>CAVTPP010000003.1:0-1941433 GCA_963736615.1 uncultured Chloroflexia bacterium | reverse complement strand
GCAGTTTCAATTACACGCCAAATCCTGGTTTTACGGGCGCTGATTCTTTTATCTACGAGGTTTGCGACAGCGGTGCCTTATGTGATACAGCTTTAGCGAGCATCGTTGTAGGTACCAGCACCTTTGAGGTCCGAGTTTCCGCCAGCACAGATGATGTGGAACAAAGGTCTACAGGGGGTGTGTTACTTAGCAGCAGTGATCTTGAACTAGTTCAAGGGACGACAACGCAAACGATTGGGCTGCGTTTCAATGGTGTTAATATTCCGCCGGGGTCATTCATCGCCAGTGCTTACATCCAATTCCAAGCTGACGAAACGAGTTCTGATGTAACAAACCTGTTGATCGAGGGACAAGACAGCGACCACGCAGAAACATTTGTCAAGGTTAACAGTGATGTTACGAATAGACCACGAACTTCTAACTCTGCCGGCTGGGTTCCCGCTCCCTGGAATACAGTGGGAGAAGCAGGTGTCGATCAACAAACCCCGAATATCGCCGCGGTCATCCAAGAAATTGTCAACCGGCCTAATTGGAGCGAGGGAAATTCGTTGGCCATTATTATCAGTGGCAGCGGCAAGCGGGTAGCTGAAGCGTATGACGGTGTTGTATCCGCCGCTCCGCTGCTACATGTTGAGTTCACAGCAGGTGGCGACCAGCCACCTGCCGTAGTTATCAACTCACCGGCAGACGGATCGACATTTTTTGCCGGGAACAACATTAGCTTTAGCGGCACGGCCAATGACGATCAGGATGGAGATCTGACGGCGAACCTGACCTGGACATCTGACGTGGATGGCGCAATCGGTAGTGGCGGTTCCTTCCCAGATCTGACTTGACTGAAGGAGTGCATATTGTCACGGCCACAGTAACGGATAGTCAGGGCCAGACCACTAATGAAACAACCGAAGTCACTGTGTTTGCTAATGGTACACATGTGCTAGTAGCGGCGGGAGATATTGCGGATGATGGACCGGGGCAAAACAAACGGCCAATTGCTTGAAACTATTCCGGGTACTATCGCTACACTTGGAGACAATGTTTACCCGGATGGCACAGACGCCGAGTTTGCGGCTTATTATGAGCCCACTTGGGGCCGCCACAAAGCACGAACTTATCCCTCAGTTGGCAATCATGAGTATTTCACCCCAGGGGCTACAGGCTATTTCAATTACTTCGGAGCGGCTGCCGGTGATCCCAATGAAGGTTACTACAGCTTCGATGTTGCAGATTGGCACATTATTGTCCTGAACAGTGCCTGTTCACAGATTGGCGGTTGTGGCACCGATGATCCGCAGGGACAATGGCTTCAGGCTGATTTGGCCGCAAATCCAAGTACATGTACCTTGGCGATTTGGCATCATCCTCTTTTCAGCTCAAACGGCCTAGACTTGGATACGCAAGATTTTTGGCAGATTTTGTATGATGCCGGTGCAGAAATCGTTTTGAGCGGCCATGAGCATAACTATGAGCGCTTCGCCCCCCAAGATTCTGCTGGCGTTGCAGATGCAAATGGCATTCGACAGTTCGTTGTTGGCACAGGCGGCGCCGGCACTTTCACCTTGCAACCGCCAATAGCAAACAGTGAGGCCAGCAATGATCAGACCTTAGGCGTCCTGAAGCTGACCTTAAATCCAACCAGCTACGACTGGGAGTTCATTCCGGTCGCTGGTGAAACGTATACTGATTCGGGGAGCGCAGCTTGTCTTACGGATAATATCCCACCCGTAGCGGGCGATGACAATGCCAGCACACTCGAGGATACGACTGTCACCATCGACGCGACAGCCAATGACAGTGATCCGGACGGCAGCTTGGACCCGACGAGTGCTAATACGACTTGTACTACTGCACTCAACCATCAAATGGAACATTGGTTAATCTTGGGAACGGCAGCTTTGACTATTCGCCGAAGCAAGATTTCAATGGCCCTGATAATTTCGTTTACGAAGTCTGTGATACCTTGGGGAGCTGTGGCACGGCGACAGTAAGCATTACAGTTGATCCAGCAGCAGACCCGCCTCTAGCTATGGACGACAATGAGAGCACCGCTAAGAATACGGCAGTGACAATTGATGTGGCGGCCAATGACAGGACCCGGACGGCAACCTGGACCTATCAACGGCCAATACAGCCTGTACGGATGCGCCACTCCAAGTAACGGCACACTTATCAATAATGGTAACGGTACCTTTGATACACGCCGACCTAAATTATGTCGGGCCGGACAGCTTTGTTTATGAGATTTGCGACACGAATGCCGCTTGTGACATGGCCACAGTATATATCACCGTTACGCCAACTAACGATCCACCGGTCGCCAATGATGACAGCCCAACTATGGACGAAGATACAGCGATAACAATCAACGTGGCAGGCAACGACAGCGATCCGGACGGCAATTTGGACCCGGCGACAGCCAATACCACTTGCGCAACATGTACCCAACCGTCAATGGGACACTGGCCAATAATGGGGATGGTACTTTTACTATACACCAGCCAAGATTTAATGGTTCAGACAGTTTCGTCTACGAATTCTAGACACATTAAGAATGTGACACCGCCATGGTCAATATTACCGTTAGCCGTTGCCGACCCGCCATAGCCGAGACGATAACGCCAATACGGTTGAGAATACGGCCGTCCCTATAGATGTGGCAGCCAACGACAGCGACCCGGACAGCGACCTGGACCCGACGACAGCCAATACGACCTGTGCGGGCTGTATCAATCCGAGCAATGGCACATTGGTCAACAACGGCGACGGCAGTTTCAACTACACACCGAATCCAAGCTTTACCGGAAACGATAGCTTCGTCTATGAAATCTGCGACAGTACGAGCCTGTGCGATACCGCCACCGTTTTCATCACCGTCATTCCGGCCCTCCCGATACTTTCGAAGTGCGTGTCGATTCGAGTGCAGATGATGCCGAAGAGCGATGGATCAGGACGTGTGTCGCTCAACAGCAGCGACCTGGAGCTAGTATTTGACAAGGACAACCAGACGGTGGGCCTGCGCTTCAACGGCGTTCCATTCCGCAAGGCGCAACCATCACCAATGCCTACATCCAGTTCCAGGCAGATGAGGCTAATTCAGAAGCCACCAATCTCACTATCCAGGGTGAAGATGTCGACAATGCCCATACATTCAGCGGCGTTAAATTCAGCATCTCCGATACCGCCCGTCCGGCCCAGAACAACGGCTGCTTCCATGGACACCAGCGCCCGGAACACGGTAGGAGAAGCAGGAGCTGACCAACAGACATCGGACATCGCTCCGTCATTCAGGAGATCGTAGATCGGAGCGGCTGGGCCAGCGGCAACTCACTGGTAATCATCATCAGCGGCACAGGGAAGCGGGTGGCCGAAGCCCATAACGGGGTGGCAGCCGCAGCGCCCTTACTGCACGTAGAGTATATGGCCGTGGCCAACGACCCGCCGGTGGCCAATGATGACAGTGCCAATACCGATGAGGATACAGCGACGAGCATTGATGTAGCCGCCAACGACAGCGACCCGAACGGCAACCTGGACCCGGCGACACCAACACGATTTGTGCCACCTGCAGTGAGACAGCAAACGGCACCCTGGTCAACAACGGGGATGGCACCTTCAACTACGCGCCGGACCCGGACTACAACGGCAGCGACGGCTTTGTTTACGAAATCTGTGATGTGCGTTCAGTATGTGATTCGGCAACCGTGACAATCACTGTCAACCCGGACAATGACCCGCCGATAGCCAGGGATGACGGGGTTACGACCACGGCAAAAACACTGCCGTGACTATCGATGCCGATGCCAATGATAGCGATGTAGACGGTAACCTGGATCCGACGACGACGAATACGAGCTGCGCAACATGTAGCAGCCACTAACGGCAGCCTGGTCAATAACGGAGACGGCAGCTTCAACTACACGCCTGACTTAAGCTTGTCGGGCCCGACAGCTTTGTCTATGAGATTTGTGACACGGTTCGCATGTGACACCGCAACGGTGAACATAACAGTAACACCGACCAATGACCCGCCGACGGCCGTTGATGACAATGCAACAACAGATGAAGATACGCGGTGACGCATCAATGTGTCCGCCAACGACAGTGACTAGACGGCAACCTGGACCCGACAACGACCAACACAACTTGTGCCGGTTGCAGTGAACCGGCCAATGGCAGCTTGGTCAATATTGGCGACGGCAGCTTCAACTACACGCCAGCCCAAGACTTCAACGGCGCCGACAGCTTCATCTACGAGATATGTGACAGTTTCAATGCCTGTGATACGCAACAGTGAACATCACCATTAATTCCATCACGATCTGCCGACGGCTGTTGATGACACAATGACAGTGTTACAGAACAGCGGGCAGAACAATGTAGCCGTATTGGATAACGACGATTTTGGCGGTGACGGGCCATCAACAGGGGCAATCACAGTGCTGTCGCAACCGGGCAACGGCTCGGCGACGGTCAATAACGGACGACACCGAATGACCCGACCGATGACAGCATCAACTACACACCAAACACGGATTTCAGCGGTTCAGACAGCTTCAGCTACGAGATATGTGATGCAGATAGTGAATGCGATACGGCCTTGGTAAATGTTACGTCTCAGGACAGCAGCCTGTTAACACCCTTTATATCAGTACCGGGGGGACTGGGGTTGCGGGAGGTATCTCCTTCAAGGATGAAGATATCGTGGCCTACGACATGAGCAGCGGGAACTGGTCAATACACATTGATGGATCAGACATTGGTCTGGGTACGCCGGCCAAGAAATTGATGCATTCCATGTCGATGACGACGGCAGCATCTTGTTCAGCCTGGGGGTATCCGGCACGATACCCGATGTGGGTGCGGTTGATGATTTCGACATTGTACGCTTCATCCCCACTATCGACGGGAGAAACAACCGCCGGCAGCTATGAGATGTACTTCGATGGTGAAGATGTGGGCTTAACGGGTGAGGATATTGATGCGATGGGGTTTGCTCCTGATGGCCGCCTGGTAGTCAGTCTCAGAGGCTCCTTTAATATTGGTGGTTTCAGAGGTGGGGATGAAGACATGCTCATTTTCACGGATACCTCGTTGGGAGCGACGACAAGTGGAACATGGGAGCTGTATTTTGACGGCTCGATTGTAGGTCTGAATGACAACAGCGGTGAAGATATCAATGGCACCTGGATTGATAGTAATGGTGATATTTACCTGAGCACCAGGAGTGCATTTGCCGTGACCGGTGCGTCCGGCGACGGCGCCGATATCTTTACATGTGTGCCCAGCTCGTTTGGTGCAATTACAAGCTGTACCTTCAGCCCGTATTGGGACGGATCTGCTTATGGTCTTGCTGGAGTCATCAATGGTTTCTTCTTGGGTCCATAGGATTAGCTGAATAAGGGAAAATGATATCCTTACCCAAAGCTTTCAAGAATAGAAGAGTCATTGCAACGTTCATAATAGGGCTTATTCTTGCCAATTTCCTAGTTGGGGAAAACATTTCCTCAGCCGTTGTTAGTCGCACGACGATACTTGAGGTACGAGTGGCCGGCAGTTCAGATGATGCAGAAGAGAGTGCATCGGGGTTCGTATCAACAACCAGCACAGATCTTGAAATGGTATTTGATAGAGCCGGCGACCAAATTGTAGGTATGCGCTTTAACAGAATCACGATTCCTACCGGTGCAACCATTGTCGATTCCTATGTGCAGTTCCAAACTGATGAGGTTTCATCAGTTGATACCATGTTGACGATAGAAGGGGAAGCGACCGAAAATCCGGTGACGTTCAATAATACCAATGCTAAATTATCATCTCGTCCAAGAACGGCCGCTGCCGTGGTGTGGTCCCCAGCCGCATGGCCGACGCAGAATGAAGCGGATCCTGATCAGCGTACGCCGAATATAGCCTCAGTTATGCAAGAGATTGTGAACCTGACTGGCTGGTCAGCAGGCAACTCAGTCGTGATTATTATCACGGGTGATGGCGAGCGTGTTGCCGAAGCGTATGATGGTGTTGCAGATGCAGCGCCCCTTCTGCATGTGGAATATACAACGCAGGCCAATAACCCGCCGATTGTAATTGCTGGGCCAGACCAAATGATCGCATTTCCGGCCAGGGTCATCCTGGACGGGACGGTAACGGATGACGGATTGCCAATTCCGTCGTCGCTGACCTCGACCTGGAGCATGGTCAGTGGGCCAGGCACGGTCGTCTTCAACGAGGACAATGCTGTCGATACTACAGCGTTCTTCTCTACGTATGGATCTTATGTCCTTCGGCTGACGGCCGATGATGGTGCGCTGACCGCTTCCGATGAGGTGGCGATCGTTGTTAACCCCCCAGCCCCAGTTGCCATTGAAGTACGAATTGGAGCTGCTTCAGATGATGCGGAAGAGAATAGTTCTGGATTAGTTAGGCTTAATAGCACCGATCTTGAATTGGTTCGTGAAAGTGATATTCAAACAGTGGGCATGCGTTTTAATGGTGTGGCTATACCTCAAGGGGCAATGATAGCCAACGCATACATTCAGTTCCAGACGGACGAGACGGATACGGAGTCAACAGCTTTGACCATTCAAGGGCAAGCGATTGACAATGCCCCAACTTTTACAAACGCCACCGACGACATCTCCAGCCGGATCAAAACGAATACGACTGTAGATTGGACCCCTCAGCCCTGGACAACAATAGGCGAGACAGGTTCTGACCAGCAGACACCAGATCTTGCTTCAGTAATACAAGAGATTGTGGACAGGCCGGGTTGGATGAGCGGCAACTCGCTGGCGATCATCATCACAGGTACAGGCAAGAGAGTGGCCGAATCGTACAATGGGGATCAGGCCGGAGCGCCATTGCTGCACGTGGAGTATATATCACTCTTCGTGCCACAGGTGATGATCGATGCTCCGATGAATGGAGCCATTTTCAATGAAGAAGACGTTATAAACTTTAGCGCCACAGCTTGGGATATTGATGACGGAGACGTGACGGCGAACCTTTCATGGGAATCCAGTCTTAATGGAACAATCGGTATTGGAGGTTCCTTCGCTAGATCAGATCTTTCCATGGGATTTCACACTATCACAGCAACTGTAGATAACAGCGTGGGACTGACTGGTTTTAATACCGCTGGGATTACAGTTTCTACCGGTAGTACAGCAGTGTTAGTTGGGGCAGGCGATATCGCCAGATGCAGTCATTCAAGGGATGAAGAGACGGCCAAGTTGCTCGACAATATTCCCGGTACAGTGTTCACCTTAGGAGACAATGCCTATCCGGATGGTACCGATCAAGACTTTATCGACTGTTATGATCCGACATGGGGCCGTCATAAAGCACGTACACGGCCGTCAGCAGGCAATCACGACTATCATGTCGAAGGCGCTTTGAGTTACTTTGATTACTTTGGTGAGGCCGCAGGTGAAGCAGGAAAAGGGTATTACAGCTACGATATTGGGGATTGGCACATCATCGTCCTCAACAGTGAATGTAAAGATATCGGTGGCTGCGATATAGATTCACCCCAAGGCCAATGGCTGCAATCTGACCTGGAAGCAAATCCAAGATTATGCACCCTGGCATACTGGCACAAACCATTATTTTCTTCCGATTCTGTTCATGGAAATATACCCAGGATGCGGGACTTTTGGTTGATTCTTTACCAGAATGGTGTGGATGTTGTTCTGAATGGTCACAGTCATGTCTATGAACGTTTTGCCCCTCAGGATCCTTTTGGAACGGCCGATGAGGATTATGGTATCCGACAGTTTATCGTGGGGACGGGTGGCGCGGGATTTTACACTTTTGGCGATATTCAACCTAACAGTGAGGTTAGGAATGGCAGCACTAATGGCGTGCTGAAATTGACTCTCCACCCAACCAAATATGATTGGGAGTTTATACCAGTCGCCGGCCAGACATTCACTGATTCGGGAAGTTCACCCTGTGTACCGTAAATATCAACAATTGGTCATCGATGACTCCGAAAAATGTTGGAGCAAGGAAATAACAGTTAAGGAACGATTTAAAGATTACTATTGATCGAAGCGAAGCAGCGCAAGAGCTCTAGGTAAAGGCAACCCGACAGACATCCTAGGCCTACTATTAACCAACACTCAATCCCTCACAAACAGTCAACAAAAATAGAAAAGCGATACAGGTTTTGACATGTTTTTTCTCAGGTAATTGGCAAGACCTGAAAGAAATTATTCAAGATTTTACAATTCATTTATAGATCTAGAGGATAGTTATGTATAGTAAACAAACAAAGATAATTGTAACCCTTGGGCCAGCTACAAATTCCGTACAAGACCTGAGGAAAATTAAGGATAAAGGGGTTGATTTTGTAAGGGTCAATATGTCTCATTCCAGTCTTGAAGATCTGGAATACTTCATCAACATGGCCAAGCAAGTCGGCGTCCCTTTCATAATCGATACTGAGGGATCTCAGGTAAGAACTGGCGACTTAGAAAAGGACACAATTTATTTCAAGGAAAATGAACGAGTAGAGATTCATGCCCAAGCAATAACCGGCAACAAGACAAAACTGTGCTTAAAACCTGGATATGTGATCGAACAACTGGATATCGGGGATTTGATCCATATTGATTTTGATACCTTGATCTTGCGCGTGACGGATGTTTCCACTGCTTCAGAAGGTTATATCTCAGGCAAGACGATAACCGGTGGGGGCATTGGTAAGAATAAGGCAGTCGTCATAGATCCCGTTTTTACGAAAAGATTACAGTTACCTCCTCTGTCGCCGAAGGATTATCAATCCATTGAATTAGGTTTACGCATGGGGATTGACCATATAGCTGTCTCCTTTGTCAGGTCAGGTGACTCGATTGATGAGGTCAGAAGAGCCACACAAAATCGAATGAAGATTATTTCAAAAATTGAGTGTGTCGATGCTTTAGAGAACATTGATGAAATTATTAGCAAATCAGATTTTATATTGATTGATCGCGGTGACCTGAGCAAGGAGATCCCGATTGAGAAGATTCCTTTTACCCAAAAAATAATAATGCTTAAGGCCAGCCGACATAATACTGGGGTATTTGTGGCGACCAATCTTTTGGAAACGATGATTGAGAAGAAGAAGCCCACCCGGGCAGAAGTACACGACGTAGTGAACACGATTGTTGATGGTGCGCATGGATTGACTTTGGCGGCTGAAACGGCAATCGGAAAACACCCGATGGAGTGCATTAACATGTTAAATACATTGATCCAGCACACCGAATCAGCCATTAATGGAAGTGATCCTAGAAATCTGGTGAAAGGTCTCGTCAGCTCACTAGAATCTTCAAATTATCTCTTAGAAAATGTATCTTCATCATTAATTCCTCCCCACGGCGGGAAATTGGTAAATCGTGTCCTGTCCGAATCACCTGATCAAAGATACTTAGACTCGCTGCTAAAGGTAAAACTTGATCTGAACAGACAAATGGATGTTGAACAGATTTGTTTCGGGACTTACAGTCCGGTAGAAGGATTCATGGGTCAACAGGATTTCGACTCTGTATTATCCAACATGCGCTTGGCTAATGGTGTCATCTGGCCTCTCCCGATCATTCTGGATGTATCTGAAGAGAAGGCAGATGAATTATCAATCGGTGAAGACATCGGTTTAACAGATGATTGGGGTGAGGTTATGGCCATCCTCCATCTAAGTGAAAAATTCTCCTTCGACAAAGAAGATGCAGTGATGAAGATGTTCGGTACTGATTGTAACGATCATCCTGGCGTAAAAATGATGCGGGCGATGCAACCGGTGTTACTCGGCGGGCAGGTAGATTTGATTAAGGGAAGGCAATCGGAGACAAGAGCGTATGAATTAACGCCAAAACAGCTGCGAAGATTGTTTGAAGACAGAGGCTGGGCAAAAGTTCTGGGTTTTCATACCAGAAATGTCCTGCATAAAGGACATGAGTTTATGCAGCTAAAGGCGATGGAAGATGAAAACTGTGATGGCCTTCTTGTGCAGCCGGTGGTTGGCAAGAAGAAACTTGGAGATTTTAGACCAGAGTACATCGTTAAAAGCTACGAGAAGATGATAGAGAGCTTTTATCCAAAGGAAAAGGTTGTATTTGCCGCGTTTTCAACATTTTCGAGATACGCTGGTCCCAGAGAAGCTATTTTTACGGCTCTGTGTAGAAAGAATTTCGGATGCAGTCATTTTATCATTGGTCGCGATCATACCGGAGTTGGCGATTATTATGATCCTTATGCGTCACAAAAAATATTTGATGATTTTCCTGATTTGGGGATGAAAATAGTTAAATTCAATGAGATTTTCTATTCTAGAAGTTTAGATAGTTATGTACAGAGTAATGGCAATGGCGCATATGACGAAAGCGATAGACTAGATTTAATAAGTGGATCGCAGGCTAGAGCTATGTTTTTAAGAGCAGAGAAGCCGCCTAGCTGGTTTATGCGACCGGAAATATCAGAAATTGTTCTGACTGCATTAGAGAAAGGCGAACAAGTATTTGAGGGATGATGGCTAAATATCTCTTTAGGCCAATAGGGTAATTATGGGACGCGATCTAACAAAACGATACTCTTTGCCATCTGAGAAAAAGGGCGTGAAAAATCCGTTCCTATTCTTTCAAGATGTATATAGATATGGGAAGTTAACCGAACTTTCTTCATTTATGGTTTGGGAGGTTTTCCATAAATTGAGGTTATTTCCGAAAAAGAATTATTTGAAATTGAATGATGCTGCTGCATTGATGTTAGAGAACGCAAGTTTGAGCAGTCCAGGTTTTGGCCAAGAAGTCGATCTTTTTTTTGACAGTAGAGAGCTATCTATAGTTCGAACTGCCCACAATTGGAAACTTTTATTCGTTAATTCCAATGGAGAGATTTTTGGTTGTTTATATCCTAACGATAGAGAGTTGTATAAAAGCAGTGATAATGGAGAGACCATTTCCTTAATAAAGAAATTTCCTGAACAGATTAAGTCTATCTTCATATCAAGCCAAAACACGATTTTTGTTTGCATAAAAGGAGCTGTCTACAGGAGTATAGATAACGGCGACTCGTTTGAAAGGGTTTTAGCGCTGGGGTCTTCGGCAAGTTTCTTCAGGCACAATAATGCGATGACTGAAACCCCAAATCATACATTGATGATTGCTGAATATGGCAATGTTTGGGAGACAAATCGGTGGAAGAAGCTGGCTTTTTTATATTTAAGCAGTGATGAGGGCGAAACGTGGGAAACCACAGATTTCCTAATAAAAAAGGGGACTAATAAGCATATACACCTTGTGAAATACAGTAGATTATTCAACAAGATTTTTATGGCTGATGGTGACAATTATAAAAAGCTCTGGGTAACTGATTCGTCAAATCCCGCTGATCTGCAAAACGCTGAAAATTGGAAACCTATTAATCGATTCCATATTCAAATGGGGGGACATACTGCGGTTATCGAAAGTGATGAGAAGTTAGTATTTGGAACGGATTATCAAGGTGGGACCAATTTCCTGGTGGAAACGGCCGATGGGAAGAACTTTACCAAACAGATTGTGCCAGATCCCTATAGACGAAGCCCAATTAATAATATGGTGCAAAGGAAGTCAATAAACGGGAATGAAATTTGGGCCAGTTTGCCGCATTCTTCTGGCAATACTAGATGTCTGCTTATGTATACCATGGATGGAGGCAGAAGCTGGAACAAAGTAATCGATTACAGTAAAGCTACTCACAATGTTTCTCTAATAAGCTCATCTAAAGAAATCATCGATACGATTTATGTTTCAATACTGAACAAAAATAATAACGATAGAGTCGTTTATAGGATTGCTGACCGATGATAAACATGTCAATCGATTATCGTGAAACTTCAGATAAATTGCTTTTTGGAAGTATGGCTATCGAATACCCTGCTCTCGATCTCGTCTTTAAATTATGCCAAGAACTGGCGCAGGAAGACATCAAATATTGCCATTGGAAAAGCAATAATGCGCTTGATCGTTCGGCAAGCGGTGACAACGATCTTGATCTGCTGGTTAGCCGTGAGGACATCCCACGATTTTCGGAAATACTGTATCGATTGGGGTTCAAGCGAGCAAGTGCTGCGCAAGAAAAACAGATGTATGGGGTTGTGGATTATTTCGGACATGATAAAAGTGCGGATCGGTTGATTCATGTCCATGCACACTACCAACTAATTTTGGGTGATGATATGTCCAAGAATTACCGCCTTCCTATTGAGAGGCAATATCTTGGGTCGGCCGTTCAAGGGGAACTATTCAAAGTTCCTACACCTGAGTACGAGTTCATCGTTTTAATTGTTCGGTTGATATTAAAGCATTCGACATGGGACGCAATCCTTGGTCGACAGGGGACATTGAAACCCGCCGAGCGAAAAGAAATGGCCTATCTTCAAAACCTGATTGACGAGGACCTTTTGCTTGACATCTTGAAACAGCAGCTACCTTATATAGGTATAGTGTTGTTTAAGGCTTGCATCAAGGCCCTGCAACCAGCATGCCCCGTTTGGACTAGGATCAAAACTGGGCATAAACTACAGAACAGTCTACAGGCGAACGGCCGTCGACCTGTGTTTGATGATGTCACTTTGAAATTGTGGCGTCGAGTGAAATTCATGATCCGCAGGCGCTTTTTCAAATCCTCGCCCAAGTATCGTTTGGAGAACGGTGGAGCGATGATTGCCATTGTCGGCGGTGATGGTGCCGGCAAATCGACCGCAGTGAATGCATTATATGAGTGGCTTTCAAGGGATCTAGAAACCGACAAGGCCCATATAGGGAAACCCGCCTGGTCCTGGACGACTACTTCAGTCAGGGCAATACTGAAGCTTGGCAACATTCTCGGTCTATATCCTGTCGATTCATCTTTTCAAAAGACATTGAAACAGAATTCTATAGTTTCTTCGGGATATCCCTGGTTGCTACGTGAAGCCTGTAGAGCTCGTGATCGATATTGGACCTATATTAAAGCTCGGCGCTCTGCCGCCAATGGTAAACTAGTACTTGTGGACCGGTTTCCTCTCGCACAGATCAAGCTAATGGATGGGCCGCAAGCAAAGCGATTTTTAGACCAGCTAGGGAATGGGGTGCATGCTGAGGGATTATTGAGGCCAAAGCAAAACAGCCGACTTGTAAAAAGTATTATAAGACAAGAAGAAATCTATTACCACCAAATCGTCTTGCCTGAGTTATTGATGGTACTCAGAGTAAATCCAGAGATCGCTGTTCAGCGTAAGATCGATGAGGATCCAAACTCAGTTCGAATGCGTTCTACCGAAATTTGGGAAGTAAATTGGGATAACACAACTGCATATGTGATTGATGGCAGTAAATCTAGAGAGGAAGTGCTGGATGAGTTAAAGGCTCTCATCTGGTCAAAGCTGTAAATAAGGACAAGAACAGGTGAACATCAAATCTCCCGACAGTGTTAGTAATTCTCAGAGCCCAAGTAAAACCCAGCAAACCTATCACGACGGTGAGCGTGCTATGCTGCGGAAACGAGTCTTCAAGCGACTTAGGAGAGTCAGCCCGGAGAAAATTGTAAATCGAAGTCTAGAACGAGGACGCAAGTGGCAACAATTACGCCGAACAGCCCATCCCTCTGTGGATAAGGTGCCGGTCTTTATAGTAGGCTGCAATCGATCCGGAACTAATATGGTATGTGGAGCTATCGGGAACTCTCCTCACGGATGGGACTTTAGGGAGAGCAGCTTCAGTGTTGCCTTCAATGGGTATTATCTTCGCGAGGACTGGATCATCGAACGGTTAATACGTCGCATACCAGCTCCAATCATAAGCTTTGGCAGCATTCTCGACTCCCAATCTACCCGACGATTTGCTCTCGCGATTTGAAGGTGCGAAAGCAATTTGGATCTACCGTCGCTACGAGGATGTCGCTAATTCCTGCTCGCGGATGCAGTGGGGACACCACTTGAAAGATTATGCGGTTGGGTTGCTCATGGCGAATTGGAAAAACTAGGCGCACGGGGCAAGCATATTGGTGCCGACACGGTACAACTCTTTGGCGAGCTCTATCGCGAGGATCTTAGCAATGAGGAAGGGCCTGTCTCTACTGGTACTTACGCAATCAGTTATATTTCGAGCTCAGCCTTGACAACTGATCCACGAGTATTACTTATCCAGTATGAAGACACTGTTCTGCACCAGGAGAAGGCGTTTCGAGGAGTATTCGGATTTCCTCGGCTTTCCCTTATGATCCCGCTGTCATCGAGGGTATTTTTGCAAGTTCGGTAGGCAAACACTCTTTGCCGGGGACTGATCCGGCGATTCAAGCGGTTTGTGATGATCTCACATCACGTCTCGATGCCAAATACGCCAAGAGCAAGCGATTGGACATCAGAGAATTCAGCGCAGCACGACCAAGCACTAATATGATCAGGACCATTAGTCACAAGATGGTTGAAAATACAATCTCAGAAAAAAAACCACTTGTTGTTGAAATCCTTGGGCCGGCAGGTGCAGGAAAGAGCACCCTTGCACGCGCGCTTAGCGAGCGTGACAATAATTTTCTCGCAGATATCCATCCCTCCAGAATAGACAAATCCCTTTCTTTGTAAGCAATACCTTTTTTTGTTACCGGCTTATGTTCGGCAATATCGCCATAGCAGATTGGTTTGACCGGAGAGAGGCCCGGTCGATGGCATATTTAAAGGCAGCACTGCACGCTTTAGAGAAAAGTCACCAGATAATGAAATGGTCACGCTCCTAGACCATGGACCAATCTACAGACTGGCTTTTCTCCGCGAGTTTGGGCCCGAAATCACAACGAGTAATACTTTGAGAGATGGTGGACCAGATCTACTCAATGAGTGGATTGATGCTTTAGACATGGTCATTTGGCTTGATGCGCCAAATGATTCCTTGCTGAAGCGCATTCGCGATCGTGAGCAAATACATACCATCAAGCAAAAAAGTGAAAAAGAGGCATATGAATACTTAACAATTACCGGAACTCTTTTGGAGCAGACTAATTGCCGAATCTGGGGCTGATCGACAGATGACACTGATTCGTTTTGATACAGATCGGGAATCTGTAGCGCAGATTGCAGATGAAATTTTGTCTATATTTAATTTCGCCCCTGATCTAGGATATGCGCTACTTTTATTAGAGGTACATAATGCTTGTATTTGTCCATATGCACAAGACTGGCGGCACTACGTAAGCCACATCCTGCGCAGCTCTTATGGCATTCGCCACTGTCAGGTCGAGCCTTGGCACAACCGCTGGCAGGGCGCCCCCTTTTCAGCCGAGGATCTGCAACAATTACGCAGGCTTTACCCCAACCTGAAAAGCATTGCCGGGCATCGTATTATGGCTTATCCCGATCTGGCGGGACAATGGCACGGAGTTCAAGTATTTCACTTTTATGCGAGACCCCCTCAAGCTGTGCGCCTCCCGTTTTCAATATAAGGTGAATGTGTCGCAGAAGAAAAATCTTGTCTTTGAAGAGTGGATTCAGAGGGATTGGACACGCAACCACCAAACGAAATGGATCGCTGGCGTGGCAGATGTAGATGAAGCAATTCGAATCATCAAGGAGAAGAATATTTTCGTCGGCTTGACCGAACATTTTGATGAATCAGTGGTCTTGTTGAAAGGACTTGTGGCCAATGATTTGAATATTTCATATAAGCGAGTAAATGTAGCTCGCGACAAATACCTGCCCAAAGCTTGCTCTCAAATGAAAGCACGCGGCAAATGCTCATTGATGCACAGCAGGCTGATCTGGAGCTCTACAATTATGCCAAACAAGAGTTATACCCAATTTTCAAAGAGAATATGGCCCTTCGCTTGAGGGAGACGTAGCAGATTACCAGCAAAGACAGAACAAAAACTTTGATTACCTTAATTTGACCTTGGCCCGCTTGAAGCATTACATGCTCTATAAGCCCGTTACTATATCTCAATCGTAAGGGTATTTCGCGACTGCGTTCGTCTGATGATTGCAAAAATGAGTTTACGACGAAAAAGCGGCTAACGGCGTAGTATGGTCGGTCATCCAAAAGTGGGGAAGAGAGGCTATTTCATTCCTCATCTTGGTGATCCTGGCGCGATTGCTAGACACCGGAAGCTTTTGGCCTGGTTGCCTTGGCTGCCGTTTTCACGGCCTTTGTTCAGTCTTTCTGAATCAAGGCTTTAGTGCGGCGATTGTGCAGCGCGCTGAAATTGATCGCGAACATCTTGATACGGCTTTCTGGATCACCGTATTGTTGGTCATCTTCTTGACGATGGTCAGTATTGCTGCAGCAGGATTGGTGTCCGAATTTTTTGGTGAGCCACAACTGGCACCGGTATTGCGGTGGCTTTCAATCAGTTTCATCTTTGGCGCCCTTAGCAGTACACAGATGGCGATTCTTCAACGAAATCTTGGCTTCAAGAGCTTGGCCAGCCCGCTCAATGACGGCCAAATTCGTGGGCGGTATAGTCGGCTGTTGGCATGGCCTTTGCTGGGTTCGGAGTCTGGAGCCTGGTCGGGCAAAAGCTGGTAGCCGGCCTGGCTGGAGTCATCGTTCTATGGGGGGCCAGTGATTGGCGTCCAGGATTCAACCTGTCTAAAAGGCATTACAGAGATCTATTCACCTTTGGCATTTCTATGGCCGGCAATAAGTTCGATGGTTTACTTCAATCGACGTTCGGATGATTTTTTGATTGGTTATTTTCTTGGGGACTACTCTATTGGGGTATCTACACCATCGGTTACAAGATGTTGTTAGTTATAATAAGAGTCGTAACAGGAATCACCAATGCTGTAGCATTTCCAACATTTTCTCGACTTCAACAAGATCCGAAACGGATGCGACGAGCTTTTTACAAAGTTACGCAGTTCACGAGCCTACTTGCTTTTCCTGTCTTCATTGGCATGGCTATCCTAGCGTCAGATTTGATCCCGGCCATTTTTGGGGAAGAATGGGCACCAAGTGTCCCTGTAATGCAAATTTTGGCGTTGATGGGCATACTCCAGTCAGTATTGGTTTTTAACGGCAGTATCATTAAGGCATTTGGAAAACCGTCCTGGCAATTCGCTATCCTGTTCCTGACTTCTATTTGCAGCGTGATTGGTTTCTTGTTGGTTGTGCAATGGGGTATTGTGGCCGTTGCCGCGTCTTTCGTCATTGTCGGATTTTTGCTGGCGCCAATTTCCTATTTTGCGGCTCATAAGCTGTTGAGGATCGATTTCAAAATTTATTTTAAGCAGTTAGCAGCCCCACTTTTAGCTTCCTTGGCTATGGTCGGTGTGATTGTGGGGCTGAAATATATTCTCAGGGATCAAGAACTTCACTTATTCGTAAAACTGCCCATATACATAATACCAGGCGCTTTAACCTATCTATTAGTAATCCTCTTAATCGCACCATCACTAGGCCGGCAGATGTTGGATTTTGTCAACATCGCTTTCCCTGGCTGGAAATTAAAGATGAATCGATACATCCGTCTATCACGGAGAACATTAGCCATGCGGAAAATCACTTACATGCTGTCGCTGGTTTTTATCTTTATCATTCCTTGGGAAGGTGTGGTTGAGCTTCCTGGGCTTAGGTTCAGGTGCCAAAATCATTGGGTTTACATTGACAGGTTTATGGATAGTGACGGTAATACATACGGGTCGATTTCGCAAACCTAGTTTATTTCACATTTTAGTCATCATTTTCGTGTTGTGGAATGCTATTAGTATTTTTTGGAGCGCAGATCCTGACAGAACTATGACTCACACGCGGACCTGGTTTCAATTGTTGATGATGGTCTTAATTTTGTGGGATCTTTACACTACCCGTGCAGCTATCATGGCTGGACTGCAAGCTATTGTCCTGGGCGAATATGTGGCCGTTGGCTTAGCGATCAGCAACTTTCTTTCGGGAAACGTTTACTATTCACATTACCAGCGCTTTAGCCCTGCCGGTCAGACAAACCCTGACGGATTCGGGTTCATACTGGCTTTGGGCATACCTGTAGCCTGGTACCTTGCCAGTACAAAAGGTGACAATAAAATGAGCAACTTATTAAGAGTGGTAAATTACGCTTATATACCCGCAGCCTTTATGGGTATTGTGCTGTCCGGCACTCGCACAGCCATGATTATCTCTATGATTGGCATGGCATTTGGTCTTGCCACCTTTATCCGTCTAAGACCCGCGATCCGGGTTGCGATATTTCTACTTTTAGCCTTGGCGATCTTCCTCTATGTTACCGTATGTTCAGACACTGCGATCTTTCGAGCGGTTTGGGACAACGGCCTCCGAGCTCACTGACGGAGATCTCAATAACCGTACAAATAATTGGAGCGAAGGCCTTACCGCATTTGAAGAAAATCCGCTAGTAGGTGTTGGTAGCAACATGTATCGATCTGTGAATAGTCTGGGCAAGTTAGCTCACAATTCCTATCTATCAGTTCTGATTGAAGTTGGGCTGATAGGATTTATCATATTTGGAGCCATACTGACAATTGCGGTTGTCCAAGCATTGAGTCAGTCCAAATGGGACAGATTGTTTTGGCTTACTATGCTAGCGGTTTGGGCAATTGGTGCTACTACGCTGTCCTGGGAATTCAGGAAAGGAACGTGGCTGATTCTAAGTCTGGTTGTTGCGAGTGCGGCCGTAACCAGCTATCGCGAAGTGGCTGAAGAACTTGATCAGAATGATGACCTTGCACCCGAATTCATCAGGCAGCCACAATGGAGCTTGCCAACACAAGGCAAATAAAAATCGGACTTTGTTTGCGCTGTTTGATGACAAAAGGCAACTATAAAATGATGACTCAGAATAAACGAATTGCAATCTTCATGCCCTCTTTGTTTGGTGCCGGCGGACAGCGCTCGATGCTTAACTTGGCCCACGGAATCGCCGATTGTGGCTACCCTGTGGATTTGGTATTGGCTCAGGCAGAGGGAGAGTTTCTGTCTGAGGTACGCAAGCCAGTGCATATCGTTGATTTGAAAGCATCTCGCGCATTGACTAGCTTGCCGAGCCTTGTGCAATATCTACGCAATCAGCAGCCCGCAGCAATGCTCTCAGTTTTTGGCTATGTTAATGTTATTGCTTTATGGGCCTGGCGGATGGCTGGTGTCAAAACAAGATTATTTGTGAATGAACAAAACACGGTTTCAGTTGAATCTGGCAACGCAGCGCGCTGGCGCGGCCGTATGACACCGCGGCTAATAAAACGCTTTTATCCATGGGCTGATGGAATTGTTGTTGTTTCCCAAGGGGTAGCTGATGATCTGGCCCATTTGACTAACATTCCTGAGGAACGAATCACCGTTATATATAATCCCTCGGTGATTGGGTGCGAGGTTCTGGAGAAGGCACAGGAGCCTTTAAATCACCCCTGGTTCGAGCCTGATCAGCCGCCCGGTGCTTGTAGCTGTAGGTCGCCTAGAACCGCAAAAAGATTATCCTACTCTGTTACGAGCCTTCGCCCAGGTGCGGAAGGACAGGTTAGTTCGGCTTATGATTTTAGGTGAGGGAAAGGAACGGCCGATGCTTGAGCAGCTTATTGAAGAGCTTGGATTAACACAAGATGTTACTCTTCCAGGTTTCGTCATGAATCCTTATGCTTACATGCATAATGCTTCGCTGTTCGTCCTCTCTTCCAGGTGGGAAGGCTTACCTACCGTGCTGATTGAAGCGCTGTGCTGTGGCACGCCAGTAGTTTCAATGGACTGTCCAAGCGGACCGCGCGAGATATTGAGAGATGGCCAGTATGGCCCTCTAGTTCCGGTTGGTGATGTAGGTGCTCTGGCTCGTGCAATCGGGAAGTCACTGGAAAACGATACTCAAAAGCCACCGATTGAAAGTTGGCAACCATATGAAATGGAAACCGTAACAAACCAATACCTAAACCTGCTTTTAGGATAGTAGTTAAACAACTAGTCAGAAATTAATCTTCTCCCCGAGAAACCCTTAATCCAATATATTTCTGTAAATTAGGAGATGTCTGTTATCATTATGATTAAGTCACAGAACCCTCTACGTATTCTGCATATTATACTTTCGCTAAAACCGACAAATGGTCAATATAATGAGCATTGTCTGCCATTGCGACATGAGCGCAACATCTCTATTTGTACCTACTTTAAATCTGAAATCACACCCCCACCAGAAATTCAATTATTTGATGGTGATGATTCGATAACAGGATTCTTCCGGACATTGCGAGCGGCTCTTGACGAGCAAGAATATGATGTGATTCATGTTCATACCCCTCACGCTGGGGTATTGCTAATGATAGGGTTATTTATCTTTGGTCTGTTTTGGAAACTGAAATCCTCCACCGTGCATACAATTCAGAACTCATTCCAAAATTTTTCATTACGGAATAAACTATTGTTTATCCCAAGTTTTCCTTTGTTCCAACGACTGGTCTTTTGCAGCTATTCAAGTCGCGATAGCTTTCCTGCGCCAATTAAGTGGATAGGCGGAGATAGGATACGCGTGGTTCAAAACGCTGTTGATATCGATCGCATCGACCGTATAACAAAGGGCGAACAAGCCCCACAAAGTAGCCATTTCATCATTAGTACGGTGGGATTAATTAAAATGAAGAATCCCTTTACTATGTTAGAGGCTTTCCGGCAGTCCAACGATCCTTCCAACAGGTTGGTATTTATTGGCGAGGGCAAGCTTAGACCCTTACTCACCGAGGAAGTCCAAAATACTCGGTTTGCACAATCAAGTCAAGATGACTGGTCTGATCGAGAGAGATGATGTATTCCATTATTTTGAGCAATCGGATTTGTTTGTATCCACCTCCTGGGGAGAAGGATTACCTGTCGCTGTTTTAGAAGCAATGGCCTGTCGTCTACCGGTGATTCTTTCCGATATTCCACCGCATCAAGAAATTGCTGAAAGTGTAGATTTCATTCCATTGGTCAATCCTGACGATGTGGCAGGATTTGCCCAAGAAATAAAGAGGTTCAGAGAGTTGCCGGCTTCGGAACGAGAAGTGATCGGTCAAAAATGCAGAAAACTTATAGAGGAAAAATTTAGCCTGTCCACGATGCATGCTGGGTTAGCAGAAGTCTATTCTCAAATTACGGGCTATCAAGTATCTGCCCACATGAAAGAGATTGCGTATAAAACAAGTTTACCTTCCAGCTTAAATTGATAAGATTTTGTCGATTAGGGTTAGATAAACTGGCGAGTAAAGCTAATAATGAAAATTAAACCGTGGCTAATTCTACTGGTAGGATTATTTTTATTAACGGCAGGTCTAGTAATTGGTGCTCAATGGTATCGTCTTAATCTTTTTCCTTTTCCGCAATTGCATGAATGGAAATATCCACCAGAAAAACGTGTACCCAAGAGCAACAAGATGATCACGGTTAATTATTCAACCGAGACACCTGTTTTTTCAGATAGATTATATTTTGACACCGTAGGTGATGAAAGGTTAGAAGACTTATCTTTAGTTCAAATACCTAGACATCATAAGGACGATATAAATATTGAAGCTTATAGACCTATAACCGTTTATAGGCTCATTTCAGACGACAATGACAATTCACCTTTTGAGAGCTGGTCACATACCGATATCCCAATCAATGTCCGAGGATTTACAACCACACATACACGAGTCGTAAAAAAGGATTTTCCTGCAGGTACGATTACATTAAATCCGGGTGGCCCTATTGCGTCTTCCCCAATATTGATAAAAGTTCACGGCTACCCAGCGCCAAATTATGAATTCGAGGTGTATAGAAGGAGCCCGGTCGACTCGACTAATTTACCAAGTATTGCGCTACAGCGGGAATAAGATATTTCATTTATGAACCGAACATTGGACCCATTCACACAACCATATCCTTAAAGGAATGTTAAATGACATTACCTGCCTTTTTAGGCATTGGGGTACCGCGAGGCTGGTACAACTTGGCTGAATACATTGTTGCCCAGCCATCCAGATGTCTACATGCCAGCTCTTCGAGACGAAATTAACTATTTCGATCGAGATTATGAACGTGGTCTTGGCTAGTATGAGACATTATTCCCTCCCACCGGAGCTTGCCGAGAGATATCGAGCTATTGGAGAGATCTCACCACAATATCTATCAGTGCGACGAGTGTCCAGAGCGAATATTCACTACATTACCCAAGATTAAGCTGATTATCATTTTGAGGCATCCGGTTACACCGAGCATATTCGCAGTATGGTTTTTATGTCCAGAGGAGGAACTTTAGAGGCACGTTTGAGGACTTTCTAGCTGCCCGACCCAGGACGCTGGAAAGAGGGTTTTATAGTCGGTATCTTAGCCGGTACCTGCGCTATTTTGATAGAACTCAAATCTTAGCCCTGATTTTTGAAAATGCTGTTATTGATATTTTCCAAACAAAAAAAACCTTGGCAGATTTTCTGGACATTGATGTGGACAAATTTCCTTCATCTGTCGGGAGAAGTAAGGTTAACGCAAGTAGCGTGCCGACATTCCAGTTTCTTTATGGTTTTGTTACCAAAACAGGACGCCAGCTTCACAAGTGGAATTATAGAGCCGGCTGTCGATTTAGTAATGCGAACCAGTATCCCGCGAATCTTAGCAAAGGGACAATCTCTGCCACCACTTGATCAGGATTTGAAGCAACAGCTCAGTCTATCATTTCAAGATGAATTTGATGAATTGGAACAAATTTTGCAGATCGACTTGAGTAGCTGGCGACAACATGAAGAAGTCCACACTCCAGTTAAGGTTTAGAAGAGAGTTGTAAATGTCTCAATGTTTTATCGATTTTGGATGGGAAGTAATGAGAAAAAGTTAGAAATGTTAATACGCAATGCCACCTAATTGAATTGAGAAGGAGGGAGATACCGGCAAACTTGGCGGTGAGCGGTATCTCCTAAGTGCCAACAGAGTAAAGAGAGTTTGTCCAGGACAGTTATTGTCTGGGCGCACTCCGGTTACCCGGTTGTTTTTATTCTAGTGCATGCTGCTTAAGGTGCAACTTAGCACAACTGAAAATTAACGTAGTCAAGTTTGGAACCAAGTCGATATGAGTAGAAGGGAATAATAACTGCCTTATGATCGTGGAATTTATTGGCAGTACGGGAGCTGGAAAAACGACATTAATATCTCAAGTTGAGCGAAGGTTAACCCCAACGGCTAATGTGACTACTTCATTTGATGTGATCACCTCTCAAGTGGGCTTGTCCCGAGTCAGGAATCCCTCTGCACGAAATATTATCCAGGAAGTCATCGGATTCTCGTATTTGCTTCGATCTCTGCCACGTTATAAAGAAATCATTGATTTTTCATTGAGGATGTTGGCCCGCAAGAGTGACAGCATCATTTTTAAGCTTAACAATCTGCGAAGTATGGTGCGAAAGTTGGGTGTTTACGAAATTATCCGGCGACGTCAGGGCAATCAGATTGTTTTTGTGGATGAAGGCACTGTTCTCCTAGCTCACGTTCTATTTGTTTATAACCGCGCCTATTACACTGCAGATGAAATCAAAAGATTTTCCAGCTTGGTTCCCCTGCCTAACCTCATAGTTTATGTCAAGGCGCCGGTAGATTGCATAGTAAAGCGGACATTAGAGAGGCCCAGTCCTCCAAGGGAATTAAGATCTAGAAATCAAGCCCTCATAGAAAAAAATGTCAATGATGCCGTAACTATGTTCGACCAGTTGATTGCAACGGAGGAACTTCGGGACCGAGTTCTGATTGTGGAAAACCCCGAATCCTCTAATAAACGGTGTGATGCGGCAGCCGATCTTGTTGCCGATTTCATCCGTTCTTATCAAGCCCTAGCCTAGAATTGCCGTTGAGAAAGGACACATAATTTCTCAATGTCAGCCAGTATTAAATAACTCAAAACTCACCTGAAAATCAAATAAAGGACATTTGGTGTAATCAGTAGGGATATACCCTTTGGGCGTGTAAGTCACGCCACTGTTCTGAATCTGATCTCACAGTGGAGATGGAAAAATATGTTGACACTTATTCGAGAACTTATAGACGATCTTAATGAAAATGGAATCACATATTGCCATTGGAAAAGCAATATGGCCTTGCACGAATCTTTGCTTGGTCAAACTGATATTGATTTGCTTGTTCACCAGCAAGACACCGAGCGCTTTCAAGCGATACTGAAAAAACTCACCTTTAGTCCCGCTGAAACAAAGGATAGCCAAGCTTTTCCAACAGTAGAGCATTATTACGCTCTTGACAAGGAGAGCGGCGTCCTGGTTCATGTACATTCTTACTACCAAGTTATCACTGGTGAGAGCCTAACCAAAAACTACCATTTGCCATTGGAAAAAATGTTGTTGCAGAACACTAGAGAGATGGATTCGGTTCTGGTACCAACTAAAAGTGCTGAACTTGTACCCTTCACAATACGTATGATGCTGAAACATACGTCTCCGATGGAACTCGCGTTGCTTGCAAGATATTGGAATCAGGTGAAGGAAGAGGCTTGCTGGTTATCGGAATCAGATTCGATCGATGACACATTGAGTTTTGTCAGGCACTGGTTACCCGAACTTGATCCTGTTTTGTTTGAAGATTGTGTGAGGGCATTAAAGGAGCCTGCGCCACTCAAACGGCGTGTTCAACTTGGGCATAAATTACGTTCACAACTTCGACCATATGCACGCCATTCAACCTTCAGGGTCTGGGTAGAAGGGGTACAGAAGTTTACGAGGCTGCTTGTTTATCGTCTGATTGGATCGCGCAAGGACATGGCCCCCGAACATGGAGGAGCCATAATCGCTTTTGTAGGTTCTGAAGCAACCGGTAAATCGACACTAATCGCCGAGATGAGGGATTGGCTTGGCGAGCATTTTTCTGTGGAACAGATCCATACTGGTAAACCTAAGTCTACTTTGCTCAGCCTTCTGCCCAATATGTTTGTACCCACGATACGCCGCTTGCTTCCAAGACAACGATCTACACGCATTGAAAACGAAAACGCCGTTAAGAAACATACAGAGAATGTACAAGCAGGTTATCCGCTTCCGTTCGTTCTTCGTTCCACCCTTCTCGCATACGATCGCAGATCTTTGCTCAACCAGGCCTCTCGTAAGGCTTCTAATGGAACAATTGTTTTGTCTGATAGATATCCATCCGCAGTATGCGGAGCACCTGACAGCCCCCAATTGAGTTCTTTATCCAATTCAAGCAACCGGCTGTCAATTCGGCGGTGGTTGGCTCTCCAAGAGACAAAGTGGTATCAGGGCGTACCCTCTCCAGATCTGGTTGTTTATTTATCCGCCCCCTTAGAAGTTACGCTGTTAAGAAATGCCACCCGCGGCAAAAAAGAACCGGAGGATTACGTCCGCCAGCGGCATGCGCGAAGTACCCAACTGGAATTTGAGAATACTTCAGTATATGAAATTAACACGCAAAAGCCTATCGACCAAACCATTTTAGAAGTCAAAGAAGCTGTCTGGAATATTTTCCAGAATAGTGGCCCCGAGGTTCGACGGCACAAGAGTACAGCCTTCGCTGAAAAGGAGTGACTATGGATGGAATAGATAGCAAAGTTAACAATGTGTTCCTGAGCGAGCCGGGAACTGAGGATTCACGAAAGATCAAACTTTTGTTAATTATCACCGGTTTGGCTGTGGGAGGTGCGACAAATGTTGTCTTAAATATAGGTAGTTATTTCAGTAACCATCCTGATTTTGAGGTACAGCTTATTACAGGCCCAATCCCACCGGGCAGGAGTGATGTAACTCACCTAACACATGAACAAGGAATTTCCACACAAGTCGTCCCCAGCCTGATCAATGATATTAGTCCGATCACAAATGCAAGGGCAGTTGCCGATATTCGGCGGATTATTACTCGAGAGAAATTTGATATTGTCCATACGCACTCAACAGTAGCCGGCATAATTGGAAGGCTTGCGGCTTTTAGTGCCAGGGTGCCAGTGATCCTTCACCATGTGCATGGTTGGGGGTTTAATGGTGAATTATCTCGATCGAGCCGTTTGGTATGTCTGAACCTGGAGAGAATCTGTGCAAGATTTACTCGACGCATAATCGCTGTGTCTAGCCCTGATATATACGAAGGGTTGGATCACGGAATCGGTAATGAAAGCAAGTATGCCTTGATCTTCAATGGTATTGACCTAGAGAAATTCCAGCAGCCCGTTGATGAGCAAGAGGTGCGTGCAGAATTGGGATTGCGGCCAAACAGTAAGATTGTCGGGATGATCGGCCGTTTAGATAAACAAAAGAACCCATTAGATTTCATTAGAGCTGCAGAGATTGTAGCCAAAGAATATTCAAATGTGGAATTTTTGTTTGTTGGTGATGGATTACTACGCTCCGACTGTGAACGCTTAATCAGAAAGCTTGGTTTGCAAGACAGCGTTTTCTTGCTTGGTTATAGAAGTGACGTTTCTAGACTGTTACGTGTCATGACCATAACGGCAATGAGTTCGCTTTGGGAAGGGTTGCCTCTGGCATTTCTTGAGTCCATGAGTGCGGGCAAGCCGATTGTGGCTAATGATGTGAATGGCGCAAGGGACGTAGTCAAAAATGGCGAAACAGGCTTTCTTGTAACTCCCCATAAGCCTGAAGAAATGGCAGAGCATATATTGCTGCTACTTAACAACGAAGCCCTCTGCCATAGGATGGGAGTTATCGCAGAAAGACGGTCCAAAGAATTTTCAGTACAAAGTATGTTTAAGAGATTGGAGACCCTTTACAGAAATCACTATTCCCCGATCCAGTTTCCAATTGAAGATAAATCAGAGCGGCTTCAGCATGCTTAGATAATTTCAAAATGTTGATTATCTAAATCAGTGCCTACCTTTGATTTCAGCAACGTGGATCCATTTCGAATACTCAAGATGTAAGGAATAATTCAATGAGCAGCAATACAAGTCACAACTTTCTAACACTGGATGACAGTTTACCTGATATTAACAACACATTCGCAAGAATTAGACAGCGTAATCAGGCTTTTCAAGCCCCATTCTCGGAACGTCGCTTGATATTAATGACGGGGGATCTCTTCTTCCTTATAGCGGCGGCAGTAGTAGCTGTACTGTTGCGAGATTGGATCTCTAACCTTAATTTTAGATCATCCATGAGTACCGAAAATTGGTACTGGTTGATCATCTGGTTTGCAATCTGGATAGGATGTGCCAAACTTAGTGATCTCTACGATATCCCTACTTCAAACAGCAGAGCATTAACAGGGTTTCGAGTATTTTTTACCGGATGGTTAGCCCTCATCATATTCGTTCCGGTTTCGTTATTGCTCCGTAATCCTACGTCTTCTCTGATAGCGTTGTACTCAATGGTATTTGCTTTACCACTAATCATCGTATGGCGACTGCTTTACATCAAGATATCCAAAATGACCTCCTTTAACTATCGTGTCCTCATAATTGGCACGGGGAAAAAGGCAAGATCTATGATGGATTTGCTCGAAGAGAAGGCTGGAATTAATTACAATGTCATGGGTTGTATCGGGGTTCAGCCAACCCTTCCTAAATCTGACACTGGCAATTTGTCCATATTGGGTTCTACCAGTGATTTACCTAGAATAATAAGTGAACAACGAATCCACGAGATCGTAATAGCAACAGAAAATGGAATCGATCAGGATCTTTTTCAGTATCTTGTACAATGCCAGGCGAATGGAATACGCTTAATATTTATGCCTGATTTGTTTGGCAGACTCCAGCGGAAAGTACCTATTGAAAACATTGATGAACATTGGGCTGCCCACGCGTTGCTAGATCGGGCTATCTTCAAGCGTATACAACTTGCAGCCAAGCGCTTGATAGATATTTTATTGCTGATTGTAGGCTTGCCATTGTTTGGATTGTTGTTGCCTTTATTGGCACTGGCTATACGCCTCGATTCTCCGGGACCGGTATTCTACCGGCAAGTGCGATCTGGGCGTGCGGGGAAACCGTTCAGTATTCTCAAATTCCGCACGATGGTTTCCGATGCAGAAGCGGATGGCAAACCCCAATGGGCCCAAAAGAATGATGACCGAATTACACGTGTCGGCCGTTTCATGCGCAAATCGCGTTTGGATGAGATTCCACAAATGATAAATGTTCTGCAGGGTGATATGAGCTTTGTAGGTCCGAGACCAGAGCGACCTGAGTTCGTTCAGCAGCTACGGAACCAGGTTCCCTACTACGATACGCGAATGATGGTCAAACCAGGCTTAACTGGTTGGGCACAAGTTCACTATCGCTATGCAAGCAGCACAGATGACGCATTTATTAAGCTGGAATACGATTTGTACTATATCACGCACTGGTCATTTTGGGTGGATCTATACGTGCTTTTCCGTACCGTTTCTGTGGTTGTAAAACTCGGCGGAAGTTAGTATAAGACCTTCCCTAACTCACGCCATTGACTGCTTTGCTCCTAAGAATTTGAAGGAATTTAGAGATATGAAGAGCCCCCAAATACGCCAGCATATTGCTCAAAGAGCCCAATTGTTATTTACATCTGGGGATCTCGATAGTAACGGTCAAATAGCGCCTATGTTGGGTCAGATACAAGACTCGAGTCAGTCAATGACCCAACATTCGCCGGAACAATTAAGTAGTTCCTTGGCAGCGCCGATTTTTAATATTAAGCTAAGCGACCGGCAACTTGCTGGTAAGTCAACTAAAATATCAGGCGATGTCCGTCATGCCCAGCAACCGATAATCGATATTCCGTCGGGATCAGGTCGACCTGATCCCATTTCAGTGACCCCGGAAACGACTGATGATATTGATAAACGGAGCAACCCAAGACAATTATCAATGCAGCACTCGGCTTGGTTGCCTGGAGGAAGGAGGGAAAGTATGAACGACAATAATATGGTTGAATTGAAGCGAGTTGTTAGCTCGGTCCTGAGGCGATGGTGGTTGGTACTCATATTGACCATAACTGCGGCTGGTATAGGATATGCCTATAGTCAAAGGATTAAACCCGTTTACCAGGCAACGGCAAGTGTCATTGTTGGCCAATCCATCGAAGCAACTAACCTTGACAGTCGTGACATTCTAACAAGTGAACGTCTGGCATTGTCATATGCCGATATTTCAAGACGCCAGCCTGTTCTTAACGGAACTGTTGAAGCTCTCGGTTTGCCTTATCGCTGGCAAACATTGAGGAAAAGGGTGAGCGTTGGGCTGGTGCCGGATACACAATTGCTTGAAATATCAGTTGAAGCTGATTCTCGCGAGGAAGCCGTACGCATTGCCAATGAAATTGCGCAGCAATTGATTTCATTAAGCCCCGCATCTCTCCAAAACCAAGAAGTTGAAGCCTCGGCGGTGTTTGTTCAACAGCGGCTTTTGGATCTACAAACACGAATTGAGGATAACAATAATAGGCTAGTAGAACTGGCTGAATTATTGAGTGAGGCAAGAACAGATGAACAAAAGGCAGAGATTCAGGTTGAAATCAATTATCTAGAGGAAATGGCGGTTGGTTGGGAGAATACCTATGCGAGGTATTTGGGATTATCAGGGAGCAAAGAATCAGCTAACTATCTTGCCGTGGTTGATGATGCATATGCCAAAGTATCGCCTATTAGGCCGTCTATCCGTCTTAACACGATTATTGCGGCTGTAGTGGGCAGCATATTGGCTGTGGGCGTAATTTTTGTGCTAGAAGTTTTGGATGACACCTTGAAAACCGAAGATGATATTGCCCAAGATCTTAATCTTACGCCTCTTGGATCTATTGGTCGATTTGAGAGACCAGACTTCATTGGGCAGTTGATTGTTGCTAAAGAACCATTCTCTCCTGCATCCGAATCTTACAGAATGATCAGAAATAACATCCAGTTCATGTCGATTGACAAACCAGGGCGTTCCATTCTGGTTACTAGTCCCACCCCCGGGGAAGGAAAGTCTTCCACCGCGATAAATCTCGCTATTGCGATGGCTCAAAATGGGTATAGAACTATTTTAGTAGATGCTGACATGAGAAAACCTACTTTGCATGAAGTCTTCCGTTTTCCCAGAGGCATAGGTTTAACAAATCAATTCCGCAGTCTAGATCCCGGAGAAAATATCCCTTTATGGGAAACAGAAATAAACAATTTGCAATTACTTACTGCAGGTGAACTGCCGCCTAATCCTTCGGAGCTGCTGGGGTCGCAGCGTATGGATATCATCGTTTCCAGTCTCAAGGATAAGGCGGATATGATAATTATAGATAGCCCTCCAGCTGCATTCATTGCCGATGCTACAGTCTTGTCGAAGCGAGTTGATGGTGTAGTCATTGTTGTTTCGGCCGGAAAAACACGACGCGATGTGGCTAGGCGGGCTGTATTTAACCTGCAGCAGTCTGGTGCCAATATATTGGGAGTTGTCCTTAATCGCGCACCTGCAAAAAATGGTCGATATAAGTACTACGCAGCTGAAGAACAAAGCGGACAAATCGGAAACCGAATCCCGGACGCATTTAAAAATACCTGGAACAAAGTGACATTTGCCAACCGGCGCAACGGTTGAACGGAATCCTAAGAAAATGAATTCGTATTGGGTATGATTGATTTCCGGGCACTAAATTTCTGCCTTGGAAGTAATCGAAGATTAAAATTTTGAGCTCTCGAGTATTCGAGAGCTTTTTTGTTGCTAGAAAACCTTTTGGCTGCCGAATAGGTCCCTTTGAAGGCATCCATGCTGCTATCATCTGCTTGTAATTTCTGCGGTGAGCTCCTGTCTTGCGTCTGATTGGGCAGTGAAATCTATTGAAAAAAACCCCCGTAGATTGGTTGATATCTGCGGGGGCAAAACTAATAACTTAAAGATTCTATAGGATTAAGCTTCAAAGGCCGGAGCACTTTGGGTAGCCCCAAATGGACCGAAACTGCTTGATTGAGAACTATCGCCGAAACCGCGAAATCCTCCACGACCGCCACCAAAACTGCGCTGTTCACCAAAGCGGCCGCGCATACCTATACCACTTTCGAATTGTTCTGAGACCAGATCTGCTTGATCCTGGGTGATGACGTTATCGGCGACTGCTTGTTGAATGGCTGTTTTCACCGCTGATTGCATCTTTTCTTGCAATTCGGCTGGAGTGATATTGGCCAATAAATCCTGTAATGTGCCTGCCTCCTTTGCTTCCGTAAGTTCATCTATGGTCAGACCGAGACCCTGGGCCAGGATTTCCTCACGATTGAGATATTCTCTGAGGGCGTTCATGGCCAGCATCGTGTTGGCCTGGTCTTGAGTCAGATAACCTTCTTCGACAGCCTGAGCAATGCGATCAGCTGCTGCTTGCTGCCTGGCTTCCTGCAATTCCTCAACCGTTATGCCGAGTGATTCGGCCAGAGCTTCATCGTTGTTGCCACCAAAACCACGGCCGTGAAAGCCGCGACCAGACGGTAATGTTGGTGTTGAAGGTGTGTCTGGGGTTGTGTCATCTTGCGCAAAGGCGGCAACCACGCCAAGGGACATGACCAGTACAACCACGAGACCAATTACCATTGTTTTTGTCAATTTGTTTCTCACTTTTATTTACTCCTTATAGTAATTTATCGCGAGGTGAATGCTCGCGTTTCAATGTTGATGACAAAAATGATAAAGAAATTCTGTTCAGATGTTGTTAAGAAGCAATTGGAAACTTGTTTAGATGACAAAAAGGATCTAAATGGGTTGCCAAAGGAATAATACTACAGTACAATACAAGGGGGATGGCAGGATTGTTCTGCTGCCCCCGGTGCTTGTATACCTATCAACGTTCCAGTATTCCCCTAACAGGTATCTAGATACCGTTATTCATGAGTCTGATGAGTTGACAGGAGGAATCAAGATGCGAAAAATTCAATCCCATTTACATTACATATCACAACGTATAGGAGTGATAGGCCTTGTTGTGCCAATCAGCATACTCTTATTGTTAGGTTTCTTTCTACTCGGCCGGGGGCAGATGGCAACCTTGCGTGCCGCAGGCGAAGCGCAGGTGCAGAGCCTAGCTATGGCTGTTAATGACGTTTTTATACCCGTCATATTCAATGATGGTGACCCGGGCAGCGGCGGCCATGTCTTTCGAGACTACAATGCCAATGGAGCGCGGGACACGGCCGAACCGGGTGTGCCGGGCATTATCGTGTCGGCTTACAATGCCGACGGCTACCGTGCAGCGTATGACATTACAGACGCTTGGGGCGAGTACAATTTGTACCTACCGGCGGGAGAGGATTACCGGTTGGAGTTCACCGGCATCCCGGACTACTTGCAGCCAGGAGCAGTGGGCAATGACACGGAAGCGACCGTGGCCTTTGTCACAGCACCGGCGGCCGGTGTCAATGTAGGTTTGAACAACCCGGCAGATTACTGCCAGGATAATCCGGAACTGGGCACACCCTGTTATCTGTTCGGTAACCAGAAGCAGGCACTGCCGGCGCTGGTGTCGTTCAATTACCGGGCCGGTTCGACATCATTGACCGACCCCTTCTTGCCGTTGCCGGCGGATGGAGGAAGTCCATATGATGATGCGAACAATGATGTAGCAGGGATCCAGAAGCACCCGATAGAGGCGGATGTCAACGAGATCGGCACAACGAATGGTTTGGCGTACCAACGTGCGGAGAATGTCATCTTTGCCGGTGCGTTTATGAAACGACATTCGGGATTCGGACCAAATGGCACAGGGGCGATCTACCGCATCGACCGCGATGGGGATACAGTTAGTGTGTATGCAGATCTGAATGCGATATTCGGAGCGAACACGGCGGGTGCAGATCCGCATGACGGCACTGCTTTGACGGACCCGGCTGAAATAATCGAGTATTACATCCACGATCCCTCTTTTGACCAGGTGGGCAAGATATCGTTGGGAGACATCGAGATCACAGAGGATGAGGCGTATCTCTATACAGTCAATCTGAATGACAAGATGTTGTACCGCATACCGGTATTGAATGAGGCATCACCGGCGTTCACAACTGCCGACATTGCCCGCTTTGCCTTGCCATCACCGGCAGGTTGTGCGGTGGGAGATGTACGGCCGTTTGGGTTGGGGGTGCAGGACGGTGTGCTGTATGCGGGCATGGTCTGTTCGGCGCAGAGCACGCAGCAGGCGAGTGACATGCGTGCCTATGTGTATGCCTTTGATGGGAGCAGTTTCGACGGGACGCCGGTACTTGACTTCGCGCTGAACTATCCGCGAGCATGTGCGGACCGCATACCGGGCAATGAGGATTGTGGCACACAGGTGGACAACAAGGAAGCGGATTGGAATCCGTGGGTTGGTACCTTTGGTGACCTATTAATGAAGAGCGGCGCCGCTTCAGTTAATACTACGCGGCGAATACCCATTTACCCGCAGCCATTGTTGACGGACATCGAGTTTGCCAGCGGCTATATGATCATCGGTCTGCGCGACCGGAACGGCGATATGATAGGCAACGGTACGCGTGATCCGCGGGATGCAAACGGCAATCCGATTGGCTTCCCGCCGGAAATGAGTTCGCCCACCCAGTTCTACATGACTGCAACGGCGGGTGATATCTTAACGGCCGCGCATGATCCTGTACGACCGGGCGTCTGGAAGCTGGAAGACAATGCGTCCGTGGGTGATTTGCCGCCGACAGCGGGGGCTAATAATAATAACGGCCCAGGCGGCGGCGAGTATTTCTTTGACGATTCCTTTGCCGTAGTTGATAATGATTTCCCACGCCACGCCGAAGTGGCACAGGGTGGCTTGAGCAATATACCGGGACAGACGGATGCCTTGACAACATCGTTCAACCCGATACCGCAAGAGGATCCGTCGAACTTCTTTGATGGTGGTATTATCTACCTTTCAGGACAGGACGGGAGCCGTTCGCGCTCTTACCGTGTCTTTGCCGGCGAGCCGCCGCCAACGACGCCGCCAATTGATGAGACTGCGTTACTGCAGGGCAAGAACAATGGTTTAGGTGACCTGGAAGTGTTCTGTGAAGAGGCACCTTTGGAGATTGGGGACAAAGTATGGTTCGATAGTAACAAGAATGGCATACAGGATCCGGATGAGGATCCGATGGCAGGGATGAACGTGATGCTTTATACGGCGGACAACACGTTACTTGCTACGGCCGTTACAGATATTGAAGGAAACTATTACTTCTCCAATGCTGCATCCGGTCCATTGGCTGGTGAGCATGCAAAATATGGTGTGGAAGGCTTGCAGCCCAATACAGAAGGATATGTATTGCGAATTGACCTGACGCAGCCAGCCATATCGGCTAGTGGATACATGCTGACGGTGGCAAATGCCGACGGTCATGTAGACAATAACAACAAGACAGATCTACGAGATTCGGATGCTGTCATGAACGGCCAGAATGCGGAGATAGCCTTTGAATCTGGTGCCGCGGGGCATAACAATCATACATTGGACTTTGGTTTCATCGATGAGCCGGTAACACCACCGGTGGCTGTCGGTAATCGGGTGTGGTTGGATGATGGTCAAGGTGGTGGAACAGCCGGTGACGGTATAGTCAACGGCACTGAGTTGGGTATAGGCAGCGTTGAAGTGCAGTTGTATCCGGGTTCGGGCGTAACTGATACCCCGCTGCAAACTACAACTACTGGAGCTGATGGCTGCTACTTGTTCGATAACCTTGCCGCCGGTGATTACATCCTCCACATCCCAGGCAGCCAGTTTGAGGCGGGTAACCCACTGCAAGATCTATTCTCATCCGATCCCGAAGGTGGCGACACTGCGGATGATGATAATGTCGATGAAAATGGCCAGAACATTCCTGTCAATAATGGCATAAGCTCAACAATCATCAATTTGACAGTTGGCGATGAACCGACCAACGAACCAAGTCGCACGCTCTGTGCCAGCACACAGCCGGATGCGAATGAGAACATGACGGTTGACTTTGGTTTCACGCCGGATATACCAATTCCCGTTGCCGTAGGAAACCGTGTATGGTTGGATGATGGTAAGGAAGGCGGCACCGCTGGTGATGGTATCGTCAACGGCAATGAGATGGGTATCGACGGCGTTGAGGTCCAGTTACATCCTGGTACAGGCGTAACTGATACTCCGCTGCAAACCACATCCACGGCCGACAACGGATGTTATCTCTTTGACAACCTAGTGTCGGGGAATTACATCATCTACATTCCGGCTGATGAGTTCACTGAGATTGGTCTTCTGAATGGTCTTGTCTCATCCTTGCCGGAAGGGGGCGATACGCCGGACGATGACGATCTAGATGAAAATGGCCAGAACACACCTGTCAACGGCGGTATTGGTTCAACGATTATTAACCTAACGGCTGGCAGCGAACCAACAAACGAGCCAAGCCGCAGCCTCTGCGCCAGCACACAGCCGGATGCTAACGAGAATATGACTGTAGACTTCGGCTTCTCACCACCGGATTTACCAGGTATCAGCATCGTAAAGTACACAAATGGCCAAGATGCCAACGAGCCAATTTTACCCGGTGTGCCCCAAATCCCACCTGGTGAATTGGTTACATGGACCTATGACGTCACAAATACAGGCAACGTTTCCTTTGCTAAGGAGGACGTAGAAGTGACAGACAGCCAGGGCGTAGTACCACTCTTCGATTCGGTGCAAGTCGGCGATGATGACGATTTCCTGGATCCCGGCGAAGTGTGGCAGTATAAGGCTACAGGCGTCGCAGGTGTTGTCGGGCCGCCACAACTGCCGGGAGGCGTGCCGGTCCTGTGGGGTGTTAATGAGGACAAAGATGGGCTCTTCACTGTTGATGACTATACCCTGATACCGGAAGGCGCGATCGCGGCGGGACTGACTAATTACGGACGGTTAAATTACACTGATCTTGATGGTGTGACCCAGCTTATCGGGAGACATATTGGCTCTTTCACCATTGACACCGACAATGTGGCGTACATGGCCTATAATAAAAACTTGGATATGGGGGGCGGGCAACCTCCATTGAAGGCTCCAGTCATGATGAGTTTTAACTTGGCAGACGCTTCAACGACAGAACCCAATATTGTCAACATCATTGGTTCAATCCCGATTCCAGGATTTGATATTAGTTCAAACGTGGATGACAATATTAGTGGTTTGTCCTTTGACCCAACGACAGGTGAGTTATATGCTCTTTATCGCGTGACTGATGGGCCGACGCCTGACAGATTGCTGTTGGTTTCCAAAGATGATGCTTCACTCCTCAAGGACTTTGGGGTGATGAGTAATGAGACTTTGGGTGTTATCGTCGAGGACGGTGAGGCACTCGAATTCGACCAGTCTGGAAACTTGTATGTTAGCGATAATTGGGATGACCACTTGTACCAGATTGATCCGGAGACGGGTCTGATCTTGTCCATTATTGATAATGACCAGCTTGGTGGTCTTGGTGTCAACTCTCTGAAAACGGAAGGTTTGGCCTGGGATCCTTTGCAAGAAACCATGGTAGCATCCGAAGATGACAATGACCTTTTCTTTATTCAGACGTTCGAAAATGGCAATAATATATCACTGGGCTCGCTGCCAGGTTTGACGGATGTTGAATCAATCGACTTCCGCGTTTCTTGTTATATGAATATGGGACAAGTTTCGGCAACTGTGACAGTCGGTGGCGTCATATCTAAGGCAAGTGATATTGACCCAAGTCATTATTGTAACTAAGTAATTCTGGATTAAGGGTGCCGGGCATGGCGAATCATTGAGGTTTGCCAATGCCCGGCACCCTTTTTGTTTAATATCCAAGATCCTTAAAGTTAATTCAAACTCGCCTACTCCCTGCAAATTATTAACACAATTGAAAAATAAGCTTTACCATTAATAGTTGAACCTGAAACAGGACGGTTAATGCATGCATTTGTTTTGGCGCGGAGATAAATAGATGCTGGTATTAATTTAGGTTAAGGTAGAAAATAGGTCTTTGTACTTACTTTTCAAATATCGCAATCTGGCCGTTTTGTTGGAAACAATGCTTATCTTTTACCGGAACAAAAAATTACACTTGAATCCGGTCCAGAATTTGGTTGAACTTTAGGGAACGTAGATAAATGCGCCATGCTGCTGCAACAATAATAAAATGGGAGTGGCTAATACTGCTTCTGCTTTTACCCTTAATGTTGTTCCCAACAGGGTGGCGCGGATTATTATTATTGGCTGTCCCTTTATTGTGGTTATTTCGAAAAATTGCTACGGGATATTTTGTCCCCCATACGCCATACGATGTGACGCTGCTGATCCTGATTGCGGCGCTGCTGCTCAGCCTGACGGCCGTCTTTGATATGGCGCTTAGTTTCCCCAAGATAGCCGGCCTGATTTTAGGCATCGCATGTTTCTATGCCGGCGCGCAGTACACGCGAGATAATGATGGGGGAATCTATCATTTATTGGGTTTAATTATTGTCTTGGGTATGGCCATGGCGGTGGTTGGATTGCTAGGTAGTTTGCAATCCTCAAACTTTACTTTCCTGAACCCAGTAGTGTCGCTTTTACCCGATCCAATAATCGCCAATCTTGGTTTCATCAGGGGAGGCGTTAACCCAAATGAGTTAGCCGGTGTGTTGTGTTGGGTTGTTCCCCTGCTTGTAGCTTGCACGATTGGATTCTGGGCATCATTATGGCGTGCCGAACAGTGGTGGCTAAAATTGATTCTCCTAATGATGTTGGTAATGCTGGTCTTTGGCAGCTTGCTTTTGTTATTGACCAAGTCACGGGGTGGGCTATTGGCTGTTTTCTTAGCACTAATGATGATGCTGGCCATTAGGTATCGGTGGGGGCGTTGGCTATTCTTGATCATCATTCTAAGTTTTGTTGCCTTGGGTATCTATTTAGATCTTGGTACTTTGTTACAAGGAAATATGCAGACGGCCGTGGACCTTGGTATTCAGGGCAGAATGGAGCTGTGGTCACGGGCGCTTTATGGAATTGCTGATTTCCCATTTACTGGAATGAGCATGAATGGTTTTCGCCATCTTGTCCATGTGTTATATCCGCTGTTTTCCATCCCCCCGGACTTTGATGTGGCTCATGCGCACAATCACCTGTTGCAAGCCGGTTTAGACTTAGGTATACCTGGCCTTGTTGCCTATCTTGGGATCTGGGTATTAAGCGCAGCACTGTTATGGATTGGATGGCGGCATTCGCTGAGCCACTCCAGCCAGGTATTGATCATTGGTTTGAGTGGCTCGTTGATGGCCGGATGGATATTTGGTGTTTTTGACGCAATCGCGCTGGGGGCGCGTCCCGGCTTTTTGTGGTGGTTGCTGCTGGCCCTTTTAGTGTCAGTTATGGATCAGGTATTGTTTAGTGAAACAAAGGGAAGCAAGGCATAGGATTACAATGGAAGCTGCTATCGTTTGTGTTTCTGTGGACTACTGTTTATCTACACCCTGTTTAGATATACTTCTTGTCACTCTACTATATGGCCTCTTGTGAGAGACCATTGTTCTTAATGTAATCGGGATAGTGTGTTACTAAAATGTTTCTAAAACCAGGGCCCTGTTCAGTTGACAGCTTGTGCTCGTTTTTGTTGTGGGTGGGTCAGTGAGCCAAAATACCACTAAAAGCAGACGTAATTTAATTTGGCTGCTTATTTTCGCCGGCCTGATTATCCTCTTCATTTGGGGTGGACTTAAGGTATGGCGTACTTACCAGGCAACTTCTTCTTTACTGGCCAGACAAGGGGAAGCAGAGCGTCTATTATCAAATGGGATTGCAGGTGTTAAGCCTGAAGCGCTGGAAACATTGGTATATGGAATTCGGGGCGATGTAGTAACACTTAGGCAGGAGCTGAGTTTCCTGATGCCTGTCCTACCCCTATTACATTGGCTGCCGGAGATCGGTCCCACCCTTGCCGCAGCGCCACAGCTCATGGTAATGGCTGATGCCGGTACGGAAGCGGCCGCTTTTGCTTTCCGGGGATTGCAACCGGCCTTTTTGTTGGTACAAAGCGAGGATAATATCTCCGCGTCTTCGCTCCCACAGCTGCTGAAAATAATGGAGGAGGCAAAACCAGACTTAGCGCAGGCTAGTTTGGAGATGGATCGTGTAATTGCGGCTCGCGAAGAATTGGGCAGCACCGAAGGGCTTCCTTGGCGAATTCGTACATTATTAGTGATGGCGGATGAATGGCTTCCGCTTGCCGGCAGTGGCTTGAAAGTGTCCCAAGTTCTGCCGGAAATATTGGGTTTCCAGGGGCCACGTCGTTATTTGATTCTGGCCCAAAATGAAAACGAATTGCGCGCAACGGGAGGCTTCATTAGTGGTGCAGGACTAATTGAGGTGGACAATGGTCGCATCGTACGCATGGATTTCAAGGATGCAAATTCAGTAGATGCTTGGTCTGATCCCAGTAACACTTTGGGCGCGCTTTCTAAACCCTATGGTGAACCACCACAGCCCATTACTGATCTGATGCTCTTGGATCTGTTTTTGTTCCGGGATGCGAACTTCTGGCCTGATTTTCCTGTGTCGGCTCAGAAGGCGATGGATCTTTACAGCTACGGCCAGGAAATCCCGCCTTTGGATGGGTCGATCGCTATTGATCAGCAATTCATAGCTTTGCTGCTATCGGGGACAGGGCCGGTGTTGATACCGGACAGTGGTGAAGTTATCGACCAGAATAATATTATTGACAGCTTGCATGAAGCGTGGACTTTGCAGGATGGTGTTCTACAACGCAAATCATTCTTAAGTACGTTTTCTCTGGCAATCTATAATAGACTGCAAAATGAAACCTCATTGATTGATCCCATTCTACTGGCAAAACAAATGGACAAGGCTTTGAAGCAGAAACATTTGCAGGTGTACATCCATGAGCCTACCGTTGCGAAAACTTTGAAAGAACTGGAATGGGATGGCCGGCTGTCGCCTCCTGTGGATAATGATGCTTTATTGACCGTAGATACAAATGTGGGCTACAACAAGGCCAATGTATTTATTGAACAGGACACGTTGTACCAGGTGCGCTTGAAAAATGATGGAGCCGGTGAAGCAGATTTGACTGTTACGCATAGGCATACTGGTAAGGTTAATGACGAACCTTGCCTCCAAGGTACGATGAAAGAGTATAGTAATCAAGAGAATTATTCCGCATTGACCGAAAAGTGTTATTGGAATTATTTGCGTGTGTATGTGCCGGAAGGGAGTGAGCTTATTAGCGGTCCCCAGCATTTGGTGCCGCGTGATACCTGGTTTGGGGGATATGATTGGAACAAACCTACTGAAGTAGGAGCAGATGTACCGGGTTTCACCGCATTTGCAAACTTTATGCTCATTCCCCAGGGGAGCGAGTTATCAAGCCGGTATCGTTATCAATTACCAACGATTATTACCAGGAGTGATGGTCAAGAACGACAATATCGCTTACGTCTGATCAAGCAGGCGTCTGCTCCCGTCAGCAAGACCACTGTTCAAATAACATTACCGGAAGGAGCTAAGTTCGTATCAGCATTCCCAGACCCTAATAGTAAAGATTCAGACTCTTTGCATTTCGAAATCGAGCTGGACCGCGATCAATGGATTACGGTTATATTCGAATAGATGAATGTTTCCGGGGGAGTATTCAAAGTTTGTATTTCTATAACCAGCGTAATTTAGCAAACTGTCGTAGGGTAACTTGGTCAGATTAGTTGCTATTTATCAATGGAAGCGGATAAGATTTAAGCTTGGATGACCCTTTCGGGATGGAAAACCGGCACTGAATTGGGAGATTTTTTGATGAAAGTGATACGTATTCATGAATTTGGTGGTGAGAAGGTTCTTCGTTACGAAGAGGTCGAGATGCCGCAGCCTGGGCCTGGCGAAGCGTTACTGAAACTTGAGGCTGCTGGTGTGAATTTTATTGATACATACCAACGTAATGGTATTTATCCCGTTGATTTGCCCTTTGTACTTGGGATGGAAGGTGGTGGGCTGGTAGAAGCTGTCGGTGAGGGGGTAACGGCCGTTTTGCCTGGAGATCGCGTCGTATTTGCCATGCAAACCGGCGCATATGCTGAGTATATTGTGGTACCCGCCTGGAAGCTTGCCCATGTTCCCAACGAGATAAGCATTGAAACAGCGACGGCCGTGATGCTGCAAGGTATGACTGCACATTATCTTAGTCACAGCACTTATCCTATTAAAAGAGATGATGTCGTGCTCATCCATGCGGCAGCGGGTGGAACGGGTTTGCTGCTGGTACAAATGGCCAAGCGACGTGGTGCAACAGTTATTGGCACGACCTCTACTAATGAAAAAGCAGCATTAGCGAAAGAAAACGGGGCAGACGAGATCATCAACTATACAGTCAAAGATTTTGAAGTCGAGGTTAAACGAATAACTAATGGTCGGGGAGTTGATGTTGTTTATGATTCTGTTGGCCAAGCAACGTTTGAAAAAAGCTTGAATTGTTTGAAGCCGCGTGGTTATATGGTGTTATTTGGGGCGGCCAGCGGCCCGGTAGGCCTAATTGACCCACAGATATTGAACAGCAAGGGGTCACTTTTCCTTACACGCCCCACACTTGGGCATTATGCAGGTTCTGCTGAAGAGATAAAGCTGCGCAGCAATGATCTGTTTTCCTGGATCGCTGCCGGAGAGTTAAATGTGCGTATTGATCGTACGTTCCCATTAGCCGATGCGGCGGCGGCTCACCGCTATATTGAGGGTCGCAAAACAAAAGGGAAGATACTCCTAATACCAGAAGCATGATCTGTTGCATCGTGAAGAAATGCCAAAAGCACAAGACGGTATTAAGATTTTGGAAGTAGATATGGACCGCAAAGAGGTGATACAGCGCGAACTGTTGTGGCACGAGCAAGAAAGCCATCGCCGCTACCGGCTTGATGCCTTACTTTATGATTCACCGGCTTTTGATGATGTTGTTGAACAAACCATCGGTTTTTTGCAAGGAAAGCCAGGTGAACCTGTTCTCGATATGGGCTGTGGCGAAGGGAAGGAGACGCTGGAACTAGCCACAAGGGGGCTTTATGTTGTGGGCACAGACCTCTCATATACACAATTAGTACGTGCTCGTGAATTGGTTATGAATGAGCTGCCGGAAGCCAAAATAAGTCTCATTCAAGCAAACGCTGAACAGCTTCCCTTTGCAGACCACAGCTTCCGGATAATCTATGGCAAAGCTATTTTGCATCATCTTGATCTAGATTCTTCTGCAAGAGAGACGAAACGTCTTCTTCGTTCAGATGGACGGGCGACGTTTGCAGAACCAATGGCCAGACACTTTATTATTTGGATGGGGAGACGGCTGACCCCAAAACTAAGAACGGCCGATGAACGGCCGATGGCGTTTAGCGATCTCGAATATTTCAGCCGTGTATTCGAAAAACCAATGCTGCGTACCTATTATCTTACGGCGCCTCTTGCCTATATTTTCAGATTAATTCCAGGTGGTGAAGAGGTTTTTACAGCTATTTATTCTCTGTTATCTATGTTTGACCAAAAGCTGTTGAGCCGATTTAAGAAATTACGTAGCTTCGCGTGGTATGGAACGGTAAGTGTAAAGAATAACAGAAACAAAGAGAAGTAATGTAACGTGAGGAATGAAAAATGGAATTTGCCTTGAATGAAATGCATGAAATGGTGCGACGGACAGCTTATGAGTTTAGCCGTCGCGAAATCTTACCGATTATTAAAGAGCATGATCGTGCACATACATTCCCTCGGGAAATCATTCCTAAGCTGGGAGCGCTGGGATTTTTGGGTGTTTGCCTACCTGTTCGTTATGGTGGTGCGGGTATGGATTACATTTCCTTGGGCATGATATCTGAAGGCCTTGAATTTGGTGATTCGTCAGTACGCGAGACAATTGCCGTCCATCTTGGCTTACATGCTTTACCGATTTTTCAATGGGGAACAGAAGAGCAGAAGCAAACTTTTCTGCCACCATTGGCCACCGGAGAAAACCTGGCTTGTTTTGGCCTGACCGAACCGGGTGCCGGCTCAGATGTGGCTGCGTTAAGCAGCAAGGCTCGCAAAGATGGCGACGATTATCTTCTCTCCGGAGAGAAGATGTGGATTACGTTGTCGAATATTGCAAACCGCTTTCTGGTATTTGCGATTACAGATCCGGAAAAAGGCTCACGCGGCATTTCAGCATTTATTTTGGAACGCGGTTGGGAAGGCCTGACGACAGGTACCATCGAAGGCAAAATGGGGGTGCACGCCAGTAATACAGGGTGGATTGCCATGGATGAAGTGCGTGTACCTGCCAGTCACCGTCTGGGTGCAGAGGGGGAAGGTTTTAAGATCGCAATGAGTGCATTAGATAATGCCCGTTACGGCGTTGCAGCTGGTGCTGTGGGGATTATGAAGGCCTGTTTGGAAGAATCCGTAAATTATGCAAAAGAACGGAAGACCTTTGGCAAGCCGATTGCTGAATATCAATTAGTGCAGCAAATGATAGCTCACATGCAGCAAAGCATCGACATAGGTGAACTACTTGTGTGGAAAGCAGGTTGGCTGAAAAATCAGGGTATCCGCAATACCAGGGAGACAAGTATGGCTAAATGGTATTGTACCGATGCGGCCCGCCGTGCTGCTGACGATGCCGTGCAAATTCATGGCGCATATGGTTATTCCGATGAGTACAACGTGGAACGACACTTACGTAATACCAAGAGCGCTGTCATTTATGAAGGCACTTCACAAATTCATACCTTAATGCAAGCGGCTTATGCTTTAGGCCAACGGAAAACAAAACCGATGCGCTGCGAGTTACCTGCCTATGATCCGGAGTTCTGGGAGGACGAGGGATAATAGAATCCTCAAAAAATACATTCAGCGTTTGTAGCAGAATTTCTGGGCTTTTCAAATATGGAAAGCCCTTTTTCTTTATTGGCTTACAATAGAATTCCTGACACAATTTCTTCAAAATCCCCTTACTAATAAACTCCATATTTCACAACAAACCTCGATTCCTGGATTGTAAGTAATTTCGTAAGGAAGTTCGTAAGTCTGAGACCATATAATTTTTTATATAAGGCCAAGAGGGCAGTTTTTTATTTTTTGCGATATCAGTCGTTGCCAGGTTCTAGGGTAAAAGGGACACATAAGAATGACAGACATGGAGATAATCGAAACACCAAAGGTGTTGCTGTTAAAAAGAAATTACCAGATTTCGAAGCGTATCTTTGACCTAACACTATGTTTGTTGGCCGCGCCGCTGATTTTGCTGGTAATGGCTTTCACCGCAGTTTTGATTTGGATTGATGATCCGGGCCCCATCTCCTTTAAACAAATGCGCACCGGAAAAGGCGGCCAGAGATTTGCGATGTATAAATTCCGCACAATGGTCACCAATGCTGAAGAACTCAAGCAGGAGTATATGCACCTGAATGAGTTAACCTTGCCAGATTTTAAGATTACCAATGACCCACGAGTGACCCGGATCGGGCGTATATTGCGCAAGACCAGTCTGGACGAACTGCCGCAGTTTATCAATGTAATCAAAGGTGATATGAGTCTGGTTGGCCCGCGACCGACATCGTTCGATGTAAGCACTTATTCGTTGTGGCACACAGAGCGGTTGGAAGTACTGCCGGGTATCACTGGTTTGTGGCAGGTAAATGGGCGGAGCGATGTTGATTTTGACCAACGCTTACTCATGGATATTGAGTATATCGAGCGACAAAGTCTCTTGTTAGATATTCAGATATTGTTTCAAACTGTGATGGCCATATTCACCCAAGATGGTGCGTATTAGGGAAGTGACCAGAGAGAGCTGTTCAAGAAGGCATTCCTTGTCAAACACTGTCCGTTTTTCCACAAATACTTTCCCCCCACATTTGAATTACGTGTTCCCATATTAAGCCGTCGTTTTCCCTATGGGGAGATCACATCTGAAAGTCGCTGCTATTGACCTCCATTAAAGTTGCTGCACGCGTAGTTTGGCAGTAGATTTAGGGTATATTCCTGAGGTCCGCATGTTAAATAGCGAAAAGCAAGAAACAGACTATAAAACCCGATTGCTCGAAAAGATAGAATCTCGCAATTGCACTGTTGGCGTAATTGGTATGGGTTATATCGGTTTGCCACTTGCCGTTGCTTTTGCACAAGCAGGATTTAATGTTATCGGCATCGACATCCACGTTGCAAAGGTGAAGGCTCTTAACGAAGGGAGAAGTTATGTTGAAGATATCTCTGATGATGTACTCAAGCCATTGGTTGCAAGCGGCAAACTAACGGCTAGCACAGATTTCCAGACTTTATCTCAGATAGATACAATATCCATTTGTGTTCCTACACCCTTGGGTAAAACCAAGGATCCTGACGTTTCTTACATTATTCATGCTGCAGACCGTATTAGAGAGTGTGGTGGTACTGGGAAATTGATTGTACTTGAGAGTACAACGTATCCTGGTACTACGGAGGAAATTATCCTTCCACGCCTGTGTAGTACTGGTGATCGCGTGGGGAGTGATTTCTTTCTCGCTTTTTCGCCGGAGCGCATTGATCCGGGGCGCACCGATTTTACGATTCATGACACACCAAAAGTTGTAGGGGGTGTTACCCCAAACTGCCTTGAAGTTGCCCTTGCTCTCTATGGAACCGTGATTGATAAACCTGTGCCAGTTTCAAGCACAGCTACGGCCGAAATGGTTAAGCTCCTCGAAAACTCTTTCCGTGCAGTCAACATAGCCATTGTAAATGAGGTTGCACTTATGTGTGACAAACTTGGTCTCGATGTCTGGGAGATCGTTGAGGCAGCAGGAACGAAGCCATATGGTTTCATGCGTTTCTATCCCGGACCAGGGCTAGGAGGGCATTGTATCCCAGTTGATCCACACTACCTCAGTTGGAAGCTGCGAACACTAAACTTTACGGCGCGCTTTATCGAGTTGGCAGCCGAGATAAATGGCTACATGCCCAACTATGTTGTTGGGAAAATAACGGATGCGCTTAACGAGGAGCGCAAGTCTCTTAATGGCAGCAATATTCTAATCTTAGGAGTTGCTTACAAGGCAAATATTGGCGACGTAAGAGAAAGCCCAGCATTTGACATAATGCAAATCCTGCAGGAAAAAGGTGCCCATATTTGTTTTCATGATCCATATGTAGAAGAGTTGGTATTAGATGATCGTGTTATCAGGCGATCTGAGTTAAGTGCACATGTGCTACAGCAAGCAGATTGTGTTGTTGTGGTCGCGGACCATGCCGCATATGATTGGTCATTTGTGACGGATCACGCCAGGTTAATTGTTGATAGCCGTAATGCTATCCAGACAAGTGGGAATGCCCACGTAGTCGGTTTGTAATTTTCAGAAATTAAGCCGGAGTAGATAATTCTGTGAGAGTACTAATAACCGGAGGAGCAGGGTTTATTGGCAGCCACCTTGCAGAAGCACTGCTGGCGGCAGGGCATCATGTGACGATTATTGATAATCTGTCAACCGGCCGTTTCGAGAACATCGAGCATCTTGCTCATCTGCCAGAATTCAAATTTGCAATCGATACTATTACCAATCAAATTGTAATGGATCGCCTGGTCAGCCAATGCGACCTTATTTTCCATCTGGCCGCAGCCGTGGGTGTCAAGCTAATTGTTCAGAATCCCGTATATACAATTGAAACGAATGTAATGGCTACCGAGACTGTCCTGAAGACAGCGCTGCGTTACCGGGTGAAAGTGATGATTGCCTCTACGTCAGAGGTTTATGGCAAGGGGGCCAGCTTTCCGTTTAGTGAAGAAGACGATGTCGTTTTAGGACCAACATCGCGTCATCGGTGGGCTTACGCCGCTTCTAAGATGGTAGATGAGTTTCTGTCCTTGGCCTATTATCGTCAGTATGAATTACCGGTCGTCAATTTCCGCCTTTTTAACACCATTGGTCCACGGCAGACTAGCAGATATGGTATGGTTGCGCCTAACTTTGTGCGTCAGGCGCTCAGTGGAAAACCCATTACCGTTTATGGTGATGGTCAACAGGCGCGCTGTTTTTGTGATGTTGTAGACGCTGTCAGAGCGTTGATAGCCTTGGCTGAATGCCCCGATGCTGAAGGACAGTTATTTAATATTGGCAGCACCGAAGAAATAACCATTTTGCAGCTTGCTGAAAGAATCATAGAGCTTACACGGAGCAGATCGAAGATCGAGTTTATTTCTTATGATGAGGCGTATGGCGTTGGTTTTGAAGATATGCGCAGACGAGTGCCGGACATCGCCAAGATAAATAATACGGTTGGATGGGTTCCAGAGATATCACTGCGAGAAACACTCAGCCGAATTATTAATTATTATTCGGACGAGTGAAATGATATCAGGTCCATGTAAGCCGATATCTTCTCCGAATCTTTATTGGACTCATTTACTTATTAGTCGCAATCGCAATTCCCCTATTTAACAAGAAAATACAACATCCCAACGTTAAACTTATAAGAGACTTGTCTAGATGGCAGGTCTTTTTTCTCGTAAGTAAATTTGTAAGTCTACTACCATAGAATACAGATATATACGGCCATGAAGGTAGTTTGCTGATATACGCGTTAACCATCGCTATTAGGTTATAAAGCAGTAGGGGCAGAAAATGATTACAGATATGCAGATGATCGAAACACCAAAGGTGTTGCTACTAAAAAGAAATTATCAAATTTCGAAGCGTCTCTTTGACCTAACACTATGTTTGTTGGCCGCGCCGTTAATTCTGCTGGTAATGGCTGTCACCGCAGTGTTGATTTGGATTGATGATCCGGGCCCCATTTCCTTTACGCAAATGCGCACCGGAAAAGGCGGCCAGAGATTTGCGATGTATAAATTCCGCACAATGGTCACCAATGCTGAAGAACTCAAGCAGGAGTATATGCACCTGAATGAGTTAACCGTTGCCAGATTTTAAGATTACAATGACCCACGAGTGACCCGGATCGGGCGTATACTGCGCAAGACCAGTCTGGACGAACTGCCGCAGTTTATCAATGTAATCAAAGGTGATATGAGTCTGGTTGGCCCGCGTCCGACATCGTTCGATGTAAGCACTTATTCGTTGTGGCACACAGAGCGGTTGGAAGTACTGCCGGGCATCACTGGTTTGTGGCAGGTAAATGGGCGGAGCGATGTTGATTTTGACCAACGCTTACTCATGGATATTGAGTATATCGAGCGACAAAGTCTCTTGTTAGATATACAGATTTTGTTTCAAACTGTGATGGCTATATTCACCCAAAATGGAGCTTATTAGGAATCGTCTGGCGAGAACAAAGGGTATGAGGCTTTTTGAATTCAAGATGATCCCTTCGGCGGCTCTCCATAATACATTGATCGCCTAGCCTACAACAGAAGACCGATTGTCATATTCCTGAAAAGTGTCAATTCGTGACACTGGAGTGATGCAAACAACCACATTTTTGGTATTCTGCTTGATTTTGTTATTTGATACAGTTTTAGTTAATTTTTGAATGCAATGAATAATCTACGATACAGTTTAATTGCAATTTGTGTATGGTTTTTCTTTATCTATAACATAGAAAAACTATTTGGGGTGGTCAATATCGCTACCTTTGTTTACCTACTGGTATTGATTTATGCTATCTTGATCATTCTTTTACGGCCGTTTCAGCGAATGCCACTATATGGGGTACTCCTGCTATCGTTAATTCCATATATCATTCTCAAGATTGAGGCAGGTCTGGCTATTACGGGAACGGGACTTCCCATTGTCGTAACGGAAATTTGTGTGATTTGGATAACCGTTGTCCTGGTAAGACAAATGGCTTGCGGGCTGGAAGGTATTCGCGAGGCCATGACCAAATTAACAATTGGCCGGCTGGAGAAAGAGGCCGAACCCTTTGATACAGGACAAAGTCAAATTTATCAAGAAATTCGGCGCTCTAGACGCTATCAACGCCCGGCATCCCTTTTAGCTATCTCTGCAACAGAGCATTCAATTCAAGTTTCGCTAGATCATTTCATAAAGGATGCGCAGCAAGAAATTATTGACAGATATATAGATGCCCGTATTGGTAAATTTCTTTCCACAGAATTAGGGGATTTGAATATTATCTTACAGCGCGGCGATCATTTTGTCGCACTTCTTCCAGAGGCTGATCATGAACGTGCATCAGAAATCATAAATCAATTGCGGATTTCCGGGCAGGAAAGTCTTGGTCTTGAGCTCAACATTGGTCTAGCAACATTTCCTGATGAGGCTGTCACATTCGAGACACTACTGCAAAATGCAGAAAATGAAATGATTTCACCCACCTCAGTGAAGCACAATGAAATTAACCTTACCTCGGCCCATTTCAAAGGCGCCGTGTCGTAAGGAGATCTAATAGAATTCGGAGTACAGAATAATGGAACAAGGTTATTTCAATTTCGTTCGTCGTTGGTTATGGCTGATTGTGTTATCCACAATCAGCGCTGGTGCTATTACTTACTGGATTAGCAGCCAGCAGCCACTTACCTATGAAGCAAGCACGCGCTTGATCATTGGCCCAGGTATTGAGGGTCTTAAGCCAGACGAGAAAGACTTTCAGACCGGGGGGCGACTGATGCAAACTTATGCAGAACTTGCTACCACGCGAACTGTTTTACAAACAGTCATTGACAACCTTGGGATTGAACTTGCTCCCCTTGAGGTTGAAAAGCTGCTTACGGTTAGGCCTACAACTGAAACACAATTTCTAACCATTATCGTAGAAGACAGTGACCCGGCTCGGGCAACAGATATCGCTAATGCACTTGCCGAAGAATTGGTTCGACTCAGTCCCACAGGTGATAGCGAATCTGGAGCGGCGGTTGTGCGCGCTCAAATGCGCGACCAAACGAGTCAGATTGAGGCGAACATCGCAAAAATTCAGGCGGGAATTGAAGAGCTTGAATTAGAGTTGCAAGCAACGAGTGAAATAGAAAGACAGCGTGTTCTCACTGACCAAATTCGTCTGGAACGCGAGCGAATGTCGACCGCTCATGCAACGCTGGCACTATTGTATGATTCCTTGCAGCAAGCTGTCACGAATCAGGTTCAGATTGTCGAAGCAGCGATTACCGCTGAGCCTCAACCTTCCCAGACTCAACTTAGTGTGTTGATGGGTGCCGTTGCCGGTCTCATAATCGGTGTTGTCATTGCGCTTACCTTCGAATTCTTGGATGATTTCACCGTGCAATCATCTGAGCATATAGAAAGCTTAACCAACCTGCCGACACTTGCCGGGATTGGTGAAATCAAGGGCGATGATAAGCTTGTTTCAATCTCAGATCCACGGTCGCCAACTGCAGAAGCTTACCGTGCATTACGAACAAGCATTCAGTTTTCTTCAGTCGACTCACCCAGCCGTAGCATTTTGATTACCAGCTCGATTCCCGGGGAAGGCCGCAGCACCACTGCAGCAAACTTGGCCATTGTCATGGCACAGGCAGGCCATGATGTTCTGCTAGTTGACGCAGACTTACGGCGTCCCAGCCAGCAGTACTTATTTAATGTACCTTCCTCGTTAGGGCTCACCAGTTTGCTGTTAAAGTTTGATGCAACCAAAGAGGACCAAGAGGTTGAGACACTTGTAGATGACGTTGTGCAAGTAACAAGGGTAGAGGGATTGCAACTGCTTGCTAGCGGGCCCATTCCACCTAATCCGTCGGAACTACTTGGTTCAACAAAAATGAAATCATTGATGAGTAAGTTGGTTGAAAGATATGATTTTGTCATTCTAGATAGTCCCGCCGTTCTATTGGCAACGGATGCCGCAGTACTTGGTGTTCACGCGGACGCTACCTTGCTCGTCGCCTGGGCGGGCAAGAGCCGGAAGGTTAATCTGCAACAAGCAGCCGAACAGCTCCGAGAAGTTAATGCTAACTTGATGGGTTGTGTACTTAACGGTGTATCTGCCAAAGATGTTCGTGCTCGCTACTATCAGGATGATAGAGTTGCCTATGAGGCTAGCGAGCGGGAGCAACCGCGCTCGAGCAAAGTTAGCTTCCTCCCAAGTATGTCACGTTTTGGGCTAAAAAAGAGATTAGACACACCACCTACCAAAAACTAAGAGTTTCGAATGGTTATGCAAAAGTTAACGCTCGCTTTTGAAGCTCTTGAGCAAAATAACATCCCTTACTGTGTTTTGCGCGACGGTGATCGTATGCATGAGTATGCAAACGGTGGGGAAGTTGATTTACTTATTCCAGAAGAGTACTTAAGCTTGCTTAATAACTTACTCCGGCAGTTCGGCTTCGTGAAGATTTCAGCTTGGGGACACTCTCCACACCATTTTTTTGTCGCAAGCCATGACAATTCTAACTGCTGGATCAAGCTTGATGTGGTCACAGAAGTGGCCTATGGAAAACCCGCACATGCCTTGCGCACAACATTGGCTGATAACTGCTTGCAGCACCGACAGCGTTCTGGTTTTGTCCAGGTTCCTGCTCCAGCAGATGAATTTATAACATTGCTGTTGCATTGTGTGCTTGACAAAGGATATATTGCGGCACATCGAGGAGAGCGTTTACAGGCACTTTGCGAGCAGGTTGATGATGAATTTTATATATCACAACTATTAGATCGATATTGGTCTCCAACCATGAGCTGGTCTACTCTTTGTAGTCTGATTGGAGATGGTGACTGGACGACTTTACTAGATCAGCGAGAAGTAATTGAAAATCGCTTGGCTCGCCGGGACCCTGTAGCTACGGTTGGTCGCCGTTTCCGTGATCGTTCACTGCGCAAACTTCAACGCATGGTTGGCTATTTATGGCCAAGAACCCCATCAGTTGCTTTACTGGCTCCAGATGGAGCCGGTAAGTCCACATTGGCGAATGGTCTTAAAGAGAGCTTTTATTTCCCTGTGCGTTTGCTCTATATGGGTCTTTATCAGAATAAGAGGGGCCATGAGGGAAAGCAAATAAAAGGTTTGGGACTAGCTCAAAACCTGATCAAGCAATGGAAAGGTTACATCATTTCTCGCCATTATCGCGCAGGTGGGAAGCTGGTTATTTTTGATCGATATAGTTATGATGCTCTCCTTCCAACTGCCAGGCGCCCGTTTTTTAAGGATAAATTGCGTCGTTTCCGACGGTGGCTGTTGGCTTACTCCTGCCCACCCCCGGATCTTATTCTTTTTCTAGATGCACCTGGTGAGTTATTGTATTCACGCAAAGGGGAACGAAGCCCTGCTGAACTTGAAGCACAACGCCAACAGTATTTGGAGCTGCAATCTGTCTTGCCGCAAATGGTTATTGTGGATGCCACGCTCGGGGCGGAATCTGTACAACAGGAAGCGACAAGATTGATCTGGCAAAAATACACCCAGCAATTTGGATAAAATAGTGAATAATCCTATACCTACGACTGCCAAACTACCTCTCGATAGTGCTGGAATAGATTCAATCCAGGTTGAAAGACATCAAGAGAGTAAACTTAAAGTGGCCTACATTATGTCTCGTTTTCCAAAGTTAACTGAGACATTTGTGCTTAATGAAATGTTGGCTGTCGAACGCCAAGGTGTGCAAATAGAGTTGTATCCCTTATTGCGAGAGAAGACAGATGTGATGCACCCGGAGGCGCCCGCTTATGTGGAACGCGCACATTTTCAGCCATTCATCTCCTGGCCCATTATACGTTCACACATGAGATATTTATGGCGCAAACCACGGGCCTATTTAAGTACGCTTATGACGATTCTTCGGGCCAATTGGGGCAGCATGCGCTATTTCACAGGTGTTTTGGGGATTTTTCCTAAATCTATTCATTTTGCTTATCTGATGGAAGAAGATGGGGTTGAGCATGTGCATGCCCATTTTGCCAGCCACCCAGCGGCTGCCGCATTTATTATTCACCAAATGACAGGCATCCCATACAGTTTTACAGGACATGGTTCAGATCTCAATCGTGATCAGCATATGCTTTGTGAAAAGGTTGCCGAAGCATCATTTGTTGTGCCCATTTCCAATTTCTTCAGGGAAATGATTATTGATTGCTGTGGTGAACAATACCATGATAAAGTAATTGTAATTCATTGCGGAGTTGATACGAGTATTTTCCAGCCGACGCATTTGGAAGGGCTTGTTCAGGAAAACAATCAGTTTTCCATTTTCTGTGTAGGGACATTGCATGAAGTAAAAGGTCAAACTTATCTAGTTGAGGCTTGTCGCTTGCTGCGTGATCGTGGCATTGAGTTCGATTGCCATTTCATAGGCGGTGGGCCGGATCTGACTGATTTGACGGACCAAGTTGAGCGAGCAGGTCTGAGTGAACAGGTTCATTTTCATGGACGCCTAACCCATGGAGAAGTTGCCGATTTATTGCAAGATGCCACTGTCCTTGTTACACCAAGCGTACCTACTAAGGATGGCAGGCGAGAGGGTATCCCAGTAGTATTGATGGAAGCAATGGCCAGTGGGTTGCCAGTGATTGCCACCGATATTTCCGGTATTCCTGAACTGGTTGAAGATAAACGCAATGGATATCTCACGGCACCTGGTGATGCGCATGCGATAGCGGATGCCCTTGAATCTCTTCAGAAAGATCCTGGATTGCGTCAGCAGTTTGCCCATGCCGGACGAGAAAAAGTTGTAGATGAGTTTGATCTGGATAAAAACGCTTTTATTCTATCCAGGCATTTTGGCGAGGAGCAGTTGCAATGATCCGTCTGTTGTTGTTTTGGGGTTCCGCGGGGCTGATATTTTATACGTATTTTGTGTTCCCTCTATTGACATTGTTACGTGGCAAGTTGCGCCCGCAGTTCTATCGCAGCGCAGATATTACACCAACAGTCAGTATGATCATTGCAGCTTATAATGAAGCAGAGAGCATTGGTGCTAAGTTAGACAATGTTTTGTCTCTCGAATATCCAAGAGAGTGCCTTGAGGTCATTGTTGCTTCAGATGGTTCTATAGATGGAACGAATGAAATCGTGCTGGGTTATGCTGAACAAGGGATAAAGTTGTTACCTTTGCCACGGCAGGGTAAAGCGCCTGCTCTAAATACGGCCGTTGCTGCATCTACGGGTGAAATATTGGTCTTCTCAGATGCCAATAGTATATACGCCCCTGACGCAATTCAGGCTCTTGTGCGGCCCTTTGCTGATCCTGATGTGGGCGGCGTAGCCGGCAATCAGGTTTATTTGAAAGGTGAGCCAGGGGGTGAAGGAGCAGGTGAGAAAAGTTATTGGAGATTTGATCGCCAACTCAAACAATCGCAGAGTCAAGCCGGCAATGCAATTTCAGCAACCGGTGCCATCTATGCAATTCGCAGATCTCTCTTTCAGACTGTACCAGATGGTGTAACAGATGATTTTGTGACATCGACACGAGTAATATTGCAAGGCTATCGACTCGTTTTTGCACCTGATGCTATCGCCTATGAACCGGTAGCGAAATCAAGCGGCCGGGAATTAGGGCGCAAAGAGCGGGTTATAACGCGTGGTTTACGGTCGGTTTGGGTTAATCGCACTCTTTTAAACCCATTCCAATATGGCTACTATGCTATACAAGTTTTCTCACACAAAGTACTTCGCAGGTTAGTTGTCTTTCCACTGATTCTCGTGTTGTTCATCAGCCCATTACTCTGGTGTCGAGGGATTGTATATAAATTAGCAACGATTGTTCAATTCATATTCTATGGCTGTGCCCTAGTAGGTGCACTGTTTATGGAAACGCGAATAGGGCGTAGCAAGGTGTTTTCCATCCCCTTCTTTTTTGGCCTCGTTAATCTGGCATCCTTTAAAGCGATTGTGAATATTATCCGGGGTCATCGAATTGATCGCTGGGAAACGCAGCGATAATTCGACATTTGACTTAATACGAACACACGTCCTGTAGATGATTTTTTTATCTTAAGGCAAACCGCAACCATAAACTGAAATAATAGTAGATAGTGGATTGTAGCGTTGAGCTATATGGGAATAGGAACTTATGCATATAGCATGGGCAGCGTATTACATCGTGGGGAAAACGCAAAGCTTATACCACAAGGGCAAAGAATTACATGTTAAACAGTAGCAAGACAATCGAAGGAAACGGTTCAATACAATTAGGAAAGATCAACATTATTTTATTGTTGTTTCTCCCGCCTCTTGTTGTTGGTGTCTTAGCATACTTAGGACAGGATATCCTTTTTGCTTTGGCAGCCGCAATTGTTCTGGCAATGGCTACACTGATGTTCTCCAAGCCGGAAACAACAACTGTGGTCGTGCTATTTGTCTTATACGCTAATCTTACTGTGGTGGCGATAAATTCATATGGTGTGCCCGAAATTATGGCCGCATCTTTTTTCATTTTACTAGGTCTACCATTCCTTAATTATGTGATTGTCCAGCGCCAACCAATAGTAACGAATCGTATCTTCTTTTTGATGATCGTGTACTTATGCGTCTTGCTTATTTCTGCTGCCTTATCTGCAAATCCAAATGATTCGATCGACCGGGTCTTGGGCTTCGTAGTAGAAGGTTTAGCGCTTTACTTCTTGATTATTAACGCAGTACGCACAACCACAGTGATACGCTGGGGAATTTGGGCTATTGTCCTTGCCGGGATGTTCATGGGCAGCATATCGTTGTATCAAGAGATTACCGGTGACTATGACAACGATTTTGGCGGCCTAGCAAAAGTGAAAACCTCCGAAGTCAAAACCGGAGAAGTAGATCAATTTGGGAAGGAGATCAAACGTAGACGCCTTTCTGGTACGTTGGGATCGAAAAACCGTTACGCCCAAGTGATGGTTGTCTTGTTGCCTTTTGCGTTGATGTTAATATGGTCTGAGCGAAACTTGTGGCTGCGGATATTGGCTGCAGCGTCCTGTATTCCTATCGTTGCTGGTGCCCTGCTTACCTTTTCTCGCGGCGCCGGCATCGCAATCATGTTCACAATTGTGGCGATGATGTTATTGCGCATAATTAAGCCGTGGCACTTTTTGTTGGTTGTCTCAATGGGATATTTGACCGTAATCGCCATAATTCCAGAGTATATCTATCGTATCTCGACGGTTGTTGATCTGGAATCTATTTTTACCGGAAATGTCGATGAAGCAGGTGGATCTATTCGAAGTCGCAGCAATGTGAACCTCGCAACGTTTAACATATTCCTAGACCACCCTCTTTTAGGAACTGGACCGGGCCAAACGAACCAATATACGTCCGCCTATGGTAACGAGATTGGCACCTTTTATCGCGCAATTGATAATACACGTAGGGCGCATAATATGTTCCTGGAGGAGTTGGCGGATACGGGGGTGATTGGATTTGCGCTCTTCATGAGCATTGCTCTTATTACCATGTATCAGGTTTGGATGGTGCGTCAATACGGGATGATGAAGCAGCGACCGGAGATAATCTATACAGCATCTGCTTTTTTCCTTGCCATATTGGCATACATGGCCACAGCAATGTTTTTGCACCTCTCATACGTGAGATATTATTGGTTCTTGTTGGCTTTTGCGGGCGCATTTGTACAGGTTTACCGTGCACAAGCACAAGAAGATGAGACAGGAGCGCCAGTCGGGATGCAATCACTGCTCATGATTGCAACAGGGCGGGGAAAGCCCTCTAAATAGTTGTTGAGATGAATAAAGTGTATGTGCCGGAAATACGCATGAAAAGATATGTAATTGCAGCGAGTGCTCTTTTCGTTCTATTGATATATGTAATTCTTGGGAGAAGCACCGAAGAGGTGATGGCTCAAGATGCTTCACCCACAGCAACGGCCGTTGCTGGAGGCGAGTCTGCTATTGTTAACGAAGACGCCCCGGTTATTGATATTTGGTATGGACCCACGCAGGAATTTGGACAAATCGGCGCGCCGCAAGAGTGGGTGAACATTCTTGGCAATGTATCAGATCCTGACGGTATTGGTACATTGGCTTTTTCATTAAATGAAGGTCTTGAGCGAACATTGACAGTAGGCCCGGACGGTAAACGCCTTGCGAAAGATGGTGACTTTGATGTTGAACTGTGGCGAGGTGAGTTACGAGAGGGTAGTAACGAAGTCGTTATCACAGCCATTGACACAAAGTCTAATGAGATATCAGAAACGGTAACAATTGAGTATCACAGTGAAAATATATGGCCATTCCCATATAACATCATTTGGAATGAAGTTGCCAATATTCAGGAAGTAGCCCAAGTTGTTGATGGCAAATGGACCATTGGTCCAGATGGCTTGCGCACGGAGGAGACTGCCAATGACCGGATGGTGGCCATTGGCGACCTGGTTTGGACCGATTATGAGGTTCTGATACCAATGACTATTCGCCGCGTAGATACAGCGAATATCGATGGTATCACACCAGCGGTGGGTATCGTGATGCGGTGGACAGGCCATATTGAACCTCAATCAGGCGAAGAAGTACAGCCACGGGCGGATTGGCCTCGTAATAACGCTATCGCTTGGTGGATCTGGCAGAAAACGACCAAGCTGGAATTTTCTCATAATGATGGGGTTGTTTTCGGCCCGCGTGTCGGCGTACCTTATATGTTTAAGGTGCGTGTAGAATCCATGCCTGATGATACTGCTCAATATAGCTTGAAAGCCTGGGTTCAGTCCCAATCGGAACCTGAGGAGTGGAGTGCGACTTATAGGGCAAAAGCGTCGGCCCCAAGTAATGGATCTCTAGCACTTCTGGCTCGTCATGTTGACGTTGTATTTGGTGATATGATCGTAACAGGTCTTGCACCGTTGCCGACACCGACACCACTGCCTACCAATACGCCCACGATAACACCAACCCCCACCATAACACCAACTCCGACGGTGACTAATACCCCATTGCCTACTAATACACCTACTATGACGCCTACGGCAACCAAGCGAGCCGCTTCGGGTTCTACTGATGCGGCTGGTGATGGTCTCTCGCCTGTTGGTGGTGATCAAACGTCATCATCTTTTGTCGGTTCGACATTGATGTATGGGATTGCATTTGGCCTGTTGGTTGTCATATTAGTGGGACTGGCTGTAGCTCGACGGCGGATGATATCTTAAAATGTAGCCTCGCAAATGAACACATAATATGTTAACAGCTTGCCCCCAGGTGCTGAGGAACAGCACTTGAGGAGAGAGATTGCTTAAAACTGTCTAAACGGTAAAAACATAGGATTCATGGATTCAGAAACTAGCATAGTTACGAAGCCAACACAAAAAAAGAGTGCCGCACGGGTTCAACTCCGGGGTTCAAGTTTGCTTCTTGGAGGTAAATTTCTCTCTCGTGGCATAAATATGTTGGTAGATGTCTTGATCGTTCGCCATTTAACGCAGGCAGACTTCGGTGCATTCGCCTATGCGCTCTCGATCGTAACTATCGTCAAGATCATCGCGACCTTTGGCATGGATAGAGCGATTTCACGTTTTGTGCCAATCTACCAAGAAGAAAAGAACTACGGAAAGATGTTCGGCACCGTGTTCATGGTATTTGGATTCATGATAACGTTGGGTTTGGCTATGGCCCTGATGTTAAATGCTTTCCGCACCTATGCTGCCGAAGCTTTTTTTCCGATCAACAAGCGCTTTCATTACTGCTTATCATGATCTTTCTCGCACCTGTGCAAGCAGTGGATGAATCGATCATCGGCTTGTTTGCTGTCTTCGCCAGCCCGAAGGCCATTTTCTTTCGCAAGAATGTTTTTGGTCCGCTATTAAAGCTTGGCGTTGTTCTTCTACTTATTGCTGGTGGCGGGAACGTGTTCATTTTGGCTTGGGGGCAGCTTGGGATCGGTGTAATCGTTGTCTTGATTTATCTAATGCTCTTGGTCCGCTTAATGCGTCCCCTGGCAGTGCGCGAGAACTTTAGATTGCGGTCTATGAAAATGCCTTGGCGTGAAGTGCTTCCATTCACAATTCCGATGCTTTCATCGGATCTGATGTATCTATTAATGAATCAGATGGATGTGGTGATGTTGAAGCATTTTCAGGGCGTTTTGGATGTCGCTTCTTTGCGTGCCATTCAGCCGGTAGCCAAGATGAATCAAACGGTACTGCTCAGTTTTGGTCTTCTGTTCACGCCCCTGGCCGCACGCATGTTTGCTCGGGGCGATCGTGAAGGCATCAATAAATTATATTGGCATAATGCAATATGGATTGCTGTCGCTTCGTTTCCCATTTTTGCACTGACATTTTCCTTAGCTGGCCCCATTACATTGTTGTTATTTGGAGAACGGTATGCCGATTCAGCGGTTTATCTGGCTCTTCTTTCCTTTGGTTATTATTTCAATGCAGCCCTTGGTCAAAATGGGATCACGCTCAAGGTTTATGGCAAATTACGCTACTCTGTCACGTTGAACATACTGGCCGGTATTGCCAATTTGGGTATCAATTACATGCTGATCCCGCGATATGGAGCATTAGGTGCCGCCATTGGGACGACTGTTACCCTGGTTCTGTTCAATATTTTCAAGCAGGCTGGACTACGGCTAGGGACAGGCATTAGCGTCTTCGATCCTCGTTATCGCCGGGTTTATATCATCATCATTATTGCGGCATCAAGCGTAGCTTTGCTGCAACTTGTCGTTGGCCCACCGGTGTATATTAGTATAGTTATGGCAGGAATTGCTTCGCTGCTTGTCGTCCGGTTCAATCGTCATTTACTCAATGTTGAGGAGACCTTTCCAGAATTGTTGCGCCTGCCATTGATGCGTAGACTACTAGGGTAGCAGAGGAATCTTATTCCATGTTAGATATGACGTTAGCAACGAATTTTATACCAGGTAACAATCTGAAGGGAAAGGCTGCTGGTGCTGCCTGGTTATTCCTGCTGCCCAATATTGACCTACAGAGAACGGTTTGTGTAGGAAACCCATTACCTTCCACGTTAAATATATTGTTAAGTTTTAGCCAGGAACTTGTTCTGATAGAGCCTGCATCACAGAGATTATCTGGGTTAGATCGAGAGGTTGACCCAGCTAGAATTGAGCACGTTTCATTTACAGTTGATGGCACTTTGCCGGTGCAGAATGGCTGTGCAAACCTGATTGTTTTGACTGGTGCAGAAAATGTGCGGCTGTTCAATGAAGACAAGCAACGACGCGACGAACTAGTACGCATCCTGGCGCCAGATGGATTTATTTATTGTGAGGGACGAGCGTATCTTTCATCCCGGATGAGTGGGCCGAATTGGGAGGGAGCAGACGCTGCCACAAATTTGGCTGCCGGGTTCTGGTTGACGCCATTGCTGGGGGAAATGCACACGGCCGTTCCCCTAGATGACCCGGTAACTACTGCCTATTTCCTGCAAAACACACTCAACAGCCCTATGCTCAACCTGCCAGAGTATATAATTAAGCGAACCAAGCGTATCGTCAGTTCTCGCAGCAAAAACAGTGGATCTAGCTCTGCGCCATCACAGACAGTCAAGACGAAGTCAGGTAAGCGCCAATCGCTTCTTAAGCGATCTTTGCTCGGAGCAGGCCTAGGTATGTTGGGGGCAATGGAGCGTGCAGAGGAACTGGTTGACCGCAAACGACCTGTACAACGACTTGGATATTTCTATGGTGGACCAAAAGCAGATTCAAATTCAGGCCCTCCTCATTACCTGCAATCTATTGCTCAAGAGTCCGGGATTCGCTTAGACGGTTATAACTGGGGCCTGTCCGCACGCGGCGAGTACAGCTCACGCAAGATGTTATTTTACCTGTTTGATCGCCACCAAGAATCAGATGGGGTTCAACCAAATATTGTCGTCAAGATGGTGCGCGACCCAAGCTTTAACTATCGTCTGGAGAATGAAGCTAAGAGTTTGCGGCTTCTGGTTGATATTGGGCTTCATGAGCCGGAGATCTTGCCGGAGGTGCTTTTTATGGGGCACCATGCCGGTCTGGCAATCGTTGGTGAGAGTGCTATCGAAGGCGTGCCATTTCGCGGGAAAACAAGCGCAACGGCCGATTGTCCTTTTGGTAAGGCAGCCTTGGATTGGTTTGTAGATTTAGGGGCCGCAACGACCGATGTTCACGCAGTTACACCGAGCGAGATTGGCGAGGGATTGTCACAACTATTCGATCGCTTCATAGAGATTTACCAACCAACAATTGAGCAACATGAATTCCTAGAGCAGCAAATCGCACGATTGAGTGACAGCGATGTGGCCATTCCACTCGTGTTTCAACACGGCGATCCCGGTCCCTGGAACATGCTTGTCACGCCACAAGGGCGTGTGGCCGTGCTGGATTGGGAAGCTGCCGAAGCCGCAGGTATGCCTGGGTGGGACCTATTTTACTTCATGCGTTCATACAGCCTGGATGCAGCCCGCAAGCTTGGTGTGAACAACAGACTTGAGGGTTTTACGCAGCAGTTCCTAAACGATACGCCTCTCAGTCGGCTGTTTGTCGATACGATTGCGCGCTATTGCCAGGTTGTTGGTTTAGATCCGCGTTTGGTTGAACCGCTCTTTTATACTTGCTGGATGCATCGCTCACTCAAAGAGGCAATGCGTCTCGAGCCGGCAAAGCTAAATCAGGGACATTTTGTTAATCTAATTTGGTGGTGTAAGGATCATTGCGATTCGGCGACACTAACCCGCTTGTTTTCCTTACCGGATGATCTTTCGACAAGCGTTGAACTCATAAGGAAACTATGACAACTATCTCTGGCAATGGTTCAACTCCACCGGTTAATGATTTCGATCTGCATGGTCTCGCTGGTGTTCGATTGATAGATGCTACGTCTAAAGATGTGGCCATGGTAACGCGTCAGCTTGGCCCTATTCAGGCGCCCCTGGATCGCGAACCAGATATCGTTATCCGTTTTGTAGATAATCTTGAACTCCCGTCTCGCTTAAACTATTTGGGCGTGAATGAGGCCGCTTTTACCGATGATGCTTTCCTGGTGTTGCGCAGCAAACACAAGGCACGTGCGAAGGTACAGATTCCTTTCCAGGATATTGGCCGTGGCTGTGAAATCATCTGCGAGCGTAATATTCCTGCTGTCCCTTTGCTCATATCCATTTTGAATCTGACCGTCCTGGGGAAGGGTGCCTTGCCCATGCATGCTTCTGCTTTTAACTATAAAGGCAAAGGAATCTTAGCTACTGGTTGGGCCAAGGGCGGTAAAACAGAAACCTTGCTGGCTTTTATGGCCAAGGGTGCGACCTATGTTGGTGATGAATGGGTCTATTTAAGTGCTGATGGCCAGCGGATGCACGGCATACCAGAACCGATTCGTATTTGGGAATGGCATTTGCAAGAAATGCCCCAATACCGGGAGACGGTTGGACGCTCAGATCGGGCGCGGCTGCGCAGTCTTAATGTTTTGGTGAATACAATGGATCGCACCGTGGATAGCGGCGTTGGCCGCGGCACAGCTCCAGTTAAGCTGATACAGCGCATGACACCAATCCTGAAACGCCAGCTAAATGTTCAGATTCCCCCACGTGTGTTGTTTGGTCAGGAGGGTGTGGGGCCTATGATGAGTAAGCCGGAAACAATTCTCTTTGTGGCCAGTCATGAGTCTGATGAAATTGCAGTACGGTCTATCGATCCAAGCGAAGTTGCACGGCGTATGGTTTTTTCGCTACAAGATGAGCGCTTGGACCTTATGACCTATTATTTGAAATACCGGTTCGCATTCCCTGAATCCGGGAATGAACTTATTGATAATGCAGAAGAAATTCAGAGGGATATCCTAAGTAAAGTTTTGGCAGGTAAGGAGACCTTCTCGGTTTACCATCCCTACCCTGTTTCAATTCCGTCTCTATTTGAGGCTATCAGTCCCGTTCTATAGCCTTTGAAGGGAGGAAATTAACTTGACGCATATTGATCGAAACGAAGTTCAGACGGAAAACAAGGTTTCTGCAAGCACGATTGACGGAAAGGGTAAAAAGGTCAATCTTGATGCAGATGCACTTTTGCAGGCATCGCGTCGTCTCGATTGGCGATTTCTTTTGCCTGATCCAGATCTGGGACATGTCGCATATCTAGGAGCCGTACCTGATGATTTTGTGGACTCATTGCAATTGTTCAGCTTGTCGGTGAGCAGTTTGTCACCAATAACTGAACAGGAGGAACAGGTAGGCCAGTTCGACCTTATCATTGTACAAAACTTGTCCGGCGAGAATCTGCAATTGGCAGCCAAGCGGCTTAAGCCAGGAGGCTATCTGTACGCTGAGAATAAAGGTTTATCGTCGCCTAAGCTGCGATACGCGCGCGGAGGGCATAGGCAGTTTGCAATACCAAAATCGTGTGTAACGGCCGTTTCACAAATGGGTTTCACTGAGGTCGAAGCTCATTGGCATTGGCCCAACTTTAGCGCCTGTACAAAAATAATTCCCCTTAATGATGAAGGCGCTCTTTGGTTTTCTTTTGTCCGTGGTGGGCGAAGTGTGAAGGCAAGGCTGCGGTCAAGTTTCGGAAGTTGGCTGCTGCGAAGTGGGCTGCTGGCCAAGATCGTGCCCGAGTTTAGCATTATTGCCCGGCTAAATAACTCATGAACATGATCTTGACATATCTTCATGAAAATTGGGATCGGCTGCATCTTGAACAATACAGCCCTACCAAAGAACTGAGTATGGTCATGATAACACCACGCTTCCGGGCTTCAAGCCATGTTGTTTGTCTATTGCTGCCGGAAGGTCAACGAGATCCGGTAATGGTCGCCAAAGTACCGCGCCTGGCTGGGCCTAGCGCGAGCGTTAGGCGTGAGGTTGCTAATCTGCGCGCCGTCCAAACCAGCCGGCCCGAAGGGTTTACGACGATCCCACGAGTGATCGCTTTTGAAGAGAATGCACCAAGGCAGTTTTTACTTGAGACGGCGTTGACCGGTAAACCAATGGACCCATCCTTTGTACGCAGCGATCCCGATCGTTGTTGTCGTGCAATGCTTAATTGGCTGGGCGATCTACAGGATGCTACTAAACAGACAGCATATGCGAATCGAGATTGGTATGAAAATCTTGTTGTTAAGCCTATCCGGCAATTTAGTAATCTACTGCCATTATCGCAAGAAGAAAGACAATTACTGGCCAAAACAGAACAGCTGATTGCACCGCTGGAAAAGACAGAGCTGCCGCTCGTTTTCGAACACGGCGATCTGAGCCACCCTAATATTATTTGGTTGAACGATGGTCAGCTCGGCGTTGTGGACTGGGAGTTGGCCGCTCCCCGAGGATTACCAGGCTTTGATTTGTTTTTCTTCCTAAGTTATGTGGCATTTGCCAAGCAAAAAGCACGCAGTAGTGGCGATCACTTGCCGGCTTTCCGTGCAGCTTTTTTTGGAGAAGGCGCCTGGGCGATTCCTTATATCAAGAGTTATTGCGAACGTTTCCAACTATTCAGATATACACCAATTGCGCTCTTTGTACTGACCTGGCTGCGGTATACAGCTAGTTTGTTGGGCCGTCTTGATGAGGCGCCGCTAACCTCGGGTGAATTAAGTTCAGATACGGCTTCATGGATAAGAGAGAATCGCTATTACCAAATGTGGCGCTATGCGGTGACGCATGTTCACGAGCTAAATTGGTAAGCCAGGATAGTTTCTAGAAGGTAATTATGTTTACAGTAGCAGTAATTGGCCCTGATGGGGCAGGAAAATCAACAGTCACACAACGTTTGCAGCAGACACTGCCGCTGCCGGTGAAGTATGTGTATATGGGGGTTAATCTGGAATCGAGCAATGTGGTCTTGCCCACCACGAGAATTATGTTGGAGTTGAAGCGCAGGCGTGGTGGTCGCCCCGATATGACAGGCCCCCCTGATCCCACGCGCATCAAACCAATGCCTAAGAGCGGTTTAAAGCGTCTGGTTAAGGAAGTGAAGACAAGCTTACGCCTGACTAACCTGATGGCGGAGGAGTGGTACCGGCAGAGTATCGTGCGCAAATATTTACGCCATGGCTATATCGTGCTTTCAGATCGCCACTTTTTTTGTGATTATTATGCACATGATATTGCAGTCGATCGCTCACAACTGCCAGTTGCTCGGCGTGTCCACGGCACGATGCTTGATCGTTACTATCCCCGCCCTGATTTGCTTATTTGTCTAGATGCGCCGGCAGAGGTGCTGTTTGCCCGCAAGGGGGAAGGGACGCTGGCAATGCTTGAAGCACGGCGTCAAGAGTACTTGCAGCTGCGTGAAGCTGTTGAGCATTATGAGGTTGTTGATGCGACGCAGTCGCTTGACGCAGTTGTTCAGGAGACGGCTGGTTATATCTTAAACTATCATGCTAATGAACTTCCCAAAACAGCACATGTAGTGGGTCCAACATTAGAGGGAACGCAATGAGCCAGACGATGAAGCGTCTGGCACTGTCATTAACCGGCAGTTCGGCCGTTTCCGGACTTGTGTCGTTATTGGAACGTCCAGACTATCAGCAATCTAACCTGCTGCGTGTTTTGACCTACCACAGAGTAGACGATCCAGAGTCACGTCCTTCACTTTACCCACGTGTAACTGTGACACCAGAGGCATTCACTGAACAGATGCAATTTTTGGCGGTACATTACTATCCTATCTCGCTGCCTGAACTTTTGGACGCAAAAGATAGTGGTTCTCAATCACTGCCACCACGTGCCGTTTTGATCACTTTTGATGATGCTTATTGTGATTTTGCTGAACAGGCTTGGCCAATTATGAGGCGTGAGAACATCCCGGCAACTTTATTTGTGCCCACAGCCTTCCCAGACCATCCTGAACGGGTGCTTTGGTGGGATCGCTTATATCAAGCCCTGCGTACCACTCCCCGCCGTGATGATTTGCCTACCCCCGTAGGACCATTGCCTCTGCGGACGGCCGAACAACGCGAACAAGCGCTGCTTAAATTGCGCGACTACGTAAAGACGTGCCCTCATGCTGAGGCAATGCCATGGGTAGAAGAAATTTGCAGCGAGTTGGAAGGGTTACCACCTGAACCAAGCATTCTTAGTTGGGATGCTCTGCGCCAATTGGCCGGCGAGGGTGTGACTCTCGGGGCACATACGCGGACACACCCTTTGATGAATCGTATCTCAACCCAAGAAGCACGGGCAGAAGCCCTGGGCTCGCTACAAGATTTGCAAACAGAAATTGGCTCTGTTCCGCCTATTTTTGCCTACCCAAGCGGCGGCTTTAACGACGAGGTTGTCGGAGGTTTAGCGCAAGAGGGTTTTTCATTAGCCTTCACAACTGAGCGTGGGCTCAACGATTGGACTTCGGCCGATCGCTTGCGGCTGCGGCGCATTAACATAGGTCCGCGTACTAATTTGACAACAATGCGCACGCAGTTACTGCCCCAATCCAAGTACATTAGCCAATGGATATCATGACACGGTCTGGTACCAGCCTAATTGAAAATTTATGCATAACCAACTGTCAAAATTGAACCTCTTGGTATTTATAGAAATCCACAATCAACTATTAATATGATTAAGCTTAGACCGTGCTGGTCTTTATTCTTTCGGACCGCTGAGCCCCCCATTATTTTGTTAGGAATATTTCTCCTCTTTATAGTCGGGATCACTGGCTGTAGTGATTCGCCTCAAGGAATTCCGCCAGAGCGCACACCTATGATCATCATCCCCACTGTGGCCGTTTCAGAAACAGAAACTCGTACTGCTGGGCAGGAAACGGCAGATGTGTCATCGAGTGAGGAATTAGTAGGGACGGTAATGCCCTCATTTCCTGGTGTATTGCGTGGAATTTGGATTTCTACGGACGAATTAGCCCAATTGCCTACGCAAGGTCCAGCTTGGGAGCATATGAAAAGCACAGCCGATCAAGAAGTCGTTTCGCCGGATCTGAGTGATCAGGATGATGACAGCAATGTGGTGGTGCTTGCAAAGGCACTTGTTTACGCGCGAACTGGTGAGACGGAATACAGTGACGATGTACGTTCGGCCATCGAAATTATCTCGACAGAAAATACGGAGACCGGCGGGCGCACGTTGGCGCTTGGACGTGAATTACTGGCCTATGTCATCGCGGCTGACCTGATCAACTTGCCAGCGTTGGATCCCAGTTTAGATCAAAAATTTCGCGGAAAAGCTGCGCGATCTGCTTGCAACAGAATTGAAAGACGGCCGAACCTTGATTGTTACCCATGAAGAACGGCCGAATAATTGGGGCACGCATGCCGGGGCGTCAAGAGCGGCCGCCGCTATTTATTTGTGGGATATGGCTGAGTTGGCACGTACAGCTCAAGTGTTTAAAGGTTGGCTTGGAGATCGCGAGGCTTATTCCGGATTTGAATATGGCAGTAAATCCTGGCAATGTGACCAGTCACGTCCAGTTGGGATTAACCCTAAAGGGTGTACAAAAGATGGTGTAACCATAGATGGTGCCCAGCCAGAGGAGATGCGCCGTGGGGGTGATTTTACGTGGCCTCCGGAAGAAACCGGGTATGCATGGGAAGCACTTCAGGGCGCTATGGTTCAAGCGGCTATCCTCCACCGTGCAGGCTATGATGCGTGGGAATGGCAGGACCGCGCATTGCTCCGCGCGGTTGAATTCTTATATGCGGTTGGGTGGGAACCGGAAGGCGACGATCAGTGGCAGCCCTGGTTAATAAACCAAGCTTACGACACTGAATTCCCAACAGTTTCACCTGCTCGAACAGGAAAAAATATAGGTTTTACCGATTGGACCCATGCCAATAATTGATGAAGGTCAAATTAGCCTCGTAAGACGAATCTTAATCTTCTCCAGCGACAATCAGAATAATGTTAGATTCGTGGTATAGTTTCCGGGCTATGCCGCATTGTTGCTTTATTGAATCCCGGGCATGGATGGCTGCCAAGTATGTGTACATCAATGGGCAACGTTGGTATTTTTATAAATCCATACGTTACAAGACAAGTATTACTTGGTATCAATTATGAGAACTAATCAGATCGTTTTTTTTGTGGTATTTATACTCAGTATCCTTTTATTGAGTGGTGGGGAGCCAGTTGAAGCCTCTACACCCATCGAAGTTGGTTATCGTGATTTTCAGTTTCCAAGCGGTCTTGGCGATGGTTCAGTGACCTCCGAGAAGCCAGAGAATAAACTGTGGTATAACGATGGCCATTGGTGGGCCAGCATGTGGAGCACCAGCGGGAATTCATACCATATATTCAAGCTTGATTGGACAACACAAGATTGGACAGACACCGGAACGGCTCTGGATGATCGCCAGGATTCCAAAGCAGATGCGCTATGGGATGGTTCAAAACTATATGTTGTGTCGCATATCTGGTCCAAAACCAGCAGTTCCGCTTCCAGCGGAGAGGAGGGTGAGCTTTATCGTTACAGCTACAGCGGCGGCACCTATACATTAGATTCCGGGTATCCGGTCATAGTCAGCGATGCTAAAACGGAAGCGTTGGTTATCGATAAAGATTCTACGGGCTTGCTCTGGGTAACATATGTCAATGATAAAAAGGTGTATGTAAATCACAGTACGGCCGGGGATGATGCCAATTGGGTAGGGCCTTATGTACTGCCTGTATCCGGGGCTGACAGTGTGGATAGTGACGATCTCTCCTCTGTCGTCGCGTTTGATGGCAATATCGGCATTATGTGGAGCGACCAAAGCAGTGGAAACAAGATGTACTTCGCTGCGCATGCTGATGGCACGGATGATCAGATATGGCAAAGTATTGGCGCCTATACGACTTCTGGTGATGACCATATCAACCTAAAGTCGTTAACATCTGATGGTGCAGGGAAAGTATTTGCTGCCATAAAAACAAGTGTGAGTAATGCGCTGCTCATGCTGTTGGTTTGTGATGGCGGCAGCTGCACTTCTGCATCCGATTGGTCAGCGTATACCGTCTATAAAGGAAGTGACGCTGATTTTAAGGAGCCTACAAGACCGACATTACTGCTGGACACCAGCAATCGGGATATTTATTTTTTCACTCGTTTAGATGATGATATTTACTACAAGCGCGCTGATATGGACAGCATCTCGTTTTCTAGTGGAAAAGGGGAAGCTTTCATCAAGAGCAGCGATTATTCAGGCATTAACGATCCCACAACGACCAAACAAAATGTAAATAATTCTTCAGGGTTGGTGGTACTGGCCAATGATGATGGCGCACGATACTATTTCCATAATTGTATCCAACTCGCGGGGGGCAATTCCTCTCAGTGCCTGTCAGCAAATCCTTCACCGGAGGTTCACTTTAGCAGCGATAATTATGATATATCCGAAGATGGTAGTCCAACCGCAGAAGTCACGGTTGAATTAACTGGAAGCGTGGCGGGAGATGTAACCGTTGATTACACCATTACGGACGGTTCGGCCACGGATGGACTGGATTATACCGCTTCAAGTGATACATTAACTTTCCCATCAGGCAGCACCACGCCGCAAACTATCTACATCCCTATTATTGATGATTTTGAACAAGAGACCCCTGAAACTGTCAATATTTCACTTAGCGGCTTAACCGGCACCGGTGTTGTCCTGGGTACGCCAAATGCGGCCGTTTTGACCATAAATGACGATGATGTCCCGCCAACCATCAATTTTGGCAGCCCAACCTACAGTGTTGTCGAGAATGAGCTTAAGGCAACAATTGATGTCATGCTGTCTAATAGTTTTGATACGCCGGTAACTGTGCAATATGCCACATCTGGTGGAACGGCCGTCGCCGGCAGCGACTATGAAGCGATTTCTCCCACAACGCTTACATTCAATCCCGGGGATCCGCTGAGCAAAACTTTTGATGTAACATTGATTGATGATCTCCTTGCGGAATCGGATAAAACAGTGCAATTGAGCTTGAGTAATCCATCGGCCAATGCCTCATTGGGAACACAAAGCAACAGCACGTTGACTATTATTGATAATGAAACGCCATTAGAAGTCGCATTTGACAGTCCGACATACAGCGTCATTGAAAATGCGGGTCCGGCAATGATCAATATTGTACTCTCGCGTCCGTATGCAACGGTCGTGAGCGTGTCTTATCAGACTTCGCTTGGTGGATCGGCGACGCCAGGCAATGATTATGTGACCATATCGGCAACCCCGATAGAATTTTTGCCCGGGGAGACTATTAAGTCTTTTGAAGTAACGATCAATGATGATGATGTTGAGGAGTTGGAAGAGACGGTGCTGCTTAACCTGAGCAGTCCATCGACTGGTGTTATGCTTGGGGCACAAAACTCAGCGACGCTGTCAATCTTTGATAATGACGTTGCGCCTGAGATCAATCTAAGCAGTTCAACATATAACGTGAATGAAAACTCCGTTTCTGCTTTGATAACTGTGAACCTTTCGCACAGCTTTGATACGCCTGTGTCGATTGACTATCAGACGGCCAATGGCAGTGCCACTGCCGGCATTGACTATACAGCAATTCCAGCAACGACTTTGACCTTTGAGACTGGTGAGATGAGCAAAAATTTCCCGGTTTTTATCAATAACGATGGCATACCCGAACCAACTGAAACTGTGCAAATTATATTAAGTAATCCATCGCTCAATGCCATCTTAGGAGCACAGAATTCGGCCGAGTTGTCAATCCTAGATGATGATACCATTCCAAAGATATCGCTCGATTCGGCAGCATACGAGATTGATGAGGATAGTGGAACTGGAACACTGTCGGCAACCGTCATGCTTGATACGGCATCAGCACAAACAGTACGAGTAGACTATAAGACCAATGATGAAACGGCCGAAGCAGGCAATGATTATTTGTCTGCAGATGCCACACTTGTATTTCCGGCAGGTGAGACGAGTCAGGAAATAATAATCACTATCCTTGACGATACACTTGAGGAAGGGGACGAAACATTCAATCTGTCTCTCAGCAATCCACAAAATGGCGAGATCGGAACGCCGAATAATGCCACCGTTACGATAGTTGATGATGATTTACCGCCTACCATCAGTTTCACTGAGGCATCATATTCGGTGGATGAAGATCAAGGGCAGGTGATGTTTACAGCCGAGCTTAACCACCCGGTTAATTATGAATTTGTAGCAGATTATGCTACGAGCGATGGGACAGCAACGGCTGATGATGATTATGAAGCAACCAGCGGTCAGTTGGTCTTCCCTCCGTTCCAGACCAGCAAGAGTTTTACGGTTAAGATCAACGACGATAGCAGAAATGAGCAGGATGAAACGGCTTATGTCAGCTTAACTACAAACAGTTCGGCTCAGCCACGTGTGGCAGCAAATACTACGCTGACGATTGTCGATAATGATCGTCCAAAAGTACAGTTCAAGACTTTTAACTATGTTAAGTATGGACCTGGTGTGGCCGTAGTCGAAGTGAAATTAAGCGCTCCCGCCGAAGCAACTGTAGCAGTGAGCTATGCGACTAGTGATGGCACGGCCATTGCCGGCAGCGATTACATTCCAGCTAGCGGGACTCTGATTTTTCAGCCTGGCATAACGCAGCAGACGTTTGCAATATCCGTTTTGAATGGGGCGTTTGCAGAAACAGGAAAAACAATCAATCTTAGTTTGAGCAGCCCGCAGTTGGCTGATATGGGCGTACAGGATACGGCCGTGCTCACAATAATGGAGACTAGGTACATCTTCTTGCCTCTCTTGAAAAAATCAGAGTAAATGTCAGTGATTGCAGTAAGGTGACGATTTTGCGTCAATATTTGCCAATACATGATTTTGATCAGAGTAAGAAATCCTTGTGGAGGGAAAATGATTTGATAGAGACGATCTTTATAGCTAGCACAAAACAGATATAATTGTAGGAAAAATTTCCATCCGATAAGTTGCCTATTTCTGGTCAGATTTTGACCCAAACTTATGGCGTAACGGCAAGTTTTAGAAGAGAACTGCCGAGGATGATGAGGAGAAAAATGAATAATTCGAACAACAAGAAACTTCGACCTATATACTTAATGTTGGTGATAGGCCTGACGATTATACCAGTCGTCTTATTGTGGAGTGCTGTATCTACCGCTCTTGACGATAGCGTACCCCTTATACCGGGTACAGGCTATCGCGATTTTAGCTATTATGATGAACATCTTGCTAAAGTAATAATCAAAGAGCCAACCGGCACGAAGCCTGAAAGTAAATTATGGTGGAATGATGGTTATTGGTGGGCCAGCATGTACTATACGCCTACCAATGCATTCCATATCTATAAACTGCAATGGGGAACACAGACTTGGGTGGACACTGGCGTGCAATTGGATGACACGCGCGATCCGGATGATCCCAAAAATGTGAAGGCGGATACGTTGTGGGATGAGACTGCCCAGAAATTATACGTACTGTCCCATGTTTATTCTGAGAGCCCATCACCTGTTAAAGGATCAAGCCACGCCCGCCTGTATCGTTACAGCTACGATGCAGTTGCCCAAACCTATACTCTAGATCCTGGTTTTGAAGGCCCGGGATATGTGACTGTGAATGAAGATAAGACCGAAACATTGGTACTGGATAAAGATTCAAATGGTCGCTTGTGGACAACTTTTGTTTCAAAATCAGATTCTTCCAGTACCGGGTATGAGCTATATATGAATGCCAGCGATGGCAGCGATGACAACTGGTTAACAAAGTTTACACTGCCGCCGGGACAGGTGCCCGTTACAGCTACAGAAGTATTGACCGACGATATCTCGACGTTGGTGGCCTACGATAATCAAATAGCGGTCATTTGGACTAACCAAACCGAAGCGGTGTCGGACACCCTACATGTAGCGTTGCATAATGATGCTACTAGTAGTCATACTTCCGGATGGCAGTACTTCCCAGTAACTCTCCCGGCCGGTCTCAACATTGACGATCACCTCAGCTCTAAATCAGTAGCGGTCAATGCAAGTGGGCAATTATTTGTAGCCTTGAAACTACATGGTGGCAGCGGGACCGACCCGGAAATTGGCATGATTGCCCGTGATACCGATGGAACCTTCTCATTCCATAAGTACAGTACAACGGCTGATAGAGATACCCGGCCAATACTTGTTCTTGATGAGGATGCCAACAAGGTCTATATATTTGTCGTGGGCAAGCCAGGTGGCAGCCAGATTTGCTATAAGTCGCTTGATCTCCCAGCAGCTGGGCAGCTCGACACAATGGGCGATTTCGACGCTGGAGACTGTGGCCTCTCGTTTATTGAGGATAAGACCAATTTTTACAATAGTATTAACAATCCTACATCCATGAAGCGCAATGCGAATGCGACCACTGGAATTGTAGTCTTGGCTTCAGATGACGATGACGCAACCGGGAAATATTATTTCCACAATGTCATGGGCGATCCGCCGCCGGTTGTCGATGTCGTTGTTCCGATTCGCAGTGGAATAGACGTGCCCGTGACCAGCACGGTGAAGGCTACATTCAGTAAGGATATGAATGCGGCTACGATAACAACGGGAAGCTTCATTGTGAAAGGTAACGGCGGCCCGTTGTCCGGCGTTGTGACTTACAATGCTGCTTCAAAGACGGCCACGTTTACACCAGACCAGCCTCTGGCGTCTAATGGTACCTATACGGTGGAATTGACGCAGTCTATTCAAGACGCAGGTGGCCAAAGCTTGAATGCAGGCATCGAATTTGGTTCTGTTCGCGAGACCTGGCAGTTTGTCACCCAAGGGCCTAAGGTGCAGTTTGATAATACGGGTTATACAGTTAATGAAGCGGATGTGGCGACAATAACGGTTATCCTTGAGAGTCCATCTCCCGAGATTGTAACGGTTGATTATAAATCAGCCATTATTCCCGCAAATGAACTTCCCCCAGGAACAGGGGCGGCAGTTCCTGGTGTGGATTATACAACTGTATCAGATACACTTTCTTTCCCAGCTGGCGTTACCAGTCAAACTTTCAATGTAACAACTTTGAATAATGCTATTGCCGATGGACAGAAAGCATTAGGCCTGGAATTAAGTAATCCAGTTGGCTCAACGCTTGGCGAGCCGTACACATCGACGCTAACTATCTTTGATGATGAAACGTTAACCGTACGCTTCCAAAATGCTGAGTACACGGTTAATGAGGGAGATGGTACAGCGACAATCGAATTGACTTTGTCGCCTGCGTCAATAGCACCAGTGACGGTTAATTTCAGCACCGCAGATGGCACAGCGACAGCACCAGAGGATTATACGGCGGTTACAAGCCAGGAAGTCAAGTTTGAAGCTGGTGACACGACCCAGTCGGCCACAGTTTCTATCGTCAATGACAGCCTTAACGAATTGAATGAAACTGTATCGCTCATTCTGGATAGCCAAAACCCGGCGGATGTGGTTATCGCCAACAGTCCGGCCACCCTGGTCATCCTTGACAATGATCCAGAGCCTTCTGTGAAATTCAAAAGCGACAAATATACCGTAGATGAGAGTGCCGGAAAGGTAACCTTAGAGGTAGAACTGAGTGCTGTCTCCGGGCGGCAGGTGACAGTCGTTTATGAGACCGGTGGCGGGACAGCAACGCCAGGTGTCGATTATGAACCAGCAATGGGTACGTTGATCTTTGAGAAGGGACAAACAGTCCAAAGCTTCGTGGTGAATCTAATTGATGACTTCATACCGGACACACCTGAAACGTTCAATGTGGGTCTAAGTGACCCTGATGGTGCCAAGCTTGGCGTGCCAACTGCCGCAGAGGTAACGATTACTGATGACGATACAATTGGCGTACTGTTACCAGTGATTATCAAAAAAGCAAACTAGTTTATTGCTGCTAACTGCAATGTCTTTGTAATTAGCAGCCTAGTCTTAAAATGGGGGGTCCAGCTTGCTGGACCCCCCATTTGACAATGGAAAAGCAGCTTTCCAAATTCGTGCCTAAATCACACTTTTAGTTTTTTATCGATATCATAAAGAACAATATTCTATACCAAGGGAATTGAAAATTGTCTGGGAATGAACAATTTGACAAATCGTTCCACATTATCAGGAGCAAAAAAATGCCGGCACGTGTAATGCTGGTCACATTATTTCTTGTCGTAGTATATCTACTTAGCGTGCAGACACGGCCTGAAGTCGTAAGTGCTGCCGAAGATGCCAATATTGGCTTTATAGATATGGAATACAAAACAAGTGGGGTGAGCGACCCCACTGGCCAGAAGCCACAAAGCAAACTGTGGTATAACGATGGTCGCTGGTGGGGAGACTTTTACAGCAAAGGCCAAGGTGCCTACCATATCTACGCCCTTGATTGGCAGACGCAAGTCTGGTCAGATACGGGGGTGGCCCTGGATGATCGAGAAAAATCCTGGGCAGATGTGTTGTGGGATGGCACATATTTATATGTGGCTTCGGGCACAACCAGTGGGCCGGGCAGACTATACCGTTACACCTACGACGCCAATCCATCTGATGGCAAGCATTATAAATTAAGCCCTGGTTTTCCAGTTGAAATTACCGATCATGGGATGGAGGCGATTGTTCTGGACAAGGACAGCATGGGAAACCTATGGGTAACATACACAAAAAGCAGTAAAGTTTACGTTGCGCATAGTGATGGAAGCGATAGCAGTTGGATAACACCTTATGTGCTGCCTGTGGCTGGTGCGACAGGCTTGTGGGACGATGACATTTCCTCGATTGTTGCTTATGATGGTCATATTGGAGTCATGTGGAGCAACCAATCGCTAAATAACATTGTGTTTGCGGCGCATGTGGATGGTGCTGCTGACAACCAATGGCAGGGTGTGAACACCTATACGCTTTCAGCCGATGATCACCTAAATCTTAAATCGCTTCGGTCAGACAGCGCGGGCAACGTATTTGCAGTTGCGAAAACCTCATTTTCAAATGTAGGTGAGCCCTCAATCATATTGCTGGCCTGTACAAGTGGGGATTGCCGCTCAGTTTCTAATTGGGAAGGACATACCGTTTATACGAGACCCGCGGCTAGCCAGAGAACACGCCCCATCCTCCTTCTGGATACTGATAATCGAGAAGTCTATGTCTTTATGGCAACGACCGGCGGGGGACCAATCCGGTATAAGAAATCAAGTTTCGACGCGATCAATTTCCCGGCCAATGGCGAAGCCATATTTATAGATTATGGAGGCGGGATCAATGATCCAACTTCTACCAAGCAAAACCTGACCGGTGCCACGGGGCTGGTAGTCGCAGCCAGTGATGGAAGTTATTACTATCACAACTGTATGACGTTGACCGATGTGGCGGAATGTCCAGATCCTAATCCTGCTTCTAAGTTGGAGTTTACTGCTTCCGGTTACTCAGTGGCGGAGGATGGTGGGACAGCAACCATCGAGGTCAACCGCCAGGGATCAATCTCGGATATCGTTACGGTGGATTATCAGACAAGCAACGGCACGGCCGTAGCTGGTGCGGATTATACTGCTGTATCTGATACCCTTACGTTTAGTGCTGGTGAGCAAAGCAAGACTTTCGAAATTGACATCCTCAATGATGAACTTGATGAATTTGATGAAACCATTCTTTTAACATTAAGTAATCCCACGAATCTGAGCAATCCCAGTAATGGTGCCGAACTAGGTCCCCTTAATACGAGCATACTAACGATTATTGATGATGAAGAGCCAGGCGTGACGTTTAGCATGGCAAATTACGAAGTAGACGAGGGTGGTGCTTCCATTACCATCGATGTGCTTTTGGACATACCTTCGGTTCTGCCGATGGAAGTAGACTTCGAAACGGAAGATGGAACGGCCGCTGCCGGCAGCGACTATGAAGCAGTTAGCGGAAAACTTACCTTCGACCCGGGAGAGACAAGCAATTCCTTCAGTGTGGCGATCTTGGAGGATGAAGAAGATGAATCTAAGGAAACGGTACGTCTGATATTAAAGGATACCGGGGGTGTGGTTGTTGATGAAGCGACACTGACGATCGTCGATAATGAACCTTTGCCCTTGGTTCAGTTCGAATCCACAAATGTTTTGGCTAATGAGAACGATGGTGTGGCGACTGTCTTCGTGACGTTGAGCAAAGCCACGGGTGATGAGGTATCGGTGGTTTATGCGACAACGGATGAAGGGACCGCGACGGATGGTGAGGATTACCTTTCTGTCAATAAGACCCTGACTATTGAGCCAGGGGAGACAAGGAAGAGTTTTCCAATAACTCTTTTTAACAATGGGGCAAGCGAGTCGAGCGAAACGGTTGGGCTATTACTAAGTAATCCGCAAAATGCCGAAATTGGAGACACTCGAAACGGCCGTGATTACGATACTTGATGATGATGTTGTGCCTGCTGCCCAATTTGAGACTTCTTACCTTATGTTGAGTGAGGGAGCAGGTACTGCCACCATAACAGTTACATTAAGTGATGCCTCAGCAAAACCAATTTCAGTGGACTATGCCGTAGAGGGAATCACAGCACAAGTTGATAGTGATTATGAAGGCGAGTCTGGTAGTTTGACTTTCATGCCTGGTGAAATTAGCCAGAGCTTCATGCTTAAGATCCTTGATGATACGTGGCGTGAAATGAATGAAAGCATCCAACTTACACTAACTGAGACAAATAACGCTGAATTCGGTGATCCAAAAGAGCTGCAAATCATCTTAGTGGATAATGATTCAACGAATCTCTATTTGCCTTTTGTTTCGACAAGGCCCTAAACTGTTTACCTAATTCATCTTAGGGTATTTGATTATTTACACGGAAAAACAAACTATATTAGTAACTCTCAGGGTCTCGGGGCTTGAGCCTGTCGAAGCGCGGTTTCGCCTTCGACAAGCTCAGGCTACACCTTAGCAGCTACCTGTATTATTGATTGGGACGCTAAACGATTATCGGTTAGTGAAAACTCAATTCACGACCTGGGTTTACGGTAGAAATTTTCCTACTTTTTTGATAGAGTTAGGGATACTTGCGGCCAATTAACGGCAAATTTACAATACTTTAACGGTGTGTCAGTAGCACAACTTGTGCATGGTGCTTTAAAATCCAGTAATATTGGGAGAAGAGGCAATGTTTAAGAGGGATTGGGTTGCGTGATTGCCAGTTTTCTCCCCCGTTGTTTGCAGCCCTTTTATAGAACGAGTAGTTGGTAAGGAACCTAACAATGAAGAAAAAAACCAATCAACGTTTTGTGTGGCAGAAACATCCTGCAATTTTATTTTTTTCCATAGTAGTTTTATGCAGTCTTATACTTGTTCCCGTTCTCTCCGCGCAGTCACCTGACAGCCAGGAGGCCGTGGCAACATCTGGTATCTGGATAACGCGGGCCGAGATAATGAGACTGCCTACGTCTGGTGATGCCTGGAGACAAGTGGAATCAGAAGCCAATAAATCCGCAGGTACACCGGACTTGAGTAATCAAGATGATGATACCAATGTCATAATATTGGCCAAGGCACTTGCGTTTGTACGAACAAACGATTCGAATTACCGTTCGGATGTCGTAGATGCCCTAAGAGTTGTCACAAATAATAATACGGAAAACGGCGGCCGTACACTTGCCTTAGGGCGAGAATTGGCGGCTTATGTTATTGCTGCCGATTTGATCGATCTGGCTTCGTATGACCCGAGTCTTGATTCTGCGTTTCGGGCAAAATTGAGAGAGCTGCGGACCAAGACATTGGATGGCAACACCCTTATCGAGACCCATGAAGATCGCCCTAATAACTGGGGAACCCATGCGGGTGCATCACGGGCTGCAGTGGCGGCGTATCTTGGTGACACGGCCGACATGGCTCGCACAGCACAAGTATTCAAAGGCTGGGTAGGTGATCGCAGTGCTTATTCAGGTTTCAAATATGGCGATTTGTCCTGGCAATGCGATTCTAGTAACCCTGTTGGTATTAATCCGAAGGGGTGCACAAAAAGTGGTCACTCTATCGACGGTGCCCTGCCTGAGGAAATGCGACGCGGCGGCGGCTTTACTTGGCCTCCGAGTAAAACGGGATATGCTTGGGAAGGACTACAGGGCGCTATTGTCCAGGCCGAAATTCTGCATCGTGCAGGGTACGATGCGTGGGAATGGGAAGATCAAGCGCTCCTCCGCGCCGTAAAATTCTTATATAGCATTGGCTGGAATGCCGAGGGTGATGATAGATGGCAGATTTGGCTCATCAACTTCTCCTACGGAACTGACTATTCAGCTGATTCTGGCGTGAGTGCAGGCAAGAATATGGGCTGGACGGATTGGAGCCATAGTGATGGACCTGTTGCGATTTCTTTTCTGGTCGATCGTGGTGTGAATCTGGACCAGACGCCGGTTCAGTTAGCTTTTGTTGCTTCGCTGGGAATTATGGCAATCACATTGCTGTTGCTCTTCCGCATCAAGCGCAAGCGGCAGCGTGCCTGATATTTCGAGCTAAATTGCTCAAGCGATTTTATTAGATGCCTGGCATATTGGGAGGGCAATCAGCCCCCCCTGATTCCAGGCATCTAATTACAAATTCAGATTACAAACATCAACGACGACAGACGGCGTGCGTCCAGTCTGTCCACCCCATGTTTTTCCCCGCTTCTGTCGGGGAAGTTGTAGGATACGAAGTGCAATAAGCGAAGTTGATTAACCAGGGTTGCCAATTATCGTCTCCTACTGCCTCCCACCCGATATCAAAGAGAAACTGAACGGCACGTAAGATGGCCTGCTCTTCCCATTCCCAGGTGTCATACCCGGCACGATGCAGAATTTCAGCTTGGACAATGGCGCCCTGTAATGCTTCCCACGCATATCCAGTTTCTTCCGGCGGCCATTGAAATTCGCCACCACGACGAAGCTCTTCCGGGAGGGCACCTCCTATTTCCTGGCCTTCTTTTTCACAATCAGAAGGATTGATGCCTACCGGTGCGGCAGGATCGCATTGCCATGAAAGATCGTCATCGTAGATAAAGTCATCGTACGATTCTCGATCACCTAACCAGCCTTTAAAAACATCAGCTGTATATTGTAATTCTTCCATATCAGCCAGATAGATGGCTACGGCGGCGCGCGATGCGCCTGCGTGAGTGCCCCAGTTGTTCGGCCGTTCATCGTGGGTCGATTGCAGTGTACGGCCGTCAAGTTTCTTCGTTAAAAGCTCGCGGAGCCGATCTTCAAATTCGCCATTGAGCTGCGGATCATGTTGTGGCAGATTTATCAGATCGGCAGCAATTATGTAGGCGACTAACTCGCGTCCTAAAGCTAATGTATCGCCTCCCTTCTCACTATTATTGTTAATAAGAGAATCAAGTGCCTCAATAACACCGTCACGGTAGAATTCTTCACCTGTTCGCGCAAACACGAGAGCCTTAGCCAAAACACGAACATTGACTGGATCATCCTTATCATTGAGATCGGGCTTCCCAGTTTTCTTGTTGGCGACATCTAAGACTTGTTCCCAGGCTGGGCCACTCATGGGGAGACGGCCAATCTCTTCCTGAGAAATCCAGATTCCTATGTAAGGTTCTTGGGCTCGCTCATCAACGGGTGGGGTTGTTGCGGTCGGCGTAATAGTTGGGGTGGGCAGCGGTATTGTTTGTGTAGGAATAGGGGATTCGATAGGTTTTGTTGTAGCCGTTACTTCAGGTGTTGGCGTTGATTCTTCTGGTGTAGCGGTTGGAAGGACCGTGACTGGCGGTGCCGTGTTTGTTCTTGGTTTAAGTGTGTCGCTCTCAGCTCCCTCTTTTGCAGCACATGCAGCGAGAATTATGATCAAGGATAAGAGAAAAGCTGCTACTATAAGCTGTCTGATTTGCAGGAGCATATATGAGATAACCTTTACAGATTTATGTAATCCTATTTGGATTTACTCAATCTTCGCATTTGGAAGATGAGGAACAAGAAAAAGCCTACCGCTAACACTAGTTCTAGAACTTCGTTATATTCACTGATAACAAAATAGAAATCTTCAGGCGGTTCCAGAAAATTGCGATAAATTCGCCAAACGAATAGTAACGCAAAATACCCAATCAACGTGTAATGGGGAACAACAGCCCACAATCGGTTACGATATGGTTGTAACCGATTCCAACGCCAGACAATAATTGAAACGATTGTTCCATATGCGCCGACTAGTAATTGAATCCATTTAAATAGTGAACCAACGCCATATATATTGTGTAGGTTTGTTTCATCTTGTTTGTTGATTCTGGCAAAAGATTCGGCTGTTTCCCAACCAATAATTCGTTGACCCCAACTCACCTCTTCCCCAACCATAAATATAAACACAAAGCTTAACCCTAGGTAGAGTACACCAATCAAATTTTCGCCGCCTCGCCAATACCAATATGCGGCAACCAAAGATAAAAAGAAGCATGAAAAATAGAAAATAACCTGGAGCGTTTCGGCAAAACCATCTTCACCAGTGAACCATTTATAGGTGGGTTTACCCATTAACGCGGTTGATGCCCCCACCAATGCAATAATAAATGGGAGAACACATATGATGGCCACCACATTTGGCGAAAAACGCCAGTCGCCAGCAGCATCCATCAAGAACTTTCTTATCGCGTTGCTCAACCTTTTGTGGGCTGATAATATCTCGTGGCTGTTGTTGGGGTTAGATGATTTCACCAAGGTAATATTTCTCCAATCCACTGAAAATACTTATAAAGTGGTAACTGTATTCACATTTTTATCCTACGTGGTAGGTAATGAATCTAATGGTTCATACTGATCCACTGCTTCGTAACACATTTTTTCCAGGTGCTGAGCGCTGTGAGCCCAATTAAAATTTTCCTCAGCAAACTGGCGACTAGCCGTAGTCAGACGTGCTTGTTCGTCGGGTCGCTGAAGTAATTCGATCGTGCGCTGGGCGAATTGTTCTGCACTATCACCAACATAAAGTGGGGCATCTTTCCCGTTAATTCGTAGACCGGCAGCCCCGAGAGCGGATGTTACAATTGGTAATTCCATTGCCAAAGCTTCTTGCAACTTATTTTGCATACCCGAGGCGTATCGTAATGGTGAAACAAAGATAGTTGCTTTTTCAAGATAGTCCCGCATATCATCAACGAAACCGGTGACGACGACTTCTGGATGTAGCTTTGCTCGCTCTAGCAATTCAGGCAAGGGATCCCGCCCCGCAATGTAAATTTTTATGTCTGGTATTTGAACTTTTATCAATGGCAAGATTTCTTCAATTAGATAGATTGCAGCATCGTGATTTGGAGAGTAATCCATGACCCCGGTAAATACCAAGCTCCTTGGTTCACGAGTAAAGTTTCTACGTCTCCAATAGTTGAGGTCAAGGCCATTGGGAATGATTTCAGCTGTCGATTCAGGTCCAAGTATGGCTTCACGATCTCGGGAGGAGATAAACGCTTGGAATGGCGTCTTTTCGATCATACCTTTCTCTACGCGACGCATTTGTTGATAGCGTAAGGTCAGCGCCGGTCGTTTAATCATCGGAGCATATTCGATTCTCGTTTTAATCCGCATTGACGTTGCGTCGCAGAAATCAGATACAGTTGGAAGGTCATATGATTCCTGGATAACAGGAAACATGCTCTTACCGTGGAAAAGAACCACATCAAAAGTTTCTTCACGCAATAACCGCAAAAACGTTTCTCGCATCTCGGACACTGTCCTGCGAACAAGTAAATCCCGGCTTAACAACCGGCCTACACCTGGCACAGATGAGAGTGCTTTACTCGCCGATGTTTGCATCGTCCCGCTAGCATCAAATACATACAACTTGTGCGTGTATGACATTATTTCCTGCATGGCTTCGTGGGGAATATCAGACCGGGCTATTGTCAACAAGGTGATCTCATGGCGCTGCGACAGCTCGCGGACGAAGTTATAATGACGGTCTGATCCTCGAACCTTCGGGTGTTGGAAAGTTGGAGTAATGTAAAGCATTTTCATGGTTAATCCCCGTGATAGGAGTACCTAAAATTATTTGATGCTTGAAGCTGTCTATATTTGTGTGACACGCTGCTTTGATTCATTTTCAACTTCGTTAGAGTTCTTTTTGTTGTCACTTTTGCTACTAAATACCATGCCAATAGCGCGTGACCAATCATGCCAGAAGGGGGCCAGATCGTTCCAAGCGAATATCGCGTACCCTTTTTTCCCACGCCACGATCTAAACCACTCGCCTAGTTTTAAGTCTCCCCGCCGGTAGTAAAAGAGCGCCGACTGAAAATCGCGCCGCCAATGGATCCATTTAACACCCTTATACTGCTGCGTTCGATTTTCCGGCAACGGCCGTTTCAAGGCATCACAATACATCGTATATACAAGCTCGACACCGCCGGCCTCTGCAATAGCTGATCGCCCCGTTGGACGGCCGATATTTGGTTCAATGATATAATGCTTGCCGCTGCGTTCATCTTTCTTCAATTCCACATAGCCGAGTCCATGATAGCCGACGCTTCGAAAAAGCCTGATTGACTCTTCTAGTACCTCATCGTTGCGCACCTCTTCACCTAAACAGCTTGTCCCCGTTTCTGGCGGCCACTGCCTAATTTTGCGGGCAATAAAGGTGACCAGGGGCTCCGAATCAGCATTGAAATAGCAATTGCAGGAGTAAAGATTGGCATCGGTACCTTCTACCCATTCTTGCGCCATCAATAGCTCCGCCCAACTGGCGCAGCGATCATAAAGCTGCATAAATTCGTTTGCACTGTCGATCTTAAACACCTTTTCTTTGGTATTTTGTTCCCACAGGGGCGTTTTCATCGGTGGCTTTAGAATACAGGGGTAGTTCAATTCCCGGCTTGCCTCTTCCGCTTCGACACGATTGTGGATGAAATAGGTGCCTGGAATAGCCAGCCCTTGCTCCTGGGCGAATGTAACGAAGCTGATCTTGTCCATCAGCATTTCCACGACCGCTTCATCCGGCAAGCTAACATGATACCATTCAGCCAAACGTTGACGATTGCGTGAAATGAGCAAAACACTCATGTCAGTGCAGGGAACGAGGACAGCTTTTTGCTGTAATGTAGGGCCTAAGGTTACTAGAGCATCAATAAATGCTTCGCTTTTGGTGTTGGCCGTAAGTATTTGCTCGCACACACGCGTCTTTGCGCAGTAATGCTCCGGATCGCTTGCAATTGCAATGACAGGAACGCCATGCCCGGCCAAAATTCTCGCAGTTTGCACGCCAGTCATGCAGTCCAGGCCAATAACTATGGCATGTGGCATTTGGCTATCTGATGTCACTAGTTTTATCTCCTCTCCGCTGCCCAAACATGTTGTGGTTATCCTTGGAGACTGCCGAGATTTGTCCTACGAGCCATTGTTTAACGTGCCAGGGATTCTCGGCAGCACTCCTAATCATATTAATTCAGAGAACTTGCAAGTACCTTGTGCCGAACGCCAGCCCCGTTTTGAGCCGGCAAGTAGCGCTTTTCTGCTTCCTTAAGTTCGGCCGCATTTTGTAAGCGGAATATCTCTTTCACAGGCACGATTTCGGGCTCGACTGATGCCAGCGATTGTTCGGCATAGATTTGTGCCGCTGTTTGCTGCATTGCTTTGATACTGGACCGCAATAGGTGGTTGGCCCAAATTACCGTGCTCACGCCGATATCCTCAAATACAGATGTGGGTGTGTTGTAGTACATAGTCGGAACTATAACGACCGGGCACGTGTCTTTCCATTCTTCCATAAAAGAGAGAATTTGGTCGGCCGTGGAGATTTTGCTGTGCATTAAGATGGCATCAGCACCAGCTTGATAATAAGCTTCAGCGCGTTTCAAGGCTTCGCTCAGTCCCCAGCCGGCAATAAACGCTTCAACACGGGCTACAACACAAAAATCGGGATCACTTTGTGTGTCTTTTGCGGCCCTGATCTTTCCGGCAAATTCGTCGATCTCGGCCAGCGGCTGCTGCTCGCCATTTATGAAGGAATTGGTCTTAGGAAATAATTTATCCTCCATGCACATCGCAGGCACATTTATTTGTTCAAGTTTATGTACCAGGCGTCGAACGTTGTTGAAATTGCCATAACCTGTGTCCGCGTCTAGTAGTATGGGTATACTCGTGGCATCACTCATAAATTCCAGCACCTCAAGAACCTGGGTCCAACTCGCTTCGTTGTTGTCCCGGACACCCATTGCTGCTGAAATGGAAAGACCACTACCCCAAATACCCTTAAAACCGGCCTCTTCAACAATTTTTGCACTCAGCCCATTATGAGCTTCCATGAGGAACTCAACCTGATTAGAATGAAGCATCTGTTTGAATTGAGTGGTTTTTTTTATCATCCTTTGCTCTCCTTACATTTGGAACTTGTTATCTTAAAACATTGGCCGTGCATAATCTATTTCAGCCTAAGCAGCTATTGGCTCTACCTCAAGTTCTTTGAGGATGTTAATTACAATATCGCCAATTTCCCGCTGTGAATCTATGGTGCCTGCGCCAATATGTGGTGTGAGGATTACATTTGGTAATTCTGCTAAAAGTGAAATTTTGCCCTCGCCCTCATTTTCGTGGACATCTACGCCAGCGCCGGCCAACTGCCCCTCAGTTAATGCATCATACAAAGCTTGCTCATTAACAACACCCCCGCGGGCCAAATTGATTAGATAGGCACCTGGTTTCATCATAGCCAACTCCTGCGAGTTGATCAGATTGCGGGTGGCATCAAGCAGGGGTACATGGATGCTAATGAAATCGGAAGTCGATATCACTTCATCAAAATCAGTCATGCGAATGCCTTCAGCTCGAAGCCTTTCAGCCTCTTCAGGCGTTGCTGGTTCCACACAGCCTATGGCCTCCATGCCCCAAGCCACGCCCAATTTGCCAACTTGAGTGCCGATATTGCCGGCACCCACAATGCCAAGGCGTTTTCCGGTTAAGAGCTCGCCAGTAAGTTTGTTTTTAGCCCAATGCCCTTGGCGTGTTAGACGGTCTGCTTCAAGGAGATTACGTGCTAAGGCCAGCATGAAGGTAAAACTCATTTCAGCCACTGCCTTGGCGCCAGGGCCAGGAATTCTGATTAAACGTAAACCGTGCTCGTTGACATAGTCGACGTCAATATTGTCAAAGCCGGAACCGGCGCGAAGAAGCAACTTCAAGTCAGGCGCACAAGCCATAACTTCGGCAGTGATCTGTACACCACTGCGCAAGATCACTACTTCGCGGTCAACGATGACTTCTTTCAGCACATCATCTTTTGCGTTGAAAGCACATATGACATCATGATCTTCGCGTAATTTATCGATGGCATCTGGGTAGATAGAACTGGCTATCAATATTTTCATAATTCTGTTTTCTCCATGCTGCTGCAATCGGATTTATAAACAAATAGTTCATGGTTGGTATTGTGCAACAACTTAATTTATTAGTGGGCATCCGATAAAATAATCTGACACTTAATAAGTTAGGCAGGGCAACCAATCCTGCATCTATCAGTTATTACCCAATCCAAATCAATATTGACTATTGGGCATTCACCTAAGTAAGTGCAGGATCAATTGGTCATTGAACAAATAGATATCCTGCAATTACTATTACCTTAGGCAGCAAAGCTTTAGTTTGATTTGATGTTAAAACTACACTGCTATTATTGCTAATAGGGCTTACGGGTTACCTTACGGCATTGCAATCTTGAGGTGTGGTTAAGGGGATTGATAAAATTTCGATGTTTGCAGGGATCCACGCGCGCAGATCAATGCAGGAAACATCAGCGATTTTACGAACTGGAGACGACGGGTAAAAAGATATCGGATATAAATGTACGCAGATCAGCCCAAAAGCCGTTTGTCAAGCTGTAACTGACACTGGCGGATTCGCCGGCAATGGGTTGGCCTGAGGTGCTGAGAAGTGTATAGGATGTACTGCTCATTGTTGCTGCTCCATTAGCAACTACATTCCACGAGAGATTAAAGGTTTGTTCGGCCTGTGCGCCGGCGGCCATCTGCGCTGCTGAAATTACGAGCAGGATCCCGGCAAGCAGGACCATCGCCATAACAAACAGCAGTAGTTTTCTCTTTTTCCTCCAACGCTGCATTGGTATCTCCGCCTTACTGCCCACTGAGCATGACCCAAGCCATTCCGTCGCCTTCCGGTGCGCTCATCAAACGGCCGATTGCCGGTGAGGTGTTCGTCCCTTCTAATTGTTGGCCCAAATCCAGGGAGGGCGTGTTGCCTACTTTCGCCTGTACCAGTCCCTGTACAACCACGGAGACAAAACTGCCTTTGTTGGCTGCTCCACCAACTTGTTCAAAACCACCAACCTGCGCGCCAAAGAGCTCGCTGATCGGCTCGCGTGTCACTGCGCCACCGGCCACACCGATCACTGCTTTATCGCCAGCCTGAGCTTTCTTTACCTGCATTACCGGTACATTCAAATCGGGATCGAGCTCTACCCCGCTGATGCTTACAAAATCACCGGGCGCGATAGCTAATTCGCCAATGTTGTATCCCATATAGGCTATGGTACAGCCGTTACAATCACCGCCACCTGTGATCTGGATACCCGCATTGCTGTCAAATACAGCGGCATAATAATCATTACTACCCCGGCTGTACATCCCGCGATAATGTTCGGAGCGAATGATCGCCCCGTAGGCACCGGTATCTGATCCAGAGCCGTTTTCTCCACCTGAAGCGATTGCCAATAAGGCGGCTGTTATACTGCGATCAGTTCCTTCCGGCGCTGCTTGGTTAAGGGCAAAGAGTGCATGCCCGCCTGCTTCAGTGGGGTCCTGATTCCAGATAGTCATAACCGCGCCTGTGTCATCAAAACCACCAAAATTACGGTCGCGGACTTCTTCGCCCTGTACTACCGCACCCGGCACCAGGCTGAAGGCAAAGGGCGACCCTTGCAGCCGCTGCCTCGGGGTTAGTGTTTCGCCTTCGATTGTTACTTCCATCCAGGCCGGCTGGGAAAAAACTTGGGGATCCAGATCCGGTGAAGAACCGATAGAGGTCGTAAATAGGCCATTATCGACTGCTATCGTCTGTGTTTCACTGTAAACGGCCGTGCCTTCAATATTGACATGATATATGCTGTAAGTCATTTCATAGTCGCCGTCAGGAACTGGATGTCCCTGGTCATCAAGCAGGCGGCCTTGATAGCTGAATTCGGGAAGAAGACTAACACAGCCGCTAATTGTCAGGGCAATTAGCGGTAAGAAAACGAACATGATTCGGGACCATTTTGTGGGAATAGACATATTTGCCTCCAGCAGTCACATAATCATACACAGCATCCCAAACTGCGGCAATGCAGGGGATGTCAATAAAATAGGAGATATTAAGGCATATTCTGGCTATCATTGGCAAAATGATGACAGTTGTCCTAATATGAACGCTGCATATTTACTTTTTAGGGATTTATTTTGATTTCGCCACGATCTGTACAAAATTCCTGCAGACCTTTGCATGGGATCTCATTCATGAACAATGTGTGGTTTTTATTATGATGGCTAATGATTTCATCGACGTACCTGGATTTGTGCAGGAAGCGAATCGGCGAATCCAGCCTTATGTACGTCAAACAATCCTCGAATATTCACATTATTTTAGTAAGCTTGGCGGAGCTAATGTCTATTTCAAATGTGAGAACATGCAGCATACTGGCTCATTCAAGGCCCGGGGAGCTATGAATAAGCTGCTGTCATTGTCAGAAGTTGAACGAAAAAGAGGTGTTGTTACGGCCTCAACGGGTAATCATGGTGCAGCCGTTGCATTCGGACTTAAATTTATTGATGCAAGGGGGATTGTTTTTGTACCTGAAAATGCCGCCAAATCAAAAGTGATGAACATTGAGCAGTTAGGTGCTGAGGTGCGGTACTATGGGACAGATTCGGCCAAGACCGAAGCCTACGCCCGGCAATATGCTGCCCAAAATAATATGAGCTTTATATCACCCTATAATGATCCCCAGATTATCGGTGGTCAAGGTACCATTGCTGTAGAGCTGACTCAACAACTTGAAAGCATTGAGGCTGTATTTGTATCAGTAGGTGGCGGGGGTTTGATTTCTGGAATTGCCGGCTACCTAAAGTCAATATTTCCACATGTGGAAATAGTTGGTTGTTCACCAGAAAACTCTCAGGTTATGATTCAATCTGTCGAGGCAGGGACGATTCTCGATTTGCCATCTGAGCCAACGTTGTCGGATGGTACAGCTGGTGGAGTTGAACCGGAATCGATTACATTTCCACTCTGCCAAAGGTTGGTTGATAGTTACATCACCGTGAGCGAAGATGAAATTGCAAGCAGTCTGCGCGAGTTTATGACAGCGCAACATATGCTTATTGAAGGTTCAGCCGCAGTTGCTATAGCTGCATTCGAACAAACAAAAAGCCTTTATGTGAACAAGAATGTGGTAATTGTATTATGTGGGGCCAATATTGATTTGCCTAAATTGAAGGGGATTCTGTAGACTCTTAATAGTGTGAATTTAACTTCACAAAGAATCAACGCGAGGTTCACTGCGGTTGAATATGCTCTGTTGTATAATGCTCGAAAGCGAGAAGTATTACTGAGCTATAAATAATTGCAGGGAACTATGACAACCAGATTCCTCCGAGTCCTCACGCCCGACGATCTTCGCCGCCGCCGCGGTTTTGGTGGTAAGGTGCTGTGGATCAATCGTCAAGTAACCAGCCCCGAAGATTTCCTTAGTAACCCGAAAATGCTAATCACCGGTTCAGCCAACCTTGGTAAAACACGAGAGGCAATCGAACTTATCTATCGGACCGTAAGAGCGGGAATGATTTCTGAAGAGCATGTTTTTGAACCAGGGCCTGAATTACGCACGGCCGATCCTCATTACCTAAGACAACAATTAAGCAAGCAGTTTGAGTTAGATCAACCGATCTTACTATACCTGGACGACCTGCCGTATCAATTTGATGATGAAGAGAAGCTGCTGAATTTGACTGTAACAATAGAAACATTCCAGCCAAGTAAAGCTCTTTATGTGGTTGCAACAGCCCGAGATGAGCATATTACCCAAGAACATATTGATTGGTTTGCCCAGTATGGTTTTGGTGAATTTCCACTTAGAGATCTGACCAGCGAAGAAACCGCCCGGTTAATCGCCGGTGCGGTTGGCGTATCTGGTGTTCAAACCGACTATGATGCCTCTGAATTTCTGATTGAATCCAATGACGGGACTCCTGAATTGACGTTACTCACCTATTGGCGGGTAGAGGAAGCCGGGCTGGACTATGTTGATCAAGCGGCGGCGAAACAATATCATGCCGCTAATGTTGATGCCTTATGGGCTGATATTCGCCGTATTCTGCTTGAACGAGAGCCGGAAATTGAAGCGCTTTTGCGCGCGATGGCTGTTTTTCGCCTGGCTCGCGTAACGCCATTTACTGATTTAGTTTTTGCTTTTGCGTCTGACCTGCGCGAATCACTATTGGGCTCAACTTTTAATAAGCGAAGACCACAAGAACTCTTAACAGAATACCTCAGTAAGTATGTTTCTTTTTCCGAAGATCTTCTGATTTTTGATGATACGATCGCAGCGGCCGAAACCACAGGTGACCGAGCTGAAGCCGCAGAGAGACTTTCACGGTTTCTGCTCAATCATCGTCGTTTCTTTCGCTCCTCTGGATTTCGCAATCTCGATCCTGGTAACGAAGAACTTATCCAGGTTATGTTCGAATTGGCGATGGAAGATCAACGAGCAGGTGATTTCGATCGCGCAATAGAACTGTGTAGTGCCGTTCTTGATTTCAGACCCAACGACGCAGCTGCCTACCTAAGACGTGCCGATTCTTATTTAGCTTTGAATCGTTCTGATGAAGCCTTGATAGACTACGGTGAAGCAATTCGACGAAACCCCGACTTTGTGACGGCCTACGCCAAGCGTTGTGCTTTTTATCGTGATCGGGCTATGTTGAATGAAGCCCTGGATGACCATAACCAAATCGTACGACTTTTGCCGGATGATCCGTTTGCCCATTTCGATCGTGGTGTTACGAATCAAGCACTCAAACATTATCCAGAGGCTTTGGATGATTACACGGCCGTTATTAGTCTAAAGCCTGATTTTGATCCCGCGTACGTCAATCGCGGCGAGATTTATTTGACGCTTGGACGTTACCATGCCGCACGGGAGGCGTATGATCAGGCGGTTCAACTCAATCCCACTGACCTCGTTTACTATAATCGCGGGCTCGCTCATGAGAAGCTTGAGCGCTTGGAGGATGCCTTATCTGATTATGATGCGACAATCAAAATTAATCCTGAATTTACCCAGGCTTTAATACGTCACGGCAATATCAATATAAACCTGGAACGTTTCCCCGAAGCCGTGGATGATTTTGAACAAGCTGTCCAGCTAGACACTGAAGATGCCAGATCACAGTACGGATATGGCCGGGCTAAACAAGCCCTTGGCGATTATGATGCAGCGTTAGAACGCTTTGATAATGCCATTTGCCTTGATCCAGATAAATCCCAGGTTTATTTTAATCGCGCTATTATCAACCAGATCGTTGGTCGACATGAGCAAGCGATAGCTGATTTTAATGAAACCTTGAGCCGCGACCCCCAAAATGCTGCGGTCTTTTGCGAGCGTGGAAAAAGCAACCAAGCCCTAGGGCGATATGAGCCTGCGATTGCCGACTACAGCGAGGCTCTCCGTCACAATCCAGAAGATGTGAGGGCGTACAGTGGTCGAGGTACGACCTTTATTGCCATTAATAAAATCCCTGAGGCGTTGGTTGATTTTGATAACGCGATCCGCTTGGATCCTAGCGATCCTAAAACATATACTTGTCGGGGCATGGCCTATGCTGCTGATGAGAGATTCGCAGAGGCTTTAGTCGATTTCGATGAGGCCATTCGTCTTGACTCACGGTTCACGGCCGCATATGCTAACCGCGGCAAAATACATGAAGCATATAGTCGCGTGCCCGAAGCTTTGGCTGATTATGATAAGGCCATCAGCCTCGATGCACATAATGGGGTCACATTTGCCGACCGAGCAAAGATCTATCGTGCTCTTTATCGCTTGCCCGAAGCGTTGGCTGATTATGATCGAGCTATTGAGTTGATCCCTGATAATAAGGATTATTATGCCAAACGCGGTGCTATTTATTATGAACTCGGCCGTTTTGAGGAGGCTCTCACCGATTATGAAGAAGCGGTCAGACTAGATCCTGAGGATGGACAATCTTATTTCTCTCTAGGGAAAACGAACGCGGCCCTCGATCATTCTTTGGAGGCACTAACTTATTTTGGTAGAGCAACAGATCTTGATCCGCAACATGCCCAAGCCTTTTACCGGCGAGGCTGCATCTTTCAAGAACTTAATCGCGATGAAGAAGCTTTGGCCGATTTTAATGAAGCTATCCGCCTGAATCCCGATCTGGTGCAAGCGATATTCAATCGGGCCAATATTTACAGTATGCTGGGCCGTTACGACGAGGCAATTGTTGATTACGATGAGGCAGTAAGACTTGGTGTTGAAGAAACTTCTGTCTTTGTTAACCGTGGTTATGCAAACAATTCTCTTGGGAATTATAAACAAGCATTAGCCGACTTTAATGTGGCTATTGGGAAGGGCCCTGATGCTAAAGCTTTTGCGGGGCGGGGTGGTGCCTTTTATGGTCTTGGGCAGCTCGAAAATGCTTTAGCTGATTACAATGAAGCTGTTCGTCTGAATCCCAAATTGGCCGCAGCCTACCTTGGGCGGGGTCTTGTATTTCAAGAAAAGGGGCAATATCCTGAGGCGCTGACTGATTTCGATGCTGCGATAAATTTCGACCCAGATAACAGTGCCGCTTATGCCAGCAGGGCTTATATATATTCTGACTCGAGCAGATTCGAAGATGCATTGGCCGAATATGAAACTGCCATAAGACTCGATCCTCAGAACGCAGTTTATTTTTATCTTCGCGCACGCATTCATGAGGAAGCCGGTCGAGCCGCGGATGCATTGGCCAATTATAACGAAGCTATTCGACTTGATCCCGATTACGATGAAGCATTATTCAATCGCGCAAACTTTTACAGAAGTCGTAACCATTTTCAGGAAGCACTTAAGGATTATAATGATGCCATCCGGTTAAATCCTGAAAACGCGACAGCCTATACCAATCGAGGTAGTACATACAAAGCGCTTGGACAGGTTGACAAGGCCATGGCTGATTATAATGATGCTATCAGCCGCGATCCCAGGGATGCCATTGCATACTACAACCGCGGAACGATATATCATGCCCGCGGTCGTTTCAAGGATGCTCTCGCACATTACGAGGTTAGCATATCCCTGAATCCTGAGTATGCTGCCGCATATTACAATCGAGGCACGATTTATCATTCCTTGGGACGCTTTCCGGAGGCCTTGGCCGACTATAATAGTGCTATCGACCGTGGTCTTAAAGGTGCGGCCGTTTATACCAATCGCGGCACTATTTACAAAAGCATCGGCCGTTATCAAGATGCCTTGGCAGACTATAAAACCGCAATCGAGCGCAATCCCAAGAATGCTGCTATTTATTATAATCGTGGAACTGTTTACCAGAAACTAAAGCGTAAGGATGCCGCTCTTTCTGATTACGGTACGGCCGTTAATCTGAATCCCAAATTTGTGAAGGCTTATACCAGCAGGGGATCAATAAACTATTCACTGGGTCATTATGAACAGGCACTGGTCGATTTTGATGAAGCTGTTGGTCTTGATCCGGAGAATGTCAAAGCATTGATGGGTCGAGCTACTGTTTACCACAAACTTGGTCGATTAAAAGAGGCTCTGGCTGATTATGATGAAACTATTCGCCTGAATCCGGTAAATGCCCAAGCATATTCGAGCAGGGCGAGCGTCTACCGTCAAATTGACCGGTTTGACGAGGCGATTTCCGATTATGGTGACAGTATCCGTCTGGATCAAGAGAAGAGCAGCAATTACAAGAATCGTGGAATGGTTCTTCTGGCCGTTGGCAAGTATACAGAAGCCATGGCTGATTTCGACGAAGTTGTCGAACGCAATCCCAATGACCATGAAGCGTTTTGTGGGCGTGGCTCCATTTTCCTGGCGCTCGGTCGTAGGGAAGAAGCATTAGAGAGTTTCAATACAGCGATTCGTGTAGATCCTTCTAAAGGACAGGCATATAGCGAACGCGGCGCGATTTTCTACGAGGCTGGTCAATTGGCTGAGGCTTTGGCTGATTATAATGAAGCCATTCGCCTAGGGATTAAAAATGATATGACTTTCTTTAATAGAGGTCGTATATATCAGGATCTGGGGCGAAGCCAGGAAGCAATCGCCGATTACAATAGGGCAATTAATCTTAATCCTAAAGGTGTAGATGCATACTTCAAAAGAGGGGAAGCATTGGAAGCCATTGGCCGATCAAAAGAGGCGCTGGCTGATTATGATGAGGTTATTCGTCTTAGACCCGGAGAAAGCGAGACTTACCATCGTCGCGGCCAAATAAACCGCAATCGAGGTCGTTTTGAGGCGGCTCTAGTAGATTATGATGCATTAGTTAATCTTAATGCCGGAGATACAGCGGCTCGGACTCTCCGCGGTCGCACATACCATGATCTGAGCCGCTTCGATGACGCGTTAGCTGATTATGAAATAGTGATTGCTACAGATCCTGGCGACGCAAATGTTTATTGTGCACGCGCGTTGACATATCAAATGCTGAACCGCTATCCAGAAGCTTTAGCCGACTGCAACGAAGCGCTCTCTTTAGACCCGCAATTAGCTGCTGCATTCTTCCAACGAGGTCAGGTTTATTGGCAGATTGGACGCTCCCCAGAGGCTTTGACAGATTATGAAAAAGCCATTCAGTGTGAGCCAGAAAGTGTCCCCGAATTTGTAATCCGCGGGCGTGCTCACGAGGCAGTAGATCAACTGCAGATGGCTCTTGTGGATTACGAAGAAGCCATTAGCCTGAATCCGGAAGTTGTAGAAGCCCATAACCGGCTGGCAAGCATTTTTATGGAACTCGATCAACCACTAAAGGCACTAGAATGCTACGAGAGGTCCATCAGCATTAATCCTGATCAAGCAGATATACATTACAGTCGGGGCTGCATTTATCAAGGGTTCGGCCGTTCCCAAGAGGCTGCGCTTGATTTTGGCGATGCTATTCGGTTGGGGATGGCAACCGTGCCCCTATTTTTCTATCGTGGTATTTATTATAGAAATGAGGGTCACCTACAAGAGGCATTGGTTGATTTTAACCAGGCCGTAAATCTACAAACAAAGGATCCTGAAATCTTCTATCTTCGCGGACGTACCAATGAAGATCTGGGATATACCCAAGCGGCCCTCTCTGACTATGATCAGGCTTTGGATTATGAATACGATGAGGGCTCGATTCGATATCGCCGTGGTCGAACTTACTTCGGCGCGGGTAAATTCGAGGAAGCGCTGTTTGAGTTTGACGATGCGGTCCGTCTCAATCCTAATGCTGCAGAGCCACTATTTCAACGTGGACGCGTTCATCAGGAGTTGGGTAAATTCCCCGAGGCATTATCGAGCTTTGCTGAGGCAATTCGTTTAGATCCTGTAGATGCCAGACCATTTGTATACCGCGGAAGAACTTATATTATGCTGGATCAGATTGAGAATGGATTGGCAGACTTCGCGACCGCCATTCGTCTGGACTCGAGCAACCCAGAAGCATACGTCAGTAGAGCAGAAACCTATGCAAAGCTGGGCTATCACACCGAGGCCATAAATGATTATGATGAAGCCCTTCGGCTGGAACCCAGCCTTAATTCGGCATATTTTGGTCGCGCTGAGATATATGATGTTCTTGGCCAATCAGAAAAAGCAGTGGCTGATTATAATGAATCGCTAGAACTTGATCCTGATAATGCTAAGACTCATGCCAAGCGCGGTCGAATATATAGGGATATCGGGAGAATCGATGAGGCACTCGCCGACTACGATGCCGTGGTTAGGCTTGATCCTGAAGATGCAACCGCATTTTATAATCTCGGCCGTCTTTATCAAGAGCAAGGGCATCAGAAAAAGGCGTTGGCCAATTATGATGAGGCCATTCGTCTCAATCCACAAGAACCCTCCGTTCTGTATAGTCGCGCGGGTGTATATCAAAGCCTAGGGCGTTTTGAAGAAGCTCTGTCTGACTATAATGAGTTTATTATGCTGGGGGGTGCTTTTGCAGCCGCATATGCAAATCGTGGCAGAGCTCGTCAAGCTCTCGGTAAATTTGACGGTGCACTGGAAGACTTTGATGAAGCGATTAGACTTAACCCTGAAGATGAAAGCCTGTTCATCAACCGAGGTGAGGTCAATGATGCTCTTGGGAAAAATGAGGAGGCGATCGCCGAATATAGCGAAGCAATACGTCTCGATCCAGAGAACGCTGAAGTTTATACTAATCGAGCAAATGCATTTATGTCACTCAACCGGCTAGAAGAAGCGTTGGATGATTATGACGAAGTTATCCGACTAGGCTCAAAAAAGGCCAAAAACTATTCTGATCGTGCCAACACATACTACTTGCTCGGTCGTTTTGCGGATGCATTGCGTGATTATGATCAAGCAATAGACTTTAACCCTGAATTTGTTTCCGCATACTACAGACGAGGTGAAGTATATGATATGCTTGGCCAGCCGGAGGAGGCACTGGCTGAGTATGAAATGGTACTGCGACTTGACCCTAATAATGCTGCTGCCTATACAAAGCATGGTCTTGTAAATAAATCCATTGGGAAAATCCCTGAGGCACTTGCTGATTACGGGGAAGCGATACGATTGAGTCCAAAGTATGCACAAGCTTATCATAATCGCGGCATCATATATCATGAACTGGAGCGTAATGAAGATGCCTTGATTGATTATAACCAGGCAATTTCTTTAGATCCAAACGATGCCAACGTTTATTATCATCGTGGCGACTTGCATAGATCCTTAGGCCATTACTTGGAGGCTTTAGCAGATTATGACGAAGCAATCAAGCTAGGTGGTGGTTTAGCAGTAGTTTACGCAACTCGAGCTAGTACACGACAAGCGCTTGGCCGGTATGATGACGCATTAGTGGATTACGACGAAGCGATCCGGCTTGCTCCCGAAGATGATGATGTCTTCTACAAACGCGGACAGACCCACAGCGCACTTAATCAACATGATGAGGCATTGGCTGATTATGGCCGTGCTATTGATCTCGGGGCAAGTAATGCGGCCGTTTTTGCTAGTCGTGGAGCGACCTATCTTCTTCTTCGCCAGTTCGATAAAGCTTTAGAGGATTTTGATGAATCAACACGGCTTGCTCCCCCAGATCTTGAAATGTACGTGCAGCGCGCAAGTGTCTATTTTGGCTTGCAGCAGTATCCTGAAGCATTAGACGACTATAATGAGGCACTTGATCTGAGCCCAGAATTGGTCGAGGCGTATTATGGTCGAGGTGAAGTGTACTACGCTCTTGGCCGGTATCAGGATGCGCTGACCGATTTTGATGAAGTAGTACGACTGTCTCCTCAGGATAGTTCTGCTTTCACCAATCGCGGCCGGACAAATCATGCGCTTAAACGTTTCCGTGAAGCGTTCGAGGATTACCAGATCGCACTAAGCCTTAATCCTGAGAATGCTGTGGCTTACAGCAGCCGTGGTGATACTTTCCAGGCTTTGCGACGCTTTCCTAAAGCTCTGGCAAACTATAATCAAGCCATAGATATCCATCCGCGATATGCTGACGCTTATCGCGGGCGAGGCGCAACCTATTATGCCCAGGGCCAATTTTCAGAAGCTATAGATGATCTGAACAAGGCGATCCAGCTTGAACCTGATTCTCACAATGCTTACGTAATTCGTGGATTGGCTTATCAAGGGCAAGGGCTATGGGAAGACGCATTAGCTGATTTTGAAATGGTCATCCTACTGGATCCTGAAAACATCGAGGCTTATAACCGTCGGGCTCATGTTTATAAAATAGCTGGTCGCTATGAACAGGCATTGGCGGACTACAATATGGTCATCCAACTTGATCCAAATCACGCTGGCGCTTTTGCCAACCGTGGTAGTATGTTCCATACATTAGGTCGGCTAGAAGAAGCATTGTCAGACTATAATGAAGCCATACGGCTGGATCCGGAGTATACCGCTGCCTATACTCGACGAGGCTCTGTATACAACGATCTTGGCAATTTCCAAAAAGCTCTTAGCGACTATGACCACGCCTTGTATCTTTACCCTCAAAATGCAGAAGCCTTCTTTTTTCGAGGCAACACATTTAAAGCCATGGACGAATTACAGGATGCACTTGACAACTATGGTGAAGCTGTACGAGTCGATTCGCAATATATGCGAGCATTTTTAAATCGAGGCGTTGTATTTGCAGCTCTTGAGCGCACTGAGGAGGCTCTGGCAGATTACCAGAAGGCAATCCAGATCGATCCATCCAGCGCCAATGCATATTATGGTCGTGGCTCAATTTATCAAATGTCTGGCCAATATGCTAAAGCGTTGGCTGATTTCGAGAAAGCGATCCAATTGGCTCCCGATGATTGGAAAGCATATCAGAGTAAGGGGGAGACCTGTGAGGCTCTGGAGAAATTTACGTTAGCAGTGACCAGCTATGGCGAAGCGCTTCAGCTAAATCCAGCAAACATGCAGGCCTATTACCTTCGCGGAAATGTGCAACAAGTGCTTGGGCAATACGCGGACGCACTGGCCGACTATGATGTAGCGTTGCGCCTAAATGCGCAAAACGCGTATGTTCATATGAAACGCGGGGACACTTACCGCATGTTGGGTCAAGTTGAAGATGCTCTGGAAGATTATACTGAAGCAATCCGGTTTAATATAGAAGATGCATCTGTCTACACTCGTCGTGGGGCGATATACCAGGAATTGGGGCGTGATGTGCAAGCCCTATTCGATTTCGATGAAGCGATCCAACGCAATGCAGAAGATGTTGAGGCGCATATTGGGCGAGGAACGATTTACCGGGAGAGTGGACGGTTTCACGAAGCGTTGGCAGGGTTTAGTGAGGCTATACATCTAAATCCGCAGGATGTGCGAGCCTTTTATGGTCGAGGACTTACCAATCAAGCCCTAGAACGATATCCCGAGGCCCTAGCTGATTATGGAGCTGCGATACGGTATGATCCGCAAAATAGCGCGGCTTTTGACAGCCGTGGTCAGATGCACGAGGCATTGCGGAATTATGAAGGGGCACTGGTGGACTATTCAGAGGCTATAAACTTGGAACCGGCAGAGGGGCGTTTCTACATCAATCGAGGAGGTGTCTACCAGACACTAGGTCGGGCTGGGGAAGCTCTGGCCGACTATGATAAAGGGATAAATCTGATCCCAGATAATGCAATTGTATATCGTAAGCGCGCAGCTATCTACCAAGCGTTAGGACGATATGAAGAGGCATTGTCAGATTATAATGAAGCCATAAGTTTAAGTGGTGAAGATGTTAATGCATTTATACAACGAGGTAGTATCTACCAATCATTGGGACGTTACCAGGATGCCTTAGGGGACTATGATGAAGCTATTGAACTTCAACCTGACAATGCAGATGCTTTCCGCAACCGCGGACTTGCATATCAGGAGCTGGGAAGAATGCAGGAGGCCCTGGGGGATTATGACCAAGCGATCCGTTTAAATCCGGGGGATTCGGTAGCGTATATTAATCGAGGAACTGTTTACGAGGCGCTGGAACGATATCCGGAGGCATTGGCTTATTATGGCGAGGCTATCCGATTAGCGCCTGATGATGCAGAGATATACACAAAACGTGGCAGCCTTTACCAGGCTCTGGAACGTAACCAGGAAGCGGCTAAGGATTTTGATGAGGTCATCCGTATAAGCCCCACTGATGTAGCTGCTCGTTTCAGCCGTGGTTGCATTTATCTAGAACAGGGGCAGTTTTCGCAGGCTTTGGCAGATTTTGACGAAGTTATCCGCATTACTCCGGAAGCGTCTGCTGCTCGTATCAATAGAGGGCGTGTCTACTTAGGGCTTGGTGATTTCCAGATGGCCTTAGCAGATTATGATGAAGCTATAAATCTCAAACCTGAAGATGCAACAGGCTATTATCGCCGGGGAACGGTTTATCAAAAGATTGAACATTACACGGAAGCGCTTGTAGATTATGGTGAGGTGATTCACCTTGACCCTGAAATGAGCCAAGCCCTCAATGGAATGGGCAGCATCTATCACGCCCTGGGCCGGTATGATGATGCTCTATCACAATATGACCGAGCTATTCAAGTCGATCCACAGCAACCTGATTATTTCAATAACCGAGGGCTCACGTATCTGGCTCTAGAGCGTTATCAAGAAGCTCTTAGGGATTTTGAAGAAGCTATCCGCCTAGACCCAACGTATGCAGTTGCTTATCGTAATCGTGGCGAGGCTACCAAGTCATTGGGTCGGTTAACTGAAGCCCTGGTATATTACGGCGAAGCTATACGGATTGATTCTAACGATGCACTTGCTTTCTATTATCGCGGTCTTACATACCGAGCACTAGGGCGTCGGTCGCAAGCTCTAGATGATTTGGATGAGGCTGAACGTCTTAATCCTGACTTGGCTGCCAGCCCTAGAAACTAAGTATGCAATTGTAAGTAGAAGTTTTCCTGATGCTTGCAGGAGTTATTCATCCATAATCATAAGAGTGATGAGGCTGTTAGCAGCGCATGTATCACAAGGCAGGTGGCGATACACAACATATAACTAGCAATTCTTCGTCGCTAACTGAGCTGAATTCACGCAGCAAGTCACCGTCATAGTAAATTGTATCTCCGGTTTCAAGCAAATGTGCGTCATCGCCGATTATTATCTTCATGCTGCCATTCATCACATGCATCCACTGTTCCGTTGCCCTGGCAAGGGGCATGGCAATTCGACAGGCATAAGGCTCCAAGCGGATGAGAACTGACATCATTTGCCGTGAGAAATCCGGGGTCAACAGATCGTAACCAATTTTGGAGTCTGAAAAATACAGCTTGCGTCGTTCTCCAGCACGAACGACGGCACCGCCCTGCATATCATTTAAGAAATAGAACATTGGCACTTCGAGGGCGGTGGAAATGCTCTGAAGTGAATTAAGTGATGGCGAGACTTGATCATTTTCCACCTGACTTAGAAAACTAGCGCTTACACTGGTTTTTTTACCGAGCTGCCGCAGACTAAGTCCAAGCTCCTTGCGTCGTGTACGAATGCGCTTGCCAATTTTCATACTTATCCTGCCTTATGTTGCATGCGCTTGATAGAAAATAACGATAGTTTTGTTGGTGTTGATCAAATTATTTATCCTGATGACTTATCTGTGATGTCATCCCGATACGTTGGCAACAATTGTCCTGCAGCAAAACGAGCTGGGGAATACGGTGCGAGCTGTTTGGTTGCACTATTTTCGCCACATAGTAGTCCAGATAATAATTCACCGGTAGCCGGACTAATTTGAAAACCCAGACCACTAAATCCAATGGCGCAATATAACCCGCGCCAATCTGGACATTGGCCAATAACGGGCTGCCAGTCAGGGGATATGGTCATGAGCCCTGACCAACCTTGGTGCAACTCGCTGGTGGCCAACATTGGGTAGCGTTGAACCAGCCGCTCCATCGTCCATAAGATATAGTTTTCATGGACATAACCGGGCCCTCTATTTGGGTCGACTTGATCATGTCCAATTTGTGGATCAAGGGATCCTAGAAGTGTCAATCCACCCGTTTCCGGACGCGCGTAAATACCAGTTGTGAGATCAAGTAATGCCGGATGAGCCGGGCCAAAATCTGGTTGACGGCGTAAGGCAACTACTGGGTGACTTATCACATATAAAGGAAGATCGATACCAACAGACCGCAAGATGTGCATGCTCCATGGGCCGGCGGCAATAATTATGAGTGGTGATGTGACCTTTCCGGTGGTTGTCTCTACACCAATAATGCGATCGCACTCGCTGAGGAGCTTAAGAACTTCGCACCCTTGTTGAATATCTACACCCAGGCTTTGGGAGGCTTTGGCGAAAGCATAAGTTGTCATTGCCGGATCAGCATATCCGGCTTGAGGTGTGTAACTCGCCGTTGTGACACCATTAATGACCATACGAGGGTCCAATGCTTCAAGCTCACCCAAAGTTAGTGAACGCACGTCGAGTTTTGCTTCCTGCATATTGTAAACGGCCGTTGATAGTTTCTGCTCCTGCTCTGGCCCACCAAGGAGGATGGATCCTGTTTCCACAAAGCCACAATCTGTGCCTAATATTTCTGCGCTGTTTTGAAAAAAAACGGCGCTCCGTGCATAAAGTTCAACGGCATGTTCTTGCAGTGTAAGGAAATCGATGGTTGCTACGGAGTGACCGGTGCTGCCGCTGCCCAATGAATCTCGCTCAAGCAAGATAATATGGCCAAACTGCTTTTGAGCTAGGTGGTAGGCTATGCTAGTTCCAATTACACCGCCGCCAACAATTATGGCATCGGCCGTTTCCTTCATCTATCTTGTTCCCGCATAGTTAAGAGGAAAAATCTCTCTGGTTCGCGCAATTGCCGCAGACTCAGTTGTGGATGGCGAAAACTCAAGGCCGATTTCGCCATCATATTGCAGCTCATGTAGCTTCTTGCGAATATTTACAAAATTGATTTCACCCGTACCTGGTTCTTGACGGGTGGGGACATCGCCAATATGCACGGCCGATATCAAATCAAAATGAGTCTCCAAATTCCACAACAACTCCCCTGAACCGCGCTGTTGGTGATACGTATCAAAAGTTAAGCGGAATTGAGGGTGATCGATCCGGCGAACCCAATCTGCTGCCAACTGCGGGTTGTCCACTAAGATTTTGCCTACAAAGTTAAACTGATTCAAACATTCAACACGTACTTCCACTTTGGTTTGCTCAACCAGCTTCATTATCCGATTCGTCTGATCAAGTAAATTGGCATATTGTTCTGCTTCGCTGTAATTACCCGACAAGCGCTGCACATATTCGATGCCATTCTGTAGCACAATTTGGTTGGAGAATATGTACAAGGCAGCCAAACCATACTTCTCAGCCATTTCCAGACTTTCAGCCCACGAACGATAAGTTTTATCGTTGTCGCCCGGGTCGGCGAGCGATCCCATATCGTCATCAAAGGTAGAATATAGACGTGCGCCTTGTTGTTTACACTCGGCAGCCAGTTCCTCTAGCGGTGCTTGTCGCCAGAAGAAAAAATTCATATTCTTAATGCCCAATGATGTGAAAGGCGCGATTCGTTTCACAATGGGCCGGTCGGTAAACCAAAAATCCAGATAACCTGTGTATTCCATCTCTATGACATTACCATCCCGCCATCAACTTCAATGGCTTGACCTGTTAGATAGCGGGAATCTTCCGAAGCCAAAAAGGCGACCACACCGGCCATTTCCCAGGGTTCCGCCAGGCGCTTCATGGGACAATCATTTGCGCGCAGCTGCAACCACTCATCACCGGTCATTCCGTCTAAAGCGCCAACTTTTTTGGCGACGTTGCGAACCATGTCCGTCAAGGTGTTACCCGGACATAAAGCGTTAACAGTCACACCATATGGGGCTAGTTCCATGGCCACTGAACGTGTTAGACCAATGACACCACTTTTAGAGGAAGAGTATTCTGCGGAAGCGGGCCAGCTTGTCTTTCCGGCCATGGAGGATAGATTTATAATGCTTCCGCTGCGTTGGGCCATCATTATTGGGGCAATGGCTTTGTTGGATAAAAATGCGCCGGTCAAGTTAATATCAATTGTGCGCTGAAATTGTGCTAGTGATACTTCTGAGAGGGGGCTGCCAGTGTAGATGCCGGCTGATGTAATCATCGTGTCAATTCGACCCCATTGCTGCATTATGGCCTTTACGGCCGTGTCAATACTCTCAGGATCAGTCACATCACATTGCAGCGCTAGCGCCTCGACACCCAGCGCGCGACATTCCTCGACAACGGCTTCGTTTGCATCAACTGCATAATCCAGGCAGGCGATGTTTGCCCCTTCTTGCGCAAAACGGCGAGCACATGCTTTCCCAATTCCATTAGCTGCACCAGTGATAAGTACAACCTGGTTGCTAAATCGTTTCATCGGTCATCTCCTAATTTCCAATTTCTCTTCAAGAATCACTATTTGATTATATAAGCGTGGAAGACATCGAATTTTTTTAGATGCCTTTGTTCTTCTATGCAATCCTTTTGAATAATGCTGGCGTTATTGGATAAACAGCCTCTTCTCCAGCAAAAAACCGGCGTAATTCTTCAACCGCCAATTCTCCCATCCGGTTACAGTTCTCGATGCAGCCCGCAATGTGAGGTGTGACGACTACGTTGGGTAATCTGCGCAAAGGGCTGTCAGCCAAAGGGGGTTCAGGATCGGTCACGTCCAAGAAGGCGAAGAAACGGCCCTTACTTAATTCTTTCACCAAGGCAGGTTCGTCAATAAGAGTCCCACGACCCGTATTAATCAGCAGTGCATCATCCTTCATCAAAGCAAGTCCTTCCGCGTTGAGCATTTGGTATGTTTCTGCATTGGCCGGGGCGTGCAATGAGACCACATCGGAGCGCTGCAATAATGTAGCCAGATCGACCTTTGTCGCTCCCATTTGCGCCGCTTTATCTTCCGTTATGAACGGGTCGTAGAGCAGAATAGTCGGCCCAAATGGTTTAAGCAGTTCGATAACATTACGCCCTACATTACTGGCCCCGATAATGCCTACTTCCTTACGATACAATTCGCGAGAGAACCATTGATCCCATGCCGGACTATCACGCCAACCCCCATCCCGTACATGCCGGCCCAACGGCCAAATGCGTTTTTGTCCCACGATCATCAGGCCCACAGTTGTCTCAGCAACATCTCGGGCAAGGGCGATGCCTGCGCTGGTTAAATGGATGCCACGCTGCCAAAAGGCATCCGAAACGAAGCGTTTCACGCTGCTTCCCATATGGGCCATTGCCTTAAGCTGAGGTGCAGCAGAAATAACATCTGCGTCAAGACATGCTACACCCCAACTTGTGATACATCCATCCGCTTCCGGCAGGAGCGCGATTAATTCGCTTTTGTCTGCCGGCTCTTGGCCCGGATGATGGATAACATCTGCGAATGATTTTATTGCGTCCCAAGCTTCTTGACTGAACATGCGCTGATAATGGGACTGCCCTATGGTGATGGCGATAGTTGGGTTACTCATGTGATATTTCCTTGATACTTTAATTCTTGCTGCTAACTAAAATTTCTTTACTTTCAATTGGCATGGTGTATTGGTATATTGTTCAGGACGTGTTGCTTGTAAGATCTAAATCCATGTTCATATAGTGAGCTATATGTCTCATCCGGGATGATATCTATTGATGGTTTATGAAAACGAGACAGACCTTCTTCTATCGTTTCAAAAACACCGGCGCCAAGACCTGCAAGAATGGCTGCTCCCAACGCCGGCCAGTCGTCGTACTGAGGCATGGAAATTGGGAGTCCTGTTATGTCAGCCAGAATAGTGGGCCAAAGGGGGCTGCTTGCGGCACCACCGACCATCCAAAATCTATCTACCGGTAAGCCTGCTGATACGATCGATTCTAATGCCCACCGTAGTTCAAATCCGGCGCTTTCAAGAATTGCGCGCGCCATGTCTGCTCTTGAGTGGCTTAATTGTAATCCCACGAAGCCGCCACGCTGTGTGGTAGCCGGACCGCTATGCCCACCGGTCAAAGGCAAAAAGCAGAGTCCCTCACCCCCCGCTTTGGTTTCAGATAATTCTACATCTAGAGCGCTAAAAATCTCCCCACGCGCTACGCCACTGAGCCTGTCTGAAGATTGCCAGGCCTGATTGGCCCACCATTCTAATGAGGCTCCTAGACCACCTAAGGATTGAGAAATCGTCCAACGTTCGGGTACGGGGTGATAGTTTAGGTCGAGTGAAGTAGTTACGAGATGCAACTCAGTTGGGGTTGTTACACCGGTAATGACCCATGCTGTACCACAGGCGAGCAATAACTTTCCTGGTGAGGTTATACCTAGGCCAAGGGCTGTGCAGCCCTGATCATGACCGCCATTGACCAAGATTGCTTCAGACGAAAGACCGGTAAGTTTGCAGAGTTCTGGTTTGATTCTACCGATGACTGCACTGGAGGGCTTGATTGGTGAAAGCTGGCTGGTTGTGATCCCTGCGATTGCGCACAGGGTTTGGCTCCATTTACCTCTGCGTACATCAATAAGCTGCATCCCACCCGCGTTGGATGGATTTGTGCACTTAATTCCGGTTAAGCGATGGGTGATGAAATCATTAACAGAGAAATAGGTACTTGCATTTGCGACAACCTCTGGGTTGTGTTGTTGTAACCAGGCAACTGTAGGCAGGCAAAGTCCTGGGTAAAGTGACCAGCCACTAATGGATTTTACCTGTGACTGTAAACCATCATCCTTCCATTGTTGTACAAGTTCGCTGGTACGGCCGTCCATCCAGGTAATGAGTGCATAAACTGGATCGCCCTGCGCATCTACAGGCAGTAATGATCCGCTTTGGGCGGCCATGCAGAGCGCCAGCACATTTACGGGAGAATTATTCTTTGCGAGCACGCCACGAATAGTTGCCAGTACCGCCTGCCATATTTCTTCCGGATCCTGTTCAACCCAACCTGGTCGTGGTGAGTGGATTTGATATGGTCGTGAAGTTTCTCTGGCTATTTCTGCTCCGGCCAGGTCGAACAGCACAGCTTTTGTGGAAGTTGTGCCAATGTCTAATCCAAGGAGCGTATCGATCATCCGTGTTCGAGCTTGCGGTGAGCGAACCGCTGGCCGCCATCTACTGCCAATGCTTCACCAGTTATATAATTTGCTTTGATAAAAAATAAAACCGCATCAGCAATATCCTCAGGCGTGCCCCATCGCTGAAGCAGTGTGTTTCCGGCAGTGCGGGCGATCTTTTGCTCATCATAATCAGGTGGGGGTAAAACAGGACCAGGAGCAACGGCGTTTACTCGTACAGCGGGAGCCAATTCCAGCGCTAATTGACGATTTAGAGCCAGCAGTGCAGATTTGCCAATAGAATGCGCACTATAACCTGGCCAGGGTTCATAGGCGGATAGGTCAATAATATTGACGATGGCTCCCTCTCCTCTCTCTTGCATAAGGGGTGCAACGGCGTTGGCACAATAGTAGGCACCGTTGATCAGGATATTTGTGACACGATGCCACCCATCTAAATTGTTGGTTGGGAAGGGGGTTTCCATCCACAATGAGGCATTGTTTACCAGAATATCGATGCTTCCAAACTGTTCTTTTGCCTTATCGACCATTACTTTGACTTGTTGGTTGTCGCCGATATTCGCTTTGACTGCCAACGCACTAACGCCCATCATGCGGGCGGTGGCCATTGTGTCATGGGCTGCAGTTTCAGAGCTGTTGAAATTGATGACAACATTTGCTCCAGCCTGAGCTAGCGCCAGGGTTATGGCTTTGCCCACCCGAACCGCACCACCGGTAACAAGTGCAGTTTTTCCTGCCAGGTTCATTCTTTCAGTCCTTTAATCCTTGAGGAATTATGTTGACCATTTATGATTTGATTAGGCATCTGTTTTTTGTTAATTTACGATCACTCCAGCGCGTTCAAATAAGTCATTGCACGCGTTTCTTGCTTGAGCCAACAGTGCTTTTTCATCAAGAAACAAAATCTCTTTATTTTTCATTAGAACACGGCCGTCCACAATCACTGTGTCAACATCTCTTGTGCCGGCATTGTAGACCAGAGCAGAAGGGACGCGGTGCACAGGCATGGCCATTGGCGTATCCAGATCTACCAATACCACATCTGCCTTTTTACCCACTTCTAGTGAGCCAATCTGCTCAGGCATTCCGAAAGCGACTGAACCACCCCGGCAAGCCATCCACAAAACATCTTCGGGGAGCAATACTGTGGCATCAAGTGTATCAACCTTATGCAGGAGTATGGTTGTCTTCAACAGCTCCATCATATCCTGGCTGTTGTTACTGCCTGGACCATCGCTGCCTAATGCAATCGTAATGCCACGCTTACGCATTTCTGGGACGCGTGCCACACCGGAAGCCAGATACATATTGCTAACCGGGCAATGAACAACGATGGCATTATGTTTGGCGATGAGATCGATTTCATTATCCTCCAGCCAAATACTGTGTACCAACTGCATGTTGGGGCCAAGGACACCGATGTCGGCCAGCCACTCTATATGGCGGTTGCCGCGTGATTCCAGGTTCATGTCTACTTCGGTCTTCGTTTCAGCGACATGGATATGTGTGCCGGCCCCCCACTGCTGTGAGATTGTGTGGGTTTGACACATGGTATCTGTGGTACAACCCCAAGGTATTAAGGGGCCAAACTCAACGCGGATACGGCCGTTTCCCTCAAGCTGCCACTTCTGCCGCAGCCTAGTTGTTTCACTAATGATTTGGTCGGGTTTTTCCATAAAGGCCGGATGATAATCAATGTCGGTCCAGCCCCGCGCTAGCAAGAATCGCAGACCTGCCTCATCGGCTGCACGGCAAACGCCATCATCGTTGCCCGGTTCAGTATGTATGTATTGATGGTCAATGATAGAAGTCGCACCGCCGCGAATGTTCTCCACCATGCCAATCATCGCTGCGACATAGGCTTCTTCCTCGGTCAAAGATTGCGCTACCGGCCATATGGCGGTTTTTAACCATTCTAGCAGCGGTTTATCATCAGCCAAACCACGAATAAAGGTCTGGAAGAGGTGGGTGTGGGCATTAACCATGCCGGGCATGACGGCCATCAATGTCGCGTCAATAACTGTGTCTGCATTTTGTAATTGGGTTGGGGCATCCCCTGCACCAACGGCCGTTATCAAATCATTTTCAATAAACACATAGCCTGTTCGGTGAACTTGCTGTGCATCATTAATGGTGACAACTGAGCCGTTTTGTATAAGAATTGTGCTCATCTTTTATCTTCCGTTGCTAGCCAATATAGTAAGTGTAATTTGTCCAGGTTAGTTCAATTGTCGAATTCGTTTTACCGGGGTTAGAAGGAAGATCTCTTGTTCCAATTCTTCCCGAATAGGTTCGAACTCTGCTAATAAAGGTTGTTCCGGCCAGATGCGCAGATTGCTGTCTAAAAGCAGCATGGCAGCTTGAGCAGTACTGGCCAAGAGGCTGATGCTCATTTCAAGATCGTCTTGGACACGTTCGTTCACTTGTGAGCGAAAATCTTGCAGGATTTGAGCGGTCTTGACCGAGAGCTGCCCGATTTCGGCCGGTGTACGACATAATAACTGTTGGCCTGCCAAAGTTTTGCCTGCTTCACGCAGAGCGACATACTCGGCAATAGCACCGGCATCGCGGTCAGTTAGTTGGAGCAAGGTTTCTTTAATCTGGTTCATTTGCTCTATTGGACTGTCATTGATTTCTTGAGACGTATTCGTTAGATTAACACTGATCTGCATACAGGCCTGCCCTAGAGCAGCCGCTTGAGCTGCTGACAACGCGATGACTGCACCGGCCATGGCATGGGATTGCTCGCTCACGTGGCGAACGAATTGTGCGCTCGTTTGGGCTGTTACAGATTCATCTTTCATTTCATGCCCTTCAGAAGGTTCAGGCAATCATCGGCCGTTGCGGGTCGAGGATTGTTGTTAATTAAGACCATGCGCGTCGTCTCTTCGGCAATTGCATCCCAATCAACATTGACTAACGGCATAGCCAGTTGACTAAGTGAGGTGGGCAGACCAAGATCGCGCACAAATTGCGTTAGCCTGTTTACCAAAACCTCACCATCTGTGGATGTATCCAAGCCGAAGATCTTATTCAATAATTGTAGGCGTTCTGCGGGTATGGAAGGGAGATTGAAACGAACCACATGGGGCAATATTATGGCATTTGCCAGCCCATGATGGAGATGTAGATGAGTTGTCAATGGGCCAGAAAGGGCGTGAATAAGTCCCAGGCCGGCATGATCCATAGCTGTGCCGCCCCACAAGGCGGCCAACATCATTTGTTGGCGGGCCTCTAGATCGCTGCCATTGAAGACAGCCTGAGGCAAATAGGTCCATGCTGCTTGCATGGCTGCAAGAGCCAATTGATCAGTGAAGGGGTTGGCGCGCTTGCCAACGAACGCTTCCAAGGCATGGATGAAGGCATCCATACCTGTAGCTGCTGTTAATTGGGGGGGTAGGCCTAGTGTCAACTTAGGATCCACAATGGCGATTTGTGGAAACATCAGTGGGCTGAGGACACCTTTCTTGAAAGGGTTTTCAGGGTCGGAGACGACAGCTACTTTGCTCACTTCACTCCCTGTTCCCGCCGTGGTGGGAACAGCGATAAGCGGCCAACTGCGCTTGGTGATCATCTTTCCGCCCCACTGATAGTCAGCATAAGTACCGCCATTGGCTAAAAGCAAGGCGATACCCTTGGCCACATCAATGGGACTGCCACCACCCAAAGCTATGATCACATCAGCCTCGCGTGCCCGGGCTAAATTCAACCCGGCACTCACTTCGTTGGTGGTCGGGTTGCTGCTGACGGCTGTAAAGGAGATCACATCAATCCCGGCCTTTTGTAGAGCGTCCTCTATTTGGCTGACGAGGCCGAGCTGTTCCAACCCTGCGTCACTGACGATTACTGCTTTGCCGGCATTTAGCCCCATAAGTTCAGAAGACAATGCCTCGTGTGCGGGTTGGCCGAAAATTATCTTTGTTGGTAAATGAAAATTAAAGGTATTCATCACTCAGTATTCACCCAGACGGCTTTAACCTCGGTATAAGCGTCGATTACTTCACGGCCGTTGTCACGTCCAAATCCGCTGCCCTTGAATCCGCCAAATGGTGCGGCTGCATCAAATAAATCGTAAGTGTTGACCCAAACAACGCCACTTTTTAATGCGGCGGATACACGATGCGCACGTGACACATCACGTGTCCAAACACCCGCGGCTAAACCATATGGGGTGTTGTTGGCGCGAGCGATCACTTCTTCTTCAGTTTCAAAGGGCAATATGGACAGCACCGGTCCAAATATCTCTTCACAAACAATAGCCATATCATCACTGACATCTGTAAAAATGGTTGGGGCCATAAAATGGCCTTTACTCAAATCGCCTTCCATCAAGCGCTCACCGCCACAATGCAATTTTGCTCCTTGATCTATTCCACTTTCGATGTAGTTCAATATGCTGTTCATTTGCTCCTGATCAATGATGGGGCCGAGTTTGGTTTCGGGGTCCATGGCATGTCCGATTCTGGTATTTGCGGCCATATCGATCAACTGCTGCAGGACTGTTTCATATATGTCCTGGTGAACGAATAAACGAGCGCCTGCCACGCAGCTTTGACCGGTATTACCAAAGGCTGCCTTAAACGCACCTTGTACTGCTTGCGATAAGTCTGCATCAGAAAAGATAATATTTGCGGCTTTATTGCCCAGTTCGAGTGTGACGCGCTTGATATTATTGGAGGCAGCGCGCATGACACTTTGCCCTGCGGAGACGGAACCGGTAAAAGCGATCTTGTTGACGCCTGGATGATTAGCGAGTGCCGCCCCAGTAGTTGGACCATCGCCAGTTAGAATATTGACGACGCCGTCAGGAAATCCTGCCTCTTGGATGAGTTCGCCCAAACGCAAGGTTGCCAGGGAGGCCTGTTCTGCAGGTTTGAAAATAACAGTGTTGCCACAGGCAAGCGCAGGCGCAAGCTTTTGCATTGTATGGATAAGCGGGTAATTCCAAGGGATAATGATAGCTACAACACCTACAGGTTCGCGTCGTGTGTAAACAAACTTGTTGGGAATAGAAACAGAGGGGGTATAACCAGCGATTTTTGAAGGCCAGCCGGCGGCTGTATAAGTTAAGCGGGCGGCTACCGGGGCGTCGATGGCCCTCGTATGCCAGATTGGCTTGCCATTATCCAGAGACTCCAGCCGAGCCAATTCGCTGGCATTTTCCTCGATCAAATCACCTAGGCGGCGCAAGAGCGCTTCGCGATTGGCGGGTGTTACTTGACTCCAAGGGCCATTTAATGCGACCTGGGCAGCTGATACAGCCCGATCGACATCTTCTTCATTGGCTAAGGCTAGAGTTCCCAGGTGCGCGCCGTCTGATGGGCTGCAGCTGTTGAATGTTTTGTCAGAAACGGCCGCACACCATTTGCCGTCGATGAGCAATTTTTTTGAGATTGTGGGTAGGATTTCGTTCATTTTGTTTGACGCCACAGCGTTTGTATTTCTTGTTTTGAAAAGTTATGTATTATCCTTTGACAGCTCCTTCAACCATCGCTTTAAAGAAACTTCGCCTGGTGAAAAGGAATAGAATAACCATAGGCACGGCGATCAAAATACAGGCAGCAGCGATCACTTGAAGATTAATGATGTTCTGACCTAGAAATTCATAAAGACCAAACATAGCGGGTTTATGTTCATTCTTAGAGATAAGCAAATAACCGGCGATGAATTCGTTCCATACGCTGACGAAGGTAAGTAGAAAAACAGCGGCCAATCCTGGTAAGGCGAGAGGCATCGTGATACGGCCGAGCACACCTAATGGGGTGCAGCCGTCGATTAACGCAGCTTCTTCTAATTCAATTGGAATAGCATCGAAGAAACCTTTAGCGATCCAGACACTCAGTGGCAAATAAAAGCCCATATAGACAAGAATGATGAAAAACCGGTCATCATAAAACGGAATTTGCGCTTTGCGTAAGGTTACGCCCATCTGATAGAGACCTAGAAGATTTGTGAGTAGTGGAACGCCGGTAATGGCCAGGATAGCTGCCATCAGTATGGCATGCCCGCGAAAACGGTAGCGCGAAAAGGCATAACCAGATAAACCGGCGAAGAGCACAACCATCAGTGATGCGGTCGTAGCATACAACAAAGTATTGGGAAGATACGTTCGCAGCATGTTTCCCGTCAGTGAAAAACCAAGCAGCCCCTCAGATGGTTTGGGTGCAATAACACGATCGTATCCCTCTACTGACCAACGGCAGGCGCGTAGGTCGAAAGCGGCCGTCTCCGTGTCACAAGGAAAGATTACCGGGGGCTTGCGGGTGATGTCCTGCTGGGTTTTAAAGGAGATTATCAATGTCGTGGCAATAGGAATCATTGCAAATATAACGATCAGGACCAAAGCGCCATTGATCAATATGCGATTCCAGTTCCGTCTTGATATTTTATTTGTCATGTTACGTATTCCCTTCATTGACTCGTGTCAAACGCATGGTGCCTGTAATCAAGGTAAGATTAACGATGGCGATTAATAAGGCCAATGCTGCTGCACGACCGAACTGCAGCCGGTCCCAACCGATGGTATATAACAAGTAGCTTAGCACTTGAGTTGATGTGCCGGGTCCGCCACCTGAGAAACTGAATACCATGCCAACACCATTCATTCCGCTGAGCGTAAGGCTAAAAAGTGCTACAACCATGGCCGGCAACATCAGCGGAATCATGATGAAGCGCACAGTTTGCCATCCATTAGCCCCATCAATACGACTGCTCTCGACAAGTTCGGTGGGAACAGTTTGCATAGCCGCGAGCAGCAGTAAGGTGACAAAAGGAAGTGCGCGCCAGACCGAAGCCAGGATGAGAAAGGTCATGGCTGGAGCAGGGGGGAAAGGGAAATCACCAAACCAGGGCTGCGGCGGGATCGCTGTCAGAACTGATAATCCCTTCGGGGGAAAAAGTGCCGGGTTTTGCAGGATGCCTGAGAGCAGCCCGTAATCCGGCACAACCAGCAGGCGAAACACCATACCAGCAATGATATCGGCAATAATCCAAGGGATAAAAAGAAGGGTGATATAAAAACCTGAAAATCGAACGGTGCGGCTTAACAAGAGTGCAATTACGAATCCTAAAATCATTGTTGTGGTTGCATAGCCGACAAGAAAAACAATCGTGTGACCGATACTTTCGTTGAAGGCACTCATGCCAAATAGTCGCTCGAAATTTCTCAAGCCAACAAATGTCCAACCCGATGGTTCTCGCTCCTGTAAGCTTAACCAGATTGTGTAGATGGCGGGATAGACTTGAATCAAGAGTAATACGAGTATGGTCGGCAAGATCAACCAGAAAGGGAGAGATTTGCCTGGTTGGCGGAGGATTTTTCGCATAGCTATTTCCAGCCTTTAGGTGTCACTTTCATAATTGACAAAGTGACAAGATGCGTTACACCTTGTCACTTTGTACAAACATCTACAACGAGGAGAGATGTGCGATAAATTACCTAGTTATCGGAGTTATACTCCTCTTCGGTTTTTGTCAGTTCTGCAGCGATATCGGCCGTTGGATCTTCTTTGATCATTCGGTAAACAACCTGCATGACCATGTCCTGTGCTTCGTTAGGCCGTTGGAGTGAACCATACCAGGGCGTGCAAGAACTATTGCCAACCGCTTCTGCCGCTGCTGCATAGAAGGGTGCCTGGAAAATCTCGTGAGATTGGGTTGCCCCCAGAACCGGGAATCCACCACCAGGTGTTGCTACCCATTCCGCATTCTGCTCAGGGCTCATAATCCAGTTGATATAAGCGTAGGCGCCTTCTATGTTCGGTGCTCCGGTTGGAATGGCCATTCCTGCTACATCAACTCCACAACCCGGATCCTGACCCTCAACAGAAATGAAGGGGGACAAGTAAACATCCCCGGCTGCAATAGCATCGAGCATGTCTTCTGAGTTACCTTTGTCATATGCGGTGCCACTTGGGGCCGTGAGCGGATTTACGTAACGATATCCGAACAGGCCGGTGGGGAATGAACCAGCAGAGGAGTCTTTAAATGCTTCCTCTTCCTGGAATCCACCAGCGAAGGCGATTTCGGGCACATATCCATTGGCCACGATTTCCCGCAGGAACTCAATTGCAGCAATGTTCTCAGGGGTATTCAACATCATATTGCCTTCACCATCATCAAGGCCACCGCCAAAGGAAGACATTGCTGTATAAATTGCACGTGTAAGACCTTCACCACCTTTATCTGTGGAACCGAAGAATGTGATGGCATAATGTCCTTCTTCTTTCAAAGCCTCAGCCTGGGCCAAGAATTCCTCAGGCGTTGATGGATAACCATCCGGGAAACGATCTTTCCAGACATAAACGAGCTGTGGACGTTGGGAAATCGGAATGCAGTAAAGCTTACCATCCGGCCCTTTGCAACCCTCAATGCCGTTAGGATCGAGATCGCCCCACCATGATTGCGCCTCTGCCCACGCAGTCAAATCTTGGACAGTTCCATTCTGATAGAAAGGAATGATGTCCTGGCTGTTGCTTAGTTCGAATAGATCGGGAACATCGCCACCGGCCTGCACGGCGGCAACCAGTTCAGTTGTCATTTTATCAAATGCTTTGGGCTGGTTGACCCACTCCCATTGACCGGCAAATTCCTCATTGAACAGCGGCATTGTATTGCGAAGATATTCGTTACCTGCCCGTTCATCACTGGCCGGGTCTTCGTTATTCTGGTCATATTGGTACCAGGAAGTGAATACTTGAGCCTCTTCGGCTACCATTTCTTCTTCTTCTGCGGCGGCTTGGGCAGCCTCGGCTTCGGCCTGAGCCTCTTGTGCGGCGGCCTGAGCTTCTTCTGCAGCAGCCTGGGCAGCCTCGGCCTCGGCCTGAGCCTCTTCTGCGGCAGCTTCGGCCGCCGCTAGTTCTTCAGAGCTGGCTTGAGCGGCTGCTTCGGCGGCGGCCTCGGCCTCAGCAAGGGCGGCTTCCGCGGCAGCCTGGGCAGCCTCGGCCTCCGCAACAGCAGCGTCGGCTGCTGAGGTATCTACTGCGGGTTCTGCACCGCCACAGGCAGCCAGCACCAGCGTAAACAATACTAAAAGTACAATTAACGACCACTTACGACTCATGATAGGGTTTCTCCTTCTCTAAGTTGAACTAAAAATATGGGTAAAAACGGCGGCAAAATGTGGACGGTCTTCTACCAGTGATCGAGGGGTGATGCAGGCAATTTGTGGCAGAGTAACCGCTTGAAAAACTAACATAATGTAGTTCGCTCTCATTACAACTTTAAGATAGTCAGGAACAGAAACGATTGTTCCGGTATTCTTTGGTTGGGATGGCTGCTCAATTGAGCGAAAGATTAGCATATAACTTAACAAACGTCAAGTAATACTGAACAAAATAATCCGCTTCCTAGCAGCTAAAAGGGTGAAGGAAATTTCCGTTAACTGAGGCAAATGAATGGATAATCGCCAGCCGGCTTTGAATGTTTGACAGAAGGAATTTTCGAGTTAAGCTATATCATAATATATCCAAATTCAACTAATCCTGGTGAGCAGAAATATTACATTTGCGACGGCCGTATCTCAAGATTCCGAAGATTTGGCTGTTTGAATTCATGACAACATTGTTATGGGAGGAAAAATAATGGTTAAGCCCTACATATTATCGGTAGATGATGAGCCACAGGTTCTGAACAGTATTAACCGCGATCTACGGCGTCAATTTGGAAAGGACTACCGTATAATCAAAGCTGGATCTGGCCAAGAAGCATTAGATACTGTGCGTCAATTGAAACAACGAAATGACCCCGTGGCCTTGTTCTTAGCAGACCAGCGGATGCCTGGGATGACCGGAACCGAATTTCTGACTGAAGCGATGAAGCTTTACCCGGATGCTCGCAAAGTTTTACTTACTGCTTATGCAGATACTGAGGCGGCCATAGCCAGCATCAATACTATTGGTCTCGACCATTATTTGATGAAACCATGGGATCCGCCAGAGCAGCAGCTTTTTCCAGTTTTGGATGATTTGCTAGGAGATTGGTGGGCCACTGTTCCAGTTCCGTATGATGGCATCCGTGTGGCCGGCACTTTGTGGTCTCCCAGCAGCCATAACGTTAAAGATTTTCTTTCGCGCAATCGTGTACCGTACCTTTGGCAAGATATCGAAGTAGACAGTGAAGCTGATGCTTTGGTTTCAGAATTACAAAAAGATCAGCCGGGCCTGCCTGTTGTATTTATGGCCGACGGCCAGACAATGGTTAATCCCGACAATACCACGTTGGCCCGCGCGCTTGGCATGCAAACAGAAGCCAGCGAACCGTTCTACGATCTCATCATTATTGGTGGTGGGCCAGCGGGATTGGGTGCTGCTGTATATGGCGGTTCAGAAGGACTGAAGACGCTGATGATTGATAAGGCGGCAACAGGTGGACAGGCTGGTACAAGCTCAAGAATTGAGAACTATTTAGGTTTCCCCAAGGGTATAAGCGGTGCAGATTTGGCCACGCGGGCAACTGCCCAAGCAAAGCGCTTTGGTGTTGAAATTGTAATTCCCCAAGAAGCCACGACTCTGCGTATAGAAGATCCCTATAAATTCGTTACCTTATCTGATGGTACAGAAGTTGGCTGTAAGTCATTGGTCATCGCGACTGGCGTTACTGTGAGACGATTAGAAGTGCCGGGGGTAGAGAATTTGGAGGGGGCCGGTGTCTATTATGGAGCAGCCATGACAGAGGCTGCCAACTATCGTGGGAAGCATGTCTATGTGGTTGGTGGCGCCAACTCTGCGGGACAAGGGACTATGTTCTTCTCGCGTTATGCCCTTCAAACCACTATGTTGGTTCGAGGTTCATCTTTGGCCAGGGGTATGTCACAATATTTGGTTGACCAAATTGATGGGACACCTAATATTGATGTCTTGACTCGAACACAGGTTATGGAGGTCAAAGGTACCAAGGGGGAGGGTTTGAAGTCTATCGTGTTATATAACCAGGATACTGACAAGACCTGGGAAGTGCCGGCGGCCGCGATTTTTGTATTTATTGGCGCAACCGCGCATACGGATATGTTGGAAGGGATCGTCGAACGAAATAATAAAGGGTTTATTATCACCGGTCAGGATTTGACCGCTGATGGCAAGATCAGTGGTGGATGGAAACTCAAACGGCAGCCATATATGCTGGAAACCAGTGTTCCGGGGATTTTTGCTGTTGGTGATGTACGGCATGGTTCTGTAAAGCGGGTCGCTTCGGCCGTTGGCGAAGGGGCTATAGGTGTGAGCTTAGTGCATCGTTATTTGAAGACGGTCTAAGCGGATAAGAACCCCGGGTTTTTTTATTTACCGAACTTTTTTTGGGCAGTAAAATCGGGTTTCTGGGAAAACAGGTGAGGTGCTGCGATTATGTATGACTTCCTGAAAAAAGTAGATCTTTTTGCTGAACTGGCTGACGATGATCTGTATGCTATCTGCAACGCAGTTAATGAGATTTGGCTCGATGATGGTGAACTTTTGTTTTCGGAGGGGGACAGCGGGCGCAGGGCGTTTGTCATCGAGCAAGGCCAATTGGAGATTATTAAAAAGACGGGGGAACGTGAGGTTTTGTTGGCTGTTCGCCAGGAGGGGGATGTGATTGGCGAAATGGCGCTGCTGGAAGAAGCACCACGTATGGCTAGTGTCCGTGCGCGCGGAGCGGCAAAATTACTCACGATTGACAAAGAGACGTTAGATAACCTACTCGCCACAAGTGCATCGGCTGCCGGGGCGATGCTGCAGACCGTTTTGGCTCGCTGGCGAGGTACCCAGGCACAGTTACGCCAAAGCGAGCAGATGGCTCAATTAGGCACGTTGACCGCTGGTGTTGCTCATGAACTAAATAATCCGGCAGCAGCGGTCAAACGGGGTGCAGATCAAATGCGGCTTGCTCTTGTTCCTTTTGCGGAAACACAGGCGGCGCTGATGCAGTTTGAGTTTACCCAGGCGCAGCAAGTGACATTAGAGCAGTTAGCGGAACTGGCGCAGACGCGAACGGCCGAAGACAACATACTTGATGCGCTCGAACGCAATGACCTGGAACAGGAAATTGAAGATTGGCTGGACCTAGCCGGCATTGAAGAGCCATGGGATTTCGCACCAACTTTAGTAGATCTTGGTTTGGACCCAGATTACTTAGATGAAATGCGACTCGCCTTTTCAGATGAAACAGTAGGCTCAGTTTTACGGTGGTTAATAGCTAAACACCAGGCACATAGTTTGTTAAGGGAGATTGGACAAGGCGCAGGTCGGATATCGGAGATAGTCAAAGCGCTAAAGTCATATGCATACCTTGACCAGGCGCCGGTGCAGCCCGTTGACATTCATGAGGATCTGAATAACACCCTGATCATCCTGCGTCACAAACTGAAGCAAGGAATTGAGGTCAGGCGTGACTATGCCCCGGGCCTGCCTAAAGTTGAGGCCTATGGCAGCGAGCTCAACCAGGTCTGGACCAATATTATTGATAATGCTGTGGATGCACTTGAGGGGCAGGGTGTCATTTCCTTACGCACGCGCTGTGAAGATGATTGGGTTGTTGTCGAAATTCAAGACAACGGGCCAGGGATTCCAGATGAGATTAGAAACCGTATATTTGATGCTTTTTTTACGACAAAGCCTCCAGGCAAGGGAACCGGCTTGGGGTTGAACATCAGCTATAATATTGTTGCCTACAAGCATCGCGGTGACATACGTGTTTACTCGGGACCTGGCATTACTTGTTTCCAAATTTGGCTGCCGGTGAACTTTGCGGATGCCGGTACGTCTCCAGTGAAAGAGTCAGTGCCAGAAGGGCTCAGTTAAACTATCCCCTTTTCAGTTATCTATAAACATGTTTTGGATCTTAATGCTGGCCCACTTAATCGCTGATTATCCGCTGCAACCGGACCGTCTGGTTGCAGCCAAACAGCACCTTCCAGGTTTGTCTATTCATATCGCCATACATTGGGTTGTGATGACTTTGTTTACATGGCCGGTGCGCGCAATAATTTGGCCCTACATTCTAACAGTCGCTATCTTGCATTTCGGCATTGATTACTTTAAAGCGTATATTGGACGAACGCGGCCCGATTTGGTGATTGGTCCCTACCTCTTAGACCAACCTTTACATTGGGTGTCTTTAATTATTGTGGGTATCTGGATGGCCCGCTCTACCAGCCTTCCTGTATGGGATGTTTTATCTCCTTGGTGGATATATGGCATCGGCATCTTGATTGCCACATATATTTGGTTTATAACGGAACGAGTGATTAGTTATCGTGACCCGACCTTACAGGCCTGGGTAGTAGAAAGTATGTGGCCGCGTATGAGCGCAAGGTTTATGTTGTATGCGCTCCTGGTTGCTGCCTTGCCTTATACTTTGTTGTTAGCTTTACTAGTGATGGGAGTGATCACTTATCTTTATCATCGCTACCATTATCCACGCCGCTGGATATTTATTGATATTGCTGTTGCTTTGACGGCGACGATAATCGTTCAGACTATCTTGTCTCTCTTTTAATTTCACTCTTTCAGGCAGCAAGAAAAATAAGCAGATAAAGAAAAAGGCCGCCGTTATAGTGGCGACCTTTATCTTATTTTTGGAGTAGTTAAAGGATAACTTTAAACTTCGGATTCCTCAATGGCATCGCCTGCATTGTGCAATACCTCTGAAGCGCCGAGTTCGGCTGAACCTTGGGCGAGTTCGGCGATACCTTCAGCAGCAACATCCTTGGCAATTTCATCGAGCTGCTGTGACTCTTCCAGTTCGTCGAGGCCAACAGCGACATCAATGAGACCTTCGGCGGCGAGCATTTCGCTGCCTTCGGCCAATCCTTCAGCAACTGCTAAGCGCGTGATGCCTTCGGCGACTTCATTTGCGCCAAGTTCACCAACTTCTTCGCCTGCATCAGCCAAAGCGCCGGCAATACCGCGTGTGGCGGCTGATTGGAAGATGCTGTCTGTGGCCATCTGGCGCAGTACATCGCCACGATCTCGAAGGAAATCGGCGAGCACGGGCATATCCAAATCCTCAACAACATCTCCTGCCACCTGTAATTGGCCAGAGATGCCGGCGAGATCCATGCTCCACATCAAATCATCTTCACTCATTAAAGCTAACATAATGCTAAGGTCTTCGATGTCTTCGGCAGCAGACAACATTTCTGCGCCTTCCATTACATCCATGACCCCGGCTTCAGCGACGACATCGCTCATGTTCGCAGCTCGTTCCGCTGCGGCCAATTCATCCAGACCATGGGTAATATCGCTCGATGCTGCTGCCAGCTCTGCGCGACTAATCTCTTCCAATGCCTCGGCGTCAGCGACCGCTTCAATACCGTCGGCCACATCAACAATGCCTGCTTCCTCGGCGATGTCACCTGCAAATTGCAGTTCATTTTCCAATTCTTGATTTTCTTCGCTTGTCATAATGGTTCTCCTTTAGGATTTAGAACAAGATAAAAACTTTACAGCTAGAGAAAATAAGTTTTAGCTCGGAAGTAACTTTTCCGATACGAAAATTTAGAAAAGGCCATTCTTAATGAATGGCCTTTTCTGAAACGTATTAAAAAGGGTTACACATTTGGTAACAAGCAATTTAACCGCATGTTATTCTAAATGCATAAAGGTTAATAACTTCAGCTGCGTGCTTTGAAAGCGAAGATAATGGCAGCGATACCACCGATGACCAAAGTGGCTGCACTCAGCCAAATCACCATTTGGGTTCCAATGAGCGTATTCGCCAAAAGGAAAATACCGATGAGGATACCGATGACAGCCATGACGCCAATACCCCATCCTCCACCTTTGAATGCTTGGATCAACATGACGATACCGGCCATGATGGCATAGAAACCGAGAATCCATGTGAATACAACGGGCACAACAAATGTGCTCATTAGCGGGTTGCGCAATATGACTATACCAGCCAAAATGCCAATAATGCCAATAAACAGTTTCCAACCCCACATCGAATGGTCTACAAACATACTGACAAGATCAAAAATGCCCTTGATAAGCCAATACAAACCAAGGAACACGATCAAGACCGCCATCGTTTGTACGGTTGATGTGAACAATAGAAGACCAACGATGATGGCGGCGATACCTTCAATAAGGATTAACCACCAAGGCATAGCCTTTGTTTCCATCGCAAATGCTTGTGAATCTGAACTCATTTTGTCCTCCTTAAGAACAATGAACAATATTTGAAGTCGCCACAATTTGGTGACATGATTAAAATATTTTTTCACAGAACGCAATTAGCGATCTATGATATTTGATATATTTTACAAAATTTAGCTTTCAATATCTATCTAATTTCTATTTATGCAGCAGCTTCTTTGTCTTCGCCTTCATCGGCCGTTTCATCAGCAGCTTCAACTACAGTTTCATCGACCGATTCTTCACCGGCGTCTTCTTCTGAGTCCGCATCTTCCTCAGGAGTGATGACCGCGGTAGTGATAACGGCTTCATCTCCTGTGATGACGGCATCGATAACGGCCGCTCCCTCTTCATTAGCAACAGCTTCAATAACTTCGACAGAATCTTCGGTTTCAATATAGCGGACGGCGGCCACGCCCTCTTCGTTGGACACGATCTTCTGAACAGCGACACCATCCTCAGTTACGACCATGCTCTCTTGTTCGACTTCGTGCTCGTCTCCGGCAGTACGGGTAACGGACGCTGCGCCTTCGGCAGCGATAGCTGAATAGGCGACTTCTTTACCTGAGGAGAGCTGTTCATGGATGTCGGCGCTTAACTGCTGGGCCATGACATCTGAAGCGTCTTCTTCAAGTTGGGCCTGAACGGCAGCCACCCACTTGTGCTCGACAACAGCGACGATGGCTGATGTTCCCGGTTCGAGACCGGCGCCAATCGTTTCCAGCCGCTCATCCTTAATACCTGCATCGCCGTGGGCAGCGATTCCGCCAATAGCTGCACCGGCCGCGGCACCAAGTCCAACACCAAGCGGCCCAGCAATCAGTCCGACAACCCCACCGATTACAGCGCCAATGCCGGCGCCTTTACCGGTGCTCATGTCTGCGGTCTCTTTAATATGCAATTTGCCTTTGGCATCTTTGCTAATGACGGCCGCGTCGTCAATCTTGATCAGACCCTGATGTTTGGCTTGCTTTAATTCATTCAAAGCCTGTTTTGCCCCATCTTCATCTTGAAATGCAGCGACAATAACTTCTACTGGTACATCACTCATTGGTTTGTCCTCCTAAGACAAAATAAACTCTAGTACGGACGAGATAGTCCGTTGGTTTCAATTTTGCGAATTAATAACGCTGCTTACAGGTGAATAACCCAAGATAAATCCCAAGGATTCCTCTTTCCTAGTGGCAAGATTATATTGCAGCGCAGCCTAGAAGTCTAGCAATTTGGCCCGTTTTGGTATCAAAGTCATTGATGGCTGGGGTAGTGGATTTTTGGAGGGCCAGACCTAAATTTACCCAATACGGTTAAGTTTGGTTTACTGTCTGGAAATCACACCAAAACCAGCAATAGAGAAAGCGCTAAAGAAGAGAAACCCCCATAACCATATAGGTCCATCCGTCGCCACAATAATCGCTCCAGCAATTAAGAGGAAGCTGGCAAACAATGTCCCGCGAAGTCCATTCAAAGCCCCTTCGCGTGGACTTTTTAATTGGTATTCAAGGAATCGCAGCCCTTCACTAATGACCAGGGGACTGCGATTCAAAACATCGAGAACATCTGGTAAAACCAACATGCCGTCTTTCAAGAATTTAAGCAGATTGATTTGTTTCAGCAGAATTTTTTGGACATCCTTGCGTGCCGCTTCGGCTACATTAATCCCTGGGGCAAGAACATTGCCGACCCCTTCTAATGTCACCAGGGCTTTTACCATAAGGACGATTTCCCCCGGGTATTGGATATGGTATTTGCCGGCCAGAGCAACAGATTGCAATATAAGCTGCCCCAGCGAAAACTCGTCGAAATTGGGGTTGCGCAGCCAGCGGCGATTCAAATCTTCCACTGCGCGGCGGAATCCTTCCGGATCGCTCTTGCGCCCGGCATCCATCAGAGCGACAAGATATCGGGCCGCGTTTGCAGGTTCGCCCATGACTAATGAGTACAAATAGGAAAGCATGCGTTTTTGCATATCACTGTTGAAACGGCCGACCATGCCCAGATCGATAAAGCCGACGCTGGCATCTTCAAAGACCATTAGATTTCCGGGATGCAAATCGGCATGGAAAAAGCCATCGCGAAATATCATTTCGATGGTTGCCTGCATGCCCAAGGCAATTACCTTATCCAACTGCACCTGGGGCATCCAGGACACAAGTTCGGCATCAGGTTTGTGACCGCGAAAAAACTCCATGCATAGTACGTCGCGGCTGCTGAATTCTCGATAGACATCAGGAAAGCGAATATCAGGTTCGTCAATAAAGTTAGCAGTGAAAACTTCGGCATTGTCGGCCTCATGACGCAGGTCCACTTCCAATACGGTATAGCGACAAAACTCGGAAATCAAGCGCCGAGGTTGGTAACGAGCAATGAAAATTTGGGCAAAACGGCCGACCAAACGCATCCAGCGCGTATCATTAATCACCATCTGGCGCACATTGGGTTTGAGCACCTTGAGCACGACATCTTCGCCGGTTATAAGTCGTGCGCGATGGGTTTGGGCTAGTGAGGCAGAGCCCAATGGAACAGGATCTATTAAGGGAAACATTGTGCCAATTGGACGCTCTAGACTGATTTCAATCAATTCAATGTAACGGACAAAAGGAACGGCCGGTAGGCGGTCGAGTAGATTCTTAAGTTCGTCAGTTAATGATTTGGGTAGCAGATCTTCGCGAAGGCTGAGAATTTGACCCAATTTGATATAAGTAGGGCCAAGCATCTCGAGCCGCTGCCTAAATTGAACCGGGAAAGGTTTTTTGATGAGCCGGCGATTGAGGAAAGGCCAGGCAAATAGCAAAGGTATGCGTAGAAGAACGACGCCGAAATTCCAACCTTTACCCTCAGACTTTTTTTGCTGTACAACAGAGTAAGCATATCCGAAGATGAGCCCCAAAAGCTGGCTAAGCGTAGCAAAGAAACGGCCGAGCAATCCTGTTGATTGCCGCTCATCTAAGACTTCAAAGCCGCCATTTGCTGATGCTGTTATTTCGTCAGCTGAACCGTTGGATGACAATAGGATCTCACTTCTAAGAATGCTGTTTTTGGGCTGACGATTCCTATACCGTCACCTTCATTTTATCGGAATCAAGGACTTTACTCAATTCGGCGCGGATGTCGCGGCTGTAAGCCTGAATGGCATCGTCATTGGTGACCATCTGTCGTGCATCGAGAATGCATTTGGCCATTGTCATGCGCGAGATTTTTACTTGGTGAGCGGGCGTAAACAGCTTCTGATGGTTGCGGGCGGCCAGGAGTAATGTTTGGTATCCGGGTAATAACATAAGCAGGCTGGCTCTGCGGAAGCCTACGGCCGTTATTGGCAAGTCCATAATGTAATTTACGGAATCTTCAAACTCTTGCAGCACATTATCCAGCACCATCCTTTTCCAGTAGATGGGTGCACCGGATAAGCGCAGCGGATCGTAATTGACTTCACTTAACCATTCATCGGGCAGGTAACAAACGCCTCGCTCCAGATCTTTGGCGAAGTCTTTGACGATATTGGTCTTTTGTAATGCGCGTCCGCTGGCCTCACTATTTTCAAGCAGGCGTCCGGCGACCTCCCCATCAATCGCGTAATGGGTGATCGCCAATTCAGTAATCATGTGTCCGACTGTCCCGGCAACATAATAACAATATTTGTCGTACCCTTCTTCTCTCGCGGGTAGGCGAACGCCATCATGAGAAATGAAGAAACCATCCGCCTGAATCGGGTTGCTGACATCTTCCATCCCTTGAGCCATGACTAAGGCCCAATTCGCAATTGAAGTCCTGGACTCATCTGGAATCAGGGCATAAATTTGCCACAACATCAGCCCGCCATCGACACTCATCATCTGTTGTTCGTCGTCTGAGAGACCCGGCCAAGATTCACGTTCCCACAGCGAAAGAATCTTTGCGGCCTCAGCGGGATTTTGTAGCAGAACAGCAAACTCGGCGAAACGATCTTGCTGCCAGGAGAACGGCTGTGTGCAATCCTCGATATTGTCTACCACGCGGCAGATCAAGTAAGCTGTGGCCAGATAATCGTTCAACGGCGCTTCCACTGCCGGTGCCAGTAAGGCAAAAGAACGGGACACTTTATTCATATTGGCTGCAAGATAGGTTTGCTGCGTATCTGTCAGGCTATCAACCATTTTTCTTCCTTGATGGGAGACTGTGCGCTCACAATGTTTGGGATTTAATTATTACCCTGAAATAGAACCGAGTGACGGTAACTGTAAGCAAGTCAAAGTGTAACCAGTTTTGTAACTGGATACAATACACAGCGGGCAGCAGAAAGGATGTATTTATTGAGCCCTCATTACTGATTAGAACTGAGCTGCCACCAGGGGCCTTCGCCTTCTGGCAGCCTTGCTGTGTCGCGTCAGTGGAAAGGCGCAATATGGCCCAGCTTGCGGGCAACATGTCGCCAATCATCATTTAGTTAGACGCAATCATCGAGTTGTTTTGCAGCAGCTCCGGTCAGGACTGCATGTAAGCATTGGCCCAATCGTCCATCTGGACCTCCAGGGTTTTGTTTTGGGCTTCTTGCCAGAATTCGAGGAAGGCGGGAAAGGTGTCGATTTGCTGAAGTGTTGGCATGGTAATAATTTTACCATGACCGAGGTGCGGCTGCCGTGATTTAAGAATCCCATTGATTAATTGAAAAGCACCCATAAAAAAACTGCCGGCGGATAATCTCGCCGGCAGTCTACATACAATTCACTTTAGAGAAACTTTTGAGGACCTGATAGTTTTTCATCAGGTCCTCGTTCTAGCGTGTATCGCTAGGGTGAGATCGTTGAATCATCAACGGGCCCTCATCCACTGCAGCACCGTTATTATCCTGGCTCTTAGGTACACTAACTAGCACTGTGTCAGAACAAGAATTACCTTGACCATCACTCGCAGTGAAGGTGATGTGGTAGAAACGGCCGTTGCCATTACCAACACGTTCCGCGCGAACTTCGGCCGTGCTCGTTCCAACTCCTTGGCCATCCGGACTGGTCTTGCCACTACCACGCGCGTCCACTGCTTCATCCTGGAAGATACTGTCGATCATAATGGAGATGGGATCGCCATCGGGATCAGTGACGCCTAAGACGTCAATTGCGACGAACTTGTGGTTGGAGGCCAGAGATGTGTCAATGCTGGGTGCGGCCAAAGTGCAGATTGGCGGATCGTTCAGTTCGAGCCCGACAATCACTGGATCGTGGTCTGAAGCACGGAACGCATTTAGTTCATATAAGCATCCTGCGCATCTTTCTTGAACGACGTATCATAATCCAGGATATCCGGTTCGTCTGCATTAATATTCCAAACTGTGGCGCCTGTCACCTGTGGCATCAGAGTGAACATTCGCCAGCGCATAGTCAAGGTAACCAAGCTGCCCGCTAAAGAGATACGAATAAGCAAACTCGCCGCCAAATTGGGCAACCAAATCTGAATAATCATCCTCTGTGCTTAGCGTATCATCCTCACCGGCCAGAACTGCATCAATCGGATCTTCTTTATCATAGGAATTCAAATCACCTATGATCAGATAATCTGGATCACCGCTATTGGTGGGGTCAGTCGCGAGCCAATCAACCAACGCCTCGGCGGCCATGGTGCGGGTTAAATTACAACTGCCTTGTTCGGGATCATCATCCCCAACGCCACATCCTGATCCTTTTGATTTCAAGTGATTTACAGCGACAGTAAACTGGTGATCACCGGTAATATCCTCGAAAGTTTGGGCAAGGACTGGACGGTTTTTAGTGTCGATGAAACGAGGGTCTACTGTGGAATCTAGAATAGCATAGCCACCCACTGGGGATACTGTTGCTGGTTTATAAATGAACGCTACCTTAATCGCATCTGTCCCGATTGGGCCAGTTGCCACATAAGTGTATGTTCCCGCGCCAGCGGCGTTATTTACACCATTTACCAAGTCAATTACCGCCGCATCGGTTGGATTATTTTCAATTTCAATCAAACCAACGATATCAGCGTCGATCTCGGTAATTGCAGAGATAATCTTGTCCCGTTGTCGTGCAAACTCGTTCGCATCGTTAGCACCCCGACATTCCAGATTCTCGTCCGGGCCGCAAATATTGGGACCATTGCCTGAACCTGGATTGGTGTCAAAAGTTGTGAAGTAGTTGAGAACGTTGAAACTGGCGACTGTTAAGCTGCCACCAACGGGCTCTGGCATATCTGGGCGGACATTTACGGCCGTGTAATCTGCACCCTGTGTTGGCTGAATTCGATATAGATCAAAAGCATAATGCATCACACCGGTTGCATTTGTTACCAAATCACCTCCACGGAAAAGGTTGGTCAAGTCAAAAATGTTCCCGTTCGGATGAAGCGCCGGGTCTGGATTGGAAGCTGTACGGCCGTCATCTAAAGTGATGCCGCTGCGCGAATTGAGGTCGGCGAGAGCTGCTGCCTCAGGTGAACCAGGTTCATGAACGGCAGTAGGTTGGAACAAACGGTCAGTAGCCAATACGATTTCATTGAAGCGGTCGAAGTTGAAATACTCTGAGATTGTAAGAGATTGTGGGAAGATGACTGCCATACCCTCGTACTTCTCGAAGTCATTTATATCCGATACCGGCAGGGTCACGGTTGCGGGTGTCGCTGTGCCATTGCTGTTGCAGATGGCGAAATTTGTAATGTTGGTAAGTTCCGTGAGTTCAAAGAACTCATCAACTTCGCCTTGAACTCGGACGGAATCACCCGCACTGGGGGAGTTGGCATTGTCAAAGACATATATGCCTTCTGACGTTAACGAATTACCGTCGACATCGGCATCTTCTTCCTGTACAAAGTAGCCACCCATCTCGCCTGCGTCTTGGAATACCGCAACAACGACTCCTTCGATGTTGACTTTCGCGTCATCTAGCGGACTGGCAAGACCCGAACCCTGAATTTCGCTAATTTGAGTTTCAGTATCATCAAAACAGACACCAAAAGCTGGCGGTACTTCAAAGCTAAATACATAGTCGGAGACCATATTGTCAGCATTGTCATCTTGATCTTCCACAGCAGCCCCAAGTACAGTTACTGAACACAGGTCATTGGGCAAAAAGTCAGTGTCAGGGTTCAGTATGAAGCTCTGAGGTCCGCCGCTGGTTAATGCTAAATGGTGTCCGCTTAAAGAACAGCTTATTTCATACCAGGTGCTGGCAACCGTAACATTCTCGCTAAAGGTAACGCTAATATTAGCATCAACTGCAACATCAAAGTCGCCATTTGACGGTGTGGTGCTACTTACTGACGGTGGAGCATCACCTCCCGGGGGTACATAAGTGCCAATAGGGAATGGTGTTGCTGCAGAGGCATTTGTGGATTCGCCATCGAGGGCATCAGGACCACTGAAAGTCCAATTAGTAAGCACAAAAGTGCTGCCATCAGGACCGGTATTGTTTACCCGGTAGGCCCAACCGTCTAGATGTTCCCAAGGTTGTCCGGTTCCATCAACATTGATGTCGCCAAAAACATCAATAACGCTTCCATTAAGAAATAGCTCGATAGCATCGTCACCGTTGATGTTAGCAGCGCCGCTGGTGCCGTCTGGTGCAAAACCAAAGAAAGAGGTGAAACCCGTTGACTCTGAGGCGATGTAGATGTGGGTGCCGGCAGTTGCTGAGATAGCGGGGAAGGTATATTCTTCTCCGTCTGTGCCGCCACCATTATTTGCAGAGCCGAAGCCATAAACACTGAGGTCGGCGATGTCATTAAGCACATAGAACTCAACTGCTTTGGGTACACCGCCGGTCAAAGGGCCGTCGACTACGCCCGTAATGAGCATATCTGGAATTGGTGGGGGAGGTGTGCCGGATGTACCAATGGGGAAGGCGTAGCAGCAGTGGCGTTGGTAGTTTCACCATCAAGCGTTGGGTCTACTAAACGTCCAGTTGGCGAGCACAAAAGTGGTGCCATCGGGACCAGTCTTGTCAACTCGATAAGCCCAGCCATCTAGATGTTCCCAAGGCTGGCCAGTACCATCAACATTGATATCGCCAAATACGTCAATAACAACACCGTTGACCAAACAGTTCAATAGCATCATCGCCATTGATGCTGGCTGCGCTGCTGGTATCGTCGGGAGCGAAAGCCAAAGAAGTTATTAAAGCCTGCGGATTCTGAGAAGCTACGTAGATGTAATCGCCAGCAGTGGCAGCAACCACCGGGAAGGTAAATTCTTCTCCGTCTGAACCACCACCGTTGTTCGCTGAACCAAAACCGTAGACACTCAGGTCAGGAATATCATTGAACACATAGAACTCGACTGCTTTTGGAAGTCCGCCGCTTAAGGGTCCATCTATTACGCCTGTGATGAGCATGTTGGGAACCGGTGGAGGAGGAGTGCTGAAAGTACCAATTGGGAAAGGCGTAGCCGCAGTCGCATTGGTGGTCTCACCATCCAAGGCATTAGGGCCACTGAAAGTCCAGTTGGCCAGTACAAAGGTTGAGCCATCAGGACCAGTCTTTGCAACTCGATAAGCCCAGCCATCGAGATATTCCCAGGGCTGGCCAGTACCATCAACATTGATATCGCCAAAGACGTCAATAACAACACCGGATTGGAACAGTTCAATAGCATCGTCGCCATTGATGCTGGCTGCGCTGCTGGTATCGTCGGGAGCGAAAGCCAAAGAAGTTATTAAAGCCTGTGGATTCTGAGAGCTACGTAATATAATCGCCAGCTGTGGCAGCACCAACAGGGAATGTATACTCTTCTCCGTCTGAACCGCCACCGTTGTTCGCCGAACCAAAACCGTAGACACTCAAGTCAGGAATATCGTTGAAGTACATAGAACTCAACTGCTTTGGGTACACCGCCGCTTAAGTGGTCCATCAATTACGCCTGTAATGAGCATGTTGGGACCGGTGGAGGAGGCAGTACCGAAAGTACCAATTGGGAAAGGAATAGCCGCAGTGGCATTGGTAGTTTCACCATCCAAAGCGTTAGGGCCACTGAAGGTCCAGTTGGCGAGCACAAAGGTTGAGCCATCAGGACCAGTCTCTGCAACTCGATAAGCCCAGCCATCGAGATATTCCCAAGGCTGGCCAGTACCATCAACATTGATATCGCCAAAGACGTCAACTACAACACCGGACTGGAACAATTCAATAGCATCGTCGCCATTAATGCTGGCTGCGCTGCTGGTGTCGTTGGGAGGAAAGCCAAAGAAGTTATTAAAGCCTGTGATTCTGAGGCTACGTAAATGTAATCGCCAGCTGTTGCAGCAACACCGGGAAGGTATACTCTTCTCCGGCTGAACCACCACCATTGTTCGCTGAACCGAAACCGTAGACACTCAGGTCAGGAATATCGTTGAGTACATAGAACTCGACTGCTTTGGGTACACCGCCGCTTAAGGGTCCATCAATTACGCCTGTAATCACCAGACTAGGTGATTGAGCAGCTATCGGGCTCCCAATGCTCGCAACTATCAGGAACAAGGCAGTTGCCAAGACCAGAAATATCATTGTTCTTCGATGTGGGAATTGCATGTTTTCCTCCGAGAAAACCACTTAAAAATAAGAGAAACCAATAAAAAGATCTGTGAACTCTCTGCGTTAATCCCCTCCTACATGGATAAATTCTACATCCATGTTTTTTAACTGTCTCTTTGGCTTAGCTTGTAGTGTTGAAGACAATGTTATTTTACCACGTTTTAGTAATCGCTCCAGATTGGTTTTTGAGTTTCAATCTACTACTTTAATTTTTGAATCATCTCTAGAAAGTCATCTGGTGTATGTACGCTAGATGTTACTTTTGGCCATAGTTCAAGTGGAGGGTTGGCGACAAGTTCATCGGACAGGCGGATATCTGGCTCACTTCGTTTCCAGGGACAGATGCGGCCGAGGAACACAATGGTATTAGGAATTAGTTACTGCCCTTTTGTTTTGGCTCATTTGCTGGTTCAATATCGTTTTCTTCCAGCCATTCAACCATCTCTTCCCTTAAACGCTTATCGTGATAGGCAAACCACCGTTTTTCTTCGGCTGGATATTGGTAAAGCGCATCCTTAAAGGAACGGAAGGGTTTGCGACCACTTATGGCATCCGAGAGACTCTCCGCTACTCGGTCATTATCAACAGTATAAATAAAAGAGTGCATGACTTTGTAGGCGTCGCGGGAACTTTTTTCCGGTATTCGTAGAAATCTTAGCACAGAATCATTTTCGATGAGATCGGCCTCTAAAACTTCTGTTTGCTGCCAATCTTGCAAATCGGTTTGAGGCAAGACGGCCGTTAAATCAAATGTCTCATAATTTTCTTCATCACAAAACTCACTGTAAATTTCTTCCAACTTATCTAAGGTTTCGCTCGTCACTAAGAGAACCTCGCCAGTTTCTCTGTCCAGGTAGTAGTTGAGGTCGTATGAAGCACTATCGAAGGCAAGTTCCAATTCGAACCAATTGATTTCTAGTTTTTTCATATTTTCACTCAATTTTGTAACATCAAAGCTGTTTTAAGGCCGTCTTCGCAGCATCTTGAGTATAGTATTTTTCTCTCTCGTCACCTGATATTTGTTGTAAGGTCTCGCGAGCACGGTCATCACCAACTTTCCCAAGCGCTTTTACTGCGTATTGGCGAACTTGAGGCTTATCTTCATTGGCTAGCAAGTCTAACAATGGCTGTACAGCACGCGGATCTCTCAATTTTCCTAACGCGGAGGCTGCGAGCCGGCGTACATTCCCATCAGGACTGTTTAGCGCTGTTAGAAGTTCAGGAACGTTTGCATTATCATTCGACTTGCCCAGCCTGACTACATGCTTAACAATGTCTACACCACCAGAATCTTTTTGAGAAACGAAGTGTAGACGCAAGATATGCAGTTCGTCGAAGCTGATTTCTTCATCCAGCGCATCAAACACGGGACGCAGCAGCTCTGGGCCTAATGATTCGAATGTATCTAATACGCGCTGCTGATCGGATTCTTGGAGTTTGGATAATTCAAGGAATCCACCAGGACGCAGAAATTCACCACTAAGATGGTATTTCCATAAATGGTTTAGAATTGTTCGTTCTTTTACACCTAAGTCTTGCATCAAATCGATCACAGAATGCCCCGCATTGTAGGCATTGGCTACTTCTTCAGTTTTACTGCCCGATTCTGACGTGAGCTGGGGCTGGGCGAAAATGGAGCGGCGTTTCTCTTGGATATCGTGTTCACGACAGTACTCTTGAATGATGGGTATGAATTCATCAGCATACTTCACTAATTTGTTTTCACCAACGCCATAGATGGCAGCGAAGGCAGACCGTGTTTGCGGGAAATAGGTAGCCATTTCGGCAAGTGAGCGATCGGAAAAGATGATATAGGGCGGCACATTGGCGGCAATGGCCAATTGGGTTCGTTTGTCGCGCAGTAGTTCAAATAAGGTATCTGTCATAAGTCATTCTGGATACCGGTACGGAGGTAGACACACCTTGTTCGGGAAGCATGCCATATACCTGTTCCCCCTGGAAAACAGCATATGCTTTTTCAGTGAGTTTGAGGCTGCCATGGTCCATGTCCTGGATGAGTAGGCCTTGTTGGATGAACTGCCGGGCGAGATATTGCCAAGCTTTCTTGGAATATTCACGGCCGATGTCATAGGTCGATAAGCGGTCGTGACCACGCGAGAGCACGCTCTTTGCGTGTGAACCTCGCAGCACGTTAATGATGTGAGTAACCCCAAAATATTCACCGGTACGTTTGACGCAGGAGAGGAATTTCTGAGCAGGAATGGTTAGGTCGGCCAGATTCTCTTCTGCGGTTCCGGCCAGACAGTTGTCGCACATATCGCAGGTTTCGGCACAGTATTCTTCGCCGAAATAGGCGAGTAATGGCTTGCGACGGCAAAGGTTTGTTTCGCAGAAACCGAGCATTGCTTGCAGTCGTTGGACTGCTCCAGTTGTCTCTGGGATGGGTCTTGCTCGTTGATGAAGTAAGTTGATGGTCTACACGTCTCTTGGAGCAAATAGCAGTAAACAGTCGGCTTGCAGTCCATCACGACCGGCACGGCCGATCTGCTGGTAATAGCTTTCTATATTCTTGGGCAAGTTGTAATGCAAAATGAAACGCACGTTTGATTTGTTGATGCCCATGCCAAAGGCAATAGTGGCTACGATGATGATCGATTCTTCATGAGTAAAGCGCCGGTGGTGGCGCTGGCGGGTCGGCCGTCTCCAGGCCGGCATGATAGGGTAAAGCCGGCCAGCCTCGCGAACTTAATGCCTGTGCCAAATCATCTACTTGTTTTCTGGTGGCGCAGTAAATAATGCCCGATTGGTCTTGATGGGCCTCTATGAAGGCGAGCGTTTGGGCAAGCCATTGGTTCTTGGCTCTACGGCCAGGTATAAGATTCTCGCGGTCGAAACTGGCGATGAATTCGCCGGCATCGGGCACATTCAAGGAGCTTTTGATATCCTGGCGCACGCGTTCGGTCGCTGTGGCGGTCACGGAGAGGCAAACGGCATTGGGCAAACGTTGGCGCAGGTCAATTAGCTGGCGGTATTCGGGGCGAAAATCATGCCCCCATTCGGAGATGCAGTGCGCTTCGTCAATGGTCAGGCAATCTACATTGCTTTGTTCCAGCAGGAGCAGAGTCTCAGGCCGCAGTAAGGTTTCCGGAGCGGCGTAGAGCAGCTTGATCTGGCCGGCCTTAATACGAGATGTCGTTTGCAGGTATTCGTCGTAAGACAGCGTGCTGTTGAGAAAGACGGCCGCCACGCCCCAACTCACGCAGTTGTTCCACTTGATCTTGCATCAGTGAGATAAGGGGAGAGACAACCACGGTGAGACCAGGAAACATGAGTGCTGGTATCTGGAAACAGATGGATTTGCCGCTTCCGGTAGGCATGATGGCCAGGGTGTCTCTTTTGTGCAGGATATTGTCGATAATTTCCTCTTGTAAGGGACGGAAATGATCATAGCCAAAGACACGTTTGAGGATGTCCCTGGCTGAAGCGAGATCTAAAGGCTCCTGATGTTGTGAGGGCGCAACCGGTTCCTGAGCTTGTGGGAATTCAGGTTCTGTATGCACCAGATCTAATTCATAGGCATCATCGAACGGATCAGGCATGTCCCAAGTTTCTGTAGGCTGCGGCGTATACCATCCTGAAAGCTGTACGTAACAGCGCAATTCGCCATCAGGCCATCCCTTGGTCGCCACCAGTGGGCCAATGAAACGCGCAGCAAGGTTCCAGCCGGAATCTCGGACAGCGGTTCCTGGTAGCCGACAAAGGTCAATGTACGGCCGCCATTCGCTGTGGGGTAGCGGTAACGAATGCGTTTGGCGTCGTCGTCACGCACTAATGGTTTGTCTGGTCGCCAGAACATGGTGCTGTATGGTGGGATGCCGGTGCGTTCGGAGATGTATTGAACACCTGCCTTTGTGGCCTGGGTTAAGCCCTCATATAGGCCTTCTAACCCGCCTTCATCAGGTGACATGTGTGCATCGATGAAGCTGGTTACATCGTCTATTGAAGGCAGTTGACGTTTTTGATGGACGATTATATTTTCAACATGGGGTGGAATGAGGTCTGGCTACGGGCATGCAATCTACATCCCAAACATCGCCGATATTGTATTCCTGGTTGAAGTGATCGTTGGTATCTGCATCAGCCGCAACCAGGCGTACGGAACGGCCGTCAAACGTAATTCCCCCAATACAAGACCCACTGCCCATACGTGTCTTGGCGACTATGACCACTTTCATTATTTTTCTCCCCAACAGATATTAATAATGGCCTGGGATTCTTAGCTGTGGATTATGGCAAAATGTTTTCCACTTCCAGGCCAAGTTGTTGTTTTAATTTACCGGCAACTAACGAGCGATGACAGGCTGCGGGTTCTTTTTCTACACAAAATAGAGCCACGATCTGGGCATCCGGCGGCAGTTCATCGAGAAAAGCATCCGGATCGAATTCGTTTAGGATTTCCTCTTCGTAAGCGGCCTTAAATGCCTGGCCCAATTCTGTTCTCTTTCGCTTAGCGACTTTCTTGGTTTTGTCTTCGTCATACTGGCGCTGGCGAACAGCCTGGGATGGGGCCAGGTCCTTGCGATGGAGATAGCGAATGTCCATTGCTGCCAGCCGTGCTTGCAGACGTTTGCTGTTAGCAAAAGCATAAGTCGCGCCGCGCACACCGCGACGAGCACGGATGTCACAAAATGTATCAACCTTGGCCGCACTCAGTGCGTCAAAAAAAGCTTCTTCTGTAAAACCATAGACACCGATAGTGATGATCTTAATGCTCATGTTTACTGATTTCCTTTTGTATAGCTGCCAGGCACTTCAAAAGTGCCTGGCAACTGGAGCTCTTAGTCATCGTTTCCACTATCAGGTGAATAGCTTTTACGCGATGTATGCTTGAAAAACTCTTCACCGAAAAGGCTGGGTTGGCCCTTACTCAAGCGCAGCATGACGTCATTTTGGCTTATCAGCCGGTTGTTTTCGTCGATGTGGGTAACCTCGATGCCCTCGTCAATTAGGACACGGCCGATAAGTTTGCTGCGGTGACACATTTCCGGTTTGCCTTCGCTGCACATAAGAACAATCGGTAATTGTTGCTGCCATGCCTGCCTTACGCGCTCGATTCCTTGCAGAAAAAATGGCTTTTGCTGAATCTTATCGTAAAACACTTTGCCATCTTCGCCGTAACAACTAGGGTCATCTGGCTGGCCGCCGAGTGTATCACCCATGAAAACATAGCGAATGCCATGAGCTTGAAGATGATTTTCTAGCGCATGTTTGGAGAAGTCTGGCTTGTAACGGGAATATGGTTTAGAACGCACGTCGAGTAGAAAGCTGATATTGTGATCGCCAAGTACAGTAACGAACTCTTCAATCTCCCGCGCACCATAACCGATGGTATAAACTGGCGTAACGCTCATGCCCCTAATTGTACGGCATTGTTTAAAGTGAGGCAGGCATTTTTGCCGAAAAAACCGCGTTAGATGCGCAGTTCAATCTCATCGCCATTCCATAAGAGATGATCACGGCCGACCATTTGCCCCTGGAAGGAACCACTGCCCCATATACGGGCTGATTTGAGCTGGTCAAAGAAATCTTGATGCACTTTAGCGGCGAAATCTTCTACGGTACTGCCGTTTTTGAGCACAAAGGGCGCTGTGCGATCAACTTCTTCTCCAGGAGGTCTTGAATAAACACGAATTAAATCCAGGCGCTCAAAGACAAGATCCTTGAGTTGGTCTAGATTACAGCCCGTGGTGGCTGAGACAGGAAATATGGGCCACTCCTCGCCAAGAAGCACTTGTAATATCTCCAAATCTTCGTTGTATTCACGGCCGTCATATTTATTCACAACAACTATCACGGGAATGCGGAATACGCCCTGGACAAATTCCCCATGGTCTTGTTGAACCAACGGTTCAATATTATGTTCTGCCAATATGGCGACGGTTTCCTCGAGCTGACCTAAGGGATCGGCTTGAAGATCGATTAATAGAAGGAGAAGGTCGGCGCGGCGGATCAAATCCAAAAATGCAGGTTCTACATAACCTGGTTGAAGAGGAGGCGTATCTATTAATTGGATTGGGGCGTAATCGACTAACATCATACCTGGCGTTGGAGTCCAGGTCGTACAGGGGAAATCGGCAACTTCGGGTGAGGCATTCGTTAAGGCCGTTACAAATGCTGATTTTCCAACATTGGGCGGACCAATCACTGCTACTTGAGCCGCACCTTCTTTTTCAATCTGATAAGCGGAAACATGCCTGCTCACGCCTTTCTTTGATTGGGATGCCGCTTTTAGCTTCGAGAGCCGTTTGCGCAAATCGGCGCGCAGTTTGTCAGTCCCTTTGTGTTTAGGGACCGTGCTTATTAATTCCTCAAGGCGAGTGATTTTTTCCTGTGGTGTTGCAGCGGCCTTATAACGTTCTTCGGCATTCGCATACTCTGGTGGAAGATTTGTTGGCATAGAAGCATCCCTCGTTATCCAGCATGTCCTATCTTACGCGCTATTATACACTGTCATAGGGAAGAATATGAACTGAGATCGGATAGCAGGAAACGAGAAGTGCCTAATTAACGCAAACGTACAATATCACTTGCAGCGAAGATGGGCCCTACGTGGATATTTAGTGACGGTTGTGCGTAAAGCTGTGGGGGCACGCTGATGTCGGCCAAATATAATTCTCCAACCTGAGGGCCAACATTTTGGGAAACCAAACCTGCTTTGGGTAAAGCAAGTGTCATTGTTGCATCAGCGTTGATTGTTGGATCATAAACTGTTCCCGTAGTTGTATCCACTCCGCTGGGCGCGTCAAGGGCCAGGATGGGAGAACTCTGGGCATTGGCCCAGCGAATCATTTCTGCTGCTGTACCCCGAGGGGAACCTTTCAAGCTGTAACCAATGATGCCATCGATGATTAAATCCGGGTTAGACGATATGTTGTTGTCAAGATCGCCGTTTTCATGAACCTTTACATCCATGCGCTGAAGGATATCTAATTGATGCTTTGGCACAGGTGTAAACTGCCGCCTGGTTTTGGTTACAATGACTTCAATAGAAGCACCCCAATTAGCCAATCGCCGGGCACAGACGAGCGCCCCGCCCCCATTGCCGCCGGTTCCGGCCAGGACGACGATTCTTTTGCGGCGTGGATCATTATCCAGAAAACGGATGCGCGCCAGATGGGCCAGATTGCGGCCCGCATTCTCCATCATTTGAATGAGTTCGATGTGGTAATCTTCAATCATGGCCCGATCGACTTCAATCATCTGATCGGTGGTTAAGTAAGGTATGTGGCTTGTGAGGCGGGATATGTTCATAGGATTTCTTTTTTTGTTTACTGGTTGGACTGGGAGGCCGGATCGTCGGACAATTCATAGAGTGATGCAGAGGATTGAAGAAGATTGGCGACAAGGCCCGTCCAGCCAGTTTGATGGCTGGCGCCCAGTCCTGCTCCCTTATCTCCATGGAAATATTCGTAGAACAAAAGGTTGTCACGCCAGGCGGGATCACTTTGGAATTTTTCTTGACCGCCGTATACAGGGCGACGGCCGTCCTCATCAGTCAAAAAAATGCGCACTAATCTATGGGAGAGATCTTCAGCGACTTTATCCAGGGTTATCATCTTCCCGGAGCCTGTTGGACATTCGACAAGCAGATCATCGCCATAATAGCGGTGAAATTCCCTTAAGGCCTCGATAATTAAATAGTTGATCGGGAACCAAACAGGACCACGCCAATTAGAATTACCGCCAAATAGGGCGCTTTTTGATTCAGCAGGCTGGTACTCAATGCCAAATGTTTGATCGCCCACTGTTAGATAGTAGGGATTGGATTCATGATATTTTGAAAGAGAGCGAATGCCATAAGGCGATAAAAATTCCTCTTCATCGAGCATGTAACGCAGGACGCTGATCAGTCGTTCGCGGGTTAGAAAAGAAGTAATAACCCGCTTCCCAGTGCCCGGAATGTTAATGCTGGCCATATTATCGCTGAGTTCAGACCGGTTGTCCGTGAACCAGTACATGCGGCGGGCGAAGTTAGGCATCGCTTGAAATATCTCCGGTTCGATAATCTCGACAGCAAGCAGGGGCATCAATCCAACCAATGACCGCACTTTTAAGGGATGTGACTGTGCCATCGGGAAGATGCAAAGCATCATAAAAAAAGCCATCTTCCTCATCCCAGAGACTGGTTCCCTCTGGGCCCTGGTGAGTCATAGCGTGCGCAATACCTAGAAAGTGCTCATAAAATTTAGTGGCCAAATCCTGGTATACTGGATTTTCCCAGGCCAATTCCAGAGCGATTTTCATCATGCCCAAACTGTAAAAGCCCATCCATGATGTTCCATCGGATTGGTCAATGTGGCCGCCAGTCGGTAATTCAGCACTGCGATCAAATAGGCTGATATTATCCAGACCCAAGAAACCGCCCTGAAAAATATTGTTACCGTCTTCATCTTCGCGGTTGACCCACCATGTAAAGTTGAGCAGCAGCTTGTGGAATATGCTTTCTAGAAAAGCACGATCTGAGCGGCCGGTTTAAAGCGCCATCAAGTTGGTAAACTTGCCAGGTTGCCCAGGCATGTACTGGCGGGTTGACATCACCAAAGGCCCATTCATAGGCAGGAAACTGGCCATTGGGATGCATATACCAGACACGTCCCATTAACTCCAACTGCCGTTTGGCGAAATCGGGATCGACCAGGGTGAGGGGGATGCAGTGGAAAGCGAGATCCCAAGCGGCATACCAGGGATATTCCCACTTGTCAGGCATGGAGATGATGTCGAAGTTATTGAGGTGTTCCCAATCATGATTACGGCCGTGCTGCCGGGAACTGGGCGCTGGTGCGCCGGGATCACCGTCCAACCACTGCTGTACGTCGTAATAATACAACTGCTTTGACCACAACATGCCGGCCAAAGCCTGGCGCTGCACATTTTTTTCTTCAATGCTCAGATTGTCAGCCTGGACAGCTTCATAAAAAGCATTTGCTTCGTCCAATCGCAGCGAAAAAAGAGAATCGAACTCCGTGAAGGGTTGTGGATGCTTCTCATCTGCCAAACGCAGGCGAACGGTGACTGTTTCACCTGCTGGGATGGTGGGGTTAAATAGTACGGCCGACTTTGTCCCAGCCTGTCCGGCGTTGATAGCAGAGTCATCACCATCAACTAGGTAGTGGTGGAATGCATCTTTCACAAATGGTGATGCGTTTGGAGCGTTGAAGAGGCGTTGGTTGTTGGTCTCATTTTCAGTGAACAAGAAGTCTAACGGATCTTCGGTGTGTAGATAGTAGGTGCCTTGTTCAGGATGATTGGCTTTTATAGTTGAACTATCTTGGAGTGTGATTTCTGGTTTTCCATTTACGTCGCCCATGGGGCCAGTAGGATAGCCCCAAGACCAGGTGTTACGATACCAGAGGGTTGGCAGTAGATAAATGGCGGCAGATTCGGGACCGTGATTAGTAACGCTGATCTTGATTAGGATATCGTTTTCATCTGCTTTGGCGTATTCGACAAGGACGTCAAAGTATCTGTCTTCATCAAAGATGCCAGTGTCGATGAGTTCGTATTCGAAATCCGCAAAGCCACGACGGCCGTTTTCCGCATTCAGGTCTGAATAGGGGAAAGCACGCTGCGGATATTTGTACAGCATTTTCATATAGCTGTGGGTCGGTGTGCTGTCAAGGTAGTAGTAGACTTCTTTGACGTCTTCACCGTGATTCCCTTCATGACCATTCAAACCGAAAAGGCGTTCTTTCAAGATGGGGTCACGGCCGTTCCACAACACCGGCGCAAAACAAAGATATTGAAAACGGTCGCTAATCCCCGCGAGGCCGTCCTCATTCCAACGATAAGCGCGGCTGCGCGCGTGATCGTGGGGGAAATAATCCCATGCTGTGCCATAGGGGCTGTAATCTTCGCGAACCGTGCCCCAGGCGCGATCGCTAAGATAAGGCCCCCAGTTTTTCCAGTTGGCGTCACGGCGACGATGCGCCAGCAGCCGTTTATGTTCCGCTGTTTGATTCATAAATGTTGGTGGTTTTGATGTTCCTTACCTCTTGACGCCTTTAGATGCTGACATTATACCTCTCATAGTTTTATGGGGTTATCTATCTTAAAGGATAGCAAATTAGGCAAACTGCGTGGTATGATCACATCGTTAGCAGACTGAGAGATCCTGCCTTTGAAGAATAAATATAAGCGTGAAACCGCCTTATGAAAGATTTTCAAACCAGCATTATCATCCCCAGCTTGAACTCGCCAATAATTGACGAGGTGGTGACGGCCGTTAAGGTCCAAGAAGGGTTTGGTGCAAGAGACGAGATCATAGTTGTCGGCAAGGATGACAACGGACTCTTAAGCGAAGAGAAAACAGCCCGTCTTGTTGATACCGGCGAGCCGGTTGATGCCAGCACCGCGCGAAATCTTGGGATTGAAGAGGCTCAAGGCGATCTTCTGATCTTTTTGGATAGTGATTGCTTGCCCCAGGAGGGGTGGCTGAGTGAGCATCGTGCCGCTCACGCAGCGGGTCATGATGTGGTTGGTGGCGGTGTGCTGCCGGTTGGAGACAACTATTGGCACCTAACCTATAATCTCACCATGTTTCACGATGTGTTTAGTACGGCTGTGGAAGGTAGACGGCCGTTTTTGCCGACATTGAATTTGTCCGTGGGGCGGCATGTGGTGGAGGCAGTTGGAGGGCTGGATATCACCTTGCCATACAGCCATGATGTGGATTGGACGACTCGTATGCGTGAAGCGGGATTCTTCCCCTATTTCTGGCCGAAAGCGGCCGTGCGTCACCAACATAACAGAGTGACGATGCAGCAGGTTTGGCATGATTGTGCGATTAATGGCCAATACGCGCGGCAGGTTCGACTTAATCACAGCAATACGATGCAGACGCCTTATTTCCTGCGTCATCGTTCATTAACCCGATTCATGTCACCCATTATTGCCGGCGGTGTAACAGCACGCATTTTTTCGCGCCGGTGGACCACTATGAGCCACCATCTATCTGCTTTACCGGCAATCTATATGACAAAACTAGCATGGTGTTGGGGAGCTGGCCGGCGATGAGTCAATCTGGAGCGGTACGCGTTCTAGCTATTGTTCTGAATTGGCAGCAGCCTCAGGTAACTCTGGAATGTGTGCGAGCATTGAGGGCCATGAGTGGGCAAACTCTGGACATTTTGGTTATCGACAATGGCTCCGGTGACGATTCAGCAGCCATATTAGAAGAGAACAAAGGAGTTTTCAAACTATTGATACTGCCGGGAAATGTGGGATTTGCTGCCGGAAATAACCAGGGGCTGCAGGTGGCAATAGAGGAAGCGTACGATTACGCTCTAATGGTCAACAATGACGCCTTTGCAGATGCAGAGATGTTAAACCGGCTCTTAGAGGAAACGGCCCCAGATATCGCTTTGCTCTCTCCAAAAATCTATTATGAAGAAGATCCGGGGCGTATCTGGTTTGCAAACGGCCGTCAACATCCCCTCACCCTCGATTTGCGAGATACCGGTCAAGGTGAACTTGATGGTCCACAGTGGATGAGCAGCCACGATGTCGATTATCTGATTGGTACTTGTCTGTTGGTTAACTTATCTGCGGCACAAGAAGTTGGACTATTAGATGAGCGTTACTTCTTCTATTTTGAAGATTTAGATTGGTCACTGCATTTTCGCCAGGCAGGCTACCGGCTGCGGATCGTGGCTGATGCGCATCTGACCCATCGTGTTGCCTACAGCACGGGTGGTGAAGAAGATTCAGCACTGCGCCGCTACCATCTGGCAAGAAGCAGCATCCAGTTTTGGCGTAGGAATGCTCACCTTGGTTCGCCATTTGTCATTGTTCTCTTTCGCTCAGCAAGCGCGCTGAAAATGGTTACACGCCTGCTGCTGAAAGGGCAGGGACACGTGGCCAGAGCTTATCTACGCGGGCTGCGCGATGGCTGGCGAGATAGCAAGTGTGTTTAGATTGCGTTTTGGTCGATCCACTCAGTCGCTTATGGTATGCAGAGAGGTTCCCCAGCATAGATCAGGTTGAGATTTGTTATGCCATTGGCCTGAGCGATAGCATATGGACTGACCCGATAATGCAAGGCGATCTCCCCTAAGGTTTGTCCCCAGGCAACATAATGAATGAAGCGGCACAGCCCACCCGTGCCAATATCTCCTGGACCACAAGGGATATATAAGTAAGTGTCGGCGTAAATCACGTTCGGGCTCTGTATATGAGGATTGGCTCGCATCAACGCGGCCATTGTTACACCGTACTGCTTACTAATGGAGTACAATGTTTCCCCTCGTTGGATGTAATGGTAACCACCACATGCATTTTCTGGGGCAGCATAACTCGTTGCCGCAGAAAACAACAAGATTGCCATGACGCAAAAAAGCACAATCCAGATCATTTTGTGATGTGAAAGCCAATGTTGAATCTTCTTCATTTCTTTCTCCCACGACTTGCACTAATAAACAAAGCAAATTTCTAACTCAATATAGCATAAAATTAAGCCCGTTTTCAAGAGTGACTTGTAAAAATCAAGCAAAAAGCAGGGCATTCATTACTGTTCCGTTACATAAAAAAGCGCCACCATTTGGTGACGCATATTTCAAATGCCAATGAATTGGTCTTGTTAAACGCGTGTGATATAGGTGCCTGATTCTGTATTAACTTTAATACGTCACCGTCTTTTATAAATAGTGGTGTCGTAACCTTTAAACCAGTTTCTGTTAATACTTCTTTTGTAGCGCCAGTTGCCGTATCACCTGCAACAGCATTTTCAGCTTCAACGACCTCAAACTCCATTGATTTTGGCAAGTCGTAATCAATTACTTCGCCTTCGTAATCTAGCAGATCGAGTTCCATATTGTCGCGTAAATATTGGACTTGATCAGCGAATACGGCATGGGGAACTTGTTTCTGTTCGTAGGTGGCAATGTCCATGAAAACGTAAAAACTACCATCATCATAAAGATATTGATAGGTATGGTTTTCAAGGCGTACATCCTCTACCCGGTCACCCGAGGTAAAGGTCATTTGAAAATTGGCACCGGTGCGAAGATTGCGCACAGTGACGCGAATGGTTGCTTTGCCACGCCCTGGTTTACTGTGACTATACTCTTTTACTTTGAATAGTTGCCATCTTGGAAAAAGGTGGTGCCGCGGCGTAGCTGGTTGACATCAATCATTTTTGATTAGCTCCTGGTTCGTATTGATTGTTTAGGTTATGTTTGGGTTAGTGACTCGCTAGACGAAAGGGTCAGAGCGAGCACGACGGTTCCACCACAAAATTGCTGCGGAAGAACCTGCAAGAATCAACAGACCGGCGATGAACCAGAGCACATCCGCCAAAGGCGTTACGCTGCGCAGTGTGAAATCACCAAGTTCAATTACCAAAGGTTCTGCATCTTGCAGTGCAATAATCATAACAAAAGTGTATCATAAACAGTGTAGCTTTGACAATGGTACTAATAGGAGTGAATCCCATGAGTAAAACGATCATTCAAACAGAACATGCACCGGCTGCTGTTGGCCCATATTCCCAAGCTATCCGCGTTGGCCAGTTTGTATATACGGCTGGACAAATTCCTTTGGATCCAGCTACTGGGAAAATGATTGCGGGCACTATTTCTGCCCAAACAGAGCGCGCATTGCGAAATTTGGAGGCGGTTTTGACCGAGGCCGGTGGTAGTCTCAATGATGTGGTTAAGACAACAGTTTTTTACAGGATATGGGTGAGTTTGGAGCGATGAATGCCGTATATGCTGAATTTTTCGGTGATGAGCCGCCAGCGAGATCTGCCGTTGAAGTAGCAGCTTTACCGCTAGGGGCACGAGTGGAGATCGAAGCCGTAGCATTCTTGCCCGGATAGGGAATTCACTGCAATTAATAGAAACCCGGTATTGACTTGTAGACAGATCGGTTTCTTAAATCAGCGATAATTGGAGTAACTATGAACAAAAGAAACAGCCTGGCATGAGGTATCGAAGGATCTCGTCGATGTGGCTATGGGTCGCCGCAAGGCTGATTTGGTGATCCGCGATGGTCAATGGGTTAATGTCCATAGCGGTGAAATCATACCAGGTACGGATATTGCCGTTTGTGGCAGTCGTATCGCTTATGTTGGTGAAGATGCCACCACACGCCATTGGACCGGATACGAAAGTAATTGAGGCTAACGGCCGTTATCTGGTTCCGGTCTATGTGATGCCCATATGCATGTTGAAAGCGGCATGGTCACGGTGACGGAGTTTGCCCGGGCAGTCATTCCCCATGGTACGACCAGTATGTTCATCGATCCCCATGAAATCGCCAATGTGCTTGGCTTGCCTGGTGTGCGCTTGATGCATGATGAGGCGGCTGACCTTGCCGATCAATATTTTTGTGCAGATGCCCAGCTGTGTACCCAGTGCGCCGGGATTAGAGACGCCTGGCGCTGCTATTGGCCCGGAAGAAGTGGCTGAAGCGATGACCTGGCCGGGCATTATTGGCTTGGGTGAGATGATGAATTTCCCTGGCGTTTACATGAGTGATGACAAAATGCATGCTGAAATGGCCGAGACCATGAAGGCCGGCAAGGTTATTGGTGGGCATTATGCTTCGCCTGATTTAGGTCTGCCTTTTCATGGATATGTGGCCGGTGGTCCGGCCGATGATCATGAGGGGACACGTGCGGAGGATGCTATTGCGCGTGTGCGCCAAGGCATGAAGGCGATGCTGCGTCTGGGATCGGCCTGGTATGATGTGGCTACTCAGGTAAAAGCGATCACCGAACAAGGGCTTGGACAGTCGAAATTTCATTCTCTGTACAGATGACAGTCACTCCGGCACATTGGTTCATGATGGGCATATGAATCGTGTTGTGCGTCATGCTATCGCGCAGGGGCTGCGACCAATTACGGCGATTCAGATGGCGACCTTGAATACGGCAGAACATTTTGGTTTGGAAAAGGATATGGGCAGCATTACACCGGGACGCTATGCAGACATTATTATCAGCAGTGATTTGGTGAATCTGCCGATTGACATGGTCATTGCTGCCGGAGATGTGGTCGCTCAGAACGGAGAATTGGCAATTGATTTGCCGCCTTATAAATACCCGGAGTTTGCCCAAAACACCGTAAATTTGGCAAAAGATTGAATGCAATGATTTTGATATTGCAGCACCGGATGACAGATCGGAAGTGAAGGTACGAGCTATTGGTGTTGTTGAGAACCAGGCACCAACTCATGCACTGGAGCATGATCTGCCTGTTCAAGACGGTCTGGTGCAAATGGATCTGGAACAAGATGTGTGCCAAATCGCTCTGGTCGAACGTCACCAAGGCACTGGATCGGTTACCAATGGGTTTGTATCCGGTTTTGGATTTAATGTGCCCTGTGCTATCGGCAGCACGGTGGCCCATGACAGCCATCATATGATCGTTGTGGGCACGAGCAAAGAAGATATGGCCAAGGCTGCCAATCGCCTTGGACCAGGTTGCAGGGCGGCGTTGTCGTTTTCAAAGAAGGGCAGGAAATTGCCCTTGTTGAACTGCCTATTGCCGGGTTGATGTCTGAATGAACGAGCGGAGGTTGTGGCCGAAAAAGCGGCACGAATGGTTGAAGCTTTTCAGGAATGTGGCTGCTGGCTCAATAATGCCTATATGCAGTTGAGCTTTTGGCTTTGGTTGTCATACCTGAACTGCGGATATCTGATTTAGGAATCGTGGATGTGACAAAATTTGATTTAGTGCCACTTATATCAGGATAAACCCAGAACACACAATATAAAATAATGGGAGATGATCAATAACAACGCCGTCTAGTGAAAGAATACAGACGGCGCTGTTTTGTACATATTACGATTTATTAGCTTTCATGGCCCGGCGCAAAGATTCCTCTGCTTCGGGTGGCAGCGATGTTTGATAGATTGTACCTTCGTATTGCCGAAGAGTTGCCACAGTTACATCAGGATTTGCATCGCGGACAATAACAAACAAGGCCGAGCTCCCCGGTTCCAAATCATCGGTTACATCCTTAACAAAGGATTTGCTAATGCCCATGTGTGCCAAAGATCCAACGGCGCCGCCAATTAAGCCACCGATGATTAGGCTGCCAATGGGACCCGCCAGCATGAAGCCGATTAGCAAGCCCAAAAAACTGCCGCCGACTGCGCCAATCTTAACGCCACGATCGATTTCATTTTTGACATGAACCTTACCATCAGCATCTTTAACCACAACGGCGGAATCATCCAGGCTGACAAAACCGCTTTTTTCGGTTTTGCTGATGGATTCGCGTACGCGACCAGCCTCATCGGGATCATCAAACGTAATTACAACAATATCTGACATCTAATTATTACCTCCATGTTAGTAGGGGCTGTATATGACAGCAATTTCTACCCGTTATTTTTCCAGAATTACAATAATCTGGCAAGAACTATAGTCAATAATTTCCTCTAACGTAGAATGCCATTCTTATTAAGTATGTCATTATTTAGAGGTCATACCATCAGTTATAATGTGCCGGTTGGCAAGCTTTGCTTCTTTTGCCTGGGCATATACATCGAGCATGCGCTGGGCCTGAAGCCGGTAATCAAACCATTGAACTTTCTTTTCAGCCCCCTCTATTAGGTGCTGTCGCAGATCACTGTCATCAATTACCCTCTCAAGAGCTTTGGCCAACGCCTCGGCGTTGTTTTTGGTTAAAAGTCCATCTTTTCCGTTTTCGACGGCGTCGCTGGTTCCGGTAGCATCGACAGCAACAATGGGGCATCCGGCGGCCATGGCTTCCATGGTCACCAAACCTTGCGTCTCTGAGGTTGATGCGAAGCAAAAAATATCAGCCGCTTTTAAGTAGCTGGGAACTACTTCGAAGGGGATTGAACCGGTAAACTCCACGCGATCGGCTATTCCCAGCTCTTTCGCTAATTTGGCCAGGGACTTTTCTTCCAATCCGCCGCCTACAATAACCAGGCGGACATGGGAGCGATCGCTCATTACTTGTGCAGCCGCCTCCAACAACGTGTCGAAGCTCTTCTCTTTAGCCAGCCGGCCAACTGAAATAATAACGAGATCATCACCCCACCCATGTTCTTTTCGAATAGGTTCGCCATCGGCTTCCACGAAAGGCGCAATGTCGATACCCGTCGGAACGGCCGTGATATCACCTTCTATCCCGTTATCGATAAGGATTTGTTTAATGCTTTCGCTGGGAGTAATTATGTGCTGGCATTTCTCCAAATAGCGGCTCATCCAAAGATCAATCACCGTTTTAGAAAGATCGGGGCTAATCGGAACATAATGAGTGTATTCATCATAGCGCGTATGAAACGTGAAGACCATTGGTAGACCTAATGATTTCGCCTTATCCGCGGCTGTGTCTCCTAAAAGAAATGGATGATGGCTGTGTATCACGTCTAGTTTGAGGGATGGCAGCATTTTGTCGATCGTGCGCGAGAAGGGCATGGGGAATGCATAATCATTAGCGAAGGGAACTTCTATTGCTGGATAACGAAATATAAAGGGTTCTTTATCTTCGTAATTATGTGCTTTCTGTGCAAATATGAAGACATTGTGCCCCATGTCAGTGAACGCCTGGCGGAAGGTGTCAATGGAGCGAACAACGCCACTCATCGTTGGGCGGTATGTGTTGGTAAAGAAGGCGATGTGCATATTATTGCTCATTTGGGCATCTCTTTTTGTTTTAGCTTGCAGAATTCGGATGGGAGAATTCAACCTACTCTATTAATTATAGCAGGAAATCAGTTCTCCGACGTCTATTTGGAATGTGCCTGTTCGTTTGTTGCGTTGATAAGATAGCATATAAATCATGGACAAGGGTCGTGTCAACCATGCCTTAACGCATCCATTATTCATTGCTAAGGTCGAACCGTGTGGTAAACTTCTTCAGTCAATGATTACGCTGGAAAACGTCACCAAAAATTACCATTCCCTTACGGCATTGGACAATGTCTCATTGACCATTCCTAGGGGAGAAGTACTCGGTTTGTTGGGACCCAATGGGGCTGGAAAAACGACCTTGCTGAAGCTGATAGCTGGCCTTATCACACCGAGTAGTGGCCGCCTCAATCCCCAAAATCGGGCATGGCCTATTGTGGGTTACAAACCTGAACGTCTCTTGTATCCTAATAATTTACGGGTTGGCCAGTATTTAGAATTGATGGCCGGTGCAAGTGATGTGTTGCGACATGATAAGGAACGGGTGATTTTAGAAAGCCTGGCCAGAGTGAATCTGCTGGATGCGGTCAACAAACGGATTGGTCATATCTCTAAAGGCATGCGCCAACGGTTGGGCTTGGCTCAAGCGATCATCGGCGATCCTCCCTTGCTGCTTTTGGATGAACCGTCTAATGGACTTGACCCGGAAGGACAGGTCGAAATCGGGCGTTATATTCGCGAACTTCATGCTTCAGGAAAGACGATTGTGCTCAGTTCGCATCAGCTTCAGGAAGTGACACAGGTCTGCACACAGCTGATTATTCTGAATCGAGGGCAAATCCATTACCATAATAGTATGTCCGACGCGTTGGCGTTACGGCCGTACGTGCGCATCCGAACCAACCGGCCTCTCGACGATATTAGCGGTTTTCTTAAATCCTTGCACCCAGATATTAGTGTTGAAGATGATACGATCACACTCAAGAACAATGCCATGCGCTTGCGACGCCAAATATTATCCTTGCTGCTTAACATGAACTATGATGTTCTTCGAGTAGAACAGAAACGGGTTACATTGTCCGAACTATATGCGGAGACAGTTCAATGACCCGACGATTCCTGGTGTTGACCGGCTTTTTTCTGCGCCGTCTCCTCTTTTCAGTGGTTGGGGCTGTTTATGTGATTCTGTCACTCGTCTACTGGGCAATATTTTTTCCTCCTGGTCAAGGAACCCCAGACATTGGTAATTACATTGTAATCATTGGTGGATTTGGCACTGCACTGACTTTTCTGGCTACATTGACGATTGCCTCGCGGGCCTATCGCGCGGAAAATTACCCGCTCATTGTACGCCTACCCAGTCGTGTGGAGTTTATCACGGCCGTATTTTCCAGTGCACTCATTTTTGCATTTTTGCTTCAAACGCTAGTAGCTGTTTTAGCGCTGATACGCGGCCCAGAAGCCTCGTTGGGCCAGATGTTGGAGATCCCCCCCATATGGATTTCGATGAACATTCTGGCGGCGATGCTCGCATTGCATGCCTCTGATTTAGTGGCATCAGGTTGGTCTCGTGTTCTAATATTCGGCATATTGGCTATTCTTTTAATCGGCCGGAGCTTGGCGGAGCGACTCTCAGCTGGAATGGCCGCTCTTGTGAGCAGTATTAGCAGTTTCTTTTATGCTCAACAATGGCTAAGTATTGCTAATATTTTCGGCCAGGCATCATCTTGGTTACACGGCTCAGGCAGAGAAGCTCTCGAAAAAATATTGGGGGTAGTTTTTTGGCCTTTTCGTGCCATCGCGGACGCAATATTCGCTGGATTTTTCACTCCAACTCAGGCCTTAGCTCCAGCAGTACTTGTACTCTACGCGACAATTCTTTTTCTCATTGCTGCGGATCTTTTTGCCACGAAAGATTTAGAGATGACCGAGTAGAAAGTTGCGGCTCGCCCTCAATTAAGCCTTGAAACCGCATTGCTAATCCCGATATTACTCAATAATCATCATCGGCATAACTGAAGTATCGATTATTTAGTGCTTGTACAAGTAGTTGGGCGGGTTCAGCTACCAAATCCTGCCCGAAATAGACGCGTTGACTGCCATAGTCGAAACCCGGACATTTATGTTTTGAGCTATAAAAGAATGGAGATACCTGTTCGAAATCGTAGGCATCAGTTGTGCCAATGATGGATACAGGGCGGCGAATGATCAAGCGCTCTTTGTTTATGAAGACAATTTCCCGCCCTGCGGCATAGTATTGCCATAAACGCCAAAGAATCTTGCCAAGCCGGTACCATAGATAAAGCCAGACTATCAGCATAATCGTAAACACGAAGGCATAACGTGCGCCTGACAGCGCAACATCTTGAATGGTGAAAATTAGACCCCAAATAAGTCCGGCAATCCAGAATAATAACAATACGTTGAATAGGATAAACCATATCCATTTTCGGTGAACGGGCAGAACCACTTTAAGTCGTTCATCCGTTTCTTCAAACGTCACATCTTGAATCTCGGGTAACATGGTTTTTATTTTACCTCATTTCTTTGCCGCAGACTTTGTCCAAGCTACAATCCTGCCCCATGACCCGCGCTCGCCACCTGCTTAAATCATCTGTCATTGTCATCCTGCTTTTTGGATTGGGTAAATTGACGGGCCTGCTGCGTATCCGGTTGGTTAGTACTACTTTTGGTACTGGCGCAGAATATGATGCTTTTACTGCTGCAAATCAGCTGCCGGAAGTATTCTTTACCATAATTGCCGGGGGATCGTTGGCTGCCGCATTTATTCCCGTTTACTCTAATTATTTGAAAAATAGATCGGCAAGAGATAGCGCCCGTCTTGCTAACACGATTTTGACTCTGGTCATCGTCGTTTTAGGGGTGATATCAGCCCTAGGGGCGATCTTCGCGCCCTGGCTGACGCGCATGATATTGGTACCAGGATTTCCACCAGAAATGCAGATGCTCACTGCAGAACTGATGCGCGTCATTTTGATTCAAACCACCTTATTCGGCATTAGCGGTGTAATAAGCAGCATACTCAATACACACCAGCATTTTGCAGTTCCGGCAATGGCTTCCGTATCGCTCGATGTAGGCTATGTTATTGGACTATTCTTGCTTGTTCCTCAAATGGGTATTATTGGGCTCGCCTGGGGAACAGTTATTGGCGCTATCATCCAGATATTAATCCAAATCCCAGTATTACGCCATTTTCAGTTCCGTTACCGGCCGCTCTTGGCTTTGAAAATGCGTGGTGTGCACGAGATTGTGCTTTTGATGATCCCGCGTATATTCACACTTGGCGCGGTTCAAGTGGCCGACTTGTTTATTATTCGCATGGCCTCAGGGATGGCTGTAGGCAGTACTTCAGGGTACTTCTATGCGTATTCGCTTATGCAGTTTCCAGAAACCCTCTTCGCCACCGCAATAGCATTGGTCGTTTTTCCCACACTTTCTGAGTTGTATAACGCAGGAGATATTGATGGGCTGCGCCATACGGCCGTGCAAACATTAAGTATCGTCTGGTTCCTGACAATCCCAGCAGCGGCAGGTATTGTCCTTCTTGGACGTCCAGTTATCTCATTCTTGTTACAAGGAGGGGAGTTTAATCAGAGTTCGGCCGACCTGGTATATGCTGTGTTGATTGTATTCAGCGTGCGTATCGTCACTGAGGCAACCGTTGAAGTGGTGGCCAGGTTGTTTTACGCCCAACACAATACGGTGGTGCCGATGTTTGCCTACATGGGATGGCTTGTGGTCAATGTAGCGATCGCCTATATGTTGGTTGATGAGCTCGGCATCGTGGCTCTGGCGTTGGCCAGTACGGTTGCCTTCACACTTTTGGCGGCCGTTTTGTTTTACCTTAACAGCCGGTCGCTTGGTGGTTTGGAAGGCCGAATTTTGGCTGGGAGTGCTGCACGAGCCATAACAGCTACGATAGGAATGTCTATAGTTATTCTTGTTATAGGCATAGCTGTCGAGCAGCCGATCTTATATCTTGCGCTAGGTGGTCTTGTGGGTGGAGCAACTTACTTATTCCTTAGCTCACTCCTTGGGGGCAGGGAAATACAACACCTTATAAGCATAGTTCGGGGAAAACAAACCGCATAATGGCCTGCAACCGGTATTTTAATTCCGAGTTCAACGCATAGAAAAACGGCCTAAAACAGAAAAATGAACGATTGTTCGGAAAATAAAACTCGGCCTTGACAAATCCGAACATCCGTGCTAATATTGGGCTTGTAGTTCGATCATAAGCCAATCACATAGTCTGAATATAGAAGCCAACCCCTACGATCCAACTCAGAGAAAGAGTACAGGTTTTGTTTCAGGCTGCCTATTGAAGAAAGGAGATAAGTATCATGGCAAATGCAAATGGAAACGGGCGTGCGGCAAGTTTGGAAAAAACCCTCGATTTGTTAACGAAGAAATATGGAGAAGGTACGATCATGCGCATGGGCGACGCCCAACATCTGCAAATAGAGACGATTCCCACCGGCTCACTCTCCTTGGATATTGCCTTGGGTGTGGGCGGTGTTCCTCGCGGACGCGTTATCGAGATCTATGGTCCGGAATCCTCCGGAAAAACCACCCTCTGCCAGCATATCATTGCCGAAGCCCAACGACTGGGCGGCATCTGCGCCTTCGTCGACATGGAACATGCCCTGGATCCCGTTTATGCCGCACGTTGTGGTGTCGACGTGGATAACCTGTATGTCTCCCAACCCGACACCGGTGAACAAGCCTTGGAAATCGCTGATGCCCTCATCCGTTCCGGAACAATGGATATAGTGGTCGTCGACTCTGTGGCCGCATTGGTACCGCGGGCAGAGATTGAAGGGGAGATGGGCGATACCCATGTTGGCTTGCAGGCACGGTTGATGTCGCAGGCATTGCGCAAACTGTCCGGAGTGATCAAGCAGACGAATACGGTGATGATCTTCACCAACCAACTGCGGCACAAGATTGGCGTGATGTTTGGCAGTCCGGAGACGACAAGTGGCGGCAATGCGTTGAAGTTCTACGCTTCGGTGCGGTTGGACATCCGGCGCATACAGGCCATCAAATCAGGTGGGGATGTGACCGGCAACCGAACGCGAGTGAAGGTGAAGAAGAACAAGGTAGCACCGCCATTCACCGAATGCGAATTTGATATTATGTACAATGAAGGCATCTCCAGGACCGGAGATGTACTCGATCTTGCTGTAGCTTATGGGCTGGTAGACAAACGGGGCGCCTATTTCCGTTATGGTGATACGCTTCTTGGTCAAGGACGTGAAAATGCAAAAATCTTCTTGTTCGAAAACCCTGAAATATTAGATGAGTTGGAATATTTGATTCGTCGAGAAGCCGGCTTACCCTTTGAAGAAAAAGAAGAAGAAGAGGGCGATTTCGTAGTAGAGACATTCTAACCACACCTGACTTTTTCTATCATTAACAAGTAAGGGCGCATTAAAGTAATCGAAACAATACTTTGACCAGAGGGTAAGGCAGCCATTCTGGTCAAAGTTCCCGCTTCTAGGTTGGATTATTCAATTGTCGTATGAGGGGTGGATGGAGCTAAACGCACTCTGGCTTTATCATTAGGAATTTCGTTCAAGATTCGACATGCTTACAAGTGCCTGTTATGCTATAATTTCGCTTTTGTTTTGGGGTTGCTGCAAATGTAGCGGCCACGATACTGTGTGAATTAACGAGATAAATTAATTTAGGAATATTGCTATGAACTTACAGGCGTTAGCTCCCTATTTGAGCGTTATTGAAATTATACTTGCATCGGCTTTGACGGTTCTGGTTTTGCTGCAAACTAAGGGTTCCGATCTTGGTGGTTTTCTTGGTGGTGGAGGCGACAGTAGTGGAAGTTTTCGCACCCGCCGCGGCGTTGAAGCGACTATGCATCGACTGACGATTGTCGTGTCGGTTGTGTTCTTTGCAAACACAATACTTGCTTTCTTAGCTTGGGGATAGATTGGGTTTGGGGGAAACCCATTATAAATTACCTGGGGGAGCGTTGTGCCGATTGGCGATCACCAAAATTATTGGTGGTTCTATTTTCCCATTGAAAAATGAAACCTGATATTCGTTGGCAGCTTCTATTGGCAGTTGCTGGTTTTGGTTTGATTCTGGCGCTGTTATCGTATCAAGTACAAAGTGCGGGACTTTGCACTGTTAGGGTTGCTGCGTCAGGCGGCGCATTCGCCGAAGGAATGGTGGGTGCACCACAATATATTAACCCTTTGTTGGCGGACGATAATCCTGTTGATCGCGAGCTGTCGAAAATGATATTCGATGGCTTGACTCGATATGAAGAGGGCATGCTCTTACCGGCATTGGCAGAACGATGGGAAATCAGTGAAGATGGACGAATTGTCCGTTTTTATTTACGGGAGGATGTTACCTGGCATGATGGGACAACCGTTCACGGTTGATGATGTCGCCTTTACGTATGGCTTGCTTCAAGATGATGCCTTCCCGGGCAGCCCAGCATTAAAGCAATTATGGCGATCTGTAATTATCCGACCTATTGACGAGAATGCTATTGAGTTTGAGTTAACAGGAGCCTTATGCTGGGTTCCTGGAAGCCACAACTCGGGGCATTTTACCTGCACACCAACTTAAAGGTGTAACGGCCGAAACGCTGACTGAGTCTTCATTTAATCGCCAACCGATTGGAACCGGACCATTTATGGTCGAGCCAGATCAGGATTGGCATGACGAGCCGTATGTTATCCCTAATCTCTGGTACCTGGGATATTGCAAAGCGGAACGCGAGTCGACAATGTAGTTTTTCGTTTTTACCCATCCGAAGCAGAACTGTTGGAAGCGTTTGAAATGATGGAGAGATTCAGGCTATCAACTCTGTTTCACCCGCTATGTTGCCAGAGGTGGCAAGGATACCTGATGCACGCCTTTTTTCGGCCACATCACCCAGATATTCCTCACTACTATTTAATTTAACGGAATCAGGATCACCGGCAACTCGTTCGGTTGATGTTCGTCGTGCTCTGGCGTATGGCTTGGATCAAGCTGCACGTTGTTGATGATTCGCTCAATGGGCAAGGCGGTGCTGCAAATTGGCCCCTATCTGTCTACGTCTTGGGCTTATAATCCTGATGCGGTTAGCCTATTTATGCAAGCCAACCCATTTCGGCTACTACCGGACTCGAGAAGTGCTGGGTGGATCTTGCCAGATGGGGAGACAATGCGCCGCTTTGAATGAAAGACCCATGGTTCTCCGCTTTCTGATTTATGATACACCGACTAATCGTGCTGTGGCTGAAAGTATTGCCAGAACAATGGACGGCACTTGGGTGTTGCGCCGCAGTTGATCTTTTCTCAGATTGGCGAGATTACCGGCAGATGCTTGACTGCGCGTGAATTTGATGTTGCTCTCGTTGATGTAACGCCACCAGGCGATCCCGATCTATATGATTTCTGGAGCCAGGAAGCCATTATCCATGGACAGAATTATGCTGGTTGGAACCGCAGAAGAGCGAGTGAGGCATTGGAAGAAGGACGACGTAGTTTGGGCGATTGAAGAGAGACGGCCGTTTTACGATACTTTCTTGCGCTACTATAACGAGGATTTACCGGAACTCACGTTATTTCAACATGTATATACTTATGCAGTCATGATGGTGTAGAAGGTGTGGAAATTGGGCAAATTAATCATCCGCGGGATCGCTATACATCGATTGGCAGATTGGATCTTGCTTTATCGGGATGTGACCGTCGCTTGCGCAGAAGATCAGGCTTGATGTACACTGTTGTGTAATGTTGGAGCAATGGTTAAAAGAGCTTATGATTGGCTCTGATTCTGTTATAATTGATCTAGCTCTGCTCTTGACATAGGTCTGTTGAAATAATAATGGTGCAATTCGCCGACATTATTGGAATTGTTAAAGGAGAGAATAAATGTTTGGTTCTCTAGGATGGCCGGAACTTCTGTTAATTTTGGCAGTTGTATTGTTAGTGTTTGGAGTTGGACGGATTAGTAAGGTTGGCAGTGAGTTAGGTAAAGGGATCAGCGCTTTCCGTGAAGGTGTCAAAGAAGGTCAAGAGGACTCTGAAAACGAGGATAGCAAGGAAGAACCAAGGAAGTAGATAAAGCAGAAGAGTAAATGGACAGCTTTTTTGGCATTGGCGCCCCAGAATTAATTTTGATTCTGGTCATTGCCGGTATGGTTATGGGGCCGGAACGCATTGGGCGCACGGCTCGTTGGCTGGGTCGCACATCATCCCAATTACAAAATATCTCGCGCAGTTTCATTCGCCAACTAAACACCGAATTAGATCTTGATGGCGAATCGAATGAGATTAAAGGGGCATGGAATGATATGCAAGATATGCGGCGCCAGATTGACGAGCTAAAAGGGGAATTAATGGCGGTGACAAAGGAGCGCCTTGAATGATGGGACCAGCGCATTGAATGAAACCAAGCAGGAAATCGAGCGAACCATTGCCCCCCCTTCCTTGATGCGCCAGGCACCAAAAACCGACGATACAGATTCTGAGACCAAGGTTGAAGTCAATCCTGCTGACAAAGAAGATCCCTCCCTCCCACTTTCATTGCCAAAACGGGTCGACCGTTGCCTGACGATCCAGAAATATGAGTAATATGGATTCAATTGAACAGCCTGGTGACGGACAAACGCTTTTAGAACATCTCAATGAGTTACGCAAGAGATTGACATGGGCCGCCCTGGCTCTGATGGCCGGCACAGTTTTCAGTTTCCTATTTGCCCAATATATTCTTGATTTTCTCATGACGCCCTATGCTGAAAGTATTGGTGGTGTGGCAACACTTCAAACTTTGCGACCCACGGAGGGTTTGGAAACCTATTTCAAGGTATCTCTGATGGCCGGAGCAATTCTAGCCATGCCGGTTATTTTAGTTCAAGTATGGTTGTTTATTTCGCCGGGCACCACGAAGCAAGAAAGGCGCTACATCTACATCTTTGTCCCGAGTGCACTCCTCTTGTTCTTGTTAGGCATTTCGTTTGCGTGGTTTGTTTTGGCACCGGCTGCTATCTTTTTTCTGGCGAATTTCATGACTGATATTTTCAAAACTGATTGGACCAGTCAGGAATATATCAGCTTTGTAACACGTCTAGTTTTCTGGATGGGTGTTAGTTTTCAACTGCCCATCGTTGCTTATTTCGCGGCGCGGATCGGCGTCGTCAGTGGTAAGAATCTGCGTGATCAGTGGCGTGCTGCCATAGTTGGTATTGCGGTTCTGGCTGCCATTATTACGCCGTCCATCGATCCAGTAACGATGATCTTAACCATGGCGCCATTGTTAGTCCTCTACCTACTCAGCATTGGACTGGCACATATTGGTTATCGTCAATTTGAGAGTTCTGTGGAGATCTGATATTGATCAGTTGTGGTCTGATTGGCTGATTGTTTGTTTGAAAGGAAATAGGCGGCTATGCCCCCACCCATGAAACCGAAGAGATGCATTTGCCAGGAAATGCCTGGGTTATGGGAAAATATGCCCAGCAACATCCCCCCATATAGAATCGCGACTAAGACAGACCACACAATCGCTTCCCATACTACGTTCAAAGTAACCACGAAAAAGCAGATAGCCAAAATAACCAAATATGAGACCACTAGCGCCAAGGTGAATTGAAGCTGATGGGGCAATTAGCCAGGTGCCAAGCCCGCTGACCAGAATAGCAATCAGGGTAACTGTAATAAATATTCGTGGACCGCGCAGTAAAACGAACCAACCGAGGACTAAAAATGGTATGGTATTGGCCGCCACGTGTCCAAATCCAACATGAAGTAGAGGTGCCGCGCCGATGCCCCAAAGGCCGCTGATTTGACGGGGCGTGATGCCGAATTGATCGAGACTGCCGCCTAATATCCAATCAACTGACTCTAAGAACCAGATGAAGATTATGAAACCGCCGAGGATAATTACTTGAGAGCGAAGTGTACGGCCGATATCGGCAAGATCGTCGTTTTGTTCCATCAAGCGTGCTCCAATACTGTTTGGACCATAATTGGCAGTTTAGCGGAAGAGCGGTCAGTTTGCGAATAGTTGCAAGGGTTCATAGGGTCAGCTACCTTACTAATGAATACGGTTTTTCTTTGATAGTGTTGCAGCAGTGAATATATTGTCTCATGCAGCGCTGTTTTAGTGGAGGATTTATGCTTTACGTTGATAATGGGAATGTGACCGATCCCAGAATTAATCTGGCGATAGAGGAATTTCTTTTACGGCACGTACAAATAGATGAGCCGCTGCTTCTTTTTTATATTAACGAGCCAGCAGTTATCATCGGCCGTAATCAGAATGCTCTGGAAGAGGTTGACCCAATTTTCGTTAAGGCGAATAATATCCACCTTGTACGACGCCTATCAGGGGGAGGCACTGTTTATCATGATTTAGGCAATCTGAACTTTAGTTTTGTTACCCCGGGGCAGGAAGGGTTACACAAATTCGATCGGTTTACAAAACCGGTAATCGAAGTCTTACGCGATTTAGGGGTAGATGCCGCATTGCATGGTCGAAGCGATATCTTTGCGGGCGACAAGAAGATTTCGGGCAATGCTCAATACGCCAGCCAACGACGTATGTTCAGTCATGGAACCTTGTTGTTCAATACAAATATGGAAATGATGCTCAGGGCTATCAACCCAAGGCAGATAAAGATTGAGTCAAAGGCAGTACAATCAGTACGCAGTTTTGTCGCCAATATTCAGGAATTGCAGCCTGACATCGGCAGCATAAAAGAACTGCGACAGGCGATTCTCCAGGGAATTTTTTCGCCGGGACCGGTTCAGCGTTATGTGATAAGTGATGATGATTGGAGCCAAATACAACGAATCGCTATTGATAGGTATAAAACTTGGGAGTGGAACATCGGCCGTTCGCCTCGTTTCAATGTGCAAAAAAGCGAGCGTTATCCGGTGGGCAAAGTGGATTTACGCATTGATGTTAACAAAGGTCTGATTCAAGGCGTCAAAACCTACGGGGATTTTTTTGACAAGAAAGAAGTAGACAAGCTCGAGGCACTGTTAATAGGTGTGCGTTATGATCCTGATGCTCTAGCAGCGGCGTTGAGCGATGTAGAAATTGAGCCGTTCTTCGGAGGCTTAACAAGAAGTGAATTCTTGGAGCTTCTTTATTGAGCTGTATCCGTTCGTAGCAATGATTATTTCGTTTGATTCCCCCGAAAGTAATGGGAAGAGCCAAGATTGATAAGTGGCTAGAGCTGCTTGAGTGCTTTTTCGATACTATTTTGGGGGCTAATCTTATATTGCACGTCTTCCAGCCGGCCGTCGGCATCGACGATAAAGTGGCTGCGAATGATGCCTTCGTAGGCACGCCCGTACAGCTTCTTTTCGCCCCACACGCCATACAGATCAGCAACGGCATGATCGGTGTCGGAAAGCAGATGGTACGGTAAACTTTCTTCGTCGCGCCACTTGGCCAGGTTGGCTACTGGATCGGGACTGATACCTAAAACGGTTGCGTTGGCTGCTTCAATTTTAGGGAAATTGTCGCGAAAACCGCAGGCTTGTTTGGTGCATCCAGGTGTCGCAGCTTTTGGGTAGAAAAAAATTATGACCCGCTGGCCCCTGTAATCGGAAAGTTTTACAGCTTGATCTTCATCAGAAAGCAACTCAAAATCTGGAGCAAGGTCACCGGTATTCAGATTCATTATAATCTCCTCTATTTTCGGATTAACTCAACTACGCCCGTAAACTGGTACTGTTGCACCATTGATGGCCCGCGCAGCATCTGATGCAAGAAAACGGATAACGTCTGCCAGTGCCGCTGGTGTTACCCATTTATTGAAGTCTGTATCCGGCATTTCAACTCGATTTCGATTTGTGTCGATAGTGCCGGGTAGTATACAGTTGACATTGATGTTGTGGTCTCGCAGTTCGGCAGACATGCTTTCGGTCAAGCGGATGACAGCACTCTTTGACACAATGTAAGGGGCCATTTCGGCTCTTCCCGCGAGGGCAGCACGGGCCGCGACGCTAATAATCTTGCCGCTTTTTTGATCTAACATCTGGGGGATGACCGCTCGACTGACTAAAAAAACGCTGCGAGCATTTAGATTGAGCATGTAATCCCACGTCTTGAGTGTCGTTTCATGTACTGGTGTCCCCGCAAAAAAGCCGCCGGCAATATTGACGAGCACATCGATACGGCCGTAATGATTTATGATTCCGGCAACCATTTCTGCAACAGATCCCTCATCCAGTAAATTGGCAGAGGTGAAATAACAATAGTCATCTTCGGCTATTTCATCACCAAAGACAATCTGCATATTCTCTCGATCTCTATCTACTACGGCCACCTTTGCGCCGGAACTATGGAATGCAAAAGTGGTTGCCTTTCCTAGATTCCCGGCTGCGCCAGTGATCATTACAATTTTGTCCTTAAAATCAAACATCATTTCCTAACTTTACTGTATATCTTGATTGGAGCGTGATTTTCTCAGAAATCGATTTGTGCGTAGGATACCGACCACACTTTTTGCATCTTGTAATCGCCCATCGAAGGCCATCTCGACCACCTCCTTGAGTAAGATCGGTTGAACAACTATGTCCTCGTCGCTATCTTGGGGTAGGGGATCTGGCTGAAGAAATGTTGCCAAATAGATGGCCATTTTCTCGTTGGATAGTCCAGGAGCAGGCCAGCATTTACCGAGTTGTTCAAAATGTCCGGCGCGGAAGCCGGTTTCTTCGCGTAGTTCTCTTTGAGCGCATACTAACCAATCTTCCGTCCAGCCCCGGGTTCCGGCAGGCAATTCCAGGATATAGCTCTCCAGTGCCAGTCGGTATTGGCGCAGCATGAGCACTTCTGGTCCATTATCAGAATCGCGCAAGGGGACAATTACTACGGCCCCTGGATGTTCAATGATACCCTTCTCAATTACGCTGCCATCAGGCTCCAATAAAGAGTCAATACGCAGTCGCCATGACTTTCCCTGCCAGGCAATTCGGGACGTCGGGCCAGAAGCTGTCATTTATTATTGTCCTAATTACAGTCAGGAACATTTAATACCTGACCCACGGAAATCGAGGAGGGATTAACAATGCCATTGTGTGCGGCCATTTGTTCAACCGAGCACCCATAGGTAAGTCCAATGCGGTAAAGATTTTCTCCAGCCTGCACTACATGGGTCCCATCTTGTGCTGGAGGAACACTCGTGGACGAGCCATCGGGGGAAGAGGTTGGGTCATCAGTAGCGACTTCGGGGGTCGCGGTAGGTGCAACATAATCTGGGCCAGGAATAATCAATTGTTGGCCGACTTCTAATTGGTTGATGTCAGGGATATTGTTGACTGAGGTAATGACTTCAATGGTTACACCATATTCGGAAGCGATTTTAAATAAGGTGTCACCCGCTTGGACTGTATGGATTGTTTCTGATGGCGGTTGTATCAGTAGGAACGATCTCTACCGGGGGCTGGGGCGGTTCAAGAGTTGGATCGGTAACGACTGTATCCATTGGCGTTGCAATAGGCGTACCTGATGCAATGGTAGGTTGTATAATTAATGTGTCTTGATTGGGTGTATCGGCGGGCTCATCCTGAGGATAGGGGCGGACACAGGCCGCCAACGTGAGCATCGCAGCGAACAAAATTGTCAGCCAAACCACTCTATATTTTTTGCGCATCACGGGAGCCTCCTAGATAGGAATAATCATCGGGTATTTTTAGGTTATTGTAATCCCAAGCGATTGTTGAGTCAACATAATGTTTGTGTGGTTTGTGCAAACCTTGCTTTCTTAAGCATTAGCTTTCTCAGAGACCATTGAGCTTGTGGTTAAGCTATAATTCACCCTTATGTTTTCTGGGAAAAAGATGGGTCTAAATGGACTGCCGGTGCGTATCGGTATCAATGCACATCTGTTATCAGGTGAGTCTGGATATAGACGTGCCGGTATTCACAATTACATAGCGCAAGTATTGAATCACCTGCCATCGGCAGCAGAGAGTTGTGAGTATTCGGTTTTCTCTAACCATTCATCAGAGTTGGCGTACAAACCTGGATTCAATATTCAGCGCAGTCGTTGGCCCACAGAACGCCGCCTAGTTCGTATTTTCTGGGAGCAAACAGCTTGGCCGCTTGCTGCAGCCAGGCAGCGGCTGGATCTCTTACATAGCATGGCCTTTGTGTCACCAATATTGTCCAATACGCCCTCAGTCGTTACGGTTTACGATTTGAGCTTCTTGCATTTTCCCAATAAATTTCCCAAGTTACAACGAGCTTATCTTCAAAGCCAGACAAACCGATCATGCAAACACGCTAATAGGGTGATTACGATTTCAGAGTCGGGACGGCAGGATGTTCATCACAGCTTTCAGGTTCCTTTGAAACGAATTGATGTGGTGGTTCCAGGGGTTGATCCTGTTTTTCAACCTCTGCCTGTGACGAAGGTTGATGAATTTCGTCACAGCAGAAATCTAAATCGTCGGATTATTCTTCATGTAGGTACACTACAACCCAGAAAGAATATCCCGCTTTTACTCGAGGCTTTGGCTAAACTTGGTCGACAGGATATTGATCTGGTCTTGGCGGGCGGCAAGGGCTGGCTCTATGATGATATATTTGCCCGGGTTGTTGAATTGGGTTTAGAAGATCAGGTGCGGTTTACCGGATATGTACCAGACGAGGATCTGCCGCTTTGGTATAATGTAGCGACTTTGCTGGCATTTCCATCAGCTTATGAAGGTTTTGGTCTGCCTGTGGTTGAGGCGATGGCCTGTGGAACGCCGGTTGTTGCTGCTCGATCATCCTCAATTCCTGAAGCGGGTGGAACAGCAGCATTGTACTTTGATCCAGGTGATGTGGATATGCTAGTAGAGCATATGGCTTCAATTTTAGATGATGCCAGTTTAGCCAATGCCTTGCGCGAGAAAGGTTTGATGCAGGCCCAGCGCTTCTCATGGGAGAGAGCTGGACAGGAGACAGCCCAAGTCTACGAGAAGGCGCTGGGCCGAGCATGAAGAATCAAACAGTTCGATACATCACGATCGTGATGGACTTAATCTTGATTAATTTTGCCTTTGTCTTGGCATACGTGGCGCGCTATGAATGGCAATGGCTGTTACCCGTGGTTTACCCCGAGCCATATGCGGGTTACGTTAGCCAGCAAGTCATCTTGACATTTTTACTAATCCTCACCTTTTCGCAACACAAGGTTTGGCGGCGCAGGCGTGGAGAGTCTTGGATTGATGAGATTTCTCGTATTACTTCAGCAACCGCGTCTGGCGTTGCTTTGATGATGGTGTTCACTTTTTTCTTTCAGCCAGTTCCATTTTCGAGGTTGTTGTTGGTTTGGGCTTTAGTGTTTATTGTCGTCTGTATTGGGGTTGCGCGCTTGATTCGCCATTTGACATTACGGGAGTTGTATAGACGCGGCAAACTGGTTGATCTTGCCTTAGTTGTTGGTTCTGGAGAGGTTGGGCGAAGTGTCATACGGACGTTGATGGCTAGGCCGGATCTAGGATTTCGAATATTGGGTTATCTTGGTAATGGTGATGGCGAAAGCAGTCTTGGATCCGTTCGTATTCCTTATTTGGGCGACTTTCATGATTTAGAGAAAGTTATAAAGGATAAGCAGAATCTACACACCATTTTTATCGCATTGCCTGGGGGAATGCACCGAGATATATCGAATCTGCTCAGAGTATGTAGAGGACAAAATGTGCGCGCACAGGTCGTTCCAGATTTATTGCAAATGAGCCTAAACCGCGTTGAATTTATAAATATGTCTGGGATACCTATGTTAGGCGTCCGTGAATTGCGTATCAGCCGTTTGGGTCGTGCTCTAAAACGATTGATGGATCTTGTATTAGTGATTCTCTTAAGTATTCCTGTTCTATTGCTGACGGCCGTGATCGCTGTAGCGATTAGGATCGATTCACCGGGCCCTGTCTTTTATTCAGGCATACGTGTAGGACGCAAAGAGAAGCTTTTCGATATGTACAAGTTCCGCTCAATGGTAATTGGAGCAGACGAACAGAAACAGGCGCTGAAGGAGTGGAATGAGTCTGATGGTCCCTTATTTAAGATAAAGGATGATCCGCGCATAACGAGAGTAGGTCGATGGCTTCGCCGCTCAAGTCTCGATGAACTGCCACAGTTGTTTAACGTATTCCTAGGGCAAATGAGCCTGGTCGGCCCTCGCCCACCTTTGCCCGAAGAGGTTTCGGAGTACAAGCCTTGGCAGCGGCAGCGATTATCGGCGATTGGTGGCATTACCGGACTATGGCAAGTTAGCGGGCGATCCGATTTAACTTTTGATGAGCTTTGTTTGCTTGATATCTACTATATTGAAAACTGGTCACTAGCCCTTGACATACGTATCTTGCTGCAGACAATACCACATACGTTATTTGGTCGCGGGGCATATTGAGAAGGTTTTTTTAAAAACCTTCGTCAGGCATACTGGGTTGATTAATTGCAGTTACTTGGCCATGAAGGTTGATTGTGATTTGGAAACCGAGCATTCCCAGCATATTGCGTGCCTGAAGCGGAATTCCCTGGGCCATGATTTGTTCCATATCGACATTATTTAATTGGGCGTCGACGGCAGCCTTGGTGAACAAATCATCTTTGCCCAACATACTCAGTGCTTGTTCAACGGCAATATCTTTGTTATCCTCCAACTGCTCTAAGAAAAAACCCAGAACCTGACGATCGACATCTTCGGCATTTACATGGCGGAGGAAACCTTCGTCGTCGACAATGTAAAATGCTTCGTTGCCAATATGAGCTATCGTGAGTAAGTTCTCTTGCTCGTCGTAAACTAATCCTTCAAATAATGCTTGTCCAGCCATTTTAAATTATCCCGTTATCACTTCACTTACAAGTGTGGTTATTTATTCTCAGACTTGATCATTTCTTCATGATGAGGTCATTGATCTAACTTTCCCTAAACCAAACATATTGTTTTGTCAGGCTATTACAATACGAATCATACCGTCAACTAGCCTTATGGCAGGTGGGGCGCTTATATTTTTCTCAGGAATAACGTCTTGTTTTGATATTATTGCCTCTTTTTACCTGGCAAAGTGGGACAGGTGTGCAGTGCCAAGCCGTTGTGAGGTATAATGCACTGGTTTGGTAGGAGCATGTGTTGTGCAAAGAATTGAGACTGATCTACCATATATTTTAGTGGGAAAAGAAAGAAGGACGAGCATTGTTTAGACCACTTGATTGGCTATTAGGGCTATTCTCATTAGACATCGGCATTGATTTAGGTACGGCCAATACGTTGGTGGCTATTCGCGACAAAGGCATTGTGATTAACGAGCCTTCGTGGGTTGCAATCAACAAGCGAACGCGCCGGCCATTGGCTATTGGATCAGAAGCCCGTGAAATGGTTGGGCGTACACCTGGTGATATTGTGGCTATCCGACCATTGCGTGATGGTGTTATCTCCGAGTTTGAGATCACGGAAGCAATGCTCAAGTATTTCATTGATAAGGCTCACGAACAGATGTTGGTCCCATTCCCAAGGCCCCGAGTTGTTGTTGGCGTGCCAAGTGGTGTTACAGAGGTGGAAAAGCGGGCCGTTTATGATGCCACAATGTCAGCCGGTGCGCGGGACGCTTTTCTGATTGAAGAACCGATGGCGGCTGCAATTGGTGCCGGTTTGCCGATCATAGAATCTCGTGGGAGTATGATCGTTGATATCGGTGGTGGCACGACTGAAGTGGCTGTGTTTGCCATGGGTGGTATTGTGGTCAGCCGTTCAATACGTGTGGCCGGCGATGAAATGGATGAAGATATCGTTGCTTACGCGCGCAATAAGTACAATTTGCTGATCGGCGAACGAATGGCTGAACGCGTAAAGATTGGAATTGGCTCGGCGTTCCCATTGCCTGAGGAAGCAACCATGACACTGCGCGGCCGAAATCTGATTAATGGACTGCCGCAATCTGTAGATATTAGCAGTATTGAACTGCGTGAGGCGATGGCTCCGTCCGTCAATGTCATTGTAGACACAGTTCGCGATGCACTTGATGAAACACCTCCGGAATTGGTTGCTGATCTGATGGAGGCTGGTATCTGTCTTGCTGGTGGTGGCGCGCAAATTCAAGGTTTAGCGGATCGCTTGGAAGATATTGTCAAGATGCGGGTCTGGGTGGCGGAAGACTCTATGACTTGTGTAGCTCGTGGCGCAGAACGGGTGCTTGAGGACCTGGATAACTACGAACGTGTCCTTGTCGGTTTGCATCGTGGAAGCACGCATCATTAGCGAGCGTGTTTGGAACAATCGCGCTGGGCTTGGCTGATTGTTTTCCCCCATTTGTTTTAATTTGTAGTTTGCCATGGACCTTAACGAGGCGCAAAAACGGATTCGCTGGGTGACGCTAGCGGTATTGGCAGCGTTGGCTTTGTTGCTGACGGTACTGGACCGCACCGGCAACCTGGACACGGCGTTTAATGTGATTCGAAATCCAATGAGTTCAATTATGGGTTGGACATCAGCTAGGAGTGATGATCTGGCCGATGTGATTGAAGGTCCGCGAGATCTGGAAACAGCGCGCGACGAAATAAGCAGCTTGCAGAATCAAATTGATACACTCGAAAGGGAAAATGAAGAGCTACGGGAGATTGAAGGGGAGTATCAATTATTGCTAGACCTATTTAACCGCGCCAGACAAGCACCCGATTACCAACGCCTAACCGCTTCTGTCATAGGTCAAGATAGTAGCCAATCTGTGCGCAGTATTATTATTGACAAGGGGTCTGCTGATGGCGTGCGAGTTGGCATGCCTGTTGAAAGTGCACGCGGGCTTGTTGGGCAGGTATTTCGCACTACACAGAATTCATCGCAGGTTGTCCTTATTAGCGATAGTTCAAGCGCGATACCAGCGCGTTTGGGCAGTTCGCGAGCTACTGGGATTTTGCGAGGCGGTGGTATAGGGGGATCGTTAACGATAGACTGGATTGACTTAAAGCATCAGATTGATGTAGGGGAGGTCGTACTAACATCAGGTTTGGGCGGTCGGTTCCCGCAAGATTTGGTGATTGGGCGGATTATTGATGTGGATCGTCGCGAGGCAGAGTTGTTTCAAAAGGCAGTGGTACAGTCGGCCGTTGATTTTGATGCGTTAGAGGTATTATTCGTGATTACCGATTTTGAGCCGGTCGACACTGAAATATTTTCGCAGATAGGACAATGATACCTACCAGCGTATTCCTAGCGCTGCCATTAATGGCACTATTAACAGTATTGCAAACGGCCGCATTGCCTCAATTTCCGATTTTTGGTGCAGTGCCATCACTCCCATTTATCGTGGCATTGGCTTGGGGAATATTACGCGGTGTCAACGAAGGCGTGATTTGGGCCTTTATAGCTGGATTTTTCTTAGATTTGTTTACTGCTGCACCTTCAGGCGGTCTAGCGTTGACTTACATGGTGGCCATATTTGCGGCTACACTGATAAATGAAGTCTTGCCGGTCAACCGGTTTGTGACTCCTATGATCTTGACGGCCTTGGCAACGATTATTCAGTGGCTTCTATACGCCATATTTTTGGGGTTGTTTGGCTACAATTCGCTGCTTACACTTTCAGGTTCATTGTTGCCGGTCGTTTTGGTGCAATCTTTCTTGATTCTGCCCATTTATTGGCTGATGTATCTGGTGCAACGAGCGATTTGGCCAAAGGCTGTAGAAATCTAAGGTGTTTGAAGAATTGCAAGGAATTAAGTAGATATGTCCCGAATAGGTTGGGAACGTGTTGAAGATCTAGAACTTAAAGAAGATGAGGATGTTGGGCTCCGTAACCGGCTTAATTTTCTGCGCATCCTTTTTGTTATAGTCCTGGGCTTTCTTCTTTATCGTGTTTGGTGGATACAGCAGACACGTGGTCCTGAATTAGCAACTCTTGCAAGTGAAAATCAACTAGCCGATCTACAAACAGATGCGCCGCGTGGTGTGATATTTGATCGGTTTGGAGATCCGCTTGCTGTGAATCAGTCGAGCTTCAATGTGACGATCACGCCGGCGTTCTTGCCTCGCGATGAGAATGAATTACAGGCAGTTTATGAACGCTTATCCCTTCTTACGGGCGTGCCGGTAACCAACACCTTACAACAACAGGTGCTTGTCGAAGCGGCCAATCCTGAATTGGTCAGCACTTATTCCCGGTTGGCGCAGATTTATGGCGCATCAGTGGAAGAGACGTTAGATCAAGCCGGGGTTGTTCCCAGGCTGCCGGATAGTATAGAGGGTATTGTACGAGAAAACAGCTTTGCCCAATATGTGCCGGCTGTCATTACCTCAGGTGTTCCCATCACTTTAGCTTATACAATCGAACAAGAGAGTATTTACCTGCCAGGTGTCCGCGTATTACCTGAACCTCAGCGTGATTATCCGAGCAGTGAATTCACATCCCACTTAATTGGGTTTATGGGACCTATCCCTAACCAAAACTGGATTGATGTTCTTGGTTATGAACGAGATGATCGGGTCGGTTGGGCTGGTCTTGAAGCTTCCATGGAATTGGAGATGGCAGGCTCAAAGGGACAACGAACAATTGAGCAGGATTGGACGGGCCGGGAGGTGCGCCAATTGGGGCTGGGTCAGGAACCGGTAGCCGGCCTCAATTTGCATACGACGCTTGATTTAGAATTGCAGAAGCAGACCTTTGAAATAACAAAGCAAATAATGGAGGTCAACCGGAATACGCCGAGGACCGATGAGATCACTGGTGAGCGCACCTTGCCGGAGATTGAACAGGCGGCCGTTGTGGCCATGAATCCCAAGACCGGTGAAATCTTGTCTATGGTAAATTTCCCTACCTTTGACAACAATCGCTTTCGGACAGAGGTTCCAGTCGATTATTATCTGCAATTGGCGCGTAATGATTACACACCATTGGTTAACCACGCCATCAGCGGCACCTATCCTCCAGGTTCGACATTTAAGCTGGTCCCGGCCTCAGGCGCCCTGCAAGAAGGTATTATTTCTCCTGAGCGTTTATTAACAGCACCTGGCCAGATAGAAATCCCGAACCGTTTTGCTCCGAATGATCCGGGTCGAGCCCAAACATTTGTCTGTTGGAAACGTGATGGCCATGGCTTAATGGATATGCGGCAAGGGATTGCTAATTCCTGTGATATTTATTTTTACAAAATTAGCGGCGGGTTTGATCAGGACGGCGAATTTGTCGAGGGTTTAGGGGTTGATAGGATCGCGAGGTATGCTGAGCAGTTTGGCTTTGGACGCATCCAAGGAATAGAACTGCCGCTGGAGGCAGAAGGAAACGTGCCTACAAAGGCGTGGAAGAGGCGCACACAAGGCGAACCGTGGTCTACTGGGGATGATTATAATTTAGGTATTGGCCAGGGATTTATGACGTCTACGCCATTGCAAGTAACGCAGATGGCGGCTGTGGTTGCGAACGGCGGATTTCTCTACCGGCCATCTATTATTCACCACATGACAGACGAGGATGGTAATGTGGTTATTGTTGATGATGATAGTAATGTCGTAGCGCGTGCTCGACCTGGCCTTGGGGGAGAGACTATCCTGACTGATGCTGAGGGCAATCCATTGGATGATCCGACGATCCTGGTCGAATTTGACGAGAATGGAGAATACATCTATCAGCCCGAGGTAATTGATGCCGCTGATGTTGGTCGTGAATATCTACAGATAGTGGCTGATGGTATGGAATTGGTTAACCAACGGATTGATGATGAACGGTTTTATACCGGCGCGACATATATAGAATGGCCGGATAAATTTGGGGTTTCAACAGCCGGCAAGACAGGCACGTCCGAATATTGTGATAACATTGCCATCGATAGAGGCTGGTGTCGTTTCGAAAAGAAGGCTGTTCAACCTACCCATGCCTGGTATGTTGGATATGCTTCTGTTGAGGATCCTGAGATAGTTGTTGGTGTGTTTGTTTTCAATGGGGGCGAGGGATCGGCTTGGGCCGCACCGATAGCTTGTAATGTTATTGCTGCTTATTATGGACTTGGCCAATATGCAGATGGTTTGACGGAGGCAGAATGGGAGCAATCTTTGCTTGAAGATAATCGCGTTTGTGATTCCGGGGTCTTTAATGCGGTGTTAGAACCAGAGTCTTTTGCGCCGGAACCGGCCGAGGATGAGACGACTGGCGATGCTTTGCTAGAACCGTCTGAAAGCATTGAAGAGCCTACTACAATTGAAGAGCAGCAATAGTCTTGACGTGCCCCGTTCCATCGTATCTCTGATTGTGTTATGATTGGCGAATGACGATTATTGTATTGGTGCGACATGGCGAGAATGACTGGGTGAAAAAGAACCGGCTGGCCGGCTGGATCCCTGATGTTCACTTAAACGAAAACGGGCGAAATCAAGCAGAAGCAGTGGCGCAGCGTATTTCGCCTCTTACAGTTGATGCTTTATACAGCAGCCCAGTTGCACGTTGTTTGGAAACGGCCGACTTTATTTCTAAAGCCCTCGGAAAAGATATCAGCCTCATGGATGATGTTGGCGAGGTACGATACGGTGCATGGGAAGGCAAGAAGATAGCGAAGTTGGCACAGAAACCTTTATGGAAAACGGTACAGTTTTTTCCCAGCCGGATGCGTTTCCCTGAAGGTGAGGCTTTGCGTGAAGTCCAGTTTCGTGCCGTTCAAGCGTTGGAAAAGGCAGCAACGCAACATGTTGACCAGACGATCGTCGTTGTATCTCACGCTGATTTGATCAAACTGGTTTTAGCGCATTATCTAGGTGTTCACATCGATCTTTTTCAGCGCATCGCAGTAGCGCCGGCGTCGCTTAGTGTGCTTTCTCTATCAGAGAATGGAATGGTGCGTGTTTTACGCTTGAATGATGATGGCCCTTTACGGCCGTTTCCATCTAAAATCGAGAAAAAGAAAAACAAGAAATAGGTTAGTATGGCTCAGCAAATAGAACTAAACCCGACAAACCACCTAACGATTGGAACCATTGGATCCCCCGGCCAACGGACGTTTTATTTACAAGGTAGTTTAGGGGCGGAGACAATTTCCCTTATTGTTGAAAAAGAACAGGCAGCAATTCTAAGTGACAGCTTGGATACCTTTTTGGAAGAGTTGGAAGAGAAGCATCCAACTGAGACAAGAGATGCGGAGGAAACCATTCTGCAAGATATGCGCTTGCGCGAGCCTGTAGAAGGCTTGTTTCGAGTTGGCAATATGGGATTAGGGTACAACGAAGCGAGCGATCAAATAGTCCTGGTGGCCTACGAGTTGGTCGATGAGGAGGAGGAACCTAACGTCGTTAGTTTCTGGGCTACGCGGACGCAGATGCACTCATTGGCGCTGCATGCACGTGAGATGGTTTCTGCCGGACGGCCGATTTGTGGGAATTGTGGTCGACCTATGGATCCAGATGGGCATTTTTGCCCGAATCGCAACGGACACAGCCACTAAAAAGAGCGATGGAGATCGGGATTAAGGATAAAGTTCTCGATATCTTACGGTCTGGAACACTTGAAATCGAAGGACTGCTACCTTGGAGTTCGAACTATACATTTATGGTGAGAGTCTGTGGAGACGGGATCGAACTGCCGGCTGTTTATAAACCGAGACAAGGGGAAAGGCCTTTATGGGATTTCCCGCAAGGTACTTTAAGTGCTCGTGAATACGCAGCATTCTTGGTGAGTGATTCGCTAGGATGGGACCTGATTCCCCCAACGGTTCTGCGCCAGGGAGAACATGGTCTAGGATCGGTGCAATTTTTCATTGAGCATGATCCTGATCAGCATTACTTTACATTTGAAGGCCAACCTTCATTTCGTGACCCATTGCAAAAGTTGGTTTTACTAGATGTCGTCATAAATAATGCGGACCGCAAAGGCGGCCATGTGATTATTGGTGAAGGGGAGGCAAAAGATAAATCGGTTAGCAATGATAGCCAAGGACGCTTGTGGGGAATTGATCATGGGATAAGTTTTCACCATGAATATAAACTGCGTACCGTCATTTGGGAATTTGCGGGAACCTCAATTCCACAATCATTACTGACTGATTTGAAGGCAATGGATAAAGATCTAGCAAAATCTGATAGCCGCCTGCGTCGTGGCTTGCGATCTTTGATTGATGCAAATGAGTTGGCCGCTTTTGTGAATCGACTAAAGCATTTAATAGAAGGTGGAATCTTCCCCAATCCAGGCCCAGGTCGCCATTATCCATGGCCGCCAGTCTAGAACTTATAGAAGGCCCTCGAAAAATTATGAATGATGACAAGTTCGTTGAGCAGGCAGCCGCATTTTTTCAGGAATCTCACCGGGCAGTTGCCTTAACGGGCGCTGGAATAAGTACACCTTCCGGAATCCCTGATTTTCGCAGCCCAAGCTCAGGCATCTGGAAAAAGCACGATCCGATGACCGTGGCAACAATACAAGCTTTCAGAAGTCAACCCCAAGATTTCTACGAATGGATTCACCCTTTAGCTTCCCGGATTCTCGATGCACAACCCAATCCTGCTCATCTGGCCCTTGCTGATCTGGAGAAATATGGGCCTTTGGAAGCAGTTGTCACCCAAAACATCGATATGTTACATCAGCGGGCGGGCTCGGAGAAAGTTTATGAGGTTCATGGTCATCTGCGTCAGGCGACATGCATGGGCTGCGGATATGTAACCGAGGCAAAGCGACATATTGCTGAATTTGTAGCTACAGGTGAGATCCCACGATGTGAGCTGTGTGATGATGTATTAAAGCCCGACGTAACTCTATTTGGAGAGCTGCCACCATTGATGGTGCTGCAAAATGCTGAGCTTTGGGCAGCAACTTGTGATTTAATGTTGGTTGCAGGAACTTCGTTAGAAGTTTTACCGGTGTCAGATTTGCCGCTTTTGGCCAAACAAAATGGTGCAAGGTTGCTCATCGTCAACAAAACGGAAACATATGTTGATAAAATAGCTGATTTGGTTATTCGTGGAGACGTTGCTGAAGTTTTACCTAAACTAGCCGATCTTGTTAAGGTGAGTATATAGAAATCAGAGACTATTTGTATTGTAAGAAAACAGATTGTCTACTCGTCAATGGTTAGAAAGGACCAGCCCTTCCTATAAAATATAGGATGGCATATTGAGAGGAAGTTTTGCAAAGATGAAAAAGGAACGAGTTATTATTATTGGATCAGGACCGGCAGGTTTGACGGCCGCTTTATATACCGCGCGCGCGCAGCTTGATCCACTGGTTATCGCCGGCACAATGGTTGGGGGACAAGTGGCTCTTACCCATGAGATTGAGAATTATCCCGGGTTCTTTTCGACTGAAAAGTCGCCAACCGGGCCGGAGTTAGTTGCAGCTATGCAGGAGCAAGCCGTGTACTTTGGTGCTCGATTTGAGTACGATGAAGTAGTAGAGGTAGACTTTACCAAGGGTGCTCCATTTAGAATAAAAACTTATGGAAGTGAGTACGAGGCTGACAGCGTGATCGTCACGGCCGGCGCTTCGCCTAAGCATCTCAATGTACCGGGAGAATCCGAATTTATTGGACGGGGCGTTAGCTATTGCGGTACATGTGATGGATTCTTTTTCCGTAATAAAGATGTGGTTGTCATTGGTGGTGGGGACAGCGCTTTAGAAGAAGGGCTTTTCTTGACCCGCTTTGCCAACAAGGTGGAAGTTGTACACCGCCGCGAGGAGCTTCGCGCAGGAGCAACTTTGCAGAAGCGTGCATTTTCAAATGAGAAAATGGCGTTTGTTTGGAATACGGTGATAGATGAGATCGTGGGTAATGGTACCGTAACCGGAGTTGGCGTGACCAATGTTAATACAGGTGAAAAGAGCATCATTGATACTGATGGTGTATTTATTTTTATTGGTCATTATCCCAACAGCAAGTTTCTTGAAGACCAACTGGCGATGGATGAACATGGGTATGTTATCACCGATGAATTAATGCGTACGAGCGTACCCGGTGTGTATGCGGCCGGTGAAATTCAGGACCCGATTTTCCGCCAGGTTGCTACCTCAGTCGGACAAGGTACGGCGGCAGCAATGCAGCTTGAGCGGTGGCTTAGCGAGCAAGAATAGTTTACTTGTAAAAACCGACTATTAAAAGAAATCCTGTCCTTGCAAATTTGTTGGGGATGGGATTTTTTTGATCTTAGCCTGCAGTTCCGGCCGGGGACATAACGCTACTATGAATTTCTTGCAGTTCGGCAAGGCTGGTAATTGATGATACCGTATCTAAGAAGGCGTATACTGAAGGGGTATGTTCGCGAATATCGCGCAGCATGGGACCGATAGGATTTCCACCTTGGGCCCCTCCGGGTTCAGCCGCATAGGCACCATAGAAGGCGAAATAAGCCTGGTTTAATTTCCGGATCCCATACCCATTTTCGACAAATTCCTGGCGACGCGATTCCATATACTCCTCAGCTTCGTCGATTTTGCCTTCAGCGAGCAGTTCCTCAGCACGGATACGCGTTGCCGCTAATTCGGCGCTAAAATCGAAGGTGTCAGAATCGTCAGGTAATGGCTGCTGAGATTCAGGGGATGGAGGAGGGAGATATTCAGGGTAGTATCTTTCAACTACTTTCCTGCTAAGCTCTTGATCTATGAGAGAAGCCACAGTCTCATTGATGATCCGAACAGCAGGATCAAAAGCGTAATTAAAGCCCAGTGGGTGAAGTGTCAACCAATGGTGCGCCCATTCATGACTTGTAACTTCAGCAAGCCGGTTGATATCGCCTGTTTCATTGATCATGGCTGGGTAGGTGCCAATGCCACCCAATGGAACTACTAGAGCAGATAGATCGAGGTTGTCATAGACGGCCGTTTCCATACCATCTTTCTCAGGCGTCGAAAGCCCGGTGACCAGTGACACCTGATATTTCTTTTCAATATAGTCACGAGGCGAGACAACCAGCAATGATGGGATTGGTGTTACGTGCATGAGCACGGGTGGCCATGTATTGTCGAGGATTTCAAATCCTTCCTCTTTAAGAATTGTTGCAACCTGGTCCTGAACAACAGCTTCTGCTAAAAGCTGCTTAGTCTCAATTTCCTGGCGCACTTCTGTCAACTGTGCCTGTAATTCGATAGAATTGAGATCTGGATCGCTAACCTCCGGATCAACGTACACGCTGTGGATTTTTGATTCTAGGTTTCTGGCGTCCTGGGTTAATTGTAGATAATCTACGACGATCTCTTTCTTTGTATTTTCGGATAAGTAGTGATGTCCGCCACTGAGCAGGGCCACTCCTTTACCTAATAGTGCGGAGGATTCCCAGACCAAATAATCAAACTCTCGCAATTCGACAATGTCGCGCAACCGATATGCCTCGTCAGCAAATGCCGGCCATTCCGGAGCCATTAAGAGCAACAGCAGTATGAGTAATAAAAGAATCTTCGGGATACGCAACCAACGATGCCAATTCATTTTGTGATCTTAGTTGAGCAGACGAAACGTTTCAAGGGTAATGGTTCTAGCTTTATCGGCTCTTAATCAGGGAGTTGCTCTGAAAATGAAAACAGCCGCCACGGGAGTGACGACCGCCGGTTTGTGAAGGATAGGTGGCTAGATCAAAGCCTTTAAATAATTTCTTGGCAAGGTCTGTAATGTGGCTAAATTGAATACGGGGTACCTTCAGCAGAAACAGAATCGTTTATCTTGATTGTTTGAATCCAGCTCTCTTGTTCACTTAAATTAGAAGAGAGCATGGTAGCTGCAATTACAGCGACAGTACTAATGAGCATTAAAGTAAAGATCGTTAACAATAAAAGCATTCCTTTTTCCTTTGAGGCGGATTCCCGCTTCTCCTTTGAGGACATTATAAAGGGCGATCTATGCTATGTCTATACGGAAACACAATCTTTACATATCGTTAACACGACGGAATTAATTTTCAAATAGGTTAAATGCCGCCAATGTTGTATTGATTGTAGCCCGAATTTTCTCAGAAAATTCATATATTTGCGAGCGGAAGTACAAACTGCGCAAAAAGTTTTTTGTATTAACGAAACGACGATAGCCTTCGGGTTGTAATTTGCGTGATTCGGCTACTATGATGAATGATTCCAGCCATTGAATGATGATTTCATCGGAGATCTCTTCACGCTGCCAGGTAGTGATAACGGCCGTGACCAAACGCTCATCCTCTTCACAAATGTAGACTGTCTCGCCAGAACTGATGATTTCACGAATTGTCTCAAGGATTTCCAATAAATCAGTCGCAACAAGAGCATCACATTGAACGAGTTCTTCAAGCGCGTCAGCTGCGTGAGCAATCGCATGTGCCCAGCCTTTAACCGGTACGTAACCGCGTAGGTCTCTTTCGTTTGCCAGGTATCGCATGATCTTGCTCTTAATCACTTGTATTTCATCATCTGGCAGGAAATGATGGCGAATATGAGCATTCAGGATAGAGCGTAAAATAAGCATCGAAAAAGACCTGGTGAATACTGTGTCGCTATCAACTTCACCGAGACCAAGGAATAGATGTTGATCGTTCAAAACCACCTTCAGTATTTCATTGAGATCGCGCGGTTCAAAAATATCTTCCCAAATCCAAGTGGCCAAAGTGTTAAAGATAAGGTCATCTCTTAATTCGGGATCGGTCGAACCCATATGGGTGCCCATGGCAAGTACTAGTGGATACAGTTCCGGTCTGGTTGGTGCCTTGTAGTCATCATCTGCGATCTCGCGCAGGCGCAGTTTCAACTCTTTTTCATCAAGCATTGCTTTTATCCTCAGTTAGTTGCGTGCTGGATATAAATCTTGTGCCAACCGGCCTGGACGGTAGCCTAGACGGTCAGATATGCGCACGGCCGCATCATGGACCAACTCGCCGATTTCGGCCACACGTTCTTGTACAATACGTGTTTTTGGGCCATAAATGCTGATGGCGCCAACTGCACAGCTATTATTATCTAGCAGTGGTGCACCTATGGCGACTAAGCCCATTTCCAGCAATTCATCGGCTACAGCAAAGCCTTGTTCTGCGGCCTGATCAAGCACGTATTGAAAACTAACCGGATCAGTTATTGTCTTAGCGGTGATAGCAGGAAGCGGAAAATTTAATATAGCATTACGGTCTGCTTTAGACCAATAGGCGAGTAAAGCCAATCCTGTTGATGCACCATGGATTGGCCAACGCGTTCCAATGGATCGCTCGCTTCTTAGCAGATGATCGCCGACCACTTCGTCAATGATCAACATTTCATTGCCGGTCATAACTTCAAGAGAAGCAGTTTCCCCTGTAGTCGCGGCCAATCTTTCCAGTTCCAAGCGACTGACCGCACGCAGATTATTAGAACGTAGAGCACGACCACCCATGACGACTATTTCTGGACCGAGAATGTAACTTTCTCCTTTGTCATCGCGAGCAATCAACCCTTCACTTTCGAGGGCTGAAAGTAGACGGAAGGTGGTAGTTTTATTTAGATTTACTTTGTAGGCAAGTTGTGACAAGCTCCATTCAGGGTGCTCATCGTCGAAGGCCTTGAGTAGAGAGACAGCGCGCAATACAGATTGTGTGCCTGGGTATGGTTTGGTCATTGAAGACATATGAATTGTCTAGGGAGTTTTATTAGACTTTTCCCCCGATTCTTCTGCTCCTGAAGATAGTGCTTGACCAGGTTTTTCGTTACCAGAGGGCAGCTTATCCCCTTCTACGGCACCTATACCAAGTGGTTGCCACTTGTCCGAGGTATCGCCGCTACGCAAGCGATGTTCAGCGCCACCTCGAGCGTGAACATCGGCGAAGCCTTCAGGCTCAATCGACAGTCGCCTGCCTTCTAATAAACCGTAGATGCCATCCTGTCCTGGTTCTGGCCGAGGTTCGATCAATGCCTCTTGTGTCCTAATTTCTGTGGGATCATAATCGGTTGGCTCGCTGTATGTAGTGATGTAGCCTTCAAAGTTACGCAATACAACCTTATCAGATCCTTGGGCGAGAACATAGTTGGGTTGAAGGGGGATTTTACCTCCGCCACCAGGCGCATCAATCAGATATGTGGGTACGGCATAGCCTGATGTGTGCCCACGTAGTCCTTCAATGATTTCGATACCTTTGCTTACTGAAGTACGGAAATGTCCAGAGCCTTGAACCAAATCGCACTGGTAAAGATAATACGGCCGTACCCGGATCTTAACCAATTCGTGCACAAGCTTACGTTGAATTCTGACCGAGTCATTGACGCCGGCCAAAAGAACACTCTGGTTACCAAGGGGCACGCCGGCTCGTGTCAGCCGATCGGCTGCTGCGGCCAATTCAGGCGTCACTTCTTTTGGGCTATTTACGTGAATGTTGATCCAGAGTGGGTGGTATTTGGATAACATGTCACACAGCTTTTCATCAACACGCATGGGTAGGAAGACCGGCACGCGGGATCCCAGGCGGATTATCTCTAGATGAGGGATAGCGCGCAGGCGAGATAAAATCATGTCTAGCAATTTAGGGGCAAGGACCAGCGGATCGCCCCCGGACAATAAAACATCTCGAACTTGCGGTGTATTTTCGATGTACTCAATTTGGGCATCAAATTCGCTGCGACTAAAAGTCTGAGTTGGATCACCAACAATTCGGCTGCGTGTACAGTAGCGGCAGTAGCTTGCACATTGTGTGGTCACCAGCATCAAAACGCGGTCAGGATAGCGATGAACCAATCCTGGGACTGGCGAATGCTTATCTTCGGCCAGGGAATCCTCCATCATGGATTCAAACGAGACCATTTCACGAGCGGTGGGAATTACCTGCTTGCGTACAGGGCAGGTCGGATCATCCGGATCAATAAGGCTTGCAAAATAAGGCGTGATATCTACCCGAAAAAGGCCGCCGGTTCCTAATGCCTTTTCTTCCGTAGGGGTTAAGTTTATGACCTTACTCAATTCCTCCAGACTATTCAAGCGATGGCTCATTTGCCAGCGCCAATCCATCCATTTTTCATCGGGTACGTCTTTCCAGTACGGGGCACGGGTAAAAACTTTATCGGTGAGTGGACTGCTGCTTGTTTTTATCATGCGATTTCCTCAGTTTGTGGTATTTAGATTAGGATTAGTGAAAACGGCAGATGGTTTCATAATGTGAAACGCCGTTTCATATCTAATTGCGATTATACACGATATCATTATTTTTCCAATTGTAATTCCAAAGATATGTTAGAATTTTGGAATGTAACAAACAGACGCAAATGGCAGAATTAGGGTATGCTCTAAGCTTTAGAGCAAATAACAACTCACAATAAATTCGAACCAGCTAGGCCACGGTAGCGGCATGAATTCAAACCGTTTTGAGGGTGAAATATGATGTATAAAATGGTACTTCTGTTAATGGTGTTGCTAACAGCTTGTAGCGAAGTTGTTCCAACTGTAACGCCGGAAACTCGCTCAGAAGTAGACGCTCAACCATCTGCAACCTTGGAGAAAGTAATGCTAACAGCAACACCAATGGAACCGCTAAGTGTCGAGGAATTACCTACGGAAGTGGCGCAACCTATAGATACGCCAACATTGGCACCAACAGTCGAATCACCTGCGGTTGAAGCACAACCTTCGCCAACTATGGAAGCGACAGAAGTGCCTGTGGCTGGCGGCACATTTGAATGGCCTATGTTCCGGCTAAATAGGCAACATACCGGGTCTAATGGCGCTGCTATAAACAGCCGGCCGGACATAAAATGGCAAATTGCTACCGGCGGCACCGTAGAATCTTCACCGGCCGTTGTTGACGGTGTGGTTTATGTTGGTACTTTCAACAATGCTTTGTTGGTCCTTGATGCGGTGACCGGTGAGGAACTATGGCGTTTTCCGGTAGGTGGTTTGCTGCGAGCTTCACCATCAGTGGTCAACAGAACGGTTTATTTTGGTGCCGATGACAACTTGTTTTATGCTGTTGACATTACTAGTGGCGTAGAAAAGTGGCGCTTTCCGTTAGGAGGGGGAGGGGAGCAATCATCACCCGCGGTGGCTAACGGCACGGTTTTCTTTGGGGCGTTTGATCGAAATGTATATGCGTTAGATGCGGAAAATGGCACAGAAAAATGGCGATTTGCCACTGGAGCGGGGATATTGTCCTCACCAGTGGTATCTAACGAGGTGGTTTATATTGGTTCCAATGATGGTAATGTTTATGGATTGGATGCATCCAATGGGAATGAATTATGGCATTTCACTACAGGCCGCGGTGTGTTCTCCTCTCCTGTGCTTGATGATAAGATTCTAGTTGTAGGTTCTGATGACGGCAATGTTTATTCGTTGGATGCGACAACAGGTTTGGAACGATGGCGATTTATTACCGGAGGCCGTGTTTTCTCTTCCCCTGCTATTGAAGATGGGGTTGTTTATATTGGATCGGGGGACAGCTATCTCTATGCGCTGGATGCCTCAACAGGGCAACTGCTCTGGCGTACAAGTTTAGGCGGCGGGATACTATCATCTCCTGCATTGGCGGATGGATTGGTTGTTGTTGGTTCTAGTGACGGCCGACTTTATGCTCTACAGCAAACGGACGGTGTTGTCCTCTGGGATTTTCTAGTGGGTGATCGGATCCCCGTATGGACTTCACCGGCGGTTGTGGATGGATCTATTTACTTTGGAGCCCATGATGGCAATGTTTATGCTTTACACGCTGCTGAATAACGAATCACTCACTTGGCCCGCTTTTTAATAACGGCCGACTAAAACATCAACCTTAATCCCCGGGTAGTGCAGTGCTGACTGGGGTGTCTTTACGAGTTAGCCAGTAGGTAGCGATGGCCAGGAGAAATGTAAAGATGAAGGCAATAATGCTGACTAACTGATATCCGCCCCAGGCGAAGACTATTCCGACGCTTAGGCTGGCTAATCCCGCGCCTGTAGCCACCATTGCTTCGCTTGCGCCTTGGGCCCGTGCGCGTTCATGAGTGGCTAAGGCATCAGAAAGCAGCGAGGAGCCGGCGACATAACAGAAATTCCAACCTAAGCCTAAGAGAAAAAGAGCTAGACTCAATATTGGTATTTGGAGAGATAACGGAGCCAGCACACAAGAGATGGCAAGCACGGCTGTGCCGGCCAGGATCATTGGAATACGGCCGTAACGGTCTATTAGCCAGCCTGTCAACCAGGACAGTCCAAACATTCCTAAAGTGTGGGCCATAATCACGCTGGAAATCGCGCCTGTAGTATGTTCGTTTCGATCCATATGCAGCGGGGTGATTACCATCAAGAATGCCATCACAAAGAAGCCAATAACCATAGACAATACGGCTAACTGCACGAGGGGGGCGGAAAATATCTCGCGTAATGGGCGACCCTCGGTTCCTGTGGTGTTTTCAATACTTTCTGGATTTTGGTTTTTCTCCTGGGTGGCAATTTGTTCTCCAAGCATCTTTGGGTCCGGTCGTAAGAACAAGAATACTGCGCCAGTACCGAATACCATTAATATTGCCGAGGCAATAAATGGGCCGGCCGCTTCTGGGAGGTTAGCGTTTGACATCCAGGCCGTACTTGCCGGAACGAGAAGTGGACCAAATATTGCGCCAATAGTCCCGGCGAACACGATGAGGCCGATTACTTTGGCCCGCATTGAGAGCGGAAATACCTCGGCGCCTACGTAACGGCTCTGGTCTCCCGCGCTTCGTGAGATACCAATAAACAATGCGCCTAGCAAGAAGAGTAGATAGTTGCTCTCCAGAATTGCCCATGCAGAGATAAGGCTGCCGATAATAGCCATCCCATAACCACCAGAAAGTGCAAGCCGACGGCCGAGTCTATCCATTAAATAACCGAATGGTAAAGCAAAACCAGCACGGCCAAGCAGCACGACTGTATTGGGCAGACCGGCCCAATTATCACTGCCGCTTAATGTTGAAGAAATGATCGGGGTTAGAGTGAATGCAGCGATGGTGCTTGCCGTAAAGAAGCTTTGCGACATGAAAAGAGTTGATACTATACGTTTCTGGACTGGGCTGGTGCGATTTTCCTCTTTTATCATAAATCCTTCTGGTTACTTTCGCATTTCCTCCCCCTACAACCATATGTTAAAATGAGGAACATTTATAGCATTGGTTAACGGCGAAATGTGGGAGATGGTGAGTTTTCATCGTGAATTATAAGAGCGTGGTGTTGAATCGCCAAAGGTGCCTTGTATGAAAGAGCAGCAGGAGGATTTTAGAGAGCTTCGCGAACGAATGGTCACTCAACAAATTGAAGGGCGAGGCATCCACGATACAGCTATTTTGAAAGCAATGCGATTGGTCCCGCGTGAAGCTTTCGTGACAGAGGCTTATCAGATTTACGTTTACGACGATACACCATTACCCATTCCCGAACAGCAGACAATATCGCAGCCATATGTTGTGGCGCTGATGATCCGCGCATTACGTCTTTCCCCCAACGATTCTGTGCTGGAAATCGGAACAGGTTCAGGATATGCTGCCGCACTTATTGGGAAGATTGCCCAAGAGGTTCATAGCGTAGAAAGGCATAAAAAGCTGGTGTCCTATGCGCGCCGGCGTTTGGCATTGCTTGAATATAACAATGTGCATGTCCATCTTGGCGATGGCACCTTGGGGTGGCCGGAAAACGCACCTTATAATGGCATCATCGTCGCGGCGGGAGGTCCGGACGTGCCAAAGTCGCTAAAGCAGCAATTAGTGATTGGAGGTCGTCTTGTAATGCCGGTGGGTTCATCTGAGCGACGTCAACACCTTATTTGCTTGACTCGGGAAAGTGACGCTAAATATAGAAGAACAGATCTGGGGGCGGTGGCATTTGTTCCACTTATAGGGGAAGAGGGGTGGTAAACCTGGCAATTCCAGCCAGATATCGATCAATTCGACAAATTTGAAATCAATATGGCCACTGAGCAAGAATTATGGCGGCCGTTGCTGTGATGGTTATATTGTCCAGACCCCAAATTGAAACAGCCTCTACTATGGTTGTTAACAGGCTGACGACAAGCGCCGGAAGGAAAGCTTGAACCGGCGTGAGCTCCGGCATGCCAGGCATGATCCACAGTGCCAGCCAGGTCGTAATCAAAGCGGCGACAAAAAAACCAATCGATCCCTCAATGGTGCGCGTACTGTCATGAATGTGGTACTTGTGACGGCCGAATTTCTTACCAATCACAGGAGCCAGCCCATCTCCCCAGGTCAGTGGCATTAGTGCAGCTACCATCAGGGGTGGGGTGTCCCAAAAAAAGTAAACGATGACACCTGCAACCAATGGAAAATATACTGTGCCCAAATTGGTGCGATTGCTGCTGGCCATGGCAGCGAAGAATCCAAAATGCCAGTCCAGAAGCGTAAGTATGGCAAATCCCAAGGCCCCGGCTAAAAATGGCCAAGGTTGGGTGAAGAGAAAAGGCAGTGCCCAGGCCAACATGCCGACGCCAATATGAATAACTTTTCGCGTGAAGTCGTTGCTTAGACCGCGCCGGTGTCGAAGAAATTCTGCCAGACCGATAAGGCCGAATATATAGACAACAGAGATGATTAACCCTAACCAATTAGTCATAATGATTGTGTCGTTTCTTGAGGATCAATTTAAAGAACTTTACCGGCTGATGTTAATATGCCACCTAATTCTCATACAATGAGGTGGTCATAGAGCATATCGAGGCTCAAATCAGGTACGACGGTTTCAGTGGTTTGTAATGTTAAACTGGCAGCGGCCGCTCCAAGACGCACACATTCAATAGTTGGTAGATTATTTATCATTCCAAACATGATAGCCGCCGTAACTGCGTCCCCGGTCCCTGTAGCATCAACCATTTTGGAATATGATGGTGGGATATAGCCGACTTCGTCAATTGTAGCGTAGTCAAGACCGTAGTCAGATAATGAAACCACGACATGATCGACGCCCATATTCACAAGGCGACGAGACAGCGTGCGACTGGCTTCGGGATTGTATCCAGGGTAATCAACTTCAAGCAGTTCGGCCTGCTCTACTTCATTAGGAACGACAAGGTGCAGGTCAGGGATGTACGGCCGTAATCTCTGGGCCAGGCGCGAGGAGGAAGGATCGGCGCAGAGGGGAACTTTATATTGTGTGGCCAAACGCACGATAGTTTTGATAGTGGGCGGTGTAAGACTCCCATCCATCATTATCATGTCGGCATCTCGAAATAGGCGCCGGCGGTTATGTAAGTAGGCTGGTGTAATATTGCGCATGACACTGCAGTCATCCAAGGCTACAGCGAGAGCGCCATCGCCATCAAGCAAGGCTAAATAGGCACCCGTGTTCGCGTTGTCGATGATCAATGCATGCTCAAGATTGACCCCTGAATCGGCCGTTTGTGATAGAAGCTTGTGGCCAGTCGGGTCATTGCCAACGGCGGTGATCAATAAGACATTTGTTCCTAAGCGAGCCAAGTTTTCGGCTACATTACGTGCTGTGCCGCCCCGAGAATAGCGGATTCTACCGGGATTTGAGGTGCCTGGAGCCAGACCCGCATCAGGCATCCCTTTCGTATCTAGAAGCGTCCCACCTATAATTAATACATGATCGCCCATCAGTAGAATCCTTCAACCTTCTTGCATACTCGGTGTCTGGCAAGAGAGATTCTTTTTTATGCTATCCTTCATCATAGGAAGTAATAACTCGTGGAGATTCTTGGTCTTTATCAGTTAAGATATTCCCAAATATTAGAAGTTGCTGCTGTAAGGCCTGGATTTGTGGAAGCATCTGATTTGGTAAGGTGACATCCGCCTGAGATTGTCTAGCCAGTTTCTCTAAAACTTCAACCAACCTGAGAGCTACAATCGCGTCGGCCGTGCCCTGGTATCCTTGCTGCTTGGCTTGATTTACGCCTTCCACAATGGCTCTGATCATGTCCATTTCTGCCTCAGCTTTGGCAATTTCCAACTCTTCCATGGCGATGGCTTCACCTTCTACCCCAGCCATTTCGGCTTGAGCTTCCCAGTAAGTGCTCCAATACTTGATGTGTTGCGCGGTGACATCTTGCGGGAAACGAAAGCGACCAATTCGCACACGGATTAAATCTATGCCTTGTTCAGCTAGACTAGTACGCGCTTTTCGCTCCACTTGCTGGCGAATGGTAAGATGTGTACCAATTTCTGTTTCTGAATCTTGCAGTAATTCATCTAAAGAGAAGGCAAATACTGTTTTTCTCAAAATGCCGGCGACAACGCCTAGGGCCGAACCTTCCCAATTAGCCACTCGATTACCAGGAAGGTTTACTTGCGCGTATGCTAACTTTCGTACCGCGGTTGCATCAAAGGGGTAGGGCTGTCTTGGTGAGACTGGACTGCCACCGGTATCAATGCGGAAGGTAACACTGACATTTGTGCAGACCTCAAGTCCTTCGCGAGATTGGAGTCTTACTTCAGGATTATTACGCTGCTGGGGGCGTAGATCCAGCACGGCGTGAACATATTCAAAGCTGTCAAGGGCATGAACACCGGCATCTATGATGCGATAGTAACGGCCGTTATGCTCTGTAACAGCGACCTGGCCTGCCGGAATGGTAACACGCCCAGGCCCTCCAGCCTGTAAGCGAGCCGATTCAATTCGCTGCTGTTCAAGAGTTTGTGAAGTTATTGTTATTGGTTGGGCTCTAGACCGACCTGGATTTCGCAACTGGTTAAGATTATTTCTAGCCGTCTTCCTGTCCGGAAGATTGTAGAGGAAATATATTAAGTTTGCTGCCATTTCATATGCTATGAGCCAGCCAAGAATTACAGGTATAAAATGGCGGAGCACTCTGGGTAAGAATAGTGTCGATAAGCTAACGATAGGTTGTGGTAACGGCAATGGAAGTACAAACGGTGGTTGATATGTCGCCAAATCAATGCGTTCCATCAGCCAAACAAACAACCAGTAACTAAGTGCCAGAACAACCAAAAAAAGCATGTAGATCGTCCGCCATGCGGGTACTTTTAGTGAGGGCACCAAACGGCGCCGGCTTTGTGGCGGTGATGTTTGCTCAGCTGACACTTTCTTCGTCCTCAGCGGGCGGCTCAATGAGTGAATGCATTTGACTGGACGTTTCCAACGTTAGCCCAGCCAAAATCTGCCCTGGAATACGTGCCTGAAGTGACTGGCTGGATATTGCTTCATCGAGTGCTTCAATCATGCGCAGCGTGATGATTTGTGGCAGTAGCGCATCTTCATTTCGACGCATTTCATCTATGTTTTGCATGATGTTTTGGATAATTTCTACCTGGGCATTGGCGCGCGCCTGTTTTATGCGCCGTATTCTATTAGCATTACTGGAAGCAACCTGGGCCTGGATTTGACTTTGCCAGGGAGCTCGCCAATTTGTCATGCGCTGATCAATGATTTCTTGTGGAAGATCGTGAATCGCCACTCCAACATTGAAGATTTTGATTCCCATGTTGTCAAAATTGCTTCTAAGTTGGCGTCTGACACGATTTTGTACCCCATTAAGTAAGTTGGGTTCTTGTGACAATTCATTCAGTGTGAACTGTGCCAATTCACTTACTAAGTAAGATGCTGCCTGTGGAGCAAGTTGTTCGGTCCAGGGCAATAATTCGTTTTGTGCATCGATACTACTGGCCTGGCTCACTTGGAAAATCGCAGATTGGTGGTATGGATACTCCAATTGCTCCTCTTGGTCAGCTCCATCAGATTGCTTAATCTGAAAAGTTACACTTACATTGGTTTCAAGAGGTATGCCATCGCGGGTGTTAATGGCCACTTCTTGGCTGCGCACATGTTTGCGAAGATCAATTGCCTGGGCAATCGCTTCGCCCAGACGTAAGCGAACAAAACCAGGACCGGCAGCACGCGCAAATTGGGTTCCATTGTTAAGAGACAAAACCTGATGGCTTTTGAGAACTCCGGCTCGCAATGAATCAAAGCTGGGGGGCAGTTGCTTTTGCCCTGGATATTCCTCGCTCTTCTTTGAGCGTTTGGGGGGTTCGGCAAACCTCGTGCCTCCACGTAATAACATGGCTACACCTTCCAACCAGCTTTCACCCTCATGATGGGGAAGTATAAACTGGGCGTAATAAAGGATTCCAAAGGCCAGGGAAAAGAAGCTGACCGCCAACCAGATAATAGTGATAAACCATCCGTAAGGGACCTGCCGGTAATCCTTGAAGAATACGCCAGCAATGATTGACAACAAAATAATCAAGATGAGGAGAAGCATGATGCCACTCCGAGATTGCTGTTTTGGGGGTTTTCTGGGCTTGGCCACAGACAATTCCTATATCTCGATCAGATGCTATATTAATTCATAGCAACTATACCATAATAGCTGTACTCGTGGAAAATCGCTGTAGCCAATTCAATATTTGGACTTGACATTCTTTGATAATCCTTTACAATGTTACGCATAACATGTTACACGTAACATGTTATCGGATGAGGACTACAAATGCCTACAATTCGCGATGTTGCCAAACGAGCAGGTGTTGCTTCAATGACCGTATCACGTGTGATCAATGATTCAGGTTATGTAAGCGTGGCGACCAGAACCAAAGTTGAAGCTGCGATCTCTGAACTCGGATATGTTCCAAATATGTTGGGGCCGAGTCTGCGCTTTAACCAAACCAAAACTCTGGCGGTCGTTCTCACAGATATCACCAATCCATTTTGGACTACCGTTGCTCGAGGTGTTGAAGATGCGGCTCAGAAAGAATCATACAGCGTCATCCTTTGCAATACGGACGAATCCCTAAAAAAACAAGACATATATTTGAATATGCTTTTGAAGCGGCGAATTGATGGGATATTGTTTGTGCCCGCTGATAATTCCTCGGAATCGGTGCAATTAATTCGCAAACAAAACGTTGGGGTGGTGGTCTTGGATCGTGATTTACCCGATAATGATGTTGATATCGTCCGTGGAGATTCAGTTGGCGGTGCCTATAATCTTGCCCGTCACTTAATTGAACTAGGTCATGAACGTATCGCCGTGTTATCTGGACCAAGACACATTTCAACCTCGATCGATCGGGTTGAAGGCTTTCGGAAGGCAATGGATGAAGCGGGTCTGCAGCAATACCAGGAAAATATTTATTGGGGCTCTTTTAACCAAAATGAAGGTTTTGAAATGACCATGAAGGCGTTGGGGACTGAACCTCGACCCACCGCTATATTGGCCGTTAATAACTTCATTGCCAATGGCGCCCTAAAGGCTATTGCTCAGTTGGGCTTGAACGTACCTGTAGATATTTCGATTGTTTCCTTCGATGATATTCCAGAAAACATAAATCCCAATCCATTCCTAACCGTTGCCTTCCAGGAGGCATATGAAATGGGTTTTCGGGCGACTCAACTTCTAATAGCGCGTCTACGTGATGAAGGACCAGAAGGGTGTCAACGCATTATTTTGCCGACGAATCTTCTTATTAGACATTCAACAGCCCCGCCACCAACTTTGACAGTAAATATATTACACTAGAAGGTGGCTTTTACATATTTTTCAAGTAATGTATTTATACCAAACAGGCGGAGAAGAAGCATTTATAGCAAGCTTGTTTTGGTTAATTTAAGGAGAATTATCTATGACTTGATTTTTAGTGCATCGTAGCGATGAGTCATGTTGATGGGAGTGAAACCAAAGAGATATGGGATCTTCCCCTAGAAAATTGTTTTAATTATGATGAAGAGTCTTAGAGGAGATTTTTTCAAATGAAAACCAAACTATCTTTCGTATTGATGGCCATTTTGGTCATTGCCCTGGTGTTGACAGGCTGTACTTCCGGTGAAGAAGCGGCCTCAGAAGCTGAAGGTGAACAATATATTGCGGTTATTTCAAAAGGGTTCCAGCATCAATTCTGGCAAGCTGTTGATGCTGGTGCAGAACAGGCTGCCGAGGATTTTGGTGTGACGGTAACCTTTGAAGGCCCAGAAACAGAAGCAATGGTTGACAAGCAGGTTGAGATGGTTCAAGCTGCCCTGGATAAAAACCCGGCTGCCCTTTGCCTTGCTGCTTTGGACACCCAGGCTTTGATCCCCTTATTGGAAAGTGCCCAAGAAGAAGGCATTCCCGTTGTTGGTTTTGACTCTGGTATTGACAGTGATATTCCAGTAACTACTGCGGCAACGGACAATATCGCCGCCGCCGCACTTGCTGCCGACAAAATGGCTGAGTTCATCGGTGGATCTGGACAAGTTGCCGTCATCGTCCATGACCAGACCAGCCGTACGGGTATTGATCGCCGTGATGGTTTCCTCAATCAGATGGATGCAGAATATCCGGACATCGAAGTTGTAGACATCCAATATGGTGCAGGCGATCAACTGAAATCCACTGACCTGGCCAAAGCGATTATTGAAGCACACCCAGACCTCAAAGGTTTCTTTGGCGCTAACGAAGGTTCCATCATCGGTGTTATGAATGCTGTCGCTGAGACGGGTAAAGAAGGCGAAATCGTCGTTATTGGTTACGATTCTGGTAAGCAACAGACTGACGCGATCCGCAGCGGCGTGGTTGCTGGATCGATCACGCAGGATCCGATTGGCATTGGCTACAAATGTGTGGAAGCTGCTGTCAAAGCTATTAATGGCGAAGAATTACCAACGGAAATCGACACCGGTTTCCACTGGTATGATGCGGAAAATATTGACTCCGACACGATCCAACCATTGTTGTACGAATAGAAATTTCTAAATGACCTGGCAGGGTTTACCTGACAGGTCATTTTTTTATTAGGATATAGGCCAAAGGCCTAAAGATCTGAAGGACAGACTAGATGGGAAAAATCCTTGTTTCGATGGAAGGGATTGATAAAAGCTTCCCAGGTGTGCGGGCTCTTGACGACTGTCAGTTTGAACTACGAGCTGGTGAAGTTCATGCCCTGGTTGGCGAGAATGGTGCGGGAAAATCGACCTTGATGAAGGTTTTGTCAGGGATTTACGCTAAAGATGGTGGGCGGATCATTTTTAAGGGACAAGAGGTTGAGATACCCAATCCACGGGCTGCCCAAAATTTTGGTATCAGTATTATCCATCAGGAACTGAACCTGATGCCCCATCTAACGATAGCCCAAAATATATTTATTGGCCGTGAACCGCGCCAAAGAATACCTTTCTTACTCGATGAAAAGGCTATAAATGATCAGACGGCCGAGTTGTTTACCTCAATGCATCTCAAATTCGATCCAAAAACTAAGGTTTCGAATATTACAATTGCCAAGCAGCAGATGGTGGAAATTGCCAAAGCTTTGAGTTTCAATTCTGAAGTGTTGATTATGGATGAGCCAACGGCCGCTTTAACCGATGCTGAAATCGAAGATCTATTTGATATTATTCATAAAATGCGCGATGAAGGTGTCGGTATCGTCTATATATCCCACCGGCTAGAAGAACTCAAACGAATTTCTGACCGGGTCACGGTCATGCGCGACGGCCATTATATTGATACGGTGCAGACAGATAATACCACGACAGAAGAGATTATCAGCATGATGGTCGGGCGCACCATTTTCGAGGCGACGCCGGAACTGCCTGAAATTCCCAGCGAAGAAATTGTCCTAGAAGTCAAAAACCTGAACCGAGGCAAGGTACTCCAAGACATTAATTTTCAATTGATGAAAGGCGAGATCCTGGGTTTTGCCGGCTTAATGGGTGCCGGGCGTACTGAAGTGGCCAGGGCGATTTTCGGAGCGGACCCAATTGATTCCGGCCAAATTTTTATCAATGGAGAAGAGGTAAACGTCTTTTCCCCGAAACAGGCGGTTTTGCATGGTATAGGATATCTATCGGAAGATCGAAAGCGGTACGGATTGGCATTGGGATTGGATGTCAATGAAAATATCGCCATGGCCTCCATGAGTAAATTTCTGGGGTACTTGGCTGGGTCAATCAATCACGGATACAAACAACAGCTAACCAGCAAATTGATGATTTGGAAATTAAGACCCCGAGCGCCGAGCAAAAAGTCAAGAATCTATCGGGTGGAAATCAGCAAAAAGTTGTTATTGGTAAATGGCTTACTGCTGATACAGACATTTTGATATTTGATGAACCAACGCGAGGCATCGATGTCGGTGCTAAAAGTGAAATTTATAAATTGCTCAATGATTTAACCAGACAAGGGAAATCAATCATCATGATTTCTTCGGAGCTGCCAGAAATCCTGCGCATGAGCCATCGGGTTATCGTCATGTGTGAAGGACGAATAACAGGCGAATCTGCCGATCACTGAAGCTACACAAGAGAAAATCATGACTTTTGCCACCGCTCGCAAGCCCTTGGTTAACGATTCATACTCAACCGCACCCACTGTCGCATAGGAAACGATTAATTATGAGAACCCAAGTAAGTACATTGTTTAAATCTGATGCCTCGCAAAAAATCTTGGCCTTTGCGGGGTTGATCATTATTTTTATCGTCTTTTCCCTGGCATCGCCGAATTTCTTGCGGGGCAGCAATCTCGTTGGTATTGGACTGGCAACATCTGTTAATGGGGTTTTAGCTCTTGGTGTCACTTTTGTGATCATTACTGCAGGGATCGACCTGTCAGTAGGGACGGTGATGACCTTGTCCGCAGTCATGACAGGCGTCTTTATCACCAATCTCGGGCTGCCGATTCCCTTCGGGATATTGGGTGGTTTACTTACTGGTGGTTTGGCCGGATTTATCAATGGCACCGTCATTGCCAAGATGCGCATCCCCCCTTTCGTTGCTACCCTGGGAATGCTGTACATCGCCAAAGGGTTGGCCTTGGTTATCTCAGATTTGAAGCCAATTTATTTCACTGATACTCCCAGTTTCAACCAGATTGCGATGGGCGACATCTTTGGTATTCCCTACGCAGTATTAATCTTCTTAGGTGCGGCCATAATCGCCCATATCATTCTGACTAAAACGATCTTAGGTCGTCGAACATTTGCCCTCGGTAGTAATGAAGAAGCAACTCGTCTTTCTGGTGTCAATGTCCATAAATGGAAAATTGCCGTTTATGCTTTAGCCGGACTTTTTTCCGGGTTGGCGGGCGTCTTAATCGCCTCCCGATTGAACTCGGCTCAACCTGCTCTTGGGGCGGGCTATGAACTGGATGCGATTGCTGCTGTTGTTATTGGCGGAACTTCTCTCAGTGGTGGTGAAGGAACAATCCTGGGCACAGTTATTGGTGCATTTATCATCAGTGTTTTGACCAATGGGCTGCGGATTCTGTCTGTGCCACAGGAGTGGCAAATCGTTGTCACAGGTGGTATCTTGATCCTTGCAGTTTATGCTGATATGCTGCGTCGCCGTCAAAACTAACAGGCAATCTGCCGATAATTTATGAACAAGAAAGTTTTTGTTAGCGGTTGTTTTGATCTACTCCACAGTGGACATATCGCCTTCTTTCAAGAAGCATCGACATATGGCGATCTCTATGTTGCGGTTGGTTCCGACAAAACTGTTTATGATCTGAAGGGTAGGGCACCTGTGAATAGTGAAGATGAAAGACTGTTCATGATTAAATCGGTTCGGGGTGTTAAGGATGCATTTGTTGCCCAGGGATCAGGTATGTTGGATTTCCTAGAGGAGTTCAACGATTTACGCCCAGATATTTTTATTGTCAATGAGGATGGAAGTACCCCAGACAAGCAGCGCTTGTGTGAGGAGACTGGTGTAGAGTATCTAATTCTTAAACGAAAACCACATGGCCAACTTGCACCGCGATCGACCACCTATTTGCGAACTGTCCACAAAATGCCTTTTCGTATCGACTTGTGTGGTGGATGGCTTGACCAACCTTTTGTTTCAAAGCATTATCCGGGACCCGTTATTACTATTTCGCTAGAGCCAACGATGCAATTTAATGACCGCAGCGGAATGGCATCCAGCACAAGGCGTGCAGCGATTGATTTATGGGGTCCCCGTCTCCCAGTTGGCGACCATGAAAAGTTGGCTAAGATTCTGTTTGCCTATGACAATCCCCCAGGAACCAAGGTCATCTCAGGCTCTCAAGATGCGATTGGTATTGTATTTCCAGGTTTGGCCAAAGCTTATTATGATGGAACCTTTTGGCCATCAAAGATTGACCGGCTTGGGCATGAATCAGCGTTAAAATTTGTTGAAAGCAACTTGTATCTTGTTCCCCTTGGCCCCCGGCACACAATATGATGTACTGGCCGACACGCGTATTGACCAACTAAAAGCCAGGGCGCTTGCTGATGCTGCCGAAGCTGTTGGGATGCCATTTTGCAGCGTGACTTACCAGCTTTTGGGCAGTCAATCCGAGCAGGATTTGAAGCACAGATTGCTATGTTTCCAAACATGATGAACGAGACAGTCGCTCAGCTAATTGAAGAGCATAGAGATCACAGCCTAGGATGGAAATTATCTGGCGCGGGTGGCGGCGGCTATCTCATCTATGTAGCAGATAAACCAATAGAAAACGCGGTGCGTGTTGTTGCCCGCCGTGAACATGAATAAGATTAAAGAGGGTCTCGGTAAAATAATTTATCGTTGTAACGTTTTGAAAATCATGCCGGGCCGTTAGATTAAAAAGGATTACATATGAAAACAGCATTGGTTTGTGGTGCCGGTGGGTTTATTGGCGGCCACCTGGTTCAGAAGTTGAAAAAAGAAGGATATTGGGTACGTGGCGTAGACATCAAGAAGCATGAATTTGATGTGTCCGCAGCTGATGAGTTTCTCGTTTTAGATTTACGTGAAGAAGCAAATTGTATTGAGGCACTGACATTGCGCGATGGCACGTTTGATGAGGTTTATCAATTGGCGGCCGATATGGGCGGCATGGGTTTCATCCATTCGGCAGAATGCGAGATTATGCACAACAGTGCTCTGATCAATATCCACATGACGCATCATGCTTCTCGATTAGGCGTCCCGCGTTATTTCTTCTCATCTTCAGTTTGTGTTTATCGTGATATGCAGCCGGGCGAGCCGGAAATGACTGAAGCGGAGGCGATTCCGGCCAATCCGGACAATGAGTATGGCTGGGAAAAGCTTTATTCGGAGCGGATGGCGATGGCCTATGAGCGCAATGAGGGCATGACGGTACGCATTGCCCGTTTCCAAAACTGCTATGGTCCTTATGGCACGTGGACTGGCGGGCGCGAAAAAGCGCCGGCGGCTATTTGCCGCAAAGTGGCTGAAGTTGAAGATGGCGGCACGATTGAAGTATGGGGGGATGGCACGGCCGTGCGTTCTTACACCTATGTCGCTGATATGGTAGATGGCATTTTCATGCTCATGCACTCCGATTTCGAAGGCGCTGTCAATATTGGCTGTCCGCAGTATGTCACCGTCAATGAATTAGTGGAGACTGTCGCTGAAGTATCTGGCAAGAATATCAATATTAAGCATATTGATGGGCCGGTAGGTGTACAATCACGCAATTTCAGCAATGAACGCATTTATTCAACAGGTTGGGAAGCAAAGTATTACCTCAAAGATGGCATTGCTGAGACGTATCCCTGGATTGAAGAACAAGTAGAAACAAAATAAAGCATAAAGAATAAGGAGCCATGCCAATGTAATGACCTTACGATAAAGATGTAATCCGCCACGAAAACCGTTTGATTGGTGAGCCCCCCAAGATTGGTATTCGGCCGGCCATTGACGGCCGTCGACAAGGCGTGCGTGAATCTCTGGAAGATATCACCATGGGCATGGCCAAAAACGTGGCCGAATTTCTGAGCGCCAATCTGCGCCATGCCGATGGATTGCCTGTGGAATGTGTTGTTGCTGATAGTTGTATTGGCGGTGTGGCTGAAGCGGCGCAAACAGCCGATAAATTCGCGCGACGAAGGGGTTGGTGTTTCTATTACTGTCACACCATGCTGGTGCTATGGCTCAGAAACGATGGACATGGACCCCCTTATCCCTAAAGCGGTTTGGGGTTTCAACGGCACGGAACGGCCAGGCGCTGTCTATCTGGCGGCAGTGATGGCCGCTCATGCTCAGAAAGGACTGCCGGCCTTTAGCATTTACGGCCGTGATGTACAAGATGTGGCGACACCACTATTCCCGAAGATGTGCAGGAAAAATTGCTGCGCTTTGCCCGTGCCGGACTGGCCGTCGCCACCATGCGCGGCCAATCCTACCTGGCGATGGGCGGCGTTTCCATGGGCATCGCCGGTTCCATCGTCGATCAACCCTTCTTTGAAGAATATCTGGGCATGCGTGTGGAAACCATCGACATGACCGAATTTACGCGCCGCATGAACGAGGATATCTACGATCCTGATGAATTCGAAAAAGCATTGGCCTGGACCAAAGCTAACTGCCCGGAAGGCAAAGATTACAATTCGCCGCAGCACAGAGCGAACCCGTGAACAACAAGATGCTGATTGGGAAATATCGGTCAAGATGGCCCTCATCGCGCGCGATTTGATGAATCGGCAATCCACGTCTGGCTGAACTGGGCTACGAAGAAGAAGCAATGGCCACAATGCCATCGCCGGCGGTTTTCAGGGGCAACGGCAATGGACCGATACTTTCCCAATGGCGACTTCATGGAAGCGATTTTGACCACTTCCTTTGACTGGAATGGGATTCGCCAACCCTATATAGTCGCCACTGAAAATGATGCGCTCAATGGCGTCAGCATGTTGTTTGGCCATCTGCTCACTGGCTCGGCGCAAATCTTTGCCGATGTGCGCACCTATTGGAGCCCCGATGCCGTCAAACGGGTCACCGGTCACGAACTTGACGGCCAAGCGCCGGGTGGCATTTTGCATCTCATCAACTCTGGCCCAGCTGCGTTGGATGGCACTGGACAACAAGAAAGAGATGGCCAACCGGTGATGAAACCTTGGTGGGAGATCACCTCTGAAGAGGCCGATCGCTGCCTGGAAGCGACCACCTGGCATGCCGGGATGACCGAATATTTCCGGGGCGGTGGCTGGTCAACCAAGTTCATCACTCGCGGTGGGATGCCGATGACGATGTGCCGGCTTAATCTGGTCAAAGGATTGGGACCTGCCCTGCAAATTGCCGAAGGCTGGAGTGTCGATCTGCCAGATGATGTACATGAAATTCTTGATGAGCGCACCAATCCAACCTGGCCAACGACCTGGTTTGTGCCACATGTAACCGGAGAAGGTCCATTCAGGGATGTGTATACGGTTATGAGCAATTGGGGTGCCAATCATGGCGCTATTTCCTATGGTCACATCGGCGCCGACTTGATATCTCTGGCCTCGATGCTGCGCATTCCGGTCTACATGCACAACGTACCTGAAGATAAGCTGTTCCGCCCTCACGTGTGGGCAGCATTTGGCGCACAAGAACCCCAAGGCGCTGATTTTCGTGCATGCGTCAGTTATGGCCCGCTCTATGGTTGATTCTTGTGTTGACCTTATTACGATGCGGATTGAACACCGTAGTTGATCTGAGTTGAGGACTTGCTGAAACTGCTTAAAGTTGATCCATTGGAATAATCCGGGAATTGATATGACGCATAAAACTGTTCTTGCTGTTGACCTTGGAGCTGAGTCTGGTCGTGTTATGGCCGTCCATTTTAATGGTACCCGATTATGGTTAGAAGAGTTGCATCGCTTCCAAAATGGTGCGGTAAACGCACGTGGCACCCTTTACTGGGATTTTCTCCGCTTATGGTCGGAAATTCAGAACGGTATTGAAAAGGGCAAAGTACACCAACCGTCGGGAATTGGCGTTGACACTTGGGGCGTCGATTTTGCATTACTGGACAGGGATGGCAATCTATTGGCAAATCCCGTTTGCTACCGCGACGGCCGTACCGAAGGCATGATGGAAGCTGTTTTCGCCAGGGTTCCAAAAGCGGAGGTCTTTGCACGCACAGGGATCCAGTTCATGCGTATTAATACCTTGTACCAGATGATGAGTTTGGTTGAGCGTGAATCCCCTTTATTGGATGTGGCTGATACGTTTCTCATGGCACCGGATTTGATAAATTATTGGCTTACCGGGGCAAAAACATCTGAATATACAAATGCCACGACCAGCCAAATGTTAGACGCCCACAAGAATGACTGGACACGCGGAATTCTGAAAAAGCTGTCGATTCCAGCCCAAATATTCCCAGACATCGTTTCACCAGGAACAGTTTTAGGCGCATATCAGGGTGTGCCGGTGATTGCTCCGGCTACCCATGATACAGGGAGTGCTGTGGCGGCCGTGCCTACAAACACAAAACATTATGCATTCATTAGCAGTGGAACCTGGAGCTTGATAGGTTTAGAGACTGAGAAGCCCATCGTATCTGATGCGGCTTTAGAAGCAAATATTACTAACGAGGGTGGGGTGTATGGGACCTATCGATTGTTGAAGAATCTGACAGGGTTATGGATTATTCAGCAGTGTCGCGCCGCTTGGGAAGCTGAGGGACAATCGTATTCTTACGGGCAGCTTGTGGAGCTTTCTCAAGCTGAGACTGCACTTCGTTCGTTTATTGATGTCAATGATGCTGCTTTCTTGCCCTTGGGAGACCATCCGCAAAAGGTACGTGAATATTGTTCACGCACTTCGCAGCCGGTTCCTGAGACGCCGGGCGCGGTTGTTCGGGTTGTATTGGAAAGTTTGGCCCTTGCTTATAGGCTTACCTTGGAAAAGTTGATTGCTGTTTCTGGCCAACCCGTTGATGTTATCCACATCGTTGGTGGTGGCATTCAAAACGAACTGCTTAATCAAGTGACCGCCAATGCCACTGGACGTACAGTGATTGCAGGTCCGATCGAGGCCACCGTAATTGGCAATGCCTTGGTACAGTTAATTGCGCAGGGTGAGATAAGTGACATCAGCGAAGGGCGGCAAATGGTAGCTGGTATGGATTCCTGGAAGCGCTATGATCCTCAGGAGGCTGCTGCTTGGGAAGACGCTTACCAACGATATAAACATTTATTAAAGATATCTGCATAAGTATGGACAGTCCGCGAACTGTCCTTAATAGAGATAATCGCTATTACAAAACAAACTCGCCCCCTGGAGGATTTTGAACATGCTCATTGGAATATCACCACTAATTAGTCCAGAATTGCTTGCTGTACTTCACCGCATGGGTCATGGGGATGAAATTGTACTTGCTGACGCTCACTTTCCGGGCGAGACTTTTGGACAGCGGGTGTTGAGGGCTGATGGGATTAAGATTGCTGAGCTTTTGGATGCCATTTTGCCCCTATTTGCCTTAGACAGTTATGTCGACAGCCCTTTGGTCATGATGGCTGCGGTGGCAGGTGATGTACTTGACCCAACTGTTGAAGCGTCTTATCAAGTTGCAATAGACAAACATAATCCCAATGCGCCTGTGATCCAACGGATTGAGCGCTTTACTTTTTATGAACGGGCCAAAGGAGCTTTTGCCGTATTAATGACAGGGGAGACTGCGAAGTATGGCAATATCATTTTGAAGAAAGGCGTCACTCCGTTATGATGGATCTGCCTGAACGTGAAGCACCTGTTAATAAACCAGTCTCACTATTTGTCACTTGCCTGGTTGATACGCTCTTTCCTGAAATAGGCATATCCGTCGTTCAAATCTTGGAAAATGTAGGTTTAGACGTGCATTTTCCAATGGCTCAAACTTGTTGTGGCCAACCAGGCTTTAATGCGGGATATTGGGATGAGTCTAGACGAGTTGCTTCTCAATTCCTGGAAGCATTCAAAGACGCAGAACTGATTGTCACGCCATCCGGATCTTGTGCAGCGATGGTTAGGCATGAGTACCCACGGCTTTTCGCCGCTGATCCGCTTCGTTTGGCCGAGGCTGAACGGATATCACGTATTACCTGGGAGTTGACGGAATTTTTGGTAGATGGACTTGGTATCACGGATCTGCACGGCCGTCTCCCTGAGCCTCAAACTTTCGCTTTTCATGACGCCTGCCACAGTTTGAGGTTATTAGGCCTTGGTGAGGCAGCGCGAACCCTGGTTGGCAACCTAGATAATGCCAACATCATTGAACTGCCAGAGCATGATGTTTGTTGTGGGTTTGGTGGCTTGTTCAGTGTTAAGATGCCTGAAATTAGCGGGGCGATGCTGAACAGAAAAATGGATAATATTCAAACATGCCCCGCACAAATACTTTCTTCTGATAGCAGTTGCTTGGCCCATATCAATGGGGGTTTGAGTCAAATGGGTTCTCCCAAGCAGGTTCGACATGTGGCCGACATTTTGGCTGAAGGCATTGCGGGAAGGCATTCAAAGAATACGGCCGATGAATCACCTCAGGCAGGGGAATTGAATGAAGGTTGATTCCAATCAATTTGTTCGTTTAGCAGATATTGCCATTGCGGACCAATCCATTCAAAGTGCGGTGAAGAGGAGGGACGAATACGGCCGTCACCAAACGTATTGCCGCGATGTATGAAGTTAGCATAGAGCACGGAGAAGCGCTCCGTATGCAAGCGGCGGCAATAAAAAGATCCGTTTTGAACCGGCTGCCCGAATTGTTAGTAGAGGCCGAATCCAATCTGGGTAAGAATGGGATCGAAGTGCTTTGGGCAAAAGATGCCGCTGAAGCGCGACAACATGTTTTGGAAATTGCACGCAAACATCAGGTCCGTAAGGTGACCAAGAGTAAAAGCATGGTCACGGAAGAGATCGGCCTGAATGAGGCTTTAGAGCAAGCGGATATAGCAACCATCGAGACTGACCTTGGAGAATACATCTTACAGCTAAACCGGGAAGCGCCCAGTCATATTGTTGCTCCTGTGATTCATAAAACAAAAGAGAGTATTCAACAGATCTTTACCGAGCACATTGGCATGCCGGCCACAGAAGATGCCGCTGAAATGGCACATTTTGTACGGGAGCGCATGCGGGACGATTTTGTTACAGCCGACATGGGGGTTTCCGGCGGCAACTTTATCATTGCCGAAACGGGGACAATTTGTCTTGTGGCTAATGAAGGCAATGCACGGTTGGTTACAAGCTTGCCGCCGGTACATGTGGCGGTTGTGGGTATAGAGAAGATTGCTGCCACTGTTGAGGATTATGTGACCTTAACCCAGGTTCTCCCGCGGAGCGCCACAGGTCAGAAGTTGACGGTTTATACCCAGATGATCAACGGTCCCCGGCGCGAACACGAAGCTGATGGACCTGAGCATGTTTATGTCGTGTTGGTCGATAACGGCCGTTCCGATATATATTCCGGCGACTATGCCGAAGCGTTGGCTTGTATTCGCTGCGGAGCCTGTTTGAATATATGTCCCGTTTACCAGACAACTGGTGGACACAGCTACGGCTGGGTATATCCAGGGCCTATTGGATCGATCGTAACGCCCTTATTGACCGGCCTTGAAAATGCGACACCGCTGCCGTTTGCCAGCAGTTTATGTGGTGCCTGTAAGCAAGCTTGTCCTGTGGATATTGATTTGCCGCGTATGCTGCTTGATCTGCGTCGCGATCTGGTGGCTAATGGTCACACGGAAACGATCTGGGATATGGGTCTAAAGCTGTGGGCTTATGGTATGACTTCGCCGCGACGATTGGCGTTAGGCGGCAAAGCTGCTGCCTTAGCTACTTCTATTTATCAGCCAAAGAATATACCCGGACCGTTAGGTGGTTGGACAAAGTATAGGGGAACGCCTTCGTTTTCAAAGCAATCTTTTCACGCCTGGTGGAAAGAGCGGCAAGAGGAATTGGATAATGCCGATGAATAGTCGTGATGAAATTCTGGGTACGCTACGGTCTGCCTCAAAACCGTTTCCCGATATTGCCCAACCAAGCAAATATATGCCCATGAGTCCTTTTCCTGATACAGATCAGATTGCTCTAAAAGCGCGCTTCATCCACGAGGCAGATTTGCTGTCATGTCACATTCATGAACCGCAGTCTGATGATGAGACGGCGCAGATTCTTTTGAATATTATTGGTGATGATAAACAAGTCGTTTGCTGGGATATGGACCGGATTCCTTTCCACCCATTAGCTGCTACTTTGTATGATCAGGGTGTCACAGTTGCTGCTTCTGGTGACCCCGCTGTTCGCGTAGGTGTTACTGGGGCTGATGCCGCATTGGCGGCCACCGGGTCAGTTGTACTGTCTACTGGTGCTGGAAACTATCGTGGACCGTCTCTGCTGCCAACAGTTCATGTCGTTATTATTACACAAGATCGTATCTTGCCTGATATGGAAAGTTGGATGTCCCTTCAGAGAAAAGATAATCTTGAGACTTTTCGAAACTCTAGCAATATCGTCGTCATCTCAGGGGCGAGTCGAACGGCCGATATTGCTATGGAGCTCATTTTGGGCATGCATGGGCCGAGAACCATGCACATTATCATTCTGGCCGAATAACGTTGGCGATTTTAAAGCAGGTCGTCACGACCATTGTTTTCTAAAAGATTCACCATTGCACGCACATCTTGTTCGCGCTCTTTAGTACAAATGAGCAGTGCATCCTCTGTGTCAACAATCACTAGATCGGAAAGACCGATAGTGGCGATCAAGCGCTTGTTTCCGACTATCAGGGTATCATTTGTATCGATTCCAATGTGTGGCCCAATCACAGTATTTCCGTGCTCATCTGCAGGTAACACATCTAACAAACTGGCCCAGCTTCCAACATCTGACCAGCCGATATCCGCTGGAATCACAGCTACATTTTCAGCGCCTTCCATTATCCCATAATCAATAGTCTCTTTTTTCACAGCAGGCCACACCTGTGCTAATGATTGTTCGTATCCTGGGCCGCCTAAAGTATTACTCACAGCCTGTAATTGTTGGTAGAATTCGGGCATCTGCTGCTCAAATTCTTCAAGAATCCGCGTTGTCTGCCAGATGAACATACCGCTGTTCCACGAATAATCGCCGCTGTTAAACATAATGTTTGCTGCATCAATTTGAGGCTTTTCGATAAAGCGCTGCGCACGATAGACAGGGAAATCGCCGCGGGTAAGTAAATGATCGCCTTGTTGGATGTAGCCGTAACCCGTTGAAGGGAAGGATGGTTTTATACCTAAGGTGACCAGGTAGCCGTCTTCAGCAACAGTCGCGGCGGTTTTAAGGACCTGGCGAAATTTACTGGTTTCGGTTATGAAATGATCGGCCGTTAGAACAGCCATAATGGCTTGAGGATCACGCTGTTGAAGATGGATTGCAGCTAAACCAATGGCTGGAGCTGTGCCCCGACCTTCTGGTTCTACAATAAAATTTTCAAGCGGCAATTCAGGTACCTGGGTTGAGAGTGGGGCTACATGTTCTTCTCTTGTGATAATGAAGATCTGTTCAGCGGGAAATTCTGGTAATAGCCGATCAACCGCATGTTGAATTAACGTCCGGCCGCCAACCAATTCTAATGCTTGCTTAGGATAGGTTCGCCGGCTTAAAGGCCACAGCCGGGTGCCGGTACCTCCAGCCATTATTAGTGGATATAACATATTATTCTCCCTTAAAAGCCTCTTAGGGCAGTGCTTTCTCGTTTGGGCAAACCTTCTTTAGGCAATCGCTTTAAGACAACGTATTCGATACCATTTGCTTCACAAAAAGCGCGTTTTTCAGGTTTATCCCCATCTTCATTTACAGCATACATATCTGGCTGAATCTGTGCGATTTCAGGTCCCGCATCCATCCATCCAGTTCCTGTTGAAACCAAGGCCTGTTTGACATAGCGGATAGATTGTACCATATAGCGCCGCTCATTTTGTGGAAATAAGGGATGTCCTTCTCCCTTAAGGAGCAAGACATTCTCATCATGTCCCAGAACAACATATAAATCTCCGAGAGCGGAGGTTTCTTCAAAGAATCGCACATGACCTGAGTGTAACCAATCAAAGCAGCCGGTCACAACAACTTTTTTTCTTGTACCGGGAAAGTTGTCGAAAGTCTTTAGGTCCTCAGTATAGCCGACTAAATCTGCTTCTTTCAAAACAGTATATTTTAACTTGTAGTTATTACAAAAGCCCCTTTTTTGAGGCGTATCGTTTTCCTCAAGTACTACCCAGGTGGCTGGCTGGACATCCTTTTCAACCGCGAAACTATCGATGTTGACATTCCCGATGGCCACCTTTACCTTACTTACGAACCGGATAGCCTCTAGAAAATATAACCGCTCCGCTTCGGTGAACTTGGGCGCCCTTCCTGTTTGATGGTAGATTGTTTCATCAGACCAAAGGATAACGGTCAGTGGTCCTAATTTTGAAGCTTCTTCCAAAAAACGGATCTGCTTGGCTCTTATGTCATCAAAACCGCCGGAGACAAAAACGTTTTCTCTCTTACTTCCTTGATTCATCTGTGTGTACCCTCACGCGAAAACCACCAGGAACGGGTTCGTCAGCGACTACATATATGTACCCACCACCACATCCGGAATACATGGCGCCCGCATAGCGAGTTTGGTAATAAGCCAAAATTCCCATTAAGTCTATTCGTATGGTTGGATGTCTAACTGTTTGTGGAAGGAGCGTTTTCCAACATTGCATGCAATCATTCATGGAAGCGCCTAGAGTATCAGCATCTTTGGCCACAATAGCATCATAGCAATCCTGGCCAGTCTGACCAAGCCGCTGAATCCACTCTGGATCGAGATTCTGTACACCCAATGGGTTATAGCCTGCTGGGCGTTGGGCAATTGGCACCATATAGATTACTTCTTCCAGCCATTGGGCAACAGAGGGGTCATTGTTGGATTCAATGTGGATGGGAAAAAGCCCACCTTCATGATCATATGCATAATCGAGTCTGTTCACGCCCGGGTATATTAGACCGATCATATCTTGCGAACCTGATGGGTCTGCAAGATCTTGATTCTCGGCATCATAAAGGGTTTTTACCAGCTCTGCCGGATCGCTTTGCGGCAATTCGTCTTGCCACATTTTAGAGGCGATACGTCGCGTACTGGTACCCATTCCACAGCGCTCCATAAAGCGATTTGTAGGTTTAATGGCGACAACAACCATTGAACCAGGTGCCTTGGGATTAAGTTTCGACAATAAAGGCTGGTCTATCCACCCACCGGCAAAAGCCATACGGTAGGGAAGTTTGCCAATCACCCCTGTAATTGGCAATTCCGCTCCTTCTTTCACTGCCATTTTTTCCAAGCTCCTTATAGATCTCCTGCCGGTGTTGGGATGCCCGCTTCGCGATCTTCGTATTGCTGTTTTATCCAAGCGTATGTTTTTGCTATCCCAGAATTAAAAGGCGTATTAGGTTCCCATCCCAAGGTTTCTTGGATGAAAGTGTTATCGCTATTACGACCGGCAACTCCTTGGGGAGCATCTAAATTATAATTGCGCTCTAATTTAACATCGGCAACGTTTTCAATCTGAGTGACTAATTCGTTAATTGAAAGCAACTCGCTTGAGCCGAGGTTGACAGGCGTCGCGATTAAATCTTCAGAGTGCATGATCATATCGATACCTTTGACACAATCATCTATATACATAAAGCTGCGGGTTTGGTGACCGTCACCCCAGATGGTGACTTCGAGCTCGCCTGATTCCTGGGCTTCTATAACTTTGCGGCTCAAGGCTGCCGGCGCTTTTTCGCGACCACCGTCCCAGGTGCCGTATGGCCCATAGACATTGTGGAAACGGGCAATAGCAGTTTTCATGCCACGTTCGGCCGTGTATTCTTGACAGAACATTTCCGATACCAGCTTTTCCCAACCGTAACCTCGCTCTGCCATGGCTGGATAGGCGTCAGATTCCTTCAATGCACGGACATTGGGGTCTTTTTGCAAATCTGTATTGTAGGCGCAGGCGGATGAAGAAAAGAAATATCGTTCTACACCGGCCTGATAAGCGGCTTCTAACATGTGGGTGTTGACTAAAACGGAACGTAAGCATTCAACGCGAAAGTTTTCGATAAAGCCCATGCCGCCCATGTCGGCTGCCAGGTTATAAACTTCGCGTGCACCTTCGACGGCGCGGACACAGTTTTCACGGTAGCTCACGTCTAAACAGAGGCTCTCGACACCAGGAACCCGCTGGTACCATTTGTAGAGCGGTTTCTTATCGATAGCCCGAATTCGCGTAAATCCCTGGTCGTGAAAATAACGCGCTAACGCGCCGCCAATAAATCCACCGGCGCCGGTGATGACGATGATGTCATCCTTATTAATTGTGGTTGCTGCAATTGGTTGGTTGTTCATCTCTTTTACCTTTTAACTAGAATATTAATTGTCTCTTACTTATGCGCTTAAGGAGAGGTGAGCAGTTTAGGGCTCCCTCTTTCTATTAATTGCCAGCCCACTTGAATGGCGCACAATCAATTCAGTGGGCAGTATTATTTCTTGAAAATCATCAGGACCTGTGCCTTCTATCCTTGATAACAGTAGGTGGGTTGCTTTCTGGGCCATTTCGTAAGCAGGTTGGGAAGCTACAGTCAGGAAGGGGAACGTGACGAGGGCCGGGGGCAAATCATCAAACCCAACAAGCGCAACGTCCTCAGGAACTGATAGATTGCAATTCTGTATCGCTTTTAGGGCACCAATGGCAAGGAAGTTGTTGGCGGCGAATATCGCAGACGGCCGTATTGGTCCAGAAATAGCCTTCATCGCCATCTCGTATCCACTTTCCTGTTTAAACGAACCAGACTGCACCCAGTGCGCAACATCATGAATGCCCGCCTCGGCCATGGCTCTTTTATAACCGGCCAACCTGTCATCAGCAGTTGACGTGCCCTGTGGACCATTTAACATAGCGATATGCTGGTGTCCCAATCCATGAAGTAAACGCACGAGTTCATATGCGCCATCTTCAGAATTACAGCGCACGATATCTGCTTTTACATCGGGTACGTGACGGTCTAAAATAACCACTGGCGTGTCACTTTTTTGAATATCTTTAACAGCATCGGCAGAGCTAAAAGCTGGTACCAGCAATATACCATCGACTTGCTGTTGAACTAATAGCTCAAGATTTCTTTGCTGTTTAAGGGCATCTTCGTCTGTGTTGCAATATGTGACGGTATATCCTGCTTCACTAGCAACATCCTCGACCCCACGGGCCACCGTCGTAAAAAAGGGGTTAGTGATATCAGTTAAAACTAAGGCCAGTGCATTGGACCGTTTTGTGCGCAGACTGCGGGCCAATCTATTCTGTACATAGCCTAATTCGGCCGCTGCGGCCTCCACACGTTTCCGAGTCTCATCACTGGCATAGCCGGAGTTGTTTATGACTCTTGAAACAGTTATTGGCGCGACGCCCGCTAGTTTTGCAACATCATGAATTGTTGACATCAATTATCTTCATCCAGAAATATGAACTGTATGGTATCGTTACCATATGGTAACGATACCATAATAACATGGCGAATATCGTTTGTCAAATACCAATGGGTAGTTTTGTTTATTGAAATAGCTGTCAGGTTAAAGGTAAGTGTGGGATTTAAAAGCGATAACCGGCGTTGACGATTGGAAGAACATTGTTATAATTCGGCAACGTTAAAAGGGCGGTTGGCTCAGTTGGTTAGAGCGCTACGTTGACATCGTAGAGGTCACAAGTTCGAGTCTTGTACCGCCCACTTTTTTATAGCCCAAATTTCTTGGGCTATTTTTTTGCCTCAAAAGTGCCCTCGCTTCAAAGCTTTCTTATCGCTAGATTTCTCTTGGCAAGGGAAGTAAATGGTCAACCCTGAAGCCAATTAGTGTATTTAGTGTAAATAATTGCAGAGATTAAATTTCGTAGCTGTAATGGATTAGGAAGCTCAGGTAATACCTTGATTGCCATTCCTCTATGCCTACAACCCAAGTACCCCAATCAAACCCTAGTGAATCATCAGCAGCACGGAAAAAAGCCATATAGTTAATACCCTGATACCCATCGGGAAGTTGTACTGAACCGGCCGTAGGTCCATGATCGATCTGATTGCAACTTATACTACCCGATAGTAATAGATCCTTTTGTAGGAGAGGTAATAATACTTCCTGAATGCTGCCCTCTATTGGTAACCCACTGCCGTCCTCAATCCCCCAATCATACGTTGATGTACTCCCAAAGAGATTGTTGAGGTCGTTATTTGATACCCTTATTTCTGGATTCCACCAGGATGTGCGTAAGCGCAGCCCTCTTTCTGGATGAACAAGTTGGGACAAGAGAGCACTGTCTTCATTGGCTATTGCTTTTTTTAGCTGCGTCAAGAGAACTGTAACATCTGGATCCTGACAGAACAAAGTGGAGGGGATTTGCCCGGATAGGTATTGGCTGTTCACCCAGCCTTCCGTTTCATCCGCTATTATGGGAACCCAGGTAGAGCCAGAAACCGGCTGGCCAGTACCTGTAATGCGGACAGAAGTTGTGGTGGGAGCTAAAGAGGCAAGAATCTCGTTTTCTATGCCTGGACCAGAACGAACATTTAGGACATCGTCAGTGGATACGAAGGCTACGCGATAGATTTCTTCTTCGATCAGTGTTGGTGCATTGGTGGCAACGGCCGTCGCTGATGGTACAGGAGCTTCCGTTGGAGTAAACAACTGGACAGTCGTGGTAGTTGCCTGGGGTGTTTCTGCAGGTTGTTTGCTGGGGGTGGCGGTTGGAACTTGATTGGTTGGGGTGCTAGAGACGGCATCGCGGGTGACTGGAATTATAGTTGGAGCCGGCAATGGAATCTGTTCCCTATCGACAGTGCTGCATGAGACGATCAAACAAGATCCTAGCAATAGGGCAATGATAAGGGCCGGTATCGATCTTCGTTTCGGAGCTTTCATTTTGATATTAAGTCGCAAATATATACGTGCCTAAATATCTGACGCCTGAAGACGTGCCAATGTTCCCCTAAAATTGGCGCCAATACATAACCCATGCAAATCAAGATTATTAGTGCACATTAAGATGCACGTTAATGTGCATGAGCAACGAATAGTATAGGTCTACGAAGATTGATTCAAATCAATCAGATTGAAACTGGGTGTTTCCGTTGGGTTAAATTCCGGATCTTTCCAGCGTGTAAAACGGGTGACTAATGGTGCAAAACGCCATCCAAGACGGATCAGCCAAGGAGAGCGCAGATAATAAGCGAACCGCGCCAAGCGCGTTCGAATATCTAACTGTTTGAACAGAGGATTGGCTATCAATCTTTCGCGATACGTTTCAAAGCTAAAATCCTGGCTTTCAAAGGCATCATTGATTTCATCGGCCGCCACCAAGCCGTAGCCTAGAGCGAAAGAAATGCCTTCGCCAAACAGCGGGTCGGCTCCAGCAGCGTCACCGACCAATATAACTCGTGGGATGGCGAATCGCCCGTTGCGGCTCCACCAGCGGATGGGATTACCTTTTAACTTATAATCTTCTAGATCTCGATCCCGTTCGGCCATCGATTCACGTAAGGTTTGCTTAAGATCCGCTTTGTCACGTTCCGGGCGGGCACGACTGTCAAAAAGGCCGCGGTTCATGAAAGCCTTTCCTTGCACAAAGCTTGGGAAATCCCAATAGTAACCTTGTAAGCCGTCGGTCATATGTGTGAAGTCAAAAATAGCTATACCGTCTCGAAACTCTGGCTGAACTTGTGGATCTTCAGGTGTTAATACTTCAACCAAGCGCGCAACACGGGAATCATCATCCCATTTCAATCTGCGCCGGATAAAACTTCGCGATCCGTCGGCGCCGACCACAACCTGCGCATGGAATACAGCCTTTTGGGTCTTAACCTCCACATAGTCTTCATGAGGAATGATGTCTGTAACGGCTTCACCTTGGCGTACGCACACCCCAAGGTCCTCTGCTGTACGCACAAGCCAATGATCAAATTCATCGCGGCGTGTGATGCGAAATATTGGATTCCCGTAAAGAGAATAGCTCCTATCCTGGTAAACGAGCTTGACCTCTCTAACTTTAAAATGATCTGGTTCAAATGGCAATCCCAGGCGGGCGAGGATATTTGTACCCATGTGCAGAACGCCGCCGCCGCAAAGTTTCTCACGAGGATGAACCTCTTTTTCTATGATTACGATTCGGGATGCCCAAGCGGGGTTGTTTTTTACGAGATGCAATGCCGTTGATGTGCCCGATGGACCTGAGCCAACGATTAATACATCAACTTTTTCAATATCTGCCATAAATTGCAAATCCTCTAGCAAATTTCCGGGAATCTTTTTCCCAGTTAAATTCAGTCAGCGCGAATAACCGGCAGAATTATAGCATGAGAATGTAAAATCGCCTGTTCAGTACTAATATCGGCTGTTTCATGAACAGGCTCAATGTTGCCTGAAATATCCTTCGCCTGGCTGCGAAACTCATAGACTGCGGTAATGTTGGGCGGTGAGAAAATGGCGGATGTTTCATTGATTTCTGCCTGCCAGGCCTGCCATTCCCCATTCGCAACACGATAATCCACAGAAAAACTGGCGATCCCGCTGGAGGCGTCTTGTCCCTGCCAAGTTACTTGATATTGTTGAATCCATTCTAACCAATACAGGGTAGTTGTTGTCGAGGTGGGGGGCACTGTATCGATTCCAAATTTAGAAGGGACTGATGTGTAGCTGCCGCCTGATATAGAAGAGAGGGTGACACGCCAGTATAGAGCGTTGTAATCCTGCCCGAATGTATGCGGTACGCTTTCCACGGCTGAGGGCCATTCCTTTGTACTAATGATATTTTGGAACTGGTCGTCAGTGGCAACTTGAAGCGTTGTTTTAGCGACTTGCTCAGGATACGCAATATGCCACTTGAATAAAACTTGCCGTTGATTAAGCCAGCTACTATCTGCCGGCGACTCATTTACAGCAGATGGTATTGTTTCTATCTTAAGTAACCGTAAAGCGTCAAACCAAACCCCTTGCCCATCGTCGGTAGTTGTTAGATCAGTAAGGTGAACGACGTTGTCAGCAGCAGTATGGAGATCGAATTCACCAAGGGACATCCAAAGCCCAACGTTTGCATTTTGATCTGCTATTATGGTACTGCTGCCTCCGGCATGCTGAATGGTGTAATTTGCACCGCTTGTTTCAGATTGGCCTGTATTACAGTAAGGGATATGCGCTTCGATACTGTAACGGCCGTCAACCGGCACATCAGGACGCCATTCACCCCAGTTTGCGGATTCAGCAGGATTTGTGGTGGACCAGGTGTACCAGGCATGAGTATTATGCCCGCATTGATATATAGGAATATACCAATTCGCATTACTTTTGGTGAATGCGCTGCTTAGTTCATCGACGTAAAAATAGGGTGATACGAGCCCGATACGATCGGCTACTTCATCGCGTATTGCGGGAATTAGCGCATGTGCATCATCCCCTGGACATTCGGTAGTGCCATAGACATCCCTGTGACCCATGATGTGCGGCAGACCCCATGAAACGTTGGGAAGCGCATCAGTGGCATCAAATACATCTATATTTTTCTGATCGGCTTTCCAGGCAAACATTCCAACAGCAGCCTCCAACATAGGTTGTGGGGGTTCTACTTCTGAGTAGTTGCCGATGAGTGCCAAGGCCATGCTGCCGGTATTGGCATTACCGGCATGGATGCCAACTACATCGTCACCGCCAAGATGACCTTCGAATATCACGCCTGCCGTATCAGCTAAAAAGTTATAGCCGATGTCGCCCCATCCTCTAGTTATTGTATGGTAGGCCCAAATGGCACGAACGATTGCGGCTGAATCCCCGCTGCTGCCTGAGACAGTGTGGTGTAATATCAGGTGAGAAACTGGATGGTATTCCAGGCCATCACTGTAATCGCATCGTGGATCGGTACACCAAACGTCACGGCTGATGACAGAGGGTTTTGGATAATCGCCGGCAGCAGTGATCGATTGGGAATCTCCTCCACTCTTATCCAAATATTCCTGCTGGGCAATCATTTCATCTACATTAGGGCCTGCCGTTGAGTCAATGAAGATAAGCCGGAGTTCGCGTAATATTGGCTGTGAGAGCATGTCATCACGATTGAAGGCTACTTTATATTGGATGTGACTGTGTGTTCCATCATTAGCTGGAACTACCGTCATATCCCCGACGGCATCATCGTCTTCGGCTAGAATCCAATCGTCTGAGCGATGGATTTCTTGCCAATCTCCCCAATCGTTTTCTCCAATACCCGTGCGCAAATAGAGCGACATCCCCGAAGATTCTGGGATGTCGGCGAGCCATTGAGGCACGATAGCGTTGAAAGGGAGGGGGGCAAGAATAGAAGGAGAAGTATAAATTCCTCGCTTGCTGCTATTGGATAAAGCCAAACCATCGGATTGCAAAGCCAGCCCACCGCTGGTTTCTACTGAGAAATCAGCTGTAGTAAAAACCAGCTCTTCAATGAGAATCTGATCGCCGGATGAAATAGCCTCAGGTATCGTCCTTATAGTTGTCAGAATTATGAAGAGAATCAAGATGGTCAGGTTTCTTAACTTCATATAATGGTGCTCCAATGCGATCTGGTTTACCGACTGTGACGTAAGTTGTCATAGTGCGAGGTACTCGCGTAGCGGGCCATTTTAACATGATGGTGTGGATCTGCCCGTGAAAATACCAATAAAGCTACGCAAATCTAACTTTTCTATAGGATTGTCTTCGTTAATAACCGTGATATAGGTTGACTTTATTGGGCGCAGGCTCCTCATCAATTATGGCATTTAGCAATTGTGACAGATGAAGCATGCGCAGCCGATCCGATTCAGTTGTATCGCCACCTCTATGGGGACTCATTACAACATTGTCCAATTCATGAAACGGATAGTTGCTGGGAGGTGTATTGACACGTGAGGTCTTGTCCGGCGGGTAGTTATACCAAACATCTAAACCCGCCGCGCTTAGCCGGCCATTCTTTAAAGCGTCAAAGAGAGCCGCTTCGTTAACGATTGGACCACGGCCGATATTGACTAAAATGCTTCCCGTGGGTAATAGTGCCAGTTCCTTTTTACCAATCAAGTTATCCGTTTGCGGTGTCAATGGCAGACAGATAATAAGCACACCGGTGCGAGGTAGTAATTGGGTAAGGTGTTGTATTGGGTGAATTTCAGTAGCAAATTCATCTGATGCTAATACTGGCTGTCGTTTAATTGCCAAAACGGTCATATCTAACGCTGCACAGACCTTGGCTACTCGTTGGCCGATAGCTCCATAGCCAAGGATTAAGGCCGTTTGACCCTTAAGTAGTCTTGAGGGGCCCGGTCTCATATACCGCATGGTCCAATCATGTTTGCGAAAGGCTTGATCGTAAGGGATTACAAATTTTGCCGCAGCAAGAAACAAGGCGATTGCCGCTTCGGCCGTTGGCGCGGCATTGGAATGTAGATTGTGAACGGAAATGGAAGGATATTCGCTGAGCAGTTCACGTGTTTTTTGAGGAACCCCAACCCAAGGAATCACAAGTGTGTGTAAATAAGGGCTGGCGTCAAGCATTTGGCGTTCAGGCTGCCCGGAAACCAACACGTGATAATTAGCTGATGGGCCGATTTCATCGCCAATGGATAGTGTGATATTGGCCCGAAGCAAAGAACGAAGATAATCAAGCATTTCCGGTTCATAGTCGTATAAAACATGAACACGAAGTTCGTGAATAGGCTCTTTTTCCAAAGCGATGACTCCTAATTTCTCTTTCTCTGGTGAATATTTAGATATTCATCTTTAATCCACAAAGTCATTGTGACCATTTATAACTAATTTAAATATTGGTGAAACCGGTACCCAAAGCAGCTATTATCATTCCGCCAAAGTTGGGATCTCCTCCATAGGACTGGAGGGTATTTTCCTGTAGTTAAACCAAAGACCCTCGGAAGCATAAACCAGTAAAGCTATCCAAATGAAACTGAATCCGATCAATTGTTCCCGACCAAATGCTTCTCCAAAAACAAAGAGGCCCAAAAGAAATTGCAAGGTCGGAGCGATATATTGCAGCATGCCTAAATTAGTGAGTGTGATGCGCCGTGCTGCTGCTCCAAAAAGAAGTAGTGGCACGGCCGTAACGACGCCAACGCCTATTAAAAGGAGGGATGTTCGTAGGTCGCCGCTTCCAAAGGCGCTGGATCCTTGCTGGTTCAAAAGTAAAAGATAGACGAGAGCGGGTATGAACAGTAAGGATGTCTCTAGAGCCAGTCCTTCCGTGGATCCTAATCGGGCAGTTTTGCGCAGCAGGCCATAAAAACCGAATGTAACGGCTAGTCCCACTGCGATCCAAGGAAATGAGCCATATCGGAGTGTTAGGTAAGCGACGCCGGCCACGGCAAGACCTAGGGCTGCCGTCTGGCCGAGACGTAATCGTTCTCTTAGAAAAATAACACCTAATGCTACGCTCAACAAGGGATTAATGAAATATCCGAGACTGGTTTCGATAACAAAACCTGCGTTTACAGCCCAGATATAAATAAACCAGTTTAATCCCAAAAGGATTGCGGAAGCTGCAAAGGTCAGAATTAGACGCGGCTCCCTCAAAGCGGGCCTGAGCCAGCGCCAGTTGCGCTTAAAGATCAGTATTACAGCAACAAAAACCAGTGACCAAACGATCCTATTGGCCAGAATTTCCCCGGCGGGTACATCCTGGAGCGCCTTCCAGTATAAGGGTAATAGGCCCCAGATCGTATAGGCACCAATGCCATATATAATCCCGCGGTTAATCTTCAAACGCCTTTATTTCCCTTGCCATAGGGCTTTGCGCTTATTTATAAAGGCATCCATGCCTTCTTTTTGATCTTCAGTGCTGAAGAGCATGTAGAACAGCGCACGTTCATGAGCCAACCCTGATTGTAAGGGCATTTCATAAACGGCGTTTATTGCTTCTTTAGCCAGACGGATGGCAATAGGTGCCCGGTCTGCGATTTCGCCTGCCAGAGCAATGGCGTCCTCAAGATAAGATGCTACAGATGAAACTCGGTTAACAAGCCCGAACTGTTGCGCTTCTTCGGCACTCAAGTGACGGTTGTTGAGGACCATCTCCATGGCAACCGTCTTGCCAACAGCCAGAGTCATTCTTTGGGTACCACCAGCGCCTGGGATCACGCCGATATTGATCTCCGGCTGGCCAAACCTGGCCGATTCACTAGCCACGATCATGTCACAGGCCATAGCCAACTCACAGCCGCCGCCCAAAGCAAAACCAGATACTGCAGCAATAACAGGCTTTTTAACTTTCGACAGCCGAGACCATTGATCAATGAAGGAGCTGTTCAACATGTCCACCGGTGCTGCTGCGCCAGCCATGAATTTTATATCTGCGCCTGCGGCAAACGCTTTTTCATTGCCGACGACGACCATACAGCCAATATTTGGATCTTTATCATATGCTTCCAATGCATCCATTAGTTCTTCCATGAGCTGCGGGCTTAGGGCATTGTAAGCCTTTGGCCGGTTCAACTGGACAATACCAACACGGCCTTCAGTACGAGTTATTATGTTTTGATTTGGCATCGATCTCCTCTTAAATGGATAATTAGGTTGATAAAGGAAGGTTATTAGAAGGAGCTGAACTATACGCGGTAATCCTCTTTTTCTTTGGGCCAGAGCCGCCAGATTACGATCATATAGGCAATGGTTGCTGATAGATATAGGTTTTGGAGTTGCGCAGGATCTGGACGTGGATATGGCGTAAGTGCAACCCACGCCGAAAAACTCTGCAGTGATTGGACAAGAACTGTGCCTAGAAGACTTCCCGTACGCAGTCGAATCACCCCATACAGGATGCCCCAAACAATAAAATATATAACGCTAAACTGCGTTCCTACATAGGCTTCTTGGAATAAAATTGTTGCTACCAGGCCAAATAGGATACCGCTTGTAAAGGCAGCGGTTAGAGGACCTCGCCAATCTGCGACAGCGTGAAACAGCAAGCCGTAAGCCCAGATCTGTGTTGCGAAGGCTTCAAATAACAGCAGGTACATGTAGGTGCGAGCGGGGTTTGAGGGTTTTAAGGTGAGGATATCGACAAAGAAAATGCGCAGGATAAGAAAGATTACCCAACCTAGCACGGCGAAGCCAATGCCGGCATAAAGGGGTCTACCACCGCGTAAGCCCATGCCACGTGGGCCATACCAGCGCAAGCCTATCAGCCAAGAGACTACGGCAATGCTGCTCATTAGAACGGCCGTTATTGCTTGACGTGACAGATTATTAATATCCACCACATTGGCAATGAATAAGCCTGTAATTACGGCTGCCGCCAATGGAAGCAGTAAGGCAAGTACCACACGCAACCTGACCTGTTGGCCAGTCAATACGACTTCTTGGTTTTTAGACATAGCCTTTGATTTTAACATTAATTGAAAACTGGGTGAAGGTTTGCTGCTCGCGCACTTCCATACTCTCAGATAAACTCACACGTCGTGGATAAATCGGAAACCAAGTCTTTAGGCACGCAACTAAGTGCCGTAACAACAGCCCGGCTCTTTCTAAATACAGGAATTCGAGTGATGTATCCGTTTGCCCCAGCTTTAGCGCGAGGGCTTGGTGTGGGAACGGCCCGATATCACGCGGTTGATTACCATGAGAAATGCCACCGGCTTATTAAGCCCTATGTTTGGTCCGCTTTCAGAACGATATGGGCGTCGAATTGTTCTGGTCGGCACGATGGTTCTGTTTGCGGCCGTTTGCTTGCTAGTGGTTATAAGGCCAACTTTCTGGGTGCTTGGTGTAACACTGGCGCTTATGGGTGTGGCGAAGATCATTTATGACCCGGCCATGCAAGCGCATGTGGGTGATGTTGTCCCATATGCAAAACGCGGCCGTGCTATTGCTATCACTGAGTATTCTTGGGCGTTGGCTCTCCTTATAGGTGCTCCAGCCGTTGGATTTACTATTCAGAAATGGGGTTGGCAAGCACCATTCATTTGGCTAGGTCTCCTGGGCGCAGCCTCAGCCATTTTTCTTTGGTGGGCCATTGCGAAGATGAGAGTCCAGAAAAGAAGTAGGGGGGCTTTCGGTAATCTCTTCCAATTTCTCAAACAGCATCCGGTCGTTCTTTATGCGGTGCTCTATATGACGCTGCTCACGCTTGCCAATGAAATGCTCTTTATCGTTTTCGGGTCCTGGATGGAGGATAGTTTTCAACTAAGCCTGGCCGGGCTGGGCGTTGCCGCTGCGGTCATTGGCGGGGCTGAGCTTGCTGGTGAAACCATCGCTGGATGGTCCGTTGATCGATTTGGTAAAAGACCGGTGATAATTATAACCGGTCTTTGTAATGCAGGGTTTTATCTACTTCTGCCTTTTAGCAGTGTAACATTGCCTCTGGCCTTGATTACGCTATTCTTTACCTTTCTTAGTTTTGAGATTACGGTGGTTGGCGGTATGCCGTTGATGACGGAGCTGGTACCCAGTGCACGCGCGGTTGTAATGTCCTTAATAGTTGCCGCGGGGGCGATAGGGCGAACGTTGGGTGCTTTCTTAGGCATCATTGTTTGGGACTTGGCTGGATTCAAGGCCAGTGGCCTTCTTTGGGCGCTTCTTATGGCTATTGCTGTTATAATTCTCGCTCTTTATATTCGCGAAGGGCAGTAGTTAAAACTCCCATTACTCATTTTTTGCCGCCAATGACATTGGCATTATACTACTGCCGATAATTTTTGGACCGGCTACAAAAGTGACATAAGTTGGCCCTTGATAATTTTAGTAGGAACTATGCGAGATTTTATTTTCACTCTCTTTGGTGTTTCATAGCGAGGAAAAAAGATGTCTGCTACGAGACGTGCAGCAATCTACAAACTGGCGGCAGCAGCGCAAGAAATAGAATTGGATGTGATGAGCGGGCTCGCCAGTCAAGACGAAAATGGCCAATGGACCATCGGAGACCAAAATATACTGGATTGGTTAGCGCGCCATGAAGGCGAGGAACTTGTTCTTGTACTCGGTTCTCTCGCGGATGAACGTCCCATCAAGGTGCGCACATGCCGTACATGTGGACGAGATTATACAGATTTAGAGTGTCCAACCTGCCGTGCAAATCGCATTCGGCTTCGAGGACACAGCTGAAAATTACCTTATGAAACTGAAAAAGAAACTTGTTATATTAGCCCTTTGTTTATTCTTGTTATCCTTTGTGCCATTGGTTATGGCGCAGGTACCTATGCCATCTGTCGATGCTCTACACGTTTCCTTTTGGCCTGATTATGACGAGCCTGCGGTCCTTGTGCTTATAACTGGATCCTTGCCCGCGGATACGACGTTTCCTGCGCAGTTGACCATCCCTGTTCCCAAGAATGCTGATATCAATGCTGTGGCGCGGATGAACAGCGAAGTTGGTATGGCAGACATAGAATATCAAGTAGATGGTGATAGGTTGACATTAACGACGCCCGATCCCCAATTCAGGGTGGAATATTATGTGCCCTATACGGATGATGGTGACTGGCGCTCATATGATTTTGTGTGGGACTCTGAACTCGAAATACAGGAGTTCACGGCTGAGATTCAACAGCCCTCCAGTGCCGTTAGTCTCATAACGGAACCACCCGCTGAAAATAGTATTACTAACCCTTCTGATGGTTTAATTTATCATGGTATGCCCACGCAAACGGTTTTAGCAGGAACGCCTTATGAATTGAGTTTTCGCTATAATGCTACTGATTCCGGTTTGACAGCAGGGGGACAGAGACCTGTTCAGGAAGATTTAGTCGTTCCACCTGTTGGTTCGAACAGTCAAAGTACGGGTATTAATTGGTTATACGTACTTGTCGGAGTAGGGTTGTTACTGCTTGTGGCGATTATTACCTGGCTTGTCGCCACAAGATATTCAGGGAAGAAAAACAACCGCAAGCCGCGTAAATCACAGAAGCCACGAAAACCAGCCCCGCGTGCGCAAACTAATAAACAAGTGCGATTTTGTCATGGATGTGGGTCTCAGGCTGAGGCAGATGATCGCTTTTGCCGTACATGTGGTACAGAGTTGAAATGAACCTGATTCAATAGGGCCCCCCTTGGGGGGTATCAAAGATCGATATCAGTCAGATGTTGGGAAAATACCTGACAAATAAACCGCATCTATTGAATAACTGCAAACTCAATTTGCCCTGCCCAGATACCATGGTGTCATTCTAGAACCTGGATGCTAAGTTAATTAACGTGTCTTTCTAAGAATTCCAGGAACGCTGCTTGAATAACCGGCAGCATTCGTCCGAATTTCAGCCCATCATTTTTACTCTACATTGGCGTTATATATAGAGTCGAAAGCATTAATTTTGTTGAAATCTGAGGACAAAAAAAGCGCACCTTGAAAAAGGTGCGCCTTTAATTATTAGTTTATCGATCCTTGTGCTGCCTTATTCTCCTAAGATAAAGGTCATCAAATCCTGAAAATCTTGTGGATTTTCGCTCATACGTAATGCGAAGTTGTCCGGCATAGCGCTGGGAGGACCGATGCAAGGTCCATTTGGACACTGTTCTGCAATATGTGCATTGGAATCGAGAATGGATTCATATACGTAATCAGATGCAGTGTAACCTTCAATTATCGTGCCGCCTCTCTCGGCGATATTGCCAATGAAGGGGCCAACAATGGCGGAAGTCTCATCCTCTAAATTGCCATGGCAGCCGGTGCAGCCGTAGGTTAGGAACAGTTCTTCACCGCGCGCTGCATCCCCCTCAGGGAATTCAACATCAAAATCCTCAACGCTTTCAGGCCAATCATAAACAACTATTGGTGTGGAGCAAAGCTCTTCTGTTTCCCAATTAAGGACGAACTGAGCTGTATTATTGATTTGGTCATTGCGCATTGGTCCACCGAACTGCTCACTCCAGGTGGGCATTTCCGTACCAGGACGGCCGCTGGCAAGGGATGAGCGAATAAACCCATCTTTAGTTCCTTCCCATTTCATGGCTTCCATACGTAAAGAAGGCTCACCACAGAGCAATGGCGCGTAATTGAGCGGCAAGCCGATGCAGCCAATTGGCTCACCAGAACCGGCATCGTAACACTCTTCCGCTTTTCCTTCAACGCCGTGACATGTGGCGCAGTTACCATCAAAAAGATGAGCCCCTACTTCTATTTCACGGCCGATTCGGGCCCCTGTATATCTTTCCAATCGGGTTGGCTCGCGTAATGCGGCATACCCCAAAACCATCATACTAATCATAAAGGCGACGGTTCCGATGATAATCTTAACCTGCATACTCTTCTCCCTTTCTGCTCGCCGACATCGTCAAAAGAAAATTCGTTCTCAAGACTAATCAACGCTAGCACTTGTTAGCAAAGCTGCACTCTTCCTCATAGTTCGAATCGCGGTGCTTAAACTTGACCCAGTCATCTGAAAGGAAAAGAAACTCATTGGGATTTTCCGGATCGACTACTTCGTAATAAAGCCGTAGTTCTAAGAGGCTTTCTTGAACGTTGTGAACACGCATTTCAGAATAGGGATCAGGCATAGCCTCTTTATTGTTAATGCCAACCATATATTTCAGTTCACCAGATTCAAGGGTATCGACCTTACAAGGCCGCAAATTGGGATCGCCTTTCATTGTGCAACTGTGTCGACCAAGAGCTTCTTCATAGCCTTTAAGGGCTTCTGTCAAATGTGGACTGCCCGAAACTTCTTGTCCTGGAAGATAGGCGCCAGGCTTCATCTGCTCATAGGGTACAGCCATCATGAGACTGGCGCCTTCTTCAGGCAATACCTCAATTGAAACCTCGCGGTCTGGCGAGCTGGCCACCCTAAACTCAGGGGTACCCATCCAGTTGGAAACGAGCATGAAGGCGATAAACAGCATGGAGACTGACATGCCAATACGTCTGTCGGCATAGCGTCGGCTCTTGCCTACCTCAAAGTAGGGCATAACAATGAAGGCCACCATCAATAAGGGGATAAAGCCAACGACAAGCATTTTGTCCGCCAGTTTGAGCCAACCTTGGGACCAGGAAAGGTACCAGGGTGCAACCACATGCAGCGGGGTGACAACAGGATCGGCGTGGGTTTCCAATGGCGCATCCCACAACCATAACGAACCAGCAATTAGGAACAATGTAAGCAATGCTGTCCACATAAGCTCACTGGTCAATAGATCAGGAATGAAATAGGAACGTTCCGTGCGGGGCACACGTTTGGCTGTATCGTCGCCGATTTCTTCGCGTCCGGGGGGAGGGAAAGGCCGTGTAAAACAACCTTGTAATAATGAACAAAGAAAAATATTCCTAGCAAGAGCGGTAAGAGCAGCACATGGAATAAATACCAGCGCAAGAGGCCTGAGGCTCCAAGAGCAGGTCCACCCTGCAGGATTAGCAAAATATTCTGATTGACAACGGGTGGGGCAGGCGCGGCTTCAGCGCCACTGAGGAATACGGTCAACGCCCAATATGCCAGCTGATCCCAGGGAAGCAGGTATCCACTAAAGCTCAAAAGTAGTGTGAGCACAAGCAGGAGCATACCAGTGGCCCAGGTGAATTGGCGCGGCTTCTTATAGCTGCCAGTAATAAAGGTGCGTAACATATGTAGGGCTACGACCAATACCATCACTTCAGCGCCGAGACGGTGCATATTACGAAACAGTTGGCCCAAGGGAACATTGCTGATGATGTTCCACATATTGGAGTAAGCAATCAGCGGACTGGGCGTATAAAAGACCATCAAAATGATGCCTGTGATGGTCTCCCAAACAAACATAAAGGTGGACAGCCATCCCATACGAAATGTGGGATAAATATTGGTAACTTCTGTATGGTAGAAACTGGGGCGAATGTGCAGCCAGAATGCATCGGCATGGGGACGTAAACGTGGATTTGGTCGTCGCGGTTCATCACCTTTCAATGCGGCTCGGATATCACCGATATTCATGCCTGCAGTGATGCGTTCAACGACCTCGTCAGTTTTGACGATTACGGCCTGTTTCACTCCCAGTTCCTTAATTTGGTCGACAAAGGTGGTCATCTACTCACTCCTTACTGGCGGTGATGGTTACGGGCAACTGCCGGTAAAGTCGCACAGCAAAACTTGTGTCGGGCCTTGCTTCCGATCCCCGGTGTCAATGCTCAGAAATGCCGTTCCATCAGGCACTTCCATCGGATTGAAGAAGTTGTCGCTTAGCGGTGATTCGGCAAGAACGGTGGTTTTATCCTCAGCCAAAGCATACAGTTTAAATCGGTCCAAGGTACGCGGCGCAGGCGATTCAATACGACGGCCATCAAGACGGTACTTGGAACCATGACAGGGACATTCAAACCGATCATTGGCCGGTGTCCAAGAGTAGATGCAGCCTAAGTGGGTACACACTTTATAGATGGCCACAGCTCCAACAATTGGTTCCGGTTCATCAGGTGCTGCATACATTAGTTCATTTGGTTGTTCCGAGTTGAGGTTTGACGAGCCAAAAACGGCCGTCAGCGAAATTTGCTGGAGGCATATTTACGCCGGGTAATGACTCAACTGGAAGAGTAAATCTTCCGCCGAACTCGCCCTCACGGAAACGCGGGATAAGTGACCAGATCAGTAGCCCGGCCCCTTGTAGCGTGAGTAAGGCGATGGAAGCTCCCCAAATATAATAGAGAAACTCGCGCCGGGTAATGCCGCTGCCAGCCTCATTTACACTTGCTGCTTGACTTGCCATATGGCTTTTCTCCTGACTGCGATGACAAAATTGATCTTTCTTTCCCGTTTAGAATCGCATTTTTTGATGTTTCGCATAACAAATTAATTAATCGGGTTGTGCTTTTTGTCACGAAAGGAATTATAACAAAAGATAGTTGAGTATCAAAGAACGAAAATGGGCGCTGAGGGACTCGAACCCCCGACCTCTTCGGTGTAAACGAAGCGCTCTAACCAACTGAGCTAAGCGCCCTAAGGATGCCAAATTATAGCCAGACTAGTAAATTATGCCAGTGTAAAACGAACCAATATCGATCGTCGATTTTAGCACATAGGCTGGAACCAGGTTTGGTAACGCTCACGTCCGCAAGTATGAAGCGCCATTGACATCAATAATAGCCCCTGTCATGAATTGGGATCCTTCAGAAGCCAAGAAAAGGACTGCATAAGCCACTTCTTCTGGCCGCGCAACACGGCCGAGCGGGCTTTGATTGCGAATGGCATCTCCTTGTTCCCCGGCTAGATGACCACGCGCCATGTCAGTCTGTACAAAACCGGGTGCTACGACACCTACAAAGATGTTAAAAGGGGCCAGGTACTTGGCTAAGGATTGGCTCATAGCATTCATACCCGCTTTGCTCGCACCATAGGCCGGCGCAGTGGGTTCGCCGCGAAAAGCGCCGCGTGAAGAAACATTCACGATACGGCCGTGACCTTGTTCAATCATTTGCCGCGCCGCGCAGTATGAAACGTTAGCTGCGCCAATCAGATTGGTTTCCAACACTAACTGCCAACTGCTTTGCCAAGTTTCGTAGGATACATCGGCTAAAGGGTGATCCTGGTAAATCCCAGCATTATTAACCAAGATGTCCAGCCTGCCCTTTTGCTTCATAACGGCGTTGATCATCTTTTCTACTTCAGCAGGATTCCTAATATCCGCTTGAACGACCGTGTGTGAACTGCCAGAAAGGGAGTCAATAGTTTCCAGCGCTTTGTCTTTGTTGCTGTTGTAATGAACGACAACGGACGCGCCACGATCCGCAAATGATTGAGCAATGGAACGGCCGATGCCGCGCGAAGCACCGGTTACTAATACGATCTTGTTACTGAAATCCATGTTAACCTCACAAAATACATAGTGATCTACAAAAGAATCTTATACCAGATTGGCAGAGTCTCAAATGGAATTATTAGCGCTAACGAAAACTGGTATCCAAGTTTACAAGATCAATATCGCTAACCAATAACTGGACCTCGCTGTCGAGTGGTATGTCACTGGAGCGGTATAGGATTGTTTCTAGGGCTAATTGGGGTAGCAGAACAATATTCCTACGTCCCCGTTTCTCAATCACGATTCCCTCGCCGGAATAATCGGGATTCTGCAATAAAAAGATACATGTCCAATGCCGGTTAGATTTTCGTTCCACGTACCGGATGTCACGCGTGACTGAATCTGATACCCCAATAAGGTTTGTAATCTCATTCACGTTCATTGGTTCTTCGCCGCGCAAATGGGCTCGCAGCTGTTGGTGAACTACCAGGTCGAGATAGCGACGGAGCGGACTCGTAGCTTGTACATAAGGTTCCATACCCAAGCCATTATGCTTACCAGGTACACTGCTCTTTTGACTGGGTTTAAGGAGACGACGAGTGGCAAACATCGCTGAAGCTGAAGTCCCTTCCGGCAAGTCGCCAGATGGTGGGTCTTGTGTTGTGAAGGGCATTGGGATATTTTGCTCAATCGCATAAGAGCCTACTGCTTCTCCAGTCATGAGCATAGCTTCGCGAACGAGATCCCGGCTCTGAAGTTTTGGTAAAGGTGTAATCTTGACTGCACCATTTTCTACACGGACTTTCACTTCCGGTAAATTGATTTCTACTGCGCCGTTATCTTGTCGCCGCTTCTCGTATCTGCGGGCCATCTCCAACAACTCTCGCAGTGGCGATTCATGCAGGCGTGATTCAGCTTCTAGGTAGCTTAAGCGGGTGACTCGAACCCAACTTGGTACAATTTCCAGGTCGACAATCTCACCCATGTCATTGGTATCAAGTCCGAATGAGAGAGCAGGAGAAATTTCGTTTAAACCCAGAGCTAATTTTTGTGTAGCTTGGACCGGCAGCATGGTAACCGTGCCTTCCGGAAGATAAAGGTTGGCGCCTCTGGCTTGTGCTTCGATATCAGCGGGACTGTTGGGACCTATTAGCGCAGCAGCATCGGCGATGTGTACCCAAATTCGGCCGTTTTCCCAACTTAGCGCATCATCAGGATCCTGGCTGCCCGCGTCATCGATTGCCAGAGCTAACAGATGGGTTAAATCATGACGCTGTTCATCAGGTAAAGCTGTTAATGGAACTGTGGAAGATGTCGTGGCCAATCCTGCACGTATTGGGTAGGGATTGACACTGAGTTCCCAGACACCCCATTTCAGCAAGAGCGAATGAGCATTTTCGGGGGTTTCAGCGTGACCCAAAGCTTTCATTACGCGGCTTTGTTTACGTTGTTCAAGAGCAAGAGCAATGACATCTTGGATGTAAGCATCGTCTTCTGCTGAAATATTGCCCTGTGCCGCGCGCTCCAGAAAGGTGGACCATGCCTGCTGCTCAGCAGCTTTGGTTTCGCGAGTAGATTTTTCAATGTCTACTTCCTCCGCGCTTTTGACCGAAATTTCGTCTGGAGTGCCGCTAAAGTAGAGTCCATCGGCGACCAACTGCCAGGCAGCCCAGGCGGAAGATGGGGTGAATTCATCAAATAATAATTCTGATAATTCTTCAAGGGTGCAAATTTCGCCTGCTAAAATTTCCCAGGCCGTTTCGATGTCACCGGTCACTGGGCCCAGAGAGGAAATGTTTTTGAGAGGGCCAGGATGCAGCAGCAAGATGTCTTTTTGCCGCACATTTACCGTGCTGCCATCTTGGGTTGCAATTGTCAACTTTTTATTGGTTACTTGGCGAACGCGTGCCGGCTGCTGTTTATAGAGAACGAGGCTGTCAATATTAATCATTGTCATAGACATATATGTATTGTAGAAACAAAGGGGGCTCTTTGCCACATAAACAAAAAAGGCCCCCAGGCCGTCCTGGGGGTTAGAAAATCTCAAGTTGTTTATTTTAGACGGATTGGGGGCCTGGTATGATGGATGGTTTAGATTTGACCAGGCGATATAAATCGGCGATATGCTGCTGTGTGATAAGGCCTACTAAACGGCCGTTAACTGTGGTTACCGGCAAAGCATTCATCCCCTCACTCATAAGTCGTTCTTGCACGGAATGAACGTCGGTCGTTTCTGTGACCGGGCGCACATTTTTCAGCATAATGGTTGATATTGGTGTGTGGCCAGGGTGAGTGCGCTGCGCGTCGCTCAAGATTGAATAGGGTAAAAATCCAATAAACTGCTCTCCTGAAACAACAGCGAAGTCTCGCTGCCCACTATAAGCCATCATATTCGCCGCTTGCTGCAATGAGTACGAAGCCTCTAGGCGGTATGAGGATGTTGAGAACGCTTGTTGGACTGTATATCCTTGCAGTAAATGACGTGCTTGTGTGGCCCGTGCTTCTTGAGTGGCTGCACCAAAGATGAATACAGCTATCATTATCAGGAAGAAATTGCCATTTAGCAGACCATAAATGCCCAATCCTACTGCCGCTACACGTCCAACACCAGCAGCAATGCGAGTGGCGCGCACATAATCAATACGCATGGCCAACACGGCACGCAATATGCGTCCTCCATCCATAGGGAAGGCAGGGATCAGGTTGAAGAGAGCCAGAAAGATATTAGAGACAAAGATATAAGAGAATAAAGCCATAAATGTTGTGCCCGACAACCTGCCGAAGGAGCCAATTAATGTTCCAAGATCAATGCCGAAGCTCATCGCAAGAGCGACCATCAGGATGGCGATGATAATGTTTACGGCGGGACCAGCTATGGCAATTATCAGTTCTTGTACCGGTTTCTCTGGAATACGCAATAATTGAGCTACGCCACCAATAGGGGTCAATATAATTTGTTTTACGGGAATACCAAAGGCGCGAGCGGCGAAGCTGTGACCTAATTCGTGTAATGTAACAAGAATAAAGAGCAGTGTGATGGCCACAAGGCCGAAGATGGCCCCGTTAAAGGTGCCGAACATAAGCCCAAATTGCAAGGCTGCCCAAGCCAATATGAGAGGGAACGTGACGTGAAGGCGGAGATCTATCCCACTCACAGATAATAGTCTAAAGGATTTGTTCATTCTTACATTCTAACGGTTAAGTCTTGGAATATGGTTAGCACCAATACAGTTTTAATAAGAGGAATGTTAGATCGCAGCAGGAATGGGTGCTTTCTCAAGGTGTGAAGTGTCATTTAGACGCGTTAAACGCATTCGGCCTTTGCTTGATTCCACAATGCTGATTCCTGTATTGCCGCTTAGGCTTATACGGCCGTATTCCCCAAGTGGCAAACCCAACACATAAAGGAGCGTAGTGTGAAGTATTGCGCCATGACTGACCAAGGCTATCATCTCACCTGGATGGGCGGCAATCAGTTCTTCGAAAGCAGCAGCTGCGCGAGCATAAAGATCATGATTGTTTTCCCCACCCGGAGGATTAATAACACCTTCTTTCATTTTATGGAACAGTTCCGGGTATTGAACAATGATGTTTTTGCGGGTTAAGCCTTGAAAAGCACCCACATCACGCTCTCGCCAAGTTCGTTTTGAAATTGATTCCAATCCCAATGTGCTGCCCAAGATTGAGGCCGTTTGGGCAGCCCGTTGAAGATCGCTGCAATAAAGGGCCTGTATCGGCCATCCTACAAGTCGTTGCGAAAGGGCCTGGGCTTGGGCTTTTCCTGTCGAATTTAACGGAACGTCTAAATGACCTTGCCAGCGGCGCTCTAAGTTCCAGTCTGTCAAGCCGTGGCGAATTAAGATTATTGTGGTTTTCATTGAATGTCCTGAGAGGGAGGTTCACCCACGTGATCGATCGTCGAGATTAGTGGCGATTTTGACCAGGGTGGTTCCATCAATTAATGTCATAGGCTTAAAAGCCGCCCATTCGCGTGCTGCTTGCGAAATATCGGCCGTCGTGACCAAAAAAGCGTGGTGGACACGTTCATGGATCATAGTACCAAACAACTCACGCACGATGTCAGGTCCGATTCTATGTCGATATCGTTTGCACTGGACAATGGCCTTGCGACCGCCTGGTTGCAATAGTTCCAAATCGACACCACGATCTCCTTTTTGACCGCGTAACTTGACCTGATATCCTTTTTTGCGAAACAAACCCGCGACATAGCGCTCAAAATCAGATGGTGAGAGGTTGTATAGTTGATCAATTGAAAGTTTTGTCAGGCGGTTCTTCGCTTTATGGCGGCGATACCAAAAAAGAAATGCCACGAAACTCAGCGTAATAATTGAGGCTGCTTCAATCAGGACGAGCAGTTCGGTGAAGAATGATGGGAGCTGATTTAACCAATCTGGATGTAAAATATAATGAAAACTTAACCACAAGACGAGTAATGCAAAAGCCAGGACAATCCATGACCAAGCGAAATTTCGCCCCGTGTTGGTGCGCTGCAATTTGCCCCTTTGTGGCAACTTTGAATCAAAGCGAGCCAACATTACTATCTTACTCCGAGTACTACAAATGTGGTTAAGAGGCAGCTATTTTACTTCAGTATGGAATAATCCAACAAGCGCGCATTTGATTATCACCAGCTTAAAACGGCCGCTCCACGAATCTGGCTGTCTTTTAGGCGCTGAAGGATGGCATTCGCATCTTGCATCGGGTGAATTTCTACGGTGCTTTTGAGCGGTATTTCAGATGCAATCTGCAGGAATTCCTCTGCATCTCGTCGAGTAAAATTGGCCACGCTGCGCAGTAAACGCTCTCCATAAATTAACTCGTATGGCAATGCGGGAATTGGGCTCATATGAACGGCATTAATTGCTAGAGTTCCCCCAGGCCGCAGATGGCTGAGTGCCAAGGGGATGATCCACCCTGCTGGGGCAAACGTTATGGCCGCATCTAACAGTACGGGCGGCCGATCTTGAGCTAATCCGGTCCAGGCTGCTCCAAGCTCCTGGGCATGTTGTTGGTGTTCTGAGCTGCGGGTGAAAACATAAACGTCGCAATTCCAATGCCGAGCGACTTGAATGGCCAAATGAGCGCTGGCTCCAAAGCCATACAAACCAAGCCGGCTGCCAGGTTGGATTCCGCTAAGGCGTAAGGAGCGATAGCCTATGATGCCTGCACAAAGTAAGGGTGCCGCTTGTGCATCGCTGAAGGCTTCGGGCAGCGTGAAAGCGAAACGTTCATCAACAATCATATATTCGGCATACCCTCCTGCGGCGTGCAGTCCGGTGAAACGCGCTTTTTCACAAAGGTTTTCAAACCCTCTGCGGCAGTATTCGCATTCACCACAGGTCCAATTCAGCCAGGCCACGCCAACCCGATCGCCGACTTGATGTTCACTCGCGCCACGTCCAAGAGATTCCACTATTCCAACAACTTGATGCCCAGGCGTCATAGGTAGTGTTGGCAGCGCCAATTCACCTTCAACCGTATGTAGGTCAGTATGGCATACACCGCACATATGTACCTTTAGCCGAATCTGTCCCGTGCCGGGTTGGGGTAGGGCGGTTTTTTCCAATATCAACGGGTTGTTCTTGATACTGTCTGGGGTATGAATGCGCAAACTGTCCATAATGTTACTCAAAATATGGCTATCCAGATCTGCAACAAACTTTTATCTTAATGACCCGGGTGAAATCGCAGGTCCAAGGAAAGCTGTCTGCCGGCAAATGGCGAGGGCTTGTCAGCGCGCATACAAATCGTTAAGCCATGGAATTCTTCCTGGCGGCGCACATCGAAGCCGGCATCAAGCAACAATCTTCGCCAGTATTCTGTTGGCAGGAGTCTTGATGATCCGGGATCGAGACTTAACCAGTTAAGCCATGATGTGTTTTGTTCAGCTACTAATAAACGGCCGTTAGGGCGTAAGATCCTTTTTATTTCACGCAGCAAGGTCTGTCGATCGCCGTGCTGGGAGAACTCTGAAAGGATCAGGGGCATGAATACGGCTGAAACGCTGTTGTCCGGCAGGGGTAATAGATTAATACGGCCGTCAAACCAATCCAGGCGAGGATCCATCTTATATGATGGTGCCTGCTTGCGCGCCCGGGCAAGTTCTTTGCCACCGGTCAATTGGGGATTGAATACATCGATCACGGTGATCCGCCCCGTTGTTAAGTGGCGACTTAAGGCAACTGCTGGTATCCGTAAACCGAGATCGACAGATGCTAGATTATCTCCTGGTTGGGCCTGGCTCATAGAAAACAGGGCTTCGGTGACCAGCAGTTGATCAGCATCATAGCGCCTTTTTGTCGTCCAACGTGCAGCCCAATAGAGGAATAGGGTTCCGACAAGAATGACAAACCCTAAAGCGATGTATACCTGTTTGCCTAGAAAGTAACCTGTGCCGATCATGAATAGGGAGAGGGCAAATCCCCCGTAACGAAGCAAGTAACCGGGCCACAGGCTGGAGAAATTAGGTTCAACTCCATCGATAAGATTTTGATCATGCATGGCAAAGTAAGTATAACACAATGGACAGATCCATTTTTAAATATGAAGGCATGATCCCCTATGGTAAACTTATTTGGTTTTGGGGTTATTCTTAAATGGTGGTGGTTTGCATATGGATCAACAAAATAGGCTTGAAGATTTTACTGCTCGCTATGAGACCGGTTCCATTCCCTGGGACGATGAACTGCCGCCCCCTGAACTAATGGCGTTGGTGAATGAACTGGATTCAGGGAAAGCTTTGGATCTGGGTTGTGGATACGGCCGTTCCACTATCTATCTCGCCCAGCATGGGTGGGATGGGGATGGTGTCGACTTTGTTCCACGTGCCATAGCTATTGCTCAAGAAAGAGCGAATGAGGCCGGTTTATCAAAGAATGTGCGCTTTCATGTTGGTTCCGTGACCAACCTGGATTTTCTAGATCCCGCCTATGATCTGGTAGTTGATATTGGATGTATGCACTCGTTGCCTGGGCCCGAACTCATCCCTTACCGGGATGGCTTGCTGCGCTTGCTGCGAACAGGGGGGGATTACTTGCTTTTTGCTCACCTACGGGATGAGACGGAAAGTGGGGAAGATGAACTGCGATGGATAAAAGAGGATTCATTGCTGGCGCTTTTTGCTGTGGGATTCGAATTGCTGCACGTGGAATTTGGCATAACCCAGGTGGAAGATAAGCCACCATGGAAATCTGCATGGTTTCGCTTCCGGCGAATTAATGATCAAGGATAATGAAAAAGGGGCACCCATTTTTTTTGACAACCCTAATAAAATTTATTGATCGCTTCCCATTGTGGATCGTCGTGTTATTAAGTCTGGCAGGTTATTGTTTGCTTGTTTTTTGGTTCCCCCTTCCTGTAAATTATAACCGGAAACCACCACTCGATATTCGATCTTTTACGCCCTCACTATTGACAGGCATGGCTTATGGGCTCCTTTTCTGTTTTCTATCCGGTCTATTTCTTGTGGCTTATCGTCGTGTCCGCCGCTCATCTCGGCCTCTTGGGTTGGCTCCCATTTTGGGAGTTTCATTTCTGCTTTCACTTCCGCTCCTTTTGGTTTATCCAATCAATGCCAATGATATCTACCGCTATGTGATTCGTGGTCGCGTGGCGAGTGTTTACGGGGAAAACCCCTTCACAATTGCTCCCAATGCTCACATGGAGGACCCATTTTTGCCCTTTGCCGGCGAGTGGGCAGTGGAGACATCACCTTATGGCCCAATTTGGGAACTGACTGCTTCCACATTGACCGGGGCCACTGGCGACAATCTGCTGCTTGGGTTGTTATCGTTTAAATCATTGATGTTATTAGCTTTTACCGGGACGACAGTAGTTCTTTGGGCATTAAGTCGATTGCTAGGAACTGGCGATGTGGATATTGGGCAAGAAGATCTTGTCGAACGGTCAGCTGCAACGGTGCTATGGGCCTGGAACCCAGCGCTCTTGTTTATGTTTATGATCGACGGACACAATGATGTCTTAATGATATTCTGGCTGGTGTTGGGCCTGTTGGTGATAAAAAGGGGCATCCAGCGTCAGGATTCTTGCTGATGATGTTGGGGGCCTTGACTAAGCCGGTTGGCATTCTTGCGCTACCCATATTCTTCGTGAGTTTGCTTAAAGAGAAGCAATCTGTGCACGATCGACTGCGCTTCATCTTGATTGTGACGTTTTCCGGATTGCTATTAACTTTACTGTTTTTTATGCCATTTGGTTCCCCATTGGAATTGATTCAACGGTTAATGCGTGAAGCAGCGGCTGGTGGAGGATTTTCCCCTACTGTACTCGCGCTGTTATTGGCCCAAAAAGCTGGGGTCCAGTTGTTTGCAGGCAGTTTCGCGAGGTTGACCTCTTTATTGCTGACTATTTTTGTTATATTTGTGTCGTGGTTGTTATGGAAAACGTGGCAGGGGCGTTCTCCAGTTCGGGGAACGGCCGATATCTTTTTTGGTTACATTTTCCAGGCTCTTAATTTTCGCATATGGTACGCAGCCTGGCCATTTCCATGGCTCTTGCTGGATTTCGTAGGGCGTTCGCGAGGTCACCGTTCCATATATCGTTTGCATTTTGGTCTGTGGTTTCTCGTCACCTCGCAACTTTCCGTGCTAATTTATGGGCATATCCGCATATTTGCACTAGGGCGCAGCCAATTTCTGGCTCATATACTGGGCGTGACGTTTACTTTTTTGCTTCCCTTTTTATTGGCCTGGTTGTCTGCAGGACGTCTCCAGGTTAAGCCGGAAAAAGGGCTTGCTTGAGGTTGATGCTGCAGCCGTCGTGGTTTTACGATTCAAAAAATCCGTGCTACCATAGCGGCATTATGAGGCGTCCAGAGAGTATTCGTGAAAGCAAGTGGCAAGTTGCTGCTCCGGTCCCCGCACATATTCAGAATGAATTAAGTCATATTCACCCCGTACTTCTTCAGACTCTATACAACCGCGGTATGTCAGATGCTGGACATATACAAGCATTCCTTGAGGGCCATTATCTGGAAAGTACAGACCCCTTATTGCTGCCAGATATGGAAATTGCTGTAGCGCGCATTGAAAAAGCGATTAACGATGACGAGATGATCATTGTCTATGGAGATTTCGACGCTGATGGTGTTACATCTACCGTTTTGTTGACTCAGGCCCTGCGAGGTTTAGGGGTCGACCGGCGGCATGTTCGACCTTATATTCCTGACCGCTTTAAAGAGGGTTATGGCCTAAATCGAACGGCGCTGTCAGCATTAAAAGAAATCGGTGCCGGTTTAATAATCACGGTGGATTGTGGCATTAGGGCGGTGTCTGAAATTGCATATGCCAATGAACTAGGCATTGACGTCATTATAACTGACCATCACAGCCTTGGAAATGAGCCGTCTCCAGCGCTGGCGGTGATAAACCCCAAACGCCCGGATTCTCAATATCCAGAGAGAATGTTGGCTGGGGTTGGAATAGCCTATAAATTGGCTCAGGCTCTATATCAAGCCATGGGCGATCGCGCCACAACAGAAGTTGAACAATTCCTGGATCTGGTAGCCATTGGTACGGTTGCTGATCTTGCTCCCTTGCAAGGAGAGAATCGCCGGTTGGTGATCGATGGACTTGCCGTTTTGAACCAGTTGAAGAGGCCAGGTTTAGCTGCCTTGGCTGGTATTACCGGTTTGAAGCAAGGGTCAATGAGCGCAGAGTCTATTGGCTTTGGGCTAGGACCACGAATCAATGCAGCCGGCCGTCTCGCGCATGCTTATGTCGCGGCGAAGTTGTTGGCCGTAAATAACGAGCACTCGGCGAAGACATTGGCGCTGGAGCTGAATGACCTTAATAAGCGAAGACAAGAGTTGACGGCCGATTTTGGTGAAAAAGCAGAGACTTTAGTTGATCCGCAGGATCTGATTCTTATTGCCTATGATGAATCATTTGAACCTGGCGTGGTAGGTCTGGTCGCCAGCCGTTTGGCCGAAAGGCATTACCGGCCGGCGATAGTATTGGAGGTTGGTCTGGAGGTAAGCCGCGGTTCTTGTCGTTCGATTGCGGAATTTCATATTACTGAAGCCCTTGATGAAACGGCCGATTTACTCGTACGACATGGTGGACACGCGCAAGCAGCAGGGCTGACCGTGCGCAATGAAAACATGGCTCTTTTCGCTGTCCGGATGAAAGAAATTGCCCAAGAAAGATTGTCCGGTCTAGATCTGATGCCAACGATAGAAATAGACGCAGAGGTTTCACTGGACGAGATAGATTGGGCACTTTACGAGACATTGAATAAATTGGAACCAACTGGACAAGCTAACCCTACCCCTGTTTTTCTTAGCAAAAATGTAGAAGTGATGAGCCATCGCGCTGTAGGGCAAAATGGCGCTCATTTGCAAATGCGCTTGAGCAACCGAAATGGTGGGCAGGCCCATCAATTGATGCCGGCGATTGCTTTTCGACAAGGGGCATGGGCGAATGAACTACCGCAACTTATTGATGTTGTATATTCCGTAAACCTCAATGAATGGAACGGCCGTCGTAGTTTACAGCTTATGGTTCAGGATCTGCGACCGGCTGAGGACTTGTCTTGAGCCGGCACGTAGTGAACTTGTCGAAATGTTGAAGAATTAGCCTATGAAGCTGCCCCCGTTCAAACTTGTAACCAGGTCAATTGATTGGCATGAATGCCTCAATCATTTATGTGCGGAGCCTCGCCTGGCCATCGATCTTGAAGCAAACAGCATGTTTGCTTATCGTGAACAGGTGTGCCTGATTCAAATCTCAACACCTGACCAAGATTACATCATCGATCCCACCACTAATATTGATTTAAGCGGACTAGGTTATTTGATAGCGGATCCTGTTGTGGAAAAAATTTTTCATGCAGCTGAATACGATCTTATGTTAGTGAAACGTCAATATGGGTGGAAGCTCCAGAATCTTTTTGACACGATGTGGGCAGCGCGCATTCTTGGTTATCGTCGCTTTGGTTTGGCCAGTCTACTCGACGATCTTTTCCAAGTTCAACTTAATAAAAGATATCAAAAATCAAATTGGTGTAAGAGACCACTCGCGCCCGAGCAACTTGCCTATGCTCAACATGACACGCACTTCCTCTTCAAATTACGCGACCACCTGGCGCAAGAATTACATGATAATGGGTGTGAAGAGGAGGCCGCAGAGACCTTTGCACAGCAAGCACAAGTCAAGCTGAATGACAATGGTTTTGATTCCGATAGCTTTTGGTCGATCAACGGCGTCCGTGATCTGACAAAACAACAGCAGGCGGTTCTTAAAGCGCTCAATATCTTTCGTGATCAGGAGGCGAAGCGTCGCAATCAGCCTCTATTCAAGATCTTTAATGATCGGACATTACTGGCGCTGGCTCACCAGAATCCAGCTCATTACAACCAACTGGCGCAAGTTCACGGCATGACCTCAGGCCAAATTCGGCGTTATGGACGCGCGCTGCTGCAGGTGATCGGCGAGGCCAATAATGCACCATATCCCAAATATCCTAAGAACAAACATAAGCGCCATCCTGAGGTAGTTGTTTCTCGTTATGAAAAACTGCGCCAGTGGCGGAAAAAGCGGGCCGTGTCACGTGGGGTAGAGTCCGATGTCATTCTAAGCAGGGGAGCGTTGTGGGAGATTGCTCAAAACAATCCTCATAACAGTGAAGCACTTAGCGAACTAGACTCGATTGGGGCCTGGCGATGCAATGCTTACGGGGCTGAGATCTTGGACGTTTTAGCGAAACTCTCATCATAAAATGGCAAATGAGATATATTCTTTCATCGGCCACCGGCCTTTGAAATAGGAGATAAGAGCAATGAAACTTACATTTCACGGCGCTGTGCGCACAGTAACTGGATCCCAACATTTGATAACTGTCAACGGCAAAAAGATTCTGCTGGACTGCGGTTTATACCAGGGTTCACGAAACGCGAGTTATGAGCGAAACCAAAACTTACCCTTTAATGCCAGTGAAATAGACGTTCTAATTCTCTCCCATGCCCATATTGACCATAGCGGCAATATCCCCAACCTGGTTAAGAGCGGTTTTACGGGTGATATTATTTGCACTTATGCTACGCGTGATTTGTGCGCTATCATGCTGCGTGATAGTGCTAAGATCCAGAAATATGACATCGAATACGTGAATAAGAAACGGGGAAGGAGGGTCTGCCGCCGATTGAACCGATTTATAAGTTGGAGGATGTCGTTAGCAGTTTGAAACAGTTCATTGGGATTGGATATGAACGCCCTTATCAGGTCATGCCAGGGGTTTATTTAACATTTTATGATGCTGGGCATATTCTCGGTTCGACTATCACGGTGTTGGATATTGAAGATGAAGAGACGAAGCGGCCAGTTCGTCTCGTTTTCAGTGGGGATATCGGCCGTCCAGATCGCCCAATCCTCAGAGATCCGGCCATGATCGAAGGAGCTGACATTCTTTTGATCGAAAGCACGTATGGTAACCGGCAGCACCCTGAGCAAAATAAGATTAGTGGACGCCTGGAAGAAGTGGTCAATGAGACATGCAAACGTGGCGGCAAACTTATTGTCCCGGCCTTTGCCGTCGGCCGTACGCAAGAGTTGGTTTACCGGCTGCACCAACTTGTAGAGTCTGGAGATATTTCGCCGGACCTGCCTGTTTATGTAGACAGCCCACTGGCTATTGACGCGACAGGGATCTACCGCCTGCATCCGGAAGCGTATGATGAAGAAGTGGAACAATTTCTAGCTGCTGATCGCCATAATGACCCTTTTGGCTTTGACATGATGAGCTATACACGTTCCACTAGAGAATCAAAGGCATTGAACTTCTTGCGCGATCCGGCGGTCATCATCAGTGCCAGCGGTATGGCCGAAGCCGGGCGTATTTTACATCATTTAAAGAATAATATTGAAGATCCGCGGAATACTATTCTGATTGTTGGCTGGCAAGCGCCCGACACATTAGGCAGACGCATCGTTGAAAAAAGGTCGAAAGTTAAAATCCTGGGCGAAGAGTATAAGCTGAGGGCCCAGGTTGAGGTAATCAATGGTTTCAGTGCTCACGCAGATCGTGGTGAACTGCTAAATTGGGTCGGAAATATGCAAAAGATGCCGGCACACACGTTCCTCGTTCACGGTGAGGAAGATGCATCATTTGCTTTGGCGGATGGCTTGCGCAGCCAGCACGGGCTTGAAAATGTCGTTGTCCCTGAACTGCACCAGAGTTTTGAAGTGTAAGTTATCGCCTGACTCAATAAAAGGAGTCAGGCGTTCTTTCATCAGATAGCCCTTCGAGCTTTGACACTTCGACAGGCTCAGTGCAGGCAGACTTAGTACAAGCAGACTTAGTACAAGCAGACTTAGTAAGCAAGACACCGAGCTCTTGCCCGACTTTCCCAAAGGTATCTAAAGCTAATCGAATATCCTGCTCGCTGTGTGCGGCGGAGTTCATGACACGGATGCGTGCTTTGCCACGTGGTACGGTCGGGAAACCAAGTGCCATGGCAAAAACGCCTTCTTCAAAGAGGCGGCGGCTGAACTGTTGGGCCAAGGGTGCTTCACCTAACATGACGGGCACAATAGGGGTCTGGCTTTTGCCGGTGTCAAATCCGAGGTCTTGCATACCTTGACGGAAAATGGCGGCATTGGACCAGAGCCGGTCAATTAGTTCCGTTGATTCATCAAGAATATTGACTGCTTCAAGACAGGCGGCGGCGTCGGGAACGGTCATGGCGCTGGAGAAAAGGAACGGCCGTCCGCGCTGACGCAGCCAATCGATGATGACCGCTTTTCCGGCGACCAAACCACCCATGACGCCAAAGGCCTTACTTAGTGTCCCAATTTCGACATCTACCCGATTGTGTAGGCCAAAGTGATCGACAATACCTCGGCCACCGCGGCCAAGTACGCCTTCACCATGAGCGTCATCAACCATAATCATGATATCAAACTGCTCGGCTACATCAACAAGTTTGTCTAATGGCGCGATATCGCCATCCATGCTGAACACACCATCGCTGATGATTAATCTCCGGCCAAATTCGGATGTGACATTAATTTGGCGTACCAGGTCATCGACATCGTTATGGGCATAACGCACAACTTTGGCTCTGCTTAGGCGACAGCCATCTATGATGCTGGCATGGTTGAGTTCGTCTGAAAAGATGACATCATCACGGCCGACAATAGCCGGAATCGTGGCTAGATTGGCCGTGAATCCACTTTGGAATGTGATGCAAGCTTCCGCTTGCTTAAACTCAGCCAAGCGCTGCTCAAGAGCAATATGCAAGGACATGGTCCCAGCAATGGTTCGCACCGCACCAGGGCCCACACCATAATTATCTATTGCGCTTTTCGTTGCTTCACGAATGCGAGGATTGTTCGCTAATCCTAAATAGTTGTTGGCACAAAAATTCAGCAAACGACGGCCGTCGATTGTTACCCATGCATCCATGGGTGATTCAATGGTACGTATCGTGTTGAATAAGCCCATTGCTTTCAGATTGTCTAGTTCGTTCTGGATCCAATCCAGCTTCTGATCACTCATGATTTCTCCTAAAGGAATAACTACAATTCTATAAAGTTACAGTAAATTATTGGCTGCATTTACATCGCAGTCGGAAAATCAAAGAAATGGGCCGTTAGCCCAAATTTGTCTGCCAGATGTTGGCCTAAAGCCTTTACACCGACAGTTTCAGTTGCGTAATGACCAGCAAAAATGATATTCATCTCATAGTCTGCCGCTGCCCAATAATTGGCGTGGGATGCTTCACCAGTTAAGAGCGTGTCAGCGCCTAAGGACTTTGCCTGGCCTGCTTTGTCTGCGCCAAAACCGGAAACGATTGCCAACCTGCGTACCTGAACCGGACCATGGTTAAGGACACGCGCTTCACTGTTCAAGGATTGATTTGCCCGACCTACTAGATCGTCCAAAGTCGAGTTCATGTTCCCAATGGTGCCAATGTTTGTGCCCATCACATCACACCACCACTCAACGTCTTTGACGTCAAGAAGACGAGCTAACTCAGCATTATTACCCACTTCCGAATGAGCATCCAAGGCAAGATGAGCTGCATACAGGTTGATATTGGCGGATAATAAGAGTCGCACCCGTTCGCCGAGTGGGCCGACAATGCGCTCTACGTTTCGCCACAATATGCCATGGTGAACCAATAACATATCGGCATTCCACGAGGCCGCCGCCTTTATGGAAGAGGGGGCTGTGTCGACAGCTAGGGCGATGCGCTTGATGTCGTTGCTGGATGCCTCAACTTGAAGGCCTTGAGGGCCATAATCGGCGATTAAGGGTGTTTGAAGATAATTATCCAGGTATGTAATGAGTTCTTGTTTATTCATAGGATTGATAACTAAAAATTGACCATCGAGGATTGACGCTGCTCCAGTCTCTCAGGTATACTCCTGTCGTCATGGGCAAAAATGGCTTACTGAATGGGCCGGTGCTCATTCTGAATGTTAACTTTGAACCGTTACATGTTTGTAACACCAAACGCGCTTTAGCATTGGTCCTTGGGGGCAAAGCAGAAACGATTCTCAACGGTCGCGGCGTTGTGCATAGCTGCACGGCCGTTTTTGAAATTCCCTCAGTCATTAAACTCAGTCATATGATAAAACGCCCACGCCCGCGCATTTCTCTGTCTAAACGAGAGATTTTGCGACGAGACGATTTTACTTGCCAATACTGCGGCCGGAAAATGCGGCATCTGACAATTGACCACGTCGTGCCGCGGCGTCAAGGCGGGCCACATACCTGGCAGAATCTAGTGGCAGCTTGTATGCCATGTAACCGGCGAAAAGGCGGAAAACTTCCTGCTGAAGCAAATATGTACCTTCGACGACAACCTTTTGAGCCAAAGGCAACGGCCGTATACCGTTTTGGTGGACATGTTCGGAAAAACCAGGAGTGGGCCCAATTCATTGAAGGTTGGTAGGCATTAGCCGTGCTTGCTGTTCTCTTCCGCCAATTGAATTATCTTTTCGAGTCCAGCATCAATAAGCCTGGTCAATTCAACAGCCATTTCTTGAAAGGATGCATAAGGCTCACCAAAAGGATCGTGCACGTTATATGCGGGGCCAGCCATTTCAGTTAACAAAAAGACTTTATAGGCATGGGTTGGAAATTCAATTCTTATTGCTTCGGCGTGGCCAGTTTCCATGCAGAGAATTAAATCTGCTTCAACTAAATGTGCTTCCTCAATCATCTGTGCTTGGTGCGCATTGATATCCAAGCCGTACTCCGTCATTACCCGAATGCTATTCTGAGCCGCGCCGCGTCTTATATGTGCCCAAGTTCCGGCTGAACTGACTGTCCAATCTTCAAGACCTTGCTTCTGCAGTCGATCTCGCAATAGAGCGGCGACGACAGGAGAACGGCAAATGTTGGCTGTGCAGATGGCTAAAATGTGCGCCATTTAGTTTATAACCCTTATTTTATGAGCAGAGTCCCAGACAATTCCGCTTATGATTTGTCTGGGACCAATTAACAATAAGTCTATCTTACTTTAACCAAATTCAGGTTGAAGCAAGCCATAATTGCCATCATGGCGCTGATAAAGAACGTTTATTGCATTGTCGGCCGTGTTGAAAAAAACAAAGAAATCATGGCCAAGTAATTCCATTTGGTCTATTGCCTCTTCCTCTGACATTGGGTGAAGGGCAAAGCGTTTGGTGCGTACAATAGTCTGTTCACTTTCATCACCCTCATCCTCACCGGATGGTAGCGGCTCGCCGAGGTCAATGTCTTGTATGCCGCTGCTGCGATACTTCCGTTTGCGCTTTCCACGGTAGCGTTCGATCTGGCGGTATAGCTTGTCAACCACGGCATCAACGGCGGCAAAGATATCACTGTTGCGCTCTTCCGCCCGAAGGATAGTCCCGCGATCATCGCGGATCGTAATCTGTGCCACCTGTCGTTCTACAGCACTGCGTGTATTTTCTGTGGTTAGATCGACACGCACCGAGTTCAAATTCGGCATATAGCGATCCAGCCGGGCAGTTTTCTTTTCTACATAATTGCTTAGTCTTGAGGTAATTTCCAGATTGTGGCCGTGAATATTGAGTTCCATTCTTGTGTCTCCTTGTGAAATATAGAAGTGGGTTCTATTATCTCACTACTAGATGGTGCGTGCCAAACAATAGGCGGATACATCTGTTGCACCTGCTGAAAGCAGTGCCTTGGCAGCAGCCAACATTGTTGCACCCGTCGTGAAAACATCATCAACTAACAGGATCTTTCTGTCGCTGACTGCACCTGGTTTGGTGCAAAAGGCATCACGCACGTTTTCCTGCCTTTTTTCAGGACTAAGTCCGACCTGAGGAGCCGTGTTTTTAGTTCGTTCGAGATCTTTTATGTTAACAGTGATATTGAGTTGTTGACCCAAGTGGATCGCCAATAATGCTGATTGGTTAAAACCCCGTTCTTTCTTACGTCGCGGATGCAGCGGAATAGGAATTATAATGTCTGGTTCATCATCCCAAATTGGCCAAGCATTCGTCATTAACTGTGCCAATGGCTTGTTAAGAGCAAATAGACCTTCGTATTTCATTTTGTGAATAATATTGGCAATAGGTTCGCGGTAAAAGAAGGGGGCTCGAACTTGCTTAAGATTGAAATCTGGGGATAGACATTTACCACAGAGGTTCGCAGGATGAATGAGTGCATGGCCGCAACGGTGGCATAATGGTTCGTTCACTCGCGGGAACCGTGATTTGCAATTTTCGCAAATCATGGGCCCCAATTTGCCACATCCCGCGCAGACTGTAGGAAAGATTAAATCTAAAGCTTTGCTCGCCCACTTTGAGGCTTTAGGATTTTTGGCTGTGAGTGTCACAGTGGCCTTTAATCCAGGCTAATACCACACGTTTCTCTCAATCGGTGTAATACAATTTAAACATGTGGACTGTCTGATAAACAACCCGATGATTGTTGGTTTACAACGCCAATTACCGATTAAGTTGATAGTGGGGGCTAGTTAAGTTGCGCAAAACACGTCGATATATTGGCAAAGACGCTCGCTGATTTCAGGTCCAAGTAAAGTAATAATGGCAATTACAACAACTGCAACGAGGATTAAAACCAGTGCATACTCAAGTAAGCCCTGACCTTCTTCATCAAAAAAAGACATTTGTGGTAAACCTCCTATTCAAGAAAGTTAAGCTCTTGAAATATGATGAACTTATTCAAACAATACCTTCTAAAGAAAACCATCCATGTTTCAAGGCATACAGAACAGCTTGTGTACGATCCTTAACACCTAATTTATGTAAAAGAGCCGTGACATGATTCTTTACGGTTTGATAGCTAATACCTAGCCGCTGCGCAATATCCTTATTTGAAGCACCTTGGCAAATCAATTCTAAAATTTCCATCTCGCGTGGCGACAAAGATATGTGGGAATCGGTATCTTTGTCTGCTGTCCGCTGTCCGTAGCGGTCCATTCTGCGCCTGATCCATTCATTGAGTTCTTCTTCAGTCAGAAGCTTCCCATTGATCACATAGTCTCCAGAAAATACTGCGTGTACCGTGCTGATCAGGCCTTCGGGTGGCATATCTTTGGAGCAGAAAGCGGAAGCACCTGCTCGCAAGGAATGAAATATGTGCTCTGGCTCGTCATAGCCAGTAATCATAACAATTTTGATATTTGGCGAATCAGCTTTAAGTCTACGTGTGACCTGGAGCCCGCTTATTGAGGGCAAATTAATGTCCATTAACACTACATCGGGTTGTAGTTCCAGGGCCTTGACCATCGCGTCATCCCCATCCATTGCTTCTCCAACCACCGCAATGTTGGGATCGGTATCAAAAACATCACGTAGTCCCTGCCGAAAGACAGGATGGTCGTCCACGATAAGGAGTTGCAGCAAAGTCATATGTCTTGAGATTTAACCTCTTGGTCAAAATGGACCCGAGTTGACGCTAATGTTCGGTGTCCAATCAATTGGCTTACGATAAATGTTTGAGTCACAAATTGCTCGCGAAGAAGAGATTTTCAAGTTCCACCAACAGCAGTATACCAAAAAAATGATGCTGGTTCCATGGGCCCAACAGGAACTATGAGATTTCTACTGAAAAGGCATGAGCTCAGATCAGATTGTCAAGCAAAAATAAGAAGTGTCGATTCTAAGGACGTCTGGCGTAGATTGTAAATAGATCCCCGAAATTGACCGGAACTGCGACTTCATTGATTTGCAGAAAAGTGAATATTTTAGTGGCCAATTTCCCTAGGAAATGATTAAATCCACCTAACCGGGAAGCAAGATATCCTAGTCTTAGATAACGTCCTTGAGTGCCTGCCCAAACAATCTCATAGCCACAATCGCGCAACATTTTTGCCAATGTATTCTTGCTGAAATAATAAAGATGCATATCCATCAGCCATGGCCAGCGCTGACCTAATAGACGGGCGGTCAGGCTATCAATATCCATTGTATGAACTGCCAGCCAGCCTCCAGGCTTTAGAAACATATACGATTTTTCTAGTTCAGCGACGGGATCAGTAACATGTTCAATGACATCCCACAAGGTTACAACATCAAACTGACGGCCGTCTAATTGTACTGAGTCTAATGTCCCTTGGAGTACTTGAAGGTTTCTTGCTTTCGCCTGCGTTACAGCCCAAGTGGAAGGCTCAATCCCATAAGCATCCCAACCTGCTCGGCCGGCAACCTCGACAAATACGCCTACATATGCTCCGACATCTAGAAGCGAGCGGCCATTTGCCGCTCCTGTATATTTTTCTAGAGAAGCCAGGTGTTTGCGGAAAGTAATTTCGCGCCCCTCACGCTCTTCCACATATGTTTCATCCTCAACTTCAGAATAGGCTGTTTGCAGTTCTTCATCACTCCAGCGCGGATTTGCATAAACCAGGTTGCATTGGTTACATTCGACAATCTGTGCATGACTACCATAATCCGGACTGGTACAGCGAAATACATCAACATTAAGTTCAGCAGTTGTGACCATTGTTGATGGGAAACGCATGCGCCAATCATCCTGTCCGCATAGATTGCAATTTACTTCGATCATTAAGAGTTAGTGCCTGCTGCTTTGCGGGGACGGGGTGTAAATAAACGGCGCAGAAAAAGACGAAAAACGGTATATTGCGCTTTGAACACTTCTTGACGAGATATCTTTGTCGTGCCTTTGCGGCGATCTTCGAAAACGATCGGTACCTCACCAACTTGCCATCCACGTCGCTGGCACATGAACAACATTTCCACGAGAAAAGAATATCCACTGGAGAAGACTTGATCGAGAGGAATGGATTCCAAGACTCGTTTGTGATAAAGGCGGAAGCCGGCGGTCGTATCCCTTGCTTGCAGACCAAGTAGGGTTCGTGCAATAAAATTGGCGATTTTACTAAGCCAAATACGTTTCCAGGTACAGTTTTCGGAACCACCACCAGATACATAGCGCGAACCAATAACCACATCTTTGCTATTACTAAGTTCGATCATCGCAGGAATGTAACGTGGGTTATGGGAGAAATCAGCATCCATGGTCATTACACGTTGGGCATCAAGATCGACTAGAGCTGTATTGAAACCGGCGATATAAGCAGTTCCCAATCCCAATTTACCGGCACGGTGGACTACATGCACCTGTTGAGGATGGCGCGCAGCCCATTCATCTGCAATATCACCCGTACCATCCGGGGAATTATCGTCGACGACGAGAATTCCGATGTTAACCGGCAACGACAATAACTGGCTAACCAGGTCATTTATGTTATCTGCTTCATTGTACGTCGGTACGATGACGACGGTATCTGCTTGAATCATTTAGAAGTTTTGCTCCAGCAAGCCGCCGATTTTAACGGTTAAGGCATGGGTGGTCAACGTAAGTTAACCAATTATCAAAAAGCGGACTTTTTTGACGGAAAGGGTGAAAGAAAGTTATAACTTGTCCATGCGCATCGCTGTCTTATCTCGTAACTCGTCGCTATATAGCACCCGTAGAATAGTGCAATCAGCCCGCTCTCGTGGTCATTATGTTAGAGTGATCGACACGTTAGCCGTAGCAGTTGAAGTTGGTCTAGATCAACAGGGCAAAGCTGGTCCCAGATTGATAACGAGTGGCCCACTTGGCCTTACACGCACTGGGAATATCCCTGAAGTTGATGCTATTATCCCACGTATTGGGGCGTCGGTTACTTTTTATGGTTTGGCCGTTGTTCGACAGTTTGAGGCATTGGGCGTTTTAACGACGGCTGGGGCTTCTGCCATAGCATGTTCGCGAGATAAGTTACACAGCCTTCAAAGTATGAGCCGTGCCGGGTTGCCAATTCCTAGAACGGCCGTGATTGCTCAACCAAGGGCATTGTTTGCGGCCGTACATGCGGTAGGGGGCGTACCGGTTGTTATTAAATTGATCCGCGGCACTCAGGGCAAGGGTGTCGTATTAGCAAAGAACCTGGCGACTGTTTTGGCCGTTTTGGAAAAGGTGCACAAAGCGCGACGCCAGGCATTAATGCAGGAATATGTGGCTGAATCTACCGGCAGAGATATGCGTATTATTGTTGTAGGTGATCGTTGCATTGCAGCGATGGAACGGATTGCAACTGATGGTGATTTTAGGGCCAATTTGCATCGAGGCGGATCGGCCGTTTCCGTAAACCCTGACGGAGCAACTTCAAGATTGGCCGTAGCCGCAGCAAGAGCTCATGGATTGTCGGTAGCCGGCGTTGATTTGATTCAATCCCACCGTGGTCCATTATTACTAGAGGTTAATTCTTCGCCAGGATTAGAAGGGATTGAGAGCGTAACCAAAGTGGATATTGCTACAGAAATCATTGCATTCCTGGAGCAATCTGTATCTAACCAACGATCCTGATTTTCCTAAGGATACTGTTCAAATAATTGTAGGCTATGCTTTTGCATAAGGGTGTTTGCTGCGGCAAACTCTATTGGGATAATTCAATCGCAAACAGGTTCCATAGTTCAGATTCTTGGGAAGGATCGTTGCTAATATGCAAAACATCCGGACGAGTAATAGTGATTTTAGGTTCGTAAACTAGAGGAAGTGACGGCAGATCATCCGCATATATTCGTTGGGCTTGTTGGTGATTAGTTTTGTACTCTGGTGTTCCTGGTGGAGCGCTCATTGCAGAGCCACAAATAGCATCGAAAGTAGGGTTGGAGTAACCAGCAAGGTTGATTCCGATCCACCCCGCAAAGGGATCACCTGTGTACGGGTTGATTTCATCAGACGGCCCACTAATTTGCCATGAAACGAAACGGTCACAGGTCGGGATGTGAGTCGCTTCTGATGGCAATAAAGCAAGATCAAAGCGACGGCCGTACAGCTTGTTTTCACCTAAAGTGGAATCTTGGCTAATTTCGGATGTGCGCTCAACTAAGAGTTCGATTCCACACGTGCTTAAGAAATCCTCAAGCATTTGCGCGATCTGAAATTCTTTACGTCCTAATCCTGTAATTAAGGAAATGCTGAATTCTGTTCCCGTAATGGGATCTTCTCGTGTGCCATCTTCATTGTTGTCCAAATAGCCGAATTCGTCTAGTAAACTGTTTGCTGCATTTACATCATATGGCCATTGAGTCGCATCCCTCGCTGACAGCGGATGAATAGGTGGAATATAATTATGCGCAACTGTTGAATAGCCATAGTAAAGCGAATCCACTATTTCCTGCCTGTCGATGCACATGGCAACAGCTTGGCGAACACCTGCGTCCTCAAACCAATCGGGTCTTCCGCTCCCGTCCCCATATTCGCCCCAAGAATTGATGCCAAATACAATCTCCCAGCCAAATCTGTCTGGAATGATAATCGTTTGTACGAGTTGCTCCGCCTCAGCTTCAAGAAAAAAGGGGATCAAATCTGCGTCAAGCCCATCATGGGTAATCATATGACAAGCGCCTGCTAGAAGTTGTGATATGCGTTGGTTGGTATCTGGAATAAAGCGAAACATCACGCTATCCAGGCGAGGATAATTGTTCGGCGAGCGGTAATAGAATGGATTTGGTTCAAGCTGTATGCTTTCTCCAGGAATCCACTCCACGATTTTGAATGGACCGTCTCCCAACGGAAACCGGCTCGATTCATCGGCCGTTGCCAAATCAGCAATAGATAAATCTAGCCAGGTGTGGCGGGGAAGAGGGTGGAAAAAAATGGACTGGATGTCACTTTCCATAAAACCAGGAAGACCGGTCCAGCGAACTTGAAGGTTTCCAGTAGCCTGGTAGCTGGCAGTTCGATCTGCCAGATACTTGTTACCAGGCACACCAGGCCGTGCGGCCAGATGGAAACTATAGACTGAATCGGCGGCCGTTACTGGTTGGCCATCAGACCAGAAACGTTGTTTCATAGCATAATTTACAACTAATTGATCCAATAATAGAGTGGCGCCATCGTAGATTCTTAATATTCCATCTGTGTCAAAGACACGGCTGCCCAGTTCTAGTGTTACCACATTACCATCAGCATCAACGACTTTGTCTCCACCACTCACAGGAACGACGCGACTGGCGGCATCACCATTGATAAAGCTGGGTATTCTTTCCAGCCCAGCGGCCTGCAACCCGTACGAAATGGTAGTTAGATCGTTTTCATAGATGCCATGAAGAACGGCATCTTCAAATACAGTTTCACGGCCGTGCCAAAACAATGTCTCGGGTTCTTGTGACATACATATTATCAATTGATTGCTGGGCTCGGCAACAGGAGGTGTATTTGTCGGTGTTATTGCTGCGGACTCTTGCGTGGCTACAATCTGTGGTGTAGGCACGGCCGTCGCGTTTGTTTCTGGGGTGCGGCAGCTGATTTGTGCCTGGACCAAGCATATGCTGAGGATTAACAGGTAATGCTGCAGCCTCATATTTCACCTGACTGAACCTCGGCAATGAAAGGTTCGTAAGTGGCAACATCTAATCCTTTCGCTGTACGCAAGTAATAATCCTGAGTAATCATTGCTTGCTGCTCGCGATTGAAATGGCGGTACTTTCGACGAGCAAGACATGCCTCCGATAGGCCATTTGATCCACCATAGTTGTAGCAGTCGCGTTTTGTTTTTACCAACATATAAATAGCTTCACCCAAATAACGTGAGCCGACCCGTTCGTATTGATAGACATGTGTAAGCTCATGAACGACGATGGATTTATTTGCTCTTGTATGGCGGCCTGTACGTGGAAGATTGATGCTATGCCAGGTGGCGAACGCGAGATTGCCATTTAGTTTGAAGATCAGGTCAAACAAGCCGCCTTCTACTACTCGGACATCACCGTAGCGCATAGCTTCTGGACCTAAAATGGCGGAAATAATGGTCACTTCATCGCCGCTCAGGGGCGTAGTATTTGTTAGAAGATGTATCAGGAATTCAAGAATTTCGGGGCCACCAAGGAGATCGAAAATCTGTGTTAGAAATTGGTGCAGCCAATCGAAGAATTGGCCTATTTTGTAGCGTAACCAGCCGGTTGTTTCACGGTGTCTTAGGGCGTCAAGAAATTCGGGAACAATGAAAAAGATGGCATCTAGTCCGCGAATCAGCGTGTTAATCAGACGGCCGATTCTAATTGGGAAGTCGCGTACCAGGTTCGTTGGCCACATGAAGAAATCACGTAAGCGCTCACCTAGCCACAAAAAGATTACTACGACCAATTGCTGAAAGCCACTATATTTATGGTTCATATTTCATACACCATGAAAGTCAATCATATCTGAATGGGTCATTAGCGTAAACAAAAATTTTAAACTTAAAAAGTGTTAGCAAGAAAATTATTAGATAATAAGTGGCCTGTTTATTATTTCATTCCGATTTAAGAGCGTCTAGGCCTTCTAAACCTGGAAACGCTTCTCTTAATGCTGAGATAATTTGCCGGTCCGCGGCGGCGAATGCGTAATTATCCAAATCTGCCAAGGTAACCCAGGCGTGATCGATTACGCCAATATGTTTTGGCTCGCCACCTTTATAGTGAGCATTATAGGCATGGAGCGTTATGCGGAAATGCGTATAGGCATGATTAACTTTTGTCAACTGGCCGCCAATAGCGATATCGAGCTCCAACTCTTCACAAATCTCACGATGCAAGGCATCTACTAAGGTTTCCCCGTCTTCCTGTTTTCCTCCTGGAAATTCCCATAATCCGCCTAACAAACCATTTAATGGCCGTTGCGCAATCAAGAAAGAAGCAGTTGGTGAGCGAGTTTCATTTTGCCATATGACGCCGGCAACGACATCATAATGAGGGATCTTCTTTCTTGGGGAACGGAACGGCCGTTGATCTTGTGTACCTCGTGTTTTGGCCAGGCAGATATCCTTAAGCGGACAGAGAGAACATTGGGGGGATTTAACTGTGCACAGCCGCTGACCAAGTTCCATCAGTGCCTGGTTGTAGTCTCCAGGGCGATGTTCTGGAACGAGCCTGTCTGCCAATTCCCACATTGTATTTTTAGTGGTTGTTTTTCTGATGTCATCATCTAGATCTATTAAACGGGCGAATACACGCATGATATTACCGTCCAATACTGGAAGCGGTTGATCAAATGCGATAGAGGCAATGGCGCCTGCTGTGTAACGGCCGATTCCAGGCAGGGATATTAAATCGGAAAGTTGATTAGGTACTCTGCCGTCAAATTTATCTAGAATTATTCTTGCGGCAGCGTGTAGATTTCGGGCACGGGAATAATAACCCAAACCTTCCCAGGATTTCAAGACATCATCTAAAGAGGCCATGGCCAATTCCCAGATTGAAGGGAAACGAAGCATCCAACGCTGATAGTAGGGAATGACTGTGGTAATTTGTGTTTGTTGCAGCATCACTTCTGCAACCCAAATAGCGTATGGGTCGCGACTTGAGCGCCAAGGCAAATCAGCGTGGCTTTTATCCCACCAGTTGAGAATGGAGTCAGAAATCTGCAAATGAGAATTATGACGAGCGTCGCTGTTAGGAAAATGTGGGTTGCTCATGTCAAAGATTATCGTCCCTTGATTGTAAAGTTTTGGGGCAGAATACCATATGTCAAACCGAGTTTAAAAAGTTTTTTTGATATTGATAATATGTTTTAGTTATCTTCAATCGTACGTAAGACGGCTCGAACCGGGCTGCCATCGCCCCCCTTTATTTTCAGGGGCAACGCTGATATTTCGTATAGACCATCGGGCGCTTGGCTGAGATCTAGTCCTTCCAAGATAGCTATCTTATTGCGTAACATGGCGTTGTGTCCGGGCAGGGTTAGGCTATTAATATCATCCATTGAAGGAGCGTCGGTTCCATATAAACAAATGCCCAAATTCCCCAAATGATCAGCTAGTTCAGGACTAGGGTGAGGGATGTCCTCCGGAAATTGTGTATTAGAAATCTTGCCGATAGGTGTGCGAACCAAAAGACGTGGGGCGCACGTCAGGTCATATTGGGCGAAATCTTTTGGACTTAACGAACCAATCGCTTTGCTGATTGTAACAACTTGCGCCAACCCCCAGTACGGCCGTAAGTCGACCTCTTCCATGGATGGTCCATTGTCACTAAAATGAGTAGGAGCATCTACATGTGTTCCGGTGTGTGCGCTCATCGTGATCGTAGTCAGATTGACGGATTCACCACTTTGGCGGGCCATGATGGATTGCAGACTGAATGGTGTATCTCCTGGCCATACGGCTATATCTGGAGATAAAATGCGGCTGATGTCAATAAGATTTACCTTCATCTGAAAGCGTCCTTTATTCAATGTCATTTCACATTATGGAAAGTTCCTAAACTTCTCAGTAGAAGTATAGGATTTCATGATAGCATCGCAAACTATCATCATCCAAACTATAGTCTGCTTGACCTGAATCCAGGCAGTGCGAAAATATGGTTATTATGAGGTTTATAAAAAATCGTGCGCTTTATCTATTGCTAATATGCATTGTGATCATTCTGCTTAACTATGTGGTCACATCGGCACAGAGCAGCAAACAGATTTATTTGCCCGCCGTACGATCTCCCCAACGGCAAGAAATGGAGGAAGTCAGGGGCATTTGGGTCACGCGATTCGATTGGACTAACTACGCTTCCGCAGATCCGGCAAAGGTTGATGAAGTTGTCGACAATGTAGCGCAGGCGGGCTTCAACGTCATTTTTTTTCAGGTGCGCGGCGTGGCAGACGCTTACTACACTCCCGGTCTGGAACCATGGGCTCGTAGATTAACTGGTACGCTGGGTGAAGATCCAGGCTGGGATCCTCTAGCTCGACTAATAGATCGTGCCCACGAGCGGGGTATTCAAGTACATGCTTATTTGAATGTTTATCCCGTGTGGACTGGTTGCGATATCCCGCCAGGTGACACAGTACCACGCCATCTTTATTATAATCTGTTGGAACAGCATGGTGAGACAGAAGGTAAACCGCATGGTTTGCAATGGAATACAGAGGGCGAGGTCGTGTGTACGGTTTACCAACGCGTTACTCCGGCTTCTATCTATGGCGACACACATATCCTGGCCGTTGTCAAGGATCTTATTCAGCGGTTCGATATTGACGGGGTTCATCTGGATCATATTCGTTATGATGGGGAAAACAGTTCTTGCGATCCGGTAAGCGAGGAGCGCTATGGCGAAGAATGTTTCGCCTCCGAAGCTTATGCGGATTGGCAGCGACAGCAAATCAACGGTACTGTAAGTAAACTGTATGAAGAAGTGAAAATATTGAAACCAGAATTATGGTTGACGGCGGCCGTCTGGCCTGTTTATCGTGATAATTGGGGGTGGGGCGTTAATAGTGGCTTTGATTCATACTATCAGGATTCTAGAGCGTGGATGGCTGACGGAGTGATTGATGCTATTTCGCCGATGATTTACACGGGAAATCCAGACTGCAATAAGCCCTATTTTTGGACTCGCGAACGGTGGCAGATCTTGGTAGAGGAGTTCCAGACTAATAATTACGGCCGATTTGTTATACCCGGAATAGGTGTGAATTATTGTACGGATAATGATTTTGCAGAAATTGAAGCTCGGATCAATATGGCTCGCAGCATCGGCACCGCTGGGCACGCGATCTTTTCCTACAAATCATTGTTGGATAAAGGATATTTTGATAATTTGGCTGCAGGACCCTATTTTTTGCCGGCTAAGGTGCCTGATATTCCCTGGCATTGATCTAGAGTGGGTAAAACGTTTGCTGTTAATCAAGCTAGATGACCGTGATGGTGTTAAAAGAGGGTGTGATGACGAATAAAGAGCAGGGTAATAGGTATTGGCTAAAAGAAAAGGGCAAACTTATTGAACGGCCGTTTGAGTCAAATACTCCTGTTTTCGGCCCACTAATTGTCAGATTCCGTTCTTTATGGAATAGCGTGGCGGCAAAGTGGTTCGTAAGACCATTAATTCAGCAGCAAACTGAGTTTAACATATTGTCGTTACAGTGGATGGATGATTTTGAGAGCCAAATATACAACCAGGTGATTGACCAGGATAGAGAGCAGACCCATTTGATGCACGATACGGCCGCATTGGAAGTTAATCTTACTCACTTAAATCGTATCTTACAGTCAATAGATGAACGCCTCGCTTATCTTGAGCAATTGAATGAGGAACTTGAGGAAGAGTGAGAAAGGAGACAATCTAATCATCCGTTCAAGAAGCGAAGAGTACAGGCTGCGAATTGCTTATTTTAGCCCACTGCCACCTGATAGAAGCGGGATAGCCGATTATAGTCTTGAGCTGTTGCCTCATTTAAGCCAGTATGCAGATATTACGATCTACACGGCCCAGCCAGAAAAGGTCAATCATGAGTTGCGAGATGGTTTCGAGATGCGTGGTTTGGAAAGTTTTGCGGAAGATCGCGGGCAGCATGATGTGGCGCTCTACCAGATGGGCAACAGTGTTTACCACAATGCATTTTTCCCGCTGCTAACACAATACCCTGGCGTTGTCGTCTTGCATGATTATTACATTCATCATTTTATTGCCCATAGGACGATGGGGACAGAGAATTTTTCGGCCTATGCACGTGAACTAGGTTATGCGTTCGGTAAAGAGGGTATGCATCTGGCTCAGGATATTCGCCTTGGTTTCAAAGAAATGCCCGTTTATAACCTGGCCCTGAATAATCGAATTCTAGATGTAAGTTTGGGTCTGCTTGTGCATAGTGAATATGTGGCTGAAAAGGTGCGCCAAGACGGGTTCAGACTCCCCGTTCAGATTGTGCCTCAAATCATGGAGCCGCAATCAGGACATTCACGCCGGCACGAATTGGGCCTTGATTCCAACAACCTGATATTTGCCAGTTATGGTCTGCTTACGACGGCGAAACAGATCGAATTTGCATTAAGAGCGTTCAAACGTTTGCTCCAGACTGTTCCCAATGCCCACTATTTATTAGTGGGGGAAGCAATGAGCGATGCAAACCCTGAAAGTGTAATACAGGAGTTGGGCCTGGACGGTGTTGTTCATTGCACAGGTTATGTAACAGAATTAAGCAGCTTTGTAGATTGGATACAAACGGCCGATGTGGTGATAAATTTACGTTACCCAACGGTGGGCGAAACATCGGCTACAGCCTTACGAGCAATGGCAGCGGGACGACCAGTCATCGTATTCGATCACGGATGGTATGGGGAATTACCTGATGGGGCTGCGGTCAAAATAGCACCCATGGATCAAGAAGAATTGTTTGCCGCGATGATTGAATTGGCCAGTTCTTCTGATCTTAGACGGCAAATCGGCCAAACCGCCCAGCATTACATTGAGAAGACCTGCCACCCAACTGTAGTAGCTGAGGCATATATCACTGCTCTGCATCATACTCTTAATCATTATTACAAGCACTATGAGTAGTTGGCTTGTTATCCCATTTATCGTATTTCTGTCACTTCTTCTGGGAAGTCTGATAGTGCGCCAGTTCGTGCCGCGAGCTACAAAGCCTGGTCTAAATCTACTCTTCGCCGCGCTTTCTTTAGGGATTGGAGTTACAGGTTGGCTGGCTTTAGTCTTGGCAGAAATAGGCTTGTTTTCCCTGTTGAATCTTTTATTGGCATGGCTTTTTGCAGTTGGAATACTGTTGTTGTTAACCTGGCGATCTTGGAGAGTACAAGGCAGTAGAGCTTTAAAAAAGGAGCTGGACGACATTGATTTGACAGAAACTCAAGGTCGAGGGCGAGCGGTAAAGCTGGAAGCTTTGATTCTGGTAATATGGATAATATTGGTTGGTTGGCTGTTCTTTCGTCCCCATGAATATATTATGGGCGGGGCTGATGCTGGCGTCTATGTGAGTTTAGGGGCTGAAATTGCGCAGAATGGAGATTTTCAAATCTTTGATGAATCATTGGCAAAATTGAATCCTGCACTGTATCCGGCTGTGCTACGGCCACTGCCGACAAACCCTATCGCATCTTCTTATCTTGTGCCAGGCTTTTATGTTACGGATGCTGGTGATGGTGCCATAACGCCGCAATTCTATCCCTTACACCCTGTTTGGTTGGCAATTGCTTTTGCTCTTTCCACCTCTCACGTCGAGGGTATATATGCGGAGCTCCTTATGGCCGGCCTTTGGATGACGCTGGGAGCATTGGCTATTTATCTAACGATGCGTGAAATAGCCGGGCGGACAACGGCCGTATTGGCTTTGATCGCACTCTCATTAGCTGCACTGCAGGTCTGGTTCGCCCGCTACTCAGCAACAGAGGCATTGACCCAATATCTGCTGTGGGCTGGGCTGTGGGGGTCCGTGATGTGGTTGGGTGGTCGCCGGCCAAGTTCGTTGTGGGCTTTTCTTACGGGCATAATGCTTGGCTCCGTTTTCCTTGTGCGTATTGATGTGCTGATAATGTTACCCATATTTATCTTGCTCATAGTGGCGTTGTGGGCGCGGGGATGGCGCAAGAGTGATTACTGGTTCTTAATTCCTTTTGCCGCGCTGGTAGTTCATTCCTTTGTGCACGCTGTCTGGTTGAGTGCGCCTTACTTCTACGAGCATATTGGATTTGGATTGCGCATTCTGTGGCGGAGTTGGCTGGTTCCTGTGGCAGCCTTGTTTATCGGACTGGTTTTTATCGGCTTAGTCTATTTCTTCCGCGGTCGTTTTTCGGCACTGCGACGATTTCAACGACCTGTTAAGTTGATGCTTATCGGTGTGATTCTTGCTTCAGCCATTTATGGTTGGTTTATCAGGCCATACACGGCCGAGCCGATCTTGATCCCGGATGCTTACAGCCAAACCACATTATTATTGACGAATCACGAGAATTGGATTCGCCTTGGTTGGTATTTGTTCCCTACCGGTATTTGGCTGGGTGTCTTGGGTAGTTGCCTGCTTGTTTGGCATGCGCAGAGGAAAACGGCCGTGCTTTTGGCCGTCGGACTTTTATTTTCAGCCATATATTTGTGGGATGTGCGGGCTAATCCGCATCATGTCTATGTCATGCGACGATATGTGCCGGCTGTTGTGCCCTTCTTCATAATTTCAACTTCCTATCTGATCGGCTGGATGTTCAAAAAAGGGCGTGATCGACAGCCATCTCAACCGAAGGAGGGTTACGGGTTACAAGTTCTCGGGGCGTTCCTGATGATAGTATGGTTGTTTGGGTTGGCCTGGTCAGCGAGGGGTTTTATAAGTCAAGTAGATCACAAAGAGGTAGTGGCTCAGTTAACTGCCATCGAAAGTCAACTCCAGCCAAACTCGGTACTGAATTTTTAACGATCAATCCCCCGTCGGACTGGGCGATTTTTGGGGAACCCCGCTGAAATTTATTTTTGGCCATGATGTTTTCACACTTCGCGATACGGAATCAGTGTATGATCCGCTACTGGTTGAAATGATCGAATTCTGGCAGAATAACAACCGGTCGGTGGTGTGGATTGGCGATTCGGGATGGCTTGATGAAAATGAACTTAATTACCAAAAACAGGTAATTGAGATAAGGAGCCAGCGTTTGGAAAGTAGCTATGAACATAAACCACAAGCGCTTGTGCCGGTTACATGGACACTTCCTTTGTCTCTGATAGAACAACGGTGAATACTCAAATGAACGAAACAGCGGGAAATGAGAAGGATGTTGTGAACATCGAAGAAATTATGCAGGAGATTCGCCAGCAGATCCTAAGCAAGAAACGGGTAGGGAAGCCTATGTTGCCCGTAAGCGGCGAGCGACTTTCACCTGAGTTCTACGAGCAACTGTACCAGGCAAGTTTGCTCCAAGGAGAACTGGGCGTCAAACTCTTTGTCTCCCGTTCTGAGGTGCCGATTTTGGGGCCAATGATCGACAAATTGCGCGGGAAGGTACATGAACTGGTGCTTTACTACGTCAACCAGGCTGTAGCCCAGCAGTCCGAAGTAAACGATCATCTTCTGCGGGCGATTACGTTATTGAGCCAGGAATTGGAGGAGGGTGTCGATAGAGATGGCGAAAAATCATGATCGGTTAACCCAGGTCACTGAAAATTATAAGACATTAGGGATAAACATGAAATGGGTATTGTTGTTACTGTTGGGCCCTTTGCTTTTAGTAGCAGGACTGGGTACTACACCGAGATTGGTTGAAAGTGCGCAGAGTGGAATCAGCCTCCCGCCTGGTTTTGTTGTAAACACGATTGCTACGGGACTTACACATCCGGTGGATATGGTATTTCTTCCATCAGGTGACATATTGGTTGCTGAGAAAGGGTCTGGTCAATTAGATGAGAGTTGGTCTTCCATAAAATTAGTGCGAAACGGCGTTGTTCAAGAGGAACCCGTATTGACATTAAGCACCAATTCCTTTTGGGATTCCGGTCTTCTAGCCATGATTTTGGACCCCGATTTTGCCAGCAATAATTGGTTCTATGTTTGGTATGCAACCGGTAAGAGCAGTGCAGGATGGAGTGGAGAAACCGTGCTCAGGTTATCTCGCTTTGTCTATGATGTGAATTTGGGTAAGGCAGACATTAACCAAGAAACAATCATATTCGAGGATAAACCGTGGTTTAAGTTTCACCACGGAAATTCATTACTTTTTGATAAAGATGGCAATCTTCTGATGGGATTGGGAGATCGTGGTGATTTCGGATCCTCACAGGATTTAAGTAATCTCAAGGGCAAAGTTATTCGTATACGACCCACAGAATCAGGCTACGACATTCCGGTTGATAATCCATATTTTAACGATCCAAGCGCTCGTCCTGAGATTTATGCCAGCGGTATACGTAACCCCTACCGGATAGTTAGTCGTTCTGAGGATGGTTTAATTGTGCTTGGGGACGTGGGCGCAAAGACTTGGGAAGAGATTAATTTACTAACGCCTAAAGCTAATTATGGTTACCCTGTGCGTGAGGGACCCTGTCCTTACAACCAAAAACTACCATGCCCACCCGCACCGCCACAATTTACGGACCCCATTATTACTTATGCTCATGATGAGGCATTAGGAACTGGTACTAGTGGCGCTGTAACTGGTTTGGCATTCTATGAGGGGAGCGGTTTTCCTCCACAATATCAGCAGAAACTGTTTTTCACGGATTTTAATCAGCGCTTTATCGCCACTGCAGATCCGCCGGGTGCAGATTTTGAACTCTTTGCCGAAAATACAGAAAACTTGGTCGATATTGAATACTTTCGTGAAGGATTATATTTGCTTGAGCTATTTTCTGGGAGAATAGTCTTAGTTTCATACACAGGACAGGAAAATCAAGTTCCTACGGCCGTCATTACGGCTACCCCTCAATCCGGCCCATCACCGCTTGAAGTTGCTTTTTCTGCGGCAGGAAGTGTTGACCACGACGATCTGGTGCTTAGATATCATTGGGATTTTGGTGATGGGACTCCTGTATTGGAGTCGGACGAAGAGGAGGTTAACCACGTTTATATTGGGGATGGCACTTACCAGGCCAGCTTGAAAGTAGTTGATATACGTGGTGGAGAATCAGCTGTTGTGAATACGACAATCACGGTCTATTCAGGAGAGTTCCCAGCAATTAAGCTAGACAACCTGACAGATCAGGGGAGAGAACTTTTTTATGGTGGGGATGATTGGCAGTATGAGGCGATTAGATCGAATTTAGAGGGACTTGATCCCGATCGACCGTTCTCATGGCAGATTGATTTACATCACAATCAGCACGTTCACCCACTCATTGTTGATTCGCCTGTGATTAGTGATGTATTGTCAATATCTTCGGAAAACCATGGCGGAGACTGGAACATCTGGTATAAATTTCATTTAACGATGCACACAGCTTCTGGGCAAGACGTAACAGTCAACCAAGAGATATTTCCTGCATTGGTTGACTTGACGATTGACGCCCGTCCGCGATCAACAGGGGTTACCGTAAATCAGGGGAACTATCTGTCACCCTATTCCTTCCGCTCTATTGTAGGAACCGAACAAGATGTGTCGGTTGATCCTTTGGTGCTTCACGAGAATGATATTTGGGTATTTTACCGTTGGCAGATTCAAGCAGAAACCATCTCTTTAGACCCACAAATATCATTTGTAGCGCCAAGGCAGAACACAACTTACACTGCCGGCTATGTTTATGATCGCCCGGCTGAGCGCATGTGGCTTCCTGTTTTGAATAACTGAATCTAGTAATGAAGATAGCATTTGTAACACCATGGTACGGGCTAGATATACCTGGAGGAATGGAGGCAGAAACTAGGCGCACGGCAAGTCAACTACAGGATGCAGGATATCAGGTAGAGATTTTGACCACATGCATCCGCGATTTTTTTTCAAGTTGGGATAGTAACTATCATCGCCCCGGGGTCACGATTGAGGGTGGTATTAAAGTTCGTCGATTCCGCGTAGAAGCAACGGATCATCATTCCTTTCAGTGGTCAAATTGGCGTTTAGAACAAGGTCAGATGCTTTCACGGTCGGAAGAAGATGATTTCATCAAGGGGATGATGCACTCTCCGCAGTTATTCGAGCATATTGCGGCGCACTGCCAGGAAAATTATTACTTTTTTATCCCCTATCTTTTTGCCACAACCATTGTTGGGGCACAAATTTGCCCAGAACGTTCGGTGATTATTCCATGCCTTCATGAGGAAGGTTACGCATACCTGGATACGTTAAGAGAGGTATTTCCAAAAGTAAGATCATTAATCTTACACAGCCAGGCAGAACTGGCACAGGTAGAGAAAATATTCGGACCGGCTCAGCAGCAGCTTCGCGAGGTTGTTGGAGAAGGAGTGGATACGCAGTTTGAATCGGATGCTGAACGATTCCGTACCAAGTTTAAAATTTCAGATCCTTTCATATTGGTTGTTGGCCGGCGAGACCGGGGAAAGAATACACCACTGCTGCTACATTACTGGCGGCGGTATGTGTATGAGAACAATCCGGCGCTGAAATTGGTACTTATCGGCCCAGGTGATGTGCATATTGATGAAGATCTGGAAGGGCATGTGATCGATCTCGGGTATGTAACCGCACAAGATAAATATGATGCATATGCAGCAGCAACGGTATTATGCCAACCATCGATTCATGAAAGTTTCTCTTTGGTGATTATGGAGTCTTGGCTGGCCGGTACACCGGTGCTCGTTAATGGGAACTGCACAGTAACACGTGAGCACTGCCAGCGAAGTAATGGTGGTCTATATTTCACAACTTATCCTGAATTTGCCGCGACCATTGATTACTTATTTTCACAGAATAATACGCGCAGTAAGATGGCGGAAAACGGCCGTCAATATGTTCTGGCCAATTACCAATGGCCGGCAATCATAGAGAAATATGGGCAGCTTATTGGAGAGATGCAAAATGCAGAATAGAGAAACTTGGTTGGAAATACATGATCCGGAAATCAGTTCTGCTGAATTGACCGCAGAGATCGAGCGGCGCGTTCAAATGCGAAGGGAGAAGCTTGGCCGAGTAAGACTAGTTTTCCCTACTTTTGGGACAGTTTCTCCCTTTCCCGAGCCACCAAGCGACCAGTTGTATAATCCCAATCTCTATCACCATCTTCGTCAGGCCAACGAAATGGCACCACCCATGACCGCTCCAGTGTTAGTAGACTCGCCGGCAACGCAGATTCCAATATTCGGTAGTCTCTGGAAAATGATTCGCGGCCAGGTTCATGAACTAATTCTGTTTTATGTCAATCGTTTTGTGGGTTACGAAACCCAATTGGACAATCATATCATTAGTTCGCTGAATGAGTTGACACGCGTGATTCAAGTACAACAAGAGGAAATCGAGAGCTTGCGTGACGAGTTAGAGAATTCACGAGAGGGCGCCGCGTGAGTGAGCCGGGATTGCACCAATTTCTGACCGGGGCGACAGAAGGGGATGCTGTAACAGGGCAAGCGCTGATCATTAGACGCTGGCTGCGTGAATTGGGTATAAGGTCCAATATCTATGCTCAATATATTCACAGCAGTGTAGAAACAGAGGTTCAGCATTTGTCTACGTATCGCAAGCAGCAAAAAGAAGATTGGGCAATTTACCACCACAGTATTGGCTCCGATATGCCTGATTATTTGGCGCGGCAGCGACTGCGTTTGCTGCTCATTTATCATAATGTAACGCCGACTGAGTTTTTCGAACGCAGTGATCCCCAGCGGGCTGAATTAGCCCGTCTTGGATTAGAGCAATTGTCTCAATTAAAGAATCAGACAGGGTTGGCGTTGGCTGTTTCTGCTTTTAATGCTCAAGACTTGAATGACGCTGGATTTGTGAAAACGGCCGTATTACCGGTAACGTTGAGCCCAGAGCAATATGATATATCCTCCAATGAAACGCTGGTCAACGAATTGAAGCAGACGGGACCGAATCTTTTGTTTGTCGGCCGTTTGGCTCCGAACAAAAAACAAGAAGATCTGGTGAAGTTACTTTATTATTGTCGACGCCTTGATCCCGGTGTGCATCTTTACTTAATTGGAGACCGGTGGGAGATCGGTTACGACAACTGGGTCGAAAAGTTGGCGGCCGAGTTGGAGGTCAAAGAGGCGTTGTCAATAACCGGCAAGGTTTCTCAAAGCGATATGGTGACCTATTATCGGAACGCGACACTTTATATTTCCATGAGTGAACATGAAGGCTTTGGATTGCCGTTAGTTGAAAGCATGTATTTAGACTTGCCTGTGTTAGCCTATGGTGTGTCAGGCGTTCCCGACACCTTAGGTGATGCCGGTATTCTTTTTTATGAAAAGAACTTTGAGCGGCTCGCAGAATTGGTTCATCTATTGGCTAATGACCCCCAATTGCGACGCCGTATTGTTGCTCGCCAACGACAGCAGATGCAGCAATTCTTGGAGCCGAACGTACAGCAGCAATTTTACCATTATCTGCAGCAGATTGGATTTCGGTCTATGCTGGTAAATGGGATTGATTCATGAAGATCGCCATTGTCGTACAGCGTTACGGTGAGGAGGTTAACGGTGGCGCAGAATTGCATGCCCGTTGGTTAGCCGAACATTTGCTCAGATTGGCTGATGTTCATGTGCTCACAACCTGTGCCATTGACTACAATACCTGGGCCAATTCCTATCCGCCTGGTGAGAGTGAATTAAACGGAGTGAATATACACCGCTTTCCCGTTGATAGTTTGCGTATCGCAAATATGAAGGAGAGAACGGCTGCGCTCCTTTTACAAGATCATACGTTATTTGATGAATTTCTATGGGTAAAAGATCAGGGACCATACGCTACTGAGCTCTTCGAATTCATTCGCAAATCATACGATCACTTTGATTATTTTATCTTTTTCACCTATCTATATGCACCGACTTTTTTTGGTTTACCCTTGGTTTCTGACAAGGCGATTCTTGTCCCAACAGCCCATGAAGAGCCTTACATCGAACTGCCGGCTTTTCGTTCGTTGTTCCATTTGCCACAGACGATTGTTTACAATACTGAGCCGGAAATGTTACATGTCCATCAAGTGACCGGAAATCAACAGGTGCCCGGTATTGTTGCCGGTATAGGCATCAATGTGCCAGACGAATTGAATGGGGATCGATTTCGACAAAAAACAGGAATCAATGGCGACTTCATTCTCTATGTTGGACGAGTAGATAAGTCGAAAAATGTCCCGCAGCTGCTTGATTTCTTTTCCCGGTTTCAAATGGAACAAGATAGGAAATTAAAACTTGTGCTTATGGGCAAAGTGAGTATTCCTTTGCCTGATCATCCCGATCTACTCTCGCTTGGATTCGTGACGGAACAAGATAAATTTGACGCATTGCAAGCGGCAACCGCATTAGTGGTCCCCTCACTCTATGAAAGCCTTTCTATGGTTTCCTTGGAAGCCTGGTTGGCGAAAACGCCGGTTTTGGTCAATGGCCAATGTTCCGTATTGAAGTATCAATGCCGTCGTAGTAATGGGGGTCTTTACTACCATACTTATGATGAGTTTACTCAAGCCTTGATGACGCTTCTTGATGACCCTTCATTATGTCTCCAACTAGGTGAGCAGGGGCGATCGTTTGTATCCAAACGCTATGATTGGGACATTGTTGTGGCCAAATATCAAGCTGTTTTTGATGTTTTGTCTGGTGCATAGTCTCTGTGCGAGGAAATGAGAATGGAAGACATAAATAGTGAGTCGCAGCTAAATCCGGCCCAACTCCCTGTGGCGATAGAAGACACGGAAATAGATCCCGAACAAATCATGAGCGTGATCCGGGAGCGTCTGGCGTATGTAAGAGGGGATAAAGCGAATGATGGACAAAGTTTTCCCGCTTACGGTGCTTCTACTTATCCCGACAAACCGGACGATATCCCATATGATGTGCAGCTTTATCATCATCTGGATCTTGTTAATCGTGAACAATCACAGAATGGAACCAATTTTGATTTTAAGGAGAGCGCTTTCAGTCGCATACCAATAATTGGCAAGCTATGGCGAAGATTGCAGATAAAACTACATGGGCCAGCATTACACTATGCCAACCGAGTGGCTGAACGACAGGCGGTGATTAATGGTGAAATGGTTGCGGTGCTGAATATGTTGTTGTCTGCCAACCAAGGGCAGCAGCGAGAGATCAACGCCTTAAAAGTAGAACTGAAACGTTTTCGGGAACAGGATCAATAAGAAATCCATGCGAATTGCAGTGATAAGTGCCCGCTATGGATTAGATGTGGTTGGCGGTGCGGAAACATTAGTTCGCGGCCTGTTGGAAGAGATGGTTAATCGCGGGCATTATGCAGAGGTGTGGACCACTTGTGCTCAAAATCATCAAACGTGGCATAACGTAGAACGCCCAGGGCGGGATGAACTCAAAGGCGTACAGATACGGCGATTTGAAGTTGATCCTTGGGATCCTCAACTGTACGATGCGCTGAGTGCTAAGCTTATAAAAAAGGGCATCTTGCCTTTAGAAGAGCAATATTTGTGGTTAGACAGCGGACCAACCAGTGCCGCTCTTTATGCACATACAGCCAAATTTGCAGCCGATTTTGATGCTGTGGTACTCATTCCCTTAGTAAATACTTTAACTTACCGGGCGGCCATGTTAGTTCAGGAAAATCTTGTTTTGTGGCCTTGTTTACATGATGAGGTTATTGCGTATTTAGAACCGTTCCGTTTGTTAATGGAGAAAGCCGCTGGGAACATTTTCAATTCTCCAGAAGAGTATGATCTAGCAGCAAGAAAGATAAAATTGAGATTACCACGCAGTGCTGTTATTGGCAGCGGCGTAAAGCTGCATAAATCAGACCAGATCGCGGTGTCTGATGAGATCCCATATCTTCTTTACATCGGCAGAATGGAGGAGGGGAAGAATCTGCCGCTGCTAAGCGAGTATGTAAACAGATATGTGGATGAAGGATATTTGTTGAGGCTTATAACTGCGGGAAGCGGCACTTTCAGATTTCCTGATTATCCACAATTCGAGCAAAGGGGTTTTGTCAATGAGCAAGAAAAAGCAAATCTCTATGCAGGTGCAATCGCTTTATGCCAACCCTCGGTCAATGAAAGCTTTTCACTAACGATGATGGAATCCTGGTTGGCAGGACGGCCGTCTCTGGTGCATGCAAATTGTACCGTTACACGAGGTCATGTAAAGAGATCGCGTGGCGGCCTATGGTTTGAGACATATGGCGATTTTCGCGGGGCGCTAAATTGGTTTCAAGAAAATGGGGCACTTGCGCAGCGTATGGGGCGGAACGGCCGTGAGTATGTTCACAACAACTACACCTGGCCTATAGTGGTTGATCGTTTCTTGGCTACATTGCGTCATTGGCAATTGGGAAACTAACTGATGCCGAAAAAAGTATTGCATCAATTCACTGAAGGCATGTATCCAGGTGATGCCGTGAGCGATCACGCCTTTTTGATCCAGAGATGGCTGCGGGACATGGGCTTTGCTTCCAATATTTATGCAACAAAATTTAATCCAGCCTTGGCCGGTCAAGTATTACCAGTAAAAGAATATCACCCTTTGCGCCAAGAGCGTTTTGTTATTTACCATCACGCTGTGGGGTCTCAGATGGCTGAGTCCCTGGAAAGATTTAACAGTCCACAGATCCTCATTTATCACAATATCACACCCCCGGAATTTTATGAAGACTCAGATCCCGTGTTGAGTGAGCAACTGAAAAAAGGACGTAAACAACTTGCCCAAATGCGAGAGCGGACGATATTGGCAGTCGGGGATTCGCGATTCAATGAGCTTGAATTACAGAGTCTTGGTTATCGAAACACGGCCGTTTTACCTATAGTGCTAGACCAATCACAATACGACTTATCAATAAATGATGATTTAGCGGCCCAAGTGCGGGCAGCGCGACCGGTTTTGCTATTTGTTGGCCGATTGGAGCCACATAAAAAACAAGAAGATTTGATCACGCTGCTCTATCATTACCGGCGGTTGGAACCCAATGCGCGGTTAATTCTTGTAGGCAGTCTGCAGAATGAAGCGTATGTAACATGGTTGGCTGAATTGGCTAGGAGTCTTGGTTTAAAAGAAGGCGCAGTCTTGTTTGCCGGACACGTAAGCCAACAAGAATTGGTAACTTTCTACAAGTCGGCCGATCTCTTTGTTTCCATGAGTGAGCACGAAGGATTTGGAAAACCGTTGATCGAAAGTATGTACCTAGGTTTGCCTGTACTGGCCTATGCTTCAACGGCCGTGCCATCAACCATGGGCAAAGCTGGGATACTGTTTAATCAGAAAATCCCCGAATCGTTGGCCGAGCTGGTAGATCGATTGGTACATGACCAACAGTTACGAAAGCGCATGATTACCCGCCAAAAAATGCGAGCGCAAGATTTTTCTGAACCCAATGTACGGGAGATGTGGGAGTCCATCATAGAGCAAAGCGTTATCCTGGCACATTAGCCAAAGGGGAGAATTAGCGCGATTGCCTAGCATTATCTTCCTCGTCGATTAAAATCTCTACCACAACATCGAACGTATCTGTAAAGAATCACGCTTCCTAGGAAGAGGAGAATGTGATATGTCTTACCTACCATTAATCGGTAGACGTTCGCTGATTGTCCTAACATTTATCTTTGTTCTATTGGCAATTAAGCCTGTCACTGGATATGTAAATGCAGATCCAAGTGGCTCTAACGAAATAGATCCCAAATGGACAAAGAGCCTGCCCGCGGGGTTTTGCGCTGGCTCTAGCAGCGATACGAACTGCCATCGATCTTCACCTGCACTGGCCGATCTGACTGGTGATGGGAAATTAGATATCATTGTCGCAACTAATAATGGGCATGTCTTGGCTGTGCGCCGCGATGGCGTTGTGTTATGGGATGTCGACACTGCCCCATATTTTGAGTTGAGCGCCGGTACACAGGAGATCAACTCTTCACCGGCTGTTGCCGACATTGACGCCGATGGGAAAATGGAGGTTGTTGTCGGAGCCGGTACGACTTCTACTTCCGTTTGTACACACGGGGGCATGATTGTTTTGGAGCATGACGGTGGTGTTAAGCCGGGGTGGCCAGTACTTACACAGAATTGGGATATACCCCCATCTGGATGTCGTGAAACTGTTTTCGCTTCGCCGGCTCTAGGCGATCTGGACATGGATGGTGATCTGGAAATTGTGTATGCTGCCTGGGACAAGCGTATTTATGCCCTCCACCATAATGGGCAGTTTGTAGAAGGATACCCGCCTGATAGCGTTCATTACAGTCGTTTTGGCTGGGACGTTTTGAAAGGGCGCCTAGGTGATCATATCTGGGGTTCCGCTGCGCTGGCAGATCTGTCAGGAGATGGTTATCTGGATGTGATAATTGGAACGGGTGAGGGTAATTATGATTATCATTGGGAGCCCGTCGTAGGTGATTGGAATTGTCCATACGCGCCTGTAAATACGCTGGGCTATTGTGGTGGTTCGGTTTATGCCCTTGACCGTAAGGGAAAGCTTCTTGCGGGATTCCCGCGTTTTATTTATGAGGCAATTGATTCTACGCCGGCAATTATGGATATTAATAATGATGGAACCCCAGAGATTTTTATTGGCACGGGTTCTTGGTACTATCATTATAGTCCTGACCATCCTACTTTAGGATTTCGTCTATTTGGCTTTGACAATCACGGTAACGATTTACCTGGTTGGGAAGGTGGAAACCCAGTAGGTGGCTTCGTGGCTTCTTCTCCCGCAATAGGTGATATTACAGGAGATGGCAAGGCAAATATCGTTGTTGCGGCGAGCGACAAAAAGCTTTATGCTTTTCATGGTGACGGGAGCCGTGTAGCAGGCTTTCCTATGACGCCTACAACACATTTCATCCAGGTACTGGATGATTATGACGTAGGAGCCAGTTTCATATTGGCCGATTATACAGGCGATGGGAAAATGGAAATATTCCTGAGGCACGCTGCAGAAATCATTGTTGTGTCTGGTTCAGGACAACAAATTACCTCATCCTCACCGGACGATAATCGACCGGCATATTATGCTGGTGCGCGGATTTGGAACAACCCCGCTGTAGGAGATCTCGATGGGGACGGACATTTAGAGTTGGTTGTGCAAAATAGCGAACTTACGGTGTGGGATTTGCCTGTGTCGTCCTTGTCGGCCGATTGGCCCATGTTCAAGCGTGATGCTGCACGAAGTGCTACTTCGATACCAATGGTTACCGTTGAGCCCAAAGAGCATTATATATTGATAGAGGAAGGCGATAGCGGGATTAGAGAATTTGTTGTGACCGTCTATGGTCGATTAGGATTGTTCAATTGGGCTATCAGAAGCGACCGTCCAGATATAGTAACGTTCCCCCAAAGTTCGGGAACAATTCAAGGGTATGAAACTATCCGTGTCCAGGTTGCAGTAACACCAGGTATTCCAGTTGGGGTCCATTCCTTAGGGAATATTTACGTGGATGTGTCTCAAAATGGTAACACAACCACAGAAATAATCCCGTTACAGTTGAGAGTAGTTAAAGAGCTTAGCCGGTCATATATGCCGTTTGTCGATTAATATTTAGTGGTAGGTTACATTTGCATATCCTTTTCGTTACACCAGCATTCTCCCCATACCCTGGAGGCGGAGAGCGATATGCGAATTCATTGGCTGTCCATCTTGCGGCTCGCGGGCACCATGTAACTGTTGTAACCAGTACAGCTCAAAGAGAGTCGGATTTCTGGCTTGGGCAAAGCCACATTAATCTAACTGAACAATCTATCCCTAATTTACGAATTATTCGCTGCCGGCTCCGTCCAATGCCCGGCGGGCGGCGCGGTTTAATGTTTTGGCGTAAAGCAATGGTTCTCGTTTCCGCCTTGCCGGGTTCGCAAACCAGAGTGTTGCGCCGCATGGCACGTTACATCCCCCCTATTGTTTCAATGCAAGACACACTGTTAACTTTGGGAACCACGGTTGATATTGTTCATGGATTCAATATCTCGTGGGAATATGCCCTGTCGGAAGGGCGGGTGTTTGCCACCGACCAAAATTTACCCTTTGTGATCACTCCGTTTGCCCATCTGGGCGCAGCCCATGGCGACCGTGTAGCCCTGAATTCAACTATGGATCACCAGCGGTGGCTGATGTCCACCGCCGATTCTCTGATCACGTTGACGGAAATCGAGGCAGATGAACTTCGCAATCATGGTGTGAACCCTATTCATAATTCCACGGTTGGCGCCGGTCTAGATCCCATATCAGCATTTGGCGGCGGCAGTGCTCTTGTTGAAGAGTTGGGATTGACCCAGCCATTCATGATTTTTATCGGCCGTGCCAGCTATGAGAAGGGTGCTATTCACGCTGCTCAAGCCGTCCTTGGACTCGCACGACAAGGCATCAGAATTAATCTCGCATTGGTTGGACAAACCAGCGATGAATTTGACCGTTATTATCAGAAGTTGACAGCAGAAGAGAAGCAGATAGTAAGGCCGTTGGGGATGCTTGATGAATCACAAAAACATGCCCTGCTGGAGGAGACGGTCGCTTTGTTGCTGCCATCACGCACAGATTCATTCGGCATTGTGCTGCTCGAGGCCTGGGCACACGGCAAACCGGTAATTGGGGCCAATGCAGGGGGCATTCCTGCGGTTATTGATGACCAAAAGAATGGTGTTCTGGTAGACTTTGGTGATGTACCGGCATTGATTGAGGCTGTCTGCCTGCTGCTTGTAGACAAGGCGTTGAATCGACGTATGGGTGACAATGGCCGGAAAAAGGTTTCCACACAATATAATTGGGAAAGTTTGACGGAGAAGATGTTGAGCGTATACGAGGAACTCCTGCGCCCATAAATAGGATAGACGTTGCGAATCTTGCATGTTGTACACCAATATCCGCCACACCATATTGGTGGCACCGAGTTATATACCCAAACCTTGGGCAGATATCAGGCATTGTCGGGTCATTCGGTCGCTGTTTTTACACCTTCTTCCCAAATTGAAAACAACAGAGCTCTGCAGGTAAACTTGGAACAAGGTGTACGTGTTTACCGGATGCCGGTGGAGCCGCGGTCGCGCACGCGAGTATTCCGAGATTCCTTTCGCCAGCAACAATTGAAAACGGCATTTGAAGATGTCTTGCGTAAAGAGGAACCAGATATTGTTCATCTCCAGCATCTGATGGGTTTGCCGATGGCTTTGGTTGACGCGGTGACGGCTGCCGCCATACCATTTGTTGTGACGCTGCACGACTACTGGTACGTTTGCGCAAATGCGCAGCTATTGACGAACACTGATCAAGCGATTTGTGCAGGACCGGACGCTTCTTTTATCAATTGTGCACAGTGTGCGTTTGCGCGAGCGGGACGGCCGAATGTGGGATGGCTGGCGCCCTCATTTGCACCCTTAATGGCATTTCGCAATAAGCGTTTAAACGACATCCTCACAAAGGCCAGCCGGATTATCGCCCCGACCCAATTTGTTTACCGTACATATGCCGATATTGGCGCGCCCACTGCTAAGATGAAAACAGTACGGCATGGACTGGAACTGCCACGAAAGGAAATTGAAGAGGCTCGTGAGCTGCACAGAAACCGCCGCCGTGATGGACGGTTACATATTGGTTATGTAGGCGGTATCAGTTGGCAAAAAGGCATTCATGTTCTTATTGAGGCTGTAAATAAGCTGCCTGCTGATCAAGTATTTCTGACCATATTCGGGGACCTCTCGCCGTTTCCAGATTATGTTGATCAATTGCATCGGATAGTCAAACATCCAGGTATCAAGCTTGCGGGGCGCTTGTCACATGAACAATTATGGACAACCCTAGCGAACTTTGATGTGGTGATCATTCCCACCCTTTGGTATGAAACATCTTCGTTGATTTTGGATGAGGCTTTTGCTGTTGGTGTCCCTGTCGTTGCCTCTCGTGTTGGCGTGATGGGTGAGAAAATAGACGAAGGGATAAACGGCCGTCTCTTCCCTGTCGGTGATGAGGACGCCTTGAGCCATATAATTATGCAGCTAATAGAGAAACCAGATATTGTAACGCGCTTACAGGTAGGCATCCCCACTGTGCGCACAATTGAAGAACACGTGAGGGATATCGAAGATGTTTATAATGATGCAGTGGTTGCGGTATAATTCATGATTGCTTTTTTAGAATTATCTTTCCCGGCCAATAATTTTTGTTTCGCTTCTGCGTGAAGAATCAAGATCTGGTATGTTGAGTAACTATTTAGGACGATGACGGTTAAATCGCAAAAGGTTGACGACAAGGTTCCGCCTCTTTATATCTATGATGCCGATGGCAATGATGGTGGTTGGCGATTTCGATTAAGCGAGCTCATTAGCTATCGTTATTTGCTTCGCAACCTAGTCTCCCGCGACCTAAAAGCGCGTTATAAGAATTCGGTCTTCGGTGTACTATGGAGTTTATTAAACCCCTTGGCCATGATGCTCGTGTTCACACTGCTTTTCACGGTGATGGGTAATGATTCAACGCGGCAATATGCCATATTTGTGCTTGTCGGGCTGATCCCGTGGAATTTCTTCACTGGTTCCATGATAAGTGGGACAACGGCCGTGACGGGTAATTCCTCACTAATTAAGAAGGTCTATTTTCCACGAGCGCTGCTGCCAAGTTCGGCGCTGATATCTAACCTCGTTAATTTCGCCCTAGCCTTTGTCGTCTTAGTCGTTTTTCTTTATGCTTTTGGACTTGGCCTGACCATTCATGCGCTTTGGGTCCCTGCGATTTTGATTACACAATTGATCTTCACTCTGGGCCTTGTGCTGCTGCTAGGTGCGCTCAACGTATTCTATCGCGATGTGATGATGATTTTGGAAGTTGTCATGTTGGCCTGGTTCTTTTTAACGCCTATCTTTTACTCTTTTGAACTCTTTGGTGAGACAGCAACGCTGTTTGGGATCACATTTAATCCTGCTCAGGTGATGCGCTGGATCAATCCGATGGCCTCAATTGTTGACAGTTATCGGACAGTGCTTTGGGGTACTAGTGGCAGCGAAGGTCCGGTGGCGATGAATCCAGCTTTCCTTTTTAGGACTTTTATTACGGCCGTTGTTATCTTGCTGCTAGGTTATTATGTTTTTTCGCGCCTTGAACATAAGTTTGGCGAAAAACTTTAGTTTTATGAAACCTCTGCGATCCTTAAATCAACTTGTATCCCTTATATATATAATCAGTTTAATTGCTTTTACGCTCCTTATTACTGGATGTGACATTGCGACAAGCAGCAAGGCGACACCCACTCCTTTTGCTACCGTCATAGCCGAGGAGAAATCGGCGACAGCGACGCCGACGGCATCTGCCACAGCAGAACCTCCAACGTTAACTAGGACACCCACGAAGAAAACAGAGGTTGCGGACAGCGAAGAGGAGGTGGGGGCCGGCACGGTGGCAGCTCCGGCTACGGCAACGCCAATCACAACCGTAGAATTGCCAACTTCTACACTAGTCCCTTCCGCAACGCCGACCAGCGAGCGGCAAATTATTCCTTCCTTGTCGATTTCAGAACCCCAACCGATACGAGAAGGTATTTCTACTCCGGCTACAGCAATACCAACGGCCGTTCCAGCTTTTGACCAGCCAAAAGGGACAACCAATGTCCTTCTATTGGGCAGCGATGCACCTGTGGGAGATGATGGTGTAAAACGGACCGACACGATGATCGTTGTCTCCGTTAATCGTGAAGGGTCTACAGCCTCAATGGTTTCTTTGCCCCGTGATCTTTATGTTTATATCCCTGGTGGCACTATGAACCGGCTTAATTCGGCGATTACTTTGGGTGGGGTTAGCTTGCTTAAGCAAACAATCCTATATAATTTCGGGATTCCCATTCATTATTACGCGCGGGTTGACTTTGAAGGGTTTGAAGAAATTGTAGATGGGATTGGAGGCGTCGATTTGGCAGTTAGCTGTAGTTTTAAGGATTGGCGCATTAAATCGGCCGATCTTGATCCTGAAGATGAAGATAATTGGTATGTCCATGAATTGGAGCCTGGGATCTATCATATGGATGGTGATACAGCGTTGTGGTATGCACGTTCAAGGTTGATGTCTTCTGACTTTGACCGCGGTCGTCGCCAGCAGCAATTATTACGTGCTTTGCTCAACCAGGGCGTTGATCTGGATCTCGTGACACAAGTACCATCTTTATGGGGTACATTTAATGATACGGTAGATACCGATATGGATATCGGCCGTATTTTGCAGATAGCGGCCCTTGCTCCGGCGATTCGCGAAAATGGTGTGCAAAATCTGTATTTGCTGGGTAAAACAGAAAATTGGATTGTTCCTGAATCCAATGCTCAAGTCCAATTACCGGTGTGGGAAGGCCCTGGTAAAATGAGTGAAACAATACACCGTTTGTTCCTGCCCCCCGCTTTGAATAAGGCGAGTCGTGCGCCCATTTTTGTGGAGATCGTCAATGCCAGTGGCGATCCTGATTTGGCCTTGCTAGCGGCTGAAAATCTTGCCTGGTATGGTTTTGTACCGGTTCATAGCGATGAGGACGTACCGGAAGAAGAAACGACAACACTCACATATTATGCACCCAATTTCAAAGGGTCATATGATTGGCTTATCAGCTGGGTTTTCGATCTTCGCCAAAGTGAAATCGTCTTGGAAGAGGAGGAGCCATCTGATTATGATTATCAAGTTGTGTTAGGCGAGGATTATGATCCTTGCCTGAATCAATTTTTCGCTCCCCAAGCTTTTATCCCCTAATGCCTATTGTCAAGATGTGCTACAGGCGGCATAATGTAAGCACCTTTGCCAATAATGATCTAAATAGAGAGTAAAGCAGGCCGCCATAATAAATCATCACGCCATATTGCTTGAAATCTCAATAGTCTAGTTACAGGAGAGGAAATAGTGAACGATAGACGTGAGATTTTTGGCTGGTCCATGTACGATTGGGCCAATTCAGCCTTCAGTACAACGGTAGTTACTGCTTTGCTCGGCCCTTACATTTTGGCTCTTGCAGAATCCATCGATCAACCATTTACCATATTTGGCTCGGCCATTGAGCCGGCAGCTATTTTCCCCTTTTTTGCCTCTCTTTCTGTTTTATTACAAGTGCTTTTCCTGCCGCTTCTAGGAACTATTGCTGATTACACACACTTGAAAAAGAAGATGCTTTTGGCATTTGCCTATACCGGTGCGGTAGCCACCATCCTGATATTTTTTGTTCAGGTTGACATGGCACTGTTCGGTACTAAGGGCGCAATCCTCGTCGCCAGCCTATTATTTGTCTTGGCCAATTTGTGTTTTGGGGCAGCCATTGTTTTTTACAATGCCTTCTTGCCTGAAATCGCATCCCCAGATCAGCGCGATGCGGTTAGTTCAAAGGGATGGGGAATTGGCTATTTAGGTGGCGGGTTGTTGCTGCTAATTAACTTGATCATGTTAACCCTAATGGAAGATACTGCCCTCGCCGTGCGTCTGAGCCTGGCCAGCGCAGGTGTATGGTGGCTAGTTTTCACGTTTCTATTTCCGCGGAGACGACTCAAACAGCGAGCCCCAGCTCGTAAGCTGCCTGAAGGTGCTAATGTTCTTACCCATGGCATTAGACAGATTGTAAAAACATTGGGTGAATTGTATAGGAAGTATCCTGTAACATTGCGTTATTTGATTGCTTATCTGATTTACAATGATGGCATTCAGACTGTCATAATTGTTTCGACCGCCTTTGCCGCTGATGAGTTGGGTGTGGCGACCGATATGTTGTTGGTCTTGGTGTTAATGATCCAGTTTGTAGCATTCGGCGGTGCGTTAATATTTGGACGCTTGGCACGGTGGATTGGAGCTAAGCGATCAATCATTATCAGTCTGGTTATTTGGACAGGTGTTGTTGTTTTTGCTTACGCATTCCTCTATGAAGAATGGCAGCTCTTTGTTCTGGGCTTTGTCTTAGCTTTGGTTCTGGGTGGTTCCCAGGCGCTCAGCCGCTCCCTATTCTCGCAAATGATTCCGCCTGATCACGAATCCGAGTATTTCGGATTTTATGAGATTAGCGAGCGGGGAACCTCTTGGATAGGCCCACTTCTCTTTGCCGCGGCAGTACAGATGACAGGGTCGCAACGTGTGGCCATTGTATCTCTAATTGTATTCTTTGCTGTGGGACTTGTCCTATTGATTGGCGTCAATGTCAAAAAGGCGATGCTGGATGCTGGAAACGATCCTCAGGGTGTTGTTTTATAGGCTTGGCAGCTAAGGTTCTTCGGACCAATCCTTGCGTCGTTCTTGTTTGCGCCGGCTGATTTTTTTCTTTTCGCTCTCGCGTTTTTTTAGTTTGGTTGGTGAAGGCGTTGTTTTTAGCCGTTGTTTGGGTTCTTCCAGTGCCTCGCTTAACAAAGTCATAAGCCGCGAAATTGCAATTTCGCGGTTCCTTTTTTGGCTCCTTGAATCTTGGACTTGAATGCGCAAAATGCCCTTTTTATCAAGACGTTGAGCCAGTTTTTCTTGCAGGCGAGAACGTGTAGCATCATCAATATTGGGAGAGTTGAACACATCGAAGAGCAGGGTAACACGCGTGGCGGATCGGTTGGCATGCTGCCCGCCAGGCCCACTGCTGGTTGAGAAGTGAAAGATTAATTCCGAAACTGGAATGGCAATCTTTTCTTTGATTATGATGTGTGTATCTTTTGTCACGCCTTCTACGATAATATAATTGATGCAGATGAACAAGAATATGAAATACGTACACATCTTTTTTATGGATGGGGTTGGCATGGGCGGACCTGATCCGGCTTCGAACCCTTTTGTTACGGCCGATTTGCCAGTTCTAACGCAGCTTTTAGGCCGCGATGATTGGTATCTGCAAGGCAACGGTGTTGTTTCCAGCAAGCGGGCAACACTTGTACCCACGGACGCCAATTTGGGGGTAGAGGGCCGGCCCCAGAGCGCCACTGGACAGGCCACTATCCTCACGGGTCGTAATGTGCCACAACTCATCGGCGAGCATTATGGGCCAAAACCCAATGCAAAGGTTTCGGAGGAGATAAAACAAGGCACATTGTTCCACGAGGTTGTCGCTACCGGGGGATCGGCGGCGTTGATGACACCTTACCCCCAAGGGTATTTTGATGCTGTCGACAGCGGCAAGCGCCTGTATTCGGCCGTTCCTCTGGCTGTTGTTAGTGCGGGTCTGCCCCTATTTGGTGAGCAAGAACTGCGGCAAGGTCAGGCGGTCAGCCCAGGTTTTACAGGACAGGGATGGCGCGATTTTCTAGATTATGACGATATGCCGGTCATTAGTTTGCATGATGCTGGGAAGCGCATTGCTGCTATCGCTCGAGAATATGACCTAAGTTTCTTTGAGCATTGGCCCAGTGACCGCAGCGGCCATCGTGGTCCACTGGAAGATGCCGCAGCGCACCTGGAGATGATAGACACCGTTATTGGTGGGATATTGGAATCTTGGGATGATACATCAGGTTTGCTGATAATAACCAGTGATCACGGTAATATTGAAGAAAAAGACCACCGCCGCCATACGCGAAACCCGGTGCCTACGATTTTGGTTGGTGAACAGCATTCTGATCTTGCTTTGGATATTCATGACTTAGCAGACATAGCTGGTGTGGTGCGACAGAAGATAGAACTGTAAACACAGTAAAGGGAAAATTATGAGTATTGGATCTGAAAAATTTCGTGATGCGCTGCGCCACTTTCCGTCAGGTGTCACCATTGTTACAATAAAAACACCTCAAAGCAACCAGCCCCATGGATTAACCGTGTCGGCCTTCGCTTCTGTATCACCCAAGCCCCCGTTGATTATGGTGTCTATAGATCACAGGTCAAAAGCGCATGAACTGTTGGAGATAGAAGGAGCTGTATTTGCAGTAAATATCCTTGGTCAGGATCACGTGGAGTTGTCCAATCGATTTGCCTGGGTAAGAGATGAAGATCGTTTTGCTGAAGGAGAATGGGATACGGCCGAAACAGGAGCCCTCGTATTAGATAACGCACTGGCCTGGCTGGATTGCACCATTTATGCGCGCTATGCAGTGGGAACGCATTCGATTTACATTGGCGAAGTACAAGCCAGTAAGGTCACAAGGGCCGACGGACCGCCATTAGTTTACTGGAATCGTGGCTACCGCCACTTGAAAATCATGGGTTAAATCAGACAGCTTCAGCAGCACAGCGATTTAATACCAGGTCGTATTCAGGTCCCATTTGACTCCAATCATAACGGGCCATTGATGCAGCTCCTAATTCGGCAAGTTTCCTTGCTTCTTGGTGGTGATTGATAGCCCAGCGTAAACGTTCAACCAATCCTTCCTGATTTTCATAAAGGCAATACCCATGCGCATCTTCAGGTATAAGCTCAGGATAACTCAAACGATCAGGTAGGATAGGGAATGATTGTGCATAAACGGCTTCTACGATGCTGATACCAAAGAATTCATGATGCGCCGTAGATACGACAATATCAGCATCCCATAACAGTTGGACATACTCCTCGGTGGATGCAAAACCCACGTGAACAATTCGGTCGGATAACCGTTCTAAGCCATCTTCAAACGATGATGGCCTTTTTCCATACTGCTGACCACATAGGGCGACGCGGAAAGGGAGACCTTCATCAGCTAAACTAAATAAGGCCGAGAAGAAATCCGCGGGGTTCTTATCATATTCCCAGCGTTGATTCCAGAGAATCAATGGCGTATCATGCGAATTCGATCCTGCCTGATGATTTCCCGAATCAAGACGGCCGAGATCGATGCCTATATTTAGAACTTCGCTCTTGGTTCGCAAGTTGTTTATGCTGCCTAGTTCATTATATTCAGGAAAATGTTTCAGGAATGCAGGAAGCGCGGCAAAGAAGCTGTCGAGATGGTAATGGGAGTTGAACAAGATGTAATCAGCCACCATCATAGATGCAAAGTTGATGAAGGCATAATGCCTGTCGCGTTCCCCTAACTGTCTACGCATCGGACCTGTCGAACCATCTTTTGGTAGAGGATAAGTGAGCTGGTTCTCATGCATGTATAGAGCTGTCGGAACCCTACTTGTGGTTTTGCGCGTCATTGCAAGAAACGTTGTTAAATCCAGCATATCAGTAGCCATAATCAGATCTGGCAATTGATTAATTTCGACAAAACGGCGGGCAAGTGTGATTGCTCCACCATGCATACGCCATTTCCAGAAGCGTGCCTGAAGCGTAAGCAGGTCTATCTGATGATCGCTGTGCTCACGGAATCCGTTAGCCCATGCGCGATGGCTGCCTCCATGGTAGGGGGAGATTATCATTATTCTCATTGATAGTTTTCCGATGATATATAGTTGATTTATACCGTACAGGATCAATTATGGTTGGAGAACGCAGACAGTATAAACAGGTTAATAAATCTTCCCCACTAATTCGCCATGACAACCACTATGTAATATACTTACTCTCATTCTGAATCTAGGGAGATTATGATTGAACGACCAGTTACTTGAGTTGTACTGGGATTCAACTTACGCAATTGCCTCGGTATTGATAGATAGTTATCCTCAGTATGATCCTGAACAGATTGGCCTTTACGAATTGGCCGAATTGGTTGAAAACCTACCCGGATTCCAGGACGATCCATCTTTCGTTACTGAACAGATTTTACTTGATATTCAGACCGTTTGGTATGAGGAGACGATAAACCTATGACCGTATCCGCTGCCGGAGCCACATCTGTTGATCCGGTTCCCGATGAACTGGCAGATAATGTTCTAATTACGAACATTGCCAAGCTTCTTGATCCGATTTACAACTGGTCGCGCCGCAATTCGCTTTGGCCCCTTGGCTTTGGTTTGGCCTGTTGCGCGATTGAAATGATTTGCACAGCTGCCAGCCGTTATGATCTGTCCCGATTTGGCATGGAAGTCTTCAGAGCAAGCCCGCGACAATCAGACTTGATGATTGTGGCCGGAACTGTAACCAAGAAGATGGTTCCCACAATTGTTCGGCTTTATAATCAGATGTCTGAACCACGCTATGTCATGGCTATGGGCGCATGCGCTTCTGGTGGTGGCCCTTTCAAAGAAGGTTATAGTGTTGTAGACGGTATCGACAAATTTTTGCCGGTAGATGTTTATGTGCCTGGCTGCCCGCCAACGCCGCAGGCTTTGATTAACGGACTTATTGCCCTTCAAGAAAAAATCGATCATCAATCGATAGCTACTGTGCCTTGGTATCGTAAGGATGATCCCACGGCGGGGATTTATCCAATTCCTGTTCTGGGCCCTGACCTAATTGATGTCCGACAACTAGATCTTATTGAATCAGAAGCGGACAAATATAAAGCGACGCAGGCAGCGGAAGTTGAAGCAGCCGAACCGGCGGCATAAGGGCTGTTTGGGTTCTACGTTTCAATACTAGAAATTTACATTAAAGGTCAACAATGAGTGAAATGATTATGGAGTCACCTGCAGGTGATAATGAGCAAGAGATAATTGGCGACCCCGTAAGCGAGGCCCTCGCAAACCTGAAGGATCGTTTCCCAGAGGGTGTAACTGATGATATACGTGACGGGTATGAAGGCGTGGTTGTTGATGCTGAGCATGTTGTTGAGTTCGGCGTAGCGCTACGTGATGACTTGGGTTTCGATTTCCTTTCTAGCGTAACCGGCGTAGATCTCATCGAAGATAACAAGATGGAAGTAGTTTATCATGCCTACAGTATTGAAAAAGGCGGCGGCCCCGTAGTCTTCAAAGTTCAAGTTGACCGCGATAATCCCATTGTGCCTTCGTTGGTCCCGGTTTGGCCAGGAGCCGATTTTCAAGAACGAGAAGCGTGGGATATGGTGGGTGTGCGTTTTTGATGGCCATCCTGATTTACGCCGTATCCTTACATGGGACGGCTTTCATGGTCATCCACTGCGCAAGGATTGGAAAGAGCCGTTTTTCGAAGAAGATCAAAAACCTTTTGGCAGCCGTTGGCCCGGCGGTGATGTGATTCGTGCTGAAGAAAAAATTCCGTATGGCAAAAATGTCCAATATCCGCCTGGGTGGATGCCAACTGGGGATGAATACGAAGTAGAAACAGATGTATACATGGGTTTGACCTTTTCGCGTGATTCCACCCCAGGTCTGGCTACTGATAAAGTTACGGTTAATATGGGGCCACAGCATCCTTCAACCCATGGTGTATTCCGCATGGTTGTTACGCTTGATGGCGAAACGATCGTTGGTCTCAAACCAGTCATGGGCTATTTGCACCGCAATCATGAGAAAATTGGTGAACGTAATACCTTCATCATGAATATGCCATATACCGATCGGCTGGATTATCTTTCCTCCATGTCCAACAATATGGCTTACGCGATGACTATTGAAAAGCTGTTGGATATTGAGGTGACAGAAAGAGCAGAATGGTTGCGTATTCTCATGGCGGAATTGACGCGGATTGCCAACCATCTATGGGCCGTAGGTTTCTTGCTGAATGACCTGGGTGCATTGCAAACGCCAATGCTTTATTTCTACATTGAGCGCGAATTGATTCTAGATTTCTTTGAAGCGACCACCGGGGCACGTATGATGTGTAATTACATGCGTTTTGGTGGCGTGGCTTATGATTTGCCTGATGATATGCGCGGCCAACCCATCATGAGATTCTTGGAAGAGTTGGTTTATGAGCGCTTGCCCCGATCCTTAGATCAGGGTGATGAACTAATGACGGGCAATGAGATCATGCGTGCGCGCAGTATTGGTGTTGGATACTTATCCCCTGAAGATGCGATTGCATATAGCGCTTCCGGCCCTGTTTTGCGGGCCAGCGGCGTGCCATATGATATCCGCCGCGCAGAACCGTATTCCTTTTATGAGCATTTAGATTTTGATGTCGCGGTACGCTATAACGGGGATATTTTTGATCGTTATCTTGTTCGTATGGATGAGATGCGCCAAAGCCTGCGTATTTTGGAACAGGTTATCCACCATTTAAAGGCAACGGAAGGTGGATCTGTGTTTTCTGGAAAACCGCAGTACGCATTGCGTGCGCCGCGGGGTGGAGAATCCTATGGTCGTGTCGAAGCGCCAAAGGGAGAACTCGGCTTTTATGTTACGGCCAACCGTCGTGATTCTAATCCAGAACGGTATCATGTTCGTGCTCCATCGTTCATTAATCTCACCGGATTAGAAAAAATGTGTGTTGGCCATAAGGTAGCGGATTCGTGGGTATCTTGGGCAGCATTGATATCGTGTTAGGCGAGGTCGATCGATAGCCTGCTATATTGCTAAAAATTGAGTATTGTTTGCATAGACAATATCCTGTTTGGGAGAAATTATGTACGGAATTGGTATCCTAAAGGGACTTGGTATCACCCTGAAACATTTTGTTAATTCCTATAAGGATGATATTGCCTGGTTGGGCAAAGGTGGCCGGTATTATAATGACGAGGCATTTCTGCAGCGACAAAGTCTTGAAGGGACAGGGGTAGTAACAGTCTTCTATCCTGAGGAAAAACTGCCGACACCAGAGCGTTTTCGGTTTGTACCTTTTCTGGTTACAGATGATCCTGCCCCTGGACAAAAATGGGGGCATGATTGGTGTACCTCTTGCGGAATTTGTGCCAAGGTTTGCCCGCCACAATGTATCTGGATTGAACGTGGGAAAAAGCCCAACGGCCGTCCAAAGCCAGAACCCGAAAAATTCTATCATCGATATCGACATCTGTATGAATTGTGGTCTCTGTGCCGAGTTTTGCCCATTTGATGCCATCAAGATGGATCATGATTATGAGCTGGCCAGCTACGATCGCACAACAGCCCATATTCATGATAAAGAACGTCTTAGCAAGCCGCTAAGCTATTGGCGATCGATTGCACCCAAGAAAGCCGAGGCAGAAGCGGCGGCAAGAGATTTTGCTGAAGAAGCAAAAAAGAAAAAGCGAGACAAGAATAAGGATGGTCAGGATAAAGAGGCCCGTATTGCTGATGCGATTACCCGGCAATTGGCTTATAAAGGTCTCCAATATTGACGATCAATTGATGGCATATTGCCGATATTATTAGAAATAAAAAGCAATATCGCTCCGTCGGGAGCGATTTGCTTTTGTTTAGGAATTAACGATGACAAATACAATTTCAAGCAATAATGTCACAGAAGAAGCGGTTTTGTCCGCCTTATCGACTGTAATTGAACCGGAATTACACCGCGATCTTGTTTCTTTGAACATGATCCGTGATATCAAGATTGACGGCAGTGATCTGAGTTTTATGATCATGCTTACGACCCCAGCATGCCCGCTAAAAGGAACGATGGAGCGTGACTCAAGAGCAGCATTGGCGCATGTTGAAGGTTTAGGCGATATCACGATCAATTGGGGATCAAATGTGCCTACGGATAAGCGAATTGGACAGCAGATCGGCCAGCAATTTCGCAATACCATTGCAGTATCCAGCGGCAAAGGTGGTGTCGGAAAATCGACCATTGCTGTCAATCTCGCTGTTTCTCTTGCTCAGCAGGGCGCGAGAGTGGGTTTGTTAGATGCAGATATTCTCGGACCGAACATTCCCATGATGATGGGGGTTGACCAGATGCCTCCCGTAAAGAACCGAAAAATGATGCCTGCAGAAAACTATGGTGTTAAATTCATCTCCATGGCATTCTTAGTAAAACCAGATCAACCACTGATATGGCGTGGCCCAATGCTCCACAGCGCGATTCAACAATTGTTGACGGATGTCGATTGGGGAGAGCTGGACTATCTGATTATTGATCTGCCCCCTGGAACTGGCGATGCTCAGTTGACTCTGGCACAGGTTATTCCCCTTTCTGGGGCCTTAGTAATTACGCAACCCATGCAAGTGGCTGCAGCGGACGCCTTACGCGGCCTGAAAACATTTGAAAAACTGGATGTACCGATTATCGGTGTGATTGAAAATATGAGCGGGTCTGTTTTTGGAACAGGTGCCGGCAAGAAATTGGCTGATTCCCATAACACGGATTATTTGGGAAGTGTACCCATGGATGGTCAAATACGAATAGGCGGGGATACAGGACAACCTATTGTTGTTACCCATCCTGATTCTGAAGCGGCCGAAGCACTGCGCGCGATTTCACGAAAAATCGCAGCCAATATTAGTGTTTTAACTTTGCAGAAACAAGCAGAAGGAATAATACCAATCCAAATGATTGGCTAATTACTGCCTTATGTTTAGGAGTACACAATGGCTACTAATATAGCGAATGATGCTTCCGAATTCGTTGGCATTCGCTTTCAGAAACTCGGAACACTTTACCATTTCAAGCTAGGTGAGAATCGGGATGTTCAAGCAGGCGATCACGTTATTGTAGAGACAAAACGGGGACGTCAATTGGGACAGATAGTCGCATTTATTGAACCGGCTAGTGTGCATCACCCCAATAGTGTCAAGCCGATTAAGAGTCGGGCAACACCACGCGATCTGGTATTGAAACAGGTCTGGGAATCGAAAGAGCTTGATGCTTTGATCACATGTCGTGAGCGGGCGGCTGAATTTGGTATCAAGGATGCTAAGTTCTTGAAGGCTGAATATAGTTTTGACGGATCCTGGCTGACATTCTCTTATACGTCGGAAAATAAAAAACTTGATATTAAACCACTGCAAAAGACGCTAAATCGCATGTTCCGCTCAAGGGTAGAAATGCGCTCTGTTGGCCCACGAGATGTGGCCAAAATTATGGGCGGTTATGGCGCTTGCGGCTCACCACGATGTTGTTCCACATTCCTCACTGAATTTAGTCCGGTGTCGATCAAAATGGCCAAAGCACAAGGTATTTCCTTGAGCCCTCAAGAGATAACCGGTATGTGCGGCCGTCTTCGGTGCTGTTTGGTGTATGAATATGAGCAGTATGTGGAAGCCCGCAAGCATTTACCGAAGAGAGGCAAAAAGGTGGAGACGCCGTATGGTCGGGGAAGGGTGCTGGATGTTCGTGTGCTTCGCGATGCGGTATTGGTTGGGCTTGATAATGGGGAACGTCAAGAAGTTTTCCGCCATGAGCTAGAGCCTCTGGACGAGTTATTAGCCCTGCAAAAGAAAGCGGGAGAGGGTTGTAACGAAGGCGGCGAATGTGACTGCGGTGCTAGAGACGGCAAATAGTAGAAACCTGGAGACTGAGCGAACGATGAAGGTGAGAGATGATGCTTGGGAACTGGTTTGTGAATTCGTTCAAGATTGGGGGCTTCGGCGGCACATGCTTGCCGTAGCCGCGGCCATGCGATTTTATGCTGAATTATTAGGGCAAGATTCCAATTATTGGGAAACTGTAGGCTTGGTTCATGATTTTGATTGGGAAATTCACCCTGATTTAGACCGGCATCCAATAGACGGGGCCCAGATCTTGCGCGAACGAGGATGGGATGAAGAAACCATTCGTGTTGTTTTGTCTCACTACACAGAAGGCACTGGCGTAGTGCGTGAAAAACCGGTTGATTTTGCCTTGATGGCCAATGATGAGATTACGGGTTTGATTGTAGCCACCACGCTTGTTCGGCCGTCTAAGAACATCGCCGATGTCAGTTTGAAATCTATCCGCAAGAAGTGGAAGAACCAAAATTTTGCTGCTGGTGTCGACCGGGAAGACGTCGAGAAGGCAACAGCCGAATTCAGCGATGCATGCTTTGACGGTCAATTAGATTTGTGGACACATATCAACAATGTGCTGTCTGCAATGCAGCGCTTTGCTGCAGAACTTGAGCTGGACGGCCGCATGGCCCTATAACGGCGGGCTTCATATGGCAGATTTGGAATACTTAACTGTTACTGACGCATTGGCGCTTATTCTTGCCGGGGTCGAGCCTTTATCGGGGGAACGTGTATCTTTGCTTGAAGCTCTCGGCCGGGTTGTCATTGAGCCGATTGTCGCCAACGACAGCTTGCCCCCATTTGCCAACTCTTCCATGGATGGTTACGCGCTGCGAGCTGCTGATATTTCTAGCGCTACCGAAGAACAACCTGCGAGCTTACGGGTTGTTGCTGATATCGCAGCCGGAACTGCCAAAGAGGTGTCAGTTAAGCCAGGTACAGCAGCGCGAATCATGACTGGCGCCCCCTTGCCTCAAGGGGCCGATGCGGTGGTACCGGTTGAAGATACTAACGAAGAGTGGCGTGATGATGAACGGCCGTTACCAGAACAGATACTGGTACGCCGATCCGTGCAATCCGGAGACTATGTTCGCCAAATCGGCGAGGATATCATCTCCGGCCAAGAAGTCATCGCCCCAGGTCATATCTTGCGTCCACAAGAAATTGGTGTGCTGGCTGCTCTGGGCGTGAGCCGGGTAATGGTTCGCCGCCGGCCGCGGATTGGCGTATTAGCTACAGGGGACGAGCTGATTGATGTCAATCAGGCTCTTACACCTGGTAAGATTCGAAACAGCAACAGTTATGCCCAGTCAGCCCAAGTTATCGCTCTTGGTGCGGATTTGATACCACTCGGCGTGGCGCGTGATACGGAAGAGGATGTGCGGGCCAAGTTGCAAATAGGAGTGGATTTAGAAGCAGACTTGTTGATAAGTTCAGCCGGTGTGTCAGTTGGCGCCTATGATGTTGTGAAAGCAGTTTTGGAAAAAGAAGGTAATGTCGGATTCTGGCGAGTCCGTATGCGACCTGGAAAGCCATTAGCATTTGGGACCTACCATGGCATACCATTTCTAGGCCTTCCCGGTAACCCAGTATCGGCTATGGTTTCCTTTGAAAGATTTGTACGTCCTGCTATCCGCAAAATGATGGGATTCACGACCCTGAACCGGCCAAAGGTTACTGTTACGCTGCATGATCAGATTCATTCGGACGGTCGAGAAAGCTATGTTCGGGCTGTGGTCACAAAATCGCTCGCTGGTTACCAAGCGGTATCAACTGGCAGCCAGGGATCTCATGTTATGACGTCAATGGTAAAAGCGAATGCCTTGGTGATAATACCTGAAGGGGTGACGGCCGTATCTCCTGGCGATAAACTAGAAGCATTCATGATAGATTGGCCAGAAACCGTCTTCTAAAATAAAAAGACCTGCGCTTGGCAGGTCTTCAAAGTAACTAATGATCCCCTTGGAAATGCAAAGTCCTATCTAGCAAATCCTCTTGGTCTCGACGGTTCCGCCGGCGTGTATTACGGCCTTTTTTCCCTGTTTTCTTGCGACGGCGATGGCCGATAGCGTCGTCGACAGAGTCATCACCCATGGCTTGGCGGAAAGCGAACTCCATAGCGGTTTGTGACTCATCCATTTCTTCGGTCTCATCTTCAAAAATTTCCTCAACCACTTGTGGGCTGAATGAGGCCTTTTCCGACTCCGGCTTTTCTTCAAGATTCTTAATACTTAAGTCAATACGCCGCTTGCGTTTGTTAAAACCTAACACTTGTACCTGAATTTCATCACCGACAGTTAGTTTTTCGTTGGGATCTTTGACATAATCATGACTAATTTCACTGATGTGAACCAATCCCTCGCGTTCGGCACCAATATTAACAAATGCGCCGTAGTTTTCCAGGCGGCTGACAGTGCCGGTATAGGTTTGGCCAGATTCCAGATCGCGCCAATCTACTTGAAGAGGCTCGATCAAGGTCACCATGATCTGTTTCTTTTCAGGATCAACCTTTTCAATCCATAAAGTGACTTCACTGCCTTCTTGAAGTACATCAGAAACACGATTGACATGTCCTGTGCTCAAGCGGGAAATGTGCACGAGGGCATTTACCCCCACGCCAATATCAATAAATGCCCCGTAGAGCTCTAGCCGTTTAACGGTGCCAGTGAGCTCCATTTTGGGCTTTAAGTCATTGATATTGGTTGGTGTGGAAACCACTTCAGTTTCGGTTTCCACTGGGTTTGTATTACTGATCTCTTCCATGACAGAGTGCTCCTACGCAGATTGTTTGTTGTCCAAAACCTACGTTTATTTAGTGTAATCGATTGTTCTGACTATTTGGGGGCAGAACACAGTCGTTTGTAATTCAGACGAAATGTAATTATAACAAGCAGTATATGTATGTCAACATCATTTAGATAAGCTTAGAGCCTTATAACGTTTGTCTGGTACCATAAATTTCATGCGCGAATCAGCGTGATTTCAGTGATTTCCGGGGGGCAATTGAAACGCACAGGCTCATTCGTAACGCCTAGGCCACGATTAGTATACAGCCACATGCCGTTCACATTATAAAGTCCATAATCATACTTCCAGGCGAGATAAGGGAGAATCAACGCGCCCACCTTGGGAAAACGTATTTGACCACCGTGACTGTGGCCGGATAGCTGTACGGCAATACGTTTATCTTGGGAATATTTGTCTGCGAGATCGGGCTCATGTAGTAAAAGAACAGTGGGCGCTTCTGCCGGGTGGTTTTGCATTGTTGCTTGCAAATCGGGTTGGCCGCTCCAGCCATCATCCAACCCTGCCAGATATAGCGTTCCCTTCCCGGCCGAAATTGGTATGCCCTTGTTCAAGAGAATCGGAAGACCCGCCTGGGTTAAGCCATGGGTAATTATATCGATATCAGTCCAATGATCGTGATTTCCTATGATCGAAAAAACCCCATACCTGGCGTTCAGACCAGCCAATACGGGCGCTAAGATCAAAGATGGCTTCAACATCGCGCCAGACGTAATCTCCTAATAAGACAGTCACATCAGGATTGAGAGCGTTTGCCATTGTCACCGCTTTCCTGATGAGATCCAGTTGTGTGAGAGGATAAAGATGAAAGTCGGCGAGAACGGCAATGGTGAAACCTTCTAAAGATGGATCTAAATCTCGAATAGGCAGTTGGATTTGGTCCACAACGGGCTCGTCAGCTTCATTATTTAAATAAAGATATCCGCTGGCGGTGACTAGCCCAGCGCCAACAGCCAATCCAGAGAAGGCTAAGAATTGTCTCCTGCTAAATCTTTCTCCTGGATTTTGATTAGAAGGCTTTCTTTTCATAACCACCTTATGGGAAATTTTTTCCCATCTTTTGACCAAGTTACAGATACTGCATTATTCGTTGGGGATGCCTGACTTAGTTTAAATTAACTGGAATCGGGTCTCCTCACTGGAGTTAAACACCTCTTTAACTTGATCAACCTGTTGACGATGGGCAGTAGGAGGTTCATGTCCAACGGCGAAGAAATCGGATTCGAGATTTGCTACCGGCATTTGATTTCCATTCATAAACTCGGCAAGAAAATTAAATGTCATGGTCGGACTGTTTTCTGCGGGATATACGCCGGTTAGTCCGATTAATTTCATGTTGATCTGACTGGCGTTCTTGATCGAGTTTGCGGCCGTATCCCAAGGCGCTTCGTTCAACCTGCACACTTCGCCAGGTAAGCGCCAATCTCTGCCATCAGATGATTTGGTCCACAGAACACGTCCTTGTGCATCGCGAAGGATAGTGGCAGCATGTGCCTCCCACCGAGGTGGGGGCTGGTAAAGAGGCTGTCCCTTCCGGCGACGACGAAAATCCATCCAGGGGTAGACGATACGATTGATAAACAGCCTTCCTAAACGTAAACGGGTTGGTAATTCGTGTGTTCCCCAGTACGGAGGACCACCATGGTGGGCAAGACTTCTTTTGACGCGATCGTTATGCAGATCTAACATCGGTTTTGGATAGGGATTAGTTTTGAAAAAACCTGCGTGTAAAGCTTCTTCCGATGTAGCAATCTCCCCCCCGCGCATGATGCAACGAAAACAAAGGGAAAGATAGTCCTCTTGTTTCGTGGGTGTAAAATAAAGGCCAACTAAACGCACCGGCTTGACAATGAGACCGGTTTCTTCTTTGACTTCGCGAGCCGCGGTTTCCGTTGGTAATTCGCCAATTTCGGCCGCCCCGCCAGGGGGGGCTAATGTCCGTGTGTCGTCCCGTTGGATCAAGAGGACGTCACCGTAATGGTCTATTACAATGCCGGTTGCGCTAATAAGCATGTAAACCGCTCCGATTCAGGCGAAAACTATTTTCCATTAGGCTTCACCGCGAATCATAGCGGATGAGATAGCATTGTGGCGCTCTAGATGGGGTTGAAAATCTAATGTGGTCAACTGCCCCTCTTTTACGACTACTTGCCCGTTGATTACCGACCAGTCAACACCTGGGGTTTGACAAAAAATAACGGCCGCTACGGGATCATGAAGAGCGCCGGTATAACCAATTTGATTGAGATTGATGGCGATAAAATCTGCGCTCATGCCCGGTGCCAAGCAACCAATATCATCTCTTCCCAGCACGGCTGCACCACCACGGGTTGCCAATTCCAGTGCTTGCCGGGCTGACATGGAACTTGCTTCCCCTGCGAAACCACCACGTCCGCCAGGTTTTTCACTCAAATAGCGATCTGGAGCGACCCGCTGAAGCAGCATTGCCATACGTGCTTCAGCTAACAGATTGCTGCCATCGTTGGATGCTGATCCGTCGACACCGAGACCAACGCGAACATTTTTATTGCGCCAATCTACAACACGGGCAATGCCGCTGGCCAGCCGCATATTGCTGCCGGGGCAGTGGGCAACACCTGTTCCCGTTCGGCTAAATAAATCAATCTCACTATCACTCATGTGAACGCAGTGTGCATGCCATACATCCTCTCCCGTCCAACCCAGAGATTCCACGTAGTCCACTGGCCTCTTGCCAAATGTTTCCAGGCAAAATGCTTCTTCTTCGACTGTTTCTGCCAGGTGTGTGTGTAAGCGTGTTTTATAAGCACGGGCAAGATCGGCCGATTCCCGCATCAAATCGGGCGTTACTGAAAATGGAGAGCAGGGTGCCAATACCACACGGATCATCGCGAAGCGGTTGTAGTCATGATACTGTTCAATGAGTCGTTGGCTATCCTTTAAAATGTAAGCTTCACTTTCAGTGCATCTATCTGGAGGAAGGCCGCCCTCACTTTCTCCCAATGACATAGAGCCTCGCGCGGCATGAAAGCGGACCCCAATTTCTTGGGCGGCACGGATTTGGCTGTCTAGGGTGCAATCATTTGGGAATACATACAGGTGATCACTGCTTGTGGTACAACCCGAAAGTGCTAACTCTGCAAGGCCAGTCAGGGTGCTAATGTAGATTGCTTCATCTGTGAGGTTGGCCCAGATCGGGTAGAGGGTTTTAAGCCAGGTAAATAATTCATCATCTTGGGCAATCACTCGAGTCAGTGTCTGATACAAATGGTGATGGGTATTGACCATACCGGGTAAAACTATGTGGCCCGCCAAATCGAGGATTTCGTCGGCCGTATCTGGGAGATCGGCCGTTGCACCTACCTGCTCAATGACATTATCACGAATAAACAAGGCGCCATTGGCTATCTCACGCCGATCATCATCCATTGTCACCAGAACTGATGCGTTTTTCATTAGTAAAGTGCTCATAACTCACCTCCTGGAAGGTCCTAAAACAACAAATAGGCAATAAATCTTAAGTCACGGGTTAAGTCTTCGTAATATCAAATTTAATTCCCGCAACTTTAACACGCCTTATTAAGCTAGACCACGATATTTTGGCAAAGTATGCGCCAATGATATAATAAAAAACTTGTCGGGGATGTGGCGGAACTGGCAGACGCGCATGACTTAGAATCATGTGCCGCAAGGCGTGTGGGTTCGAGTCCCTCCATCCCCATTTTACAAGGGAAGGCGTTGCCACGGCAACGCTTTTTTAAATCCGTAGCCGGGGCAGAGAAAGATTTCTTAGCCCCGGTTTATGGTATCTATCATTCTTAAGAAAGTAACCCACCGCAACGACAGTTGATGGTTCCATAAGTGAGGTATTTTGTGACACTGACTATCCATAAAGAAGAAGATGATAAGCGGCAACTGAAGCTATCCGTAGAAGTTAGCGAAGATCGCGTTGAAAAGGCGATGCGCCAAAAAGCACGAGAACTAGCGCGAGATATTAACTTTCCAGGATTCCGTAAAGGGAAAGTGCCGTACAGAGTAGTGCTGCAGCGTGTAGGTCGCGCTACAGTGCGTGCGGAGGCTATTGACGACATAGCCCAGGACATCTTTGTTGAAGCGCTAGAAGAGATTGAGGTTGAACCTTATGGACAACCTGTGCTTGATGATTTAGAGCCGGAACCATTGGTTTTGGAGTTTACTGTGCCTTTGCAACCGGTTGTGATATTAGGCGAATATCGCGAACTGCGAAAGGAAATCGAGCCTGTAGAATTAAGTGAAGATGCGGTAGAAGAGGCGCTTGAGCAGGTACAGATTGAGCACCAGACGGTTGAACCCGTTGACAGGCCGATACAGGCTGGCGATATGATAACTGTGAGTGGGCGAGGGGAACTCGCACCTGTTGAAGGGGATGTTGAGGAAGAATTTGACGTAGACGAGCAAGTCGATGTTGACGAGGAGCAAGAAGATATCGGCCGAACCAGAGGGCGAAATCTTGTTCGACCAGGAACAGCTCGATTTGTTGATGGATGATAAGAAGTTGTTCCCTGGGACTCCTTTCGTTGAGAATCTCATTGATTTGTCTGTTGGTGAAGAAACCTCATTCGGGTTTGCTTTCCCTGATGATTATGATGAGGAAGATCTTGCAGGTCGTGAAGCGACTTTCAAGTTAAGCATCATTGATGTGAAGAATCGCGAATTACCTCCCTTAGATGATGAATTGGCCAAGTTGAGCGGCGATTACGAAACCCTTGATGAAATGCGGGAAGCACTTCGCGAACAACTTCAGACCCAGGCCGAAACTCAGGCTAAGGAAGACCTAATCGAAAGCGCCATTGATGATATGCTTGAAGATGCTGACGTTCAATTCCCACCCGCTGCAGTAGATATAGAATTGGATGAAATGGTGGAGAACTTCAAGAGTCAGGTAACAAGATCTGGTTGGGAATTTGATGATTATTTGAAGATTCAGAGCTCAACGGAGCAATCAATTCGCGAAGATTTTCGGGAAAGTGCTGAAAGTCGGGTCACCCGGCGCTTGATTCTGAGACAATTCATGCTCGATGAAAAACTACAAGTAGATGTCGATGACATCAGCGAATTGGTTGATGAGCGTGTAGCCCGCTATGAAAATGAAGAACTTCGCAAGCAGATGCGTGATTTCTATCTGACTGGCGCTGGTTTTGATATGGTCAGCAGTGAAGTATTGAGCAATAAGGTCAACGAGCGACTAATCGCAATATTCAGCGGAGAGGCCCCTGATCTTGATGCAATCGCCGAGGCGGCACAGGTTGAGTCGGCTTCTGAAGAGGAATAACGTAAATCTAATAGTTACTGATTAAGATTCTTTAGATCAATATACACCTGGACTATCCAGGCTAGGAGAATCATGACGATGAATTTACCAACTTCCCTTGTTCCGATGGTTATCGAGACTACCGGACGTGGTGAACGAGCCTTTGATATTTACTCCCTTCTTTTGCGTAACCGCATTATTATGTTGGGTACGCCTATTAATGATCAGGTAGCAAACCTCATTGTTGCCCAACTGTTGTTCTTGGACAATGACGATCCCACCCGGCCTATAACCATGTATATTAACTCCCCTGGAGGAATGGTATATTCGGGTATGGCGATTTATGACACAATGCAGCAGGTTAACAGCCAAGTAGCTACTTATGCGGTCGGTTTTACCGCTAGTTTTGGGACAGTCCTTTTAACTGCCGGCACCAAGGGCATGCGCTATGCTTTGCCAAATGCTACGATCCATATGCACCAGCCTTTAGGTGGAGCCCAGGGACAAGCGTCAGATATTGCTATTCAGGCTCAGGAAATACTGCGCCTGCGCAGCGATCTTAACCGGATTCTCAGTTTCCACACTGGTCAAACAGTGGAAAGAATCTCTTCCGACACCGATCGTGACATCTATATGAGTGCCAAAGAGGCGATGGAGTACGGTCTGGTTGATGAGGTCCTGGGAGATCCGATACCTGAGAATGGATCTTCTGATGAAGAAAATCCAAAAGAAGACAGTAAATCCTAACAAAACATAGTTTAACTTAAACAATATTTTTAAAGGGATAGTACCTATAATGGGTATTATCCCTTTTTGTGCCACCAAATTTGCCGAATTATTCGCCAATAGGGGCTGTTTGTGGTCACAGACTTTGCCAAACTTGCCCAAGATCTGACCAGAACTTATAATCACGTTTAGATATAAGCGCACCGGGCGATTGCCTGGTGTCCGAAGGTTGTTGATGAAACGAAGCAGTATCCTAAAACGGCCGTTAACGTTTCTCGTGGGATTGGCACTATCAGTACTAGCCATTACCGGCTTAACAGGGGTCTATCCTGCACAATATAATGCATATGTCGTTATGGCTGCTCCAGAACAACAGCCTACTGTTGCATTCGAAACGGCTACAGACACTGTTATCGAACCCGATGAAGGCACCACAACCCAAAAAACAATTAGTGTCAAAATAACCCAAGAGCCTGCGGTAGGTGAGGATGTCACCGTACAATACGCCACAGCAAACGGGAGCGCGACCGCAGGTGTGGATTATGTTGCTACGTCAGGCACATTGACATTTCCCGCAGGATCTACGGACTCAAAAACCTTCGAAGTAACGATTATAGGCAACAACCAGACTAATCCCAATCGCACATTCTTGGCCTTCTTGACGAATCCTGTAAATGCTACTGTGGGAGTTCCGAGTTCCATTACTATTACAATTGTGGATAATGATACGGCTACCCCCACCCATACACCTACGAGTACGCCTGGAGGAACCGTATTTCTGGATCAATACGAACCAAATAACGTTTTTGAAACCGCATACACGACGTCAGCCAATGCCGCAAAATTGACAGGAATAACGCTGTGGCCTGTTGGAGATGTGGACTTTTTTCAGTTTTACGGCAAGAAAGGCAGTACTTATCAGGTGTATACGACGGACGTAGCGGCTGGGATTGACACATATTTGAAACTTTATGATCCGAATGGTAATAAAATTGCTGAAAATGATGATGTCGATGTGGCCAATAACAGGTCTCAGGTAGAAGCCTCGGTGAAGGAGGATGGTTTCTATTTTGCCAAAATAACGAATACGGATCCTACCGACCCGACGAATAAGACTTATGCTTTTGGCGTTGATGAGATACTGCCACCAACAGCTACACCGACACCCACCCGTGTTGGCCAGTTAGACACTTGCGAACCAAACAATACAATCGGGACAGCATGTCTTATTGGAACGGGTGCAACCAAGTCAAACATGAATTTCATCCCGCCGGAAGGTATGGATCAAGACACTGATTATTATCGGTTACCAGTGATGCCTGGCGTTCTTTATACTTGTGAAACAACGAACCTTTCCCCCCCTAATGACACGAATATTATTTTCCTGGACAATAATGGTAATGATTTCAATCCGCAGTTAGGCAATAATAACCGCGCAGTTGGCGATCCGAGCAGCCTGCTTTCATGGTATTCAACCTATCAGGGAAACTTATTTATTCTTGTGGGGCCGGTGAATCCCCCGCCGTATGATGAGACGCCACTTTACACATATGATCTCGTTTGTAATGGTTTAGCGGCAACACCAACGCCGCCACCAGTGCCGCCGACTGCAACTGCTGTATGGGTGGCTCCGCCAAGCAGTGGAGGCGTCGTGCCAACGTTTACGCCTGTCGCATTTCCGACTTTTCCACCAACGCCAACACCTATTGATTTTGCTAATCTGGCGCCAACCCCTGTACCGCCCCCAATAATAGGATTCCAACCATTGCCGACGGCCACACCTATCGCTGCAGCGCAGCAGACTACAACAGTACAGGTTACTGTTTACTATGACAGCAACTACAATTTCACGCCCGAGTTGACTGAAGGGATTATGGATGTCGCGGTTGAACTATATGATAATTCGACAGGTGAATTGCTGGCTTTTGGTTACAGTAATGAGGCTGGTGTCATTCGCTTCGATTCAATTGCATCTTCGGGGGCAGTGCGCGTTGAAGTGTCTTATTTAAACTACAGCCAGGTTGTCATCGGGGCGAGTTCAAATATCCTCCTACGAGTTGAACCTAGGCCATTACCTTCCGGCATACCATAGAATTATCCATGTCAGACGAATCGCAAAACGAAACATCATCAAGCTTCTTATCAGGGCGATTACCGCTGGTCATATTAATTGTTTTAGTTGTGATCAGTCTGGCTGCGGTCTGTGGTCTAGGTTATTCATTGATTCGATCTACCCAAGATGAATCAGATGGGCAAGCCAGTGGTGAACCAACACCATTCCCACAATTTGCCGGCCCCGCGCCTTCCGCCGGTGAGCCTATTGTTTATGGAATAAGCGATACGAGCACGGTATCGGTGACCCTCGATGTGCCGGTTAATTTGAGCATTAGCGGGCGCCAGTTACCAGTGCAGCAGGTTGCGATTAACCCGGATGGGACCTGGTCACCCCCGTTAGCCTCCGAGGATACCTCTGGTTGGGTGTTTGGCAGCATCATCAACTATATTATGGCCTTGGGTGACTCCGACCAAAACCGGACATTAATGGAATCCCTGATTCCCGGTGCGCGAATGATCATTACGACCCAGAGCGGCGCGGAATTTGTTTTTGAATTTGAAAGCAGCAGTCTTGTGGCCGTTAACGATCAAAGCATTTTTCGCCAGCTTACACCCGGAATGACGCTGATACTTATGGAAGCGGGCGAGGATCAAAGATTAGTTGCCCGAGGACGATATGTGCTTACCGAATCGGCGGGTGGAACAGACAGTTCTGGCACTTCTGTTGGTGTGGGCGAAACTGCACAGCTTTCAAATGTCCAGGTAACGGTTACGGAAGTTTCTTATCATCCCAACGATCCCAATGCCCCTCCAGGCTTTTCTTTCTTCGTTGTTGATTTCCAAATATATAATGCAGGTACGACGGCCGTAGATGTCAGCCAATTACAATTAACGCTGGTTGACGAAGTTGGAAACCAATATGCGCTTAACCCTGTAGCCAGCCGTCTTGGTGTCAACGCGCCACTCACAGGTGGTTTCTTGAATGCCGGCGATACGCTGTCTGTTTCTGTTGGCTATCAGGTGCCTGATGGGTTAGTGAGCAGTTCTGTGACCATGACTATCGTGCGCCGGGATACCGGGGACCAGGTACAGGTGAACATCCCTTATAGTGGTAGTAATGCTGCTCAATCGACGACAATCACATTGACGAGTGTGACGGTATCCGAAGATTTATCGAGCATGACTATGGTTGGCCAGATAAGTAATAATGGGGATCAAACGGTTGTCGTGACTCCAAATGATGTGACATTGCGTACACCAGATGGCGCATCTTATTTAATGCTGGCCACCAATCCGGCATTTCCCTGGACGGTGCCGGCGGGCCAGACATTGCAATATGCAGTGACTTTCCAAACCCCCTTGAACGCGGAAACGGCCGTCTTTACGGTGCTAAACCAACCTTTTCAGCTAACCAATTTACGATAACTCTTTGGTAACTAGACGCCCTTTACCTTCCTAAAAAAAGAAGACCTTCAGATTCTCTTACTGTGGCTGGTTGCTGTCGTTATTGCGATTCCTGCCGTCAATTAGGAACTCGAGGGAAGAACTTCTGCGCGGGCCGCGGCTGGTATAGTATAGGATTAGTCCGGCTGCGATCATGAGAATCCCAAGGAGAAGGCCCCCAAATTGTAATGGTCCCACAAACGGCCGCTCAAAATTAGGATCGATGTGTGTACCAATCCCGATTAAATCTGACAAGCCGGTGACATATGTGAATATTAAACCTGTAGCCCCCAGGCGTACGGCGATATCTGCTTGCAACGAATGAGGCGCATCTTTGGGACGCAAACTATAGAGGTATAAGAACGCAGCCATTGTGAGCAGTGTTAGACCGGCCAATGCCGCGACCATTTGTATCATGCCAAATCCAGGGGTTAAGTCGAGTTTTAGGTAATCAGCTGCTAAAGCTAATCCGATCAATAACAAACCCAAGATTACCAAAGAAAAGATGACAATCTTACGGATACGTGTACTTCCCGAACTGGTCATGACTGCCTCACAAAAAAAGTCTGTTGAAAAGAAAACGCCGCGCAATCACGCGCGGCGTTTATTTCTTCACCTTAGTCGGGGCAGCGGGATTCGAACCCACGACCTCTTCAACCCCATTGAAGCGCGCTACCAGGCTGCGCCATGCCCCGACGGAAGCCGCATTATAGCAGTTCACCTGATGCTGGGCAAACAAACTAACCAAGCATCTGCTGTACATAGGTAGCTAAGAGAGCTAAAAGACCCAGGATAAAATTATAAGAGAAATGGACAAAAATCGTGGTCGTCGTATTTGTCCTTTTGCGTAAGATCCCCAATATCAAACCGATGATGAAAACGGCCGCTGTGATGGGTGTCAGACCATACTGCACATGAACAATAGCAAAAAGTAGTGCTGTGGGGACAATCCCAAATATTGGTTGCAGCGCGCCTCTGAATAGAATTTCCTCACCCACTCCGGAAGCAACGGCCAAAATGAACCATTCACCGATCGTATCGACATTGCCTAACAATAACTCGTTGATTTCACCTAATGCTTCAGCTTGTTCGGGATCAATCAGTACCCAAACGATGCCAATGGCCCATTGTATGGCGATAAGCAATATGACGACCGCTACACCCCAAAGCAATTGTTCCACACTGGGGCGTACTAATCCTAAGCGCCGGCTTATCTGCATCAAATTGCGCCGCGTTAAGAACCCTGCACCAATAAAAGCCACAACTACAAAGGCGAGCTGCTGCAAAATAATATCGACGATGGTAACGGTCAACTCTGTTTCTGCTAACTCTGTTAAAAAACTCTGGCTAAGTGCAAAGAGCGTGTTGCCGATCAAATATCCCGCCAAAACCAGTGCCAGGGTATGTATGGGCGAAGCTGGATCAATGGGCAGCAGTCGCGCCAGCAAAGCCCGCAAAGGACGAATACAAGCTAGAATTCCCCATAGGGCCATGAATATTAATACCCAACCAGCTGCATCGAAATCCACTACTGGAATGCCGCTTGCGGCAAGATAAGATGTGACTTCTAATGGCACAAATTGAAGGATCACGCCAATTAGGAGGAGCGGGATATTTATCAAGGCTATGATGAGTTCAAATACTTTGGCTGCTTTACTGTTTTGGCTAGCAGCAATTAGATTGGCAATAGATATTGGGACGAGGATAAGCAGGAGCGGGATTATTATTTCCATTTATAGATCTTTCGTTATAAATCAGGTTTTTTGGGTTTTCAAGTAGGTGTAAAGTTGGCCTAGAACGGTCGCAGGAACAGCATCTCGTTCTTTGTTATATTGGCGAGTTGCCCGGCTGCGGCTGAGGTGCAAAAAGCGACGGGCTCTGGTTATACCTACGTATAAGAGTCGCAGCCGTTCGCTAATAATTTCGATATGAGCAGACTCGGTGGCTGTGCGGTCTTTATAGATTCCAGTGTCATTTTGCATTAATAGATTCAGTTGTGCGTTTACTTCGGCCACCGGATCACCGCCAAGGAAATCGTATTCTCCGCGAAAGGAGGATTGAAGATCGGTGGGAATCCAATAGCCATCAATACCAAGCAAATAAACAGCATCCCATTCGAGTCCTTTGGCACTATGTTGCGTGCAGACGGTGATACGACCGGGTTGCGGTTCAAAACCATAATCGCTGGGCCTGGCAACGGGTAATTTCCGCCGTCCAGATACCACATCCGCTAATTCAGAGGCCAGTTCCGGCAGCCGCCATTCAGGCTGCATCTCGCGCCAATAGCGCAGAACACTCGCTATTTGATAGGCAATAGCCAGGTCGCCCTCGTGAACGGTGTCATGGGCAAATAACTCATCACCGAGGGCTAATGCCAAGTCATCAATCGGCAACGGCCGTAATGTAAAGAGGTGTTGAAGGAATGAAGCAAAACGTTCAACTTGTTGTTCCTCCCTTTCTGAGGCAATACCTGCAGGAAGAGCAAGGATTCGGTTGTTTTCTTCCCAAGGAAACAACAAGGTTTCCGGCTGATGAGTGCTGCGAATTATCGTTTGTAGACGTGGCAATTCATCATCAAGACATTCAGCAGCAGGATGGTCTAGCTCGTGTAAACTGGTGTAGGCATTGGCCAAAGCTTTTGTATCCAGCGGATTCGCCAGCACAGATAATAGGGCCTGCATGGCCGCTGCGACCTCTCGTTCGCGAATGCCTCCTCGCAACAGGCTGTCGTAGGGGGCCTCGAGATCATCCAGGAAATCAGTAAGCTTGTGGCCGAGGTTATGCGTCGGAACCAGAATAGCAAGGGTGTTGTGCGGATTCGTCTTGGCATAGGTAGCGGCTAGTTGAGCAACAGTTGGCAGCTCTTCATCTTCGCGATGTTTGAATACCTTAATCCGGATTTCTGCCTCACTGTCCGGGGGATTGGGCTGCGCATCACCAGGCGGTGTAGGCAAAATATGCTGGCGTCGAAATGTATAACGACGAACCTCAGGGACGGGGTGTTGGTCGATTGCCCAATCTAGCACAGCATTCGCTGCCCCAATAATGAGCTGTGCACTGCGCCCGCTGTTGGGCAACGGTTTGCTGACAACATTTTGTTTATCAATGAATTCGTTGAAAAATCGCGGATTAGCGGCAGTAAAGCTGCTCGTAATGGCCTGGTTAGGATCACCCACACGAACCCAATTGCCGTTTGATCCAGTTAAATTGGATAATAAAACTTCTTGTAAAGGAACGCTGTCCTGGGCTTCGTCTTCTAACACGTATGGCCAACGCCTGCGGAGCTCGATTGCAAGGTCTTGACGTGATTCAAGTAGATCAGTTGCCAGCCAGATAAGATCGTCAAAATCCAATGCGCCTTGATGAGTGAGAATTGATTGGTAGCGATTGTATATCCCGGCCATCATGTGTAAGAGCGGCGAGTTATGAACCGTCATTACAGACGGATCAAGAGCTTCACTGTCCATGGTTGGTTTTTGCAATTGTTCGAGGATGTCGTAAGAACGGTGACGCATATTTTTGGCGGTACGAATGAATGAGCGCGCTGTACTTTCTGTAATGGAATGCCACCGAGCACGGCTTTGGGGGCTGTCATCGCTGAGGAATGCATGCCAAATGTCTGGAACAGCCTCAATCCAGCCGTCGACTGCCAATGAGAGGAAATGAGTGGTTTGCCCTTCATCTAGAACTACCGGCTCATTGCTAATGGAGCCTAGACCGCTTTCTGCAAGACGGACGATCTCCAAAGCGAGACTGTGCAATGTGCGTACTTCGTATCCCACATCAGGAGGTAATCCTAATTCTTCGAGGCGTTTGCGGATGCGGGCTTTGAATGTATCTACACTGGCATTCAGATAGGTAACGATCAAGACTTGCTGGTCATTTCCAATATTGTGACGGCCGTTTTCCGCTGCAATTTCAGCGATAAGCTGGGCGGCTAATAAAGCAAGTGTGAAGGTTTTACCGCTGCCTGGCACAGCACTAACAGCCATGCGCCCTTGTTGGTATTGCAGAATTGCTTCTTGTGCAGGTCTTAGATTCATTATTTACGGCCGTTGGATTGCCGGCAAGAATTGGCGTTCTGTATCTACTGCAAAAGTTCGTTCAGCCATTAACTCTGGATGGCTGCGGCCACTATTTTGCCATAGATCATACAGGATCTCGCCATTGTTGTTGCCTTCGTAAGGGTTATTTTCACGTAAGAACTCGATATATTCCTTCGAAGCCGTTTGATACAGGAGGCGCACAACTCCATTTACGACACCTTCAGGAAGTTTATAGACAGTCGTGTCCCAGAACTGTCCATCAGCGTACATGTCCGGATCAGGATTGCCACCCGTGTAAGGGGCTGCTCCGGCTGCTTTGAAAGCTTCATATTCATACCCCTTAGGCGGGATACGATTATCATTGAAGACCTGGTTGTTGAGAGCAAAATGGAAGGAGGGTCCTGCACTTTTACCGAGTTGTGCGGCCCAATCTGCCGTTAAACCTTGTTCCGCTTCGTATACTTTTAGTGTGGGATCAGTCTGATATCCTTGAAGTATCCCTGTTTGATCATCATATCCACCGGATACAAATATCAAGTCCCCACCGACATTATATCCTTCAATTTGCAGCCACATTCGTCGTCCCTCAACATAGCCCGATGGCAACTTGTGCCCTGATTGATTTTGTACAGTTACAAAGATTTCATTTCCCTGGCGAAAAACATCCAAAGAAGCGGCATTTTGCAACATATAGCGTGCGCGGTCGATGCCTGCAACTAATGCATCGGCGCGGGTCGGATCGGAGTTAAACGTGGCGCTAAAAACGGGATGCATTGGAATGATCTGCGGCACCCAGGTATTAGCCCCAGTTAGATCATGTAGAGGCATATCGTCTCGAATAACATGCCTACTGTCAAAAATATAGACACCGCCAGCCCCTGTTATATCGCGCATATGACAATCCTGGCAGGTAGAAACATAATTTTTATTGCCACCAAATTGTGGCGCGAAAATACCCTGGGCACTATTAAATGCGCTTTCGCGCCATTCGCTGAAAGTTCGTTCGATGGGAAAACCGGTCACCGGATCACCCGGTTGATCCAAAGGATTAGGCTTGTATTCCTGGCTTGCTTCATCCCAAGTGAACATAGGATTGTTGATGTCGTGACAGGTGCCACAGAATGCTGCTTCTTGGTGATATGGTGAGACCAGTGTGCCTTGAGCCCCTGCCGCAATATGGGGATCGAGGCCGTTAAATCAGTAACGATATCAAAAGGACCACGTCGAAAATCTTCAGGATCTATGACCATAGAACTACTGCCGATGAACGGAACTGGTCCGTCAAGATCGTCCAGGATTTGAACATCACGATCAGGGTTCTCGCTTGAGTACTCTGGGTCAACCATGCGATGGCAAACAGCGCACTGGACGCCTTCCCTATCTTGATCTGTCATAGAGGAACCATCAGTCTCGGAAGACCTGCCATTAAGCCAACCCCGCGGCATATGACAGCGGAGACAAAATTCCCCGCTAAACGCGGCATCGGCATTTGCTACATCAAGCGCTGCAAAAAAGAGCGGATCCCGTCCCGCTTGCGCCATCATACTTCCGGCCCAAGCGGTCCATGTTTCCGTATCGGAGGGTTGATCCGTAAGATAGGCATAGCCTGCATGACAACTTGCGCAGTTGCCAGGCGGTAAAAGATGAATCGAGTCGTTAGGTTGTGTGCCCGGTAAAATGAAGTCACGTGGTGTACTGGGAACAAGGGGATCTAATTGAGCTGTGTTCGCCAGAATTTTAGCGGATGCGGTGCTATCTACTGGAACTGAAACAAGTGAATACACAGCACCGATCATAAAAAGGGGCAAGAGAATGGACAGTATCAATATTCTGATGCGCTTAGTTTTGACTCCCTGGTTCATCGTTCATATTCTCCTGTGGCTATCACCAATGATTACGTTTTACCGGTGATATCGTGACGCGAATTGCTTCATTAGCCTGATTGAATTCATTACCGCTTGTTGACTATTGGGATTATAATCCCGCTCGTTTGCTGGTGCATCTTACATTGAAGAATATTAGTCACGGTATAATTTGTTGTGACCAACGATAGGGAAGATGTTTACCACCGATTGCATCAAATGCTGCTATAAGGATTGATATATATTGCGTAGAAAGATTGGCGGTTTTTTTGTTCTACTATTGCTCGGTATGGGTTTTCTGGGGTTTATAACGTCAGTTATTCAGGCGGATGATGATGTGTCACCCGAAGCTACGCCTCCAACTGTTGACCCGCGGTTTGGTGCTATCGAATCTTTTTGGGCGGCGGAGGAAGCGGCCGAATTAGGTGTTGGATGGGAGCGGATCCTATTTTATTGGAATGAAATCCAACCCAAAGATTCTGACGATTGGAATACACTGCACGTTCTTGAAGAATGGTTGGTTGAGGCTGAAATGCAGGACAGACGTGTGGTCGGTTTGTTGAAAAATACACCTGCCTGGGCTACTGATGGGGAGCCGTTTTCCGGTGTTCCTCGTGGTTTGTATTTACCCCTTGATGATCCGGAAAACCTATGGGCCAATTACGTCCGTCGAATCGTTGAGTATTATGCGCCACGCGGTGTTCATAACTGGATCATTTGGAACGAACCGGAAATTGAAGAGGGTGTTTACGGCCACGAATTTGACGGCAGTGTGGAAGATTATGCGCGCTTGCTGCAAGTGGCATATTTAGTAGCCAAAGAAAACGATCCAGAGGCTGTAATTCACTTGGCCGGCTATTCCTATTGGCATGATCCCGAATACTTAGAACAGTTTTTTGAAGTTATTACGGCCGATCCTGAGGCCGAAGAGCACAATTACTATTTTGACATCATTTCGCTGCACATTTATTTTCGCGTAGAAACTGTCAGAGAACTCGTTCGCCTGGTAGATGATATGCAGCGCGAATACGGATTGGAAAAACCAATTTGGGTCAATGAAACGAATGCGGCCCCGAATCTCGATCCCTGGTGGCCTGTAGTACGCCCTCTTTTTCAGGTCGATCTCGACCAACAGGCCTGGTACATTGTGCAAGCCCATGCGCTAGGTTTTAGTGCCGGTGCGGAGAGCGTGGCTGTATACAAACTGATCGATATCCTCTTGCCTGAAGGGGGAGAATCATTTGGTATTTTGCGTCCCGATTATTCTCCTAGGCCCGCTTATCTAGCCTATAAAACCAGTATCGAGCAGTTGGGCGGTTTTGAGGAAGCGCATCTTCAGGTAGAAAGGGATTATTACATGGCTACATTTAGCCTGCCAGAACGGGTAACCAGAGTGCTTTGGGCTAGACGAGACAGGGCTGTTGCGCTTAAGGTACCTGCTCTGACTGACTCCGCAAAAGTGGTTGATTTCTTGGGTGAGCAGGTGGAAATAACAGCCGAAGAAGGTTACTACGCTTTGGAATTGGAGGGCGCGCGCTGTCGAGAAGCATGTGACATAGGTGGACCACCCCTCTTCTTGGTTGAGGATGGCGCGAGTTTTGAAGATAAACCACCGCAGGTTGTAGCAAGGCCAGTCCTGGCCACGTTGACCGCAACTCCGGACATCACAGCTACCTATACTCCTTGGCCAACGCCAACTGATACATCAACTCCAACACCAACAAACACGGCTACGCCAACACCGACTTTTACGCCGACCAACACGCCAACAGCTACGAACACAGCTACGGCAACGGCCACCAGCACGGCAACGAGTACACCTGTGCCGCTGCCGACGAACACGGCCGAACCGGCATTGACAGCGACACCCGCTGTATCTGCTGCATCAAATGGGTTTTCATCATGGTCTTTTCTAGGCGTATTACTTGTAGTATTAGTTGCTGGATTTATCGTAATGTTCGTCCGACGCGCACGTTAAGTTTTACCAAATTCATATTGATTCTGAGGGAGAAGATCAATGAGTCAGCAAAAAACCCTGGCCATGAAAGTGCTTGAAGGCAAAAAAGTGCCTTATGAGGTTCTGTCGTACACGACTTCTTTGCGTGATGCGGAGGAAGTTGCTGCTGCCATCGGCCTTCCGCCTGCAGAGGTGTTTAAAACTTTGGTTGTACCAAGGCAGAAACCATCCAAGCCAATGCTGGTAATGATTCCCGCGGATCGGCAGCTTGACCTGAAGAAGCTGGCCAAGGCAGTTAAGGAAAAGAAATTGAAGATGGCGACACTTAGTGAAGCTGAGCGCCTGACAGGGCTTCAAGTAGGGGGTATATCAGCGTTGGCTTTGCTAAACCGTGGATTCTCCATTTTTCTAGATGATTCTGCTAAAGCTTTAGATGTGATTGTAATCAGTGCCGGCCAACGTGGTTTGCAGATAAAGCTAGCTGTTGCTGATCTCACTGCTGTGACTAGAGCACGGTTGGTTGATGTTGTGGTTGGGTAATCTTGAGTGGCCATAAGATTACGAAATAAGTTGTTATCAGTTTGCGGCAAAGATGGGGAGAAAGAGTTGGTAAGGTGGCAGGTAACGAAGCTCGTGCAAGATGATTGGATCGGTCAATGGCTCTTCGATTACGGCCGTTGCCGGCAACCATGATTCTGACAGGGCTGTATGGGTTAAGACCAAGGTGGTTGTTATGAGCTCTTTTGCGTCGATTGGGCCATTCCAAATAAGGTTGTGATTGTCGAATAGAATATCGCCCTTACTCGTCTGTAATGTATCTGATAATGGGTATAGAACATCTGGTAAGCGCAGATCGGCAGTGATATTTTCAGAGGGAGCCATGCTCGTATTTTTCAGGATCAAGGAATAGGTAATTGTACGCGTAGGCAAATCCGCTGTAGCCACTGAATATAGGGTGGATTGACTTAAATCAGGCACATCGACCCACAAAGGAACCGATCGCTCAAAAGCAAATTCCTGAATCGAATCATAGATGGTCACCGTGTTGACTAATTGAGTACCGGAGAGGAGTGTTTCAGCAAGCCAGACCTCGTATTTGATTTGGCGTTGTTCTCCGGGCGCAAGCCAATCTTGCCAGGTTATGCTGCGTGAAGAGGGTGAAAAGTAGACATCGTCATCAAGACTTCCGGGGACGATGAACATGCCCGGTGGTAATGTGTTTGTGATGCTTACCAAATTAGAGAGCACCTGGTTTGAATTACGTAAGGTTAGCGTGAAGTAGCGCGTTTCAGTAAGCGGTGTGCGTTGCTGGTCTACCACAAAGGTAGCGTCACCAAGATCTGTTAGCCAGCCCAGAACCGCCTCGAGAGCTCTTGGCTGCTGTTCAACCGGCAGGGTTTCAAATGGTAAGCCCCAGAATACTGATCGTCCCATTTTGGCTCCGGTTCGCGCAACGCCGCCCAGCATACCCTTATTATGCCAGAGGAATGGTAGACTACCTTCCATAGGAATCAAGCCATCACTGAAGTTCTGATATGAGCCATAATTAAGCTCAATTGGCCCTGCGAGTTTGGAAGAAAGTGATAGGGCAGGGTCTGCATACACAAGCGTGGGCGTTACCGTTTCGCGGTAATCGACGATTCCCAGTTCTTGGGTAAGAGGCGTGTTTTGGTTATGGAATAGATAGTCCTGGCTGCTCAGGAACAGACGGCCACCTTGCTGTAGATACTGGTAAAGAGCGTCATTTTCCTCTTGGGTTATTGGCGCATACCAATCATAACCAGTAAACCAAAGTACGAATTCATATTCGTTAAGAAGCGTTGGCGATGGACTGCCCTGTTTAGGATCTTGCCCGTCGGTCTCCCATAAATCATAACTGAGCCCCTGTTCATCAAGGGCTGTTTTATACGCATCCTCAGCCTCAAAGAAACGATCGTCATCAACCAACAATATCTGGCCTGGTGTCTTAAGTTTTAGATCGAAGTTGGCTTTGGTTTGTGGGTTGGATCTGGAGACGGCCGTCACATGTAGATCCTGTGTTAAATCGTGGGCAAGTTCATCTGGTATGTCAATAGAGAGCGAAGTTTGTCCAATAGCACATGGTCCCAGGGTGAGCGTCTCGGTTATCAGTGAGCTGTTCCATGGCTGACTTCCAATCTCAAGGTCGAATGTGTCCGTTATGACTTCGCTCAAATTTTGTAATTCTAGATCCAAGAGAATCTGTTCTCCTGGTACAATCAGTTCGTTTTGTTGATCCGGCAGCCAGCGAACACCAAATTGAGCGCGAGGCTCAACCAATGATTCAAGCGAACGCCGCATTATTTCTGCCCGCATATGACGGCCGTTCACACCCTCTAAGCCAAAGCCAAGATGGATGATGCGATACGGCTCACAATAGCCTGCTTGTAAGCCCATCGCTGCTCCGTTTTCGTTTACAAAAATCGGTTCAGTGAAAGTGCCTTCTTTGGATTCAACCAGGTCTGGTGATATCTGGTTTCCGGCACTGTCATTTCCGTTGAGGGTAATACTCAGTCCACTAAAAATGGTTTCTTCAGTACCTTCTAAGATCGGGCTTGATCCTTCGCTAATGAATTCTCCTTTATACTTCGCTGCAAGATAGCTATGAAACCAGCTATTATCGGAACCGGGATGTCCGTCAATGCTGGCCACATTTTGGCCACTTATTAGTAAGCTGCCGCCCTCATCCAGGTAGCTGGTTAATGTATTATCGAGTGATAAGCGACCTGGCGAATCTGATGGTGCAGACCAGACAATGATTTCATAAGGCGCAAGATCGTCAAGAGTAGGCAGGGTTTTTGTGGGATCACTGATTGACCATAAGTCACTGCCAAGCGTATTGTCTAGCAGCGCATCAGTGTAATAAGTTGATTCACTGTCGTACCGCCACTCCCCGCTGTCTAGAAACAAAATGGAGGGACCAGGATACAGCTTGATGGCGAAATACTCTTCTTGATCGGCAGCAATTTGCAAAGGCCAGCGCTGAATTCGTCGTCCGGCAGCCTGAGCCAAAAGTTCATAATTTCCGATCGGCAGCACAAACTGAAATTGACCATCTGCCGCAGTTGAAAATTCAAGCGGCGTACCCAGGATTGTAATCCTTGCTTTCAAATTTGCTCCTGCTTCATCTGTAACTTTGCCGCTTATCTGGCCTAACGGCCGTCTCAACAATACCAACTCCTGTGTGACTTTCTGACCATTACTTATTTCTATATTCTTAAGCTCAATATTTTCATAGCCAAACGCAGAAATCGACAGGTCATAGCTGCCGGGTGGAAGATGAAAATAGAAACGGCCGTTTTGTTCGCTGGTCATGGAGAGTTCAAGACCGGCTTGTTGGCGCACAATGATCTGGGCGCCTTCAACGGCTTGCTCATCATCGGTAATTGTTCCCTCCAATATCCCATGTGGCTGCCTTGACAATACAGCTGCGAATGCATCCAGCCGACCCCAGCCGCTGTCGAAATTGGGATGGGTTATGGTTATGGGAACGGCTGTATCCTTAAGAGTGTTGGTTATATCAGCCTCTGTCATAGTGGGATCAGCAGACAACAGCAGGGCGATGGAGCCGACAACATGTGGCGTTGCCATTGATGTTCCGTTATGTATTGCATACTTACCTCCCGGCATGGCCGAGACGGTATGTGTTCCAGGGGCGAGTAATAATGGTTTTATTTCATCGTTTAGTGGTGATGGACCACGCCCGGAAAACCATGCTGGTTGGTCTTTGTCGTCACTTGCTCCAGCAGCGATGGTGTTGGCGTAACTACCAGGGGCATTCACCGAGCCTGGCGCTGGCCCATCATTACCGGCGGCGAACACTGGAATGATCCCGGCGGCGTGCAGAATATTCACATCCTGCTCAAATTCAACCCGAGAGCCCGCTCCGCCCCAAGAATTATTAATTACGTCAGGTGCGGCGGCAATGTCACCCCCTGGTGCCAACAACCATTGAAAAGCGGCATGGACGCTGCTGTCATAAATGATTCCATATTCGTCGGCGATGGAAACTGCAATCCACTTTGCCCCTGGTGCCACGCCGATTCCGTTTTGACCAACGGCCGTGCCGGCAACATGTGTTCCATGGCCATAAAGATCGAATGGTGCAGTGCTGGTGGGAACTGTGGTGTGGAACCAGTTTTTTTCGTGAGTTAGTGTTCCATCCCCTAAGTTGCCGCGATAATTGTCGAATAGGTCGGGGTGGTTGAGGTCAACACCGGTATCGACTATGCCTACAGTTATATCCTCTCCAGAAGTGCCTAGGTGCTGCCACACTTTATCGGCCCGGATTCGGGCAACTCCCCAGGCCAAATTGTTACTGGAGTGCGCAGCTTCTGATAGCGATATGGATGAGGTGAGGTTCTGTGGATCATCAAAATATCGATGCGGTTCATCAAGCGCGATATGATTAACTTCTGAAAAACCAGCGAGTGCATAGATTGAAGCTGGGCTTCCAGTTACGGCAATGGCGTTGATTATCCACAGTGGGTTGTAGCTTGTTATAAGCCCTGTTTTTTGTAGGGATTCAAGTTCGCTGTTAACAGCTTCTTGCGATGTTTCGGCCGTTTCTTGCAAGTTTGATACGATGATACCCCTTCTATCATCTTTGTTAAGAGGCAGCGAATCGGAATGCAATCCTGGTTTTGAAGAAAAGTAGACGATATAGCGGACGGGCATGTCCGCTTGCAATGTGTTTATATAGTCAGAAAGAGCAGCATCGACTTTGCTGCTTGTCGCGGCTGATTCATGAGGATAGCCATAAACCAAACTGGGTAAACGCAAGAGCGATCCCACTGAGATAACAGCTAAGATTGCACTCAGAAGCAGCCAACTGATTCGAGGTCGCATAGCAGCCTTATCCGTTTATCCTTGAATTACTGGCCATATACCCATTCATTGAAAAGTGACGAGAGATCGCAGTCACAGTAATCTTCGGCGAGTGTCTGAAATTCTGCCGATGTCGCGATTTGCCAACGATATGTTTCAACATAGTCACGCATAAATCTATCAAATGTTCCCTGCCCCATCTCGTTGGCTAGTTCGTTGAGAAAAATGGGGCCACGACCGTATACTATCGCGCCGTATTCAGTTCCAGTATAAGCATCAGCCGGTAAACCGATTGGTATTTCCGCGAAATCCGTTTGTGCCCATCGCCCTTCCAAGCTGTCATAATAACCTTGTGCATTTTGTTCACCATAACGATCAATATAGTAAGTCCAGGTAGCATATTGGGTCAATGCTTCGTCGAGCCATGGCTCATTTAATTGATCATTACCTACCAAATTATAAAACCATTGGTGCGCCGTTTCGTGGGCAGTGACAGCTTCCAAAGTAATGGCGTTTGGTGTGCCTGAGGATGAAGACTCGCTAATATCATAAATTCGTAATGCGTTGGCAAAAATGCCTGGGTATTCGATACCTAGGGCTAAGGTTGGTGTACTGACAATGTCCAGTTCGTTATAAGGATAGGAACCATAGCGCTCGCCATAACTGTGTAGCGCTTGGGCAGCTACGTCAAGGGCCAGCCCTGCACCATCTAGAAACTCTGTTGGCGCGTAACTGTTAATTTGGACAGGACCAATGTTTTCGCTGACGACGTCGAATCGATCACTCATGACCAGATAAAAATCCCTCATTGGTCCGGCAGCAAAGGTCACTGTTTGCACATCTTCATTTTCACTGTGATCTATTTCAACACCACTTGTGATTATAACTTGCTCATCAGGGGCAGAAACCTGCACGATGTAATAGCTCATATCGGCAAATGTTTCATCCCCATTAGGAGGGGTTGGTTCAATATGCCAACCATCCTCATCAAATGTAGCGAGCATAGGATAAAAATGAGCCAGTGCAAGAATTTCTTCATCATAAGCCAAGATATTGTATTTTGTACTTTCTTCTTGGGGAACAGTAGTTACAAAATTCATTTTTACAACAACTTCTTCATTTGGGTCGAGTGGTGTAGAGAATGGTACGCGCAGCGCAGTGGCTTCTTGGATGGTTTTAACAGGCTGGTCATTAATGGTGACACCGGAAACAGTAATGGAGCCGCCTAACTGATCAGGAAAAAGATGAAAAAACAAATTATCTAGGGCTTCGGTCTCCTGATTACGATACCGTATTTCCATTTGCCCATTTACGATAGTTGGGTCCTCAATCTGTAAAACTAGATGATATACGCTTGCCCCCACTAATTCATTGAGTACTGCCATTTCATTTTCGTTAAGCCCCTCGCGAAATATCTCTTTGTCATTCCAAGAATTGTCGAATAGGGTAGGTGGGGGCAATGGATCATCTACAGAAGGTGCTTCCGTGGCCAGGGTACTGTCCTGGGAGGGTGGCTCAATGGTTGGGAGCGCCGTTGGCGGTGATTTTGTGGGCGCAGGATGTGTGGCGGTTGGCATCACTGTGACAGATTTTGATTTTTCAGACCGGCAGGAAGAAATGACCAGCAGTAAAAAAATGAGGACAATTAATGGTAACTTTTTCAAGATATTGATTCCTTATTTGAATGAGGCTGTGATTTGCCGATTAATCTTAAGACATTGCTATGTTTAGAGTAGTTATACAGGATTGCGAAAATGCCAAAGAGACGTTTCATGAAAATCTTAGAGTTTGTCGCATCAAAAATCGTGGTTGACACGAACATTTACACATGATACTATTCTACCAATTAAACAAAAAACAACGTTGAATCGGACTAGTAACCTGTAAAGCGGGTCGTAGAGAGTTGGTCAATTTGCTGCAAGACCAATGTCAGCGTCACAGATGAATGGACCGAGGAGTTGCTTAGGCGAAAGTTGTACGTCAGTAGCCTAAGTCGGAAAGCCTCCGTTAAAGGGCAAAGGTCTCGTTGATTAATCCAAAAGGACAACCGGACTGAAGTGAAGCTGGCTATAAACGCGCGTTCACAGCGCGTTTTCGTTTTATAGACAAGCTGGCTTAAGCGGGGTGGCACCGCGGGAATGGTTTTATACGCTCTCGTCCCTTACTAGGGATGAGGGCGTTTTTTGTTTTAAGCCAACGGCCATCTAGCTTGATTTGATGGTACGAGGCGGAAGTTTTGTAAAGAGGAGTGGTAACATGAGTAAACAATACAAGTATTTATTGGATGAAAGTCAACTGCCGAAGGCATGGTACAACATAAATGCTGACATGCCTGTCCCACCGGAGCCGGTTCTCCATCCAGGAACATTGGAGCCCGTAACGCCTGATTTCTTGAATGTGCTTTTCCCTATGAGTTTAATCATGCAGGAAATAAGCACGGATCGTTATATCGAGATACCGGAACCGGTACGGGAGATTTATAAGCTGTGGCGACCTACGCCTTTCTTCCGCGCTCATCGCCTGGAACAGGCGCTGGATACGCCTGCCCATATTTATTACAAGTATGAAGGTGCCAGCCCAGTAGGGTCACACAAGCCAAATACGGCCGTGGCCCAGGCCTTCTTTAACAAAGAAGACGGGACTAAAGCGCTGACGACGGAAACAGGAGCCGGTCAATGGGGCTCCGCTTTGGCCATGGCCTGCAATTTCTTTGACATTGACCTGGAAGTATACATGGTAAAGGTTTCTTATGCGGCGAAACCATACCGGCGCGTTATAATGCGCTCCTTTGGAGCTGATGTCTACGCAAGTCCAAGTGATAGAACCCAATATGGCCGAAGTTTGCTGGCCACTGACCCGGACAGCCCGGGGTCATTGGGCATCGCGATTTCCGAAGCTGTTGAAGTGGCCGCTACATCAGGGGGCACTAAGAAATACAGCCTTGGTTCTGTACTCAACCATGTGTTGCTGCACCAAACGGTTGTTGGTCAAGAGACGCTGGCCCAATGTGAGATGGCAGGCGAATACCCAGATATTATCATTGGTTGTACTGGCGGCGGCTCAAATTTTGGCGGTTTTGCATTCCCATTCTTGCATGAGAACTTCACCAAAGGTAAGAAAACCCGCGTAATTGCTGCTGAACCAGCCGCGTCACCGACTTTGACAAAGGGCGTATATACATTTGATTATGGTGATACCGCAAAGATGGCGCCTGTTGTAAAAATGCATACATTGGGACACACTTTCATTCCCCCTGAAATTCATGCTGGTGGCTTACGATACCATGGTATGTCCCCACAGGTTAGCGCCTTAGTTGAGCATGGATATGTGGAAGCGCGTTCAGTTCACCAGATTAGCAACATTTGAATCAGCGATGACCTTTATGCGCTCTGAAGGAATCATCCCTGCTCCGGAATCTACTCACGCGGTGGCCGTTGCGATTGAAGAGGCGCTCGCATGTAAGGAAAGTGGTGACGAGAAGGTGATTGCTTTCAATCTTAGTGGCCATGGCCATTTTGATATGGCAGCCTATGATGCTTATTTGAAAGGTGATTTGCATGACTATGAGTACCCGGCAGAGGCAATTGCCGAGGCTATGGAGACTTTACCGCAAGTTGATTAAGTAATTAAGAGCCAGGCATTTTTGATTATGTATTCGCTAATATGTGAAAATGGAAATTGCCTGGCTTACAAATGGAGTTCTTTATGGACGTATACCAGCCAACATTAGACGAGTTTCGCTCTCTGGCGACAGGATCAGCCAACTTAATTCCAGTTTATCGTGAGTTTGCCGCAGACTTAGAGACGCCGGTCTCGGTTTACATCAAGCTTATGAGTGAGATAGGTCCTTCCTTCTTGCTGGAGTCTGTGGAGGGCGGTGAACAGGTCGGCCGTTATTCCTTTGTCGGCGTCAATCCGCGGGGGATGATTGCCCTAAATGGCCAATCAATTACGTATAAGACACCCAATGGCAGCGAAACACGCGACCTAACCGAAGGTGAAGATATCCTTGATGTCCTAAAAAAGGAACTTGCTCAGTTTGTGCCTGTGGATGTGCCTGGTTTGCCGCGCTTCAATGGGGGTGCGGTCGGCTATCTTGGTTATGATGTGGTTCGATTTTTTGAGAAGCTGCCAGAATCGGCCGAAGCGGTATTAGATATTCCTGACGCCATATTTTTACTTGCCGACACATTAGTCGTTTTTGACCATGCTCGTCATCGCTTGATTATTCTGGCTAATGCGCTTGTCGATCAGGATGTCGAAGCGGCGTATGTGGATGCAATTCAGCGGATAGAGCGCGTTAGTGAGAAGTTGTTACGGCCGTTACCCGCAGTCCCCCAGCGTATATGGGGTGCAGAAGGCAATGGCAAGATTGAAGCGAATATGTCCCAAGATCGTTATGAAGCGATTGTGCGCGAGGCTAAAGAATATATCGCTGCAGGTGACATATTTCAGGTTGTCTTAAGCCAGCGCTTCAGTCGTAAGACCCATGCTCATCCTTTTGCAATTTATCGCGCATTGCGAATGCTCAATCCATCACCTTATATGTTTTACTTTGATTTTGGTGATATTGATTTGCAGGTAATCGGCGCTTCGCCGGAGATGCATGTGCGCTTGGAAGATGGTGTGGCCAGTGTACGGCCGATTGCTGGAACCAGACGCCGCGGCGCAGATTTAGCCGAAGATAAAGCGCTGGAAGTTGAGTTATTGGCTGATCCGAAAGAACGGGCGGAACATGTCATGCTGGTAGATCTGGGACGAAATGATATCGGCCGTGTATGTAAATATGGTTCCGTACAGGTCAGGGATTTGATGAGCATTGAGCGATATAGTCACGTTATGCACATTGTCAGCCAGGTAGAGGGCCAAATCAAACCAGGTATGGATGCTTTCGATCTCATGCGGGCCACTTTCCCGGCGGGAACAGTTAGCGGTGCGCCCAAAGTTCGAGCGATGGAAATCATCGAAGAACTAGAGGGCGAACGCCGCAGTTTATATGCCGGAGCCGCAGGTTTCTTTAGCTATGACGGTAGTATGGATACCTGTATTGCCATTCGCACCATGCTGGTAAATGGCGATCGGGTTCACGTACAAGCAGGAGCGGGCATTGTGGCCGATAGTGATCCGGCAAGCGAATACCAAGAATGTGTCAATAAGGCACAGGCTCTGCTCGTTGCCGTGGATCGGGCGGAACAAGGCTTGATGTAGAAAGTCTGGCTTTGTTAAGAACAAGACTGGCATTGGAGTAAAAAATTATGAGTAAAAAAAGAATGCTTACGGGTGACCGGCCCACCGGACAGATGCACCTTGGGCATTACATAGGCAGTATTCAAAATCGCGTAAAGCTGCAGGAAGAATATGAAAGCTATTTCATTATTGCTGACCTGCATATGTTGACCACCAAGAACAGCAAAGAGGATATCTTCGATATTCGCACAAATGCTTATGAGGTTGCAATGGCCAACTTGGCATGTGGCCTGGATCCGGAAAAGTGCACAATATATTTGCAGAGTGCGATCCATGCTGTGTATGAAATGAATCTTATTTTCGCTGATTTGGTCACTGTGCCACGCCTCAGCCGGCTGCCGTCGCTCAAAGATATGGCTCGCGCTGCTCATTTGAATGAAATGCCGTTTGGTTTGTTGGGTTATCCAGTTTTGCAGGCAGCGGACATCTTAATGCCTCGTGCCCATATTGTGCCGGTTGGAAAAGACAACCAGGCTCATGTGGAAATCACGCGTGAAATTGCGCGCCGGTTTAATCATCTCTATGATGAGATCTTCCCTATTCCAGATTATCTGGTCGAAGGAGATACGCTGATCGGTACTGATGGCAATGCCAAAATGAGCAAGAGTTTAGGTAATACCATTTACCTTTTTGATGATCCCAAGACAGTTGCCAAGAAAGTACAAGGCATGTACACCGACCCTAACCGTGTTCACGCTGATATTCCGGGTAATGTGGAAGGTAATCCTGTCTTTGATTACCATGATCATTTCAATCCGGATAAGGTCGAGGTCGAAGAATTGAAAGAACGCTACCGTGCAGGACGGGTTGGAGATGTCGAGGTTAAAGAAAAATTGACAATTGCCATCAATAATTTCTTGGAGCCGATTCGCCAACGAAGAGAAGAAATTGAAGCAGACAGCGGTTTCGTTGAGCAAGTCATTTACGAGGGTACGTTACGTACCAACAAAATTGCTGAAGAAACCTTGATGATGATGAAAAAAGCAATGGGACTAACCGGCGTCTGGAACAAGATAAGTCGCAAAGGCCGCAAGAGAATGGAAAGATTGCAAAAAGAGGCATCGCAGGCAATCGGAAATCCCTGAAATCAACTTGGTTCGCCGGCATCTTTTGCCTGCATTCAACCATTTGGAGGACGTATGATCCTTATCATAGATAATTACGATTCATTTACCTACAATCTGGTCCAATATTTGGGCGAGTTGGGCGCAGACATTCAGGTTGTGCGCAATGATCAAGTGACCTTAGAAGAGATTCGTGAGCTCAATCCTGAGCGTATCGTTGTCAGCCCCGGTCCAGGTGATCCGGATGACGGTGGTATATCCAATGAAGTGATACGGGAATTTGGCCCGACAATACCGATCCTAGGTGTGTGTCTGGGCCATCAATGCATTGGCCATGTCTATGGCGGCCAGGTAAATCGTGCGCCGCGCCTGATGCATGGCAAAACATCCCCCGTGTACCATAACAGTGATACTGTTTTTAATGGTGTGCCCAGCCCGTTTAATGCGACCCGGTATCATTCGCTCATTGTCGAGGAACCTTTGCCAGATTGTTTACAGGTAATAGCCTTCACCAGTGAAGGGGAAGTTATGGGCCTGAGACATAAAGATTATCCGGTTGTTGGTGTACAATTTCATCCGGAGAGCATTCTTACTGAGCATGGGAAACGTATTTTGGCCAATTTTCTTGATGGTCGATAAATGATTTACGAATGTTGCATCAAGAAATCGGATTCCCGGTAAATTTATTGACCGATCTGCATATTGGATATAAATACGCAATATGTTGGGGAATCCGATTTCTGAGAATGAGAGGTAATTGCTCCACCGACCCCACCTGGGGTAAGTTTGGGGTTTCCATCTATCATATAAGAGGTATTAACTAATGACAATTACCCATGGATTTGAACTCCTGCGCGATGAGCAGATTGATGAAATTAATACACGTGCGCGTGTTTGGCGTCATGTTCAGTCTGGGGCTGAACTGCTGTCCCTAGAGAATGATGATGAGAATAAAGTGTTTGGCATATCATTTCCAACGCCTCCATCAGACTCTACCGGTGTGGCTCATATTATGGAGCATGCTGTACTAGGTGGTTCACGCAAATACCAGGTGAAGGAACCATTTGTTGAATTAGTTAAAGGGTCGCTCAATACTTTTTTGAACGCGATGACCTTCTCGGATAAAACGATCTACCCGGTAGCCAGCACTAATTTGCAGGATTATTATAATCTGGTGGATGTTTATCTAGATGCCGTCTTTTTCCCGCTCATTACCCCGCATCATTTACAGCAGGAAGGATGGCACTATGAGCTTGAAGATTTGGACGATCCTTTGACCTACAAGGGCGTTGTCTTCAATGAAATGAAAGGCGTTTATTCTGCTCCGGATAGTTTGCTGCAGCGTTATAGCCAGCAAACGCTTTTTCCTGATAATAGTTATCAATATGATTCGGGGGGCGATCCGGCTGCAATTCCTGATCTGACTTATGAGCAATTCAAGTCGTTTCATGATAACTATTACCACCCCTCAAATTCATTGATTTTCATGTATGGTGATGATGATCCGCAAGAGCGATTAAGCTTGCTGGATGAATATCTGTCAGAATTTGAAGCAATCGATGTTGAATCGGCCGTATCGCTTCAGACACCATTTTCGGAACCAAGGCGATTTTCTTATCCCTATACAGTGGAAACCAATCAGGACAATGGGCAAGCTCCGAAGTCGATGGTGCAGGTGAACTGGATGCTGCCGGAATTTGAAGATCCCGATCTGGTCATGGCCTTGAGTGTGTTGTCATATGCGTTAGTTAGCACGCCGGCTTCTCCTTTGCGCAAGGCGCTAATTGATTCCGGTCTCGGTGAAGATATAACAGGTGGGGGTTTGTCTACTTACACCCGCCAGATGACATTCGATATTGGGATGAAAGGGGTTAACGTCGGTGATGAAGACAAAGTTGCGTCTTTAATATTCGATACATTGCAGCGCCTGGCCAATGACGGCATCGATCCAGATATGGTAGAGGCGGCATTGAACACGATCGAGTTTTCGTTAAGAGAAAACAATACCGGTTCCTATCCTCGCGGTTTGAGCTTAATGATCAGCGCCTTGAATACCTGGTTACATGGTCGAGATCCTCTGCTTCCCTTACGTTATGAAGGGCCATTGGCGGCTTTGAAATCAAGCCTAGAAGCCGATAGCAAGAGTCTGCAACTATTAATTGCTAAATACCTCGTTAACAATCCGCACAGCTCCACCGTCGTTTTAGAGCCTGATCCGGAGCTTGCACAGCGCTGGGAGGAAGCGGAAAAGAGACGGCTGGCGGCAATACGTGAGATGATGAGTGGGGATGAACTGCAGATGGTTGTTGACGGTACGGAAGAACTGCTGCGCATGCAGGAGACACCTGATTCACCAGAAGCACTGGCCTCCCTACCAATGCTAACTCTGGATGACCTTGATAAGGAAAGCAAGACAATTCCGATAGAAGTTCTGGAGGATCAGGGCAGCAAAATACTTTATCACGATCTGTTTACCAATGGCATTTTGTATTTGGACGTTGGCTTTGATTTACATACGCTGCCACAAGAATTGGTGCCGTTTGCCGGTCTGTTTGGTCGTGCACTACTTGAGATGGGCACGGAAAGCGAGGATTTTGTCAAGTTGTCACAAAGGATCGGCCGTAAGACCGGGGGGATATCGCCAACAACTTTGACTTCGGCCGTTCAGAATGATAGTAATGGCACGACCTGGCTATTTCTCAGCGGGAAAGCGACAATGGATCAGACCCAGGATCTGTTAGACATCCTGCGTGATGTGTTACTGACCATCAAGTTGGATAATCCGGAACGGTTTCGTCAAATCGTCTTGCGAGCTAAGGCGCGACACGAATCAGGATTGATACCGGGTGGCCACCTAGTAGTTAATACGCGATTGCGCGCGCGCTTCAACCTCGCTGACTGGGCATCTGAACAAATCGGGGGTCTTGACAATCTCTTATTCTTACGCGAATTAGCGCCTGCAATCGATAATGATTGGCCGTCGGTATTAGCTAAGTTGGAAGAAATACGCCAGCGGCTCTTAAATCGCAATACGATGTTGGTCAATGTCACGCTTGATAGTGATAATTTCCAATCTTTCAAACCGCAACTGGACCAATTTCTAGAAACATTACCGGCAAATCCTGTTGAATTGCCAGGATGGGGCCCCTCTCCTTATCCGAAAAATGAGGGACTTACTATACCGGCCCAGGTAAATTATGTAGCCAAAGGGGCCAACCTTTATCAACTTGGCTATCGTGTGCACGGCTCGATGAGCGTTATTACCAATGCCTTGCGAACAACCTGGCTGTGGGAGAAGGTACGTGTCCAGGGTGGTGCGTATGGTGGTTTTTGTTTATTCCGCAAACAGTCTGGCGTTTTCACCTATCTGTCTTATCGCGATCCAAATCTTACCGGCACGCTCGATAATTATGACGGTACGGTCGGGTTCTTACGAAACATCGAATTGAGCGATGATGAACTAACAAAGAGCATCATTGGGGCTATTGGGACCTTGGATTCTTACCAATTACCTGATGCAAAGGGTTATACATCTATGATGCGTTATCTGCTCGGTGAAACGGATAGTACGCGTCAAAAGTACCGTGACGAAGTGTTATCGGCTTCAGTCGATGACTTTCGAGCGCTTGCTGATGTTTTAGAAAAACTTAACACAGAAGGTCAGGTCGTTGTCTTAGGTTCTGCTGAAGCCATCGCTGCCGCAAATGATGATGAAGAGTGGCTCCAAGTATCACGGGTAATGTAACAAGGAGGGCTGACGATGCCGATTAAATGGGCAATTGCTGAAGTTATCAACGGCCGTGATTTAACCTTGGAACAGGCAGAAGCGGCCATGAACAGTATTATGGAAGGCGAAGCAACACCGGCCCAGATAGGTAGTTATTTGACCGCCCTGCGCATGAAAGGCGAAACGGTGGACGAGATTGCAGGCAGCGCTCGTTCGATGCGTGAACACGTGGTGGCTGTTCCCGTCGAGGCTGGCATGTATGATGGTATGTTAGTCGACACTTGTGGTACTGGTGGCGACGGCAAGCATACTTTCAATATTTCAACAACGGCCGCATTTGTTGTCGCCGGTCATGGTACTAAGGTTGCTAAACATGGCAACCGTGCTGCAAGCAGCAAATCTGGGTCTGCCGATGTTTTAATGGCCCTGGGTGGCAACTTGAACCTGACGCCGATACAGGTAGCAGCTTGTGTTAACGAAATTGGCATCGGTTTTCTTTATGCCATTAATCATCACCCAGCCATGCGCTACGCTATCGGCCCTCGTCGTGAGATAGGCCAGCGCACTATCTTTAATGTATTAGGCCCGCTTACAAATCCGGCTGGCGCTACACACCAATTAATTGGGGTTTATGACCCCCAATTAACAGAACCTATTGCTCAGGTGTTAGGGGCCTTAGGCAGTGAAGCTGCCTATGTGGTTCATGGGGCTGATGGCTTAGATGAACTTTCTACAACTGGTATCAATCGTGTCAGCTATTTGCGGGCTGGTCAGGTGACCACATTCGCATTGGATCCGCAAGATCTTGGATTGCAGTATGCGTCGCTGGCAGACATGACGGGCGGTACACCTGAAGAAAATGCCAAAATTATGCTTGATATCCTAAATGGCAGCGACAAAGGACCACGACGAGATATTGTCTTACTCAATTCCGCTGCAGTTTTAAGTCTTGATGGAAGCGATTGGGAGAATGGTCTTGATGCAGCACGCGAGTCAATTGACAGCGGAGCCGCTTTAGGCACTTTAAACCAGTGGATAGCTAAGACCAAAAAGTATTAATTATGAGTGTAAGTAATTTAGCCAAGCGCCGCGGAACAATTCTAGACGAAATTATGGCTTACCATAGGCAGCAATTGCCGAAGATCAAGCGTGAAGTGTCCTTAGAAGATCTGCGCGCATTTGCCGGTGTATCATCGGCGGCATTGGATTTCTATGGCGCTTTGAAGGCTCCTGGCGTCACTTTAATTGCTGAATGCAAAAAAGCTTCACCCAGTAAGGGCTTAATTGTACGAGATTATGATCCTGTTAAGTTAGCCAAGACATATGTACAGGCCGGTGCAGGAGCCATATCCGTTCTGACAGATGCTCGTCACTTCCAGGGCTCGTTAACAGACCTACGAAATGTGAAGGAAGCTACAGCCAACCTTAAAACCAAGGTGGATAGGCAAAATGGCATACCTATTTTGCGCAAGGATTTCATTTTTGATCCTTACCAGGTTTATGAAACCCGGGTGGCCGGGGCGGATGCCCTCTTGTTGATTGCGGCCGTTTTGGAGGATGGAGAGATAGCAGATCTTCTAACTTTGACGCGTCAGTTGGGGATGGAAGCGCTGGTGGAGGTCCATACGGAGGAAGAGCTGGAACGCGTATTGCCATTGGGTCCGCGTATCGTGGGTGTTAATAATCGTAATCTGCAAACTTTTGAAGTTGATTTCGAAAATACGGCTCGTCTGCGTCAGATTATTCCCGATGCTATTGTTACGGTTGGTGAGAGCGGTTTGAAGACGGCCGAAAATGTAAAGCAGATGGGCGCTATGGGGGTGGATGCTGTTTTGGTTGGAGAGACTTTGCTCAAAAGCAAGGATGTGTTTAATACGGCGAGGTCGTTTGTGTTAGCGGGACGGCCGTAGCAGGTATTGGTTTGAGAGCACCCCCAACAATTTTGGAACTGCGGCCAATGCCAATTAATAAGGCATCCAGCGTATCATAGAGTTTGGTAGTTGAAAAACCTTGCAAAAGTACGGCATCGGCTCCTGCTTTTTGTGCGTATAGTCGTTGTTTAAGCGTCTTGGCAATTACAATACAGGGTCTGTGCCCATGAGTGTGCAGGAGATTTTTTAAATCTCTACACCTGTCTTCAATCGAATCACTTCCATCAAGAATTATCAATGATGGATGTTTATCCGTAATCAGTTCTTGAGCATCATTGAAATTTGCTACTGTGTGAACTTCATTTACGCTATTGCTGGCCAAGAGAACCGCCCGAAAGCCATCTCTTAATCGACCCTCGTCCCCAAGTATTAAAATAGATGCGATCATTGCCATTCACCGACAAATATCTCAGAGCAAATGGGCTTACCTTAAATGGTAAGCCCATATTACTAACTGGAACAAGCACCTGAACTCAACTTAAGTAGCCTGATGCCAATAATATTACCAACACATGCTCGAATATGAATCAGTGAAAAACTGAATCTACGCATCTTGTGAATACGTCATTTTACGTATTTCGGGAATCTTGTTCATTATCGTCGAGATCAGCTAAGCCTACTCGGAGGGCATATAAGGCAGCTTGTGTGCGATTATCCATATTAAGCTTTGTTAGAATGTGGCTCACATGAGTAGATACCGTACGATCACTAATCATTAATTGTCCGGCGATTGCTTGGTTTGAATATCCTCCGGCAATGAGTTTGATAACTTCAATTTCTCGGTCTGTGAGATTGTTAAGATCATCATTTGGTGATTCTTGGGGTCGGTTTAATTCGCGGATAACCGTGCTCGTTACAGATGGATCAAGCGGCATCTTGCCTTGATAGACCTCGAGGATTGCTCGTAATAAATCCACCGGCATAGATGTTTTGAGCAAATAGCCATCTGCACCAGCTTGCATGGCAGCTATCACATGTTCGTCGTCACTATAACTCGTCAAGACCAGGATCTTGCTAATCTGTTGCTTGCGCTTGATCTGAGAAATTGCCTGAATACCGTCTTCACCCGGCATATCCAAATCCATCAAAATAACGTCAGGACATTGTTTGGTTGCAATTTGAACTGCTTCTACACAGCAATTGGCTTCCCCCACAAGATGAACTTCCGATCGTACGTTTAGCAATGCGGCCAGTCCCTTACGTACCAAGGCATGATCGTCGACAATGAGCACTCCAATTGATTCAGTCATAAGTATTATCCAAATGCAACGAAAAAATACTTTATTCCTCCACTGCAACGGAGGCAATAATTGTCGTGCCTTGTCCTGGAACAGAACGCGTCTCGAAAGTTCCACCGATTGCCGCCATTCTTTGTCGCATATTCGCCAAGCCCATGCCTATCCCGTTATCTAATGAATCCAGTTCAAAACCGGCGCCATTATCATTTATTTCCATAAAAATAACTGTGTCTCGAGATTGAATATCAATATTGATCATATCGGCTTTGGCGTGTCTAAGACTATTGTTGAGTGCTTCGTTGGCTACTTGAAAAAGTGCCCCCTCTACAGCAGCCGGTAAGTTAACAGTAATTGCGGTCGAGATATGACCATGTATTCCAATACGATTTTCAACAGATTCTAGTCGCCGGCGTAACGCGCCCTCCAGTCCCTCCTCTGTCAACGCCGATGGGCGCAATTCGTATAGAAGCAACCGCATTTCTTTATGGGTTTGATTGGCAGTAGTGGCAATATCAAGAAGAAATTCATCCGCTTGAGAAAGATTTTCATTTTGTAATAATTCACGTGCAGTGGCAGCAAATAAGGTTAGACTAAATAACGACTGGGTAACTGAATCATGCAGCTCTCGAGCCAATCTCTCACGTTCCTCGGTGACAGCTACATGCGAAGCTAGTTTCCGTAGACGATCATTCTCTATGGCAATACCGATGTGATCAGCAATCGATGTCAACAGAGCAATATCCTCGCGTGAAAAGGGCTGTGGTTGCTCGCTAGCGATGCCTAATATGCCCACGATTTTTCCTTTAGTACGAATAGGTGCAGCGGCGCTTTGTGTTATCGTTGAACGCATTGGGAGACTTGATATAGATGGATTTTCCTGGACATCTGAGATAAGAACGGGTTCGCCACTTTGTATGATCTGACTCATTAATTCATGCTTGACCGGCAGCTCGCGTGAATATTCAAGTATGGCGGGTGATAAACCTTTGTGAGCGATCATCCGCAGTTTCTTGCCTGACTTATCGAGGATTTGGATTGATACGATAGGGCAATCCATTGTTGCGGATATTTTGACCATCGCTTTGTCAAGAATTGTCGGTAAGTCAAAATATTGGCTTGTCGAGGCTGTGATTTCATATAATGCGGCCAGATCCCGAGTACGAGATGCGACCTGTTGCTCAATTTTTTCAATATGCTGTTGTGTCTGACGATAGAGTCGCGCATTTTCAATGGTTATCGCTGCGTGGTTGGCGAAGGCCAAAGCTAGTTTTATGGATTGTTCAGAATAGAAATTTGGCTCCCATTTATCCAGCATTAGAAGACCAATAAAGGATTCTTTGGCTACTAATGGTACGCCGAGCCAACAGCGGATGTTTTCTGCTCCTGGGAATGGTATCCACTCTAGATCAGCGCGCGTATCATGGATGATCATGGGCTCTTGATTATTGATCAATTTGACAATATTGGGAGGGATTGGCTCCACGGGATTAAGGATTGACATTGCAGCCGGATTTATCCCGTGTTGAGCTGAAATGACCAGAGTGCCTTCCTTGTATTGCAGGATTGATGCACTATCATACGGCAGGACAAGTTGTAGTTGAGTCAATATGAGATCGAGCAGCTCCTCTTGATCAAGACTGACATTGATACTTGATGCGACCTTTTGTAATGTATCAGCTTCATAACGTGCTTTTTGTTCGGTTTTTAGCAATTGGGCATTATGAATGGCGACAGCAACGGAGTCACCTATTTGCTTAATCGCTTCGCTCTCATCCTCTGAAAAATCATTTGGCTTTTCGGAAATTAGATTAATTGCTCCAATCGTAACGCCTTGGATAAGTAACGGTACGATCATGATCGCTCTACCGCCATTCTTAATGGCTGATTGGATACCCACGGATTTTATGGGTATTGAGGTGAGATTTTTCAATATAACTGTTTCGCCTTGAACTAGCTTGTCCCATAAAGGTGAAGGGGTTATGGGGATTCTTTCACCGGGAATCCTTGCTGTATGTAGGCTTGCTAGCAGTGTACTAAATTGATAGTCTGAATCAAATAGAGAAACGGCCGATGATAAGCAAGGCACGATGCTCTCGATATGTGTCAGCGCGATATCAGCTATGGATTTAGGAGACTTGGCGGCCAATATCGCATTCTCAATGTTGTGAATAACCCGCAGATGTTCAACTACCTGCTTTAATTCCGTTTCCGTTTCCGTTTGAGTTGTGGTCTCTACTAACGATAGGATAATTCGAGCATATTCCTTTTCCTGATTCGGCACAACGGCCCAACGATAGATGGATGAATTTGGCTGCCCATTGAGTGTTTGGCCCGTGAAATGACCTTCATGCGTTTTCACGCCAAGGGCAATTTGTTTTATTAGACTTATAAAAAGTTTGTCCCCACCAAGGGGAATGAGTTGTGCTGGATTCTGGATGATAGATTCCCTGCTGTCAGCATTTACTAGATTTGCTGCCATCTGGTTGACATCAATGATCTGTACCATTGTGAGGCACTTATATAATTCCTTCGGGTATTGTTCGAAATGATTATCAAGGTCCATTATTCCTGTGCTTCGCAGGTGATTGATGTAAGTAGATAATTCGGAGGCATCAATCAGACAGAGAGCTACTGGGGAAGTCTGAAACAGCGTCTGATATTGTTCTTCGCTTTCGCGTAGGGCAATCTCCAGCCGTTCTCGCTCTGCAATTTGTATCGGCAAAGGTTTGTTAAGCGAATCATGATCTGAATTTGTCTGCCGCAAATATCCACTTGTCATATTGCCAAGCAAGGCAGCGAGACGAGTTTGAAAAGTCGATTCCTGCCTTTGTGGGAGAATTGCAGGCAATTCAATGGCAAATGTTTCTACTGAAGCGCCCAGTGCTTCCGGTTGGCCGCCGAATAGATCAGATAAAGCTGCGCCGATGTCAAACGCATGTCCATTAGACGACGTATCATTTTCTAGAATTGTGATTACATCAGATGCTATCCGAATGATCTGATCGCGAAATTCTTCTTTGTCACTTGATAAGCCAAACTGGTTTATGGCAGCAAGCCAGGAATCTGCAAGGGTGCGGATATTTTTTTCACGCTCTATTGGGCTGATGGTTTTCATTTGCAAAAATTATACCACGATAGGGTAGCGGTCGCGGTTGACAAGGCTTGAATACGTGCAGTTTAGCACTATTGACCGTTATAACCAGGTTACATCTAATTTCTCCAATCCGCGAAATAGAATGCCGGAGCGCCAGGTAATCTCAGGGGGGGACTGAATAAGTTTTAACTCTCCAAAACGTCGAAACATTGTTTCCAGGGCGATGTGCCCTTCCATGCGCGCCAAGGGTGCGCCCAGGCAATAATGAATGCCCATGCCGAAGGCGAGATGTTTATTGTTTTCGCGTTGGATATCAAGAATTGCTGCATGATTGAATAGTTGGTCATCATGATTAGCCGAGGCCAGTACAACGCGCACCAGGTCGCCACGCTTAATTAAGTGCCCCCCAAGCTCCACGTCTTGACGCGCCCAGCGGGAAGTTGATGTTTCCACCGGGCCATCATAGCGCAGCAATTCTTCCACTGCCATTGGCCAATAAGAGGGGTTGTTTTGTAAGAGACGCAGTTGTTCAGGATGAAGCAGCAGGGCCAGAGTTCCGTTGCCAATAAGGTTTACGGTCGTTTCATGACCGGTAACTAATAATAAGGCAACCATACTGGATAGTTCCATTTCGCTTAAGCGATCACCTTCTTCTTCGACTAAAGCCAAAGCCGATATGAGATCATCTTGGGGATTGATCCTGCGCTCGGAAAATAATCGTTCGAGATAGTTGGTGAAGGCACGTACTTTACGTTTTCTTGCGCTGAAGTTGAGATTGCGACTACCTGGTGAAATAATAGCCTGGGACCAATCGGCCACCTGATCCCTATCGTTTTTGGGAACGCCAAGCATTTCGCATATTGCAAATAGTGGCAGAGGAAGTGCATAGGAAGCCATAAGTTCCATCTGACCCTGAGCTTCTATGTTATCTAGTAACTCATCGGCTATGGCTTGAATGTGCGGCATCAGCTCCTCAATGCGGCGCGGGGTGAATGCTTTGCTAACCATCGAGCGCAGCCTGGTATGGTGAGGTGGATCGGAAAATAACATATTATCGTTAATTCGTTGGTGGGTGGCAGTTTTTCGAGAAGCAGGCCCGGAGCTATCAATGGGGCGAGCATTGCGCGGATCTTTACAAAAGTTAATGTCATCGCGTAAAACGGCCGTCACGTCATCATATGTTGTAATATACCAAATTGTTGAGCCGTTAGGGGCTTTATGGGGATAAATAGGTGCCTCACGCCGCATCTTGGCGAACGTTGGGAAAGGATCTTTTTTGAATTCGCGGCTGAAAAGATCGTATCGATTTTCACCGGTTATTCGTTCATTAGGCATGGGCATCTATTCACTTGAAGCGGCAAACATTTCGATTGACTGAAAATCGATAATAGACGCAGCGCCAAAGCTTTCACCAAGGACACCAACGCCACCGCTTTGGAGATCAATCTCGCCTTCCCATAGGTATTCACGATTTATACGCACACGGGCTTGATCTCCTTCTATATCCAACCAGATTTCGTTGTTCTCATTGCCTTTATTGACATGAGGCCAGGTTTGCCAATTTAGATGGTATGAATCATCTGCTGAAGCCTCCCAAATTGCCAGATAACCCAGGGGAGAGATGGCTGCTGCTAAATAGTGTTCATCATTTCCTAAGACGAGACCATAACCAATGTCAACTTCACCGCCTTCATGCGCGGCTGTCAAACGTGTGGTAAAGGGGGGAGAGGGAAGGTCACGGTTCAACCAATTGATATTGCGAGATATGGGGTCAACGATCATGGGCGCCAATTCTTCTTGCCACAATTGCGGACCAAAAGGGGAAGGATCAAACACACCGGATGCAATCAAACTTATGGCTAACACGGTTACGACAAGCAGAATAACGGCCGTACGGTTTAGCCATTTGATTTGTGGTGTATTCATTAACCTGTAGAAATCAGCAAAAGGGATTAGCCATTATTCTCTGCCGCAGGAATCGTAAAATAGAAACATGCTCCGCCCGCAGGGGAGTTCTCGACCCAAATGTGACCGCCAAGAGCTTCAACTGCTAATCGACAAAAAGCAAGCCCCAAACCTAACCCGGCAGCAGGTGAATTTACATCCGCGCGTTGAAACTTCTCGAAAATAACATCATGGTATTGCTCGGGTACGCCTTGTCCTGAGTCGATAACCGCCAGTTGGACAAGATTATCATCATCTACGTTGCATGCTGCAACAATTATTGATTGTCCCGTCTGACTATACTTTAGGGCATTGTTTAATAGATTGAGCAGGATTCTGCGTAAGATATTGCTATCAGCCAGGACGTTGTGAACATCCGCATCGATTTCGAGCTGCAGAGTTATATTTCTTTGTTCAAAGTCCGGTTCTTGTACGGACGATACAAACTCAATCACTGATCTAATATCGACAGGTTTGAGGTCCCTAATAGGATGACCTGCTTCCAGACGGCTGATGTCTAGTAATGAACTCACCAGTTCTTGAAGAAAATGGCTGCTGCGAACGGCGATATCTACCATGGAATGAAGTGTAGCGCTGCTTTCGGTGTTAAGTTCGCCACGGATAAGCTCCAGGCTGGAAATCACATTGCCCAATGGACTCTGTAGATCATGAACCAACATTGCGGCCTGGTTCTGTCGCAGTTGGTCTAGCTTTACCTGCCGGGTAATGTCGTGGTGGATCCATTGCACAATGGATTGCCCATTGACCGTGAAACGGCGTGCATGGACCGCGACATATAATTTTTCACCTTGAGTTGAGGATAAAACAACGCTGTCAAAATGTTTTATACTGTTGTCTGGGAGCTTGGTGAAGTCGGGTAAATTATCACCTTGTTGGTGAAGGACGCTGATTTCTATGCCAATGATCTCTTCCGGCTGGTACTTAAATAAGTTAACAGCTTGTTCGTTAGCAACGACAATAGTACCTTGTAAATCGGTGATAATAACCGGGTCGATGCTGTCTTGGAATAGACGCAAACCCGCTTCTTGGATTAATGGATCAGACGAATTGGTGGCAGAATGTTTCATGATTTGTTGAAGGGTAGCGTTTATACGAGCTGTAAGCTAGGAATTACGTCCATGTCCAAAGAATCACGACGGCCGTTTATGAAATGCCAATGTGCGGCGGCGGCGATCATGGCTGCGTTATCTGTACACAGCACAGGAGACGGAACCCGTACCGGGATTTCTAGGGTCTCTTTCATTGCTTTACGCAGTGCGCGGTTGGCTGAAACGCCTCCCGCAAGGTGAACAGCGGTTGCCCCATAATCGGCAGCAGCACGGACGGTTTTTGTTACCAAGGCGTCTACAACAGCTGCCTGGAAACTTGCTGCCAAATCATTGACCGGTAGATGATCGGGCGCGAAATGCTTAGTTTGACGCAAGACGGCCGTTTTTAAGGCCGCTAAAGCTAAAATTATAGCCATGCTCTTGGCGCATGGCTGCTCTGGGGAAGCGGAAGGCAACAGGGTTTCCATTTTCGGATGCGGCGTCAATAGCCGGCCCGCCAGGGAAAGGTAGTCCAAGAAGCCGTCCTACTTTATCAAATGCTTCACCAGCCGCATCATCCATAGTGCCGCCAAGGTATTGATAGCGGCCATGATCCAGGACAAGATAAAGTTCAGTATGACCGCCGCTGACTACCAAAGTGACAACAGGAAATTCGATATTCTCGGCATCTTCAGTTAACCATAAGGAACAAATATGACCTTCGATATGATTGATGCCCAGCAAGGGTTTGTTTCTGGCCATTGCCAGACCCTTGGCCATGTTTACTCCTACCAGCAGTGATCCAACAAGTCCTGGCCCTCGTGTGACAGCAATACAATCCAAATCATCGAATCCGATGAATGCTTCACGCATTGTTTGCTCGACAATGGGATAGATCATTTCGATGTGGCGGCGTGAAGCCACTTCGGGGAAGATGCCGCCGAATTCAGCATGCAATTCTGTTTGACTGGCTATAATGCTGCTTAGAATAGTGGTGCCGTTGTCCACGACGGCCGCGGCCGTTTCATCACAGGAGGTTTCAATAGCCAGAATGCGCGTTGAGGTATCGTTTGAATTTGTCATCTTCAGGTACAGATTCCTAACAAGGTATGTAACAAATCTTCCTCTTGAAAAGGTAAGACCGTTCGCGGGTCAAGCAAAACAAGGCCGTCTTGAATACGGCCGATTACGGGATTGTCAGCTTGCCGTAACTGCTCGGCAAGAGCATTGGCATCGCTTGTCAATAACGCTACCAGTTTAGTGGGAAGGCTGGTTCCGGGCAAACTACCTCCTCCAATCCGCGAATTACCGCCCAAAATTTGGGTGCCAACACCTTGTTCATGCAGCCGGCTGACCCATTTCTCGGCAGTTGCAGATATACTTTCTATGGGACGGGCGATCATCTGCCAAACCGGTATCTCATTTACCGCTTCTTCTTTCAGGTAGTGCGTTAAGGTTGTGCTCAGTGCTGCAAGACAGAGTTTGTCGGCACGTATCGCTCTGGCCAATGGGTGACGTTTCATTTGTTCGATCAGGTCCGCCTGCCCACACAGTATGCCTGCCTGAGGGCCGCCAAGGAGTTTGTCGCCGCTAAAAGCAACTACGTCTGCACCAGCAGTTAATCCATCAAGCACTGTGGGTTCCGGATCTAATCCATAAGTTGTCACATCTAGGAGTGCCCCGCTGCCCTGATCATAAAGCAAGGGAATTTTGTGTGCGTGGGCCAAATCTGCTAGTTCAACTAATGACGGTTCGCTGGTGAATCCAATTACACGGTAATTAGATGGATGAGCGACTAAAATGGCAGCGGTTTGATCGGTAATAGCGTTTTCATAGTCATATAGATGCGTGCGGTTTGTTGTGCCAACCTCTACCAAAAGTGCGCCAGATTGATTCATTACGTCTGGTATTCGAAAGCCTCCGCCGATTTCAACCAGTTGTCCTCGACTGATAATAACCTCTCGACCGCGGCAGATTGCGGTTAGCATTAAAAGGACTGCTGCAGCATTGTTATTGACCACAAGCGCTTGCTCAGCGCCAGTGAGGCGTGTCAAGAACTCTTCGGAATGAAGCGCACGAGAACCCCGTTTTCCAGTTGCAGTGTTGAATTCCAACGTAGAATAACCTTGGGCAACGGGTTGTAAAGCTGCTAATGCGGCCTGGCTCAAGGGGGCTCTACCCAGGTTTGTATGCACGATTACCCCAGTAGCATTTATGACGGGATAGAGTGTTGAGGACAGCCAGCTTATTAGCAAGGCTTCTGCTTCCAGCAGTAGTTCTTGCTCGCTTGGTATTTGGGCATCATTCGTAATTAAAATATGCTCTCTTGATGAGTCCAACACTGATCGCAGCGCTTGCACGGTTATTTTGCGACCATAAGTTGCCGGCAATGCCTGTGAATCTGCATGCTGCAGCAGCTTATCTACACTTGGAAGTTGGCGTAACAGTAGGTGATTATCTTGGGTGCTGCTTACCATTTTAGGCGCTTACTCTTGTCGCTCGGGTCCTGATCTGCAGCAAAATTTCGAATAGGATAAGTACGCCGGCGACCAGAACCACAACAGCAATGCCCAACATGCGGTTCATTTGCAGCCAAAGGCAGAAAGATGCCCAGAATCCTATAAACATGGCCTGACGTAATACTACTAAGAAGTGGGGTGACTTCATTCCCTGCGACGGACCAAATCGACGGTTTAAGAAGTAAGTTATTGGTAGAGCTATTCCGGTCGTCGCGACCAAGACGGCCGACAAAAAGGCGAGGACAATTTCCGTATTCGCCGCATCCATCAATGACGCTGGATCAACCTGGTCTAGCGCTGTCGCCCGCACCAGGTCAAGACGGTCAACATCCATGGGCCACCAGTTGTCGACGATGTGGTTCATCGCCAACAAACCCAGGATTAATAGACCCAAGCCAAGTAAAAAATAGGGTACAAATCCGAGTCGTTCAAAGGGCTTGTTCATAGCTGCATTATACCTCAACTGCTGATCTAGACATCGTGGAAAAGTGGCTTGCACGATGGGAGGCCTTGTCTGTGAATATATTACGTGACGTTATTGGTGCTCTGTTGTTCGAGAACATACAGTAAAGCTAGACCATACGCATTGCCGCCTATAGGAGAATAAAAATCTCGTTCGTGGCCATCAACGACGATAGTGCAGCGATATCCTTGTCTATTGGAAGTTAACTTTACCAAAATTTGAGCTTGATCGTCTAGTTTATCAAGCAAAGCTTGTCTAAGCTGCTCCTCCGTTGGTAACCAAACCACCTCAGTAGTTAAAATATAATCCAATGCCCACTCAGCCGATCCATGAAAAGTGACTACAGGCCAGCCACGAAAAATGTCAAGGTTGGCTAAAAGATTAGAAATGACAAAGATATGATCATCCATGCCGCGATCTGGAACTGCAAAGAAATCATTATTCCCGGCACGCCAGACGAGACCGGCTTGCTTTAACTGTCTGGCAAGGTTAAGAGAAATCATTGATTCACCCCATGGGAAACAGCGCCAATTATTTTTGCCAAGGATTTTTCATGGTTTGGATTAGTATCGGCCGTCCAATTTTGATGTTGGATCGCCTTGTTGCCAACCAGAGCATTAGTTCGGCGATGTCCTCCGGAACCAGACAATTTTCTAGAACTAGACCAGGCGCGTTTTCGCTCATCTCACTAATGACCATACCTGGACATATCGTATCGACACGAATTCCTAAATCCTGGTTTTCACGTTGGATATACTCTCCCAAAGCATTGAGGGCATGTTTAGATACGCCATAAGCGCCATTGCCGGGATAATGTTCCAAAGCCGATTCGGAACTGATATTAAAGATATGCCCACTTTGCGCACTGCGCATCAATGGTAATACAGCTCTACTCATCAGGAATGGACCGCGCAGATTGATGTTCATAATACGATCCCAGGTCTCAATACCGTGTTGGTGTATTTGACCGCCGCCGGCGATGCCTGCATTGTTAACAAGTATTTCAACAGAGTTGAAATTTGCGATAGTCGTGTTTACGATGCGTTCCACATCTTCTTCTCGGGACACGTCCCCTGTTAGAAATATCGCTTCACCTCCATCTTGCTTAATTTGTGCTGCTACTTTGGCTAATGGATCGCTTCTCCGGCCACAAAGTACGACTTTTGCGCCTTCGCGGGCGAACCCAAGGGCAATACCTTGCCCAATTCCTGTTCCTGCACCAGTAATAATCGCTGGTTTTCCTTGCAATTGATTCATATTTCACCTAATTTTGGAGGCCAGCTTGCACTTGGGTCTGGTCATCCATATGATTGATTGTGATGCAAAATGTTCCAGACAACTTTACCCATCTGGAGGTTCACTCCCATTATACCCTTTTAGGTGGCACAGCGTCGGTCGACGAAATTGTTCAACATGCCTCTGCGCAGAAGCTGCCCGCGTTGGCGTTGACCGATACTAATACATTATATGGGACTGTTCAATTCACAAGATTGTGCAAGGAAGCGAATATTAAGCCTGTGATCGGCATGGCTGTTGATGTAGAGGCTCCTCCCCGTATTTTGCCAAGTGACCATGCATCGGCAGGGCGAATTGTTCTGCTGGCAAACGGTGTTGAGGGGTATCGCTCATTATGCCGTTTGTCTTCCTATATGAAAATTGAACGCGACCAAAGCGGATTGGCGAGAAGGGGATTAGAGTGGGAGACGCTCAAAAGAAACAATCAGGGACTCATTTGCTTATCAGGAGGCCGCCTAGGTTGGATTGAGCGCTTGCTGCGCGCGGAACAGCCGAAATTGGCGGCGCGATACGCTTCAAGACTTGGAGGATTGTTTGAAAATAACTGTTATTTGAGTTTATGCCCCCAAGGCTTGGAAGACAAGGTGGCACAGGAGATCGTTGAATTGGGCAGTCGTTTTGGGCTACCAACCATCGCCGTTCAACCCATCTTTTGTATGCAGGCTGAGGATGCATCAAGATTAAGACTTCTGGCGGCTATCAATAACAATTGTCGCCTTGATGATGTAAGTGATTCGCTGCTACCAAATATGGGAAATCCTGGCGTGCCCATTCACTGGCCTAGTAATAAAGAGATCGCAACTCGTTATGCGGATTTTCCTAATGCCCTTGGTAATGTCGCCGAAATAATAGATCGTTGTGAACCTGGGCTGCCTGACGGCCGTCCTATTTGGCCTGTCCTATCCTTGCCTGGGCAGCAATCTCCCGAAGAGGCACTTGACAACGCAGCTCGTGATGGCATGTACGAGAAATTCAGCTCAAACCCAGGGACAAAAGTAAAGCAGCGATTGGCAATGGAATTGTCGGTGATAACCGGAAAGGGATTCGCGCTTTTGTTTCTAATTGTGGCTGATATTGTGCGTTTTGCTCGGGAAGAGGGGGTTCCGGTCAATACGAGAGGCAGCGTTGCCAATTCTCTCGTTGCCTATTGTGCGGGCATCACCCAAGTCGATCCTGTTGCGCATGATCTGTTGTTTGAACGTTTTCTGAATCCTGAACGTGCTAATCTGCCTGATATTGATCTGGATTTCTGCAGCCGCCGCCGTGATGAGGTGCTGAATTATGTTCGACGTACTTACGGCGAAGATCGGGTAGCTTTAGTGGGAACAATGAACACTTTACAGCCCAAATCTGCTGTTCGTGAAACGGCAAAAGCATATGGGCTGAGCAAAACGCAGATCAAAGAAATGGCAGCTAGAATACCACGCCGTTGGCATCCTGATCCACGCCGTCGCCATACTTGGCAAATTGAGGAAGTGCTAGCTGATATTGATGATGAGATGCTGCGTAAGGCAATGCAGGCCGCGTATGAAGTCATTGGCCAACCACATCACTTAAGCATCCATCCAGGCGGCGTCATTTTAACGCCTGGCCCTTTGACGGATACGGTTCCAGTCCAATTGGCCCCGAAGGGATTCTTGATTACACAATATGATCACCGTGATCTAGAATATATCGGTTTACCAAAACTGGATTTGTTAGGTATCCGTGCCCTTACCGTATTGGCAGATGCTGAGGAATTAATTCGTGAAAACCACGATTCCCAATTCAGATTGACTGATATTCCTCTTGATGATGAGAAGACGGCCGCGATACTATCAGCAGGCGAAACCATCGGCGTCTTTCAATGTGAGTCAGTTGGAGCACGCCGTACACTTAGAAAACTTAAGGCAAGGAATATTGGTGACTTAGCTGTGGCCAATGCCTTTTTCAAACCTGGCCCGGCAACAGGCGGCATGGCGAGTTCTTTTGTCCGGCGCTATCGGGGTGAAGAAGAAGTGCGATATTTACACCCAGTGCTTGAACCGATTTTGGGAACGACCAAGGGTGTGCTGCTGTTCCAGGAGCAGATCCTGCGCATCGCACGCGAGATCGCGGGCTTGTCTTGGGCGCAAGCTGATGGCTTACGCAAGGGTATGAGCAAGTTTCAGGCCGGGGAGATGGCTGCATTAGAATCAGATTTTCTGTCGGGCTGCCAACGACCAAAACCTGATGGACCAGAATTTTCAAACGATCAGGCGGCAACTTTATGGGAACAGGTTGTGGCCTTTGCCGGCTATGGTTTTAACAAAGGCCATGCCACAGCTTACGCGGATGTTAGTTACCGCTCCGCCTATCTGAAGGCGTATTATCCAGACGATTTCCTATGCGCCCGGCTGGCAGATCGCGGCGGCTTCCACCATCCGGCAATCTATATCGCTGAAGCACAACGGCTTGGTATTGCGGTTCGACCACCACATATCAATTATAGTGACCGGCGTTTCGCTTTAACTGGTGGTCAAATGGGTGAGACCCAACAAGATACACTTATAGGAACACTTTGGATGGGTTTAGGGCAGATTAGAGATCTGCGGCGCAAAACAGTCGCCGCCATAATAACTGAAAGGAATTGCCGGCCGTTCGAGGATTTAGCAGATCTCTTGGCGCGGGTTCATCTGCAAGAAAAGGAAATTCGGCATCTGATTTGTTCTGGAGCACTGGATGGCCTAGGAGAGGATCGATCGGCGATGTTAGCGGAGGCTGACCATTTGGCACGCGCAGGAAGTAGACACCAATTGGCATTTGATTTTGCGCGGGAAACGGCCGTTACGGCCGAATCTCCCGCTGTACGTATGCAGTGGGAGATGGACTTGCTGGGCATGCCTGTTAGCCTTCATCCTCTGGAACTCGTTACAACAACCACAGAAACCGTTAGCCTAGGACAGCTGTCAGATTTTTGGAATTCACCGGTTTCGATTCAAGGGGTGCGTCTTCCCGGGTGGACAGGCGACAAAGGGTATTTCTTGGGTGACGGAGAGGATTTCATCGTGGTGCTTCCACCCAAGCAGCACGAATCAGGGCAAGATTCCAGTCGGTCAAGATACAAGAAACGAGAGAGCGATCTTTGGCAGCCCCAGCTTCTCAAGGGCTGGTGGCGGGAAGATGAATGGGGAGGTGGTTGGTTTCAGGCTGAGTCAATAGAATCACTCACTTAATGCAGCCGGTGATCGTGGATTCCAGAAAATTAATGCGGCTGTAGCGATTAAAGCCATTGCAGCACCAAAAAAGAAAGGTGCTGACGCGCCAAAGCCAGACCATGATCCCAGCCCTTGCCAGAGGATGCCGGCGATTAGTGAGGCAGGGAAATCAATCAACCCTAGAGTGGCATTGTATGTTCCAAATGCTGTGCCACGGAGGGTGATGGGCACGAGATCGGCTACCATGGCTTTTGCAGTCCCATATGTTAATCCGTAGTATGCGCCATAAAGGGCATATAGAAGCCAGATGCTGAGAGCCGTTTGCGCCAATGCGAAACCAAGATAAACGGCCGTGTATAACAGCCATCCGGCAACCAGTACCCGTCTACGACCTATACGATCTGATAATGATCCGGCTGGGGTCGACAGAAGAGCATAAATTAGGTTGAAGACAATGAGCATGCTCAAGATGCCGGCGATACTCAAACCTCTTTCTTGAGCGCGTAAGATAAGAAAAGCATCGGCTGAATTGCCCAGATCGAAAATGGCGATGATGATCAGGAAGGTAAGAAATGGTTTGCCCAGCCCGCGCAGACTGAATTTAGGCAGTGCCTGCTTTTCCTTGTACTGGAATATCCTTAGACATAAGGATCAGGACCAATACGCCTAATGCGGCCGGTATGAGACTTACCAGCACCAAAGTTTGAAAGGTGGAAGCATTGAGCTTGCCGGCCCCCTGTTGAACGCCCCAAACAACTACCAGGGCGATAATCAAGCCAATAACTGCGCCCCCAGTGTCTGCTGCGCGATGAAACCCGTAGGCCAATCCTCTTTGCTCAGGAGTAACACTATCTGCTACCAGTGCATCTCTTGGGGCTGTTCGTATCCCTTTGCCTACTCGATCGGCCCAACGCACTGCGGCAATCATTTGCCAGGTCGTGGCCACGTAGAAAAATGGTTTTGCCAATGCAGAGATAGAATATCCGGTGACTGCTACCCATTTGCGTCCTCCTAATCGATCAGACAGCCAACCAGAGAAGAGTTTCAATATGCTTGAAGAGGCTTCAGCGATACCTTCGATTAGACCTATGACACTGGTACGTACGCCAAGAACGTTGAAAAGAAATAGGGGGAGCAAATTGATGACCATCTCTGACGATATGTCGGTTAGAAAGCTGGTAATGCTGACTGCCCAAATGTTCCGTGGTAAGTTTCGCCAGCCGTGGGGAGTGTCATTTTTTATTTCCATTTTCGGGAGCAAATTTACCGCAGTATAATATTGTTGGCAATTGTTCATGCAAGCAATACAAAACTTAACTATACAGTCATATAGCAGGAGAATAAGGATGACAGATATTGGAATTAAAGTTTATCTGAATATGGAATATGAAGCTGTTTTAGAAAAGGTCACAGAAGCGCTAAAGGTAGAGGGTTTTGGCGTCTTGACTGAAATCGACGTCAAGGCAACTCTGAAGAAAAAAATAGATGTTGATTTTCGACCGTATAAGATTTTGGGTGCATGTAATCCAGCTCTTGCTTACCGGGCATTGAGCGCAAATCCCGATGTGGGTATGTTTTTACCTTGCAATGCGACGGTTTCACTTGAAGAAGACGGCCGTGTCCTGGTGTCCTTGATTGACCCAACGGTTATTATGGATGATCCGGCTATGAGTGATATTGCTCAGGAAGCGGGCGAACGTCTGGAACGTGTTGCAAAATCTTTAGCGAACTGAACCAAGAAGGTAATAAAAGAAAAACCGGAAACAGTTCTGCTTCCGGTTTTATTATTTACTTGCGTACAACGCTGCGTTTCTTCTTGGGCATCTTCATCGGAAGTTGCGTGCGTCGTTGGCCATCATATTGGTACAGCGCATTGGCCACGGCTCCGGCGGTTGGTACGAGTCCAATTTCGCCTACACCTTTGGCGCCATAGGGACCGTAAGGATCGGCGACTTCAACACCTATAATCTCCATTTCCGGCATTTGTTTGGCACGTAATACACCGCAGTTACGCAGGCGGGTGCTCTTGGGACGGCCGTTTTCAACGAGGAAATCCTCACTAATGGCATAACCAAGCCCCATATGCAAAGAACCTTCTAGCTGCCCTTCAAATAACATGGGATTAAAGATCTTACCAGCATCGTGGGCGGCTGTGATCTTTTCGATCTGACCGTCGTCATTCAGTGTAACCAACTGCGTGGCGTAGCTGTATGAATAATGTGTGTATACTTTTTCAACCATTGCACCGGGCTTGGTTGTCCAATCGACTCGCCATTTGCCCAGATATTCCTTGCCTACAAGGTCTTCCAGGGAATTTCGCTCCAGATCTATCTTTAGCTGCTTGCAAGCATCAATTAAGGAATTGCCTACAAGAGAGGTGGCACGTGATGCAGTGGTCATACCAGCTATCGTGTCGGCCATGGTATCAATACGTACCTGAATGATTGACGGATCTAGTGCCGGTTTCTTCGCATACAACTTGCGAGGCTATTGTGTTGACACCTTGTCCCATTTCGGTCCAGCCATGATCGATTATGATTCTGTCAGGAGCAGCGATGGTAATCAGGGCAGTTGACTCATCAGGCATCCCGTTGCCGATACCCGTATTCTTTAGACCACAAGCTAATCCGGCATATTTAGCTTTATAAAATTCATCTTTTACGGCTATTAATGTGGCCCGTGCACCGGCACCGCCTTCGATGATTTGGCCGGTTGCCGTCATATCACCATCAGTAAGGGCGTTGTCATAGCGGAACTGCCAGCGATCAAATCCGCCTTGTTCACATAAATCGTCAATTAAGCTTTCCAGACCAAATGCAGCCTGGTTGACGCCAAAGCCACGCATAGCGCCGCAGGGTACATTGTTTGTATAAACGGCCGTGGCTTTAACATCAGTCACCGGGAAAGTATAAGCACCGGTGGCGTGACCTGCTGAACGTTCCAGCACCTTCATCCCCACAGAGGCATAAGCACCTGTATCACCAACGAAATCGCACTTTGACAAATGTCAATTTGCCATCTTTATCGCAGCCGATTTCGTAATTCATCCAAATTGGATGTCGCTTGACACTCATAATTAAAGATTCGTCACGAGTCAATCTAACTTTCACAGGCACTTGCAATAGATGGGCCATCAGGGCGGCATGTCCCTGAACGGTTAAGTCCTCCTTGCCTCCAAATCCGCCGCCGTTAGGCACGAGGGTCACACGCACTTTTTCTTCAGGCAATCCTAATAGCTTGGCCACCTGTTCCTTGTCATCGTAGATTCCCTGCCCTTGCGAAAGAAGGGTAATCCCATCATTTTGTGGGAAAGCGATGGCAACCTCCGGCTCCATATAGGCATGTTCAATTCTTTGTGTCTGAAATTCCCCCTGGGCGATGTAACTGCGAATCCTTTCTGGATTGATCCACATCACCACGACTTGTAATAGATCTGGGATAGAATATTGCCGTTTGGATGAATGAGCGGACTGTCTTCCCGCAAGGCGGCAAACATGTCGATTACCGGTTCGAGCACTTCGTAATCAACTTTGATTAGCTCAACAGCCTCACGGGCAACTGTTTCATTTTCAGCTACAACACCCGCTAACACATCACCTACGTAACGCGTTGTCTCGCCCACGGCTATCATTAATGGCCAATCCTGACGAATCAGACCCACGACACGTTCTCCCGGCACGTCGGATGCTGTGAAAATGCTGATAATCCCGTCTAGCTGTTCTGCAGCAGTTGTATCTATGTTAATAACTTTGGCGCGGGGGTGATCGCTAAATTTAAGAGCGCCATGTTTCATGCCATCCAGGAAGATGTCATCGACGTACTTGTGCTGGCCAAGAACCAAATCGCGTGCTTGGTACTTGGGCTGTCTCGTGCCAATTTTCCCATTGCCGCTTGGTGGGGGCACCTCTTCCTCACGTCGGATGGCATCGGCAGCCATTATTATGGCATCCACGACTTTTTTATATCCTGTGCAGCGACAAAGATTAGGAGTCAAGGCTTTTTCGACATCCGCACGTGAGGGTTCGGGATTTTTGTTGATTAAGGCATTGGCCTGCATCACGATTCCAGGGATACAAAATCCGCATTGAACCCCACCATTACCGACAAAGGCATTGGCAAAAACATCCTGACGATATTGTCCAAGACCTTCAGTAGTCATCACCTGCCCTTCAATAACTTTCTTCATTGGGGTTACGCATGAAAGCACTGCTTTCCCATTTAGGTCAACCGTGCAAGCACCACAGGCAGCCTGCGGTGCGCAGCCGTTTTTAGGAGAAATAATACCTTCGCCTTCTCGTAAGTAAGTTAAAAGGGGTAGTTCAGGATCGCCGTCAAACTCTTTCAATTGACCGTTGAGCCAAAATTTCATCAGATACCTCCAAGCGCTAATTCTCGTGTGATGGCCGGCAGAAAAAGACGTAGGGAATGGTGTCTTTTAATCTTGCCCGGTACGCCAGCCTAAACAAATCCACATCTTCCGGCGTGATTATAGGGGTTGAAAACCAATGATAACACATCAATGACTGGATAAAAAAAAAGAGATTCTTGGTGACAAATGTCACTTGTCATTTTGAGTTCTTTGCGGTATTGTTTTTCGGCTAAGAGGAAAACAAAATCGGCCTCAACTATTTGGGCGACGACTTTACAATTAATACCGGTATTAAGGGATAATATTTCTGCATAGAGGGTCCAGAAAGCCTAACCTTTTGGATTCCTGAGATATTTTAATCCCCCTCAATTCGCAAAGTGAGGAGACCCGTGCATAAAGATAAAAGTAACCGATTAGACCGGCTAATTGATGCACTATTACCACTTGTTGCAGTTTTTCTAGCTTTTTTAGTCGGCGCTGTCATTCTTCTGTTACAAGGTGTAAACCCCTTGGAGGCATACCAGGCGATGATAGTTGGGGCGTTCGGCAGCAAGAACGGCCTCGCTGATACACTGGTAAAGGCTACACCGCTGATGCTGGTCGCCCTTGGCATTGCAATCGCATTTCGCGGCGGTATGATCAATATTGGCGCCGAGGGCCAGCTTATCATGGGCGCATTACTTGCGACTTATGTGAGCTTGCAACTAGGCGATCTATTGCCAGGATGGTTGGTAATAGTCATTGGTTTGGCAGCAGGTGTCTTGGCTGGGGGGATCTGGGCAGCAATTGCCGGCTACTTGAAAGCGCAACTAGCAGTGAACGAGATCTTAAGCACTATTATGCTTAATCAGATCGCGATCCAAATTGGTTTCTATTTGCTACGTGGTCCCATGATTGATCCGGCTGAACTGGAAGCTGGTACTAATATTCCTCACTCAGCGCGTTTGCCAAAGCCGGTGGATATGCCCCGATTTACCGATGTTGCTGAATGGTTGGGATTTAGCCAATCGGCAAGTGAATTGGGGCTAAGCGGATACCTAAGTGAGTTGTATGGGGTGCTGGTAGAGCCAACGCGCTTACACACAGGTTTTATTTTTGCAGTTATCATCGCCATTATCGTATACATATTTCTGTGGCGCACGACTATCGGTTATCGTATTCGTGCCGTTGGCTTGAACCCACATGCTTCGCGGTATGCCGGTATCGATGTGAAGAAGACCATGGTGCTTTCCATGACCTTAAGCGGTATGTTTGCCGGATTAGCCGGTGCGGTCGAAATTTTAGGACTTCATCACCGGATGTTTGAGCCTCTGGCCGTATCGGCCGGATACGGGTTTACGGGGATTGTGGCGGCTCTTTTTGGTAAATTACATCCGCTGGGTATTATCCCCTCTTCGATCCTTTTTGGTGGCTTGCTTGTAGGTGGCGATAAAATGCAGCGGGCCATGCAAATCCCCCAGGTATTGATAACGGTCATCTTGGGTCTCGTTGTGTTATTTGTTGTCAGCACTGATTTCTTTGTGCGTCGACGGGAACGGCAGCGCGTTTCGGTGGAAACATCCCCGGAAGATGAGCAACCACCTGAAACCCCACCATCTAGCACTGCTCAGGAAGTGGCATCATGAACGAACAGCTAACTTTAATGGCAATTGTTTTGGGGATTATTCATTCTGGTATTCGTTTGGCAACACCCTATCTATTCGCATCTCTTGGCGAAACCTTCGACCAACGCTCCGGGGTTCTTAATTTAGGCGTAGAAGGCATCATGTTGATGGGTGCCTTTTCTGGTTTTTATACCGTGTTTGTATCCGGAAATCTTTGGCTGGGCGTGATTGTGGCCGGCATTGTCGGCGGCCTCTTTGGCCTGATAATGGCTGTTGTCAGTATTACCTTCCAGGCAGAGCAAGGTATTAGCGGTATTGGCTTGTTTATGCTGGGCCTTGGGCTTTCTAGTTTGTTGTTCAAGACTATGTTAGGCACGGTTCAAGGTGTCGAGGGTTTTCCCGACCTAAACTTCTGCCTATCAAGTTTAGGTATAAATTCTGATTTTTGCCTGGCGGATATTCCAGTTATTGGTGATATTTTCTTTGGATACAGCATTCTTACCTACCTGGCATTTGCGCTGGTTCCCATCTCAAGATGGGTATTAAACAGCACAACTTGGGGCTTGAAGATTCGCGCCGTGGGCCAGAATCCGGAAGCGGCCGATTCTTTAGGTGTTAGCGTGAATCGCATGCGTTATCAGGCGGTAATATTGGGTGGCGTTATTGGCCGGCATCGCAGGCGCTTCATTGTCAATATCTTTGATCAATATCTTTCAGGAAAATATGACCAATGGTATGGGTTTCATTGCCGTAGCTCTGGTCTATTTTGGGGGGTGGACGCCGGTTGGTGTGTTGGCCGGTTCGCTGCTTTTTAGTACCGTCAGTGCCCTACAGTTGTGGGTCCAGGTGTTGGCCCTAAATATTCCATCTGATGTGGCGGTGATGTTGCCATATTTGCTGACGATTATAGCATTGGCACTGCCACTGCGACGGGCTGCGCAACCCGCTGCATTGACGAAACCCTTCCAACGAGGGGAGAATTAGTTTAGTTATTAAGTGTTACGTAAGGAGAAGAAGTATGAACAAAAAGTATTCACTCATTGTAATGTTGCTCTTTATTGCCCTATTTGCTGTCGCTTGTGGAGGTGGTGCGCCTGCTGAGGTTGAAGAGGCACCAGTCGAGGAAGCCCCGGCAGAAGTTGAAGCACCAGCCGAGGAACCAGTAGAAGAGCCTGACCGAAGAACCAGCAGCCGAGGAAGTGCAAGAAGATGTTTCGGCTGACGCCGATGCATCAGGGATTGACCCGATTCGTGTTGCTATTGTTATGCCCAGTACGGTGACAGATTTGGCCTGGAGCCAGGCTATTTATGACGCCCTGGTTCGCATCCAGGAAGATGCCGGCGGTGAAGATGTTGTGGAGATCGCCTTCACAGAAAACATGTTTAATGTTACTGATGCCGCGGCGGCTATTCGTGATTATGCAGCCGATGGATTCAACCTGGTTATTGCTCATGGGACGCAATATGGGACTTCTTTGTTTGAAATAGCACCTGATTTTCCGGAAACGAGTTTTGCTTGGGGTACGGCCGTTGATGTGGGAGCTGAACAAGGCTTAGAAAATGTCTTCGCCTATGAAGCTCGTGCCGAAGAAGGTGGTTTTGTCAATGGTGTGTTGGCTGCCAATCTGTCAGAATCCAATGTTGTTGGTGTCGTAGGACCGGTTGAAGCGGGCGATGCTAAGTTGTACATTGACGGTTTTGTAGCGGGTGCAAAAGCAGCAAATCCAGATATTACGGTCAATGTCTCTTATACAGGATCATTTGGTGATACAGCGCTGGCAGCAGAAGCTGCCAATACGCACATCCAGGCTGGGGCTGATGTCCTGACCGGATCGGCACAACAAGTCGTTGGCGCTATTGGCGTGGCCAGTGATCAGGACGTGCCGTGGCTTGGTACACAGTCTGACCAAAGCCCAATCGCACCTGAGATAGTAGTTGCGTCGCAGCTCTATGATTGGGACGGCGTATTATTAGATATTATCGAGAAACACCAGGCTGGTGAATTTGGTGGAACAGCATACGCACTTACACTCAATAATGAAGGCCTGGTTATGGATTTCGCTGATTCGTTAGATGCCGATGCGGTATCTGCAGCTGAAGAAGCAGCAGCACAGATTGTTGCCGGCGATGTTGACGTAATGGCCGTTATTGAGGGCGCCATGGCTGAAGCGCCTATGGAAGAAGAAACGGCCGAATTGGAACTGCCGGATATCGAACCAGTGCGAGTGGCCTTGGTTATGCCCAGTACGACTACTGATCTGGCCTGGAGCCAATCGATTTACGATTCGCTGGTTCAATTACAAGAAGCGTATGGTGAAGATGTCATTGAGATTGTGTTTACTGAAAACATGTTCAATGTCACTGACGCAGCCGCAGCCATTCGAGATTATGCCGATGCCGGTTACAATCTGGTTATTGCCCATGGTGCGCAGTATGGAACGTCTTTGTTTGAATTGGCGCCAGACTTTCCGGACACGAGTTTTGCCTGGGGTACAACCACTAATTATGGTGAAGATGAGGGTGTAACCAATGTCTTTGCTTACGAACCACGAGCAGAACAGGGCGGTTATGTTTCTGGTGTGCTGGCTGCGCATCTTACTGAAGCCGGTGTAATTGGAATGGTTGGACCCGTGGATGCGGGAGATGCTAAATTGCATGTCGATGGTTTCGTGGCTGGTGTAAGGGATACTGATCCAGACATCACGATGAATATATCTTTCACCGGTTCGTTTGGTGATACAGCCTTGGCAGCGGAAGCAGCCAACACCCATATTCAGGCTGGCGCTGATGTCTTAACCGGCTCTTCGCAGCAGGTTGCCGGAGCCATTGGTGTGGCCAAAGATGCGGGTGTGCCCTGGTTGGGCATTCAGGCTGACCAGAGCCCCCTGGCGCCTGATACAGTCGTCGTGACAGTACTATATGATTGGCGTCCTACCTTGCTGGAGATGATCACTTCCCAACAGGCCGGAGATATGGGGGCCAAGGTTCTGCAACTTACTCTTGAAAACGGTGGCCAGACGATGATTTATGCTGATAGCTTACCGGAAGAAGCGGTTGCGGCGGCAATGGCTGCGGAGCAAGGGATCATAGATGGCTCGATTGAAATCGTGGCCGATCCCCGTTAATAGCGATCGATTAATTGAAAAAGGGTGTGGATTTCATGCCGCACCCTTTCTGTATTAGTTAGACTTGATTCTCATTTGAGGCTTTCTGGCTATGAGCGAAAATAACAACTTACTTCCGTCCGGTTTACCACGTATTGAATCGCTTGAGATGCGTGGCATTGTCAAGCGCTTTCCTGGTGTATTGGCCAATGACCATGTTGATCTAATGGTCAAAGCAGGTGAGATTCTTGCCCTGCTCGGCGAGAATGGTGCTGGAAAGAGCACCTTGATGAAGATCTTGTATGGTCTTTACCAACCCAATGAAGGCGAAATATTGCTTAATGGCCAGAAAATCAGCATCCATTCGCCAACGGACTCCATCAACCACGGTATTGGTATGATTCACCAACATTTTATGCTGGTTGATAATCTGACTGTAGCTCAAAATGTAGCTTTAGGACTTAAGTCGTCAAGAGAGCCCCGGGTAGATCTGGATGTTGTCTCAGGGCGGATTATGGATCTGGCGGATAAATATGGCTTGGAGGTAGATCCGCAGGCTGTGATCTCTGATCTGGCAGTGGGCCAAAGACAACGCGTAGAGATTGTAAAAGCGCTTTACCGCGGTGCGGCTTTGCTCGTACTGGATGAGCCTACGGCCGTCTTAACGCCACAGGAAGTAGATGACATCTTCCTTATTTTCAAGCAGATGGCCGCAGATGGACATGCGCTAATCTTTATCTCGCACAAGATGGGTGAAATATTCGCTCTAACAAACAAAGTGATGGTGCTGCGTGACGGCCGGTTGGTAGGTACTCGTAATACCTCAGAAGTAACCAAGCATGACCTGGCCAGCCTTATGGTTGGCCGTGAGGTTTCCATGGAACGGTACCGCCCACCTACAGAGCTCGGTGATGTGCGTCTGAAATTGAAGGATATACACGCCGTCAATGATGACGATCAACCTGTTTTGCGTGGAGTCAACTTCGAAGTACGCAGCGGTGAAATTCTGGGTGTGGCTGGTGTATCGGGCAACGGACAACGGCCGTTGGCAGAAGCCATTGCCGGCTTGCAAAAGGTGAAAAGCGGACATGTCACTCTCGAAGGGCAAGAAGTAACCAACCTGTCACCTTCTGAGATGTTTAATAGTGGATTGTCCTATATACCTGAAGAGCGCATGCACGATGGCGTTGTTAAGGATTTTACCGTAGCCGAAAACTTTATTCTGCAAGATCATACGCGGCCACCTTACAGCAAGGGCATCTTCCTCGATTTCAAGCTTATTGAGGATCGTTCCCAGGAGCTAATTGATGCCTATAATGTAAAGACGCCCAGCCAGTCTACGCCGGTTAAGAACCTATCAGGAGGCAATATTCAAAAGTTGATCCTGGCACGAGAACTGGCTAGACGACCGCGTTTTCTCATTGCTGCCCAACCCACGCGCGGCGTTGATATTGGAGCCACCGAGTATATACATGCGCAGTTGTTACAGCAGCGTTCAGAAGGCCTGGCCACATTACTCATATCTGAAGACTTGGACGAGGTTAAGGCAATGTCCGATCGCATCATGGTCATGTTTAATGGAGAGGTAATGGGTACGGTTAACAGCGATGATGTTACAATTGAGCAACTTGGCCTCATGATGGCTGGAGAAACGGCCGAACAGGTACTTGGAGACACAGTAGATAGCGGATAAGTATTCTAATGGAAACTTGATAGTTTCGTGTTAAAATCATTAAAGTTCGTATTATTTGGAATCCGATTTCAACCTGAAATCGGATTTCTTGACTATTATATCCTTATGGAAATTTGTTAAGAGGTGACCATGGACGGAGCAGAAAAGATCATTGAGGTATCCGACGCAACGTTCGAGTTCGACGTCATACAACAATCCCACGAAAGGCCGGTCGTCGTAGATTTTTGGGCGCCATGGTGCGGCCCTTGTCGCATGCTTGGCCCAATTCTAGAGCGTCTGGCGAACGATCCTACCCTAGATTTTGTCTTGGCTAAGATAAATGTGGATGAGAATCCCAACATTGCCATGACTTATCGAGTACAAAGTATCCCGGCTGTCAAAGCCTTCATTGATGGTCAGATAGCGGATGAATTTGTTGGTGCCTTGCCTGAACCGAAGGTGCAAGAGTTTATTCAAGAACTGATACCGAATGAGGCCGACCTGGCGTTACGTGCAGCAAATAGTTTTTTGGCTACCCGTCATTGGGGCGAAGCGGAAGAGGCATATCGCGATCTGCTTTTAGATTACCCCAATTATCCCGATGCAAATTTAAACCTGGCTAAGGCTCTTTTGGCACAAGCGTTGGGCTGCGAGGCGCAAGAGCTGCTAAAAGAATGCCTTAAAAGCCCACAGATGCTACGGGCAGAGCGTCTACTGCCACTATCCCTTTATCTTTGCCGCAACGAAAAAACGGCCGAAGAGTTTGACATTGATCCAATCGAGGCACAATACCGCCGCGCAGCCCATTTGCTGCAACAGGGCAATCTGGAGGCCGCATTGGATGGTCTCCTAGATGTGCTGCGTCAAGATAAGAATTATCGTAAAGGTGAGCCTAAGAATGTAATGTTGGCGTTGTTTGAACTGTTGGGTGAAAGCGATCCCTTGACCCAGAATTACCGCAGCGAATTGGCGTCAGTATTGTTCTAAGAAAACTGCATACAACCAGGAAGATCATATGAAGCGCGAACCGTTATGTTTTACGGCTCGCGCTTCGTGTTTTTTATACCTTGCCTTGTCGACGTTAGATTTCCAGCGGATTTGAGAGAATTTCGACCAGCAGTTTCACTGAATTCTCTACATCTGCTGCATGAACTGTCTCGCTTTGACTATGGACATAGCGGCAAGGAATGGAAATACAACCAGCTGCGCTCCCAGGGCCGGCGATTTGCATTGAGCGCGCATCGGTAGATCCGCCATCTAGTACCTCTAGTTGGAAGGGGATATCCAGATTTTCCGCGTGCTTGCGCATTTCGCGCACCAAGCCTGCATGAGAAATCATACCACTGTCCTTAACCTTTATTGCCGGCCCATCGCCTAAATTAACGGCCATTGGATACCCTTCGGGAACGTCACCGGTCATAGTAACATCCAGCGCGATGCCAACATCAGGCAAGATGCCATTCGCTGCAGCTTGCGCGCCACGTGTCCCTACTTCTTCTTGCACACTGAAAACAAAATATATCTCATGAGGTGTATCCGCCAATCGCTTCATTGCTTCGATGGCTACCACGCAGCCGATGCGATCATCCATACTCTTAGCAGTCAGGTGATCACCCTGAGCCATGAAATCGCGCTTGAAGCCTGCTGCAGCACCGACTTGAATCGGGCAATCCTCTTTGCTTCCGGCGCCCACATCGATGTAATGTTTGTTCAGCGGGTGTACCTTGCCACGATCTTCAATGCGGTCACTGAAGATGATACCGATCGTCCCGTCTGCAAATTGGACGCGGTTGCCGCGCAGCGTGTGTGGCATTACGCCGCCAATGTTGGTGAAGCGTAAAAACCCGTCTTTGGTTATGTGGGACACCATCACCCCAATCTCATCCATATGGGCGGCGATCATGATGGTCAAACCTCCACCACTCCCTTTTTTATAGGCGATTAGATTACCCATAGCATCAATTGAAATTTTATCGGCAAAGGGCTCGATTTCAGGACGGATCAGCTCTCGCATTTGGTCTTCAAATCCAGATGGACCGTAGGCTTCGACAAGTTTCTTAATTAGATCGTTCATCTCATTCTCCAATCTTCTTAAATGTTTCGCTTTATGATTTCAGGGGTTAATTCCCGTAAGGTGGCATCGGCCAGTTTTACTAAATTTGTATAATCTTCCAAGTTTATCATCATCGCTGGCGTGTGAGCATACCGCCCGGGAACGGCCATTGTGGCCGCCGGAATTCCGCCATGTAAGCGCTGGATCGCTGATGTGTTTGTCCCGCCGCCGCCCGGCTGTCGAATTTGGAATGGAATGTCATGGCGATCCGCAGTGCGCGTAATATGGCTGACCAAGCGTGGGTCTTGAATAGTACCGCGATCCATTACATAGATGGAAGGCCCTTGGCCCAAAGCATTGTTTGGGCTGACGTCGTTCTTATTTGGAAGGTCGTAAGCGGGGGTGCATTCCAATACGAATGCTACATCAGGCTTAACCCCGAAGGCTGCAACTTGCGCCCCTCTAAGGCCAACCTCTTCTTGTACTGTAAATGCAGCTATCAAATCAAAAGGGTAGGGGTCGCCACGCAGTAATTCTACAAGAGCGGCACAGCCGGCACGATCGTCGAATGCCTTGCCGATGGCCGTGGCACCTAACTCTTCGTATTGGGTTACAAAGGCGGCAACATCCCCAATTTTAACTTTGCTGCTTGCTGCTTCCTTATTCTTAGCGCCAATATCGATGCGCATCGCTTTCTTCTTAACGATGGTGTTATATTGGTTCCCCTCGAGTAGATGAATGGGTCTAGCTCCTATTACGCCATTGAGCTTCTTGGGTCCGACACGTACAACTTTTCCTAACAAGGCGCGGTCATCAAAACCGCCGACGCCCTCAAACCTCAACATACCGCTGCTGTCGATTTCTGTGATCATTAAGCCAACTTCGTCCATGTGGGCATCAACCATGACTCGTAGATCAGTTTGACCGGTGCCATTTTTAGTTGCGATGAGATTGCCCATCGTATCAACATGCCATTCATCAACATGGTCAGCAATTAGATCGCGTATAAGTAAGCGCACTTCTTTTTCTGTGCTGGAGACACCATCAGCCTCTGTCAATTGTTTTAGTAGTTCATTCATTCGTTAATTCTCCATCATCCCTTGAGCCAGGTTGTCAAGAAATTGATCATCGAGACGGGTGATAAATTCTCCAAGCAAACGCCCTGCTCTATTTACATCTTCTGTATTGATAGTTTCTACCATGGTATGCATATAACGCAGTGGAATGGAAACGAGACCTGTTGGAATTCCAGCTCGTGCAACTTGCAGGGCATAAGCGTCAGTTCCGCTGGCTCGTGAATGAGCGCCTTGGGATACTTTCATTTCTAGGACCTGGGCAGTATTATGCAAGCTTTTTAGCATACCGGGATGGACGTTGGGACCGATATCCAGGGCGGGACCGCTGCCTAATGTATATGCTTGGCTCTCGTTAAGGCCCGCGCCTTTGGCGAAGGTGACATCGATAGCGATAGCGGCGTCCGGTTGTTGGGCGTAGGCACTGGTATAGGCCCCGAGAAAGGTTGTTTCTTCCTGGGATGTAGCAACAGCGATTACATCCCAATCATGGTGTCGTGATTGGAGATAATCCAGACAGACGGTTACGGCCGCTACCGATGCTCTGTTGTCCAACGCTTTGCCTGTAACATTTTTGCCCAGCAACTTGTCGGAAAGGTTGGCGGAAAGTGATGAAATCACCAACTGAAACCAACTCATTTACCTGGGTTTCCGACATGCCGACGTCAACCAATAGATCTTCAAAGCCAAATGGCTTATTATGTTTTGCTTCGGGCAACATACGACCTGGCAGCGAACCAATGACGCCAATAAGATCGCGCTGGCCATGAACAACAACCGTTTGCCCATATAGATGACGAATGTCAACACCGCCACCTTTGTCAAGCGCAAAAAACCATTGCCATTATGGGTGACAATTTGCTTAACCATTAAACCGATTTCATCAATATGAGCTGCCAACAAAAGACGTCGCCGTGGTTCTGGGCCACGCCCATGTTTAACGCCGATCACACTTCCTACGCGATCAACACGCAACGTGTCGGTATATGGTTCCCATGCATCTTGTACAACAGCCGCGACCGGTTGTTCGTATCCAGAGGGTCCAGGCGCTTCACTGAACTGCTTAAGTAATTCCATTATATCCATATTCTCTCTCACTTTTAACTTGGTTCAGGGGTAAATGTTGGTGTTACAAAAATAAAGGTTGGTGTGCCTTGTGGCGTCGGTAAATCGGTTGGCGTAGCCGGAACAGCGGTATCCGTTGGTATTGGTGTAGAACTGCTTGTTGCTGTAGGTGGCGCAGTTGCTGTGTCCGTAGGGGGTACGGTGGAGGTTATTGTTGGTGTTAGCGTTGCGGTGGGTAGTGCTGTCGCCGTCGGTGAAGGTTCAACGGTTGGTATTAGCGTTGGCGTAAAGGTAGGCAATGGAGGGAATGTTGCCGGTTGAGTAGGTGACGGTAAAAGCGTAGATGTCGCTGAAGGCTCAATGGTGGGTAGTAACGTTGCCGTCGGGAATATCGTGCTTGTTGGGAATGGGGTTGGTGTTTCAGGCACACCGCCTGTGACAGGCGTATTCGAGGCCAAAGGCGTGAGGACGGACGGCAAAGTAGGTGGCGCAACTGGTTCACCTTCGCGCGGTGCGGTGGATAATAAGAAAATACCGCCACAGTAACATGGTAGTGTTAGCAAGATTATCCCTATCAGAATTGCATAGGTGCGGCGACGAGATTCCATCTGTGGATCATAATTGACATTTTGCTAGATGACAAATATCAATTACCCCCACATATGGCGCTTATACTTGATTGCTTCCCAGGTATTGGTATATAATGTCGCATAGTGGTTGGCTGGTAATGGAAGTTGACACTATAGATTGTATTGGAATCAAATTTAAGTGGCTTTTTGGTTTAGGTAAGTCGGTAGGAGAAGAATGCCAACTGGTAATTGGGAAGCATTTGATTTATGGCATGATGTCTTGCCAAATTCGATCCTGGCTTGGGCTATTCTCCTTTCCTATGGCTTGATTTTCCTGGCGCTTCTATTAAGTGATCGCAGCTATATCCGGCCCCTGTCCCTTAAGGGAGCAGGCATCCTTCTTTTTCTCAGTGGATTAGCTTTTGCCTTGAGCGGCTTATTTCCTACACAATCTTCAATAATAACTGCGCAATTATTACCGTTTGATCTTCAGAGCGCTTCAAAGACAATTTTGGCGTTGCTTTCTGCGGTACCGTACTTGCTTGCGGGCGCATTAATGGGGCCGACTGCGGCATTAATTGTTGGTTTTTTCACCGGACTGGGCCACACATTTGGTTTAACACAACTATGGTTTGTGCCCTTTCACTATGCCTTTGTGGCGTGGTTAGCCGCGCATCTTATGCAGCAGAACTATCACGGCCGTATTTATAGTTGGCTGCGCTCCCCCATCATCAGCGGAACCATCAGCCAGCTCGCTATACTCATTCTTTCTACATTTATCGCCGTAGTCACGGCTAATAGTATGTTCCTTATCGCCATTGATACAGGCTTGTCGAAGATTCAAGTCCATTTCTGGCCATTTGTGTTAGTAGGTTTTGTCAGTGGTCTTGTTGTTGCTTTAATTGTCAAAATATGGTTTCGTAGCCGTCCTCCCAAAGAGGCTAATCTTTCGCCCCCCCGGAACAGTATCCAGCATTTACTGATTGCCAAGTATTTGATATTTTCTGGAGTCTTCTTGTCAATAGGCATAATCATAATGTTCGCCGTGACATTGCACCTTACAACACGGCTGCTGATTGCCCAAATGGCTGCAAATAGCCATCTCGCCTCAACACTTGTTTCCGATTTTCAAACGAATATAGAAGATGAGTTAGATCGATTCGGAAATGAAAAATATATAGTAGGTGAGGATAAGGCAAGTATGGCCAGAGCACTAGGGAGTCTTTTTCGAGCTGCTGAAAGTTTCCAGCGCGTTGTGCTAGTTAGTGATGATATGGGGATACTCTATGCCTATCCGCCAGAAGAGAAGGGATTGAAATTAACAGAGGAAGAAATAGCTGCGGTATCGCATGTGCTTGATGATGGTGTTATGCAGCGGGTTGTTTCGGAAATATCTGATGAAGTGCAAATGCTCTCTGTGGTTGTTCCAGTCCTTTCGGAAGGAAACCAAACCTCAGTTCTTATTGGTCGAGTGTCGGCTACCGATTTAGCCAAGATGATTGACATTGCCGGAGATGAGGAAAATAACGTCAGCAGGCATATTTTTGACGATGAAGACCAGCTAATCGCCCACACCAATAATGCTAAACCAATGAACGGCATTTTAAGTTGGACGGTTGGGGTGGGGCAAGGATTAGATGTCCCTGGAGATCTCGGAGGGCAGGCCCTGCTGTCCATAAGTCAAGATGGGTTGACAGATCTCGTGTACATCACGCCTCGTACAGCGCATTCCTGGTATATTGCTGCAGTGGTACCTTATGATGTGGTGCTTAATCGCTCTTTATTATTTTCAATGCCATTAATTGCCATATTGATTATTGTGGCTGCTGTGTTTTTTGTTCAGATGGACCGCTTTGGACGAGGTATAAGCATGCCAATTTCCGAGATGGCACGGACAAGCCGGTTAATAGCTGAAGGTGGGAACCTGACAACTCGTGTGTACACAAACCGGCATGACGAAATCGGGGATTTGAGTCTGGCTTTCGCAGGCATGCAGCTTGCCTTAAAGGGTCGATTAGAAGAACTGTCTCTATTACTTAATGTTAGTAAAGATATATCTTCTAGCATCAATATTTCGCAGAGTATGCCTGTTATTTTGCAGGGCGCGTTGCGGGGTACGGGTGCATCTGGAGCCAGAGCACTTATCCTGGATCCAAGTGGAAGCGTTCCCCTAGCTTTCACAGAGGGGCCATCCGCATCTGATATGGCTGCTTTAGATCGGCCGTTAATGACATTATTGCGGCAACATGATGAACTTGCCTTGGGTTCTCCTAAGGAAATGCGCAGTATTCCTGGATTGGTAAATAAGGGTAGTGCGCCGGTGAACGCTTTATATGCTCTTCCTCTGCGATCAAGCGGTAATTTTCTGGGGATTCTTTATTTAGGTTTCAGGCAACCCCGGGAATTCACTCTTAGCGAACATACTTTGATACGCACGTTAGCCGGTCAAGCAGCAGTTCTGGTAGAAAATGCTTACCTCTTTGCGAATGCTGAAGGTGGTAGGCGGCGTTTGGCAGCAGTGCTGGCCAGTACAAGCGAGGCAGTCGTCGTTACAGACCAATCCAATCGAATATTAATTATTAATCGTGCCATGGAAAGGGCTTTCCAACTATCTGCTAACCAAGTCAAAGGGCGATTGCTAACGGATGTAATAGATTCTAAAGCGTTAGCTGAAGCACTTACACAAGCGGAACCTGGGACATTGGATCTGGAAATTGAAGGCAAAGATAACCGCTCTTATAACATTAATGTCTCGCCTATTGTTAGCCAGAGGGGATTGGTAATGGGCCGTGTCGCATTATTGCACGATGTCACACAATTCAAAGAAATCGATCGCCTGAAGTCGGATTTTGTGAGCAATGTTTCTCACGATTTGCGCACACCTTTGACAGTCATGAGTGGTTATGCCACTGCTTTAGCGATGACTGAAAACCTTTCATCAGAGCAACGAGAGTACACTGACAATATTGTGTTAAGTGTTGAACGGATGAGTGGTCTGGTCGACAATTTACTTGATTTGGGACGAATTGAAGCTGGCGTTGATTTGTTTTTCGAGGAAGTTGAAGTTTTCCCATTGCTAAAAGAATTGGCTGAAGAATATTGGTTGTATGCTCATGACAGTGGCGTCAATCTTGAGGTTAAAGCGCAGAGAGACCTGCCACCCATCATGGCGGATCGCACCCTATTAGGCCAGGCCGTTTCTAATTTGCTTGCCAATGGCTTTAAATATGCGCCAAACAGCGGGGTGATGACGCTGGCCTCAGAGCGTGAAGGAAATGAGATTGTTATCAGTTTAAGTGATAACGGGCCGGGAATCGCAGGCCAGGATCAGATACGTCTTTTCGAGAAGTTCTATCGTGTTAAGCGTCATGGATCGGGTAGCGTAAAAGGTTCAGGATTGGGATTGGCTATTGTTAAATCGATAGCTGACCGTCATGGTGGACGTGCATGGTGTCGGAGCGAGCCAGGGCGGGGTAGTACATTTTACATTTCCATGCCCATAAAGCAGCGTGATATGCAAGAAACTGCAAGCTGATTATTCGTCTAATCTATTCAAGATATTTTGCAGTTCTACTGGGAGTTCGGCTGTAAAAGTAAGTTCTTTCTGATCCGAAGGACGCTTCAACGTCAATTCTGCCGCATGCAGAAACTGGCGCTTAAGCGATATTTGCTGTTTCTTACGGCCGTATACGTGATCGCCCACAATAGGATATTTAATATAGGCAAGGTGGACACGTATCTGGTGCGTACGTCCCGTAAAAAGCGTACATTCCAGAAAAGAGTAATCCTCATAGAAAATCAATGTGCGGTAATGCGTCTGCGCCGATCTAGCGCGAGCTGAGCGAGCCCGGGGGCTTCCAGGCACGATAACACTCATTTTTTTTCGCTGTCTTGGATCACGGCCGATTGGAGCATCAATCATTGCTGACGGGGGTTGGATTTGCCCGTGGACGAGGGCCAGATATTTCTTCCCTACAGTACGTTCCTTGAATTGTTGCTGTAAAAAGCGCTGCGCCATGTCGTTTTTGGCGACAACCAGAAGACCAGACGTGTATTTATCGAGCCTATGCACAATTCCTGGGCGTTTTGTATTGCCGATGCCTGGAAGGTCAGGGCAATGCGCCAATAGCGCATTAACCAAAGTGCCACTATCATGACCCGTACCAGGATGGACGACCATATCGGCAGGTTTGTTGACGATCAGAATGTCATTATCTTCATAACGGATATCTAAGGGAATATGCTCAGCAACTAATTCGCTTTCTACTGCTTCGGGGACGTCGGCAGCGACGATCTCTCCCCCTTTAAGTCGTTGGCTAGCATTGGCAGTTTGACCATCAACTAATACCCGGCCTTCTTTGATCAATCTTTGCCACTGCATGCGCGACAATTCTGGCATTGCAGCGGTCAGGGCCTTATCCAATCGTTCGCCACGATCGTGCATCATCAATTCAACTTGTTGGGCTTTCATGGGCTTGGCTAACTTACCGCTTCTGCTTGGTCGTCTGCCTGATCGTTCTCTTCCGACTCTTTGACAGCAGACGCTTTGGCTTCACGCTCTTCTTGGAACAGAACAAACGCAAGTAAAACCGTGCCGGAGACGACAGCCAGATCGGCGATATTCCAAACCGGCCATGGTCCAAAGTCCATGAAGTCTGTAACATAACCTTGTGTGATGCGGTCGATAAGGTTACCTAGTGCGCCTCCTAATTGTAATCCTAGGGCAAGACGTAACAATCGATTCCCCAACTCCAGCTTTTGATTGTAGATGATAATTGCGATGGAAACAATCGGTGCTAGCAGGGTGAAAATCCAACTCCCGCCTGGGAAAAGACCAAAAGCCATACCTGTATTGGTTACATGCGTAATTCGGAAAAAATTCTTGAGCGCAGGTATGGGAGCGTAATACGTATAAAGCTCCAGATTGGATTTAACGAGAGACTTACTCCACTGATCCAACAGAATTACACTCGTTGCCACGATGTAAAGAATCCAGCGCTCGTATTTATGCACTGGCTTTCCTTCTTCTTGTGGCGCAACATCTGCTAATGTGTCTGGTTTGCTCATATAAGAATTATTCCTCTAAAAAAAGTGCTCGATTTGAGCAGCTAAGAAACATTTTACCAACCGCTCCTTGTTTACGCGAATGGGGAGGAAAGGATTCATGTTGTGGGTGAAGGTGTTGGTGTTGGCTCAACAGTAAATTGATAATTAGGGATCAGTTCAATGACACGTGCAGCAGCTTCCTCAATCGTTTGTTGAGAGTCAAAATAACCACTTAACATTTCCTGTAAAACAATAGATAAAGTTAAGCTCTCGTAAAGTTGGCCAGCAATGGCTCCTTGATCCTGCTGAAACCCCCAACGTTCTGTGCCGGCAACATCAACCTTCAAGCGTTCGACTGCCTCTTCGCCAAATAGATCGACTAGGCTTTGGCCATTTATATCTGGGGTCTTACCCCATTGATCGATATATAAAAGAGGTTCTTCATTGGTTCCCAGGTACATGGGAACCTTGCGTTCTGGCTCGACCGCCAGCCATTTCGCATAACCATCACTAAACCAGAATTTTACAAATGCAGACGCTACATCCGGGTCAGCGGCCGTTGTAATGCCCAGGTAGGTTAGGTTGCCAAAGTTAGCGGGATTGGAATTAGGATTTATTCCACTTAATGCTGTCAAAATGCCGGAGTTTTGATCGAGGGGAGTCGCTTCTGCTAAATCAGGCAAAATATCTGGGGAGGTCATGATCATGCCCGTTTGGTCTTGTAGAAATGCATTGCGCGCGCTGGTATCGGTTTGTACCCCTGTCGGACTAAACTGATTAATAATCGAATAATAAAAATCGATTGCTTCTCGACAGGCATCATCGAGAAGATGGACTTCACCTGCGCCGTCAATTAACTGGCAGCCATTGGCAACAGCCAGGTGTTCGAAAGCACGATGGGTTGTGATGAGATTGGATTCTGTGGGAATTACAATGCCGGAGATGATATTGTCAGGATTGAAAAATGCTTCTGCATTGGTGATCATGTCTTCATAATTATCTGGAACTTCAAGTCCTTCCCGGTCAATCCAATCACGCCTGTAGAGCCATATTTGCTGAAATCCATCAGAGGGAATGGCTGAAGGTTGGCCATTATTGGTAACCAGATCCAAAGCAGCCTGGTCAAAGGAATTTCGACCAATTTCATCTATGATAGCGTTGGTCGCTTGCGAATCAAGAATTCCTTCTTCACGCCAGGTCACCGTATACTCCAAGGGGTGTAATACAACATCTGGAAGGGTGTCCGACAGCACGGCCGTTTGCATTAGATCAGGAAGTAATCTGGGCGAAACGAGGCGTAAAGCAACATCTACGCCACTCTGCTGCGTGAACTCTGCCATCATTGATTGCAGAACCTCTTCATGTTCCGGTGACGTCTCGTTGATCCATACATTTAACAGTTCAGTTGAGTCAGATATTATTTCCGGACGCTGGACCGGATCGGCCGTTGCCGTTGGAGCCGCTAAAAATAAAGGTTCCTTTAGTTCAGGCGTCGCTAACTCGGACATTGATGTCGCAGTCGCCAGACGTGGTGGTGAAAAAGCCTGCGGTTGGCAGGCGGTGAGGAAAAGCAGGAGCAAGGGCAACACCGGCCCCAAAAGATGATGGTTGTTCATTTTCAACATTTTTATTTCTAACGTTGGTGGCAACAATACCTTTTAACGATTTACTCTCTGATAAATTATGCGCAAACCGGTCAAAGTCAACCAGGGATCCACATGGTCGATAATTTCAGTGTGGGGCGTAATTAAGCTGATAAGCCCACCTGTACCCAAAACTACAATCTCACTGTTCTGATCGGGATGTTCATCCATTAAACGCTGGATCATACCTTCGATCAAGGCCACATAGCCAAAGATTAGGCCGGATTGTATGGCATGTACAGTGTTCTTCCCGGTCGCTTGGGGAGGTGCATCTAATGGGACCTGGCTAAGCTGAGCCGCCTGGCTGATTAGAGCGTTAGCTGCTAAACGTAAACCCGGTGCAATGACCACACCCAATAGTTCGCCATTTGCAGATACTACATCAAATGTGGTGGCTGTGCCCATATCAATGATGATGCACGGCCGTTTGAAAAGATGATAGGCTGCGACTGCATTGACCAAGCGGTCGGCGCCAACTTCTGCAGGATTATCTGTGCGGATATCAATGCCCAAATCTAGGTTTGCAGTGACGAAAAGAGGCTCAATTCTAAGGGTATTATGGCAGAGCATTGTAAAAGTTTGCGTTAGGGCGGGAACAACGCTGGCTAATATTACACCAGTGATAACTTTGTCTAGGCCATCTCCTCGCAAAAGTCCAACCAACAATATGCCATATTCATCGGCCGTACGATCACGAGAGGTTTGTATGCGCCACTCTCGTTGCAGCGTTTGATCATCCCAAACGCCGAGGTTTATATTTGTATTGCCGATATCAATTGCTAATAACATGATAATGCCCTGTCAATGGAACCGCGGGCGATTGTATAAGGGCAGGGCGTGAGGGGCAAACCTGCCCGCCAATGGTCATGCTACACTAAAATTGTATGGAATCTTACTTGTGCGCTTAGAACATATGTGCTAAAATTAAATTGTCTTTAAACACATATTTTACTACTTGAAGGTTTGTGATGTCCCATCCCATTGTTCATATCGAATTGTCATCTATCAATCACAAAGAAGCCGCTAAATTTTATGCCGATGTTTTCGGCTGGGAAATGACCGATTTCCTTGAAGTAGATTACACAGCTTTTGCTTCAGGCGAAAATGCCCCGGGTGGTGGTTTCAACGATGTGCAAGAGAGTAACCCGGCGGGAACAACGGTTGTCTACATCCATACGGATGATATCGAAGCAAGTGTCACCAAAATTGAAGCTGGTGGTGGGAAGATGTTGAGCACGACTGTCGATATCCCAGGTGTGGGAACCATGCAGCATTTTAGCGACCCAACCGGCAATCGTATGTCACTCCTTAAACCTGTCGAATCATCTGAGTAAACGATCATTAAATTGCAATTTTTGTATGTAGACCCGTAACTAAAAAGTGGCGGGTTTTTAGTTTGCCTTTACTTCCTCCCAAGTTACCGCATTGTTGCGGGCTGATACGGTTCCTAGCTTCTCGGGCACCTGACCGGTGATGGACTTAACGATCTTGGCTATATGATCGTGGCTCGTGGAAATAAAGTAGGTAAAGCGTGATTGTGTGCCACCGGCGGCCGTACCCGCAACAAAAAGACCAGGAACGTTAGTCTCCATAGAATCCAAATTGTGCTCGGGAACCTGTTCGCTACCGTTCAGTTTAACGCCGGCCATTTCAAAGAGTTCCATATTGGCCATGAAACCTGTACATAACAGTACAAAATCCATCTTATGTTGGATTGTGCTGCCATTTGTCTTTAGGCCATCTGTTGTAGATGTTAAAGTTGTATAGGTAGGCGTTATCTCGACTGGGACCGTCGCAGGTAAAAATGTTATCTCTCGTTTCTTTAACCTATCTTTAAGATCCATCGCCAAATGCGGTTTGATGCGATCAAAGTTAAATTCTGACTGCCGATAACTTATTGTTACCTTGGCACCACCCCGCCAACAGCGCAGCGCTGATTCAATGGCCGAGTTACGCCCTCCAACCACCAGTAGTTCAGTGCGGAAGTAAGGATGCGGCCCGGGGAAGTAATGGGTGACATGCGGCAGATCTTCTCCTGGAATACCTAACTTCCGCGGACCGGCCATACCACCTGTGGCCAATACGACATAGCGCGCATGGTAGATTTTTGGCCCACTTAAGGGATTCGTGTGTAATTCAAAACCGCCCTCCATGGGCTGGATATTTGACACAGGTTCATACAGCCTTAAATTTAGATCAAACATCTCGACCAGGGTACGTAGATAGGCCAGATATTGGTCCCCGGTGATAGGAAGCTGATCTATATTGTGTACGGGAATGCCTGCCAGGGCCACATGCTCGGGGGTGCTGTAAAAATGTGTATTTGGCGGCCATGTTGAAAACGCATGGCCGATTTGGTTGGCTTCGATAAGAAGATAATCAACGCCTCCTCGTTCTAAAGCTATGGCTAATTCAATGCCGATTGGTCCGGCGCCAATGATCGCAACGTTTGTATTTGTAATCGCCTTTTCTGTCATATGTACCTCGTTATTTTGTATTCTACAATTGGCTTCTAGAAAACGGATTTCGCAGCATCAGAAGCAAATTCAGGGAGAAGCCAGATCAATGTTGGTTATAATCAGACTGCTGATCTTACAACATTCTCGAAACTGAATAAAGAACAACAGATCTAATTGGTATTGGCAAGAATTTAAACTGTTATTAAAATGAGCTCGTGGGTACTAATGGCTGATAATTATCACTGTTGATCTCAAGCTATGGACAATATTAAGATTCAACGTATTCCCAGCAGACAGCAAGAGAAGGCGCAACTGGAAAAAGAATTGCGCCGGGCAAGAATGGCCCAAATGGAAGCTGAAGCGGAATTGGCTCAGGAGCAGGCTGAGGTTAACGCCTTTCGCATGCACTGCCGTTTAAAACTAGACGATTTGGTCGATTCACTGGTGAACTTGCGGGCACAAAAACAAGCTTATGTTACGCGCCTTGAGTTGCTACGGCAAGGAGAAGATCTAGCCTGGTTGGAAACGGATAATCTGCTTAGCGAAAATGATGATGGGGATGCGGACGAAGAGGAAGATGAATTGATTCTGCCCACACCCACATTGCATGATAAAGAGGCGGAGAAACGCTTGTATCGTGAATTGGCGCGTCGTTTTCACCCTGATTTAGCGCGAACGGCCGTAGAACAATCCTATCGCACAACAATGATGGCGGCCGTTAATGATGCATATGCAGCCGAAAACTTGCAGGCACTCTATGACTTGGTAGGTGAGCTGGAACCAAGCGAAATCGCGCAATTAGCTGGAATCGAGAGCAGTGAGATGCGACGATTGTGCGAAGGAATCTTGAGTGCTCGCCGCTTGCGCCGCAAGGCGCGCCACCAACTAACGCTGCTGCGTAAAGAAAACACGGCACGCTTATGGCGCCGGGCGCGATTGATTGAAAGCCAGGGGCATGATTGGTGGAGTGTTGTTCAATTTGAACTTGCACAGGCTGTCGATAAGCGGCAGATAGAAGTAGATAAATTACGAAGGCAACTGGATCATATGGAACAAGAAGGACATGTTTAAAATTCTGGTTTTGCTGCTTGAATGAGGTATATTTGCTTGAAGTCTATTGGTAGGGAACGCTTTTCGAGTTCACACACTGCCCAAGACATTTTCAAATTAGCTAGGAGAATTCGATGTCTGATTTACAAGCCCAATTTGAAACGGCCGCTGCGCAAGCGATGAATCTTTCATCGCGCCCTGATAATGATACGATGTTAAAGCTGTACAGCCTATATAAGCAGTCTACAGAAGGCGATGTTACTGGGAAACGGCCCGGATTCACTAATATTGTTGGCCGAGCCAAATATGATGCATGGGCTAAACTCAAAGGGACGGATCAGGATTCGGCGAAACAAACTTATATCAATCTTGTAGCTCAATTAACGGATTCTGGCGGGTCCGCCGGATTTGGCGATTGATGACTAATTTTCGTCCGACAGCGATATTCTTGTTTCAGTTGTGTGTTAGCTGAAATCAAAAGAATTCACTTAATAGCAGCCAGAAAACTGACGTTTTATTATCTAGAGACAAAAGGAAATACATTTTATGAGTAAACAATGGAATACGCCCCCTGAGATGACAATAGATCCGGAGAAGAAATATGGGGCAATAATTGAAACTAATAAGGGTAATATTGATATAGATCTTTATGCGCAATATGCTCCCAAGACGGTTAACAATTTCGTTTTCTTGGCCAGTGATGGGTTTTACGATGGCATCGTTTTCCATCGCGTAATTAGTAATTTCATGATTCAAGGCGGCGATCCTACAGGCACTGGTAGTGGTGGTCCTGGTTATCGCTTCGAAGATGAGGTTCGGATAATCCATTAAAACATGAGACGGGATCCCTCTCAATGGCCAATGCTGGACCGAACACCAATGGCAGCCAATTCTTTATCACGCATGCCCCGCAGCCCCATTTGAATGGAAAACACACCGTCTTTGGACAGGTCGCAAACAAAAAAAGCATGAATGTGGTCGAATGCTATTCGGCAAGGGGATAGCATACAGCACGTAACTATCAGTGAAGAATAAATCTTTAAGTTGGGTCGAGGGAAATCTTTTCTCGACTCCTTGATTTTCAAGATAGATTATATTGGGCCACCTTTAATGGGTGGCTTTTTCTTTGCTGGTTATGCTAATAAATGGAACGGGAAGGAGTTATGAGTGTAACTTAAGTGAATTGTATGAGGAGAAATACTCTTTAGTTAAAATGAATAGTTCGGCTGTTAGGAAACATCTAAATCCACTCTCTCGGTTAAGTTGATTTAGGACAAATTTCCTCGCCCTGGAGGGAGCTGTTATTGTGAGGTGTACGTGACAGGAGACGAGACACGGACGCGAGCCGATTTTGATGTGTACCGGCGACTATTGGCCTATTTACGGCCGTATCCCCTTCAAACCCTATTAGCTTATCTGGCCATGTTTGTCGTGACGGCTCTGAACCTTGTTGTGCCCCTGATCATTAAGCGTGCGATTGACGATGGGCTTGGCCGCTGAGAAATGCTCAGGCACTTTTCATTGCAGCAATAACGATTCTTGGCGTTGCCCTGGTTCGCGGCATTGCCGGATTTGGTCAACGGTATTTTGGCGAATGGTTGTCGCATCGTGCAGGCTATGATCTGCGCAATGGCTTTTATAACTAGCGTGCAATACCTGCCTTTCTCATTTCACGATCGCAGCCATACAGGCGATATGATGAGCCGCGCCACCAGTGATATATCGGAAACGGAGCGTTTTGTTGGTATTGGTCTTGCTGATTTGTTGGCGACGATCATGCTTATGACTGGTGTGGTCATTGCCATGTTGATCTCTGCTCCGCAGTTGGCCTTGCTGGCTTTGATTCCCTTTCCAATCCTCATTTTTGCTACTGTCCGTTTTGGGGGCACCATCCGGCCGATGTTCAAGAACATTCAGGAGCAGATGGGTGTCTTGTCAACGACGATGCAAGAAAGCATGACCGGCATTAATGTGGTCAAAGCATTTTCGCGCGAACCATATGAACTGCAGAAATTTGATAAGGAGAATGATGAATGGTTTGATCGTCGCTACCGCGTCATCCGAGCCTGGGCGAATAATTGGCCGTTTTTCTCTTTTCTGGTTGCGCTTAAGTATCTTTCATCTTACTCTGGTTTGGTGGGCCGCTGGCTATTGACGGGGTGATTACGGTTGGCACGCTCTTTGCACTTATCTCCTATGTGCTGATGTTGAACGGGCCGGTGCAGCGCTTGGGATTTCTGGTCAATCTGGCAGCCACTGCCGGAGCCAGCGCATCCCGCGTTTTTGACATCATGGATACTCCAAGTGAGATCGTACAGAGACAGACAATGCTGTGCAATTATTGCAAATTGATGGCGCATGTCCGCTTTGAACATGTTGATTTTTCTTACCAGTCCGGCGTGCAAATATTGCAGGATGTCACTTTCCATGCCCATCCTGGGCAAAAGATCGCCCTCATTGGCCCAACGGGATCCGGAAAATCAACAGTGACGACATTAATTATGCGCTTTTATGATGCGCAAGGTGGACGAATTACAGTCGATGATATTGATGTACGTGACTGGCAGTTAAAGAGCCTGCGATCGCATATTGGTATTGTTCTACAAGATCCTTTTCTGTTTAGCCAATCGATCCGTGAAAATATCGCTTACGGCAGGCCTGATGCCTCGCAAGAGGAAATTGTTGCCGCAGCCAAGGCGGCCCACGCCGATAAATTTATTGAAGAACTCTCCGATGGCTATGACACCCGTGTCGGAGAGAGAGGGGTGACATTGAGTGGTGGTCAGAAGCAGCGTGTGGCCATTGCTCGGGCATTGCTAACTGATCCGCGCATTTTGATTCTTGATGATTCCACCAGCAGTGTAGATACGGAAACGGAACATATCATCCAGGAAGCGCTTGAGGTGTTGATGGAAGGGCGTACGACCTTTATTATCGCTCAACGATTATTGACACTGAAAAGTGCTGACTGCATTTTGGTCTTGGACCACGGCCGTATTATTGAGCGCGGCAGCCATGAAGAGCTGCTTGGAAAAGATGGACTGTATAAGCAGATTTATGATTTGCAGTTGAAGGATCAAGAAGAGTTTGTTGCTCTCAAAGCCAGATGCATATGGCTTAAGTGCAGCTATTTGAAGCAAAGAGGAATTGCAGTTCTAAGGGAGAATCAATAAATGCCCAAAGACAACGGATCGGACCCCAATCGCAAGCGGCGTTTCCCGCGATTGTTCAAACAAGAAGAGGGGATTGAGGCGCAAATTGAAGACTTGCTGCCAGAGGAAGATGACCAACTAGGAAAAGCGTATGATAGTGGTCTTGTACGGCGTTTGGCGGGCTACCTGCAACCTTACACTGGCCGGTTGATTTTGGCCATTATCTTGATGATCATAAGCTCACTGCTGGCTGTGTCGCAACCGTTGATTATTGGCAAAGCCATTGACGATGGTATCAGGACCGGATCAATTAGCGACAATGCGTACCTGGTCGATCGTTTTTTTGATAGCGGCCATTGGTGCTTGGATAACCAATCGCTGGCGTATCGCGATCATGGCTTATGTAGGAACCAGTGTGGTTGCCGATTTTCGCAGCCATCTTTTCCGCCATCTGCATACACTTTCGCTGAGCTTCTTCAATAACTACAGCGTCGGCCGTTTGATGAGCCGGCTGATCAGTGATATTGGTGTTGTGCAAGATTTCATTACCTGGTCAATCACCGGCCTCTTTCGTTCGATATTCACCCTGACCGGCATTGTCATCGCCATGTTCCTGCTTAACTGGCAATTGGCGCTGGTTACATTTTCTGTATCTGCCGCTTATGGCAATCTTGACCAATTATTGGCGCAAACATGTGCGCATTGCTTACCGGGCAACGCGCCAGCGATTGTCGTTGATCAATGGGTACTTGAATGAATCGATTACGGGCATTCGTGTTACCAAGAGTTTTACGCGAGAGGAAGCAGAATTTCATCTTCTTTAACAACCTAAACCGCTCCTACTTCAATGCCAATGTAGATGCCTCGCGCCTATCGGCTATATTTTTCCCCGGCGTCGATTTCATGGGCTCTTTGGCGACGGCCTTGGTTGTTGGGGTTGGCGGGTGGCTGGTTCTTGGAGATGCGTTGACTGCTGGGGTATTGGTTGCTTTTGTACTCTATGTCGATCACTTCTTTGAGCCTATTCGCGAATTGGCCCAGCGGTACAATGTTTTCCAGGCAACCATGGCCGCCAGCGAGCGCGTATTTAACTTGCTCGATATCGAGCCGGCGATTGCGGATCCCCCGCAGGCGAAGAATCTGCCGCCAATTGCGGGACAAGTTGAATTCCGTGATGTGAGTTTTGGTTATGGTGACTGATTCACTGGTATTGGACAAGATTAGTTTACGTGCCGAACCTGGTGAAAGGATTGCTCTGGTGGGTGAAACGGGAGCCGGTAAAAGCACGATTATCCGTCTGTTGGCTCGCTTTTTTGACATTAACAGTGGCAGTTTGCTGATTGATGGGCATGACATTAGCCAGGTTAGCCAGGCAAGTCTGCGACAGCAATTGGGCATTGTTTTGCAAGACACCTTTTTGTTTAAGGGAAGTATCAAAGAAAATATCCGCTATGGCAAACTTGACGCAGACTGATGATGAGGTCATCAATGCCTCGAAGGCGGTTGGGGCGCACGAGTTTATCAGCAATATGCCTGACGGATATGATACGGATGTGGGCGAGAATGGCGTTAATTTGAGTGTTGGACAGCGCCAGATATCTCGTTTGCACGCGCATTACTGGCTGATCCAAGGGTTCTAATCCTGGATGAGGCAACCAGCAGTGTTGATACCACTAGTGAAAAGATTATTCAAAGGGCGATGGATACGCTGATGGCTGGGCGAACGAGCTTTGTTATTGCCCATCGTCTGAGTACTATTATTAATGCGGATCAGATTGTTGTTTTGGATAACGGCCGAATCGTTGAACAAGGCACTCATGAAGAACTTCTGGCTCAAGAAGGACGTTACTACAATCTCTATACGATGCAGTGGGCACAGGCTGATCCACCATATGCCAACTAACAGAATTCAAGCAATGTTGCGATTTGAGCGATACTTGCAAACAATACCAATATTCCGACATTGGCTGTTGTTAAGCTTTTTTGTGTTGTTACTGCTCAGTGGGTGCCGTAGTGAGGAAACAGGAAATGTCGGCCAATCTACGGCCGTTACACAAGAAAATACGGCCGTTGTAGATGGTCTGGCTGCCTCTAGTACACCCGTGCCAACAGTTACAAAGAGTGCCACACTTGAGGTGATGCAGGTTGGGATTCCGACAGACATGCCGCCAACTTCTACACCATCACCTACGGCCGTTCCTACCATTACACCAATACCTACACCTTCTTACCCACTGTATCAGGGGCCACCTCTGGCAAAGGATGGCTTAGGGGTTCAGATTCATATTCATCATGAGGATTTACATGATCTGATTGATCACCTAAATAAATTGGGCGTAGGATGGGTGAAAGTGCAGGTTTCTTGGAAGCTCTATCAGCCAGAACCAGACCGTTATGATCAAGAGCGCCTGGCGGAACTGGACGCCTTAGTAAATGCGGCCCACGACAACCAAATAGAGATCTTGTTAAGTGTATCTAAAGCGCCAGAGTGGAGCAGGCCCATTACAGAACTAGATGGTCCCCCGCTTGATTATGGACTGTATCGAGATTTCATGACATTTTTAGGGGAGCGTTACCAAGGACGAGTCGCGGCGTATGAATTGTGGAATGAGCCAAATCTGCAGCGGGAGTGGAACGGCATGCCACTCAGTGCAGCTGATTTTGTCTGGCTCATCGAGGCTGGTGCTGACGGTGTTCGTAGATCTGATTCCGAGGCGATCATTGTTAGCGGCGCCCCGGCTGTTACAGGTATTAACGATGGCATTGTGGCCATTGATGATCGGCTGTATTTCCGCGGAATGTTGGAATCAGGTCTCGTAAAGATTGTCGATGCAATTGGTATTCACCCGTATGGATGGGCCAATCCTCCTGACACCAGCTATCTGGATCCAGCGCCTGGCGTTCCCAGCCATAATGATCACCCCAGCTTTTTCTTTAAGGATACCGTGGCTGATTACACAGTACTCCTTGAAGAGTTTGATGCAGGCAGCCAGTTGTGGGTCACAGAATTTGGTTGGGGCAGCTTCGAGGGTATTCTCAATAAGGAGGGTACCCCTGAACCGCCACCGGCTAATGCTCCATTTATGGCCTATGTTAGCGAACAGGAACAGGCCAAGTATATTCTTCGAGCCTTTGAAATGGGCCAGGAATTAGATAGGGTTGGTCCTATGTTCTTATGGAACTTGAACTTTGGCCCCCTACTTGGTACACAGTTCAGCGAGTCAGGATATAGTTTGTTACGGCCTGATGATTCATCACGGCCGTCATACCTCTCGCTGCAAGCTGCTGCTAAGAACTAATTTTTCCTCAGATGCTGAATACCTTTCGATCTTAAGGGGCTGTCGTTAATCGACATGGGATGCCACTTGGTAGATCTTTGGCGCTGTGCTATCTTCAATACATTATTATCGATTGTAATTCCATTGTAGGGCAAGGCATTTGCTTAATCCCTGCGATTTACACTTTATGTCATTGAATATCAATTATTACAGGTGTGTATATGAAAAGGATTTCCCTCACTCTCCTCAGCGTTGCGCTGGGTTCTGCTACTATATTTCTGTTGACCTCTGCCTTGCGACAAGGTGCTATTCAGGGTCTGTTGGCTGATAATGAGACGATGAGCTACACGATTACCGATCTTGGCACATTAGGAGGTCCAGAAAGTTTCGCTGCAGATATCAATAATCAAGGCCAAATTATCGGCTCGTCAACAATAAGTGAGGGGTTACAGCCAACAGCTTTTCTTTGGGAAGAAGGGACGATGATTTCGCTTACGGTAACGGCCGGACTAACTACTTCCGCGCATGCCATAAATGATTCAGGATTGATTGTTGGAAGTGCCGTGACGGAGTCTGGAGGAGGAATAAACAAGTGGCCTGTAATTTGGGCCAGTGATACTTTCACCAAATTAGATACTATTAGCGATACTCCAGGCACAGCCTTGGGAGTTAATAATCTTGGTTTGATTGCCGGCAATACGATTGCGGAAAGCAGCAATCATCTGTTATTGTGGCAAGGTGAAACTTTGTCAAACAGTGTGCCGATTAGCGGCGGCATAGGTTGGGTTAGTGGTCTTAACATCGATGGCCAGATGGCTGGACATATCGATGATCTTCAAGGAAGTAAAATGGCTTTCTTATGGGCAACGGGGGTTTTTACAGACTTAGGCACATTGGGTGGATCCAACAGCCTCGCTCATGATATGAATGAATTAGGCCAAATTGTGGGCAGTTCTACAATTAGTGATGAAACCACGTCACACGCTTTCTTGTGGAAAGATGGGATGATGAGTGACCTGGGTGGCTTTGGTGATGTGATGACGGACACCAGCCGCGCAAACGGCATTAACAATGGTGGTGTAATTGTTGGGCAGGCCCAGGTTGCTGAAGATTATCATGCCGCCATGTGGAAGGATGGACAAATCTATGATCTAAATGATTTGCTACCTCCAGATTCCGGTTGGGATGTACTACAAACGGCCGAAAGCATTAATGAAGAAGGTTGGATTGTTGGCACCGGTATGAAAGAAGGTTTTAAGCGCGCTTTTCTGCTCCGTCCCGATCTTCCACAGGCTTCAGTATACCTGCCTATTGTTGTTGTACCAGAAGGAACGCCAACTCCAACACCGACGCCAACATCTACCCAAATTCCAACCCCAACCCCAACCCCGACACCCGTTTCGTCAAATGCATTAGAGATGGACCGCTTCTTGATCGGTGATGGACGTCTTTATGAGGTCCAACATAGTTCTGGATCACAGGCTCGCCACCAGACACAAATCGAAGATGTGCGATTTTTCCATACAAAGGGTGATGAAATTTCGGCCGAATGGGAAGAATTGTGGTCAACAAACGATTTCGTTTATCGTGGAACGGATACCAGTCCTGGCGGCGGCCGTTACTATTCACTTTATGCGTCTTCGAGCCCGGGATCACCAGTGGGTTCAAAATGGAGTCCCCAAAAATGGTTAATAGGTGATATCTATGAGCGCAACGCGTATGTTGTGGTGCGCAATAAAGCCGATTGCAGCATTGTACCTAATGGAACTGGTTGGGCGCATACGTGGCTGAAGTTAGAAGACTTCCATCTAGAATATGAATTTAAAAGCGGCATCACACTGCCAAATGTGATTCAACTGGCCTGGCTCCTTACTGAAAATGGCGAACCACAAGAGCGTTACTATTACGCTGAGGATTATGGTTTAGTTGGTTGGGGCAGTGCCGACAGCGGGTTTAGCTACATAAGTGAGATTCATGCGCCGGGCCAACGACCGGATAATACACGCGAAGTGATACCATGTCTCGGAGATTTGCACCAACCATTAATTTACAGCCCTGAACTAAATTTTGGGCCACTACCAGAAGAGTTCTTGCGCATGGTTAAGTAGTAAATCAGACTGCCATTATAAAAAAAGGATATAGATACAATACGATTCACCGTGTCTGACTCTAGGCCATGATCAATTCTCCAGCCCAATCCGTATGTCTGTAAATGCGCTTAGTGAACTTGGAAAACATAGCACATAATGATAGCATTCGCGATTGGAATTAAATCGTAGAAGGTTTCTGGATTATGGTTGAACTGGCCGGTAATTTGCATATGCACACCCCGTATTCCGACGGGGAAAAGTACCACGCGGCGATTGCTGAGGACGCAATAAAGGCCGGGCTGGATTTTGTTATCGTTACCGATCACAATATCTGGGTGCAAGAAGTTGACGGCTATTATGAAAATGGTGACGGCCGTGTCTTGCTCTTCACTGGTGAAGAAGTACACAATGTGCGACGCGAACCTCAAGCCAGTCATTTTCTTGCTTTTGGTGCTGAAAAAGAATTATCGACCTATGCATCGGATCCCCAGAAATTAATTGATGAGACCATTCGTGCAGGAGGATTCGGTTTCCTGGCTCATCCCCACGAAAAGGATGTCCCCATTGTAAATGAGCCAAATCTTGGATGGCATGATTGGGATATCGATGGTTTTACAGGGCTGGAGATTTGGAACTATATGTCCAGCCTGAAGAATCGTCTGGCGGAAGCGCTTGAGAACCTGCGTTGGCAAAACCGGCTGACAGGAAATATTGCTGCTTTACGCATTGGTTTGCATCCGGAGCGTTTCATTATAGGACCAGAACCGGAGACATTGGCACTATGGGATGAACTTCTCGCTCAAGGAAAACAGATCGTGGCTATTGGCAACAGCGACGCTCATGGTACACCGATGAGTATGGGACCCATAACAAGGGAAATCTACCCTTATGAATTCCTGTTTCGCGCGGTGAACACCCATATTTTGTCACCTAATCCATTAAGCGGTGAAGTGGAACAAGACAAAAAAATGATACTTGAATCGCTTGGTCGAGGAAATGCCTGGGTTGGTTATGATATGCCACATCCAACTAAAGGATTTAAGTTCAGCGGTAAGGGTAAAAATAAGGGCGTTATGGGTGATCGAATCAAGATGGACGCAGGAGCAACCCTCCAGGTACGCACACCGGCACGCGCTAATATTCGTCTGATTTGGCATGGTGAAGTTGTGGCTCAAGTTGAAAATGGGACAACACTTACCCATGCGCCTCATAAACCAGGTGCTTATAGAGTTGAATGTGAGATCCCTTATTTGGACAAGAATCGAGGTTGGATCTACAGCAATCCGATTTATCTATATTAATTTCAAGAGAGGATGCAAGATCTATTACCTTAAGCGGAATTGCGCCTAGTTTTGGGGAGAGAGAATTGAATTATGGATGAAAATATGATGCGGGAAAATCGGCCGTTAGAACCAGCAAAACGAGCCATTGTCATTGGCGCTTCCTCTGGTATTGGCGCTGCACTAGTTCAGCGCCTCGCACTGCAAGGATATACAGTCGCAGCCCTGGCTAGAAGGGAAAATGAATTACGTGCTCTCGCTAATTCTGTGAACGGCAATTTCCCCAAAAGCTCGAAGTCAAAGGTATTGGTATACGGGCATGACGTAAATGATACGGATGTCGTTCCTGATTTATTCCAAGAAATTGTACGCAATTTGGGTGGTTTGGATCTCATTGTTTATGTTGCCGGTGTTCAGCCCGTTGTGGGTGAAAAAGAGTTTAACTTTGATAAAGATGCGGCGATGATTAATGTTAACGTTCTTGGGGCCATTGTGTGGCTCAACCAGGCTGCAGTGCGCTTTGAGCGCACTGGAAGCGGCCATATTGTGGGTATCAGTTCAATTGCTGGTGATCGTGGCCGTGTTGGTTCCCCTGTCTACAATACCAGTAAAGCAGCGTTAAATACATATCTGGAAGCTTTGCGTAACCGTTTGTCAAGACGGGGTGTAACGGTTACAACCATCAAACCCGGATTTGTGGACACGCCTAATCTTGCCAATGCTGCCAAGACCTTCTGGGTGATATCACCAGAGGATGCTGCGGCACAAATATATTTGGCCATCCGGCGTAAGCGTGGAACCGTCTACATTCCCGCCAGGTGGGGATTGGTAGGCTTGATCATCCGCCACATACCATCATCGATCTTCCGCTGGATGAATTTTTAGGGTGGTAGAATTTGACGTGAGCAGGATTTGAAAATGATAAATGAACATTTAACCACGGATATAGCAAATAATAGGGATGGTTCTTCCACAGAACAGCTGTCTATGGAACATCTAGAGCTTGTCCCTGCCTGGGGTGGCGCCAGTCATAGCGTTAGCTATGTGTATAGACCGACGACAGAACACCAGCTTCGTGAACTCTTGCTCCTGGCTAATCGAAGCGGCCGTTCAATTGGCTTGCGCGGTGGAGGGAACAGCTATGGAGATGCAGCATTAAACAGTGAAAATATTTTACTCGACATGCGGCGCATGAATCGGATCCTGGAATGGAATCCGGATGATGGCATCGCAAAGCTTGAACCAGGGGTAACAATCTCGCAGTTATGGCAGTACGTGTTGGAGGATGGATGGTGGCCTCCTGTTGTCACCGGCACCAGTAAAACAACGATTGGCGGCTGTGCGGCTATGAATGTTCACGGGAAGAATGCATACCAAGCGGGACCCATTGGTGATCATATTCTGGAATTCGAGATCATACTCCCTTCGGGGGAAAGTATTTTGTGCAGCCGTGAAGAGAACAGCGATATATTTTATGCAGCTATCGGCGGCTTTGGTATGTTGGGTATCTTTACCAGTGTTACCATGCAGTTAAAGCGGGTATATTCTGGTTTGGTAGATGTCCATACGGAGACACAACCAGACTTGGCCGGCATGTTTGATTATTTTGAAGAATATGTTGATTATTCAGATTATATTGTTGGTTGGATAGATTCTTTCACCAAAGGATCAGCATTGGGGCGCGGCGATGTACATCGCGCCAATTATCTTGCGCCAGGCGCCGATCTGGCCCCAAGTCAAACGATGCGATTGGAAAATCAGCATTTGTCACCTAATATGTTTGGTGTTATGCCTAGATCGATCATCTGGATGTTTATGCGGCCGTTCATGAACAATCTGGGAACGTCGTTTATCAATATGGCCAAATATCAGGCAGGACGGCTGGGTGGTAACAAAGAGATCCGGCAGCCTCATGCCGCATTTCACTTCTTGTTGGATTACGTACCAGATTGGAAAAACTCCTATGGTCCAGGTGGGCTGATCCAGTATCAACCATTTATTCCAAAAGAGACGGCGCGTGCAGCATTCACCGACATATTGCGTTTGTGCCAGATACGGGGATTGCCCAATTACTTAACGGTATTCAAGCGCCATCGACCTGATGATTTCTTGATGACCCATGGTCTAGATGGTTACTCGTTAGCAATGGATTTTCGCATTACCGATGAACGGAGACATCGAGTTGCAGCATTGGCACGAGAACTCGATGAAATTGTGTTAGCGGCAGGCGGCCGTTTTTACTTCGCTAAAGATAGTACGCTGCGTCCAGAAGTAGCTCAGGCATACCTTGGTCAAGAAACGATTGAGCAGTTTAAATCGCTTAAGAAAAGAAATGATCCGGATAATATATTGCAAACAGATTTGTGGCGCAGGATATTTGCTTAAGCGATAAATCTCTGAAGATCGAGAAAACTCAATACGCAGAAAAACGGGCCACGATCATTCTTCTTCATCTACCTCTCTTCTTCGCGAAGCTGCAAGGATTCCCTTGGCCATTACTTCAACGTCATCATAGCGCGAGAAGAAGTTGTGTTCGCCAGTTAAGGTGGCCAAACGCATATGTATCGCGTGGCTGTCATCAGCTTCGCAGGCAATTGTGATTCTTCGGCCCACCAGACTATTTACTTTATCCCAATAATCACGGGAGAATCCATGCTGTGGTTGTAACACCCCGTCTGAATCCTCTTGCCGTCCGGCAATTAATTTGCCCAGAAGCACGAGATATTTGTCAGCTTTTGGGATGAGATCGAGCACCTCGGCTTGAAAAACCGCGCGCAAATAATCACCATCTGGTAGGCGCCAGGCAAATTGCAACGGAAATGATTCTCCAGGTTGGAAGTTAGCAGTTGGCATTGACTCTCAAAAATAAAAAGGCCGTTGCCCATATAGGCAACGGCCAACTGGATTGGAATATTAAACCTAACGAATTGCGCGCTCGGTATCCTTATCGAAGAGATGCGAAGCATCCATATCTAAAACCAAGTCTATCGCATTGCCGGCCTGTACTTCAAAACGCGGATCCACAGTGGCCACTAATGTGGTCTTGCCGACGTTCACATAAAGATGTAATTCTGCACCCAAAAGTTCAAAGACATCAACAGTCCCCTTCAAGGGTGAAGGAAAGATATTGGGTGGGGCATATTCTGGCGCATGGACATGCTCAGGGCGTACGCCAAGGATTATTTCCTTGCCAATATAATCATTGAGCGTATTCTTGCGCTCTTCAGGCAACTCGGCGCGGAAATCGCCTGTATCAATAATCAACTTCCCTTCTTCGGAAACCAAAGTGCCATCGAAGAAATTCATGCTGGGGCTGCCAATGAACCCGGCCACGAAAAGGTTATCAGGCAGGTTGTAGAGATTGCGCGGCGAGTCAAGCTGCTGCAGAATGCCATCCGCCAAAACGGCGATACGATCGCCCATGGTCATCGCTTCAACCTGGTCATGGGTCACGTAAATAAAAGTGGTTCCCAACCGTTGGTGAAGCTTGCTGATCTCAGCGCGCGCTGAAACGCGCAGTTTGGCGTCCAAGTTAGACAGTGGCTCATCCATGAGGAATACAGCTGGTTCGCGAACGATGGCCCGACCAAGGGCAACACGTTGTCGCTGGCCACCAGAAAGCGCCTTTGGCTTACGATCTAGCAAGACGGTCAGACCTAAAATATTAGCCGCTTCATTAACGCGCTGATCAATTTCATCCTTAGGGGTTTTGCGTAGCTTTAGCCCAAAGGCCATGTTGTCGTATACAGTCATATGAGGGTAGAGGGCATAGGACTGGAACACCATAGCAATATCGCGGTCTTTGGGTGGAACATCATTAACCACGCGGTCGCCAATCTTGATATCCCCTTCACTGATCTCTTCCAACCCGGCTAACATTCGTAAACAGGTTGATTTTCCACAGCCAGAAGGTCCAACGAAGACCACGAATTCTTTGTCGCCAATATCTAAATTGAGGTCCTTGATAACCTCTACATCCCCGAATCGTTTAAAAACATGATCGTAAGTTACACTCGCCATTTAATAACTCCTTTGCGCTAGCTGCCAACATTATGCTCCCGGTTCAGCTTGCACTGATTCTTAATATACTTAATAGGAAACTATTGAGGACCTGGGAATAGGCTTGATCGCCTAAAATTCCACTGCCACAAAGCAAATATAACTAGCTCATCTGGGTATGTCAATGGAAAAAGGAGATATGTCTAATCGCGTGGTGTTATCTTGATTTAACAAAGCAATTGCCAGGAAAATAATCGTTTATCTGCCTCCACCTAATTTTCAAGGCGCTTATAAGGGGGAATATAGAATCCGTCCAGTTCTGCTGTTTCAATGATGCTTGGTGGCAGGTCTTGAGAGAGATTGTTGATATAATTACCAATCCAGTTCGCTACGCTTTGATGATTGACCTCTAAAACACGGCCGATCTCGCGTAAGCTAATGCCCTCTAAATGCAGCATTAGTGCTTGAAGACGTACCTCTTCATTATATCCACGATCCTTGGCAATAGGCGTATATCGACATGTGCACAGCTTGCAGCGATAGCGTTGGCTGCCGGCGGGCGTAAACCCATCTTTGATCTGCTTAACCGCAGCTTGGCATTTTGGACAGACGATCATGCTAATTAATTTCTCAAAGGACAGTCAAAAGCATTGCAACTATTAAGAGGCCAATGGCGATGATGCCTGCTACCCAATTGGCGCGGATGACACTGGTTAGTCCTGATGTTGTGGTTTCTACACCACCAGCTAATGGACGCCGCGTCTTGCCTGTCAGCACATCTTGAAATTCCCGGACAGAATGAGGACGGCGGTCAGGGTGCATTTCCATGGCCCACATGATGGCATTCGAAACATGTTGTGAGAGTTTGGAATTCACAATGTGTGGTGACTTGAGCGAACTGGGGTTGAGGAATCTAGCTTTGGCGTGCGCCGGGGGGACAGCGGTTAATAACGTGTATAAAGTTGCCCCTAAGGCGTAAATATCTGTCCGGGCATCAGTATGTCCGCCTTCCCCTCCATATTGCTCTAAAGGCGTATACATAATCGTCCCTTTGCCCTGGACAACGGTAATTGTCCGCGCTTCTTCAGCGGCCATTACCTTAACTAGGCCAAAATCAACGAGCTTGATCCTATTATCAGGTGTGAGCTTGATATTTGACGGCTTAATATCGCGATGTAAGACAGGAGGTGTACGGCGGTGGAGATATGCCAGGGCGTCTATGATTTGCTCTGACCAGGCTAAAACAGTTTCCTCTTCCAGCTTGTGACCGGAGGCTCGGCTTTCCTCAAGAACTTCCTGTAAATCTTTTCCTGGTACATAATCCATGACCAGGTAATCATGATCTCCTTCAGAGAAAAAATCGGAAACTTTAGGGAGGTTAGGATGATCGAGTTGTGCAAGAATGCTTGCTTCTTTCAAAAACTGACGGTGTGCTTGATCACGCATTTCTGGTGTAGCTATTGGATCAGGGGGGAGGCTTTTAATGGCGCACAGTCGCCCAGGCAAACGCAGATCTTCCGCCCGATATACATGGCCCATGCCACCTTGCCCGACAATGTTGGTTAGTCGGTAACGTTGGCGTAAAATAGTATCGTTAGCGTGAATTGCTGACATCAACAGGAATTATAGCAGAATAGAGTAAGACTGTGATATTTAGGAAAATTGCCCGGCATCAAGTGAGAGAACTGTAGTGACGGTTGAGAAGGAGAAGTCATGAGTGACCAACCAGTATTGATCATGCGTGAAGGAGAAATGACCAACCAGCAATGGACGATTACAACAGATGAGTTTCTGATCGGCCGTGGCGGTGATTGCCAGTTAGTACTTCCCGAACGGCAAGTTTCGCGGCACCACGTCAAGATATTGCGGGGTGATGGTGGCTTTATCCTTCAGGATCTGGGTAGCAAAAACGGCACCCATTTAAATGGCCATAAGGTAACAGGTAGAGCCGTTTTGCACGATGGCGATGAGATTCAGATTGCGCTGGCCGTAAAGCTGGTATTCATTGGGACTGGGGCAACGCTTCCGCTTACCTTCGATCCACCAAAACCGGAGCGCACTTTAACCATCAATGAAGCAGAGCGGTCTATCAGCATTATGGGGACACAATTAAGCCCCCCACTATCTTTGGCCCAGTTCCGTCTGCTTCAGATGCTTGACGAGGCTGATGGCGGTGTTTGCAGCCGTGATGAGATTGTTGAAGTTGTATGGCCGGGCACCGAAGGTATTGGAGTTTCCGAACAGGCCATCGATGCCCTGATTCGCCGCCTTCGTGATCGTCTAGCAGAACTAGACAATCACAATTACGTGGTCACTGTACGCGGCCATGGGTTTCGTATGGACAACCCACTCACTGTTTAACCCACGTCAAATCAGATTCGGTTGTAAGCTGCCGCTTGAATGATTACGTTAAGCGGCAGATATGTGCGGTTTATGATAACCGCTGAGTAATTGATGCTTTTACTTGCCCGAGCTGATCGACTAACTCCGTCTGCCCCGATTCTCTGACTTGATCTTGCAGCATATCGACCAGCTTTACCAGATCATCCGTCAAGAGATCCTCGTTTTCATCAAGGAGCAACTGCATCTGTTCATCGGATTCTGCATACATTAAACTCGTTAGGAGTTGAATTTCAGGTGGGGTTTGCCCTTCAGCTTCTTTTACAATCAATTCACGCAGTTGGTTTAATCTATCTAGACGATCTTTGTCCTTATTTCCCTCAGCACGGCTTATTTCAGCTGATAATACATACATGAACGCATCATCAAAATTGTTCATATTTGAGTGAACGGCTTGCTCCATGTCGCTGGCGGCTAAGATGCTTTCAAGATCTTGCTGTGCATTCTTTAGCACCTGCTCTGAAGCTTGGCGCATTTCCTCTTGCATTTTCAATAGATTCGTTCGTATCTGCGTTAGTCTATTTATCGTTTCCGATTTCCCAGCCAGCTCTTGTTTATCGATCTCGGCTGTTAATCCAGTGAAGAATTCATATGTCAATGCGGATGCGCCGGCCTGAGCGATGGTTTCGACAATCTCATAATCATCTTGGTTTTTCAAGACATGCCGCAGCAGTATCACTGGGGTAAGACCATTAGCTTTTTTGGCATCCTGGTTCAAAGCGTGCATTGCAATCTGCTGTTTTTCAATCTTCCGGCCAACGGGTGTTTCCGTCATTAATTTTGCCTGCAGATTGATCAACGGCAGCAGTTGTTCATTGTCGTTGCTTTGAACGGCCGTTTCGACGTATGACCTTAGCATAGCGAAAAATGTCTCATCTATCTCGCCTGCTCGATCCTGAATCAGGTAGTCCACAACATCCGAATCTGCTCTGGCCATTGTATTGAGCAATTCCGCTTGTTTTCTTTGCCGATCGATCATTTCCTTCGTGATCCCTTCAGTTTCCAACACTTTTTCCATAAAGCTTTGCATGGTCAGCATTGTAGTGGGTGGCATTAACATGTAGCCGCGACGCTGCTCCAGAGGTGTATTGTCGAGCACTTGTTTCGTTAATGTTCCGATGTACTGCTGCATCTGAAACTGGTCGAGCTGCATTTCCTGGGGCATGTGGAGCATGAAAAGCTCATGATCAGGATCATGATACAGTAGAATAGTGGACAATTGCCCTCCTGATCCACAAGATGGGCAAACGGCGACATTTAACTGTCCAGACAGGAGCATCTGTTTTAATTCCGGTTGGCGGCCGACATCTATGATTTGGTGTATTTCGGTCGAAAAAGGTGTACCACAGTTTGGGCAATTTACTTGTGTATTCATGGGTGTTCTCCTGAAAAAATTGTTGATGCCCTAGACAAAATACAGATCAGATGCGGCTCTCACAATGCGCGCATAATTTCTAAGCGTCCTGATATGCTTTTGGGGGCTTTAATACGGTTTACTCCAAGGGTAGGGAAAATGTAAAGGTTGTGCCGGGAGCATCGGGTTCGATTTCATTATTATTTTGGAACCAAATTCGGCCGTTGTGAGCTTCGATGATCGCTTTCGATAAGAAAAGACCCAAACCGGTTCCTTCCGTTTTGCGACTGAGCGCATTATCAAGGCGCGCAAACTTCTGGAAGATGCGACTCTGTTCATGAACAGGGATGCCAATACCTTGATCACGCACGGAAATTGTCACGTAACGAGGATGAACCTCCCCTCTAATTAGAATTTTCCCCCCATCAGGTGAATATTTAATAGCATTGCTAACAAGATTCAGAATAACCTGCGTTAAACGACGTTCGTCACCGATAATAGTAGGAAATTCAGTATCAAAATAAACGGCAACCTTGTGATTGGTAGTTTGCTTTCCTAGCTTGCGCGCAACGCTTGCAGCCATATTGGGCAGAAACACATCGTCACTCATCTCCAAGCGAAAGGTGCCCGCTTGCAACCTTGATACCTCTAGAAGGCTGTCAATCAGATCATTAAGATTGTCCGCCTCCTCTTCAATTACTACCAAAGACTCTTCCAAAATCTCTTTAGACCAATGGGCATCCTGGCGGCGTAGCGTTCCGGCATATCCCTTTATGATCGAAACCGGCGTCTTAAGCTCATGGCTTACAACAGAAATAAAAGTCTTCTGTAAATCTTCTTCTTCTCGGTAGCGCGTCAAATCTCGCACATCGGCTATGATGTCGGTGAGATGACCATTGTCGTCTATAAGCGGTGCATAGATGATACCAAGGCTAACTGCGAGCCTACCCTGGATACATCCCGGACTACGGCAAGTCGTTTCTCCTTCAACGTAGAGATGAGACGCGCCAGGTAAGGGCCAGCCGCTGTTGATGGCATCATTTAGGTCAGTCGCAGTCTTTAGCGAGATCCAACGAATAATGTCGTCATGGTTTGAACCTATAGCTTTTTCAGCGGGCCAACCAGTCATGATGCTCAAGGCCTGATTAAAGACCGTGATCCGTAATGTTGGATCCAAAATCATGACGCCATCCGCGCTGTGTTCCAAAATGGCATCTAAGCGTTGTTTTTCTTTATTGATCTGCTGGTATAGCCAGGCATTTTTCACTGCGATTGCCGCTTGCTCAGCGAAACTGCGCAATAAGTTAGACGCGTCGGGAACAAAGTAATAGTTGCCTGCTTGGAATATGAAGATTAACCCAATAACTGTGCCCCCAACGCGCATTGGGAGGCGAATTAATTTACTCAAGGCAAGATTTGCTTCTTCGGCAACAAGGCGTAAGCGGCGCAATAGTTCCTCACGCTGACCCTCCTCAATATCTGGCAAATCATGGAGAAGGGGGGCGAAGTGATCAACAAGCTCGGCTGGAATACCATATATGGCTGCTACTCGCAGTTGTTTGGTATCCGGATCCACTAAAGCGACCATACCTGCTTGCCCTGACACCAATTCCACAGCTGATTGTAGAATTAAACGCAGTAAATCATGCAGGTGTAATTCGGCCGTCATTGCACGACTAATGGCTAATAAATATTCTCTTTGAAGGATACGCACATCCACGAGGGCTCGTGCCATAATCTTTTCCTGGCGTCTGTTGTTATTCTCAACGCCTAGTGCGGCAATATAGCTAACGGTTAGCTCGTCCTAGATTTATTCTAGGGGAACAAGCTTTAAATCTCATAAGAAAGTTGGATCGATTATATTAGATCCCTTTGCTAATTTGACTGCGCAAAAATAAAACGGCCGTTTTTTGTGCAAACGGCCGTTTAAGTAAACACAATATTTGTTTTTTCCTAAAGCTGTACAGTTTTAGGATCGACGCCTGCTGCCTTCAGCGCTTTATTGAAAGCAGATTTGGCTTTTGAATTAGCTATTCGCGCTTGCCGCTTTTCATCGGGCGACATATCGTCCGTCATTTCAACCATTTCCGGTGGTGAGATACCCAGAGCAGCCAGATCTACATTCCCTTCCTGTGCCGGCGCAGAAGCCGGAGCTGCTTCTGGTGCAGCTTCAATCGGGGCTGCAGGGACTGCTGCTGCGCCTTGAGCCAATACAACATTGCCACTGTCATCAATCTCGACCGATTTGGGGTCAATTCCGGCTGCCTTCAAGGATTTATTAAAAGCTGATTTTGCTTTGGAATTGCCAATTCGCGCTTTGCGAATCTCGTCAGGAGACATGTCGTCTGTAACTTCGGTTAGTTGAGGTGCGGCGATACCCATTGCTGTAATGTCGACTGGACCGGCAACTTGTGCTGGCACAGCAACCGGAGCTGCCGCGGTTTGCAATGGAGCTGCCGCTGGAACAGCCCCTTCAGGCATAATAATATTTCCCTGATCGTCAAGCTTGACCGATTTGGGATCAATTCCTGCCGCTTTCAATTGTTTATTAAAAGCTGATTTTGCTTTGGAATTAGCGATACGCGCTTTTCGCTTTTCATCTGCGGACATCTCGTCGGTGAGAACAACCAATTTTGGCGGGTCGATACCAACGGCTACCGGAACGGTGGCCACAGCCGGGGCTGCTGCGATCGCTGCAGCCGGCGCGGCAGTTACACCAGCCGCTTTAGCTTGTTTCATGGCCGCTGATTTTGCTTTGGAATTAGCGATACGCGCTTTTCGCTTTTCATCTGCGGGCATCTCGTCGGTAATTTCAATAACCGGATAATCTTTTCCAGGTACCAGTTCGATTTTACCTGTTGCTGCCGGAGCTGCCGCCGCCGCAACAGCGACACCTGCTTCAGGTACACCTCCGGCAGGAATACCTGCCTTAGCACCATCCCATCCATGGAATTGGGCTATTTTAGAAGCCGTCCAAGGATCTTCTTCAATCCCCACCGTGGCTGAAGTACCACCAGGCAATTCCTTCCAACCAATTCGCATGTTGGCTCCGCGAGGTAAAGCAGCAGCCATTGCTGCAGATACACGCCGCGCCTCTTTGATCTGTTCCGCGGCATCCGCCTGGGAATCGATCTGATAGCCCATGGTTAGCGCAGGATTGTACGCTCTATCTGTATTCTCAATATTATCCTTGGTCTTAACAACGGCATGGTCGACACCCTTCACGATCCAGGCTAGGAGCGCGCCGGCGATGAATGTCAGCAAGACAACGATGGAGGCGATCACAAATGTCATATCCTCATTTCCTCAAAGCTTGTTTGTGGTCTGAACAGCAATAGCTATTATACATTTTGTGCAGTTATTCTCAAAAAGAAAACAGCTCCGAGGTTATTTGCTCGGAGCTGCGTATTCTTGGTGCCGAAGGTGGGAGTCGAACCCACACGGGAGTAATCCCACTACGCCCTGAACGTAGCGCGTCTGCCTATTTCGCCACTTCGGCGCAATGTGAGCGAGATTTTACCAATTCAGCGCTAGAAGTCAAACAGTTAGCGCCCTTTTTACTGTTCGGAAATATGGGTTCAAGTATGTTAAATGCATTATTGCGGACGAGCAGAAAGCCGCGAATGTCAAGACAGATCTCGGGCTTCAACAGCAAGCTTGCCGGCAATTTTCAAAGACTCCAATTCCTGACCTTTGGCATTGATCCAGCGCACAGCGTACCCTTCCTGAAGCTTATCTAATGCCTGCCAAAGATCGGCATTAGCTACCGGCTTATCATCCTTCTTTAGCCAATTGCGCCGCCGCCAGCCATGTATCCAGCGTGTGATACCCTGAAAAAGATAATCTGAGGTTGTGAATACCTGCACATCGCTGCCGCGAGGAAGCAGTAGTAATCCTTCTAGCGCAGCCATGATTTCCATGCGGTTATTGGTTGTCGTTGCTTCGCTCCCAGAATTTTGTTCCGTCTCCTCCCCGATTTCCAAGATAACTCCCCATCCCCCTGGCCCTGGATTGCCCTTGCATGAAGAACGTAAATAGAGGCGTGGAACGTTTTCTGGAATTTGTTCAGAAGGTGTAATCTCTAAACGTGCTTGTCGCGCCAAGGCATCTACACGCTCATTCATTTCGTCTCCGGCATGTCCCTTAACCCAGTGCCAGTTGATTTCATGTTGTTTGACAAGGGGCCAAAGTCTTTGCCAAAGATCGGCATTTGAAATGGGCTTGCCTGCTTTGTTTTTCCAACCTCTTTCCGCCCATCCAGCGATCCATTGGGTGATGCCTTTGCGAAGGTATTCGGAATCCGTGTGGAACTCAATTGAACTTGGCCGTTTCAGGACACTCAGGGCACCTATGGCGGCCATTAGTTCCATGCGGTTGTTTGTGGCTGAGGGATCGTTACCAAAGAGTACTTTTTCATGCTGACCGTATTTTAAAATGGCTGCCCAGCCACCTATCCCAGGATTAGGATCTGCACCGCCGTCACTGTATATGATGATTTTATCGGTCATGAGAAAGATTTACCTGGTCCCAATGCGAACCAAAGAGAAGATTGGAGATAATGGATGTAGAGTACCTGGCGCTTCGTGACTTTGTTATGGCATTTCTTGCCTCTTCATGAAGCACCAGGTATGAAATTTCATTAAAGTACCGGCTCAGCGGTTTGTTTGCCAGTCGCCTCAAGCATTGATTCGACAGTTGTGAACTTCAGACGTGGCCGCCCTAATGCCTCCCCTTCAGCCACTTCGATGGCATCCAGCTTTTCCCAATCGGCAAAGTTGAAGTAATTAGGCTGCTTCTGACGAATTAGTTCTTCGGCTGACTCTACACTGGGGTTTGCAGGATCCAGCAGGCGTCCATTCGCCAAATCATCTAGCATCTTTTCCACAGTTTCCAGAGCGTCTGGTTTGTTAGTGCCTATGACACCACTGGGCCCGCGCTTTATCCAGCCGGCCGTATATAAGCCGACTACTGGTTTCCCGCTGTCGGGGTCGATTACACGGCCATCTTCATTGAGAATGACACCCCAACTTTCGTTGAAGGGTACACCTGGGAGGGGTACACCGCGATAGCCAACGGAGCGGAAGGCTAAACCAGCTTCAATATTTTCAAATCTTTCCGTTGCGCGCGGGCGGAGGGTGCCGGCTTCTGTAGCATATAATTCATTATGTACCAGACGCATGCCACTCAAACGGCCGTTTTCATCCCCATACATCTCTACTGGAGAAACCAAAAAACGCAAGATCATTTCCACCGATTTGCCGCTTGGTTGATTGTTGGCATAACTTTGAATTATCTGTACCTTACGAGCGGTACCTCGATCCGCGCCTGATGCCAGCATCTCCTGACTAAGCGGATCCAACTCAGCTTCTTCCGGTAACACAAAAATATCCGCATCCTGCATCTCACCCAATTCTTTAATTTCCGGTGTTGTAAAGGCAGCCTGTGCCGGCCCGCGCCGACCAAGGATATAGACTTTCTTGATATTACTGTTTGCAAGGGCTTCTAGCGCATAGTCAGCGATATCGGTTTTAGCCAGCTCTTCCTCAGAGCGGCTTAAAATGCGGGCTACATCCATGGCTACGTTGCCAATTCCAATGACGACAGCGGTTTCCTGGGAGAGATCAAATTCATAATCTCTGAAATCAGGGTGACCATTGTACCAGGCCACAAACTCGGTTGCCGGGTGATGACCATTGAAGTCAGCGCCAGGGATATTTAGGTAACGATCTGTCTGGGCACCGGTACTGAAAATGATTTGATGATAATGATCCTGCAAATCTTCCAACGATACATCACTGCCGAAATCAACGTTGCCATAGAATCGAAACCCCGGGTTTTGAGCTGTTCTGGAAAAGACCTTGGTAACGGATTTGATCTTTTGGTGATCTGGCGCAACACCGGCCCTTACCAGGCCGAAGGGGGTTGGCAAGCGATCGAACATGTCAATTTCAACAGCCAAATCTTTGCGTTTGAATAGATGCTCAGCTGCATAAAAGCCCGTAGGCCCTGCGCCAACTATGGCAACTCTTAAAGGATTATCCTGTGCTCCTACATTAGACATTAATAGTGCTCCTTCGTAAATCAGTTTGGTAATTCGATCTGCGATTTACCAAATCGCGCTACAAATTTAATTTAACTAATCACAATCAATCATCATTGGCCATTATTTGCATTTCCAATGTATCGATTTCACCACGATAAGCATCTCGCTGCGCCTTCATTACATCTCCGATGGAGATCATACCTACGAGATCGTAGTTGTCATTAACGATTGGCAAATGCCGGAAACGCCCTTCAGTCATGGTGTGAGCTACCGACATCATGTCGTCTTGGGGTAGGCCAACTCTGACATTGCGAGTCATTACATCACCCACACTATAGGAAAAAACATCTTCACTCTCTGCCGCTCGTCGGACGATGTCCCGTTCGGAGAGGATACCGATGAGTTTTCCGGCCTCGTCAACGACAAGCAGCGCACCAATCTTATGTTCTGCCAGCATGTTAACGGCCGATCTGATTTCTTGTGAGGCCCCGATCGTGATCATCTTGCTCGGTTTTGTGGCCAGTATTCGACTAACTTTCATGAATTTATTCCTCCAGTATCATTGCCGCAGTGCATCACATGCAGGGCAGCCCCCACCAGGACGCACCATGGCATAACCTGCTTGCGGATCGCCATTAGGATCGTAATTCGTAAAGTCTACATTAAATATAATAACTAAGCGTGTTTTTCCACTAGATTGTGCCAATCTAACGGCGCCGGCTAACCATTGGGCATGCTCATCCGCTGATGTTTCGGCAGCCCAGCCAAAGTTAGGTGATAGTCCGGAAAAACCGTCTTTGGATAAATAACCCAATTCTGTGAAGCATACCTTTGTCGCCCCACCAAAGCTGTTGTAATAAAGATCCATCGTTGGCTGGAAATACCAACTATAATGACCACCACCTGGGTGACCACTGGTACTGCTTGGAGATGTTGCTCCTGCGTTATGATGGACCCCGACACAATCCATATATCGTGCTGCGCCGGCCGCTGCCATACCGGCCAAGTAGCGATTGTCAGCCCAGGCGTTGGTGCCATTGTCAAAACCAGTGGGAGCGAGAGCGCCGGCAATTACCATAACGTTAGGATTGGCTGATTTGATGGCGTTATATGATGGGGCAAGCATATTGTTCACATAAGATTTTGGATCAATTTCACCAGCCGGCCATTCAAAGTCGATATTCATCTCGTTCCAAACTTCAATAGCGTCTGGCCCGAGCGCAGCTACACCACCCAGAAAGTCGACGTAGGAATTAAAATCGATGCCGCCAGGTCCGGGATAGGTGTTTGCTCCAGGAATAGAGAGCAAGACTTTGAAGCCGCTGTTGTGTGCATCGGCAATGCGGCCGGCAACGGCGTCAGGTGAATCTCCAGGTGACCATTTATGCTGAAACTTCACCCAGTTCATCCCGACATCTTTCATTAACTGCCGGTTTGCAAAGCTGTGAGTTTGCCCACCAAGCTCAAAGCTGCCACCATAGGAGGGTGCTGCTGCCGGTGGTGGTGGGGCAGCTGGAACTGCAGGTGCTGGCGCCGTCCCGGTTTCTTCTTGAGTTCCTTGATCCGCCGCTGGCTGGGCAGGTGCTGCCGGGGCGCCGGGAACTTGCAACACTTGGCCAAGACCAACAATGAATGGTTCTGCAATCCCATTGAGATCGGCCAGCACTAAATAATTAGTGCCGAATTGTGCCGCTATCTTGGAAAGACTATCTCCAGCCTGGACCGTGTAGGTTCCAGAGCCGGATTGCGGTTGTGGCTGAGCAGCAGGAGCCGGCGCTGCGGGCGCAGCCGGGGCAGGTGCGGCTGGTGCAGGTGCACTTTCTGCTTGTGCAGGCGCTTCCCCAGCGATTGGGATTATTAATACCTGTCCTGGCTGGATAATGAAGGGCTCTTCAATATTGTTGGCAATCGCTAATGTAAGATAGTCGATGCCGAATCTTTGTGCGATTGCGCTTAACCCTTCACCAGGCTGCACGGTGTAGGTCGTTTCAGCCATAACGGCCGATACAAAGATAGTCAATAACAGGATTACAAAAAGTGGGACAAACCAGCGCGATCTTTTCATTATGGATACCTCTCCTATATAGAATGGCATGTAAGGTAGCATGATTATAGACTACTGACGCTCTCATTCAAACATAAAGTTTCCTATCTTATTATATCCGTGCCTGGGCTATGACTGACAAAAAACCATGATGTGAGAAATGTGAACAGCAGCAAATGGAATCTAGGCATTTTGCGGTGGAATCCTGTTAGATTCGATCCAGTTGCGTGACTGTCGTTGTGGTAAAATTGTTGCATTTCTGCTACCTTAATACTTACCTTCAAACGGAAATAAAGCCAAGGTTTTTCATCGTGGCTTCAATCAAAAATAATAGGCAAAATTTAAAATGATTGCAGAACTAGCGGAAAGATTGCGCGGGAATATACAAAAAGTAATCGTTGGCAAGAATGAGGTTATTGACCTGGCATTAATCGCCATGCTTTGTGAAGGGCATTTGCTTCTGGAAGATGTGCCGGGAACCGGGAAAACCACTCTGGCCAAAACAATTGCGGCTTCTCTTGGCTGCACATTTCGGCGTGTGCAATTCACACCTGATTTGCTGCCATCCGACCTGACGGGTATTTACTACTACAATCAAAAAAACCAGGAATTTGAGTTTAGACCCGGACCGATTATGTCCCAAATCCTTCTGGCGGATGAGATTAACCGCGCTACGCCGCGAACCCAGTCGGCCTTACTAGAGGCTATGCAGGAACGCCAGGTGACGGTGGACATTGACACACATAGTTTGCCGCGGCCATTTTTGGTAATGGCTACCCAGAATCCCATTGAATTGGAGGGTACTTTTCCGCTCCCAGAAGCTCAACTTGACCGTTTCCTAATGAAAATAGCAATAGGTTATCCTGATGAAGAAGGCGAAAATGACATATTGCTACGTTTTGAGCAGAACAATCCCTTGGATTCCTTAGAGCAGGTAGTACAGTCTGAAGAAATTTTGCAAATGCAACATGATGTGCGCCAAATTAATGTTGAAATTAGCGTGCGCCGCTATATAGTTCAGGTGTGTCGTGCGACACGCGCCCACAATGATATCGCTTTAGGAGCAAGCCCCCGAGCAACCATGGCCTTATACCATACCTGTCAAGCTCGTGCAGCTGTTCAAGACCGATCATACGTGATTCCGGATGATATAAAAGTCATGGCTCCCCATGTCCTTGTCCATCGCCTCATTGTCAATCCACAAACCCGCTTGCGAGGGCGTACGTCGAGCGATGTCGTTAGGGAGGTGGTGGATACCGTGCCCGTACCGGTCGAAGCCATATGAGCAAAACTACTGATATATTATACCTTGCCGATAGAGGGAATCCCCGGCGTGAACGTAATGAGGCACGAAGGCGTCTTATTCGTGCAGCTTTACGGGGAGAGGAATATGATATTGCCGATGTAGCACGAGCAAGAGGGCTCATCCTTCGCCAAAGGGAGAATAGCATCTTTAGTGATTCCTGGATCATGCTGGCGGTGTTGATTTTAACGGCCGGTTATTTTGCCGATAGAAATCCAGCGTTGTTGGCTTTGGGCATGCTGCTTCTGATTATTGTTGGTGTAAGCACGATTTGGAAAAATCTGGCATTAGCCGGTGTCACCTATGAACGCAGCTTTGACCGCAACCATGTCTTCCCTAATGAGCCTGTAGCGATGACAGTGACCGTGGCTAACAACAAGTCTTTGCCCCTTACATGGTTACGATTTGATGATACTTTGCCCGTCTCACCCGAGCCGGACAATGTGATTTCGCTCGCATCTACAGAGGTTTCTGGTAAGTATTCTTTGGTTAATACCTATTCTATGCACTCACGGGAGCGCGTGAAACGGGTTGAAACGTTATTATTTCCATCTCGTGGTTACTATACAATCGGTCCAGTTACTTACCAATCTGGCGATGTATTCACTTTGTTTACCGTAGAACGCGAATATCAAGATTTGAGCACCATTGTTGTATATCCGGAGATCAGCACTTTGGATGAGCTTGGACTGCCCGCCAAGGAGCCTTTTGGTGATCTTAAGGTACGGCGCAGCTTATTCAGCGATCCGATAAAGACACGTGGCATCCGTGATTACCAGCCACAAGATCGTTTTCGCGATGTTCATTGGAAGGCAACCGCGCGGCGTGGTGAGTTGCAAACAAAAATATATGATCCATCTACTGGGATGACACTTGCCGTTTTTCTCAATGTGGCCACAATGCCAAAACATTGGATGGGCTTCTATCCTGAGCTATTAGAAAAAATTATCAGCGTCGGGGCATCTATGGCAAGTTACGGTGTAGAGCAGGGCTGGGGTGTTGGGGTTTATGCCAATGGAACCTTTCCAGGATCTGATCAACCAATTCGCGTTTCCCCGGGGCGGTCTCCTAATCAGTTAACGCATATTCTTGAAGCATTGGCGGCTGTTACTGAATTTGCAACCGCCTCAATTGAGGTCATGATGCTGCGTGAAAGTCCTACCTTGCCCTGGATTTCGACGATTGTTCTGGTGACGGCAGTGGTGACCGATGAGATCATGATATCGCTATTGCGACTTCAAGAAGCAGGACGGCGTGTAGTCTTGCTCTCGCTAGCTAAGGAACAGGCAGAAAGTAGCTACAACTCAATACTTACTCACCACATCCCAACGGGTGTTAGTGCATTTCAGAATCATTTAAATGGCGAAACTGAACAGCAACCATTGCCGGGGGTTAAAAGATGAGTGAAGTCACTCTTGCCGCCGATACTGCAATTCATCCAACTTCGCGTCCATGGCAGATATGGCGTATTTTGAAAAACGAACTCCTATATCTTTGCTGGGCACTGATGGAAATTGCTTGGTTGACGCCTTTAGCAATGTTTGTGATGCGCTGGACACGATTTTGGTCTGCCGGCCTACTTACATTATGGTTGTTGCTGTTGATGCTGTTGCCCTTCAACTTAGTACGCTTTCTAAGTGCATTGCAGGTTAAGAAGAATCACCAATGGCGCATATCATCAGGAGCTTTACTAGTAACCCTTTTCACTACTTGGCGTGTATTGCTCTTCAACTCCAGGTCATTTCTGGATTTAAACTGGCTTGGTGACTTCTATAGCCACGTCGGAATATCCGGTAGTATGCTTTGGACACGGATATTGATCTTGTTCCTTCTATTCATATTTATATGGTGGAGGGGGTTACGATTGGTCAGTTTTAATGCAGATATACAGCAGGTTGGCTTGCGGCTGCGTGCTAGCGTATTAATATTTGTTCCTTTATCTCTTTTGCCGAATTTAAGAATAAGTGCGTGGGGAATTATGCTCTACGTACTCCTTTTTTTTCTTGCAGGTTTAATGGCCGTTGCACTCATACGAGCTGAACAAGTGGAAAGCGAGCGTTCCGGTTACGCTGCCAGCCTCAATCCACGCTGGGTCAGCACTATTTTCTTAACAAGTCTAATGATTGTGCTCGGAGCTGGTTTATTTGCGGTTCTTGTAAGCAGCGATCTAATTTCCGTGATTGGTGAATGGCTTGCTCCAGTTTGGGCGTCCTTCCATATAGGCGTGATCGTGGTTCTTGGTACCGTTTTTTTCCTCGCGACACCACTTTTCTTCCTCCTAGGCTTTCTGATTACCTGGTTAACTCGCATATTCTCATTCATTTTTGCTAACTTCAGTGATCGAATCGATTTTAGTCTCCCGGAAAATTTTGGAGGACTTGACTTTATTCTATTCCCGGCTGATGAGGTGGCTGACTACACAAGTGTAGTAATTCCTGATTCTATGACGCGGCCAATTGCGATCATTGTAATGCTGACCATGGTGATATTCGTATCTCTTGCTTTTAACCGCCGATTCAGAAATGCTGTATTTGCTCCCCGCTCAGGGGTGCAAATACACGATATTGGGGAAGGAACCGTTTCAACGATTAATATTGGCCATCGTATGTTGCAGCGACTTGGGTTCTTAAATCGATTGCGAACGGCCGCTTCCATTCGCAATATTTACCAACAAATGTGTTCAGCGGCTGCAGGTGTTGGTTATGCGCGTACAATAACGGAAACACCCTACGAATACCTGGACACCCTGGCCAAGGTTTGGCCTAATAATCGTGACCAAAGCCTGCTCATCACTGAAGCATACATCCGTATTCGTTATGGCGAAATTCCAGAAACAAAGGATGAATTAGAAGAAATTCGAGAGGCGTGGCGAATGTTGGAGCAGGCCAAACCGGAAGAGTAGTGTAATTATGGAATCCTCTAAAAGCGTGACGTATAGTGAGATACAGTATATGCGCCATGTTTGGTGGCTGATGTTACTTGTGTTTGGTATAGCAGCGTTAATGTGGTGGGGGCTTATTCAACAGGTTTTCATGGGGGCGCCTTGGGGCTCAAATCCAGGCCCGGATTGGTTTATGTGGTTATTCTGGCTGATATTTGGTGTTGGATTTCCTGTCGCTTTCTACCTGATGCGCATGATAGTTGAAGTGCAGGATGATTGTGTATCTATTCGCTATATACCTTTGACAAAACGAACAATCATGTACTCCGAGATTGACGTGGTTCGAGCGCGAACTTATCAACCAATCAGGGAGTACGGGGGTTGGGGAATTCGAGGGGGTTCTAACCGCAATGCCTACAATGTGAGTGGCAATAGAGGGGTGGAACTTACCCTGATTGACGGCCGTTCGGTGATGATTGGGTCTCAGAAAGCGGAAGAATTGGCATTGGCTATAGAGACAAAATTGACACGGCAATAGGCTGGTAGATCACAAGATTTCCACTAAAAAATTTGTTTGTCGTAAATAGTGGGCTTTGAATATTATTTGTTAGAATCCGCGGTTGACAGGCACACGCGGCCTATGCTATGATTCGCCCATTCAAACAAGATTAGGACAGATCAATATGAGGCATAACTGCGAAAGGGTCTTTCGCAAGCCATCTTGAATATGTTAATTTGTGGGGCATGTCACCTGAAGTGATGTGCCCCACTCTCATTATCAGGAGTTATTATGACCAAATTTATCTTTTTTACCGGTGGTGTTGTAAGTTCAGTTGGCAAAGGTGTAACGGCCGCTGCTTTGGGGCGGCTGCTTAAAGCGCGCGGCTTGAAGGTTATGGCGCAGAAATTGGATCCTTATATCAACGTTGATCCAGGAACTATGTCACCATACCAGCATGGTGAGGTATTTGTTACTGAAGATGGGGCAGAGACTGACCTGGACTTGGGACATTATGAAAGATTCATAGATATCAATCTCAACCAGGCATCAAATGTCACTACTGGGGGTGTTTATGCTGAAGTGATTGCTCGTGAGCGTCGAGGAGATTATTTAGGCGGAACAATCCAGGTGATTCCCCATATTACCAATGAGATAAAACGGCGCATTCATCTCGTAGCCGATAAAAGCGCGGCCGATGTTGTATTGGTCGAAGTCGGTGGTACCGTTGGTGATATAGAGAGCCTGCCGTTCATGGAAGCGCTACGGCAAATGCGCTCAGATGTTGGTCATGAAAATACACTGTATGTACACGTCACATTTTTGCCGCATATTGGCGCTAGTAATGAGTTAAAGACCAAGCCCACGCAGCATAGTGTTCGAGAAATTCGCGGAATAGGTATTCAACCCGACGTAATTATCGCTCGTGCCGATCACCCGATTCCCGATGAACATATTCAGAAGATCGCTTTATTTTGTGATGTGGAGAAAGAAGCTGTTATTCCCGCGACGACCAGTGAAATCTTATATAACATCCCAATTCTTTTATCGGAAACTGGACTCGATGAATATGTTGTCCGCCGTCTGGGATTAGATTCCCCGGAAAAACCTGATCTGAGCCAATGGCAAAGTATGATTGAAGAGATTCGGAAACCAAAGCCATCTATTCGTATTGGTGTTGTGGGCAAATATGTGGAATTACACGACGCATATATGAGTGTGCGCGAGGCTATTTCTCACGCTGGAAATAGCAACGGCCGTACGGTTGAAATTGAGTGGATCCATTCGGGTGACCTGGAAAAAGGGAGAGGATGGGAGCAGTTTGAGGGCTTGGATGGAATTGTTGTTCCAGGGGGTTTTGGCGAGCGTGGGGTTGAAGGGAAAATTATGGCGGCCACGTGGGCACGGGAAAATAAGATCCCCTACCTCGGTCTCTGTTTAGGTATGCAGGTCATGTGCATTGAGTTAGCGCGGCATGCTCTAAAGAGCGATGAGCCAAACAGCACAGAGTTCCATTCTCAGACAGAACATCCCGTGATCAGTTTGATGCCCGACCAGCATGAACTTGCTGATATGGGGGGAACAATGCGTCTGGGATCTTATCCTTGTAATTTAGCAGAGGGGACCAAGGCAGCTCTCGCTTATGGTAGTGAGAGTGTTGCAGAGCGCCACCGGCATCGTTGGGAATTTAATAACAGCTACCGCGCGCTTTTGGGTGAAGCAGGGATGTTGTTTAGTGGGCTGTCACCAAACGGCCGTCTTGTGGAAATCGCCGAATTAGCTGACCATCCATTTATGCTGGGCAGCCAATTTCATCCCGAGTTCAAGAGCCGCCCCAACAAGCCGCACCCTCTATTTAATGCCTTTTTGGCTGCCTCAGTTCAACATCAAGAGGGGCTCCAAGTGCCGGATAAGAATCTTGCCGAACAAGTAAATCAGATGGAATTATGATTGCTATTGAACTGTAAACAATTGAATCCCGAATTCTATCGCCAAAGAATTCGGGATTTTCGATTATTTGCTTTCCAAACATGCTGCCAAGGTAGTTAAAACTTGCTCATCGGACACATCGCCAGAAATAAATACATCGCCAACATCTCGGATAAGAATAAAATGCAAACGACCGCTGGCCTTTTTCTTATCGTTTCCCATTGCCAGGTGGAGGTCAACAGGTGACAAGTTCATAGGTATACGTCGTGGTAATCCTGCTTTTTCTAGTACTGCTTCAATCCTCAATTGTATTGATTCGGAGCAAAGTCCTAGGCTCGTAGACAAGTGAGCAGCGGCAACCAGTCCGATACCGACAGCCTCGCCATGCCGTACAGCATAGCCACTTACCTGTTCGATTGCATGGCCAAAGGTATGTCCCAAATTAAGCACGGCCCGCCGACCCTTTTCGAAGGGATCTTCTTGCACAACAACGCGTTTTACATTGATCGATCTCGTGACAACAGACCTCAAATTCAGTGCATCAGATGGTGTGCTGGGCTGCTTAATCTCCATCTCTGCTTCTAATGCTTTAAATAAATCGGGATCAGCAATTAGCCCGGCTTTGATTACTTCAGCCATACCGGCTGAAAATTCCTCCGCTGGAAGTGTCGATAGGGTCGCTAAGTCGGCAAACACCGCAACTGGTTGTTTAAACGCCCCTACCAGGTTTTTTCCTTGGGGTAAATCAACTCCTGTCTTAGCGCCTACACTGGCGTCAACCATGGCCAACAAACTGGTGGGACATTGAACCAAATCGACGCCGCGCAGATACGTGGCAGCGACAAAACCGGCGACATCTCCAACCACACCGCCACCCAAAGCGAGAATAGTCCCCTGACGATCGAGTCCTGCAGTCAATAGTTGATCATAAATATAGTTAACAGTGGCCAGCGTCTTAAACTGTTCTCCAGCAGGGATTGTCACAACAAAATCAGCCGTGTCACATCGATCTGCGTGCAATGGGCAAACATTGCTATCTGTAATCAATGCCAACGGGCCTTTTATACTGGCTAGATGGCGAATATGTGGGAGTAAATCTGATCCAACGACGACATTGTATGTGCCGTGCGGATATGTAACGGGTAAGATCTCTTTATCAATCATAAGTTGTATCTCTGCGACGATCTGCTCCGGCGATCGCCCGCTTGTGTTTATTTGGGGAAAACGGCCGTAGCCGTCTGCACGTTCTTCTAAAAGCATCCTAATTCGTTCCTCTGGTTGAGGCACATCAATTAATGGCCGCCGGCCTTCATCGTCTACTAGGCGAGCCAATATCTCATCTGGGGTTGCGGTTAAACAGAAGACTCGCCCGGTTCCGCTCAAGGCTGCTGCATTGGCCTGGTCCAACATCAAACGACCGCCGGTAGCAACGACCAGCCCATGCTGTTGAGACAAATCGGCTGCAGCTTGTGCCTCTAAACGGCGGAAGGCCGCTTCGCCCTCTTCACGAAAGATATCAGCGATGGAACGACCTTCATGCGTTTCGATTAGCTCATCTGTATCTACAAAATCGAAATCAAGACGCTGGGCCAGAAGTTTGCCTACTGTTGATTTGCCCGTACCCATAAAACCGGTAAGGATAAGATTTTCTTTTACCATGCGTCAAATCATTAGGTAGTAATCGTTAAATTTGCTACTAGCAACTCAAGCGAGGTTCGAATATCACCTTGTCCTGTTTTCGCTGCAATATCAATTTCCAACAAGTGGCTGTAAATTTGTTCCAATTCCTGCAAAGTAAACCCGCGGGCTTGCTGATATAGTTTCCCGACAACAAAGCTGTGTTGTTTTATCTCTCGTGAAATACCAGGCGGACGATATCCTGCCACCGCCAGCTCCTTTACCTGAATCAATAATCGGAATTGACGAATAAACATTGAGAACAGGTAGAATGGTTCTGTTCCTTCATGCAGTTTTTGCTGCAGTAGTAAGGAGGCGCTTTTTGCATTGCGGTTGCCAATTGCATCAACAAGGTCAAAAATGCTGGCTTCGGCCACGTACGGTGAGAGTAAGGCAACGTCATTGGAATCGATGACAGCCGTTTCTTCTGGCCCTTTGTATGCTACAAGTTTTTCCAATTCATTGTCGAGGATGTCTAATTCATTGCCTACACTGCCGGCCAAGAGATGGGCAGCTTGTGGTGTAATTCGGCCGTTCTTTTCCTCAGCACGCTGCAGGATCCAGCGCTCAAGTTGGTTTCCTTGAGGTTTCGTAAAGAGTTTCGCGAAGCCGTTTTTTTCTTCTCGCGCCAACTGAAGTAAACGGTCGTTATCGCCTAGCTTTTTTGATTCAAGAAAGAGTAATCGTGTACTCTCTGGCAATTTTGGTAAATAAGAAAGCAAGTCACTCATAAATGATTTGTCAGGTTTTGCTTGTATTAGATCGATAATAATGACAATTCGTGCCGGCGCTAAAAATGGAATCGAATCACATGCTTGACGTAAGGCAGCCATAGACATGACGCCGCTGAAGCGGGTCGTGTTTAAGTCCAACATTGCCGGATCGCCTAGCTTGCCAACAAGTTGGGCTAAGGTCTCCTTTTGTGATTGGGTATCATCGCCGTGGAATAAGTAAAACATGGCTTAGAAGGGAAAGGATATGGTATTTAACCTTGTGTCTTAATCCGATACGAACGCGGTTGGTATTTGTTTTTGCCCCCGGCAAGCAAATAGTGAAATATGCGGGTGACAATTGAGGGCGAAACTGGGCGTACCTCGATGATTTCTAAATCACCCAAGTCTCCTTCTGTTGTATATCTGGCCTGAAGTTGCAGCCCTAGAGGTCGTGAAATAATGATCGCCAGAACAACCATCAAAACGGCCGAGGGTAAGGCACTAAATAAAACCGATACGATATTGCTTGTTTTTCCTTGCCGTCGATATTCGAGTCCAAAGACCATTTGGGCAGCCAATGTTGCCATCGTTGCCGTAGTCAATAAACCTGTACCACAATTAGGGTGAACTGCGAGTTCATGCTCGCCATTTTTCATACGCTGGTAAGCTTCTCCAACTGCCGCTGACACTTGATCTTCATCAATGTCACCATAAACATTTAAGGAAAAACCACGATGATCGGAGTTTCCTTGGGCACTGAACCCTTTGTATTTCTCGGATAAGACATGAATCGTGGCATGTTCTAGACCATGATTGCGTCGCACGCGGCTGATAGTTTGATCGACCATGATAATTCCCCTATCGGTTAAATGTGCTGTTTATAGCATGGATGTTAGTAGCCGTCGAACGTGTGAATAGTAGTGATTGGGATTATAATTGATTGCGGAATGGATGATAAGAAGCGAAAAACAAGCCCATATGTTTCAATAATTATTCCCCACTTAAATGGGAAGCAGCACCTCAACGTTTGTTTTGATTCCTTACGCAATCAGACCTCACAAGATTTTGAGGTACTGCTTGTTGATAATGGCTCAACAGATGGCACCCAAGATTTGGTGCGCAATCAGTATCCTGAAGTACGCTTGATTGAATTAGGAGCTAATTACGGCTTTACCGGGGCTTGTAATGCCGGTTACGCGCAGTCAAGAGGTGAGATCATCATTCTTCTAAATAATGATACTGAAGTGGATTCTAATTGGCTGCAAGTCATTGTAGAGACTTTTGAGAAACGGCCGCTTGTCGGCAGCATTGCCAGCAAAATGCTGTTATTTGACCAGAGACACGTTTTCCATACCGCAGGTGATTATTACCGTTTAGATGGCATCCCGGGAAACCGCGGCGTATGGCAGCAGGATTGTGGGCAGTATGACCAAGAAGAAGTTGTATTTAGCGCTTGCGGTGGTGCGGCCGCTTATCGCAGGCAAATGTTGGATGAGATAGGGTTTTTGGATGACGATTACTTCTTTTCCTGTGAAGATGTTGATCTAGCATGGCGTGCTAATCTGGCCGGTTGGCAAGTCTTGTATTTACCAACAGCAATTGTTTACCATAAACTGAAAGCGTCTGGTTCGAGCGGCGCTACAAGCAGTTACTATGACGGCCGAAATTTTCTATATTTGATTTGGAAAAATTATCCTTCCAGCTTGTTACGACGACATTGGCCGCTAATAATGCGCGCACAAATGCGAATTACGCTTGAAGCATTACGTTCTTGGCGTGGCGCAGCGGCCCGGGCTCGATTGCGCGGCCAATTGGCAGGTATCTTTGGTCTTGTCAGAATGCTGCCCAAAAGGCGCGAAATTCAGGTGCATCGCGTTTTAGATGATGAAAAATTAATGGCATTGTTGACACCTGTTGACGAGACCCCCTCGCAAAGGTAAGATCTTTCTTCTGTGGAAACTGAACTATCAAGCCCCTACCTAAGTGTAATTATTCCTGCCTACAATGAAGAGGAGCGGATCACGATTACATTGCTGTCTATTCATGAATATTTGACTCGCCAACCATTCACCTGGGAGATACTTGTGGTGTTGGATGGTGGTGAAGATGATACCCTAAGTAGAGTCCAGGAATTTGCTGAAGGCAAAGATAATATTCGCTGGCTGAACCGTGTTGAAAACCGCGGAAAAGGGTATACCGTACGTGAAGGGATGCTGGCTGCTAAAGGGCAGGTTCGCTTGTTTACTGACGCTGACAATTCCACCGATATCAGCCATTTTGATCAGATGCAGCCGCTTCTTGAAAAAGGGTTCGATGTCGTGATTTGCTCGCGTGATGAGAAGGATGTGGCCGGAGCAGGGCAATCTGTTCCCCAACCATTCCAAAAGCGCTTATTGGGCAATGCCGGAAATCTATTCATCCAGTTTGTTGCGGTTCCAGGAATTTGGGATACGCAATGCGGATTTAAGGCTTTTTCGGCCGAGGCTGCTGAAAAGATATTCTCTGTTACGCGGATTGATGGTTGGGGTTTTGACATTGAGTCTTTAGCATTGGCCAGACATTTCGGTTATGGCATAGGCATCATTCCTGCGCGCTGGATAGATCATGCTGACAGCCATGTCCGAATCTGGAATTATGGCAATGTGCTTTTTGAGACGGTTCAAGTTCGTTGGTTTTTGCTCAGCGGCGCTTACAATAATGGTCTAAGCAGCGGCGAAAAGTAATTAAAACGTTTACGTGCCCAATCTTCTAGTTGAAAGATCCATTCGAAAAGAAACCGGCATAGTGAATATTGCCGGTTTAGATGAGGCTGGTCGAGGTGCCTTAGCTGGTCCTGTTGTGGCTGCGGCCGTTATTTTGCCTTTGGCATCACCAAAGAAGCTGGATCAGCTTAGCGAAGTTAATGATTCAAAACAAATAAGTGCCAAAGTGCGTGAAAAGTTGTATACGAAGATTATCTCCAATGCCTTGAGCTATGGGATTGGTTCAACCGGCGCAGCAGAAATTGATGAAATTGGTATTATTCCGGCGACCAAACTTGCAATGCTTGAGGCGCTTTCGCAACTTGATCCCCAAGCTCAATACTTGTTGATAGACGGTAGAATAGTCCTCAAAACGACACCTTTGCTGCAGCAAGCCTTGATTCGTGGCGATAGCAAAAGTCTGAGCATTGCATCAGCATCAATCCTGGCCAAAGTGACCAGGGATAGACTAATGATAGATATGGATGTAGATTTCCCAGCATATGGATTCGCCCGGCACAAGGGGTATGGAACAGAATTTCACCGGGATGCCATTCTGAGGCTGGGCCCAATTCCTGAGCACCGCTACAGCTTTGCGCCAATTCGCACAACACTTCTTTGAGGATAGGAATTTAGTAAAAGAGGTATTATCTTTAGGCGTTTGTCTGGTTTCCCTGTATACATATGGGTTAGAATCATGATAGTTGGTGGTAATTTTACTGAAATAGACCATTTGTAATGAGCGAAGGCAATGAAAGTTGCTCGTCCAAAAAATCTAACTATGTCCACATATGCCAAACAAATCAGTTCCGAGTTGCAAATACAGTCCACAAATGTCGATGCGGTGATTGAACTGCTAGATAGCGGCAATACCGTCCCGTTCATTGCCCGGTATCGAAAAGAAACGACTGGAAGCCTGGATGAAGAGCAAATACGGCAGATAAAAGAGCTCCTTAAGCGTTTCAGGACATTGGATGATCGCCGAGAAACTATCCTTACTTCAATTTCTGAACAAGAAAAACTGACACCTGAATTGCGCAAACAAGTCTTACAAGCCAGGACATCTACTGCATTAGAAGACATTTACCTGCCATATAAGCCCAAACGGAAAACAAAGGCTGGAACTGCTCGCAAAAACGGACTCCAGCCTTTAGCTGACATGATACTAAGTCAGGTTTTGCTGCATAAGACGGTTGTGGAAATTGCAGCTCCTTATATTAACGAATCTGTGCCAACAGTGGATGATGCTTATGGGGGTGCGCGCGACATTGTGGCGGAGACGATAAGTGATCATGCCGGGGTACGGCGAATGATTCGTAAAAAAGCGCTGCGGCAGGGAACTATGCGCTGCGAGAAGATCAAAAAAGCTATTGATGAGAAGAAAGTCTATGAGCTGTATTATGACTTCGCTTTGCGTGTTGATCGTCTCAGGCCGCATCAGGTACTCGCTATCAATCGGGGTGAAGCAGACAAAATATTACGCGTGAAAATTGAGATTGACCAACCGGATTGGTTGCTGCCTATTCGTTCCGTCTTTCGCCCTGATCGCCGTTCACCTTTAGTTCATGAAATGCAAAATGCCATAGATGAGGCCGCCGAACGATTGCTTTTACCGGCAATTATACGGGATGTTCGTCGCGATCTTACCGAGCGGGCCGAAGCTCATGCGATAACTGTTTTTGCCAGGAATATGCGTGGATTGCTCAACCAACCACCAATGACCGGAAAGACGGTATTAGCAATTGACCCTGCTTATCGAACCGGTTGCAAGATCGCTGTAATTGATCCCACAGGCAAATTACTCGAGACAGCAACAATTTATCCCCACCAACCAAAGAAAAGATGGGATGAATCGCTGAAAACATTGACCCTTCTAGTTCAGCGTCATCAGGTAAATTTGATCGCAATTGGTAATGGCACAGCATCGCGTGAAACAGAGAAATTGGCCGCCGAGTTGACGCGTAAACTGGAATCTGTGCATTATTTGATTGTCAATGAAGCAGGCGCCAGTGTATATAGCGCGAGCAAACTGGCGAGGAATGAACTTCCTGATTTGGACGTTACTGTTCGCGGTGCTGTTTCTATCGGGCGTCGTGTGCTCGATCCGTTGGCGGAGTTAGTCAAGATTGATCCGAAATCTATCGGGGTAGGACTGTACCAGCATGATGTCAATCAGAAGCATCTTTCAGAGGCGTTGGAAGGCGTTGTGGAAAGTGTGGTCAACCAAGTTGGTGTTGATGTAAATACCGCTTCACCGGCATTGTTGACTTATGTCTCAGGGATTGGCCCTAAATTGGCCGATCGTGTTGTCGCTTATCGTGATAAGAACGGCCGTTTCTCGAACCGTATGGACCTAATCAATATTAACGGCCTAGGCAGCAAAGCATTTGAACAATCGGCAGGTTTTTTACGCATTCATGATGGCAGTAATCCATTGGATGCTAGCGCCATTCATCCGGAGAGTTATGGTGCGGCAAATGCGATCTTGCAACGTGCAGGCATAACCAATGAAGATGGACCAGCGCAGCGGGAGACTGCACTTGCTCAATTGCAACCAACTTTGGAGTTTGCGGCGGAATTGGGTACAGGTCTACCCACGTTAGAAGATATATTTGAGCAGCTCGTGCGCCCGGGACGAGATCCCAGGGCCGATCTGCCTGCGCCAATGCTGCGTAATGATGTTTTAACAATGGATGACTTGCAGTCTGGTATGTCGCTGACCGGGACCGTGCGAAATGTAGTCGATTTTGGGGCTTTTATTGATATTGGTGTGAAGCAAGATGGTCTACTACATCGCAGTCAGATACCTCGTGGAAACCAGCTTAATGTTGGTGATGTGCTTGAAGTTTCGATCCTTAATGTTGATAAAAGTCGCGGGCGCATTAGTTTGGGTTGGCGGAATAAGGGTAACAACTAGAGACCGTCGTGATGACGCAGGCTCAATTTCGTTTTTACGCTGATCTGAACGAATTATTATCCCAAGATCGTCGTCAGATATTCTTTTCTTACCCCGTGTATGGTGGGAATCAATCCGTCAAGCATCTTATCGAGGCCAATGGGGTGCCGCATACTGAAGTCGCGTTGATTCTTGCCAATAGTCATCCTGTCGATTTTTCGTATTTAGTTCAGCCAGGTGATTGGGTCTCTGTTTACCCGGCATTCAGATCGGCCGTAATTAAGCCTCCGCTAGATCTAAGACCACCAATCCCGAAACCAGCTCGATTTCTCCTTGATAATCATCTCGGCAAACTGGCGCGCTATCTACGCCTGTTAGGATTTGATACCTGGTATTTTAATAATTGCTATGATGATGCGCAGTTGGCCCAAATGGCGCATGAAGAACAACGTATTTTGTTAAGCCGGGATCGGGGTCTGCTAATGCGCAGTCAAGTTGTCCAGGGGTATTGCCTGCGCACAAAAGATTCCGAGGAGCAAGTCATATCCATTATCCACCGATACCAACTCTATGATCAGATAATGCCCTGGCTGCGCTGTTTGCGATGTAATGGACGACTTGCGCCTATCGAAAAAGATCAAGTTGTGGACCGATTAGAGCCAAAAACAAAGCAGCATTATCACGAATTCAGAATCTGCCAGGAATGTGAGCAGATATACTGGAAAGGGTCACATTTCAAACGGCTCAAGGGTATTGTGGCAGAAATTTCAGAGGCTATTTCACAGAACAGCCGTGAGAATGAGGGCAGTGATTACTATTGATAGGTAACCATCAGCTTTCTGCCAACTTCATTTAGACCAGGCCGTTTGGGGCTTAACCTCAAGTTCACCATCTAGATAGACATCCAATTTTTCGTTTTTGAAACTAAGCAATCCCTTAATCTTAGGTATCTCAGGAATTGGCTCAGGGTAACCCCAGACAACATTATTGTGAATCTTATCTCCAGTGGCGACCGACCAATAGGAAGCGATTCCTTTATACGGACAACTTGTGTTCAATTCTGTTTCATGAAGCAGATCCTTGCGCACATCCTCGCTTGGAATGTAATAGCGTGTAGGCAGATCTGTTTCGAACAGTAATACTGCCCGATGTGTATCAGCTACTGTAACGCCATCTATAACAACCTTGATGTGACGAGAACTAGGTATTGTATCCACTCGTTTGTAAGGATCACGGGCATGGACAAACAGTTACAAGTTTTGTCCGCTTACTATCGGCGATAATTTGACCCCCGAATTTTACTCTTACCCAACGATGACTTGGTTCCGCACGAAAAGTTTTTTTGCTTTCTGTTCCCATATATTACTCCAATTGACTTGCATTAAGGTAAATCTTGTGCGATTGTAGTGGAAAGCACACTACTTTTCTGCAATACAGATTACGGAGAGCATTATGCGTATGTTTATGCGACTGATCGCCGCTGGAATTACTTTGATCGCCATCGTCTTGTTACCGTTGGCTCTATTTGGATACCAGTTAGGGCAAACGCTTTATTCCCCAAAGGCAATGTTGAATCTGGTTGCCACACACGTTATTGGCCCATCACAATCCAATCTGCTGACTGAAACTGTTTTGCGTTCCTTAACAGCTCAATTGGGACTTGCTGAGGATTCAGTTGTAGGCGGCGCGCTTGTACGGGCCGCGGAGCAGACAGATTTGCATGCATCAATTCTGCCTGCTGATTTGCAACTAACGTATGCTGCCCAAGGGATTAATGCTTTTTATAGCTGGCTTGAAGGTCCGGAACCGATGCCTGTTCTTCTATTGGACATGAGGCCATTAAAAGATCATATTGGTCGAAACAGCAGCGGATTAGTCGAAACAGTATTGGAACAAGTGCCTCTGTGCACGGCCGAAGAGAGCCTTGGCCTGGCCTTCGGGCTTCTTGATTCCTTGCTATCTGGTGAGGCAATCTTAGAATCAATTCCTGACTGCCTACCAGAGATTTTGCCAATGGATGCTGTAGCTCCAGCTGCTGGCGCTTTACTGCAGCAGCAATTGACTATCATTCCCGATTCTATTGTGCTTGATAATCTCATTACGGCGTCTCCAGAATCGATGATCGAGATCAAAGAACGCTTGCAGTTGACTAAGGGGATTTTGCAATGGAGCTGGCTGCCTTTTGTTTTCTTGCTGCTTATTGCCGCGCTTGTGGGAGGGCAAACAAGCGATGGCATTCCACGTTGGCTGGGTGTGTCACTATTGCTAACTGCTTTGTCAACATTTCTGTTTAGCCTGGTACCCGCTAGTTGGTGGGTGGCCGCAATCGGAACCCAAATGACCAATTGGCCCATTCTATTAAAAGTGCCGGCTCTGGCTATAATGGGCACTGTTTTTGAACAGGCACAGCAATCATTATTCTGGTTTGTCATTGGCATGGTTATACTGGGTGTTATATTGTTCGTGTTAGCAGCCATATTAGGCCGAAGAAAAACAAAAATGATTTAGTCTTCCGATCCTTCACACCATCAAATTATTGCAGAAAGCCAAGTTTAACTTGACATAGTCATAGAATTGGCGTCATAATATGGGTACTTATGGGACTGCGGTACTATCCTGGCCTATTTCAAGTAAGGTGCCACGTTTTACAGATCTTCGGATACCCGTCCAGTCTCGTGTAATTATCTGATGGAGTACCCAATATGAAGAACGGCCGCGTACCTCTAGCCTTCCTTACCGCCTGTTTTCTGGCGCTGTTTACTATGGGGCTGGTATCAGCACAAGGTGACGGTGAGCAGTTTGATCTGGCAATAAGTGGGATTGAATCACTGCCTGTTGCCGCAGGTGTTGGCGATGAAGTTTCTATTTATGTAACTTATGAGAACCTCCTGTCTACGGCCGTGCCACCAGATTTGCTCCTAGATCTTGTGGTCACAATGACTGCGGCAGAAAGCCGGCAGGTGCTTGCGCAGTGCCGGCAGCCAGTCGATTTGTCTGGATTAACCTCAACCTATGGTGCAATTCGACTTCCATTACCAGAATGTGGCGTTACTCTCGAAGATCCAGAAACCTATCTGTTGAGAGCAGAGTTTGTAGAGGCAGGCGAGACGATTACAGAAGGCCCCTATGCCCTAATCCCGGGAGATGCGAATGGGAGTAATAATGGGCAGCTTAGTTCCGTAATACCGGCGGTGGTGGTGCAAGAGAGCGGTTTGCCTGCCGACTTGGCGCGCATTTTTGCCGGATTGGCAATCTTCTTTGCGGTCATGGCCCTTGTAGCAGCGGGAACAGAGGTCGTCATCGACAGTCTAAAAGTTGGTGTTGGTTTAAAACGCAAAGTTACTTCTATGGAAGCGCTAGAGCGCATGGAGAAGTATTTACCTGGTGAATTGGCCGCTCTTAGTGTCAGTGCCGCTTCGCGTGAACAATATAAACGTATGATTCAGGAAATGCGTAAGATGCTTGACCATACACTGCACAGCGTGAATGATGTTGCCACATTAAGGCAGCAAGTGGTATCAAGTGAATTTGGCGCAGCATATCGCAAGGCAGAAGAACTTCTACCCAATAATGATGATGTTGTTCAGCAAGATCTTTACAAACTAAAGAAACAACTTTTTAATTTCGCTAATCTGGTTGGTAATACGCTGGAGAGCCAACTTCAAGTAAAACCTGAGCTAGTTCAACCCCTGCGCGATCAGATGGCGCAAGAAATTAGCATATTTGATGGCCATAATCCTGGTGATTTTTTGGAAGACCTCTTTCAAACCTTGCAAAATGTGCATTTTTGGTCGGTTCAGATCGCTGATGGTTGGCTCAAAGAGCAGCAGGAGGTTCTTTTCGACAGAAGCAGCAATGTGGTTGTGTCTCATTTTGAAGCGGATGTACGGCCGTTGTTGGAAGGTGTCGGTTTCGCGCCCGATTCTATTAATCAAGCGCAGGCGGAGTTGGCTTCACGGCTGAGGATTGTTGAAGCGGGCGTCTCGCAAACCACGGATACCTTTGTTTCCAGCGTAAAAAACGTCCTCAATGCTGTGGAAGTACGCCGCTATGAAACCCAGAGCCCTGCACGCAAGGTATGGCGAATCCTACGAAGTTGGCGTGGGGGTCTTTTCCCACCGTTAAATGTGCGCGGCCTCTTTGTTCCATCATTTGCCCTGACGCTGTTGGCTCTATATGCTGCCTGGCTAGCCCGTTTGACCAATACATCAACTTCTGTGACCAGGTTGATTGGCGATCAGATCCCCGCCGTGGAATCTTTGGCCTGGCTGCCGTGGTTTATTCTCTTATTTGCAGCTTCATTTGTTGCGGTTTTACTTCTATATTTGATTAGAAAAATGCAGGGTAGCGATGGTCAATCCTGGTTCATAGGTTTATATGGGGCGTCAGCCCTCTCTTTACTCACCGGTCTGTTCTTTCTGGCTATCCTTTGGCTCCTTCAGGCCAGCAGCGCAAATCGCGTTGCCGGTCAACTTGTGTTGTTTTCCTGGACTCAACCGTGGTGGTCCTGGCTAATCCTTTTTTCAGTTGCCGTTTTACTGCTGTTGCTTATTGCGGGACAGATCGGTAAAGTGATTTACGAACGTCTGGTAAATTCGGCCGTTCGCGATGGAAGCATAGCTGATAACCAGCATAAGCTGCGACAGGCCACTACACTGCTGCGGGTGGAAACATTATGGAATCTACTGCGTCATGGCTTTGATGTCACGGAGGTCGATCCTGATAGTTTCAGTCGGGCGGAGTCGGTTTCTGGATATGAAGAAATGTCAACGATTACCAATGGGCCCGACTTTCAATTTTCAGCTGAAACCACGGCACAATTTATCATGCAGCGTTCCGACCAGCAGCGCGATGAGGAAACGTCTCGACTCCGTGTACTGCGCGTTTTTTCCATCGTTGTGGGCCTCATCATAGCTTATGCGCTACAAATTGATGTACTCAGGCTGCTTGGCGAAGCATTTCCTGGTGTTCTTGAGAGTATCAACGTTGTCATAGTTACAGGAGATACATTAAATAGTTGGCGATCCTGGTTACCGGCAGAGAAAGCAATCACAGTAGGTGTAATTTTGACCGGATTTGCTGCCAGCGCCGGATCGGCATTCTGGCATGATCGGCTAGATAAATTACAGGCTTCCAAGAAAGGAGCTCAGGCGGCAGCTACCTTGTTGAGCCAGGCTTCACAGGTGTCCAATACAGTAGACCGATAACAATCTTAAGAGCTTGAACCGCCTTTACGAGGTCAACACGCTGAGGCAGCGAAGCCAGAAATCTGCGTACTGCTCCCAATATACAAAGTTGCACCCCCAATGTGGTGCAGGATCGGACATATAGGCAAGTGTCTTACCCCGCCCGAAGCTTCCGGTAGCAACCAAGGGATCACCCGTCTCTGATACTGACAATAGCGTTTGACAACCTTCTCTGGAGGTGGTTTTATTATAACCAAGAATAGGAGGGAATGTGTCGAAATCGAGACCTGTGAATACAGTTTTTCCTTGAGCCGAAGTTCGTGCTGTAAAGCCTTCTGTATTCTCAACCAAGTCTTCGATATCTAAACATCTAACCGGTAAGACCTCACGCAGCCGTGTTCGATTCCAGCCACCTTTCCCCATCTCGCCAGTGAAAGAGAGCCACCCGCCCAGGAACATCACACCTATTCCTGCTTCGATGGCTTCAATTGTTAAGCGGATTCTATCTGGAAAGGTTAAAATTTTTGTACCGAATTTGTTACGATCAAAGAAGCTTGGCGCTAATTGGAAATTCTTGGCTTCGACATCACTAAAAATCAGGACATCATACTCTTCCAGGATCTGTTCGTATTGCCCAGGACCGAGTTGATAGAATTCCCATGTTGGAACTGAAGTCACTTGGTGTTCACCACTTGATTCGAGTGCATCCTTGAGCCAATGCCCATAGTTCACTGTATCAAGGCCTTTAAAGGCGTAATTGAAGGGAGTTTCGGCGAATATGGGCCCTAACATTACGGCCCAGTCTCCGACGTAATAGATTTTTGACATGCTAACCTACCTGAACGGGTTGGCCACTTGCAGCGGACTTATACGCCGCCAAGACAATTTCCAGCGCTCTGTAGCCGTCCTCACCGCTTATTTTGGCTGGGCGCTGTTCCTGAATGGCAGTTATAAATTCTTCTATCATTGCCTGGTTTGCGTCGGAGCCCCAATAGGACCAGGCATGTTTGGGCGGATCCTGATGGTACACGGACAGGTTTTGGCTAAAAGCATCTACCACAGTCAAGCCCCGCTCACTGATTAATTCCATTGTCAGACCACCCCAGGTAGGATAATTTAGCGGTTTACTCCAACTGCAATCGACTGATGCAAATATGCCGTTAGCAAATGTAAGCATTAATAATCCGGCCGTTTCAACGTCGACTTTATCGGCATGTAGAATGTGATTTGTTTAAGCGAAAACTTCCGTTATATTGCTGTCAAAATAATAGCGCAGCATGTCAGCCAAGTGAACTGTGTGATCCATTATGGCGCCACCACCGGCTAACTCGCGGTCGACAAACCATTGGCGTTCATTTATAGGCATGCGACCCTGATTTGTTGTGTTTAGGCAATAAATTTGCCCTAAAGCCCCGGCGTCAAGCTGCTCTTTTAGCCCCATGGCCGGTGCGCTAAAGCGCATAGGAAATGCAGTCATTAAGATAACATTGGCCTTATGGCAAGCATCGATTATAGCTTGGGCGTCCGATAGTGTTGTTGCTAATGGTTTTTCGCATAAGATATGCACACCAGCATCGGCAGCCAATTCCACCAGTGGACGATGCTTTGCATTTTCTGAGCACACGATGACCCCATCTGGTTCATCGTTGAGTAATGATTGGTAGTCAGCGTAAAGAGGAGAGTCGAAGAGATTCGCATAGTGCTGGCCGCGTTCCATATCTTCGTCGGCGATACCGATCATATCCACACCGGGAATAGCACGTAAATTTTGAATATAAGCTTCAGCGTGCAAGTGAGCAAAGCTCAAGATTCCAATTCTCATGGCAAAACCTCCTTAACAGCGAGTTCAGATAGAGGTGCGAGATCAACGGGTCGACCAGTTTCGGCCGATTCGATGGCGGCGAGGGCGATTTGTAGTGCGGCCAAACCATCCGCTCCTCTTATGGGTATTGGGGTATCGTTTGCCAAGCAGTCATAAAAAGCTTTGATTTGCGTTGTATAGGGATCTTCGCTCAAGGGGCTGCTTGGTAAGGCGACATCGGGAATTGCTTCTGATGAGATGGCATGGAGGTGCTGCTTAATAGCAGCTGTATCAGTAGAATCGAACTGAATCAGACCATTAGAACCGGCGATTTCGAAGCGCGTTCGGAAAAGGGGTGGGGGATATGCCCACGATCCTTCAACATGGGAGATCGTTCCATTGTGATGGGTAAGAATAGCCAGACCATGATCTACCCCTGCATTTGAGTGGCTGCTGCTAATCTTCTTGGCAAAAACCGTTTTTACTTCACCAGCTACCCAGCGGGCATAATCAAGGTCATGAATCATCAAATCCAACATCATGCCGCCTGATTTCTCATAGTCTACGAACCAATTGTCTGCGGCCTTTTTGGGTTGAAAAGAACCTCGAGTTAATCGTAGGACGGCCGTATCGCCAATTGAGCCATTCATAACCTGGGTTCTTGCTTGCGCATATTCTGGGAAGAAGCGTACTACATGAGCAACCATTAGTTTTACGCCTGCCTCATGGCAAGCGGCTATCATCTTTTGGCCCTCCACAATCGATCGGGCTAATGGTTTTTCACAAACCACATGTTTTCCTGCTTCCGCAGCGGCAAGAACCATATCGCAGTGCAGATGTGTTGGCGTACAGATATCTACGACATCGACATCGTCGAGAAGTGATGGCAGATCAGTGTAAACCTGTGCTTGATGTTGCGCGGCCAAGCTGCTCGCTGTTTCCTCATCTTTTGATAAAAATCCAGCTATTGTGGCCTGTGTTACTGCCCACGCTGTGGTGTGGGTTTGACCCATAAACCCCGTCCCTACAATTCCAATGCGCATTGTCTCGTTCCCCTTTACTTTAGACCTCTATTTAATGGCGCCACTGGTAATGCCACGAATCAACTGCCTGGAAAAAATGATATAAAGCAGTAAGATCGGAATCATTGCCAAGGTTAATGATGCTAATACTGCGTTCCAGTCACTCACAAACTGGCCCAGGAATTGCTGCGCCCCCAAAGTAACTGTTTTTGTTGACTCACCCGGTGCCAATATCAGGGGGAACCAAAGATCATTCCAAATTGGAATCATCACAAAAACGGCTACCGTAGCTACAGCAGGGCGAACCATGGGCAGGACAAGACCAAAAATTCGATATTCACTGGCCCCATCTACACGCGCGGCTTCTTTCATTTCTCTTGGTACCTGGCTCATAAAACTTTGCAGTACAAATACGGTTAACGGCAGCCCTTGGGCGATATAGACGAATATTAATCCAAGTAGGCTATTAACAAGCCCCATGCCCGCGACGAGCCGTAAAATTCCAACAGTGCCTAAGCGAATTGGGATCATAATGCCCAGAGCCAAATATAAACCAAGTAATGTATTGCCCTTGAATTTGTATTCAGAAAGTGCATAGGCAGCCATTGCTCCAAACAGCAGGATGAAGAAAATGGAACCAAGCGTAACTATTAAGCTGTTTCTGAAATATAGCGGGAAACCTGCCCTCTCCCAGACAGTGATATATCCTTCCAGGCTGAAAGTTTCCGCATTGGGTAAGGCAAGTGGGTTACGAAAGATGGCCTTGCGCGCCTTCATCGAATTGACGATTACGAGAATAATGGGAAACAGAGCGATGGCCGTGTATATTAACAGCGCTGTATGGGGGAAGATGGACTCGCTAAAGCGATTGCGGATATTTGTGAAATTCATCGGGGTCTCCTCAATCTTAGATCTCGTAAGTGGTGATGCGGCGTTGATAGCCCACCAGGTAAAGCAATACACCGATCAATATAATAATCAGCATCATTGCCGCCACTGTTGAGCCCATTGCAGCATTGCCCAACTGCAGTTGTTGGCCAAAGAAGGTACGGAAGAACATAGTACCCATGATATCTGTAGAGAAGTTCGGTCCGGCTAAAGCACCTTTAATGGTGTAAATCAAATCAAAGGCATTGAAATTTCCTACGAATGTTAAGATTGTCACAATGCCCACCGTGGGCAAAATGAGCGGGAATTTTATCTTCCAAAATACGATCCAGGTTGTTGCCCCGTCAACTCGTCCCGCTTCAATGAGCTCATCAGGGATAGAAATTAGAGCCGCATAAAATAACATCAACGGAATGCCCACGAACTGCCATACCGAAATGAGTGATATCGTTGTCAATGCCGTGCTTTCTAAGCCTAACCAGGGTTGGAAAAGGTTGCCGATGCCAAAGAATGTCATAAAGCTTTCGGCAATCCCCCAAAGCGGACTCAGGATTAGCTGCCAAATAAATCCAATAATAACTACTGACAAGACTGTTGGGATGAATATGAGCGTACGGTATGTGCCAGAGCCGCGCAAAGTGTTCCTGCTTAACAATGCCGCCAGGAATAAGGCAATAGGATTTTGGACCAACATGTTAATGATGAAGAAGTAGACATTATTCTTAAATGCATTCCAAAACTGATCGGACCAAAGATCGTCCGTGAGCAGTGCAACGTAGTTTTGGAAGGCGACGAACATCCCGGTTTCATTATCTATAAAACTCAACCGCAATGAATCTAATAGCGGGATAATCATAAAGATTGTGTATACGAGCACTGCCGGTGCTAAGAACACGATGATATGTGTGGGAAAGGGTTTTCGCTTGCGGGGTGTGGACGATTTCATTGCGAGACTCCTTCTTTTATACTTCAATATTGATCGAGACAGCAGTCAATTATTAAGATCTGTTGGCAAGAAAACTGGGGGCTAGAAATCGATAAAATTTCAAGTCCCCAGTATTCGAATTTCTCAAGAAAAATCAAGCTTTGGATTTATGGTGTGTACCAGGAATCCATCCCATCTTGAATCTCTTGGGCTGCTTCTTCTGGTGTGACATCACCATTCATGACTTGTGCGCTAATACGCCAAAGTTCATTTTCCAAGTTTGGCTCACCACGAGAGAGAATCTGGTAAGAGTTACGGATAGTAGATTCACAGTCACCGCGCCAATCGAGGAATTCCTGAGCCAGTGGATCATTTAGGGAAATATCAACATCAGCGAGAGTGAAAAAGCCAGGTAAGGCATTGCTGTAAAGCTCAGCAAACTCGGCCGAGGCAACCCAGTTAAGGAAGGCACGAGCAGCCTCTGGGTTCTCAGTGGCTGTGTTCATACCAAGGGCAATGTCAGTGTGATCGCTGATGTAGCATGTGTCGCCTGCATTTGCCACGGGTGGTGCAAATGCGCCCATAGCAAAATCGGCCTGATCATTGAACAAGGAAATATCCCAGGAGCCGGCCGGGTAAATGCCTGCCAGGCCTAGAGTGAACAGATTTTGTGAATCTGGATAGGTTTGGGCTTGATAACCGCTTTGTAGGTAGGGTGCCCATTGGGCCAACTGATCCCAAACTGCTACATGTTCGGCGTCGGTGAATTTGGCGTCACCGCTGATAAGCGCGAGACGGCCGTCTTCACCTTTCCAATAGTTAGGACCTATATTCTGGTAACCCATGGTCGCGGCTTCCCATTGGTCAGCCGTGCCCATATCTAGGGCCGTGTAACCACCTGCTTGAATCGCATCTAGAACGGCATAAAATTCTTCTACTGTGGTGGGTTCACTTAATCCAAGTTCATCGAAGATATCTTGATTATAGATGAATCCATGGATTACTGAGGCCATTGGCACACAAAAGACATCTGAACCATCATCTGTGACCCAGGCACTCTTGGCTACTGAACCGAAATTGGCTATTCCTTCAAGGTCGTTCAAAGAGGCTAAATGACCTTGATCAAACAGGGCAAGGGAGGCATCGAAGGGGCGACATGTGATCAAATCGCCGGCTGCACCACCTTCCAATTTTGTATTCAATGCACCGTTGTATTCAGCTGGAGCAGAGGGCGCGAATTGAACTTCAATGTTGGGATAATGTGCATTGAAAGCTGGGATAATGGTATCTTCCCAAATGGTCAAATCGTCATTGCGCCAACTTTCGATTAACAGTGTGCCAGATTGGTCGCCGCCACCTTCCGATTCGGTCTCAGTGGTGGCCGATTCGGCGACGTCGGCTGCGTCCGCGCTGGGTGTATACCAGGTATCCATCCCATCTTGAATTTCTTGGGCTGCTTCTTCTGGTGTGACATCACCATTCATGACTTGTGCACTGATTCGCCAAAGTTCGTTTTCCAAGTTCGGCTCGCCACGAGACAAAATCTGATAGGAGTTACGAATGGTCGATTCACATTCTCCACGCCAATCAAGGAATTCCTGAGCCAATGGATCGTCCAAGGAGATATCGACATTGGCCAAAGAGAAGAAGCCGGGAAGTGCATTGCTATACAGTTCGGCAAAATCGGCCGTAGCGACCCAGTTCAAGAAGGTCTTGGCAGCTTCAGGATAAGGAGTGTTGGTGTTCATGCCAATAGCGATATCAGTGTGGTCGCTGATGTAGCAAGGATCGCCAGCGTTGGCCACTGGCGGTGCGAAGGCGCCCATGGCAAAGTCGGCTTGATCGTTGAAAAGGGAAATATCCCAGGAGCCGGCCGGATAAATAGCCGTTTCGCCTAAGGTGAATAGATTCTGGGAATCAGGATAAGTTTGGGCTTGGTAGCCACTGGGTAGGTAAGGTGCCCATTGGGCCAGCTGTTCCCAAACGGCGATATGTTCCGCATCGGTGAATTTTGCTTCACCACTGATAAGGGCCAGACGACCTTCTTCACCTTTCCAATAATTGGGGCCAATATTTTGGTAACCCATGGTAGCGGCTTCCCATTGATCGGCCGTGCCCATATCAAGCGCCGTATATCCGGCAGCTTGAACGGCATCAAGAACTGCGTAGAATTCTTCCACGGTTGTAGGTTCACTCAAGCCAAATTCGTCAAAGATATCTTTGTTGTAAATGAACCCATGAATTACTGAGGCCATCGGCACACAGAAAACATCTGAGCCATCATCGGTAACCCAGGCACTCTTGGCGACAGAACCGAAATTAGCCATACCTTCAAGGTCGTTTAGTGAAGCCAAGTGGCCTTGATCAAATAGAGCAAGGGAGGCATCAAACGGACGACATGTGATTAAATCACCTGCAGAGCCACCTTCCAATTTTGTGTTCAATGCGCCATTATATTCGGCTGGAGCAGAGGGAGAAAATAGGATTTCAATATCCGGGTATTCTTCATTGAAGGCGGGAATGATTACATCTTGCCATATGGAAAGGTCATCATTGCGCCAACTTTCAATTGTCAATGTTGCTTTTTCACCGGCGGGTGCTTCTTCTTCGGGAACTGCTTCCTCCGCAGGTGCAGACTCTTCAACGGGTGCTGCTTCTTCGGGTGCTGCTTCTTCCACTGGTGCCGGTTCATCTGCGCCGCCACAGGCGACCAGAAGCAGCGCCAAAGCTAATACTATCAAGGTTAATAATCTTTGTTTACTTAACATGGAATTCTTCTCCTACTAGATATCTCGGTTAACAAAAAATCGGTTATTTGGTCAAGTTCTAAATTATTCTAGCCACCTCCTTTAATAATGATATGTCTAATGTTAAATTATGCTACGTTATTTAAATGCTGCCCAAATATTGTTCTGTCCCTCAAGCATGATATCGTTATTGTTTATGATGACATTGCGTCACACAACGCCGAGTTCATTGCTTAACAACAAGGAAGCCGCGCCAAGCATTACCAAATCTTGTCCAAGCTCGCTAGGGGTGATTACAGTTTCCACAGCCAAGGTAGACATAGCGCTTCTACGCATTTGTTCTTGAATGGCATCAATTAGGGGTTGTCCAAACCGAGCGAGACTGCCGGCAATGATAATATTTTGAATATTTAGTGCACCGACTAAATTGGCCACAGCGATGCCTAAGTAACAGCCAACTTCCTCAATAATGTGTATTACAGCGGGATCGCCTTCAACAAATGCTTGTAAGATGGTTTCGGTGTCGATAGCGTCAATATTTTGGGTAAAATTGTGAAGAAGTGATTGGTGATCATCAGTGAACAGTAAGCGCGCTTGATCAATAATTGCCCGTGAGCTGGCAACTGTTTCCAGGCAGCCCGTGTGGCCACATGTGCATAATTTACCATTACTCACAACCCGTACATGTCCGATTTCACCCGCGCCTGAGCCGTCGCCATAATGTAAGCGGCCGTTTAGGACAATGCCGGCGCTTGTTCCGCGGCCTACCTTCACCACGATTAAATTATTGCTGCCAAGATCGGGTCCAAAAGTATATTCTCCCAAGGCCGCGGCGTGGCTGTCGTTTGCCAGGTAAACTGGCACATCATATCGTGTTTGAAGGAGATCTCGCAGTGGCAAATCTTGCCAATCAAGATTTACTGCCTGACGCACAACACCTGTTCGTGCATCCATGAGACCCGGGGAGCCTATACCAATTCCTAGTATCGGGCAGCTCGCCTTAGAAAATAATTCTTCTGTTAGCTCGATAACAGATTCTAAAGCGGTTTGACCGGTTTTGTAATCAAGCGGTAGATTAGCCCGATGAAGAATATTACCGCGTAAGTCAAGCACACCACCGCGGAATTCGCTATTGGCTAAATCTAGTCCAATAAGATGGCGTGAATCATCTACGATGCCTAATATGACAGGCGGCTTACCACCTTCCGATGGACCAAGGCCAGTTTCTTCAACCAGTCCTTCGGAGATTAGATCGGATACAATGGATGATACGGTGGTCTTCGTCAGGCGGGTGGCGCGAGCTAATTCGGCACGACTTATTTCCCCTTCTTTATAAATCGTACGTAAAATTAGATGTTGGTTGTGAACTTTTGTGTGTTTGCGCGTCGCCTTTTTCATGTACCAGCCACTTCGTAAGTCTAATCGACTTACAAAGCCCAGTTTACATTGCGTAAGGGTGTTTGTCAACCAATATTTTCACGAAGATTGAGTAATTTGTACAAGCAGATTTCTAGGAGGTGGCAATGCACGACCTTCTAGATAGATCGGGACCTGCATTTACTAGATCCGCAAGAGTTTACTGGTTTAGACCGCGATGCTTCCACCAATCAAGGATGCAAAGGCAGCCGGAGATCATGAATGGTGAACTATAGAGCAGGATAGCCATCAGCTGATTTTCGGACATTGTTGTGTAGACAATGATAGCGACGCTCACAGCTCCAATGATGGCGATTATGCCTCCCATGCACTCCCATTTTTGGCTCATTACCAGCCCTGTTGTGCCTAAGAGAATTAGCATAAACAAAATGGCTGGGATGGTATCATTATCGTTTCCTGTTCGTAGTATGTAGCCCCCAGAAACAATGGCCCTCAGATAGAGAACGGCCGTAAGAATTGCTAACAAGCCAACTGTTTTTGTGAAAACCCGCAGTTCGTCGAAACTATTCCCGATGTTATGTTCCGTGGTTTGTGTCATGACTCACCTCCGCTCCAGTCGTGCCAGGACTGTCAATTGGATGCTTACCCTATCTACAGTATAAGGAATATGAGTTATGAAAGGAAGTGATACTTGTCATATGTTTACGGTGACGAATTTCCTTATCGGTGTGAATTCCATATGTTTTTACTTGAATACTCTAAGATTTGGAGAAGCGTCCCAATCCATAATGGGGATATTAATTAAAATCAGCGGATAGATTTAATCAATCAGTCATCCCAAGCAGATCTTGTGATGCGGGACTTTGACTACTACAATATAAGCAAGGAAAACAAGCCATGAACCATCGTTTTCGAGCCAATTATTTCTTTTTACGAGTATTAACGCTTATATGTCTCAGTCTCATAATGACGGCAATGATACAGGGACAATTAACGGCCGCTCCTGCACCGCATCAAGCATATTATGTTCAATACGAACCAGGTCGCAAGATGGATGCCATTCGCCAGGTTGAGGCTGCCGGCGGAAGGGTGGATCACGACCTGTCAGAATGGCAGGTTCTTGCTGTTTCGGTGCCAAGTACCAGTGTCAATAAATTGAGCCGCTCTCCCGCAATAGCCTTCAGTGAGCCGGTTCCAGTTTATGAATTGGCGGAGGAGCGATATCCTTTTGGGCTGGACACTGTTCAAGCTTTGGATGTATGGGATTTTGACCGGGATGGCGTTTTGGATTCGGGCGCTCCTATTGGTAATGGTATAAAAGTTTGTATTATTGATACTGGCGTTTTAGATTCTCATAAAGATCTGGCGTTAACAACAATCAGTGGGGTATCACAAATAGATGGGGAAGCTTGGAATGACACTATTACTGGACATGGTACACATGTCGCGGGAACCGTCGCGGCCAACATGCAAGGGGCGGGTATCGCTGGTGTTGCCCCTGGAGTTGATCTATATATCGTTAAAATTTATGACCGGAATGGCGCCTGGATTGAGGGTCAATCGAATATAGCGGCGGCGGCAGCAAGTTGTGTAGAAAATGGTGCGCACATCATAAGTATGAGTCTCAAAGGGAGCTACAGCAGAATTGAAAAACGGATCTTCTCGCGCATTTATGATCGCAGCGTGTTATCTATTGCAGCAGCGGCGAATGACGGCAGTTCAAGTGGTTCGGTTGATGAATACAGTTATCCTGCTTCGTATAACAGTGTGATTTCTGTCGCAGCTATAACTTCGGCCCACACGCATGCCAGCTACTCCAACGAAAATGATCAAGTTGAGCTTGCCGCACCAGGATCAGCGGTCATGAGCACATGGCCTGGACCTGAGAATGGGTCAGTTCCTTTTGGCAGCGTTATTGATGACGAATCGTCCCACAGCGGATCATACTTACTAAACTCAACGCCGGGAGCAGTAAGCGGCGTTTTAATTGATGGTGGGTTGTGTACCGCCACAGATATGTCTGATGAATGGAATGGTAAAATCGTCATTTGTCAGCGTGATGCGCTTTATTTCCGAGAGCTTGTAAGTAATACAGAGGGAAAGGGGGCTGTTGCGACGATTGTTATATGGAAGGAACCGGGATTAACGGCAGGAACTCTGGCGCCTGGTACAAGTTCTGGACCTGCGGTATTGGTTGCTCCTTCAACCGGGGTTTTTCTAAAGACCAATAAATTGGGGACAGTAATCACCGTCGAAACGGGTGATGGCAGTGATCCACTGCCCGGGCCAGGAGGATACCAAGGTCTCAATGGTACTTCTATGGCGGCACCACATGTTGCCGGAACAGCAGCATTGATTTGGGGGGCTTGTCCAGAGTTAGATAATCAGGGATTGCGGGAAATTTTAACAAAGTCGGCTTTAGATCTAGGCGATCCAGGTTGGGATATGTCTTTTGGTCACGGACTTGTGCAAGCATTTGCAGGCTGGCATACATGCCAACCGGCAGATTTAGGTGATTCACAACGTAGTTATGGACAAGTCCGGCATACGGGAAATGGCGAGTTACGCTTGGGTTCGATGTGGGGTATGAATAATTGGCAAGGGGATTATCCTGGGGCCGGCCATGATGATGAAAATGACGATGGTCTTATATTCTCCGCGATTGAAGTCGGACGAAATGCTAATGTTACTGTTACGACAACCGGCAGAGGGAATAATCCATGGATCGAAGGTTGGTTTGATTTCAACAGGGATGGCGTGTTTAGTGCTGAGGAACGGGTTGTGGATGGGATGGTCAGTCTGACTTCAGCAACCGATTTTTCTTTCTCTGTTCCTTCTTCTTTGACAGTTGTTGATCCAGTAAATTATCGTTTTCGTTTGTATGACAAGACAGCCAACCCGCCGCTTTCAGATGTTCAAATAATAATGATGTTATCTACTACCTTGAGCGGTGGTGAGGCAGAAGATGGTTCTGTCATACCATCAATGCCCACGGCGGTTAGCCTACAAGAAGTGAAAGCTTCTTATATCAGCGACATATGGGTAGCACCTGTTTTTCTATTTATCTCCGCGCTGTTGTTTACATTGGTCTTGCTCTTGGTTCGCTGGTTCAGGCTTTCGTTAAGGCAGGATGCCCACTAGGCCAAATCCCAGGAATTTTTATCTATCAAGAATCTGAACAAATTGGATCGGCCGTACAGCCGTTGCTCTCACCCTCGCAGGCATAGTTAACATTCATGCCCAGATACGGTGATGGATCTAGCGTGTTGGCGAAATCAAGTTCATTGCGATAGCGACCATTGCCATCATCCAGCACGACCGAAAAATGTAAATGCACCCAAATTGTGCGAAGAGAATTTCCGTTATAGTCCCCAGTGTAACCAAGCAGCGTGCCTTGCTTGACAAATGACTCTTGTGTTCCCGGTGGAAACGCATCGACGATAAAGTCGTTTCCATCCTGATCGGCCATATGGGTATAGTAGAGCCAAATTTGCCTTGCCGGATCGAGCGGATCCTGGGGCACACGTAAAATTAAGGTGCTTTTCCATTCCGATTCGCGGGTGATATAGCCATCATAAGCAGCATATACAGGTGTTAAACCCGGATCGCTGTTGCTGAATATATCGATACCCTGGTGAGGTTGTGCTTGAGAATATGGCCCGCGAGGATCACTATAAAGTAGACCTATGAAACCATCTGCGGGTAAGATAAATGGTGCGCCAGGACAGGCATCACGTTGAACGGTGATGAGGTCATTCCTTGTCGACGAATTACTTTGCGACCATTGCCAAAAGCCCTGGCTGCGTGGATCTTTGAGATCGCGTATTAAACCCTGGATTTGAAGGAATAGCCAGAATGCCAAGAGCAAAATGCCTCCGGCAATCAGAAACTTGAGGACGCGATAGCGTGGTGAGAACGCCCAGCGTAGGAAGTTGATCATGGCCCGGTAGTATAGTTCCCCAAAACTTCATGGCAAGTAACCGCACTCTACTTTTTATTCTTTCTTCAAAATGACCTATAATCAGCCACCTTTTTGCTTGATTTACTGGAGGAAAATGTGACTGTTGAATTAGCCGATGTGAGAATCGGCCATGCCACAGATGGAGAAAATCTCACTGGATGCACGGTGATTCTTTGTCCTGATGGAGCCGTTGCAAGCGTCGATGTACGCGGTCCTGGCCCAGGAACACGTGAGATTGCTTTGTTGTCTCCCGAACGCCCTTTGCACAAGGTGAATGGCGTCGTTCTTACCGGCGGCAGCGCATTTGGATTGGCAACGGCCGATGGTGTGGTACGTTATTTGGCGGAACACGGCTATGGTTACGAGACGCCGATTTGCCCTGTGCCCATCGTTTCGGCGGCTGTGGTCTATGATCTTTTTCTAAACCAAGGACAAAATCTTCCGGATGCAGAAATGGGGTATGCTGCTTGCTTAGATGCCCGCCCCGATAATGATGTTCAGGGTAATGTTGGGGCAGGGACTGGGGTTACTGTTGGGAAGTGGATGGGGCCCGATCACATGATGAAGGGCGGCTTTGGTCTGGCGGGCATGGAAATCGATGACCTTATTGTCAAAGCGGCCGTTGTTGTCAATGCTATTGGGGATGTCGTTAATAGTGACGGGACAGTTCTCGCAGGTGCTCATAATCAAGGCAACCAATGGATGGTTGACCAATACCCATTGCGCTATGCTCCGTTTGCTCCACCACCGCAAATGGGCACAAATACTACGCTCGCCGTAGTTATGACCAATGCCAAAATGAGTAAGCAGGATGCATATAGATTGGCACAACGCGCTCATGACGGATTTGCAATTGCTATACGGCCGACGCATATGACCCACGAAGGAGATACGGCATTCGCTCTGGCCACTGAGCAAATCGACGCACCATTTGAAAAAATTGCGACGGCAGCCGTCGAGGTGGTCGCGGAGGCTATTCGCAACGCCGTTCGTAATGCACATTCCATTGACACGATCCCTGGGTTAGCAGATCGTCATTAACTTTTTGAACGGAGTGCTGTCTATCTAGCGCAGCTTTATTCCATTATCATATTCTGGATTTTATTGGAGGATAACCATTGCCATATCCATATGCTGAATATCCACGCCAAGTGATCGACGCCTTAGGAATCAAGACCTCTTACGTCACCGCCGGGCAACCTGATGGGAAACCCATACTTCTTCTTCATGGCATGACCAGTTCTGGTGACACGTATCGTGAGATGATGCATGAGCTGGAAAAAGAATTTTGGATGATCGCACCAGACATTCCCGGTTTTGGATTTAGTGAAAGTACGAGCCCGTTTACTTTTCCACATCTCGTTGAATGGTTGGCTGCTTTTCGTGAAGAATTGGATTTGCCACCAGTAATATTGGTTGGCCATTCTTTTGGTGGTGGCTTGGCTGTAAGTTATACGATGTCCTATCCGGAAGATGTATCACGTTTGCTTTTGATAGCGCCGGCAGTCCTGGCCAATGATAGGTTTCCCACATATCTAAAAAAGGCGGGAATTTCTCTAGGTTTAGTCGATTTGAGTACGGTCGTTTCCCAATCACGTGCCGTGGTCAATCAGCAAATAAGACTTTCTTTCTTCGATCCGGATCTTCAGGACGACATTGTGTGGGAGCGTCGCTTGAGAGATTATGACCAGGCACAGTCTTCGGCAGATGTGATTAAAGCTATCGCTTTCCAAGACTTTCGACCTGCGTTAGAGAGCATAGAAAAGCCCGTATGCATTGTTTGGGGCAAAGATGATCCCGTGCTTCCTGTTGATCACGCTCACCAGATGATTGAATTGATGGCTGATGCTGAATTAGTTGAACTGGATGAGTGCGGGCATATTCTTATGTTGGAGCAACAATCATTGTTTCAAGCTGCTGCTCGCGCTTTTTTTGTTGGACAAGACGTTAGTGAAGCCGTTGAGTTACAACGTACGAAAGATTCATACGAGTTCACTGGGCCGGTTATTTCTGTCTTTGGCAGCTCTGCACCACTTCCAGATAGTCCGGCATATGAACAGGCAAGAGAGGTGGGCCGCCTATTGGCGCAGGCGGGTTGTGCCGTTGCTACTGGAGGATATGGCGGGACGATGGCGGCCGTTTCTCAAGGGGCAGCGGAAGCTGGGGGACATGTCATTGGTGTTACTTGTGACCAAATTGAACAGTTCCGCCCTCTAGGTCCAAATCAATGGGTGCAGGAAGAGCGACGGTATGAAACGCTGCAGGATCGTTTAATCCACCTGGTGATACAAAACAATGGCATGATTGTGCTGCCTGGAGGAATCGGCACTTTATCGGAAATGTCGCTTGCCTGGAGTTTTCTTCAAGTTGGTGAGATAGAAGCCCGGCCTTTGGTCTTATTAGGAGAGTTGTGGCAAGAGACTGTGACCACATTTAATGACGATGATTATGTCCGTCCAAAACATCGTGATTTATTGACATTTGTGAAATCTCCAGAGGAGGCGGTTGAACAGATGTTTGCTAATCGGTAGCGTTTGGGTGTTACTAACATCCTATCGACATCTGTGATCTGTTTTATTTATGGCCGATATAATTTTTATGAAGCTGGGCGGTTCCCTAATCACCGACAAAACCGGCGTTGAAGTAGTTCGAGAGGGAATTTTGGCGCGGCTGGCGGGTGAGATTAAGCAGGCTCGTGAGGATAGGCCGGGCTTGAAATTGGTGCTGGGGCATGGCAGCGGATCGTTTGGGCATGTGGCGGGGGCGAAATATGGGACGCGACAGGGGGTTCAAACGGCCGAAGAGTGGCGGGGGTTTGCTGAGGTTAGTTCCGCAGCCTCTCGATTGAATCGAAAGGTGGTTAGCGCTTTAATGAAGGCGGGTGTGCCGGCAGTGAGTTTGCAGCCATCTGCTTCGGCCGTTTGTCGTGATGGCCAGATCGAAATGCTTGCGATTCAACCAGTGGTTAAGGCGCTCCAGGCTGGGTTGGTTCCTGTTGTTTTTGGCGATGTTGCCTTTGACTCGGTTATTGGGGGAACAATTATCTCTACTGAAGAAATTATGATGTTTTTGGCTCAAGAACTGCGCCCGCAGTGGTTACTTTTGGCTGGAGAGACACCGGGGGTGATTGATCAAGAAGGCCGTGTTGTCTCTCAAATTACCGAGGACTCACTAGATGAGATCTCAGAAGCGCTTGGCGGATCGCGCGGGACTGATGTCACTGGAGGCATGGCGAGCAAGGTGCGGGCGATGCTTGACCTGGTGGCACTACAGCCTCAAATGAAGATTCGTATCTTTTCTGGTCTTGAAGCGGGGCATGTGCAGAATGTACTGGTGACACCAAATGTATTATTTGGCACTGTAATTAAGTCAAATGGGGGCCTTGGGCATTCTGTGACGGGGCAAGAGGGATTGGGCTAACCACAATGCGATTGTTGAAATCACAATCGTTATGCCCGCCAGAATGAAAGCTGTTGTATAAGCTCCACTAAGATCAAATATATAACCTGCAAACCATGGGAATAAGGCTGCCCCAACAGCAAAGGCAGAACCAACTGCGCCATTAATAGCCCCTAATGCTTGGCCAGGAAAAAGGTCGCTGGCAACGGCCGTTACCAATGAGGCTCGGGAGCCTTCCCCTAACCCTAACAAAATCGCGTAAGCTACCAGCCATGCACCCTGCTGAGGGGTCTGTAAAAGGGCTAGGATGCCGATAGCAAGAATAAGACAAATAGATCCTATTAAATAGGTTTGTTGGCGACCGATCTTGTCGGATAGGGTACCAAAACCAATGAAGGCTACGGCCGTCACAGCTCCAGAGAATCCAATCACGGCGGCAGCAAAAAGACGATCAAAGCCGGCACCAACAGCGACCGCTAATTGGTGTACTGTCAGCATGCGCAAAGGTCCTATTGCACAGAGAGCCGCCAATATTACAAGCCAGAATGAAGGTGTCCTTAGGGCGGAGGGCAAGGTCCAGTTCTTTCGTCTTGCAGGAGTGTCTTGTTGAGGTTCGCTTGCCGGACGATTATTAGTATTCCATTCTTGAAATGTAGGACGGCGAATGAATAGCAACAAAAGAGGGATTAACAGGACAGTCAAAACTGCTAAAAATCTATAAGCGATACGCCAGCCCCAATTGGCTATTATCATTTCCACGGCCGGTGTGAGAATCAATGTTCCCAAACCGGTTCCGGCAAAGGCTAAACCGATAGCCAGTCCTAGCTGGCGCCTGAACCAAGCGGCTAGGTGTCCAGCCTGTGGACCAAGACCGAGAATGGTGATGCCCAATCCAGCCACAACGCTATAAGTCAAGATAAGTTGATTAAATGAATGTATGAAACTGCTTAGGAATAACCCTAGAGCCAATATTGCAGCACCTAGAGAAAAAACAATTCGTGCTCCAAAGCGATCTATCGCTATCCCAGCAAAAAGAGAGGTGGCCGCGAAAACCACCATGCTGATAGAGAAAATAAGTGCTGTTTCGGCCCGCTGCCAGCCAAATTCTTCGGTTAGAGTTACAAAATAAACGGTAAAGGAAAGACGAATTCCGAACGCAACTAATAACGTAATCCCGCTGACAGCGACGATTACCCAACCGTAATAGAAGCGCGGGCGGGTCATTTGGTTCAGTTCTGGGTTGCCCTTGCCTAAGCCCAGAACTTGGCAGTAAGGGCCGAATAATTACCCTTCTTGATTAGAGATACCCATATCTTCGTTAAACCACTCAATCAAAACACGGAAAACATCAGACTCGGTCAGTATGCCAACAACATGTTCTTGGTCATCTACGACCGGCAAAGCACCGATCTTATTCTCATGCATAATCGTCGCCGCTGTTTTAATAGTGTCTTCGGCATGAACATTTAGGGGATCGGTAGTCATAATGTCGCTCAATTTCAATTTTGCCAGCAGGTAATTCATTTCCCAGACATTTAAAGTAGTTGCTTCTGACGGTTCAGCCTGACGTACGTCACTGCGCGTAACAATACCTATCAATTTGCCATTTCGCCCAACGACTGGTAATCGCCGAATCTTGTTGCGACTCATGAGCCTGTGCGCCTCCAGCATACCCATATTAGGACCGGCACTGATTACTTTTGTCTGCATCCAATCTTTGACAAGATAATGTTTCATTAACTAGACTCCTATGAAAATGTAGCACAACCTTTGCAGGTTTTGGCTTTGATAATTAGCGCAAGCTGGAAAGCATACGCTACAGAACAGACTTTTTATTCATGGTGGTGCGCCATGGCGCGTGTCGTCTCCTGTGGATTGTTAAGTTAGATTAAAGATCACGATTTAAGAAACCCGGAAATTCTACTTGACTAAGCTGGCTGCATTGTATTAATTTCCGGGGTTCTCTTGCTTGGTGGTTGCTGAAAATCAGAGCGGGTCAAGCCCAACTAACCTGAACCATAGCATCAGCGTCCGCCCAGAAACGCGCGATGTACTTCCTCATTGTTAAGAAGTTCCTGACCGGTTCCTTCGTAGCTGTTCTGACCAAGTTCCAACACATAACCTCGATCACTGATTTGCAACCCTTGGCGTGCGTTTTGTTCAATCATAAGTACAGTCAAGTCGATTTCCTCGTTCAACCGCAGAATATTATCGAAGATCATCCTTGTAATTAAAGGGGCTAGGCCCGCAGAAGGCTCATCCATTAGGACAAGTTTAGGCTGCCACATAAGTGCTCGCCCGATCTCCAGCATCCTCTGTTCCCCACCGCTCATCGTACCCGCTTTTTGTTTTGCACGTTCTGCAAGCCGCGGAAAAAGTTCCAGAATGTAATCGATTCGCTCTTTGATCCGCTGTTTATCTTTCTCCAAATACATACCCATTTCCAGGTTTTCGTAGACCGTCATTTGAGGGAAGAGGCTGCGAAGTTGAGGAACAATGGTAATACCGGCTTTGAGTGTATCTTGTGGCCGGATATTGGTAATATCGCGATCATCAAATAGCACACGTCCACGACGAACATTTAGAAAACCATATAGAGCCTTAAACACGGTCGACTTTCCAGCGCCGTTTGGACCGATCACACAAACGATCTCACCCGGTTTGACATGAAGACTTACCCCTTTCAAGATATCGAAATCGGATACGTAACCGCTGTAAATATCTTGCACTTCCAAAAGGGGACGGCCGTTATTTAATCCATCCATTATTGCTATCTCCCATCCGCCCCAAAATAAGCTTCAATAACCGCGTCATTGGCCATAATATCTTGTGGTGTGCCTTCAGCCAGTTTCTGGCCATAATTGAGAACGAACACTCTGGAACAAAGATCGGAGATAAACTGGATGTTATGCTCAATCAAAAGGAAAGCCTTTTCATAGACCTCATTTAATTCACGAATGCGATCTTTGATCTCTTCAATGAGGGTCGGATTTACACCGGATGTCGCCTCGTCTAGTAAGATGATGTCTGGATCAGGCATCAAGGCCATACCAATCTCTAACAATCTTTTTTGGCCACCCGACAGATTACCTGCTTTCTCGTTAACGACAGATTCTAACATTAAAAAGGAAACAAGTTCGCGGGCACGCTCTTCTGTATCTGGAGGACTGGGTCGGAATAATTTCAATAAGCCTTGCCCACCATACTGCCGGCTCAAGAGCATGTTTTCCAGTACAGTCATCTTTGGATAGACGCGAATCACCTGAAACGTTCTTGACAAACCCATATGGGCAACCTGATATGGCTTTTTGTTTGTGATGTTTTCACCTTTGAAGAAAACTTCTCCTTCACTGATATTCTGCACTCGACTCAGGCAATCAAACAAGGTTGTTTTGCCGCTGCCATTTGGACCTATTAAACCCATGACTTCGCGTGGGTACACTGCAAAATCTACCTGACTTAGTGCAGCCAAACCGCCAAAAAACTTACTAACATTTCGCCCTTCCAACAGGGGCGGCGTACCATTTCCCCCGTTCATGTGCTCACCTCCGCTTCTTCATTTGTAGGCTCTTCAGGTTGAGCGGGTCCGAAATAGCGGCTCCACATTCGGCCGAGAGAAGTACCTGAACTATCTCCCAAAGACCCCACGATTCCTTCGGGTAAAAAGAGGACGATCAGAATGAGAATGATACCTTGTGCGATCAGATGGAACTGCAAGAGATTTGCCCACAAAATATCCCTCAACCAGTATAGGACAGTCGCCCCTATGACGGGACCAGCAACTGTCCCCAGTCCGCCCAGCATAACCATCATGACCATCTCTACTGTGCGAGATTCAAAGAATACAATGTCCGGATCGATAAATGTGTTTTGATAGGCCCATAGACCACCAACGATGCCGGTTAGAACGGCACCTATCATGAAAATGGTGATTTTATGCAGCGTTGTATTAATTCCACGTGTTTCAGCGCCAATTTCATCTTCTCGGATGGCGATCAACGTAGAGCCGAATTCTGTGCGCTTTATAAGCCACCAGGCAAAAGCAACAACCAGAATGGCCATAATCAAGGTTATATAATAAAAGAGAGGCCGGTTTAGATAGGGTGGAAGTGTGAGCCCAGTTCCGCCCCCGGTTAGTGGTTTGGCGACACGTATGATCTCGCGCATGGCTACAAAAGTCCCTAACATAGCGATGGAGAAGTAGGGGCCTTTCAGACGCAGTGTAGCTGACCCGATGAGCAAGGCAAAAACACCGGCGGCAATAGCTCCGATTAGTAAGGCGGGGAAGAATGGCCATCCTGCTTTAGCCATGATGATTCCTGTGCCGTAAGCTCCAAGGCCAAAAAAGACGGCGTGACCGAAATCTACATAACCTGTGAAGCCGCCGGTAAGGTTCCAATTATTGGCCAATGTGATCAGCATGAACAATTGGGTGAAGGAAAATAATAACGAATTCGAGACCAGCTTGCGCTCTGGGGCGACTATTTGGACCAATGGCAAGAGGAGCAAAAATATGATTAAAGCTAATAGTGCCCATCGTCCAAGCTTGTATTTGCTCCAGGCATTTGCGAAATTACCCATCCTAATGCACCTCCCTGGCGGCTTGGACTCCGCCAAAGAGCCCCTGGGGGCGGACAACCAACACGATGACCAGGATGACATAGGAGGAAACGATGCCAAGATTGGTTCCTACTCCCGGGACGAATGTGGCTATCATGACCTCGATCAATCCAAGTATAAGCCCACCCATGAGCGCACCCGGGATACTACCCAGACCGGCCAAGGCGGTGATGGCAAAAGCCTTTAGTGTGAGCGCTGAGCCCATGAACGGATAAATAGACTGGATAGGACTGATGAGCGTACCGGCAGCGCCGGTTAGAGCAATGGCGATGGCAAAGGTGAGGGCGTATACCGCGCTGATCTCAATTCCGACAATTCGGGCCGCTTCGCGGTTTTGCGCCGCAGCCCGTATGCTCTTACCTAAACGTGTGTAGTGTAGAAATAGGTAAAGGATTCCCATGATGATCAAGGCAGCAATCATAATTATTGACTTGGTGATGGGGATGGTCACACCTCCAGCTCGCCAAAAACCGCTGAACATAGTATCTACTGTGCGTGGGGTGGCGGTGAAGACGAGTTTGAAGGAGTTGGAGAGGATTATCGCCAGGCCAAATGTAACTAAAAGAGAAATGAGATACGGCCGTTCGATAATGCGATTGATTAATATACGCTGCAAAATGTATCCTACAATAAACATCACAACAATTACCACCAAGATTGTAGCGAAGGGTTCCCATCCAAATTGTCTATGTATATACCAGGTCAAATAGGCACCTGACATTACAAATTCGCCATGGGCTAAATTGATCACACCCATAACACCCCAAATAATTGAGAAACCTAATACCATCACGGCATAGAAGCCGCCTAACATGATGCCGTTTATTACAGCCTGTGTAAATTGATCCATATGGCAATGTCCTTGTATATGACAAACCCGTTATCTGCCTGAAACCAAATATCTGCGCTGTGTAAGATCGCGGTAGAAAACCTACCAGAAGATATGCCCCAAACAGTAGCCAATACCGCCATGGGTATTGACTACTGCTTAATCTATTCAGCTAACCGATAATTATCGTTCGTCCCAGGGAACCATTGGGACTAAGTCTGTCACAGCCGCTTCGGGAGGTGCAACGACATTTATTACGCCATCTTGAATCTGAATGGCGCCCATGGGCTTGGCTGCGTTTTTGCCCGTTTCATCAAAATTGATCGGACCATAGAAGGTCATTACATCAAGATCGAAGAGCGCTTGGCGTACGGCATCCATATCTAAACTTCCTGCATTTTCAATAGCCAACTGCAGCGCCAGGGCGGTCGCGGTTGATTCAGCCGCCTGGTAGGTTGGCGGTTCACCCCATAGATTTTCGTAACGTGCGGCGAAATCGGCAGCTGTCCCGAAGTATTCATCTTCCCAAGACATGGTAGCTTCCCATTGTGTTGGTCCAACTATGTAATTAGCAGAATCACCTACTTCCGCAGCGAATTCTGGATTACTGGGTCCAACGGTAATTACCATGGCATCTGGAGAGAAGCCCAATTCTTCGGCCGCGCGGACGAAGAGTAGGGCATCGTTAAAGTGGCCGCCACCGACAAACACATCGGGGTCTAGGTCTCGAAATTTAGTCATGATTGCGGTCACATCGGCGACATCTATCGGATATGTCTCCACAGCCAACACATCCATGCCATACTCCGCAGCCCATTTTTCCGCCCCAACTCCAACAGAGGTGGGAAACGCAGTGTCTTCATAAGCAATTACCACGCTCTTAGCTCCTTGATCGGAGAGAGTTTTGAGTGCAGATTGCGTATAGTTGCCTGCGGGGGTTAAAACAGCGAATATATTCTGAAAACCACGCTCAAAGATAGACTCAGACGCACCATTTCCCTCAACCATTATCACACCATATTTTTCCGCAATTGCGCTGGTAGCCATTGTTAGGCCGCTGGAATAGGGTCCAAGCAGGAAATCTACTTCATCTTCAGAGATGAGCCTTTCGACAAGGTTAGCGGCTGTGTCTGGGTCTCCTTCGTCATCATAGTAAATGATTTCTACCTGGTAGCGTTCGTCGCCAACCTTGATGCCACCGTATTCTTCATTAACCCACTGTAACCATGTGTTATAGCCTTGACTTGTATCTTTTCCTTCGCGGGCATATTTCCCGGTCTCAGAAACTGCTGCGCCTAATGTGATAGTGCCTGCAAAGTCTGAGGCATTTTCCTCCGCCGGCGCTTCAGCCGGTTCCTCTTCCGGGGGCGCTTCCGCTTCTGCGGGCTCGGCCTCAACTGCCTCAGACTCTGCGGGTTCTTCTGGTGCAGGCGCTGCCTCTGGAGGGGCGCAAGCAGCCAGGATCAGCAATAAGATAAGCAAGATTGAAAACCCTTTCGCGTTATTCTGTGAGAACATGAAATTACCTCCTCATAAACTATAAACGGAATAAAAAAATGTGCGTAAAATCTGGCGCAAAATCATCTCCTCACTGACGAGGTTTTGCGTATGTGCGTTAATTATGTAGTTGATTTGGAGCCGCGGGTTTAATTTGTAGCTACATGTAATACATCTTAAGGAATTCTTGTTTTTAGTGCATAAATATTGAAGGGGAATTATAAAAAAAGTGTAAACATTTCCTCTATATTGGGGAGATTAGTGGCCAAAACGGTAACCGATGCCGTATTCAGTCTGGAGGTACTCTGGATTTGAGGGATTTAGTTCGATTTTCCGCCGCAGACGACCGATGTAAACACGTAAATATTCGGCTTCTCCACCATATTCAGGACCCCAGACATGTTGAAGAATAGTTTGATGGGGTAGGGCCTTGCCAATATTGCGCATAAGGTATTGCAGTAAATCAAATTCAGTTCGGGTTAACTTCAAGCGTTCCCCGCGGCAAGTAACTGATTGGGCTTCTGAGTTTAGTTCTAACTGTCCATAATGAAGAACATCACGTGGTTCAGCCGTAGGATTTCGGTGCCAGCTTGCTCGACGAAGCACAGCACGCACACGAGCCAAGAGCTCATCAACACCAAAAGGTTTGGTCAAGTAGTCATCCGCACCCATATTTAGGGCATTCACCTTATCTGATTCCTCACCTAATGCTGTCAATATGATGATGGGTACAGTAGAGGACTGACGAATACGACGACATGTTTCCAAGCCATCCATGGTGGGCATCATGACGTCCATTATGATTAGGTCAACTGACTCTGTTTGAAATTGGGCCAAGGCTTCTAGACCATTGGCTGCATAATAAACATTAAATTCCCGTGCGGCTAGATTACGACCGATAAATTCACGCAATGGTTTTTCATCGTCCACGACCAGAATATTTGATACAGGCATATTGTCTACCCCTCGTTACAATTATGGTCAGCAGGCAGCGAAAACACGAAAGTTGCTCCTGGATCTGCTGAATTAACCCAGATACGGCCGTTGTGTGCTTGGACAAAACCTTTGCTTATGGCCAGGCCCAAGCCAGTTCCTCCTACTTGTCGCGTCAGACCATCCTCCACACGAAAGAAGCGCTCAAAAACTTTGTCCCTTAAGTCCGCAGGAATCCCAGGCCCATAGTCGCGAACAGAAAATAAGACTGAGCCGTTTTCAGCCCATGTGGATAGCTCAATGGCTGAGTCTTGTGCGGTGTATTTAATCGCGTTTTCAATGAGGTTGCGTATTACAGTGCTGATTCGGGATACATCCATCCAAACCGGCGGCAGTTGGGCCGCCATAGATTTTACTAATCTGTCCTCAAGAGCGTTATCAAATCCATGTATAACCTGTGGGAGCAAATCATTAAGTGAGAACAGTTTACAATGTATTGTTAAGGCGCCGGCTTGAATGCGAGACATGTCCAGTAGATTCTGTACAAGCCTGGTGAGGCGATCCGTTTCACTGGTAATGGCCTCCAAAAATTCTCTTTGGGCTGAATCATCCCATTGAACGTCTTCGGCAAGCAAGGTGCTGGCAAACCCTTTAATAGTTGCTAATGGCGTCCGCAACTCATGCGAAACAGTGGAGAGTAAAGCAGACTTCATGCGATCTATTTCCTTGTCGCGCGTAATGTCTTGCCATAGCTGTCCCCGACCTAATAACTCGCCATTTTCATCGTTGACATCGAAGAAATGGATCCGCAAATCTCGCAAATGATCATTTTCATTTCGTAGAGTCATATCCAGTGTGTGATCGTGTGATTTTTGTTGAATGTCAATCAAGCCTTGTTGGGCTGAATCAACCTCAACAGTATTTGCGAGCAGCAATTCTATTAATTCGGACGAAGATTTTTTATTAGCTTGGCCGCGAGACACATGAAGCATCGACAGCACACGCTGATTGCAATAAAGCACTCTCCCTTCGGGGCTCTCCAGGACTAGTCCATCGCTGAGACTTTCCACGATTGCTTCCAAGCGGCTGGTCTGTTCTTGCAGTTGTTCATCAGTTTTTGCAAATAGGGCTGCATTTTCCAAAGCAATGGAAGCATGGTGACCAAAACTTGAAGCAAGCTCCAATTCGCTGTAGCTGTAGCGGTAAGGGTTCGATTTGTAGAGCAAGAGAACGGCGGGTGGCGCATGTTGTGTTCCCAAGGGAATGGCCAAGACAGAGCGAAAGCCTTCAGCCTGGGCTCGATTACGAAAGTGAACAAATGCCAGATCCGTATTGGTATCCGAAACCTGAATTGGTGTTTTGTTTCGTAAAGCACGCATGGATGGAGAATATGGTTCCGAAGGCGCAATTCGCAGTTGTTTCGCATAGGTCTCTGATAGCCCGCGACTAGCGCGAATGCGGAAAACACCTGCACGTTGATCCATAACTACTACCGCACAGCGCGTAACTCGGAACAAGGTTTGGACTTGATTGAGAATATTGTCGATTACCTCTGCAGATTCAAGCGATGCAGCTACCACACGACTCGTTTCCAATAATGTCGCCAGCTGAATAAGGCGATTTTCCGTCTCTTTTTGCATGGCGGCCAGCGAGCGGGCAAGATTGCCAAGTTGATCTTCCCGTTGGACGAGCTTGTCAATATGTATCTGCTCGGTTGGCGATAATTGCCCCCGCCAGCGAATGCGCTCACTATATGTTTCTAGTTGTTCTAGCGGGCGAATGACTTGGTTTGTCAGAATAAACCATGAAAAGATGCCGCCTGCGAGATAAACTACTACGGCGATTAATACGCTCACAGTGAATAGGCGGGATGTAGAATATGCGTCTGCTGACGGCCGTTGAATAATGAGTTTTGATCCATTTGAGGGAAGATCAGCATAAGAATGTAACCATTCTTGCCCATCTGGATCTGTAGTAAAAAAAGAACCAGATTTATTAAGCGATGCAGTACGAATTACGAGGCGCTGCCAAACGCTCCAGTCGGCTGAAGCGTTAAAATCAACACCTTGCTGATGGGTGGCCAGTCTTGAATCTGATTCGTCTATCAGGGTAATTGCAAAAGGCTCTTGTAATCCGCTGATCTTAATCAAGGCATCAATCTCATCTCCAAATTTCGCTTCAGATGAAATAGACGTCATATAGATTGCCAAATTTTCGACCAGCGCTAGATCGGCAGAAATAACATTTTGTTCTATGCGAGTTTGCAGTAGATAAGCAGCAATCAACGCCCCAACAAGTATCAGCGTTGCGAATAGGACATATAAACGTAATAGACTGGACACGCATATCTGGCTTGCGTTGCTCTGGCAATAGATTACTGGTGCTATTTCCTCTGCTGTCAACTGTGAAACTCATGAAGTACCTTAGATTGCTTCCGCTTGAACTAAGTAGATCAAAGTTCCTAACGTTCATTTTCTTTTTGTAATGCTATTTTAACTAAATAGTAACAAGCGAATGTCGTTGGTCAAGTATAAACGCCTTTTTTCTCGCTGTGAATTCCGATGTGGACTGTTATATTTGCTCACAAAGTTACTGCTATTATGCTACCCTGTTATTTTTGGCAAGATATCTGAATAACCTGTAAACTTGTCACGGAAAGAGGTCCAAAAGAGGAAGATTAAGAGGCGGATAATGGCAAGGGGAAAATTGTGACTGATCTGGTTTCCGCGACCTCTGCGGAGTCAGGTAAGGGTAAAAAGCCGGCATTTAAACTTGTCTGGTTATTTTATCTTGTCCTGGGCTTATTCTTGCTTGCCGTCCTCACTTTTGCCACTCTTCGCCCAATCCTGGTATTACCCCGAATAACCTTGGGACCTGGTTTCTCCCTTATTGATCAAGACGGCAACCGGTTAACCAACGAAGACATGCGTGGCAAGATTACCCTCTACAACATAACCCATACAAGGTGTACATCACCTTGCCCTGAAACTAGCAAAATCATGAAAGATGTACAGGTTCGTTTGGAAGGACTAGATACAGGGGGCATACCTGTCGAATTGGTTACAATATCGGTTGATCCTGAGCGAGACACTCCAGAGACCTTACTAGCCTATGCAGAATCACTTGACGCCGACCTAAATAAGTGGCATTTTGCCACGGGTCCTGAGGATCGTTTGCGTTGGATTATAGGCGATGGTTTTCGTCTTTATTTCAACAAAAGTGATGATGGGCGGATTGTGTTTGATCCGGGCTTTATGTTAGTTGATGGCATAGGTATTTTGCGAGCTGAATATCGTACGGGAACGCCTAAAGCTGAACGAATCGTAAGCGACATCGAATTAATCGTCAAAGAAGTAAACAACAGCGATGGTGCTAATAAAGTTGCTTATGAGGCGGCGCACCTTTTCATGTGTTATCCACGTGGATAGGTACAAAGCCGTTAGTGTGAACAAGGATTGAGGTTTGCCATGACCCAACAGAATGAAGAATCCGTATCAACGGATCAACAGGGCATGTGGCAACGATATAGGTGGGCTTTCATTGGTGCCGGGGCTTTGGTTTTGGGTTTGCTCGTTGGTTGGATAGTGATCAATATTTTGGCAGGGCCATATACATACCATGGCACAGTTATCCAATCACCTGATCGGGCGTATAACTTTACATTGACAGGCCATAACGGTGATTCCGTCAGTCTGGATGGTTTTCGAGGCAAGGCTGTTTTAATTTACTTTGGATATACGTTTTGCCCGGATGTTTGCCCTGCCACAATGGTTGAATTAGCTAAGGCAAACAAGTTTTTGGGCGATGAAGCTGAGAAAGCGCAAGTGATCATGATTTCTGTTGACCCGGCACGTGATACGCCAGAGATGCTGCAAGAATATGTAACTCATTTCGATCCGGCGTTTATTGGTGTGACCGGTAGTGAAGATGAAGTCGCCTCAACGGCGATTCCTTATGGGATATTCTATGAAAAGCACGAGGGGACTGAGGCTTCGGGATATCTTATTGACCATACGGCCAGCGTCGTTGTTGTAGATCCCCAGGGATATTTACGTCTTGTGTATCCATTTAATACCCCTGGGGCGGATATTGCCGAGGATATTCAGCATTTAATTAATTGAGTTTGTCGAGAATATTTTGCATGATTTTAGGAGGTGTTTGCTCACGAGGAAGACAAATTAGGGGAATAATCAATTATTTTTGGAAGAATATTTGAAAAAGGATTAGCACAGGAGGCAATTCATGAAAAAAAAGGATAAATATAAGACACCACAAGGCACTATTGTACTAATGATCATTTTTATCTTGTTGATCATTGCGTTATGGGGCAGCGCTTATTTGACGCTGTTATCCAGGGGGGCAACTTGAAATGCATATTGATCGCACCGAAAAAATTTTTATAATTGCATCGATTATTTTGGTCGTTGTTTTTGCTCTTGCTATTGCGGTTAGCAGCCTCGCTTTCGGTATTCAGGTGCCTTCTCCATATGAACAGGTTGATCCTAATACGATAGCTACGCCAGGTGCGTCCCCTTGGGGAGCGCCAGTAGAAGAACGTGTCCGAGAGCTGGCCCCGGGTAAATATGAAGCATATCTCTTAGCTCAAATCTGGACATTTCAGCCCAATGAAGTTCGTATCCCGGTTGGTTCGGAGATTACTTTCTATTTGACCAGCAAGGATGTGCAGCATGGGTTCAAGCTGTCAGATACCAACATCAACATGATGGTGCTACCAGGTCAGGTTTCGACATTGACAGCGACCTTTGATGAGCCCGGTACCTATTATTTCATCTGCCATGAGTATTGTGGTGCAGGCCACCATACCATGTACGGCAGTTTGATTGTGGAGTAAATTCAGGAGGAAAATGAATGTACGCACGTGAAAACAAACTGACATCATGGAACTTAATCGTGGCCATGTCTGCTCTATTTATCGGAGGTTTCTTTGGTCCCCTTCAGAAATTGCAATCTGTTGGGCTTAACTATTACCCTGCACTCAATAATATTGGAATAAAGAGTTACTATCAGGGCTTAACTGCACATGGGGTACTCAACGCACTCGTATGGACAACCTTTTTTATTGTCGGTTTCTTTACTTTTGCCATCACGCGCAGTTTGAATCGTGAGTTGACCCACCCACGAATCAATTGGCTTGGATTCTTCCTGATGTTGATTGGTTTGGTTGTAGCCGCTGTTCCCATTCTTGGAAACCTGGCGACGGTTCTCTATACCTTCTACCCACCGATGGAAGCGAATATATTCTTTTATCTTGGGCTAACCTTGGTTGTGGTTGGTTCTTGGGTAGCAGGCTGGGGTTTTTATCATACGCTCTACGTTTGGCGAAAGGATCATCCCGGTGAGCGCACGCCGTTTATTGCTTTAACCTCTAACATTACTATGGTCATGTGGCAAATTGCCACATTAGGTGTGGCGGCGGAGATCCTTTTCCAAATAATACCATGGTCATTGGGCCTGGTTGAAGGTATTGATCCAACGCTAGCCCGGACTTTCTTCTGGTTTTTTGGCCACCCACTTGTTTATTTCTGGCTCCTGCCGGCTTATGTGTCCTGGTATGCTATGCTGCCTAAACAAGCCGGTGGAAAGATGTTCAGCGAGTCACTGGCCCGTCTGGTATTTTGGCTGTTTCTAGTGTTGTCGATTCCTGTTGGATTGCATCACCAGTTTCTTGATCCCGGCGTTCCTGCAGGTTATAAGACCATTCATGCGATCTTGACATGGTCACTGTTTCTACCCAGTATGCTAACTGCATTTACGGTAGTTGCTTCCCTAGAACTTGGGGGTCGAGCAAATGGTGGTACTGGCTTATTGGGTTGGATTCGTAAGCTGCCCTGGGGTGACCCATCTTATGCAGCACAAAATTTGGCCATGATATTGTTTGCCTTTGGCGGCATTGGTGGTTTGATCAATGCTTCATATGATCTGAACCTGGTGATTCACAATACGAGTTGGGTGCCCGGTCACTTTCATACGACCTTGGGTTCGGCCGTAACCTTGTCTTTCTTTGGCATATCCTATTGGTTGGTGCCTAAGTTGACTGGAAAGCCATTGTGGAGTCCAAAAGCCGCCTTATGGCAGGCCTGGACCTGGTTTATCGGTATGTTGCTTATGAGCAATGGTTTGCATATTCTGGGCCTAAACTTTGGTATGCCCCGCCGCACGCTCATAAGCTCAGCAGCCTATATTGGCGCAGATTGGCAGCCACTGTTAATTGAGGCGGCAATCGGTGGTGTCATTCTAGGTATTAGCGGTCTTCTCTTTTATGCCGTGATGATCGGTACAGTCCTGTCCAAGAAGAAGTTGAGCGAACCTATTGAGATGCCGGTTGCTGAACCCCTGGACCCAGAACCTGTTCCGGCATGGTTAGATAATTGGAAGCCATGGATCGCGCTGTCATTGGTATTAATTATCATTGCTTACGGTCCCGTGTTATACTATCTTTTTACAAATCTTAACGCGACTTCGCCAGGCTTTAAAGTCTGGTAAGTCGCTATTTAAAAGGGGGAGCCATTCTTCTTTTTTCTTCAGTTTTGGTTTACCCCTGCCAATTAATATAGTTTGGAGGTATGTTCTATGAACAAGAAAATGTTGTTAACGATGTTGGCTCTAGTGCTGGTGTTATTGCTTGCAGCATGCGGCGGTGGAGGGGATGCGCCCGCGAGTGAGGGCGGTGACAGCTCTGTCGGAGATGCGGCTAATGGCGAGAAACTATATAACCAAACGGTTATTGGTTCGGCCAGTGCGCCGGGTTGTGTGACCTGCCATTCGTTAGAGCCAGATGTGGTTCTAGTTGGCCCGTCTCACGCTGGTCTGGGAGATCGCGCCGGCAGTTACAAAGAAGGTATGTCTGCCGAGGATTACCTGCGTGAATCGTTAGCCGATCCAGACGCACATATTGTGGAGGGATATACGCCAGGAGTGATGTATCAGAATTTTGGCGAGGATCTGCAGGCCCGTGAGGTCAATGATCTGATCGCTTATATGTTGACTTTGAAATAACCTGGTCCCATGATTCCTCTCGCAATGTCTGAGATTCATTAATAAAGTCTTGCGAGAAGACCATTTGGGGTATCGATTAATTAAACACGTGAAACGTAGTGATGTGGCTTAGGCGACTCCTATGTTTCACGTTTTGCATTTATTAGTGTATTAGGATGACCAATAACGATAGCAAGGATCTGAAACCAAGCAGCATTAATCCCGGTGATATTGATGTTTCCCGGAGAGAGCAACGGCCGATAATGGACTTCAGCAAGATCAAACGAAGGAAAACCATGACCAGAGCCTCCGGTGGGACCAAATAGAAATTGAGGTGGATAGCTCCTCATCAATCTCGCAGGCGTGGACACCCAATAGAGCCGGCTGGCTGCGTTTCCTAGAACGAATCGCTCTTTTTATCGAGCGACCGGCTAACAGGTTAATCGGCACGGCGCAGCTTAATCCCTTTTATCATACAGGCACTATCGCGACTCTATTACTTATCATAATTGGGCTAACTGGCTTTTATCTTTATCTATTTTTCAAATATGGTTTTGACGCCTCCTACAATGATGTGTTGATACGTATTGAAACGCCTTTTATTGCCCGGACTATTCGTGCAATTCATCGTTATGCATCAGGCGCATTGATCATAACAACCCTTCTCCACGCTTATCGTATCCTATTTATGGAGCGCTTCCGTGGACCGCGCTGGCTGGCCTGGGTGAGCGGAATGGTCATGACCATTGTGCTTTGGTTCGCCGGTGTAACTGGTTATTGGTTAATCTGGGACGAGCGCTCACAACTGATAAACGATAGTTTTGTCAATTTTTTGCAGGCGCTTACGCCCTTTGCAGCGCCATATATGGTAATGCTGACTAATGCGGATATTAGCGGTATAAGCTGGCCGCTTTTTCTGTCCGTTTTTGGGCTCCATCTGTTGATGTTTTTTATTGCTGCCGGCTTCTTTTGGTTACATATTAAGCGGCTAAACAGGCCCAAGTGGCTGCCGCCCGCCTATTGGACGATTGGTGTCGGCATTGTTGTCTTTCTTGTGGGCTTGTTGTTTCCGGTGGGGATGTTACCACAGGGAAACCTAGAACAACTGCCAGGTTCAGTAACGATTGATCCCTTATTTTTGTTTTATTTGCCTGCCAGTGGAAACCCATCGCTAAGTTGGGTTCTCTGGGGCGTTTTGGTTCTCTTGCTTGTTGTTTCAACAGCACTGCCGTGGTTGCGTTTGCGGCGCAGAACCGCGGAGCTAGATTCCAACAAGTTAGCGGTGGGACAGTCCTAAGGTTAGAATCATTCCCGAACGCTGTACGGGATGTACTTTGTGCGCAGTAGATTGCCCTTATGGGGCGATTGAAATGGTTGAACGTACCGACGGCAAGCGGCACAAATATATAGCGATTGAAGACCCTGATCGGTGTGTGTCATGCGGTATTTGTGTTGGCTCTTGTGATGTCGTGGCCGTGACGTTGGGGGAAATGCCGCCAGAAAATCTATGGCTTGATGTTTCTACGAGAGTTTCGCGGGCGAAGGCCAAATACCATGATCGTAGCTTGAATGTTCTTTTTACTTGTGAACGCCATGCCGCCCACGGTGCAGCGCCGTTTTTAGAAGAGACATATGTTAAAGATGAAGAAACGGCCGTCGAAGTCATTGCTCTCCCTTGTGTCGGCACAATGCCACCCGATCTGTTAGGTCGAACTATTATCGCAGGCGCTGCTGAGGTTAAAATAGTTGGCTGCCCGGCAGACGACTGCACAAATAGAGAAGGGAACTTATGGACAGAGCAGCGGTTGGTTAGGGAACGCGTGCCGCGCCTTCGAAAACCGTATGCCAATGCACCCATTTTTGCCTATTGGGTCCCGCCAGATGATTTTAACTTTGCGTTTAAGTCGACCGCCCTTGGCCAAGATATTACAGTCCAAGAAAGTGAAACTCAAGAAAACTTAGAACAACGACGGATATTCAAAGATATCAATTGGCGCAACTATCTCGTCGCCTTCGCTTTATTGGCGGCCATTATGGTATTGCAAGTTCTAATAACCGATATTCCTTTCACCCGTTATGAAGATCCGCAGGCCATGACCCAAGCTGTTGTTGCGGATTTAGCTGAACCGATCGATCCTACGGGTTATATCAGCACTATTCTCGGCCCAGAGCTCGAACTTAGACTTCAGGTTGACGATCAAGTGGTGTTCAGCGAAATGTATGAAACGGCCGAACTTCTGTCGGCAGATTCGACACCATTCTATTTTGAGCACGAGTTAACGCCTGGACAGCATCAGGTGCGGCTAGCCTTCATTGATGATTCGAATGGCATAACATTTATTTTAGCTGATGAATTGGCTTTGCTAGAAGCTGGCCAAATCTTCCGTTACGGTCATTAATCTACCCATTCGTCATCCGAATGACTTGCCCATAATCATGTTACTAGCAGTATAAATGCAAGGACTATTCTAATCTGTGAAAAAAATCACAAGGATGTGATTAAAGTCACGTTTGATTGTGACAAATGTCACTTGTCCAATAGAGTTATGCGTTGTTAGATTAGGTTAGCTGTTTTTGGGCCAATTTTCACCCTTAAATGGTGGCGAAAATTTACGTTTTTATTGAGACAGCAGTAATCATGGGGCAGGGCTTGAGATGAAATGCTGTATTTTTAATATTGACATTAGCAGTGTCGCACTTTGGGTGTCTGCTGATATTAGTCCCCCTGCATTAAATAAAATTTATAGAGTTATCGAGTTGCCCCAGCCTGTTCAGGTTGGGGTTTTGTTTTCCTGCTGCCGCCTTTAGCTGAAAGAAACTCGAATTTAGTATAGGGCAGTAGAAAAGGAGGTGACCTTTGTCTATAGGAATTCAGTCAGACTCGCACAAAGCGCCAGCCAACTTCTTTGAGGAAGTGATGCTGGCCACGCCCGGTGATACGCGCTTGCAGATGTGTATCCAATGCGGTACATGTGCCGGCTCATGTCCATCGGCTGAAGATATGCCACACAGTCCCAGGCAGCTCTTCGCAATGATACGTGCCGAAATGCGTGAAGAAGTGTTGAGCAGTACAACTCCTTGGTTTTGTATATCTTGTTATTTTTGTACTGTTCGCTGCCCCCAGGAGGTTAGTATCACGGGTATCATGTACACGCTCAAAAGTATGGCAATCAAGGCTGGCCAGTACCATGAGCGTCCTGGGGCTGATCTTTCGCAGAGTTTTGTAAACAATGTGGAGAATTACGGCCGAAGTTTTGAATTTGGACTAGCTACACGGAATTTCTTGCAACATAGTCCAGTAGAACTCTTTCGTATGGCAACGATGGGTTTAGGTATGTTGTCTCGAGACCGTCTGGATCTTACACCTCAGCGGATCGACAACCTTGATCAGCTGCAGGCGATCTTGAAAAAAGCCAAGGAAATTGAGGAGGTGCCGGCATGAAAAAGTATCTATTTTATCCAGGCTGCTCCTTACAACGCAATGCCCGTGCTTATCTTGATTCAACGATGGCCATAAGGGAGGACATAAATATTGTTTTGGAAGAAGTGCAAGATTGGAACTGTTGTGGCGCAACTGAGTATAAATCAGTTTACAGGGTTCCATCTCATGCACTGGTTGGCCGTAATTTGGCTCTGGCCGAACAACAGATTGACGGGGCTGATACGCTGGTTGCCAGTTGCAGCGCTTGCTATTTAAATCTGGTCAAGACTGAGTCGCATATGCGCCATGATCCACGGCTTGAATCGCAGGTTAATGAGGCTTTGGGGGTTGGTGGTTTACATTATACGCCAGGGGCACTGGAAATCAGACATCTGTTAGACATCATTTTTAATGACGTCGGGTTAGATGCCATTCGCGAAAAAGTTGTACGGCCGCTTGAAGGTCTGCGAATTGCCCCTTATTACGGATGTATGATCGTAAGACCAGATCCAGACAATCGGTATGGCCACGCGGAATACCCCACAGCATTGGATGATCTGCTGAAAGCTTTAGGAGCAGAAGTGATCTATTTTCCGCAGAAAACCCATTGCTGCAGCGGACATATGACACAAGTTAGTCCAGAAGTCGCCTATGAGTTAATCCGCCGGTTGGTCGGAGCCGCGGACCAGTATGCGGCGGATTTGATGGTAACCCTTTGCCCGATGTGTCAGCTTAATCTGGATGCATATCAAGGTGACATGAACCGCCACTTTAAGACAGATTACCATATGCCGGTTCTCTATTTCACACAGTTAATGGGATTAGCATTTGGTTATGATGCGAAGGAGTTGGGCATCGGCAAGGAGTTCGTTAATGCGAGTGAGGCCTTGGCCAAAATTGGTGTCGAGGTACCAGTTGATGATGAGAAGCCCAAGACGAAAACTCGCAGGCGTAAGAAACAAGAAGGCTTACCCATGCCTCGGATGCCTGAGGAGGATGTCAAATGAGCGCTGATAACAAAAATGTTAACGGTAATAAAGAAAGAATTGGCGTCTATGTATGCCACTGCGGGACCAATATTTCCGCCGTTGTTGATGTAGAAGACGTAGCGATTTGGGCCGGCGATGAACTGGCTGATGAGGGTGTCGTCGTTCGCGTGATTACAAATTCATGTGCTCCAGCCTGGGTCAAGAGCTGATCGAGAACGACATCAAAGAGTTGGGTTTGACGCGTGTCGTTGTGGCGGCCTGTTCCCCCCATTTGCATGAGAAGACATTTCGTAATGCTTGTGGACGTGCCGGACTAAATCCCTATTTGTCTGAATTGGTATCGGTCCGCGAACAAGTTTCTTGGGTGCATACCGACAAGAAGATGGCCACGGAAAAAGCAAAAGCGATGGTTGCGGGCGGTGTTGAGCGGGTAATTGAGCAATGAGCCGTTGGAACCGCTGCACGTACCTATCCACCCATCCACTTTGGTAGTTGGTGGTGGGATTGCCGGTATTCAGGCGGCCTTGGAAATTGCCGATGGTGGCCATCCAGGTTTATTTGGTTGAACGAGAACCCTCTATTGGTGGGCACATGGCCCAGTTTGATAAAACGTTCCCGACATTGGATTGCGCTGCCTGTATTTTGACGCCCAGGATGGTTGAGGTCGGAGAACACCCGAATATTGAACTGCTCACCTATTCTGAGGTGGAGCGGGTTGATGGTTATGTGGGTAATTTCAGCGTTACGATTCGCAAGAAGCCACGATATGTGGACACAGAGCTTTGCACAGGATGTGGTATCTGCTGGGAGAAATGTCCGAAGAAGGTTATTGATGATGTTTTTGAGGCCGGTCTTGGTTATCGGAAGTCGGTATATACACCGTTCCCACAAGCAGTTCCCAAGTATCCGGTTATCGATACTGAATCATGTATCTATTTCCATAATGGCAAGTGCCGTGCCTGTGAAAAACTTTGCCCTACGGATGCCATTAAATTCGATCAAGAAGAAGAATTTCTGATTGTGGATGTTGGGAATATTATCCTCGCCACAGGATTTGATCTGTTTGATGCGCGGCGAATTGCGCAATATGGATACGGCCGTCTGGCAAATGTGTTCACAAGTATTGAATTTGAACGCTTATGCAATGCTTCCGGACCAACGGATGGCGAATTGGTCATGCGCGATGGCGTTACAAAACCTAAGTCTGTGGGCATCATCCATTGTGTAGGCAGTCGTGACCGACATTACAATAATTACTGTTCAGTCATATGCTGCATGTCCAGCCTGAAATTCGCCCATCTTGTCAAAGAGCGCACTGGGGCTGAGGTTTATAACTTCTATATTGACATGCGTACGGCTTTCAAGGACTATGACGAATTCTACCAACGTGTGCTTGATGAAGGCGTTTTATTTCGTGCGCGGGCGTGTGGCCGAAGTCACAGATGCCGCACGTTTGCCTGGAGAAGAAGGCAAACTTATCGTTCAGGTTGAGGATACGCTTAGCGGGTAAACAAAGGCGCATCCCGGTAGATATGGTTGTTTTGGCGGCCGGGCTTACAACCACGCGCAGATTCCAAAGAAGTGGCCAAGAAATTTGGAATTGCCTGCAGCGCGGCTGGATGGATTCACTGAAAGACACCCGAAGTTAGATCCTGTTGCGACGATGACTGAAGGCATCTTCATTGCCGGTGCTGTACAAGGTCCAAAAGATATTCCGGCCAGTGTATCACAAGGCGCGGCAGCAGCAGCACGAGTACTCGGCCGTATCAATAAGGGAGAAATTGAGCTGGAGCCAGTTCAGGGCGACCGTTCATGAGCAACAATGCTCCGGCTGCCGCATTTGTAATGATCTCTGCCCATTTAACGCGATCCTCTTCCATGAAGATAAGATGGTTTCGGAAATCAACCACGCACTCTGCCAGGGCTGCGGCACTTGTGTCGCAGCATGTCCGGCAGGGGCGATCAGTGGTACTGGCTTTAGTAATGAACAGGTTCTCTCACAGATCGAAGGACTGTTGATGTATAGTCCGTCAATGCAGGCGGATCTGTTTGAAATGGTGCCGGCCTGATATGGCCTTAGCCAAGGAGACAATGCTATGACCGAACAATTCGAACCTGTGATAATCGGTTTTACTTGTAACTGGTGCAGCTATCGAGCTGCCGATATGGCCGGTACCGCGCGGATCAAAGTACCCACCCAATGTGCGCTTGGTCCGCTTGATGTGTTCTGGCCGGCTGGATCCTACTTTTGTGCTTAAAGCCCTTTCAGGTGGCGCGGATGGTGTTTTGATTACCGGCTGTCATCCAGGCGAGTGCCATTATTTGGAGCAAAACTATAAAGCATTACGCCGTTATCTTCTGCTTAGGCGCACGGTTGCACAAATGGGGATTGAACCGGAAAGGATTAAACTTGTTTGGGCCAGTGCGGCCGAAGGAGTCCAGTTAGCCAGAGAGATCACGACTTTTGTTGAGGAAATCCGGGCTATGGGTCCTCTGAATTGGCCGACAAATATCGGCCGCGGACAAGTTCTGTAAAGCAACCTGTTGTTGAGGAGGTTTTGGCATGAGCGAAAACGGAAAGCCGAAGTTTGCCATGTATTGGGCGGCTTCTTGTGGTGGCTGCGAAATTGCCGTACTCAATATTCACGAGAAGATATTGGACGTTGATGCCAATTTCGATGTCGCCTTCTGGCCCGTAGCGATGGACGCCAAATATAAGGATGTCGAAGCCATGCCGGATAAGTCAATTACGCTGACTTTGTTCAATGGCAGTATTCGCAACGATGAGAACGAGCATATAGCGAAGCTGCTTAGGGAAAAGTCGGTGATACTTGTGGCTTTTGGCTCCTGTGCTACAGAAGGTTGTATACCCGGATTGGCTAATCTATCTAGCCAAGAGCAAATTTTTGATGCGGCCTATGAAGGTGTTTCTACTGATAATCCGCATAATATTAGGCCGCAATATGAATTTGGTATGCCTGAAGGGGTGATAACTATCCCAAAATTCTACCCATATGTGCGAACCCTGGATCAGGTAGTCGATGTTGATTACTACATGCCGGGCTGTCCACCGGAGTCACATCAGATTGCGGCGGTTGTGGAATTGGTTATCAAGGCACTTAATGGTGAAGCGGAGCTGCCGCCCAAAGGATCTCTTATTGGCGCGGGGATGTCAACAGTCTGTGAAGAATGTCAGCGGAAACGCAATATAAAGAGTATTAAAAAGTTTGTCCGGATCCATGAAGTCGAGAATCCCGATCCTGAGTTATGCCTCCTAGAACAAGGCATTATGTGCAACGGACCGGCAACCCGAAGCGGCTGTGGCGCATTATGCCCAGCAGTAGGCGCAGCATGTATCGGATGTTATGGTCCGGCTGAAGGCGTTGTAGATTACGGGGCAAGGTTGATGACCGCGGTGGCGTCGGTGATCGACAGCAACGACCCGGATGAGATCGAAGATATTTTAGATGGTATCGTTGATCCGGCGGGCACATTCTATCGATTCAGTTTGCCGCACTCATTGCTGCAAGCTGCAAAACCGGCATGGTCCGGCGATTGACGAGGAGGAAACGGAATGGCACGAATTACAATTGATCCTATCACACGTCTTGAAGGACATGGCAAGATTGAAATCTTCCTAAATGATGAGGGGGATGTCGCCAACACGTATTTCCAGATCCCGGAATTGCGCGGTTTTGAACGCTTCTGTGTCGGCCGTCCGGTGGAAGAAATGCCACTGCTGACAAACCGCATCTGTGGTGTTTGTCCGGAGGCACACCATATGGCAGCAGCCAAAGCAGCTGATGCCGTTTATGGAGTAGAGCCCCCACCGGCAGGTAAGAAGCTGCGTGAATTACTGTATATGGGATTTTACTTCACCGATCATACGACCCATTTTTATGCTTTAGGCGGCCCAGATTTTGTTATGGGTCCCGATGCACCCGTTGCTGAGCGCAATATTCTGGGTGTCATTCATAAAGTAGGTTTGGAAATCGGGGGCCAGGTCATTCAGGCTCGCAAATATGGCCATACGGTTGTGGAGATACTGGGTGGTCGAAAGGTTCACCCTTGTACATCCATTCCTGGCGGTGTAACCAAGGGTTTGACCGAAGAGGAGCGACTAAAAATTGAGGAAATGGGTCGCTGGGGTATTGGATTTGCCCAGTTCAGCCTACAGCTCTTTAATGATCTTGTTTTAGGAAACCAAGCTTATGTTGACTTGATTCTCGGTGATATCTATACCCATCGTACCCATTACATGGGACTTGTGGATGAAAACAATCTTGTAAACTTTTACGATGGATTAGTTAGCATTGTTGATCCGGACGGCAAGCGCCTTGGAAAATATGCAGCGCATGAATATACTGACTGGATTGCGGAGCATGTGGAGCCATGGACTTACCTGAAATTCCCATATCTGAAAAAGGTCGGCTGGAAAGGGTTTGTTGACGGCAACGACTCCGGGGTTTATATGGCCACACCACTGTCAAGACTTAATGCTGCTGATGGTATGGCCACGCCTCTGGCACAAGCTGAGTACGAAAAATTCTACGAGGTTTTAGGTGGTAAACCGGTTCACCAGCGGTTGGCGATACATTGGGCACGGCTGATTGAGCTGCTTTATGCAGCCGAGCGGTGGGTTGAATTGGCTACCGATCCGGAAATCACATCACCTGACTTTCATACCGTACCCACACAAGTGCCGACAGAAGGGGTTGGGATTGTTGAAGCGCCCCGTGGTACATTGACGCATCATTACAAGACTGACGAGCGCGGGGTTTTGACAAATGTTAACTTGATTGTTGGAACCACCAATAACTATGCGCCGATTACGATGTCAATCAAGCGCGCCGCTTCAAGCCTAATTAAGAAAGGTACGGTGGTTACGGAACCAATGCTCAATATGGTAGAGATGGCCTTCCGTGCATATGATCCATGCTTTGGTTGTGCGACGCATTCACTACCGGGGCAAATGCCGCTTGAAGTCACGATTCGTGACGTTGATGGTGAAGTGGTAGATGTCCTGCGACAGTATTGTGACTGAACTGAAGGGGGGTCGTGTGCAACCGGCCCCTCTAAAGACGCTTGTCATCGGCCTGGGTAATCCTATCCTAGGTGATGATGGTATTGGCTGGCAGGTTGCCGCAGCTGTGGAGCAGGAGTTGTTTGCAAACGGTTCCCGATTCCCAAATGTTGAAGTCGATTGTTTTGCTCTGGGCGGCTTGAGTTTGATGGAACGTCTTATAGGTTTTGAACGAGCAATCATCATTGATGCTTTTCAAACCAAGGATGGCCAACCAGGTCAGATCTACAACCTGTCTTTGACAGATTTGCCAGACTATTCAACTGGCCATACGACCGCGGTTCATGATACTTCGTTGCAAACAGCATTGCGCCTTGGTCGGGAAATGAGCGCTGAGTTGCCCGATGTGGTGGATATAGTCGGGGTTGAGGCTGAGCAAGTCTACGAATTTTCAGAAGAACTGACACCGGTCGTTGCTGCGGCAATACCGGAAGCGGTGCGATTGGTAAAACGTTTGTTATTGACAACCGAACCCTAAGGCTGTCGAAGGTTGGGATTGATTTTTAGGAGGTAATTCAGATGGTATCACCCGAAATGTTGCGGCGTCATCCATTTTTTGCGTTCATGAACCATGATCAGCTGCGGGAAGTAGCTATGATCGCTGATGAAAAAAATATCGAAGCGGGCGTGACTTTATTTGAGGGGGGTGATTCTGCCGATGCTTTATTCCTTTTGCGAGAAGGCAATGTCGAATTGCATTATCACATCAGTGATGAAAGAGGTATGGAACGACAGCAGGATTACCTGGTAGGAATGATAAACCCTGGCGACGTGTTGGGTATTTCCGGTTTGATTCGGCCGTACAAATATACGACCTCTGCTGTCTCAGGCGAAACCAGCCAACTGCTTGAATTCGATGCTGTCGCATTACGCGCTTTATGTGATAAGGATGTAAATCTGGCAGCCGAATGGCATCGGCAGATCGCTGAAACAACTTTAGAACGATTAAACCACACGCGGGTACAGTTATTGGCCGCTACTTGACGCAATTGCAAATCTATTTTTAGGTATCTGTGTGGATTCAATTGCCACCAGTGGTGGCAAGGATTGGCGGTTTTCTGTCTAAGAAGAGCTGGTTTGTTTATTGCGTCTCAGGGGAAAAGAGCACACGCGAGCTGCCGATCAACGCATCCCATACATCACCCATCGTATCGGCCAAGGCGATAGGGCGCCCTAGTTGGTTAGCCATTGCCTGGGGAGAAATATCATCCAATGTGATGGTGTCGGGGTGATCAAACATAACCCTTGGCAAGACGATAAGATCTCCATAGTCAATTGGTTTTAGGTGGGAAAGTACATCTTGCCCCATTAATAAGCCCGCGACTGTGATCGTCTCGCCTAAACGTCCATTAACTACCAACTGAACATCAAGTGAAATGCCGGTTAACCGGGAAAATTCAGCAGCTGATTCTTGTAGCACAGGGGCAAATAGTTGTCCAGTGACCAGGGTGATTCTGTTAAACGACAATTTATTTGCAGAAAATTTATTGGGTGAAAAGGAGGTTGTAAATTCGGCTTGTTCTGGTGTTGCAATATTAGCCGCTGCCCATGCTTTAATTTCATCTTTTACAGAACCCCATTCATCTAAAAAATGGCGGACCATACCAAGCCCGTTTTCACGCAAATCCTGATCGTCATAGGCTTGCGAAGGTGGCAGAGGACGTCCGGATACGAGATACCACTCATCAGAAAGGTATACGAAATTCGCACCAAACTTTGCCTTGAAATCAGGCTGTAAAGATTCAATGTAATCAACGATTACGCCTGCTTCCTCTTTTGTATGCGTACGCTGTTTATATTTGTGATGTGTTGTCAGACCTACAGGAACTAATGTGACTGAGCGCACGCCAGGCCGGAGCTTGGTTAATTCTTCTATTGATCGCGACAACCAGGGGCCATCATTCACCTCTGGTACGATTACTATTTGGGTGTGAATCTCAATGCCTTTTGCTGTTAGTTGACCTAACTGCTCCAAGATATCTCCAGCATTTTCATTGCGTAGAAATTGGCGACGCTTTTCGAGATCAGTAACGTGGACAGATACATAGAGTGGGGACAGCCGCATTGTTTCGATCCGCCACCAGTCATGTTCGCTAAGATTAGTTAATGTAACGTAATGGCCAAAAAGAAATGAGTAGCGGTAGTCATCGTCTTTTATGTACAAGGTGCGCCGGAAACGGGGCGCCATTTGCAAGACAAAGCAGAACTCACATAAGTTGTTGCAGCGTCTGATGTCTGTGTCAAAGGTCGGATGGGCAAACTCGAGCCCCAGCGCCTGGTTATAACTGCGTTCTGCTTCAAAGAGCAATAAATCGCCATCCCGGCGAATGAGCAGCTCCAATATTTCTTCCGCGCCATAGTATTGGACATCTATGACATCTTCTACTGAATTATCGTTGATGGCCAGAAGTTCATCGCCGGTTTGGAGGTTGATTTCGTCGGCAACGCTTCCAGGCATTATGGCTGTGATTTTGCCTCCGGAAAAAGTCTTGAGATCAAGTTCTTTGAAGAGTGCCATAGTTTAATTGTGCCCCGAGGCACTCACGACTGTTGATTCCTTAACGAGAACAAGGATCTCAGCCAAGATAATTTCGGGAGAACGACCCGTATTGTTTATAATAACGGCATCTTCGGCTGCTTTTAAGGGAGATACTTTTCTGCTGCTATCAAACTGGTCGCGACGGTTTACATCAGCAAGAATTGCTTCATAGTTTGCCGCATGTCCTTGTTCTTCACGGTCTAACCAACGGCGCCTAGCACGTTCTTCTGGTGAGGCTGTGATGAATAGCTTGAGCGGCGCATCGGGCATAACAACTGTACCAATATCGCGGCCAACCATAACAATTTGACCTCTTCGCCCAAGTTGTCGCTGCCGACGAACCATCTCTTGTCGAACACAAGGATAACTGGAAACCAAGGATACATTACTGTCTACTATCGGTGTGCGGATTTCCCAGGTGACGTCTTGCCCGTTGAGAAGAACGGTATATTGACGGCCGTCTTCATCACCAGCGAATGGTCTTATATCAATGTCAATTTTGCGCGCCAGCGAGACAATTTCATCTTCATTCGCCAAGTCAATACCGGCTATCAGGCCAGCTAAGGTAACTGCCCTGTACATGCTGCCCGTATCCAGATATAGATAATCTAACTCATTGGCCAACATATGCCCGATCGTAGATTTACCGGAGGCGGCTGGGCCATCAATTGTGATAATGCTTGGTTGAGTCATGGTTTAAGTCTATCATGTTTACTGTATCCGCCGATACTACTTTCGTGTTCGCTGTCGTTTATTGGGCTTTTCATGAAGTGTGCTCCGCAATTGTGCGATTTCCTCAGCGGTCAAATATCGCCATTGGCCCCTTATTAAGTTGCCTAACGCGATTGGTCCAATATTTGTCCGAACGAGGTGGCGCACAGGGTGACCGAACCCGGCTGCAATGCGGCGAATCTGACGTTTACGCCCTTCACGAAGTACAATTCGAATTCTTGTGGATGACTCGTCTCTTTTTAAGACATTGATTACAGCCGGAGCTGTAGACTGCTCGTCCAGGATCACGCCCCGTCGCCATTGTTCCAGAGAACTTTCAGGGATGCTGCCTTCCAGCTCTACTTCATACACCTTTTCATGTTCATAGCGTGGATGGGTTAAGCGGTGTGCCAACTTACCATCATTGGTCATCAACATGAGGCCCTCACTTGGCTTGTCCAGCCGCCCAACTGGATAGAGATGGCCGGGAATAGGAATCAAGTCACGAACGGTTGTACGCTCTTGTTGCAGCTCATCTTCAAGCGAGGATATTACTCCGCGAGGTTTGTTGAGAATGATGTACGTGAATTTTTCTTGCGAGGGATGTAACGGTTGGCCATCAATCTCGATAAGATCTGTCGTTGAATTAGCCTTGTCTCCAAGTCTAGCAACACGGCCGTTAACCTTTACGCGCCCCGCGGCGATAATGGCTTCATTTGCACGACGCGAACCCAGTCCGGCACGGGCCATTATTTTTTGTAAACGCTCTTGCACTGGCTCTATCACTGGATTATCCAGGTTTACTCTTCCTCGTCGCGCAGTAAGGGCAGTTCGTCAATTTTGGCAAGACCAAAGTGCTGCAAGAACTCGGGGGTAGTTCCGTATAAAATCGGCCGTCCTGGCGTGTCCATGCGTCCTTGCTCCTCAATAAGTCCCTTGCTTAATAATGTTCTAAGAGCACCATCTGAGTTGACGCCGCGAATTTGGTCAATGCCCGGCCTGGTGATTGGCTGCAAATAAGCTGCTATGGCTAAGACTTCCAAAGCGGCCTGGCTAAGACGTGTTGTGACTTCCATACCTAGAAAACGCTCAATAACATCACTTGCCTGAGGTGCGGATGTTAACTGTACATTTTGACCGATCCACTGCAAACGCAAGCCTCGATCCATGTAGGTGTCTTCCAGGTCTCGCAAGAGTGACTTTACCTTAGATGGCGAAATGTCCAGAACGGTACTGAGACGGCCGGTCGAGACCGGCCCACTGGCGACAAATAGGATGCTTTCTAGCAAGGCGATGTGACTAAGATTATTGTTGGTCGGCATAATGTTTATTGCACAAATGTCAGCTTGGCGCAATCATGATGGTTAACTGCTTCGATTGCAATTTGTTGATTTATTCCAGGATAATCTTTAACAATGTTATCAGGATTGGGTTACAATAACCGCCGATTATAAACCAACGTTTCAATGGAGACGAAGTGATGACAGATCCGATTCAATTTGCGCGTGAACATCAGGAAACACATCTTGCTGAATTAATAGAGTTCTTGGGCATTCCCAGTGTAAGCACACAGCCAAAACATAAGGAAGATGTTGCCGAGGCAGCACAATGGTTGGCACGCAAGATGGAACGAGCAGGATTAGAAAATGTTCGCGTAATTGAAACGGTAGGTCATCCTTTAGTTTATGGCGATTGGCTTCACGCTGGGGCAGATATACCGACAGTCATGATTTATGGGCATTATGATGTACAACCAGTCGAACCACTTGACCTTTGGGAAACGCCACCGTTTGAAGCGAGCGTAAGGGATGATCATCTCTATGCAAGGGGATCCTCCGATGACAAGGGCCAAATATATGTCCATGTAAAAGCCGTTGAGGCCTATTTGCAGACTTTGGGTAGACTGCCAATTAACGTCAAATTTATTGTAGAAGGGGAAGAGGAAAGCGGTGGATTGAGTTTGGAGGCTTTTATCCCAAACAATCGAGCGATGCTTGCTGCAGATGTGGCGCTGGTTTCTGATACGGCCATAGTAAGTCATGACCAACCGGCTATAGTTTATGGCTTACGTGGGATGCTCTATACCTTTTTAGATATTACAGGGCCAAGCCGCGATCTTCATTCCGGTAGTTTTGGGGGCGGCATCAATAATCCGCTCAATGTTCTAGGACATATCATTGCTAAGCTCAAGGATGAAGAAGGCCGGATTTTAATCCCAGGATTTTATGATAACGTGCGAGCGTTGAATGAAGATGAACGAGAAATCCTGGCTAAATTTCCACTAGATGAAGATGCCTGGCTTGCGGAGGCTGGTTCTCCTCAAGCGTGGGGTGAACCGGAGTATTCATTGGTAGAGCGTCTTGGAGCACGGCCCACATTAGATGTACATGGAATTATCGGTGGGTACACTGGGGCCGGTGGGAAAACAGTGCTGCCATCGACAGTGCACGCAAAAATCTCCATGCGACTTGTCCCAGATCAAGATCCTCAAGATATCGCTAAACTTTATCGTGATTACATTCGTGAAATAACACCGCCGAGTGTTGAGGTTTCAATTGGTTTCATGGGCGGTGCGCCGGCCAGTATTACAGATCTCAATATTGGGGCGATGAAGGCTGCATCCACTGCTTATTCTGAGGTGTTTGGACGCGAACCCGTTTTCATGCGTGAAGGGGGATCAATACCCGTTGTCGGCCAGTTTCAAGAAATTTTAGGCTTGGAGACGGTTTTAATGGGCTTTGGTTTACCGGATGACAGGATCCACGCTCCGAATGAACGTTTCTACTTACCGAATTACTACCGAGGTATAGAAACAAGCATACGATTCTTGCGTGAATACAGACGGGTAACTGAAAGTGGTTAGTTGTGATGTATGGTCTAGAATTAATGGTTGCAAGTTTGTTTAACTGAAAGTTGACCAATATTAAGGGCTATCTTCTAGTGGTATCGACAGCCAAGGTGTATTAATAAAGCCCTTATCAGGATCAAAACGGTACATTCCCACACGAACGGCCGTCGGGTTACTGCCTTCAGGGATTGTAACTAAGTAATCGTCGCGGACTATTTCGCCTAATTGCCAACGAGTAGTAGGGTAGTAACCTTCAACAGGATGGCTGTTATCCGCTTGATCGAGGATGTCGTGCTCGCTTTGCGGCGGGTCCTGGGCTACCAGGTGCACAGCTACACTATAATCTTGCGAGACTTCATCAACACTTTCCCAAAAAATGGTAATCCAAAGCTGGCCATCCCCAAGATGCCTAATCTCATGTGACCGTATGCGCACACCGTTTTGTAGGTCCTGTTTAACATCTGATGGGAAATCTCCGGACGTGTATAGCGGCCGTGGGCTCATTTCAATGACTTCTGGCGCTGCTGTAGAGAGATATAATGTCCGATCTAAACGTTCTTCCCACCATGACAAGGGAAATACAAGGTAGGTTGCAAGGGGGGTCAACAAATGGTCGCCCTGGTCCATTAATTCTTTGTGATTAGCGTTGTGGTCTACCAGGTTAAGGCCTTGCATTTGCTGGCGAAAGGCTTGTGCATAAGTTAATCCCCAATAATCACGACCCCAGGGGGCGATTATTGTCGTACGACGGGCATCAGTTGCAGGTTCAATCCGATCAACGATTTCGATTATTGGTTCAACGGTTCGGTCACGGGTAATGGACAATGTAATTGACCTGGCTTGTCGTGCCCAGAAGATTAAAGCTAGAAGTAGAATTATGGTTGCTGTAATTCCAAGTAGACGAGATCGCTGCTTAAACCAATCAAGTAAATAAGACAGACCAATGCCGGTAACAATTAAGGCTGGAAGTTTAGCGGCCAATTGAGCATCTGATACCTTGTCTTCCCAGATCAACACTGTCAGAAAAAAGTTTAAAAACCAAATTAATACAAATGCAATACCGGCACGGCGGCGTGTCTTATCGACGACCATCCCGATGAGAGATAATAAGCCAATGATAAGGAGCGGCCAGGGTAGATCGTCGGCCAATAATTCAATTGTTGTATTGATTTGAATGAGCCATGTATTCAGGCTGTTTTGAAATTCAAATACACGACCGGCACGGTTGTCAAAGAATAATGTCCAAAACCCATCCCAACTTCCAGGATCTCCAAATATCCAATCCGCACCCATCCAGGCTCGTATTGGCAAATAAAGATATGTCAATGGGGCAAGTAAGGTGATTAACAATATGGCTGGAAAATTATGCCAAATCAGACGAACTTTAGGCCAAATTAAGAATAAAACCGATGGGGTTAACAAGATAACAGATCGTTGGTGAGCAACTGCTTGTGTAAAAAACAAAGTAAGTAAAAGTAAATCAGAGCGCGTTCCAGTACGTCCGAATCGCGCTGCGAAGAGTAATGTAGCAACAGTAAACGCTAAGGTTACCGTATGTACTTCAGCTAGGGATGCATCTGCCCAAATCGAAGTTGACACGGCGACAGCTAGGGCGCCTGCCAACGACGATAAATAAGAAATCCTTACTTCTATGGCCAGGAGCACAATGAGACCAATAGTGACAGCACCAAAAACGGCCGAAAAAAGTGATGTCCCTGCGGCTGGTGAAATCCCAAGCCAACCTAACAGAGTAACGAATAGGGAACCGACCGCCGAGTAAAGCGGGTAGCTGCTGTGATGGATTGTGCCCCAGCGAGGCAGTGCGTTTTGAATTTCACCGACATCGTTAGCAATTGGATGATTGCTGCCGTTAACGTGTAATTGTGCTGTAGATAGGTAAAGCAAAAAGGCTATCAACATAGCCAGTATGACCCAGAACCAAGATCGGTTAAAAGGCGACTTCGTACGAAAGTCGAGCCCTCCATTCGTTGAACTTGTCATATCCTCTTCACCTGCTGTAGGTCTCCCCTTTGACCCTGTTGCGGCGCGATATTGCCGGCAGATCCATCATATTCTTAATACAAACCATTCATCTCCCACTGTTAATGTCCTCCTCACCGATAGCATAAGCATGGGGCATGGCGAATGTGTTATAAGCAAAACCAATCTGACCGCGGGCATCAATAGCGATCACGCCGCCACTGCCGCTAACCCGCTCTTCCAGCAGAACAATGGCAGCTTCACAGGCAGAGTTGGCAGACAAACCACTACCTACGAAGTCACATACCTGTTTGCTGATCACCACTTTCATTAAGTCCTCTCCCCGACCTGTGGCACTAACTGCTGCAGTGTGATTATCTGCATATCCCCCGCAGCCAACTAAGGGACTATCTCCGACTCTTCCTGGCACTTTGTTAATTGTTCCCCCAGTCGAAGTGGCCGCTGCCACATTTCCAAAAGAATCGATTGCTACAGCGCCCACGGTATCTCCTAATGTATTGGACTGCTTTGTCGGAGGAGGCTCCATGTCAACAAGAAGATCGGAAAGTTCACAGCATGGAAAACCGATGTTGTCGGCGAATGCGTTAGTACCAGGGCCGACAAGGAGCGCATCGTCACAATCTTCCATAACTCTACGCGCCAAACTGATTGGCGATCGTATGCGCTGAACGGCTGCAACAGCACCAAGATTTAGATCTTTCCCGTCCATGATAAGCGCATCCATTTCGATGTTGCCATTGGCATTGGGGTAGCTGCCATGTCCGGCATTAAGAACTGGGCTGGCCTCCAATACACGGACGGCCGCTTCAACTGCGTCAACGGCCGTGCCCGCCTGGGTTAAAACGGCTTGACCAACTAATGCTGCCTCAATACATACTGTCATTGCCTGTTGAAGCCGTTCGATATCACTTTGCCAAGCGCCTGCTCCACCATGTACGATGATCGCTGTTTTCATAAAATTCCCTTATTTTTTCAGGACGATAATTCCTTGTCGGCGGAGCAAAAATGTATCATGTTTGCTAATAACTGTCCATGATTCTAGCTCGAAATGGATTAATCTTATTTTGGGAAATTGGACGATATTTGGAATTCTTTGTGCTTGACACCGCCATGCCGTTTGATATAATTCCGTTCGCTATTCCTCAGTAGCTCAACGGCAGAGCATTCGGCTGTTAACCGAAGGGTTGTTGGTTCGAATCCAACCTGAGGAGCTAATATCAGACGGCGAGCATTTTGCTCGCCGTTTTGCTTTCTGGCTACTTGAGACGGATGGTATAATCATGTTGGGCCGTATTATGTAGACGGGCTAACGTCTTACAAGGGAAAATTTACACGTTGAAGGTTAAATCAATGTGCAAAGTCAAACCATAAGGAGCATAACCAAAAAATGAAGGTATACAAACCTGTTAGCCTAATTATCTTAGACGGATGGGGAATCCGCAGGAAAGAAGATGGGAATTCCGTAATGTTAGGGAACACACCTAACTATGATCGCTGGATGCGTACTTTGGAACGATCGATAGTTGACGCATCTGGTGAAGCTGTTGGTTTACCGGAAGGGCAAATGGGGAACTCAGAAGTAGGTCATCTGAACCTAGGGGCGGGAAGGGTTGTTTATCAGGAACTCACCCGAATCAACCGCGCGATTGTAGATCGGAGTTTTTTCGAAAATGAATTGCTTGTTTCAGAAATTGACCAGGTCAAGGCGAGGAATGGAAAGCTGCATGTGATCGGATTATTTGGCGACGGTGGTGTACACAGCCACAGCAGTCACATGTATGCAATTCTCGAGTTAGCAGCTGAGAAAGGATTAGAGCCCATCATTCATTTGATAACTGATGGACGAGATACACCGCCTGAAAGCGGCATGGTATTCGCTGATAAGCTGGAACATTTTCTGGATGAGAATCCGGCCGTGGTTGCCTCTGTTAGTGGTCGATATTACACCATGGACCGCGATCGGCGCTGGCAGCGCATACAGAAAGGATATGATGTCATTGCCGCGCACCAGGGCGAAAACGGCCGTACGGCCGCTTCGGTTAAAGAAGCGCTACAGGCATCCTACGATGAGGGTGTGACTGACGAATTTATATTGCCAGTTGCTATAAAGGTTGGCGATCGAAATGTGGCTATTGAACCGGGAGATTGTCTTGTGTTCTATAATTTCCGTGCGGATCGGATGCGCCAGATCGTACGCTCTTTTATGTTTTCTGATTTTGATGGATTTGAGCGTGAGTTTATCGAGGACGTAGAAATAATCACTATGACCCAATATGAGGATGAATTCACGGCGCCAACCATTTTTCCGGAGCAAGATATTTCCAATCCCTTGGCCGAGGTTCTAAGTAATCGGGGCCTGAAGCAGTTTCATTCTGCTGAAACAGAGAAGTATGCCCATGTAACTTACTTTTTTAATGGCGGTCGAGAAGAAATATTCGCGGGAGAGGAACGGTATTTGGAGCCATCACCTAAGGTTGCCACATACGATTTGCAGCCGGAAATGAGTGCCTATCCTCTGACTGAGGCTTTACTAGAACGCATTGCCGAACATGACGATGATTTTATATTGGTCAACTACGCTAATCCGGATATGGTGGGCCATACTGGCGATCTTGAGGCAGCAATCAAGGCTGTTGAAGCGGTGGATGAATGTGCCGGCAGATTGGTCGCGGCTATTAATGCTAAAGGGGGGGTGGCGATTATTACGGCCGATCATGGCAACTGTGAGCGCATGATTGACCATAAAACCGGCAATCCCCATACTTACCATACAACTCAACCTGTTTCCTTGTTCGTGATAGGTGCAGATGGTTATGTCAATCTCCGGCCGCGCGGCAAGCTGGCGGACGTTTCGCCAACGATCTTAGAATTAATGGGTATTCCCCAGCCGCCGGAAATGACCGGAGAGAGTTTGATTGGGTAGTAACAGTAAGATAACCTATGTTAATAATAAAAATATTGACGCCTCTATGCCCTGTGTTACACTATCTTTGTTAACAATTGAAAATGAACGATTATCTCTGGATTTCGGGTTACTTTCGAGCCCGGATCGGGCAATGCAAAAGTGCGTTGCTTGCAGCGAAATTGGTGGCCAAACAGCAGTTTTATTCTGTTGATTGGGAATCCAATACTGTCCCGCAACTGTGATGATAGACTGAGATTAAAGCTCGTCTACTAAGTCAGGTCGACCGCCTAAGATATTGCGTTTCAGCCCTCGGGGATCGGGGTTGGGAACGACAGCATGCAGCGGTCAATTCTCAACCCGGCGCCTTAAGGTGCCGGGTTTTTTGTTGTCAAGTCAAACCCTCTGAAATGCGCTTCGTTCGTGTTTGGCTGCCGGATAGTATCAGGCAGTCTAATAAGTAATGATCTTGTTGATTTACCACCAAAAGTAGGAGCGATTGAAGTGAGCAACAACGGAAAACATCTATTCCTCTCAATATGTCTTTGCCTCTTTTTAGCATCATGTCAGTTGGGCGTGTCAAATCAGGTTGAGTTATCTGAGATACCTGCAGACGAATCGTATCTTGGTCAGATAGAGGCATTGGAGAGTGGCGTAATATGGTTAATAGAAAATAATCAAAATGAAGACGGTGGTTATGGCACCGACTTCGAAACAGGCCAACCTGCCTCTAGCCCAGCAGCGACTTTGGACCCCATCATAACTGTTGCTAGTGCTGGATATAATCCTGCAGATCCCTATTCCGACCGAAAGAACACACCGGTTGGCTACCTGCAAGAAAATGTTGTGGAGTTGGTGGCTTATGCCGAGTTGTCAGGCGGAAATGCTGGAAAGACGGTACTTGCTTTGGTTGCAGCCAACCAGGATCCAAATGATTTTGCCGGCGAGGATTGGTCGTCAAATTTGACGAAACAATATTCACAAACTGGACAGTACAACACAAGTGACGCCTATAATCAGTCGCTGGCGATTTTGGCCATGGTGGCCGTAAATGAGCCAGTTCCAAATGCTGCTGTAGAATGGCTGAAGACGCAACAAGCGGAAGATGGTTCATGGGACGATGGATTTGGGACCATTCAAAACGCAGATGCCACAGCCATGGCAATCATGGCCATGGCTGCTGCAGGAGTTTCTCCGGACGATTCTGCCCTTGAAAAGGCTCTAGATTTTCTGAAGATGAGCCAATTGTCGACTGGGGGGTGGGAGTATGGATCTGGGTTTGGGGAGAACGCAAATAGTACGGCTTTGGTGATACAGGCCTTGGCTTCAATGGGCGAAGATTTCCACAATGATGAAGGTGCCTGGTCCAAAGATGGACGAGCGCCAATGACTGCGTTGCTTGAATGGCAAAATGACAGCGGTGCATTTCAGGCCGATTTTGGGCAGGGGCCTGCCGATAATTTCTTTGCAACTGTTCAGGCAATTCCGGCCTTGACAGGAAAGCCGTTTCCGTCGGTAATTCAAGAGTAAACAATGTCATCCACGGCCGTTTACCTGGTGACGATAACGGATAATCTCCCTGAGGAATAGCTGGCTCAGATTGGGGCGTATGGAGAGGATATGAAGCTTGTATTTAAACCTTTAGCCTTATTGGCCATGTTATTTGTTGTTTTCTGGATCACGTCAAATGATTTGCACGCACAAGATAAAAATCGAGCTGCCATAGTTATAAGTTATGACGATCAGCAGATTGAAACTGCCTGTGTTGAATTCGAGGAACCTCAAATCAGCGGACTAGATCTAGTTCAACAATCTGGATTAGAACTAGAGATTGAAGCCCAAGGTCTAGGCGCGCTGGTTTGTAGTATAAACGATGCCGGCTGTCCAGCTAGCGATTGTTTGTGTCAATGTAGAAGTGGTGGTGAATGTATTTATTGGTCGTATTGGCATCAACTAAAAGATGGTTGGCGATATGCCGAAGCAGGAGCTAATGGATACCTGGTCGAACCAGGATCGGTTGAAGGGTGGGCATGGGGGCCGGGAGCAGAAAGTCAGGCTATACCACCACCAGAGATCTCGTTTGAAGATATTTGCTCCGGCCAGACTTCAGATGACCTCCCATTAGTATTGCCCCCTTCTAATGTCAGTGGGACTATTAGTTCGTCGCCATCTCTTGAACGAAATTCAGATTATTCAGCGTTGTCGGATGGGTTTCCTTATGCTATTTTTCTAGTGATATTGGGGGGGCTAGGGACGATCCTATATTTTATTTCTTGGCGCCGGAAGAATAATGGACTGCATTAGCTGCCATCACCTTGAAAGTGAGAGAAGGTATTGAGTGAAACCATTAGTAAATTATTGTCGTTGGAACGGAGCTAAACTGCGATTGCTGGGCAGGGATGACAGGTTTGTTCGCGGCCAATTTGTGTTTGTAGGAACAGATGGAGAAGAAGAAATCCAATACTTCCAATTTGAAACGGTTACGGCGGAATTAACAATCTTCCATGATACCGGCGCTCAAGCTATATTGCTTGATGATATGGGGGTCCCACGGAGGAGCTAAGGTTAACAAGCGTCGTATTCATCCAAATGCTAAATAAATATTTTTTATCAGATTTCGATCAAGACCAGCGCTGGCGGCGTACCTCAATTACGTTCTGAAGTCCTTCGAACTTTTTTAAGAGCCAATTTAGCTGTTCTATACTAGAGACCTCTGCTACTAGGTAAACAGTTAATTCACTATCAGTTGTGATAGTTTTTGTTTTAGGGGCTTGGATTTGTTGTCCGCGAAGGATGTTGGACATCTCATCAACCAGATGGGCACGACGGTACGCTTGCACAACGATCGGAATAGGATAGGTTTCTGCCTCTTGTCCCCAATCAACCTCATTAATGATGCGCTCTCGATCTGTAATTGCGGCCAGTTGTTTGCAATCTTGCTTGTGAATTGTAACCCCATGGCCACGGGTAATGTAACCGACGATAGGCTCAGGTGGAATAGGATTACAGCAGCCGGCCATTTTAGTGGGCAAACCGCTTGTGCCTAAAATTGTCAAACCTTTGGATTTCGGCCGTTCAGGAAGAAGCAAAGGCACGAGTTCCTTGTCGTCCGGTTTCAGGCTCTTTCCCATTAACATCAAAGCACCACTAATCTGCGCACTTTGAATATCGCCAAAACCAACGCGTGCTAAGAATTCCTTAACGTCATCATATTTAAGGGCGGCGGCGATTTTTTCTATAGAAAAGGTATCAATCAGGCCCAGGCTCTTTAATTCACGTTCTACAACTTCACGTCCTTGTTGGATATTTTTGCCACGCTCTTGTGTGCGGAACCATTGGCGAATCTTGCTGCGGGTCCGCGCGTTTCCGGTGTATCCCAAACTAGCGTTCATCCAATCTCGGCTAGGCGTTCCACGCTTGGCGGTGACAATCTCGATTTGGTCCCCAGATTTCAATTTGTAGTCGAGACTGACCATCTTGCCGTTTATCCGTGCACCCCGGCAGCGATGACCAACAGATGTATGAATCTGATACGCAAAGTCGATTGGTGTCGAGCCTTGGGGTAATTCGATTACATCTCCATTTGGTGTAAAGGCGTAAACGCGTTCAGTCAACCCTTCCGTCGCTAACAGTTTGCGGCCAACTTCATCATCTTCTGTTTCTTGAAGGGTTGTGAGCAGATCACGGAGATTTTGAATTCTTCGTTGAACAGAGGCGCTGACTCGTGCGCCACCTTCTTTATACGCCCAATGGGCAGCGACTCCTTTCTCCGCTTCCTCATGCATACTGAGGCTGCGAATTTGTACCTCCAACTTCAATCCGGTTTCGAGATCGATTACGGCCGTATGTAAAGAACGATATCCATTAGGTTTGGGTGTTGCGATGTAATCGTCGAACTCACCTGGAAATGGTTGCCAAAGCCCATGAACAATACCCAAAACTTCATAGCAAAGACTTCGATCATCATCAGCCTTTTCCTTAAGGCTCATTTTTTTGTAATTATCTGGATTTTTGGGGTACAAGATTACCCGTAAGGCTTGAATGTCACTTATTTGCTCGAAACTTTGCTGCTTGCGCTGCATTTTGCGATAAATGGAGTAGATATGTTTAGAACGACCGGTTACCTCAGCCTTGAGACCGTTTTTGCGAATATTTGAACGCAGTTTGCCGGCGGCTTCATTTATTTTCTTTGTTCTTTCTTCGCGACGTTCGGTTAATTTCTGGGCAATTTTCTTGTAGTTATTGGAATCCAGGTAGCGAAAAGCCAGATCCTCCAATTCCCATTTTAGGTGCCAAACCCCTAAACGATTAGCAAGCGGCGCATAGATATGCATCGCTTCCCCAGCAATCTCTTGTTGTTTGTCTTTTGTTAAACCGCTTGCTTTGCGCAAATCTTGAAGGCAGTCTGCCATCCTGATAAGGATAATCCTGATATCACCCTCAATAATCGATAGAATGGCTTGACGGATCACTTCGAGTTCATGCTTGTCAATAGCACCCTTCGTCTTTTGTGTATATTGGGTTTGTTGGGCGTACTCCTGCAACTTGTTCAGACTTGTGACTAGAGAAGATACTTCGCTGCCAAAACGTTGCTCGACATTTGCGACTGAAACATTGGTATGTGGCAGGAGGATATCATGTAGGAGGCAGGTAATAAGCGTATCAGTGTCAACGTCAAGCGGGGCCATGATTTGAGCGACCGCCAAATCATGATCGATATACAGTTCTCCAGACTCTCGGGTTAAGCTGCCATGAGCAGTTTTAGCAAAGTTGTAAGCTTCGCTTATTCTGTGTTGCGCCGTCACATTTATGTTGCTAGGTAGAATCTCAAGCAAATTTTTAAGTGAAAGGGTTGATGGCGTGACCATAGTTGAGCCAAGATTCTTTAAGCTGCGTGAAATGCACAGCATTTGAAATTTGGTCTGTCTCCTTGGATTGATCGACCTGCGTATACGTTATCCGGGCATAAAAACAGGCGTCCTACATATTAACAATGGAACGCCTGTGAGGTTTAAAAATGGATAGTCAAGCTCTAATTTCATTCCTGAGAATGATCGCAATAGCTCTTGGATTATTCGGCAGAAGGTTCTTCGCTCATGGCACCAGGAGCGTCCACATCCACATGGGTTCCATTTTCATCAGCTGCATTTTTTGACTTTCTACCGGAATCAAGAACAATGCGCGCTTGCTCCTGAACTTGTTGTCCTTTCTCGCTGGCGCGGCTGCCAAAATCGTGTACATAGGTGTTAGCGGAATCACGAGCTTGGTGTGCACGGCGACCACCCGCTTCACGTAAATCATGGCTTTTGCCTGCGATCTGTGAACGCATTTCCGATCCAGATTGTGGAGCCAATACTAAGGCGACTGCTGCACCAACTAATCCGCCAATTACAAAGCCCGCTAAAAAGGCCCCGAACTCATTGTTATTTTCGTCCATTTTATCTCCGCTTTCAATCAGGTAGATTCTTTTTGGGATTACCAAATAATGTAACTAAACCCCTGCGTATGCCGGCAATATTACTACTTGCTCTTGTTACAGGCCGAACGACATTTTCGCTAACAAATGTGGTTGTACCCTGAACCGTTCCCAGTGTTTCGTTTGTCTTCTCTAATATCGGTCTGATTTCAAATTCAAGCATGTTGACCAAGCGAATCACTACAACAAACATAATCAAAAGCACGATCCCAAAAATGCAAGACATAAGAGCTAAGGCAATAATCATTACATTTCGTAGTGCTGCGACCGTGTCTGCGTGATTTTGTGCTACCCACACAACACCCAGTATAAAAAGTATGGCTAATACCAAAACTACGATGATACCAATTGCTACGTAAAGTCGGGGTACAAGCTCGTTTTTATTTGTTTGATTTACCTGAATTTCTATAGGCTGTTGCGCGCCACTCATATTATTATCCCAGAACCAAATTATATATCAGGAACAGCATTGATCAAAACGGCCTAGCTAGACCTTCCAGCAAGCCACCAACTCCCTAACAGGGCAAGCCAAGACCCTATACTAGCGCTCAGGAGATTAAGCGGACCAAGTTTATACCAATCAAGTTGAAAAATGTTGCCAATAAAATGACCAACAGCAAATCCAATCCATGACGCTACAACATATAAGATTAGGCGTTTAGCTGGCCCACCAATTAACAGGTGAAATAACGTGGCATAAGCAGTCGATAATAAGAATGCCAATACAATACTAGAAGCTGTGCCGCTCATTTTCCGCGTTCCTTGATGCATCGCTAAATTGGGGTGCCATTGTTGGTTTTTTAGGTGATGAATCAGCTATCAAGCCACCACCAAGGCAAATATCATTGTCATAAAACACAGCACCTTGTCCTGGCGTAATCCCAAACACCGGTTCATTGAAGTGCACGAATATTTTTCCATCCCCTAAGTCCGAAATCATGCCTGGGACGGGTTTGGCCTTGTAACGTATCTTAATCTGCACTGGTTTAGATTGATCGGGTGAGTGACCTGCTATCCAGTTGACATTAAGTGCTATTAACTCTGTTTGGCCTAATGCCTCTCGTGGGCCTACTACTAAATTGTTATTTTCTGTATCCTTATTAATAACGTAAAGTGGGAGTGAAGCGGTGATACCTAACCCTTTGCGTTGACCTATTGTATAGAAAGGGAGCCCATTGTGTTGGCCCAATTCTTGTCCAGATTCAGAAATTATCAACCCCGGTCTTGAAACATCAGCGCTGTTTTGACGAAGGAAACGTCGATAGTCACCGTCAGCTACAAAACAAAGGTCTTGACTATCATGTTTTGCAGCAACAGGAAGATTGAATTGACGAGCAAGATCTCGAACCTCTTCTTTGCGATAATCGCCAATGGGGAATAGTACATGTGCCAATTTCTTTTGAGTTAATACATGCAAAACATATGATTGATCTTTGGATTGATCGACGCCTTTTAATAAATTGTAGCGATCACTTGCTTGCTGTACACGGGCATAATGTCCTGTGGCCAGATAATAAGCATCAATTGCTAAAGCCTGTTCTAGCAAATAGGTGAATCTGATCTGGCGGTTACATTCTATGCAGGGATTTGGTGTCCTACCTGCTACATGTTCGTCAATAAAGAATTGCACGATACTGTCACGAAAGTGATCTTTCACATCTAGTGCATAGAATGGAATACCTAGCTGATCGGCGACGCGGCGAGCATCGGCCATTTGATCCGGCGTACAGCAGCGATTAAATTGTGCGCCATTGGAGGTCCCTGGCTCGCTCCATAGGCGCATCATCATTCCGACGACATCGAAACCTTGTTTTACAAGGATAGCAGCAGCTACAGAACTATCTACACCGCCGCTCATAGCGACGACAACACGTTTGTCACTGGCGTTTTTAATTGAAGATAACCCTCTATCCTTGTTTCCGTTAACGGTACTCATCTAGATTTTCCGAGAGCATTATTTAGTTTGTGCAATTTCTGTACTATTTCAGGGATGACTGATATTACAGTCTCAATATCGTCGCGGCTGTTTTGAAGGCCAACAGTCAGGCGCAGCCCGCCAACGGTCCACTCCGAACCAAGACCCAAGGCTAATAATGTGGCAGAAGGTTTTGGATCGCCACTCTTACAGGCCGAACCGCTGCTGGCTGCAATGCCGGCCAGATCTAAATGCATCAACATATCATTGCCGGAAATATTGCGGAAGGTGAAACTAGCATTGTGCGGTAGGCGATCCATGGGGTGGCCTGTAAGAAGGCATTCATCGTTAAGCGCTGAAGTGATACCAGAAATCAGGCGATCACGTAATGGCAGATAGTGGGCGATTGTCTCCGGTAGGTTTTCTTGGGCCAAACGAAGTGCCTTGGCAGCTCCTACGATATATGGCAAGTTTTCAGTTCCTGCACGTCTCCCATTTTCTTGTCCCCCGCCGGTTAAGGTAGATTCTAGCTGAATTCCGTCCCGGACATACAGAATGCCGACCCCTTTAGGTCCGTAGAATTTGTGTGGGGCAATGCTCATCAGGTCGATAGGGCGTATTTTCATATCCCAGTTTTGAGTGGCGATGGCTTGTACAGCATCGGAATGAAAAGGGATGTTATGCCGGTGGGCGATCTCACCAATTGCCTGGATTGGCTGTAATGTGCCGATTTCATTATTAGCCGCCATTATGCTAATTAGGGCGGTAGTGGGGCGGATCGCCTCCTCCAAATCTTGCACTCGAACACGGCCGTATTTGTCAACGGGTAATATCGTCAAGTCGAAGCCGAATGTATCGCGCAGCTGGATAGCAGTGTTTTTTACCGCGCTGTGTTCGATACTGCTAATGATCAAATGGTTTCCGCGGCCTTTTGTACGTGATGACCATAATACGCCGCGAATTGCTAGATTGTCACTTTCAGATCCGCAGCTGGTAAACACAATTTCATTGGGTTTTGCGTTTATCTGGTCTGCGATAGAGGCGCGAGCGTTTTCAAGGGCAATGGAAGCGGAACTGCCGAATTTGTGGAAGGATGATGGATTGCCATATGTTTCGCTCCAGTATGGCATCATGGCTTCGATTACCTGTGGGTGCACTGGTGTTGATGCTCCGTGATCGAGATATATTGATTGCTTTAGCATATGTTATATTTTGTAAGTATTTCTCAATGGATCGTGTGGAAGGAACAATTATCCATCATAGATAGGAAAGGCAATAGTAAATCTGGTACCTTCATCTTGAATACTGTTGACTTCAATAGTCCCATTATATTGCTCAACATTGCGTTTGACCATGTAGAGACCAAGTCCAGTGCCGGCGATCCCTCTTTCAACGGCCGTTTGTGCGCGATAAAACCGCTTAAATAAATTGGGAATGGCTTCCTCAGGTATACCAATACCCTGGTCATTAACAACGAACTGGATCGAGTTGTTTTTTATACCAACTGAAACACTAATGCTGCCGGACGGCGTAAACTTAATTGCGTTAACGACAATATTACTGAATATTTCCTCCAAACGTTCGGGATCACCAACGATGGCAGGCAAATCAGGTTCAATTTGTTGGCGAAAGAGGAGCCCCTTTTCCACAGCTAGATCAGCGAGAGATGGCAATATCTCTTCTAGTATTGGATTTAAATAAACAGGTTGAGGGCTGCGCTGCAGCTCGCTTGCCTCATGTTTTGCTAACTGCATCATCCTGCGTACCATCCGCTGAAGCCGGTCACTTTCACGCTCAATCACACCCAGAAAGCGTAGAACCTTTTCTTCATCTCGAGCTTTCCCCTCTCGCAACAGTCGCGCATACATCAGAATGGTGGCCAATGGTGTACGTAGTTCATGGGCGATTGCCTGGAAGAGATCCTCCCTCATACGTTCGACTTCACGTATTTGACTAAGGTCACTAAAAGCAAAAATCATTTCACTGACGCGATCCTTATTGTCTCGGATGGCTGCACCGCTGATGAGAACTGGAACAAAATCCAACCCGGCTCGCTTCAAATCAGCCACCATTTGAGGATATTCTTCCCCTGACTCATGAACGATATCAATGAAGTCACCTAGATCACCGTCTCTTAATAAGAGTGAATCTAGAGCCTTTTGGCCATATAAATCCGACGGATCGGCCAATATTAATGCGCCAAGGGCATCATTAGCTTGGGTAATGATGCCATCCACAGTGAGTGTCAACATGCCTTCAGACATATTGGAAAATAATGTTTCTATGCGACGCTTCCCTGCAAGAACATCAGCATGCAGCCTTGCATTTTCGATTGCGGCAGCTAAGGGGCCGCCAATAGCTTGCAAGAGCTGTAAGTCATGGTCGGTGAACTCCCCGTAACGTCGATTGATTGCCTGAAGAACGCCAATTGTGCGATTTTCGACTTGAAGAGGAATGCAAAGCATAGAGTCTGTCCGAAAACCTGATTTTTGGTCAGACCCAGAATAGAATCTCTTGTCTGCATATGTATCATTCACAATGACAGGTTCTCCATGCTCAGCAACCCATCCTGCAATACCTTGACCTCTTTTAACGCGTATTTGAGGGAGGTTTTTGAATTGAGTTCCCAAAAGTTGTTCTGCAAAAACAACATCACCTGTATGGGCTTCGGTTAAACCAACAGATAACGATTCTACATTCAGTGTACGTCGAATTGTGCCCGTCAATTGCCGAAAGACGTTGTCCATGCTCAAAGTAGATGTGAGGGTATGGCTGATGTCGGACACGACCGCGAATTCAACGGATTGGCGATCCACCTGGCGCCTCAAGAAAGCGCGATCAAGATACACTGTCATTCCTCTGGCTAAATCTTCAAGAAGTTGCGCATCAAGTGGCATGTTCTTTCCCGGATCGAGCAAACACAATACGCCAGGAGGTGGGACTGGGTTTTCTCCAACCGGAAATGGCAAAGGGACCGCAAATACATTTTCTTGCACTAGTAACCAAAGCTCGCTCTTTACCAACTCGGCAACAGGACGATTTAGTTTTTCTAGATGCGTTACTTTCCCAGCTTCAAGAATGCCTTCAAAAGAAGCTGAAGCTGAGGGCCAGATTGACTGTTCTACTGTGCCATTTGGATCACAAATCCAGACATCATAATGTTGTCTTTGCGGATCGCTAATACCGATGACTGTTATAACGTGAGCATGGATGGCGACCTCTGATCCTATAATCGCGCAGACCGAATGAGCGTCGAAAACGTCCGCGAGTTCTTTCGATAATTTGAGCCAAAGTTGGTGCAAATGATTTGCTTTAAGAGAGTGTTTTTTGGTGGGCATTATGTGTGAGTTATATCTGGGCCGTTTCTAGTTGGCAAACAATAAACATTGGTCTTAATGGTTGCTGACAATGGTCTCATCCAGTATATTTTGCCTTGATCTACAAACATTACGAATTTATCCCTAAACGAGGGAATTAAGGAGTTAACATGAACCATATTGAATCGGTCTATGGCCGCGAAGTGCTGGATTCGCGCGGAAACCCTACTGTCGAGGTGGAGGTTGTTCTGGCAGATGGAGCCGCAGGGCGCGCTATTGTACCTTCTGGTGCTTCTACCGGTATCCATGAAGCTAACGAGAAGCGAGATGGCGATAAAAACCGTTACGGTGGCAAGGGCGTATTACAGGCTGTTGACGCAGTAAATACAGAGATCGCCGAGGCAATGGAGGGCTGGGATCCCACGGACCAAGTGGGTATTGACCAGGCCATGCTCACCTTAGATGGTACAGAAAACAAGAGCCGCTTAGGAGCAAATGCTATTTTGGGTGTTTCATTGGCTGTAGCACATGCTGCGTCAGCAAGTGTTGGTCTGCCGTTATACCGCTATTTGGGTGGCGTGTCCGGAAGAACATTGCCGGTGCCAATGATGAACATCATGAATGGCGGTAAACATGCGCCAGGTGGGGCAGATATGCAAGAATTCATGATTATGCCCGTTGGCGCGCCTACTTTCCGTGAAGGTTTACGTTGGTGTACCGAGATCTACCATACACTTAAGAAAGTGTTGAACAAGCGCGGACATAGGACACTTGTAGGTGATGAAGGTGGATACGCTCCCCAAGTAAAGGCCAATAGTGAGGTTTTTGATTTGATTCTAGAGGGAATCGAAACGGCGGGTTACAAGCCAGGTGACGACATTATGTTGGCAATGGATCCGGCTGCCTCCGAGTTTTATGAAAATGGCAAGTACAATCTTGCATCAGAAGGAAGATTGCTTACCGGTGCGGAAATGGTGGACTTGTATGCCAGTTGGGTTGATCGTTATCCCATTATCTCTCTGGAAGATGGATTAGATGAGGATGATTGGTCAAGCTGGGAATTGATTGTTGAGCGCTTGGGTGATCGATTACAGCTAGTCGGTGATGATCTTTTGGTCACCAATGTAAAACGCATTGAGACTGCTTTAGAAAGAAATGCAGCTAACAGCCTTCTATGCAAAGTGAACCAGATTGGTACATTGACGGAGTCAATCGCCGCGGTAAATTTGGTACAAAGGCATGGTTGGACAGCAGTTGTATCTCATCGCAGTGGCGAAACTGAGGATGCAACTATCGCCGATTTGGTCGTTGCCTTGAATGCCGGCCAGATTAAAACAGGCGCACCGGCTCGGAGTGATCGTGTGGCGAAATATAATCAGTTACTGCGCATTGAGGATGATTTGGGAGATACAGCCATTTATCCAGGATTAGGTGCTTTTACAAACCTTAAGCTTTAGATCTGTCGACTGATAACAGAATTAAGAATTGGGACGCGGGTAAGATGATATCTGCGTCCCTTTTTTCTGAGATCTGCCAATTCTGATAAACTTACGTCGATCTAATACAGTTGATCCATCATTTTCAATGAAGACTATATCGCAGGAGATTTTCATGATTACATTCGAAGAAGAACAGGACGAAAAAGAGGACAAATCAGGATTTACGCCGCTAAACCAAAAATTGTTGGATACCAGAACCATCCTATTATTTGGGGAAATCAACATGGATACTGCACAGGAGATAACAAGACAGTTACTTGTACTCGCTGCAGACTCAGACGATCCGATTAAATTGATTGTCAACTCTCCCGGTGGGCATGTAGAGTCTGGCGACACCATTTACGACATGATTCGATTTGTAAATGCACCTGTGAAGGTGATTGGTACCGGTTGGGTGGCAAGTGCTGCAGCGTTAATATATGTGGCAGCCGAAAAAGAGAATCGCTACTCTTTGCCTAACACAAGATTTTTACTGCATCAACCTATGGGTGGGGCACGAGGGCAGGCAACAGATATCGCGATTGAAGCGGAAGAAATATTGAAAATGCGACGGCGATTGAACGAAACCTTCGCCCGTCAGACTGGACAACCTGTTGAAAAGGTTGAGGAAGACACAGATCGAAATTTCTGGATGTCTGCCGCTGCTGCCCAAGAATATGGGCTTGTAAGTCGCATTGTGGAATCTATTGACGATATTTAACCCATGCCCAAAGCTTGTGTTTGATGTAGCTACAGTCTTATAGCATTATCAATTCTGTTTGAGGTTATTGCCGGGAATGAAGACCTTGCTAGTGTTGAGGCATGCAAAATCAAGCTGGAAATACAATAATCTTGCCGATCATGATCGACCACTAAATAAACGAGGGAAACATGATGCACCACGGATGGGCGCATTGCTGGTAAAACAAGACCTGGTTCCCGACGTGATAATTTCGTCCACGGCAAAGCGCGCAGCAGCAACTGCAAAGGCAGTGGCAATGGACTGTGATTACGGTGGGGAGATCCAATATACCAGACATCTTTATGGTGCTTGGCCAGATGACTATATCGAACTGCTAAATGAGCTGGATAGTGACGTAAGTCAGGTTATGGTTGTGGGACATAATCCCGGTATCGAAGATTTGGTTGAGGAACTATCGGGTGAGTGGATTAGAATGCCAACGGCCGCTCTAGCGCAGATAGATTTTGATATTGATCGCTGGTCAGAACTTTCATTGGAAGCAAGTGGACGATTGGTGAACGTTTGGCGGCCAAAGGAATTAATCTAAGAGCCGTCTCTTTCGCTAAATGTTCTTTGACCGGAACAATCTGTTCTTAGCCGACAGATTCATCTACAGCTAGTCCAGATCGCTCTGGACCGTTGCCTGCATATAGTTTGCTGAGGCTTTTGTTTTTTGCAACCCAGGATCCAACAAGTCCGAGTTTGAGTTCATATAATGTCCTCGCCTCTTCTGTGATTTCACGTAAAACATCCCTTTCGACAAGTTTGTTTAAAGCTGTCGTTACTTCAACCGGATCAGGTTGAGGGTAATAAGGCTCAAGATAGGTCAACAATTCCTCTGAGTAAAATGGGGCATTTTGGTCCATGAGGTGGGCCACGGCCGTTAACAGTGCACGCTCCGTAGGCGACGAACGCTGCCAAATATAGGCAAAATGCACTTCACCAAGGCTTAACATCTCGTCTACTGCTGCATTAACGTCTGATATCGTCACATAGCCTGTACGATGGGCATTCGCCTGCTTAACCAAGGTATAACAAACCAATTGTAGAAAATATGGATGTCCAGCGGTGACGCGTAGGATCTTGTCAATAGCTAGATCGTCGTAAATCAAATAGGGCGAAACTGGTTCCATAATCAAACGAATGGCGGCGGATATACTTAAGAAATCGATCTTACGGTACAGCGCGATATTAAATAGGACAGACCAGTAATCTGAAGACATTTTCTCGAGGCGGCGAGTTCCAACAAATATGAAGTTGAGTTGTTCCCCATGTTGCATCAGATGGCGTAAATAGGTGAAGAAAGTTGGGGGCAAAATTCCATCAGCTACTAAACTTTCAAAAGCTTCAAATTCATCAAAAACGAGGAGTAGTGTTGTATCTGGAGGAAGAAGTGATTTGACTTGGAGCAAAAAGCGGCGTTGGAATAGACGGGTTGGATCTTTTTGCCATTGTTCCAAGTCCGGTACATCTACAGATAGGCCGCGCCGGCCTAATGCATCAGCAATGGTCCAGGCGAATTCCTCTAGTAAGGCCGGCATACCTGGGATCACTCCTAAAGATTGGCAATCGATATAAACTGGCAATAGGTGCTCCGGCATATGGTCTTCTAAGCGTAACAAGGCTGAAGTTTTCCCGGTGCGCCGCTGCCCAACGAGAATAAGGACATTGCGAAATGAACGATAGCCGGCATTTTCGGCCACAAAGTCAAATAAGTCTTCGCGCCCAAAAAATAGCAAACTGTCCGGTCGCAGTGGCGTGCCTGGTGTATAAGGATTTGGAATTGGGCTGAAATCTCGCGTAGGTGGCAGCAAGTTGACCATGTCGCCAAAAGCAACTACTTTGTCATGCTTGTTGCGATCATCGAATGTAATTGTAAAACCGATACGAAACCGGTTAATTACCTTTGGTTCAATTGTAAAGCGGACTTCGCGCAGTTGCCCGGGGGGGAGGAATGGGATTTCTTCTGGTGGGCTATGTATGATGTATGCTGGATCAATATCAAGCATAACAATGATGTTTTCGGCAGCGGATCGGCCTTTGTTACGGATGTCAAGGGCAACAATAGTATGCTTGGTGGGAACAAGCCTTTTTGTTTTTAATGTTACAACTAATTGTGCGCGGCCGCGTAGATCTTCAATTTCTGCACTCACCAGCCCGGCCCAGCGACGAATAATCGAGATCGCCACCGTACGTTCAATGGTAGGTGCATGTTCAGGCAGTTGTTCCTGAATTTGCCGGCATTGAGTTATAGCTTCATTAAGATATACTAAGCGATCCTCAACCAGATCTACTCTTTCGCTGTCGCGCAAGTTAGTTAGTACAGACTTTAGTAAGTTTAGATCAGAGGGTCCTTGGTAACGAGTATTGCTAAGTTCGAGTAACTGCACCAATTGAGGTAGCAACAAACTTATTTCAGTAATGGAAGTCGCATCGAGTAACGATTGACATGTCCTAGAGCTTAATAACCATCGTTCCAATTCATCCCAAGTTTCATCTTCTTGGTCGTCGATCTCACCCAATGTTCGCTTTAATATGGAGAGCCCTGACTGAGGACGATCATCTAACAAGAAAAGTCCTTGTGCCAAATTGGCGATGTACCTATCCTCAGCTTGGCGGGCCTGGTTTGAAAGATGGAGTAAGAAGTCAGGTGAACTGAACGTTTGAACATATTTATTTTCTAATAATATCAACGATCGTGTGGGTCGTTGGCGCAGTTGACGATAGAAGCGACGCGCCTGGGCGTTCGGCGTTTGGGCCTGACGAATATAGACAACGGCAACAAGAAGACTTAGAAATCCAACCCCAAACACCGCAACTGGCAGCACATTCTCTAAAGGAGATATCACAGAGGGAAGTGGTCCAGGTGGCGGCGTAAGCGTCCCTTGATTCGAACCGTCGTCAAATACAAATCGATAGTTTAATCCGTCAGAGTTGGCAAGCGCCGATGTCGGTGTCCAGAACAAGGTACCAATGCCATTGATTACTCGCTGAATCTCCATGGGAAGCCACTGTTCAGAAACTGGATCTTGGATTTCAAGTTGAACAGCAACTTCGTCCAATTCCACATCGCTCACTGCGATACTGACGGTATACTGATCCTGATCAACCTCGGCTATGGGATTTGTAAGCAAGGGGGGGCGGTTTTCTTGCTCTCGAAACAATTGGATCAAACCGTTATCGGTTATTGTAAGTAGATCCGGTGTTTGACTGCCATCACGTTTTATTGATTCTAAGGCAAAAACAGAGCTTGAAAGATCCAGTGGTGCAGTCATCGGATTTGTTTCAGGTATGTTCGTCCTTGGGAAAATCCAGACCTTGCCATCATCGGTGCCGGCAAATCTCAGATCAGGCTGACCATCGCCATCTTGATCTCGCCAATGTAATGCTGTAATTCTCCCAATCCCTTCCAACTGCCACAGGACTAAGGGTTGGTTATCATGAATATCAAGCTGTATTATTTGTCCAGAGTCCATTCCCAACAAAAAAGAATTTTGATCTTGCTGTGGTATTCCGGCGTTTCTGTTTGATGTGATGGTGATTGGTACCCCATCAAGGGATTGTGGCCACGGCCATTGTGCCATTTCTATGCCGCGCCAATTTAGACCATGAATGGTTTGGTCACTTGTCGGGACAATTAAGGGGACGCCTAATTCATCATTAATCAATTCCTGAATGGTATATAGATCGATTATTGAGCTGTCAAAAGAAGCAATGGGGCGTACCGGTAGAAATCCATCTTGTAGATTAATGCCAACAATTCTGTGATCAGTTGCTGCTATGATTTCGTTTGGGGGCCGGTTTTCACTTTCAACCACAGCGATGCTATTTATTGCCCCGTCTAAATCCTGAAGCGAAATTTCCGACTTAATTTCACCATTGGCTTCAATTACATATAGCCGACCGTCTTGCGTTCCTACCAAAATTTCAGGTTCGCTTGATTGTTGCGAATTGGTCACTGTAAGCGTCGAAACCGGGGAGTCCAGCTCTAATTCCCAAATTCTCTCCCCCTTGGCTTCACGAACTTCGATCCAGGCTGCTGATTCTTCATCTTGTTCACCCTGGCGAACGACAACAATACCGTCATCGATCCCAGTTGGCCTGGGCAACACGGCAAGATTTGTAATGGCCCCGCCAACATCATGAAGCCAACGGATAGACCGGTCGGCATTCAGGCTGTGTATTCGGCCGTTTTGTGTGCCGATCACCAGTTCTTCTTGCGAATCCCCATCAAAATCCGCGACTAGAACCGCAGACGGGACTGCATCTAATGTATATTCCCATTCACGTACGTTTTCGTTGTTTCCGACCCCCAGACCAAGTAACTCTAATGTGGCGAAATGACCCACCAAGAGTTCATTATTTTTATCATGGTTGCTATCGACAAATCGTGTTAAACCTAAAGTGTCGACATTTGCAATTTTTGAAACAGCGAGACCGCTTCCATCGAGCATAATTAAATCAGCGGCGGTTGATGAACTATCAGCAGATTCTACCGTTATTGCCAAAGATGGTTGATTGTCCGGTAGCACCTCCATGCTGGCTGAAATGGCTAAGATTTGGCGGTCTGCATCCTCCGCCAGGTTGGTGTCCCAGAGACGGCGACCATCTTGATCATAAGCCACAAGGGATCCCACTTCTGTGCCAACTGCAAGTGCCAACCCGTCAGGTATTGGGAAGGTTTCCAAGCTGGTAATGGGCTGATTTAGCGTTCGCAGCCATCTTTGGCGACGTAAATAATCAAAAACCTGCACGTGTCCTAAGCTTGTGCCAATCGCGACTAACGGCGGACGCTCTCCTTGCATATGAACCTCCGCCAAATCAACGATCCTTCCTGACACAGGTATTTCCCACATTATCTCGCCTTCATCGACAAAGATGAGTTGACCAAATCGGCGAGGATTGAATACGCTAAAGAGAATTTCATCCTGCCCATCTTGATCAAAGTCAAACACAAGCATCCTGGGAGGTACACTAGGGGAATTGGAGCCATACTGGGTTTCTTGCCATAATAGTTCTCCCTGCGTGTCGAAGAGTAATAGACTGCCAGATTGCAAGAGAAGTAAAATCTCGGGCTGACCATCGCTATCTTGATCAAAAGGAGAGATAGCTACAGGTAAATAGTTTTGATTTTCAACCCCTTCGCCTGCTGTTTCTGGAGGTCTCCCTGGGAGCAAAGGTGGGGATTCGAAAAACGGGGCCACCGGTGTGCGCCTAATTTCTTCACCCTTCGAGGAGAGCAAAATCAGCATATTTGGTACACCTATTAATACCTCCAATGGCGAATCGGCAGAGCCAATGATATTCATCGCAGCTAAAGAGGTGATGGCTCCAGGTGCCACATATCGCCATTGGGGTGTGCCAGTAGCATCTACCATTTCTACACGGCCGTTCCCATCGGCTGTGATGAAATCATCAATGCCATTGAGATCGATGTCTGATGCCAAGACATGTTGAACTCTTCCAGAAGCTGAGTACTGCCAGTAGCTTGGAATGTCGGTTTGTGATTGAGCCAGTATTGGACTGGTTAGAACTGAAAAAAGCCATGAAATAAGTATCCCGATGGCTAAATACCTGTAGTTGTGCCACCGACTTAGGATTTGGTGAAAGTTTATCGGGATATGGCATGCATTCATGGTTTTAGATTTCTGCCGGCCATAAAAAAAGCGGAGGGTTTACATGTACATCATTCGGGCTGGCGTAAAGCATAGCCGACCCCTCGTTCGCTGACAATCCAATTATCATAAGGGTCAATAGCACGGCGAAGACGTTTGATAAGGGTTTTTAGACGATCCGGATCGTCGTACAGCACTTCACCCCAAACTGCTGTTTCGAGATTGTCGCCACTAACGACCTGTCCGGCTTCCTTTGCCAAGCGAACAAGGATGCTAAACTGAGATATGGTTAGGCTCACCAACTCGTTGTCGGCCCAGACCTGGTGCCGCTGTAAATCGATGACAAATGGGCCGGCCTGGATGAGACCGGCAACTTGTTGCCGGCGTACAAAGCGGCGAAGAATCTCGCTCGAATACTGGTGTTGGTCCTCAACCTGGCATAGTAGACATTGTTGTTCCAATTGGCGCAATATATCAATAGGACCATCAGTTAAAGCGAGGGTAATTTGTTCTTGAGTGCTCAAATTGTGCCACAGGTAGCCTAAGTGAGATTCAGCTTCTACTTCAATCGGTTCGTCAACGATAAAGGAGTCTTGATTTGCAACAGCGGCTGTGTCTTGCGCGATGGCCTGAAACGCATGATATCCGGCAATGTGTAAGAAAAATGGATGCGGGCCAACTAGAAACAATAAATGTTGAATGAGTTTTGGAGAGAAAGTGATACTTGAGCTGCAGAGTCTTTGGTCAAATAGGCTAGATGCTTCCTCAGCCGAATATAGGCCAAGGGGAAGGGTAACGAATATATTGAAAAAGGGGGAGCTTAAGATCTCTTCTTCGGCCGTTATGGCAAAAAGTGGTCGCTGGCTGGCGGTGATATATGCCAGACCATATTTTGTTGTTAGTCCACGCAAACGAGCGAAGAAATAGGGTGTTAAATGCTTGTTTGCGGCCAGCAGCTCAAATTCATCGAGCAGTACAATCAGTGGCACATCTTGCTTGCTTACTTGATGTATTACCCGGTCTAATGCCCGATAAGTTCCAGGATGCTGGACCCGCCCCAAGATAAGACCGGCATTATTGGCTGCGTCGACTATGCCCATAAACAGTGACTCGTAAACTTCCTCTGGTGGCGACCCTCCCAGTTCCTGACAATCCAGCAGAACAAACAATGCATTCGGGGGGTGAAGGTTGTATTGTTCACGGACAGGTGGCCGACAAAGATGCAGGAGCAAGGAGCTTTTTCCGATGCGTCGTGGGCCAATAAGTGAAACACTTTGCCCGTTTCGCAACAAACCCAGAATTTGGTCTACTTCTGCCTGCCGACCATGAAAATCGGTAGCTTGGCGGATAGCACCCCGGTGGAAAAACGGATTATCGATACTCATATTGAGTTATATTGTAGTGCGGAACTTGTAAAACGTAAACATCGCTTGTCATAAGTAAGGGCTGCTCTTAAAATCAGACTCATGAAGCGGGATCTACAAGAGCGCTTGCGCCGTTTAGGAGTTACCAGGGGAATACGTGACTTAAGATCACCGGGTGAAATACCGGAAGCGGGTCAAAGTCCAAATTTTCAATCAGATATATTTTCGGCAGGACATAAAGATATCACACGTGTGTTGGAAAAAATATTTCCTGGGGGAAGGCTTGAACACACCGTTGAAGGGCCTTGTTTCGTGGTTGATCAGATTTATCCATTGACGCATGTCCATGGACACAAGCCGCTTGCTGATGTGCTGGAGCAATCCTCAGAGGTGGCGGCCGTTTTTTGTAAAGACAGCCGGATTGGGGACCTACGGTTTCAAGACCTTCTTTTTCTCGACACAGAGACCACAGGATTGGCTGGTGCGGGTGTGCTCGCGTTTATGGTTGGGATCGCTTTTTTTGAGAAAAACGGATCAACTGAAGTATTGGTTGTGCGCCAATACTTCCTGCGCGATCATGGTGACGAAAGGGCCATGTTAATATTACTCGAGGATCTTCTTACACAAAAGTCTGGATTGGTGACATTTAACGGTCGTACATTTGATGTTCCTCTATTGGTTAACCGCTATTTGATGAATCGACAGTCCACCCGATTGAGCGATGTTCCACATATTGACTTGCTGCCTCCCTCGCGACGACTTTGGCGTTCTAGATTTGGTTCTGTTGCGCTTGGAAATTTGGAAAAAGAATTGTTGGGCGTTAAGCGCAGTGGAGAGGATATTCCAGGATGGTTAATACCAGGGTTGTATAATGACTTTTTGCGAAGTAGCGATCCGCGGGAATTGCGTCGTGTCTTTTATCACAATCAGCTAGATATGCTTTCGATGGTTACTTTATTGAACGAGGTGGTTTGTTTATTTGGAAGTACAGGCGGTGAAGACCATCCGCTTGACTTATTTAGCCTAGGCAAATGGCAGGCGGATCTAGGATTAATCGAGTCGGCAGAAATGAACTTAAGACGTGCTGCAACTGCGGATTTGCCTTTGGAATTTTATCATCAGACCCTGCACCGGTTAGGGCTTCTCCTCAAGAGGAACGGCCGTCGGCATGAAGCCGTACCCTTCTGGCAGCAATGGGCTTCCACGAGTCTGGATGATATTGAAGCCTTTGAGGAACTGGCAAAATATTATGAGTGGCATGAGCGAGATTTAACAGCAGCTGTGGATTGGACTGAGCAAGCATTGAATTTAATAAATAATTACTCTTCGCAGGGGGCGGCGTTTCAACGCCCCCAATTGGAACACCGCCTTGCTAGATTGAGGCGAAAACTGGCACAGGAATAACCTGAGCAAATCGATATATTATGAAAAATCGTTCTCTTCTACACAATATCTTCTTTGGCCTGATAATGATTGTTGTTTTCGCTGCATGCACTAATGAGGGCCAATCTCAGGCCGAGGAAATTGATGCTGGGAAACCAGCAGCTCAAGTGCCAAGTGCTGCGACAACTGTGCCTCCGACTCCAACCATTTATGCTGAAATATCGGCCGTTGAATCTGTAGCAACCGTGCCTGTCCAGCATGCAAACAGTGAAATTCTTGTGAGTGATCCACGATCAGAACAAATGTCAAGTTTTTTGAATGACCTAACGACTGACGGGCGTTTTATGGGCAGTGTATTGGTCGCCCAAGATAATGCGATACTTCTAAATGAAGGGTTTGGAATGTCGGATATTGAGGCGGGGATCCCCAACTTGCCTGATAATCAATATCGAATTGGGTCATTAACAAAGCAGTTTACCGCAGCCGCGATCCTTAAATTGCAGGAGGAAGGACTACTCAATGTTCAGGATCCTGTCCAAAAGTATATGCCAGATTATCCAAATGGTGAAAGAATCACCATCCACCAACTGCTGATTCATACGGCTGGAATACCAAATTATGAACGAAGACGTGACTTACCTCAAGTTGTACAGGACCCCATTTTATTGGACGATCTCATTGCATCATTTTCCAATGAGCCATTAGATTTTCCTCCAGGCCAACGTTATAGTTACAGCAGCTCGGGCTATGTTGTGCTGACCAAAATCATAGAGATTGTATCGGGACAATCATATGCTGATTACATCCAGGAACAGATATTCGCGCGAGTAGGAATGAGTGATTCAGGCTATGATTTCTTAGACCCTACATTGAAAGATCCGGCGACGGGTTACATGTTGACAGGGCAAGGCCCACGTCCGGCGATATTGACTGATTCGTCTTGGCCAACCGGTGCCGGTGCGCTATACAGTACGCTAGGGGATTTGTATCGGTGGGATCGTGCGCTTTACGGAAATGGGGTTCTGGCAGAGGCTTCCACAGAGGCCATGCATACGCCGTGGGTTGATACTGGTCAAGGAGCAGCCTATGGTTATGGTTGGGACATTGGAACCACAATGGGACACTCAAGTATTGCCCACGGGGGTGGAATTTTCGGCTTTGCCAGTTATATGGTGCGTTTCCCCCAGGATGATGCCGTAATTATTGTGTTAAGTAATGGTATTCAGATGCCTCCTCGAGTGGTCGCCGAGGAGTTGACTAAACTCTTGTTTAGCTAAGTTGAGCAATGGGTTCAAATACTTGTAAAAATGTTATTCGTCGGTGACGCAACCTTCAGACGCAGACTTTACATTTTTGATGTACTTATATAATGTCCCTCGATTTGCTTTGAAAGCTGGCGCTGTCCATGCTTTGCGTCGATCAGCCATTTCATCAGGAGTAATATGCAGATCGATAACGTGATCCTGGGCATCAATTGTGATCGTGTCGCCAGTTTGAACGAGGGCAATTGGCCCACCATCCTGAGCTTCAGGTGTGATATGGCCGACAATAAAACCGTGAGAGCCGCCAGAGAAACGGCCGTCGGTCATTAAAGCTACATCTTTTCCTAACCCGGCACCCATGATGGCGCTGGTTGGTGTAAGCATTTCAGGCATACCTGGACCACCTTTTGGTCCCTCATAACGGATAATTATCACATCACCTTTTCTTATCCCATCCGTATCGTTTTGTTCATAGCGTTCCAAAGCTGCCAGCATTTCTTCCTCGGAATCGAACACATTGGCGCGCCCGGTGAATTTCTCACCTTCCTTCCCGGTTATTTTGGCGACTGCTCCTTCTGGCGCCAAATTGCCAAATAGAATCTCGATATGACCGGTGGATTTAATTGGGTCCGCAACCGGACGGATGATCATTTGATCGGCGGCCAAACCGGGCAAATCTGCCAGATTATCAGCGACCGTTTTGCCTGTAACCGTGAGGCATTGACCATTGAGCAGCCCGGCTTCTAGAAGCATCTTCATTACCGCGGGAATACCGCCTATTCCATGGACATCTTCCATCACATATTGGCCGCTCGGTTTTAAGTCCGCCAATAAAGGTACGCGGTCACTGGCCTTTTGGAAATCGTTAATATTTAGATCTACATCAACGGAACGGGCCATGGCAATTAGGTGTAGTACAGCGTTCGTTGATCCGCCTAAGGCCATTACAACTGTCATGGCATTCTCGAAAGCATCGCGAGTCATGATATCCCGAGGCTTAATATCCTTTTCGAGAAGCAGCCGGATAGCCTGACCTGCCTTGACACACTCATCATATTTATCCTGCGAATCAGCCGGATTGGATGAACTATAAGGGAGACTCATTCCCAGTGCTTCGATGGCACTGGCCATAGTATTGGCCGTATACATACCTCCACAAGCCCCTGCGCCAGGACAGCTGTGACGCACAATATCGGCACGTTCTTGTTCGTCGATACTACCTGCCAAGTATTCGCCAAAAGCTTGAAAGGCGGAGACGATATCCAATTTTGAGTGTTTTGTTGTGCAACCGGCACGAATCGTACCACCGTAAACCATTATCGATGGTCGATTGAGCCGACCCATAGCCATGATACAGCCGGGCATGTTTTTATCACAGCCTGGAATAGATATATTGGCATCATACCAATGCGCGCTCATGGATGTTTCGATTGAGTCTGCAATTATCTCACGTGATTGCAATGAGAAGCTCATGCCGTCAGTTCCCATTGAGATGCCATCGCTAACACCTATGGTATTGAAACGCATCCCCACCAGACCCGCGGCTTCTACACCCGTTTTTACCTTGGCTGCTAGATCGTTAAGATGCATGTTACAGGTATTTCCTTCATACCACATGCTGGCAATGCCAACCTGAGGCTTATCCATGTCATCAGGTGTAAGACCCGTACCATAAAGCATGGCCTGCGAAGCACCTTGGGATTTTGGTTGGGTGACTTGGGAACTGTACTTATTCATTTTGTGGGTCATTTTCTTTCTCCATGCTACAGGTGGTTTTCGTTAATTTTATGGCAATATTAAGGCTATACAAAATGTGCAGAAAAACCACAACGTCATTGGTTGGCAATAACCATGCAACTAATAGCGAAGTTTTTCGGCAATGCTCTTGCCCACAGCCAGGGAAGCGGTGGCGGCTGGGGATGGGGCATTGACGACATTGACAATACGCCGGCTTATCTTAAAGGCAAAATCATCTACCATTGCACCATTTGGAAATAGCGCTTGAGCTCGTATCCCTGCCGGCGCTTTGACTAAATGTTTTGCTTGAACAGCGGGAATCAACTTTCTAAGGGCTTTTACGAATGCGTTCTTGTTAGCTGACCGCCACATTTCCCCTAGCCCTGTATGCCAATATTTTACCGCCAATTTTTGGAATCCAGGGAAGCGGATGATTTCGCCAATATCTGTAACGCTGAAGTCAGTAAAACGATAACCTTCACGAGCAAAAGCCAGGACGGCATTGGGCCCACATTCTACTTGGCCCCCAATCATCAATGTAAAATGAACACCCAAGAAGGGGAATTTTGGATCAGGAACTGGGTAAATGAGGCCGCGACAAAGATGTTCAGCTTCTGGTTTTAGTTCGTAGTACTCACCACGGAAGGGCACAATCTGTGCCGGTGAATCCACGCCGGTCATTTTTGTTACCCGGTCTGATTGCAGCCCAGCACAGTTGATGAGGTATTTTGCTTCAAAGTCACCAGCGTAAGTTACGGCCGTAACCGATTGGGTTCGTTCTTGAATCCCAATTACCTTTGCCCTTGTCACGATTTGGTGACCCTTTTCTATTAGCAATTCGGCAAGTCGTGAACAAACTCGTTTATAGTCCACGATGCCGGATTCCGGCACATGAATTGCTTCAATTCCGGCTGTATGCGGTTCTAATTCTTGTAAACGGGATATCCCGATTAATGCACATTGAACACCATTGGCTTGACCCCGTTCGTAAATATCATGCAGTGTTGGAATTTCGCTTTCATTGGTGGCGACTATCACTTTGCCACATATATCGAAAGGGATTTCTTGCTTGGTGCAGAACTGCTCCATGAGGGTTTTTCCTGCCCGGCAGTTCTTTGCTTTTAGCGATCCAGGTTTGTAGTAAATGCCTGAATGTAAGACGCCAGAATTGCGCCCGGATTGGTGAAACGCGAGGGATTCTTCTTTCTCTAAAATGGCGATCCGAAAATGGGGGACGTTCTGGCTCAGGTGGTAGGCAGTGGCTAGACCTACAATGCCACCGCCTACGATGATGATATCTGTTTTTGCCATAATGCGTTATTGTTTTTAAATCCAATAAGCTGTGTGATCTGAAAAAGATATCACCTGAGTGTTTAATTGATCAGGGTAAAGCGGCCAGCACCAGGTCTCCCATTTCCTGGGTACCTTTTGTTATATCTCCAGGATTGGCAAGATCTGCTGTGCGATTACCATCATTAAGTACGCTGGTAACTGCGCTTTCTATGGCGTCAGCTTCGTCATATAGATTAAAGCTCCAGCGCAGCATCATTGCCGTACTTAGTATTGTGGCTAATGGATTGGCAATGCCTTGGCCGGCAATGTCAGGTGCGGAACCGTGAATAGGTTCGAATAGGCCGATTGCGCCAGGATTACCTAAGGCAGCCGATGGTAACATTCCCAGTGATCCTGTGATCATGGATGCTTCATCGGAAAGAATGTCACCAAACATATTGCCGGTTACCATGACGTCAAAATCTGCCGGTTGGTTGATCAGGTACATAGCACATGCATCTACCAGCATATCTTCATATTGGATATCAGGGTATTCAGTTGCAACCTCATGCGCGACTTCGCGCCAAACACGCATTGTAGCCAGGACATTTGCCTTGTCTACAGAGGTTACTTTTCCGCGTCGGCCGCGAGCCAACTCAAAGGCGACTTTCAAGACACGCCGGATTTCCATTTCGTTATAGCGCATGGTGTCAAATCCGCTGCGGCCGTTTTCAGACTCCTCGCGCCCTTGGGGTGTGCCAAAATAAATCCCACCCGTCAATTCACGTACAAACATAATATCAACGCCCTTCACCTTGTCCGGCCGTAGCGGACTGGCTGAGGCCAGGGCATCAAAAACTTTCACTGGGCGCAGGTTCGCGAAAACACCTAGTTCCTTTCGCAGGCGTAATAACCCTTGTTCTGGGCGCACCTTGGCAGCCGGATCGCTCCATTTAGGGCCACCAACAGCGCCTAATAAGACTGCGTCGCTCTCGAGGCATGTGCCAAGAGTTTCTTCCGGCAGAGCTGTGCCATAATTATCAATAGCTATTCCGCCAATAACGGCTTCTTCAAATCGAAACTCATGATCAAAAGCGCGTCCAATTGCGTTTAGCACTTTTCGAGCTTCGACGACAACTTCTGGTCCAATACCGTCACCGGGTAACAGAGCAATTTTAGCTTTCAATGAATATCCTCCAGATGCGGAACAAATTTTTATCCCAGTAAAGCGTATTCCATACTGTCAATGAGGGCCCGCCAACTGGCTTCAATAATGTTGGCACTGGCGCCCACTGTACTCCAACGTCGGGTGCCACTTTTACTATCAATTAGTACACGAGTAGTGGCTGCCGTAGCATTTTCTCCATCGAGAATACGTACTTTGTAATCGACTAAGCTTACACTGCTAAGCTGTGGGTAAACGTCGATGAGTGCCTTACGCAATGCAGCGTCAAGTGCGTTTACCGGTCCATTTCCTGCAGCCGCGGTATGCATAATTTGGGGCCCGACACGGACTTTAACGGTAGCTTCAGCTGTTAAGCCACGCCGCCGTTGTCTCAAAACCATAACCGTGAAATCGATCAACTCAAAAGGCGGTACATAGGCAGGATGTGTACGTCGCAGCATGAGTTCGACGCTGGCTTCCGCTCCCTCGAATGTAAAGCCTTGTGCTTCCATTTCTTTGATCTGATCGAGCACAGCGCGAACATTCAACGTCTCTACATCAAGATTGAACTGGCGGGCTTTGTCCACAATATTCCCGCGACCAGAAAGTTCGGAAACCACGCTGCGCTGTTCATTGCCGATTAAAGTTGGATCGATATGCTGGTAACTCTCGACATTCTTAAGCATGGCAGCGACATGAATACCACCTTTATGAGCAAAAGCGCTGGTACCCACATAGGGAGCATGATCATTATGGGCAAGGTTTGCGACCTCTGAAACGTATCGAGATAGTTCAGTCAACTTTATTAAATTATTGTTCGGAACACAATCATAGCCCATCTTCAACTGTAGATCGGGTATCAGTGTACAAAGGTCAGCGTTAGCCACGCGCTCGCCATAACCGTTGATGGTGCCTTGTACCTGGGTGGCGCCGGCACGAACACCGGCCAATGTATTGGCTACACCGCAACCTGTATCGTCGTGAGTGTGTATGCCAATTGGGGTATCGCCAAGCCTTGTTGCCACCTCGGAAACAATCTCTTCTATTTCCCAAGGCAGCGCGCCGCCGTTTGTATCACAAAGTACGACGCTGTCTGCGTTGTTAACGGCCGCTGTTTGGACGGTTGCAAGCGCATACTCAGGATTGGCTTTATAGCCGTCGAAAAAATGTTCGGCATCGTAGATCACTTCTTTGCCTTGCGCTTTGCAATAGGCGACACTTTCGCCAATCATGGAAAGATTTTCTTCCATGCTTGTTTCTAATACATCTTCAACATGCAGATCCCAGCTCTTGCCGACGATCGTTACCACATCAGTATCGGCATCAATTAGCGCCTTGATATTGGGATCTTCGTCAGGGGCGGTATTCTTGCGCCGTGTGCTGCCAAATGCAGTGATCTTGGCCTGTTTCAGCTCCAATGAGGATGCACGCCGAAAAAACTCTACATCCTTAGGATTGGAACCTGGCCAGCCTCCTTCAATATAGTGCACACCAAAATCGTCTAATCTGCGCGCGATTTTTAGTTTGTCGTCTACTGACAGAGATATCCCTTCCCGCTGGGTACCATCGCGAAGGGTTGTATCGTAAAGAAAGATTTGGGTCATGCTCTCTCCAAAAAAGCTTGCTCTTAGGCAAGCAAAAAGGCAATGCTAAGTTATATGGTAAATTACACTGCTGTATTTATCCGTGCTGGATGGTTTTTTTCAAAAACAAGAGTCGCATCTTCTTGCTTAAGTAAATATCCCATTTGGTCAACACCATCTAAAAGACAACCTTTGCTAAACGAATCAATAGGAAATGAGACTGCACGGCCGTCAGGTAGGGTTACTGTTTGCTCTTTGAGGTTGATCGTGACGGTTGTTTGTGGATCTTCTTCTACAAGGCTGAGCAACTGTTTATGAGTATCGACGTCTACAATGACGGGTAACAGCCCATTTTTTAAGGCATTGTTGCGAAAGATGTCGGCAAAAGAGGTGCTGATGACCGCTCGAAAGCCAAAGTCCATTAAAGCCCATGGGGCATGTTCGCGGCTTGATCCACAGCCAAAGTTATGACCCGCCAGAAGGATTTCCGCTCCTTCGGCGTGCGCTTGGTGTAGGGCAAAGTCTTCTCGGGGACGGCCGTCATCGTAATAACGCCAATCGCAAAATAGATTTTCCCCCAAGCCAGTTTTGGTTATTGTTTTTAGAAAACGGGCGGGAATAATTTGGTCGGTGTCAATATTTTCTGTCGGAATAGCTACCATTTTGCTATTTAGTTGATCGAAATTCTGCATAATTTGCCTTTCACAGGAGTAAGTTACTCAATAATTGTCCGTATTCTGTTGAAGTGATAGAGACTACTGCAATGTGCGTGCATCCGTTACGACACCGGTAACGGCCGAAGCCGCAGCGGTTAACGGGCTGGCCAGAAACGTCCGACCACCTTTCCCCTGACGCCCTTCAAAATTGCGATTGCTGGTGCTAATTGCATACTGTCCTGGTTGAAGTTGGTCGCCATTCATCGCGATACACATGCTGCAACCTGACTCACGCCATTCGGCTCCAGCTTCTTTAAAGATTCGATCTAGTCCCTCGGATTCCGCTTGCTTTTTTACCATCTGTGAGCCGGGAACGACCATCATTCGTAGACCAGGTTTTACTTTATGACCCTGGATCAAAGCAGCGGCTTGGCGTAGGTCAGATATCCGGGAATTGGTACAGCTTCCGATGAACACAACATCGATCTCTTGACCGAGCAACGGCCGTCCAGGTAGTAAATCCATATATTCCAAAGCTTTTATCATCGTGCGGCGTTCGCTTATCGACGAAATTTGGTCAGGATCGGGGATTGCTTGGGTTATAGACATACCCATACCTGGATTAGTCCCGAATGTAATCATCGGCTCAAGTTTGCTGGCATTCAGAGTGATAGATTTATCAAAAGCCGCGCCATCATCTGTGGCCAAACTGCGCCAGTTCTTTACAGCCACGTCCCACTCTTTACCCTGGGGAGCATGTTCGCGACCTGCCAAATACTCAAATGTTGTATCGTCAGGAGCAACGAGACCGGCACGCGCACCACCTTCGATACTCATATTACAGATGGTCATCCGCTGCTCCATGCTTAAGCTGCGAATCGCTGGCCCGCAGTATTCAAAAACATGTCCAGTTCCACCGCCAGTTCCTATCTCCGCCAATAAAGCGAGAATTATATCCTTGGCCGTTACACCATCCTGAAGCTGCCCTTCCACAAGTACTTGATAGGTCTTTGGTTTGTTCTGCAGCAGTGTTTGCGTTGCCAGTACGTGCTCCACCTCACTGGTCCCGATGCCAAATGCTAATGCTCCAAAAGCACCGTGTGTAGCCGTATGACTGTCACCACAGACGATGGTCATACCGGGTTGTGTCAAGCCCAATTCTGGACCAATGACATGGACAATGCCGCGATTTGGGCTGTGCATGCCAAAGAGTTTAATATCGAAGTCGTTGGCATTATTCTCCAACGTTTTCATCTGGCGGGCAGCAATCATGTCTTGGATAGGTACGTCGAGCGGTGTGGTAGGAATACCATGGTCCATCGTGGCAATGGTTTGGTGGGGGCGTCGTACTTTTAATCCGCGATCCCGCAGGCCCTGGAATGCTTGAGGAGAAGTAACTTCGTGAATCAGATGCAAATCAATATACAAAACGGCTGGACTATGTGGCTCTTGAATTACCACATGATCTGCCCAAATTTTATCAAGTGTCGTTAAAGGATGACTCATTAAATCTCCGTAATAATTAAACTACAAGAAGTATTTCAAACTACATCTTAGAGGTCTTGAACAATTTACTCTAGTAAACTCTTCTGCTAGACCTCTGAGGTGTTTCATGAATTTTATGTAGATCGCCTAAGTAAAAACTTTTCTAAATTCCTTAAGCCGTGACCGGCACGCTACTGCTTGTGTGAACTTCACTGACCTTGTCTTCACGGGCAGCCAGGAGTTTATTTAAAGCACTCAGATAAGCACGAGCACTGGCAACAACGATGTCTGTGCTAGCACCGTGTCCGCTGAAGGTGCGTAGGAACTGTCTATTGGTTTGTGGATTAATGCTGTACTCTGAATCACCATTATGAGGTTGAATTCGAATTGTAGCCTCGGCGATTGCATCCATACCTTCTGTTACAGCACTGATGCTGAATTCGATCAGCGAATTTGAGACGCAAATAATGCGATTGATTGATTCATAAACAGCATCTACAGGACCCGTGCCCAAGGCTGCATCTTGATATATTTGACCATCGGGGCCAGTCAAGCTAACTGTAGCAGTAGGAATGCTGTTATCACCACAGAATACTTGAATGTGGTTTAGCTTCCAGATTTCTGGTGGCTGGTAGATTTCATCGGCTACAATAGCTTCTATATCTGCATCGGTTATGACTTTTTTCTTATCAGCGAGAGACTTGAACCGTTTAAAAGCAAGATTAACCTCTATCTTACTCAGATTGTCATAACCCATCTCCTCCAATCTTACGCGAAATGCATGTCTTCCTGAGTGTTTGCCTAGTACCAAGCGTGTTGAATCAAGACCGATTGTTTCGGGACGCATGATCTCATAAGTTTGTTGATTCTTTAGCATGCCGTCTTGATGAATCCCTGCTTCATGAGCAAACGCGTTGGCGCCGACGATTGCTTTGTTGGCCTGCACAACCATGCCTGTGTAGGTGCTGACCATGTGACTGGCACGCATTATTTGTGTACTATCGATATTAGTTTCGACATCAAACTGGGTGGGTCTTGTAGCGATTGTCATCGCAACTTCTTCGAGTGAAGTATTTCCGGCGCGCTCCCCAATGCCGTTCAATGTAACCTCGGCCTGTCGGGCACCTGCTTTAACACCGGCTAAGGTGTTGGCGGTGGCCATGCCCAGATCATTGTGGCAGTGAGTTGACCATATCACTTGATCAGAACCAGGTGTATTTTCGATTAAGTATTGCATCAGCCAGCCAAACTCTGATGGCGTGGTGTAGCCTACCGTATCAGGAATATTCAATGTGGTTGCGCCGGCTTTGATTGCCTGTTCAAGTACTTGGACCAAGAAATCAGGATCAGACCGACCGGCATCTTCAGGTGAAAACTCAACATCCTCACACAGGCTGCTGGCAAATGACACGGATTCAATGACTAGATCGATGCACTCTTCACGATCAATCTTTAGCTTATGCTTCAAATGAATATCACTGGTCGCTAAGAATGTATGAATACGATGTCTTGGTGCCCCTTTTACGGCGTCATAAGCACGTTGGATGTCCTCGCGATTTGCTCTTGCCAGACCAGCAATGACCATGGGTTCGCCGGTTTTCCGCCCATCCGTGAGAGGCCCAATTTCTTCAGCAATACGGCGAACCGCCTCGAAGTCACCAGGGGAAGCAATGGGAAACCCTGCCTCGCAAATATCCACACCAAGGCGAGAAAGCTGGCGAGCGATTTCCAATTTCTCATCTACGTTAAGTGTAGCCCCTGGAGATTGCTCACCATCACGCAACGTTGTGTCAAAAATCAGTAATTTTTCCTTGCTTCGTTTCTCATCTTTATCCATGGTGTGTTCTCCTGATCAATAAACTTTGCTGCAATTTGCTGTCAGAGAAAAATGCAGCAATAAGTTGATCTATTCCACTACTTTGGCATTTAGCCAGGGCATCATCTTGCGTAGGTTCTTGCCCACTTCTTCGATTTGGGTATTGCGTGCTTCTGCCCGACGTTGATCAAACCAAGGGCGACCTTCTGCGTTTTCATCTATCCAGCCTTCGGCATAAGCTCCTGACTGGATGTCTGCCAATATCTGTTGCATAGCTTTCTTTGTTTCGTCGGTAACAATCTTCGGGCCGGCTGTGTAATCACCATGTTCAGCCGTATCGCTAACGCTGTAGCGCATATAACTAAGTCCGCCCTGGTACATCAGGTCAACGATCAGTTTCAGTTCGTGCAAACATTCGAAATAGGCTATTTCGGGTTGGTAACCTGCTTCAACCAATGTGTTGAATGCCGTTTCTACGAGTGCGCTAACACCGCCACAAAGGACAGCTTGCTCGCCAAATAAATCAGTCTCTGTTTCTTCTGTAAAAGTGGTTTCAATTGTGCCGGCGCGTGTGCAGCCTATTCCTTTGGCATAGGCCAAGGCAATTTCGTTGGCTTGGCCGCTTGGATTTTGGTGTATGGCCACTAAACCAGGCGTGCCTACGCCATCCACAAACAGTTCGCGCACACGGTGACCTGGTGCTTTTGGGGCAACCATACTTACATCAACAAAACTTGGCGGTATGATCTGCCCATAGCGAATGTTGAAACCATGACCGAACATCAATGTTTTACCCGGTGTAAGGTACGGCAGAATTGATTCTCGATAAATAGCTGACTGTTTTGTGTCCGGTGCCAGAACCATGATGATATCTGCCTCGGAACAAGCATCGGCCGTTGTCTTTACCGTTAAGCCTACAGATTCAGCCTTGGGCCAAGAATTTGAACCTTCGTATAGACCTACTCTCACATCCATGCCAGATTCTTGCAGGTTGAGGGCATGGGCATGGCCTTGACTGCCATAACCAACAATAGCGATTTTCTTTCCCTCAAGCAGACCCAAGTCCGCATCTTTGTCATAAAATATGTTTGCCAAAATACTTCTCCTTAATCAATAATTAAAAAAAGTTGGGGGTAGGGGGCAGTCCCGCCAGCCTCCACAACTATTGAATTACATATGTTATACGGGACGGCCGTTACCAGCCATGACCGTTTCTACCGGTCCGTTCGATTTAACACTACCTCGAACCATAGCAACACGCCCCGTTCTTACCATTTCCTCAATTCCAAATTGCTCAAGCAGTCTAAGTAAGGCATTAACCCTATCCTCCTTGGCTACGATGCGGATTATCACTGAGTCTAGATCAACATCGACAATGCTGGCGCGATAGATATCAACAAGCTGCATAATCTCCCCACGAGTCTGGCTTTTTGCGCGAACGCGAATGAGTGCCATTTCATATTCGACATGGGGATCTTGGGTAACATCTGAAATTTCAAGGACATTTATGAGTTTGTACAACTGCATTCGAACTTGTTGAATGTCACGCTCGCTGCCTCTAACGACAAAGGTCATGCGACTGACACCTGGTTTTTCAGTTTTGCCAACGGTCAAGCTTTCAATATTGAAATTTCGCCGGCCAAATAAACCTGATACACGGTTTAATACGCCTGGCTTATCTTCAACCCAGGCGATCATAGTGTGGCGTTTTTGTTCTTGCGCATACATTATTCATCCACCTCCGTAGTTGGCAAAGGGCGCCGGATCATATCAACGTTACTCCCACCTGCGGCAACCATTGGAAATACATTGGTTAGTTCATCAACTTGAAAGTCAATCAAGAAAGGTCCGTCAACCGCTTGGGCTTCCTTGATGACATCTTGGACATCCTCTTTACGTGTTATGGAACGGCCAGGAATGCCGTAAGCTTCAGCTATTTTAATGAAGTCCGGGTTATAAAGCGGGGTTCCAGAATAACGCTTATTGTAGAAGATATCTTGCCATTGACGGACCATGCCTAAGTATCCATTGTTAATCAACACGATTTTGATGGGCAATCGTTCTTGCATAACAGTTGATAGTTCAGGCATCGTCATTTGGAAGCCCCCATCACCAGCTACGACCCAAGTTTCTTCATCAGGGTTGCCAACCTGTGCCCCTATAGCCGCGGGTAAAGCATATCCCATAGTCCCTAGACCACCCGAGGTAAGCAAGCTACGACGTTTCGTGTGCGGGAAGTACTGTGCTTCCCACATTTGATGCTGCCCGACGTCAGAGACAACCGTGCAGTCCCCTTCATTAGTAGCATGCCACATTTGACGCATAATGTAAGGAGCGATCAAGTCATCTATTTCTTGAGACAAAATATCCCGTTCGCTGCTTTCTGCCTTCCATTCTCCGATTTGTGCCAACCAGGTCGGACGCTCATTTGGCTGAATTAGTGGCAATAGTTCGCGCAAGGTGAGCAGTGCATCACCTACAACCGGCGTATCTATGGTCAAGTTCTTGCCCATTTCTGCCGGATCAAGATCGACGTGAATAATGCGTGCTTTTGGTGCAAATGTGGAAAAAGCGCCGGTTAAACGATCATCCAATCGAGCGCCAATCGCAAACATCACATCGCATTCCTGCATGGCATAGTTTGTGTATGACTGCCCGTGCATGCCTCCCCAGCTAATGGATAAAGGATGTGTTGAGGGGAAACAACCGATTCCCAATAGACTGGTAGCAACCGGTATATTGGCTAATTCTGCCAATTGTCGCAGTTCTTTTTCAGCCTTGGCGATAGATACACCTTGGCCAGCTACGATAACTGGCTGGTTAGCTTCATTTAAGAGGCGGGCTGCCTTGGCAACTGAGGCTTGATCAGGAACAGATAGGTTTGGACGATAGCCAGGAAGATTGACCTCGATTGGATATTCGAAAATCATACTGTCCTGTTGAACATCTTTGCAGACATCAACCAATACTGGGCCAGGACGGCCAGTCTGGGCAATATAAAAGGCCTCCTTGAGGGCTGCCGGTAAATCCTTAATGTCTGTAATCAGATAATTATGCTTGGTTACAGGCATACTTATCCCAAAGACGTCCGATTCCTGAAATCCATCCCTACCCAACAGACTCGTCGGAACTTGTCCAGTAATAGCAACGACAGGCGTAGAATCCATGTAGGCTGTGGCCAATCCTGTGATTAAATTAGTTGCTCCGGGTCCTGAAGTACAGATTGTAACGCCTACTTTGCCTGTTGCCCGAGCATAGCCGTCCGCCATATGCGCGGCGCCCTGTTCGTGTGTAGCCGTGATTGCATGAATTGGGTAATTGTATTTGCTAAGATCATCATAGGTGGGAAGAATTGCCCCACCCGTGATGCCAAAGACGACATCTACTCCCTCGTGCATCAAGCTTTCCCAAATAATTTGTCCTCCGGTCTTCTTCTCACTCATAGGTTTGCTCCTCTAATATAGCGCGGGCAGCCATATGGTTTGCACCGCAGCCAATAAAAAAACCGCCCTGTCGGGCGGTTTTTGGTAACCTGTGCTTAAATTATTGCACTCGTTCCTCACCCAACAGATTTTGCATCCTTATCGACGATAAGGACGAGGCTTAGAATGCTAATAAGGACAACGAGTTTGATTGAAAGATTCATCCGGTTTAATTCTATACTTGCTAGAAAACCAACAATGAGTCGTAGTATAGATGGTAGATCGCTACCATGCCACATACAAACTGCCCCATGATTGTACCTCCAAGTTGTTAGAAGTGCACAATGGTACAGTAATGTGGGTATAATGCCAAAAAGGGTGACAGTTATGTCACCCTTTTTGATTCCCACTATTTCCCACTAAACCGCGCATTAAAGCGCAAGCCTTTACACAGTATATTGCAGGAGGTAGGTTGATTCTACAGTAAAGTTGCAAGATTCTTTGATAGGGTTATTTGTGGAAAATGTACAATATTTGTTCCATTAAGAAACTAAACAAGTTGAGATCTTTGAAGCCGCAGCTGCCACAGTTTTAAAGAGAGATGGAGAGCAAGCCTCATGTTGGCATTATCTAAATCCTGCCCGGTCAGCTCTTGAATGCGATCCATACGGTAAAGAAGTGTATTACGGTGAACAAACAGAGATTCGGCCGTGCGGCTAATATTGCCGTGGTGATTGAAATAGGCTTCGAGGGTTTTTACCAGGCTACCACGATGATCTTCGTCATAGTTTGCCAACGGGGCAACAATCTGTGTTGAAAAATTTTCAACAACGGGGATAGTTTCAAGCTCGCAGAGTAACTGGTAGACACCCAAGCTGTTAAATTCGACTATTTGGCGCCCCAATTGCAGTCTTACGCCAACATCCATTGCTTGTAATGCCTCACGGTAAACTCGTGGCCAATCGTCAAGTGAAGTTGCCGGACCACTCATGCCACCGATCAAGTTTGCATCCGGAAACTCCACACTTATCTGTTCGGTAAGCCTGTGGGTAAACTCATAAGCTGCTTCCAAACTATCTGGCTCTTTCAAAGACTGGAAGATGCATAGGAATTGCCCTCCGTAGTCATGAACTAATGCCGGGCGTGTGTGATTGTTGAGCAGCCAATTTACGGTTGTTTCTAATCGTCTTAATGAGGGTGCATTTCGCCCCACCCACGATAAGGTTAGGATCGCGTGTGGTTGACGCGTGTCATGATCCAGCCGGCTGGCCAACCGGTTTATTTCCTCTTGCGGCAAGGTGCCGGCTAATAAACCTTCGAGAAAATCACCGCGCAGCGCCTTTTTTGCTTCACTGACTGCTTTTGCTTTGGCCATTTCCAAAGCACACGCGGCAGCGCCCTGTTCTACCGTTAAGTTGTCTAGTAGATCGAGACTCCCAGCCGGTCCTATTACAGAAAGATAGCCGCGAGCACGATCGCCAGAGATTATGGGGCTTATTAGTCGTCCCATGTTCTCCACGGGCAAGATTTGCTGCCAATTGCTCTGTCTTGCTCTTGCTGCGGCTTTGCGATTGAGCAATATGGCAGGAAGCTGATCGCGCTGCTTGACAGCCCGTCGTAATATATGCGGATCAACTAAGGTATCGCTTGGCCAGCTTTCAGCTCTTATTTCCAATCTTTTGTCTTGAACGATGACAATTTTGCCAGTTAGGTTGGCCATCACATCAGTCATGGCCTGTAAGCCCTGGCCTTCACGCGACATTTCAGAGAGTCGACGGTAAAGCTGCATCGTCCTTTCGCTTGTTGCTTGCTGTCGATCGACTAGGAGTGCAGCAATCGCCTGATGGGTTTCACGTAATGAAGAATCTGGTGGGACGATAACAAGCGGTAAATTGTTTTTACTTGCGCTCTCTGCTACGACTGATGGCACATTGCGAAAAACCACGACTGCGGATATAGAAAAGTCAGCAAGCATTGTTAACCGGCTGCAAAAATCGGTGACTGTCAATTGTTCCTGAAGATGCAACGGTATTATTACTATGTCTTCTTCTGCAACTTGTTCGCTTAATTCGGACCATGATGTCAGCATGGCAACCCAGCGGATAGAGCGCCTGGCTTCGCTTGCACCACCAACCACGGTGGTTTTCAATGGGAGAGCGAGACGTAAAACATCGCCTAGGTTAACTTCATTAGGACGATTCTGTTTCATGGTCTGATTTAATATCCTGATCTCATCTTTCTATGCAGCCTTTTGCTGCTGGCGTGTAATAGGTAGGCGCACTATAAACGTGGTTCCTTCATTTGGCAAGCTAACGACATTTATCTCCCCGCTGTGCTGTTCAATTATCCTATGACAGGTGGCCAACCCCAAACCAGTACCTTTGCCCGGCTCTTTAGTTGTATAGAACGGTTCAAAAATGTGCACGGATTCGGCAGTGGATATGCCTTTGCCGTTATCATGAAAAAGTACTTGAATCTGATCGGCCGTCTCACCCATGCGAGTAACTATTTCAATGCGTCGATTGCCTGGTTGATCCTGTAATGCATCGCGCGCATTTAGGATCAAATTGAGCCATACACTTTTCATGTGTTCCCAACTGGCAACGACAGGAGGAAGCTGGTCGTTTTGTCGCCGAATAATTTCAATTCCCGCCGAATGCAATTGATAGCTAACCAAATCAAGAGCCGTGTCAACAGAGGCATCGACATCTCCTGGCGCAAAGGAATAATGTTCTTGTCTGGCGAAATCCAGTAAACCCCTGACGACCTTTGTAGCTCTAATACCGGCCTTTGAAATTAGCTCAACAGCTTCAAAATTTTCATCTTCTGGGAGCATGACCATTTGCAGCATCTGCGCATTGGCGTTCACTACGGTTAGTGGATTGTTGATTTCATGGGCAACCCCGGCAGCTAGCTGGCCGATGGCAGCCAACTTTCCGGCCTGCATCAATGAGTTCTCTAAACGTCGTTCATCGGTCCTATCTTGCCAAACAACAACGACACGTGCTGAGCTGGCCTGGCTTCCGGGAATTGGATAGGCGTCCACCTCCCATTCTCGTGGTAAATGATCAGCACCGATCCATCGTACCGTCCAATTCTGTGCCTGTTGGTCTTGTAAAGTAACGGCGACTAAGCAATGTTCACATGGTTCTTCACGATCATAAAAAGCTCGATAACAAACTTGCCCAACCAATGCATCTTGTGTGGCGTGTTGATCATCGGTCTTGCTCTTGTTAATGGCCACTAGGCACCAATCATCATTTATTGTGTAAATAGGGTGGGGAATCCCGTCAATTAGCGCTTGCAGCGTATTGCGGCTTTCCAGTAGCTCGCGTTGGCGTAATCGTATGCGATTAAAAAGCCAAGCATTCTCAACAGCTTCACTTATGGAACTGCCGAGTGAGGCGAATAAGTCAACATCTACTTCACTAAATGGACTGTCGAATTTATTATAAGCACTTAAGACTCCTACTGGTCTGCCACGAACTAACAAGGGTGTCACTATCATGCTTTTTACATCGTAATCCTGGGGAGCGTCATGTTCAGGTTCGAAACGGGGATCTGCTGTTGGGTGATTCAAATAGACTGGTTTTTGATCATGAAAGGTTTTTCCAACAATCCCGTGACCAGGTGTGACAATAGGAAAATCTTCTGAGCTAAACTTCCCGCCGCGGTGGCTGAGGTGCTGGCACCGAAGCCGGCCACTTTCTAACATCATAACCGTTGATAAATCCACCTGCAGAATTTCGTAAACGCCTTCAACAGCCGCAGTTAGTACTTCGCTGACCTCTAAAGAGGCAGCAACCGTGACACCCACACTGTTTAATGCTGCCAATTGCTGGCTTTGTCGTTGTAGTTGTTTTTCGAGCTGCTGCGTACGGAGAATCGTTTTTACGCGCGCCAGCAGTTCTTGCATGTAGTACGGTTTGGTAATGTAGTCGTCGGCGCCGGCCGAAAGTGCATCAACTTTCTCCTGACTTCCAGAGGCGGCGGTAAGTAACACGACACGCGTGTATTGAAGATCGGGGTGGCTTCGAATCCAATCCAATACTTCCAAACCTGATATTCCGGGCATGCGCATATCCAGCAATACCAGATCGACTTCTGTTTCACTGCCAACATTAGACTGTAGAAACCGTATGGCTTCCCGCCCGTTGCTGACAACATCAACGTGGTAGCCCTCTTTCTTAAATAAGAAACCGGACAAAGATTCTGCAATTTCTGGTTCATCATCGACGACCAGTATGTGGGTGGGGGAATTGGTATTGTTGGTCATCGTATTACGTTGACGGTCGTGTAAGGAAATCAAAAAAACCGCAAAAGCTTATCATGATCATACGAAGCAGTTCATGATCTAACCTTTGCGGTCTAAGATTTATGTATCGGCTGATGAAAAGGTATACCCGTGACCTTGGACTGTTACAATATAAATCGGTTTGCTTGGTTGTGGTTCAATCTTTTCACGAAGATTCTTAATATGTGCGCGAACCAACTCCGGGCTCCCTGTATCCCGAGGGTAATCCCAGACGTCTTGTAGAAGCTGCTGGCTGTTGAACACCTGGTCGGCGTGGCTCATCAGATGGTACAGTAAGTCAAACTGGACGTTGGTGAGTAGTGATTGGCCATGGGGTGTTGTTACGCGGAATGCTCTACAATCCAACATAATATCACCAACAAAAACTTCTGTTATTTCCTCTGGTTCGGTCGAACTTGGCATTACACGGCGCAAGATAGCTTTCACTCGTAGTTCTAATTCTTGCATATTGAATGGTTTCACAAGGTAATCATCAGCGCCGGCCCGGAAACCCTCAATCTTGTCCTCATCCTTTGCTTTTGCTGTGAGGAACAGAACGGGTAGATCCTTGAGCAATGGATCACCTCGTATCTGGCGACAGACCTGGTAGCCATCTACCCCAGGCATCATGATATCTAGAATGAAAAGATCGGGCCGGTGTCGACGGGCTAATTGAAGCCCTTCAATCCCACTGCTAGCGGTCATTACTTGATGATCATACATCTTCAAAGCCCGCTGAAGGGTACGCGACACGAGTTCATCGTCGTCAATTACTAATATGTTGGCCATGGGTACTACTCCTACGAAGATAATCTCACGTGCTTAGCAAGTATACCAGATTTCTGCAACCTGACGTGGGTCCAATATTAGTTTACATAATAAAATAATTTCTGCAAATATATCTTGGGTACCATCGGGTGAAGGTCTGATTAATATACATCAACGTTAGTCATGATCTCGACACCCTTTGTATCGATGGGCAGGATCCAGGTGCGGCAAGTAAGCCCTGCATACAGAAAAGAAGTCACTGCTGCATCTACAATTTCATTGTGTCGGGCTGGAGCAAAGGCAAGCAAACTAGGCCCTGCGCCACTAATTGCTACGCCAGAGGCCCCAGCCTCTTTTGCAGCAGTAAAGGCATCTTTCATACCAGGGACTAAAGGCACACGGTAGGGTTGGTGCAATCGATCCTGCATGGCAATATTTAAAATTTCGTAATCGGCCGACTGAAGGGCACGAATTAATAATCCAAGGCGGCTAGTATTGAATATGGCATCTTTGAGGGGTACATCTACAGGCAATGCAGCCCGGGCGTCAACTGTCAGTAGTTTATAGTCGGGAAGAATAATTGCAACGAGCAATTTTGGAATTTGGATCCGGTCAACGACCAGCCCGTTTGGCCCTTGCACACCAAGAACAAGTCCACCATATACTGCGGGGGACACGTTGTCCGGGTGGCCTTCAAAGTCTGTGGCCAGCTGTAGAATCTCCGGTGTAGATAAGTAACCATCTGCAAGGGCGTTGGCGCCGAACATTCCTGCCAGAACGGCCAAAGAGCTGCTTCCCAGCCCACTACCAATCGGGATATTATTTTTTTGTTGAATCGTCAAGCCAGCCGGCCTGTTTCCAATCCTGCGAAAAATAATTTCAGCAGCTTGGTAGACGAGATTACTTGTGTCCAGAGGGATCTTATCGGCATCCTCTCCAGATGCCGAAATACTCAGACCTGGTTGGGATCGAGCAATGAACGTTACATCTTGACGAAGGTCAAGGGCAAGGCCAAGGCAATCGAAACCAGGACCCAAATTGGCTGATGTTGCCGGAACAGAAATGGTTACTTGTCGCATAGGTTCCCAATTTTACGATAGAATGGAGAAGCAAACGAAAATAATGATTACGATGTCAAAGATGACAATGATCACAAACATAAGCGGGCCATCCGAGAAAAGAATTGCCATACGCGTAACCTCTGCGTCTGAAAGGGCTATTAAAGATGGGCATCCATGGTTGTTTGCCGATTCCATTCGCAAGCAAAGTCATGATGGCCAGACAGGTGATCTTGCGGTGATATTTGATCGCAAAGGTCGTTTCTTAGCGATTGGTCTTTATGATCCTGATTCTCCAATACGGGTACGTATCTTGCAATATGGCCAGCAGGCCAAGGTGGATCAAAACTGGTTTTCTGAGCGATTGCGGAGTGCTGCTGAATTGCGAAGATCTATTCAGACTGAACAGACTGATGGTTATCGATTAGTACATGGCGAAAATGATGGGTTGCCGGGGTTGATAGTTGACCGCTATGGCGACACCTTAGTTGTTAAGTTATATACGATGGCCTGGTTGCCTCATCTGAATTTATTGTTGAAAGCATTAGTAGCGCAAAGAGAGCCTAAACGGGTTGTTCTTCGACTCGGCCGAATTATCCAAAAGAGTACTAAGATGGCTTACGACTTAACTGATGGTGATGTTCTATTTGGAGATTCGTTAAAGGGAGCTGTCAGATTTCTCGAGAATGGATTGTCTTTTGAAGCTGATGTGATTCAGGGGCAAAAAACAGGTTTCTTTCTAGATCAGCGTGATAATCGTATGCGTGTTGAAAGATTGTCAGCAGGAAAAAATGTTCTAAATGTGTTTGCTTACACAGGCGGCTTTTCATTGTATGCCGCCCGCGGAGGAGCGCAGCGGGTGACCAGTCTCGACATAAGTCGTCCAGCTTTGAACGCAGCAGAACGTAATTTCCAATTAAACCAAAACGTGCATGCTATCCGAATTGCCAAACATGAACTGCTTCAAGGGGATGCGTTTAAACAACTCCAAAGATTAGCAGATCAAGGACTGCGCTTTGATATGGTGATACTTGATCCACCCGCTTTTGCGAAACGTCAGAGCGAGGTAGCGCGGGCAATGGAAGCATATTATCGACTAACTATTCTCGGCTTAGGTGTTCTTCAGAAAGATGGGATCCTTGTCTCCGCTTCTTGTTCGAGCAGGGTGAAGGCGGAGGACTTTTTTAGGATTGTGAATAAAGCTGCGATCGAAAGGAGACGGCCATTATCGGAGATTGAACGAACCGGTCACCCAGTTGATCATCCGATTGGTTTTCGTGAGGGAGCTTATCTGAAATGTTTGTTTGCTCGCGCGATGTGAGCGTCAGTTAATCGGCCGTCATCACGGGGTCAGTGGGAACATTTTCATCCGTAACATTAGAAACGACATGAGTGGCATCGGTCACCGGTTGACCCTGTTCAAATTCTAGAACCTGCTTGAATGCGGTAATGGAAACTTCAAGCATTTCCAATTCCGGTTCTCGTGTGGTTAAACGCTGCAGAGCAAGGTTAGGCTTTGTAATGAGGCGGATAAATGCGTTATCTTGATGAGCGGCAGAGAAACGAAGGAACTCGTAGGCAATGCCGGCCACAACAGGCAATAAGGCCAATCTAGATAATACGCGTACGAAAACGCTCATTGGAGGTAGGAAACTATAAAGAATAATGGAGATGACAACCACAGTTAAGAGGAAAGCCGTGCCGCATCGGGGATGTTCTAATGGGAAACGAGCCGCAGATTCGGGTGTAAGTGGAGCCCCTGCTTCATAGGCGTTAATTACCTTGTGTTCAGCGCCATGGTAGCCGTAGAGCCTTTTGACATCAGCCATAAAGCCAATGATCCAAATGTAACCAATAACAAACGCCAAACGTATCAATCCCTCAATAATATTTCCCCAAAACTGAGAATCAACGATCCCAATCCAGCCCTGTAGGAAACTGGCCAAGAAGGTGGGCACCACGAAAAAGATTAAAATCATCAAGCTTAGAGATAGGGCAATCATGGTCCATTGGATTGGACCTTCAAATACTTTTTCAGCTTCGCCTTCTTCTTTTCCTTCTTCCTCAACTGCCACTTCAGCAGAGAACATAAGCGCTTTTATGCCTAATCCCAAGGCATCCCACAGCAAAGTTAATCCGCGCAAGAAGGGGATTCGGGCCATTCCCCCACCGTAGATACGAGAGTCGAGAGGTTCTGTATGGACGACGATTTCACCGGCAGGATTGCGTACAGCCACCGACAATGCTTTCGATCCGCGCATCATGACGCCTTCGATGACCGCTTGCCCACCATAGTTTGTATTAAGGTCTAAAGATTTTTTACTGTTGCTTGAGGTTTGATTATCAGACATGGCTTGGATTGTACTGAGCGCTCCATAGGCAGTCAAGCATTGCTAATGCGTTGTTTGTTGCTCCTTAAGTTCAGAGGTAAAATATAAGGACTCCATGGCAGGTCACTGTCATCGAGGGGCGGTGGCGAAACGGCAGACGCAGCGGACTTAAAATCCGCCGGGGTAATTCCCGTGTGGGTTCGAATCCCACCCGCCCTACAGAATCCTGGCCCGCTTGCGGGCCATTTTTGTTTTTGGCGCAGAATTGGACAGCTTTTAATGGCACAGACACTGGGAGAAGAAGCCAGATTAGTCCTTACCCGGGCCGGCATAAAAGCCAATAGTAAAATCGTTCTTGGCGTCTCGGGAGGACCAGACTCGCTTGCATTGTTGCATTTGCTGAAGGGCATTATGGTTCCAGAGTGCCTTGTTGTGGGGCATTTGAACCATCGTTTGCGCGAAGAGGCTGATGAAGAAGCGGCTTTTGTAGCAAGTACGGCCGAATCTTGGGGAATCCCGTTCCGCCTTGACGAAGTTGATGTGGCGAAGCTATCAGAGCGTCGTTCTATGACTGTCGAGGAGGCAGCTCGCCATGCTAGATATTCCTTTCTAATTGAGTTGGCCGAGGAAATTGGTGCCAAGTACGTAGTCGTAGCCCACAATGCCGACGATCAGGTGGAAACAGTTTTTCTTAACCTGTTACGAGGGACGGGATTATCAGGTTTGCGTGGTATGGAGACTGTGCGCCAATCTCATGATAATCCAGACATATTAATAGTTCGGCCGTTCTTATATACTCCGCGACAGGCAATTGAAGCGTACTGTGAGGAGCAAAACCTTCGCCCAATGTTGGACAGCAGTAATTGGGATCCGACATATCGTAGAAATTATCTCCGCCACGATTTGTTACCTCGTTTAAAGGACGTAAATCCACAATTCAATAGACATATGCAACAGTTGGCTGAATTGGTTAAGGGTGATGAGGCGTTTCTTGAACAGCAGACTAAAAAGGCTTGGAAGGAAATAGTGCGCGAACAAGGACCAGATTGGTTGGTCCTGGACAAATTAAAATGGAAAGCGCTGCCCCTGAGTTTAAGACGTAGAACGATCCGTTACGCCGTGCGCACTTTACGCTCATCAGCAAATGATATTTCTTTTCGGACTGTAGAACAGGCGCAGCAAGTTGCCTGGAAAGGTGCAACCGGAAGTGAAGCTGCCTTGCCGGGCAAGCTGATATTACGAGTCGAATATGATGTTTTGAAAATTCGGGCTAGTTTACTTAATATTTCGCCCGATCTGCCACAATTGTTGTCCGACAAGGTCGTAAAGCTGCCTATTCCGGGAAGTGTATCTCTCGCTGAGGGGTGGACCATTTCGTCGATGATATCTCAGCAAAGTCTAGCGAGAATTAAGCAGAACCTCGATCCATGGTGTGCGTACGTTGATGTCAGAGACGCTCAAGAGCTGCAGGTACGGTCTCGCGAGCCAGGAGAACGATTCCAACCATTAGGCTTGGGAAGTCATTCGGTTTCATTGCAAGATCACATGGTTAACTTGAAGCTGCCTGCCCAATTAAGGTCCAATTGGCCAGTTGTTGTAGAAAATGATCAACCTATTTGGCTCGTGGGCTATCATATTGACGAGCGTGTAAAGGTAACAGACAGTACGAATCAAATTGTGCAGCTGATCTGCAATAAAGAGGAAGAAACTAACAGTCAAGTGCCTTGATCGGTAAGAGGAAAAGAGCCATATTGAATGAAGCAATACGCCTGATCTTTAGTGGCGATTCCTCCCTTTGGGAAATCGTCCGGCTGACATTGCTGGTCAGCGGATTTGCCTTGCTTTTTGCGGCATTTCTGGGTGTACCGTCTGGTGCATGGTTGGGAATGCGTCAATTTCGGGGTGAGCGGTGGTTAAAAAGTGTCATTTATACTGGTATGGGCTTTCCGCCGGTTGTAGTTGGCCTGGTAGTTTTTATGCTTTTATCCCGACAAGGTATTTTGGGTGATCTTGGATGGTTGTTCACGCCACAAGCAATGGTATTGGCCCAGACAATTTTGGCTCTACCATTGGTGATGGGTGTTACGATGACGGCCGTTCATGCTGTCCGTCCCGAGCTCCGGCTGCAGCTTCGATCACTGGGTGCAACAGATGGGCAAGTGATGCGCACAGTCCTTAGTGAAGCGCGTTTTGGCGTCATCGTAGGATTGGTAGCCGGCTTTGGAGCTGCAGTCAGCGAAGTAGGCGCTGTTATGTTGGTTGGCGGCAACATTGAAGGGAAAACGCGTGTGATGACCACTGCAATTGTTCTGGAAACAAGGCAAGGCAACTTCGAGTTAGCTTTAGCTTTGGGGGTCATTCTTTTGACGTTAGCATTTTTGGCAAATCTAGTAGCTGTGCGTTTGCAGCGCGAATAAGGGCCTGATCATCGGCAAAGAGAGAAAATGAGCGAGAATTCCGGCAAGGTTCTTTACAAATTGATAGACACCCAGCAGATTTATAATGGCCGGAAAGTGCTCGATATTGATGAGTTGGAAATCAACCGAGGTGAAATTCTGGGTCTGGTGGGTCCAAGTGGTGCTGGTAAGAGTACATTGCTACGATTGATAGGTTTTTTGGAAAACCCCGCTGCGGGTCAGCTTTTCTATGCAGGACAAATATGTGATGATCGTTGGCCGGGAATTGTTGATCGTCGTAATGTGACCATGGTTTTCCAAAACCCACACTTGCTGCGTCGATCCGTGTTTGAGAACGTGGTATATGGTTTACGGATCCGGGGTCAGAAAAATGGTCTGGCAGATGTTAATTTGTTGCTCGACCAATTGGGATTAAAAGATTTGGCTACTGCTGAAGCATCGACGCTTTCTGGGGGAGAGGCACAACGTGTGGCTCTGGCGAGGGCGTTGGTATTACGCCCTGATGTTTTGCTGCTCGACGAACCGACAGCAAATCTGGATCCATTTAACATCAAGCTTATCGAGGACATCGTACGCAAGGTCAATAAAGAACAAAAAACAACTGTTATTATTGTGACACATAATGTCTTTCAAGCGCGGCGGCTTGCAGATCGCGTTGGATTACTCTTGTCCGGCAGGTTGGTGGAAGTTGCAGAAACATCGGCATTTTTTGATAAACCGCAATGTTCGGAAACGGCCGCATTTGTGCGTGGTGAGATAATTTACTAATAAAAATCGGGCGATACTTCACGAATAAGGTTTTCATGAAAATCGGTCGCCTGCGGTTTCTGAAAAAATAACAAACATGTTTGGAAATATCACAGTTTTGAGTATACTTACGAAAGTTAGTCCGGCCTGCGGCCGGTCTTTGTTACTAATGAAGAATACGGGGCGTAGCTCAGCCTGGTAGAGCGCTCGGTTTGGGTCCGAGAGGTCGTCAGTTCAAATCTGGCCGCCCCGACCAGATTCCTTTTGATAATTTATTGTTGAATAGGATTCGATTTACGAATTAAGATTTCTATACGTTTTATTTTGCGGCAGTGGTGTAGGGGTAACACAACAGCCTTCCAAGCTGTTATCATGGGTTCGAGCCCCATCTGCCGCTCTAGGTTACCTCGCAGGCGTCAAGGGCCTGTAGCTCAAAGGCAGAGCAGTCGGCTCATAACCGATCGGTTCTAGGTTCGAGTCCTAGCAGGCCCATCATTTACGAAAATATGTTAATGGCCGTTTCAGTTGGTGGAACGGCCGTTTTTTTGTATCCGACTACCGCGTATTTCGTCAGAGTAATGTACGGGTTCCCAGTAATGAGTGAAATTATTAGTCTGTGACTGTAGTTGAACCAAGGGGAATCCAACCAAATTCTGCAGCGATGCGCTCATCCAAAATTGGCAAAGAACGTCCTGTGAAGGCATCATAGAGATTGAGGGCGCCGCCAACTTGCTGTTCTGGCGTTGCTGATGGATCTACAGCGAGAAAATGGGGAGAGCGCACCCGTGAGTCTCTTATCCATTTCAAGGTTGGGATTGCGCCCATGGCGGGGATGACATCGTCTAAATCCCACCATGCCCAGTGATATCCATCATTTTCAAATCCAATAAGTCTTGCCGAAACAGCATAGTCACGCATGATTGGCCGGCTGCTAAGAAATCGCTGTGATAATGTGAGGGATTGACCGGCAGAAAGTAACTGATCGCCTTCAAGCTGTTCACCCCGCCAGATGATGCCCTGCCCCATGGGGACGTAATAACCATCACCGGGTGTTGCCACAGAAGCCCAGCGGTCAGTTGGAAGGCCCCAAGGTCCGCTGTATGTTGGTAATCCATCTACATTACCATCAACTACCTCAGTAAGGAATCCAGCGCCTGTTGTCCAATGCAAATAGAGCCGTGGCGAATTTGATAATGTATTGTCCCAATCATAACCGATTAGTCTTAGATTTGACTCACCAAGAATCCCGCGCGAAAGAGGATGGCCGGTCGCTTGGGGCTGCTCCTGACTGGATATGGATAATGAAGAGAGCAATGTACGTGGCTGTCCCTGGTCATTGGTCAAGGCCTCTTCAGCAGATGCACCGACCAATACGTCATACTCACCTGGCAAGGCACCGATTCGGGGTGTCAAATGAAATTGGGTTAACGTTATACCTTGATTCTGGGCGTTTGCAGGTAAATCTTCTTGGGCATAGATTTGTTCATCAGACCCAACTAGGTGGGCAAAAAGCTTTGTTATTATTTCGGATTCGGAAAGTGGCTTCCATGCTACGGTTAATGTGACCTCGTCAGTAATCTGTACACTGCTTGCTTCAAGCTTGTAACCCATTAGCTGTATTCTTTCGCCGATGATCGTGTCCAAAGATGTGAATCCCTCGGGTAAATCGAAACGAGGATCTTGTCGGAATAGAAGCGCTTCTTCAATGGGTTCGGACGATGGCAGTTTCTGGTAAGTTGCGGCATCGAAGTGCGTGCTGATTACTGAACGGCCGTTTTCAAGTTCTTCATTAATCCGTCTTGCCCAAGTTTCGCCATACGGTTCTCCTTCTGGAAAAACAAAACGGATGGTGACATCTGGGCGTTTTCCTTCAACTTCCTGTAGATACCACAATGGTGTCACCCAATGCCAGTCTGCAAGAATTACACTGTTTTGAGGTGCATCATTTAATATCGGTTCTGTGTAATCGCGCGCAGTTTTATCTGTATGCAGTTGTTTGAAGCTTGGATAATGTTGGCTAAATTGCCAAAATGCGGCTACCAATAAAATTGACAAAATAATTGGCTGTATCGTTTTTTGAATACTTCTAGGTCCCAGAGCCTGTCCCAGCACATTTAACTTTCCAACGGCATAACCAAGCATTAGAACAAGTGGAATGTATGCCGGCAGCATGTATTCAACTGTTTGCGGCGCTCGGTATGTTGCAGTAATAAAGGTATGAACCAAGAATGAACCGCCAAGTAGAAAAGCCAGCCGCCAATCACGCCACAGCAATAGAAAAAAGCCTATCACCATGCCTAATAAAAGCACAGGTTCAAACTGGAAAGTGAGCACATTGCCCATGATCTTTAGCCGCTCCCAAAACAGAGCCGGCTCCAGATATGTGAACAGGTCGCCACGAAAGCCTAAGGCCAGGACGTGTTCAATGAATCCTGGCCAAGTGGCCAATTCCGGCGAAGCGCCTCTGGCTCCTGATGAAGCGCGAAAGAGTAGATAGAGCAGAGGGAGAAGTCCGAGAAGAAGTGCCAGGAACGGCGGCCACCAGCGACGAGGAGAGCGTAGTAGCGAAGGATCAACCAGTATAATAAAGATAACAAATATCAAGCCCATAAAGGCTAAAGACGCGTGATGTGTTACGCCCAATCCTAATGCTAGAGCAAACAGAATTAGATACCGGTCTGATTGAGTTGGTCCCGAATTCTCATTGCTGCTCTTGAGGTTATTATAGAAAGCCAGGAGCGCGACAAACATAACGGCCGTAAAAAAAACACTTAAGCTGCGGATGTTTGCTGTAGTTGCCTGGGCCCAGAAAGTTGTTGCTGTTCCCAGGGCAAGGATCGATATAAATGCTGCAAGATGTCGTTTTGTGAGAATATAAACGGCAATATAGACTAATGTTAATGTTAGCGTGCTGCTAATGGCTGAAAACAAGTTGATACGATAGGCAGGAGTTGGACCAATAGGCAACCGAGTCATCAGGTGGGCTAACATTGTATATAGTGAAAAGCCTGGAGGATGTGCGATACCTAGATTGGTCGCAACTACCTGAAATTCCCCGCTGTCTGCTGGGAGAATATCCGGAGCCAACGTATAAAAATAGAGCAGGAAAAACAGCAAGGAAAAGAATATCAGTATAATTACAGCTAACTTTTGATTACTTGTATTCAGCGACAACAGATTTTCGACTTGCCACCAAACCATTAATGAAAAGATACCTACTATTAGCGCAGTAATTAAATTAGCTTCAGGATTTAGTACGTAAACCAGCAATAACAAGGCAGGCCAGGATCTTGTAAATTGAACCTTCCTCATCAGGTATACGCCAGAAAAAACGGTAATCAGCGTAAGCCCAATTGCCAACAGGAAAGTTGTGCTGCCGGTTATTGCGGCCCAAAATTCACTAAACAGGCGTCCAAGATAAAGGCCTAAAGCTGCACCCGAGGCCATGGCCAAAATAGTTTCTTTCAAGGGAAATGAATTTATGGTGTTGACTGGCGAAAATCACCTACCGTTACTTCCGGATTGGTAAGCTCTCTGCCAAACTCATCGGCTAGAAACCGATCTTCAGCGCGGCTCAATTGTGATGATAGCATCGAAGCGGCGACAACTAGTACAGAAGCGAGTATTGAGCTGATTACAATAAAGGCAATGATTGCAGGCATATACAAGCACCTTTCCTTTCCACCAGACCCGTTTATAGATATGGTACCCTATTGGGAGCAGAATCGGCAACCACTTGTCAGGTGCTTATTGGACGATTTACCTTCGTCGTAGGTTTAATTCAAGCAGAACATCATCCCAAGTCAAATCGCGCACGGCAAGAAGTACCAAGATATGGTAAACCAAATCTGCAGTTTCCTCGATTAAGCGTTTGTCTCCCTGACCCTTAGTGGCCAGGATTACTTCAATAGCTTCTTCACCAATCTTTTTAACAATCTCATCTTCGCCATCATCAAAAAGTTGGTTTGTATATGAATCAGGGTTGGGGTTAGCCTTGCGGTCTTGAATTGTGTTAAATAGTTCTCTTATCTCATCACTCATAATTATCCCGTTTAAATTATTGCTAGTAAATATTGCGATTGCGGATCATAGATGCCAATCATCAGCCAACGGCCGAAAAAAGCAGCTGGTCGCGCCAGTATGGCAAGCTGGACCAGCCGGATCGACCATTACCAACAAAACATCGCTGTCACAGTCATAATAAATATTCTGCACTTTCATGGTGTTCCCAGAAGTAGCACCTTTTTTCCACAGTTCCTGCCGGCTGCGGCTCCAGAAGTGAACCTCAGATGTAGATTGTGTTAAAAGCAGGGCTTCGTCATTCATCCAGGCCATCATCAAAACTCGCATTGTATTCGCATTTTGGACGATAGCGGGAATAAGGCCATGATCATTGAATTTCAAGCTTGTCATAGATGTCTTTCCATCAGACCCAATCAAGATAGATAGAGAATAATTGTTTGGCCCAGCCTTCCATATCCCAGGGCTGACATTGCTTAGCCCAAGATCATTGGCCGTACCGATATGCCCTTTGCTTGTAAAAACTCTTTTACTTGTGCAATGCTTAATTGGCGATAATGAAACAATGAAGCAGCCAAGGCCGCATCGGCGCCCCCAACAGTGAGTGCTTCTGCAAAATGCTCCAGAGTTCCAGCACCTCCCGAAGCAATCACAGGGATTTTGATTGCATCACTAATTGCGCGTGTCAGAGGGATATCGTACCCTGCTTGTGTGCCATCACCATTCATGCTGGTTAATAATATTTCGCCCGCACCTCTTTCTTCGACTTCCTTGGCCCACGCAATGGCATCGAGCGGGGTTTCTTCTCTGCCACCGCGGATAAACACTTTCCAGTGACCCTTCGACTGCGGTTCTCTTCGTGCGTCTATGGCAACAACGACAGCCTGGCTGCCAAATTCACGAGCCCCTTGGGTAATCAATTCTGGATTACGAACTGCAGCGGAGTTGATACTGATTTTATCAGCCCCAGATCGTAAAATCCCCCTCATGTCAGCCACGGTTCGAATGCCACCGCCCACAGTAAAGGGTATAAATACTTGATCAGCTACTGCTCGGGCCATCTTCATGACCGTCTGGCGCGCTTCATGCGTGGCTGTAATATCGAGAAAAACCAATTCGTCAGCTCCAGCGGCGTCATAAATTTGTGCTTGTTCCACTGGATCCCCGGCATCTTGCAGATCAATGAAATTCACACCTTTAACTACGCGTCCATTTTTGACATCAAGGCATGGTACAATTCGTTTGGCTAACATTTCACAATCCCTCAACCAGATATAACACATCCTTCAAATTAATCTTCTCTTCGTAGAGGGCTCGCCCGATTATTAGCCCAATCACGCCATCATTTTTCACATTGATGGTCTTGTGTACATCCTCTATCGAGGCTACGCCCCCAGAAGCGATAACACCTAAACCAGTTTCCTGGGCTAATTTAGCAGTTGCTTGAGCGTTTACGCCAACCATAACACCATCCCTGCTAATGTCGGTGTATATAACGGTTTGAACGCCTAGTGCGGCCATTTGCAAGCCCAGATCAACGGGGGTCAAATGCGATTCACCTTTCCAGCCCCGTGTCTTTACCAAACCGTCACGGGCGTCAATGCCGACGGCGATTCGTTCTGGACCAAAGCGGCGTACGGCATCCTCTACGATATCAGGGTTTTCTACTGCAGCGGTACCGATGATGACTCGCGCCGCACCCCGATTTAAGGCTTGAGCGACATTTTGAAGTGATCGGATACCCCCACCAAATTGGATATTGACGCCAAGATCTGCCAACTTTGGCAGCATCTGCCAGTTGCGAGCGCCGGATTCATCGAATGCACCGTCCAGATTAACGATATGTAACCAGGTTGCGCCCGCGGCAATCCATTGACGTGCGACTGCTATAGGATCGGTACCAAATACTGTCTTGCGGTCAAGATCGCCATATTGCAGTCGTACAACCTCTCCGTGATGTAAATCTATGGCAGGAAAAACGGTAAATCTCACAACAGCCTCCTAGAGGAATTAAAAGAACAAGGTCAGGATTTTATGTAAGCTCTACGAAATTTTGCAGGATCTGTAATCCGTAGCGCTGACTTTTTTCGGGATGAAATTGAATTCCAAAAATATTATCTCGAGCGACACAAGAGACAAATGGGTGGCCGAAATTGGTTTCCGCGATCACATCATGTTCATCACCAGCGACGCAATAATAGGAGTGAACGAAATAAGCATGGGAACCATTAGGCAGCCCTGTAAAGAGAGGGTGCGATTGTTTGAATTCGATCTGGTTCCAGCCCATATGGGGCACCTTGAGACCTTTATCGACTAGATCAAAGCGTGTAACATGGCCAGAAAGTAAGCCAAGACCTTCATGCAAACCCATCTCATCACTTTTTTCAAAAAGAAATTGCATCCCCAGACAAATACCCAGCAGCGGGGTGCCCTGAATGGCCGCATTGACGACTGCTGAATCCAACTTTTTGGCCCTTAAGTTAGATATGCCTGCTCCAAATGCCCCTACACCGGGCAGGACGAGTTTCCTGGCACCCATTACCCTCTCAGGTTCCTCAGTTAATATAACTTTTGCGCCTAGATATTCGAACGCTTTTTGAACTGATCGGATGTTGCCGGCACCATAATCGATCATGATAATTTCATCATTGCTCATTGATTGCCCCTCTGATTTTCTACTCGCTAATTGGTCTGATCAGGTCAATGTGCCCTTGGTGGAAGGTACATCTGTACGAAGTGGATCAATGCGCAAGGCTTCTCGCAGCGCACGACCTAATGCCTTAAAGAGAGCTTCTGCTTTATGATGATCGTTTCGCCCTTCAACTTTGGCATGAACAGTTAGCCTGGCGTGAGTGGCCAGAGATTCTATGAAATGTTGAACGAGATCGGTAGGAAACTGACCAATAGCTGGGGCCCGCCAATCCGCCTGAAAGACCGTATATGGCCGGCCACTAAAGTCAAGAGCAACAAATCCCAATGATTCATCCATCGGTACATAGGCGTGAGCCATGCGTTGTATGCCACGCCGATCCCCAGCTGCCTGGTCAACAGCCTGCCCCAGAACGATGCCTACATCCTCAATGGTATGATGTGAGTCTATGTACAGGTCACCCCTTGCTGACACGTTTAAGTCCAAGAGGCCGTGGACCGCTAAAGCGGTGAGCATATGGTCAAGGAAGCCAATACCTGTACTTATTTCGTGCTGCCCTCGACCGTCTAAGTTCAGGAAAATCTCGATATCCGTTTCACTGGTTTTTCTAGAAATAGTTGCTGTTCTCTCGCTCATTTCATGCCACCTTACTAAGAGCGGTTATTAACCGGTCCGTATCCAACGGCCGGCCGGCACTAATACGAATGCAATTGGCCAGGCCTGGTTTGTCAAAGTATCGGACTAATACCCCTTCTTGGGCTAAATCTTGTTTTAATCCGGCTGCTGAACGTCCTTGAACTCTAAAGAGAACGAAGTTGGCATGGCTCGGGTAAGGCTTAAGAAACTCAAAAGGTGCCAATTCATTGACCATTCGTATTCGTTCCTGCACGATTAGTCTCACCTTTGCTTCCATCCACTCCGGGTTATTTAGCGAAACCACAGCGGCTCGCGAAGCAGCTACATTTACATTATAAGGCTGTTTTATCTTCCAAATATGGGGAAGAAGCCACTCTGGAAATATGCCGTAACCGACACGCAATCCTGCCAGTCCGGCCAATTTACTAAAGGTGCGCAGGACTACCAAATTGTCATGTTCCAATGCCCATAGCTGGTGTCCTTTTTGCCCTCCGACATGTGCAAAATCGATATAGGCTTCATCCAATACAACCAACAAAGGCAGTTGTAATAGCTGCTGCAAGTGCGTGTCACTTATTAAACTGCCATCAGGATTGTTTGGAGAGCAAATGAACAAGACCTTGGCTTCAGGGTGCTTGATAATTTCAGATTCAATGCCAGCAATATCAAGCGAAAAATCGTCCTTGCGCTGAAAATTAATAATACTCCCCCCATTTACGGCCGTTGAAAAGGGGTACATACCGAATGAAGGGGGGCAGTTTACAACCCCGTCACCAGGGGATATGACAGCACGTAAGATCAGATCGATCAATTCGTCGGCACCCATTCCTACAAGGAGCCTATCTATAGGTACATTCAAATAAATACTCAGAGCCTTGCGTAAGGTTCTTGAATCCGGATCAGGGTAGATGTGGTACCAGTTGCCCGAAGCGATGGCTTCCAAGGCCATGGGAGATGGTCCGTACGGATTTTCGTTGGCATCTAATTTGGTTATGTCGGACGGTAAACGGCCGAGCCGTTCGGAGAGAACCTCAAAAGGCACAATCGGCGTATAAGGCTCCATATCCTTAAGGTCAGACCGGATTAATCTTTCAGGGTCAAACTGGTTCATTACAACAGTTTCCTAATGTCTTTTGTTCGCTTCGATGCGGCATTAGCATGGCCATCTAGTTGTTCTGCCTGGGCGATTCGTCTAGCATGCGGGCTAAGTAATTCGGATGTGGTCTGATCTAGCTGTATGATACTGTTAATCTTTAAGAAATCTAACACATTCAGGGGCGAAGTAAACCGCGCAGAGCCTCCTGTTGGCATAACGTGGCTCGGACCAGTTATGTAATCCCCAAGAACTTCGAAAGAGTATTCACCCCCGAACAAGCCACCCGCATTATCGATCTTATCGGTACATTGATCAACCTCGGCAACCGCAAGGCATGTATGTTCAGCAGCATAATCACTGGCCAAACGGCAAGATTGATCGAGATCATCTGTCACGACAATGCCGCCACTATGAGCCAAAGAGATCGCGATAGTTTCCGCGCGGCTCAGGTTTTCCATCTGTTTAGTGATTTCAATCTGAACTGCTTGCGCCAATTTAATGGAAGGTGTGAGCAAGATAGCTGCTGCCAATACATCGTGTTCTGCTTGCGCTAACATGTCGGCAGCTATCCATTCAGGGTTGGCGGTATCGTCGGCGACAACCATTGTTTCGGTCGGGCCATAAAGTCCGTCAATACCTACATGTCCATAAACCTGTCTTTTGGCTAGCGTAGTAAATAAATTGCCAGGACCGACTATTTTGTCAACCCTTGGGATGCTTTCCGTACCGAAGGCAAATGCACCAACGGCCAGTGCCCCGCCAGCTAAATATAATGTTTCTATGCCGGCAATGGCTGCTGCGGCAAGGATCACATCGGGGACGCTGCCGTCAGGTTTGCCTGGAGGTGTCGCAACCGAGATATTGGTGACACCGGCTGCTTGTGCAGGAATTGCTGACATAAGCAATGATGAAGGCAAAGGTGCAGTACCTCCGGGAACATATACACCGACGCGTTCGATTGGGGTAAATCGCTGGCCAAGTATTCCGCCCATATCAGTGGTTGTCCAGTTTGGAATGGGTTGGTGGCTGTGAAAATCGCGGATACGGGCGGCAGAAAGGTTTAGTGAATCGACCAGATCTGCAGGGATGCGCGAAACGGCCGACTCAATTTCTGTCCTGCTTACAACAAGATCCTGAATTTCTACGCCATCAATGCGTTTTGTCCAATGTCTAATAGCTTCATCGCCTCGCTCTCGCACATCGGCGAGTAAACGGGTAACGGCCGTATCTGGGGAAAGATCTTCTCCAAAGATGTTGCGAATGCCGGCTTTAACGCCGTCGGGCACTACCAGATCGAGAAACCCATTCCTCTTCAAAATGGAAGATTCAGCTTCTTTGACAGTATAAATCTTGATCATTATTGACCTCTTTTCCGGATTACGCGGATTCATTAAGTGCGGCAAGCATCGCCTGGTAGCGTTCAGGTTCCTCTTCAAAGATATAGATGCATGGCGTTACAATCACGCCGCTTCCCCCAATCTGGCGCAATTCACGCACTGCCTGAAAAATTTCATGTTTGCGCACTATGATATTGATAGCGTACCAGCTGATTCCGTTTTGCAAATCGTCGCGAACCACGACATGTGAAATCGTCGGGCCTTGGAGTCCGCCTATGGTTGCCTGATCGAACATGAGCTGAGCAATACTCTCTGGAGAAGCGCCGCGCATGTTTGCCGTGACAACATAGGATCCCTGTGCGCGTAGATAAGCATCGGTCAATTCCAGTAGTTTTTGGGCAATATCCAGTGCCCTGGTGCTGTCGAGAAGGGTTTGGCGGTTAGCAATGAGGCAGGCCTCGGATTCTAAAATGAGCCCGTCAGGCAGCATGCGCAAATGGTTGTCACGCAGCGTAATGCCAGAAGAAACCAAATCCGCGATTACATCGGCGAAACCGATAGCTGGAGCGATTTCCAATGTTCCTTCTGGGCTGATCAAGCGATAAGGCGACACCTTATGTTCATCCAAATATGCTTTGGTTACAGCAGGAAATTTTGTCGCCACACGGAGGGATTGGTCACTTTTTTCCAACTCATTGGCCCAGTTACGCAGTCCTGCCATATCGTGAGCCATTTCACTTTCCGGAACTGCAAGATTTAATGTACAAGGCGCAAAGCCAAGCGAATCGTGAAGGACAAGTAAACTATTACTGCCATATGCTTTCTCAGCCACCATATCATAGCCCGTTATGCCAAAATCAAGACTTCCCTGGCGGACACCGACGACGATGTCCCCAGGACGTTGAAACAGGACGGTTACTCCAGGCAAATTTGGGATTGATGCGATGTATTGGCGTGGATTTGGACGAAAGATTTTTAGCCCACAATTGGCCAGGAATTCGAGTGCTCCATCGCTCAAAATACCCTTGCTGGGTAATCCTAGGCGAATATCAGTTCGTTTCATATTGAATATTCCTTTGCTGCTGTCTAAAAAAAAACACCCCCCCCGTTGCCGAGGAGGGTGTTAAAAATTCACCTGAAAAGCGTAATTCACCTCAACTTAGGGTTCGACCATACTGAATAATGATGAGCATGATGATGCCCAGCGAAGTGGGATATACGGGTTGAGAATGATTCAAATGCCATGATGGGGGGAAGTTTAGCACAGGGGGAGTATGCGAGCAACAGCATTTTATGGTTAACGAATATTGAAATAGGGACAACCCCGGCATCTATCATGGATAGCCCTGAAGATCATAAGTAAATTCACCGCTGATTATAATATCGTTCCCAAGTTTTTGTGAGTGGGGATATTGTATTCGTGGTAAAGTGAATCCATTTATGAGTTGTCTAGTATCAATAGCATTGAGCCCGCCGACGATGATTGGGGCTATGGTTAAGATCAAGCGGTCTACAAGGTTTTCGGCAACAAAACTACTGATTACTGAAGCACCGCCCTCAACCATTACACTTTTTATACCCCAACTCCAAAGCTGGTTTAATAGATCAGGTATCCTAACTTGTCCGTTTTCCGTGGCCGGAAGCGTCATCACACGCGCTCCAGCTGCTTCTAATGCGATCCTATTAGATGTGGATGAACTTTCGGTAGTGGCTATCCAAGGCTTGCGCGGATTATTGAGTAATTTAGCATGCAAGGGGAATCGCAATTGACTGTCTAATATCAGTGGTTGGGGATCTGGTCCATCTGCCAATCGTACCGTGAGCTGGGGATCGTCGGCCAAGACTGTACCAATGCCAACGAGAATAACATCATGCTTGGCGCGCAAATCATGGGTCATCTTAAGCGATTCAGGGCCGCTAATGGCTAAAGACTCACCGCGCCGGACAGCAATGGAACCATCTAAGCTTTGTGCATAACTGAGAGTGATCAAAGGCCGCTTGTGAGGTTCGGCAAAAATAGGGGATGAACCTTTTTGTTGGGATGCATGACCATTTTTTGCCGAGGAATGAGGCGGGTTTTCCAGATCAAGCATATGGTGCAACCGAGAAACTTTTGTATGCAAATAAGCTGCATTTTCCTTGTTAATCCCGGCCTGTAAAGGGATTCTTGAGGTTACATTGACGCCCAATTGCTGCAGACCGCGAATTTTCTCTGGATTATTGGTTAATAACTTTATCGAAGATACGCCCAAATCTTTCAAGATCAGGCTGGCAATCGTATAGTCTCTGCTGTCCGGTTGATGGCCAAGCATGAGATTAGCTTCTACTGTATCAAATCCATCATCTTGTAGATTATAGGCACGTAATTTGTCCAATAGACCAATACCACGCCCTTCCTGACGTAAATAGATGACAATACCACGCCCAGCTTGTGAAATTAGTTGAATGGCACTCTGTAATTGAGGCCCACAATCACAACGCATTGAGCCAAGCACATCCCCGGTGAAGCATTCCGAGTGAACGCGGACCAACACATCGTTTTGTCCGTAAAGTTCACCAGTCAATAAAGCTAAATGTTCCTTATCATCGCCATCATTCCGGTAATGACATAATTGGAATTCACCCATTTCTGTCGGGATGCGAGCGCAAGTCATTCTTTCGACTTTAATATACTTCATGTTTTATTGTTGCTCCGGTTTTGTATGCCCAAGGGACCATCTTTGGCCGAACACATCTCTGGGATTTATCTTTGTTATTCCGCGCCAGGGAAACCGCGGGCTTGCCACGTTGAGTAGAGCAGGACAGAACCGGCGATGGCTGCATTTAGTGACTCTATCTTCCCACGCATAGGTAATCGCAACAAGAAATCACAGTTTTTACGTACCAACCGGCGCAGCCCTTGGCCCTCGTGTCCAACGATCACAGCCAGTGGCATATCTAAGTCCAGATCCCCCAATTGACGGGCATCTTCGCCAATATCCATGCCGGCCACCCAAATGTGCTCCTGTTGAAGTCGTTTTATTACATTAACCAGGTTGGTGACTTGTGCGATTAACAGGTGTTCCGTTGCGCCAGAGGAAAATTGGGCTACGGCAGGCGTTATATCTGGCGCATTGCGATCCTGTAGAATTACGCCATGAACACCACATATTTCGGCCGTTCGGAGAAGACTACCAATATTTTGCGGGCCGTGAAGAAGATCGAGAAGCAATAAGAGCGGCTTTTCGCCAAGTGAGTTAGCCAAAGTTAACATATTGTCAACTTCGCTGTAAATATATGGACCGGTTTCTAGCAGTACACCTTGATGCCTGCTGTCATTGGCCATATTCCCTATTTTCTGCTTACTGGTTCGCGTAACCGGAACTTGGCGCTCTTTTGCAGCTCTTAATATGGGTTCAGCGATCTTTCTGTCCAGATCTTGTTGAATCCGCAAGCGGTATATTTCTCGCCGGCTTCCGCGAAGGGCTTCTAGTACGGTATTTCGGCGTATAAGGATTTCGGACATATTTTTCCAGGCTCTTTTTAGATATTCAGTAATCATAAGGTAAATAGTGCTATTATTCAACCATTTCTTAAGCTGAGATGATGGGAGCATTCTTAGTCTATGCTAAGATTGATTTTTTTTCGAGCTTGGTATATTGCATTTGGACGAGTATTATGGAACAGAAGATGCGATGGAAGTCTTATAATCATGTTGGGCTTCTTAGATTGATCTTTTGATGAGGTGAATAATGTTTGATTTGTCAGCTCGTTATGTATATGCGGCTTCTCTTGATGATATTTTAGATGCCGGTAGTATGACAGTCCAAATAGAAGGGCATGTTGTCGCTTTATTGGCTCATGATGGGACCGTTTATGCAGTCGATAATCGCTGTCCACATATGGGATTTCCTTTGGATAAAGGCACGGTTAAGGATGGCATACTTACATGCCATTGGCATCATGCTCGGTTTGATCTGGAGAGCGGCGGGACTTTTGATCAATGGGCGGATGATGTGCGTTGTTTTCCGGTTGAAATTCGTGATGGTGCTGTTTGGCTCGCTATAGATAGGTATACAGATCCTTCGTTGCACCAATATCAACGCCTGCTTATAGGACTTGAACGAGATATTCCGCTGGTGATCGGGAAATCAGTTCTTGTATTGGCTGAAAATGATCATGAAATGGTAGGGCCGTTTCGAACTGGATTGGAATTTGGAACGGCGTTCCGATGGTCAGGGTGGGGACAAGGTTTGACCATTATGACCTGTCTTATGAATATGTTACCGTATTTGGAAGGGCATGATCGCCCTCGAGCACTATATCAAGGTCTATCGGCCGTATCGAGGGAAACCAGCGGTTCAGCACCCCGCTTCGGTGTGGCACCTTTGCCTGATACATCGGTTGATATTGTAACGCTCAAGCGTTGGTTTCGCCGATTTATTGAAGTTCGTGATGCAGAAGGAGCTGAAAGATGTGTTGTGTCAGCGATTATCGCTGGCGCTGATGATCGGCAAATGGCCGATATGCTGTTTGCTGCCGCTACTGATCACCGTTATATCCAGACTGGACATATCTTAGACTTTACGAACAAGGCATTTGAAGCATTGGATATCGCGGGGTGGGATAGTGCGGGGCCTATATTGACCAGCCTTGTTCGCAGCTATGCCGCGGCCAGTCGCATGGAGGAATCAAATGCATGGCGCAATCCGGTGGATTTGATAACTATTCTGGAACAGGTTCACGAGCGTTTACCAACGGTTACGGTTCAAAGATCAGAAACCCCTGACAATGTAACCTGGGCAGGTAGAAAAGAATTAGTTACAACAATCCTAGAGGATGATCCTCAAACGACAGTGGATGCAATGCTGTCGGCATTGGCAGAAGGGGCAACTGCTGTGCAGTTAGCATCGGCCGTTTCTTATGCGGCTGCGCTACGTATAGCACGTTTTCACATCAGTAATGAATTTTCCGATTGGGATACGGCGCTACACACATTTACATTTGCCAATGCGGTCGAACAAGGGCTTCGCCGCGCACCGTCCATGGAATTGCTACGCGGTGTTTTTGATGCCGCGATGAGCATATATTTAGATCGTTTTCTAAATATTCCCCCAGCACGCCTTCCTGAACCTGCTAAGTCAGGTAATGGTAAAGAGGGTTTTCTTGAGTCTATGCGTATGTTGCTCGATCGCCAACAACAAGTCAATCAGGCTGGAGAACAGATTGCAACATTCCTATATCAAGGAGGTGCAATCGAGAAAGTGATGGCAGCGCTTGGTCACCTACTGCTGCGCGAAGATCGGGATTTTCATACCATTCAGACCGTTGAGGCTGCCTTTCGGCAGGCGCAGCTTCTGAGAGGCACGGAGGATGCTATCTATGTATTGGTAGCGGCTGCTCGCTATCTAGCAGCCCATGCACCCACTGTTCGCGCGCAGGGGCAAACTTATGATATAGCGCACCGGCTTCATAAAGGCGACAGGCTTTACGTTTAACAGATGTCTGATTTCAAACGGCTAATTCTCGGGGCGCAGCGTTTAGGAATATCCCTCAACGATATGCAGATAGGACAATTTGAGCGTTACCAATCGCTGCTGCTGGAGTGGAATCAACGGATCAATTTGACCGCTATTCAGGATGTTGAGCAGATCCAGGCTAGACATTTCTTGGATTCATTGAGCTGTGTAAATGCAGCAGGCGATTTGAATGACCAAACAATGATTGATGTGGGGACTGGTGCAGGATTTCCTGGGATACCTTTGAAGATCTGTTTTCCAGAATTGAGGTTGACGCTGATAGAAAGTGTCCTAAAGAAGAACAGATTTTTAGATGCGGTTGTGGAGGCGCTTAATCTAACTGATGTATATGTTTATGCGGACAGGGCAGAGGATCTTGGCCAGTCGCCAAAACATCGAGAAAAATATGATTGGGCTGTTGCTAGGGCGGTGGCGCCGCTGAATGTGCTTTCAGAATATCTCTTGCCGTTGATTCACATCAATGGATTTGGCATTGCTCAGAAAGGAGTCAATGTAGAAAATGAGCTGTCATTGGCTGCGCGAGCCATATCTTTACTTGGTGGAGGCCTGGTAGAACTTATACCTGTCAATCTCACTGGACAGGAGCAGCCCTCTTACCTGGTAAAAATTCAGAAAATTAATGCTACGCCCGATAAGTATCCTCGCCGAGCAGGTGTGCCGGCTAAACGACCTCTTTAATTGTTCTAGGAATCACTAGCTATTGGGATGAATTAGCAGCAGGGTCACTCATAATTTGGCCTCTGATGACGGTCATGCTTGCGGCTTGTGATAGAAAGGTTGAGCTGAACATTCCCGGATCGGTAGCGGTTAAAAGTGCTTGTTCTGAATCCTGAACCGTATTAAGAAGGAGATCGCGCCTTTTTTGGTCTAATTCAGCTAGAACTTCATCCAGCAGTAGAATGGGTTTTTCACCCGTTTTTCGCGCCATCCATTCTATCTCGGCCATTTTCGTGGCCAGAATGGCGCTGCGCTGCTGCCCTCTTGAACCATAATCGCTGAGGGATCTACCGTCAATCCAATAGTTCCAGTCATCACGATGAGGACCGACGCTTGTTACTCCGCGTATTTTGTCCAGGACTCAGTGAATTAGCGAGCTCGCTTTCAAAACGTTGGCCAATTGTTTCGCGATCACCTTGATGGTTTTCTAGCCAGCTAGCTATAGCAACGGCCGTATCTTTGTCAGTACCGTTTTGACCAGCTTGCAAACGTGGGAGATATCCAATACGCAGCGATTCCTGTCCACCGGTTAATTTCTCATAGTGATAGCGTTGTGTTTCCCGCCCGATTTCTGAGAAAAATGCGGATCGTTTGCTATAAATATAGCTGGCTAATTCAACCAAGCGTTCGCTAAAAATGGCCAACACGCTTGAATCCCCATTTCCTTCAGCAAATTGGCGCAACACGGCGTTACGTTGGTCAAGCGATTTATTGTATTGAGACAGGGTGCGACAATAATGCGGATCAATCTGGCACAACATGATATTCAAATGGCGGCGTCGGCTGTTTGGTGTACCTGTGATTAGATTGACATCTTCTGGCAAGAACATAACAACCTGTAGTTGACCAAGCACATCCATAAGCCGCACTTTGCGGTTGTTTACGAGTGCCTCACGCCGGAAACCCGCTTTACCATGAGCTTTGGTTTCTTTTATCAGGCGCAATTCGACTTGTCTTGATTCCTTGCTTGTAACAATGGTGGCCACAAGCCTGGCAACGAGCACGGGGTCTTGCTGCTGCAATGCGACCCAATTAATCAATTGGCTGTCTTGGCTGGCATGTGGGGAGCGTGTGGTTGCAAGATAATAAATGGCTTCCAACAAGTTGGTCTTGCCCTGGGCATTGTCTCCGTGAAAAAGCATCGCCCCGGGCGGGAGATCCAATTCTAAACGACCATAGTTGCGATAATTGCTGAGTGATAAGTGAGTTACGCGCATGAATGAGGTAGATTTCGGTAGGAAGGTGCCACACAAATTAGATGATGCCATTGTAACATAACAGCAATGTTTGCCAAGAGTGCAAGGCTGCCATAACTAAGAAAAAGCAAATATGACTCGAACTGGTGAAAGAGATGCGGCAGAAGCTTTAACGCAATATAATTTACTGCTTAATGATAGCAGGTGTGTTGATATGAGCGCCAGGATTTTGGTTGTTGACGACGATATCCCTTTGACGAGAACGTTACAGCGTGTATTGGCTGGTGACGGGTACTTTTCACTAACCGCACACACGGCGGAGGATGGCCTCTACCTTGCTTTAAGTGAAACACCGGATCTGATATTATTGGATGTGATGATCCCTAATATGGGTGGATGGGAGGTTTGTCGGCGTGTGCGCATTGAATCCGAAGTCCCCATCATATTCCTTACTGCTTTAGGTGATGCAGAGAACATTGTTAAAGGTCTTGAATTAGGTGGGGATGACTATATTGTAAAGCCGTTCAATCCAAAGGTGGTTCTGGCAAGAATCAAAGCACATCTGCGGCGCTCAAATACCCCGGAGCAGACAAAAACATTGCGCTTTGACGATGGCGCATTGGTCATCGATTTACAAGGCTATACAGTTACCAAGGATGGACAGCTTGTGGATTTAACACCTCGTGAGTTTCAGCTTCTTGCTGTCCTGGCCAGAAATGCAGGCCGGGTGTTGACGACTAATGAATTGGTACAAAGTGCGTGGGGTATGGATAAATCACTTTCACGAGATAATATTAAACCCTATATTCATTATCTTCGTAAGAAGATCGAACGGGATCCCACATCTCCTGACTGGATCCAAACTGTAAGGGGTATTGGCTATCGCTTTGACTTTGGGTGATAATAAAAGTTATATTGCCTAGTTTGTATGAATAATGACACAACCTGACATATTATTTATCGTGCTGGATACGCAGCGTGTTGACCGGCTAGGCTGTTATGGCTATGACAGGCCAATATCCCCCAATCTGGATCGTTTTGCTGCAAATGGGACAGTCTTTGAACAAGCGATCGCACCGGCGCAATGGACTGTGCCCAGCCATGCGTCCATGTTCACCGGCCTCTATCCTACGGCACACCAGGTGACGCAATCATCACAGCGTATTGATTCGACAAGCCCTCATTTGGCGGAGTTGATCAGTGCTGCCGGATATGAAACAGTAGGTTTTTGCAATAATCCGCTCGTTGGCGTTTTGGACAACGGATTTAAACGTGGGTTTCAACAATTCTATAATTACGGGGGGGCGATTCCCAGCCTTCCACACACTTCATCTCGATTCCCTTGGCCAATAAACCGCATTGAGGAAGCTTACACTCAGTTTTTACGACGTATATCGTACCCGATTCAGAATTATTTCGGCCGTTCAGATCTAGCATTTCGGTTTTCTCTACAAAGTTGGGCAACACCGCTCTGGTCAAAGATGGCTAATTTCAAGGGCCAGAATGCCCGCTCGGTAAAGGACGTGTCTCAATTCTTGCGAAGTCGAGAAGCGCAGTCCCAAGAGAAACCATTGTTTCTATTCCTAAACTTGATGGAAACACATCTGCCTTTCTGGCCTCCCGGTCGTTTTGTAGACCAGTTCGCACCTTACTTTCGTGGGAGTAAGGAAGCAAGATCCATTATGCGGAATTGGAATCGGGAAGCTTATCGTTGGGCTGCGCCGCTACCAGATCCGCTCGAAGAGTTAGAAAGTAAAGTTCTTAATGATATGTATGATGCTGAGGTGGCTTACCAGGATGACTATCTAGGCGAGTTGTTTTCTGCGCTCGAAGGTAGATCAAAAAGCGCGAATACGCTAACGATAATTGTCGCGGATCATGGTGACGGATTGGGTGAGCACGGGTATATGGGGCATGCCTTTGTAGCTTATCAGGAGTTAGTCCATGTACCATTAGTCATTAATTGGCCTGATCGTTGGCCAAATGGGGCACGCATTGATACGCCAGTAAGTACCCGACGTGTATTTCATACCATGGTTAATGCTGCAGGAAACGGGCAGGAAGATTCGAGCAGCGATGTTTTTGCGGAGGCAGAGCGTCTAACGCTTGAAAATAGTGCACACGGCCGTGATCCTGAACAAGGCACAGCTATTAGCGAAATATACCCACCTCTTAACTTTGTTAAGGCAATCGAACAGCGTCAGCCGCATTTGCTTGAACAATTTCGCTGCTTATCCGAGCGTCGGGCAATTGTCAAAACAGGGAAAATGAATACTCACAAGTTGATCCGGATCGATCAGCAACCTGATGAACTTTTTGACCTGGAGGTCGATCCTTTGGAAATCGAGGATCTTAGTGAGAATTCCTTATCATTGGTGGAAGAACTTGATGCACAACTGACAATAACGGTAGATTATTTGATCCAACATCGCCAAAATCAGATCTCGGAACCTGAGGTAAATCTTGAAAGCGATGGAAGGCTCATGCAGCGACTGCGTGGGTTAGGCTATGTAGATTGATAAGGTTTGGCCAATAAAACAAAGATCAAAGAAGGAAATTCTTAATGCTTGATTCAATTCGATTAGACCCTGTTGCATTCACAATTCCGATTGGTGATGGTTTTCCCATCTATTGGTACGGAATTATTGTTACCGTTGGTATTGCTATTGGTGCCATTTGGGCTGGTCGTGAAATTCAACGACGCGGATATAGTGTTGATGAACTATATAATGGTTTGATTTTGGTCATCATCGCGGGATATGCATTTGCTCGCCTAACCTATGTTCTGCTCGATGTGATTGGCGGCGCACAGTATGATTCTCTGCTCGATGTAATCAATATTCGTGCGGGGGGTGTTAACATCCTTGGTGGGTTCATCGGGGCGGCCCTGGTTGGTTGGATATGGGTAAAGTGGCGAAACCTGCCATTTTGGGAATATGCAGATGTGGCCGGACCGGCGCTGCTTGTAGCTCAGGCTATCGGCCGTTGGGGAAATTTCATCAACCAAGAATTGTATGGCCCGCCAACAGAAAGGCCGTGGGGGATTCTTATTGATCCTCAATTCCGCTTGCAACAATTTAGTGACCTTAGCCTCTATCCGCCTGATACTCGATTCCATCCTACGTTTCTTTATGAATCGCTTTGGCTTTTTGGCGGCTTCATATTGTTGTTTTTCTTGAACAATAAATATCGTGATCAGTGGCGATCTGGAACACTATTTGGTTTGTTTTTGATTTGGTGGGGTTTGGGACGAACCTGGGTAGAGTTATTTCGCCCGGATCAGGTTACGATCGGCAACAGTATCGTTACCTATTCCATGGTAACAGCTTTTCTAATAGCATTGAGTGGGGTGTTAGTTTTACTCAGCCGGTATGATAAGCTGCCCTGGGGTGGCAAAAAGAAACGTCGTCGAAACCGCGTTTATAAGCCGCGGCCACGCCGCGAATAAGCGAGATTCTAAATCGATCCTGTGCTGTTCGAGAAATCCGGACGAAATTTATTGAAACCTCCGGGATTCTTTCACCTAAATAGCAATTCGAGACACTTCGTGTATATATGACACTAATCTAGTCTGAATCGTGGTAAAATAGAGTGGAAAACCAAGGATAATCGAACCACATATTATGTATTATTCAGTTCGATTTGATATTAAACAAAACTCGCGCTGTTTTTGGTTTTAGATTTGTTCGCAGCGCAAAATTACATAGGAGTAGGGAGTATGGCGAAGCGCAAAGTAGAGTTGACTAAGGACCAGAAACAGCGAAACGCGGAGATACTCGCTCGTCTGGAGATGGAACGCCAGAGACTTACAGAAGAAACGCGAGCTCTCCAACTAAGAGAGCGTAGCCGTCCTGGTCGTAAGCGTCGCAAGAAGCAGAAGGCCACAGAAGAAGCCGTGCAATAGCGAGGTAAATTCCTTACCAACGAACTTTATTGTCGCCAAAAGCGTCGTCGTCGCAGTAGAAATTTTACTTAATTTCTCCCGCGGGCGGCGCTTTTAGCGTTCCTAGGTATATGACTATGAATTTTGATCACGAAACCTATATTTCTCCTCTAACATGGCGATATGGTAGTGGAGAAATGCGAGCCATATGGTCTGAATCCAACAAAAGACAAACTATGCGTCAAGTCTGGGTCGCTCTGGCGACGGCGCAGCATCAGGCTGGTCTTGTCTCCGTGGAGCAGCTTACAGATTTACGCAAACAAGTTGGCAATATTGATATTGACCGAGCCTTGGCACTGGAAAAAGTAACACGCCATGATGTCATGGCTGAAATCCGTACCTATGCGGAACAATGTCCGACTGGTGGAGGCATCATACATTGGGGAGCAACCAGTGCTGATATTACAGATAATGTCGACGTAATACGTATACGACAGGCCACAATATTGCTCGCCAGGCGGTTGAAAGAACTGCTCCTGGTTTTCAATTCACGTATTCGGGAAACGGCCGCGTTGCCAGTGATGGCTTATACGCATATCCAACCCGCTGAACCGACAACATTGGGTTATCGTTTCGCAATTTATGCCCAAGATCTATTACATGATTATGGGCGCATAACATCACTAATTGTTAACTTACGAGGAAAGGGATTGAAAGGGGCTGTGGGAACACAAGCTGGCTTTCATGAGATTCTTGAGGGAACATCTTTGGATCCTCAAGAGATGGAAGCCATTGCTATGAGCGTCTTAGATCTGCCTTACTATCCTGTTGCCTCCCAGACGTATACGCGCCAGCAGGACCTGCATGTGCAGCAGGTATTGGCCGGGGTTGCGGCTTCATTGCATAAATTCGCTCTGGATTTTCGTTTGCTTCAGTCACCTTCCATTGGAGAATGGGCAGAACCCTTTGCTAAAAATCAGGTAGGTTCCTCAGCCATGCCGTTTAAGCGTAATCCTATAAACTCAGAAAACATCTGTTCTCTTGCACGCTACCTGGCTGCCATGCCTGCTGTAGCATGGGACAATGCCAGCCAAGCGGTGTTGGAGCGAAGCTTAGATGATTCAGCTAATAGACGGCTTATGCAGGCCGAAAGTTTTTTGATAGCGGATGAGATATTAAAACGATCAATCCGTATCGTTCGTGAGATGAGTATTAATAAAGCTGCAATCCAAAAAAACCTTGCGCAATATGGTCCTTTTGCGGCTACGGAGCGGGTGCTAATGGCTATGGTAGCTGCAGGTGCCGACCGTCAAGATGGGCATGAGTGGCTGCGGCAGTTAAGCCATAAAGCCTGGCAGGTTGTGCAAAGTGGCGCTGAAAACCCACTGCCAAATCTGCTTTTAGAAGATGAACATGTTAGACGATATGTCAACGCAAATCAAATTGAAGGTTTAATGGACGCCTCGACGTACACGGGAACTGCAGAAGTAAGGGCTTTGGATATGGCCAAGGAGATCAGTATCGTGCTACAGTAAGTGTGATTCCCAGCCAAGAATAGCTTATTAATCTATTGAGAAGGGAGCGGTGTAGCCGTTACCAGAGGAGGTGGTGGTGGATTAGTAGGACGTGGGGTTGGTGAAGGAGGCACAGGCCGTTGGCGTAGGTGTCACTGTTGGCAGTGCAGTCGGTTCTAAAGTAGGTACAATTGTTGGAATGGGGGTCGGCGTTGGTAATGTTGGATCCGGGCTAATAAGCAATGTTCGTCTTGGGCTTTCAACAAGTACAACACCTCTATTGTTCTCCAGTTTAATTTGCCATTCTAGTGTCCCTAATAGATTGGGATTGTCGAGAAGGTGTACGGGCAGCACAAAACGAGTACCTAAGATCGGTTCCCCTACCGTCCCCATAACTTTCGGGCTGCCGGCGCCGTAAAAATAGATGGAGAATTGTTCTGAAGCGTCGAGGGGTTTAGACCAGTTCCAGGTGAACGTGATTAAATCTGAATTCAACAGTTCAAGATTATCAGGCGGCGTCTGAACGCGAAGAGATGGCGCTTCAGCCGGTGTATAACTATTGCCAAATTCGGCCGTCCAATACCAAACGCTTGGCGCACTATAGTCGACCGTATAGCCAACACCAACTTCAGTTGCAAATGGATTCAGAATAATTGGCCGGTGGCTTGGACTATTGACCCAGAATTCAACCGCTTGTCGGGGATCCACGAAGCCCCACGCGGTTGCTTCACCAGCATAACCCTGATTGTAACCATACCAAAGCTGGCGTTCGGCAGGTGCAGAACCATCTGAACCGGTATGTTGCGTATGTTGAGTTCCCGCCATGTCGGCTGTGTGCCGCTGCGCTGCTGAACTCAAGGTGGATGATTCCGACAATGCGGGCAGTTCAAATTGGCTGCGTGCTTCGTTGATGTAAAAAAGCAGTTGTCCGGTAGGAGCTTTGCTTTGAGCCGCCTCCAATGGTTCCATGACAAATGGCCCGTCCAAATCTAATGTTTCCTGGTTATTAACGATACTTGGAACAGCTGCGTCCACAGAACTGCCGCTTGATAAACCGGTCAGGTGATTGATCAGTGGTAAGTAGACCTTAAGAATTCCTGGATCAACGTGTACCCAACGACCAACTTGCGTAGTACCAAATTCATTGCTGGCCTTCAATGTAACGTAATAGTCGCCACTTTGACGGTAAGCATGTCTAATTTTGGTGCCATCATACGTCCGACCATCGCCCATTTCCCAGGCATATTGAGTATTGGTTATATCCCCTACGACCTGGCCCGCGAACTGTTCGCCGGCGGGCGAACTTTCTTCAACCATGATGTCGGCCGTAGGAGGCACTCCAACCGTGACGAGTGATGTTGTTTCCGATCGGCCGAACTCATTTTCAATAAACAAGCGAACAGGATAGGTTCCGGGGGCTACAAATGAATGCTGCGGTTGTGCTTCATTGGAAAGTGTGCCATCACCGAAATCCCAGGTATAGCTTATTGGGGATTGACCGCCACTTTCATTGAGGAAAGTTACCGATTCCCCGATTCCGGGAGTATTATCTACAGGTCTGAATTGAGCGACTGCGTGCGGAACGACTGTAATACTTGATTTATGCGTTGCGCTCCCGATGGGATTGTTAACGGTTACCGACACGTCGTAAACACCCGCTGTTGGATAAACAATTGTTGGTGAATTCAAGGGGAGGCGACGGCCGTCGCCTAAGTCCCACACCTCAGATAATGGTCCTGGTCCGGTTGCATCTACCTGTAATTGGAGTGGTTGGCCAACCGAAATTCTCTGGGTATTGGCAAGACCGGTAATACGTGGGGGGATCCCAATCCAAACAGTTGCAGATGTACTGCGCTCGGAATCTTGTTGACGCAAAACGGCCGTTATTTTCTGTTCAGGTTGTTTGAGATCGGCCGAAGTGACTTTTAGCGGCAGAACCATTTCCCTGGTTCCGTTTTTTCCAGGCACAATTGCCAGCCACTGTATCGTGTTCGAAGATAAATTAATTGTTGCTCCAGCCGGCAGTTTGCTGACATCAATCTGAAGATTTGATGGTAACTGCAAGAATATACTTGGGGACGAGAGCGCATCCGTATGATTGGTTAAAAATACCTGAAGCTGTAAGGTGTCGCGGGGTGCACCAATTGGGGGAGAAACGACTAAATCTAATTGAAGCTCGCCATCAATTCGTGCCAACCCAGTATATGAGGCAGCCGAAACTAACACAGCCTTTTCACGCTGCAATACAATAAAGGCTGAGATGACCAGCAGAGACGCAAGAACTAGAAGCGGACGCAAACTAAGCTTCATTATGACGCCAGTTTAGCAGATTTAGTACGACATAACAAGATAATTCAGTGGCATATCACCTAAATGAGTCAACCATATAGTCTTTTGTGATATAAGGGGGTTCGAGCAGGGGATTATTACATATCCCAAGTCGCATCTCCATAGAAATTCCTGTGATCCTTCTTTAGGAATGCCTCTATTGAATCTCTACGATCACCAAGTCGGAAGGACGGACCGTGACCTGGATAACATATTGTTAAGTCTGGCCATGGCAGAACGACATTGCGAAGGGTATTGAGAGTTGTCTGAAAATCATTACTTGATTTTGTTCTGCCGGGACCACCGTCAAATATCGTATCACCAACAATAATTCTTGAATCACCTTGAATAGCGAAACAGATCTGATCACCAATGTGGCCGGGTGCATAATAAACTTGCAGCGTATGTTCCCCGACTCTAATCACCTCGCCATGTTCTAGCCATCGATCTGCCTCAATTTTGACGCCAACAGCATGAGGGCCAGGATGTGCCAGAAGTGGAACTCGCAGGCGATTCTGCATCTCGGCCAATGCTCCAATATGGTCGATATCTGAGTGCGTCAAAAGAATGGCTATTGGCTCGCTGCCCTCGAGCATTTTTGACAGTGTATCCGGGTCAGCACCAGGATCTATTAGCACGCTTTTTTGGGTGTTTGGACAAATAAGCACATAAGTATTCATCCCCCAAGGTCCAACCTGACTGGTGTTTAGTATCATTGGTTTCATATGGCTAATGCTTCTCCTTTCTTGTCTGCTAAGAAACTATTCTCAACAGCAATCATCCGACTGTTCATGTAATTGATCTTTACATCATTATGCCACTGATTTCTGAAGATAGATAATAGATTATTATTGTCTATTGACGGTTATAGGTTGTTGAATCCTTGCCATAATTGGTAAAGAGCAAATATCAGCAGAGCAAGTGCAGCCAGCGCACTTAATAAGCGACTGATACGAACATCGAGGTGTTTGGTTAGGGCGAACAATCCTATGAAGGCCATAAATCCACCTATCAATGTAAGATAGAAACCAAAAACGAAACTTAGACCGTATATTGGTGCCTGCCGCCAACCGGCGATAACGATTGGTCCAGCGATTGTTGCCCAAAAAATATATGGATTAGGGCTTAGGAAGTTCATTAGTGCTGCTTTGAGAAGGCTCTGATTGGCTGAATCTAAGGGTTGTGGAATGGTCGCGGCAGTCGTTTTGTAACTTTTGTAGGCTCCGTACGCAAGATATAAGAGGAAAATACCGCCGATAATTTGAAGTATTTGCAGTGACCAATCTGGCGACCGTGTTAGAACAAGGATTACTAGGATTACTATTGGACCATCGCTAATGAGAGGTGCGAAGGCGGCCGGAAGTGTGCGCCGCCAACCGTTTTTTAATGTTTGTGAAAGCAGATATGCTTGGAGTGGGCCTGGCTGTGCGGCTGCTGTCCCTCCCAATACGAGCCCTTGCGAAAAGAAACTAAGCAAAATCGAATATTCTCCAATTTAGTCGAATAAATGCAAGGACTTGGTTGGTTTATACAGAAAATTGTGGTTTACAACTTGGTCAATATCTCCGGCCCTTTTTTTGTGATCGCGATTGTGTGTTCGTACTGCACACTCATTTTCCCATCCGCAGTGACCACCGTCCAGCCATCGTTTAGTAAGAACCATTCGTGTGTACCTGCGTTAATCATTGGTTCAATTGTAAATGTCATGCCGGGTCTCAATCTAGGGCCACGATTGGGCTGGCGAATATGGGACACTGATGGCGACTCATGCAAGGAACGGCCGATACCATGGCCGCCCCATTCATGGACAACTGATACACCTTGAGAGTCGGCATAGTCGTTAATTGCACGGCCAATGTCGTGCAAGTAACCATCAGGCTGAGCCACTTCAATACCAACACGCAAAGCCTCTTTGCCTATGGCCATCATTCTTTCTGCTTTGGGAGAAACTTTGCCCACTGGGAAGGTGACACAGGCGTCACCGCAATACCCACGAATTTTCAGGCCGATGTCAATTCCGATAAGATCACCCTCTTTAAGAATACGCCCATCTGGCAAGCCATGACATATTTCATGGTTAACAGATGCACATATAACGCCGGGAAAGGGGGGTGTTCTGCTGAACTGCCCTGATACCCTTTATAAAGAGGCTCGGCCCCATTGCGAACTATATAATCTTCAACTATTTGATCCAGTACCGACAATGGGATGCCCGGCTTGATGTTTTCTTCTAATAGAGCAAAACATTCGGCTACTAAGCGTCCTGCGTCGCGCATACGACCTATTGCTCTCGCATTTTTAAAACGCATGGTTCCTTCTTGAGTTATTGGGATTAAGTGGTACGGAGTATAACATATTTCGGGTTGTGACGTTCAATGGAGGTATTTAGATGTGAACAGCATCTCATTTAGAGAGGAAACTATTCTGCTGCTGCTTGTAACCAATACAGGGCTTTTTCGGGGGTAAAAGGTGTCAACGGCATTACAATAAGCACGCCGCCCTCTTGCCCCATTTCAATTTTCCCGTTGAATTGATTAAAGTCATCTAATTCAAGGGCTGTGATTTCGGGCGTATCACCGTGCTGAATGATTTGAACTGACCATTGTTGGGGCAGCAACCAGCCAGTTTGGACGAATCCGCTGGCGAGCCAGCCGTCAGCAGATGATTCAACATCACTGAAGTACCCAAGCTCAGGAACAGCGATATCGTCTAAAGCGAAACCTTGGCCTACAGCTTCGAAATCAGTGAGCACCTGAAAACTTATTAATATTTCATGACCAACAAAGTCATTTAACGAAATTTGCTCGTGGAGCCAACCATTCTCTGCGCCGGCCAATTGAGAACTTGATCCAGAAAAAGCGGGCCCATATTCTCCGCTGATGTTGTTTTGTGGAGTAAGGATTGTCCATGTCATGCCCTGATCAGATGAAACAGCAACATATGCGTAGTCAAACCCCGCTTCGAGATCATACCAGGTATTGAATTCTAAAGTGGCTTGTTGAAGCTGGCGTAGGTCAAAGGCTGCGGTGAGCTGCGCATGCGTATCATTGTCTGGCATTGCAAACCACATCTGGTTTCCACTTGTAGGTGGCGATTCAATTAATTTGGCGGTTGTGTCACCGGCGAATGTGAGATTTATTGTGCCGCTGCGGTCAAGATCAAAGTAATGTACGGCCGTCTGGTCGAGTTCGAAAGTGCCCTCAAAATAGTCCTGGCGGATTTGGTTCTTCAAGGCAGGTGCGAGAGTGGCTAATCGAGTGTAAGAATATCGGCTGCCGGCTGCGGGATCATCTAAATAATTTGCTGCTGCCCAGTCAGCCAAGAATTGTTCAAGAGACCGTTCAGGGTCAAACCCTTGCAGCACTTTACGTACAGATGATAGTCCATTCGTTGGCTGCCTAACCAATTCATAGATACCGGCTTCGGTTAACTGCTCCCACAAATAGACCGAGAATAAATAGGAATTAGCATAATGAGCGTCTATGACATCTTCTTCATAAGCCCAACGGTCGAGACGGGTGTCGGGATGTTCCATGTAAGCGTCGGGCGAGGCGGTGTCTAATCCACTATATAGTTCTGCGAGTTGGGAAATTCCCTCGTTTAGCCAGACAGACTCATTCTGATCGAGGTTCCATTGTGATAGGTGTTGTAGTTCGTGTACCAATGTTCCAAAGTATAGATCGCTGCCAATATCGAGCTGATCCATATTTAGAAAAATGACCTCTTGTTGATTAGACTCTTGGAATAAGGGCAAGGTATTTGGATATTCATCCAAATCACTAAAGTAGCCTAATTCATAGTCATCACCCGTTCCGGCTAAATGTACGATTGAAAAATGGGGATCACCATCCATACCTGGTTCCCAAGGGTGGCCAAATAGATGGGCGAACTGCCCGTAGAATTGGTCTGTTTCCAATCTCTCGGCAGCTGCTCGAACGGCCGACTCGTTAAGGATCAAAGCATCGTCAACCCAAAAATAAGCATGCTCGGTGATCTGCACTAAAGTAGCTTCTATGTTGCCATCATTCGTATGGAAAACCTGACGATCGCCGGTTTTAAATACAGGGCGTTCATATTTCCGTGGACCAACATCTTCTGAGCTTAAGATTTCCGGATTACTCAATTTAAGAAATGCGTCATAATAATCGTGAACCGGATAATCTGTATCATATAAACGATTCAGATCTTCACGCGCTCGGTCTGGAATTGCTTCCTGATTAACTTCAGGAGGTGCGTTAATGGCAATTTTTGAGGTTGGTGCAGGTGTGGCGAGTGGCGCTTCGACAGGCTCAACGGGCAATGCTTCGATAGGCTCAGTGAGTGGGGGCTCGACAGGCTCAGTGAGTGGGGGTTCGATGGATTCAGTGAGTTGGGGTGGTGTAGCCGAAGGTATGATTGGGAGAGGTGTATTTGTGTTTTCATCTGGCAAAGTTGCTAAAGCCGCCGTGGTTGGGAACGCAGGTAAAGGCGTTGATACTGCTGGCGAGAATTCATTCATACCCATTCCGGCCAGAATGTCCCCATCGCTTTGGATATAAAAGTAGAGCCCCCCCAAAGCAATGAAACTTAAGAAAAGCAGGCAGAGCAGAAAGAGCAAACATCCTCCTAGACTTAGAAGTAATGTCCTTTGTGAATTTTTTCTACCCGTACCTCTATTCATTACACATCTTTGAATGCGTGTCTTATAAATTAGCATGCCGTAACTCAACAGTCCTCTCAGGGTTCTTTTCATGTAAGACAGCCCAAAGATTACCGGCATTAAAGTTTAGTACGAATTAAACCATAATTCGTTGCCGGAGTGGTAACTGATTACTGCCCGTCTTATTTCAGCGCCTGCTAGATGCTTGCCTGATTGGGAAGGAAGAGTAGAGATAACTGAGGCATCTATGAAATATGCGCATATTGTCGGCTGGGGTAGTTTCCTGCCGGATCGGGTTCTTTCCAATGATGACATTGCTAAAATCGTGGATACATCTGATGAGTGGATCTATACCCGCACAGGTATTCGCCAGCGCCACATTGCTAGCGAAAAAGAAACAACGGCAACTTTAGCGTTCGAGGCGGCAGCCCGAGCCCTAGCCGTGGCTGATTTACATCCATCCCAAGTAGAACTAATTATTGTAGCTACATCCACACCAGAATATATTTTCCCATCAACTGCCAGCCGTGTGCAAGATTACTTAGGTGCAACCAGGGCAGGGGCATTTGATCTTAGCGCAGCTTGCTCGGGTTTTGTTTATGCATTGAATATGGCCGCCCAGTCAATCGCCACGGGTTCAGTGCGCAACGCGGTTGTCATAGGTGCGGAAACGATGTCCAGGGTGTTAGATTGGACTGATCGCAGCACCTGTATCTTATTTGGAGATGGTGCCGGAGCCGTTGTTTTAAAAGGCTCAAGCATTCCGGGTGGAATATTGGCTGCAACAATGCGTTCGGATGGATCAGGAGGGAATTTACTGCGTCTACCTGCCGTCTACCATAACCCAGTGCCAACTTTGGGTCCAGAATTTCTCGGCAATGGACACAAAGAGAATACGATTGCTATGAACGGCCGTCAGATATATCGTTTTGCGTCCCACGTTGTCCATTCTTCTATCCAGGAAGTGGTCAAGAAGGCTGGTCTCACGATGGATGAAGTAGATTTGATTATTCCCCATCAAGCCAATACACGCATCATTGATCACGTTGCCAAAAAGATGAAAATCCCACGCGAAAAATTCTTTTCCAATGTAGATCAGACTGGAAACACCTCGGCAGCTTCAATCCCATTAGCTTTATGTGATGCTGTTGAAATGGGGCGATTGCGTCCCGACAATAATGTCGTTTTCGTTGGATTTGGCGGCGGATTAACCTGGGCATCTGTCGCGCTGAAATGGGATGTGACGCCACCGGAGATTTCAATGCTTGACAGGGAATGGAAACGGACGCGCTATATCATGGCTCGCAGCCGCTCCAGGCTTCGCAAATGGGGGCGCAATATGGGTGCCAGATTTGGTGGATCGCCCACGCCCGATGCGCGTTTGAAGGATGCGGAGAAAAAGTTGGGGGAATAGAATGGAAAGAGTTGAAATTCTTACCCTTACTTTAGAGCTTTGGCGATATGCTTTAACAAAGCCTCTTCCTCAACGACGCCATCAATATGCGATCGGCCGTTAATGACCAAGTGGGGTAAGAACGAAACTGAATAGCGAACGTTGATGAGAGGGAAAACGTCAGCCATTATTAAGTAAGTTCGAATATAAGGGCTGGCGACAGCGAGACCAAACGCTGTTTTGGCTAATACAGACCCGGATTCATCATTAGCAGCGGTTAATAGTTCAAGTTTGACCTCTTTGGCCAGTGATTGCAGACGGATGCGTGTGGCAGCTTCCAGCGAACTGCCTTGAAACGAAACAGCTTGAATTGCGGCAATGAGCGAAGTCATTTGATAGCCGGAAGGCAAACCGATGATCCTGACACCTTTGTCCTGCGCTACTTCACCGTGCACGGTCAAAAATACCGATGACAGGATAGTAAGGATAATTAATACGACGAGGGAAAAAGGCAGCGCTAATCTGGGGAAAACGAGAGGCTAATGTTTCTGCAAGCCTTACAGCTTCTGCCTCTCCAAATTCGGCCTTTGGATCTCCCCAAACATTGATTTGTACCGGCGTCGGCAGCTTGTCAAAATAGTCTGGCAGCAATGCCCAAGTTTCGTTATCAAATGGATTGTCGTCAGGTGACATAGCGTTCAACTGAATTCCCCTATTTTCCCTCTAGCTTGTACTCTTATCAGCGGTATAACGTCTCTGCCACTCATACAGCTTATTGATCGCTTCTAGCGGGGTCATGGCAGTGATATCCAATTCCTTTAATTCTTCAATCATAGGGCTGGCTTCGGGGAAAAGGGCCATTTGCTGGCCGCTGCTGAGGCGCTCCGGTTCTACGCTGGCCGTCGGTGCATGCTTTTCCAAGTCTTGTAATATTTCGTTAGCCCGAATAATCACGTCGCGAGGCAGACCGGCTAATTGGGCAACATGGATGCCATAGCTGCGATCAGCGCCGCCAGATACGATTTTGTGTAAGAAGGTCACCCGATCACCTTCTTCAGCCACGTCAACATTGTAATTGGCAACGAGGGGCAGCAAGTCAGCTAAGCCAACCAATTCGTGATAATGTGTGGCAAATAATGTTCGTGGTTTTAGTCTGGGGTGGTTATGGAGGTATTCGACAATTGCCCATGCTAAGGAAAGTCCATCATAGGTGCTGGTGCCACGGCCGATTTCATCCAGGATAAGCAGTGAACGATGCGTGGCATGATTAAGGATCTCGGCTGTCTCCACCATTTCGACCATAAATGTAGAGCGGCCGGCGTGTAATTCGTCATGGGCTCCAATTCGAGTAAATATGCGGTCAACAAGGCCAATTTGCGCCGAGGCGGCAGGGACAAAGCTGCCAATTTGAGCCATTAATGTTATTTGTGCCACTTGCCGCAAATATGTCGATTTACCAGACATGTTGGGTCCGGTGATGATCTGAATCCGATTTTCTTCATTGAAAAAGGCGTCATTGGGCACGAACCGATCACCAATTATTGATTGGCTTGTTATGGTTTGCTCGACAACTGGGTGTCGGCCGTCTTTTATGTCTAGCGTGCTCCCATTGTTAAGTTCGGGACGAACATAGGCATTTGACGCTGCAACTTCAGCTAAATTCGCAGCTACATCAAGTTTTGCCAGTACATTTGCTGTCGCTAATAATCGCTGGGCCTCAGTTGACACACGCTGGTTAACTTCAGCAAAAATTCGTCGTTCAATCTGTAAAATGCGCTCTTCTGCATTCAGGATTAGCGTTTCATACTCTTTTAATTCAGGCGTGATATAGCGTTCAGCATTGGTAAGGGTTTGCTTGCGGATATAATCATCCGGAACCAGATTGGTATTGGCTGAAGTAACCTCGATGTAATAACCAAACACTTTGTTGAAGCCCACTTTTAGCGAACTGATACCCGTTCGTTCTCGTTCATGTGGCTCAAGATTGGCGACCCAGGTGCGGGCATGTGCTGAGGAATTCATGACGCCGTCTAGCTCAGCCGAAAAGCCAGGACGGATCACGCCCATTTTATTCAGATTTGGTGGCGCGTCTTCTGTGACGGCCTGTCTGATTAACTCGGCAGTTTCTGGACAGGGATCAAGGCTACTTGTCAACGCATCCAATTCGTGAGTGCTTGAAAGAAGCGCTTTTAGTTCAGGAATGACCATAAGACAACGGCCCATTTGATCCAGATCACGCGGGGTTGCCGAACCACTTAGACTCCGATTCGTAAGCCTCTCTAAATCGGGTAGACCTTTTAAGGCGGCTCGAACATCGGCTCTTAATAATGCATTTTGAAAAAATGTTGCCACCTGATCCAAGCGGCGGTTTAAGAGAATCAACGTCCAACAATGGCTGGGCTAAACGTTGGCGCAGCAACCTTGCCCCCATAGCTGTTACTGTCCTATTCAAAATGCCTAAAAGCGATCCGAAGCGCTCACCGGCGATCGATTCAGTCAATTCAAGATTGCGACGCGTGCTCAGACTTAAGGCCATGAAACCATCCAGACTATACGTGGATAGCCTCTGGATCTGGGCCACTCCCCCTTTTTGAGTCTCTTGTAGATAAGAAAGGATGGCGCCGGCAGCGCGAGTCGGCAGAGGCTTATTCTCACATCCAAAAGCGTCGAGGGAGGTGACACCAAAATGGGAGAGTAATGTCTGCCGCGCCGAACCCAGTTCAAAACGCCAGTCAGGTAGTTTGCTGGTGCTAACCGCCTCCCCAAACATCCCGCTGCTGCTGTCAGATACCAACAATTCAGCAGGTGCCAGACGAGCCAATTCTTCTTCAAGTGCGTGCCTGTCATTAAGCGTCGTGGCTGCGAATTCACCAGTTGTGATATCGGCATAAGCCAGACCGGCTCGCTGCTCTTCGAGGACCACGGCTACGAGATAGTTGTTTCGTCCTGAATCAAGCATGCCTGGTTCAATTACGGTGCCGGCTGTAAATAAGCGTACGACCTCTCGGGGCATCAAACCGTTGATTGGTTCGGTGCCGACTTGCTCACAAAGCGCTACTTTATAACCTTTGGAAATAAGACGGGCAATGTAGCCTTCTGCCGCGTGATGGGGAACACCGGCCATGGGTGTGCGCTGATTCTTGCCCTGCGGACGGCTGGTTAAGACGAGATCTAATTCGCGCGCCGCGACCTCCGCATCTTCGTCAAAGGTCTCGTAAAAATCACCGAGACGAAAGAATACGATGGCATCGGGATGTTGGGCCTTGATGTTGAGGTATTGGCGGCGGCTCGGTGTAACTTTGCCCTTGGTTGTAGATTTGGCCATTATTTACCCTTTGGCAGATTCATATCGCAGTCTAGCATAGCTGTGAACTGGTTGTAAGGCAATGATTTTTAGTGGTCGAAGTTTAATTTGAATTTGGTAAACAGACCGGCGTGATCTGAAACATGGCCGTAAGCTGATAATTGTGTAGGTTAATCGTTAGGATGGTGAAGATCAATTGTGATTGTCAGAGGTTATGAGGTTTCTGAGCTTTGGAATTTTTGAGGATTGCCTTTATCCAGCCACTCTCTTAAGTGACGATAATGCCTTCCTTCCAGCTTGGTCAGCGGGCGTATTTTACTCATCAATGCATCCGCCTCTTCAACAGTCATACCTTCTTCGCGCATCAAATATGCGGCGACAAGTGTTGCTGAACGACCGCGACCTTTGGCACAATGGACCAAAACAACACGGCCGTCATCTATTTCTTGTTTCATCCACAAATACAGCATCAGAAATCACATCATCAGTCGGTATTGTGACATCCGGTACTTTGTATTGAACGTGCGTGATGTCATTCTCATCGTAGAAAGCCACATCATCCTCACGTTCTGCGCGGATATTGATCACGGCCGTAATAGCATGCTCCAAAATGAAATCATAATCCCGTGCATAGGCGGGGGCGCCGCCCAGCCATATCTGGGGCGTTATCTGGTCAAACCAACGGTGACCCATTATGCGCTCATAAAGATAGCGGATTGCGGGGAAGAATACATCGAAGATGTGGTGGAATATATTCATGAGATGGAAGGATAACGGCTATAAGCAGAAAATACAAACCCAACTCGCACCCACCATAGCACTCCATGCATTAGGCGCAGGATATGCATATTATGCATATCCTGCATAAATATCTTGTCATGCTTAGTATGCCGATAATGACAAATGTCACGTGAGTTGCTGACAAATGTCACTATTGCAGAAGCGGCGGAACCGTTATCATGGGCCTGTATGTGCAATATTTCACAAGCGAGAATATTTGATGACTGAAATGCTAACAGCAAAAGATGTTCAAGAGCTATTACAAGTTGATCGCTCAACCGTCTATCGTATGGCCGAGACTGGAAAACTACCGTCCATTAAAGTGGGAAAACAATGGCGTTTTCCTGCTGTCCAGATTCAAGATTGGATGTCAACGCAAATGGGCGCACCGCTACCATTAACACCTTCAACTTCTATCATTCAACAATCAATGCCGGCTCCAACCGTCAATGGAGAAGCCGGCAATCTGGCAAGCCTCCTTCCATTATCTTGTGTGCAATTGATTCAAGATTCGCACGCCGATCTTTTGGGAGTTATGTTGGTTATTACCGATATGGATGGAAACCCAATCACGCAACCTAGCAAACCGTGTGGTCTTTTTTCGGCCATAAACAAAAAACCAGACGCGGTCCAGCGCTGTATAAGGAGTTGGCACGATCTAGGGCAGGGTCTCAACATTGAGCCGGTGTTCCATAAAAGCCACTTAGGGCTGTTGTGCGCGAGAGGCTTAATTCGGGTTGGAACCGAGTTGAAGGGAATGGTTGTTGCGGGCTGTGTTGCGCCGGATGTTTGGCCGCCTTCGGAGGAAGAAGTGCAAGCAGTTGGCAAATGATTTTGGAGTTGCGCCTACATTGCTTAAGCCTCGTGTTCATGAGGTTTTTCATCTTAACCAAGATCAGAAAGACGGCCGTTCTTATCTACTGTACAAAAAGTAGCAAATATCGTAGCCCATATTGTTAACGAACGCCTGGAGTTGGTAGGGCGCTTAGATGCAATCGCCGATTTGGCGCTTGCCAGGTAACCATCCGTTCACAGGAGCATAATCTTATGAAGAAGATTCTTATACTTGGTGCCGGAACCGCCGGCACAATGCTGGCCAATAAATTGTCTCATGTTTTGAGTCGTGATGACTGGAAAATAACTATCGTCGATCAGGATGAGACTCATTACTACCAGCCAGGCTTTCTCTTTATTCCCTTCGGGATTTATGGAGAGAATGATGTCATTAAGCCGACACGGGATTACATCCCGCCTGGCGTTGAGATGATCCAGTCGGAGATTGAACTGGTTGAACCAGAAAATAATCGCGTGCTAATCTCAAAAGATAACCGCTATCTTAATTATGATTTCTTGATTATCGCTACAGGCACATCTCCTCGGCCAGAGGAAACCCCAGGTTTGTTGGAAGGTGAGTGGCGGAAATCAATTCACGATTTCTATACCCATGATGGCGCTGTTGCTTTAGCGAAGCATCTTGCGTACCTGGAAAGGTGGGAGGCTGGTTCTAAACATTATGGAGCTGCCATTCAAATGTCCGGTTGCCCCGTTGGAGTTTATGTTCCTGGCTGACTGGTATTTTCACGAGCGCGGATTGCGTGACAAGGTTGAATTAACCTATGTGACGCCATTGCCGGGCGCTTTCACCAAACCGCGTGCAGCCGGAGTGCTTGGCGACATTCTCGAAGAGAAGAATATCAATCTCGTGCCTGAATTTTATGCTGAACGAGTCGATCCTGAGCGCAACATGTTGGTCTCTTACGATGAAGAGGAAGTGCCCTACGATTTACTTGTAACCATACCGGTGAATATGGGCGCCGATTATGTTGGCCGGTCTGGACTTGGTGATGAACTTAACCATGTCCCGGTAGATAAACACAATTTCCTATCTAAGAAATTTGATAATATCTTTGCTCTGGGTGATGCTGCTGCGCTGCCAACATCCAAAGCGGGCGCGGTGGCCCACTTTGCGGCTGAAGTATTCGTCGAGAATTTTCTACTCTACATAGATGGGCAAGAGATGGTTAATCAATTCGATGGCCATGCCAACTGCTTCATCGAGTCAGGTTTTGGTAAAGGTATTTTGATTGACTTTAATTATGATGTTGAACCGCTGCCTGGGAAATATCCCTTGCCAGGCATTGGCCCCTTCTCATTGTTACAAGAATCTGAAGTTAATCACTGGGGTAAGGTAATGTTCCGTTGGATGTATTGGAATATCCTGCTAAAAGGCAAAGAAATGCCGGTTACGGCGCAAATGTCTATGGCCGGCAAGTGGAGATAGGAGGATGACGATGGAACAAACGCCCGTCATTGACCAGTCCATTATTGAATTAAACCAAAAACTGGATTTGCTCACAACGCAGGTAGCTTTCTTGACTGAGGAAGCAGAACAGCAACGCCGCCGCCGGCAAGAGTGGCAGGAACTGCAAAATGACCTGACGCCGATTGCCACTGATGTTTTCAGAATTTCCGTTAATGAACTGGAAGAAGTGGAAAACTATGTGCAATTGGAAGATATCTTACGCCTGTTCAAACGTTTATTGCGCAATACCCATAATCTGGAGCAAATGTCTGGATCAGCTAGAGAGTACGATGGCTATGATCCAGGAGATTAATCCGCTGACCCAAGATGCCTTTCTGACATTGATGACGCGCCTTGATGAAGCAGAACGCAAGGGTTATTTTGCTTTTGTTCGTGGCGGAATGGGTGTAATGGACAAGGTTGTTACTTCATTCAGTGAAGAGGATATCGATCAGCTTGGAGACAATGTTGTTCTTATCCTAAACACAGTGAAGGAGATGACGCAACCGGAAATTATGAACCTGGTTAGCCAGTCAGTGGAGATTATTAGGGAAGAAGAGCCGCCGGAGGATGTTTCTATGTTAAGCATTATTCGTCAATTGAACGATCCGGCCGTTAAACGTGGATTGTCAAAGACCTTGACGGTCTTGCGAACAGTCTCAGAAAATTAACCATAGGTTTTGCGGGCAGCACTGCTCACAGAACTTGAAATTATTAACAATGTTGGCTGGTGAAAAATGAAAACTGGCCGCAAGTGGAGGATTATTAAAATGACCGAACGAGTATTAGCTGGAAAAGAAATTGAATTTGATGAACAAGGTTTCATGGCCGATTATACAGAATGGGACAAAGATGTCGCAGTGGAATTAGCATCGGAAATCGGAATCGATCCCTTGACCGATCGTCATTGGCAAGTAATCGAATTCTGCCGCTCTGATTATGAGGAACAGGGAGATGCCCCAACACTTCGTCGAATTACCACCATGGGTGGCGTTCCGACAAAAGAACTATACAAACTGTTTCCAAAGGGCCCTGCCAAGAAAGTTGCCTATGTAGCTGGACTCAAAAAACCTTCTGGCTGTATCTAGTCAATAAAAACCGGATTTCTGGGTTATTTGTTAGGATAAACTGCCATTTATTGAGCACAAATCCGCAATTTTAGAAATCCAATTTCCGAAAGAGATATGTTAATTTAGTTTAGGATTTGAGGGAGATAAAAGATGTTTGAAGATAAAGAACGTAAACTCTGTATTATTTGTTCAAAAGGCACACTGGATATGGCCTATCCGGGTCTTGTACTGGCCAATGCTGCATTGATGGAAGGTATTGATGTGACCATGTTTTTCACATTTTGGGGATTAGACATGATCACAGATAAGAAAATGGATCATCTGAAGTGCACGCCATTGGCTAACCCCTCAATGGCCATGCCCAATGGCATGGGTATTCCCAATATGATGAGCGTATTGCCGGGTATGACTGGTTTCGCTACTTCTATGATGAAGAAGGAAATTGCCAAGCTGGATTTCCCCCCCGTACGTGAATATTTACAGACTGTTGCCGACGCAGGCGGCGAAATGTACGGCTGCAAGCTATCGATGGATATGATGGGGCTCACAAAGGATGATCTCTTTGAAGAGGTTGACGCGGTTGTTGGGGCCATGGAATTCATGGAAATGAGTGAAGACGCTCAAATAATCTTTATCTAAGCATAATCCATAAAGTTTCCGGTCCCAGAGATCGACAGGAAAAGCCCCCTTGGCATAAGATCTATGCCAAGGGGCTTTTGATTTCTGCTATAATTAGTGGTATGGAGGATTGGCAATGATAAATATGAGTGATGTTTTAGCTGTGATCTTGGGTGGTGGTGTAGGCACGCGGCTTTTCCCTTTAACGCGAGACCGTACGAAGCCGGCAGTTCCGTTTGCTGGTAAATACCGGTTGGTTGATATTCCCATGAGTAATTGTTTCCATGCAGGAATTGAAAAAATAGCTATTTTGACTCAGTTCAATTCAGTTTCGCTGCATCGACACATCCACCGAACATATAACAGGGACGTGTTCACACCTGGCTGGGTACAAATCCTTGCTGCTGAGCAAACTCTACGTAGTGGGGATTGGTACCAGGGAACGGCCGATGCCTTCCGCAAACAGCTTCATGAGATTGGACAATCAGGGGCCCGACATGTCATTATTCTGGCTGGTGATCATTTGTATCGCATGAACTATGCCGAGTTTCTTCAACATCATGAAGATACAGATGCAGATATCACCATTGCTGTGCAGCCGGTGGATCGGTCGCAGGCTTCATCATTAGGCATCCTCAAGATGAGCGACGAAGGGCAAATTTGCGACTTTGTTGAGAAGCCACAGAGTGACGAAGAGATTGATGGTTACGAAAGCGGCAGCGATTCAGATAATCCTTATTTGGCATCGATGGGAATCTATGTCTTCAGTATGGAAGCGCTGTTTGAAATCCTTTCTGAAAGCCCCGGTAAAGATTTTGGAAAACATATTATTCCGGCGGCTATTGATGCGCACCGAGTTATGGGCTATGTATTCGATGGCTATTGGGAGGATATCGGAACAATGAGGCGCTTTTATGAAGTAAATCTGAACATGGCGGCGCCTTTACCAAAGTTCAACCTGTACGATCCTGAACGGCCGATCTACACACGTCCACGTTTTCTGCCAGGCTCAAAAGTTCAGGGTGGTAATCTGCAGAATGTTTTACTTGCCGATGGAGGCCGAATTCAAGAGGCAACCATCCGTGATTGCGTCATTGGTCTCCGCAGCATCATAGGGGAAAGGGTTACCATTCAGCGTTCTATTGTGATGGGGGCCGATTATTATGAGACGTCAGAAGAAGTAAAGACAAATAAACGAGAAGGTAGGCCCAATATTGGGGTAGCACCTGGCTCAGTGATCGAGGGTGCCATCATTGACAAGAATGCGCGCATCGGTCATCAGGTCATTATTCGCCAGATTCCTGACCGCGAAGATCAGGAGCATGAAAATTGGGTCTCACGAGAAGGTATCATACTTGTGCCCAAGAATGCAGTTATTCCTGACGGCACCGTGATCTAAAAAGGGATTGGGGACACTTAAGTTCCCAATCCCTCGGCTATTGCTACGCCTTGAGTTTTAGCCGCAACCGCCACTCGAAGGTGCCCGCTTTAGTTCCATTTGAACTTTTGGATTATACATTAGCTCGAATGCATGAGGATCTGGCTCGGAAGCCGCGTAGCGGGAACCAACGGCCGAGTCAAAGATGTAACATAATTGATCATCCCCGGCTCCGCGGTTGAAGTTCTTGGTCAAATCGTCATCACCGAAGGTAGCGATCCAGTTGTTGACTCCACCCTCAAGAATATACACATTAGGCACACTTTCTGCTTCAAGGTATTTCCACGCTTCAGTGGCTGCTTGTTCATCATTGCCCATGGTGACAAATAGAGTATTGGCGGGTTCAAGATGTAATTCCTCGACGACAGCAGGTAACTCATCAAGAGGCACATTGCGGGAATCAAGGATATGGAATAGGTTGTAATCAACTTCATCGCGCACATCAAGCATGATCACTTTCAATTGGATGTTATGGAGTGAGTCGAGAAGTTCGCCAGGATGTATCTGCATTTCGCGATTATCAAGCTGGACTTGTTTCTCGTCCGCAATTTGTTCCCAACGATCAGTGACAGTGGGTTGGCCGATGAAAATCAAGCCAACTGCGCCGGCAATCAAAGCACCAGCCGCAGCGTAACGCCATTTTGGAGCTTTCGCGGGATCCTTGCCGCCAAAATGTTGCTCCAATTTCTCGCCGCCCCAGAACATCACCAGGGCCATCAACACAACTAGCAGAACAACGACGCCAGTTGGTAGACCAAACAGCTCAGGCAGCGTGAAGCGACCCATATAGGATGAGTTCCAAAAAATAGCGAACTTATCAACTGTCTCGCCAAAAAGAAAGATTCCAGCCAAGACACCTAGGACAAAGAATAGGCCATCCTTTTTAAGCGTGGCCATGGCTACCAACGAGGTGCCTGGACAGAATCCGCCGATGATAAAGCCAGCACCCATAATTAATCCACCGACAATCCCTGGCCATAGATAGGTTGGGTTAACCCAAAGAAGGTTGTAATCCAACAAGCCAACGGCCGTCGCGCCAAAGACTAGTACCATGGCGACAATAATGCCTGTGAACATGACTTTTAAAACCGTCATATCCTGAAAGTAAAATTGAGCGGCTAATTTTCGTGAATTACCAAAGCCGGCCATTTCCAGTACGGCACCGAATGCGATGCCAATTAGCAAATATACGGCATAGGAGCCCCAGTGGCCGAAAATTTCCGTTAGTGGTAGAGGAAATAATGTCATGATCTACTCCAAGTCTTATGCATCTATGCAAGAAAATTTAAATTAGTTCCATTCCCAGCGGAAGAAATATGCTAGGGCATAGGCACCGGCAAATACGGCGAACATAAATGCCCAACTGCCTACGGATAGAACGGCCCCACCAGAAAGCGCCTGACCGGAAGTACAACCGCGTGCGAATCGAGCACCATAGCCCATTAGGAGCCCGCCAAGGAAGGCCATGAGCCAACGTGTACGTACAGATATGTGCGGCCCTTTTACTGTTTCTGCTTTCACACGACGGCCGAATAAGCCGGATATGAAGCCGCCGATTATGGTGCCGACGGTGAGGAAAACTATCCAACTATCTAGAGGGTTTTTGTCTCCCCCTGCCAATCCAATTAAGTAAGGTATGCGGTTAATATGCTCCGGTGCAATGATGTCTTCTAAGAAGACCAATATCCGATTTAAACCACCTGATGCTCCAAGACCACTGCCGGTCAGGAAAAAGGCCATAAATAACACGACACCCAGTAAGATACCCGCCAGATAGGGGTTAATATAAGCTCTGGCAGCTTTTTTCTCAGCGACCTCGATGGTCGTTTCTTCTTGGATTGTTTTTTCAGAAGATGACAATGTTGTCATGAGCAATCTCCTAATCTTTTCTACTTGCTAATAAAATTCCGTTATTAAAAGTTTTTAGCAGAAGAAACCCGGCATTTGTACTTGTGAAATGTAGGAAAACCGGATTTCTCTTTCTTAATCTGTTGGCACTGTTCCTGAGACTGATCCAGCACTCTCAGATGTATGCGGATGAACTTCAACTTCATCCCAACCCATTATCATCGCCTCAATATTCGCCATGGGCGTTGGTCCAGTTGTTGTCAAATAAACATGTAAGACAATAAATGAAGCCAACAGCCAGGAAATCAAAGAATGGAAAGGCCCCAAGGTACACTAGTCCGCCTAGTTGGGCAGAAAACTGTGGCCACTGCTGGGCGCCCCACATAAGAATGCCGGTTAAGATTTGCAACGGCAGCAGCACATTCAATAAACCTAAATATGTAATCTGCTGTAAGGGATTCATTTTTCGTTGAGGTGTTTTCTCAAATGGATGTTCTGCGCCTTTGAAAATTCCCATCAGATAATATTTGGCTTGGGAAAATGCTTGGTTAAAGAAGCCACGAGGTTCAGGAAGATACTGCCTGATTTCGCCGCTGACTAGATTGTAGAATAAGGCTAATGCGGCATTTGCTATTAAGATTGCGGCCATGATATTGTGGACCTGAACCACATAAGCGAAGCTAAAGATTCCAAAGATATCTGGCTTGTGAATAATCAACCCGGTAAACAAAAGAATCAAAATAACCGCTGTTTGCAGCCAATGCCAGAGCCGTTCATAAATCGTATACATATACACTTCACGCAATTCAGGTTGATGTGGGGGATTGCGACGTGCAGTGATGAAGCGCAGAGAAGCGTGAATAAAAACGCCTAAGATCGTGCCCACGAAGAGTAATGCGCCTAGAATGTCAACATGGCGTTCACTGTCGTGACCTAAGACATATAAATTAGCCGCAGCGGTTTGGGGCTGGTAAAGGAGCATGCCATCTCCATCTAGAAACAGTTCTCCACTGACAGTGGTTGTTCCATTATTGACAAAAGTAGGTAGTGCACCACCGGGCATTCGGTTTGAGAGAAGCATCGCACCTGCTAGTCGCGACTCTTCACCGTGACAAGAGCTGCATTCTTTTGTTGCCCACTCTCCGTGTGTCACATTATGACTAATGGTATAGGGGCGGGTTTCCGCCTGAATTTGGGGATTTTCAAGGCCCAAATCTGCCAACCTGCCGGCAATGAGTTCTTCTTTCTCATCGTTATCGATTACCAGTTCCAAATTGTCAATTTGCCCATCCCCGTTGGCGTCAAAGACTTCGAGAATGTCCTCATGGTATAATCTGATTTTCGTCCAGCCAGGCTTTTTCCAGATCGCGTGATGGAACTGGTCGTTGTGGATCGCCATAAACCCAATACCAGGAAGAGACCAGGTTATGGGGCGCAAGCTGCGTACCGCCATCAGCGTTTTCGCGCGGCAGCAGTACCGGCTCGAAGCCTGTGATCAGGAGACTGGCCATAGTTGGACCTTCTCCTTCAACACCACGGCATTCAGCTACCGGTGTGGCGTCTTCTTTTAAGCACGGTCCAATCCATAGTTTGCCGTGCTGGCGCATACATTTTGGGTATATGGCAGGATTCACAGCTAAGAGCGCCCATGTGCTGCTCTGTATAGGGCAGCCAAGCATGTGTATCTATTGTCTCATGGCAGGAATCACATCGGCGCAGCGTATTGTCAAACTGCGGCGCGAGGCTGCCCTCTGCGCTTTGTCCTTTAGCAAATTGGTGAAGCGGCCGGTAAAGGTATTCACCCAGATCGATCCGGCGTGGATCAAAGAGTAGATGATCAGGCCTGGTCGCATCTGTCTCCTGATAGTAAATGGGATTGTTCAAGGAATAGTGACAATCAGTACAGCCGACCACGCGTTCAGTGTGAACATCCCAAGTTCGACCCAGTTCCTGTTTGTTTTCAATATTGATCCCGGATTGGTTGATCTTCTGTGGTGACATTATCTGTCCGGTGGTAATCGTGCTCCACTGATCGGCCGTGCAGCCAGATAATACCGTTGGCGTTTGAGGGTCAACATGGACAAGGCCATGACAAAGACCACAGTTCTCATTTGACGGGTCTTGTACTTGGACCATTTCACCAAGCAAGTTACCTTCGTCATCAAAGGCGTCTTCATTCCACTGCCACATGCCGTTTGTTTCATTTATGATCCCGCTACCGGCGAGAGTTGCGCTGTTGGCCCATTGAAAATTTCCTGCTTGAAGAGCTTCAATTCGTGATTCATTATTGGGTTGGGGCCAGTGACATAGAAAACAGTTCATCTCTACTGTTCCCGATTCCTGCCAATCCCAAGCAACTTGCTGACCGGTTTCCGGATCTATCGAACTGGTCTGCACATTATTTGCGTCAGGTGCGAGATCTAAGAGAGAATTTCCTCCGCGGCTGATCTCCGCCGGACCGCCACCAGCATGCCTGCTGCCAAAACGTTTTATCCAATCGGCCGTTGTTAAGTCGATCCGTTCATCCCCTTCCGGAGATAAATAGCTGTAGGTCAAAGGATTCCATTTGCCAAAAAGACCTGGGCTAATATCCCAAGGTTGGCCACTCTCTTGCTCACCAGGATAGGATAATGCGTCTAGTCCAACATCAGCATGAAAACTGTGCGTCGAGATAAACTCTGTATCGTGACATTGCCCGCATGTTTGCATTGTGGATACGGGTTGTTCTGAGTCGAGAACGTTGTTGCCATCTGTATCCAATAGTGGAAATGTTGGATGTAACGGCGGGCCATCTTGCGCCATAGCGGTGGGTCCGGCAATGAACAGAGCCAATACCAGGAGCACGCCAAATGCTGCAACGCCAGCCAAATACAACTTTTTATGCTGCAATAAATGTCTTTTTGTAATCATTATTAGTCTGCGTCCACTAGTTTTTGAGATTGACGACCGCCCCAGTTCATGGGATCGCCATAGTAGCCCAATGCTTCCCAATCCATACGACTGTTTTCACTATGACAATCGGCACATTGTAAGGCTTGTTCTTTTGGCTGAACCATATGTGTTAGCGTCCAATACATTTCCGTTGATGCAAAACCATATTCCCCACTGTAAGGAATTCCGGAGGCTTCAGCACCTAAGCGAGCTGCCTGGTCCCAGTCAAATTCAGTCCAATAGCCGCCCTCGCCGACAGTTTTTGGCTGGAGCAGTATGTTATAGTTCGTGTCGTATAGTTGTTTAGCCGTATGTACCTTGAAGGGCCATATTTTGGCTGTGGGGTCGGTGATATCACCTCCGGGCTCGTTGAGCACCGTGGTTTCATTAGGGTCAATTTCATCGCCTAACAGATAACGATCGGCCGTGCCGTTGTACCAATCGTATTCAGGCATGAAATTTCTTTCATAGACAAAGGCGCCCTTGATCTTTAAATACTCGTGCGGATCTTCTTCTATATCCTGACCCGCCGCCGACCAGTCCCAATCCATTTTAGTGGCGTCGCGTAAGGCGCCCTCTGGGATATGGCATGTTTGGCAGGCAACGGTGTCCAAATGGGCAGAAATGCGATCATCTTCATGGACTGATTCGGTGTGACATTGTATACAATCAAAGCGGTTACTATCTTCCACGCTGACAGAAATTGCGTGACCGCTTATTTGATGGTCCTCAGTTTGATGACAGTCAACACATTGGAAATCGTGGCGACCCATGTGAACATCAATACTTTCCGTTGGGTAGAAGAGGCTGCTATCAAGATCGCCATGTTTAACGGCATTTCCGCCACCACCATTGAAATGACAACTGCCACAATTCAAGCGGGTTGGTGTGGCTACACTTTGTGCCGCTACTGCAAGATCGCTGCCTTCGGATGGCAGTCCGGAGTTGCTCTTGACATAGGTTCCGGTCTGTTCGTGACAGGCGAGACAATCAACATTTGATCCATCAGTAAAATCAAAATCGGCATCATCCCAACCATAACCGGCATGACACCGTGTACAGCCGGTCCAATTGCCTTGAATGCCGATGCAGAAATTATTAATCTGGTTTTTCTTGCCAATGGTTACCGGTTCATCTCGACCAGGAAGCGTTACGGGCTCGCTTTCCCATTTCCAATGAACGGTCTCAATGACCTCATGTGATGCGTCTTCATGACATTCCAGACAAGCGGCCGTTACTTCTTGTCCAGTTTCATAAGGCCCAGGCAGTAGATCCGTGTGATCGGTATGAGGAGCTCGCACCGGAACTGAATCCCATGGTTGATCAACCGCTTTCGCATTACCAGAGGCAAATAGAAAGATTGGTACAATAATCAATAACAGCGTTACGATTAGGCCAAGTACCCAAACATATTTGAAATTCTTCATAGCTTTTCCATTCAGAGGCTTGCAGCAAACCTTTTGCTGCAGGCACCTATTCCAAGTAACTTTTCAACCATTATTTATCCCTAGGATCAAGCCAGCACACTGGATTGGCGTCCCAAGGCATCTCGCATCACGAGCCGCATATTGTTTAATATCTCAACAATGCGAGAGTCAGCCAGATGGTAAACCACTGCCGGTCCGATTCTTTCCGCTCGTACCAATGCCCGCTGGCGTAAAACACGCAGATGGCGTGATACAGTCGGTTGTGGAAGTCCAAGATCGTCTGCAAGAGCGGAAACGTGACGCGGCCGTTCATTAATGGCGTAGAGGATGAGGATGCGTTTGGGATCCCCAAGTGCTTGACAAATATTCGCATGTAGTAGATTTAATTCACTAAGTTCAGGCATATCCATTTGCATTCACTCCATGTATTCGCTTATCCGAATACATATAAAGTATATGCAACTAGAATGGAATCGTGCATGACAAATGTCATGGTCAACATATGACATTTGTCAGGTTATGCGGCGAGATTTCGTAATTCGCTGCGGACAGAGCATACTGTGCAGATCCTGCATAATCCGCGAAACGTGATTAGGGAGTAGGAAATGCAGTCTTTTTTAGGACTTTACTTTTTTTTGTCAAAGGTTATTTATTCAGGATTGATCTTTCAATCGCTTGGGGGTAAATTTCGGGTTGTGAATGAGCAAAGTTTGATACAAGCGACTGATCAGTGGCGGGAGCGCATTATTGAGCTTCAGGCGTTACTGGAAGATATAAAACCCCAATTAGTGGCTGCGGAAGCGGAATTGAGCGAACGCTTAGCGGCTATTAGCGCTTTTGAGTTCCGTGTTCGTTCCCGACTAGAAAGATTGACCCATAGGCTGGAAGAATTGACCGGTGAGATCAAGTTGCTGCGTCATCAACTAATGCATTTACGGGAAGATTTGCTTTCTGATGACGGATTTGTTGGGGATAACCTTTATGAACAGTGGCGAACCAGTGAGGATGCGGGAGCCGCGGCCTCGGGGAATTATCGCTATCGGGAGGTGCCGGAAAAAGAACCGGAGCTCTCTCTAACGCCTGATCAACGGACGGCGATCAAACATTTATACCGTCAATTGGCGCGACGCTTTCACCCAGACTTTGCTTTAGATGATGAAGACCGTATTTATCGAACGGATATGATGATGGCGATAAACAGTGCTTACGCGACCGGCGATCTTGAACGCTTGCGAGCTCTTGCACAGGAACCAGATCCACAACAGCGAGCATATTCCGACAAACAACTGGCGGAAGCCTTAATGAAGGAATGGCATCATTGTGTGGGACGTATTAAGGAAATTGAACTTGAACTCGCACGACTAGAGGAACACCCAAGTGCGCAACTAATGCGTCATGCAGAAAAAGCAGCTGAGGAGGATCGGGATCTTCTAGACGAACTGGCTGCCGAGCTTCGTGACAAGATCGCCTATAAATTGGTTCAACGAGATATGTTGAAGGATGAAATTGAGACATTTGGTACAGATAATAGCGATCAGGCAGGTGATGAGTTTGCTGATGCAGTGTTTGATTTAGGATTAGAGCAGGTTTTGGTGGAAGACCCTATGTCGGCATTTATTGAATGGCGTGACAGGAATCGGGAACGTTTTGACTTCGATGATGATTCTGACGAAAGCGCCTGGGAAGAATTGAGAAAACAGCGTAATCGTGATCGTAAGTAGATTCTTGCTTGACCAATTACGAACGAAATCCACGACGGTCAATACAAAATCAAAAAGGAAGGTTATTTAGATGGATGCTGCAGTTAATATGGATTATGGGATGCGTTTTACGGGAACGGCCGATTCTGGTCACGAAGTTGTCATGGATGCCAGCCCTACTGTTGGTGGAGATAATTCTGGAGCCCGTCCCATGGAACTGATCTTAGTTGGGCTGTGTGGTTGTACAGCAATGGATGTGATTTCAATATTGCGTAAGAAGCGACAATCTGTCAGCGATTTGCAGGTCAAGGCACATGCGGATCAGGCAAATGCCCATCCGCGTGTCTTTACGAACATTGAGCTGGAATATATTGTCACTGGAAAAGATATCGATCCCAAAGCAGTAGAGCGCGCAATCCAACTTTCGACGGATCGATATTGTCCGGCCCAAGCAATGCTGGGCCAGGTCAGTCAAATGACCAGCACCTATAGAATTATCTTAGAAGATTAAACTTCTATTGCTTCAACAACCAATTCGGCTACATCGCGAACCTGCATAGGTTCTCCATTTTCACGATTGGCATCAATCATCATCGTCGCGCAAAACGGACAGCCCACGGCCAAGGTATCGGCGCCTGTAGCAGCGGGCCTGCTCAAAGCGGGCCAGGTTAACCGCTTCTGATCCGTGTTCCTCTTCTTTCCAATATTGAGCGCCGCCAGCACCGCAGCAGAAGGAATCACGCCCGTGTTTATCCATTTCTAAAAGAGTTGCGCCAGCTTTTACCAAGGCCTCTCGTGGTTCTTGGATGACACCGCTTTGACGGCCGAGGTAACAGGGATCGTGAAAAGTTACCTTTTCAAGCTTATTGCCGTTTAGACGAAGTTTTCCACGACCAACCAGATCGGCGATCAGTTGGGTATGGTGAAATACTTCGTAATGTCCACCTAACTCTCCATATTCCTTGCCTATAGTCGTGAAACAGTGTGGGCAACTGGTGACAATCCGCTTCGCATCCGCTCCGGCAGCATTGAGTGTTTCGATATTTCCTTGGGCCATCTCCCAATACAGGTATTCATTACCGGCTCGGCGGGCAGAGTCGCCTGTACAAGTTTCGGCTTCCCCTAGAATGGCAAAACTAACGTTGGCTTCATGTAGAATAGTGGCCACTGCACGTACAGTATTTTGCGAATCGGGATTAAATGCGCCAGCACAGCCTACCCACAACAGAACCTCGTAATCGGGATTCTCCTCTACTGTAGGCACAGTGAAAGGTAGGGGTTTGGTCCATTCCATCCGGCTCTCGGTAGACTGCCATGGATTACCTGCTCGTTCTAGGCCAACAAAGGCGCCCTTTAATTCATCAGGGAAATTGCTTTCCATTAAGACCTGATCGCGGCGAATATCGACAATATCGAGCATAGGTGTATTTCCTACCGGACATACCTCGATACATGCGCCACAAGTTGTGCAAGCCCAAACCGCGCTTTCACTAATGGCAAAATCTAATAATTTTGCACCATTCGTTTGCTCGCCGGCCAGACCAGCCAAATTTGCTTTGGTATAGTATCTTTTGTTGATCTCCAAGGCTGCCGGTGACAATTCTTTCCCAGTATTGTAAGCCGGGCATGCTTCTTGGCAGCGATTGCACATGATGCAGGCGAAAGTATCAAATACCTGCGTCTTATCCAGGTCGAAGAGAGTTGCTGCCCCGAATTGTTCGATAGACTCGTCCTCGAAATCCAATGTTTGTAACTGTCCAGGATATGTACGCTTGGGACTGGTCATGAAATTTAGCGGACCCATTATCAGATGGATATGTTTGGTTAATGGGAAGTAAGGAATAAAGAGCACAATCAAGCCAATAGAAAGCCACCAGCTTGCATGAAGGATAAAGTTTAGCAGCCCTTCCGGCCAGCTAGACATTAAAGTTGTGGCCAAGAGGTTGGAGGCGGGCTGCCAGGGATTACTGCCTGTTTCCAAGGCGATGCGTGACGCTGAGGCCACGAGGCTGCCGCCCATGTGAATTGAGATGAATACAAGAACGATAAGGGAATCTATATTAATGCCATTGTAGCGAGCTTTGGGATTAAGCTTGACGTTTTCACGAGCTCTCAATAAGGGATCTTTGCGGCCGAATCTGCGGATGGCAAAGAATAAGAGACCAATCAGGACTACAACGGCAAAAATATCGGCTAACAAGCGGAAAATATTGCCAATTACATTGCCTTCCAGAAAATGAAAACCAGGAATTACGCCCTCTGCCAGATCGACGAGAGTGACCATCCCAAAAAAAATAAAACCGTAGGCTACTCCATAGTGGAACATTGATACGGTCCGACGATGGCTGACGATGCTTCCCTGGCTGAAAAAAGCACGTATGGCGACCCAAATGCGCTGTCCAATATTGTCGAAATAGAGCTGCTTTTGACCCTTATTTATGATCTGGAACATATGTCCCCAGGTGTAATAGGCAGCTACGGCGCATATGAAGACCAAAAGGATAAACAACACGGTTTCGATGGGTGACAACATAGCTTTCTCCTCTATTGAATGCTTCGTTGATATGTCAATAATTGTATCGCAATCCCTGACGCAGTGCATCATAGGTGAGTGCTTTATTTTGGTTAATGATTTATCTAAGGAGGAGTGTCTCAGGTATAATTTGCCCTGATGCGTACAAATATGTTGGGACGTCTACTTTTCCTTATTGCGTTGCTTGGTTTGATCCTTGCCCTTTGGCCCAATGCCACCTCTCTTAATGAATTAACAGGTGAGGAGGAATGGCGTGGCCAGTTAGCAGGGATTGTACATTGGATTAATACGGCCGTTCGTCCCCAACCAGATCTAAAGCCGGAAGCAGAAATACTATATCCGACAATGAGTTCCTATGGGGTGAATACTTTTTTACAGCAGGAAGTAGAGCCAGAAAAACGCGCGCAGAGTTTGGAAATGGCAAAGGCGGCCGGATTTAAATTCATTCGTCAGGAATTTCAATGGGAGGACATTGAAATACATGATAAGGGGGATTTTATCGACCGGCGTAATGACCCTGCGGGGGTTGATGCTTGGGCTAAATATGACAACATCGTAGATTTAGCCGGCCAAGCTAATATCGAGATTATTGCCCGTCTAAGCAACCCACCATCTTGGAGCAGAGCTCTACCGGATGAGGAAGTTGGCGCCCTGGCACCCCCTGACAACTACAATGATTTTGCCGACTTCGCTTCTGCGGTTGCTGATCGTTACAAAGGGCGTATTCGGTATTATCAAGTTTGGAATGAGCCCAATGGGAATGATGAATGGGGATTGGGGGATGTCGATCCTGAAGCATATACAAAACTGTTGTGCCTGGCTTATGAAAACATAAAGGGTGTGGACCCAGAAGCCGTTGTTTTAGCTGGCGCTTTAACGCCTACACTGGCCATGAACGGCCGAAACATGAACGATCTGATATTCCTTCAGCGTATGTACAATGCCGGTGCAGCGGACTGTTTTGATATCATGTCGGCTCAAGGTTATGGTCTTTGGTCCGGTGCAAGTGACCAAAGATTGAAACCTACTGTTATCAACTTCCCTCATAATTTGTTTTTGCGAGACTTGATGGTGCGCAATAAGGATAGTGAAAAGCCGATTTGGATTAGTGAGATGGGCTGGAATGTTGTTCCGGAGGGGATGGAGGCGCGGTTCGGCCGTGTCAGCGAAGAGCAGCAAGCACGCTATACCGTTCAGGCATATGAGCGGGTGGAAGAAGAGTGGCCATGGGTTGGGGTGTCGAACAGTTGGTTTCTAAAGAGGCCCGCCGATTGGGAGAAAGATCAATCCTGGTACTATTTCAGGTTGCTGGAACCGGATTTTAGACCACTGCCAGTTTACGATTCCTTGTTAAAACAAAACCAATCTGAAGAAATGATAAAAGCAATGTCTAAGTGGAGGTATGCCTGGAATCGACAAAGATCTTTTCTTTTTCTTGCCAGCGCTTCACTTTTATTTTTTATGATGCTTTGGTGGCTGGCACCAAAAAATTACGCGGTTGACTCGTGATTGTTCCCAATCAAAACGTGATTTATCCAAGATCAATCAGGTGGTGGCCGATTTTAGTTACGCTCCTCGTGTTGTGGTTGGCTACAGGGCTGCGTTTTTACCAGATTGGTGAGCAGTCTTTCTGGAATGATGAAGGAAACAGTGCTAGATTAAGTGAACGGGCCATGCCGCTGATTATCGATGGCACCGCCAGCGACATTCATCCACCTTTATACTATCTCTTGCTGCGTGGCTGGCGTGAACTGCTGGGTGAAAATGAATTTGGTTTACGTTCCTTTTCTGCCTTTGCGGGAATTTTAACCGTCGCAGCGTCACTTTCCTTGGCTACACTTCTTTTTAAGCAAGTCCCCATTAAACAGCGCGTGGTTTACCTTGCCATTTTTGCTTCATTCTTGGCGGCTGTGAATCCTGCATTGATTTATTACAGTCGAGAAACACGAATGTATGCGATGTTGGCTCTGCTGTCAGCTCTATCCACACTGGCATTAATCCGTTGGCTAAATGCTGCTCAACGGCTACGTTGGTCTGTTTTATACATCATAACGGCCACTGCTGGTTTATATACACATTATTTTTTCCCAGCAGTTCTGCTTCTGCATGTTGTAATTGTCGTTGTGTGGTCTGTAAGCCATTTTGCGGACATAAAGTTTTTGCCGTTTCAGTTCAAAAAAAGCCATTCACTGCAACAGACAATAATCAGTTGGGCAGGTATGATGGCCTTGATCTTTCTGCTTTATTTACCTTGGCTGCCCATATTTTTCCGACAGACAGGGGGTCGTGAAGGTCAGCGCGAGTCGATTCTGGCGTTTGTTTGGGATAGTGTGCGTTGGCTGGCTTTCGGGGAGACGGTTGCAGCAGGAGAACTGTTTTGGCCAACTGTGGCGGTTTTTATCCTTTGTGTATGGGCTATTCTACTCGGGCGATGCCAAAGCTTTGTTCCGCTTCTGGGAATAATTTTGATAGTTGGCTTTATGTATGCTGCTGGGACAACTCAGCCGGCTTTCTTTAAATTTATGCTTACGGCCGTCCCGTTTTTTGTTATCTTGTTAGGAAGGGGGATGGACAGCCCTCACGGGAGAGTGAAAATCCTTGGGCTAATTGTTCCCATATTGTTGTTCTTGCCAATTTTGTGGGGAACGGCCGTTTCATTGGGAAACTTATATAATGATCCTGCCTATGCACGAGCTGATTACCGGGGTATGGCAGCCCGGATTGCAGATGAAGCACACTCAAATGCGGGGATAATTCTGAATGCCCCAAATCAGTGGGAAGTGTTTACTTATTATCATCGCCAGGGCGCGCCAGTCTACCCTTTGCCCAAGGGGCAACCTGATCCGGCGATCTTGGAGCCCCAACTGGTGGATATTGCCGCGGAACATGAGCGACTCTATGCAATTTACTGGGGGGAAGACCAGCGCGATCCAAAGCGGATTGTGGAACGATGGCTAGATGAGAATGCGTTCAAAGCTTCAGAAGAGTGGGTAGGTGATGTGCGCTTCGTTGTCTATGCTGTGCCTGACGAACCTGCACTAGAGGCGGATACAAATGTCAATCTGGGTTTTGGAGATGATATTAAGCTGCAAGGGTTTACCCTTCATTCTACTAAGCTTTCACCGGCTGATATTGTACAGGTCACTTTGTTTTGGAAAACGGCGCGTACCGTTGACCGGCGCTATAAGGTATTCCTGCACCTCCTGGACGAACAAGGAAATCTGGTTGCGCAGCGTGATGGCGAACCGGGTGGTGGGCAGGCTATCACCACAGATTGGCAGCCAGGAGAGACAATCATAGACAACCATGGCCTGTTGATTCCTGCTGATATTGGTCCTGGTTTTTACACCATTGTGATGGGTTTATATGACAGCAGTGACCCATCCACTCGCCTTCCCATAAAGCTTGAAGGCAAGTCACAGGATAACTGGATCCTGGGAACAATAACAGTTGAATAAAATCGATGTTGAGATAGATAGAAAAGTGTGATACTTTCATGGTCAGACTTAGAAAACAGAGGATACTTTTATGCAACAGTACCTAGACTTGATGCGATATGTTTTGGTAAATGGTGTGCGCAAGGAAGATCGCACTGGCGTTGGTACTTTAAGTATTTTTGGATATCAATCCCGCTACAATTTGACGGAAGGGTTCCCAGCTGTCACAACAAAGAAGCTTCACTTACGATCAATCATTCATGAATTGTTGTGGTTTCTACAGGGGGACAGCAATATTAAATATCTCCAAGATAATCGTGTCACTATATGGGACGAGTGGGCCGATGAGAATGGTGATTTGGGGCCCGTTTATGGGTCTCAATGGCGATCTTGGCCGGGGCCAGACGGCCGTACATTTGACCAGATAAGCCAACTTGTTGAGCAGTTAATCGCTAATCCTGATTCCCGCCGGCATATTGTAAGTGCCTGGAATGTGGCCAATGTTGATGAAATGGCTCTCCCGCCATGCCATACGATGTTTCAATTTTATGTTGCCGAAGGAAAACTTTCCTGCCAATTATACCAACGAAGTGCAGATATTTTCCTTGGTGTCCCTTTCAATATTGCCTCGTATGCTTTGTTAACCATGATGTTGGCTCAGGTCACAGGCTATGAGTTGGGAGACTTCGTACACACATTCGGTGATGCACATTTATATCTGAATCATCTGGAACAAACGGAATTGCAGTTGTCACGGGAACCTTATCCACTACCGCGCATGATGATCAACCCAGCTGTTAGCTCCATTTTTGATTTTCGTTATGAAGATTTTGAGTTGGTTGATTACCAGAGCCATCCTCGCATCTTCGCGCCTATCGCTGTGTAAGATCTACAAAATTATGACTATTATCTCGCTCGTAGTGGCCATGGATAATAACCAGCTTATTGGGGCTGACAATCGCATACCATGGCGTTTGCCGGATGATATGAGGTATTTCCGTGAAATCACAATGGGCAAACCGGTCTTGATGGGGCGTAAGACTTATGAGTCGATTCCTGAGCGATTTCGGCCGTTAGTTGGCCGAACCAATATTGTACTCACGAATCAAGCCAATTACATTGCACCGGGCTGTCTCACTACTCATTTTATACAATCTGCTTTGGATGTAGCTGGGGATGTGGAAGAATTGATGGTAATCGGCGGAGCAAAGATATACGAACAATTTCTGCCTATTGCAGATCGATTGTATTTGACGTTAGTTGATGGTGAATTAGAGGGTGACGTTTATTTTCCAGGGCTTGATATGGATGAATGGCGAGAAATGTCAAGAGAGGATCATGATATTGACGATAGGCACTCTCACCGCTTTGCTTTTATTGTTTTAGATCGCCGCAAGGAAATGTGATTTAATCAATTTTCAAATAAAAGAGATATCCAGTAGCAAAATGCCTCTTGACAGTCATACTGTCCTTTGCTATAGTTCTCGCCATCATGAGCAGAAACAGTCAAGAAAGTTTAAGCAAGAAGGGCAAGAAGAATAACCCAGATGCCGGAAGGTATATTGGTTAGGTTTGCTTGCATAGAGACAAGATTTCAAACGCCTCACCAATTACCGGTGAGGCGTTTTTTTATTTACGATGAATCAAACAATTTTCACTTTTAGCGCATTGAAGAAGAGCAAGAAGCCGTGGCCGGACCGGTGTCTGGTTAGTTTTGCTTACTGACTTCTTGAGAATCAAGTCATTTGGCGGGCTTACTGGATATTCCGGTAAGCCCGCTTTTTTATTGTTGACAGACAAACTGTCGAAAAAATTAGAACATGGAGAAATTAGATGAACAATATTAGTTGTATGGAATGTGGAGCTGCTTTTCAGGTGGAATATGAGCTCATGATAGGCGAAATACTAGAATGTCCAGATTGTGGTGTTGAACTGGAAGTTATCCAGGTATCGCCTGCTACCGTGGAACTTGCCCCGGAAATCGAAGAAGATTGGGGCGAATAGTTAGGAGGAGAAAATTATGAGAGTTGGAGTGCTTTATTCACGGGTACGCATGGAGGAGAAGCTGCTAATTCAGGAGCTGGAAACTCGGGGCGTGACATTTGACCTGATTGATGTGCGCAAGGCAGTTTTTGATTTGCAGAATCCTGATCCCTGGATGCAATATAGTGTGATATTAGAGCGTTGTGTAAGCCACTCGCGCGCCTTGGCGACTTTACAGATTATGAATGCTTGGGGCATACCCTGTGTTAATACAGTTCAAGTTGCACAGATTTGTGGTGATAAGCTCAATACTTCCTTGGCGTTGATGGCGGAAAATGTGCCAACACCTCAAGTGCGGATTGCTTATACAACAGAATCTGCATTGCAGGCGATTGAAGAAATAGGCTACCCAGTCGTCCTGAAACCGGCGGTTGGATCCTGGGGGCGATTATTGGCCAAGGTGAATGATTATGAAGCTGCAGAAGCAATCCTGGAACATAAGGCGACATTAGGTTCGTATCATCACGCAATAATTTATGTGCAGGAATACATCGATAAACCACAAAGCGATTTGCGAACTTTTGTGGTTGGTGGGGAGACAATTTGCGGCATCCGGCGCTCGTCTGCACACTGGATTACGAACACGGCTCGCGGTGGCGTTGCCGAAAATCTGCTTATAAAACCAGAAATAGATCAAATTTCCCGACAAGCAGCCCAAGCTGTAGGTGGGGGTGTAGTGGCCGTTGACCTATTGGAAACACCTTCGGGCGAACTGCTTGTAAATGAGGTCAATTACACGATGGAATTTCGCAACAGCATTAAGCCATCAGGCGTCAATATTCCGGCGCGGATTATCGATTATGTGCTGCAAGTTGGTGAAGGGAGCGTTGTATCGGAGAATGAAGAATGGGCATTAGAGCCAGCATTGTAGGTGGATCGGGATATGCAGGTGGCGAATTGCTGCGTCTTTTGCTGGGTCATCCATTAGTGGAGGTTGCACAGGTAACTTCGCAGCGCTTTGCCAGACGATATGTTTATGGCACCCATCCCAACTTGCGTGGTGCAACCCAACTGAAGTTCTGCACAATTGAGGAACTTGAGCCCTGCGACTTGCTTTTTCTAGCACTGCCACACGGCCGTGCAGCTGAGCAGATCGAATATTTTGCAGGTCTAGCTGAATGGATTATCGATCTCTCGGCCGATTTCCGGCTGCGCGATCCAGATTTATATGAACAGTGGTATGGTCAGCCCCATGCCAATCAGGCATGGCTGCGTGATTTTGTTTACGGTTTGCCAGAGCTGCATCGCGAAGAACTGCGCGATGCAAAATATGTCAGTGGCGTTGGCTGCAATGCCACGGCCGTTAATCTCGCTCTGTTCCCTTTGGCACAGCAAGGACTCATCGAACGAGCTATTGTTGAGGTTAAAGTTGGTTCTTCAGAGGCTGGAAACAGCCCAGGTTTGGCAGGACACCATCCTGAACGCAGTGGCTGTGTGCGCTCATTTGCACCGACCGGTCATCGCCATCAGGCGGAAATGGTCCAAGAGTTAGGCCAGTTTGAATTGCATTTTTCAGCCACGGCTGTGGAAATGGTGCGCGGGGTATTGAGTACGGCTCATGTCTTTCTACGAGATGATATTGATGAACGTGATGTGTGGCAGATTTACCGGCAGGCATATGGCCAAGAACCGTTCATCCGCTTAGTGAAAGATCGCCGTGGTGTATATCGTTATCCTGAACCAAAGATCCTGGCTGGGACAAATTATTGCGATATCGGTTTTGCCAAAGATCCCCATGCCAACCGTTTGGTATTGATAAGTGCGATTGATAATTTGATGAAAGGTGCTTCTGGCACCGCAGTTCAGGCCATGAATATGATGATGGATTGGCCAGAAAGGACAGGATTGGAATTTCTGGGTTTGCATCCGATTTAATCCTATACATATGTTGTGATGCACTTTATTGCAGCGCTGCACATTTTTTGGAGGGCGAATGATAGTTATTAAAGTTGGTGGAAGCGAAGGAATCGATTATGAGATGGTTTGTGCTGACGTGGCAGAATTAGTGGAAAGGGGGAAGAAGGTAGTATTGGTGCATGGCGGTTCACACCTGACAAATCAGGTGGCCACCGCACTTGGCCACCCTCCACAATTTGTTATGTCCCCTTCTGGTTACAGCAGTAGGATTACCGACCGGGCAGCACTAGAGATTTTTGAAATGGTTTACTGTGGCCAGGTGAATAAGAATATTGTCGAACGGCTGCAGCGCAAGGGTATTAATGCCGTTGGGTTATCTGGCATCGACGGCCGAATTTGGGAAGGAACGCGCAAAAAAGCGATACGTGCGGTGAAGAACGGGCGTAAACGGATTATTCGTAACAATTTCACGGGCCGTGTGGAAAAGGTAAACAGCGAACTGTTGTGTAACCTAATAAACAGCGGCATGGTCCCAGTGCTAACGCCGCCGGCCATTAGTTTTGATGGGGAAGCGATCAATGTGGACGGCGACCGCGCCTCGGCAGCTACGGCCGTGGCACTCCAAGCCAGTGACCTGGTGATTTTATCTAATATCCCTGGGGTTTTGCGTAATTTTCCTGATGAATCTTCGCTTATTCAAAATGTAAACAAAGCTGAGATTGATTTCATCACAAAGAATTATGCCGAGGGGCGCATGCGCATTAAATTGCTTGGCGCAAAAGAGGCTTTAAGAGGTGGTGTATCTCGTGTGATTCTTGGTGATGCGCGACAGGAACAACCTATTCAACGGGCTTTGGCAGGAGAGGGGACGGTGGTTCAATGAGCATTATCGAATGCGAAACGAAATTGGGCAGTGGCGTCTACGGCAAGCGGGACAATGTTATTATCCGCGGTTCCGGGGCAAAAATTTGGGACAGTGAAGGGCGTTCTTTTATCGACTGTGTTGGCGGAATTGGCGTGGCCAGTGTGGGGCACAGTCATCCGGCGGTGGTAAATGCCATTACCAAACAAGCATCAACACTGATTACTTGCCAAGAAATGTTTTATAACGATCGTCGTGCGCAGCTTCTGGAAGCTTTGGCCACCGTTATGCCGGATGGGCTTGATCGTTTTTTCCTTTGCAATTCTGGTACAGAGGCAGTGGAGGGAGCGATTAAGTTTGCGCGGCTGAGTACAGGACGGCCGAATGTCGTTGCGGCGATGCGTGGTTTCCATGGACGTACATTAGGAGCATTGTCTGCAACGCATAAGAAAAAATATCGTGAGCCTTTTACACCGCTCGTTCCCGGTTTCTCACATGTGCCGTTTGGCCAACCCCAAGCCTTACGTGAATCGGTTTCGGAGGATTGTGCAGCCGTGATTTTGGAAATTGTCCAAGGGGAGGGTGGGGTGCGTGTTGGCACCTCCGAATATTTCCAGGAAGTTCAGGCCATTTGCCAGGAACAGGGCACATTGTTGATTGTAGACGAAGTGCAGACTGGCTTTGGCCGGACAGGACGCTGGTTTGCTTTTGAGCATGTTGGCATCCAACCGGATTTGGTCTGTTTAGGGAAAGCGATTGCCGGCGGTGTGCCGATGGGCGCTATAGCCATCGGGCAGTGCGTTGCTCCGCTGCCGATAGGCGTACACGGCTCAACATTTGGCGGCAACCCCTTGGCCTGCGCAGCTGCTCAAGCAACCCTACAGGTGATAGAAGATGAGGATTTGGTTGCTCGGGCGGCCGAACTTGGTGTCTATTTTCTTCAACAACTTCGAGCTATTGAATCTCCGTTAATTCGAGAGGTTCGGGGGCTCGGCCTCATGATTGGTATAGAGTTAAAGATCAGGGTAATGCCGGTAGTTAAAGCCTTAGCAGATCTGGGTGTGCAGGTATTGACTGCAGGACCGACTGTATTGCGTTTGCTGCCTCCGCTGGTTATCACTCGAGAAGAGCTGGACGAAGTTGTTGTCGCCATAAGTAGAGTAACAAGAGAAATAGCTGACGATGAATGAAATTGAGCTGCTTCATCAACTGGTAGCAATCCCAAGTTTATCAGGCGCAGAACATAAAGCGGCCGAGTTTTTGGCCACAGCAATGACGTCATTAGGATTATCTTCATCAATCGATGAGGTAGGCAACGCGGTAGGCATACGTGAATGCCCGGATGAATATGGACAAATATCTATGGAGATTGTTCTTCTAGGACACATGGATACTGTTCCTGGAGATATTCCCGTACGCATCGAGGAGGGCATTTTGTACGGCCGTGGTGCCGTTGATGCTAAGGGTCCTCTTGCAGCATTTATTGTTGCGGCATCGCGAGCTAATTTGCCGCCTGGTACAAGGGTAGTTGTTGTCGGGGCTGTTGAGGAAGAGTCAGCGACATCGAATGGAGCACGGCATGTGGCGGCTCGATACCAGCCGGACTTATGCATCATAGGTGAGCCAAGCGGTTGGGATGGCGTTACGCTGGGTTACAAAGGGCGCATTTTGATGGATTATGAATTGCGGCAGCCAATGGGGCACAGTGCGGGGAAAGAGCGCGGAGTCGCAGAAACGGCCGTTGCCTGGTGGAATGAGTTGTCTGCAATAATCGAGATATTCAATCAAGATAAAGACAAAATCTTTGACCAGCTTTTACCTTCCTTGCGTCATATTCAGACTGATAGTGATGGTCTTAACAACCAAGCACTTATTAAAGTGGGGATTCGTCTTCCACCTGATTTTGATATTGATACATTTACTAAACAAGCTGTTGAACTCGCTGATGATGCTTCTTTGAAAGTTTATGCTTTTGAGCCTGCCTTCCACTCTTCACGTCTTTCATTATTAGCTAGAGCATTTAATCAGGCATTGCGCCAGGCAAGTGTACGTCCACGCTTCAAACTGAAAACAGGCACCTCAGATATGAACGTTGTTGGGCCAATCTGGAATTGCCCGATTGTTGCCTATGGTCCAGGAGACAGTGGCCTGGACCATACGCCTAATGAGCATATTGTCCTGACAGAATATGTTAAGGCAATCGAAATTTTGCAAGCTGTATTGGCCAATAAATTGTTTACAGGCGATCTTGAAAAGCAGCAGAACAATCTTCAAGGAGAAATGGAATGAGTCTACCAGAATTCTCAATAATCGAATCGACTTTGCGCGAGGGAGAGCAATTCGTAAATGCTTTTTTCAGCACCGCCCAAAAGATAAAGATCGCGCGATTATTAGATGAATTCGGCGTGGAGTATCTGGAGTTAACATCGCCTTGTGCCTCGCGCCAGAGTTTCGAAGATTGTCGGATGATTACGAGACTAGGCCTGAAGACAAAGGTGCTGACGCATGTCCGCTGCCAAATGGATGATGCACGGCTTGCTGTGGATACGGGTGTGAATGGCGTAGATGTGGTTATTGGAACTTCATCGCAGTTGCGCACATTTAGCCATGGGAAAAGTATTGATGCAATCATTGAAACTGCTCTGGAGGTTGTTTCATTTTTACGAAGCCAGGATGTAGAAGTTCGTTTTAGCACCGAAGATAGTCTGCGTAGCGATACGGCCGATCTATTTCGGGTTTATGAGGCTGTAGACGCACTGGGGGTTGATCGCGTGGGCATTGCCGATACGGTGGGTATTGGAACACCGCGACAGATTTACGAGCTTGTTGCAGCGCTTCGCCAAAGAGTAAATGCAGATATTGAGTTTCACGGTCACAACGATGCCGGCTGCGCCATTGCCAATGCGTATGCTGCATTGGAAGCAGGAGCAACTTATATTGATACAAGTGTATTAGGCATCGGTGAACGCAATGGTATTACGCCTCTAGGTGGGCTGGTTGCACGTCTATATGCTACTGATCCCAAACTAGTCGAGAAATACAACTTACCACTGCTAAAGGAAATAGATCAGCAGGTGGCGGAATGGGTGGCCATTGATGTGCCCTTTAATAATTACATAACTGGATTTTGTGCTTTTACACATAAAGCCGGCATTCACGCCAAAGCTGTATTAAACGATCCATCGACATATGAGGTACTTCGACCAGAGGCTTTTGGTCTGACCCGTTATATTCATATTGCCCACCGTCTTACGGGTTGGAATGCAGTAAGAAATCGGGCCGACCAGCTAGGCTTAAAGTTGAGTGATGATCAGGTCAAGTATATTACGACTGAAATCAAGGCAATGTCTGATGAACGGCCGTTAACCCTAGACGATGTAGACAGCATGTTACGTGCGTCAACAGTTTAAGAAAGAAGAATCAAATAGGAAAGGAATCATGACCAGTACATTAGCCGAGCAAATTCTTTCTCAAAAAGCAGGGCGATCCGTGGAACCCGGAGAGTTGATCATTATTGAACCTGATGTGGTTATGGGTCATGATTCACTATCACCGGCCATCATTCGCATAATGACCGAGCAGTTGGGAATGACAAAAGTTCATGATCCAGATCAGATTGTACTGGTTCTAGATCATGTGGCACCTGCCTCTACTGTGGCGACGGCAAACAGCCAGAATCTCGTCCGAAAATTTGCACATGATCAAGGAATTCGCCTATTTGAAGTGGGTCGTGGAATTTGTCATCAGGTCTTGGTGGAAGAGGGTATTGCAGTCCCCGGCAAGATTGTTCTGGGATCGGATTCCCATTCAACAAGTTATGGCGCAGTAAGTGCCTTTGGTGCAGGAATGGGATCAACTGATATTGCTTTGATCTGGGCCACTGGCCAGACCTGGCTGCGGGTGCCTGAGACAATTCGTATCCAGGTCTCAGGCCGTTTTCGCAGCGGTGTCAATGCGAAGGATCTGGCCTTAAAGTTGTGCCGGGAGATGACGATTTCCGGAGCTACTTATGCTGCACTGGAATATCATGGTTTGGATTGGCTGCCTCTTCCAGGGAGGCAAACACTGTCCAGTATGGCCATCGAACTTGGAGCAAAGGCGGGTATTTTCCCTCCAACCGTGAATGGAAGTAATAATCAAGATGTGCCAGAATGGTTATTTGTTGATCCCCATGCGCGATATGCGCGCACTGTGAATATTGATCTTGACGAGTTGGAGCCACAAGTGGCGAAGCCTCACGCTGTTGATGCGGTTGTGGATTTGTCTGAGGTAGCGGGCACAAAAGTGGACGTGATTTTTCTGGGGACCTGCACAAACGGTCGCTATGAGGATATGCGGGCTGCGGCAAATATTCTAGATGGTCAAAGAATTTCCAGCGATGTGCGTCTTTTGGTAACCCCGGCTTCCAGTCTGGAACTAAGACGGGCCATGGCTGATGGCACTATGGAAACTTTGCTAGCTGCCGGCGCTACTCTTACCACACCTGGCTGTGGGGCCTGTATGGGGCGACATCAAGGCACGTTAGGTGAGGGCGACGTTTGCTTATCGACCGGAAACCGCAATTTTCGGGGGCGGATGGGCTCCCCTAATTCTCACATTTATCTTGCATCTCCAGAAGTGGCTGCTTCGGCGGCGGTTGTGGGCTGGATAACTGATCCGAGATATGTAGATGGTTGAGCTTTGGAAATTACTGAAAAGCAATTTGTGCCGTGGCGTATGATGATGACCTATGCTATCTAGCTAACGCTCATCGTTAGAGCCACAGCCTGGAAAGGTTGTGCTACATTTTACAGGAGAAAATCGGATGCCTAGGATATGGAAATTTGGAGCGGATGTGGATACTGATCAAATAGTACCTGGCCGCTATGCGCCTTATATGCGGCCTGATAAGGATGTAGGTGATGCAGCTTTTATCGAGGCGCATCCTGACTTTAACAAGCATGCGCGAGCAGGGGATGTAATTATTGCTGGTTCTAACTTTGGGTGTGGCTCATCGCGAGAATATGCGCCGCTTGCGCTTAAGCGGCGGCGGATTGCGGCGATAATTGCAGTTGACTTTGCCCGTATTTTCTTTCGCAACGGTATCAATCTAGGAATACCACTCTTTGCCTCTCCAGTAATTGTCAATGACTTACAAGATGGTGAAAGTGTTTTTCTCGATTTGGAAGGTGGTAGGCTTCGATCAGCCGGCCAGGAATACAGCCTGCCATCTTTGCCGCCCTTTGCGAGAGAAATTATTAATGCCGGCGGGATAGTTCCTTATGTACGTGAATACGGCCGTTTCCCTGGAGTGCGTTAATATGCCCAAGCTCTGTGTGATTCCCGGGGATGGAATAGGAAAAGAAGTTATTCCTGCGGCCGTTGCGGTGCTTCGTGCTGTTATTCCTGATCTGCATACAATAATGGCCGAAGCGGGCTGGGATTGTTTCTTGAAGAATGGTTCGGCAGTACCAGATACCACACTCACCACTATTCGTGATTGTGGCGCTGCGTTGTTTGGGGCAGTTTCGTCGCCGTCACATGCAGTTGAAGGTTATCGAAGCGCAATTATTACTATGCGCCAGTCGCTAAATCTTTATGCTAACATTCGACCAGTACAAAGTTGGCCAAGCATATCACCCCGCAACGGTATTGATATGATCATCGTGCGGGAAAACAGCGAAGGCCTATACGCGGGACTCGAAAGGCGGCAGGGGGATACGGCAGTTGCTGAGCGAGTAGTAACAAAAAGAGGCTCATTTCGTATAGCCAAAAAGGCTCTGAGCTTAGCTAAATTACTGAATAGGGAACGGCTGACTATCGTTCACAAGGCCAATGTTTTACCTCTCACAGATGGACTTTTTAGAGATACGGTCAGGGAGGTTATTGATGATGAAATTATCGTCGATGAACTTCTTGTTGATGTGGCGGCTCTTCGAATGGTAGGCGAACCAGAATCTTTTGACATGATTGTAACGACAAACCTTTTTGGCGATATCTTGTCAGATGCTGCTGCATATTGGGGTGGAGGGCTTGGCATGGCACCCTCACTAAATTGGGGTGACCAGATAGCCTTGGCTGAGCCGGTTCATGGTTCCGCACCAGATATCGCGGGTAATGGGATTGCTAATCCTGTAGCAGCAATTCTTAGTGGTGCGCTGCTGGCGCGTTATATTTGGGGGAATCTTAGGGCTGCAGAACAGATTGAGGCGGCCGTTTACCAGGTTCTTTCTGGCGATTTCGTAAGGGTATGTGGAACGCAGGGAATAACTGAGGCCATCCTCGCCAAATTATAGAGACTGGGCTGCTCAGTTGGGCGCTTTTATTTCCGTCGGTTCCCTACTCTGCTTCTTTCGGCAGAGGAACCAATAATTGGGAATCAGGCACGCGACCAAATATGAAATAGGCAATGGGGCCGATAAAATTGATGAAGACGACGGCTCTCCACACCCACTTGTTGCCACGAATTTCATCCTGCGGCCGTTTTTGGATGTCCCACTGCGCGGACAATAGCAAACCAGTTTGTACGATACCGGAAAAAATGGCAAGAGCCTTTTGTACCAACGATAGATCAGCCCACTTTTTCTTCTTTTTCATGACTTTCTCCTACTCGGTCTAATTCTTAATTGGGGACCCAAGCAATTTATAACCCTATTTTTACCTAATCCTTGTTGCAGGTAAAGTAATAAGACAACAATTGGGGTGAACCGTAATGCACGGGGAAATTTGATGTTTGCAGCGCTGAAAGCTCAAGGTAAACTCAGAGTGGCTTTTCGAGCTATGCGGCTGAAGATAATTGCCTCATGGGAAATCAATCCGATCATTTATAAGGTTTGATTCGAAAATTACAAGGATGAGTGGATCGTGGGCGAATCATATATTGAGTGGCTGCGAAATAAAATTGGCAGGCAGAAAGTTTTCCTCCCTTTTGCGAGTGTGGTCGTGCGCGATGAAAACGGCCGAATTCTTCTTCAGCGACGTACGGATTTCGATGTGTGGGGTTTACCCGGTGGCGTTTTGGAGCTCGATGAAGATTTGATGACCTGTGCCAGACGCGAATTGAAAGAGGAGACTGGACTGGAAGTTGGAGATTTACGGCTTGTAGGTGTTTATACTGATCCGCGCTATGATGTGATTTATCCCAATGGTGACCAGGTACAGCAGTTTACTGTTTGTTTTAAAAGCCAGGTTAATGGTGGGAGGATGCAACCAGATGGTGTAGAAACAAGCGAACAAGCTTTTATTGCCTATGAGCAAATGGAAATGCTTGACATCCCTCTGTGGTATCGTGACATGATATCAGATGCGCGACTTGACGAATTGCCTGCCTTCAAGCCCCCGAACATTGGCGGGCGTACTTTGGACCAAATAGCTGGTGTTAGGTCTCATATTGGAACAGATCTCTATTCTGGTATTGGAGCTTCTGCATTAATTCCGCGTGGAGATGGCCGTATTCTAATGCTGCAACATAAAGATGAAACGACTTGGCGTCCTCCTGCTGGTTTTAGTGATTTGGGCGAAAATGTGGCTCAAACGGCCGTGCGTGAAGTGTGGGAGGAAACTGGGCTACTGATTCAGCCGGAGCGAATTATTGCCATTCATTCCACACCTCAGCTAAACGTGACCTATCTTAATGGTGATCAGGTTAGAAATGTAGGCGTCGTATTCCGTGCTGAATTGCTTGGAGGATTACCGAAATTGGACGGCCGTGAGATAAATGAGATGGCGTGGATGACGCCTAAAGAGGCTCTGGCTAAATTTGATATTACACGTCGTTGGTTCTTCGAAAAAGTTTTATCCCATCTAGATAAGGGCTATTTTGTCTGCTGAGTGATTATGACTACTAATCGAAGACTACTGCGCATTCTCGTGCTGGCGTTAGTTACTTTAGCGATTGGCACAGTGGGATATATGATCATCGAAGGCTGGTCATTTTCCGATGCTGCATTCATGACTGTGATTACGCTCTCTACGGTGGGCTTTGGTGTCGTCGGCGTTCTCTCTGATGCTGGACGAATCTTCACGATTATGCTGATTCTTGTAGGGGTAGGCGTGATCGTATACAGCTTTTCGACTTTTGGGGAATATCTTGTATCAGCTACTATGCAAAAACAAATTCAAAGGCGGCGAACCAGGAATATGATTAAGAAACTAAATAACCAGGTTATTATTTGTGGATACGGCCGTGTAGGTAGAAGTACCGCCAAAACTTTATTGGGAAGCAAACGACAGATTGTTGTTATTGACTCAGATCCGGGGCGTGTTGCCCAAGCACAGGAAGAAGGTCTGATTGCCTTGGAGGGTGATGCCTCACAGGATCCTATACTGCATGATGCGGGCCTGAAAGAAGCATCGAGTATTATAATCACTACCGGAGAGGATTCTTTGAATCTATTTATTGTCCTTTCGGCGAGAACTATCAACCCCGATCTTTATATTGTTGCAAGAGCCAATAACGCGGCCAATGAAGTGAAACTGCGGCGAGCAGGCGCTGATCGCGTTGTTTCGCCTTACGAGATCGGCGGCCAGCACATGGCTAATATCGTTGTTCGTCCTCATGTGACTGATTTCTTCGATGTTGTAACTTTAGCGGGAGGAGAGGAATTATGGATTGAGGAGTTGGTAATTTCTGATGGGAGCTTTTTGGCTGGAAGCAGTGTTGGCGAAGCCGACATAAGGCGCAAAACAGGAGTCACACTTGTTGCTCTTTATCGCCAAGAGGTAGGTGGGAATACAGTCCCCAATGCGGAAACCCGTCTTGAAATGGGCGACCAAATGCTTGTCTTAGGAACACGAGGTCAATTAGCGGCCCTTGAAGAATTAACCAATTCGCCGACCTAGCATCGCGTAATTATTCTGTTAGATTGGTTGCAATTCATCATCTCAGGAAGTACTATTGGGCGGTAACAAAATTGGAGATGTAGCAGGTCTTAATTCCTGTAATTTGAATAGATCATCTTCTTATTGCATTTGTATGCAATAAAGTAAAGCGGAGTTTCAAGGTGATAGAACCAGAATTAATTGAAATAATCGAAGGACCAACACCTGAGTTTCAACCAACAGTACAAAATTGGCTGCAGTCCTTATATGAAGGCCCAGAAGTGGTAGAAGTGGCCATGTGCCAACTGCGCACTGTTACGGGTGAAGATATTAAAGATCGTTGTGAACGGGCCTGGGATAATAAACGGCCAGTGCTTTTAGATTTTCCAGATAAATGGGGGCTGCGCCAACAGCTTGATGTTGTTGCGCTGCGCTTGTCAGAGGTTGAAGAGGGTGAACTGCTTACTATTTGGGTTGCCGTACCCTATAACCCGTTAGATGACGAGGATGAAGAAGAGGATGAAGACGGCGGTTTGCCGTTTGACTAAAATCCTCTTTCTTTTGTTCCAATAATTGGTGCTCAGTTGGCTAATTAATGCACATGTGAAACTGATTACCTATTATTACCGCAGCAATGGCGCAAGATAAGTAAAATCTTGCGCTTTTTTGTTGCCTGGTTACTGTCTACTGCTTGGCCTGGTAAAGCTCGTTGTCCACCGTTACGAAAATACGAAGAGGTGATTCAGATACGGCAAGGTCGCTGCCGCCAATGAGAGTATCTTGGCCCCGATCATCAAGGGCCCGATATTGGGCCAAGATTGTGCCGAGCCGGCTTATTTGAATTATTCGCCCACTGACCGAATCTAAGATGAAGATTGAGGCGTTTAGGCCCTTGCCAACCAGTTTTGCGGCGGCTGGATACCCCACAGGTGTAGATAAACCACTCTCAAGCAGGTCATTTTCGTCCCATTGAATGCGACCGGATCGCGTATCATAATAGCGGATGCGACCATCAGTGTAAGTGATTAATAAACTGCCATCTTCGCTATATAAATCAATATCGATTGCATTGTTAAGATCAATATCATCTGCATTTATGATTAATTGGCGTTCATCCGGATTAACGATGAATCCTTCTCCCTGAGGGAAGTATTTCCAAATGGCTGCGTTGGGCGGATCGAGCACATATAGACGCTCTGAATATTGGGTGAAAGCTACCGGACTTTGCCACTCACTGCTAAGACCTAAAGAAGTTGCCTTAGTTTCGGTTGTATTTGGAAAATAGGAAAATAGAGTGCCCCCTTCTTCGAGCATTACTAAACTATCTTCCGTGACCTCGGCGCCGCTTGGACGCCACAATATGTCGACGAGCTCTTGAATTACATGAGTTCCTACAGCCTGTCCACTAAAACCAATTGTGGTGGGTTCTCCAGTCAACAGATTTGTAAATGTTTCATCTGTTTCGTGTGCATATACCGCATCGTTTTCACTGTCTAAGGTGTAGATTCCACCAACGAAATCTTCGCGCAGGGAAACGGCCGACAGTTCCGCAGATGAATCAAATGTGTAGAATGGTGTAACGCTGAGCCGCGTCACGCCATCTAAATCGTCGAGAGCGATCATGGCTTGGCGGCGCATTTCTGCCACACCTGGATCGCCAGGTCGTAGCTCCTCTGCCTCAGAAGCTAACTCTACAAGATTCCTATAATGCTCGCGGGCAAGACTTTTATCATTACCCGCATCTTGTGCCATTACCAGACTCTGGGACATTTGCGATCTTAGCTCAGCAACCTGGCGAACACGACCACGCTGCAGGTAGACACCGCTGACCACTATGGCAACGATCAAGGGAATTACAATTGCCATAATTACCGGTAATACCCAGTGCGACCCTTCTTCATCGTCCTCAAGAGGTGGATTTAGATGCAGCATAAGGTCGGCCATCCAGCCGGTGAGAAATGATAATCCTAGTGCCGACCGTGACACAGCTTGGCGCGCTGTTGTTTCCACCGCTTCGCTTAAATCAGGACCTTCATTGAATTGTGCATTGATAGCAGTTGGTCTTGTCTGGCCTTCGCGAACGGGTTGGGCAGCCATTGCTGTAACTGCTGCCACTTGTGCCGTTGCTTTGGGCAATGTTATGCGGTCTCTCCTGATTATTGGCTCAGCAACAACGGGGAGCGTACCTGGCGCATCATCAGTGAACTCAACCAGAAGTAATCGACCCGAATCTGGCCCAATTGTTTCTCGTAGTTCGTCTAGACCAAGCTCCAGTTCAGTATCGACTAGTGCAGGCGTGAGGCTGTGACTGGGCAAATGGCTGATTCGTGGATCAGCAAGCAGAAGCATGTCGCCTGGCTGCAAACGTTGATGATAAAAACGAAAATCAAGACCTGAACTCCGACCAAGGGGGGTCACATGATCCGGGTTGCGAGCAGGGATGCGCTCTACGCCAAAATTATGGCCAAGCAGCGCCAATGACTCGCCAGTTTGTACGATGTACAACTCGTTTTGGCGTAGGACAGCGCAAGTGATAGCGCCTTCACGAGGAGGATTCTGTCCAGCTAAGTTTAGTTGTAATAAGCGGTTGTTGGTTTCGTGAATGACCTGTCGCAATGAGGCAGTAGAACTACCAGTGCTCTTGAAATACTGTTGGCTAAGTCCTTGTAGCAGCCCCTGCATCAGGTTGGCTGTATCGGGAAGGGCATCCAGTCAATGTAAGATGTACAAACAGAACTTCTCGTTGACGTTTATGTGCAGCCCGACCAGAAGCTCGCTGAGCGAGCAAGCCGGGAACTTGTGCTTGCTCTTGCTCTACGCCATTAATAATATATAACTGACCGGCGACCGCATGCAGCTCCATAATATGTCAAGCATAGCACGTGTCGGGTTAAACACAAAACCAGCGATTTATCAAGATTCTTGAGGGTAAACTGGTGTATCTGGACCGATAAAATCTTGGAATAACCCTAGGACCTCACCTTGTTCAGCATGACGACCAAGACCTTTCTTTGAGTAAAGCAATTTTCCATTTACTTCAAGTTCAAAAACACCTTTGGTACCAGTAATAAATGTGAATGATTCAATAACATGCTGATAATTTCTGAGGATGTCGTCTGCCACACGGGCAGCGCGCTCCCAGTAGTTTCAAGGCACGCAATATTCGAGTGTCACGACGTATTTGTCAGTTCCCATTTCGATGTAATTCCTTATCAATACCAACGGCCACCTAGAACCGGCAGTAGATCGTTTGACTTATAAAGAGCTTATCTTAATTCTGCGCGTACTTTATCATAATCTGAAAGGTGAACAACCCGAATTTCGCTAAAAAGACATTTGAGTTGTTTCTTGACAAGTATCTATTGCTGAGCTAATATACGCGTCGCTTTCGGGCCTGTAGCTCAGTTGGGAGAGCGCTACAATCGCACTGTAGAGGTCAGGAGTTCGAGTCTCCTCAGGTCCACAACGGTGCAGGTGCGAAGGCAAAATTGCCAGACATCTGTGGCGATAAAAATAATTGTTAAAAGGCTAAGATCAGGAGTAGTAGGTACAGACCATTGGTCCAATCCTAAGAGAGCTGCCTCACGGGCTGAAAGGGCAGCAATTGGTACCGAACTCGCCTGTGAGCTGTGATAGTGAGATTTCTAAATTTAGCTGTCACCGGTTTGCGTCCGTTATACGTATTAAGTGGATAGTCATGGGCCCATAGCTCAGTTGGGAGAGCGCCACAATGGCATTGTGGAGGTCAAGGGTTCGAGCCCCTTTGGGTCCACTTCTTTGTCTGAAGAGTAGCTGGACAATTGCTATCAATCAGAGTGGTACCGCGGAACCCTTTCGTCTCTGAACGAAGGGGTTTTTTGTTGTTTATGGTCTCCGCGAGCGAAAGTTTTCTGTTAGATCGGTCAAAGTTATGCAGATTGATTCATGAAGGACCAAAGATAAAAAGCAGTGGATGATATTAACATTGAGATCTCACAGACAACTGTCTATGGCAAATCAACGGGGGATCCCGACAAACCTCTAATTTTAGGTATCCACGGCTGGAGTCAGCGTAATGGTTGGCATACGTGGAAATCTCTCTTAGATCCTTTGGCTGGCGCCGGTTTTTTTGTGGTCAGCGTTGATATGCCCGGTTGGGGGAATAGCCCGGCGCTTGATAAATCCCCGCTTATTGGGCAGACCGCAGTATCGGTAGTAGTCAAAATTGTTGAGAGATTGCATAAAGATTCGGCCGTTATAATGGGCAAGAGTTGGGGCGGGGGTGTTGCAGTAAATACGGCCGTGAGTCACCCCTATCGTGTCAGCCATTTGATACTCACAGCGCCTGCAATTCGAAACTACGATCTATTGGCTTCCATTCAACAACCTGTACTTTTGGCTTGGGCAGAAGATGACCATGTTATTCCAATTGCCAACGCCAAGCGATTTGTTTCTGCTGCCCCAGGCACCAATCTTGTAACATACTCAAGTGGGGGACATAGTGCCGCAGCAAATAATGCAGCCGACTTTTCACAAAAGGCAGTGGAATTCTTGCTGACCACATAAACTATAATTAGGAAGAATAGGGCTAGTAAAGCTGGAAAACAGCACCTACATCGTTAAGGAGTAGAAGAAGCGCATGAAGAAAGCATATGATCCGAATGAACTGGAACCAAGATGGCAGCAGAAATGGAACGAAACAGATCTTTATAAACAAATTGTTGACGAATCTAAACCGAAACATTATGCATTAACAATGCTGCCTTATCCGTCGGGTGATTTGCATATTGGGCATTGGTATGCCATGGCGCCCAGTGATGCTCGAGCTCGGTTTATGCGCATGAAGGGTTTTAATGTGATGTTTCCGATCGGATTTGATGCCTTCGGACTGCCTGCGGAAAACGCGGCCATTCAACGTAACATCCACCCAGCTATTTGGACATTTGCTAATATCGATCAAATGCGGACCCAACTACGAAGTATGGGAACAATGTTCGATTGGGAACGCGAGATTGTATCCGCCGACCCTTCATACTACCGTTGGACGCAATGGTTTTTCAAGAAGTTAATTGAGATGGGTTTGGCCTATCGAAAAATGGCGGCTGTGGATTTCTGCCCCCATTGCAATACGACATTAGCCCGCGAACAAGTTTGGGGCGATGATAAACATTGCGAGCGCTGCGGCACGCCTGTGATCAAGAAAGACTTAGAGCAATGGTTCTTTAAGACAACAGACTACGCAGAAGAATTGTTAGATTTCAGCGAGATCAATTGGCCAGAGCGCGTCAAGTTAATGCAGACTAACTGGATCGGACGTTCTATTGGAGCCGATGTCACGTTTCATACAGAATTTGGAGATCCGATAGAGGTTTTTACCACGCGCCCAGATACCTTGTGGGGAGCAACGTTTATGGTGTTAGCCCCTGAACATCCACTAGTTGATAAGATCACCTCGCCTGAAAAAGCGGATGCTGTTTTAACTTATCGTGAGCAAGCAAAACGATTGAGCGAGATTGACCGCGAAACGGCCGATCGTGAGAAAACCGGCGTTTTCACTGGCGCCTATGCCATTAATCCAGTGAATGATGCACGCATACCGATCTGGATCGCAGATTATGTGTTGATGACATATGGTTCTGGGGCGATCATGGCAGTTCCCGCTCATGATGAGCGCGATTTCGAATTTGCTACAAAGTTCGGGCTTGAAATCATTGAGGTGATTCGCATGCCTGGGCGTGAAGAAGCAGATGGCCCGCTGACGGAGGCTTTCACGTCCAAAACTGAAGGTGTAATGATCAACTCTGGCGAGTTTGATGGTACACCCGTAAAAGATTCGGTTGCGACGGTTACTTCTTGGCTGGAAGAGAAAGGAAAAGGAAAAGCGGCCGTAAATTATCGCTTGCGTGATTGGTTGATTAGCCGTCAGCGTTATTGGGGTACCCCCATACCCGTTATTTATTGTCCTGAACATGGCGCAGTGCCAGTGCCTGATGAAGACCTGCCGGTTCTGCTACCGGAGGATGTGGAGTTTGTACCTACTGGCGAAAGTCCGCTTAAATTTCATGAGGCGTTTCTGCACACGGAATGCCCTATTTGTGGTCAGCCGTCGCTTAGGGAAACTGACACAATGGATACGTTCATGTGTTCATCCTGGTATCCATACCGTTATTTGAGTCCCTTTTATGAAGATGGACCATTTGATCCCGATGAAGGCGATTACTGGCTGCCGGTGGATCAATACACAGGTGGCATTGAACATGCGACGATGCATCTTATCTACGCACGCTTTTTCACTAAAGCGATGCGTGATATGGGTCTCGTGGATTTCGACGAGCCAATGCTGGCATTGTACAACCAGGGCATGGTGCTTGGCGAAGATGGTGAGAAGATGTCTAAATCGCGGGGCAATGTTATCGCTCCTGACAATTTGGTTGAACAATATGGTGCAGATACGGTGCGTACCTATTTGATGTTCTTTTCCAAATGGGATCAGGGTGGACCATGGAATTATGATGGGATTAAGGGTCCGCAGCGATTACTGAGCGATATTTGGGAAATAGCTTTGCACGGGTATGAGGAAGTGAAGATTGAAAAGATGGCAGATCGTGCCCTGCAACGAAAAACACATCAAGTTATTCGTAAAGTAACCGAAGATTTAGAAGAATTTTCGTTTAATACGGCCGTAGCAGCGATCATGGAGCAGCGGAACGCTTTGCAGCAAGCTCGCCGAGAAATGAATGTTTCACTGGCTACCTGGACTGAAGCCGTGGATAGCCTTCTCTTGCTGTTAGCGCCAACAGCGCCACATATTAGTGAGGAGCTGTGGTCACTACGTGGGGGGTCATACAGTGTTCACCAGCAAGCATGGCCAACATGGGATGCGGAGATTGTTAAGGAAGAGAGTATAGTGCTGATTGTGCAGATTAATGGCAAAGTGCGTGACCGAATCACGGTTCCTGCCGATACGCCAGAACAAGAAATGCAGAAAATTGCGCTTGCATCGGAAAATGTCCACCGATTACTTGGTGACCAGGAACCGCGCAAGGTCATTGTTGTTAAGGGTAAGTTGGTGAATATTGTTGTTTAGATTAATTGCTACAAATTATTAACCAGACGCGGAGACTGAGATGGACAAACCGATTCTGATTGATTTTCCTTATAGTTTTGAAACAGATCGACTCACGATTAGAGGACCTTTGCCCGGAGATGGTAAAGAATTACACGCGGCAGTCTTAGAGTCGTTGGATGAGTTACGGCCGTGGATGCCTTGGGCTATGAATATGCTCAACGAAACCCAATATGAGGCGAGAGTTCGTGAGGGCCAGCTTAAGTTCTTATCACGAGAAGATCTATGGTTAATACTGCTTCTGAAAGGCACAAATACGATTGTTGGAACAAGCGGATTACATCGCATAGATTGGAATGTCCCACGATTTGAAATAGGCTATTGGGCAAGAACAAGCTATGCACGGCAAGGTTATATTAGTGAAGCAGTAGTTGGAATTAGTGATTTTGCGTTTGAGCAGTTGGGCGCCAAAAGGGTTGAGATCCGCTGTGATGCCACAAATGAGCGCAGTGCGACTATACCACGTAAATTGGGATTTAATTATGAAGGAACATTACGCAATGAGGACAGGCATCATCAGACTAATAAACTGCGCGATACTATGATCTTCGCCAAGATTCGACCTTGAGTGGCATCATCAAGCCTGAAAGACAAGCCATAAATTTCTAGGCTGAGGGTAACGAAATTGGACGTCAGCGGACATTGTGTGACGTAAATCTCTGATCTTGTTATAATCCCGACGCGGAATTTAAGAGCAAACGTAGGACGTAAAACATGCCGAGTCATATGGCCGTTGTGTTTTACGTTTGTCGTTTAAGGATAAAGTTATGACCCGACGAGATTTAGTCTGGCTGGTTGTGATCATTATTATTGTGGTTACGGCCCTTTGGATTGTTCAAAATCCTGATTTTCCCATTATGCGGGGTTTGGATTTGCAAGGTGGTTTGCAGGTTTTGATGGAGGCAGATGTTCCTCCTGATGAAGAAGTTACCGCTGATCAGATGAATACGGCACGCCAAATCATTGACCGGCGTGTCAACGCTCTGGGCGTGACTGAGCCTCTGGTGCAGACTGAAGGCGAGCGGCGAATTTTGGTGGAGCTTCCTGGAATTGATAACCCTGAAGAAGCGATAGCTTTGATTCAAGAAACAGCGCTTTTGGAGTTCATAGACTCTGGAAGTACACCTTTGCCAGAAGGTATGTGTGTGCGAACGACCCACGACGATGGACCCTCGCGGTGTGAGTTTGATCCGGGTGCTCCAGTAACTGAGGTAGTGTTAAACCCAGCGCCTACGTTCGAAACTGTGCTCACAGGGGCATCCCTCCGGCAGGCTAATGCTGAAAGTTCTGATTTTGGCGAGTTCTTTGTGAGCTTTGCTTTGCAGCCCGAAGCGTCTGAATCATTCGAGATCTACACCCGTGATCATCAGGGCCAATTCTTGACCATCGTCTTGGATAAAGAGGTAATTTCTAGCCCGCGAATCAGTGCCGTCATTAAGGATGCAGGTACGATAACAGGAAGTTTTACGCTTGATGATGCACAAAAGTTGGCCTTACAATTACGATTTGGTAGTCTTCCCGTGCCATTGCGAATTGAAAGTACACGCCAGGTAGGTGCTACGCTTGGGGAACAATCGGTTGAAGCGAGCGTTCGTGCCGGAGCAATCGGATTGATGGTGGTATTGTTATTTATGTTGCTTTACTATCGCACGGCCGGCGCATTGGCTGATATTGCGCTGTTAGTGTATGCGGTATTAAACATTGCTGTTTTTATGTTTATTCCAATTACTTTGACATTGCCTGCAATTACGGGCTTTTTGTTGTCTACCGGTATGGCGGTGGATGCTAATGTCTTGGTCTTTGAGCGTATAAAGGAGGAGCTGCGGAAAGGTGCATCAATGCGAGAGGCTATTGGCACAGGCTTCGACCGGGCGTGGACTTCTATCAGGGACTCTAATCTGGCGACTTTAGTAATTTGTTTAATTTTGTGGATATTCGGCCGAAACTTTGGTGCCAGTACAGTGCAGGGGTTTGCTTATACTCTGGCAATTGGCGTTTTGATCAGCATGTTCACGGCGGTCTTTGTAACGCGGACCCTGGTACGTATTGTTATGGGTAATGCTGCGCGTTGGACACGAAATAGAAAGTTGATGATTGGGATCTAGGGAAAGCACGATGTTTAATTTTCTTTTTAATCTAACCGAACACCGTCGGACTTATTATATATTTTCCGCAATATTGATCTTTTTGGGTATTGCGGCCATGGTTTATGCGCTATTGACAACGGGATCTGTCTTTCGCATGGGGGTTGATTTCCGCAGCGGCACTCGTTTTGAAGTGCAATTTACTGAACCAGTCTCAGAACAAGGTATCCGTGATGTTTTTAATGACGAAGGAATAGCAAACCCATCTATCATTGCTTTGCGTGGAGAAGATTTGGAGAACGCATGGCAGGTCCGATCTGAATTTGTGTCTCCCGAAACGGCGCAGAATATCGTTGATTCCATGGAAAGAGAATTGGCGCCATTGGTTCCTGGGACAACTCAAATGCAAAGTGTTAGTCCATCTGTTGGAGCTGAGGTTACCCGCGCAGCGTTTGTCGCCGTTATCGTAGCTGCGGTTGCAATTTTGTTCTACATCATGCTGGTTTTTCGTCAAGTGCCTCATTCCTTCCGGTACGGGGCGAGCGCCGTCGCGGCAATGATACATGACCTCTTCATCATTTCCGGGTTTGCGGCCATTACTGGTGTCTTTTTAGGTTGGGAAGTTGATGCCTTGTTCTTGACGGCCGTGCTCACGGTGGTTGGGTTTTCATTGCAGGATACGATTGTTGTATTTGATCGTATCCGCGAGAATATTGCTAGGCGGCCCTTGGAACGCTACGAAAAGTTGGTTAATCGTTCCATTTTAGAAACAGTACATCGATCGATGGTGACGCAACTGAGCGCTATGTTTATCATGGTGGCAATACTCTTATTTGGCGGTGCATCAATTAAGCCCTTTATCGCCGTGTTATTTGTGGGGATGTTAAGTGGTACCTACAGCTCGATTTTTATAGCGTCTCCGCTATTGGTTTCTTGGGAGAAAGGGGAAATCCCACTGGCAAATTGATGTGGATACCATTTCTCAAAGGATGTCTGATAGTTAGCACTGCTCAATTTGGCGAGAACCCCGTTATTCACCTTCTCTAAATACACCATTCAATTTTCTTGACAAAATAAAAATCATCAATAAACTAGAACATATGAGCTATCAATGGATTCGTGCAAGCGAAATTGGTGAATATGTTTTCTGTAACCGGGCCTGGTGGCTAAAGCGCGTACGCGGTGTGCAATCTCGCAATGTTCGCCATCTGAAAGCCGGACATCACTACCATAAGCAGCATGGCAATCAGATTCGGAAGATTTCCTGGATGCGCAAATTGGCCTACACAATGCTTTTTATTGTCGTAGCAATTGTGGTCTTCCAATTGCTCGTTGGGTTGATGTGAATGATGGCCTGGGGCAGTTTGACATTCAGCCTGGTTCTTATTTTCTTGGCTATGGCTGTTATGTTGTTGGTTCACTCTGGAAAACTGCACAAGCAATCCGGATTGCCGCCTGGAAAAGTAATCTATACTGACGACGAGACCTGGTATCCAAATGTGGAACCGCTTCATTCGGCGGAATATCGATTGGTTGGGAAGCCAGATTATCTGGTAAGGCAGCATTCGGGAGAGATTATTCCTGTTGAGGTGAAGTCAAGACTTGCCCCGCAAGATCCTTGGCCAGGTCATATTCTACAATTGGCAGCTTATTGTTTTCTAGTTGATGAAGTTTATGGGAAACGGCCGTCATACGGTATTTTGCAGTATCAAGACCGCGCATTTGCGGTAGATTACACTGAAGATCTGGAAGCTAATCTGCTAGATTTGCTTGCGGAAATGCGCCAAGGATCTCAGGCTGTAGAACTTGAGCGCGATCACAACGATGCCCGTCGCTGCGCAGCCTGTGGGTTTCGCGAGAGTTGCCAACATGAGCTGGTACTCAATCGATAATTCGTTTTCCGTTCTGCCTGTTAATCAGGCTCGCCAGCTGAGTGAGCTGATTCGCCATTCCCGGGATTGAAGAAAACCACTCCTTTAAGATTGTGCCCTACACATAAACAACCGCTATAATATATTCCCTATTATCAAAACTGGAGGAAACTTTGGCTAAGATTCAACGGGTAACCGGCATGCAGGATGTGCTGCCGGATGACCAGCGATACTGGGAATGGATTATCGCCACAGTATCTGATTTGGCAAAGCGATACGGATTTTCGCGGATCGACGTTCCAATTATTGAATATACCGATCTCTTTGCTCGCGGTATGGGCACCGCATCTGATGTGTTTGTCCAGAAAGAAATGTATACCATAGAAGAGCCGGATGGTTCCAGTATTACATTGCGCCCAGAGTATACAGCGGGTGTTGTTCGAGCTTATATTCAAAATGGTATGTCAAGTTGGACACAGCCAGTGAAGCTGTTTATGGCAGGTCCAATATTTCGACGCGAACGGCCGCAGGCAGGCCGATATCGCCAACACAGCCAGATTAATGTTGAGATATTAGGCGAAATTGATCCGGCGGCAGATTTGGAAGTTATGATGGTGGCGATGAATCTGTACCGGTCACTTGGCTATACAGGGCTTGACTTTCCAACTAAATAGTACGGGCTGCAAAGCATGCAAGCCTGCATATATTAGCAAACTAAAAGAATACCTAAAGGTCCATGAGGAGAAGCTCGCACCCATTGACAAAGAACGGCTTCAGAAAAATGCTCTGAGAGTTTTAGATAGCAAAGAAACCGGCATGGATGATTTGTTGGCTGACGCACCACACATAATTGATTATCTCTGTGAAGATTGTGCTGACCATTTCTCAGATCTGCGAACTTTATTGGATGCTCTCGAACAGCCGTACAGCATTAATTTTCGATTAGTGCGTGGAATAGATTATTATACCAAAACTGTCTTTGAGGTATGGGCTGAGGGTATTGGTGCCCAAGCTTCCGTTTGTGGCGGGGGTCGTTACGATGGCCTTTCCGAAGCTATCGGTGGACCCAATACGCCCAGTGTTGGCTTTGGCAGTGGGATTGAACGTATCATTCTAGGTCTAAAACAGCAAGGGATCATGCCACCGGAATCAGGCGGTTCAGAAGTTTTAGTTGCCCATTTCGGCGGCGAGACGAAGAACGGCCGCAACGAAGATAGTGTACCAACTGAGGAATGCCGGAATTAGCGCGCGTATTACCTTTGCCCGCAATCGTCGGAGCATGAAAAGTCAAATGCGTGAAGGCAACCGGCATGAAGTTGATTTTATGCTGATCGTGGGCGAATCAGAATTGGAAGCAGGCCAAGTTATGGTACGGCCAATGGATGGTGGTGATCAGGTCCAAATAGCCTTCGATGAGATAGTAGAGTGGTTAGCTCAACATTGATTTAATGAACTTACATTGGCATTTTGCACCAAAGTCGGATTCCTGAATCAGAACCTGTGGCTGACGAAATCGCCAGTTGGTTGGCAAAGATCGGCATTGAATAGTTGGGTTGGCTCAACCTGGGATGAAGATGAATATCGATGGCCATATTTCCGATCTTGACTTGTTGGTTGTCTTAGGCGGTGATGGTTCAACGTTACGAGCAGCAAGGTTGAGCAGCCCTTATAATGTACCAATATTTGGGATCAATATGGGCCGGGTGGGGTTTCTCAGCGAAGCACAGCCCGGCGAATGGCAGGAGAAACTCACTAAAGTTCTGGAGGGTGAATATTGGCTTGAACGGCGGCTGCGTATGCAAGCTTTTTTACAACGCGACGACGTGATCATCGACAGTTATACGGCGCTTAATGATGTTGTACTTGGACGAGGACAACAGGCGCGAGTAATAAGATTGCACTTATTGGTGGATGGGGATTTGGTTACAACTTATGTAGCTGATGCCCTTATCGTGGCCACACCAACTGGGTCAACGGCTTATGCGATGGCAGCAGGTGGTCCATTGCTGCCGCCGCAATTGCAAAACTTTGTTATTGTGCCGGTGGCTTCTCATTTGAGTCTAGACAGGCCATTGGTTCTTCATGAAGAAGCTGTGATAGCTGTTCGTGTGGAAATGGACCATGAGGCTAATTTAACAGCCGATGGGCAGCAAGGCGCAGCGCTAGAAAGTGGCGATTGGATAAAGATTCAAAAACATGAACGGCCGTGTCTTTTTGCACGAGTAGAGCCTTCAGGCTATTTTTACAGACGTCTGATGCGCAGATTAGGATTTAGTTGGCCTCGTCGTTAGTTTTAAGTATGTTGCTTAATTTCCGGTTTTTCGCTACTGGCGAAATGAATGACGATTGACTGATGGTTGGTGATTTATGATTACAGTAAGGTGTAATGAATAACGAAACTCCTAGAATTCGCTCCCTGTTACGGCAGGCTGACCGCAATTTAGAAGCTGGAAAACTCGCGGCGGCTGAAACTATGTACAGACAAATTATAGAGGAAGCTCCGGATAATCCAGCAGGATGGCTGGGATTGGCGCAGGTGTCAAACAACCAAGCCGAAAAACAAGCGGCCCTTGAACAGTGTACTTGAATTGGATTCGGAAAACACACAAGCGCAAGCTGCTTTGAGTATGCTACATGGAGAAGATGCTAATACCCTAGTGACGGAAACGGAGAGTGCGCAAATCGACTTTTCCAAAGCCAAAGAATTGAACAGCAGTGAGAAAGCTGAACAAGGTGCGAACTCGAATGTCGAAGCCCCGGTAGAAAAACAGGTTCACCCTGTTGAAGAACATGATCATGGAATGGCAGTCGCACATAATCCTGACGCAGAAATTTTCTGTTACCGTCATCCAAATCGTAGTACCTCCTTGCGCTGCTATAAATGCAATAATCCAATTTGCAGTGAGTGTGCAGTTAAGACGCCGGTAGGGTATCTGTGTCCTACTTGTCACCGTGAGGCAGAAGATGCATTTTACAACAATAAGCCAACTGACTATATTTTGGCCGCATTAGTTGCACTCCCTGTAAGTTTGTTAGCAGGCTGGCTAGTGGTCCGTTTCAGTGGCGGCATATTTCATGATTCTGCTATTTATTTTTGCCGGTGGCGCAGTAGGTGGTTTTATTGCTCGCTTGCTAAACGAGCCATTGGCAAGAGAAGAGGGCGTTTCATCCCCCATGTGATTGCTGCTTGTATCGTAATTGGTGTCCTGGTCTTCGCTTGGCCGTGGGTATTTGTGCTTCTTTCTGCGATCGGTGCTGGTGTTTTGTTTAAATTGGCAGGCATTGGCGTTTATCTTATTTACGGCCGCGAGTTCGGCTTTTTACTGGGCGAGATAGTAGATAGATAATGTTATTTTCGGTTTTTAATTTAGACTTATGCTGACAGAATTATCCATCCGCAATTTTGCTATCATCGACAGTCTGCGAATGCCTTTCGCTCCTGGGTTTACCGTGTTAACTGGCGAAACAGGTGCAGGGAAGTCCATTATTCTCGACGCTGTAACCTTGATTCTTGGAGGCCGCGCCGACAGTTCTATGGTGCGTGCCTCTACCGAACTGGCAATTGTTGAGGCAGTGTTTACGCTTACACCTGCGTTCGAACAAATGATTGCACCTATTCTACAAAAGGAAGGGTTGGAGGACGAGCAGCAGAATACGTTGCAGTTAGCTCGTGAGATCAGGCCAAACGGCCGCAGTATCTCACGCATAAACGGCCGCAGTGTTAGCTTAGCGCTTATGCGCCAGATCGCCACACCACTCTTAGATATTCACGGGCAGGGTGAGCATCTATCGTTATTAAAGCCAAGAGCACATTTGCCCCTGTTGGACTCTTATGGCGGATTGGACCAACCGCGCGAGACATTTGCCGTAGAAGTTGACCGCTTACGAAAGGTTCAACGAGAATTGGAAATGTTGCAGCGAGATGAGCGATTAATAGCGCAGCGAATCGATATGTTAGGCTATCAGATTGAGGAAATTGGAGCTGCCGATTTGCGGGAAGACGAGGAGAGCGAGTTACTTGGCTGAGCGGACGCGCCTGGCAAATGCCGAGCAATTGAACCGATATTCGGCCGAAGCTCTTGCAGCTTTGATAGGTGCAGACGATGATTCATTGGCCGCAGCCGATTTGATGGGCATTGCTGAACGTGCCTTAAATAAGCTCTCACAACTCGATGAAACAAAAGAATCTTTGTTGGGCGATCTTCAGGGTTTATCGTTCCAGTTGACTGAACTGGTTGCCGCCATTCAAGGATATCAGAACACAATAGAATTTAATCCTCGACGGCTTGATGAGGTTGAAGAGCGTTTAGAGCTAATAAGTTCACTCAAGCGTAAGTATGGTGATACTGTTTCTGCTGTACTGGCAACAAAGCAGCGGGCTGAAGCAGGAATTGCAGCGCATAGGTAATAATGAGACGCGGGTAGCAGAATTGCAACGAGAGCAAGATCAGCTGCTGCGTCGTATTGGAGAAATGGGCGAAACATTATCCGCTGGAAGACAAAAGGTTTCATCAAAGCTTTCCACAGCTGTTGAGCAACAACTAAATGATTTACAGATGGAAGGGGCTCGATTTGAGGTTCGTTTCGAACGAGACGAAGACGAGAATGGTGCTTATGTTGGTGACCAAAGATTTGCCTTTGACCGGTCGGGGCTTGACCAGGTTGAGTTTGTCCTATCTGCAAATCCGGGTGAACCTCTGAAGCCATTGGCCAAGGTGGCCAGCGGTGGTGAAACTGCGCGTTTGATGCTGGCCATTAAAACGGCCCTTGCCAGTGTGGACAATACACCAACATTGATTTTCGATGAGATTGACCAGGGCATTGGGGGACGTGTTGGTGCTGTGGTGGGGCAAAAATTGTGGGGCTTAACATCTGTTGGCAATCACCAGGTTATAGTTGTTACACACCTGCCACAATTGGCTGGTTATGGTGATGTTCATTATCACGTTAGCAAACAAGTGCTAGACGGCCGAACGAGAACATCGGTCAAGAATCTTAGCGGCGGCGGACGGATATCAGAGCTGGCTGATATGCTTGGCACGGCGGGCGATTCTGCCGTTGGCGGTGCAGAATCGATCCTACGTCAGGTGGACCATGACAAGGGTATGGTGCCGCAATCTTAGCGTCTAATTTATTTGATCCTACTACGAAAACTCAAAATATCAGGTTTTTATTATTGAAGCATGCCTGATTTTATGTGTCTGATGCCGGCGGATCTTCCTGAATAATTGGTCTACCTAGCAAGTAATCAATGGCGGCCTGGAGTTGGGTATCGGTAAATTCATCATCAGCTTCAATTTCAGGAAGTGAAACAGTGATGTCAGGACTCAAGCCATCTCCATGAACCCAAGACTCATCTGGTGTCAGCCAGCGAGCGAAAGTTATGCGTACACCACCGCCATTGGATAATTCTTGCCAGGTCTGTATCGTACCTTTTCCGAATGATGATTGTCCAATTAGTATCCCGCGATCACGGTCCTGAATGGCGCCGGCTAATACTTCAGAAGCACTAGCACTGCCTTCATCGATCAATACCACTAGAGGAATATCTTCGGCCGCCCCTTTATCGCTGGCGTTGTATTCTTGCTGCTTGCCGCTTCCGAATTCTTGGACCAACACCGTGCCTTTTGGTAAGAATTCATCAGCAATATCGACGACGGCATCTAAAGCGCCGCCTGGATTACGGCGTAGGTCAAGGATTAAACCGTCCGGCTCTTCAGCTAGTAACTCTGACAATACATCTTCGAGTTCTTCTGAAGTGCGAGTTCCAAAATGATTGAGCCGGACATAGGCCAGATTTTCGTCTAGAATTTCACCGCGAACGCTTTCTATCTCGATTAAGGCACGCTCAACATCTACCTCGAAAGTTTCGCCATCACGTTCTATTAGCAGCGTGACGGCCGTGCCTTCGGGGCCTCGAACCAGCAGTGCCGCTTCCATCACGCTCATTCCAGTCAGATCGACGCCATCCGCTTCTCGTAAAATGTCTCCAGGGCGAAGACCGGCAGCATCAGCCGGGGTTCCTCCGATGGGTGAAACAACAGTGATATTTCCCTCTTCGCTTGTGACCTCGACGCCTATGCCCGTGATCTCCCCTTCAAATCCTTCTCGCTCAGCAACCTCATCTTGAGGGGATAAATAGCGAGTGTGGGGATCATCAAGGGCGGCTAACATGCCATTGATTGCACCTTCCGCAAGTAATGTGTCATCTACCGGCTGTTCTAAATAGCGGCTTTGAACCAAATCATAAACCTCCCACAGTGGCTCAAAGGCCTCACTGGTTTGCTCCGAGTTTGCGGCTGAAGAAAAGGCTTGAACAGGCGCCAATGGCGACTGCCCAAGCAGATATCCGGCATTGAAGCTTACAATAAGCACAATAAGAATAATAAAGATGACACTAAACCGATATTTCATATTTTATGGACTCCTAAAGTTCCGTTAACCTCATGGAATAATACGCTACATTTATTAGACTTAGGTTGGCGTATAGTAAGAGGTGCCTGAGCGGTGGGTATGAGCAGGACGATGGTCTTGGAGTGCGCATTTCCTTTTGTTAAAATAAACGATAATCCATCCTCAAGTTTAGGATTGTCGTAAATTAAATATGAATACCCAGAAAATCCGCACAATCTATACCTTTTCACTGCTCCTTATTGGATGCAACCATGATCGTATTAGCATTTGTGGCGGCATACACTTTACGTATCAACATAAATTGGCCTGATGAATTGGCTTTGTTGCATCCTTTTACCAGCTATTTGGGTTTTTTGACCATTCAGATTGCCGCGATAATGGCTTTACTTTTTTATTATCGTCAGTATTATATTCCCCGATCTTTGTCCCGCATAGATCAGGTATATTATGTCATTGCAGCCGTATCCATTGGAACATTAATAGCCGTAGGCTTATCAACCCTCTTTTTTAAAGAAAACGATGCGATCAACAATTACCCGCGAGCCATGTTCGTGTATGCATGGATGTTGAGCATTATCCTTATCGTTATCGGCCGAATGTTCCATCAATCGGTGCGCAATTGGTTGCGCGACAGAGGTCTTGGACAGGATCGTTTATTGGTTGTGGGGACGGGCGAAACAGCACGAATCATGTTGCAGCGGATCCTTTGGTCACCACAACTAGGGTATGAATTGGTTGGTGTCATTGATGGAGATGGTGATGAAACAGAGTTTTTGGGCGTACCGATTTTAGGTGCCCCCGAAGATTTACCCGTCTTGATCGAAGATTTGGCTATTGATGAAGTAATCGTAGCTATCCCAGAAAAAGGACATCGTGAAGCAGTTAGAGTGATCTCCTATTGTGAAAGAGGACGTGTAACCGTCAAGGTTTTCCCTGATATTTTCCAGTTTGTCACGTCACAGGCAACGATTGACGATTTGGGAGGCTTGCCATTATTATCCATGCGCGATTTTGCTATGCGCGGATATTTGCTCATTTTCAAACGATTGATTGACCTAGTCGGATCAATACTTGCCTTGATATTCCTTGCTCCGTTAATGTTATTTACCGCTGTTGCGATCAAACTTGAATCCCCTGGACCTGTGTTTTTTGTTCAACCACGAATGAGTCTTAACGGGAAACAATTTATGATGATCAAATTTAGATCAATGCGCAATGATGCTGAGAAAGAAGGGCCGGGTTGGACTACACATGATGATCCAAGACAAACGAAGCTGGGCGCTATCCTGCGTCAATTTGAGGTAGATGAATTACCTAATTTGTTTAATGTGTTGCTTGGAGAAATGAGCCTGGTAGGTCCACGTCCGGAACAGGCTCATTATGTGGCGCAATTTCGTGAAATCGTTCCCCAATATATGGAGCGTCATCGTGAAAAGGCTGGAATGGCCGGGTGGGCGCAAGTCAATGGTATGCGTGGGGATACCTCTATCGCTGAGCGCACAAAATATGATCTTTGGTATTCAGAACATTGGTCCATTCTTTTAGACACAAAAATATTGATGCGAACTATTTGGCAGTTGTTTCGACCTCAAAAAAAACGCGAGACAATCCAGGCATTGCCCAAAGCTGAGCTCGAAAATATGGGTTCTGGAAATGGACATTCACCTTCCGAAGATCCTGAGCAAAAAGAAGCGAAGCCCAAAGATCCTGTACAGATCACATAATCATTTCGTTTTCGAAAGGCGGCGTAATTTAATGAACCTGGGACGTGCCCTCCGATCTAACGTTTTTCTTATTTGATTTTGATCTACGGCCATGTTATGATAAACAGAACGATTGCTTAGCACTCGCTTCGCTTGAGTGCTAATAATCTTGGCAATCAATAATGAATATTGCTAATTATTAGAGACTAGAGTTAACTCTAGTCTCTAGCTTGTATGAAAGAAGATGCTGCATCCCCTAAGTGAACGCCAGGAATCTATCTTAAGATTGGTTGTTCGAAGTTATGTTGAATCCGGTCAACCTGTGGGTTCAAGAACACTTGTCGAGCAATTTGATTTGGATGTCAGTTCAGCCACAGTGCGGAATGAACTCTCTGCCCTGGGTGATCTCGGGTATTTAATGCAGCAGCATACATCAGCAGGTCGCGTTCCAACTGAACTGGGCTACCGATATTTCGTGCAAAAACTGCTGGGAGAATTTCATCTTCCCATTCATGAGCAGCAGATGATACGACATCAGTTTCACCAAGCTCGCTTGGAGATTAATCAATGGATGCAATTAGCAGCGGCCATTCTCTCTCGGGCATCGCATGGGGCGAGCTTTGTAACAGCGCCATATGCCAGGGCAAACCACTATAAACATTTGCAACTGATTGCCACCCAGGGGCGGCTGGTCTTGATGGTTTTGGTATTGCATAGCGGTGAAGTAAAACAGCAAATGTTGACCTTAGCAGAACCGCTGCCTCAAGGACGACTGAGTATCGCAGCTGATCATCTAAATGAACTATATGCAAACAGTACCTTTGATGAGATTAGGCGACAGATGACTCAGCTTGATACGCTTGAATATGAAGTAACTCGATTGGTGCTGGACATTCTAGGACGTGCTGACAATCGCTCGATTAGTGATATTTATAGAGACGGTTTAATGAACCTCATGGAGCATGAGGGTACAAGACAAGCGGTTCGAGTTCTGGAAGAACGCACGCTTTTGGCGAATGTGATTTCGGAGGCTCTTGTACCTGAATCAAGCGGTGTTCAGGTCGTAATTGGCGGCGAGGGACGGTGGGAAGAGTTGAAGGATTGCACTGTCATAATGGCCCGCTACGGTGTACCTGACGATTTTAGTGGTACGGTGGCGGTTATTGGGCCAACTCGCATGTCGTATGGCCGAAATGTGGCCGCCGTACGCTATGTTGCGGATCTAATGAGCGGATTTGTTTATGATTATTATGCCGATCCTTATCGGCAAGAATCTCTTGAAGACGAGGAAGTTAACAGGTGACTGAAGAGAAAATAAGTGATGAAGGTTTGGAAGAGGTCTTTTTGGAGAACAGTGAGGAACAGGATTCTATCGTAGAAGCTGATGCAGAGATCCTTGAAGACACACCCTCCTTGGAAGAACAGTTGCAGGCGGCTAATGAGGAAGCAGCTAAAAATCTAGACGCCTTTTTAAGAGCACAGGCAGAGTTAGCAAACGCACGTAAGCGGTTTGAGAAACAACAATTAATGGCTTATAGCAATGCCAATGCTGACCTGGTCGGTAAACTGCTGCCAGTGTTGGATGATTTTGACCGGGCGGTTGAAAATGCGCCGGAGACTATTCAGGAAGATGGATGGTTTGAAGGCCTCGAATTAGTTCAACGAAAAATGCTGAGTATTCTGGAAAATTTAAATGTGAAAGAGATTGAGGCTGTCGGCCAGCCATTCGATCCCAACTATCATGATGCATTGGCTCAGGAGTCATCGGATGAATATGAAAGTGGGGCAGTTGTAAGGGTAATGATTAAGGGCTATCAATTGGGCGATAAAGTAATACGCCCATCTTTAGTTATAGTGGCCGAATAGCAGTATTCTTTTTTAGCTGAAGTGCCTGAGATAAAAATCTTTAACGAGGATAGAAAAAATGAGTAAGATAATAGGTATTGATTTGGGAACAACCAACTCTGTAGCAGCGGTCATGGAGGGCGGGGAAGCTGTAATTATTCCCAGTGCGGAGGGCAGCCGCCTATTTCCGTCGGTAGTGGCCGTAAATTCCAAGACTGGTGAGCGACTTGTTGGGCAGGTAGCAAAGCGACAAGCTGTCATTAATCCCGATAACACTGTTTATTCAGTGAAACGTTTCATGGGTCGGAAATATGATGATCCTCAAGTAGCCCATGCAAAGAAATATATTCCATACGAGATCCGCAAAGCTCCAAATGGTGATGTTCGCGTAGTGATGAACTCGCGTGAGTATTCGCCGCCTGAAATCTCTGCAATGATTTTGCAGAAGATTAAATCTGATGCAGAAGCTTACTTGGGTCAGCCAGTGACCCAGGCAGTTATCACTGTCCCGGCTTACTTTAATGACAGCCAGCGCCAGGCAACTAAGGACGCAGGGAAGATTGCCGGAATGGAAGTTCTGCGCATTGTCAATGAACCAACTGCCTCAGCTTTAGCTTATGGAATTGGAAATGATAAAGATGAAATGATTGCTGTCTACGATCTTGGTGGCGGCACATTTGACATTTCAATTCTAGAAGTGGGTGAAGGCGTTTTCGAAGTAAAGTCGACTAACGGCAATACATTCTTAGGTGGCGATGATTTTGATCAGAAAATCATCGATTGGGCGGCTGATCAGTTTAAAATGCAAGAAGGAATTGACTTGCGTAATGATCGTCAAGCATTGCAACGAATGCGTGAGGCGGCCGAAAAAGCCAAAATCGAGTTGTCGACCACCATGCAGACAGAGTTGAATCTACCTTATATCACGGCCGATGCTACAGGCCCAAAACATTTGAACCTGACATTGACGAGAGCAAAATTGGAACAACTGACTGAAAACTTGGTTCAACAGTCCATTGAACCTTGTCGAAAAGCATTAAAGGATGCCGGTCTCGATATGAGCGAGGTGACAGATGTCATTCTTGTTGGTGGTATGACCCGTATGCCTGCAATTCAAGAAGCAGTTAAGAAATTCTTTGGCAGAGAACCTCACAAAGGGGTAAATCCCGACGAGGTCGTCGGACTTGGTGCTGCGATTCAGGCTGGGGTATTGGGTGGTGATGTAAAGGATGTGTTATTGTTAGATGTGACACCTCTGACGTTGGGAATTGAGACACTTGGAAGTGTCGCGACGCCGCTGATAGAGCGAAATACGACAATTCCAACGAAGAAGAGTCAAGTGTTCTCTACAGCCGCAGACAGTCAGACCCAGGTTGAGATTCACGTTGTACAGGGTGAACGACCAATGGCGAATGACAATAAGAGTCTAGGCAAATTTATTCTGGATGGCATCCCACCAGCACCAAGAGGTGTTCCGCAAATTGAGGTTACCTTTGATATCAATGCGGATGGGATCCTCCATGTAAATGCGCGGGATAAGGCAACTGGCAGGGAACAGGCGATGCAAATCATACCTTCGAGCGGCCTTACCGATTCAGAAATTGATAACATGGTAACCGATGCTGAACGGCATGCTGCTGAAGATAGCAAGCTCAAAGAAGCAGTAGAAGTTAGAAACAATGCTGATTCAACTGTGTATAGTGCGGAGAAGTTCCTCATGGAAAATGGTGATAAATTGCCTGAAGCTACGCGAGCCTCGGTCCAAAGTCAGATAGATGCCACGAAATCAGCCCTTGAAGGGGGCGATATTGAGGCAATGAAATCCGCGAGCGACCAACTGCAGGCTGTGATGCAAGAGGCAGGCGCTTCTCTTTATCAACAAGAGCAGGCGGCAGAAGGCGCACCAGGTGCGGAACCGACTCAGGATCCTGGACAAACGCCGGACGAAGATGTAATTGATGGCGAGTTTAGCGACGCATAAAGTCTGATAGATTAATTGGATTGATTATGAGGCCGGCCTGTTCATAGAAAGCAGGCTGGCTCTCTTGATATAACTGCCTATGGCCGACAAACGAGATTATTACGAAGTTCTGGGTGTATCACGTGGTGTGTCCCAGCCTGAATTGAAAAAAGCTTACCGCCGTCTTGCGAGAGAGTATCATCCGGATGTTAATAATGATCCCGAAGCTGGGGAACATTTTAAGGAAATAAGTGAGGCGTACGAGATTTTGTCTGATGATCAAAAACGGGCGGCATACGATCGCTTTGGTCATGCGGGAGTTAATAATGGGGGCGCTGGTTTTTCAGGATTTGGATCAGATTTTGGTAGTGTCGCAGATATCTTTGAAGAGTTTTTTGGCGGTTCATTTGGCGGTCGCCGACGCCAGCGCCAGGGGCCGCGTCGCGGTGCTGATCTTCGTTATGATTTGACTATCTCGTTTGAGGAAGCTGTATTTGGTGTAGAAAAGGATATCGAAGTTAACCGACCTGAAACATGCGACCGCTGCCATGGGAATGGTGCGGAACCTGGTACGTCTCCGGTTACTTGCCCAACCTGCAGTGGATCGGGTGAGGTGCGCCGTGTTCAGCAATCAATTCTGGGTTCATTTGTTAATGTGACGACATGTTCGACATGTAACGGATCAGGTGAAAGCATATCTGAACTGTGTACACAATGTCACGGCCGTAAACAAGTGCAACGAACTGTAACAAAAACAGTTAAAGTTCCATCGGGTGTGGACAGCGATACACAAATTCGTTTGACTGGCGAGGGCGCACCTGGTGTGTTTGGGGGTCCCCCCGGAAATTTATTTGTTGTTCTAAAAGTACGCAAGCATGAATTTTTTCAACGTCGCGGAGATGATATTTGGCTTGATCTACAAGTCAATGTTGCTCAGGCTGCATTGGGTGATGAAGTAACTGTACCAACAGTTGACGGTGATGAAGGTCTAATCATTCCTGCAGGTACCCAGTCTGGTAAGGTTTTTCGCTTGCGAGGCAAGGGTGTGCCAAGACTTGATCGCAGCGGTCGTGGATCACCGATGGGGCGAGGAGACCAACACGTTGTTGTCCAAGTGGCGATACCTAGAAATATTTCTGAAGAGCAAAAAAAGCTCTTCGAAAACCTCGCTGCAACATTGGGCAAAGAAGTTATTCCCCAACGCGAAAAAGGTATCTTGGGCCAACTTAAGGATGCCTTAGGTGACTTTTTTGGCAACTAATAAATTTCTATGACGGCCTTTACCGAGGTGAGTGTTATTGTCGATGGTGAAGCTGCGGAAGTTGTCGCCGAAATGCTACGGCCGTTTGCCTATCAGGATGGTGTTGTCCTGGAGCAAATGGGAGATCCTGATGATCCCGATCCCTTAGCCTTGGAACCGGGCGTAATGGTTAAAATATTTATTCCTGAAGAGGATGACAATCCCGGTATTCGCCGACGCATCGAGGAAATCCTTTACCATTTAAACAGGCTTTACCCGGTTCCTCCCCCTACATTCCAGATACTAGAAGAGACCGATTGGGCAAATGCTTGGAAAGAACATTATCATCCCTTTCGTGTAGGAAAGAAAATCTGGATTAGGCCGAGCTGGTACGACGTTGAGGAAGAAAAGGCTAATTTTACGGATTCCGCCCAGTCAGACGATGTCGTGCTTGTGTTAGATCCCGGTATGGCATTCGGAACAGGTTTACACCCGACTACTCAGAAATGTTTGCGGGCGCTAGAGCAGATTGTTAAGCCAGGCGATCGTGTACTTGATGTAGGAACGGGGTCAGGAATCTTGTCAATTGCGGCTATAAAGCTTGGAGCTGTAGCGGCTTCTGGCGTAGATACGGATGAATTGGCAGTTAAGTCGGCAGTCTCCAATGCAAAGCAGAATGATGTGGGTGATAAGATCCAGTTTTGGCAAGGAAACTTACAAAGTGTAACTGAGTATGGATGGGACATAGTGGTTGTCAATATTCTTGCTCCTGTGATTGAGAACCTGCTCAAATCAAACCACTTGATGGATTATGTGAGCAAGAATGGCTGGTTAGTATTAAGTGGAATAATTGACTCGCAGTTGGTTGCCGTAGAAAATGCTTTGAATATTGCTGGAGGCATTATTGTAGAAAAGTTATCCGTTCGTGATTGGGTGACTTTAATTGTGCGCCCAATCGCTGCCAACTGAGAAATTTGGCGGCAAGCCTTTCCCCCAAAATTTAGACCCCCATCCAAAAAGAAAAGCGCCACAATTTCTATTTGTGACGCTTTATAAATGAAAATTTCGATTTCTGTATTACCTGGGCGCGTTACGGCGACGGTAGCGATATGTAATGCGACCCCGATTGAGATCGTAAGGTGTCATTTCCACTCGAACGCGATCTCCCAAAAGAATTCTGATATAGTATTTTCGCATTCGCCCTGACAAATATGCCAGAACTTGATGACCATTGTCTAATTCCACTTTGAACTGCGTATTAGGCAAGAGCTCGACAACAGTCCCTTCGATTTCAATCTTTTCGTCTTTATTAGCCATAGGCTATTCTTCTTCTTCCTTTACGATTATGTCGGCTACCAAGGCGGCTTCCATCTCTGTTGTTGCAGCCGCGTCAACCTCTCCTTGGGCCAAAAATTCGTTAGCACCCGCTTGTGCTTCTGCCACCGCTTCTTCTTCAGCATCAGCGGCCGCTTTTTCAATCTCTCGTTGAGCCATCCACTCGATTTGCTCCATCGCAGTGACCGCTTTTAAGCTTAGGCCAATTCGCTGCCGTTTTTTATCAATATTTACAATGCGCAAAAGATGGGTTTCCCCTTCCTGAACGACTTCTGCAACATTCTCTACTGATCCGCGTGAGAGTTGAGAGACATGCAATAAACCCTCTACGCCAGGCTCGATCTCCGCAAATGCGCCGTAATCGACAAGCCGCGAAATAGTGCCTTCAACCAATTGATTCTCATGGTAACGCTCGGTTACAGTGTCCCACGGATTGGGTAATATTTTCTTAAGGCTTAAGCTTATACGATTCGCTTCACGATCAATACGCATCACATAAACATCGATTTCCTGACCTACTTTCAATATTTCTCGAGGATGGTCAACACGATGCCAAGCCAATTGGGAAATATGTATCAAGCCGTCAGCGCCGCCTAAATCCACAAAGGCACCAAAATCCCTCATTCCACTGACACGTCCTGTCCGAACCTGACCCTCTTCTAAAGTTTCAATCAGTTCTTCACGACGTTTTGCGTCCCATTCCTTTTGTGCCTCACGCTGCGATAAAACCAATCGGCGGCGGCGGCGATCTACTTCAATAACCTTAAGGGGCAAAGATATTCCACGAAGTTGAGCAAGGCGTTGTTGGCGACGGCGATCGCCCATGCCAGAACTCATTTCAGTCATATGCGAAATGGGAACAAAACCTCGAAGGCGACCAAATGGTACTATCGCTCCACCTTTATTGTAGCCGATAATTTCGACTTCTAAGATTTCGCCACTTGCCAACATCTCTTCGGCTTTGATCCAATCCTGGTTAAGCCGCGCCAAGTTGATGGAAACAACCAAGCTATCCGGCTTATCAATATTGAGCACGTAAACGAACAACTCGTCATCTACTTGGAGGGCATTACGTTCATCTTCCTCGAGCTTTGCCAAATCGGATGGCGGTACTAGGCCATCTCGCTTCAAGCCCATGTCGACAATTACACCCTGAGGGCTAATTGCGACGATAATCCCAGTGCGGATATCGCCAACTTGTGGTGATTTATAGTCGTGTTGATCGAGAAGTTCTTGTAACTCAGACAAAAGATAACGTTCCTTCGCGGACGTGCTGAAGCGTCGCACATGTTTTGCTAAATAATTTGCTCAAAAACGAACTCGGCCGTCACACAGATTTCCCAATGAGACACGGCCGAGTCTATTGCTCTATTAAGCAAATTCATAGAATACTCAGCCAAAAAATTATAGCCATTGGGGAGCGCTTTGTCAAAACAAGCAGGGTCGATGAAGCCAATTTAGATTTTTAAGCGCGGTTTTGGGTTGTAAGGAAGAAATTTGACAACTTTGATCCCTGATAGAATTGTTAGACCAGGACTGCCTGGGATCCGCATTTTATTTTGTTCCATGCATGAACATTGGATGTTATTTTGCCGCAATCTTATTGCGAATTGAGCCAATTCTTTCAACAGAGCAGGTAACAACGTCACCAGGTTTTAAGAACTCGGGAGGTGTACGGGCAAAACCGACCCCGCTTGGTGTACCTGTGGCGATAAGATCGCCTGGTAATAGTCTCATCCCTAGTGACAATTGGGTTATTATTTCGGGGATATCAAAGATCATTTGACTGGTGTTGCCATTCTGTTTTTCTTGTCCGTTAACAGTGCATGTGACGTTTAGATTGTGGGGATCTGGTATTTCAGAGGTGGTTACAATCCACGGTCCCATAGGCCCATGACCATCAAGACTCTTGCCCTTAAAAAATTGATTGTGCTTCCTCTGTAGATCTCGCGCTGTGGCATCATTCATAATCGAGTAGCCATAAACATGGTCCATTGCCTTTTCACGTGTGATATTTATGCCAGGACGGCCGATTATTACGAGTAATTCAGATTCGAAATCGATAGCTGTCGAGACATTAGGGTCATAGGGAATATCATCAAAAGGGCCATTAACAGCAGTAACGGATTTTGTAAAAATCAGTGGGAATTTGGGCAGTTCCACTTTGTCTCCCCAAGCGCGATGGGATTCTTCAGCATGCGCAGCGTAGTTTTTGCCCAGGCACATGATATTTCTACGAGGTTGAGGAATCGGTGCGAGGAGGTGTACATTTTCTAAAGGGATGGTCTCGTCTGTGTTAACGATTATGGACCGAGCACGATCTAATCCGTTGCTTCCACTTTCGATCAGTGAAAGCATGTCAGGTGCAACAGCCGCAAGTGACACGATTCTTTGTTCATTGATTACGGCACCAACGGCCGATTCGCCATTATTCTGAAAGGTTATTAGCTTCAACTATTATTCTCCAAAACACTTTTTTTAAAAATCTGAGTAAATCGCTATTGTAATTATAACCCAAATCAACCTTGAAAGATCAGATAAAGAGAAAAATGGGTGGAGAATTGAGCACCACCACTTCATTAATTTCGAACAAAAGGTGATGTGAAAAGCTTGACATTTATGACGCGACGCGTTATATTATGCACAGTAGTTTAACGCACTGCGTCAATTATTGATACTTTTGGGTGTATAAACCCTTATGCAGATAGAGGTGAAAAAATGACTGAACAGGTAGAAGCTGTACAGAATCGAGAAGAAGTCGTATCAGAGAACGGAGCGAATGTTATTACGCAGTTAGCAGATGTTGCTGTGAAGACTTTCATGGTTGGGCTAGGTGTTGTTGGGTTCGCGCAAGATGAGCTTGTAAAAATTCTGGACGACAGCGGCGCATTTATTGAAAAACTTGAAGAGCGTGGTGTGGCCATGTCTGAAGGTGGGCGCGAGGTGATCGACTCGCAGCGGGAAAAAGTTACCTCCCAGTTTGAGACTCGTCAGGGTCAGGTAAAAGATTTGGGGACAAAGGCTAATGAGTCTCTGGACAATGCTAGCACTGCGGTATTGACGCGGGTAAATGTCCCAACATCAGAGGATATTCAGAACTTAAGCAAACAAATCAACGCCTTAAGCCGCAAAGTAGATAAGGTTCGCAAGGAACAGCAAGAACTAGCCGCGGCACAAGAATAATCCATTATATACCCGGAAAGAGTGACCTCGCCTGCAATACTGGCGAGGTCTTTTTTTATCTCGAACCAATAATGCGTGACATATCCCGCCCAACAAAAACTTCGTCACTGAATGCAGGATTTCTTGCTGAGGCCACAAAATAAGTTACACCTTTTACAAGCGGCCTTCTCTGCAATTCTTTCCAAAATGCCAGGTATTGATTGGCCTTGGTTGATGCAGTTGTACCGCTTTTATTATTACTTGCTTCAGTGACCCAAAGGGACTTATTTCGCAACCGGCTGATTGTATCATCTAGAACATCCAATGCTTTTTCCATTGGATGAAAAATAGACCAATATAGATGTAAGCCTACGCCATCTGCGGCATCAATCGCAGCTCTACTAGCTTCAAGAAATCGAATATGGTCTTGCTTATAATTGTAGATATCAGAGCCGGGTGAAAGGCCAGGGTATATAAATTGGTGGTCAGGAAATACGTACCGATAAAGGCGTAATAGTCGAAGCCACCAAGTAGCAAATTCTTCACCATTGTCCCAAGCAGAACCCAAACCTTCAGTAAGGATATTCGGCTCGTTATGAAGCTCTATAACGACATCTTTGCCCTTCAACAGGTCCATCGTACGTTTCATATCGCTGATGGTATCATTGAAAAATTGTTGAGGGCTAATGCTCCGACCTCCAAAATCTAAAAATGCACGGACAATCCATTTGGCATCGGGGTGATTGGCCGCAAGTTTCCGTATTGCAACCGGATCATGAAAAGAAAGTAATTTGATAATCCCGGGACGAAAGAGAGTGAATTCATGCACTTCTTCATCGGAAATATCAGGATCAGCGGCGGCATGTAGCCCGATTCTAACTTGACCTAATGGTACAGGATCGGGATCCGGTATGGGGGGATCATGTTCTAGTGCAGGCTCCTGGATATCACGCTCATAAACTCGGACAGGCGTGTATTCGCCGGTGCGCGGTCCGGTCACCTTTATATTAGTACCTAGAGGTAAGAAACCAATTAATTTGCCATTGCGGCGTGGTGCCTCGCGGAAGTTTACACCTGCCCTTCCCACCACAGCATTGGTATCATCTGAGTGAATTTGAGCAGTTAATACCCAGCCACTAATAGTTCCGACTTCTGATTCTTCATTTGAAGGTGGGAAAGGTTTGGGTTCCTGCACCGGTTTCTTAGGTTTTCGTAAGTTGACTACATCGACTGCATAAACAAATACCGGGGTATAGCCATTTACTGATTGGCCGACGAGCGTTACCATGTACCCCCATTGGACCTGGCCGATTGGCTCTGCATCAAGTTTTGGCGCTCCGCGCAGATTTGCACCATGCCGGCCAACCATGGCATAGTGTCCCGTAATATCCATATACTCTGCCCAAGCCCAGCCAAAGATTATGCCATCAGGCGGGGCCAAATTATTAGGATCAGGTTCTGGGGGTGGGGTAAGCGCAGGTGCGCTATTAAGCCCTTGCGTGGGTGCTTGAACAGGTATGCATTCGTTGATTTCATCTCCGGTGACGATCAACATAGTCCCGGATGGAATCAGATCGATAATCCCAGCGTCGGTGCCTGGCCCATCTTTCAGGTGGGCATCTCCCGAGCTTACCTGAGCGAGATCACTAAACATGGTGATCGATGCCGTACAAACCCAACCTTCGGTATATGGACCGGCAGGTTTTCTCCAGGCGAGAAGTGGGAGCAAGTACGGCGTAGGGTCAATAATATTGCCCGGCCAATTACGAATGGTCACGCCTTTTCGCTTGAGTGTGAGATGTAAGTGGGAACCAAAACTGTTTCCTGAGCTGTCGGCCAGGCCGATCAGTGTGCCGGCTTCTACCCGATTACCTTCCTTGACCAAAGGTTTTTCAAGATGGGCATAGATTGTTTCGTAACCGTCGATGTGAGTTATACGTATTTGACGGCCGTAATTATGGCCGTCAGGATTTCTCACAACTAATTTTACGCGACCTGGGGCAACAGAGAAAACTTTACTTCCTTTGGGTGCGCTGAATATCCAAGCCATCATGACCAGGTAAACCGAATTGGCTATAGTTTTGGGGATTCACACCAAAATATTGGGTAAGGGCACGATATTCCGTGGGCCATGCCTCAAACTTGAAGCTGCTCATGCGACAATCCTGTATTAGATCCTAACATGCGGCACGTAGCACCGTATCAACGGCAAACGAGCATGCAAGAATATGATGTAAGCACTACCTATACGGAATTGCCTATTATTTTACGACGTTACATAAAGTTTGTCAAAACCTAAAGGCACTAATTGGAACCAAGTATTTCCTTGGGCTAAGGGAAGAAGATTTCCTTCAAGATCTGTGAAAGTGAGCATGTCGTTCGGATCATTGCGATGCCAACGGCCGTCAAATCGCTGACCGTCACGGAAAATTGTTGCCGGTCCTTCACCCCAGATCTGAATTTCAATCGATGTGGCGCCTTGCCTCACTTCTGTTTCCGGTATCATGGTGTTCACATGTTCAGCGGAAACGACGGCAATATTCTTGAAATTGATTTGTTGGTTTCTATTGGCATCGAGATGTTTTTCGCCATCGTTCCAACGGAAATAGCGCCCAAGGCCGGAGTCGTACCACCAGGTAACATAGCTGCCGGAATATTTAATTTCCACTTGTTTTGCCGGTGTTCCCGCAGCCAGTGGTTCCTCACTAAAAACCATGCCGTTTTGATATTCTGGAGGTACATCAAGACCACGCTCTACTAAGATATTTCGCAAGCGCTCGGTGTCAGTAAACATGGTGTGCCAAAAATCAGTATCCTCTTCTTTCGGTTCTGCGCGGTAAAAACCGCCATGGCCAAAGTCTGGGGATATTATGCGGTCGTACCATTCTACTTGACTGAAACGATCTTTATTTGCTCCCGCAGCACCAGAATAGCCGAAGGCAGCATCATACATAACGGGGATTTCAAAATCAATAATTCGCGCGCTGCGTACGGATCCTACTGTATGTGCATCTTGGCTGTAGAAAACGGCCGTGAAGCGTGTTGCTCCTCCCTCCGCATAATGCTCAAAAACCAAGTCGGCATTATTTAATCCTGCTTGAGGCCGGACCAGGGGAGGGTAGTTTGATACTTTAATGGCGATAGGTCGCCGCTGTAAAACGCTAGGATCTTCTACTGTTTCACCGGTTAATGGATTAACATCTGGTGGAAAATTGCCGTATCCCAGCCAACCATCTGGAAGCACAATAGGCGTTGGTTCTATCGTTGCCGTCGGATCTGCAGAAATAGTGACTCCGACCGTTGGTTCTTCTGTTGGTGAAGTGGTTGATGTTGCTGGTGACAAGTCTGTAGGAGTTGGTTCGGCCGTTTCTTCAATTTCTAAGACTTCGGTGGGCGGCAGTGTTGCAGTGACATCTAACTGTATCGTGGCTTGCGGTTCCTCTGTTGACTCAGTGAGCGACTCGCTGGTAGTTTTCGCCGAATCTCCCGCGACTGTACAAGATGGCAAGATCAGTGCTGATAGTATAAACAAGCTCACTAACCAAGCCTGATAATATTTTCGTTTTTTCATCATCATACCCTATTTGAATTTCCTCCAGACAATGACTTTCCTGAAACGATAATCGTACACGAAGTACATGCTCATTGCCAGTTGTTTAACCCACGACCCACCGTTTGAAACCCCACAGATCTCAACCGGTAGTTGTTTTCCATCGCCATGCCGAGTAAACTCAGTGAAGCTAGAATTCAAAACATTCCGGGGTTGCGAATAAGCAAATTGATCTAAGAAATTTAGGACTATGTCAACGGCTTTCTTTTGTAGAAATTCCAGCTTTCTTGATTCGTGATCTCTGAGTCACAATATTGAAATTGTTGGAGATTCTATTGAAAACAGTAATTAAACGTGTCTCTGGAAAAATAATAACAGGGGTAGGTATTACAGCTTTGAAACTGTATAGTTTCCGTCCCGAATCTGACTCTCATGATCTTATCTGTTTGCGATTTGCTTTTGTAACCCGAGGTCGAGGAGACCATATCTTCCCATCATTTATATTGGATGATTGGGGGCGAGAGATTCGGGGTTTGAAATTGTATGAATGGGTTCGAGAGAATGGTGAAAGGTTTCCCCGCGGTGAGATTTTTGGTTTGGAACAAGATGGGCGAGAAACCCAATGTTTTTTAAGGGAATTGGAACTATATGCCCGATTGCCTACTTATGTTTATCAAAGTGACGAGCAAACTGTATCTGATGGTAGGCTGCTGAATGCTGTTTTTCTGTCAGAAGAGTCAATTGATGCGCCGTCTCAAATTAGAAGACCTGCAACGATTAGGGGACCAATGCAGTCCGCATTGGTTAGTTGGTGGCGTGTGCCTTTAAACATTGGTCCAGAGGGCTTGAGTTTTTTGAAGGTCATTCCAGATCCTGGTTATTGATTTATGCCGTCTCCGTTCATACATCTCCATATTGCTGAAAAGATTCGCGTAGACCTGCTCTCGTTATCTGCCGAAAATACTCATTTAGCTTACATTGTGAATAGCGGCTGGCCAGCATTCTACTTGGGAAGCGTGGCCCCTGATTACCAGACAATAAGTGGTCAGCCACGCGAGCTGACCCATTTTTATAAACTGCCTCCTGCACCCGATAACCAAGGGTACCCGCGAATGTTCTCCCAATACCCGCATTTGGCTGGCGGTAATCAACTATCGATTGCCCATGCAGCATTTATTGCTGCATATTCGGCACACTTGCTGCTTGATTTAATTTGGTTTCGCGAAGTTTTGATTCCTTATTTTCACCTTGCGCCAAAATTGGGCGATAAACAGCAACGCCGGTTCCTGCACTTGATCCTTCTGACATATTTGGATAAGCTGGCGTTTGATATGTTGCCGGATGCTGCTGCGGAGACATTATCCAAGGCTAACCCTCAACATTGGCTTCCATTTGCGGATGACACGGATTTACGGAATTGGCGAGATTTCCTGACTGAGCAACTGCAGCCGGGGGCTATTTCCCAAACGGTTCGGATTTATGCCAATCGCTTACAAATGAGTGCTGAGTCGTTTGCAGCTAAACTTGATGATCCGGCATGGATGCACGAGAATCTATTCTCAAAGATAGCGGTAGCAGAAATAGTAGATATAGTACATACAGCGGTGCCAAAAAGTATAGAGGTTACAATCAATTACATTAAAGGCGAATTCGCCACAAATTCTGATCGGAAGTGATTATTGTTGTCACACCGGTTTCTATAAGTGAGCATTGATGAGTGAAATAGTAATTACCAGCCGACGCAAATCTGTCCAGGCAAGATTTGCTGATGGATCTGTTCTAGAAGGTCCAGTTGAAACACCTGTAGAAAATTTTGTGCAGTCGTCTGCCCTTGAGGTCAAAGGTAGAATTGTAGCTGCCTTGATCAATGGTAAGTTACGGGAGCTCTCCCAGCCGCTTAAGGTAGACGCAGATATTGTTCCGATAACAACGGCAGATTCTGACGGCACACGAATTTACCGCCGGTCACTCACTTTTCTGATGGTAGCGGCAGCAGCAGAAGTATTTCCTGGAAAAACAATAACCGTTCATCATTCGATGCCATTTGGTGGATATTACTGCGAACGGGATGATGAGCAGCAGCTAAGCGACGAAAACCTTGCGCTACTTGGGAACCGAATGCGTGAACTGGTTGAGGCCAATTTGCCGATATATAAAGTGCGTGTGCCACTGGACGAAGCCCTACATCTATTTCGCGCTCAGGGTGATCTGGAAAAAGCTGAATTATTCTCCAAACGGCGAAAAGATTATCTTACCCTTTATGAATTGAATGGGGTTCGGGACTATTTTCACGGCCATATGGTTCCGAGTACTGGATATTTACAGATATTTGACTTACAGCATTATAAGGACGGTTTTATTCTCCGGTTCCCACGCCGGCACTGGCCTGGGGAGTTGCAACCTTTTGAAGATGAACCTCGTCTGGCGCGTGTGTTCCGCGAATATCAAGAGTGGCTAGATATCATGGGTGTGGCCAGTTTAACATCGCTTAATGAGGCGATAGTTGGTGGTAGTTCCCGTGATGTTATCCTTATAGCTGAAGCATTACACAGTCGACAGGTAGCGGCGATTGCGTCAGAAATTGCCCGCCGACCGGACGTAAGGATCGTTTTAATTTCCGGACCTACATCTGCAGGCAAGACCACATTTAGCAAGAGACTTTCTATTCAATTACTTGCAAATGGTGTTTTTCCGATGACCATGGCTATGGACAATTATTTCGTCAACCGCGAAGAAACGCCGCGTGATGAGAAAGGTGACTACGATTTTGAAGCTTTAGAAGCATTGGATTTAACATTGTTTCGCAACCAACTACGGAAACTGCTGTCAGGGAAATCTATCGTTAGGCCCATCTATAATTTCCATACTGGAATCCGGGAATGGGGAGATAAACTACAGATTGGCAAAGATCATGTGATTATAATCGAGGGAATTCATGGATTGAATCCAAAATTAGTTGAAGGGATTGTGCCGGAGGCCTTGTATCGGATATTCATCTCAGCCCTGACTCAGCTAAATTTGGATAAGCACAATCGGGTACCTACGACTGACACGCGTCTGTTACGGCGCATTGTTCGTGATGCAGCTCATCGAGGTTATACGGCAGCCGATACGATTGCACGATGGCCAAGTGTGCGGCGTGGAGAAAAACGTTATATTTTCCCGCACCAAAACAATGCTGATATCTTTTTTAATTCAGCTCTTGTATACGAGTTATCCGTGCTAAAAAAGCTTGCACAGCCACTCTTATTGCAGGTTGAACCTGGAACGCCAGAAAGGATTGAGGCCAATCGGTTGCTTGCTTTCCTTCAATGGTTCGAACCTGTCTCACCAGATGACCTAGCCATTATCCCCGGCGATTCCATCTTACGCGAGTTTGTGGGTGGCTCAGTCTTGGAGAATTTTGATCCTTGGCGGTATTAGATTTGCGACCCAGTTTCATTAGTTCGCAATGTAGTTAGGATTAATTAAAGCAACTGAAACAGCCAACTTACGTAGAGAGGGAAGAATAACTAGGAGAATTTTTTATGCGAATAGTACTTTACCTGGGAAAAGGGGGCGTGGGCAAGACTACTGTAGCTGCTGCCACAGCCTTGCGTTGCGCGGAATTAGGTTATCGAACTTTGGTTGCTAGCACAGATATTGCGCATAGTCTAGCAGATTCATTCGATGTGCCGCTAACAGACACCCCGATTGAGATCGCTCCGAACCTCTGGGCCCAGGAGATTAGCGTAATTGCTGATATGCAAAACTATTGGGGAACGATTCAGGAATATGTATCTGGATTTGTGAGCGGGCCTGGCGTAAGCAATATTGTTGCAGACGAACTTTCTGCAATCCCGGGCATGGATGAAATTGTCAGCTTATTACATATTAACAAGCAAGCGAAGGAACAGAATTTTGATCGGGTAATTATTGATGCGGCACCAACCGGTGAAACCATTCGCTTGCTGACCATTCCTGACACTTTTCGTTGGTATGCCGGGCATCTTTCGCGATATGAATCGGGTGTCATGAAAGCACTTAAACCTTTTGCTGGGCGCATGATGAAAGGACCCTTGGAGTTAATGAATGCCTTGGAAAAATTGGACGAGGCAACTGCAGAGTTAAGAGAGACGCTTAGCAATCCGGAGATCACAAGCTATCGGGTCGTCTTGCAGCCAGAGAAGATGGTTATCCGCGAGGCGGAGCGTGCGATTAGTTACTTAGGCCTTTTCAACTACCCCGTCGACAGCGTTGTCGTCAACCGCATTCTCCCCGATTCAGCGGATGAAGGTGAGTTTTATCGCAAACGCCGTGAGATACAAGCCAACTATCTACAGATGATCGAGGATAATTTCCGTCCTTTACCCATTTGGCGTGCGCCATATTATGCGGAAGAAGTAGTGGGTGTGGCGGCTTTGTCCCGATTGGCAATTGATTGTTTTGGCAATGAAGATCCGGGCCAAATCTTCTATTTGGGGACGTTGCAGGAAATATTGGAAATGGAGAATGGGGGCTATCGATTACGAATCCCGATACCTTTTGTTACCGGCGACGATGTTCGTCTGCGAAAGCGTGGAGACGAGATGTTTATTACGATTGGTAACTTCAAGCGAGAGATGATTTTGCCAATGGTCTTGGCCAAGATGCGGGCTACAGGTGGTGCATTGCGAGACGGCATGCTAGAAATTGATTTCGAACCTCTTCAGCAAACGGAGGCGAATTCAGCAGGTCTGCCAGATTAGCCAGTTTTTTTAGCAATTTTTCCTGGAAACAGAAGCGGTACAACACACGTTGTCCCGCTTTTTTTGTATCTGAAGTAAATCTGGTTTGGGATTGGCTTGCAACTTCCAGCATTTTGGTGCGTAGAGATGATAAGCACAATACAAAAGGAGCGTTTATTATGTCTGAGGAAACTGTATATAAAGCAGAAGAAGCGACCAAACTTAACGTGCACACTTCTCTCCCCGCTTATTTGTTAATTGGCGTTGGTGCTGTCCTACTTCTGGCTTACCTTTTCAATATTGATCTGATGGAAGTTTTGTGGCCTGGCTTTGTAATCGCGCCAGGCTTGTTGCTCATGTGGCCAGCTTATAAGTCTACCGCTGATGAGCAAAGTAAACTGGCGTTTCTTGCTGTTCCAGGGGGAATGATAGTAACTACAGGAATGCTGCTGTTTGCGATGAATCTAACTGATCATTTTGAAGCATGGGCCTATAGTTGGCCATTATTGATTGCTGCCATTGCTGGAGGCGTTATGTACATAACGCGATTCGATAGCAATGATAAGCTTCAAGAGCGAGCCTATAAGTTTATTCGCATTATGTTTATGATTTTCATCGGATTGGCGTTTTTCTTTGAGATTATCGTTTTCGAGAATTTCAATCCACTAATGTCTCTCGGATTAATGGTACTAGGTTTCTATTTGCTGATCCGTGAGCGAAAGTCTGCAAAGGCCGCCTGATAACAACATGAGGTAGGTGAAATTCAACGATGAGTTAATCTGCAAATATCAAAGCAGAAGAATACAGGTTTATCATCTGGAGAACATGGGCTAACAACCCATGTTCTTTTTTGTGATGTGGTAGAATTGCACGCCTATGTTGGTGAATAATCGACACACAATCTACCTCGTCCTGCTACTTGTACTGATACTTGCGGCATTTTTCCGATTTTGGAAATTGGATGAACTGCCGCCAGGTCTTTACCATGACGAAGCATACAATGGGCTTGATGCACTGTCATTAATTCAGGGAAAAACATTTCCCCAGTTCTATGAGGGATGGGAATTATATGCTGCTGACGCCCACGCAGATCGTAGTTCCCAACAAACCCGCTTCCCACTGTTTTTTGAAGGAAATTACGGCCGTGAACCGTTACATATTTACTTAATGGCGCTGTCAATCAGCATTCTAGATGCCACGCCATTTGCCGTCCGTGCTGTTCCGGCCGCAGCAGGTGTTCTAGCCGTTTTAACTACATTCTTGGCGGCGAAAGCGCTGGGTATAAGTAAGAGTAACTTACTGCCTTTATTCGCGGCCTTTACTATGGCTATCCTCTATCCTGCAGTTCACTTCAGCAGGTTTGGCATCCGGGCCATGGTCTTTGTGCCAATAGAAACCATGGTCGTAGCCTGTTTTTGGTGGGGCATCAATCGGGGGAACCACCGCCAAAAGATCGGACAAGAGTGGGGAACTTGGTTTTGGTTTCTGACAGCAGGTGTTTTGCTGGGTTTAAGCCTCTACACATTTGCAGCTGCGCGCTTATATCCTCTTGTTTGGGTGCTTTTTGTGCCCATGTGGTTTTGGATTGATAAGGGGGCGTTGCGCCGATTTTGGCGGTATATCGTTGGTATGGCGGGCGCGTCTTTGTTGACTGCGCTACCTCTACTCTATTTTTTTGTCAGGTATCCCTATTATTTCGTTCTTCGAATAGCTTATGTTGCCAATAAGGGTAAAGGGGCTGTTGAAAACAAACCCTGGCTGACCTGGTTCCTTAATGTTGGCCGAATCGCTCGCGGATTAATAATGTATGGCGAGACCCATTTACGGCATAATTTACCAGGCCGACCGTATTTAGATCTTATACAGGTTGCATTCTTTATAACAGGATTGCTAAAAACATTTCGTCATCTGATGCGACCTCAATTCCTGTTCTTGTTTCTTTGGTTTTTTGTAATGTTGTTACCCTCAATACTGAGTGGAGATGCGCCACATTTTGGGCGCCTGTCCGGTGCGGCAGCCCCCCTTTCTATCCTGACAGCAATAGGTGCGGCATGGTTGATTGGGGAATTGAGGGATCTATTTCGACGATGGTATGCGGATGATAAAGCAAGCGTTCTTGCGCTGTGGTCTGTCGCCACCCTACTCGTGTTTTCCGCTTTATGGACAGGATTTGACTACTTTTTTCGCTATGCTCAGCATCCCGATCTGAGGGCTGACTTTTACGAAGCTGATTGGAACATGGGTTTGTTCGCAGCAAATCTGGGAGAGAATGCGGATATTTACTTGTCGCCAACACAAGAAGAATTAGCAACAATTTTATTTGCCCTTGAAAATCCAGATCGGCTTCGCAATTATGATGATAAAAACAACCTTATTCCCACAGGACGGTTGGGGAAGGATTTACTTTACCTCCTTCGCCAAACTGAGACGGCTGATGCCAGCTTAGAGTATCTCGGAACTATTTTCCCAGAGGGTGTGCGAGGACGAGCGGACGATGAATTCGTTTCTTTCTTCGTTTCTGCCGATTCACCGCGAAACGCTCCCGAAAATGCCGCAAATATTCTTTTAGGAGAGCAGATAAGGTTGGTTGGGTGGACGAAAAAGATTGAAGGCGACCGGCTGCTGGTAACTCTGGCCTGGCAGGCTGATAGGGAAATGGACAAAGATTACACGGCTTTTGTTCATGTAATTGATGAGAACGGGGTGCTAGTGACGCAGGTAGATCGGCCGCCGATGGGTTATCCTACTAGTGATTGGCGCCCAGGAGAAATTGTTATCGATAAATTTGACATGACACTTCCTGAAGATCTGTTGCATGGAGCGGAGATGGCAGTAAATACAGGTTTCTACTATTTGCCAACGTTAGAGCGTATGGGTGAAACAGCCGTTTTAGGTGATTGACAGTTCTCAGGAATAGGATTGACTTTCGCCCATCCCTGTTTGTGGGAGTCTGTTTGGAAATAGTAACTGAAGGGAAAGAATCTTTTTTAGGGGTTATGGGTTAAGTCGTAAAAAAAACAGAGGCATCTTTTGATGCCTCTGTTATCTATCAAGATTGAAGTCTAATTAAGTTAGCCTTCGACACGCCGCACATTTTGGGCTGCTGGGCCTTTACGCCCTTCACCAACTTCGAACGTGACGCGGTCGCCATCTTCCAACGATTGGGTTGCCGGCTCTACTATAGCCGAGAAATGCACGAAAATGTCATTGCCATTGTCGCGCTTAATGAATCCATACCCTTTTCGTGAGTCGAACCACTTCACTGATCCGTTTTCTTCATTTGCCATTGTTAGGTTACTCCTACTCTATACTTTACTTGCCCGAAAAATTGCGACAAAAAACCGCCCAGGACTTCGAAGTCCGGGCGGTAATATTTTGAGCAATTATCCGGTGTTGAACTTACGATATATACAGGATACAGCAAATGAACCTAAACGTCAATAACACTAAGGATCATTAAGAAATTCATTATTTGGAAATTGAGCCGAGATAGTATAATCTGGCAACATCGGGGTTGCTATCATGCTGAATCGTTACCAGTACAAGGAAAATGAAAAAACGAAATGGCATTACGCATTGCTATTCGCTTTACCTGTATCGGGCGTAATCTTAGCCCAATTTTACTACTGGTTTGCAATAGCCGATCGTTATCTGGTTTTTCTGTATTTTCATGATATGGGACCGCTAGTGACGGATACATCTCCATTTAGCAGGGTAACCGCAAGTCGCTACTGGATGGCTGGTCTAGTCGCGTGTGGGATGATTATGCTGCTTTATACGTTTGCCAATTGGATATTAGGGAGGAGCTTGAAGAGTTATCATCCGCCATCTTGGAAGCCGGTCTGGATAATTGCAGCATTGATATTATCTATTGGAATCCCTGCTATTACCATGAGTGTAAATTATCCACGTTTGCCAGCATCGTTAGCTATCTTTGTGACATTGTCTACTTTGTTATCTCTAGCTTTGAGCTTGATGCCCGGAGCCCTTGCAGTGAGACAACCCCTTAGGCTTGCTTGGCTGTTTGCAGACGGGTGGGGGATTGCACTGCTATTGTGGGCGATGCCTCATTTGATTTATGTTGAAAATTGGATTCATAGAGGCTTTGATTGGCGGGTTCTGATCGCTGTTTTGATGTTGCTGGTTGCTTGTATCTGGCTGATATTTTTATCAATAATAGAAGCTTGGCGGCACACTGTTTGTGAAAAAATTGTAAGCCTCGTTCTTGCTGGGTTTTGTGTCTGCTTATCTCCTGGTGCCCTTATTACATTATGTGTTTTTCTCAGACACAAACCGGTACATTACAAACAGTGACAACTTTTTTACACGAAACCTAGCAGCACAATGCTTGACTTGGGTGTTTGTCGTTTTGATTGTCTGGGGGGTTAGACGTTTGCGACTTTTCTTGGCATTAAGACCATGGTTCGGGGATTAAACTCGCAAATTAGCACTTGGTAGGGTTGGAATTCAATTCTTACGAGATGTTTCACGAAATACAGAAAAAAAACCAGGCTTCAGATGAAGCCTGGTCTAAATGCTTTACGCTGCCGGAAGTGCCTCTTCAACAACTTCTTCCGTCTTTTCAACATCCCTGAGGATTATTTTATCGTCCTCAACATCGACCTGAATTTCGTCGCCGGCTTCAAACCTGCCGGCCAAAACGGCGTCTGAGAGCAGATCCTCAACTTCTGTTTGGATGAGACGACGCAAAGGACGTGCCCCGAATTCAGCATCATAGCCATGTTCGCCCAGCCAATCTAAAGCTTCATCAGTCGCATCAATGAGCAGTTCATGTTCTACAAGTCGTTCATTTACCTCGTCGAGGATAATATCCACAATTTGCCGGATATCCTCTCTGTGTAACTGTCGGAAAACGACAATGTTATCGACACGGTTAAGAAACTCAGGCCGGAAACTGCGCTTAAATTGATCCATTAATGTCTTATGCATTTCCTTGTACTTCGCCTCCGCTTCGATTGCGTCATCTCGTTGGAAGGCAAAACCAAGATTTGGACCGTGTTTGATGGTATCGGCACCGACATTTGATGTCATGATGATCATCGCATTACGGAAATTTACTTTTTGTCCCTTGGCGTCAGATAAATGTCCTTCTTCCATGATCTGAAGAAGAATATTAAAGGCTTCAGGATGAGCCTTTTCGATTTCGTCAAAGACAACGATGGAATAGGGTCGGCGGCGGACCGCTTCGGTTAGCTGGCCGGCATCTTCGTAGCCAACATATCCTGGAGGCGATCCAACGAGTCGGGCAACGGTATGCCGCTCCATAAATTCCGACATATCCAATTGAACCAATGCATCTTCACTGCCAAACAGGAAACGTGCCAAAACCTTGGTTAACTCAGTTTTCCCTACACCGGTAGGCCCAAGAAAGATGAAAGAGCCAATTGGCCGCCGCGGATCTTTTAACCCGGCCCGTGCGCGACGGACAGCTTTAGAAATGCCGTGATGGCATCTTCTTGGCCGACGATATGCTTTCTCATTTCCTCTTCCATGCGCAAAAGGCGTGAGGATTCTTCCTCAGTAAATTGGTAAATTGGGATACCAGTCCACATGGATAACACTTCGGCAATATCTTCGGCTGTTAGACTGTTTTCTTCTGGGTCGTCATCGCCTGCCAGCACGCATCTGATCGAATTGGTGTTGAACTTCATCCTCACGTTCCTTAAGTTCGGAAGCGTATTGGAATTGTCCTTGTTCAACGGCCTGTGTTGCGTTCATCACGCAAGTCGCGCAACCCATCATAAGTTTGTCGGACATCTGTGGCATGAGGGACACGGTACATACGCACCCGCGAGGCACCTTCGTCAATCAGGTCAATCGCTTTATCAGGCAGATAACGATCAGTGACATATCGAACTGGACAGATTAACGGCCGCTTCAATTGCTTCTTCAGTAATGAATAAGTTATGATGCTGCTCGTAGGCGCCTTTGATTCCCTTTAAGGATCTCAACCGTTTCTTCTGGCTGAGGGTTCATCAACATATACGGTTGGAACCGTCTTTCCAAAGCAGCGTCGCTTTCAATGTATTTGCGATATTCATCGAGTGTGGTCGCGCCGATAGTCTGCAGTTCACCGCGGGCTAATGATGGTTTGAGGATATTTGCTGCATCAACCGAACTGCCTGCAGATCCGGCACCAACAAGCATATGAACTTCATCAATAAAGAGAATAGCATTGCTTGATTTCAGTTCTTCGATTACGCGTTTTAGACGTTCTTCAAATTGGCCACGATACATCGTGCCGGCTACAAGACTGCCAACATCCAGCTGCAGTACGCGTTTACCAAGCAAGGTGTCCGGTACTTGACCCTCAACAATTCGCTGTGCCAATCCCTCAATTATGGCCGTTTTCCCAACGCCGGGTTCGCCGATAAGGGCAGGATTGTTCTTTGTTCGTCGGGCAAAAATTTGCATAACACGTTCAATTTCAGTGTTACGGCCGATGACCGGATCAAGAGCCAAATCTTCAGCCAACGCTGTAAGATCAGTAGCCAACTGATCGACCATCGGGGTCTTGCTTTTTTCTTTTTTGCCTTTTCGCTGGCTAGGAGATGGGGATTGTTCCGTTGTCGCAACCGGGCTTTCTTTCAGCATCCGCCGAGTTTGCCGGCGAATCTGTTCGGCACTGATGCCAAACTTGCGCAAAACATCCATGGCAAGACCTTCATTCTGGCGAGCCATTCCTAAAAGCAAATGTTCCGTGCTGATATAATGCTGCCCCATTCGCCGCGCTTCTTCAACAGCAAGCTCCAAAATACGTTTTGTACTTGGAGAGAGTTCCGTCTTAGTAAATGGCGTACGTGTACCGGGCCCTCCCGATAATCTTTCAACCATGGCTTGCACACGGACAGCATCAAGACCAAGTTCGCGTAGAACTCGACCAGCGACACCACCTTCTTCGCGCAATAAACCGATAAGTACATGTTCGCTGCCGATGTAACTATGATTTAGCCGTTCAGCTTCTTCTTGCGCTAAACTTAGCACTCGGCGCGCGCGTTGCGTAAATCGTTCCCAATTCTTTGAGTTCACCGCATAACCCTCGGATATAACTAAGAGACCCCCAGAAAAAACATACTGACAATGGTCTCGTTGACCTGCAAAATAATCAATACCGGCGTAATGATAACGATTTGTTCAGGTCTGCAGTCTAAAGCGTTACATTACACTGCAAATTAAACTACATGCGGATGACGAAAGCGAATGTATTCAGACTAAATTCAGCAAGAGAATTGACAAAAAGCGATTATTGCCCTGATTACATTGAATTGTACATGGCCAAATCAGATTCCATGAATTTTTCTGAAGAGACCTGTTTTAAACTTAATCCTAATTGTCGTTGTTCAGCATCCACCCGAATTATTCTTACCATAACGTTATCATCGACGTTTACGACTTCTCGTGGATGTTCCACTCTTTCCTCAGCCATTTCCGAGATATGAATCAAGCCTTCAAGTTGGTAATCATCATTCAACCGAGCAAATGCACCAAATTTGGTTAAACGTGTGATACTGGCTTCGACAAGCTGTCCAACTTGGTAAGTATCATCAATCAACGTCCATGGATCCGCTTCCAATCGTTTGATGCTCAAGTGCGATTCGCTGCTTTTCCTTATCAATCTTCAGTACCGATACCTTCACATCATCGCCAACTTGTAAAACATCGGATGGTTTGGTAACTCGTTTCCAACTAAGTTCAGACAAATGAACAAGTCCCTCGATACCGCCAATATCTACAAACGCGCCAAAATTAGCCAGATTTACTACTTGGCCATCAAAAACATCACCAACTTCCATAGTGGAGATTAAATCAGCTTTGTGTGCCTCTCGAATCTCCTTACTTGCAGCAAGCTCGGAAAGGATTAGGCGGTTGCGTTCGCGGCTAACCTCAATGATTTTGGCATTCAAAATTTCACCGATCATTGCCTGTAATGCGCGTTGCTTTTCTGGTTGGTCCCCTCTTTGAATCCGGCGTTCGCGACGTAGCTGTGAATTGGGCACAAAGCCACGAACATGGCCGACATCTACAAGAACGCCGCCGCGGTTGAATCCAACGACGGTGCAATCACAGACTTCTTGGTTTTCCATCAGTTCAACTGCTTTTACCCAATCCTCTTCTTCCTTTGCTTTAGTGTAGGAGAGGATGATATTTCCATTGTTATCTTCTGGATTTATAATAAAAACTTGAATTTCGTTGCCTACTGAAAGCGATTCCAGCGTTGCGGCATCCATTGAGGAAACCTCGCTACCGGAAATTACACCTTCAGATTTGGCGCCAATGTCTACTAAAATCTCGTTGCTGCGTTGAGCAACGACCCAGCCGGAGCGAATTTCGCCGGCGGACGGTAAATTTAATTCTTCGTCAAGCAAGAAGTCCATGGGGTGGCTTGACTCGCCACTAGATGCGTTTGTCATACGTTAAAACATTCCTATCGCTTCCCGCGATGTTTGCCATCGGGGGGTAAATTTTCCACGATTATACATTCTTTAGAGACATATACAAGAACTCTAAATTCGCCGAGGAGACTATTAGAGATTGTTTTCCATTAATTCTGGTTGAATCGCTTAGGGTGAATAATAAGAGAGTACGGAATATTATGAACCACGAATGAATAGAAATGAGTTATCATTGGCAGTTATAGATGAAATCTTTATCTCCTCTGCTGAGGAAACGACGCTGGTGTGACCGGTCTGGTCTGCTTGTAATAGTTCTGTTTTTGATTGCTCTAACATTTCGCTTGTCAGCTTTGGGCCGGTATGTCACGCCTGATGAATTGATCTGGGTGTACCGGTCTGTTTTGTTCCGTGAAGCATTGCACGCCGGCGAATGGGCAGATACGTTGGTTGCTGGACATCCGGGTGTGATTACAACTTGGTTGGGAGCCATCGGGATCACGGGCCAGCTCATGCTAAGGCCCGCTGATTTTGACGCCTACCAATGGATCACGCGACTTGCCTGGTTGACGCCAGACAATATGCTTGCATTCCAGAAACTAAGCGTATTTCTTTCAGCAGGCCGATTATTAGTTGCCATTGTTAACAGCTTGGGGATTGCGGCCGTCTTTTTCTTATCCCGTCGTTTATTCGGCCTCTTGCATGGCGTTATTGTTGGCGTTTTTGTTGGCAATAGATCCCTTTTTGGCGGGACTGGCAGGTCTATTACATGTAGATGGCCTGGTTACGACATTTTCGATGTTATCACTTTTATCATTAGCCCTGGCAACAGGTTTAGGGTGGCGGAACGAAGAATGGCGAAGCAGACTAATCTTTACGGCCGTATCTGGCGGAACGGCCGCATTGGCTGTGCTTTCAAAATCACCGGCACTGCTGCTTGTACCGCTGGCAGGATTGATTCTCCTTCTCTTGATCTGGCAAAATCGCGGTGACCCGTTACGAGAGCGCCTCCAGAAAAGTGTTTTCTTAGGCGTTATCTGGATCGCAGCCTTCCTTCTAATTGCAATAGTGGTTTATCCAGCGCTTTGGTCGACACCAGGACAAGTGCTGCAATTGGCAGGAGGGAATGCCAACCGACATGTAGCAGAAGCTCTTCGCCCGACCTTTTTTCTGGGCCAGATGGCGTTTGACCATGGCCTTCTTTTTTACCCCTTCGCACTGGCTTGGCGCATTGGGCCGGTGGTTACTATTGGTCTGGTTTCCCTGGTGATATTTATGTTCAGGCGGGAAGACAGAAGTAATAATTCATTGAAAACCGTCATTGTGTTTGTGCTTTGGACAGTGTTATTTATCGCACTTATCACCGTTGCCGCAAAGAAATTTGATCGATATGCGCTGCCAGTAATTCCCGCACTAACAGTGTTGGGGGTTATCGGCTGGGGATTCTGGCTTCGCAGAAGCAATCGTTTTGGTTGGTTGACTTTGTTTTCTCTCTTGAGCGCGCAGGTCTTATATTTGCTGTTCATATCACCTTACCCTTTATCCGCCTATAATCTGTTACTGGGCGGTCCGTTTACGGCTCAGTATGTTCTACCTATCGGATGGGGTGAAAGCATCAGCAGCGCAGGAATATGGCTGGCCAGTGAGACGGATGTAGACCGGCAGTCGGCCGTTTCCGGGATTGCACCTTCTCTTGCTCCTTTTTTCCCCGGACAAACAGTGCTTGCTGGGGATCAGGGACAGTTGGATGCTGATTATGTCATAATTACTGCCGGCGGCCGGCAAAGTGATCCGGAGGGAGTGGAAAAATTGACGGCCGATCTTGATCTAATGCATGTTATTCGATACGGTGGTTTGGATCAGTCTTGGATATATTCAAATCCAGACAGCAAAACTGTGGTTCTTAAACTTACCGATTTACCTGTTCCAATTTCATTCGATGAAAAAGTTAAGTTATTGGGCCAGGATCTTCGAGCAAGCAATGAGGAAGTTCGCTTCACGACTCAATGGGAACGACAAGCGTCAGACGGCCGTTTTCTGGTCAAGATTCGATTACTAGACGAAAACGGTCATGTATGGAGTGATCTCGAGACAGCGTTGTTAAATGAGGTCTACTTCTATCCAGAGCATTGGCTGCCAGATGAAACACCGATTGTTACATATGAATTGGATCTGCCTGCTTCAACGCCACCCGGGCAATATAGTGTAGAGTTATCTCTGGTAGAAGAAGCTACAAGTGCGCAGTTACCAATTTTGAACGAAGGAGCATTCTCCGGTGTAATTTACGATGCGGGCGATGTATCGTGGGAAGCATCAGGTACGACCTCAAACGATGAAATAATCGCCTTCATTCCCATAGAAGATGCCTCTTGGCTTGAAAAATCCCTTTACGCACTGGGGTATTCAATACATCCTGAAAGAATAGTAGCTGGTGCTGATTTAACAATCGATATGTTTTGGCGAACAGATAAGAAATTGCCCTCTGGGATGCAGATCGCGCTCCAAGTGGGAGACGAAGAGCCCATCTTGCTGCCTTTGAGCCGTTTTGATAGTGGTGATTGGCAGCCTGGAAGAATCGTACAGGAAAAATACCGGCTTCCAGTTCCCACGCACTTGAGTGCTGGAACTACACCAGTCGTAATATGGCCATTGTTAACCGGTGATCAATCAGTTGGTCAAGTATTAAAGCTTGGTACGGTAGAGGTGATGACTACTGATCGTCTATTTTCACTTCCCCCAGATATCCCTCTTCCCATGACTGTTCGCTTTGAACCTGGTATTGAATTACGCGGTGTTGTACCGACTGTATCTGCTGTTTCGGCCGGCGAAAAATTACCTTTAACGCTCTATTGGCTTGCTGACAGCCAGACCCAACAACCGGTTACGGCGTTTGTTCACCTTGTTGACGCGGGCGGAGATATAGTTGCCCAATCAGATCAATGGCCAGGTGGCTTGCCCAGTGATATTTGGATAGATGGCCAGGTGATTATTGACGAGTATGAGCTACAAATACCTGTTAATATTCAACCTGGTGAGTATCGAGTAGCTGTGGGCTTATATGATGCTAACAACGGTCGTCGTTTCAGTGCTGAGAACCAAGCAGGAGAAAACTTCGCCGATGACCAGGTATTATTACCATTGGTGGTGGAGATAGCGCCTTGAAACCTGGTTTTTCATTCTGGCTTTTAGGTCTTCTATTTATCGCCTTTGCCCTTCGTCTTTTCCAACTGGATGCCCAAAGTATCTGGTGGGATGAGGGGATCAGTTTACACCTGGCCACATCCGAGATTCCCGAAATTGTTCGCGATCGATTGAATAATATTCACCCGCCACTCTATTTTTTAGGACTAAAGAGTTGGCTATGGGCCACAGGTGTAAGCGCATTTAACGCGCGGTACTTCTCGGTATTAGCAGGTTGGTTGCAGGTCGCCGTTATATTTGCTATAGCTCGGCGCTGGTTTAGTCTTAGAACTGCCTATGTCGCTGGTATATTGGCGACATTCTCTGCTGTTTCAGTTATTTACAGCCAAGAGATACGTGTCTATGCTCTATTACCATTAATCTATCTCTCGCTCCTGGCTATTACTCGTGAATTAACACGTCCATCGCTGTCTGGAAAGATTGAGGGGTCTGGTTTATGGATATCGCTTGGTTTGGCTACATGGATTGGGCTGCACCTGCACTATATAACGCTATTCATATTGCTTTATGTTGCGGCGTGGGCTTTGATTCTTTTTATCAAGCAAAAACGCTGGTTGGATTTGCGGCATTGGTTTCTGACGCAGTTTCTGGTTTTGTTGGCAAGTTTGCCATGGTTTGTTGCTGTAATAAATAACTGGAGCAATGTGAAGGGAGAGGCGAACGCGGGTACATTCGTTGCCGATCCCGTGCCATTGCGATTTTTGATAATGCAAGTTTGGACATTCCATTTAACCGGTTTAGCTGGGATGCTGGCTAGACCGGGAGCACGTACATTAGCCTTTGTCATACTCAGTGTGCTATTCATTCTTCTCCTAATGAGGTTGATCCAAAAAGAAACCAGGCGAGATACAGTTACGTTACTTTCGCATTGGCTTGTCCCTCTTAGCTCTGCTCTGATCGTATGGACAGTGCGTTCCTTTTCACACCCTCGTTATGTCGCCATCTTTGTTCCCGGTCTACTTATGCTTACAGCATTCTTGATTATTCCTTCAATAAGTATAAAGAAGAAGCATTGGACTCGGGTTACAAAAGTGCTCTCTGGCCTGCTATTCCTCGGGTTATTGATAGCGTCTATCTGGGGATTGTTGCTATATTTCTTTGATTCTAATGTTGCTAAGGATGATATGCGGGGCGTTGCGCATTATTTGGAGGATTCGGCCAAAGCCACAGATCTTATTCTGGTTCCAGATACAGATTGGTCGCTGCCATTCGAATATGCGGGTGATACTGTTATTGAGATGCCGAGACTAGATGACCCTGACGGGGGTTGGTCACATCTTGAATCACTTTCTGAAAATACCCAACGTTTATTTGTGGTGGACTATTTAAGCGAAACAAGAGATTGGCAAAGCCAGTTGACTTTTGCATTGAAGAAAGCGGGTACCCAGGTGGCCAATACCCCCTATGAGGGGCTAGTGGTTCGAACTTATGAGTTGAAAGAACCGATTGCTGCCCCACGAATAACGCCAATGTTAGTTAACTATGAGCCTTTGGTATTAAACGGGATTTGGATAGAACAGGACGAAGGCGCTGGGGATGCGGTAGCAGTTGCCTTAAGCTGGCAGCTATCAAAACCGATTGATGATGGTGCAAATGTTACTTTACGCTTGTTAGATGAAGAAGGTTGGTTGATCGCATCTACGGATACCTTGTTGCGAGATAGATACGGCCGTCCATCAGATCAATGGAAGGTTGGCGAGATAATTACAACCTATCATGTTATTGAGGTGCCACGGGCAATTCCGCCACTTTCATATGAGCTAAGAGTTCAGGTTTATTTGGATGATGATGAGAGGATACACTCATTGGATATACTGGATGAAAAAGGAGCACCTAGTGGACAGGCGTCAGCGATAGGAACCGTTAACATAGTGTACAAACCCCCGAAAATAAATGATCATGAAAATCTGCCAATTGTCCCCCAATCAGAACCACTAATGACGGCGTCGGGATTGACACTCCTGGCAGCAGAAGTTGGGGGAGGCGTCTATGCACCGGGCGATGACTTAAGAATTCAACTGCTTTGGCAAGCAGGGGAGAGATCGCTGACCGATTTGCAACCTGAAGTCGTCTTGGTTCAGGAATCAGGTGATTTAAGTGTGAGTTCCGGCGCACCGGCTTATGGGCATTATCCAACGAATCTTTGGAGCGTTGGAGAAATGGTTCATGAGCATCGCAAGCTCAATATTCCAGCGACAGCATCTGGAGAATTTCAAATTGTCTTGCGCTTAGGAGAAAGCGAGGTTGTTCTTGACGAGATTGAGGTGATTTCGGAGCAGCACAATTATGAAATTGTGCCCGTAGCATATGAAATTGATGCTAACTTTGGGGATATTGCCAGATTAACAGGGTTCAATATTCTTAAGGAGCAGTTCTCTTCAGGTGAATCTGTGCCTCTGGAATTGGTTTGGCAATCTTCTACCAACGGTTCTGCCGACGATTATGTGGTTTTTGCGCATATATTGGCTGAAGATGGCCGCTTGATTGGCCAACATGACAGCCCCCCGGCAAATGGTGCGCGGAGAGTAACGGGATGGCTCATAGATGAATATGTGGTGGATCACCATGAGATGATCTTAAATGAGAATTATTATGGCCAGGCTTCTCTTGAAGTAGGTATCTATGATCCGCTGACCGGAAATCGCGTTCTATTGCCTGATGGCTCAGACCATTTGATTCTGCCGGTGACGATTAATTTCGCACCCGCTGAATGAACCTGTTATTAAAACTCACTACGCTGAAGGTTCTCCCCCTCCTGGATTACGACGCAAGAACAGAGCAACAAAAACAGCCGCAATAATTAGCACAAGTCCGGCGATCGGCAATAGATTTGGTGTGGGTGCAGCGGTTGGAATGTCTAGCGGAACGGCCGTTGGGGCGACTAAATTTTGTTGATTTGTATCAAAATCGGGTTCGCTGGGATCGACTGTGTCCTGGGGGGATGCACCCCCATCATCGATGATTACGCCACTTACAATATGATCTTCCTGATCTCCTGGAATAGTTGCAGTAGCGGTTGGTGTTAGCTCACAATCGTGTACTGGCGTGGGATCCCATTTAATGCCTGGTGTAGGCGTTACGCCGTTGATCTTAGGTGATGGGACATCTGGTACATTCCTGGTATTGCCATGGGCTATTCCACTGTTGTCATTAATCCAGGCCTGGTTGAATTTCCCGTCTAACTGAATAACCCACCATGAACCGTAGATCGCTCGCCCGACAATCGGCCGTGTCTCGTCAATCGCCAACGTTTCGATTAGATCGTAATCTTCGCCCGGTCCTGAATAAACTTCTGTTCTGATTAATGTTGTGAAAGTAGGGGGCACGCCACATAGTTCAGCCTTAGGAAAAGCAGTTGCTACTACAGGAAAAGATATTGGCGTTGTGCCTGGGGCAATTTCCTTATCAATCGGAGTTGGCGAGGCTGTGACAGTCCATGTTGCCGGTAATGTTCCAACCGCGCCGGATTGCGTTGGACTAGCATTTCCCGTTACAGTAACAGGTGGTTGAGATGTGCCCGTGGGTGCCTGCGTGCTTCCTGGGGCAATAGGCGTGTTGGATGGACCCGACGAAGGCGTTGAGCTGCTTTGCCCTGGGGGATCTGTAGGCGATGGCGTATTGTTTCCCCCGCCATTGTCATCGGTCGGTAGAGGAGGAGGGTCGGTCGGTTCTCCAGGATTTGGGGTTGGTGTACGTGTTGGAATAGTCATTTGGCCGAGTACGCTGCCGGGGAGGCCGGCGAGGGCAAGAACGGCCGAAGATAGTAATATCAATAGTAATAACATGACAATATTCTGTCTATGTTTCATAAATCATTCCTCAAGCTACCTTGTGTTTCATCCTACGAGAGGTTGATCGTAGCCATTATAGCATCAAAGTTAAAACCAACCGGCAAAGATTGGCGTACTTTTCACGTGTCCTGGGTCTGAACTGTGGTGGCAAGATACAGTCTCAGGTGACTGCAGCGAGAGAGTACAAAACGGCCGGATTCTAGAATTTAAAGAGTGAAATAATTCCAAATCATCGTTTTCGAGCCCTTTCAGTTCAGGATATGAAATTTTTAGTCGTTTTCGATACCAATCAAAAGCAAAAAGATTTGAATCTACCAAGCGCAGATCTGGGCGTTGGCCTTCAACATGTTTGAAATACCATAAAGTAAAAATTGATTGATCTCCCGGAGTAAGCAGTACGGCTTCCTGAGGAAGTTCTTCAAGAAGTTCTTCAACCAACGGCCGGACATGCTGGTCCTCACGGAGATTCTGGTGATTGAAATTTACCCCAAGCAAGACCAATGGCAAAAGCAGTGACCAGGGGCCAACTCGAGACAAACCAGCTGCCAAAATGGGACTCAATAACAGCAATATAGGTAAAAGAATAAGGAATGAGTCTGGCGTACTGTAGAAAAAATTGAATAATGCATAAAGTAAAACTGAAATCAACAGCCAAACATTCTTGCGTGGATCTTGTCGATTGTTAGCGATGCCAATTATTATGAACAGCCAGCCGAAAATGGCAAATTGGTTTAGGATTACTTTGCTCCATGAGGATAAACGAAACAAAATCTCCGTTGAGTTTGGCAGGCTTAGATTGGATGCATATAGTTGTCCGCTAATCAGCCAAAGCCATCCGCGTAGGTTTGTCGTATCGCCCCATATAACCGGGCTGCCTAGTTTTGCAAAAATTGGCAACAGTAGAAGAGGGGACAATCCCATAAAAAGCCCGCCAATGAGATGGGTTCTGCGCCCACGCGCAGTTAGAACAATTGCCATCGGAAGCAGCAACAACGAAGTAAGGTGTGTTGTTATGGAAAGTCCTAGTAAGACACCGGTTAATAAAGAAGAGCGGTGGCCTAATAGTGCCCATAGAAAGAAAGAAACCAGGGCTAGGTTAAGAGTATAAACCTCTGCGACAGCTGCTTGACCCCAAATGAGTGGGGCAAATGCTATTGTAAGCCCTGTTGCCAGTGCGACGGAATTGGCAGAACCGTTTTCGCTGACACTTTCTAGGGCCGTAACTGCAACAAAGCCGGCGGCTATTGACGCGGCCAAAGCGGAGAAAAGGTTGAAGCGAAAAGCTATTGTTCCAATTGGAAGAAAACTGATTAATTTACCAAGCAACACATAAGTGGGATATCCAGGAGGGTGGGGAATGCCCAACGTAACAGCGGCGGTTATTAGTTCGCCACCATCGCTGCTGAAATGGGACCAGGTGATATCAGGTGCTAGAGTAATCAAGTAGATGGAGAGAGCTAGGATCGCGGTTAGACTGCCTACGACGAAAATTCTGAAGGAAGGGTGCGATCGAAGACCATTCAAAATATGTGAAGAGCCAGGTCCATCTTGTTTTTGGAGGGAAGAAAAATAGCCATTCATAGGCAAATTAGTGTGCGCCAACTCCGCGAATGACGGCCGGAAACGTTTCTCCTAACAGAACGACATCACGCCATAAAGAGTAGTGCTCAATATAATCTAGATCAAGTGTGGCTCTTGCATCTAACGATAGGTTCCCACGCCCTTTTACTTGCATGGGCCCTGTCATCCCAGGCTTTACCGCTAGCCTGCGGCGATGCCAAGCTTCATACATTTCGACATAGCGGGATTCCTCGGGGCGAGGCCCAACAAGGCTCATTTCACTTTTCAAAACGTTCCAAAATTGGGGCAGTTCGTCTAAGCTCCAGCGACGTAATACGCGACCGACACGGGTCAGGCGGGGATCGTCTTTTCTCTTAAACAGTGGTTCGGTATGTTCACCAAAGTTAACTACGTTGGATAATTCAAGTTCAGCATTGACGCACATTGAGCGAAATTTGTATAGAGTGAACGGCCGGCCTTCTAAACCTATACGTTCCTGCTTGAATATTATTGGCCCATTTGTATCCGCCTTGATTGCAATAGCGATTATGGGCGTTACAATGAGAGTGAAAATTAAACCAACTAGAGCGCCAATAATGTCCATAGCTCGTTTTAGTACATAGTTGAGACCGTCAATTGTTTGCTCTTGGTTAAAAACCGGCTGTTTTTTTATCAATCCCCAAGCGTATCCAAAACCAAGGCCCGTAGCTCTTACTCCAAGTAGAAAAGGTGCTGCAAGGGTAACAATGCGATCTTTCGGCCATGCTTTAGCCAGAAATGGGATCGTAGTAAGAAGAAAGGTAAGTATGCTGGCAGCCAGGGCTATACTGCTCCAGCTTGTGAGGAGCATTCCTGCGGCTGAAAATAAAATCAATACTAAGATCAACATTTGTACTTTTAGTACTTGTGGCGTATGAGAATCTTGAATAGCCCGCCCTGGAAAGCGGCGCAAGATTTGTGCTTTCCAATAGCCGATCATGAACTTCTTACGTAAATAGGCCCACATGGTACTGCTGTGAAGGTGATAGACAGCACCAGAGGGTTGGAAAACCATCTGGTATCCTCGGGAAGCAAGACGAAAAGATAATTCTTGATCTTCTACATAGAAGATTTGTTCATCAAAGCCATCATTCGTTAAAAGAACATCGCGACGGTAGGCGGCCGAGTATGTATCTATGAAATTGATTCGATCTTGGGTAAGCAACAGATCGTATTTGTCTTCGTATTCAATTTGCACAAATCGGGCTGTTACTTCTTTTTGTTTTGTGCGATAAACACCTTTCGCACCAATGATTTCATGATTTTTAAAAGGCAGTATCATCTGCCTGATCCAATCGTTTTTTGGCGTACAATCGGCATCAGTGAAACAAAGTATGTTCCCTGTTGCAGCATGAATGCCACTGTTGCGAGCGGCTGCGGCCCCCTTTTTCTCCCTGTGTCTGATGAGTTGGTCACATAGACTGCCGGCTAATTCGGCCGTATTATCCGCCGAGCCATCGTCAACTACGATAACTTCGTAGGGAAGATCGGTATCTTGCTCACGCAGGGCATTCAGGCAGGAGGTGATAGTGTTCGCCGCCTGATATGCAGGAACAATTACAGATATTCTTAACTCTGGTTCCGTGTCCTTTGTATGCATTAATTTCTGCTACAGATATGACTAGGCGATAATGAAGCCTATTCTTGAACAACCATCTGCTCCTTTGATTGATGCCAATGCCAATCGGTGCGAGCAGCGGCGATGATGCCTAAAACAATTTGAGGTACAACCACCACCAAATAAAACATAATGGAATAACCAATAATAATTGGTTCGTCCGTAATGCCAAAACTTAAAAGTGTGAGAGCAACAGCACCGTTAAATACCCCTATTTTTCCAGGTGTGCTGGGCGGCGTCGTGGCAATGGTTACGACGATGTGGATAACGGCCGCCTCGACGAAACCTAAACGTATACCGAAAGCGGCTAATATCACATATGGGACTAAAATCGAAAGGATGAGAATTAGTACTGAAGAGCATACCAATAATAAGGACTGCCGCCGACTTCGGAGTGATGACAACCCCTCAAGGCCAGATATTGACCAGGTCAACAAACGCTTGGCCAGCCGCGTGGGAATCTTCTCTGCCAAAGCAGAAAAAAAACGGGTAATGATCTCGGTTTGGTAGGCGAATAAATATAATACAAGTAAAGCAACGACCGGCAAAATCCAAACGAATAGCCCTGGCGTGCTGACAAATACTGGTAATATGACTAGTGGTAAAATCAGCGCAATGGCTAATACTAACACGAAAAAATCCAACACTTTTTCAAGGACTAAAGTACCAAGAGAGCGTGCAATAGGCATGTCAATTTGTCTATTAAGGGCATAAATTCGAGCAATCTCCCCAAGGCGTAAGAAGGGCAAGATCAAATTCACATATTTTTCCAATGACAGCGACCAGAACAATGGAGAAAAAGGAACTGCTTCATCCGGAGTCATGAACATTAGTTGCCAACGCCAGGATTTAAGCAGCATGTTGATCAACATTAAGGCTACTCCTAAGAGAATAAATCCCGTGTCAGCAAGGATTAGGGCCTGAACGATCTCTTCAATACTGACCTTGTCGGAAAGGTACCAAATGCCTAAGACAATTAAAAGGACGGCTAGAACCAGGTTGAGCCAAGGCAAGATCCGATTAAGACCATGAAATTTACTTTTCTTTTTGGAATTCTCAACAATCATGGGGTTTATAAAGGAATCTGCATTTTCATGGCCGAACAATAATGGTGCTTGGATCTCCAAACAACGCAAATGTGTCACTTATCTCGCGTAGGCCCTTAGAGTTTTCAACGTCTAAAGATAATTTTGCCTCCTGAAATGCATCGCCCATGCGCACTATGCTAGGGTCTTGCAACTTTTTTAGTAATTCTCTTGCAAAAGGTTCTTGGTGACCTGAGAGGGTCAGGCTTGTCGCAGCCACCGTCAGAACTGGTCCATTGGGATGGTTAAGCATTGCTTCGGTAAGAGAAATTTCTTCTGGGTGCGAAAATAGCCCGGTTAAGCATGTTAGTTGAATTAAGATCGGCGGTGTGTCAGCGGCAAGGCCGTCAACTGCATCGAGTTCAAATATTCCTTCTTTGCCCCAACGGCCGATGCTGCCATGACCGATGTAAGTGGCCAGCCAAGAGCCCCCATTCAACTCAGCGGTAATTTCGCCAACGAGTGGTCCCTCCAATATCCTAACCTGATCCTGTGGTAGATTGCTTGTTCTGGTTAATTCTGATGCGATGGAAGAAAAGCGGGACTCGCTATCGTCAACAGCAAATATCACCTTTTCGTTTGCTGACCCTTGCTCATAGGCCAGTGTGCGTTCAACAAGGCTTTCTACTTCTTCCTCTGTTCGCACGGGCCAGCGCCCTACGGCCATTTCAGGTTTCGTATCTCCGTCAATATCAGCTAACCGAGAGTCGCTTACTGTCTCGCCACTGAATTGGACAGGTACTATCACCGATGGTATTGTGTTCGCCGGTATCTCACTAATATGCCCCAAAAAATCGATTGTTGCATCACCTACAAGAAACAAGTAGCTTGGTGCGGGTGCCTGCCAATTTTCATGGGCATAGGTTATGAACTGTTTGATACTTTCTGGTGAGGCTTCCCCGAACCCAAATTCGTCGTAAATCTCTTCAACCGGCACCAAGGCTACAGTTAAACCCTGCTCTTCTCTTGTTTTGATTAATGGACTCAGAGAAGGCGCTAAATCATCGGTAGTTACAATAATTAAATCAGCTTGATGTTCGTCATCGTGCCAGGCACTTGTTCGAAGCTGCTCAATACGTGGGGAGTGAAAGCCATTTGGACCGATTGCAGCTATTACCATCTCATCATTTACCGACAGAAGTAACCGATCTTTATCAAAACCGAAATTTTCAATTAGCTTTGGTGCTGTTGGTGTGCTGATGTCTAGCACAATCGGTTTGCCGCTGAAATCCTCTATCTGCACCATGCTGGATTTGACGGGGAAAATCAGGCGGTCGTCTACTGCTGATGTCAGGCTGAAGTAATCTATTTCAATCCAGTTGATGTGCATGATATCCAGGAATGAAGCACCTTCCGGACGATTATCAATGGTGATCTTGTTTGTTCCAGGTAGGAGTACGCCGGCTGGGATATCCATCTCAGCCGTTTCGAAAACCTGGCCATCCCAGACGACTTCACCAACTGGTCTATCATTGATCAGTAAATCAATGCTGTGGTCGCCATCGATTTCCCGATCATATGTAAATCCCCAAACATTGAGGCGTATTTTGGCTGGTTCTGTCTCAATAGGTGCCAATTCTACTTCGGTACTAAAAACGTCTTGTTGTCTCAATTTGTACCAAAACCAAACATCGTCCCTATCTGTTTGCCTTGCCTCACTCGCGTATTCATGGTTTTCTTCAAGGTGGGTGGTTTGTAATACTTTTGAAACTGGGGCTTGATCGCCCTCAGGGATAACGATCACCGGCATTTCTAAGCCAGATTCTCCTATTTCCAAAATATAGGAACGATCTGTGACATAGCGACTGTCTGGTGCCTCACCGTAGAATATCAGACTATTGTCTACAATAAGCAAGGGAACAATTTGCCCCCCTTGGCGTAAACGCAGATTTTCAATCGTTAGTTCGCTCATATCCAGGCCGGCATTCGTTAATTCGCGTTGAGTAACACGGTAGACGCCATCTTCCTCGACCTGTAATTTCAGATTGCCCGAGACGCCATCGTTGGCGTCTTGTTCTGCGTCTGTTGTGGGATTGGATGTCCGGCAGGATACGATTGTGATAGCCAAAAGTACCAGCAGTAAGGCAAGAAGCTGGGATTTGCCGAGTCTGAATTCCATTGGCGCTTATTCCTTGTTTCGGCGGCGCGTATATAGCAAAATGGCTCCCAAAACAGCGGCGATGAAGATAACTATTGCGGCGATGAAGGCGACCCATAGATATAGACGTCCAGCCCAAACATCGTCTGATGGTTCTTGACTTCTTGCGACGTTTTCCTGTCTATGTCCGCTGCCAGTGGGCCGATTGTTACCAATTACTATTGGTCTCTCATTTTTATTGGAAGCATTAATAGGAACAATGTCTTCCTCTTGTGTGACCACCGATTCAGCGACAGATAATAGAGGTTCTTGCCCCATTTCTTCAGAATTTGTTTCTGCTGATGCGAGCAGCTCAGCAGCTGAAGGATCTTCCAATGCCTGTGCGACTGCGATGCCGGGGTTGTTTGGGCCGTCTGTATTTACTTCCTGGGATGTGGAGGAGATGCCATCTTGTCCACCGTTGATATCATTTGCCGTATCCGCAACGGTTGTCGAAGTTTGGGTTGCTGTCACGCGTGGGGTGACTGTAGGGGCGGTAGTTGATACGGCCGTCTGTGAGGGCACAGGCGTGCTGCTTGGCGGCAGTGTCGCAGCCGTAGTGGTGGTCGGTTGTGGTGTAGGCGTATCTTGATTACCACCACCTCCTCCACCAGGACCGCTGAGAACTATAGGTGTATTTGTTGGCACAAGTCCAGTTGTGACTGCCCTGCTGGCCTGGACTGTCTCACTTCCGTCTACTGTCACTTCAATGAGCTGATAAGTATAGACTTCTCCATTGACGGCCGTCTCATCAACAATGCTATAGCTTGCACCCAGGCTGGGCCCCCCCTCACTATTAATAAATAGGGTGCTACTGCCATCAGATTGGTACAAATAAGAAAAGGATCCGTTTTGACCACGTTTAAGTCGATAGCCCGCAGTGCCTAATTCAGTTTCGGTATCCCATTCTAAGCGCACAGCATTATCCAAAGGAATTGCCTCGAAACGTGTAAGACCAATATTTAGCGTTTGACGGGCTTGCGCTTCGTTTGATGCCAAGCTTAAAGCTGCCATAAGAATGATGATAACGATTGTTCCAGCAGTTTTCATTAACATAACGGTTGCGTTAACCGCTTCCTTTACCTTGCAAATGGTTAAACCATGCATAGACTTTAAATGTTACCAGTATGGTATCGATTAATAACATATCACGTTTTATGTCTAATGTCCCCCGCTACTAACACTATGCATCCCGAGCCATAACAGCCGGCAGGAGGATTATTCCGGAATCAGTTTCCACCTCGGGCAATATCTTCAACGCTGGATCTCCAAGTAAAATAAAGCTGTACAATTCCGATGGATATTGACCGGATAGATAATACTGAATTTTAGCGAAATTAATCGCTTTTCCAATTTCTTTATAGCGATACATAAATACGCCAGCATAATAACCACTGTGGAGAGCCGTGTGTTCTGATGAGAAGCCTAGGCCTGAAGATGACCAGTGGGCGACTGAACCACGGTTGTTGAGGCGATGGAATGTTTCACCTAATGCTGAGGTATGGGTATAAATGAAGTAACCATCCAGACAGTCCGCACTGAGAATGACTACTGGTCGCCCGACATTTTGCCAGAAATCAGTATCATCTGAGGTCAATAATGAGGGAGAACCGCTCGATCCTGCCCAGGCTCCGGGGGAACCATGACCACGGTAGTTCAATACTGAAGTGCCGATATCATTGATTTGTTCGGCCATTTCTATTCGAAGCGATTCAGTATCCACGACTGTTGGCGCAGGCAAACATAGGTGGGTTTGGTTATATGACAGCTTTGGAATGGCATTGCCAGTACGTAAATTCTCGACACAGAAGTTGCCGCCGGCATCAGGGTCATCGGCCACAAATAGAAAATTCCTTTGCCAATCCTCGAGCTCTTCTTGATCGCGCTGAGTTTCGTAACTAATTACTTTCTGCACCATATGATTCGCATCATTAAGATTATTAGCCGCCATTCTGCCAATCGCGATGTCTGGTAAGAGGTCGTTTCCCACTAATAAACTCATTGTGAAGTCTGAAGGGATCATGCCGTTCCAACGATCGACGAAAGTGAAGTCAGTCACTATCAATGTTGGTGCATCTTTGTCCCATACACCGCAAAGAGGACATTCCTGATTTAACGGATTCCTGGTCGCGTCACCAAAAAGAGTGACATATTCAGGTGCCACTGCCCAGTTTGTAAGTGCGTAAAAAAGATAATTGCGAATGGTTTGAGGTGAATTAAAACCATAACCAACCTGATTGGTTAAATTCTCGATGTCGATCACAAAGGTGCTGAATTCTTCTGCGCGATGGGCAGCGAGCGCGTCAGCCGCATTACGGAGTGAACTGTGGGTGATGGCCAACCATTGTGCCTCAACCGAATCTGGATACAAAGGAACTGGATTGTATGAGGAAATATCCTTTACAGTCAGAATATTATTGGTGGTAGTAGCAATGAATTGTGCCCCTGCAGAATGGGTACGGCCGACTACATATGTGTAATTGCCTCCACCACCTTGAATATTTTGAGGTTGCATGCGTATCTGTTCTGGTTGGTAACGGTCCGAAATATCCCAAACGATTGCAGAACTTGCCTCACCACTGCTAAAACCCGATACATGGAAATCATGTTGTCCAGTTAGGTCGGTGGAGAAGATTAGTTGATCGTTCAGAGCCTTCAATAGGCGTTTATACTCAATAGTGATGCGTGTTAAATAAACTGATCCCGAAGTAGCGCTGTCACTGGAAAACTCGACCGTGACTTGGTTGCTTGGGTAACCTGCATCCACCGGTTGTTTGAGTTCACTACCAGATACCGCATGGGTGACATTTACGTTCCTTCGGCCGTTCCAGTTCCTCTCGCCAAAAGCTAGATCATTATTAATGAATGTTTTTGCGAAATAAGTTGGCAAGATTGATGTAAAACCATTTAATCTTGTCGTTAGTTCGACAATAATGGAATTGTCAGTAGCAGCGGGATCTGGATCAGGAAGGTCGATATCGTATGCTCTGCTTTCAGTTACGCCTTTTAATGCATTGATAAGATCCGAGTGCCAGATTGTTGGCTCATTTTCCCATTGCACCGCCCAACCACTGAAATTATCATTTTCATCATGTCTGGTGACGGAATCGACAAAATTTGTCACTACACTGCCGGTTCCGGCCTCGTTGTCACGAACGGGGATGGCTTCAGCACTTCCACCTGCCCAGAGCCAAAAGACATTGTCATTGACATACATCTGCTCATAACGCGAGCCGTCAAATGCCCAGCCATAAAAATAAAGCTTGTCGCCTTCATCGAACTGTCCACCCCCATTTACGTCTATGAATTGGAAGGCAACTGGCAGACCGCCATGCATCATTTGGATTGCAGCGGGATCAACAGGCAGAGTCATGCCTTGAAGTTTTAAGTCATCTGCTGTGACTTCATAAACTCCATCCTGATCGACGAGAATCTTGAACGTATTGATGCCAATCGGCAAATCTACGTTAATCTCCTCATTTCCCTCTGTTAGAGGCAGGCTGCGCCAATTATGGGATTGATCAAAGTTGAGGATACTGTCGCGCAGCGCTTGTCCCTGATTGTCCACATAGCCAGGCGAGGGGTTCAAATTGTTTAGTTCTGCCCCAGAGAAGGTGAGTTGAATCGACAAGTCTGTTGCTTGCGTCATAGTTTTGCGATATGGATTATAGCGCAAAGGGAAGAGCTTCAATTCCACTATTCGCAGATCACGTAGATAAAGCGGCTCGGAGAGTTCGAAGCGATTCTTAGGGTAGGGTGCGTCGAGAGTATAAATCTCTTCATCTTCGCGGATGAGCGGCTCGAGCTCAATTATTGTTTCCGGATTCGCGGCCAAAATGCCCTCAGAATCACCCTCGGCCCAAAGTTGCTGTTCGGGCACAGGCGGGACATCAATGGGCTGATGACGGGAGAAGCCGGATTCTGTCACGGAGACGGATACCACCGCTTGGGGTGGTAGGGCAATGAATGTGCTGTAGTAGGGTAAGGCAGGAGAACCAGGTTCCTGGATTTTCTGCTCCAGACCTTGCACTTCGATGTTACCCTCATTATCCATCTGAAATGGTGCTGTATGCAGTTGAAAATGTAGACCATTGTTATCGGAACGAAAAACCTTTGTTCCTGGGCTGGCTAAGTATTCTGAGGATCTTTCACTGTGCGCGGCCGTAAATGATGGTGTCAGCAGCACGGTTAACATAAGAAATGAGAATAACAATAAGATTGGGCGCTGGGAATGTTGTTTAAGAATCATTGAGACTACCTCAACCTAGATTATGAGTGCAAAAAATATTACCGGTCCTCCTGTTGCCTAACCTATTAATCAATGTTTTAAGTCGCAAGTTCGAAGGTCTGGCAGACTAAAGCCCCACAGTTCTAATAAGAATGCGGGGCCATAGCGAAAATTGTATACATGAAGCCCACTAAAGCGTGGATGCTGAAGAGATTTTTTCTTCCCAAATAACAACACCACGTTCGGTCAAATCATCAAAAAACAAAAGAAGGTCACTCTTTGCTTGTTCATGGCTCACTTCGTAATGATTGACCAAGAATTCCTCAATCTCCTCTGGGCTATTTTCTTCTACAAGCAATTGCCAAATTACGGTGCCAATATGATTTAAAACCCGAACTTCGCCAACGCCAGGTGATACCACAACAGCATTATCATCTAATAGTCGCCATATTAGATCCGGTGCTACGCGCGGTGTAGTTATCGTTGCATTCACTGATGCTTATCCTCCTTCAGACCGGCCATGAGGATGACAAGACCGATAACGGCGCTGCCCGCAGTTAAAATAACGGCCCACCAGGTAACCACAGGTACATCATATTCGAAAACATCTTCTTCATACCGATTACTAGTAGAATCGAATTCTATTTCCTCAAGAACGTAGTAATATGTTTCTCCAGCGTCGACATTGTCGTCGACAAAATTATATCGCGCTCCGGAGACTGGACTTCCTAGACTATCGATCATCTTATTTTCATTGATCAATATAAAATCACCATCAGGAGAGTTGCTGCGGTAAATATTAAAGCCCGCAGTTTGCTGCTCCGTGGCTGTCTCCCATGTTATTTCAACTTTACTTGGAATAACTAGTTGATAAAACAGCAGGGCTGCTGCAAGGAGGAGCCAAAGGATGCCAACCAGCACCAATAAATTACCGGAACGCTGCCGGCGCGATGATGAAGTATCTGTTGTCATTACCTCCTGCATTTATCCTCCAATTCGAATCCTGTAGTCTCTACTGATTTAAATTTATTATGCAGCTAATTAGTTGTACTGACTTGATCTTTAGAACTGATGTGACGTCGTTTCTTGCGTTTTTTGCCATCGCGAGCATAGGTATCATAATATTGGTAGTAGTAATATCCACCATGACTCGGCTTGATGCGGTTAAGCACCACCCCAAGTGGTTGGGCATTAGTCTTCATAACACGCTCAACGGCCTGGGTAAGCGTGTCTCTGCGAGTTTTGCCTACATGGACAACAAATAACGTCCCATCTACTTGTGGAGATAAAACGGCCGCGTCAGTAACAGTCAGCACTGGGGGTGTATCGAAGACGAGTACATCTGCCTCATCATATAATTCCTGAATAAGGTGACTCATTCTTTGAGAACTAAGAATCTCAGCAGGATTTGGTGGAATTGGGCCACTAGACAACACACGCAACCCTTTAATTTTTGTGTTTTGAAGATGATAGGTGACGGGTGTCTCGTTATCTAAGAGCGCTGTGGTAAGTCCCCGATTGTTGCCTACGGACATTATTTTGTGCTGCATGGGACGGCGCAAATCAGAATCAATAATCACCACACGTTTACCTGCTTGTGCCATCACAATTGCGAGGTTTGCTGCTGTGGTCGATTTTCCTTCTCCAGGAGATCCACTAGTTACCACGATGCTTCGCAATGCCCCATCAATTGCTGAGAAACCCAGATTCGTTCGTAAAACGCGATATGCCTCAGAAAGCGGGTCACGCGGCCGTAAAAAGGCAACAATGCTATCGCTCGGATCGCTGGCTTTAATTTGGGCTATAGCTCCCAATGTTGACAGTTTGGTATCTGATAAGACTTGCTCCGGTGTTTTCACCGTGTCATCGAGATATTCAATTAAGAAAATGAAGCCTCCCGCGAATAGAGCCCCAATTAGTGTAGCGATCACCGTATTTGTAATGACATTTGGTCGGACAGGTATGCTAGAAGATTGGGCAGTTTCAATGGGTACAATATTGCTGCTTTCTTTAGCCTGGGATTGTTGTAGTTGGTTAAGATTATTGAATGCCTCAGTATATCGAAGCTGTGCTTCATCGAGCTGGGTTCTCAAGCGCGTTAAAGCAATTGCTTGCTCATCACTACTTGTTTCTTCAAAAACTCTAATCGCGGTTTCGATTTCTTCGATCTCGCTAGAAACGGACTGCATTCTGACTTGCCAATTGCCTATCGGTTCGGCATAACGTAGGCTTTCTCGCGCTTGGTTCTGGGTTATAAATACCTCGCCAACGGTATTGGCAATTTCGGCAGCTCGAGCCGGATCAGTGTCTTCTGTGCTAATAACCAGAATTTGCGTATCGAGTGGGGCGCTGACAGTTACCATTCTGCGCAATTCGCTAACTGAAAATGGTAAACCGAGTTGAACAATTGTTTCTTCTAATATGGGCCTTGCGGTAGCAATTTCTACATATGTCTGGGCCAGCTTTTGTTCCGTAAGCAGCTTGGAATACTCATTGGAATTGCTGCTACCAGGAGCCTCATCAATCAAATACCGGGATCGGGCGGCATATACTGGCGTCATGTTACTGCTAATGAAATAGACAGCACCTCCAGCGAGAATGGCGCCCAAAATAATGAGCCAAATCCAACGTTTTAGCACTCCCAAGTAACGTTTGAGTTCCATAATCTGCTCCTGCTTTTGTAATGGACTATCTAAACTGGGTCAACAAGATCACTAAAGCTATCAAAGTAAATATACCCCAGATTATTGATTCCCAAGTGAATCGACTAGTGCCAACTAAACCAATCCCAATAAATATCAAACTTAACCAAAGTGCTCGCTGAAAACCAATTTCACCTAACTGTACCCGTAAACTATATCCATTCTGTTCGGAAAGCCAGTAACTGTAGCTAAATGCCGCTAATAAGGAGGCTAAGCCTAAAATCCAAAAACTATTAAATATGAGGGACTGCCAATTGATCATTATGGAAAGTATAACACAGGCAATTATGGGGTTACAGAAAAATGGCGTGAAAGAATTTTTTGATTTCTTATCCGTTTTACCATATTTATATATACCTCACCCTCGATGATTCCAAAGGTAAGTTTAGGCCGATAAGCTTACAGTTGGACTTTCTAAAAATGAGCAATATCTTTACAGATCGCTAAAGATCATCCTTGTGAGAGAGATAATGGCAGAATGAATCACAAATGATTAAGAATTTTTAGTTACTGTATGAACACATTCACGACTTTGGAAACGCGCTGATCTCATTCTAATTACGTTGACGCAAGAATCGCATACATTAAGCGAAATGTTATGATTTGGTTATAAATTCTACCAACGGCCGACATTTGTTCCAAAATCGGTTGGTCGCCAGCCAGCGATCTCATACTGTATACTCATGTGGCTAGAAGGTTGAAACAGGTAGGTGTTTAAATGGCAAAAAGACGGACTCAATACATATGTCAATCCTGCGGGCGCATTACGCCGGCGTTTATGGGTAAATGCCCGCGATGCGGCCAATTTGACACAATGGTCGAACAAGTTATTGAAGAAGCGATTGAAAAGGATAAAAGCCGCAGACATGTTGTGTCTACGAGCCAAGTGCAAAGGTTATCTGAAGTCACATCGGACGGAATTGATCGTTTCTCACTGCCGCTGACGGAGTTTTCAAGAGTGCTGGGCGGCGGTATGGTTCCAGGCTCACTAATTTTGGTTGGTGGCGATCCTGGGATCGGCAAGTCCACTTTACTGCTTGAGGTAGCGTCGATAATAGCCAACGAGCACGGACCGGCACTTTATGTATCCGGTGAGGAAAGTGCTAGGCAAATCAAAATGCGTGCTGATCGCCTGAGTTTGGCCGCCCATGATTTATATCTAGTTACGGAAACGAATATGGGCGCTATATTGGACCATGTGAATAGTATTAAACCTCTCCTTTTGATTGTTGATAGTATTCAAACCACTTACGTTGAAGAATCCAGGTCAGGGGCAGGCAGCGTCAGCCAGGTTCGCCAATGCGCCTCTCGTTTTCAAGAATTGGCCAAAGAGTCTGGAGTGACTATTTTTCTTGTTGGACATGTGACAAAAGAAGGTGCTATCGCCGGCCCGCGCGTTTTAGAACATATTGTGGACACTGTGTTGTATTTAGAAGGGGACCAGTTCCATCGGTATCGATTGTTGCGTAGTGTAAAAAATCGTTTCGGAGCTACCAGTGAGGTAGGTGTATTTGAAATGGCGGAAAAGGGGATGATTGAGGTGCCAAATCCGTCGGAGGCTTTTCTGGCAGAGCGGCAGGTGAATGCGCCGGGATCGGCTATTGCTGTTACATTAGAAGGTACTCGACCGCTGCTTGTAGAAATTCAAGCTCTTGCAAGTTCGACGACCTTTCCAAATCCGCGCCGAACTGCTAATGGCATTGATTATAACCGGTTGTTGTTACTTACGGCCGTGTTAAGCAGGCGTGTGCGCGTGCCGGTGCATGATAAGGATGTTTTTGTTAATGTGGTCGGAGGTTTGCAAATTAAAGAACCAGCCGCCGATTTGGCTGTAGCTTTGGCTATTGCCGGTAGTATTGCTGACAAGCCGGCCCGCGCTGATACGGCCGTTATTGGAGAAGTGGGTTTGAGTGGAGAATTGCGCACGGTAAGTCAAATGGAAGTGCGATTGAAAGAGGCCCATAAACTAGGCTTTGGGCGCTGTATAATTCCCCGCTCACCACGCCAACGCAAATTTGACACCCCAAAGGGCTTTGAGGTCGTTCCATGCCGAACCTTGCGCGAGGCGATTGATGCAGCCCTGTTAGTTCGTTAGACCTGCGGCTCATCTTCTCAAGAAAAGTATCAATATGGCAGCCAAAACAAGGAAACCGATAATGCCTAAAGCTGCTGGGAACCATGAAGGTGTTGCTGTCTCCATTGAGTTAGGCGATATCGGTATTGTGGTTGGTTCGACTGTCACAGCAGGCTTTGTTGATAGAGTTGTTGGTGTTACCGGAACTAATGTTGCGCTAGGAGCGGTTGTTATTGTTGCAGTTGCTGTTGGTGTTTGGAGGTCCGTTTCACCTGGAAGGTTAGTTGATCCGCCAACCTCGGCTGGCTGAGGCCGAAAGCCGACGATAACTTCCTGTCCTATTTGAAGAACATTGTCTTCTCCAAGCCCACTTATTTCAAAAAACTCATCCAGCGTCATATCGTAAATAGCAGCTATGGCATAAAAAGAATCCCCAGCAGAAACTGAGTGTATGATTGTGCCATCAGGCCGGACCTTTGCTTGAGGATTATCCGGCAATGGTACTGATCCATCAGGTAGAACACTGTATCCGATCAATAGACTCTGACCTACTTGAATAACTGAGTCCGCCGTTATATTGTTATATAAGTAAATTCTGTCCAAGGTTACTCCGAAGCGATCGGCGATAAGGCTTAATGTGTCACCAGGGGACACCGTATAGATGATTTGCCCATCTGGTTGTGCTGTTGGAGATGCTATCGGTGTTGGGGTGTATGTGGCCGTTGGCGTGTTTGTAGGCGGCGGCGGGTCAGTCGGCGTGCCTTCAGGTACTGGCGATTCAGATGGTGCTTGTAATGGGGTTTCGGTTGGCCCCGTATCTATCGTTTCGACGGTAGGATTCTCGGAGACGGTTGGTACTGGTGGCGGTGGCGGCGGTGCACTGATGCTGCCGCTTTTGTAGGCTGCGCTTAGTTGAGCTGTTAAGTCCAGATATGTACGGCCAAATTCAGTACTCGGTTCAATATTACTGCCTTCTGGCCATTCGTTATACGACGTGATTATTAGCATGTCTGGAGCACTTGCCGCCGCACCGGCGAAGCTCGATTGATAATAGGCTCCTCCTGCTCGATCACGATAAAACGCATTATCGCCGCGCCCAAGTAAGGAATCATCCCAGCCCGGCATTGCCGTCGCTACCCAGTACTTGTAAGCACCGCTTGTGCCTGTTGCGGCGCGGGTATTTGCTCCCCATGTTGCGGCAGTACCGGCCGGATTTGCGGACCAGGCTGTATTATAGAGATGCAAACCGTCGAATGTGTTCAAGTAAGCGGTATTTGTGCCCTCCGCTATCCATATTGTGCTTCGGCCTGGATCAACGGCCGCGCGAATAGCTTCCCATTCACCAGGTGTTAGCAGCCAATTAGCCCAAAAGAATATGACCGGCTTGCCATCAACGCGGAGATAGGCTGGATGATTAACGTGGGTAGCTAATAGGATTTGTAACGCATTAATACGGTCAGTGTTACTGGCAAAAAACGGGCTCCCGGTTTCGAAATCGACAGCAGCCGTGAAGCCACTGCCGCCAGCAATATTCAACAAGGTTTGGAAGTTCGTCTCAGTCTGATTGTTTTCGATTTGTGGGCCGTACCAACTCTGAACGAAACCATCAATTCCGGCGCCCTGCGCTTCTCCCACGTGTCGTTGAATCGTGCCGCTGTCTGCTGAAAAGTATGGTGCCGGCGGTTGGTATGGTGTCTTTCCTGGACCGAACGAATCAGGACTGAACCAGGCATAATAAAAGGCTAAAACAAGTTTGCTTTGACCCTGCGCCCGAATTGGGATAGCAGTTTCATGATTTATTGTGGCTGAGAAAAAAAACAGTAACAGTAAAGACAAAAGAAATCGATTACCGTAAGTTTGTAATTTCAGCTGGATTTTTCTCCCGATTCCGGTTGTTCCAAACATAAGAAGAAGTTTAGTGAATTGAGTCAATATTATCATCTGGGTCTGAAAATGCCCTGATTGCTTGAACATAGTTGTGAATGTGATATTATCCTCTCTCGTTGCACAGCAACAGAACAATTGAATAGTTGTTAATGTTAGCTGTTTTCCGCTCTTGATAGAATCGAGGGCAAACTCGCTAGAGTAATTCCAAGGAAAGGAGGTTATAGCAGCGTGCGAGAATACGAATTTACCATCATTATACAACCACAATTAGAAGAGGGTGAGCGCGATAAGCTCATCGAGCGTATCAGTGAATTACTGGTGCCAGGTGCCGAAGAGGATGATAAGCCCACAATTAATATTTGGGGCATGCGTCGCATGGCATATCCGATCGAAAAGCATGTTGAAGGTTTTTACGTGCTGTATGAAGCGGTAGTAGATCCAACGCGGATTACTGAAATTGAACGTAGTTTGCAGTATATGGAAGATCTTCTGCGGTATATGAGTGTGCGCAAAGGGAGCTGAGTTTTGGGGGTGGTGCGGGCATGAACAAAGGTCTCAACAAGGTTATGCTCATCGGCTACTTGGATGCGAATCCGGATATCCGGGAGACATCAAACGGCCGACGAATTGCCTCGTTTAGCTTGGGTTCATCCCGAAGTTGGATTTCAGCTCAAGGCGAACGACACGAAGAGACAGAATGGTTCAGTGTAATTGCCTGGGATGGCCTAGCAGATATTTGTGGCAACCTCTTAACTGAAGACCAAGAAGTCTATGTTGAAGGCCGCTTACAAACCAGTCGCTGGCAAGATGATCAAGGGAGAATGCACTTTCGAACAGAGGTTGTCGCCCAAGATATCATTGCCCTCAATCCAATCAGTGGAGAGAAATAACAAGATAACGTGAGCAAAAGCTTACTAAGACAATTGCTATGAGAAAACGTGACAGGGGGTAAGGAATACACCCCCTGTCACCTTGTATTCTTATTAGTTTGAGGAGATTATCCGATGCAAGGATATAGAGAACATAGAGAACCAAGAGAAAGAAGTCAAAGAGGTAGAGGACGTCCAAGGCGGCGAATCTGTGCATTTTGTGTGGATCATGTTGAGTTCATTGATTATAAAGATCAAGATATGTTGAGGCGTTATGTTAATGAATTCGGCAGAATTCGCCCTCGTCGTCAGACTGGAACATGTGCAAAGCACCAACGCAGTCTAGCCAAATCAATTAAGCGGGCGCGTCATATCGCTTTGTTACCATTTGTTTCTGAATAAAATATCCAAACTCTTGTGCCGCGTTTGTGCGGACCAAGGTGTGTTAATCTATAATGGCAAAAAAACAAACAATAGACGAATCAGAAGCTAATAAACGTCAGTCAAGAAAGGAAATTCTTCGTGCGCGAAAGCAGGAGGATCAACAACGTAATATCCGAATCGTTGCCTTTATTGTTGGCGGCATATTGTTGTTAGTTTTGTTAGTTGCAATCGTTAATGAGCTCTTTATTGCACCGAATAGGGCAGTTGCTTCTATAAATGGAGAACAGATTGCATTGAGTGATTGGCAGGAGCGTGTCGAATTTGAACGTGCCCAGCGCATCATCTCCCTTGAGGAACAACTCGCCAATTTTAATGGTGATGTTGGTTTGGTGCAGCAATTCTCAAGCCAGAGTATTGTTGAATTAATAGGTGAGAATTCAGAAGGCTTTGGTGAGGCTATTCTTGATCGGATGGTGGATGAGGAAATAATCCGGCAAGGGGTAGAAGAACGGGACTTGGCACCAACAGATAATGAGGTTGATGAGCGAATTGGCTCGCTTTTTAACTATTATGGTGGCGATTCCCCTACACCACTTCCTTCTCCAACAGAAACGATCGCACCAACTCCTTCTCTAACACCAATTGGCGCAGAAGCAATTGAGGAAGCTTTACCGGCAGCAGAAGATGCTCCTGCAAGTACACCGTTTCCCACTCCAACGCCCGTTTCTGAAGAGACTTTTCAGCAAGAATTTAATGATCTCATAAATCAATATAAGGATCTGGGTATAGGTGAAGATGTCTATCGCACCGTAATTAGTCGTGCGATAATGGCGGAACGTTTGATTGATGCTCTGGCTAAGGAGCAGGAACTGCCTGAAGAGGATACCCATGCGAGTTTCTTCTATCTGGTATTTGGTGATGAAGATGAGGCGAATGCAACAGCGGCTGAATTATCTAGCAGCGATTTCTTAACAGTTTGGAATACGATTCGTAGCCAACCCCCTGATCAGGAATCTGAAACTGGTATCCCTGCAACGGCATCGGAAGTCCCATGGCTAACACAAGATGGGATTGAAGGCAGTTTTGGCCCAGAAATAGCTGACGAGGCATTTAACCTGCCTGTTAATACAGCAAGCGATGTGATTGTCCTAACGGGTGCAGATAGCGAGCCGGTATATGTCATTATAATGGTTAGTGGTCGTGAAGAGCGTGAGTTGACGCAAGCAGACCTACAAGCCCGCAAAGAGCAGTTGCTGCAAGATTATGTTACGACCGGACAACTTGGAGACATTGAGATTAGTGAACTTTGGCGTAATCGTGTGCCAACCTCACCGATATTGGATCCCAAGTTCCGACAACCGCCGACACCAACTCCTGAGACGGAACCCATTGTCCCAGAAGGTCTAGATGCTGGTGGTGAACAAACACCATAGTTGTTGACTGATAAGTCACTGGAAATTATTATCCTCCCCGAGTAGAGCTATGCTCGAGGGAGGATTTTTTGTTTCTGCAAAGAATTTGTGTTTCAATGCCATTGTTTTTGACGGGATTAATTGATCGATCCCAGCAATTATGGCTAAGGCAATATAAATATGAGTGAGCAAACATGGTTAGAAGGTCGAATATCGGTTGAGGCAGCCATACGCGGCCAAAACAGAGTGATTGAAACAGTCTACATTCGACGGACGAAGAAAGACCGCTCTTTTAGCGGTTTATTGCGACTCACAAAATCCTTGAACATTCCTGTTAAATTCGAGAACGATGCGTTTTTTACTGACCATGCTCGGGGGAGAAGCCATGGCGGTGTCTTAGCATTGGTGGGACCACGTAGATTCTCACCTTTGGAGGAACTCCTTGTGGGGGCTAAAGTTCCAATGATCGTTATGATAGATGGCGTTGAGGATCCATTCAACTTTGGACAAGCAGTAAGGGCACTCTACGCCGCTGGTGTTTCGGGGTTGGTGGTTCGCAAGCGAAATTGGTTATCTGCTGCGAATGTGGTCACACGATCCTCGGCCGGCGCATCAGAGCTGATCCTTACGGCCGTTGTCGATTCAGCACTAGACGCAGCGCGCTTTTTTCGTGAACAAGGTTTGTTGATTGCTTGTACAGCTCGCAAGTCGGCCTTGTCTCTTTATGATAGTGATCTGACTCAACCGCTGTTCTTGCTCATAGGTGGTGAAAAAAGAGGCATCACGCGATCATTTCTTGATCAGGCGGACTTGCGATTGCAGATTCCCTACGGCCGTTCTTTCGAGCAGTCATTAGGAGTAACAGCATCAACTGCTGTCCTTGCATTTGAAATTCTTCGCCAACGAGCGTTAGCGTCGCAGGAAGCAGTTTTATAGAGAATGGTTCGTGCAATCAAGCTCTGATTCTATATGAACAATTCACAAAATCCTGCAAAGAAATCCTTTTAAGTAGGCGGATTCTGGAAATGTTAATGATATGGGGTGATCAGAAGACTGCCCTAACCGTTGAACGATTTGAGCTTCTTTGCGCGCATCTACTACCGCCCCAAAAAGGATTTTTTGGAATAGATCCTCAGAAATTAATCCAGAGCATGAGAAGGTCATTAAGTGCCCGCCAGATCGTAAGAGTTGCATTGCGAGCAAATTCAAGTCTTTGTAACCTCGACTTGCTCGTACCACATCTCGTTTTGCATGAGCAAATTTCGGTGGATCTAGAATGATAATGTCAAAATTTCGATCTTGATCACGGAAATGACGCAAGATCTCAAAAGCATCTCCTGCAATATATTCGTCCGAAACACGTGAGAATCCGTTTAGAGCCATATTACGTTCGGCTAATTCGAGAGCAGGGATCGAGCCTTCAATATTCGTTATTGACCCAGCTCCTGCGGCGGCTGCATGAACCGTGAATCCACCGGTATAAGCAAAAACGTTCAAAATGCTTTTGCCAGCAACAACACTTGGATTGCTTAGTAAGGCTCGGTTGTGACGTTGATCCAGGTAATATCCGGTTTTATGCCCTTTCCGGATGTCTACGATGAACTGCAGCCCATTCTCGGTAATAATCAATTCATCTGGTGGTGATTCGCCCCACAGCAGCCCTTGTTGTTGAGATAGACCCTCTTTGTGCCTGACTGCTCCGTCTGAGCGTTCGTATATTCCCTTGGGTTTAGTTAAGTCAGCCAACAGGTTTGTTAGCATGCCCTTACGCCGATCAATGCCAAGCGTCAGACATTGAATAATTAAAAAATCCCCATAGCGATCGACAATTAAGCCAGGCAGGCCATCTGCTTCAGCATTGATAAGTCGATAAGCATTAGTTTGATTGTTGGCAGAGAGTGAGGAACGGCCGTCCAGCGCACTTTGTATGCGTGATCGCCAAAATGATTCATCTATGCCGCCAGATGAATCCCATGAAAGAATTCGACCACGTATCTGCGAGGCTGGATTGAAATAGGCAATCGCTAGAAATTTATCGTGACTATCGTGAACTGTAACCAGGTCCCCAGGGGAAGCATCTCCTTCAATCCTGGCAACAGCGCCCGAAAAAATCCACGGATGCCGGTTCTTGACCGGTTTCTCTCTTCCTCGCTTGAGAATAAGTTTGGCTGTAGTTGTTTCCATAACCGTGAACTATCAACTATTTATAAGCCTCAGTCAAGTAATGCCCGTTCAAGCCATTCAATTGCACGCCCGTCACGAACCATTTGGGGCGTAACGCGTATTACTGTCCATCCATACAACGCCGCTTCGTTATACTTTTCAAGGTCTTTTTCGAATCGAATGGGGTGGGCATGTCCTTTACTGTAGCCTTTCTCAGTCTTCATCCAAATCCCCCCTTCAACCTCACATGCTACCAAATATCGCTTCCAGCAAAAATCGAAACGCCACTGGCGATTAGCGTGAAATGAATATTCCAATTGAGGTGTCGGTAAATTTGCTAGTCGAATTTGGTCTAATAACACATTCGTCCAATTAATTTGCGCACTTTGGCGATTTGTGTTTTTTACACGCCTGTTTTTCATTACACAGGAATATAGCACAAATGTTCTATTATATCGATAGAACTAAACAATCCTGAATCAGGCCTAATTCCATTGGTTAGAACAATATTGCTGTGTAGGTTTAATTTACGAAATGATTTGGGCTAGATCGATCGGTGTTGTTTTTCGCTGTCTGGCGCATCTGCCAGAAGGTCCAATGCATGGGGAAGGATAGGTAACAGCACTTCCATATTTTCGCGTACCGCTTTTGGGCTCCCAGGAAGATTGATAATAAGGGTGGCAAATCTGATTCCAGCGACGCCCCGTGAAAGCATGGCATGACGAGTGACCTTTAGGCTTTCCGCACGCAGGGCTTCGGCAATTCCAGGCGCTTCACGGTGGATCACCTTTCTCGTTGCCTCGGGAGTAATATCACGGGGAGCGAAACCAGTGCCGCCACTAGTCAGGATGAGATTAAGTCCTTCATCACTCCAATCAATCAGAGTGCTCATAATGGCGTCTAAATTATCGGGTACAATCTTACGGTGTTCGATTTGCCAGGGTGTGTTATCGCCGATGACCTTGGCCATCAAGGCCCCGCTGCGATCTTCATACTCACCACTGGCTCCTCTATCACTGACTGTCAAGAGACCTATTTTCATAAGCTAACTTAAGAATCTTCACCAATCAGTGCCAACCACTCGCTATTCATGCCACTATCGGTCACGCCGTAGTATACATGTACTTGGTTATCGTCGCGCAGTGCCAAGTCGTACCAAATATTGTCCCCTTTTTTCCGCTGTTTGAGAATTGCCATGTCTAAGTGCCATTGGATTTTCTTAGGATCGGCAGAGCTAGACTCTGCCTGCGTGATAGCATAATGCCACAGCTTGCGCGCAGATGTTTTTGTTACGTTATGGATTAGATTGCCATTACGTAAATCTCGTACCGTATGGTAAATAACACCTTGTCTCTTTTCGCTGGATACGATTTCTACACCAGTACGAGGCGGATCAATTTTGGTTTGTTTTTTCACTATTTCTGGTTCTGAAACTGGGGTTGGCACAGGCTGGCTCACTGGGTCAACGGCCGATGAAACTTCGTTGCCTTTTCGAGTTAGCCCTAACTCAACCATGCGTACAATTTCATCACGAACGGCCAGATTAGTCTCCGATTCATCTCTTACATAGAAGCTTGTATTATCTATGGCATATGGGATTTTATTCCCAGGTGGTACATTAATGCGTACTATGGTTTTTCCCTGGGATGACAAACTATCAATATGTATTTCGGGTTCGGGACTGTAACGGTTGGTAATAGTGGCATACAGTTTTTCAATTACGCGCGATGGTTCACGGACACCAATTGGTTTTTCGGTTGGCTCAGCCGAAACACCAACATAAATGATCCCTCCGTTCGTATTTGCCATAGCACAAATGTCGCGCAGAATGCGATCGAGATGCCCTCCACGCTGCGCGATGCTTTCATGGAATGCTTGCACGATGGATTCACCTTCCTCACGGGCCAACTGTACAAAATCCACGGGTTTGGCATGACCGCGATCAGGACGAGTTAGTGAAAAGTCGTTGCCTTTCAGCACTTGTGCTAAAGCATTAAAATTCAATTCATCCAATAAGATTTCGGTAACGCGATCGCCGATACCTAAGTGTTTCGATTGGGTAGTTTCGCGCTCGAGTCGATGAGCATCTGATCCCTGGATACAGCGCATAGGCCGCGGATATTCAGGTTTTGATCCATCAAAGAAGCGGCGAGTGTTATAGCGGCCATGTTTTTCCAGGTCAGTGACTTCTAGAACATGCAAATTCGGATCTTGAGTGTAAGCGATTCGTGTTTGACCACCAAAATCTAGCCCACGCATTAGTACACCATGGTTGCTATTGGCGTGCGCGGCAATCACCAAGCCACCTGCTTCGTTAATAAGTCGATAGGCGGTAAGGACATCGCTTGTTGCGCCAACCGTTGAGCTGCCTAAACTAAGTTGATCCGGGGGTATATTCAACTTCAGCAACAGGTATTCCAGGTAGTTAACTGGTGTTTCTGAGGGGAAAATGCCCAAGATATGAAAGCCAAATGTAGCGGTGAATTCAAACCCGGGTAGCACCAGTAGTTTATCTAGTAATCTTCGGTATTCGTCCAACTCTCGCTTTTCATCAGGTTGAATACGGCCGTTATCTTCCAGCCACAATAGCTGTTCGATTTCCTTTTTCATTGTCGCAAAGCCGGCGACACTGTTGTGATCTGTGAAAGCGATAATATCCAAGCCGCGAAAAACTGCCTGGCGTAAAATATCTAGATAAGATATTTTCGGCTCTTGATAGTCGTTAGATCCCGGTGTGTGTAAATGTAAATCCATTCGGCGCCATTTGCGCGAATTATTGTTGTTACTTCTTCGTCGAGAAGAAGGTCTTTTGCTCATTATTTCCTCAATTTATGCGATAAGTTACAATCACCTCGCATAATAAACTTTTAATATTTGATTGCCATTATAGCAACAAAGTCGCCGCGTTTTTCGCGGCGACCTTGAAAAATGACATATTTACTGGCGGATTTTATTTATGCCAGTTAATTCATGATTCTCCACCTAATCGCCAAGTGATGCAATTCCGCGTACCAGACCGATGACAGCCACCCCCACCTTTAGAAAATCACCAGTTGATACTTCCGGCGGTCCACCCCCGCGTTCATCGGAGCTGCGAGCTAGTAAGAATGCGGCACCAAGTCCTATCAATGCGCCAACAACGCCACCAATTAAATAGGTCTTTGTTTTCCAGTTACTAGTGGGTCCCACTAATTCGCTGTCATTGGTTTCCAGTTGCATTTCGGTCATTGTTATTACTTCCTTTTATCGGTTTTACTAATGCATTGAGCCACGCTTCGACATAGGCGATAAAGCTGTTGAATCGCGTTACCGGTTGAGCTATTTTGGGTGCATACTCGTTTGTAGTTGATTGACTCCGTTCCACGAAATACTGTACGCGCCACAAGAGAACCTGTATCCGGCTGCGGTAGGCTAACGGGCCTGTTTGGGGATTTAGCTTTCGCTGATTTCGACGGTTAACCATGTAGGAGACATAGCCAATTGGTAAAAGCGACAGCAGTAATATCGCAGGTATGATCCACAGGATGATAATGATGTCAGCTACGGCCGCAATGAATTCTTCTGTTCCTGTGATACCCGGTGCGAAAATGCCTATCAAGAGCAAGACGATGATTACAATTGATAAGAAAGTGACGATACCAAGTGGTAAGTAGATGTACAACCGGTTACGCCGGCGTAGTTCTTTATCGCGCTCAAGCTGAATGGCTGATGGCTCAAAGGTTGGCTCGATGAATGTTGGTTTCTGTTCTTCCATAGAATTTCTTTTGAATGGTACCAATTATACCACAATTCGAGGAAGGCATAAATGGGTCACTTTCCAGTAGATTTTATCGTTGCTGGTTGTGTTACTCAATGGTCATTCCTACAGCAGGTCCCTCAAACTAAAATTGATACATAAGCTCTATGAGAGATGCGATACACGAGATACTAGCCAATCAGTAATGCGGGGGAAATGACGATTTAGTTGAACGAAAATCCAATCATACCAAGTTACATACACTTCCTTGTAACCATTTCGGATTGCTTGCAAGATCTTTTTTGCTACCCTTTCAGGTGGAACACCTTTGAGACCAAAACGATTTGTACCCTTTTCGCCAAGCCTCACCATCCCAAATTCAGTTTCGGTTAATCCAGGATAGATTGTGGTTATTTTGATATTGTCTGCTTTACATTCCATTCGCAAAGAACGGCTAATAGAATTAACGGCACTTTTGCTCGCGCAATAAAGTGTGCTGTTTGGTAATGGTCGTTGACCAGCTATTGATGATACATTGATAATATGACCCTGACCTTGTATGCTCATTTGTTCAATACAGGCTCGTGTCAGGTACAATAATCCCATAACGTTGGTTTCCCATATCATTTGCATCTCGTATGGGGACATATTCACCAAGAGACTACGATGTCCAAGCGCGGCATTGTTGACCAACACATCTACCCGGCCTAGCTTGGTTTTAACTTCTTGCACGATCTTGGTTGCAAATGTTGGCTCCCGGATGTCACCAGGAATGATCAGCCGTTTACCAGATTGTGTTTCCAATTCATTTGCCAAGTCAGTTAACCGATTCTCCCGCCTTGCCACCAGTACTACATTGGCTCCTGCCTTTGCTGCTGCAACGGCCGTTGCCCGTCCAATGCCGGCCGAGGCACCGGTTACTATGACGACTTTATCTTGAATATCCATAGCTTAGCCTAATTCTAGTTCGCTTCGTTCGTGACAGCGAATCATGCCTCATAGTGGGGCCGATTATGACAAAAATCAACACCATTATGTGTTATTTAACATTGGGAGTACAGGGTATTCGATCGTAAAATGAAGTTGATGAAACTCCGAAGCCATTCAATATTAATGAGTAGGTTTAATTGATTACTGAAGCTGTTCAACGACATGTAAAGGCGGAATGAGATGAATATGACAATCAAAGATCGTGGAGAAGGACGAAATTGGCAGAAGCGATACGATAAAATGGCGCCTAGAGTTGGTGACCCGGCTCCGGATTTTGAGTTGTTGGATGTGGATGGCACAAATAAGGTTAAACTGTCTGATTTTCGAGGGGAAATGCCCGTAGCCTTGATTTTCGGCAGCTTCACTTGACCTCCTTATGTTAAAGGGACCGTGAGTCTCCAACAGCTTTATAAGAAATACAATGACCAGATTCAATTTCTTTCAATCTACATTCGCGAGGCTCATCCTGTTGATGGCTGGTGGCTTGGAAGTGGTCTTTTCGGGATGGCCTTAAAGATTGGCGTCGCGAAAGCAGCAACTGATGTGTATGATCCACAAACAATAGATGATAGACGGGTGGTGGCCGGCCGGTGCGAGGCGGCGCTGAAATATGGCATCCCGACATTGGTTGATGAGATGGATGATGCTGTCAATAAAGCATACGCAGCTTGGCCAACGCGATTATACCTGGTGGGACTAGACGGCCGTGTTCAGTATGGCGGTGGATTGGGCCCATTTGATTTTAAACCTGCGAAACTTGAGAAGGCCATAGAAAATTATTTAGACCAAATAAATGACCAGACCCGTGAAAGTGACATGATTGTAGACCAAAAGAAATAAAACAACCGCTTCGAAATCGAAAGACGATCTTCACATAGTAATATTCCACACATGAGGAACTCTATTGTCTACGGAAATATTGAGAGAAGAATACAAAGATGCTCCTCTTTCACGTGATCTACTCTTGCCCGATCCGGTAGATCAGTTTGCGGTTTGGTATCAACAAGCCCAGGAGGCAATGTTGCATTATCCTCATGCGATGAGCCTGGCAACCGCATCACCGTCACTGGAAGTATCGTCGCGTATTGTGTTACTACGTTATTTTGATCATCGAGGGTTTTCTTTTTTCACCGGCTTGGATACCAAGAAGGCTGAACAGATCGCAGGGAACGATCGCGTTGCGTTGTTGTTTTCGTGGCTTGATCTGGAGCGCCAAGTGAAAATCGAAGGTTTTGCTGAAAAAATCTCTGCAGTGGAATCGCTGCGGTTTTTTTCCTCCCGTTCTAGAGATAGTCAGGTTGGCGCCTGGTTGTCGCAATCAAGCGATGTCATATCTTCGCGGAGTATACTCAAAGCAAAGCTAGCGGAAGTTAAGCGGGCTTTTAGTGACAAAGATCTCCCAGTGCCTGGTAAATGGGGTGGGTATAGAGTTCAACCCCAAAGCGTGGAATTTTGGCAAGGTCGTTCTAGCGGTCTGCACGATCGCTTCGTATATTCCAAATCTAGTGAAAATGGATGGAAAGTCCAGCGCTTGCTGCCGTAGATGCTGGCAGTGTTATCTTAGAGGGTGAGCTTCAGTTCCCTTCAACTCAAATTGAGCTAAAACAGCCCCCAGTCTCCTCCAGCGCCTTCCTCCATCATGGAAGGATCCCATAATTCTGTTCCGATCTGAACATTGACGCCACCTTCCATGATACCGTTCCCAACCACACGAACTTGTTCGATTATTGCTGGACCATATGGACAAAACGGAGTGGTCAAGATCATGGTGATATCGGCTGTGTCGTCCTCAGGATTGATTTCTACATTCCTTATAAGACCCAATTCTACAATATTGAGCCCGATTTCCGGATCCACGACAGATCGCAACGATTCAATTACTAACTCATCTTTTTGGGCAATCATTTTTTCTCCTCGATTTCCCCAAAGTTGTCTTGGTACAATTGGGGAGCCGCTAATTTTTAGAAGGTACTACAAACTGGCAGCAATCACCACCTTCGAGCATGCAACTATTTTGTATTACAGACGTCTGAAGAACGTTAACTATCAATTCTTTGTCGATAGCACATATTTCCGTATGTGTTTGTCCGACTGAGATATAGGGACAGCTATATTCCGTCACTAAATAACCATCATCCAGTTTTTCCCAGGACGCCAAAAACCCTTCATCTCTAAGCAAAACTACCAAATAATCCAGACGTCCTTCAAGAGGAAGGTGCTCATACTCACCGCGATGCTCATCAAGAACGCCTTCGACTACACTATCGAAAACTTCTTTCATGACATCATCTGGGAGGCGGCTCTTTAATTCGTCAAGTAGGCGAATTGCGAGGCGAACATATCGTTTGGGAAACAGTTCGTGACCTTCCTCACTAAGGCTGTAAACGTAATAGGGGCGTCCAACTTTGCGCCTTATGCTGGTTGATTGTATTAACCCGTCAGCCTGCAGAGCATTAAGATGATGCCTGACAGTTACCGGCGAAACCTCTGCAGCGACAGCCAACGCTTCTACATTGGCTTGCTGTGAAGACTTAATAGTATGTAAGATAGTTTCCCTGGTGGTCTTCTTTTGATTGTGGTTGATCGATTTCACGATACAATTCTTCCCGCTGGATAAATGCTTACTTGCAGTATTAACTTTGCAACCCTGAGTATAGCAATATGCGGTTCTTTTGTCAATAATTACTATTTTTATCATTGTTATGATAAAAATTGACGCTTTATAAAGCCTGTGTTATAATTTCGCTTACTTATTTCAAGAATTTTATGCACTTTTTGAATCAATAAGAGACTAGAAGGAGTAGGTTTTCCGCCATCGATTTTATTGGGTGAAGGCCTTAAGAATAGATCGCTTTATTCACTCATCCTTTTGTCCTTATCCCACATTTTTTTAAAGAGAGGTTAACTCTGATGACTGCTGCCTTAGAGGTAAAAAATTTATACGCAAGTGTTGCTGATCAGCAAATATTGAAAGGCATAAATCTCCTGGTTAAGCAGGGGGAAGTTCATGCTTTAATGGGGCCCAATGGATCTGGGAAAAGCACGTTGGCCTATACGTTAGCCGGGCATCCTGCCTACGAGGCTTCCGCTGGCCAGGCAATTTTTGATGGCGAAGATTTGTTGGAGATGGATGCAGACGAGCGCTCTCGCGCTGGTTTGTTCCTGGCTTTCCAATATCCGGCTGCTGTGCCAGGGGTGACTTTGGCCAGATTTTTACGCCAAACCATCAATTCGCGCCGTCAGGCTGCCGATCCCGATGATAAGGGTATATCCATTCCCGCATTCCGGAGATTTTTGAAAGAAAAGATGGATATGCTTGGGATTGACCATAAGTTCGCTGGTCGTTATCTGAATGAGGGATTTTCTGGTGGTGAGAAGAAGCGCGTGGAGATCTTGCAGATGGCCACAGTTGAACCCAAGATCGCCATCATGGATGAAACAGATTCCGGTTTGGATATCGATGCCCTGCGAATTGTTTCTGAGGGCGCCAACCGCCTCAAGCAAGAACTTGATATGGGCCTGCTTGTCATTACACATTACCAGCGCATTTTGAATTATGTTCAGCCGGACTATGTACATATCATGTTGGATGGCCGTATCGTGGAAAGTGGCGGCCCTGATCTGGCCCTGAAATTGGAAGAGCGTGGATATGATTGGATTCGAGAGAAGCATGCCCTTTTAGAGGAGGCATAATATGGCTACCAATGACCTTGTTGAACAAGAATTGACTGAAGAGCAGGTTCTCGCCACTGTAAAACAGGATGATTATCTAAGTAAATATGGCTTTTCCGATGCCGAGGATTATGTCTTTAAAGCAGAAAGAGGATTAAACGAAAAAATCGTTCGCTCTATTTCAGCGATGAAGAATGAGCCGGAGTGGATGCTTGATTTTCGTTTGAAGGCGTACCAACATTTTTTGGAGCGACCGATGCCCGATTGGGGTGCGGATTTATCGGAGATAGACTTCGATAACATCTATTACTATATTAAACCCTCCGCACAGGAGGAGGATGATTGGGAAGACGTCCCAGGATATATCAAAGACACTTTTGATAAACTAGGAATCCCTGAAGCCGAGCAGAAATTTCTCTCCGGTGTGGCTGCGCAGTATGAATCCGAGGTTGTCTATCACAATATTAAGAAGGAACTTGAGGATAAAGGTGTCATTTTCTTGGGTATGGATGAGGGATTGGTCCAATATCCTGACCTGATAAAAGAATACTTCACTACCATCATTCCCTACAACGATAATAAATTTGCAGCGTTGAATACGGCCGTTTGGTCCGGTGGAAGCTTTATTTACGTCCCGCCTGGCGTTAAAATCGAGATGCCGCTGCAAGCCTATTTCCGCATCAACGCAAAGAACGTGGGTCAGTTCGAACGAACCCTGATCATTGTCGATGAGGGAGCTTATGTTCATTACGTAGAGGGTTGTACCGCACCAATTTATTCTTCAGATTCACTGCATTCGGCCGTGGTCGAGATTATTGTCAAGAAAGGCGGCCGTTGCCGTTATACCACTATACAAAACTGGTCTAACAACGTATACAATCTAGTAACTAAGCGGGCTGTGGCGTACGAAAACGCGACTATGGAATGGGTAGATGGCAATCTAGGATCCAAAGATCACTATGAAGTATCCAGCCGTATACATGATGGGAGAAGGCGCACATGGCGAGATCTTGTCCATCGCTTTTGCCGGAAAAGGACAACACCAAGATGCTGGCGGTAAAGTAGTCCATGTGGCCCCTAACACTACAAGCCGCATTGTATCCAAGTCTATAAGCAAGGACAGTGGGCGTGCATCATATCGCGGCATGTTGAAGGTAAATGATGGTGCATACAATGTTAAGTCAAATGTTGTTTGTGATGCCCTGTTATTGGACGAGGATAGCCGTTCCGACACCTACCCCTATATAGAGATTGAGGAACAAGAAGTCGATATTGGTCATGAAGCCTCAGTTAGTAAAGTAGGGGAAGAGATGCTCTTTTATCTGAAGAGTCGTGGTATTGACGAGCAGACAGCCACCTCAATGATTGTCAACGGTTTCATTGAACCATTGGTTAAAGAGTTACCGATGGAATACGCTATTGAGCTGAACCGCTTAATCCAGCTGCAGATGGAGGGGTCCATCGGCTAACGGCCTGGATCTGACGATAAACGAATTATGTCCCAATTTACACAAGAAAATATCGAGAAACTTTCGGCTGGGTTAAACGAACCGCAGTGGATGCTTGATTTCCGTCTCAAGGCCTGGGAGATTTATCAAGAGTTACCTATGCCTAAGAGAAGTGATGAGGCATGGCGACGTACTGACCTTAGACGATTGAAGCTGGACAATATTGGCCCTTCGGTCAATGGCGATGCGGCAACGGATGTAGAGATTCCGGCCTATTTAGGCGGTCAATTAACGGAAGATGAAGCCGGCGGGAATATGTTGCAAATCGACGGCGTCGTAAAACAGTTTGATTTGAGTGATGTGCTGAAAGAACAAGGCGTGATCTTCTGTGATATGCATACGGCCGTGCATGAGCACCCGGCATTGGTCCAGAAGTACTTCATGTCTGAAGGCGTAAAGGTAACGGATGGTAAGTTTGCCGCGTTACATGGCGCTTTTTGGCGCGGGGGTACTTTCTTATATATACCCAAAAACACAGTGGCTGCTGCACCTTTGCACACAGTTCTTTGGTCCGCTTCAGGGAAAACCTTCACGCATACGTTGGTTGTTTTAGAAGAAGGATCAGAAGTCATCTTTATGGATGAATATGCTTCTGCTGACGGCGCAGGACAGGCTTTGCATAATGGTGTTATTGAGCTACTTGTAGGCGATAATGCCAGTCTCAAATATGCTGGGTTGCAGGATTTTGGTCGCAATATGTGGCAGCTTAACCATGAACGGGGACGTGTCGGACGTGATGGTAAGTTGGATTGGGTAACCAGTATGATGGGCACACGTCTGACGAAAGCGTTCCAAACCTTGGAGCTTGATCAGCCTGGGGCCTGGGGCCGTATGTCGGGCATTTTCTTCACCAATGGCCGCCAACATTTGGACCTCGATACGCTGCAGAATCATAATGCAGCCGAAACGGTGAGTGATTTGCTTTATAAAGGTGCATTAAAGGATCACTCCCGGACAGTTTGGCAGGGCATGATCAAAGCACTGCCTGATGCCCAACGCATCAATGGATTCCAGGCTAATCGCAATCTGATGTTGGACCGCAACGCTCGGGCCGACTCTATTCCCGGTTTGGAAATTGAGGCTGATGACGTGATTTGTACCCATGCTTCGGCGATCGGCCGTTTGGATGAGGAAGAACTTTTCTATCTCATGAGTCGCGGTATTTCACGCGAGATTGCTATCGAAATGTCGGTGCAAGGGTTCTTTGATCCTTTAATGCGCCGTATTCCATTTGAAGGCGTTCGCAAGCGTATCTTTGAGCGTATTGTTGAGAAAATTGGATAGTTAATGCTTGACGTACAAAAAGTTCGCGCTGATTTCCCTATTTTACAACGGGAAGTATATCCTGGGGTGCCGCTAATTTACTTAGATAGTGCGGCATCCTCGCAGCATCCAGTTGCTGTTATTGAGTCGATGAACGAGTACTACCGTCTGCATCACGCCAATGTGCATCGTGGTATTCACCGCCTCAGTGAAGAAGCGACTGAACTTTATGAAGGGGCGCGGGAACGCATTGCCGATTTCGTCAATTCTCCATCTTCAAGTCAAATCATTTATGTTCGAAACGCTACCGAGGCATTTAATTTAGTGGCTTATAGTTGGGGGCGTTCAAACATCTTTGAAGGGGATGAGATTCTGCTTACTGAGATGGAACATCATGCAAACCTAATTCCCTGGCAAATGCTGGCCAAGGAGAGAGGCGCAACATTACGTTATGTGCCTTTCCTTGAAGACGGTACTTTGGATTTTGCTGTTTTACCTGAACTTCTGACGGATAAGACAAAGCTGTTTGCTTTCACGGCCGTCTCCAATGTTTTTGGGACCATCAACCCTGTCAGAGAATTGGTTGACGCAGCCCATGCTGTGGGTGCATTGACTATGGTAGATGCTGCCCAGGCTGTACCCCATATGGCGGTGGATGTTGAAGAGTGGGATTGTGATTTCATGGCTTTTTCGGGCCACAAAATGTGTGGGCCAACGGGAATTGGCATTCTATTCGGTAAACGAGACCTTTTAATGGCGATGCCCCCATTTATGGGCGGTGGAGATATGATCCTACGGGTCAATCTTGATGGTGCCACTTGGAATGAACTCCCTTGGAAATTCGAAGCGGGTACACCCAGCATTGCAGAGGCCATTGGGTTAGGAGCTGCAGTCGATTACTTAACCGAACTCGGTATGGATGATATTCACGCTCATGAACAGTTTATCACGGGATATGCTCTGGAGTCATTGAGTGAAGTGCCAGGCTTGCAAGTTATTGGTCCTTCGGCAGCGCAAAAGGGAGGGGCGGCTGCTTTTACCATGGCAGGTGTTCACCCGCATGACATTGCCGATATATTGGATAAACAGGGCATTGCCGTACGTGCCGGACATCATTGTGCCATGCCACTGCACCACAAATGTGGTTTAAGCGCCACAACGCGCGCCAGCTTTTATCTCCATACTACAACTGAAGAAGTTGATAAGTTGGTGGACGGTTTGCATCACGTCCGGCATGTTTTTCGGCTATAATTCTGATATGGATAGTAGCTTATACCGCGAACAAATCATTGATCTATACGAGCACCCGCTAAATTTTGGAGAACTAGACCCAAACGATTTTAGTTACGAAGAAGATAACCCTCTTTGTGGTGATGTCATCCGCATTGATGTGCGCTTGGATGAGCAAAAGCGCATTTCCGAAGTGAAATGGAGCGGTGATGGCTGCGCTATCAGTCAGGCTTCTGCTTCATTACTAACTGACGAGATTATGGGCATGACATTGGACGAAGTAAAAGCCTTTCCTAAAGAGACATTGTTGGAGTTAATCGGTGTTTCTTTAAGCATGGCACGAGTCAAGTGTGCCCTACTATCGCTAAAAGTTCTTAAAGCAGGTGCATATGGTCTACCAGCACCTGACGATATGCGCCATACTGGTAGATAACCAGCATCATCGTTTGTAAAATTATCCCCTATTTATCCTAAAATGTCTGATTTTGTTAAAGTTGCCCGAACCAGTGACGTTCCGACTGGTTCTCGTTATTGGGTTGAATTTGAAGAAGAAACAGTTGTGTTGTTTAATGTTAACGGCACCTATTATGCCATTGCTGATCTTTGTACTCACGACGATGGCCCTTTGGAAGATGGCAATTTAGAAGGATACGAAGTTGAATGTCCGCGTCATGGCGCTCGTTTTGATATCCGCAACGGTGCTGCGTTGTGCCTTCCAGCCACGACTCCTGTACCTGCTTTTCAAGTAAAAGTTATCGGAGAGGATATTTTCGTTGAATCGCCAGATGAATGGTAGAGTGTTGGGAAGCCAATAGAGGTGTCTGATTATTTTATTTGTCCCCACTGTGGCACCAATGTTGATATTGATGCAACCGTTTGCTCGGAATGTGGGTCTGATGACGAAACAGGTTGGTCAGAGGATACGGCATATGATGGGCTCTATCTCTACGATGATGATGTAAACACCGAGAGAGCACGCGGATCGTCGCGCTGGGTCAAAATCACTTTTCTTGCTATCTTGGCACTCATACTTTCCGCATTTGTCGCTACTACAATTCCCTGGGGCATCTATCTGATTCCGTTGATTTTATTGGCTGCAGGCGCAGCCTACTATCTCGTGGAAGTTGCTCCCAATTTGCGGAGAAACCAGGAGAAGAAGATTTATGAGACTCTCCTAATTAGGGCAGGTGGCGACGAAGCTATGGTGGAGCGATGGATTTCATATGAACGCCAGAGAACGCCCGATGCTGATGAACAGGACCTGATGGAAGCAGCACTGTATCGTTGGCAGCGGGACAACATGTGAACGGGAGTCGGAACGCATTCAACTTCGCATAGGAATTACAAGAAGCGCCAGGCAGAGTTGAGATTTCGGCTTTGTTTGAAACGGCCGTAGTAAAAACACAAAGGCCACAAGATAATTAAACCTATTAGCCAATAGGGAAACATGCGAGGAATACCTATTCCACCGGGTGCAAACCAGCGCCCCATAAATCCGTAAAGAAATAGATGGCTGATATAAAAGAAAAGAGGAACACTCCCGAAAACTGCTAATGGCCACAACAAAAATCCTGGCAATCGAGAGAATAAAGCTAACAGCAACATTAATGATCCTAAAGTAAGCAATAAGAAGCTAATGCTAGGGGGGTATTTAACCACATTGAGAAAGTCGACCCAACCATCCCCGTTTAGAGGTCGAATATTGCCAAAATCGTTCAACCCGCGGACGAGAACGAACAAAATTAAGGCTGTCACGCCTATCCAAAAAGCCCTGTGATAAGCATCAAATGTGTTTTTTTGGAGCTGGCGACCATATATCATGCCAAGCCCTGAAACTCCCAGCCAAGGCAATATCGGATAGAAAACTATCACCGGACCGCTGAATCCGGGTAATAGCAGCATACGGGTTAACAACGGATATTCAACAAAGCCTACACGTGTCTGAGGCAAAAGCAGTTCTGTAATGATAATTAGCATGAAACTTAGCGGTAATAGGATTTGTTGGGGCAGGTACAACAACAGCGACCCAATTATCATCACGCCCCCTAATCCGTACAGCACCCCAAAATAGATTCCGATAGGTTCTTTCAGGTTCCAGGCTAGATTTTCTAGAGTGAACTGTAACAAGATTAACAATAGGCCTCGAATCAGGAAATGAATCGAGATTTGCCGTTTACTCCATCCATTTCTCTGCCGGGATTGGGCAAGCATTACCATGCCGGAGCCCATTAAAAAGAAAAAACCGGGTGCCGCAAGATGCGTAACCAATCGAGTGAGGAAAGTTAATGGTGGATGACCTACGTAATTGGGAAACAAGTCCGCCCACAACTCTGGTTGTAATTTACCGCGGGCGATGAAACTATTGGCATGATCCAAAGCCATTACGACAATGAGCAGCCCGCGGGCAGCGTCAAAGGGGATCAGTCTATTAGAATTTGATCTTATTAGAAATTGTTTAAGCAAGAATATAGATTGGATTTAGGACTCAGCCGGCAGTACATATAAACAGTCCTCGAGGAAACTGATTTGTACTGTTTCGCCAATGGGATGGATTGTTATGTGCCTTGGATCGCTGTCAACCAAGGAGAGTATCTGTCCTGCGACGTCCACTTCATATTCGGCAACATTACCTAAGTATGAGGCCATGCGCACGACGCCTTCTACATGAGCCTCTGATGGATTTAAGGCCATCATTTCAGGACGGACGACAACTGTCACGGCCGATCCGGCCCCATATTGGCCGTCAGCAGCAGGAACGCTTATTGAATGACCTAGGATATCTAGTTCGAGTTTTCCGTTTTGTTTTGACTTAACCGAGCCATTAATGAAATTTGCCCGGCCGATGAAATCCGCCACAAATCGACTTCGGGGGTGGCGATAAATTTCAGTTGGTGACCCGACTTGGTCAATGCGTCCTTCATTCATGACCACGATCCGATCAGATATGGTCATGGCCTCTACTTGATCATGGGTTACGTAGACACTGGTTATGCCAAGGAACTGCTGAATGCGCCGGATTTCACTGCGCATCTGTTCACGCAGTTTGGCATCCAGATTGGATAAAGGCTCGTCCATTAGAAGAACCTTCGGCTCCATGATTAAAGCACGTGCTAAGGCGACACGTTGCTGCTGCCCACCAGATAACTGGTTAGGAGCACGATTCTCATACCCACCCAGTTCTACCAAATCTAAGGTCTTGGCAACTCGTTCCTGGATTTCACTTTTAGGAAGTCGTTGTACTTTTAGCCCGTAGGCGATGTTTTCGTAAACACTTAGATGGGGGAAGATAGCATAGCTCTGAAATACCATGGACATGTCTCTCTTGTGCGGAGGCAGATCATCTATTTCCTTTCCATCTAAATAGATATCGCCGGATGTCGGGAACTCAAACCCGGCGATCATGCGTAATGTGGTTGTTTTGCCACAACCGGAAGGGCCGAGCAGCGTAACTAGTTCACCCTTCTCGATATCAAGTGATACTTTATCAACGGCCGTAACTTCGCCCTCGCCGCCTCGGCCCGCAAAGACTTTTGTCACATCGGTTAATCCTAGATACATAAAATTACGCTCCCAAAGTCAAGTCCACATCATCACGGCCTCTCATAAGCCGCGTTGTAACCAGATACATGATGCCAATCGCCAATAGTACCAAAACAATAATCACTGTTGCATATGCAGCTGCTAAGCTGACCCCGCCTTGCTCCCACTCACTCAGAATTGAGGCTGTTACAATGCGCCAGCGGGGACTAACCAAGAAAATAATCGCTGATAGGCTGGTCATATGCCTGGTAAAAGCGAAAATTAAACCGGCTAACAATGCGGGTGTTATCAGTGGGAGCGTCACCTTACGAAATGTGTATTGTGCATCGCCACCCAGGTTGTTAGAAGCTTCCTCAATTGAAGGATCAATTTGTTGTAAAGAGGCCACGCCAGACCGTACCGAAGCAGGAAGGCTGCGAACGGCAAAGGCAAAGATGATAATAAAGGCTGTCCCCACCATAGCTAACGGATTGCCGACGAAAGCGAGCGTCCCACCTAGGGCTAAGAAGATTGTCGCCAGAATTATGCGAGAATTTCCGCTTACTTTGTCTAGCAAAACAATCCCGGCGAATACATAGGGAATCATCAATAAGGTTTGGGGTATTTGGAAAAATACCTGTATATAATCTGAAATCTGGAAGATTACATCAGACCAAAACGAGCTTTCGATCTGCCGGCTTAAATCGGCAATGGGTTGGGCAATATACCAGATCAGATTAGCCATGATTAAATAAAAACCCATGCCTGCCAGCACCTTCCCTGAGCGCCGATCCCTGCGAGCAAAGAAGAAGTAGCCTGCTAATATAATATAAAGTGCACCTAGTAGATACATCATTGATTCTTCATCAAGCCTATTATCTGTTTTCGCTAGTATGAATAGTAACAAGGCTGGAATTGAGGCGATTAATATTACCGCCCACTGTTTCCCGCGAGTATTAAAAAGTGTACGTGAGAAGAATAAAGCCATTACGATGTATAGTGTCCACACCAAAAACCAGGGAGATACAACGAATGAAAGAATAAATCCAATCCCTAAAATAGTGCCAGGAACGGCCGCGCCTAGATTGGAACCAAAGTCAAGGACATCCTTCCCACTAAACCTTTTGCGTACGACCAGAAAAGCAATCATCATGCCTAGTAATACGGCTATCGGTGTCGCCATAATACTTAGGAATGTAGTATCCATGATCGCCTCGTTGCCACGGTTTAACATCATTTTCCAGTGCGCTAACGTAGGTGTGTAATTGATACCCCATACTTTGCTAAACGATCCGACAACAATTGATAGGTAAAGGGTAAGGATGAGTGCTAATACTGCGTATGTAATAAGGATAAAAGTCCAACGCGTTATGGGTTCTTTTACTAATATCTGCCCACCAGCGGGCTTGCCGGTAACCGATACGTATGAGCGACGACTGACATAGTAGCGCTGAACAATAAACACGATAAGTGTTGGGATCAACAGTACGACAGCTAAAGTGGATGCCTTTTGATAATCAAATTCTCCTGCCACAGCCAGAAAGATTTGTGTTGATAGCACATTGACATTGCCGGAAATCAAAAGTGGATTGCCCAAATCGGCAAGCGATTCCACAAAAAGCAGCAAGAATGATGCGGCCAGTCCAGGTATTAGTAAGGGTAGGGTGATTGTGCGGAAAATGTGGAATTTTGACGCACCAAGACTGTGGGCCGCCTCCTCCATTGCAGGATTTAGACGTTCCATCATGGCTCTAATAATTAGATAGGAGACAGAAAAGAAAGTAATCGTTTGTACGAAAACGAGGCCATCCATGCCGTAAATATCATTCATTTCCTGTGTGAATTCCCAGCCGAAGAACTTGGCTGTGATCAGCCCATTGCGCCCAAATAACAGAATTGTGGCCATGGCGATTGCGAATGGGGGCGAAACAATTGGAATGAGGGCCAAAATATGAACCCACCGTTTCCCAGGAGGACTACAGCGTACAACAGTATAAGCAAAAATGAAACCTAACAGCGTGCCCATAGTGGCAGTCGAGACACCCATAATCATCGTGTCGCGTAAGGAACGCCATAAGTATGGTGCAAAATAGGGATCAACGTAGCGAGCGAAGTATTCTAGACTAAACGCGCCATCTGAATCAAAAAAGGCGCGAATGACGACCTTGATAATAGGGAAAAATACGAACGAAATGATAAAGAGACCCGCGACAAGCAGACCAATTAGCAAAACCGGATCACGGGCAATTAAGCCGAACTCCCGGTAACGTCGGGCCAGATTAGTGCGCAAGGTCGATTGCCTGCCTGAATGAGGGCTCATTGGATATTTTCCTTGCAATCATGCGAACTTTGATGCGATCCGATGACACATAAATTTCGAGGTCCGCATTTCTGATAATTTAAGATAACGGCAGCAACGTTCCAACGTTGCTGCCGTTATTAGAGATAATATCGTTTATTCTTTCAATTCATCAGCCCCGGCGATTTCATTGGAGAATTTGTCAACAAAATCTTTTTTGTTTTCGCCAGCCCATTGGAAGTCATAATCAATAAGATTTACTTCGAGGAGTTCGGGGTAGGCCAAATCAACACCGCTAACTGTTGGTGCTTGATACGCTTTATATTTTGGACCAAGGGCTTGCGCCTCGGAGGTTAGGGCCCAGTCGAACCATTTTTGAGCTGCGTCCGGGTGTTGGGCTCCCTTGACGATTGACATGCCGCCAATCTCGTATCCGGTGCCATCTTCGGGGAAACTCAGAACCAAAGGTAATCCGGCCTCTATCTGTTTCACAATGTCGTGGGAGAAAACAACCCCAACTGCCCCTTCCCCAGCGCCAACAAACTTGGCTGGAGCAGAACCACTCTTAGTGAATTGCAATACTTGATTAGCATAATCATTAAGATAATTCCACCCTTCTTCCTCACCCAAAAGTTGCAGCACGGTTGCCAGTGCAGTGTAGGAAGTTCCAGATGTGGAGGGGTGGGCTACAAGGAGTTGCCCTTCAAATTCAGGCTTAAGTAAATCATCCCATGATTTTGGAGCCTCTAATCCGGGGTTATCGGCGAGAAACTCTTCGTTAGTAGCGAATCCCAGGGATCCTACATAGATCCCCGCCCAATAATTTTCAGGATCGAGATATTTACCCTTGTCTAGTAGATTATCAACATTTGGGCTTTCATATGGCTCGAACACACCGGTTTCCTTACCGGAAATGTAAGTGTCAATAGGACCACCCCACATAATATCAAATTGAGGATTATCCTTTTCCGCTTCCAATCGAGCCAATGCCTCACCGGTGGACATACGCACATAGTTGACAGTGATGCCAAACTCTTTTTCAAATTCTTCTTTCATGCCTTGGCACCACTCTTCTTGTGGTACGCAAAGTAGATTTAATTCTTTGCTCTCTTGTTCTTGCTGGCACGCACTTAACAGTAATCCCAATACTAATACCATAAGTACCAGAATCATATTTCTTTTGCCTGTCATTATTCCTCTGTCCTGAAAATAAGAAAAGCGGATGGCATAGGCAGGAGACAACCGACACCTGACGACCCGAAGGACGCAATTTGCTTTGCTCATTTGTCGCTAGTAAAACTCTATCCGGCTACAGGCATCAACTCAACGGCATACCCCAATGTCGTCAGTGTCTTGAGTGCCCGTCGCTTTTGGTCTCCTTTGCTTCGTTTGACAAAGTAATCGCCACCTAATTCCTTAAATGTGGCGTCGGGGTTTTTGATGAGATGATAGACGATAGTCAGGATGGAATGGGCCACAGCCACAGCTGCCCGCTTAGCACCACGCCTGGCTCGCAAGCGATGGAATTGGGCGCTAAGATAGGTATCTTTTGTTCGCGAAGCGGCCCACGCAGACTCAGCTAATGCTGTGCGCAACCATTTCTGTCCTTTGCGCGTTTTGCCTGTACGCCGTTTGTTGGCACTGATGTTGTTGCCCGGACAGAGGCAAGCCCATGAGGCGAGATGTTTGTCTGTAGGAAACTGCTCAACTGTGTCGCCTATTTCGGCCAGTAATACCTCAGCCGTGTGTTCGCCTACACCAGGAATGGCATCCAATCGTGCAATTAAGAGCGCCTGCGGTGCCGTGAGTTGGTCGATACGCTCATTGAGTTGCTGTAGGCGCCGGTTTAACTCGTCCACGTGTTGCAGCAATTCCTGTAGCATGAAGCGATGGTGGGCACGCACACGACCGGTTAAGGCTTCAACCAGCTCCGGTATCTTGCTGCGTAAACGGCCCTTAGCCATCTCAGCCATTTCTGTACTGTCTTGCGTGCCTGCGATTATTGCTTCCAGCATCCGTCGTGCGGATACGCCCTTGATGTCCGTTACCACCGACGACAGTTTGATGTTGGCGTCTTCCAACACTTTCTGTACGCGATTGACCGCCGCACTGCGCTCATTGGTCAACCTCGTGCGATAACGGGTCAAGTCGCGTAAGTCCCGTTGTTCTTCACCGGGAATGAAGCTGTTGTTGAGTAAGCCCATGCGCATCAAGGTGGCTATCCACTCCGCATCTTTGACATCTGTCTTGCGCCCCGGCACCTGCTTGATATGTTGGGCGTTGACCACCCACACTTCCATCTCGCCTTGCAATATGTTATAGACCGGCTTCCAATAAACGCCGGTGCTTTCCATCGCCGCATGCGTCACGCCCATCTCCAGCAACCAGCTCTTCAACCCTTGCAATGACTTCGTGGTCGTGCCAAATGTCTTAACACCGCGGCGTACTTTCCCCTTTTTGCCCGGTATGAGCACACACGCGGTCACACTCTTCTTATGCACATCTAGACCTGCACATTGCTTAAACATCACATCCAACATCGTCTTTATCTCCTACCACCACATAGGCGTACCGCCTTTTGGACACAATCTGTCCTGCGTGTTTGACCTACCGGCCTCCACAAACCGTGGTTCGTCTCGGTACGCGAATCCAACTCCTTCTCGAGTTCTTAACACCACTGACTTTCAACGATTTCTCTTACTTGTGGTGGTAGTGATAGCATATCATGCCATTTTCATCCGTCGTGGTGCGGCTTTGCCGCATGTTTAACTCCTTTGTAAAGATTTGATTCAGACTTGCCTACTTAAATAATAAACTAGTGGCAAGCCTTAGCCTCTGCAATAATCCTCGTTCTTGTTAGGGAAAATGGTTAGAAGTTGCCATAAACCTCCTCCTGTAGACAGCAAATAGTCGAAATTTACAAAGCCACCGTTGACCATTTTATCCTCTTGACCTTGAAGTTTGTGAACTCCTGATGATGTCGCATTCTACCCCGCTCTTAGAGGGATTCCAAATATTATTTCGTGTATCAGCGAGATGCTTGGAGCGGAATTGAATTAGCAATTTTCAACTTAATTGAAAAGCCTTATAATCGCATTCAAGACAAGCGTGTATGGCTTTTGGAGACGAATATTATCCCTTGTGTGAAGAGTTCGAACTTCGATTATTAGATTGACGGACATCTTTTGATGAGAATACCAAAATGGCTCTTGAAGGTGCTCTACAAAATTTTCGTAGAAAGCCCGCTAAGAATTGTTGGAAAACCTGTTTACCGCACAATGATAGCTATAGAGTTAGCCATACATCGTTACTTGCTTTCCGGGCAAAATGAAGGTAATCGAACCGGGCAAGAACAGGTAAATACGCATTTGACAGCCATTATCAAAACCTTTGAGCGTCCAGAAGCTGTGATGCGGTTGGTTGCAAGTATTAAAGTTAAATACCCAGATCTGCATATTATTGTTGCTGATGACAGCCATCATGCCCAGGAGATCGATGGTGTCGAGACGATCTTGTTACCTTACAATCAGGGTGCAACCGTGGGTAGAAACGCAGCGCTAAGCCGTGTCAAAACAAAATACTTTCTGCTTCTAGACGATGACTTTGTTTTCTACCGCCATACGGACCTTGAAAAATCATTGTCAATTCTTGATGCAAACCGACAGATTGACATCATGGGTGGCGAAGTCGTGGATCTGCCCTTTTTTACTGTGAGCGATTATAGTCAGGCATCCCTATTCCCTACTGATGCGAAGGCGACTCTGCCCCAGGGAAGCAGTATTGCTGGACTGCCTGTTTTCGATATGGTGGCCAATTTTTTCCTTGCGCGGACTGATCGTGTAAAGGTGGTTGGTTGGGATCCCAATCTAAAAAACTTGGCTCACGCGGATTTTTTCACACGTGCTAAGGGTGTTTTGTCCACTGTTTTTAACCGCGAATTGAAAGTACTTCATGCAAAAACACCTTTTGACGCTGTGTATATGAAGGATCGCAACGACGTTACATTTGATCGGGCTGTATTGTTGTATCGCTACGATCACAAGAAAACACGCCCTGAAAGCGATCAAAGGGATGCCGGTTCAAAAACTTAGTCTTAACGCTGCACATCCACTGTCGCGTTTGACAGCCCCAAGCAAATTGCCTATATTTGACTTATGGTAGAACAAATTTTTCATTATATCGTTGGTTTGAAAATCGATTATTTTAGGTGCTGGGCACCTCAAGTTTACGGACTACAAGGGACATGGAAGTCGGACTAGTCAAAAAAGTAAGTATTGATAATGAAATGCGCGATTCGTATCTTAGTTATGCGATGAGCGTCATTGTGTCGCGAGCACTGCCTGATGCGCGTGATGGACTTAAACCCGTGCAGCGTCGGATTTTGTACGCGATGTATGATATGGGATTAAGGCCGAACACTGCATATAAGAAATCGGCTCGGGTTGTTGGTGAGGTATTGGGCAAGTACCATCCTCATGGTGACCAGTCAGTATACGATGCTATGGTGCGCATGGCGCAAGATTTCTCTATGCGTTATCCGTTAGTGGATGGCCAGGGTAATTTTGGCTCGATAGATGGCGATCCAGCCGCGGCTATGCGCTACACAGAAGCAAGAATGGCCCAGATGGGTCATGATATTTTGACCGATATTGACAAAAATACTGTCGATTACGCAACCAATTTCGACGACTCCTTAAAAGAACCAACTGTCTTACCATCTACTATCCCCAATCTGTTGGTCAACGGCTCTTCCGGTATTGCAGTGGGCATGGCCACGAGTATTCCTCCGCATAATCTAGGAGAAGTAATTGATGCCTTAATTTATATGTTGGATAAATGGCGGTGGCTCGATAATATTAATGTCACTGACCTAATGCAGTTTATTCAAGGACCTGATTTTCCAACCGGGGGGCTGGTATTCAAGCACAAAGAGACTAAAGATAAAGAAATTGATGCTATCGCCAACGCTTATGCCACTGGTCGCGGGCGTGTGACCGTGCGTGCCAAGGCGCACGTTGAACAAATGGGACGCAATAAGTCGCGGATTGTAATTACGGAGCTCCCATACCAAACGAATAAGACTAACCTGTTGGGGCGAATTGCCGATTTGCACCGTGATGGAAAAATTGAAGGCTTGACGGATCTGCGTGATGAATCAGATCGAAATGGGATGCGTATTGTGTTGGAGACAACACGAAACGTGCAGCCAGAGAAAGTTTTAGCTGACTTATTTAGGCTGACACCACTGCAGAATACTTTCAGTATTTCAATTCTTGCATTGGTAAAAGGCGAACCGCGGGTTCTCACCTTAAAGCAAGCGCTTCGAGTCTATTTAGATCATAGATTGGAAGTCATACTACGCCGCAGCGAGTATCAATTGGACCAAGCTCGCCATCGGGCTCACGTCTTAGAGGGTTTGCTGATAGCTCTTGATCATTTAGATGAAGTAATTGACATCATCCGCCGGTCTCGAACCGTAGACACAGCGCGGAGTAATCTGATCAAAAGGTTTAAGCTCTCCGAGATTCAGACCCGAGCGATCCTTGATATGCAGTTACGGCGGCTTGCAGGGCTTGAGCGACGTAAAATCCAAGAGGAGTATAAGGAGCTGCAGCAGCTGATCAAGCAGCTGGAACTCCTGATTTCAAAACCGGAGTTGATGCGAAAGACGGTTAAAGAAGAGCTGTTGGAAGTTCGGGAAAAGTATGCTGACAACAGGCGAACCCAGATCATACAGGGCGAACAGAAGTCAATTTCATCGTCAGACTTGCTTCCGGATGAAAAAGTCTGGGTTATGGTAAGTGAGAAGGGTACCGTTGCGCGCACAACGACGCCTGACATGGTAAAGGTGCCGCGCAAACCTGCTGAACAACCCGTCGCTTTACTGGAAGCAAATACAAAAGATATTCTTTATCTTTTTGCGGCCAATGGCCAAGCGGTAAGCATGCCCGTATACCAACTGCCCCAATCACGTGAAATGGGAGTGGGAACGCATTGGGCAGATCTGACTCCCTTCTCTAGACGAGACCATCTTGCCGCGGCAATGATACGGCCGAAAGAAACCACTGACGGGTATCTTTTCTTGACCACAGTTGGCGGTATTGTCAAAAGGGTGCGCCTTGACGATTTGCCAGGCATTAGCAGCGAAACATTTTCTGTTATCAATATATCCGATGATGACAGCCTTGGTTGGGCGAATTTGACCAAAGGTGAAGATGAAGTCTTGTTGGCTACAATGTTTGGACAGGCCATTCGCTTCAAAGAGACTGATGTGCGACCGATGGGGCTTTCTGCCGGGGGCGTCATGGGCATTAAGTTGGCAGATGAAACAGATGGCATCGTCGCCATGGATATAGTCGGAAAAGCAAGCTATTTGTGGAGTATTACTGACAATGGCTTGGCAAAGGCAACCCCAATGGATCAATATCCTGTACAGGGACGCTATGGACAAGGGGTGATTAATCTCAGATTGCCGCAAGAATCGTCAGAAGTTGGCTCAGTTGTTGTCGGAGATGAAAATACGAATATCATTATAACTACTGCTACAGGCAATATTAAGAAATTACTTCTAAAGGAAACGTATACCGGAAGCCGGTCGATTAAGCCTCGCAGCGTATTATCTGTAGGATTGCGCAATAGGGTAATCGGAGCGGTCAGATTTACTGCTCGCCCCGAAATAATAGAAGCTGATGAAGGAACCAACCCCAAACAGCTTCCTTTGATTGAAGGTGCAGCAAAGAAAACACAAAAAAAACGCACGCGAACCAACAAGAACCGTAAAAATAATTAGAGAGGAAGAATATGAACTTTAGAGATAGATATGAAACTGATGAAGCGGGCAACAGAATTCTGTTCACGGTAGAAATGCAAAGGCGATTAAGCAAAGCCGGCTTACCGGTTGAAGTGGCGTCGCTAGGCCAGGTTGAACAGACCGCGCCACCCTCGGTGAATAGAGAAGAAGCCGGCCCGCCCCCTGAACCTAGGCGAGGAAAAGAAAAGCACCAAGAAAGACGTCGAAGAGCCACCTTCAATTCAAATAGACCCCATGACGGGCAAGTATATTGGTCGTATCAAGTGGTACAATGCACGGAAAGGGTATGGTTTTCTGTTGCGTGGCGGTGGAGAGGAAATCTTCTTCCATCGTTCGGCTGCGGTCGGCGATCCCGAGGCTTTTACCGAAGGTCTATGGATTCTTTATGACGTTGAAGAAACTAATAAAGGGCCGGAGGCGACTGATATTGAGCCATATGAAGGGGAGATGTGAGAGTAGCGAGTAGCGAGAAAACCTATATTCGCTAAACCGGAAGTACACGGCATCTAAATTGGTCTTGTCTGGCAATATTAGTAAAGTCGTACCTCTACCTGCTCGCCAGCCAGTAATCCCCCTTTATTGAGGGGGACTTTGATCAGACCATCCGCTTTTACCAGAGTGTAAATAAGATTGCTTTTGCCAAAGATTGGCGTGGCTGTCAAACCGTCCGCACCTTCTCCAAGCCGTGCCGGAATATAATCTTCTCTACCACTTTGGCTGGCGATGTTTTGACTTAACCTGGCCCAAACCAAACCACGCCTAGGCGTGGTTTTCAGGCCTTGTAAATGGTGGATTGCCAACGTCCCGAACATATCAAACTGGATCATAGCCGATACCGGGTTGCCTGGAAGTCCTAACACAGGTTTACTGTTCACAACACCAACTATGGTTGGCTTACCGGGCCTTGTTGCTACGCCATGAAAAAGAACACCAGGTGTTCCTAGTTGTTCGATTACCTGTACGGTCATGTCTCGAACACTGACCGAGGATCCTGCAGACATAACTAGCATGTCAGATTTCTCTAAGGCTTTTTGAGCGGCCGACAGCAGGTCGTCGAAGCTGTCAGGTATGATGCCGTGTACGACGGGAATTCCGCCAGCTTGAACCACCTGTCCGGCAACAGTATAACTATTAATATCACGAATTTGACCAGGTCCAGCTTCTTGATAGGGGGAAACTACCTCATCTCCGGTAGCTAATATTGCGACAATTGGTTGGCGTACCACGGCAACAGATGTAATGCCCAGCGCTAACAATCCGCCAAGATCTTGTGGGCGCAAAAGGTGTCCTTGGGACAAGACCTCGGATTTCACTTGCACATCTTCACCAATTTGCAGCACATTTTCGCCAGAAGCTACAGCCTTGAAAACTTCAATTTCAAAAGCTGTTTGCTCCAGGCTTGCCGTCTGTGCATGCACTGAGCTTGTCGAATGAGGTAGTTCCTGGTCAGAGCTGCCGATTAATTGTGTGAGCTCAATTTGCACAACGGCATCAACCATTTCAGGAATCATACCTCCAGTATGTACGATTACTGCTTGACCTCGTTCCAAGGTTACAGCAGCTGATTCACCCATTGGAACTTCACCAATAACATTTAACAATGCAGGGAGTGAACCACTTGCCCCATAAGTGTCGGCCGCATGCACAGCATAACCATCCATAGTGCTCCGCCGAAAAGCCGGAAGTGGGTGAGGGGATAAAAGTTCGCTTGCCGTCACCCGGTTTAGTGCATTTACTGTTTCTATTATTTCATCCTGGAGAATGTTTGTCAGGTGCTCAAGCATGAGCGCTTGGGCTTTATCTGGAGGAAGCACATTAAAAAACTCAGTCATAAACAATCCTATTTGCTTTCATGCTTTTTATTCTGCTCCAGTAACAGTCAGGGATTTCAAATCGGATTCACTCAAAATCGTTATGCCAAGCGATTGAGCTTTAGTCAATTTGCTGCCAGCATTCTCACCAGCTACCAGGTAGTCTGTTTTCTTGCTCACGGAGCCAGTTATACGGCCGCCTCTCTCCTCGATATAAGTTTTAGCGTCGTTACGACTCATTACTGGTAAAGTGCCGGTGATAACAAATGTGAGGCCGGCCAATGCTTCCGATTCTATTCCGTCTTGTTCCTTGGCGGCAAAATTTAATCTGGCAGCTCGTAATTTTTCAAAAATTGCCAGGTTGCGCTCACGGCTGAACCAATCTTCAACAGAAACGGCCGTTTGTGGGCCAATGCCCTCGATCTCTTCAAGCCGATCTTGACCCGCTGATGCAATTTCATCGATGCTGCTTAATTCTTTGATCAACAAAGTGGATACAACGCTGCCTACAAACCGTATGCCCAAAGCGGTCAATACGCGCTCGGCCGACTGCGCTTTGCTCGCTTCTATGCCGGCCAAAAGTTTGTCTACTTTTTTGTCCTTAAAACCTTCTAGTTGTAGTAAACCTTCTCGTTGCAGGCTGTAAATATCGCCAATATCGCGGATTAGACCTTCTTCGACGAGCAAAGCGGCCGTTTGGCTACCAAAGCCATCGATGTCCATGGCACTCCTGCTGACAAAATACTCTACTCGACGTACCAGTTGTTCTGGGCAAGCGGGATTGTCACAGGTGATTGCCACTTCGCCAATGATTTGTCCGACCGGCTCCTCACACACTGGACAATGGGTTGGGCGCTCAATCTTTCTCTCAGTGCCATCACGTAGGTCAACTACGGGGCCGATAACATATGGAATCACATCCCCGGCGCGTTTAATAAGAACAGTGTCACCAATGCGGATATCTTTGCGCTCAATCTCATCATAGTTGTGTAAAGTGGCGTTACGTACGATGACACCACCAATTTCCACTGCTTCAAGAACGGCGGCGGGTGCGAGGATGCCTGTACGACCTACGTTGACCTGAACATCCAATAATTTGGTTGTTTTTTCTTGTGCTGGGAATTTCATGGCAATCGATCCACGGGGATCTTTGCCAACAAAACCGAGACTGTCGGCCAGGGGCCGGTCATTGATCTTGACGACGACACCATCTACCTCGTAATTGATTTCGTTACGTTTGTCGATCCATTGCTGGTATTGCTCGGTCACACAGTCTAGATCGGAGCAGTATATGTTGTCAGGAGAGACCGGGAATCCTAGTTGTCTTAGCAAATCAAGGCGTTCCCATTGTTGATTAGGTAAGATTATGCCCTCCCAGGCAATAAAATCATAGCAGTAGAGACGCAGCGGTCTTTCGGCCGTTTTTGCCGGGTCTAATTGACGTAACGAGCCGGCCGCCGTATTTCGTGGATTCATATACAGTGGCTCGCCAACTGCTGCGCGAGCTTGATTCAATTCCGCAAATTTATCTAACGGGAAGAAAACCTCGCCGCGTACAACTATGTATTCAGGTTTTGCTAATTCGCTTTGTGGATCGACCGGAATGTTACGTGGCAAAGTGGGTATTGTGCGCAGGTTCTGGGTAATGTCTTCACCTACTTCGCCATTTCCTCGCGTCGCCCCTTGTACAAACTGCCCATTACGATAGGTAAGAACAACAGTTAGCCCATCTAGCTTTGGTTCAACGGCATATTCCAGATGCATGTTTGAATTTGGAAGAAGACGGCCGATTCGTGTACGCCATGCACGTAAATCTTCTTCATTAAAAGCATTTGCCAAACTGAGTATTGGGGCTGGGTGTGTAACCTTCTCGAAAGCATCTAAAGGTTCGGCACCAGCGCGCTGCGTTGGAGAGTCAGTCGTTATGAGTTCGGGGTTGGCGTCTTCAAGAGCAACGAGTTGAAGATACATCTCATCGTACTCAGCATCGCTGATAATTGGCGAATCTAAGACATGGTAGCGATATAGATGGTAATTAATGTCATCGCGCAGTTGATTAATACGTTCTTCGACGATCATAAGCGTACAATTAACCTCACTAACGTTTGGATTCAAGCATCTCAAATCCTGTTTTCACGGAAAATTAGGATAAGGTCAAGAGATCCTTTTGTGTCCATTAGTATGGGACTGTTTATGGAGCAGCCGCAGGTTCCAAGTAATTTTCAACAACCCATCCTTCAACCGCATCTCCCACCTGAACTTGCCACCAATTGAAACCATCTCCTTCGAGCGGTCCATCAAGAACAATCATATAAGTGCCTTCTTCGGCAACCATCAAGGCGACATTTCTTGTACTTGGCCCACCACGCACTGTTACACCAAGGCCATCAGTATTGGCAACAAGAGCATAATAGCCAGCACTCAGTTCGGGTGGTGCGACGGCCGTGTCCGGTGTGGGAATCGGTGTAAACGTTGGAATTGGCGTTGGGGGTTGTGCTTGTCCCGTAGGTGGGGCGGTAGGACTAGGCGGCGCCGTGAGTACAATAACGGTTACCTCCGGTGGTAAGGCTGTTTTTTCAGGTGGTTGGCTTAAAAAACTAAGTGCCAAAAAATACCCAACCAAACAGGCAGCAATCGTCGCAACGAGGCCCAGCCCTAACCATATCCAGGGGATACCCTGGCGCTGGCGGTTGTTATTAGACTCATTGCTCATTCCAGATTCTTAACCTCTAGAATTAACAACGTTAGATCGTCAAACTGCGCTGCACCATCAGACCAATTCGCTACATCGTCCACAATAAATTGGGCCAAATCATCGGCATGCAAATTTGAGGCACGGTTGATAGCGTGCACTATACGGTCGTTGCCATACGCCTCATCTTGTTGGTTTACAGAATCAGGGACCCCGTCGCTAAACATCAGAAGGCGATCACCGGGCCGGAGACGAATGGAATATTCTTCCAGAGATAGTTCACGAAGCATGCCCAGAAATCGACCCTCTCCGGGTAAGCGGGATACCGGCTGCCCTTGACGCAGTAACAACGGGCGTTCTTGTGCCGCTCGAACGTAGGTAAGTTTGCCGCTGGGACGGTGAAGCACACCATAGAAAGCCGTTACAAAACTGTCATGATCGGGAGCAATATCCAGCATGCCATCGTGAACGGCCAGGGCAACTTCGGACGGGGATAGAGACTGCTGCGCTTCCCTGCGGAAGAGCGTGCGCGTGACGGCCATCATTAACGCTGCGTGTAGACCCTTGTCGGCAACATCGGCGAGCAATAAGCCAACGTGTTCATCTTCAAGGTCAATAACATCGTAAAAATCGCCACCGACCAATCGTGCCGGCTTTTGGTATGCGGCGAAACTGTAAGAAGCATAACTTGGTAATTCCCCAGGAAGCAACTTCTCCTGAGCCTCGGCGGCCAGTTCAAGTTCATGCTCCATGCGCTCTTTTTCAACCAATTCTGCTTGAGCAGATTTTAGTTCTATATAGGCTGTTTCTAGTTCGCGATTCTTTTCACGCAGATCCTCGATAGCCCGACTGTCCTGACTGCGCATATCGCCCATCACACGTCTTAAGACTGAGTTTGCTACGACCGGACTTTCGATTAGAAGACGGTTAAAGACTTCTTCACTGAATTCTAGAACAGTAGCCGGGGTAGCGGCGGCGACCGTTGCCATACGTGGCGAATCATCAATTAGGGCCATCTCGCCGAAGTAATTGCCTGGATGCAAGACACTGAGCAGGCGTTCCTCACCATCTTCAGTAAGCTTAGTAGCGGTAAGATGTCCCTCTACTATTACAAAGAAGATGTCTCCCAATTCACCCTGGCGGCAAAAAACAGTGCCGCTGGGATAGGAGCGAAGATCTGCCGCTTCACGTAACGCACTGAGTGTGCTTTCCTCTAATCTCTCGCCGAATGCCTGGCGTAAGATATGTGTTGAACCTCTATGCATCGCACTAACCTTTATAACATGCTTAAGTGGATTTGAGCATTTCCATTAGAATATTGATAGGCCAGGTGTTGACAATGTTGGCTGCAGTTGCCCAACCTCGCTGCGCAGTAGCTACCCCGTAATGAAGCAGCTTAAATTGATCTTTGTGATGTGCATCAGTATTTATGGCGATATTTACCCCAAGTTCAACTGCGCGACGTACATGAATGTCACGCAAATCCAGGCGCTGGGGATTGGCGTTGATTTCTAGTATTGTTCCCGTAGCGGCTGCCGACTCAAGAATCATGTCCATGTCAAGATCTGCGCCAGGCCGGCCCTTCGACAGGCTCAGGGAGCGGTCGGCAATTAGGCGGCCGGTGGGATGGGCAATCATGTGCACATGTGGATTCCAGATGGCATTTAACATTCGATCAGTGACTTGCTCACGAGGTTGGCTCAGGCTGGTGTGTAGGCTGGCGATGACAAAATCTAATTGGGCTAATATGTCGTCGGGATAGTCGAGTGTGCCGTCAGCTTTGATTTCCATTTCTGTGCCATGAAGTATACGGAAATCATCGCTCATGGCCATGTCTGCCTCTCGTATCTCGTGTGCCTGGTCGAGCAAGCGCTCAATGGACAAGCCGTTGCCTATGCCTAGACTGCGCGAATGATCGGTGATGGCAATAGCGCGTAAACCTCTTGATTGAGCAGCCCGAGCCATCTCGAGGATTGTCATACGGCCGTCTGACCAGTTGCTGTGTAGGTGTAAATCCGAAATGATATCTGCAAGTTGAACAACTTGCGGTAAATTTCCTGACAATGCCGCTTCAATTTCACCCCTGTTTTCTCGTAAGGGTGGAGGAATAAACGGCAAGTTTAGCGTGCTGTATACCTGTTCCTCTGTAGAACAGCGTATTTCTGGGCTGCCATCTTCTGGTGTAAATGCGTGTTCATTGAGGCTCAATCCCTGCTTGAGAGCGAGCTCACGTAGACGGACATTGTGTTCTTTACTTCCTGTGAAATATGAGAGCAGGGTGCCCCAGCGGTCGGCGGGGAGAACGCGTAAATCTACGCCCAAGCCATCGAGCAGCACAATTCGTGATTTGGTTTGCCCCCGCGCGGGCACTGATTCGATGTTATCCAAGGTGCAGAAGCGTTCCATTACCGGCTCCGGATCATTGGCGGCAACTAAAAGGTCAACATCTCCAATGGTTTCTTTCATTCGTCGTAGAGAGCCGGCTACGGCCGTTTTGGTAACCCCAGGGACAGCGCTTAGCTGTTGTAATATTTCCTGAGCAACAGGCCAGGCGTCTCCCAATGATGTACGATCATCCCCGTGTCGTTCCAATGCACCAATGGCGCGGATCAATCGATCTTCAGATTTCTTGCCCATCCGCGGCAGTTCCCGTAATTTTCCTTCATTAGCGGCAATAGTTAATTCATCAAGATTAGTTACGTTTAAGGTTTCATAGATCTGTTTTACACGTTTTGGGCCTAATCCTTCCACGCGTAATAGATCAAGTAGCGAAGGCGGTATCTCCTGGCTTAGGCGTCCGTAGAATTCAAGATGCCCCGTGGTTAGCATTTCTTCGATCTTTTCTGCTAATGTCTTGCCAATACCTGGGATGTCAGTGAGGCCATCCTCTTGATAGACTTGATTAATATCGCGACCAAGGTTGGCAATGCTTTCTGCTGCCCGTCGGTAGGCCAAAATCCGATGAATTTTGTCCCCACGAATGGCCAACATGTCTGCCACCCGGTTAAACATATCTACAATGTCACGGTTTTTCATAGTATCCAAAATGTCTGGGTTAACTGCTACACAATTATACACGAAACCGACTGGCTGTGGGCGTTACCAAAATGACCCCCAAATGGCTCGAAATAATAGCTGAAAAATTTTAGGGTTATTGAAGGTTAGCAGGTTATAAAAATATAGGGTTTGCCGTTGGTAACCTCTTTGTGCTAGAGTAGACGCCTTGAGTAGATCCTGTCACCAAATAATTTATTGATGCAAGGCTTTCAATAAAGAATAAAAGAGGCGATTTGAGTGGAAAATAATAAGGAGAATATCCTTGAAGTTACGGGGCTAAAGACTCAGTTCTTTACTGAGGCGGGCGCCGTAAAAGCAGTTGATGATGTCAGTTTCTACGTAAAGAGGGGAGAAGTTATGGGCCTGGTTGGTGAATCAGGCTGCGGCAAGAGTGTTACCTCTCTCTCCGTGATGAGATTGGTCAGTCAACCTGGGCGCGTAATTGGTGGAGATATTATATTCGATGGCGAAGATCTTCTAGATCTTTCTGAAAAACGAATGATGGATATCCGCGGCAACCGAATTTCAATGATCTTTCAACAGCCGCAAAGTAGTTTAAATCCCGTATTCCGCATTGGTGACCAGTTAGCCGAGGTAATCATCCTGCACCAAGATGTTAATAAAGAACAGGCTCACCGACGGGTTATTGAACTTCTACGCATGGTTGGCATTCCTGAACCAGAAACGAGGGCCAAGTCTTATCCCCACGAGTTGTCAGGTGGAATGGCTCAACGAGTCATGATCGCTATGGCCTTGGCTTGTGTACCGGAATTGCTGATCGCTGATGAACCGACTACGGCTCTTGATGTAACAATTCAGGCACAGATTTTGGATTTAATGCGCAATCTGCGTACTAAAATGGACACAGCCATTATCCTTATTACCCACGATCTTGGTGTCGTAGCGGAAATGTGTGATCGAGTTAATGTAATGTACGCTGGACGCATCGTTGAAGAAGCACCTGTTGTTGAACTATTCAAATCCCCAAAGCATCCTTACACTGAAGCACTAATCGGTTCAACACCAGTGCTTGGTGAAAGCGATAAGGAACTAACCACAATTCCAGGCTCTGTACCCAATTTGATCAACCTTCCTTCCGGTTGCAAGTTTGCACCAAGATGCCTGGCCCGGGTTGAGCATAACCTGGAAAAATGCACCCAGGAAGAACCAGAACTAATTAAAGTAGCCCCGAATCATTGGACTCGCTGTTGGCTTTATACATAGGCGAAAGGTAATATGCAGATGACGGATCAAATTGAAACGAAAAGCCACAACAGCCAAAAGCCTAAAGAATCAGAGCAAGTCTTACTTGACGTTCAAAACCTAGTAAAATATTTCCCGATACGTGGCGGGATACTGCAGCGCGTACAGGCTTGGGTGAAGGCCGTAGATGATATAAGCTTTCACATATATAAGGGAGAAACACTTGGTCTGGTTGGGGAATCTGGGTGTGGGAAGACCACTGTTGGCCGTACGGTGTTGAACCTCATTCCTGCCACTTCTGGAAAAGTGGAATTCGGTGGGACAAAATATTTTCGACATGAATGCAAACCAGCTTAAGAAATTGAGACGTGAGATGCAGATCGTATTTCAAGATCCGTATTCATCACTTGATCCGCGACATGCCTGTCGGTGAAAGCATTGCTGAGGGTTTGCGAATCCATACAGATAAAAATGCACAGGAAAGATATGACGTGGTAGTAGAGATGCTGTCACGGGTTGGCATGCGCGCCGACCATGCCCGTCGTTATCCACACGAGTTTTCTGGAGGCCAGCGCAAAGAATCGGCATCGCTCGAGCCTTGGCCTTGCGTCCCAAATTTATCGTATGTGACGAACCGGTTTCGGCCCTTGACGTATCAATTCAGGCCCAAGTCCTTAATATATTACGCGACCTTCAGCAGGATTTTGGGCTTACTTATTTGTTCATTGCCCATAATTTGAGTGTTGTCGAACATTTTAGCGATCGGGTAGGTGTCATGTATCTAGGTAAAATGGTAGAGATGGCTACTCGCGAAGATCTCTATGCAAACCCGATTCATCCTTATACGCAAGCTCTAATGTCCGCGATTCCTATACCTGATCCAACCATAAAGCGGCAGCGGATCCTGCTGGAAGGTGATGTTCCCAGTCCAATAAACCCCCCTTCGGGGTGCCCGTTTCACACTCGATGCCCGCTGGCATATGATAAATGCTCCCAGGAGGTCCCGCCGTTTAATGATTATGGCGTTGAACATTTTGCCGCCTGCTGGCTGGCGGAGGACGGCGAAGAAGGAGCGAGTAAAATAACCACAGACAAAATATCCAGCCAAAATATAAGTGTCATAGGCTAACCAGCTTTTAGGGATCTCATGAAATTATTTTTGGTGCATCTCATCTTGACATTCTCAAGTTGTCCCCATATTTAGTCCGCTCTTTAAATGCCGATCTCTCCAGGTAGGCAGCTATCATCTTGTCAGTATCGACACCTGTTACACCCTCAATTCCGTCTAAGCTGGGGAAAGAGTTGTCTCTAAACATTACAAGATTTTACTGTTCCCGCGACCCCAAAATGACACCGAACTGGCTCTTAATTAGCTTGCTTGTCGTGATGATGGATTCATGCTACTATTTTACGCAAGGTCGTCCATCTGGATCGGCTAATTGTTTTATTATCTCATTTGAAGGAGAAGAGATATGACGAAGCAAAAGTTTTTTATAGTTGTAGCCATGCTAGCAGCGATGCTGTTGGTGTTGGCTGCTTGTTCTCCGGAGGCGCAGCAGCAAATAGAGGAAATTGCGCCTACCGTTCAGGCCGCCGCTGAGGAGATTGCTCCAACGGTTGAAGCCGCTGTTGAAGAGGTAGCTCCAACGGTTGAGGCTGCTGTTGAAGAAGTCAATGGAAGAGCCTACTGAAGAGCCAATGGAAGAGCCTACTGAAGAGCCAATGGAAGAAGAGATGATGTTTGAAGGTCTCTCGGTGGCTGCGGAAAATTGTGATTACGGTGGGAAGATTTCCTCCATTGAAGCTGTAGATGAACTTACCGTACAGTTTAATTTATGCGGTACTGATCCGGCCTTTATGTCTAAGATCGCTTTCACTCCCTTCAGCGTCCAGTCACAGGAGTGGTTAGAGTCAACAGGCGGTACCGGTGAATTGCTCGAGAAACCGATTGGCACTGGCCCTTATATGGTTGAAGAATGGACCCGTGGTGACCAGATTGTCTATAAACGATTTGAGGATTATTGGGGAGAACCAGCAGCAGCTGAAACGGCGGTGTTGCGTTGGAACCAGGAAGGTGCAGCTCGTCTAGTCGAACTACAATCCGGCACAGTGGATATGATTACTGATGTCAGTCCTGACGATTATGAGACTGTAGAGGGCGACCCCAACCTGCAGCTCATCCCAGTGGAAGTCCCGAACATTTTGTATGTGGGTTTCACCAATACCTTTGAGCCTTTTGATGACGTAGATGTTCGCAAGGCCATTTCCATGGGTATTGACCGCCAGCGTATTGTTGACACATTTTATCCGGCTGGTTCAGAAGTTGCATCGCACTTCACTCCATGCTCCATCCCCAATGGTTGTGAGGGTGAAGAATGGTACGATTTCGACCCCGAAGGGCAAAGCAAATGTTGGCTGATGCCGGTTTCCCCGATGGTTTTGAGACCAGCATCTTCTACCGCGATGTATTCCGCAGCTATTTGCCGGAACCGAGCCTAGTAGCGGTTGATATTCAGAATCAGTTAGCTGAGAACCTAGGTATTAACGGCCGATGTAGTCGTCATGGAATCCGGTGAATTCATTGCCGAATCACAAGCCGGTAACCTGGATGGAATCTATTTGCTTGGTTGGGGTGCAGATTATCCCCATGTGACCAATTTCCTGGACTTCCATTTCAGCTTCCGAAAATCCGCAGTTTGGTGACCCCCATCCGGAAATCTACGAAGTTTTGAAAGAAGCTTCGCAGATTGCCGATCCTGCAGAGGCAGCGCCGCTTTATGAACAGGCTAACAACGCCATCAAGGAACTGATTCCTATGGTTCCTATTGTTCACGGTGCTTCGGCTCATGCCGCTTTGGCCAGTGTTGAAGGTGCATATGTCCCACCGTTTGGCGCTACACAGTTCTACTATTTGATACCGGGCAAGGACACCCTCGTCTTATATGCAGAATAACGAACCGATCAGCCTTTACTGCCCGGATGAGTCCGACGGCGAGTCCCTCCGCCCCTGCCAACAGGCGGTAGAGACGCTCTTTGAGTATGAGTTGGACTCTGGTGACGTCGTGCCCGAATTGGCTACCAGTTGCGAGAGCCAATGAGGATCTTACCGTATGGACTTGTTCCCTGCGCGAAGGCGTGATGTTCCATGATGGAACGTCGATGGATGCCAACGACGTGGTCGCGATCTGGATCGCTGGTATCGATGCCTCCAACCCGCTTCATGTCGGTAACACAGGCACATTCACTTACTATTGCTTACCTCTGGGATGGCTTAATTAACGCCCCGCGAGGAGTAAGATTTGAAAAATGATTGGCCCATTCAATCAGAGTGGGCCAGTCTTGACCTTCCGAACATTGTCTGATTATGTCTAAATTGGCATAATGAATCAAATTCAGGATGGCCGGAGACGGCTTATAGTTAGTCTAGGCCATCCTGTTTTTATTAAGGCGTTCTTTTGCTAACCATCAAGGGTTAGTCGTATCATTAATAGTTAAATACCCATGATTCAATATACCATTCGCCGTTCCCTGCTTGCTATCCCTGTTCTTTTTATTGTACTTGTGGTCACTTTTGTAATTGCTCGCTCAATACCAGGAGATCCATGCCGATCGATTTTAGGCGAAAAGGCCACCCAGGAAACTTGCGATCAGTTTATGGAAGATCAGGGCCTCAACGAACCGATTTATGTGCAGTTCGTCATTTTCTTACAGGATCTGGCGCAAGGTAATCTCGGTGATTCCATACGCTTCAGCCGTCCGGTGACGCTGATTATTGTCGAGCGTTTGCCGACAACCATTGAGTTGGGATTTGCGGCAATGACCATTGCCGTACTGGTGGGATTGCCATTGGGTATCATATCGGCCGTGCGTCGAAATTCTCTTGCTGATGTAGGGACAATGGTCGGAGCTAATCTCGGTGTTTCGATACCCGTATTTTTCTTGGGCCTGATGCTAATTTACGTATTTGCCGTTCTCTTGAAAGATACCCCATTTCAGTTACCGCCTTCTGGCCGGTTAACTGCAGGACTTTCTCCAACCCCATTTTATGAAGTATTCGAACTGGATCCTGGCGAGGAGTCATCACTACGCTTTCATATTTTCGAATTTATCTCCAAGCTTTATATTGTTAATTCGCTCATAACACAAAACTGGATAGTTCTCAAAGACACCTTGACACATTTGATTTTGCCGGCCATCGCCTTGGCAACGATTCCTTTAGCCATCATCGCTCGTATGACGCGCTCCAGTATGCTGGAGGTTTTAGGTCTTGATTACGTGCGTGCCGCCCGTGCCAAGGGTCTAAGCCAGAATAAAGTTGTCCTGAAACATGCCTTTCGTAACGCCTTGCTGCCGGTTGTGACTATCGTCGGCTTGCAATTAGGCAGTATCCTGGGTGGAGCGGTTTTGACCGAGACGATCTTTGGCCTTTCTGGTGTTGGGCGCAGCGTTGTAGAATCAATTTTCTCACGTGACTTTCCAGTTTTGCAGGGTTTCGTGATTGTCATCGCAGCCATATATGTTGTAAGTAATTTGTTGGTGGATTTATCTTATGGCTTTCTCGATCCCCGTGTCAGGCTTGATTAGCAAAAAAAAGTAAAAATAGGTTACTTTCATGCAATCTGATGAGACTATGAGCACCGTAGCAGAAATTTCTACTGATGATGTTGCCGATATCGGCGATTATAAAGCTAACAGCCTTTGGCGTCTTACACTTCGCCGTCTACTGCGCCAACGGTCAGCACAAATTGGATTGATTGTATTGGGTGCAATAGTCATAATGGCTATTTTTGCCCCTTGGATTGCTACCCATGATCCAACAGAAGTACTAATTGGCAAAGAAGATGTTAAGAAACGGGCGGATCCGTGCATTCATTTGCTTGGTTGCCCTGAAGATCAACCACAGCACATTCTGGGTACCGATGGCAATGTGCGCGACTTGTTCAGCCGCATAGTTTATGGTTCCCGGGTGTCATTGCGAGTTGGATTCATCGTTGTGTTGATTGCGGCCACGACTGGGACAATATTAGGAGCTGTTGCCGGATATGCAGGCAGCGGTTGGGACAATACCATTATGCGCTTGTTAGATGTTGTTCTCTCATTCCCTAGTCTCTTGCTGGCTATTGCCATTGTCTTTGTTATGGAAGATCGCAGCTTAACTAACGCCATGATTGCAGTGGCGATTGTGAGTATTCCAGCTTATGCCCGCGTTGTACGTTCATCAGTTATTACTTTGCGGGAAGCGGACTATGTGGAAGCGTCGCGCGCCCTTGGGGCTAGTAGTTCAGAGATTTTGTTCCGCCGCATTTTACCCAATGCTCTCCCCCCGTTAATTGTTCTTATTACCTTGGGTTTTGCGACGGCAATCTTGGATACGGCCGCACTCTCTTTCTTGGGACTTGGTGCCCAAGAACCGACTCCTGAGTGGGGTACGATGTTAGGTCGGGAAAGAAATCAGTTATTTAGTGCCCCTCATCTAGTTTTTTCAGCAGGCATTGCCATATCGATCACCGTCTTGGCTTTTAATTTACTAGGAGATGGCCTGCGTGATGCCTTGGATCCGCGGCTGGTTCATGCCGGTGTGAAGAACGAATAGGGAATCTAAACCCCAGTTTATTTTGAAATTGGCCAAACCGCATAAAGTGCTTGCAATAATGCCTGCACTTCACTTTAAATCGGCTATTTGCCGCTCTTCCTTCCTAGGTTTCTTTCTGTCGCGCAAAGTAGCGTTAATATATACTGGACCTCCTAATAACCCTGACAGCCGCTCTAGAGCAAATACGAGCAGTGTAAGGGCTATGGCTTCCTCAGCAGAGAGACCCGCACCAGAAAATAATACTGGGGCCAGAAACTCTCGAACGCCCAAGCCGCCGATGGATGGGACCAACATAGCGAGTGAGAGCAGAGGCACTACCAACAGCATATAACCGAATGGTACGCTCAAGCCCAATGAGTGACTTGTGGTCGTCCACCAGGCGGCTTGAAGAAGATTGAATATTAACGATACGAGCATGGCACCGCCAACAGCCCGCCAACCACACTCATCAACAGCACGAGTGACATTGAGTATAAAATTGTTGCCTGAAGACATCACCTTCTGTGGTAAGATTCGGCTGAAAATGCGCAGCGCACTACCTTCCAATAGAACAAACCCGGCAATAAGACCACCGAGACAGATGATAACAATGATCCATAACAACTGTTGTGGGAAGTCCGGTGGCCGGAAGGGGAGTGAGAGCAGCGCCAGGGCAAACAACATCATCAAACCGGTCATGCGATCAATCAACACGGTGCCTGTGGCGATGTCGGTGGGTATGTCTCGCGACACTTCGAGGATACGAACTATATCTCCGCCAAAGCCCGATGGTAGAAACACGTTGAAGAAGCTGCCTACATAATAGAGTTCAACTAATCGCCCAAATGGGACCTCGGCATGTAAACCCCGTATCAAGAGAAGCCATCTATAGGCGCGCAGTACGACGCTGATATTAACTAGTATGAAACCGACCAAGAGCCAAAACAGGTTTGCTTGCTGCAGTGTCATGGCAATGGCACGCAGATCGAAGCGCGTAATGACGATCACCAATCCGAGCAGTGTAATTCCTATTTTCAGGAGGTTAGAAAGCTTTTTACTCATTCTTGATAGGTTGGATCAGGCAGCCTTAGCGACAAATCTGTAATTCTGCAACAACACTTTTTCATTCTCTCATTCGATCATTGGGCATAGGCAAATAGTGAAACTCCTGCCAAATGCAATTTGATAAGGATTTTAGTGCATTCCAATGAACCAGGCACTAATCTTCATTGCGCAGAGCCAGAGCGTTGGGAAGTCATCAGGCGGCCGTATTCCATGGTGTTTGCCTCGCCACACCGCTGGCATATAATCCGCACCATATGCCAAGCGTGCAATATCAACGGTGGCTGATCGTTCCAGCCATTCTCCTTTTCTACTTCCTCGCTCTCAACAGCCTCGTTGGCGATAGCCCAACAATGGATGAGCAGAATCATATCGCGCGTGGATTGACATTTCTGCGCACGGGTGATCCGCGATTAAGCGTCGAACATCCGCCTCTGGTTAACAGTTTGAGTGCGCTGCCTCTTTTGACGATGCCAGAAATACGTCTTCCACTTGATGATTCAAGTTGGGAACGCCAGCCATTGGATGTATTTTGGTATGTATTTGCTGAAAAATTGATCTGGCAAATTAACAGGAACCTGGATATTCAAAAAATCTACTTCCTTGCTCGCCTGCCAATTGTTTACTTGACGATAGGCCTGGCATTGATCGGATTCCATTTTGCGCGCGAATTATGGGGCCGTATTTCGGCACTGTTACTTTTTTTTCTGCTCCTTTTTGATCCTAATATTTTGGCAAACGGCCGTTATGTCACAACTGATCTAGGGGGAACGCTTTTTACTTTTCTTGCGACTTATTTGCTCTGGCGAATGTGGCGTGAAAATCATTGGAATTGGCGGCGATGGCTGTGGGCGATGTTGGGCATCAGTTTTGCAATAGGGAGTAAATTGTCGGCCCTGATCTATGTTCCTATTTGGATTATTTTAGCGTTGTTACCGTTGTATGGTGGGCGAGAACGGCCGTATCTGCACTCTATGGGTCGTCGTTTGGGTCAGTTGTTAACGGCAGGTCTTGGAGCGATATTTGTTGTTTGGACATTGTTTGCTTTTGAATGGGGATCTTTCCAATTTCTCGACCCACGTCTCAGCCTCTTGACTCAATGGCAGGGACCTATGCCAACATTTTGGTCAGGCATAGAACGAATCTTTTTATTAAGCGGCGGTGGTAGACCAGGGTTCTTGCTTGGCCAATTCTCTAACGAGGGCTTTCCGTTTTACTTTCCGGTTGCCTTGGTTACCAAGACACCCATGCTGACGCTTGTATTGTTCTTCCTTTCAGCCATATTTCTGCTGGTTCTTAAGAAAACGCGTGCTGGCGAGATTTTTTTGCTTGTGCCAGTAATAATCTATTTCATGGCCAGCATGTATAGTGCCCTCAATCTAGGATATCGTCATTTGCTGCCGATTTTACCGTTTGTCTATATGAGTATAGTCGGATTAGGTAGTCTTCCCGTCCGTCGATGGACCTGGCGGGTTTATTCAGGAAATGACAAGAATTCCCGTGGGGTTTCCACAGCGCCTGTTGTCCTTGTTTCTCTGCTGATAATAAACCTCTTGCTGATCATCGTCTGGATTCATCCCCACTATTTGAGCTACTTTAATGTGGTGGCCGGCGGCCCTGACAACGGCCACCCGATATTGGTTGACAGTAATATTGATTGGGGTCAAGATTTACTACGCCTTGACCATTGGATGGTGGAACATCAGGTTGATAGGATTAATTTGGGCTGGTTTGGAACGGCCGATCCTGAATATTATGGAATTGATTTTGAACCAATGCCCGGCTTTCCCCGGCAGCCGTTCATTTCACAATGGACCAATCCGCCTTTTAATCCAGGAGAGCCGGAACCAGGTATTTATGCCATCAGTGCCAGCAGCTTATGGGAGCTGCCATTGGCGGATAAAAACGTGTATCCCTGGTTCCGTGAACGTGAACCTGACGATCGCGTTGGGTATTCAATCTTGATATATGAGGTTCCATAAACAATAGTCATGAAAAGATTTCTAGATTTTACATTGACTGTCTCGATTAAGATCGTGTATTTTCGTGTAGTTAAAGCGTTTTAGGTACTCCCCATTGAAAAGATCTTATTTTGTCTTTGCTAGCGCATTGTTATTGGCAGTTATTATCTGGTTTATTCCCATACCTATAGTGCGCTATTGGGCAAGCTTTGGTTTGCTTTGGATTTTGCCTGGCTTGGCCTGGCTACCACTTTTTTCAGAATTTAGTTTATCTTCAAAAGAAGAAAGAATTATTATCGCATTGGGTCTCAACTTCGTTATTACGCCCATTGTCGTGCTCTCCGCTGCCTATCTCCCAGGCCTACTCACCAGAGAGACATTGATAATATCAATGCTCATAGTTACTGGGCTTCCTCTCATCGTGCCAGCTTTAGACAAAAGGAACCACGCGACAGAAGTTGGAGCAACGGGCATAGAACAAACTCGAGATAGCTCTAATAAGCTCTGGTGGAAAACGCCTTGGATTTGGTTGTTAATAATTTTAGCCTTTGCGGGCAGTATGCGACTCGTAAATCTTGATTACTCAGAATTCCAGGGTGATGAGGCGGCTGTTTTGGTCAGGTCGGCACAGATTCTTACTGGAGAGGACTCCGAGCTCTTCCAACACAAAAAAGGACCGGTTGAGCTGCTGCTAACAATGGCCGGTTGGCGTATGACGGGCATAACGAGTGAATGGATGTCTCGGGTGCCATTTTCATGGGCTAGTTTGTTGGGCATAGCAGCTATCTTCCTTTATGCCTACCGTCAAAGCACACTACTAACAGCGATTATTGCTGCCGGAATGTTGGCGGTTGAAGGGTATCTGGTGGGATTCGGCCGAATTGTACAGTATCAAAGTGTTGTATTTTTACTAAGCACCCTGGCGCTATTGTGTTTGTTAATCTTTGTGCAGAACGGGAAAGGCGGACTTGTCATTTTAGCCGCTGCATTTTTTTCTGTTGGGACTTGGGCTCATTATGATGCCATATTATTCTTGCCGGCAGGATTGATTTTAATCGCATTTCGGTTGAAACGTGATTGGGGGCAGTGGCGTCAACTTTTACCGATTCTTATCCTCTCAGGAGTTCTGGGACTACTATTAACGGGATATTTCTATATTCCATTTTTCAGGAGTTCCCAGGCAGAAGGCACGCTATTCTATGTTTCAGGACGAATTGGCACTGATCAAACATTCTATAACCACTTGCTTTCTACTATCAATCGCAGCTTTGTCTATGATTCTCTTTACTTGCTGCTCTTGATTTTCGGATCACTCGCTATCCAAATTGTATTTACATGGCGACGATGGGGGAGGGCTGCGACTGTTACAGCTGTTGTGTTGATGCTGGCCTTAACAACCAGCTTGTTTTATCCAGATTGGTGGATTTTTGCAGAAATTAGTTTTTCGTGGGTGATCATGGCCCTTTTGCTGCTCGGATCATTGTTTGCGCCGCGACAAGCAGCCGGGACTCGAGCAATATGGTTGTGGTTGGGTATACCGGCCATGTTCTATCTCTACTTTGTGGCCCTGCCTCTAACGCATGTCTATACGGCCGTGCCAGGTGCCGCACTCTTAGCTGCCCTGGGTTTATACAACCTGCTCAAATGGGTGTCAGAAAGATCGAAAACAGCGCTGCGCGTGGCCGTGGCTGTGGTTATCCTTCTATTTCTCTTGAGTATTTCCTATGCATTGGTAATGTTTGTGAACCATTCACCCGAATATCTGCGGGAATATCCTGAATCCAAACATTTTCTGTTTTGGACACCTTTTGGAGAGGAACTGCCACGGGAGGGGTTATTTGGTTTTCCTTATCGCGCCGGTTGGAAGACAGTTGGGTACTTGATCGATTCAGGCGAATTGGCTGGATCGTATGACAGTAACGAGGAAAGAGATGTAACTGATTACTATACGCGCCAGGCGATGCGTTTTGATTGTGCTACCCCTGATAATTATGTGACGGCCGTCAATGTGCAGGACGAAGTCACTGTTCGTTTAGACCAGATCGAATCCGACTATAACCCCAGCATTTCTGTTGCCATCGAGGGACGGCCGAAAATCACAATTCACCAACAATTGTATACTGAGGAGGTTCGCGAACTGGCCGCGGAACAATATGAGCAGCTTTACGATAGCGGTACAACACCAGAAGCTGTGGCTGAGGCATCCCCGGCTATGGTCGGTGAAGCACCTGCCGGATTTTTACCAGCCGAGGCCAAAGTTGGAAAATTTGCCCAATTTTCTGGTTACCAATTAGATACAACTCATGCGCGCCCGGGTGGTTTTATTGAACTGTTGCTATTGTGGCAGGCGATCGGACCTGCGCCAATCGATTATCAGGTGTTCACACATTTGCATGATGGCCAAGCAATGCGCGGCCAACTTGATGGCCAACCGGTTTGTAACAGCGCTCCGACATCACGGTGGCAGGCAGGGAGTTTTATTGTTGATCCATATCGTATTCCCATTAACCCTGACGCAGCGACCGGTACTGTTCCATTGACTGTTGGGATGTACGATCTGGCAACTCTCCAACGCTTACCGGTAGTTTATTCTAATGATGCATCTGTTTTTGATGTAATTTATCTCACTGATGTGGTGATCCGCGAAAATGAATAGATCGGGTAGGAGATGGCGTTGGTTGGTATGGCCAATTGCCTTGATGGTTATTGGGTTGTTGATTTTTTATGAGCAGCAGGTCTACTCGGACCAGAGCAATTCTCTGGTTCCTGAGTTTTCTCCGGCTCCAGGTAAATATGATCATGATATTCGCTTGGAAATCAATACAGCACACCCGGAAGCAGAGACGTTCTTTACCCTCGACGGCCAGTTACCTGACCCGAAAAATGGCACCCAATATGCGCATCCGCTATCTCTTGAAGCATCCCCACCTCAAGTTGTGGTCATTCGGGCTCAGTCATATTTACCTGATGGTACATCTGGTCCTGTTACCAGTGCTACCTATTTCATGGGCATGGACAACAGCCTGCCCATATTGTCTATCATTGTTGATCCAGAGGACTTTTGGGGATCGGAGAATGGCATTTATACCAACCATGATCAGCGGGGGCGTGATTGGGAACGACCTGTCGATCTGACTTATATCTCTAGAGATAATAACGACGGTTTCCAAATTGGAGCAGGGATTAGAGTGCATGGCGGGTGGACACGCTTTTTCTCTGATAAAAAATCACTCCGCCTTTATTTTCGCGAAGAATATGGGGCACGGAAATTGCTATATCCATTATTTGGGGTCGAAGGACAGATTGCATTTGATCACTTGGTATTGCATAACAGCAGTAAGGATTTGCTTCTGTATAGAAATCAACTAGTTGACCGGTTGACCGATCAGATGGGTGGTTTTAACACGCGCAGCCAACCGGCCCTGATATTCATAAACGGTCGTCCATGGGGAATTTACAATATTCGGGAACGTATAACGGAACGTATGTTGGTAGAGAATTACAATGTACCAGGTGCGGACATTAGTGACACACCCAATAATCGAGATATGCAGTCGGCCGAACAACTGGCCATTGATACGGTTCATTGGGAAAACTTCATGGATTTTGTTCTAGAGAACGATCTCACCGAACCTGAGAACTACGCATTTCTACAGACTCAGATAGATCTTTCTAATTTCATAGACTACTATCTTTTGCAAATGTACGTGGTCAACAGCGATTGGCCACATCATAATGTCCATCAGTTTCGGCCCCGGTCTCAGGGTGGGCGTTGGGAATGGATAGTCTGGGACAATGACCTGGCTTTTGATCGTGTCGAAAGGCAAATGGTGGATCACGTATTAGAAGTTGATCATCCACTTGGCGAACGCATGGAGGTTCTGCTCAATAAGCTTTTGTCGAATCCAGAGTTTCGCAATTTATTTCTTACGCGAGCTGCGGATTTGCTAAATACAACGTTGTCAACGCCTAATGTTCAAGAAAACGTTGATGCACTCGCGCTTGAGTTGGAATCTGATATCGATTTAGAAAAATCCCGCTGGGATATTTCAAACGATTGGGAGGAAACCAAATCTCATATGCGTGAATTTGCTGAGATGCGACCGGACATAATGAGACAGCATTTTGTGGATAGTATGGAACTGCCAGGAACCGCACAAATAACATTTGATCAGACTTCTGAAGATGGGGGATGGATTGTGGTCAATGGTTCAGCACCACAGCAACTTCCCTGGCAGGGGGAATATTTTCAGAACACTACCATCCGCCTTCAAGCAATTCCACCTGTTGGCCAAATGTTTGACAGCTGGGCGACAGTGCCTGAATTGGAACTGGATCAATCGGAGACAATCACGATTACGGTCGAAGGGTTGATGAGTATCACCCCCAAGTTTATACCCTTGGCCGATGCCGCTCTACGGCCTGATGATGTAGCATTCGTTAACGTTTGGCCCAATGACAAGAGTGAGATAGAAGGTGATTGGTTCGAATTACAGGTTAATCGTGATGGAGGAATCAATTTTGGGGGATGGCGTATCACGGATAATGACAGCCTTGGTGCTGATGATGAGGGTTCGTTGATTTTCTTAGAAGATCCCTTGATAGCAGACTTGCCGAAAGGCACGATTGTACGTGTCATCGCAACCCAATCTGTGAATAATTCGCTGCGTTTTCCCGAAGATGGTTGGCAGGATGGCATGTTACTTCTTTATGCCGGAAACGGCCGAATTGATTCCACCTCGGACCCGTGGTTTAATCTCGGTCGTTCGGACAACCTCGTTATTCTAGCTCCAGGAAATACATCAGAAAGAGCAGATGATGTACCTGTTGGGTTTTGGAGTAATAATTTGGAAGTAACACCTTCGTCATTTGGCTTACCGCCTAATAATTTAGGTGGTTTCCAGCCTTGAAGCTGAATTTTTTTAAGGCATAGACAATTGTTCCAACAGGAGCGCATTATTTGATGAAGTGCCGTCATCGTTTATTATTGGCAGGCGTTCTCCAGTCTCGGGCACATATAGACCAACCATTATCTGATATTCATCGTTTGGCAATTCGGTTGGGAAATCAATGGTGTGTATATCTGGCACGATTAGACCTTCTCGCCAAGTAGAAGTAGGGAACCGTCCATTTACTGGTTGGCTGTCATGGCTGGCTATCAGATTGCCACTTTTATCCAAAACGTGAACAAAGACAATGTAATCTTCATCCATTGCTTGCTCTTCTTGCCAATACAGAATCACGTTTAATCCGGATCTCGGCTGGTCATTTGCAGTTGTGTAGCCAAGCAGGTGAACCTCGCCGCCAAAGTTGGCTTCATGAGGTTGAATTCGCCCCAATTCTCCTGACCACGGGATAACAATGCTGCCCAATGGTATGCGATCGAGTCTGTTAAGATCATTATCTAAAGATATTGGCCAAAACTCGGGAGATTCAGGCCCCAGCAATGACAAATCTATATTGTAGGCACCGAAATCTAAGTCGTCTGGAAGGGGCAATGAAAACTGCTCATTGATCACATGCCCAGGTTGCCATTGAGTATGCTGCCCGTATTGTGGAAGGGCAACTTCCCATTCAGTAAGTGTACTGCCATCTACAGGGGATACGAGGCGCAAAACGGCCGTGAAGGAGCTTGGAGACATATTAGTAGCATTCTCGGACTTTAAGTAAAGAGCCACCTCTATCGGTTCGCCGGGATGGGCGGTTCCGGGACCAATCTGATAGCCGAGGATTCTTAGGCGATCGGGGACACGGGCATTGACCACTTCACGAGGTTCGAGATCTGTAAGCGGAGATCGATGTGCCCAAACCGTATATGGTGCTTCTGGCATATAAGGTGAAGTAAACTGTGTCAGGGGCTGGAAAGCCAATTGAAATTGGGTGGACATTATCTCGTTTTGCCAGGGAATACGCTGGTCAGTCAGTAGGTAATCAGGATGCAATTTGTCAAGCAACTTGCTTAAAGAATTACTTCCATCCATATACTCGAGTTGCTGTAATGTCAACACTTGGCGATGAGCTAGATAGCCGATTTTCTCGCTGGCGAGTATGGTGGCCGATGGCAGTGTTTCTGATTGGAACCACGCAACAATATTCGTTTCCATCTGCCATTTGGTTAAGGGCTGATATTGATATAGCTGCCAGAGTCGAAGTGCCTGGACTGAACCGAATAGAATAAGCGTGGCAGCTAATAAAATCGTTGTGGTTTGTTTTTGCGTGAGGCGGATCAATTCCTTTTTAGCTAAAAATTCACCTAACCAGTCGGCACCCACTGCGGCAGAAAAGAGCAGTAGTGACCACAGCAATGGGCTACCGTATTTGCTAAGATTCAGCCCTGGAATGCTTGCCGGCCATGGAATCAGCAAAAACAATAATAGTGACAGCATTACCACCGTGAATAAATACCGCCTGCGCATGATTAGGGTAATACAGATCCAGCTCAGAGCGGTGATCCAAGAAGCGGGTCCACCCATAGTAGTAATAATCCAAGGGTTGAATATGAGTAATATCGCAGCGATCGCTGTCCCACGCAGACGATTCAAGGTCGAGCCAATAGTCAGAAATGCAGCGGAAGCCACGCTCCAACCCAATAGACTTATTATTCCGGCAACCGGTACGAGGTTAATACCCCATAGTGCTGGAATGCTCAGAGGAAGAGGAAATACAAGAGAGGATAATGTCGGTGAAGGCGTGTTGACGATCGGATTATATGTGAGACCCAGACCGGACCCGAGGTTTTTTGCATACCTTAGGAGGATATAAACGTCTTCTTCAAAATGCATGCCCCAAGAAAAACCGATAATCATCGGACCAATGATCAGAATGGGCCAGACCCATTTCAAGGCGCTTATTGAGATCTGCTCACTCTTTGAGTGCTTCATGAGTTGCTTTACAAAACCAATTCGCAAAAATAGAATCAGAGTTGATGTTAGCATGAGACGCACTTTATGAAAAACGCACAAATAGAAAAGCAAGTTAAACAGCAAAATTCTCAGAACAGATTCCTGGTTTGGGCTGTTTTTGTTTTATTGCTTGCTGCAGTTATGCGATTGTTCGATTTGCCAAATCTGCCACCAGGATTGGCTCAAGATGAGGTATTGAATGCGGACGTCGTTACCTTTATTCGCCAGGGATATCATGCGATCTTCTTTAGAGAAGGTTATGGTCACGAACCGCTCTATCATTACTGGTCTGTTCCGTTCCAGATATTGTTTGGTGATAATGTGCTTTCAATCCGTTTGCCTGCTGTCTATCTCGGATTGCTGCTGGTGGCGGCCACAATGCGTTGGGCCAAACGAGAATTTGGCCAAATCACCGCCGTTGCCACTGGAATTGGCTTGGCGATTAGCTGGTGGCCCATTATCTTCAGCCGGGTTGGCATCCGGCCGATTATGGAACCACTTTTCTTGGTTATTTTTGCATGGTTCTGGCCACGCCGTCCCTGGCTGGCAGGGCTTTTTCTCGGTCTGAGTGTTTACACGTATACGGGAGCTCGGGTGGTGTTTTTGCTTCCGGTTTTGTTGTTTATTTATTGGTTTCTTGCCAGTCGATGGATTGATGTTCCAAGGAAGGAAATTATTAGATGGCGTCTACCGAAACCTCAACTTGCAGCAATGATTGTGCTGTTTATATCTTTATTAGTTGCGCTTCCACTAGCACTTGCATTAAGAGCTGATCCTACGCTGCAGCAGAGAGTGCAACAATTAGATGGGCCATTAAATGACCTACTCGGGGGCAACTTCCAGCCCGCTCTGAGGTCATTCCTGAACACTTTAGCAGTTTTTAGTTTCCAGGGCGACCCACGTTGGACATACTCGCTGCCAGGACGGCCGTTGTTTGATCCTTTTACGGCTTTATTCTTTTATGGCGGCCTTCTGCTTGTGATCTTGCGATTCAAGAAGCCAGCCTATGCATTTGCTTTGTTCTGGTTAATTGTGGGATTGATTCCCAGCGCTGTCACCCCCCAGGCGCCCAGTACCGTGCGTATGATTGGTGCTCTGCCAGTTGTTTTTCTATTTCCAGCCCTGGCAATTTCTTGGCTGTGGTATCGTTTGCAGGGCTATGATCCAAACCGTAAACATGCAAAAGTAGGGTTGATAACAGTAGGCCTATTTTCCGTGGTTTTATTACTAAATCTATTTCTTACGGTTCGAGATGGATTTATACGTTGGCCGGGCGCATTAGAAACCCGCGAGAAATACCAGACGGTTGTAGCTGATATTGCTCGAGACTTGCAGAATGATCCTACGAATAGCGCGGTGATTGCAGATGGATTTTATCGCCCGATAACGGCTGATACGCTTAAACGCGAAATGGCCATTGATGTACCTGTCCGCTGGATACAGACCGGGGGTGATGTGGCCGGGGCTATCGTGTTTCCTAAAGAAGGGAACGGCCCACTCTGATGTGCCTGAATACGCAGCACCTGATCCTGGCCTAATGGAAATTGCCGGTGTATCCTTGCCTCCAGTGTATCGAAGTAAAAATAAACCATCCTTTTCGATCTATTCATTGCCCCAGAGACCCGAGTACCAACACATCGGCGATCAAGCAACTTTTGGCGAAAGAATTACATTAGTAGGGTATGATACTTCAATGGTTCAAAACGAGCAGTCGATACAATTGTTCACGGTCTGGCGAGTGGATGATGCACTTGAGGCGGACCTGGCATCGTTTGTACACTGGGTTGATGAAGACGGTTCGCTCATTAGTCAGCACGATGGCCTCGACGCCGCGCCCGAGACATTACAAACGGGGGATCTGGTTGTACAAAGGCATATACTGCCAATAACGAGATCATTTCCAATTGGGGCTAGTTCCTTCCATATCGGGTTTTATGGTCGAGAAGAAGGAAAGCGATTGCTGCGCAATAATGAATCCCCCGTGACAACAGACCGGATTATCATTCCCCATGATACTGTGTTTGGCCTTAACTAAACCAGAAGGCAAGAATTACGCCTTGTTAGAAAATGACCTTGAAGCCTAGCGTTTAAGAAGGCAGGCTTCTGATTATGGATATTAATTGGAGAACAAATGATGAATGAAGTAAAACCAACAGCAAACCCTCGGCGAGCCTTGATCTTGATTCTTAGTGGCTTACTGGCAATTTTGTTTGCGCTTGCTTCGGTTCGATGGATGGCGGCTGACGATAACCCAATACCCACACCAGAGCCAGAAAGCGAGTCTATTTACAAAGATCGTGTACTTTCGGAAGATGAGCTGTTACTGTTAGAACCATCCCTTGAACAATATATGGCTGGACACTTACTAACCGGGGATCAACTGTTTGGTGCAGATATTAGTCAATCAACGAAGGAGGCCGATCGGGACGAGGTTCCGGTAGGCAGTTTAGTCCAATATACGATTGTTATTAGCAATAGTGGCGATGCAACATTTACGGGAACGATGACAGACTCCCTCCCAGTTGAACTTACTTACGTGAGTCATAATCTCAGCGAAATTGTTGGCGGCATCTCGACTCCTGGATTTGAGGTCAATGGCAATATCGTAACTTGGGGGGGTGTCTTGGCAGCGCCAGGTTATGCAAAGATCGATATAATTGCTCGTGTGAACAAAGATGTTGCGGCAGATACAATGATCATTAACACGGCCGAAATAAACGATGGCGATCTAACTGTTACGCCATCAGCGACGATAAAAGTCTTAGAACAGTCTGGAACGGACTCAATATTTCCTATTATATTATACGGCATCCAGCCTAATCCACCGAATATAACCAACTTTTCGGCAACCCGGCCAAACAGCCAGAATGAATTTTCGCTTTCTTGGACTGGAGGACCTACAGCATCAAATTATGAATTACAGATGGCTGATAATCCTGAGTTCACTTCGCCAACAATATATGATACGGGATTGTCAACTACGATGGATTTCAAACCAGATCCATCATTCCGCAATGTTTTTTACTTTCGTGTACGTGCACTTGATAGTACTATTCCCGGTAATTGGTCTGAACCCGTACAGGTAATTGGTGCCTATCGTGATGATTTTTATGATCCATCGAGTGGTTGGGAAATTCGGCGGACAACACATATTGACGACGTAAGAAGTTGGTATGATGTATCGGTTACCGGTAATGATTGGTTAATCGTACAGGTGGAAGATCGTTTTGATTGGGGATTGGCGAGTCCGCTCGTGCCAGCTCCAGAACTGCCCTATGTGATTGAATTTGATGCCAAACATGCACACATAGCCAACCAGGTGACATATGGTGGTGTTTTTGGTGGTGATTACCCAGGTGATATCTGCCCTGACAAAAGCACGGTTGAAGGATGGTATGAGCATGAATTGTGTTTCAATCACTTCTATCATACAAATACCATTTGGGGTAGCGGCCATTTACTCATGCTTTTTGAGCGGGTGGATTATTTAGAATGGATCTGGGGGGAAGCACCTCCTATGAAGCGTCGATTAGGGTACCATAAAGTTATTGATCCCCTAAAGGGTGTGGATCCAGATGGTTGGAATCATTTCCGAATCGAGGTTCGTGCTGATAAAATATCAGTTTTTGCTGGCGAGCGGGACGACACACTTTACCACGTACTAGATTATGATGGCACTCAATGGGTTAATGATCCCTACTTTGGTGTGCTTGTTTCGACAGGTGAGTACAGCAATTCTACTATGCGCGTCGATTATTATGCTGTTACACCATTAGATAATTAGAAATCGGACCACTGTTCGGCATTTCTAGAGCTACACATGGGATTTCCTATGTGTAGCTTTCTGTTTTAGTTAGGCTGTAATTTGGGTGAATCAAGAGGGTTGTAAAAACCATTGGGCAAAAGAATTTGGATAATCAAGTGGGGCGGTTTGTTGATTCTGACGATATTGACCCTAATTCTTTTAGGTTATTTTCTGCAAGAAGAACTGCGAATTACAGAAGGTGTACTGGGGGTGCCGCTAGATGATGCCTGGATCCATTTTCAGTTTGCGCGCAATCTTAGTCAAGGACATGGTTTTAGTTACAATCCCGGTGAGCCAACACCTGGATCTACCGCCCCTTTGTGGACCATTTTGTTGGCTGGTGTGAGTATATTAAGTTCTGATATATTGCGACCTGCGATAGCCCTAAGCGCGATATTCTTCCTTTTAAGTATTTGGCTTACTTTTGGCTTCACTTATTGGATTTCTCGTAGTTATTGGCCCGCATTTCTAGCAGCATTAGGCACAATTCTGGTCGGACGTTTCTTATGGGCTGGAATGGCGGCCATGGAAACCACCGCTTTCGCGGCTCTTAGTCTGGCAGCAATTTGGATATATTCAAAACATGGTTTGCGACTGTTACCGGCCCTTTTATTTGCTTTAGCCAGCCAATTTCGTCCCGAAGGCCATGCTTTGTTCGCACTAGCTATAGTTGATAGCGGATATCAATGGTGGCAAGATCAACGTGGCTTTTCAGAAGGAAGGCTTAATTCGCTAATCCTACAATTTCTACCAGTTGTTGCTGTTTATATACTGATTGCTGCACCTTATAGTATATTTAGTCTGATCAGTACGGGCCGGCCACTTCCCAATACATTTTATGCTAAGGTTGGGTCACAGAATTTCATTAGCATGCGCACATTCCAAGAGACAGTTTTGTGGCATTGGCAGGATAATCCATTTAGTTTATTGTTCCTCTTTTTTGGCATTATACCCATGTGGCGACGGAGCAGACTTGCTGTACTATGGTTGTTGGGCTTGCCTCTGTTTACAGCTGTAATCACCGATTTTACCTGGCATCACGGCCGATATACTTTGCCACTGATTCCGTTACAGATGGCCACGGCGGCGATAGGAATACATTTTCTTGTTGGCAAGCTTGCCGAAAGACGCAGCATTATTAGGGGAGTCAACCGAAGTAATTCTGTGTGGATCTTCGCTGTTTTACTAGTGGGATTATTTGTAGTTGGGGGCGCATGGCGGCTTCCATATTGGGCCACAATGCTTGGGAATAACACTCGTGAGATCCTGGACATTGATGTTGCACAAGGAAAATGGTTAGCTGAAAATACGCCAGTAGATACTATAATCGCTGTAGATGATATTGGTGCCATAGGATATTTATCGGAAAGACGTATTTTGGATATGAATGGATTGATATCGCCCGAGGTTTGGCCTGCATTGCAAGCTGAGGAGGGCTTACCTCGCAATCAAATGCTTACACGTATTTTGTCACAAGCTGAACCAGATATGATGGCTGCTTTCCCTCTCTGGCGTTGGGATATTGCCACAAATCCGGCCGTTTCCCAACCTTTGTATCATGTGCAAACTGATACGCATTCCATCATTTTCCAACAAGATGCCTATATTTATGAGATGATGTGGCCGTATGTGAAGGAAGCCGATCCGGCTCAAAAGATGGCTGTGACCTATGGTGACGAAATTCGATTCCTAGGTTTTGATATTACTGCTAGAAACCCGTTAGAATTGACTCTATATTGGGAGAGCCAAATGGATATTTCTCCTAGCTATGATGTTTTTGTACACTTAGTGGATGAATATGGACAAATCGTTGCCCAAGTAGATCAGAAACCAGTAGGAGGTTTGGCGAGTACAGATGTTTGGCAGCCAGGTGATATTATTCGGGATCCACTGATAGTACCTTTACCCTCAAATCTTTCTCAAGGCACATATGAGCTCCGTTTGGGTGTTTATTCGCTGGAAAGCGGCCAGCGACTGCCCGTAAATGGTAGCACAGCAATTGATAACGCTTTGATTTTATCTTCAATCATCTTGCCATAAGGGCAGATATATTCAGTGAAGTCTAAATTATTGGGACAGTTGGCTTGGCCCCAGTGGATTGGTCAAGCAGAATAGAAATGGATTTGTCATCAAGTAGCTCCTTACCAGGTGTTTCTAAAATCCTATGGATCGATCGACTGTAGCGACTACCCGATGGCGGGCGGCTGCGATTCTACTGCTGATGTTTGGGCTAGCTTTCACCAGCATGGCACAAAAGGCGCCCACATTCGATGAACAAGGCTTTATTGTTCGTGGGTTGGGCTATCTGCGTGGATATACGCAGATCAGAGTGGGTCATCCATTAGGCCTGAACGCTCTGAATTCCTCTTTGCTTGCCAATGATCAAAGTGTTGATCTGCCTCTCAATGATCCTTCATGGAACGGTACGAGCTTTCACAGACCCGCTGAGCTGTTCTTGTGGGAAATAGGTAATGACGTTCGACATGTGATGTTTTTGGCCCGCTTGCCCACCATTTGGCTGGGGATGCTTTTAGCGGCGTTGGCAGGACGTTGGGCGTGGCAAGTGTCGGGGCGGATCTGGCCCGGATTATTGGCATTATTATTCGTTGCCTTGGACCCCAATATTCTGGCAAATACGCGCCTGGCGACTACTGATCTGGGATTGACTGCTTTCTCTTTGCTGGCTGGTTATACATTGTGGCGTTTTTTGAAATCACCTACGATGAGAAATGCGGCCTTTGCCGGGGTTTCATTAGGGTTACTGCAAAATACCAAGTTTACGGCAGGCCTGTTTATTCCCCTTTTTGCATTGGTGATCTTGATTGGATTGATTCAAATGTGGGTTGAGCAGCGACGCAATGAGATCGCTGGTGATTCAGTTTTTGCTGCAATGCCGTGGCGCCCCTTATTGATGGTTTTGTTCATTTATCCAATGGTCGCACTATTTACACTATGGGCTGCCTATGGTTTTGATATTGGGACATTGCCTGCTGACTTGCCCATGTTGTCGATACTATCGGGCAAGACCCTGCCATTGGCACACCACCTTGAGCAGCTGCTTGACATTGGCGGCCGTCTCAGAGTTGGCACACCATCATTCTTGTTGGGCCAATACAGTGACCAAGGTTGGTGGTACTACTTCCCAGTTTCATTTTTTCTAAAAACACCGTTACCGACCTTAGTTCTGTTAAGTTGGAGCATAGTTGTATTTGTTTTTTGCTTGATACATTATCGTGATCGTTTACAGATAATAGATACTGCCGCGCTGCTGGTGCCTTCTGTTGGATATTTTGTGATAGGTATGACCACAGACATCAATCTTGGCTATAGGCATATACTTCCTGTTTTACCGTTTGCGATTATATTTGCCGCCAGTGCAATTTCAAGAGTGAGAATTGGGAATAGTATTAATAAGTCAATTTTTCCAGCTTCATTGTTGGCAATTTGGTTAACCATTGTTACCTTGGTAATTTACCCGGATTTTCTAGCTTACTTTAACATCCTGGCCGGTGGGCCTGAGTATGGGTGGCGCAAGCTTGTTGATAGTAATCTTGACTGGGGCCAGGATCTTGATGATTTGCCAATTTGGATGGCGGAGAATCAGGTGGATGAAGTTTGGTTGAGCTACTTCGGTGAGGCACGTCCAGAGTATTATGGAATTGCCTACAAGGGATTGGATAGTTTTCCACCACGATTGATGAATCCCCTAGCACGGCCGTTTTCCCCCGCTGATCCGGCGCCTGGTGTATACGCCATTAGTGCTACCAACCTACAGGGCGTTCATTTTACAAATCATGATCAGTTTGCCTGGTTTCGCGATCAGCAACCCTTAGACAAATTGGGTCACTCAATTTTCTTGTATGAGGTCCCGGTTCGCGGTGAGCCAATTTCACTATTGCTATCTGGTGTCCAGTTAGACGAAATACAACCGGAAGATCTTGGTCACTTAGGTGGTAATGATATTAAACCGCGCTGGACTGATTTGTCCCAAAGCCTCGTCCTCCCATTTAATTCAAACACCTGGCTAATATCGAAATCGTCAGAGATAGTTCATCCAGCAATTGCGGCCTATCTAGATGGAATGGTTGACTTTGAAGTTAGTTCACCAGAGTATCAACTCGCCCGTTTTGATACGCCCAAACTGCCTGAAGAAGTACTGGCTGAATTTAGCCTGGATCACGGCCGTATTCGTTTACGTGAGATAGTCAACAGTATTGAAAGCGAAACTGAGTTAACAGTTGTGACAGTTTGGGAGCAAAATGGCGAACCACAACCCTTGAAGATCTTTATTCATGTACTTGGACCTGATGGAAACATTATCGCCCAATGGGATGGGCTGGGCGCAGTTTGGAATGGTTGGCTTGAAGGAGATGGGCTGGTACAAGTTCATGCGATAACTCTGCCAGAAGAGCTCCATGAAGGCGACCACACTATTGCTGTGGGGATATATGATCCGGAAACGGGTCGACGATGGCAGTCAGATCAGGCCATGGACCACATCGAATTAGAGTTGTTGGAACAGTAGTAGTTATTCTCCCAATTTTCCCTATACTTAACAGTTTGCGCACTCGTTGCCACAATTCATAATAGAACAAAGGATTTTAATGATTGAACCACGCACAGACATACGCAATATTGCCATAATAGCCCATGTTGACCACGGTAAAACAACCCTGGTGGATGGGATGTTGAGCCAAACCAATGTTTTTCGCAGCAATCAGGATGTAGATGAACGCGTGCTAGACTCAAATGATCTTGAACGCGAGCGAGGCATTACTATCCTGGCCAAAAATACAAGTGTTGTCTATGAGGGCGTAACAATCAATATTATTGATACACCTGGACATGCAGACTTCGGTGGTGAAGTGGAACGCGTGGTTAATATGGTTGATGGTGTCTTGCTCTTGGTAGATGCTGTGGAAGGGCCGATGCCGCAAACCCGCTTTGTTTTACGCCAGGCATTGCAAAAAGGGTGCCAGGTTGTGGTTGTTATCAACAAGGTAGACCGTCCTGCATCGCGGCCAGATTACGCTCTAAATGCAACTTTTGACTTATTCGTAGATTTAGGTGCAAGTGACGAACAAGCTGATTTTCCAGTGATTTTTGCCAAAGCATTGACGGGTCAAGCGGGTTATGCGCCGGACGACCTAGAAAGCGATTTACGGCCGTTGTTCGAAACGATAATCAAACATCTTCCGGCCCCAAATGTAGATCTGGAAGGTGTGACCCAACTGCTGGTTACAACTCTTGAATATAGTAGTTATGTTGGCAAGATTGCAGTCGGACGGCTTAGCAGTGGGTCTATAAAAAGCGGTCAAAATGTCGCCCATATTACGGCCAAAGGTGAGATTATTCCAGCTAAAGTCGCTCAGGTCTTTACTTTTCGCGATCTGCAGCGCTTTGAGCAGACAGAAGTGCGTGCCGGGAATATCGTTGCAGTTACAGGTATCCCGGACCTGGGCATAGGTGATACTTTATCTGATCAGGATAACCCACAACCACTGCCTCCTATAACTGTGGAGGAACCGACTGTGCGTATGACATTTGGGGTAAACAACAGCCCTTTTGCAGGACGTGATGGGAAGTATCTGACCAGCCGTCAGATTCGCGAGCGATTGTTGCGAGAGTTGGAAGGTAATGTTGCTTTACGTATGTCGGAGATGGAGAAGGCGGGAGAATTTCTTGTTTCGGGCCGTGGAGAATTGCACCTGGCGATTTTGATCGAGGTAATGCGCCGCGAAGGGTATGAGTTTTGGGTTAGCCGGCCTGAGGTTATTTTCCGTGACACAGCTCAAGGCATATATGAGCCAGTTGAAGAATTATTTCTTGAAGTAAGCAATGATTACCTAGGTACTGTTGCTGAGCTTCTTGGACAAAGAAGAGGTCTCTTGAAAGAAATCACCTATGGTGAAGATGGCACTGTCTATTGTCAATATCATGTGCCCACAAGAGGTACATTGGGATTTCGGCAGCTTTTCCAAACTGCGACGCGGGGGACCGGCATTTATCATACGCTTTTTTATGACTATGTCCCTTATAGAGGGGATATAGATATTCAAGAAAATGGTTCGCTGGTTTCACTCGAGACCGGTCGGGTCAGTGGATACGCTTTGCAGCATTTGCAGGCACGAGGGACTTTCTTTGTATTGCCTGGTGATCAGGTATATGCTGGGCAGGTCGTTGGCCAACATATCCGAATAGAAGATTTGGTCATCAATGTTTGCCGTACAAAAAACCTTACTGGCCATCGTGCTGTCCCGACGGCAATTATTGAAGCGCTGTCTCCTCCAAGGCTTATGTCTTTGGACCAGTCAATTGAGTATCTGAGTCAGGATGAATTACTCGAAGTTACACCTACTGCTTTGCGCATCCGAAAAAGAGATTTGCGTCATGATAAACGGGCGAAAGCATCAAAACGGGCAAAGATGAGTTAACTAAAACGCGCCACAATTCGCAACTTGCCGGCGTGATTTGAGGGCCTGCAACCGATCTAGCGCTACTTTTCTACATGATTCCAGTGCGAATACTACGCCGTATCCCTCAATGACCAAAGATGCTGAGACCAGGCCCATTCTTGCAGCTTGAAGAGGGTTTGCCGTCTTGGCTAATCCTACAATGAACCCACCGCAAAAGGCATCTCCGGCCCCAGTAACATCTATTACGCGCTGATCATCAGGTTGGTGGTATGGAGGTAAATGAAAACATTGGCCGTTATTGCTATCAAAAAGCAGGATACCCTTAGACCCAATCTTAATAACAACCAGCGGCACACCCCACATATTGAATATCTCAGCCGCCTGCGTCAATGTGATTTCATCGCCTAATAGGGATCGCACTTCCATGCTGCTGGGAAGGAATACGTCGATTTGAGGTAAGAGCGCACGAATGCTGGAGATACGTTCGGGGATCATATAACGTTCCCCCGGATCGACTGTAATAAACTGTATGCCTTTGTCGCGCAGCATTGAAGGGATGTGCAAATGTGACGCCAGTGGTAATGGGGCCAGATGAACAGCTGCAATATTATTGAAATCACTTGGCCAATCTGATGGTCGGATTGCCAAAGGTTCGTATTCATCGGCACTATCTTGTTGTGGAGTTGAATGCATATAGGTTTGTAGTGCTTTGGGCAGCGGCTCGCCAATGCGTGCGAAATGTTGGGCTGGATTGGTGTCGTCTCTCTTCCCATCAGGCGTATAAGCGAAGAATGTACGGTGGTCCTGGAGATCCGGCAATTTAACTAACGCCCCTGTATCTAAACCCATTTCAGCGCAGCGTTCTGAGCCTAGATCTCGGAAAATTATGGCCGTAACGAGCCCAGTGGAGCCACATCATCCGTCCACATTGCGGCACCTGCAGCTGCATAAAGTGCATTCCCGCCTGGAAGACCACTATGTGCCTGACCATCTCTGGTTATAAGATAATCTGTGCGTAAACCACCGGTCGTTACAATTTTCATTATTGGCTAGTTAATTCGGAGATGAGTAATGCGGTGGCTATCTCTAATACGAGATAAGCCACCACCGCCAATTGCGCTGCGACCACCGCCAAAGTCCCGGAAATAGGGCTCGCCAAAATCTGGGATCGATGAGAAGCGAATAATACGGCGGGCAAGAAAGAAACAAGCGGGGAAAAACATTCGCGGGGCGTTCCCGAAATGGGGAAAAGGAATTTTTTATCATTAGTCTTGGCTAACTGGCTATTTGATGGTGCAATTATGGCCACAAAACGGCCGATTCTATGAGCGGCGGTGGCGATCTCCAGCGCCCGATCCATGTCCCGATCAGCCGCACTTATTATGATAGTTGGTGTGCTTTTGTGACGAGCGAAGTATTGTAAATGTGCCCATTCTTCCATATCCTGGGCCATTGCTTCGTCACCACTTGCCTCCAACAGTTTAGCTGCGCTGAAAGAAGCTGTACCATAATTAGGGCCAGAACCACAAAAGACAAAACCCTTTTCGTCTTGCCAGGACTGAGCAGCTTCATGCGTGGCGGTATCACATTTGATTATTGTTTCCTCCATTAAATCCGCCATCCCGAATAGTTCGAACCTAAGCTTATTTGCTGTGCTTTCTGTCAAGTGATCTCTCATTTGGCCGAGATGAAGTGCTAGAATAAGCAGCGCCAATTGTGAGGCTAGATAGCTCCGGGTTCCGGGCACGATCAGACCCGCTAATTCGTCAGGTAGGGGAGGGACGGCCGTTTCGAATGTAATTTCTGCAACCTGAGCCAACGGTGCCTGTAAATTTCCCGTGATTGCTACAGTCGTTGCTCCTGCCTGTCGTCCTAGATCTACAGCCTCTATCGTGCGACTTGCCTGCCCACTTACAGAGACACCTATGAGCAGGTTTATTTTGTTCGCAGCATTGGGAATAAATTCTGCCGCATAACGACTGAACTGCATCGCTGTTTGCGGTTCACAAGGTAGCCCAGCAAGTTGCTCAAACGCCAGTTCCATATTTAAGGCCGCATGGTGACTATCGCCACAGCCAGTGATATACACGCGCCCAATTTGCCGGCACAATTCACGTGGAAAAGCGTGATTCGCTCGTTGCTTAAGATCGTTGTGCATTTCACGCACAAGGTTGGGCAAGGTTTCTACTTGCTGGTGAAGAGGAGATTTTTTCATGTCAAGGTCGCAGCTAAACTCAGATCGAAGTGGGAAAAGAGGATCATGAATTCTCGACAAACTTTATTTCAGGTTCGATTATCATTGGAGCCACCATAAATTACCGATACCCCTTTAATACGGCCGACGATTGTTTCTAGGATTGCCAGGATTAACATGAAAAACAGGTCAACACCGATGGCAACTGAAAAAGCAATTCCTAGATATCCAAATACATGGACGGCTGGTTCGATGAGACCTGAAGCAACTTCGTTTTGCAGACCCAAGAGATAAATAAATCCTGCCAATATTATCATGGCCACTACAAATGCTGGCCAAGCGCGTCGATCGGACTTACTCGGCAGCATGGCATTGCTGATCGCAAAGATAAGGTAAATCCACAAGAGAATAAAATCTGTCTGGAAAAGGGTCGCCAGGGCAATGGTTAATGTATCCATATCACCTGATTGAATGGCTGCTGCCAGATTGGTAACACTAAACACCTTAAATCCGATCAGAAGAATCATGGCCGTTCCCACAATCATAGGAGCGCCACCGATCAAACTCTCCCGTACAGGATCTAATGTTTTGCCTCGATAATATTCCACATATCCGAGCTGAATAGTCCCATCCGGCTTCTGCCGCGGCATTACTGAAAAAGATCCAGTACGAATCCCCAGTAGTTTGGCCGTTAGCCAATGACTAAGCTCGTGTAATAAAACGCCCGGAAAGAGAATGATGGCGTAGAGCAATACGGCCCGTTCTGGTTTGCCTGTTAGCAGCAAGCTGATCCCATGCAAATGGGTTTGAATCCATCTTTGCAAAATTAACAGTACGGGTAAGGCGATCATTACCCAAATGAAGGGCATTAAACTTTCACTCATAAGTTAGCCATTACCAACAGCATCAATTCAACCTTATTTTGGCCATTATCTTTGCCATTAAAGATAGATACACTACAACGTAACCAGTTTTACCTTAGTCACGGCATAAACGCCCGCCAATGCATCCAGAACAGCCGCGGGTGGTTTGCTATCAAGATTGATAAAAGATAAGGCTTCTCCGCCTGGTTTGTCACGACCCATACGCCACTCACCAATATTCACTTGATAGGCCGCCAGAATGGTCCCTACTTGACCTATCACGCCGGGGGTGTCCTGATTTTTTAAAAATCAGCACAATGCCCTCGGGCCTAGCTTCTAACTGATACTGATCTAATTGAACGATACGCGGCTCGCTGCCGCCAAAGAGCACGCCACTTAATGTACGCTCCCCGCCTGACCACGTGACTCTACAGGTAATCAAGTTTGGATAATCCAAGCTGTTGATACCTTGCACTTGATCAACAGTAATGCCTCGCTCTTCGGCTAATATTGGCGCATTGATGTAGTTTATCGGTACATCAACGGCATTGCGCAGCAATCCTTTTAGGATGGCCGCGGCAAAGGCACGCACTAAATGAGATGCCTCATCCCCCCTGACCTCAACCTCAAGACGCAGTATCGGATTATTAGTCAATCCAGCGTGCAAAACACCAAGTTTTTCACCCAGTTCCATAAACGGCCGAATATCATTGAAGCTCTCACCTTGGCTAATCTGAAACGGCATGTTTATTGCATTTGCAAAATCTGTGCCACGTAAAGCGGCTAAGATCTGATCTGCGATTTGGGTTGCAACCGTATGCTGCGATTCTGTAGTACTGGCCCCTAAATGGGGCGTATGCAGTACATTGGGTAACCCCAGTAAGGGATTATCTACCTTTGGCGGTTCTTGGCGGTAGACGTCAATAGCAGCAGCCTTGACTTTTCCGGTTATCAGAGCGTCAGCAAGCGCATTATCATCAATCAACTTGCCACGGGCGACATTGATAATTATTACACCATCTTTCATTTGACTAATGCTTTCTGCATTGATCATGCTGTCTGTTTCCGGTGTAGAGGCGGCATGTAAAGTAATGTAATCTGCCTCCTGTAGTAAATCTTCCAGATCGACTAATGTAACGCCAATTTCGCGCGCTACTTCTTCGGAGACAAAGGGATCGAACGCCAAGATCTCCATCCCGAATGCATTGGCTCTCTCGGCCACAAGGCGTCCAATACGGCCGAAACCAATTATCCCCAAGGTCTTACCGTACAATTCGGTACCAATAAACGAGGAACGTTCCCACTCTCCGGCCTTCAAGGATGCGTACGCAGGAGCTGTATGCCGGCTGACCGCAAGCATCATAACCATAGCATGTTCTGCTGTGGCCATACTATTAGCTCCAGGGGTGTTCATCACGATAATTCCGGCCATCGTTGCCGCCGGAATATCAATATTGTCAACACCCATGCCGGCACGTCCAACAACAACCAGTTTTTTACCAGCATTTAAAATGTCAGCATCAACCTGTATGCCGCTCCGGACGATTAAGGCATCATAATCAGGTATGATGGCCAACAACTCCTGTTTACTCAAGCCGGTGATCACATCAAAGGTTGCATCATCGGCTTCTCTCAAGCGGTCTAGGCCCGCTTGACCTAAGCTATCTGAAATCAGGATTTTGAACATTTTGTTGTGTCGCGCTGACTGCCCCCCTGAATTTTATTTTGAGTCGTTCGTCGTTAAATTTCACAGCCCCTTTTTCGTATAAATCAAGCGCTTTCAGCCCTAGATTTTCATGCCTGGTGCCCATAAGAGTTTGGAGGATGGATGGACCAGCGGCTATTGCCAGCACTGGAGCCAGACTTAAGCTCTGCACGTAGATAGGTGCTTGTTTACGAACCGATTCGCGCATCTTGACCCCACCGTAACCTACAAATAGATTCACCGCACGACCAGCAAGTAAGTCGCTTTGTCCGTCGCCAACCAGCAATGAACGACCTTTTTGTCCAGCCAATAACGCGCTTACAATTTCGGCTTTTCCATCACTGACCGTTAACGCACCTTCGTCAAATGTCATGTACTGTTCATTGCCGCTTTTCCACCATTGGCCGGAGAGTTCATTGTAGATTATGTCAACGGCGCGAATATTTTCTTTTGGTACTCCAAGATAAACGCCGAATTCTTTAACTGGTTCCAAAAGGCCCCCGCTAATAATGTAAACTTTATGGTTTAGTTCTTGCAGGGCGGCAATTAGTTCTTTCGCATCCTCAACCGTATTGCGCTTATATGCACGGCGAATATCTAAAATTTGTCGCTGCGTCGGTCTGACTGCTTTTAATCGTTTGGCGTAGATATCTTCTAAGTCTATATCACCATCCATGGCGGCTTGGGTCAGAACTTCCACCCGCCATCGTTTCCCAACAGAATCGGCGAGAATATCAATACCTTCGATAGAAGTTAGGGTAGAATCGCAATCAAAAATTACGTGTTCGTAATAGGGCCAGCGCATAAGTGCCCCTTATTCTTGGTTTATCATAGTCTTAAGTGTGAAAAACAATATCCGGACCTGGAAGAGAAAGCCTCGAAAATCATATTTCACGTTTAATGTTAGTTTAATAGGAAGTTTTTTGTTTGACAATCCATTTCTGGCCGCCTGTTCTTATGTTGATCTTCATCCTCATTCTACTTTGACAAATAAGTAACCAATGGATTGTGCAGTATGCCATTGCTGGCCAGACAATCCTTGTCCACATTCGATGAGAAATCTAGTGGTTCTCCTGAAATTGTGCTCATGCGCCCACCAGCTTGGCGTATCATCAAGTTGGCAGCTGCCATATCCCAAGCCTTCAGGCTGTAATTGAAATACCCGTCTATTCTGCCAGCGGCTACCCACGCCAAAGCTAGTGCAGCGGTACCAAACGAACGTATGGATTCAGCTTCGTGGGTCAGCTTTGTGACACCTCTTAACGTGGATTGTCGCAAATGTTCCGCTCGATTCCAATCATGAGCTATTTGTGCATTTTCTATTTTGTCAATCAGGCTTGCCTGGAGGGGACGGCCGTTTACTACGTTTTTCCCACCCCGTGCGGTGCTGAATACCTCGTCGCGCATTGGATCGTAAATGACCCCGACCAGCACATCCTCTTCGCCTAAGGGGGGCACATTTTACACGGCCGCTATGGAGACACAAAAGGCTGGAAGGCTGCGACTATAATTGGTTGTGCCATCTATTGGGTCAATTATCCATACGATTGGCCCATCAGCTGGTAAAGAACCATCCTCTTCCTCTGTCAAAAAACCATGGTCTGGGAAATTCGTGCGAATAATATCTGTAATGGCTTCTTGGGCAGCAATATCAGCATCTGTTACTAGATCGCGAAAGCCCTTGATTGTGATTTTGTGTGGTTGACCGAAACTTTCACGTGCCAAAAGCCCCGCTGCAAGCGCGGCTTGTTCGGCGATCTGTAATAATTCCTCCATATCCATATTTTACTCTGGCCCAAAAATCCTTCTGTTACAGACCTCTATATGATCAAGTTGAGACCCTGAATGGGCGGAGTGTACAGAAAGTTACACCCATTGCCAATTTTTAAATGGAGACTATTCGAGAGAGCAACCGTCATTTATCTCGCAGCAGCTGCTGCGGATTGGGCGAAATTCGAATGGGATCGATATACCCGTCCCCCAATCTCATAAAAATACATTGTTAGCTTAACGAACGTTCCGTTTAATATCGATTCACGTTATAATGCCACCATAGAGCTTCTTTGAACTCGTTTAAAGATCTATATTGGAATCATTAACACAATTATTTAAGTGCCATTATAGAAACTTGATTGATATGCAATTATGATCGATACAGACACAACCTGGAAAGACAGCGGCTTCGACTGTGATCATTGTGGAGGCGAAATACTTGAGCGTACCGACCGGGAAACTGGACAAGCAGATTTTGTTTGTTATCAATGTCGGGAGTGTGGTTGTCAATGGTCACTTGGCGGTGATGTGTTGCGAATTGGGACAGGTACACATTGCAAGGTGGCCCAGCGTGAACGCCAACGTCAAAACGAACCAGAAGGTTTGCCAGAGATTCTAGGTAATTTTGACAACTGGGCTGGCCTGCTTTCCAAGAGTATATGGGTACTATTGGCTTTAATAGCTGGGGTAATGCTGTTGCGATTCGGTGGGGCGGTTATCATACGTTATCTGTTGCCAATTGGTGTGATTGCGGTTGGAGGGTTCTTCCTTATTCGATATGGAAAAACCCAAAGTTGGTGGTAATCAAATTTGGGGGTAATCGGCGGATAAAAGTATTTCCTTTTTAGCTGCCGCTTTTTGAATATCGATTGGGCCAAATAGTGACTCCTGCACGGCCGTGACCTCACGTCGTTTTATGAGTTCCAAGACGGCCAATAACGTCACAGCTATTTCCTTTCTTGAGGAATGGGGAGATAAGAGATCATTAAATCGAACTTTCGAGCTCTGGCGTATGCGGTAGCGTAATTTTTTGATTTGGTCATCAATGGTAATCTGGCGCGGCCTTACCAGAGACACACTTTCTTCAAGATCTTCGGCTCGAACCAAGGCCTCTCGTATCGCAATTAGCAGCGATTCAACTGATATCCCGCTCATGTCTAACTGCCCTCGAGGTTTTGGCACAGGCGCAACGCGTAGGTAAGTGCGAAGTCCCTGCTCTTCTTGCCTGCGCAGGAACTCTGCTGCCCTTTTGAATCTGCGATATTGCTGCAACTGGCGTATTAACGCCTCAGCCGGATCTTCCTCCTCCTCGCCGTCTCCTGGTATAGAAGGTTCCTGCGGTAATAAAGCGCGGCTCTTGATTAGTACCAAACGGGCTCCAATTACCAAAAAATCAATCAACTGCTCCATGCGATCATGTTTCAACTGCTCAATCTGAACAAGGTACTGCTGCGTCACGATCACTAATGAGATGGTAGTAATGTCCAGTTCTTCATGATCAATCAAATAGAGAAGTAGATCAAGCGGTCCAGCGAATGCGGGGAGGTCGATATTATATTGGCTTTTTTGTTTTGCTATTGTCATTAGATTCAATAATATGATGATCTAGGATCAAATATACCCGGAAACAGCGACGCTAGAAGCGCAATGACATACAAGAAAGACCACCATCCATTTTCCCCGCTTCGCTGGTTTCTAGCTCGATAATGTCAAAACCTTGGCTTTGCAATCGCGCTTTTGTCTGTGGAAATCCTTTCGGTGTCAATAAACGGCCGTTTACAAGTAAAGTATTCGCTGCAAGAGCCTCTTCTTTGTCCACAATAACCTGGTCATACTGAGAAAAAACCTCCAACTTTGACATAGCTTTACTAAGTAACAAAGTATTCCGACCTAGATAGTTCACGTCACTTTTCAGGTGCAGACCTTCTGCCAAGGGAACCGGCGTCCATTTAATGCCATGATTTTCCAGAATTGCACCCAATTGTGAGGCCCCAACAACATTTGTTCGCTCGGAGATACCTATATAGCAATGATCTTCCACCATCATTACATCCCCGCCGTCTAATGTACCTGGTTGGCGGATCCATGCTAAGTCTCGATAATTGGCTAATGGCGGTTCGATGTAAGCAGTTTCTCCCGCTCTAGATGGTGCTCCGGGGCGTGTAATCACAGCGATATCCTGCGTGACAATCGCCACGTCCTCAACGAAATATGCATCTGGATATTCCGGAAGCGCTTCAAGCAGTTCTACATGCAGCCCGAGAGATTCCAAGGTGCTAAGATAAGCTTCGTGTTGTCGGAGCATTAAATCGTAACTGGGCTCGTCAGAATCGACTGTGGAAAGACCATTGGCGAAGTTAGGTCCTGGTTTTCTCGCAATTGCATATTTAAACATATAGCATCCTTTTTAGCTGTTATCTAATTTTTGACGTGGCTGCATCACACAGTACACGAAGCCATTCATTTGAACCAGGTTCTTGGTCTCATAGCGCTGGCCTATCATATCTAGCACAGGTGGCGGATAGAATTGAGCTCGCAGGACGATTGTGTCAAAAGCTTGCTCATTCAGCATTTGCAGCATTTCAGTCAAATCTACTGCATTATTGTTATAAAGATTAAGCAGTTGTGTGGGATTAGTGACAACATCCCGCTCTAGATAAAGGTTAAAACCGGCATCCTCGCTAAAAGCGGCCGTTTCTCCTTCTCTCACAAGATTTGTAATCATTATCCCTGCTTCGCGATCGTTCTCGTTTGGAGGTCTTCCCAACAAGGATACGCCAGCATCGTCGACATACGGTATTGGCTCGATATCCCGAGGCGCCGAGCATGAGGTCTGTGGTGCGATCATAACCGCAGATTCTCGCCCTAAAGCGCGCGCAATGGCTGCTAGAGTAGGTGTATGCGTGGGCATGTGAAACATCTGATTTGCCTGAAACAAAAAGAGCATAGCGATGGCACTCAATATGGCCGCGCGCCACTGCCATTGTCGATGTTTGGACCAGTCTAGCAGGTGATTAAAGGCTAATCCGCTTATTATACAACTCGCAGCTATGGCTGTGGCAAAATAGGATTCACCAGCACCCCATTTCCCGGCCGTAATGCTATTAATTACAGCGATGACAAACCAAATAGCGAAAATTGACAAACGGGTGAAATAAAGTTGATAAATAGCATAGAGAGCGGCCACAATTGTGAGCACACTGTGTAGACGAAACCATTGGCGGAAGAGACCTTCTGCTTGACCGGGAACAAATGGATTGATGTTAGCCGTCACTGTATTTAGCAGCCACATACCATTTGTGGCATAGTCAATCCAGAAAAAAATCAATATAGTTGCTGCGGCAAAAGGCACTGCCCAAAGTAATGCTCGCCAGGTTTGGCGAAGGAAAAAGAATATAAATACCGCTGCAACTGTTGCATAGGCAAGTTGCTTCGTGTAGCCAGCGAAAAGAAGCAATAACATTACGAGCAAGATGTGCCACGGCCGTTTCTTGCCATCCTTCTCTTCCAAATCAATTGTTATGGCCATCAATACAACAGCTAATGTCTCAAACATAACCATAAACATATGCTGACGGAAAAGGGGTCCAACATGGTAAACATAATTAGACGCCAGGAATGCTAGGCCGGCTAATAGTGACAGCCACCAGCGCTTTCCTTGCCGTTGAACAGCATAGCCGATTGCTGCTGCGGTAATTAAAGTGCCTAAGAACGAAATCAGCCTGCCTGTCCAATATTGCGGTCCAAAAAGCCACACGAGCGGAACAGTAATGACGTGGAAAAGGGGCGGATAATTAGATGAATAAAATGGATAGCTGTTATTGTCACGATAGGGCCACTCGCCTTGACTGAATAACAATGTGTCCATCAGTTCAAAACCTTCACCTTGATCATAATCGAAAGGGAACTGAAAAAGCTGCCAGGCGTAATGAGCATAGATAAGGAAATAGCCCAAAAAGGCAAGCAAAGCCAGGCAAATTAATATGCGAGGGATCCAAAGGCCAGCTTTCGCCCCTAAGCCACTCTCTTTTGTTACTGATTGCTGGGCATTCATGCCGGGCGATCTCCTAATGGCAACAAGGATATGCCGACAAGTAATAGCAAAACTGCTGCGGCCAGCCCTACTTTTTGTGCTGGTCCAATGCCCTGAAACTGTCCACCACCGGCTAGATCAAAAACAAAAGAACCTAGTGCGGCCACCAGGCTGATTATAATGAATATTATTCCTAATTGACGTTTTGTAACCACGAGGCGAAGTCTAACTTAAACTTGGTTTAATTGGCAACTAATCCCTCGCAAACTTTGTGATGGTGATCGATGCGAAAAGTCGCAGTTTGTGGACGTAATAATCAGATTACCTGAGTATGCATTTTTGCCTAGATTGAAGCATGAGCAACTACTCAACCGGTTTGCACGAATCATCGAATTATCCATATTATTAGCAAGATACAAAAAGATAGCGCCCTGTTCCTAGCACAGCTTGAGCGTGTTCGATGCTATCAAATGACCAATATCCACGAGGAAAGTTACCAGGTGACTGTTCGCACTTTTAGTATAAACATCTATTGGCGCCAATATAAACTTGCTCCAGCTGCCCACCCGAACCTTTTATTCTGGTTTGGCTTCATTAGCCTAAATCTGTTGCTCTTTTTGCCTACTTATATTCTCAACCGCGAAACCAGCACCCTTTTACCTCTTTCACATATGTTGGAGCAAGACTTTGCAACGACATTCAAACAGCTAGTAATTTGGCGTAATAACCTGGATATTTTTCGGCTGAATCTCGAGTTTACTTTGTTGATTGCGGCTTGGGTTTATGTTCCAGTAGTGCGGAACGGCCGTATAAGGTCAATTTTTCTTGGGGTAATGGTTTTTGTTTATTTCTTAACTTTAGTTTATACCTTCTACGAAAGTCTATCCATCTATTTCTATCAAGTTGATGCCGTTATTTATGCCCATTTTCAACTTCTAATTGGTGGATTGGGCTTTTTGGTTGAACACATGCAGTTGAAGCCGGCGTTGATAATCTCGGTTATTATTGCAATCGTTGTCTGTGGCATATTTCTTCTATTCTTAATTCGTGCATTTACGGAAGAGAAAATAGTTGATAACTTAAATTTTTGGTCGAAGCTCTTTCTCGCGATGTTTCTGATATTCGTGGTCGCTGCGATTTTTCAAAATCAGCGATTGTTAGCCAGCCCAAAGAGTGTAGTCAGCAGCTTGATAGCCAAATTGCAAAAAAACGGATCTGATTCTTTTAGTTTGGCGGAACGAGTACGGGCGCTAAGCGAGATTCAGTATGACCAAGCGTATAATTACGAAGGTCACGATCTATTATCAAAACCCAATATCTACCTTATTTTTATTGAGTCTTATGGCAGTGTGCTTTACAAAAGAGATTCATTCCGGGGAACATACGAAAACATTTTGGATGAGAAACAGTCGGAATTGAGGGATAATGGTTGGCTTGTTACGTCTGCGCTTAGTGAATCACCAACCTGGGGTGGTGGCTCCTGGATGGCCTACACAAGTTTACTTTTTGGTCTTCGCGTGGACAACCATCCACAATATTTGTCACTGCTCGATAAATTCCAGGATCAAGATTATCCTGATATGGGGTCACGTTGAGGAGTTTGAACTATCGTTATGTCCGGGCTACTTCTCTCGCAGTCGAGTTGGATGATCAAGATTGGCAAAAATATGTTAACTTTTTTGGCGTTGATGATTGGATACGCTATAGAGACCTCGATTATACCGGTGTGCATTATGGTTGGGGGCCATCTCCTCCAGATCAGTATTTTTTGAATGCTACTCATCAAATGATTAAGGACCAAAAGCAGGCTCCTTTCATTCTTTTTCTTATAACTCAGAATTCCCATTATCCTTGGCGCAAAGTACCGTTGGTGGTAGATGAGTGGCAATCTTTGAACGATGGAAATGAAGTGGTCGCTTTATTTGATGAGGATTCAGTCTCTCTTCAGGTAAGGCAAGCAGATTACCTGAACGCCATTTCATATGAGTTGGATTTCATTACAGAATTTATCAAGAAGCAGGCAGGTGATGAAGACATCTTTATACTAATCGGTGATCACCAACCGGGATATGTATCACGTCGTACAGATGGTTTTGACACCCCACTGCATATTATTAGCAAAAACCGGCCCTTTGTTGATGCTTTTAACGAGTATGGGTTTGAACCGGGTATGAAGTTAGATACTATCACCCCCGCTATCCGGCATGAAGGTTTTTACTCATTGTTTATGCGGGTCTTTTTGCAGCAATATGGTCAAGGAACGAAAGCAATACCACCTTATTTACCTGATGGGATTGAGTTAGACAGCTAAGGTGCTCAATTCCTGGAAATATCTTCTAAATGAATGGTATTATTGCCGTCGATTTGTAAATAATTTGTCATCAATTTTCATAAAGGAGTTTAGAAATGTCCTCGAAGAATATCATGCTCTCACTAATAATTAGCATAATCCTGATCATAGGTTTGGTTGCCTGTGGAAGTTCAGAACCGGTTCCATCTACGGTTACACCCGCAGAAGAACCGGATGTTCAGGAGAATCAAGCAGAGAGCTCCGGTGATGTAGAGACAAGCAATATTGAATCCTCTGGGATGAAAACATTCGTAATATTGCCGGATCAATCACAAGCTTCTTATCTGGTGGATGAAGAATTTTTGGATGATGCGTTGGGTAAACTTGGTATTGAAGCCGGCAAGAAAAATGTCGTTGGCAGCACGAGGGCAATAGAAGGGCAGCTACAAATTAACCCAAATGACATGAGTGAAGTGTTGGGTGAAAACAACTTCACCGTGGATATGAGGACTTTAAAGAGTGATCAGGATCGGCGCGATAACTATATCTTAGATAAAGGCCCATCCTTCAACAGTTTCCCTGTAGCCACATTCAACGCAACTGAAATAACAGGTTTACCCGAAAATTACATTGAAGGTAATGAGGTGCAATTTCAAATGAGCGGTACGCTAACTGTTCACGATGTTGCCGTTCCGATTTCTTTTGATGTTAAGGCAACACTGGAAGGAGACACCCTGACTGGCATCGCGGAGACGCGCTCGTTAATGAGTGATTTCGGAATCGAGCCGCCAGACTTTGCACGGACACTCAAAGTGGCGGATGAATTTGGTATTCGTGTTGAGTTTGTGGCCAAGGAGACTTAGTCCACACATCAATTATTCAACCACAAGTTGAATCAATTATGATTCCTCTATTCCTGGTAATGAGTTTAAGGCCTGGACCAAGTCTTGCCGGTGATCTAATACCCATAACACAAGGTCTGCCTCTGTGCGGCGTTGTTGGAAATCGTTGATATTGCCTTGGTCATCAATTAATTGTAACAGCGGTGTATAGATGGTATCAACGAAGGATGCAACGGCTTCTTCATAGGGCACGTTGGCCTGTCTATCCATGCCTAGGAAGTAATGATGCGCATTAATGTGATCTAATAAATTTTCGTATTTTCCAGGAAGGCTCAAGCGGATATCAGTTTCAGGCCTAATTTGGTCAAGCTGGGTCTTGGCGATAAATTCAGCTTGTTCCTTTTCGATAATCATCTGACTGATCCAATTGGCACGCCGGAGGAAATTTAATACTTCTCTTACATCCTTCTCGTTATGCAGTTCGGTTAATTTGCTAGCGATTTCGCCGTCTTCATCATCTTCTAGATCAAATTCGCGCAGAAGCCATTGATAATCGCTAATAAATAGATAAAGGTCGGTTTGAGTATAATCTGGTAACTGTTGGGTAAGTCCTTGCTCCTCAATTGCCTGAACTAAAGGTAGATAAACGTTTTCATACCAAGAACCAACGGCATCTTCAAAAGTGATGTCTGAGTTGCGCTCAATTCCCATGTAGTAGGCATGGGTTTCAATGTGACTGATTAGTCGTTCATAGGCTTCAGGATAAGAAGCTTCTAGCATTGCATTAGGGTAACGCCGGATCAGATTCGTCTGCTTCATGAACTGGGCGTAATCTTTCATTTTGACCACGTCGCCAAGGCCCATATCGGCCGTTAAAGTAACGGGTATCTGTACCTCCGTAACATAGGCGTCAATAAAGTCTTGTTTCCGTTCTTGAGCGACAGAGACACGATGATTACCATCCCTGACAAAATAAACTTCTCCAATTTTATAGACATCAATAGCCGGTAAAGGTACATCTTCATAATGTGCCTTGCTAATGTTGACCCAGCGGCCTGAAGTGGTTTTTTGTGTGGGCAGGAAGGCTCGATCAAAATCTCGGTAACGGCCGACACTACCAACAATTTTGTCCAGCGGGATCGTTTGTAAACCGGCGTAACGTTGTCCTTGAAACGGAAGCTGCTTGCGTACTTCACCATAAGGCAACAGTTCGTTACTTCTTCCTGACAGCCAGGCTCCGATTTTTCGCCAAAACCGCCGGCGATAAGCGTTATCAAAATCTTGAGTTGCGTATTGATTAAACATATCAGTTTTTCACAAATTAGTATGGTTGGATTGGGTATTGTTGTTTTCGGCAACAGGTTAATGGTGAAACAAGCGGGCTCCTGTTAATGCCATGACCATCCCATATTCATTGCAGGCGGCAATCACTGCCTCATCACGGATAGAGCCGCCTGGCTGAGCAACGAAGCCAACACCGCTAGCGTGCGCACGGTCGATACTATCACGAAACGGGAAAAAGGCATCTGAGCCTAGTGTGACACCATCAAAATTATCTAGCCAGGTGCATTTTTCTTCTGGTGAGAGGCGCTTTGGGGTTTCTTGAAAATTCTGGAGCCAGGCACGCTCTTCAGCAGGGGTTAGTTGAGCTAATAAATATTGATCAATGGCATTGTCGCGAGTTGTGCGGCTCGATCCTTCCTTGAAAGGCAAGTTTCGTACGCGTGGATGCTGGCGTAGGAACCAATTATCAGCTTTGTCGCCGGCAAGGCGGGTACAATGGATGCGAGATTGTTGACCGGCGCCCATACCTATGACCTGGCCATCAAAGGTGTAACAAACAGAGTTGGACTGCGTATACTTCAGCGATATTAGAGCTACAAGTAAATCTCGCTGGGCACCTTCGGGCAAATGTGTGTTGGTGGTAACAATATTCGTGAGATCAGAATAATCCGGTACGGCCGTGTCCCGTTGTTGGCTCAATGTGAGACCAAAGAGATCGCGATGTTCCATATCCGGAGGCTCATAATCAGCGTCTATTCGTAAGATTCCATAGCCACCTTTTTTCTTGTTCCGAAGTATCTCCAATGCGCCTGATTCAAATTCGGGTGCAATGATGCCATCAGAAACCTCCTGCTGGATTAGCAGGGCGGTGGATAAGTCGACTCGATCGCTTAGGGCGATCCAGTCGCCGAATGAGGAGATGCGATCGGCGCCTCGCGCACGAGCGTAGGCAGAGGCCAGTGGTGATAATTCGTGGTCGCCAATTAAATATGATTGTCGTAAGTTGTCGTCTAAGGGAACCCCGACAGATGCACCTGCTGGGCTAACATGTTTAAAAGATGCGGCGGCCGGCAAATTCAAGACCTGTTTGAGTTCTCGCACAAGTTGCCAAGCATTTAGAGCATCGAGAAGGTTAATGAAACCCGGGGATCCATTCAGAACTTCAATGGGTAGGTCCCCGTTTTCACGAGATAGGCTCGCAAGTTGTTGGTGCGGATTCATCCCGTATCGAAGATTAAGAGATTGGTTCACAATAGTCCCTCTAAGTAGTTTACAATGGCAGTGTCATAATCTCGTGTATGAGCAAATGCCTTGGTAGCTAACATTTTTCGCTGCGTGAAGTCTATTGAGCCTTGTTCAATGGCATTTAGTACCCATTCGTAATCGGAAGGATCGCTAATAACGGTAACACGTTTGAAATTCTTTGCAGCAGCCCGAAGCAGAGTCACACCTCCGATATCGATTTGCTCGACTGCCTCATCAAGTGTCACATCCTGGCGGGCTACAGTATCTGCAAATGGGTACAAGTTACACGCGACCAAGTCAATCATTGCTATTTTTTGCGCTGCTAAATCAGCCTCATCCCCGGCCCTGTTTCGGGCCAATATAGCGCCATGTATTGCAGGATGAAGCGTCTTCACCCTGCCACCGAGGATCTCTGGAGACCCAGTAATTTCTGAAACGTCGCGCACAGTCAATTTCGCTTCACGAATTGCCCGGGCGGTTCCTCCACTGGCTATTATTTCCCAACCTAGATTGACTAAACCACGGGCAAGAAACACGAGTTTGGACTTGTCATAAAGCGAGATTATGGCTCTTTTTGTCATGACTTGGAATCTACCACAGTCAGTTACGAGCGTCGAAAACTGTCATTTGAATAACCGTGTATAATAGGCAAACCTGGAAATTATTGAATTGAGGAGATCGGATATGCAAGGTGAGCACGAGAAAATCCTTCGAATGGTAGAAGAGGGTACGATTACGGCTGAAGAGGCGCAAGAGTTATTTGATGCTATAGATGATTATGATGTCGATGCTGGAATATCCGAAGAAACGTATGATGTGCCGGAACAACTTGGTTCACGGCAATTATGGCAACGGCCGTTTGGCATTTCAACGGTCACAGCCACCATTGGCGCAGGTCTCTTGATAAGAACGCGCAGGTCTCAAGGTCTTTTCGCTTTGGTTAGAGGAATTGTACTCCTGCCATTAACAATAATTGCTATTTTGGTGGCCGTTGTTACATATCTTTCCAAAGATGGTCCTTGGTTACATATTCGCGTGCGCTCGGACGAAGGAGAACGCATTTCGCTTACTCTGCCATTCCCATTACACATTGCCCGAGGTGGCTTGCGGGTGGCCAGGTCACAAATATCGGACGATGAGGTTGGCGAGAAAATAGATATGGCGGCCGAGTTTCTCGAGGCTGTGGAATCTTCTAATCTGCGTGATCCTTTAACTATTGATGTTATGGACGAGGGAAATAGCGTGCAGATTTTTCTCGGTTAATGAGGCATCTTTTTATATAAAATTAATTTCCAGAAAGTTGGATCGAAATTAGCATTATAAAACTGCTTTGCCTATACTTCGATCATATCTCATCACCGCGTTCGTTGGGATTTCTGAACAGTAAGCAAGTTAGACAAAGAGTTATGAAGTAGTAAAACCATGAGTGAAAAGAACAACGACTTAGCTGACAGCAATGCACCATCTAATTTTATCCGCAAAATCGTCAACGATGATAATGCAAGTAATAAATGGGGAGGGCGTGTGCATACACGTTTTCCACCTGAGCCGAATGGGTACCTGCATATAGGACATGCGAAATCTATATGCTTGAATTATGGACTTGCCGAGGAATTTGGTGGCAAGTTTAACTTGCGATTTGATGATACGAATCCGATAAAAGAAGAGGAAGAGTATGTCAATTCCATCATTGAAGATATTCGCTGGTTGGGCGCAGATTGGGAAGATCGCCTCTTTTTTGCCTCGGACTATTTTGATCAATTATATGAATGGGCGGTTCAACTAATTAAGCAGGGTGATGCTTATGTCGATGATCTCAGCGGCGAGGAGATTCGCGAATACCGTGGTACTTTGACTTCTCCTGGTAAAAACAGCCCGTATCGCGACCGCTCCATTGAAGAAAACTTGGACCTGTTTGAACGTATGAAACTTGGTGAGTTTCCCGATGGTAGTCGCGTTTTGCGGGCCAAGATTGACATGTCTTCGCCAATCATCAATATGCGTGATCCTGTTCTTTATCGAATTCTACATGCCACGCACCATCGTACCGGTGATAATTGGTGTATTTATCCAATGTACGACTGGGCGCATGGGCAGTCTGATTCCATTGAAGGCATAACACACTCTATTTGCACCTTGGAATTTGAGAATCATCGCCCCTTATATAATTGGCTTTTGGATCATTTAGATGTGTACCACCACCCGCAGCAAATTGAGTTTGCTAGACTATTCTTGACATATACTTTGATGAGCAAAAGAAGACTCATACGTCTGGTAAATGAAGGCTATGTAAATGGTTGGGATGACCCGCGCATGACAACGATCTCCGGAATGCGGCGTCGAGGTTATACGCCGGCTGCAATTAGAGATTTCTGTAATCGAATTGGGGTATCGAAAGCTAACAGTTTAGTAGATTATGAAACATTGGAGTATTCAGTTCGTGAGGATTTGAACGCCCACGCACCGAGAGTAATGGCAGTACTGCATCCACTTAAGGTTGTAATTGAGAACTATCCTGAAGATCAGGTTGAGCTGTTTGACGTACCCAATTATCCGCAGGATAGGAGCAATGAAGAAACGCGGGAAGTGCCATTTTCACAGGTAATTTATATTGAGCGGGATGACTTTATGGAGGATCCGCCTGGAAAGTTTTTCAGGTTAGCTCCTGGTCGTGAGGTTCGTTTACTAAAGGCCTATTACATCACCTGTACTGACGTAATCAAGGACGAACATGGCGAAATTGCCGAGCTGCGCTGCAGTTATGATCCTGATTCAAGAGGGGGCCGATCAGCGGACGGCCGTAAGGTCAAAGGAACGCTGCACTGGGTGTCTGCAGATCATGCTGTCTCAGCTGAAGTGCGTCAATATGAACTTTTGTTTACAAAGGAAAACCCTTTGGATGTTGAGCCAGGGGAAGATTTTACCAGCAATATAAATCCTGATTCTTTGCAGGTGCTGACTGACAGTCTTGTTGAACCGAGTTTAGTTAAAGCACAGGTTGGTGACACATTCCAATTCATGCGCCAAGGCTATTTTAATGTGGATCTGGATTCAACCGCAGATTCATTGGTGTTTAATCGCACAGTTTCATTACGTGAGACGAAGAAAATGGACTCAAAGAAATAGATTAATCTAGATTAATCGACTTTACCATGTAATCGGCGCGACATTTAATGCCGTGTAGTATTTATGCCATCTTCATCGAATATTCATTTGGCCTTGAGCAGGATAAAAGGTCTGTTTCATTTCCTTATGAATGCGTCGATTTCGGGTGTATTGTGTCATTTGTTACGGTATTCACCTGAGAATGTCATATGCCGCCAAGAATTTCACATATTACCCCATATACGACTTCCTCGTTATTCTGTACCCTGATTGACGAAAGGACGGAAAATAATACAATGGAAGTGATTTACTTGGAATTTTCTTGTTATTATTGACCTGGAAAATGACACTTTTGAAGAGGAGTCAACATCTGCAATATGCGCTCTATTTGAAAAAGTATTCCTATTTCATAAACATTGGAATGCTTTATCTTGGTTCAGCCGTACGCTGCAATTTGGATTATTAGGAGAATTTCCATGAAGCTACATTTTGGTCGGGGTGCTAAATTCTTGGCACCCGCTTTTATCATTACTCTCATACTTGTCGTTGCATCACTTGCTTTGCGACAACCGGCTGTAAATGCTGGAACACCACCTCCAGACGTGCCCGATATTGAAGGAGAGCCATTTACTGCTGTACTTGACAGCAGTATTCAAGTCTCGCGTGATTCTATTGAATCAACAACAGCGCAGGTTGGATGGGTAACAGAGTTCACAGAGGATTTCGAAAACGATATCTCCAGCCCGCCCTGGTTAAATATCAGCGTTAACGCCGGTCCATATACATGGGGAACGGAACCGATTGAAAACACCCTCGATCTGCTTTCTACCAAGGTGGCGTGGGGTGTAGGAACTGGAGTTCCAGAGCTTGATCCCCAACAAGATGGTTATCCGCCAAACGTTGATTCCTGGCTTGTGACCGGCCCCTTCGATTTCACAGATGTTGTTGATGGTGAGCTGACCCTTGACCTCTACCTTGATGCAGTGCCAGGAGTTCCGGGAGATCCGACGAAGCCGGGTAACAGATTTGCAGTTGCGATATCCACCGATGGTGGCACATATACAGGTGTACAGATTATTGATGGCGGTAATGCAGAATGGACAACGATTGGACAGAATCTGGCAGAATATGCTGGGGAGTCTCAAGTTTGGTTTGCATTGATTTTTAAAAGCGACAACCAACCCAATCCTGACAGCAAGATTGGCGCGTTGATCGATAACGTTAATTTGAGTGTGTTGTATCCCAGCAAAGCACATATGCCTTACATTGCCTATGGTTTCACACCAACGCCCAATCCGCCCACACCAACCCCCACACCAACACCGGTGCCTAACCAGGACTATAAGGACGATTTTACAAACACTATTGTTCCTTGGGAACCAAGACTTTGGACCCTAGGTGCTGATTACAGTCTGGAGCATAGAGCTGACTCTGATCAAGATGGACGTTCTGGATTCTTGGAGCTTGAAGTCAAGAATAAAGAAAACTATGTAATTGTTTCGCCACTTTACCCAGCCAAGACATACCCATATAATATCGAGTTCACTGCCAGACTTATGCCCAAAGACGGAAGTGACTATCCAAATGATCAAGCCCAGTACGGTGTCGTATTTGGTGCTGATTTAGTGAGCGAACCCTGTCCGGCATCGGATTTTAATACATGTTTTACCAAATATTATGAACTCCGAGTGCGGTTCCGCGATACCGGCGAGAAGCATTTCCTAGAATATAAACTAAAGCGTATTGAAGAGCACGATGCTAACAATGGCAACTCTGGACCAGATATTATTGATTGGACGAAGGTGGGAGCGGATCCAAAAAAGTTTGTTGAATGGGATGTGAATGTAAGTTCCGACGGGGAGATCAGTATTTCTGCGAATGACGAGTATTCAGCATCAGTGAAAGATGATACATACTTAGACAATCGATACTTTGGTCTTGAGGTGCGAACCGGCAATAAGGATGGCTCGCGTACTAAGTTTGATTACATCAAGATTGACTAATTTTCGCCAACTAAAGTTTATTAAGCCTTAAGAAAATTGGTGAGGTTGAAGAATATTTCCCTCAATAATCTTCAATCCTCACCTTTTTCTCGTAAGTGGGGAAAGAGCAATACCTCACGGATGGAGCGCCTATCGCTAAAAAGCATTACTAAACGATCAACGCCGGTTCCGAAGCCGCCATTTGGGGGCATGCCATAAGCCATTGCTCGTATGTAATCTTCATCTATGGGATTAAGTTCATCATCATCGCTACTGTACATTTGTTGCAGATCTTCAAATCGCTTCCGTTGTTCCAAAGGATCGTTAAGTTCTGTAAAAGCATTGCCCATTTCCAGGCCGCCAATGAAATACTCCCATCGTTCAACATGATAGGGATCGCCGGGAATAGCCTTTGCTAGAGGCGAAATATCACGTGGGAAATTCATAATAAAAGTCGGTTGAATTAGTTTTGGCTCTACGAAATCACCTAAAAGTCCGTCTACCAACTGACCCCAACTGGCCCCCTCGGGTGCATTGCCACCAATTTTCCTAACCGCTGCTGCCAGGCTATCGGCATCGGGATAATCCATATAATCGATTTCAGCGAACTTTTTGATGGCATCACGCATGTTAATACGCTGCCAGGGAGGCGTCAAATCGATATCATGGCCATCATAGCTGATTATTGTCGTTCCTAAAACTTGTTCCGCAGCATTGGACACCATGCGTTCGGTGAAATTTGCTACATCGTTATAATCCCAATAGGCGGCATAAAATTCGAGCTGGGTAAATTCCGGGTTGTGTTTGTAACTCACGCCTTCATTGCGAAAATCACGGCCGATTTCATATACGCGTTCATAGCCACCAACAAGTAATCGTTTTAGATACAACTCAAACGAAATGCGCAAAAATAATTCTTGCTTGAGTTGATTGTGCTTGGTTGTAAAAGGGCGCGCTGCGGCACCACCATAAAGTGGTTGTAAGATGGGTGTCTCTACTTCGAGGAAACCATTCTCGTCAAAAAAGCGGCGTAATGCGCTTGTCAGACGAGCGCGTGTTCGAAATATATCACGAACTTCTGAATTTACGGCAAGATCAGCGTATCTTTGTCTGTAACGCTCTTCAACATCCGCGAATGCGCTATAACGAACTGTTTCGCCATCGACTTCTTGTTCTTTGATAACCGGCAGCGGACTGATCGCTTTGCTCAATAGCTTCCAGTTACTGACACGTACGCTAATTTCACCAGTTCGTGTACGGAAAAGTGTGCCCGAAGCTTGAATGAAATCGCCTAAATCAAGGAGTTTGCGAAAAATATGATGGGATTCTTCGCCAATGTCCTGCCGGCGCACAAAAAGTTGTATTCGGCCGAATTCGTCACTGATATGGGCGAAAACCGTTTTGCCCATGTCTCGAACGCTGAACAACCGCCCACAAACTGTTACAGTTATTCCGTCTTCTTCATCAGCTGCCTCAAAAGCAGCAATAGCTTCAGCTGAAGTGTGGGTGCGCTCAACGCGAAGTGGATAAGGATCTACACCAGCTTCTTGGAGCCGCGCAAGCTTGTCTAATCGTTGTTGTTCAAGCGAAGAAGGTTGCCAGGTCATACTCAATACCTTTAATCAATTTAATTTCTCACTTGCTCTCCTAAAATAAGGAAAACCGCGAGATTATATTGATAAATTCAAAAAAAGCCCGTGCACTGCACGGGCTTGAAGATTTATTTCACGAAAAAGCGTGTTAGTTGATCTTCACCACCCGAAAGCGCGTAATGCCTCCCGGCGCATCTACCTCAACTGTGTCGCCAGCCTTAGCACCTAATACGGCTCTGCCCAAGGGACTCTCGTTCGATATCCGGCCCTCTGCCGGATCGGCTTCGGCAGCACCAACTAGATGATAACGCTCTTCTTCATCATAGCCATCCTCAATGATAGTGATCCGATCACCAATATTGATAATATCTGGCGTCTCACCATTCTCTTCGATTATTTTGTAATTTCCGAGAATATCTTCTAATTCTAGGATACGCCCTTCAAGGAACGATTGAGCGTTTCGTGCAGCCTCAAGCTCTGCATTATCGACAAAGTCATCATCCTGACCATCTTCAAATGCACGGTGCAAACGATCGGCTACTTCTTCGCGGCCTACTGTAGTTAGAGATTCGTATTCGGTTTTAAGTTTCTCCAGACCTTCTGGAGTTAATAATGCTGGTTTACTTGCTATCATTTTGATTGTACCTGTAAAACTGGAAAAACCGCTGAGTACAGCGGTAATTATCCACGGACTGCGAAATTGCGTCGAACATTATACCAACACTATTTTGTGCAGACAACAACAATCAGGGTTTGCTAATAGCTAATTGCGGGACGAAAGAAAAGAAACCGAAATACTACACCCCCCCCATCCTACTTAATAAACTGACGAGCAATAATCTGTGCCGTCGTTGACATGAATATCCCTGGTGATTACAATGAAAGAAAAGTTTTTGGGTAGCCGATCAATTAAGTTTGAGATTTAGCGAATATGGTTCATATATGCTGTACTTATATGTGCCGGTGGGGGGAGTAGCAATGAACTATGGTGGGGTGAGTATAATAAGGGAAACGGGCGAGCTGATTTCGAGAAACCCTAATACAGGGGAGATTGTAGGAACTGTCCCTGTTGCAAGTGAAGCGGATGTGATGACGGCTGTGTCCCGCGCGCATGCAGCACAACCCGCGTGGGCCGCACGGCCGTTAAATGAACGTATCAAGATGATGCAGCAGATCCAGGAAGGGTTTGTGGATCATGCGAGCGATATTGCTTCACTGGTTTCAAAAGAAATGGGCAAGGTGGAGACAGACTCCTTGCTAGGGGATGTCTTAATTGTATTGTCAATTTTAACCGGTTACCTAAAGCTCGCTCCATCGGTTCTACGTCCCCGGCGGCAGCGTCAGGGATTGCTGCACAGCACAAAGCGCTCTTATATGGTTCGCGAACCGCTAGGTGTCGTCGCCATAATATCACCTTTCAACTACCCCATATTACTCAGCATGCAATCTGCTTTCGCGGCATTGATCTCTGGAAATGCCGTGGTTCATAAGCCCTCAGAATTTGTGCCCTTAAGTGCTCTAAAGATTCGCGATATCTTTTACAAGGCAGGACTGCCACAAGACTTGTTTCAAGTTGTTATTGGAGCTGGCGAAACAGGAGCGTATTTAGTCAATTCTGGTGTAAATCATATTTCGTTTGTAGGCAGCACCAACACGGGACGGCAAGTTGCTGTATCGGCAGCCAAGCAGTTAATCCCGGTCACATTGGAATTGGGTGGTAACAATGCCATGATTGTGTTGGAAGATGCGCCTATGCCTAGGTCTGTAGAATGTGCACTCTCTTATTCATTCGCATCCAGCGGCCAGCTTTGTGCATCTATTTCGAGGCTTTATATTCATCGAAGCCTGGTCGAAGATTTCATTATCCAACTGTGCAAACGCTTGGATTTGTGGACGATTGCTGATGATTCAAGACCAAATGTTTGTGACATGGCAGCTTTAGTAGATGATGCCTCGTTGTCGAGAGTAGAAGCCCATGTACAGGCAGCATTGGATGGGGGAGCTAAGTTGGTTTATGGGGGAAAGAGATTGGATGGGACAGACGCGCCAGTTTTTCCGCCAACCATTCTTTCCCAAACATCGCCAGAAATGAGTGTCCAGAATTCAGAAACATTTGGACCGGTTCTCTGTGTTATTGAGTTTGATGATGAAGAGGAAGTCGTGGCTATGGCTAACAATTCTCAATATGGGCTGACTGCCAGTATTTGGACAAAAGACAATTCAAAAGCGTGGTCTATGGCCAGGAAATTGGATGTAGCAACAGTAGCCATAAATGATCATATGTGGCCGTTTTTTGCCCCGGAGGTCCCTTGGGGCGGCATCAAGAATAGTGGTTTGGGGCGAACAGGTGGCAAACAGGGATTAGAGTCGATGACATATGAAAAAGTGATCAGCTTCGACCGCCTTAACTTACCTCGAGAGATTTATTGGTATCCACGGCCGAAATGGTTTCATTTTGTGCTATTGATGGTGATCCCCTTACTGTACTCCCGAAAAATTGGAAAACGTTTATCGGCGCTGGGAAGATTGCTTAGCGGCATTCGAGATTCCTCGAGGACGCAAGATTAGTCTACGGACCGTTTACTGGATGCGCCTGAATTCAATAAACACATTGCCGCCTTGTCCGCCCTGGAAAACACCTTCTACCCTGTATATGCACGGATCATCAATAATTGTAAGTCGTAGATTCCCATCTCGAACTATCTCGGCTTGAAATATCGCTTCGATGCCAGGACACACTTCTGAGTCGGCACTCTCTAATAGGTGGAGTTCACTTTCTATTAAGGTGAAACTCCCGTGAGGTCCTGCTTTGGCCTCCGCTGACTCGGCCGAGTCAGCGAAGGAAAAGCTTTCATCAGCATCATCAAAAATAAGGTAGAAATTATTTCTACTTTTCCAGGTGCCAACAATTTCCTCTGGTGAAGGTGGGGCAGCCGGTGTGATCTTGGTTTGTAAACCGACGCAGCCAGCCAAGAATCCGGCAGCGAAGAATAATATTGATAGTGATGATATTGCTCTGCTCATTTTCCACCTGTAATCGAAGCTGTAACGAGCTTGAGATTAATTTGCTGCTTTTTGTGGCCATGCATCCATCACCTGGCGTAATATTGCCAGCTCGCCAATATGGTACGCATTATGGTCGGCTACCACCATGATTTCACGCAAAATTGTATATCCGGGCGCGTGTTTAAGTTCGGCCGTCAGGTCGATCTTTTCATTTTTAATCAAGCCTGCCAGACTTGTACGATCCTCCCTAAATTGAGAAACAGTTTTCTCCCAATCATCAGGCGAAGCAGAGGCAGATGGATCTGGCCAGTATCCTGTGGGCCAATCAAGGGCTGTGTAATCAGGATTATTGATAAAGTCTAAAATATCCCATTGGGCGATGCGTAGATGTTCTACAAGGTGCCAGAAGGTGTATGGTACATTTGGTGGTCGTGTATTTATCATCTCCATGGGAAATTCAGCTACGGCCTCGTCAAAAGTCATGTGAGCATTCCGACCCGCTAATAATTGCAATAACTGCTGGCGAAGAATGTTCTGATTGTTCATTTTGTTCCTTTTTTGCTGAATGATAGGCTAGTTTTTATGTAGTGGATTGTGAGTTTGAAGATGAAAGCTGCAACACTAACTATGGGTAAGGGACAAAGCCGAGAATTGTTTCAGGGAACTTATCGGTCACCAAAAGAAACCCGTAGCCATCTAGATGCGTGATGCCTTCCCAGTTTCGCAAATCTCCTTCAAGTAATTCTAGTTGTAATGGGGGTCGGTCTGCTATTTCAATGGTACCGTCCTTTATTTGCAATTCAACCAAGCGCTCCACTCCGTCTCGACCCATGTGTGTCACACCTTGGCCATAGGATCTTTCTATTGGATCTTGTTCGGTGAAGAGTTCTGGTTCGCCGGGAAAGAAATAATTGATAGCCCAGAAGCGGCCGTTTTCATCTGGTGCTGTGACATCAGTGATTCGATACTCAATTGAAGCCATAGGCATTGTTCCAGCCGGCTCCAAATCGAAATCAAAAAGATTGGCAACGGGATTTGGATTCACATTCTGACCGTTTGCTTCATGAATTGTGACCAACCGATTATCGAAAAGGAGCAGCGCTTCATCGCTTTTATTTGGCAGCCCTGTAGTTGAATTGATATTTGTAAGCTGATCTGTATCAATATGAAGCTCAGATAGATCTTGGGCCATAGTTCCTTTGACTAGATAACCGGTCATTCCTTCAACTGGGCTGGCTTCGATGGTCAAGTAAACATCATCGTTGTCAAAAACAATCGCTTCATAGCCTTCGAACCCGGCGATACTCTGGCTGAGCCCGGGGGCGTCAAAAATAATCGCTCGCGGTGTCAGAGGGCCGGATATATCCTCATTGAGGAAGGCAAGGATATCTTCGCGAGGTAATGCAAAAATACGGCCGTCACCATCCCCGCCACTGAAGCGAGGGTATTGTGGAAGAAGAATTAGCCAATCTTCATACCATGCCATGCCTGATATTTCTGCGTTTCTATCGCTTGCATCGCCTGCTATGGGGATGGAAATAACGACCGTTTCTTGTGGGGCAAGCGATTTTGTGGGCAGTTCGGTTGGTGTATTTGTAGGATGAGGTACAAGGGTATTCGACACCGGCTGAAACTCTGCTAATTTCTCAGAAGATCTTGCCAGATCTGTTTTAGAATCAGGTTTACAGCTTATAAGAAAAGCAATTAATATGGCCATGAAGAACAATGATCGCATCTTGGCTACCTCACGGATATGATAGTTTGTTTTACAATTGCCATTTTTTCAGAACATGTATCCATTCTGCAACCAACCTGCATATGACTCATAAGTGGATTGTATCTATTAAGCATGATGTTGCCAGAATCAGGGTACGTGTTTTGTTTTTCTCAAGCAGTGACCAAACCGATAATATGACCGAAAAGTCGTGACGTCGAGCCAAGATCGCGTTACAATCAGCTTGACAGAAAGTGAGAAATTACTTTCGACTTGAACTCTGCTTGCGCAGGAGGAAATCGACATGAACATCTGGATGTGGCTGATAATAGGTTTTCTAACAGGATTGGTGGTCGCCGCCATATTTAATCTAATATTTAAGGGAGGGGCGGCGGAAGAATCGGAACCGGCGCAAGGTAATGCATCTGCCAGTCTGGCGAAGGCAGAGGTCAAAATTGCAGTTTTAGAAGATAAAGTACGGCAGGCTGAAGCAGACCAGATCGCGCTGCGTGCTAGTTTAGAAGCGGAATATGAGGATAAATTGACTGCCGTAGAGGCAGATTATCGTGTGCAATTGGCGATACTGGAATCTGAAAAGAGGGAAAAAACTTTAGAAGAGTCTAAGGCTGAATTGGAAAGAGATGCTGCTTTATTAGATAAAGATATTGTAGTGGAGAGCATTGAGACCGAAACTATATCCTTAGATGAATTGCCAGGGGAGGATGATCATCTTGAGGAACTAATTATAGTCGACGAGAGTGCCGAGATTGCAGAAGACGTATTGAATTCCGAAGTTGATTCAGATGACGATTTCACAGCTAATGCGGTGATTGCCGGCGCGCTTGTCGCTACAGCTGTTGTTGCTGAAGAAAAAGAGGAAGGGGATCTCGAGGAACAAGATGATCAGTTAGAGATTGACGAGCAATCTGACATTGAGTTGGTGCCAGAAGTGATTGTTGCGGAGAGCGGTAATGATGTTGTAGAACAGCGTGATGAAATACACGAGATTGCTGCTCCCGAGCTGGTTGCCGCTGATTCAGTAGAGGAGGAGGCGGAAAAAGTAGATGATGCTATAGATACGGGTGTATATGACCATGGTGTTGGTTCCTTGGCGGCAGTAGCGATTGGGGCTGGTGTATTGTCTGAAAATGATTCTGATGAAGAAACTCCCAGCCCTGAGGATGAATTAGTTGAGAACCCTGCGACGGCCGTCAATAATGAAATGCCCGATGAAGAATTAGTAGCCGCCGATGTACCAATAGAAGATGAGCCTGAAGTTGAGGAAGATGAGGATAAATTATTGAGCAGTGCCGGTACCGCAGCAGCAGGTGTAGCGGCCAGTGTGGCTATCATTTCAGATGATGAAAATGATCATGATCTGGCTGAAGAACCTGAAGATAATGTTGTTGAAGGAGGAGCGGAAGCCAGCGAAGAAGAAAAAGCCGTTGAACCTGCCGTCCCTGAGTGGCCTGAAGATAATAGCGTTTGGCAGGGTGAATACTTTAACAACAAGGAACTGGAGGGAGACCCGGTATTGGTAAGAGAGGACGATGAGGTTAACTTTGATTGGGGATTTGGCTCACCATCACCGGAAATCAACATCGACAACTTTTCGGTTCGCTGGACAAGAAAGGCTGATTTTCCGCCAGGGCTTTATCGTTTTACAGTTACATCTGACGATGGCGTGCGTTTGTGGGTCAATGAGAGGCTTGTAATAAGTGCATGGTATGATCATAATCAAATGACATTTCGACGGGAGATGGAATTGCCCGGGGGAGCGGTTAATTTACGCCTCGAGTATTATGAGAAAGATATGGCTGCTCTCATTGAATGCTCCTGGGAGAGAATTGGTTAGTGCGGCTCAATGCAGTTTCGTGGTTTATACTGAGCATCTTCCTGTTAATACTCACCAGTTGCGAGCAAATTGGTGGGGACACATTTCAGACTGTCTGGAAGAGCGAATCAGGAAATACCAGTACATATGTATCGACACCTACTGTTGAATTGGTAGCCACTCCGACGTTGCGATCAAAGCTGCTTATAGATGTCGTAAAACCTGAAGTTTCTGACTCTTTACCTATAGAACAAGAAATAGCAAACAAGGGTCGATCTGTCTTGCTAAATAACGGAAACGGCGAGTCGGATCACCTAAAGGGTATCGGCCGTCTGGTGGGGCTGAATACTTGTACTGCGTCGTTGATTGATAATGGCGAAGATCCCGCCGCCCCGGCTTATGTATTAACTGCAGGGAGATGTGTGCAACCCAGATTGGCCAATGAAGTGTACTTGAACAGTTTAGTTGGTGATATGCATGTGATCTTCAACTATTTCTCGGATTCCAAGGAAGAACAAGTAAAAGTGCCGGCCAAAATGATCGCCTATTCCACGTTGAAAGGACGGGATATAGCAATCGTGGAACTGGAAGAAACGATTAATGTCCTCAAAGAAGAGGGAATTGTTCCATTTCCCCTAAATAACGGCCCAGTTGTTTTTAATGATACTCTACCTATGTTTATGATAGGTGCGCCGGCCGTTGGCTTTCCGCCTGAGCATTCGTTTCTACGTATGGAAGAATGTATGATGGATGGACAAGTAGATCTGGTAGAGTCTCAATTGTTCACTTATGACGCTTACCGGACAGATTGCCAGGACAATTATAGTGGAAGTGCCGGGTCGCCATTATTTGCTGATGAAGAATTTGCAATTATAGGTGTTTCCAGTTCCACAACAGTTGCTGGTTATCACCCCTGTACATTGGGTGGTCCTTGCGAGATTGCGGATCAAACGACGCTGATGCGTGAAAACAAAAGCTATGCAACCCCAGTAACAGGATTTTCTTCTTGCTTTAACCAGCAGGGACAGTTTGACATATCCTTGGGAAATTGCCCTTTGGCCGATAATCGCCACCTCCAACTTTTAAATACACTGGGTGAAGTTGTAGCATCACAAACAACGCAGGATGGCGAAACATCTCTTGTACGTTGGAATACGACCTTAAGCGGTGACTTCACCCATTATCGGTATATGAATGGATCGGTGGGTTCAACTAATTGTCGGAATGAAGATGGTTATGGTGAAGCATATCTGCTTGGTGAGGATGCGGTTATTGACGAGCAAATTCCTGAACAAGAAGGTATCTATGTCCTATGTGTCATGGGTGGAGACAGTCAAGTGTCGAACAATCAAGTGCTGTGGCAATCACCAGAGAATTCAGCAACAGTTCTTGTCAGGGTAGATAATACACCGCCGGATATGGATCCCATCATTGCTCAATTGCATGATGAGGAGCATTATGTAATCCAATTTCATTTGGATCCCCCGGAATTGAGTGATTATGAATACAAGATGGGACCACAGAATGAGATCGTTTGTCAGGATACGACTGATTATATCCTTACTCCTCATGAGCCATTGCAGATTCCTAAGAATCAGACTCAGTACAAACTATGTATCATCGCTATTGATACAGCTGGAAACAAAGCTTTACCATACGAAATTATAGTGGGTGGAAATGAAAACGCTGGACGTTAAGAATTAAGAGGAGAAACGATGGACCTTAAACCAATCATTATCTCTCAATATCGTGCTTCGTTGGAAATGATGAGGCAAGTGGTTTTTCGCTGTCCCGAGACATTGTGGATCGGCGTCGAGGATAACAATAAGTTTTGGCATATTGCCTATCATGCGTTGTTCTATACGCATCTTTATCTAGCGCCCATTGAGGACGAATTCGTACCTTGGGATAAACATAGAGAAGGCTATGAATTTATGGGAACTTATCCCTGGCCGCCTTTCGAGAAACCAGAGATAAGCGAGCCGTACAGCAAAGAAGATGTTCTGGAATATTTGCAATATTGTGATCTTGAGGTTGAAGAAAAAATTAGCCACCTCGATTTTGCAAGTGCGTCGGGATTTAGCTGGATTTCAATGAACAAGACAGAACTCCAATTCTACAATATTCGCCATTTACAACAGCATATTGGCGAATTGTGTGAACGACTTTGGGTTAGAGATCAAATTGAAATCGATTGGGTGGGCATGCGCCCATAAGATCCCGATTTTAGTTTATCGTAACGCCTATAGCCAAATGGTCAGATGCTTCGTCGTGTGGAATGACCGCATCAGATGGCTGTAGATCAGGCGTGATCCAGACATAGTCGATACGGCGGTATGGATCCGGTACAGGATTTGTGTAGCCAGGTATGACATCTGTAAGATCTAGGACATCGCCGAAGTTTGCTTGTTCAAAAATATCGATTTCCGGTTGACCATGTTCCGCATTTAGATCCCCAACAATAATTGTATTGGGCCTTTCGTCCCAGAATCCAAGAATTGTGAGGCTTTGATCCAAACGTATATCAGTTCCATCATCTTTATGGTGATAATGCGTATTTATGAACTCAATGCTTTTCCCGTTTCCACGATCAAGCTGAGAGACCATGTAGCCCCGGTGTAACAATAAATCGTCGGTAGGTAAGGGGCGGTTCTCGTGTTCCTGGATTGGCAAACGGGTGAGAATGGCGTTTCCCCATTGGCCATCGGCTGTTGGCCCAAAAACGGCCGTCATGCCCAGACGTTGTGCAAGCCAGGTCAACATATCACTCGATCCATTAACGACCCAGCCTCGAGAAACTTCTTGTAGACCCACTACATCAGGATTTTCTGCTTCGATAACACGCGCCAGTGCTTCAAAGCCTAAATGACCCTTTGGATCTACGCCGTTATGTAAATTATAGTTTACAATTCTGACTGGGCCTCCACTAAGGTTTACTTCTTCTGTTTTTTGCCAGGTAATTCGTTGTATTATGGGAATAATTAAGAACAATATCAATATCAGGAATACCCTTGATGCGATAGATTTATTTAAGGTTTCTGTTTGCACTTGCTGGCGTAAGATCGGCAAAGCGGCCAATAGAACAATTAACAAGGCAAAAATGGGGATTATCAAATTGCTGTATGGCAATGAAATGTCATAAACCGCGTAGTATGCAAAAAGAAAGATCACCAGCAAAAGCATTCCAAAACCATTTGCGATAGAGATGTGTCGTAGACCACGCAGCCGACGTCCAAAACCAAGCCCACCCACGATCACCAACAATAGCCCCGACAAAGCTATTTGCCCCAACAATATATATAAGATGGTGAGCCACGAGACTTGTACGCCAGCTAACAATCTTGCGATATCTAGAAGTAAAGCCAACCCTGCGCAAATGGTAATAAACGGCCGAAATATGTGCGAAGGCAGAAATATGATGGTAAATCCAAGCAGATGTGCGACGAGCAGCAACATGAATGCACCAGTGAAACTTATACCTGTGCTGGTCGTGACCCAAGCGATGTTGGAAAATATAAGGAGTTGAAGGAAGAGAAAAGGGCCAATAAATAGCCAGGTTATGGCGATGTCAAAGAGAGCATCTGCTGTATCAGAGGGTAAATCTTGGTTTAGTAATCGTCCAACTAGTACGAATTGGCAAACCACTAAAATAACTACGACAATTGCGGGCAGCCATCCTAACTGCCAGCTAAGGTCATAAGATAGAAATGCGCCGTTAATTGCTAAATCAGCAGCAATTCCAGTAAGGAGCCCAAATCCGAAATTGAGGCTAAGATCCATTCCCCAAACGACGCGCCAGGCCAAGGGAAATAGGCAGGAATAGTAAGAATGCAACTACCCCTGTAGTAGCTAAAATAAAATCCCCCACTGGGTCAAATCGCCAAAACTGTAATGCTAACCTTGTAAACCCAATGGCAACCGTCGTAATCATAAATGCGGGAACAGAACCAAGAAATTTGTTGACGGGCCCAGCAAGAAACGCGGTCAGGAAAATTAATATGGCTACTAGACCAGCTAACGGTGTACTGATTTCAAAGCGATCCCTGAGCAGGAATGTGAAGTAGGGTATTAGGCTGCGAATTAATTGCATGCCCAGAACTGTTGTTAGGGTGATGAGAGCGATATTAGCGAACGACCGCTGGCTGGATTGTTGATTTGTCCGCATGTTACCCTCCGTAAACAAAATCAAAATGACATACTGTGCATAGTAACCCGCTTGGATATAGCCAGGCGTGGAGTTGATTTCCACAACCCTACCGTTTCCTTGTTTATCATTATATGTGAAAAGCCATGAGAGTACAGCCAACAAATCAACCAAGCAGCGGAGAATTAAAGAACAAGAATGAATAGTAATCAAAAGTTAGCCTATCCCGAGAGCGATTTGAAGAAATAGTGGTTGACGGGCGTTTCCCGGCTGGCTATAATGACACTGAAATAAGAAAACTTAGACGAAGACAGAGAAAAGTACGAACTAATTTGGTTTAAGAGAGTTGGCGATAGCTGCAAGCCAATAGCCAGATAATCGGAAATCCCCTCTTGAGTTGCCTGTCGAACCTCAAATGAGTATTAAGGTAGGCCGGGTACGCCCGTTAGAGCGTTAATAAGACCGATCGCCGGCATTGCCGGCCGCCGGTAAAACCAGGTGGCACCGCGGGCCCCCTCGTCCTGGATAGGCGAGGGGGCTTTTTAGTTAAAAAGGATTGATCATGATAGACATAAATGTAATTAGGAAAAAACCTGACTGGGTGAAAGAGCAAATCGCGAAACTGAATGACACGGCGCCCATTGATGATATATTGGCTGCCGATCAGCGCCGGCGAGAGATATTGCAGGAAGTAGAGATATTACGACGGGAGCGCAATGAAAGCTCAAAACAGATCGGCCGTTGGATGGGCAGCCTGAAAAAAACGGAGGCAGATTTACGTCGTGCTGAGGCAGGACAGGAAGTTGGACAACCGCTGGAGATGCTGCGAACCCAGGTGCAGCAGTCTGCAAGCCAATGTGGATAATGCTAAAGATGATACACGACAGATTGGTGACCAGATTACTATCCTGGATGAGGAATTGCGTATAGTCGAAGCGACGTTCCGTGAAAAAATGCTCTGGGTACCCAATATACCGCATGAAAGCGTTCCTGTAGGGCCTGACGATAGTCACAATATCGCATATGAACCGCAAGGCGCTCCAATACCTGAATTCGATTTTGAACCAAAGCCTCATTGGGATCTGGGGCCTGCATTAGGCATTATTGATTTTGACCGTGGCGTGAAATTAAGCGGCAGCCGTTTTTATATTTTGCCTGGACTTGGCGCCCGATTGCAAAGAGCTGTCATCCAATTCATGCTTGACTACCACGTTGATCAGCATGGCTATAAAGAGATGTATGTGCCCTTCATGGTGCGTTCGGAAATGTTTGAGGGAGCTGCGCAGCTACCGAAATTTGCCGATAACATATACCGCGATGCTGAAGAGGATTTTATGTGGTTAGGGACGGCCGAAATCGCCTTGACAAATGTTCACCGTGGTGAGATTTTGGATGAGGAAGTACTGCCTATGAATTATGTGGCTTACACTCCCTGCTTCCGCCGTGAAAAAATGAGTGCAGGCCGTGATGTTCGTGGTATCAAACGAGGGCACCAATTCGACAAAGTAGAGATGTATAAGTTCACGACGCCTGAAACGAGCTACCAGGCATTGGACATGTTAGTGGCGCATGCGACCGATATCTGTAATGCCCTAAATTTACCTTATCGCATTGTAGAGATGGTTACCGGAGATTTGGGATTTGCAGCAAGTAAGAAGTATGATGTTGAAATATGGGCAGCTGGTTGCGCAGAATGGCTTGAAGTTAGTTCGGCGAGTAATACTGAATCATTTCAGGCACGGCGGGCAAATGTCAAATATCGTCCACAAGATGGAGGAAAGACCCGTTTTGTACATACGCTAAACGCTAGTGGCTTGGCGCTGCCTAGAGTGATGATTGCCATAATGGAGAATAATCAGCAGGCCGATGGTACTATTATTGTGCCCGAGGTCCTTCGGCCGTATATGGGTGGTATTGAAAGAATTACTGCCTGATAAAGTGTTTCGATGGGTGGAACCCTGTTTTAGCGGGTTTCATCCATCAAACTTTGATAAACATTTATCATGCGCTCGACGATGATAGGCCAAGCGTATTGCTTTGCATAGTGAAGTGCTCGTTTGCCAAGAAAGTCGCGACAATTGGGATTTGTAAGTAATTCGTAGATGCGTTCGGCCAATGCCTCCGGATCACGAGAGGGTACATGAAATCCATTTTCACCATCACGAATTAAGAAGGCCAGGCCACCTACTTCCGAGGCAATGACTGGGGTACCTGTTGCCATGGCTTCTAAGGCAACCATGCCAAAGCTCTCGTAGTGTGAGGGCATAATCACCATCTCGGCTGCGGCATAATAATTTGGAAGCGTGTTTTGGTCTTTTGCGCCTAAGAAAGTTACGAAATCATGCACGCCAAGTTCTTGTCGCAGTAAATGTAAGCGCGTCATTTCCTCATCAAGATCATCAGACCATGGGTCACCGCCGATTATGGCCACGCAGACGTTTTCCACTACCTCAGGGTAACGGGCATTTATTAAGGCCATTGCCCGCAAGAGTGTGTCAATACCCTTCAATGGTTCGATACGGCCGACAAACATGATATTTTTATGATCAGCGGATATCCCGACCCGTTCCTTCGCTTCTACCTTTGGGATGGGGTGAAAGCGCTCTAAATCAACGCCGGGCGGGATAATAACCTCTCTGCCAGATCTGGCGCCGTAGAGCCAATGCAGTTGTGCTTGCTCAGCTGGGGTTGCCACGATGATTCGGTCTACGATCTCCAAAACATGCTGCTCACCATCTATACGTTCCTGTGGAGAACGTTCAGAATCTTTGTCGGCAATACGATTTTTCATATGACCCAAGGTATGAAACATTTGCACTATCGGAGCGTGCACCCAGACCTTTTTCAGTTTTTCAGCAACCAGACCGGATAGCCAATAATGGCTGTGGATGAGGTCGAAATACAATTGTTCTTCTTCTGCGATTTTTAGGACATTGTTTACAAATTCATCCAGGTATCTGGTTATTTCAGCAACAGGGATTGGTTCTTGTGGCCCGGCCGGAACATGTATCACACGCGCACCAAACCCCAGATCGTGACTGATTGCAGGTACACAATCATCCTGGGAGCGTGTAAATACATCAACTTTAATGCCTCGCCGCGCCAGTTCGCGGCTGAAATCGCGAACGTATACATTCATTCCGCCTGTCTTTTTCCCGCCCAACATAGCCAAAGGACAGGTATGGACCGAGAGCATGGCGATTCGAGTGGGGAATGCAGTACGATTGGTCATAAAAGTTGGATTTTCAGGCTAATTTCGCACACCGCGAGAAATATCAAGGCGATAAATATTTGTGTCTTCCGCGCCGAAACGATATTTGTATGTTTCGCTGCCCCTCAGAAAATCGAACTCAGTACGGCCGTTTTCAACCGCCCATTCGATAGCCTTGGCGGTTAGCACAACTCCTAAGCTGAGATTACCGAACGCGTCCGGATCGAGACCTGAATTGTAAACCCAGATGCGATCTTCATAATCAAAATTGAAAAGTCCGGCGGCACGTCGGCCATCAATTTCAATGAACGCGAGTTGCAGTATGCCAGTTTGCAGAGCAGATTTTGCGACAGCCTGGAATAGAGAGCGACGGCCGTCATTGAGCCAATCTCGCTTTTCGAAGGTGCTGTTTTGAAGAAGCTGCAAAAAATCATCTACAGCTTGAACGAGATTATCATCTTCTCCAATTATGTGGAACTCGGCTTCAGCTCCATGCGCGCGCCGAAGTTTACGCTGAATTTCTCTCCTTTGTTTGCTTTCCAGGCTTTGCAAGTAAGTTTGAAATGAAGAAGGTAACTGGATAACAGGGCAGACTTCGTTGATTGACTCGACCAAAGTGAGATCATGGGCCGTCAAAATATGGGCCAGGATGGGCCGACTGGGCGATATAGCTGGAATATTGCACAATTCCATCAATTTCCAATCAGGGTAATCATCCCCTATTAAGCAGTTGAAAATTAGAGTCCACGCTTCTTCAGCATGTTTTGCCTCCACGATAAGATCCAAATAGTCTGTTTCTTCTACACAGCCATTAAAATGCACAACGCCATCTTCTGAAAGGTAAAGACAAGCAATAGCAACCAACTGCTCATCATTTTGTCGAATGACAATGCTTTGGAGTGTGCTGTTCTGAGGCTGCAAGAATTCCCACCATGCCCGCTGATAAGCGATGGTTTGGAATGGTGTATTGGTCATGCTTCGCTTAACCAAATCGTCCCATTCGCTAGCAAGGATGGTGAAGATAGACTCTCCTGTAATTATTTGAGCGAACATGCCGGTATTATAGCGCGTATGGGTTGTCAACCCTAGTAAGTTGAAAAATGGAACAAGCTAACAGTTTAATAAACTATCATGTGTCATTATTACTCTGTGATTTGATCGGTATAATAGGGTCATGGATGATGATAAAGAACGCCCTCTCGTAATTGTGAGTCATACACTACCAGATTCTTGGTTATCAAAGCTTTCTGGGCAGTGTAGGCTAATTATGGGGCCTAGTACGGAACAACATACTCAGTTTGCGCCTGAATTAGTTCCTTATTTGCCACAGACGGAAGGTCTTTTAACGTTGCTAACAGTTCCGGTGGATGAAGCTCTCTTGGAACAAATGCCGCAGTTGAAGGTGGTTAGTAATATGGCAGTAGGTGTTGACAATATAGATTTGGTCGCTTGCAGCGTGCGTGGCATACCGGTTGGGCACACGCCTGACGTGCTTACAGATGGAACGGCCGATCTGACATTGGCCCTTTTGCTTGCAGTAGCGCGTCAGATACCGCAAGCGAGTAAGGATGCGCGTGAGGGCAGGTGGACAACCTGGTCGCCAACCGGATGGCTAGGAGCAGATCTCAAGGGAGCCACTTTGGGAATTGTCGGATTAGGGAAAATTGGAATTGCTGTTGCTGAAAGAGCGGCCGCATTTGGGTTACAGATTGTTTACCACAGCAGAAGTCGGAAGATTGAAGTGGAGAATCGATTAGGTGCCCGAGAAGTATCATTAAGGGATCTGATGATAAGCAGCGATTTTGTTAGTTTACATCCACCCCTGACACAAGAGACCTATCATTTAATCGATGCTGCAGAATTGCAGCTTATGAAGCCGACAGCAATACTTATAAACATGGCTCGTGGAGCCGTCGTGAACAATACAGCTCTAGAAACGGCGCTACGAGAGAATTGGATAGCTGGTGCAGCCCTAGATGTTACAGAGCCAGAGCCATTGCCAATGGCTAGTCCGTTGTTCGGGTTGTCAAATTGTTTGATTGTGCCCCATATAGGTTCGGCTACTGTCAATACGCGCAGAAAGATGGCGGAGAGAGCATGTGAGAATCTTTTGGCGGGGCTAGGAGATGTATTGCTTCCTTATTGTGCAAATCCTGAAATATATGGTTATAAAGAAACAGGTCGGTAACTATGGCACTGAAACGTGTATACATTTTTTCTTGGTTGATTCTTGCGGCAATAGTACTCGCCTTTCTGCTGTTAGTTTTCTTGGCTCCATCTGAACAAATATTGGGTGAAGTGATTCGATATGTATATGTCCATGTGGCTTTGACGAAAGCCGGCATGTGGGGCTTTTATTTATCTGGGATTCTAGGACTTGTGATTTTGCTCTCTGGTCGTTCAAGGCTGCAATCTTGGACGCAAATAGTGGCTTGGGTTGCTCTCTCCTTATTCGTTGCTGGAGGAATTGTAAGTGTATTCGCCGGGTATGCTAGTTGGGGTGGATTTCCGTTAGATGAACCGCGAAATAGGGCAATGTTCAGTGTAGTTGCTTTAGCCTTAATCGCCTTGATTATTAATCATTGGCTCCCTTGGATAAGGGTGCGAGGTCTTATCTATATGGCCTTAGCCGGATATATTGCCTGGGTCATCCCCAACTCACCGCTCGTACTTCATCCTGGTGATGCCGGTGGCAGTTCTCCATCTAGTGCTATACGATGGACTTTTATCATCTTGCCTATTCTCGCATTTTTAATTGGTGCATGGGTGGTCTGGTTTTTTGGTCGTCCTAGAGGTGACCTGAAAACTGAGAATTAGGTGTCTTTGGGAGTCCCGATGTATCTGCGATAATATTATGTGGTTAGTGCTAATAAATATTAGGAAAATCAATAATGTCCCTTAATGAAAAAGAAATTGATAAACTGACATTTGAAGAAGCGTTGAAGCAATTGGAAGACACAGTTAGTAAACTTGAAGCAGGTGAGCTTTCATTGGAAGAATCGCTAAAATTGTTTGAACGTGGTCAGAATCTTGCCTCCTACTGCAATGAACTATTAGAGAATGCCAGTTTGCGTGTGGAACAACTCACTGCAGACGGTGAGATTGTTGAGATTCAAATGAGCGATTAATTCATAGAAAGGATGCAACAAAACTTGTGAGGGCAAATGTTTAAGAGTTTACGAGATTCACTTAGCCGGACCCGGCAATCGGTGTTTGGTCAAATAGCCGGTGTATTGGGTGCCGGTGACATTACGGAAGAGACTTGGGAAGATCTGGAGGCTTTGTTGATTCAGGCTGACGTCGGCGTTCCAACAACGCTTTATCTTGTCGATAGATTGCGTGAAAGAACGACAAAGGAAGGACTCTATCAAGCTAACCAATTGACAACTGCATTGCGTGAGGAACTTCGGGCAATATTGGTTGAGCCTGAGGAATTCGCATTGGAACAACCACGTTTAGTGACAATTGTTATGGTGGTGGGGGTTAACGGTTCTGGTAAGACTACTAGCGTCGGCAAATTGGCTACGTATTATAAAAATCAAGGGCGAAATGTCGTTCTCGCTGCTGCTGATACTTTCCGTGCAGCGGCAATTGAGCAGCTGCAGATCTGGGGGGAAAGAGCGGATGTGCCGGTGATCGCTGGGCAACCTGGTGGTGATCCAGGGGCAACAGCGTATGATGGGATTCGAGCTACGCGTGCTCGGGGATATGATCTGCTTTTTATAGATACGGCCGGCCGATTGCACACAAAATATAATTTAATGCGCGAGTTGGAGAAGGTTTACAGCGTTTGCCAGAAGAGTGTCCACCTGGCACCCCATGAGGTCTTATTGGTCTTGGATGCCCCGACGGGGCAGAATGCACTAATCCAGGCTCAAAAGTTTAAGGAATCGGTTCATGTTACCGGGACAATATTAACCAAACTAGACAGTACTGCAAAAGGGGGAATGGTGTTCGCCATATATCGCGAATTGGGCATGCCAGTGCGTTTCATAGGCACTGGGGAGCGACTGGAAGATTTAGCGCCTTTTGACGCTGATTTGTTTATAGATGCGCTGTTCGATGGCGAATGATGATTGGGCATTTAGCAAATTATTGCCGCCCTGTAATCTAGTTGGTATATAACTCGAAAAGAGAAGAAGGGTAATAGAAATAGGCTCTATACTCAACTCAGGAGTGAATGATGGAAGATATGATAAATAAACTTCGGGAATTAGAATTATCGGTTGGCCAGTTACGGAGGCGTCTTTGACGTAGATGCGAAAAGTGAGAAATTGGCAGGCTTGGAGGAAGCGGCAGGGCTTCCTGGATTTTGGGATGATGCCACTGCGGCCCAAGCTGTAATGCGTGAAATTACGAGACTGCGCAATCAAGTAGATACTTGGCAGAAACTTAGCCGCCATTTGGAAGAAACAAGGGAGTTGGTAGAACTGGAGGATGTTGATCTTGCTGACGCGCTATCTCTTGAGGTTTCGGCATTACAAGCAGAAGTTAGCGAATTAGAATTCCGTACATTGTTTGCCGGCAATTATGACGATGAGAATGCGATTGTCTTGCTCCACGCAGGTGCTGGTGGTACAGAAGCCCAAGATTGGGCTGAGATGCTTTTGCGGATGTATACCCGTTGGGCCGAATACCACAATTTTGATGTAGATATTCTTGATATTAGTCGAGGGGATGAAGCTGGTTTAAAAAGCGTGATGCTATCAGTACGTGGCGATATGGTTTATGGATGGCTTAAATCTGAGAGTGGTGTGCATCGACTAGTACGGATTTCACCTTATGATGCAGCAAAACGGCGTCATACATCCTTTGCTAAATTGGAATTGTGGCCAGATATTGCGGATGAAATCGAAATAGAGATAGACGAAAAAGATCTGCGGATCGATCGTTTTCGCGCAAGTGGGGCCGGAGGACAGCATGTGCAGAAGAACGAAACGGCCGTTCGTATAACCCACATGCCGTCGGGAATTGTTGTCTCTTGCCAAAATCAGCGCTCACTTACTCAAAATATGCAAATGGCCATGAGTATCCTAAAAACACAATTGTTTGAACTTGAACAACAAAAGCAGGCTGATGAGATTACAGCTCTTAAAGGTCAAGTCGTTGACGCTGGTTGGGGTAATCAAATTCGTTCTTACGTGATGCATCCATATAAAATGGTGAAAGATTTGCGCACCAGTCACGAGACTGGGAATGTGCAGGCGGTTTTGGACGGCCGTCTAGATCAGTTCATGGAGGCATACTTGCGCCAAACCGTTGGACAAGACACCGAATAGATGAAATAAATAACAGAAATTCTCATTAACCCTTGTGACAGGTTTTCGACCGGCGAGAAGGTGGCTTGCTAAGCAATGAATAACTGCACCCAGCGAAAAAGCGAAAATTTGACCCTTGTTATTTGAAAAAACTCTGCTATAATTAATAATTCGCGAATACTTGCCTGTTTATCGATAGGGAAGTTGACAATGTAGGTTATAGCGGTAAAATAACAGCAATGCTAAATGTTGTTAAAATTATTGAGAGCGTCGGTTGGCAACCGAACGCTCTTTTGTGTGTTTATACAGACTATTCCTCAGCCAGTGCACGCGGGGGTGCTCTGGATTTTTTCGGCACTTGGAGGCCGTCTTTCAATTCCTAGGTTAAACAGTTAGGTGGAGCATGCCCATGGTACTTGTTCCCTGGGATGGGTGTGCCACCAATTTAATTACCTATGTGGAGGTTGTACTAAGTGGAAACAACAGATTTCCGTTCATTACGTATTAGTCTAGCATCTCCTGCTCAGATTAGGTCCTGGTCATATGGTGAAGTGACCAAACCTGAAACCATCAATTATCGGCGATTGCGTCCGGAAAAAGATGGCTTGTTTTGTGAGGCCATTTTTGGTCCTCAACGGGATTGGCAATGTTATTGCGGTAAGTATCGTAATGTCCGCTACCGTGGCATTGTTTGTGATAAATGTGGTGTGGAGATTACGCGCTCATCTGTTCGACGCGAACGGTTGGGTCACATCGAACTAGCAGCTCCGGTCGCTCATGTGTGGTACACACGCCGAGTTCCCAGTTATATGGGACTGCTGCTGAATATTTCGCGCCGCAATCTTGATCGCGTTCTATACTTTGCCCAATATGTTGTTACTAGTGTGGATGAAGATGCTCGTCAACGGGCGTTGAACCGTCTCGAAGAAGAGCTGGTTGAGGTGGAAAGTCAACTCGATCTTGAATTGCAACAGCAAGTTGGTGAAGCGACTGGGGAAGTTACAGAGCGCCTCGACTCCTTGGAAGACGAGCTCGAAGAGCTTAACGAAACGTTTGATGATCGATTGGGTTTAGCTACCGATGAGTTTATTAAGGAAGCTCAAGGGATTCAAAGACGTCTCGAAAATTTGCAGAAATCAACAACAGATGTGCAAATTCTATTTGGGGGAGAAGTAATCGCTGAAACGGGTGAAACCATTGGTCTTGAACATATTGCTGTTGTTCAGGATGCAGCCGGCAAAGGCCTGACTGAGGTGCAGCAGGCGTTTGAAGAAAAACACCAGAGTCGCGTTGCAGATATTCAACGCGAAATAGCGGAGTTACGAGCCGAGATTGACGCCGCCTCAGAAGAAAAACGGAGCCTGATCGACCAAAAATTGGTCCGTCTTCGACAACAGGCACAAGCAAATAGAGAGCAGCTCGAAAACTTGGCCAAGACCCAGTTTCTTAGCGAAAATGAATTTCGTGATCTGAAGAGCAAATTTGGAAATGTCTTCCGTGCTGGAATGGGTGCGGAAGCGTTTTATGACATCTTGAAAGATATGGATTTGGACCAACTGTCTCGTGACCTTTGGCGTCAAGTTCGTACGACACGATCGAAACAGGCCGCGAAACGAGCTACGAAGCGTCTACAAGTCGTAGAGGCTCTTCGGGAGAGTGGTAATAAGCCGGAATGGATGATTTTGACTGTATTACCGGTAATTCCTCCAGATTTACGCCCGATGGTTCAGTTTGATGGTGGGCGCTTTGCCACATCAGATCTCAATGACCTCTATCGTCGTGTGATTAATCGCAATAACCGGCTCAAACGGCTATTGGACCTTGGGGCACCTGGCGTTATTGTTCGCAATGAAAAACGTATGCTGCAAGAAGCAGTAGACAGTCTCATTGACAATAGCCAACGGGGCAAAGCATTGAGCCGCCGTGGTCGAAGAGAATTGAAATCGCTTTCTGATATGCTGAAAGGCAAGAAGGGGCGTTTCCGTCGCAATCTATTGGGAAAACGTGTCGATTATTCCGGTCGCTCAGTTATTGTTGTTGGACCTAAATTGAAAATGGGTGAGTGTGGCTTGCCCAAGGTGATGGCGCTAGAGCTGTTCCGCCCGTTTGTAATCAGCCAGCTCATTGAGCAAGGTTATGCCAGCAATGTGAAAGGGGCGAAAAGATTTATTGAACGCCAGCCACCAGAGGTTTGGGAAGTGCTGGAAGAAGTAATTGTAGGGCGGCCTATTTTGCTAAATCGTGCGCCGACTTTACATCGCCTTGGTATTCAAGCATTTATGCCAAAGGTCGTTGAAGGAAAGGCGATCCAGTTGCACCCACTCGTCTGCGCGGCATTCAACGCTGACTTTGACGGTGATCAGATGGCGGTTCATGTCCCGTTGTCAGAGAAGGCAGTGACAGAGGCGAAAGAGTTGATGATGGCGACCAAGAACCTGCTTAAGCCAGCAGATGGTCAGCCAATTGTTGGTCCATCTAAGGATATGGTGCTTGGTGTGTATTACATTACGCTGATGCGTGATGGTCGCAATGGTGAAGGACGGGTGTTCAGCAGCTTAGATGAAGTCGAAATGGCCTATGAGCTGGATCATATTGACATCCACGCCAAAATCAAAGTTTACACAGACACCTATTATGATGAAGACGATCAGCGGTATGAGGATGGTAAACCACGACGCCGGCTAATCGAAACATCCACCGGTCGTGTGCTTTTTAATATGGCACTGCCCGAAGAAGCGCGTTTTGTAAATCGTTTACTAGATAAAGGTGGCGTTAATCGCCTAATCAACCGTGTTTATCATCTGGTTAGGTGATGAAAAAACTATCGAGATGGCCGACAACATCAAGAATATTGGCTTTAAATTTGCCACAGTTTCTGGAACTACTGTGGCTGTTGCTGATTTAACAGTTCCCGAAGAACGGAACTGTAATTTTAGATCAGGCGCGTAACCGTGTAGATGAAATTGATCGTCAATATCGCCGCGGTTTATTGACGGCGGAAGAACAATACCAACGGACAGTTGAAACGTGGAATGAAGCCAAAGATGATGTTGCCGATGCGGTGCGGGAGGCTATGGATCCGAATGGTCCGATGGCTATGATGGCGCTTTCAGGCGCAGGTAAAGGTGGATTTGGTCCGATTACCCAGTTGGCTGGTATGCGCGGGTTGATGGCTGATCCTCAAGGTCGAATCATCCCTGTGCCGATTTTGTCTAATTTCCGCATGGGCTTGGATGCTCTTGGAATACTTCATTTCTACCCATGGCGCACGTAAAGGTTTGGCTGATACCGCTTTGCGAACGGCCGATGCCGGTTACCTTACTCGTCGATTAGTGGATGTCGCTCAGGATATCGATTATTCTCGCGGACGATTGTGGCACCAAGAAAGGAATTTATGTGCGACGCAATGATAATTTTGGTAAACAAACGTTAGCCGAACGAATTTCTGGACGTGTTGCTGCTGGAGCGATATTGATCCTGAAACTGGTGAAATACTTGTTGACGAAGGCGAATTAATTGCGGATGAAGTTGCTGAACTAATGATGAGCTTGGACTTGATGAAGTATTTGTTCGTTCACCTATGACTTGTGAACTAAAACGAGGTATTTGTGCTAATTGTTATGGCATCGATCTGGGCCGTGGTAAACCAGTGAAATTGGGATCGGCCGTTGGTATTGTTGCGGCCCAATCTATTGGTGAGCCGGGTACACAGTTGACCTTACGTACTTTCCATACGGGTGGTACTGCTTCCGCTGGGGCGATATCACGCAGGGTTTGCCACGTGTGGAAGAGTTTTTTGAAGCACGAAAGAGACCAAAGGGTGAGGCAACTATCACCGAAATCGGTGGGATTGTCTGAGACGCATGTGGTTGATGGCGTACGTCATGTTTTTGTTACGGACAGTAAGATGGTCGATGATGTGTACGAAGTTCCTGATGGCTGGACTATTCGAGTCGAGAACAGTGACGCAGTTGAAGTGCAAGATGTCATTATTCAAAATGATGACGAGGTAATCTTGGCTCGGCATGCCGGACGAGTATCGACTAGATGAAGATGGATTGCGGGTGACTTGGGAAAGCGTAGATGAGCGCGACTATGAAATCCCGGCAGGTATGCGGTTGCTGGTTTCAGATGGCCAAGAGGTTTCGCCGGGTCAACAGCTCACCGAAGGTTCGAAGAATCCACATCGAATTTTGGAAATCTTGGGCCGTGATGCGGTGACGCAATATCTGCTGCATGAAGTACAAAAAGTTTACCGTCCTCAGGGTCAAAATATTCATGACAAGCATTTTGAAGTGATTATTCGCAAGATGTTGAGCAAAGTGATGATCAATTCATCTGGCGATACGGAATTGCTTCCTGGTGATTTGGTTGAATATGCCAAGTTCCAGGAAATGAATGAACAAGTTGTTGAGGAAGGCGGTGCAAGCCGTCAGAAGCAGAACCGGTCCTGCTCGGTATTACTAAAGCATCGCTCAACACCGACAGTTTCCTTTCTGCCAGTTCTTTCCAACATACGATTAAGGTACTGGCTAAGGCCGCTATTGCTGGTAAAGAAGATAAGCTGTTTGGTTTGAAAGAAAATGTGATCATCGGCAAATTGATCCCTGCGGGAACTGGTTATGATGAACGAAAACGTTATGAGGAATCAAAACGTATTGCAGCGGAGCAGCCTGAGATTGATTTGGCATCGGTGACAACAAGTCTATTGATCGATGACAATACAGACGAAAGTGTGTTGGAGGCGATGATTACAGCTGCTGCTGAGACGCGAGCAAAAGAAGTGGCGGCTTCAATGGCGTTTGCTACTGGTCAGTTTGAAGAGGGTGGAGACGAGCCGTTCCAGGCTGATCTTGATGAAATTGATACGCTGCTACCCATAGAAGATGAAGTGCAAGAGGGTATTGTCGAATCCGGTGAAATGCAAGAGGAAGATCCTGCGGAAGAACTACAAGAAGAACTGTCAGAAGAGCAGTAGTTCTTAACCAGCCTGTTTGTAAATTAGAGAAACCCGGCTTTGGGGATTCAAGTTTTCCTTCTTACCAAAAAAGGAAAATTCGAGTCCCCAAAGTCGGGTTTCTGGGATCTTACTGAATTATTTCTTACATTTTTATAGCGGTATTGGCAAAAGGGGGCAATTTCTATGATTCGTCGAAAGTTGCTTGTGGCTACCCATAATGCCGGCAAAGTGGTTGAATATTCCGACATGTTGGCGGCGCTCGAGGTTGAATGGGTAGGTCTGGAGGATGCCGGTATCTCATTTGATGTGGAAGAGACAGGAGACACATTTCTAGCCAATGCTATATTGAAGGCAAAAGCTTATGCTAGAGCGTCCGGGTTGCTGACCTTGGCGGAAGATTCTGGACTTGAGGTAGATGCGCTTGATGGAGCGCCGGGAATATATACCGCACGCTATGGCGGCCCTGATCTTTCACACACCCAGCGTTTCATGTATTTGCTAGATAACATGGTTGGTGTAGAAGATATGGAGCGTACAGCTCGTTTTCGCTGTGTTATAGCTTTAGTTGGCCCAGATGGGGAACTCTATGGTACCTCAAGTGGGGTATGTGAGGGAGAAATTTCTTTTGAGCCATTGGGTGATAGCGGTTTTGGGTATGATCCGGTATTTTACTTGCCGGAACTCGACATGACAATGGCCCAGCTAGCTGCAGAAGAAAAACATGCTATTAGCCATCGTGGCCGGGCGCTTAAGGCGATCGAACCCCTTTTATATGAAGTACTCACGTAGGGATTTCGTTGGTTGTCACCTCGAAATCGGATGGCTAGAATTCTAGCAGAGCGATATTGAAAATAGAATCGCTAATTAAAAGCTGGTTGGGCCAACTATTCATTTTCCTACGTAACCGACCGTTTAATTGTTTACAATAAGGAGCTGCCTGTGAGTAAATTTCTCATCACTGGAGGTAATCCACTTAATGGGACTATTCGTGCCAGCGGTAACAAAAATGCTGCTCTAAAGCTATTACCGGCATGTTTGCTTACTGATGAGCCAGTAATTCTCCATAACATTCCTAACATACAGGATGTCAAAACCACCATTCTAATATTACGTGATTTAGGGGTGGACGTGACTGACCTAGGAAACGGTAGTTGGGGGGTCCATGCTAAGAATGTAAACAAGACCGAACTCGACCCACTATTGGCAGGTCGTACGAGAGCGTCTTTTGTATTTGCTGGTCCAATGTTGGGACGTATGGGCCAAATCCAATTACCAATCCCGGGTGGGGATGTGATCGGGGGTCGGCCGTTGGATACGCATGTTCAAGCATTTCGCTCATTAGGTGTACAAGTAGATTATGGCCCGCGTGGTGTATTCGACATGCAAGCTACTCAATTACGAGGGGCAAATATGCTTCTGGCCGAGGCCAGCGTGACGGCGACTGAAAACACAATAATGGCTGCTGTTTTGGCAAACGGTGAGACAGTGATCAACAATGCTGCTTCTGAACCCCACGTACGAGATCTGTGTGACTTCTTAAATAAGCTAGGCGCACAGATTATGGGTGTAGGAACAAACCGGCTGATTATCAATGGCGTGGATCGTCTTTCAGGTGGCGAATTTTCCATTGGTGCCGACTTCATGGAAGTGGGCAGTTTCATAGGTGCTACGGTGGTTACCGGAGGCGAGGTGCGCATTGAGAACGCTGATCCCCAAAATCTAGGCATGATTCGCTTAGTATATGAGAAACTAGGAGTACATTGGTTGGTTGAAGGTGACGACATTATTATTCCCGCTGCGCAACCAATGTGCATAGAGTCTGCCGTCGGTGGCCGGGTACCCCAGGTTAAGCCAATGCCCTGGCCTGGTTTCCCGCCCGATTTGATGAGCATCGCTGTGGTTATTGCTACTCAATCAAAAGGCTCAATCCTGTTGCATGATTGGATGTACGAAAGTCGATTCTTTTTTGTAGACAACCTGGTCTTTATGGGTGCGAGAATTGTTCTTTGTGATCCACATCGTGTATTGGTTCAAGGGCCGAGCCGCTTATATGCCAGCCCTCATGGTGTGCCCAGTCCTGATATTCGCGCTGGTATGGCAATGGTCTTAGCCGCACTCTGTGCCGAAGAAACCTCAACTATTCACAACATTCAGCAGATTGATCGAGGATATGAAAGCATTGAGGATAAACTTCAGTCTTTGGGGGCGCAAATTGAACGTATCGACTAATTTAGCAATGTAGCAGGCAAATTTTCGTGCAATCTGCCATAATAATTAGCTTTGGTGTTCCGGTTTTAGGGCCATTTGATTAAGTAGATCAGTTACTGTAACAATACCTTCTAGGTTTCCATCTTTCATGACCAGGACTGCCCCGATCTTATTTTGGGCCAAGATACCGGCAATCTCGTAGATAGGGGTGTCACGGCCAACACTAAGAGGATCACGGGTCATGCAATCAATCGCTAAGACTTCATCCAAGATGGCTAATCGCTTAAGGGGGTCGACGTTAAGAACGGGGGAGTTTACCGCTAGACGAATGTCACGGTCGGTAATGATACCGATCACTCTTTTTTCTTCAAGAACAGGCATCTGGCGGCAGTCACAGCGATTCATCATTGCTATGACCTCACGCAATGGAGTTTCCGATGATACAAATTCTGGATCAACGGTCATGAGATCTTTTGCCAACAACATGTCAGACTCCTAGGTCACCATGTGTGGTACGTATTTATGGAAGGTTTATTTTTCCATTCCACCGACATACCTGCTTAAATACGGGAAGCTATTTGAATAATTCTACATCATTTCTTGCGTAGGTTCTATCTTGTATCATCGAGGAACTAGATATCGTTGTTCCGGTAACTTAAGGTGGAATGCATGCACCTGGTGTGGCTGGGAGCACAGCGCCGCTTCCTGTTTCGATACATTGGCAAAATGTGGTGTTTTCTGGCTCTCCGGCCCACATTATGTAACGCAAACTTATTTGATCACAGGATGGGTTTGAGCGAGACGGCCGTGCCAATTCAAATCCAACACCCTCGGTATCTTGTTCTTGTAACAAAAACAGACGAAGATGATTATCTTCTTGACCTAGTTGAATTTGTCCACGAACAGTTAAGAGCAAGGCAAATGAGGGCAGACTAATCAAAAAGAACCAGAGCAGAAGGAAAAATATGATGCCTAACCTTCTTCTGTTCTGATTCATATTAAGTATGTGTTACAAGATCTATTCGAATATCGAGCTAATTTACACTGTCGCCATTTGTCATTGCTTCAATGTAAAGATTAGTCGTATATTCCTTGACCATTCGTCTCATACTAAATTGGGGTGCATTGGAACGAATAGCTTCACGCATTACATCTACCCAGCCGCGTGGAATATCATCGTGATCTCGAACGTAATAAAGCGGTACAATTTCTTCCTCAAGAAGCCGATAGATGGCATTGGCATCATTTTCATTTTGTTCTTCTGGGCTGTCGAATTGAGCGCCATTAATTGCCCAGCCGTTGGCACCGTTATATCCTTCTTCCCACCAACCATCTAGGACACTCAAGTTTGGAGCCCCATTCAGAGACGCCTTCATTCCGCTGGTGCCGCTGGCCTCGCGCGGTCGTTGCGGTGTGTTAAGCCACACATCTACACCTTGAGTAAGATAGCGGGCTACATGCATGTCATAATCTTCTACAAACGCAATACGTCCGCCTAGCCTGTTGTGTTTAGCCAAATTGTAAATTTCCTGAATTAATGCTTTTCCGGGATCATCTGCTGGGTGAGCTTTTCCAGAGAATAATATTTGAACAGGACGGTGGATATCCAGCAACAGGCTACGAAGCCGTTCTACATCATGGAATAGCAGCGTTGCTCGTTTATAGGTTGCGAATCGCCGCGCAAATCCAATAGTTAAGGCCTCAGGATCGAGTAATGTCCCGCCGGTCAATACTTGTGTAGGATCATTCTTTCCGGATATCCAGCTCCTACGTACCCTAGAACGCAAAAAATAAAGCAGCTTGAATTTTAACTGCATATGCACGTTCCAAAATTCCTTGGCAGGAATGTCAGCTAAGTGTGCCCAAATTGTTGGATCATCCTGTCGGGTTTGCCAATTTGGCCCCAAAAACTTACAAAAGAGGTTGTCCATATCACTGGCGATCCATGTTGGAACATGAACACCATTGGTAACATGCGATATTGGAACATCTTTTAGCTCGACATCAGGCCATACCCTCTGCCACATTTCTCGTGATACTTCACCATGTAATTTACTGACGCCATTGATTTGCCCGGAGAGATGGAGGGCTAATACCGTCATATTAAAGGCCGTTCCCCATTCTTCCTCATGTGCGCCCAAATTAAGAAATTGTTCGCGACTTATACCCAACTTTTCTCTGAAATTGCTGAAATATTGGTCAACCAGATGATAGCTAAAGGCATCATGTCCGGCTGGAACTGGTGTGTGCGTGGTGAAAACAGATTTCTTGCGTACGGCCGTGATCGCATCATCAAAGCTCATGCCATTATCAACCTGCTCCCGCACATTTTCCAGCAGCAAAAATGCCGAATGGCCTTCATTCATATGCCATACTGCTGGTTCAATGCCGAGTTTACGTAATAGTCGAACGCCGCCAATGCCGAGCATAATTTCTTGCCGGATACGCATCTCACTGTCACCAGAATAGAGACGCGCTGAAAGTTCGCGATCCCAAGGATCATTGTCGTCCACATCTGTATCCATCAAGTAGAGGGTGACCCGGCCCACCTTGACATACCAGGTTCTAGCATTGACAGTTCGCCCACCGAGCTCAATGCTTACCCAAACTTCCTGATCATCATCATCCTTAAGCAACTGGATTGGTGCCTGTTCGATATCGATTTGTTGGTAAACAGCTTCTTGCCAACCGTGGGAAGGTACGCGTTGGCGAAAATAGCCTTGGGGATACATGAATCCCACGCCAACGAAAGGTAGTCCTAAATCGCTTGCCTCTTTAGCATGGTCACCTGACAATATCCCCAAACCACCGGAATAGATCGGTAATGAATTGTGCAATCCAAATTCAAATGAGAAATAGGCAATTGTTTTATCAACTAGTTCGGGATATGTCTTGTGAAACCAGGTATGGCCGTTTTCATGCATACGGTCATAAGCCATCATCACTTTGTCGTAAAGTAAAAGGAACGAAGCATCGCGGGCTTTTTCGTTAAGCGACTCACTGTTTATTTCGTTTAACATTTCTACTGGGTTGTGTTGGGTTTTTCGCCAGAGGGGGTAATCCAGTCTTTTGAAGAGGTTGCGGGCATCAAGTGTCCAACTCCACCATAAATTGTATGCCAATTCTGGGAGCCGATTTATTTTCTTGGGCATCTTTTCTTTAAGTTGCAACATAACGTAGTCCGTTTTTTGTCCTAAATGTTTTCAATCTGAATGAGGCCAATCTAGCCTATGACAATAGTAAAACTTGATTCTTACGATTTTTCTTGAGCATAGACTTGCTTGACCCAGGATTTTCCTGACACCTCGTATTTTGCAAGGTGCATTAAAAGCCCAAAATTATATCATGCCGGCGCTTAAGGCAAAATATTTATTAGCCGATCGGATTGATATTGAAGGTAACTCGTTGAGGTAACGGTTGAAGAACGCGCTTTATTGCTAGTGTTACAGTCTGATTTACGATCCAATCGAATTGTGAATTTGTCATCAGTTTGCGGTCTATGACAGGGGCTGGATTGGTCGCATTGATGACATAAAGCTCGTCGTCGCGTAGGATGTATTCTATCATGTTGATTTCATACCCGTATGCTTGGGTTAAAGCGACGGTACTATTAATAATTTGCTGAGTTAGGTCTTGATCTAGAGAGGAATTTTCTTCAAGATAACATTTTTCATCAGTTGAATAATGTAATGGCAAGACGTTTTCCTGACCAACAATAAATGAGTGGATGTGTTCGCCCCCCTGTATTATTTCTTGCAATATCATGGTTCGTGTTCCACTTTCATCATAGCGTTGGATTAATTCGTCGACACTGTTAACCCGAAAAGACAAACGCCGTCCACCACTACGTGTTTCCTTGAACATTGCAGGAACACCCACGTAGTTAATAATGCCTTCCCAATCCATGGGATAATCGAGATTACGAAAACTGTCCGGCACGACATGAGTCTCAATGTCTTTGTTTGGCAATACTATAGTTCGGGGGCTATTGAGACCCAGACGGTTTGCAACGGCCGTGCCAAAAAACCGGCTGTCGGCGGACCATACAAAAGGATCGTTGATTATGTAGCTGCCATGCATAGCGGCGTATTTTACATAGGTCCGGTAATAGGGGATGACTTGAGACATGCGGTCGATGATCACTGGGTAAGGGCACTCATCATTCATAAAGGTGCCGCCAAGCATGACTAACTCGGCCGTGATGCCTTTTCCACGGGTTTCAATTTCAGCCATAAACGCATCTGGCCAATCTTTTTCCCGACCAACAATTATGCCAACACACTTATTTTTACCTTGACTCATATCTCTCTTGTTTGCTCCTGATCCTTTCAATCGCTTCATGAAAGCCTCATTCTCCTCTCGATACTTTCACTAGCACTATTCCATTCTAGGATGGCAAGTTTGAACCAGCTAGACTATACAGCATATTGCATAAGTAGCCGAAAATCGTGGAAAAAGTCGATCTCGTAGACTTACCTAGGAAGCCCGATTTGGGGAGTGGCAAAATAGTAAATATCACCTTATTATAGGGGAGATTAAAACTAAACCGATATTTCGTATGGGCGTCAACAATGACTGCCAAAGGAGATTCTCAAATGGCCAGTACAATCGTTATTATAACTTTCGATGAAATGGAAAAAGCTGGACAAGTTCTAGAATCCGTGCATAGCCTTGAAAAAGAGAACCTGATTGTATTGAAGGACGCTGCTGTCGTTGTTAAGGACGAATCAGGAAAGGTAAAAGCTAAGGAAACTGGTGATGTATCAACGCGACGAGGTGTGATTACAGGAGGATCACTTGGTTTGATTATTGGAATCGTCCTTGGTGGACCGGTTGGCGGGCTTGTTGTTGGTGGCCTTCTCGGTGCGTTTACTGCCAAGAAAATTGATTTGGGGATTAGTAACGAAAAGATAAAAAGTGTTACCGCAGATATGCAAAAAGGCACGTCCGCCTTATTTCTTCAGGTTGAGAAGGTAGACAAAAAAGAATGGTTGATTGCTCTTGTCCGCGATTCTGGTGGCAAGGTGGTGGAAATTGACCTAGCGGATGAGGCCGAAATCGCGGTTGATGAGCATCTGGCTGATTACACAGCTCGCCACTGAGAAATCGCTGTGCGTACCGCCTTCAGCGAATACCGGTATGGATTCTGCTCGATTTGATAATTTGATAATTTCAACGCAGTTCGAAGAAATCTAAATTAAATGATTCCGGCTCGTATGATCCAGACTACTGTTTTTGACCGGATGAGCGGTAATTATCCATTGCCCTTTGAAGCGCCATGACAAGTAGCGCAGCTTGATCGGGTGTTATATATATATTTGTTTCATCAGCCCGCAGTAATTTCTCTTCGTCAGGACAATCTTCAACGATACAAATACAAATGTCATCATCAAATTCAAGATCAGATTCTTCAAAGTAAATCCTAACTTTGAGGCTGTCATCTAACAGTGAAATCGACATTAACTACACTCCATATTAGCATTAGCAAAATTATGAGATAGGTTTTTTTAGGATAATGGACTAACTACTCTATGGATTCTACTCGTTCCAGGTTTGGGAAAAATTGTTTTACGGTTCCCTCTACCCAGCCATGAAGCGTTACCGGTGCGAGTTCACATCCATCACAAGCACCAAGCAGACGAACTTGTAGTTTATCCCCGTCAAAATCAACCATCTCAACTGCTCCACCATGATAATGCTCGATATAAGAGCTAATAGCTTCTATCAAGGCTCGCATCCTTTCCTCGTCATTGCTTCCATCAGGTATATTATTGACTTCAGCTTTGGCACCTGCATAAAGTGTCGTCATAGTGTATCTCCTTTCGCAATTAGTTGGTGGTTGAACCAAATTGTCCAACATATATAGTTTCTTAAGGGTTTAATCTCTGCTAATGATATTGTACCTGTTGACTATATCTCTGCACAAGTATCAAGATGAACCGCGCTTCAAGATAGGTGTCAATCGAATTAATATATCAGATCTGCCTGGGTTTCTAATTTTCTTGCCAGATTGTTGCACCTTGCTCATGATTTGGAAAGGATAATGCCCCTCCAACTACTTCCATTTCTTGACCTGAATTTAATTCAGTAAAACGAGTTCCAGTCGCGAATCCACCATTAGCAACTTTCAGCGATAGTCCTGCTCGAGGTGTTTTATTGCGATGAGCGACGACAATAATTCTTCCCTGCAGATTGCTACGTTGATAGACAAAGGTGTCGGTTTCAACAGCAAGAATCTGAAATCCCCCACTTTGCAATACGGTTGAATTTTTGCGTAAGCTTATGAGCGTTCGATAGAAATCAAACATTTCAAGATCCCAATGGTTATGATCCCATATCATGCATCCTCGACTTTCTAAATTAGGATCATCCTCCATCCCAATTTCGTCTCCATAGTAAACGCATGGAATTCCAGGAAAAGTAAATTGAATGATGACGGCCAGTCGATGGAGAGCATTATTTCCTTTGACGATGCTCTTTATGCGGGGTGTATCATGACTATCTACTAGATTTAGCTGTTGTAAAGAAATAGACCAAGGAACGGCCGACATGCGACTAAGCCATGTATTGATCATCGCCATGGTTGACAGGGGTTTCTGTGCTGTTATATGTCGACCGAGACTATGTGCCCACTCTTTGTAAATATCTAGCCAGTACCATAAGGGCAACGTGAATCCGGTGTAATTCATGACCGCATCCCATTGGTTACCTTGTAATTGTGGAGTGGCATCAAAAAAGCTCTCACCAACGAGATAGGCGTCAGATTTTGTTGTTTTAACAGCCTGGCGGATGTCTGAAATGATTCGATCAGCGACTTGAGTTTCTCCCTGTCGACCAAGCATATTTGCTACATCGACCCGCCAACCATCTGCCGAATATGGCGGCCGAAGCCAGTACCGAAATACAGAATCATGATTCTTGAATATTCGACGTTGCAACTCGTCGCTGTTGTAGTTAAGTTTTGGTAGAGTCCATACAGCCAACCATGAAACGTAATCATCGGGATGGTGATTAAAGGTAAAAAATTCCGCCTCGTCTGCTTGCTTATCGACGAGAGCTTTTTGGAACCAGGGATGCCAATAGCCACAATGATTGGGGACAATGTCCAATATATAACGCATTTGCCGACTATCCAAGGCCTGGCGGAGCTTTGCCAGGGCTTCGTTTCCTCCAAAATGAGTATCCACATGATGATAGTCTGTTACATCGTATTTGTGGTTAGAGTGTGCGGAGAAAATAGGATTGAGGTAAAGCGCATTGACACCTAAATGTTGCAAGTAGTCTAGATTTTTGGTAATTCCTTGTAAATCGCCGCCGTAAAATACGAGTGGAAAAGGATATTCAGGAGAAGGATCGGTCCCCCAATTGAAAGTTTTTGGACCATATCCTTTATATTCGAATTCGTCTTCTTTTGGATTATTATCAGGCTCGCCATCAGCGAAACGATCAGGAAAGATCTGGTAGAATACGGCCGTTTGTAGCCATTCTGGATATTCTTGATTTGATAGGAGTCGAAAGTCGGTATTATCGAGCGGAATACGGTCAAAGGGTCCAGCGGCAGTATATGGCCACATCCCATCATTGGCATTTATTATAAACCTGTAGTGTACCATTGGTTCATTAATATCCAGGTTGACTGCCCACCACTTCGAAGACCCCTGTCTTGAATCCGGCGCCATCTGAGTAAACGCTTGTTCGCCGTCTGGGAGAGTCCGGAGGTAGACATCGTTGACGGGTGCATTAATATCCATGCGCAATCTAATTTGCACAGTATCACCAAGCTTGGGACAAGGATTGGAGACAAATTCTTCCGATCCATCATGATGAACCGTGCCTAACCAGTCTGGTAAATTAGGATTTATCATTTCGAATGTCTCAAGAAGATAATGGCCAACGCACCTGCGCCGATAAAGCTAAGCCCAATGGCAATAACGGCCGTTAACGGCAGTGAACTAGTAGAATTACCTTCAATTGTGACTGCAGTAACAGTTGCTGTTGGCTGATTATCCACAATTGTGCTTACTGGTGTCGAAATAGTTGGAGCCGGGGAAGGCGTTTGAGTTGGATTCGGCGTTGCAGTTGGAGGGGTAGTAGCAGTTGGCTCTGGTGTGATTGTTGGTGTAGGGGAAGGCGCAACAATCAATAAAGTGTTCCCTATGCTAAGCACAGCTGTTTCAGCCAAATTGTTAAAAGCAAGTAATTCCTCAACTGATAGACCATGTTCAACTGCGATTCCCCAGGCAGTGTCGCCTGTCCGAATCGTATGCGTTAATTTCGGAGTGGCAGTGGGTGGGGGTTCTTCACCTGACAATAAACGAATCTTGACCTCATCACCCGGCGAAAGCAAGCTGTCTTCCTCCATGCTATTAAACCACAGCAAATCAGCCAGACTAAGCTTATACCAGGCGGCAATGGTCCACAATGACTCACCCTCGTTGACTGTGTGGCTGGCTGGCGGTGTTGGAGTTGGCGGTGGCAATTGGCCTTCCGCCAGACGAATAAGCAACTCATCTCCAGGATTAATGACGCTGTCTTGGTCAATGTTGTTGTAAAGATATAGTTGCTCCAGAGGAATTTCATAGCGAGCGGAAATGGCCCAGAAGGAATGCCCTGGTCCAACAACGTGCACAATAGAACCGTCATCGCGGGGTGCGGCTAATTGGATTGGTGCTACCGCCGCAAGAGCCTCTCCTTCTGGTTCCCGCTGTATAACCGGGCCGGAGGTTTGATCTGATGGTACACCAACTACAAGTGCATAGAAATTCTGATCATGTCCCAGGGCATAACCCACTCCGGCATGAATATATTTCTGAGATATCATCGTATTGAAGTGGATCGGGCTGTTCTGCCACCAAATCACCCCCTGATTTGGTGTTAGATCCGTGCCGCCAACGATATTTTCTGAAGCTTGGCCTGGATAGCCGGCAGCTATTGCCCGTGAAGCAGGAGAGGAGCCGCCGACACCGGTATGGCTGTAGATATTATTTGTGGCCATATAGACAGCTTGATTTTGGGCTGCTACGGCAAGTGAATTATCCCAAATGAAGGGTGGGAGGCCGTAACCGGCACGTACTTGGTTAACCAATCGTAGAATTTCGGCGGATGGACCAGCTTGAGCCTTTGCTTCTTTGGTTCCCGTTGGAGAAACTAATAAAGCCACGATCAAAGCTAGAAACAAGCACCAGAACACCTTTCTTATCATACAGGCAACTATAACAATATCAGGTGTGGGGACAAGCACGACTTATACATAGATAAAGAAAGGATTTCACTTGGCAGATTATGATCATGAAGCATTGATTAACCATAAGATTAGTTCTCGTAAATTATTGAGATTTTCAGCGCGGGCAAACGTAGTAACGTGTGTTATAACTACGAAAGTGATCGGTTTACAATCAATCAGAAATTGTTACTAGATCATGTTAGGAGAGATAAAGTTACCTAATGAATAGGAAAAAAGATCTGTTATTAATTGCTTTGCTAGCGGGATTATTGCTAACCATCATTAATGGACCGAGTTATGTTGCGGCTCAAGTGAGTGGCCTGAGTGACAAGTTTGAAAGAACCACATGTTGGTTTGACAATCCAATTCCCCTCATACCCGGGCCCGATCTTGAGTGCGGTTACGTGACAGTTCCTGAGCGCCACACTCAGCCCGATGGATCAATTATCCGTCTGCCCGTTGCTATATTGAGGGCCACGACTGATACACCACATCCCGATCCATTATTCTTGGCGCAAGGTGGACCAGGTGGCGATGCCTTTGAGATCTTTCCGGTATTAGTTAGCCAAAGCGCAAATGCGCTTAATAGAGATATCGTCATTTTTAACCAGCGAGGAACCCGTTACGCTGAACCGTCTTTATTGTGCACTGAAAGCTTTGATGTTTCGGCTGAGATATTGAGTCTTTCGCCTGCCGAGGCTGATGCACAATCTTTAGCGGCTCTTTCGGCTTGTTTCGAAAGATTGAAGAACGAAGGCGTCGATCTTTCGGCGTATAATAGCGTTGAGAATGCAGCCGATGTTGAAGCTATACGTGAGGCGCTGGGTTACGATGAGTTTAATTTCTATGGGGTGTCATACGGGACGCTGTTAGGTTTACATCTGATGCGTGATCAACCGCAAAATTTACGCAGCGTCATTCTAGACGGTGTCGTACCAACGAATGTAAACTTTATACCCCATGTGGCAGCCAATACCGATCGGGTATTTACGAAAGTAATACAAGCTTGTGAAAACGATGCGATGTGCGCTGCGGAATATCCCCATTTAGAAAAAAGGTTTTTCGATCTCGTTGAGGCATTGAATAAGTCTCCGGTGACTACTACACTTAAAGATCCTGAGACTGGTAATAGTGTACAAGCGCTCCTTGATGGTGACACGTTGGTCGATGTGTTGTTTCAGGCTTTTTATTTGCCAGATTCATATGCCTTTTTCCCTAAATTAGTGGCTAACTTGGAGCAGGGTGACTATACGTTTATCCGGGGCATTTGGCCGCTATTTGCTTTTGACCGTACGATTAGCGAGGGGATGTATTTTTCGGTAATTTGTGCAGAAGATGCTGATTTCGTTCCTTCTGACGCTAATGTGGATGGGATACGGCCGTACTTCGCGGAAGGTGCGCATGGTGAAATGCAATCTTATTTGGATGCATGCGCAATTTGGCAGGTAGATCAGCTCCCTTCTAGTGTTGACGATGCAGTGACCAGTGACATTCCAGCGCTGCTGCTTTCAGGACAATACGACCCAATCACGCCACCAGAGTTCGCTAATGTTGCTGCCGAAAGCCTCTTAAATGCATACACTTTTGAACATCCAACAGGTAGCCATGGCGTGGCTTTCGATAATACCTGCACGAACGATGTCGTACGGCAGTTCTTGGAAAACCCAGCTCAAAGCCCAGATATGAGTTGTATAGAGAGTATTATTCCAACCGAATTTGTCGAAACAGATGCACTATCTTTTCCTTTTCTAGCCGAAGTAAGCCAGCTTTCTGAATCAATGTGGCGACAACTAGGGTTGGCAACATTATTCTTGTTTGGTGTCCTTTCTTCATTCCTGATTCTGCCATTAGTTTGGTTAATCGGTTTATTGCGTAGAAGGGATCCTCTCCAACAAATTAAACAATCCTCCTCACGCCGTTTGAAATGGATTGGAGGGTTTCTGATGCTGCTATTTGGCTTACTTGCAGTGGTTTTCGTATCTGGAACCACTTTCTATACTTTTCAATCATTGTTTAATGGCCTGGCAAGCATATTCACTCTTTCCGGTGCCGTGATTCCATTTTTCTATATCCCGCTAATTCTTGTTTTGATAGCAGTATCAATGCTTTTTGTCGTCTTTATATCATGGCGCAGAAAAACTTGGTCGATCTGGATGAGACTGTACTATAGCTTTCTTGCGATATGTGCAGTAGGCTATGTAATTGTCCTGGCAATGGGGGGCATGTTGACCGTCTTATTGTAAAACGAATTGTGGAAAAGAATGTAAAACAAGATCTATTAACAACAAGCATATATATTGCAACGGGTATCATAGGTATAGCCGTCTTTGTCTACCCGCTCTTCATGCAGCAATTATCGACGGCAGGAAATGAACCGCTTCAATCCAGTGAGAACATTGCTCCGCTTTTGACTTTGCTGCTGGTTGTGATTAGCCTATCAGTACTTTTTCTTGAGGTACAGGGACAGGCGGTCAGCGCCAAATTGATTGCCTCACTTGGCGTACTAGTTGCTGCCACGGCATCTTTGCGTTTCCTTGAGGTAGCAATACCAGGACCAGGTGGGTTTTCGCCCATGTTCGTGCCCATAATATTGACCGGGTATGTATTTGGGGCACGATTTGGTTTTTTGATGGGCACGATGACGATGCTTGTTTCTGGCTTAATTACAGGAGGAATTGGTCCTTGGTTGCCTTATCAAATGTTTGCTGCGGGCTGGATCGGCTTAACATCCGGGTGGCTGCCACATCTGAAGAACCAAAGAGCTCAATTGATAATGCTTGTTCTAGTTGGTATTGCCTGGGGTATCTTGTTTGGAATGATAATGAATCTTTACTTCTGGCCTTTCATGGGGGCGAATGATGCTTCAAGCTGGGAATCAGGAAATAGTTTAACTGATTCTCTGACAAGATATTTTGTTTTTTATTTGTCCACTTCATTTATTTGGGATGTTGCTCGTGCGGCTGGAAATGGACTATTGATTACCTTTCTTGGCCTGCCAACAGTCGTTGTCCTAACCCGATTTCGCGACAAATTCCAGTTCGAGGTACAAAGCACTTGATTCGTTCCTTTGTTGCCCAAGCTTGGGTAATTTGGCTCATTACTATGGCAACCATCACGCTTGTAACCCGTAATCCGTTATATATCGTGATATTGCTGCTAGTGGCGAGAATTGTCGAATCGGCGTGCGGCAATTCAGATACAGGTGTGAAAATTCATTTCTGGCGCTTGGCATTAATCATCACATCTTTTTCAATTCTGTTCAATCTTTTTATGGTAAGATTAGGTCAAACTGTCTTATTTAGGCTCCCGCAGAATTGGTGGCTAATCGGTGGATCAAAAACCCTGGAGGCTGTTGTTTATGGTGCTATTAGTGGGTTAACGCTTGTAACACTATTGGCCATATTCTTGGCCTTTAATTCTTCTGTTCCAGTAAGTGATTTAGTCAGATTGACTCCTAGGGCAATGGCGAATGTTGGGCTCATCATTTTGCTGGCTGTAACCTATGTGCCGGAAACTATTAGCCAGTTGCATAGGATTCGTGAAGCTCAGGCTATTCGCGGCCACCGCCTTCGTGGACTTCGAGACTGGCGACCAATTGTGATTCCCCTTCTGATCGGAGGACTGGAACGCTCCATGGATGTCGCAGAATCCATGGTGTCACGAGGCTATGGCTCTACTTCAAGTGCGCGACAACCGGCAAGAATCCAATTTGGTCTGCTGGTCGGCGTAATACTTGCATTTTTGGGATGGTTTCTGACGTTTCGATCTGGCCCATTGGGTTGGGTTTTACTCCTTCTGGGGATTGTTTTAATAGCAGGGTTGATCTTCTGGTCCGGTAGGGGAGTATCACATACAAATTATCGTCCCACACCTTGGAGATCCCAAGATTGGATTATGATATTGTTGGCAGCAATCCCGTTAATCCTGACTTTTATTTCGTTCCCTTTTATGGATAATTCGACTATTTTTTATACACCTTACCCAGAAGTAACGATTCCTTCATTCGACGTGTTTCTTGGACTAGGATTGGCATTATTGGCAACCCCGGCAATCCTTGTGGGGTTGTGAAATGATTTATATTGATGCCACAATCAATCCGATAATGAATTTCATGGATGAAAGCTTGGATCCCTGAATCATGATAAAGATTGATTCTCTAAGCTATAGTTACCCCAACAGTTCAATATCCGCACTTGACAATGTGTCAATGCAGATTGCGGCGGGAGAATTCTTGATCCTGGCCGGTCCGTCCGGCTCGGGCAAATCAACCTTGCTGCGATCACTTAACGGATTGGTCCCTCATTTTAGTGGCGGTGTTGTTCATGGGAGCGTAATTGTTAACAGTATTGATGTGATTAAAGCTGGGCCACGAGAGTTAAGTCAGGTCGTTGGGTTTGTAACTCAAAACCCGGAGAACCAGGCGTTGCTTGATCGGGTAGAGTCGGAAATCGCGTTTGCTTTGGAGAATGCGGCTATCCCGGCTCAAGAAATGCGGGTGCGTGTTGAGGAGGTGTTGGATTTAATGGATCTAACACCTTTGAGAGACCGGTTGATTTCGACTCTTTCAGGAGGTGAGCGCCAGAGAGTCGCGATCGCATCGGTACTTGCACTGCGCCCACAGATTTTGCTTCTAGATGAACCAACCAGCCAATTAGATCCACAATCGGCTGAAAAGGTTCTCCTTTCATTGGTACGTCTTAATGAGGATCTTGGGTTGACAATTCTTGTTGTGGAGCATCGCTTAGAGCGGGTTTTACGTTACGCAGATCGTCTAATCTACATGGAAAACGGCCAAATTTTGGTTGATGATTCTGTTCGTGCGGCAATAATGGCCGTGCCATTAGTACCGCCATTGGTGCAACTTGCCCGTGAATTGGATTGGACACCATCGCCACTCACAGTGAAAGAGGGGCGTCGCTTTACCCAAAGTAGTAATGCACAACTGTCGTCTACTGCCAGTGAACAGAAAAATACCAAAAAACCACCTGTTAATGTTAACCCGATGGTTTTGCAAGCTTCAAATGTTAAATTTTCCTACAATGGCACGCCGGTTCTGAACGGAATTGATCTGCAAGTTCAGAAAGGTGAGGCAGTGGCGCTAATGGGGCGAAATGGCTCCGGTAAAAGCACTTTTCTCAGATGTATCATTGGACTTCATTTGCCGTCAGAAGGCACAATTGAAATAGATGGCCTCTCAATTCAAGGGCGCGCAGTTTCGGACTTGGCCCAAGATGTGGCCTATCTGCCTCAGAATCCGGATGATTTGCTTTTTGCCGAAACGGTTTCTGATGAACTTCAGATAACGCTAAACAATCACGGTATGAATGACGATGAACGTATTACAACGCTGTTATCAGAATTGGGATTGGCAGAGGAGCGTGATTCCTATCCGCGCGATCTTTCGACCGGGCAGCGCCAAAGGGTTGCGATGGGAGCTGTAACAATAACCCAACCTTCGCTGCTACTTCTTGATGAACCTACCCGTGGGCTTGATAATCAAACGAAAAATAAATTGGTGGATATTTGGCGGCGTTGGTTAACGAATGGAATGGCGCTTATCCTTGTGACTCATGACGTTGAGTTGGCGGCAAAGATCGCAGATCGTGTTGTGATACTCAGCCAAGGAGAAATAATTGCATCCGGACGGTCGAATGATGTCCTCAAGGCTTCTCCTTTATTTGCACCTCAAGTAGCGCGACTGTTTCCTGATCAGGAATGGTTAACGGTTGAAGATGCGCTAAATGCATTAAATGATGAAACCCCACAATCAGATATATAGGTGGGGATTTGCAAAACGAACGCTATCCAAAAGGATTGTAATATGCCAAGATTAACAAAAATAGTGACACGTCAAGGGGATGAAGGTATGACCTCCCTTAGTGGCGGACAGCGAGTCTCTAAGGATTCCTTGAGAGTCTCTGCGTACGGCAGTGTCGACGAACTTAGCTCACAAATCGGATTGGCCATTGCTCTTGGGCTTGAAGAGATACTTGTTAAATCATTACTAGAGGTTCAAAATGATTTGTTCCATCTAGGATCAGATCTCTCTTATCTTGAAGAGGATAAGGAAAAGATGTCGATTCCGCAGATTGAAGAGCGTCATGTGACAAGATTAGACAAAATCGCAGACGATCTGGCAAAAGAAGTTGGTCCGCTTGAAAACTTTATCTTGCCCGGGGGTACAATAGGGTCTGCCCAACTAAATGTGGCGCGTACAGTCTGCAGACGAACAGAACGAACGGTGATAACGTTATCTCATTCAGAATCTATAGGCGCATATGTGATTCCTTATTTAAATCGGTTATCGGATTGTTTGTTTTTGATGGGTCGTCACGAGAATTACCAGAAAGGTGTTGATGAACCTTTGTGGGATTCTCGATCTTGATCGATGGTTGGTAAGAGATAGTCAACCGGTGTAAACTCACATGAGTAGGAAAATGATAGGCAGTTCCAGTACTTTACTAGAATGCCTAATTGGATGAGGTTGAATATGTTAGAACAGTATGTATTAATTGCCTTGATAATAATAATTTTTTGGCTTGTTGGATTTGTTGCATATTTAAGAATTTCCGATCGGCAACGAGATCTGGAAGGTGAATTGAATGATGTCTCTGAATTACTTGGAGATGATGGCGTTTAGCGATGTTGAGAAGTAAAAAGATTATAAAGAGGATGTTCTATTTAGGGTTCATAGGAATATTACCTTTATTAGTTGCCTGTGACGTTTTGCCCTTCGGGGAAACCGGTCCAGATTTGTGTGATGATCTCGGCTTTCTGTTCGCAGATGGCTTCGATGGAGACCAGGATTGTGGTTGGGTTGAATACAATCGGGGCGGAGCCGTAGCATCGATTGAAGATGGTGTTATGAAAATAAGCACAAGCAGCCCAGGCGAGATCTGGTGGACCAATCCGGTTCGCAGTTATGATGACGTAATTATTGCGGTTGATGCAACTCAAGTTGGTGGTCCTAGCGATAATGCGTATGGTGTAATTTGTCGTTATCAAGATGAAGAAAATTTCTATCTATTTCTTATTAGCGGTGATGGGTATTATGCAATCGGAAAGTATCAGTCTGATGAAGATCGTGTTGTATACCTAACAGAGGATGGTCAATACATTTCCTCAGAGCACATAAACCAGGGCCAGGCAAAAAACCATATTGAGGCAAGCTGCATTGGCAATGAATTGAGTTTAACAGTAAATGGTATACCAATGATAACCGTAATGGACTCTCAGTTCCCCTCGGGCGACATAGGTCTTGCTGCAAGTGCCTTACAGCAGGGCACAGTTGAAATCGCCTTTGACGATCTCAAGGTATCGGTACCTTAATGGAATTAATGCGTCTTATCTATTGCTGAATATTTAGCTTTGTGTGAACCGTGATATTGCGCGAGGCTATTAAGTATCGGTTGTTGTTGCTGTGAAAATGTTTAGTAAATCATTGTTGTTACTGATCGGCTTATTATTTGCTGCCTGTTCAAATATGGAATTGACTTTACCAGGACAGGAAAAGGCGTTGTTTCGCGATGATTTTATATTGGGGCAAACGGGGACTTGGATGTTGGAAAGCGATGAAGTCGGGTCCTCAGTTATTGTGCCTGAACAGCTTGTAATAGAGCTCAATGCGCCCAACCTCGTTCAATACAGCAAACTGGCTGAGCCTACGTTTTCTGACTTCACCTTGGAGGTTGATGCGCGTCTGGACGGTGGATCCCCTGCAAGTACCTACGGTGTGATATTTCGGATGCAGAGCCCCGATGAATTCTATCGCTTCGAGATAACGGGCGATGGCATGTATATAGTGGAACGGCATGATGCTGATGGCACCTGGGTAAGGCACACAGAAGATTGGCTTGATACCGTGGCCATTAATAAAGGGATTGGAGCAACAAACCATTTGAGGGTCGCAGCGGATGGTGAAAGAATAGCCGTTTCTGTAAACAACGTATTGTTGGAAGAAGTGATAGATGGTACTTATTCCTCCGGTAATATCGCGCTTGACGCCGGTACTTTTGATGGTGCCGGAGCAAGCGTGTCTTTCGATAATCTGATTGTGTTTCCTCCGAGTGAGTAAACGGTGGACCTGCACCAAGAGATTGAACGCGTCATATCCCAACCTATAAAACATATTGACTCCCTCGGTGGAGGAAGCTTTGGACAGGTCTATCGTGTCACCTTGGGAGACAATAAAGTGGTTGTTGCCAAAGTTGACAAGCACCGATCAGCACATCTCGATTGTGAAGGATACATGTTGGAGTACCTGGCTAATAACAGTAAATTGCCGGTACCACAGGTGCTCTACAATTCAAAAGAACTGCTGATCATGTCCTTCATACCAGGCGCGAGTCGTTTTTCAAAGAGGGCACAGGAAAATGCGGCCGAACTCTTAGCCGGTTTACACAAGATTCATGCACCATCTTTTGGATTGGAAAGAGACACCTTGATAGGTGGATTGCATCAACCAAATCCATGGACGGATTCATGGGTCGATTTTTTTCGTATGCACCGTCTAATATTTATGGCGCATGAAGGTGTATGCGTTCAGCGTTTACCTAGTGAAATTTATGGGCGTATCCGGAAATTTTGTGAGCATCTGGATAAATGGATAACGGAACCAGTGGGAGCATCATTAATCCACGGTGATGCCTGGGCGGGTAATATTCTGGCTGTAGACGGATGTATCACAGGATTTATCGATCCTGCTATCTACTACGCAGATCCGGAAATTGAACTGGCATTTGCTACATTGTTTGGAACGTTTAATGAACCTTTTTTTAATAGGTATCAAGAGATAATTCCGCTTCAGCCTGGCTTTTTTGAAGAACGGCGCGATATATACAATCTATATCCTTTGTTGGTACATGTACGGCTTTTTGGCGGCAGCTATGTCCAGGATGTTAGCAGTACGTTACGCCGGTTTGGTTACTAAAAATCGTAGATGATATCGGATGCGAAAAGAAATTGTAGATAAACTTCTTGCCTTAAATAGATCTTTTTATCAGCAGTTTGCGGAGCCGTTTTCGCAAAGTCGTGAAACACCTCAGCCAGGCTTTTATCGTTTGCTTGAAGAAATGCAGCCTTCAATTAGCTCTGTGCTAGATGTTGGTTGTGGGAATGGACGGTTCGGTAGATTTTTGCAGCAACATATCGACAGTTTTGAGTATACTGGTGTAGATTTTTCAACTGAATTACTGCATAAGGCTGATGAAGTTTTGAGCGGGAATTTCTACCAACGGGATATCAGTCAGCGCGGGTTTTTGAAGGGTCTAGGCAAGTTTGATGTCATTGTATGTTTAGCCACGATGCAACATATCCCCGGCAGATTAAACCGCAGCTATATTCTGAAAGAAATCGGCAACTCTCTTGCTGTGAATGGTCAAGTGTTCCTCGCAAATTGGCAATTTATGGATAGCCCAAGACAAGTACGTAAGATTCAAGATTGGGAACTTGCAGATATAAATTTTGCAGATCTGGAGCCCAATGATTATTTGCTATCATGGCAGCGGGATGGATTTGGTTTGCGGTATGTATGTATGATTGATGCTAAAGAAACGGCCGAACTTGCTAGCGAAGCTGGACTGTTAATTAGGGACCAATTTCGAAGCGATGGCAAGGAAGGTAATCTTAATCTTTATACCGTTCTAGCCCAATCTTGATCGGGATTCTTGCGTATTCACACAACCTGGGGCGGTTGACAGTCTTAAGGCCAATGTTACAATCTAAACAATCGGGAGAGTAATTAGAATGGATATCAAAGAGCAACTACAAGTTGATGTAGCCGACGCCATGCGCGCAGGTCAATCCGATAAACGGGATACACTACGTCTCTTGCTTGCCGCAATAAAGCAAGCAGAAGTGGATGGGCAAAAGACATTGGATGATGCCGGAGTGCAATCTGTGCTCATGAAACAGGCAAAACAGCGGCGTGAAAGTATTGCCGATTACGAGCAAGCTGGACGCGTGGATTTAGCCGATCAGGAGAAATCTGAACTTGTAATTATTGAGTCCTATTTGCCACAACAGATGAGTAGAGATCAAATCGCAGATATGGCAACTAAAACCATATCTGAATTAGGGGCAACTAGCCCTAAAGATATGGGAAAGGTCATGGGGCGTTTGATGCCGGCACTGAAAGGCCAGGCAGATGGTCGAATGGTCAATGAGGTTGTTCGTGATCTGCTTCAAGAGTAGCAGCCAGTACGGTTGATTGAGTCTTAGAAATAAAGGATATGGAAACACTTCCCGCGGCACGTCAGCAGCTCCGAGAAACGGTGGGCGAATTGCGACTTGGAGTTTTTGCTGTAGTTTTGACGTTGGGGATGACGTTAATTCTTTCTTTTAACCTTGCCTGGACATCGCAAGTCACAGTCATGGTTGGGGAACCGGCACCAGCCGATGTATTTGCTCCAAAGTCTTTGACTTATTCAAGTGACTTACTTACGGAGCAAGCACGCATAATTGCTGCCAATAACATATCAGAGATATACACCCCGCTAAACCTTAGCATTGGCCGTGAGCAATTGGCGCAGGCCCAAGCCATTTTCGCCTTTATTGAAACTGTTCGTGCGGATATTCAAGCCACACCAGAAGAACAAATTGAATACATACAAAGTATTGACAAATTAGAGATAGACGAAACAGTGGCCCTTGATCTGTTAAACATGAGCCAGACGGATTTTGAAATGACGAAGGGCGAGATTACACGCATAATCGACAACATCATGCGTCAGGAGTTTCAAGAGAGCGAGTTACAAAAGAAGAGGCAGGATGCTGAACGGCAAGCGAGTCTGGGGTTGAGTAATGCACAAAGGAATGTCGTCACTAGCCTTGTAGCTCAATTCATAGTCCCAACAATATTTCAGGATGAAGAAGCTACATCGACGGCCAGAGATGAGGCCGCGGCCGGGATTGAGCCTGTAACACGCAGCATCGCCCAAGATCAGCGAATTGTAAGAGCAGGTGAACTTATAACAGCTGAAGACGAGGAATTGCTAGAACAGCTTGGATTATTACGCCAAGACTTGAATTGGCGTGTTGTAGTAAGCGTTTTCCTCACTTCATTGTTATCAGTGGCCCTAATAATTCTTTATTGGCGGCTCTTTCGAAGTCAACAATGGGACAATGGGCGATATTTGGCGGTCCTTGGTGGATTGATTCTTTTATTTACTCTTGTTGCCAAATTGATGGCATCCACGCCTGATGACTGGCCGTTGTTGTTTCCTTTAGGCGCGATGGCAATGCTAATGGCTGTCGTATTCGAAATGCGATTTTCGGTTTTAGTAACAGCCATTATTGCTGCCATTTACGGGCTTATAGCACCCAATTCGCTTCAACTTTCACTTTTTGTTGCAGTTGGGGGTCTGATAGCAATCTTTACGTTGCGCGACTCGCAGCGTATCGTTACCTACTTTCGTTCTGGTCTGTTTGCTGCTATCGGAGGGATGTTGGTTCTGTTGATGTACGCTCTGCCGCAAGAAACAGAAACTGTTCAAGTCTTGACTCAGTTTTTGTATAGTCTTGGTAATGGCTTATTGTCGGCAGCTTTAACTTTGGTCGGTTTCTTCGTGATTGGCAGTGTTTTCGGTATTATCACAACACTACAACTGCAAGATTTGTCTCGCCTTGACCATCCCCTTTTGCAGGAATTACTCAGAAGGGCCCCAGGCACTTACCATCATAGTATAATGGTCGCAAATCTTGCAGAACAGGCGGCGGAGCGGGTGCGTGCAAACAGCACTTTGGTTCGTGTTGGCGCGTTTTATCATGATATAGGCAAAATGAACAGGCCACCCTTCTTCACAGAGAATCAGGAAGGCATTAATCCACATGATTCGCTTGACCCATATACGAGTGCACGCATAATTATTAGTCATGTACCAGATGGGCTGGTACTGGCTCGCCGTTATAGACTACCGCATCAAATCCGCGATTTCATCGCCGAACATCATGGGGACCGAATAGTGAAAGGTTTTTACCATAAGGCATGTACCCAAGCGGGTGATGCGGCTGATGAAGTGGATATTGAGAAGTTTCGCCATCATGGCCCACGACCGCGCACACGAGAATCTGGCATTGTAATGCTGGCTGATGCGGTTGAGGCTACTTCTAGTGCTTTGCGCCCGAATACTTCATCCGCCATCGAGAAGCTGGTGCATTCCATCGTTGATGAAGATGTGATGGAAGGACAATTGAACAATTCAGGATTAAGCTTGGGAGATATCGAAGCAATCCGCTCATCATTCATTGATACACTTAAAGGTCGTTTTCATCTTCGTGTGAAATATCCCGGTAATGAATTATTGGAGGCATCGCCACAACCCATCGCTGCTTTACCGGAACCGGAAAATGATGAAGCTGTATCGCCTGTACCGGCAAACAATCCTCTTATTTCCCAAGATATATCCACAAATTAGAAGCAAATGACGTATGACCTTGAAATACTGAGTGATGTAAAGGTTGATGGAGACATTCTTGCGGCGTTAGAGACGGCCGTCAATACATCATTAAATTATCTCGCTATCCCACCAACATCATTGTCGCTGTTGCTGACCGACGATAGACGGATGCAGCAGTTGAATCGTGATTTTCGTGAGATTGACAGTTCAACGGATGTCTTAAGTTTCCCTGCTTATGATCAGATGCCCGATGAAGGCGATCCCTTATTGTATCTTGGTGATATTGCGATATCTGTCCCCTATGCGCGAAAACAGGCGAACATGAGTGGTCACGGCTTGGCTGCCGAGCTTCAGTTACTAGCTATCCATGGGGTGCTGCATTTACTGGGGTATGATCATCTCATAGAAGTGGATAGAGATGAGATGTGGGGTCTACAAAGCTTGATTCTTTCGGAGTTGGGCCTGCATGATATTGTACCTACTGAAAATTAAATTATCTTGGCTTATGACGAAAAATAACGGCCGAAAAGAATTAAACAAACGAATCAAGAGCTTCAATTACGCATTCGAAGGTTGGGGGTATGTCCTGCGAACTCAAAAAAACGCCTGGATACACGCCTTCGTAACAATCATGGTCGTGATTACGGGATTGTGGTTGGGATTATCAAGATATGATTGGGTGCTGCTAATTATAGCAATTGCCATCGTTTGGATAACTGAGTTTCTCAATACGGCGCTTGAAGCGATTGTCGACATGACTATGCCTGATCCACATCCTTGTGCAAAAGTTGCTAAAGACGTAGGGGCGGGAGCCGTATTACTCAGTGCCTTTGCTGCGATATTGATTGGGCTCCTAGTATTGGGACCACCTTTATGGGAAATTATATCAGGTTGAGGATATTATGATTTTGGAAGCTCAGTTATTGGTATATCTTTCAACAACTTGTTTTGAACATCTCGTTCAGAGACGACAGGATTAGCCACTCCCCAATCTAGCTGAAATTGCGGATCGTTCCAAGCAACCCCGTTTTCATCGACTCCACCATTAAAATAGTTGTCAACAATATATGTCAGTGTCACATCAGTTATGGCAATAAAACCGTGGGCAACACCAATCGGTATTAAAAGGCCCATTTCGTTTTCCTCGCCCATCTCGAAAATATCAGTTTTTAAATACGATCCTGAACCGGGTCGGATGTCTACCAAACAGGCTCGCAATTCACCTTTCGCCACATACCAATAATCGACTTGATGATGATGGTAATGTAATCCACGCAGAACACCTTTTTTGGAATCGGAACGGTTACATTGGACGATATTCCAGGTGCGTTGTGGAAACCATTCTTTGCGAAAGGTCTCCATAAAACGGCCGCGATTGTCTGAATATGATTCGAAGCGTACTATTTGCACGCCAATAATGTTTTTTGATTCTTCGATTAATACCACTTTGAAGCCCTCGATGCCTAGACAATTAGAGAAAGAAATTATTAGTGGAAGGTCGGTTTAGCTCCGTAATAAGTTGCTGATGAAAAACCAGAGATTGGCGGGTCGTTCAGCTAAGCGGCGCACAAAGTATGGATACCAAGCAGTGCCATAAGGTACATATACACGCACTTGATACCCCTTGCTGATAAGAGAATCTTGTAGATCGCGCCGAACGCCATAAAGCATCTGGAACTCATAATCCTCGGAGGCGATATTATTACGAGATGTGTGCTCAATAGTAGCTTGAATCATTCGTTCATCATGCGTAGCTACACCAAGGTAAACACCGTTTTGTGCGGCTTCATCGCTCAATAGCATTTGAGTCAATGAGATGAAATTTTGATCGGTATCATTTTTGTCGGCAAAGGCAACTTCAGGGGGTTCCATATAAGCGCCTTTACATAAACGAATCCAAGCGCCTTCAGAGATGAGTGATTGGACATCTTCTTTACTGCGATATAGATAAGATTGAATAACAACGCCCACATTTTCAAGGCCGAAATCATAGCGTAGAGCATGGTAGATATCCAAAGTAGCATCTACCACTTCGCTTTCCTCCATATCAATACGAAGTTTATTGCCAAATCTTTGAGCCTGCTCAGCTACAATCCGCGCGTTGTCTAAGGCAAGTTGTTCGTCTAGTTTAAGACCTATCTGGCTCAATTTGATGGAGACATTGGCATCCAAATCCTCGTCATTGATCACTTTTATAAGACGTAGGATTTCATCCCTAGCATCCATTGCTTCATAGATGTTTGTAACGCTCTCGCCAAGAAAATCTAGAGTTACAAGCATTCCTCTGTTGTTTAACTCTCTGGTTGCGCTGACTGCATCACCAATACTCTCACCTGCCACGAATCGGCGAGCAACACGATTTGCCATAGGCATGCTGCTGACAAAGCTCCTTGCCCACGATGCTGATGATAAATATAGTAACAGCACACGTAACCAAGATTCAGCAAACCAAAAAAGCAATCCTGAAATTAGGAAAACTATCAGTAATATGGGAAAAAACAGTTTGCGCCGAGGCGGTTTGGCAATTTGCATTTGATCATCCTCAACAAAAAGGTAGCGACATTTTTAAGAAGTGAAAATAGCAACTGTTAAACTTTGACCTGATGGGCGGGAATCCCATCGTTGATTTTAGCACTAGATTTATGCTGAGCACACTCTAAACCGATTTATTACCTCGGATACAGGGTCTAAGTTATAATTGCTCTGTATTGACTCTTCTTTTGTGTCAATTATGCCCGTAGTCTTTAATTGAGAGGTTGTTTATGAGCGACTTATTTGACCATTTTAATGCCCGCGCAGTACTTCCAGGTACTGACTTTTTCTACTATCGTCTCGATAAGCTGACGGACCATGGAAACATTGAGAGATTGCCTTTTTCGATAAAGGTATTGTTAGAGGCATTGTTACGGACCTGTGATGGTTATCAGGTTATGCCTGAAGACGTCATTAAATTGGCCGCCTGGCAGGCTGATGGTGGGACTAAAGATGAAATACCATTTAAGCCGGGACGCGTGATCCTGCAAGATTTTACGGGGGTACCAGCCGTTGTGGATCTGGCCGCGCTGCGTTCAGCGATGGCCCGTCTTGGTGGTGATCCCCAGCGGATTAACCCACAGGTGCCTGTTGATCTTGTAATTGACCACTCGGTACAAGTTGATCGCTTTGGTTCGGCATATGCACTAATGTACAATGCTGAGCGTGAATTCGAACGCAATATGGAACGTTACGAGTTTCTCAAATGGGGAAAACAAGCGTTTGAGAATTTCCGGGTTGTTCCACCGGCGACCGGCATTGTGCACCAAGTTAATCTTGAGTACTTAGGTCAAGTAGTTATGACTAAGGCTGAAGGAGATGATTTGGTTGCGTTTCCGGATTCATTAGTTGGTACAGATTCGCACACAACGATGATTAATGGTCTTGGTGTTGTTGCTTGGGGTGTAGGTGGAATTGAAGCTGAAGCCGTTATGCTTGGCCAGCCGATTTATATGTTGACGCCTGAGGTGATTGGTGTCAAGTTGACAGGAAGTTTGCCAGAGGGAGCGACTGCGACTGACTTGGTTCTGCTTGTGACGCAGATGCTGCGCGCAAAAGGCGTTGTCGGTAAGTTCGTGGAATTCTTTGGCCCTGGTTTGAGCAGCATGACCTTAGCCGATAGAGCTACTATTGCCAACATGTGTCCTGAATACGGGGCTACAGTTGGATATTTCCCGGTTGATGATGAAACATTGAAGTATATGCGCAATACGGGACGACCAGATGAATTAGTGGATTTGGTAGAAGCATACTGCAAGGCACAAGGGATTTTTCGGGTAGATGAAATGCCTGATCCAGATTACTCAGATGTTGTTTATTTGGATTTGAGCACTGTGGTGCCAAGTTTAGCGGGACCGAAACGGCCGCAGGATCGTATTGCTTTGGCAGATATGAAATCAGCTTATCGTCAAACGCTTTTAGCGCCTGTTGGTCCGCAAGGGATTGGTTTGGAAGAAGATGATCTATCCCGAACGGCTGTCGTATCCAACGGACACGATATTGAGATTGGCCACGGGGCAGTTGTCATTGCGGCAATTACAAGCTGCACGAACACATCTAATCCAAGCGTCATGCTGGCTGCCGGGTTATTGGCCAAGAAGGCGGTAGAAAAAGGTCTGACGGTGCCGCCATATGTGAAAACCAGCCTCGCGCCCGGTTCCCGTGTAGTAGAAGACTACCTCAATAGGTCTGGTTTGTTGCCTTATTTGGAGCAATTAGGTTTCTATATAGTCGGATTTGGCTGTACCACTTGTATTGGCAACTCAGGTCCAATTCCGGAACCGGTAAGTAACGCCATTCAAGATGGCGATCTGGTTGTATCATCGGTGTTAAGTGGGAACCGAAACTTTGAGGGGCGTGTTCACGCTTTGACTCGTACCAACTATTTGGCTTCTCCACCCCTGGTGGTAGCGTACGCCTTGGCCGGATCAACGGATAGAGATTTAATAAATGAACCATTGGGAATCGGAAAAGATGGCAGCGCAGTTTATTTGCATGACATCTGGCCGACGAACGATGAGATTAATCAGGCTATTGATGACTCGTTAACGGCCGATATGTTCCGTGAGCAATATGGCAATGTATGGGATAGTAATGAAAGTTGGAACGAGATTCCAGTTAGTACTAGTTCAATATATGACTGGGATGACGCATCTACATATATTCACGAGCCACCTTTCTTCACAGACCTGACCAGGGAAGTTACGCCGATCTCGAATATTAAAAATGCCCAAGTACTTGTTAAGGTGGGGGACTCGATCACAACTGATCACATCTCCCCTGCTGGATCAATTGCGGGATCTAGCCCAGCCGCGAATTACCTGCGAGAAAATGGTGTGGAGCCTTTAGAGTTCAATACATATGGCTCTCGACGAGGAAACGATCGCGTGATGACTCGCGGAACATTTGCTAATATTCGCCTGCGTAACCACATGGCACCAGGTACTGAAGGTGGCTGGACAACATATATACCCGATTCTGAAGTCATGACGATATATGATGCGTCGGTGAAGTATATGGAAGCAAACACGCCATTGGTTGTGCTGGCCGGCAAAGATTATGGTATGGGTAGTTCCCGCGATTGGGCAGCTAAGGGTGTATTGCTTTTAGGTATTAAGATGGCAATCGCGGAGAGTTATGAGCGTATCCATCGTAGCAATCTGGTTGGTATGGGTGTCTTACCATTGCAATTCAAAGCGGGCGAGACGCCAGAAGGTTTAGGTTTGGATGGGAGTGAGACTTTTTCAACCATCAATCTAACGGATGGCCTAAAGCCTGGCCAAGTTGTTGAGGTTAAAGCGGTCAAGCAGGATGGATCGGAAGTGATATTTGAAACAATTTGCCGTATAGATACACCGGTTGAAGTAGACTACTACCGTAATGGGGGAATTCTACATACCGTGCTGCGCAACTTTCTCGATGAATAGAAGCTCTTAATTATCGAAGCCAGTAAAATGAAGCCAGACCCAATTGAATGGGCCTGGCTTCTTTGTTATTTATGTACAGCAAGTTGCTTACTTAAAGGTTGGAGAAAAAGAACGAACAACCTCAAGATAGTTTGCACGCTCAAAGGCTGCGGGAAAACCACAATTGATCTGACTCAAGCTACCTTTTAATACGTCTAAAGATTCGTATTCGTGATCATCCAGCCATTCGGACATCTCGGCAAGTATTTCGCCTATTCTTTCAACCCCGTTATGGAGCAATTCGGATGCCATTTGGATAGTAGAAGCCCCGGCGGCGATACCTTTAAGAGCATCTTCGGCGGTATGAACACCTGTTGTCAGGGCTAGGTCCGCATTGTAGACGGCCGTAGAGAATGGCAATCCAACGCAGCGGCAAGCGAAGTGCAACAGAAGAACTCAACACCAAGTGTGGTACTATTTCCAAATTCTCCAAGTCGAAATCGGGTTGATAAAAGCGGTTGAACAATACAAGACCATCGGTGCCCAGATCGTCGAGTTTCTTCATCATATGAGCTGTGGCACTGAAATAGGGACTTAATTTCATCGCCACCGGAATATTAATTTCCGCTTTAATGTCGCGCAAAAGGTCAAAATAGATTTGTTCTACCTCTGCCCCGGTAAGATCCATATTTGTGGGCAGGTAATAAACATTGAGCTCTAAACCGTCGGCACCGGCGCCTTCTATTTGTCGCGCAAAGTGGATCCACCCACCTGTTGACACACCATTGAGACTGGCGATGATGGGAATATCAACGGCCTGTTTAGCACGGTGTATATGTTCCAGGTAAGCGTCCGGACCGATAGCATGGTATGAGGGCGCTTCAGGAAAGTAGGATAACGCCTCGGCATAGCTCTCCGTGCCTTCAGTTAGATAGCGATCTAATGTATGGCTCTCCAGATTTAATTCTTCTTCAAAAAGAGAGTATAAAACTACGGCCGACGCGCCATTGTCCTCCAGTTTGCGGATCATGCTGATACTGCGTGATAGCGGTGAAGCCGATGGCACAATTGGGTTCTTTAACTTCATGCCTAAGTATGTTGTGCTCAGGTCCATGATTTTCTCCTATTCCATCGGCCGGGTGGCCTCTCCACCCGGTCGATGATAAAGTTATTTCTGTCCGTTTCCTTTGCCATTTTGTGGGCCAAGTTCTTCATATTGCTGCCAACGAGACTGAACATCACACTTTGCCAATGCTAACAATCGATTAGCGGCTTCAGGATTGCTCTTTGTTAACATGCGATAACGACCTTCGCGGTAAATGTACTTTTCAAGAGGCAAGCTTGGCTTCCGTGAATCAAGCGTCATGGGGTTCTTGCCCAGATTTGCTTGATTCCGGATCGTAACGATAAAGGGGCCAATAGCCAGATTTTACCGCGGCTTGTTGTTGCTCTAAGCTGTAATAAGAGGTCGTAACCATGAGCAATACAAGAGCTATAGGCGATGATGAACGAAGGGCCATCATATGCTTCTGCCTCCATAATGGCCTGAACGGTTTGCCGATCATTTGCTCCGAATGCGATGCGTGCCACATAGATATTGCCATAGCTGATAGCCAGTAGACCTAAATCTTTCTTTGGCAGCGGCTTGCCGGCTGCAGCAAATTTGGCTACTGCTCCACGCGGGGTTGCCTTCGACATTTGACCACCAGTATTGGAATACACTTCGGTGTCCATGACCAGGACATTGACATTTCGACCAGAGGCCAATACATGATCAAGCCTCCAAAACCAATGTCATAGGCCCAGCCATCACCACCGATAATCCAAACACTCTTCTTCACTAGAACATCCGCCATACTCAGTAAGTTTTCTATGGCAGAACGAAGCGGTTTAATCTCTTCGCTGTTTACGGAAAGTAACGATTGCAAACGGTTCTTTAGATAGGAGACACGTCCACGCTGTTCAGCTGATTCCAGCTTCATCTAATTGGTCGGCATACAAGACAGCATCCGTCAACTCTGCGCCAATTACTTCGCGTAAACTTCGCAGGAGATAAATTGCAGAATCTATTCGTTGATCGAGGGCCACTCGCATGCCTAAACCGAACTCGGCATTATCTTCGAATAGGGAATTTGACCACGCCGGCCCGCGTCCTTCAATATTCTGAGCCCAAGGTGTAGTGGGTAAATTGCCACCGTAAATCGATGAACAACCTGTGGCATTAGCGATAACTGAACGATCGCCATAAAGCTGTGAGATAAGTTTCAGATATGGTGTTTCTCCACAACCCGGACATGCACCGGAGAACTCAAACAATGGTTCGAGCAATTGGTTGTATTTGACCTGATTCAAAGGAATTGTAGTGCGGTCAACTTCCGGCAAGCCGAGGAAGAAATCCCAATTCTTGCATTCTTGATCGCGAATTGGAGCTTGGGGCTCCATATTGATTGCCTTGAATTTTGGCTGCTTCTTATTTTTAACAGGACAAGCTTCTACACAAAGGGAACACCCAGTGCAGTCTTCAGGGGCAACCTGCAAGGAGAAATATTGGTCTTTAAACTCCTTATAGCGGGCAGGCACATTCTTGAATGTTGATGGAGCTTCGGCCATTAAGACTGGGTCAAAGACCTTCATTCGAATGACACCGTGTGGGCAAACAAATGCACACTTTCCACATTGGATACAAATGTCTGAATCCCAGACTGGAATTTCAGTGGCAATGTTACGCTTCTCCCACTTAGTTGTATCAGTTGGATATGTACCGTCAACCGGCAGCGCACTCACGGGCAAGCTGTCTCCAAGACCGGCTATCATTCGAGCGGTGACGGATTTAATGAATTCCGGCGCATATTCTGGGACTATGGGTTGGCGTTCAAATGTGCTGGAAGCCTCTTCTGGTACTTCGACTTTGTGCATGTGCTCAAGTGCAGCATCAACGGCCGCGAAATTGGCATTGACTACTATGTCCCCGCGTTTACCGTAGGTCTTTTGGATCGCATCTTTGATTTTGGCGATTGCTTCCGTACTTGGCAGAAGCGGCTCACCGGTAACCTGTTCCATCAAACTGAAGAAACAAGTTTGCATGATCGTGTTGATCCTGCGCCCCATATTTGCTGTCTTTGCTACTTCGTAACCATCGACGATGTAGAATTTTAGTCTTTTCTGGATCATCTGTTCCTGCATAGACCGCGGTAGATGGTCCCATACTTCATCGGGTCCATAGGGGCTGTTGAGCAGGAAGGTTGCTCCTGGTTCTGCTAAACGTAAGACATCGTAGCGTTCCAGGAACTGGAATTGATGACATGCTACAAAGTTCGCTCGACTGATAAGATAGGAGCTGTGAATTGGGCGAGGACCAAATCGAACGTGTGAAACGGTGACAGCACCAGCCTTCTTTGAGTCATAAACAAAATAGGCTTGAGCATAATTATCTGTGTTCTCGCCAATAATTTTTGTGGAGTTCTTATTAGCGCCGACCGTGCCGTCAGAGCCAAGGCCATAAAATACGGCACGAATTACATCGTCTTTTTCAATATCAAAAGATTCGTCGTAGGTTAGACTTGTATTTGTTACATCGTCATTGATGCCAACGGTGAAGTGATTCTTTGGTTTTTCGGCGACCAGGTTATCGAAAACACCTTTGATCATGGCTGGTGTAAATTCTTTCGACGAAAGCCCGTACCGACCCCCAATGATTTTGGGCATTACAGGGAAGGGGGCCAGCCCGTCGGCTACCCGCTCCACAACGGCCGTGACGACGTCCAAATACAAAGGTTCACCAGTGGCCCCAGGTTCCTTTGTCCGGTCGAGAACCGCGATATTCTTAACCGTTGCCGGTAAAACATCGACAAAGGCTGAAACGTCGAATGGACGGTATAGGCGTACGATTACAGCCCCAATCTTTGCGCCTTGTGCGTTAAGATAATCTATAGTTTCACGAACCGCATCGGCACCCGAGCCCATCAAGACTACGACATCTTCAGCGTCGGGTGCACCAATGTAGTCAAAAATGTGATACTGCCGACCAGTTAATTCCGCAAACTTATCCATTGCTTCCTGAACAATGCCTGGGCAAGCTAGGTAAAAGGAATTGACACTCTCGCGTGCTTGAAAGAAAACATCAGGGTTTTGAGCAGTGCCGCGGATTACAGGATTATCAGGTGTTAAGCCTCGTGCGCGATGAGCGTATACTAGATTATTGTCTATCATCTCGCGCAATACACCATCTTCAAGCAGTTCAATCTTGTTGATTTCATGCGATGTGCGGAAACCATCAAAGAAGTGAATGAAGGGAACACGCGCTTTCATCGTGGCTGCTTGCGAAATGAGAGCAAAGTCAGTGACTTCCTGAACAGAGTTTGAGGCCAGGAAGGCAAAACCCGTGTTGCGGGCGGCCATTACATCGCTATGATCGCCAAAAATTGACAATGCTTGTGCTGCAACTGAGCGGGCGGCCACGTGTAAGACGGTGGAGGTCAATTCTCCTGCAATCTTGTACAGGTTAGGGATCATCAGCAAGAGACCCTGCGAGGCTGTAAAAGTTGTCGTTAAAGCGCCAACCTGTAAGGAACCATGGACAGCGCCTGCAGCACCCCCCTCGGCCTGCATTTCTACCACCAAAGGAACCGACCCCCAAATATTCGTGTAGCCATATGCCGAATATTGATCAGCCAATTCACCCATTGGTGAAGAAGGGGTAATTGGGTATATGGCAATGACTTCGTTAAGTTTATGAGCTACTCGAGCAGCTGCTTCATTGCCGTCTATGGTCTTTAATGAAAGTGCCATTACTAGACTCCTTCGATATCAATCTGGCCTGGCAGATAAAATCGTGCCAGGCCAGAGATATTCGCTATTATTATTTGTCTGCTAAAGCTGCATGAGCGGCAGCCAGGCGTGCAATCGGAACACGGAAGGGCGAGCAGGATACATAATTGAGACCGAGCTCATGGCAGATGGCAATACTTTTTGGATCGCCGCCGTGCTCGCCGCAAATGCCAATTTCCAAATCAGGCCGGGTTTGACGACCCGCCTCAACCGCTATCTGCATTAGTTTGCCGACACCTTTGGCATCAATGCTGGCAAACGGGTTTTCATTCATAATGCCGCGCTGGATATACTCCATTAAGAAGCCAGATTCTGCGTCGTCCCGTGAAATCCCAAATGTCGTTTGTGTCAAGTCGTTGGTGCCAAAGGAGAAGAATTGGGCCACTTCAGCAACTTCATCGGCCGTTAATGCAGCTCGTGGAATTTCAATCATGGTCCCAAATTTGTAGGAGATGTTGATGCCTTGCTCTTCCATCACTTCTTTTGCCACAGACTCAAGCGCAACTTGCTGCACTTTTAGCTCGTTGACATGGCAGATAAGAGGAATCATCACTTCGGGATGAACATCTACACCATCCTTGGCAACAGCACAGGCCGCTTCAAAAATTGCCCGTACCTGCATTTTAGTCAGATCGGGAATCAGGATACCTAACCGGACGCCACGTGTACCTAACATTGGGTTTTGTTCCCGAAGCGATTCAACTCTCTCTAGATAATCCTGTTTCACGCGGATTTCTGCGAGCGCCGAATCGATTTCGCTCAGGGTGTGGAAATGTTGTGTACGAACCTTCAGATCCGCAAGGTCTTGCACCAACTCTTCAAAAGAAGGAAGGAACTCATGCAAAGGTGGATCAATCAAACGAATGATAACGGGATAGCCGTCCATCGCCCTGAACAAGCCATCGAAATCTCCGCGTTGCAAAGGCAACAATTGATCAAGTGCTTCCTTGCGATCAACTGGATGTTTGGCCATGATCATCTTTTGCACGATAGGTAATCTCTCGGTCTCAAAGAACATATGCTCGGTTCGGCAAAGGCCAATTCCAGTGGCACCATATTCTCTAGCCCTCTCAGCATCGATTGGATAGTCGGCATTGGCCCAGACGCCTAATGTACGGATTTCATCAGCCCATTCGAGCAGTTTTAGCAGGTAGGGGTTCTTGAAATCCGGAACTTCTGTGGGTAATTTGCCTAAATAAACGTTGCCAGTGCCGCCGTCCAAGGAAAGCCACGCACCTTCTTCGACTACCAATTCTTCATCGATAATCATGCGTCTGTTAGATACATCGATGTCTAATTCGCTAACACCGACAACGGCGGGTTTGCCAAATTGCCGTGCAACAAGGGCAGCATGGCTGGTGCGTCCGCCACGACTGGTAAGAATACCTTCCGCGGCAAACATGCCGTGTACGTCGTCTGGCTTGGTTTCCGGACGGACCATAATAACCTGTTTGCCTTCTTCTTTAGCCCAGCGAGCGGCCGTATCTGCATCAAAGGCGATAACTCCAACGGCTGCACCTGGGGAGACATTCAATCCAGAAGCGATGATGGTTGCCTCTTTTGCTGCGATAGGATCAAGTTGTGGGTGCAGGAAGAAGTCTACCTGATGGGGCAGCACGCGCTGAACGGCCTCTTCCTTGCTGATTAATCCTTCATTTACCATATCAACAGCAATCCGAACTTCGGCCTGGGCAGTGCGTTTGCCATCACGGGTTTGCAAGAGCCAGAGCTTGCCGCGATCAATTGTGAATTCCATGTCCTGCATGTTGCGGTAATGGTTTTCAAGTTTCTTGGCAATGACCTCAAACTCGGTATAAATCTCTGGCATCACTTTCTGCAGATCAGAGATGGGTTGTGTGGCGCGAATGCCGGCTACAACATCTTCACCCTGGGCGTTCATTAGGAAATCACCCTCCAGCTCGATTTCACCTGTGGAGGCGTTACGAGACATAGCAACACCCGTACCGGAATTATCACCGATATTGCCATAGGCCATTGTTTGAACATTAACGGCTGTGCCGAGGTTGTGGTCGATACCTGCTGCATTTCGATAGTCAAAAGCCCGTTTCCCGTTCCATGACTTGAACACGGCTTCCGTAGCCAAGCGAAGTTGATCATAAGGATCCTGTGGGAAATCCTCGCGAGTAAATGTGCGATAAATGTCTTTGAAACGACGGGTGACACTTTGCCAATCTTCGGCCGTCAATTCGGAATCGGACTTGACACCAGCCTTCTTACGGCGAGCCGAGATAACGACCTCAAAGGCCTCATCCGGTACACCCATGACGACACTTCCAAACATTTGGACAAGTCGTCTGTATAGATCATAAACGAAGCGCGGATCATTAGTACGAGTAACCATCTTTTCTGCGACCGCGTCATTCATGCCGATGTTCAATACGGTGTCCATCATGCCGGGCATCGAGAACTTTGCACCAGAACGACAAGAAACCAGCAGTGGGAGATCAAGATCTCCAAACGCTCTTCCTCTTTCATCTCCGACAGCCTTGATTGCTAATAATTCCTGTTCCCACATACCTGGCGGAAATTTTTCTCCTGCGGCTAAATAGGCATTACAAGCCTCAGTAGTCACAGTAAATCCAGGAGGCACGGGTACACCTAAGCGGGTCATATCGGCAAGGTTTGCACCTTTCCCACCGAGCAGACCACGAGCCTTGTCCCAATCTCCTCCAACATATTGTTCTGCCTGCTCCAACTCAGTGAAAAGGTAAACATATTTAACATCTGATTTGGTAGCTGTTGTTATTTCATTTGACATAGCATTGTCCTCCAAGCTTTTTGCCTCATTTTAGAATTATTTAAATCTCCGGTAACGGATTTACAACACACGAGGCTAAGGATTGCGTTGAGAAAGTCGAACGAAATGCCCAAGCCTCTAACCCAGATCACGCTATTGGTATTGCGATCCTATTACGCTAATTAATACATTGAAGTCAATTTTATCGTAGAAAAATACAGGTTGGCAGTGACAGATTACACCTGTAATGGTGACAAAAGTCATTGCCTTTGACTAAATTGGACCATTTTGGGAGAGAATTGTGGTGTTCCGGAATAATTTGACGCAATGGGGATTTGACGTGATTTTGCATCAAGCTTATGCTAGTAAGATGCGGACAAAAAATTGTGACGCCAACAAGACATACTGGTGGCATACTGATCCGGTAAAAGCCAACCAGTGTAAGATATCATTTAAGTCGGGAGATGATTGCCCGAAATGCCGTAATAGTTATTTAGCCTATGATGCCCTGTTTGTTCTGACTTGTTCCAAATGCCATTATATTGCTGAAAGCGGTGCATTTACTTGATAGATATTTGAATTGCAGGCGTGTCCTGCAACTTATGGAGACAGTGAAAACTTAACCTGCTTGATAGCTGCCCCCAGCTGGTTTCCAAGCTAATTTATACGCAGTTTAATCGCCTTGTGTGAGGCTTGGTGATCCCTCTATTCAAAGCTATACTATGTTCTATGATGCTAAGGTTATTATTAGTAGATGATCATGAAGTAGTACGTTTAGGTATGAAGGTCCTGTTGGAGCGCCATCAGGGTTTTACCGTAGTCGGTGAGGCTTACAACGAGGAAGATGCCGTTGAGCAAGCTTTGTTGCTGAAGCCCGATATTGTGATAATGGATATACGGTTGGCGGGGGGCAGCGGTATTGAAGCTTGCGCCAAAATCAAACAAGAACTTCCTGAATGCAAAGTTATCATGCTTACTTCCTATGCGGAGGATGAATTGTTGTTCGCTGCTATTCGTGCTGGCGCGACTGGATATGTCTTAAAACAGGTAGGTGGCGGCGATCTGGTACGCGCAATTGAAGCGACAGCAAGAGGTGAGTCAATGCTCGACCCGTCTCTTACACAACGTGTTTTTGTTGAAGTCCGTCGTTCGATCAAGAAGGAAGAAGCGGTTGCTTTTACTGATTTGACGGGACAGGAAAGGCAAGTTTTGGTGTTGATCGCCAGCGGTAAAACAAATCGCGAAATTGCATCTGAATTGTTTTTAAGTGAAGGCACCGTAAGGAATTATGTTAGCAGCATCCTTTCAAAACTAAATGTTTCAAATAGAGCAGAGGCTGCGGCATATGCCATACAACATCATCTTCAAGATCATTTGTAACTATTGTTACTCCTCGACTAATTCTCCCTATCCTGAATTGTGAGTCACATTTAAAGCATATGCTAGAGAAAGAAAACTCGGCCGTACAAGCTTTAGATGCGCTTAATCAAGCGGCATTGGCTATTGCCGGTGAGCTGGATTCTGACAAGGTTTTACAACAGATCGTCGATACAGCCAGGGATCTCGTCGGAGCACGATATGCTGCATTGGGCGTGCCCGGACAAGACGGACAACTGGTGCGTTTCCTTACAAGTGGTATGGCGAAAGAAGATAAAGATCGTATTGCTCATCCACCCCGCGGGCGTGGATTACTTGGGGTTTTAATTGGCGAACGATCTTCGATTCGCGTTCGAGATATCAGCAAGGATTTTCGTTCGGCCGGTTTTCCTGAAGGACACCCAAAGATGATCAGCTTTCTTGGAGTCCCTATTATTGGTGCAGGAGAGCCTTTGGGAAATCTTTACCTCACGGATAAGAGAGGAGTCGATGAATTCTCGGAATCTGATCAACGATTGGTTGAAATGTTGGCTGCACATGCTGCTATTGCCATCCAAAATGCAAAGCTTTATGAACAAGTTGAACGCCTGGCCATTTTAGAGGAACGAACGCGAATTGGTATGGATCTTCACGATGGTGTAATCCAGTCGATTTATGCTGTAGGTTTGACATTAGAATCAATCCATTTAGCTTTGCCGGATGATGATGTTGAGTCAACTAAGCTGCTTGATACGGCTATTGAAGGGTTGAACGATGCCATTCGCGACATCCGGAATTTTATTTTGGATTTGCGCCCACGCCGGTTTAGCGGCGATCTCTCCCAGGGTTTAGCGCGTCTTGTACGCGAATTTCAGGCCAATACGATGATACCTGTGACTATGACAATTTCGCAGCAGCTTGATAACCTGCCTACACCTACTGCCAGGGCATTGTTTTTAACGACCCAAGAATCATTAGCCAATGTCGCACGCCATGCTCGAGCGAAAAGTGTCATCGTGACTCTCATGCGTTCGAATTCGGCCGTTACAGTGGCAGTTGAAGATGACGGCCGTGGCTTTGATCCACAAGATGATAGTAGACGAGTGGGCCACGGGCTGGCCAATATGCAAGCCCGTGCAGAAGGAATGGGCGGTATGTTTCGTCTTCGCTCTGCTCCTGGTCAAGGTACAACCATAACCCTGAAAATTCCCCTTTAGCTTTCTCAATAGCTGTTTTCGGCCAAATAAATAAACACTTTGTTTATTGTCAATTAGCATATTTGATGCAAACAGGATGACAGATGTCCAAACTATGGATGACATTTGTCACTGCGCACGCAAGAAGTCAGCGGTTATACTGGCAGTGTGACTATTGATACTGAGAGTAAGATCCGAATTCTAATTATCGACAAGCACGAAGCGGTGAGGCGTGCATTACGTATTCGGCTAAGTGTCCCTAGCCATCTTGAAGTGGTGGGTACCGGCTCAGATCTTGATAATGCCAAGATTCAGATACCAGCGCTCCAGCCAGATGTGGTTATCCTGGGGCTTCAAAACACGTCAAATGACGATCTTTTCCAAACTGCATTGGCAGTACGGGAAATGGTGAATGGTTCGGCCGTTGTTATAGCTCTTGCCCCTTATATTGATGCTGTCGAGCGGGAGCTTTTGTTGCAGGCCGGAGCTAAACGCTACTTGCTCAAGCACATTAACTCGAAGAAATTAATTCGGGAAATCGAATTATCTACGCCTTCGATGCCTGCCACTATTTGAGACGAGTTTCCCAATAGTCTTTCCCCAAAAACCGAACACAACTAACTATATTTCTTCCTGCTACTTATAACAAAACTAATAGCCAGGATGAACATTAGGGTCACAATTGCAGCAGAGTAAAGGCAATATTGGCAAAATGCATGGATCACAAATAATTCTAAAGCAGTTAGACCGAGCGTGAAGAGAAATGCCAAACCTACAAGTCCAGCCACTAACTCCGGTAGATTTTCCTCCACAAGCTGAATCCAATCTTGAAGCCAAACCACAAGGAAAATCGCCGCGTATCCTAGGAGCCCTAACAAGGCAACGGGAATCGGACCAATGGAGGAATATGGTGATGCCGGCCCACTGACTTGTCCACAGTCAAACCATTCATTAACCGTGCAAGTTGTAAACAAAGAGCCGCTGTGAAATAACAACAAATAATAAGCTACCAACATGCCAGGAACAGCAAGAAGCTGGATAAGTATTGCTTGCCAATTTTGAGGAATGGTCATTAATTAGGATCCTGCAATTTGGTTAAAGATATTTTCGAATTCAGACAGGGGAACATTTCCGCGGACGATTTGGTCGTTAACAAAAAATGTTGGCGTTCCTGTGACCCTTGCTATCCGAGCAGCTTGCTGGTTATCACTGATAATGCCACTGTATCGATTATCCTCCAAGCATGTTGTGAACGGTTCGATATCAATACCTGCCTCTCCAGCAGCGAGAAAAAAACCATTTCTAGTTAGAGCTGTTTCAGTGTTTTGATTAAACAAGGCTTCTGTGAATTCATAATACTTGCCTTGTTCTCCGGCACACATCGCAGCGTTTGCAGCAGGTTGTGTTTCTGTTCGCAATGCATATGGTAAGAAGACCCACTGCACTTGATTAGTATCCACGTATTGCTCTTTTATTAAACTGCCCTTTTCTTGGTGGAAGGAACGGCAATGCGGGCAACCAAAATCTGAAACTTCTATTAAAGTAATGGGGGCATCTGCAGCGCCCATACTTACGCAGTTCTCACCGTTTTCCTGGCAATATTCAGATAACGACTGAGCCTTTTGTGTCCCTGGTTCGCTGACTGCAAGATAGAGCAATGCGAAGAGACCGATTACACCAACAGCGATAACACCACCGATCACTAACCAATTTGTTCCACGTTTTTCTTGTTGTTTTTGCGTTCTTTTTTGCCTTTTAGCCATATTGATTACCTACCTAATGTGATTGGCACCGAATTGAAAGATTATTCAGAAATTCCTTTGATAATTGGCTCGAAAGTTTATCATGCATCCATCATTAGGCAATCACTATTTGTATTTGTTTATCTAAATTTGTGATTTCGCTCGATATTCTTATAAAGCCGTGGATATTTGTGATTGAATGGAATTAATGTGAAACCCGATGAATGTCATCTTGCAATCATGACATTCGCCACAGTTCAACACCTTTGAACTGTATTATACTTTCAGTATGAACATATGCTAGGTAGCATGTCTGCTTAGTTTGTCAATGTTGATAAGCAAGTTTGTGCTTGCGACAATTAGAATATTTGTCGCCATTTATCATAAGAGGAGATGGTTATGCTTAGTGTAAACGACCTAATGACGGTGATACCTAATACAGTGACCCCGAGCACCTCACTACGCCATATAATTGAATTGATGAAAACAGAAGGGTGCCGCCAATTACCCGTCATCGAGAAAGGCAAGTTGGTTGGAATCGTAACTGATCGAGATGTTCGACTCGTCATTAATTCACCAATGGTATTACACGGTCGATGGCAGGATGAAGAGCTGCTCGATCGGGTGTTGGCTGCAGGCTGTATGACCACAAATCCGATGACTGTGACACCGGAAACACCGGCGTATCAGGCAGCTAAAATGCTAAGTCTATATAAATTTGGATCATTACCTGTGGTAGATGATGATACGCTTGTTGGTATTGTTACTGTAACAGATTTTCTAGATTACTTTTCTGCCACACAACCGGAAAAGGTTATTGATGGCTTATAGATTGTAGGAATAGGAACTATTAGTCACCTGAGGAGTCACATCATGTTTAAACATATATTGGTGCCGCTTGATGGGTCTGCATTAGCAGAAAGAGCGTTGTTACCAGCTGCCAAGATCGCAATGGCTATGCAAGGAAAGGTGACCTTGCTCAGAGTCGTGCCCCAATTTGCTTTATTGGCGGCGGATCCAACGCTTTACGAAGAAATGAATCGCATGGGTGAAGAAGAGTCTTTGTCCTATTTGCGCTCCAAAGTCGATGAACTTGACTTGGATTTTCAAGTTGATGTTGCTGGAGAATCTGGCCAACCAGCGGATGTCATTATCAGTTATTCTGAAACCCACGGAATTGATTTGATCATGATGTCGAGCCACGGCCGATCAGGTATTAATCGCTGGGTTTATGGTAGTGTTGCTGAACGTGTATTGCGACGAGCACCATGTACGACTGCGATTATCAACGCTCGAGTTGATCGGCCGTTGCGAGAGCGATCAAGAATCCTCATTCCTTTGGATGGCTCCGAATTAGCGGAGCGCGCTTTAGAACCAGGGAGAACTCTTGCCAGGGCAATTGGCGCTGAGGTTCATCTGCTGCGTGTCACTTCCTCTGCACACCAGATAATGGAAACCGATTCTATGAGACCCGTATTTGATGGAATTCAGGAACAAGAATTGAAAGAAGCAGAAACGTATCTTCTGGGATTGGAAGAGGGCACCGGTGAAACTCAAGCTGTTATAAGTGTCGAGGTTGAAAATGGAACAGTAGCCGAAAACATTGTGGATTATGCGTCCGAACATGGAATTGATAATATAGTGATGTCAAGTCACGGGCGTACTGGTTTCAGTCGTTGGGTGTATGGCAGTGTTGCCGAGAAAGTTCTTCGAAGTGCTTGCTGCACGACTATGATAATTCGCGACCAACAATCTTGATAGAAAGTGAGGTATTTATGGAGCGAAAAGCCATAATTTGGGGAGCGTTGTTACTGTTTTTAGGTGTTGGGGCGGGCGCTTTTGGTGCTCATGTTTTGGAGAGCTATTTCAGCCAATATCCAGACCTACAAGAAACTTACGATACAGCTGTGCAATATCAGATGCTGCATGGATTGGGGTTGTTTGTAGTTGCTTGGGTGAGCTTAAGATATCCTGGCAAGCTTGTAAGCTGGGCGGGAATTCTATTCCTGGTCGGTATTCTTCTTTTTTCAGGGAGCCTTTATCTTTTGGTTTTTACTCGCATTGGATGGCTGGGTGCGATTACACCATTGGGCGGTTTGGCTTTTCTTGCCGGATGGCTTTGTCTGGCCTATGCGGCGTGGCGGAATTAAGCCTAATTCATAATCGCTCCCATGAGAATAGAATAACAAAGTTATAATTCATTACCAGTTCATCCGTCTTGGGTGTGTTCCAAGTTTTTGGGTTGACAGTTAGTTTTTTATCAGAAGTACTATTTCTGAGTTCTCGTGGTTTAAATATGAATGATTATTTGAAGATTTACGAGGTTGGTCCACGCGACGGGCTGCAGAATGAATCAACGGCTATTACAACTGATCAAAAATTGCAATTGATTAGGCGTTTAGTTGATGCTGGTTTGCGTGGGATTGAAGTTGCTAGTTTTGTACATCCTAAAGCGGTACCTCAGATGGCTGATGCGAATGAAGTGATGGCAAAAATGGAGAGATTGTTTGAGGGGGCTCCAGTTAAGTTCGTGGGGCTAGTATTTAACCAGCGGGGTTATGACCGTGCTATTGCGTCTGGCTGCAAATCAATGGCATTCGGAGTATCTGTTAGCGATACTTTCAGCCGCCGTAATACGCGAATGTCGGCTGATGAAGCCGTAGATACTACTCGAAACCTGATTCGGCAGGCAAAGGATGATGGTATATGGGTACGTGTGTATTTGAGTGCAGCATGGATTTGTCCATTTGATGGGCCAATGCCTTTGACGAAGACAATTGCTTATGCTGATAAAATTTGGAGCATGGGTATTGATGAATTGGCTGTCGCAGATACAATCGGACATGCAAACCCTTTGGAAGTCGGCCGTCTTATGGAACAATTAGGACGGCGCCTAGACATGAATCGCCTCGCTATACATTTGCATGACACACAAGCATTAGGGTTGGCAAATGCGACTACAGCAATCCAGGCAGGCGTTAGAATCTTTGACACAAGCATTGGGGGTTTGGGCGGGTGCCCGTTTGCACCGGGGGCAGCAGGAAATCTAGCAACAGAAGATCTGGTGTTTATGGCATATAAGATGGGTCTGGGTACCGGTGTTGATTTTAATAAACTATGGGAAATAATTCTAGATATGGAGGGGTGGATTGGCCGACCCATTGGTGGTAGGATTCGTCAATGGTGGGAAAGCAGCAATAAAGGAGTGCCACTAGTCGAATTCAGATAGAATTGTTTATGGTTTTAACTCCGCAATTGCTCTTTTCAGCCTATTGTCAAGGCGTTTTCCCAATGGCTGACGATCAAGACAATATTCTTTGGTACGATCCTGATCCTCGTGCTATCCTTCCCTTAAATGAATTCCACGTATCTCGCTCGCTTTGCAAGCTAATTCGGCAGAGGCGTTTCCAAATTTACTTTGATAGAGCATTTCCCAAAGTGATTGAAGCTTGTGCAAACCCAGGTCCAGGCCGGGAAGAAACATGGATTAATACCGATATTATTGAGAGCTATATTGAGCTCCACCATCTTGGGATTGCGCACAGCGTGGAGGCTTGGATCGGCGACGAGTTGGTTGGTGGCCTTTATGGTGTCGCGATTAATGGGTTTTTTGCCGGCGAAAGTATGTTCAGTAAGGTTCGAGATTCCAGTAAGGTGGCCCTAGTTAAACTGGTCGAACATCTTTGCTTCAAAGGGTTCTTATTGTTAGATGTTCAATTTGTTACAAATCATCTAAATAAGTTTGGCGCAGTCGAGATTTCCCGCGATGAGTACCATGTGAGACTTGCTCAAGCCTTATCAGTTCCATCAACTTTTGATAAAATGACGCCCGGATTCAGTGTAAGAGGCTAAATTTGGAGAACATAATATGAACTATGGATTACGGCAGCTAGATCCCAATGATGTACGTATTTTTAGCGGCCGTTCTAATCCTGAGTTAGCGCAGAAGATTGCTGATCAGCTGTCAGTCAAGTTGGAAGGTACAAACGTATCCCGGTTTAGTAATGATAATCTTTATGTTCAATTGGGTTCAAGCGTCCGAGGGCGTTCTGTTTATATTGTGCAATCATTGGTTCCTCCAGTAAGTGATCATTTAGTGGAACTACTCATGATGCTTGATATTGCCAAGAGTGCCTCTGCACGTGAAGTGCACGCTATTATCCCTTATTTCTCATATGCTCGTTCCGACAAGAAAGATGCACCAAGGATCTCAATTACATCTCGATTGGTTGCTGATTTATTGGTTACCGCAGGCGCGACGCATATTATGACTATGCAGCTTCACTCAGCACAAGTACATGGTTTTTTCAGTATCCCAGCAGATCCGCTCACTGCACGGGGTTTATTTGCCAACTACTTTCTTAAGAAAAAATACAATGCTGAAGACACAGTTGTTGTAGCTCCAGATGTCGGCGGTGCGAAATCTTCGGCACGGTTTGCTGAAATGTTGGAACTGCCAGTTGCCTTTGGTAATAAGAATCGTGTTTCAGATAAACAGGTTGAAATCGGCGGATTAATTGGGCGGCAGGTAAAGGGTTTTCGTCGCGCCCTAGTACATGATGATGAGATTGCTACTGGGGGGACTGTTGTAGAACTGTGTCAACTATTGGTTGATCAGGGAATTGAAGAAATTATATTAATCTGTACACATGGGCTGTTTTTGGGAAATGCTTTGGAGCGTTTATCTGCGATACCAGAAGTGATGGAGTTTGTAACCACTGACACAGTCCCCGTATCTGTTGAGCACAGACCCCCTAATATGACCGTTTTAAGTACCGCGCCAGTTTTTAGTGGCGCGATTCGTCAAAACTACAACCGACGATCGATCGGTGAGTTGTTTGATTTTGGCCAAGATGGGGATGAGGGGGCAGGATGAAAATAGGTATGGTTACGGCCGTTTATAAACCGATTGTCAACGGTGTGACTCAGATGGTATCTCTCTACAAGCAACAGCTTGAGGAGGATGGGCATGAGGTCACGGTATTCACTGCGGGAGATCCAGACCCTGCAGGTGATGAAGAACATGTCATTCGCTCGCGAGCGATTCCATTGCGTGATTATGGCTACCATTTTGCAGTTACATATGCACGTGAAGTTCAGGATAGGTTGCGTGAAATGGATATACTGCATTGTCATCATCTCGGATCCGGTGTTGATTTGGCTCACCGTTATGCAAACTGCCCGATTGTTTTAACCAACCATACGCGACTTGATCTATATACCGGAACATATATTCCGCTTCCACAGCAAGCTGCTGACGCCTTGATGCGACAGATTTGGCCAGAATATACGGATATGGCCGATGTCGTGGTTGCCCCGTCGGAAAGCGTCAAAAAGGTTCTCATTGACTTTGGCGTTCGCCGGCCTATAGAGGTGATACCCAACGGCGTTGATCTACGACCCTTTATTTCGCCGGAAAAACCGCAATGTAAAAGCGATATTGGGATTCCAGAATCGGCCGTAGTTATGATTTATGTTGGACGGTTGTCTGAAGAAAAAAATTTGGCGACCTTAATTGATCGGTATGCATTAACGCAAAGTATTCTTCCAGATCTACATCTTTGTTTGGTAGGAGATGGTCCGGAAGCGAGCGAGTTAAAGCAACAAGCCATCGATTTAAACTGTGCCCCAAAAGTGCACTTTTTGGGTGCAATTCCTTATCGGGAAATGCCTAATGTGCTTGCTGCAGCAGATTTTTTTGTTACAGCTTCTATTTCTGAGGTCCACCCCTTAACAGTCATTGAAGCGATGGCAGCCGGTCTTCCCGTAGCGGCAACGCGATCTCCAGGTGTAGTTGATTCCGTCGAAAACGGCAAAACCGGTTTTTTGGCTGAAGATCCGAAAAGCGGATTGGAAGTGGCCATGTCCGCGTTAGCGGCAAGCCCTGAACTGCGTCAGGTAATGGGCGCCGCTGCACGAGAAGCCAGCCAGCGTTATGATATTCGCCTTACAGTTGCTCAAACTGTCGCTTTGTATGAACGTATGATAGAACAAAGATCTGATTTAAGACGAACAAAATTGCACGGCCGTTGGTATCGAGACCGGAAGGGTTTTCGCCCCAAGCTGGATAGACTAGCCGAATTGATTAATCCTGATGGAGGCTATCGCAATCTGTTGAGTAAATCAATCAGCAGCGATATCGAAGAGGACTAAGACATGAGTGACAGCCGGCAGCAACTTGGTCGATGGGGAGAACAGCTTGCAGCGCGCCATCTTGAGACACAGGGATACCAAATACTAAAACGAAATTGGCGCTGCCGTCGTGGGGAAATCGATCTTGTCGCTCAAGCGGATGATGTGCTGGTTTTTGTGGAAGTAAAGACGCGCCGAGGACAAGTTTACGGTTCACCGGAAGAAGCTGTTACAGCTCACAAGAGACAAAAGCTCTTACAACTAGGGCAGTTTTATCTGATGGAACACGATCTAGATGATGTGGAGTGGCGTGTCGATCTCGTGGCGGTAGAATTGGACCAGAAGGGGGAGTTGGTCCGTTGTGACCATATTCCAAATGCTGTGTGGGCCTGGTGAAAAAACTTCTCATACTGATTGGACCCACAGCCGTAGGGAAAACCTCAATTTCTATTAAGTTAGCTGAAAAATCGAAAGGGGAGATCGTTTCAGCCGACTCCCGCCTCTTTTATCGCGGCATGGACATTGGGACGGCAAAGCCATCAGCAGAGGAGATGCGGCGGATCCCACATCACTTAATAGATATCTGCGATCCCGATAAAACTTTAACCTTGGGAGAATACAAACGACTTGCCTATCAAAAGATTGATTCGATATTAGCCAATCAGAGTCTACCGCTCCTTGTTGGGGGGACAGGACAATATGTTATGGCAGTTGCCGAAGGATGGGGTATCCCGAAAGTGTCCCCTAGGCCAGTTCTGCGAAATCAATTGGAGCAGATGGGTGGTTCTGAAATGAACCGGTGGCTTAAAGCTTTAGATCCTGTTGCTGCATCAAGAATCGATCATCGAAATGAGCGCCGGGTTATTCGTGCATTGGAAGTGACGCTTGTCACCGGCCGCCCAATTTCTGAATTGCAACAGAAATCAGCACCGGATTATGATATTTGTTGGATTGGCCTTCATCGAGATCGGGACACTCTTTATAAGAGGATAGATCAGCGTGTAGATCAAATGATGGTTGATGGTTTGGTTGAAGAAGTTGAATCATTACGTCTAGCAGGATACGGCCGTAAACTACCATCTATGAGCGGCTTGGGATATCGCCAGATATTTTCCTATTTAGAAGGCGAGTTGTCTTATAATGAGGCAGTTCAGCAAATAAAGTACCAGACGCATCGCTTCGCACGACAGCAAAGTACCTGGTTCCGGCAAGATGATCAGCGAATAAAATGGTATGATCTGGAACAGTGCGGGACATCAGGAGAAATCTACCAGTTTGCACGGCAGTGGTTGGGCTTATAGAATGGAATTTATGGAAAGAGAACCGCAATTTTGGGTTGGTGACCTTCCCGTCTATGGGAATGTGATATTGGCTCCTATGGCCGGCTATTCCGACGTACCCTACCGTGCTCTTTGCAGGGCATTTGGATCGGCAATGCACTACACAGAATTTGTGCCTGTGGAGGCATTGTTAGGTAAGAAAAGCAGAAATATATTCTGGAATCGCCTGGATAAGAAAGCTGACGAGCATCCACTTGTATTTCAAATATTTGGGAATGACGCACATAAAATATTGGAAGCCGCCTTACGCATCGAGGAGTTGGAACCGGATATCATTGACATTAATATGGGATGTTCAACCCGAAAGGTTAGTGGGCGCGGAGCCGGCGTAGGCATGATGCCACAGCCAGATTTAGTGGCCGATACTTTTAATTTACTCAGCCAGAATTTGAAAGTTCCTGTATCCGGGAAAATCCGCCTGGGGTGGGATGACAGCCAACGAAATTATGCTGCGATTGCTAAGATTATGGTTGATAATGGGGCATCCTTGGTTGCAATGCATGCGCGCACGAAGATACAGCAGTATGGAGGTCAAGCGGATTGGGATGAAATTGCCAGACTACGCCAGGAAGTTGATGTGCCTGTAATTGGAAATGGGGATGTGCGCGTCGCAGAAGATATCGACAGAATGATTGCACATACCGGCTGCGATGCCGTGATGGTTGGACGCGCTGCTATTGGTAACCCTTGGATCTTTAGTAGACAACGCAGAGAAGAACTTACGGCCGAAGAATTTACTTCGACTATTAGGTATCATGTTGATGAGATGGTGACTTATTATGGTGAAAGGTTAGGATTACGTCTTTTCAGAAAACATATTAAGCATTATCTAAAAGATATGCCAGCCTGTGACGAGATCGTGATTCAAATGCTGCAAATGACTCGGTTCGCAGAATTCCTCTTCCTCCTATCGGAGCTAGCTACAATAATTCAAACTAATCGTCCAAATAGTTTTTTGATTTCCGATTCAAAAGCATTATCAATCGAAAACTGAAGAGTATAGATACGGATGACAGCAGATCGTGCGGCAATGTATGCATCTAGAAGCCTCGTCAAACTTTGCACGGTGTCCGCGGCATTTTGTTTATAGTTGACTTGCATTAACGCGTTACGTGACGGGTCGCCTGGAGGGAGAACCCCAAGTAACTGCGGCAGCGTAAAGTGTAAGAGCTCCAAGTAAATCGTGAAGGGACGGTTCACGTCTCCTCGTGCTAATTGCCGCAATATATCCCAGAACATGATCCAGAAACGACGGTCCAAATTATACAACTCCTTGTCGCTTATGATGGGTTGGGGGATTGCCAGGCGCGAAGAAGCCGCTTGATATGATTCTGCCCAACCCTGGCTGTCCTTTAGGATTCGAATTTGGCTGTCCCAGGGGTTGGGTTCAAAAAGCTCCTGTGCTTCATAGCGAAAGTCGAGCTTACTTCCATTGGCATATAGTGTGATATGGAAATACGGCCGAATATGCTCGGCATCAAACGATTTGAATGCCACGTATGGCATGATAGATTGCGCAAATTGAGACCTATTTGACCAGGCATCTTCCCTTGCAGATTCATTTTTAAAAACAAGCGCAATATCAAGGTCGGAAAAAGAATCCTCTGTCCTTCTCCCGAATGAGCCTGATAAAAAGCAAGCTGCTATATCCGCTTCACTGGCTACTCTGCGCTGCAAGCGCCCAATCATCCGATCTTGTTCAAACATAGTAATTTCGCGTAGCCAATATCTCCATCATGAAGATCCCTTCTAAACAAAACAGCCTAGCAAAGTTAAGCACCATACCGAGAAAATCCCTAGGAAGAGGCCGGCCACTATTTGAGCCGGTGTATGGCGCTTTAGAAACAAGCGGACAACTACTACGGCTATGACAAAGGGCAGAACGAATAAACTGGCCCACCAACTGAAAACTAATGCTGTTATTGCCCAGGCTGCAGAAATGGCGGTGGCGTGGAAGCTAATCAACCAGCGGGTGTTAATGATGCCTAGTGCTGATAGGGCAACAATATCAAATAATGCCAAACATTGTAAGAGATGCGGCCCACGGAAAAGATCAACAATGCCGTACATCAATACGCCACAGACAACGGCAACAAGATAGGGTAAATGCCGTTCAGCTGTATTGCTCATATGCAGCTCGCCGATTCGACCGCTTTGCAAGAGCCAGAGAACAAAGAGGATGGGCAGCAACGAAATTACAAAACCGTTAATTGCTCCCCAAAGTAATGCTTGATTAAGAGGTAATTCGTATAGCGATAAAGCAAGTCCCATTACCGCGAATATAACCGGTGGGCTAACGATATTGGAAAATACCCGTGCAAACTGTACTAGCCCGGTGCGGTTTTGTTCTTCTTGATCAAGCGGGGTTGTCATTCGATTTAGGAGGAGCAGGGCGATAAATGTTTCGTGTATCCATCACCCTGCTTAAAATTAATTACTATGTACCTTCTTCCCATGAGTTGAGATATGAAACTTGTTCTTCTGTTAATGTATCTATTTCTATGCCCATTGATTCCAATTTGATCTTAGCAATTTGTTGGTCTAAGGCTTCAGGAATGATGTGTACTTTATTTTCAAGCTTACCTTTATTATCAACTAAATACTTAGCCGCCATAGCCTGGCCGGCGAAACTCATATCCATTACAGATGCCGGATGCCCTTCAGCCGCGGCTAGATTAATAAGGCGACCTTCGCCTAAAAGGTTAAGACGTCGACCATCTTGCATTGTAAATTGATCGACAAACGGCCGTACCCGTTTGGGTTCACTGACCGATAACTCACGCAGTGCAGGTTTGTTTATCTCAACATCAAAGTGACCAGAGTTGGCTAAAAGTGCACCATCTTTCATCAGCTTAAAATGATGCCCGTCAAGCACATGAATGTCACCGGTTGCACTGACAAAAATATCGCCTATGGGGGCAGCTTCAAGCATCGGCATAACCCGGAAACCTTCCATAATTGCTTCCAGTGCTTTTAGGGGGTCTATCTCAGTCACGATGACATTTGCGCCAAGACCGCGAGCGCGCATGGCTATACCGCGGCTGCACCAACCAAAACCCCCGACGACAACATTTCGACCGGCAATCAGGTAATTAGTTGCACGAACGATGCCATCCATTGTCGATTGACCTGTGCCATAACGATTATCAAAAAGATGCTTTGTCATCGCGTCATTGACGGCCATCATGGGGAACTTCAGCGCCCCATCCTTGGCCATTGCCCTTAGGCGAACGATGCCGGTCGTAGTTTCTTCTGTGCCGCCAAGCATATTGCCGATTAGCTCCTGGTGTGATTTATGAATTGTGCTGACAAGATCTGCGCCATCATCCATCACAATTTGCGGTTTTGTGTCTAAGACGGCTTCAAGGTGTTTGAAATATGTTTCGTTATCTTCACCTTTAACAGCAAATACGGGAATCTCGTAGTGGCTGACCAATGAAGCTGCGACGTCATCTTGTGTGCTAAGCGGATTACTGGCAGCCAAAACAATATCAGCGCCGCCGGCTTGAAGTGCGACCATGAGATTTGCTGTTTCGGTCGTCACATGCATACAAGCCCCAATGCGCAAACCAGCAAATGGTCTATTTTTCTCGAATTCTTCCTTAACACCCTTCAAAACGGCCATTTCTTGATTGGCCCATTCAATCCGACGCCGGCCGCCTGGTGCCAAGTCTATGTTTTTAATATCAAAATCCATTGTTACTTTTTCTCCTTCGCAAAGTTGTAAGACGCAAAAGGGCGTCTGTTTATTACTGAATTAACTTATCTAGCTCGCCCCGATCATCGAAATACTCGCGAAAACGGGTGATAAATTCGGCCGTTGTGTAATTGTGGCTCTGAGTACCGAAATTCTCTAAAACATATGTTGCCGCCAATGAGCCCATACGACCGATAATGTCCCAGGGTAGTCCTAGTTCCATGCCGCGTATCATTCCAGCACGAAATGCATCACCAGCGCCTGTGGGTTCCACAATTTCTCGAGGCGGGATGGTTGGAATATGTAAGGATTGGTCTTCCACCCACAATTCGGCTCCTTCTGCACCCTTTGTGACTAATAATCCACCAATTCGATTAAGTACATCCTTTCTCGACAGTCCAGTACGTTCCCGAATCAGGTGAAATTCATAGGCGTTAACCGTAAGCATATGGCATCCGTCAAGTCCCTCGTATAGATCCTCTGCACTACATCTTGCTGCTTGTTGGCTGGGATCGTAGATATAGGGGATGTTGAGTTCCTTGCACTCTCTTACATAAGATCGCATCGCCCCAGGATCATTGGGGGAGATGATAGCCAGTTCTGCATCAGCTGCGTTTTCGGCAAAAGATAGTTTGCCAGCATGAGCCATTGCACCGGTGTAGAAACTGGCAATTTGATTTTGTTCGAGATCGGTATTGACAAAAAATGATGCCGTAAAGTCATCTTCCATAACCAATATGCTTGAGGTATCTATACCTTGGTCATCTAGCCATTTCTGATAATTGGAAAAATCCCGACCCGCAGTCGCCATTATAGTTGGGTGACCTCCAAGCAAGGCAATGGTATAGGCAATATTGGGGGCAATTCCACCTCTTTGCCTTTTCATCGAATCAACTAGAAAACTAAGACTCAAGTTCTCCAACTGTTCGGCAACGATCATGTCTCTAAAACGACCAGGAAAGGACATCAAGTAATCAAAGGCGATTGAACCGGTAATTACTATTTTCATTGGGCACACTCAAATTGGATAAATAACAAACCTGTCCGATCATGTACGGACGAATTGTGAATATATTCGATGTTGCTGAATATCACAATGCACCTGCTTTTTTACTTTTTTCTTGCTTATTAGTCTTCAACACAGGCGTAACTCCCAGCCGGTCCCTGACCATGGTGAACAACGCCCGAATGCCATCACGACTTGTGATTTTCTTACCCTCAGCATAAGTTCTGGGATCGTAGCTGATGGGAATTTCGATGATTTCGTGCCCAGACAATAAGATCTTATCCGGTAATTCAAAATCAAGATTGAAGTCCGTTGTCGTCAGGTTTAGTTTTTGGACCACGTCAGAACGAACCATTTTCGTAGCCGTAGCAACATCTGTTAGATTAGCGCCGAAGAATATGTTTGTCACCGCCGTTAAGAAACGTACACCAAGATAGGCATGGGCATACTCATACTTAACATCGCCCCCTAAAACACGAGAACCAAAAATCGCAGCAGCATTAGTCTCGTCAGCCTTGATACAGAAACGCGGATGCTCGGCCGGATCATATTCTCCGTCCGCATCCTGAATGATCATGTAATCACCTGTCATATTGGTGATTCCAGTGCGGATTGACATTCCTTTACCTAAGTTTTGGTCGTGATAAAAGATCTTGATTTCCGGATCGTCGATCTCCTTTAAGATTTCTCGTGTTCCATCGGTTGAGAAGTTGTCGATAACCAAAATTTCGCGGCTCCAGCCAGCTCCCAGATTTACTGCTCTTGACTTCGATATCACATCTTCAATAGTGGCCTGTTCGTTGTAACAACAAATGATTACAGATAGTTTTCGCATCATAGCTGCCCAAAGAAACCTTCAAATTGCTCTATCATGTAGTCTAATCTCTGTTGATCCATTCCAGGGAAAACCCCTATAAAAAAACTACCGCGCATAATCTTGTCAGATACGGACAAATCACTGGCAGCACGGTACGTAATGTGTTTGTAACCAGGTTGGCGGAGGACATTGCCTGCGAATAAAAGTCTGGTCTGCACATGGTTTATTTCTAAATAACGGGTGAGTTCGTGGCGCAAAAATGGCGCGTCATCACGAACAGTTAGGGGAAAAGCGAACCAGGAGGGATCTGCTTTGCGATGCCAGGTAGGTAGTATGAGGAACTCTTCGAATTTCTGCAGATGTTTATACAAATAAGCAAAATTCCGTTTACGAAGAGAAACAAACTGGGGTAATTTTTCTAATTGAGCCAAACCCATCGCTGCTTGCGGATCAGTGAGCTTAAGGTTGTAACCGATTTCAGAATAGTAGTAGCGATGATCATAATAGCCAGGAATTCCCGGCACTTCTCTTTCAAAGCGGATGCCGCATTTACCATCCACGGGATTGTCATATCCGCACCAACAATCTCGGCCCCAGTCACGAATTGACCTTGCGATTTTGGCTAAACGAGGCCGATCTGTGTATACAGCTCCACCCTCTCCCATGGTGATATGGTGGGCTGGGTAAAAGCTTAGTGTAGCCAAATGTCCAAATGTGCCCACCATTTTTCCATCCCAGGTTGAACCTAGAGCATCACATGTATCTTCGATCAAAAATAGATCATGCTTTTCAACAAACTCCAAAATGGCATCCATATTTGCAGGATTGCCCAGCGTATGTGCAAAAAAGAGTGCTCTGGTGCGATCAGACAATACTTCTTCAAGCTGGTTTACGGCAAGGTTATAGTCACCGATGCAGCTATCGATAAAGACAGGGACGAGGTTATTTTGAATAATAGGATTAACCGTGGTAGGAAAACTGGCAGCAGGGACAATAACTTCATCACCTGGACGCAAACCGCCTTTAATCTGATGCGAGCATAAAGTTGTAAGCGCTACTAGATTTGCTGAGGAACCGGAGTTAACAGGTACCACTTCGCGAACTCCCAAGAAACTGCCCAAGGCCCTCTCGAAATTCTCTGCATATGGTCCTGCGGTGAGCCAAAAATCCAGAACAGCATCCACCATGTTCTGCATCTCATGCTCGTCAAACACGCGACCGGCATAGTGTACTGTCGATTCGCCTGGTATAAACGGCTTTTCTGCATGAACCTCATTGTAGTAATCAGCAACCTGCGCCAGAATCGACTGGCGCAGTTCTTCGATTTTATTCATGTTGACATATACCCAGGTGAGCAGGGTGATTGCTTAAAATAGCTCGGAAATCAAATCAGAATTATAGCACAGGCAAAACGATCTCCAAGTTGGGCCACTATTGTTGGCCTACGTTCAGGCGGTATTAATTTGGCACAATCCCTACGACGGATATGGAGCAATAGTAGCAGTGGGAGAAGAATCTGCCGGAGGATAACCCTGTAATGTAGAAGTTGGTGAGGGCGAAACCGGTGTGCTTGTTGTAGTTGATGTTGCTTGAAAGGGGGTATTTGTCGCGGTTGGCGTTGAAGTCGGCGTAGTCGTTGGTGTTGACCACGGTGTTTCTATAGGTTCACTTGGTGTTCCTGTGGGGGTTTGTGGTAAGGGTGTCCCTGTATTAGTTGGAGATGGCACAATAGTTGTTGTAGGTAAAGGAGTTTCTGATTCAATTGGCGTCGGGATAAAAATTGAGGTTGAAGTTGATGTCGAAGTTGGAATGAATATACTTATAAAGGTTGCTGTTGGCGTTGCCTTTGGCCTTGTGCGCGTAGGACTTGGGAGAATACGTGTTGGTACATCTTGGGGCGGTGCCTTAGGAGGAAGAAATAGTTTTCGACCGGCAGCAAGATAGGTGCTCTCAAGGCAGTTTGCTTTCATTATTAAAAAAACTGTGCTCTCATGATCTTTGGCAAGTTTTAAAAGCGAATCACCCGGATGAACCACATAGTGAATCCATCCCTGTGGAGCACCACAACGTTTCTCATTAATAGCCGATGGAATATTTTGCGGTAGATATATCACTTGGCCATGAATGACCTGGTCGTGCGACAAACAGTTGCCTTGGACAATGGCTTTTTTGCTAACGCCGGATTGGATTGCCAGCGCTGAAAGCGAATCTCCTGGTTGCACGATGTAATCTGTCCAATCTTTGGGAGTTGAATTACAGGAAGGAATTAGAACAGCAACGACCGTAGCTGTTTGCGCCTCCGAGGGCGTGGGTGACACCGCGATTGGGATAGAAGTGGCTGCTGCCGAAATAATCATTTCATTTGGCAAGTATATGACCCCCAGATCGCCTGAAACAACGGTGGCCTCCTGATCTATAACCGGCAATCGTTTGGGGGGCAGAACCGACCGGCGTTGTATATTATCGATCTGCGTCAACAATAAAGCAGCAAGTACCACTAAGACAATGCCGAAGGTCACTACCAATGGGGTCTGCCAAGATGGCGTGGATGATTCATTCTCGGTCATGATTCCGGCGCTTCAGCAGCACGTGAGGATCTTTGATTCGATGGCGTTATCATAGTGTCAACAGTTGATTCATTCGCATCGTCTGAATCAGAGCCAGACTGTTGAGCGGCTCGCAGTGCGGCTGCTAAATAACGGGCTTGTTTTTGTGCAGCTAAAGCCTTGGCCTCTGCCTTTTTAGTTTCCAATTTTGCCTTGTCTAGATTTCTTTGCAACTCGTCTCTCTCTACCCGCAAACCATGCAATTGAACTTGATCTAATAGAATTGCTGAGGGCACAGTATTAGTTGAGTCACGAGGCCCTGGCAGCGGAGGGACAACAACTGGGAGTGCTGAAGGAAGTTGGCTATTTAAGATTGCTTGAGCCTGGTATTTGGCCAACCCAGGCATTAAATTCTCGTTTTTCCACCGGCCAATTCTTATGCTCAGTTTGGGCAGCAGCTATCAACAAACCAATATTCGTTCCATTTGCAGTTAACGCATGAATCAGTAACGGTCCTTTTGGTTCTATTCCAATCTTGCTGTAAAAATCGTGCAATTGGCGAGCACCTATTCCTTCTGCCAGCAGTTCCATCGTGGTGCCCTGTGTGAAAGCTAGGTTAATGGCTGTTTGTCGATTAAGATTAATCATCCACGACTTTAATTCACCTGAATCTTCATCCTTTAGGTTGCTGGTAAAGAGCATTTGATGAGAGTTTTGTTGGTCAAGTAAACCTAGCGCTACGAATTCTGCTTCCAGCAAACCTGAGGCCATCTCTATGCCTTTCGCTATCCGTCTTTGAGGTTGGCGAGTGGCAATAATCTGTGCGGCATCTCCCAGCGAGGCCCCAAACTTGCTTGCCGAGGTCCGATGTGTGGACTGGGTAGCTAACAATGGGGTTAATGTGTATTGGTAAGCATAGACCGCCCATAGTGGAAAGGCAATCAAATATCCAAAGCGAATCATATACGGAATATTGGTATCGGTTGGGACAAATTCATTTCTATTAAAGAGCTGGGCAGCCGTGGTTAATAGAAGAACAACGATAATTATGACAGGCAATGCCTCTTTTAATCCTGTCTTCAGCATGACATAAGCCAACCCGGCTGTAAGGATGATTATCTGAAAGATAGTCCATATTGCAGCTTGCACTGTGCTGTTATAGTTGGTCACTCCTATATTGACCTGGTTCTGCCACGCATTAGCGAAGAAAAGATACATGGCTCCGGAAAGCACGAGAATGGTGACAAGCAAAATATCAGGTAAACGCTGCGAACTGTTGGATTGAGGAATGAGTGACCAAAGCAGTAAAGCAATACTCATTGTATTAATGGCTTGTTCCAGAGGTGGTAAAATGCTGGCTGCTTGCTGCGGATTGCTGCTGTTAATCAAGCCGACAAACAACATAATTAATCTGCCAGCAAAAATCGCAGCAGATGCCCAAGCTAACCGTTGAGCGTGGAAATCGTCCGGATTCCGTCGCCATCGGGAAAATGAGATGGCAAAAACGATCTGCAGCGCAAACAACGTGACAAGATGATAAATCACGCTGCCGGGCGGCTCACTCAAGAGCTTGATAGTTTGTTGCAGAAATTCCATGCGTTATGCGTGCGCAGTAATCTCCAAATCAGAGTCTATTACTAATGGAATTTAGCATAACATAGAGTTTTAGGTACGGCTATGAAGGGTGAGTTAATCCTCTTAACTTGATTACGGCACAACGATACCGCTAACATCTCCTTCCGGAGGCGGGTACTGTGGATCAAGATTGCGAAGACAACTGACAATCACCCTTTCGATAGCTAGATTGCGATACCAATTCTGATTGGCTGGAATGACATGCCATGGTGCATATTCGGTGCTCGTTTTCTCCAACATTTCTTCGTAGGCGGCCATGTAGTCAGACCATTGCTTACGCTTTTCGAGATCCTCAAACGAGAACTTCCAGTTTTTGGCTGGAATGTTTATTCTTTCTTGAAAGCGTTCTCGCTGTTCTTCTTTGGATATGTGGAGATAGAATTTTATAATTGACGTACCTGTATCTGCCAATAGTTTTTCAAAGTTATTGATCTGTTCATAGCGAGGTCTCCAAACTGATTCTGGAACAATGTTGTCTACCCTAACCACAAGTACATCTTCATAATGCGAGCGATTAAAGATACCTATCATGCCACGCGTTGGAACAGCGAGATGGATGCGCCACAAATAATCATGGGCCAATTCGAGCTTAGAAGGTGCCTTAAATGAGGTAACTCGCACGCCCTGAGGATTAACACCTTGGGTAATGGCGCGAATGGTGCCGTCTTTACCTCCGGCATCCATAGCCTGAAAGACTAACAACAGTTTATGTTTATTTTCGGCATAAACCCTTGCTTGTAATTCGCGCAGCTCTTTGCGAAGCTCCTTGAATTCCTTTTCCGCTTTTTTCTTATCAGCGAAATACTCTTTTCCATCGGCAGAAATGTTCTCCAATGTAACCTTTCGACCTACTGTAATTTGGTGAATGTTTTGCATCGATCAATCCTCCTCGCTATTTTCGAAATTGCGGTAAATAATCTGCTTGTTGGTCAAGATAATCTGCCAAAATGTTTTGGGCACGATCAATATCGTTGATCATAGGATCTAGCAGCAGCGTCTGCAACGCCAATTCACGATCACCGGTAACGGCCGTGTCTACGACCATTTCCACTAATGCAGCTTCCCGCCTCATTAGCTCCGCTACAGGATCCGGCATCTTTCCAATATTAACGCCATTTATGCCCATTCCGCTTACCAGTCCTGGAATCTCTACAATGCAATCATCAGGTAGATTGTTTATCGCGCCCTGGTTAGGAATGTTGACTGATTCATCATAAAGCTGTTGGTTAGTAGTAATGGCGGTTATTAACTCTGCCGCGCCCTCACTATGTGCGTCTCTCAGGGCATCAACACTCTGCTTACCTTGGGCGAGTTCATCCAACATTTCAAAAAGCATAGTGCGTACCATTTCATGCTCGCCCCAGGCGTATAGCGGGATCTTGTATTTAATCCAGGGCTCGGAAATAGGATCATACATCCATGGAATGTATTCGACCAGATGCGTATCCCCAGGCAGCGGTAGGATACCGAACACATTGAAGAGAGCCAGGGAAAATGGTTCCAAGGTTGGAGGTGCATGTTTTGCAGAAGCCCGCAGAGCTGGGTAGAGATCTTCGCCAGTAATATTGTCGCGTATATCCATTAGCCAAATAAAATGGTTCAAGCCTGCTGATTTGATCGTGAAATGCTGGCGACCTGTTGATGCCAGACTTCGAGTCCTTCCCGTATTAACAGGATCAGAATGCAAATTGATATTCGCTGGTACGTCAATGTTGTATCGATCACGTAACAAGACCGCAATTAAGGCATAGCCCACTTCAATTTGATGGCACTTGCCCACGACGTTTATCATGCTGTATTTGGTGATTGCACGGGTGATTCGGGGCAATGGATTGCTGAAATTGATTAGCCATGCATCCGGGCACTGCCTTTCCATATCTCTTACAATGTCCATGATGGGCGGTATCTGCCGGCATACATGCATTAATCCACCGGGCCCACCATTTTCACCATAGGGTTGGCGTAGTCCATGCTTGACAGGAATTTCCCAATCCATCTGCCATAACTTTTCACGGGGAGGGACTTCTACAGAGACAACTACAAATTTTGCATCGTTTAGGACTTCTGTGCGATTTTGGCTGGCCTTAATCGTCATGCCTGCTCCCCACGAGTTGTTCATACGTTCAGCAACTCGTGCCACGCGGGCAAGGGCTTGCGGGTTAAGATCAATCAGTACTAATTCGCTGCCATGGAGTTTTTCCTCTCGAATGATGGTTGCCAGACTATTTAGACCAAAATCAACACTTCCCGCCCCAATTATGACAATTTTTGTTGTCGGCATCTAAACCTCTCGAAGTAAAAAACGGTCTTCCTTGACAATTGAACATGCCAGGGAAGACCGTTTTTATACTTAGATTGAACCGTTTGAGTGGACCAAATGTGAAAATTAAATTTTTTCGGCGGCTGCTGGACCCTGATATTCGGCATCACCGAAACCTAGAATTAGATATCCAATTACATTAAGGAGCCAAAGCAGGAGCACACCATATGCTGCATCTTTACCAAAGGATTTGGCTAGATCAATAGCCATAATTATCGACACAATGATGTTTACAATTGGGATAAATAAAAGAAGCAGCCACCACCAAGGACGACCGATTATTTTGGTCATGATATAGATATTATAGATTGGAATTATGGCTGCCCATCCAGGTTGATCAGCTTTAGTATAAACTTTCCAAAGCCCGACGATCACAACCAGAGCAAACAATCCCCAACAAACACAATAAACACCACCAAAAATTATTCCAAATATACTGCCAAATAGATCGCTGTCACCATTTTGCATTAGATTTGATGCTAAAAATAAGACATTTGTCATTAGCTTAATCCTCCTGTCTTGTGTCTTAAGTATTAATAGGCCCACATAACATATATATTACTTTGCCGATTACAAATCGGCAATACCGTTTTCCGATCTGGTATATTGCCAGTATACTAGAGTCGATCAATGAGTGAAGCTTGGTGAAGCGTCCAGGCTTTATTCCAACCACATAATTATCGTCATCTTTATCCAGGAGGATCATTATGGCCAATGGCAAACAAATGACAGGTGAGGTGTTTTATCCAGCACCAGAAATCATCGAACAGGCACATATACCTGACTACGATAAGGTGAACTCAGAGGCTCTGGCAGATCTGCCGGGATTCTGGGGTAAAATCGCCGCCGAGAATTTTGAATGGTATAAGCCTTGGGAAACTGTATTGGATGACCACAATGCACCATTTTACAAATGGTTTGTTGGGGCCAAGGTCAATATCGTACACAATGCCCTTGACAGGCATATGAGAACGGAGGTACGCAACAAGGCCGCGCTTATATTCGAAGGCGAGCCTGGCGATTCTCGAGTTTACACATATCAGCAGTTAAATTACGAAGTGAGCAAATTTGCCAGCGTTTTACGTGCTCTGGGGGTTGCAAAGGGTGACCGCGTCACAATTTATATGGGGCGTACACCAGAGTTAATGATCGCCATGTTGGCTTGCGCCAAAATTGGAGCGATGCATTCAGTAGTTTATGGTGGGTTCTCTACCGAGGCGTTGCTTGATCGCATAAATGACAGCCATTCAAAAGTATTAGTTACATCCGATGGTGCCTGGCTGCGTGGTAACATCGTCCCTTTGAAGCAAATAGCCAATGAGGCCGTGGCGCGGGCAGGCACTATTCAAAGTGTTGTCTGTGTTAAGCGAACAGGACAAGAGGTGGAGATGATCCCTGATCGTGACCATTGGTACCATGATCTGATGGCCCTTCCAATAGCCGATCCAAATACGCCAACCGAAGTAATGGATGCCGAAGATCCATTGTTTATTCTCTATACCTCAGGAACGACAGGGAAGCCCAAAGCAATTCTGCATACTCACGGTGGGTATATGGTTGGCACTGCGACCACGCTTAAATGGGTTTTCGACGTGAAACCGGAGGATATCTGGTGGTGTGCAGCGGACCCAGGGTGGATCACAGGGCACAGCTATATTGTCTATTCACCCCTGATACTGGGTGCGACCAGCTTCATGTATGAAGGGGCGCCGACTCATCCATACCCAGATCGTTGGTGGTCGTTGATTGCCCGATATGGGATTTCTATTTTGTACACAGCACCTACGGCAATTCGGGGTTTAATGCGTTTTGGTAGAAGTTGGCCGAATCGACACGATCTCTCCAGTCTGCGCCTTCTTGGATCAGTAGGGGAACCAATTAATCCAAAAGCGTGGAAATGGTACTATGAGGTTATTGGACAAGAACGTTGCCCTATAATGGATACATGGTGGCAGACGGAAACAGGGAACTTTATGATCACACCGCTTCCCTCCGTGCCTCTGAAACCTGGGTCTGGAACGCGAGGGTTTCCTGGTGTGGAAGTTGATGTTGTGGATGAAGAAGGCGATCCTGTGCCCCCCAATGAGGAAGGGTATTTAGTTATAAAAAACCCTTGGCCGGCTATGCTGCGTACAATTTATGGAGATCCGGACCGCTATGTGCGCCAATATTGGAGCCGATTTGAGGAACAAGGGTGGTATTTACCGGGTGACAGCGCCAAGAAGGATGAAGATGGTTACATCTGGGTTATCGGCCGTATTGACGATGTGATAAAAGTATCTGGTTACCGGCTGGGAACGGCCGAAATTGAAAGTGCTCTTGTTAGCCATGCGGCCGTTGCCGAGGCAGCCGCAATCGGCGTGCCTGATGAGCTGCGTGGCAATGTTATCAAAGCGTTTTGCATATTGCGCGAGGGTTTTGAGCCAAGTGAGAAATTGAGCATGGATCTTCGTGCCCATGTTGGTGATGAAATTGGACCAATAGCCAAACCATCAACCATTGAGTTTGTAGAGAACTTACCCAAGACACGTTCTGGAAAAATTATGCGGCGAGTGTTAAAGGCTCGCGCAATGGGACAGGATGAAGGGGATCTTTCAACCCTGGCAGATTAGTTATCGTTAAACAAAAAAGAGCAGGTCTATAGACCTGCTCTTTTTTGTTGGGCTTCGTACTAACTGTTTGCAGAACGCCACCAACGATAATATTCATTACGTAATTGCTCTCTGGGTGGCAATGGAAAGTATGCAAGTTCCTTCTCATTACCGAGGTAAATTCCGCTGTCGATCATCCGGTAAGGATATTCAACCGTGTGCACACGGTCGACGATTTTTGTGTGTACATTCTTTGTACCGACTTCAACCAGGCATTCACGCAAGCGATGGACACCTTTGTAAGGTAAATCTTTCACATTACCGAATTCGGGATCGTCCGCTAATTCCCCTAATCTTAATTCTACAAAGCAAACAGCCGGCAAGTGGATCAAACTTTCAGGATCCTGTGTCAAAAGTTGGTACATTCCTAATGGTGGTAAGGAACTAACGACCAATGGGAATTTTGGCGCAATTTCCTGATACATGTACAGGGCTTCTTCTTTTGTGGGGTAATCCTCACTTCGCGTTAGCGGGAGTGACTCGCCAAATCGTGTTACGAGAAATACTGTGTTAATGTCTGCCAGCGGCATGTGTTCTAACACACGATAAGTAGCAATATAGACAGATTTTTTAGGTGAGCCATCTTCATGGGGAATGCAACGCGCTAAACCTTCCTCAATTTGAAAAAACTCGTGTCTGAAATCTGGATCCAATTCAGCAAACATCGCCTGACCACGCATTTTTTTGCTGTAGCCGACAGTGTAGTACACACCAAACTCTTCTGGTGGAAGCATCGAAGCGATTAGTGCTTCTGGGATAAGCGACAGATATAGGTGTACGGTCATTAAATATTTGACTCCTTTCAATAAATATTTTTTCTACAGGTAATTCTTAACAGATTTTACGATAGTGTCAATAAACCACGCCGGGCTTCGTAAACCCAAAATCCTTTATCATCGCTGCATTATACGCCAGATGTTACTTCAATCGGCTCATCGATTGCTGGAACGGATCGTTTAGAGCGACTGATTGCCCACCAAAGTAAAGCGACTAGCAGCAAAACAACGCCAACCGTTATCCAACTAAAGCCACTATATCGTACAATTATCGGCGCAATAATCAAACTTACCAAATTTACGACCTTGATCATCGGATTTAGGGCAGGTCCAGCGGTGTCTTTTAAGGGATCGCCAACTGTATCGCCAACGACGCTGGCCTTATGGCGTTCCGAACCCTTACCCGTGTTTGCTTCCACATTTCTTGGTTCGTCCTCAATAGTTTTCTTTGCATTGTCCCAAGCGCCGCCTGAAGTCGACATAAAAACAGCCAATAATAAGCCAGAGGTAATAATTCCAGCTTGAAATCCACCCAAGGCTTCAACCTGTAAGGTAAGACCAACAACAATAGGTGTCACAACAGCTAAAATGGCTAGGTTGACCAGATCGCGCTGCGCCGCAGTAGTCGAAATAGTAACCGCTCGAGCATAATCTGGCTTGACAGTCCCTTCCAAAATTCCAGGGATTCGGAATTGTCGGCGAACCTCATCTACCATTTGTTTAGCGGCCCTTCCAACAGATTTGATTGCTAGAGATGAGAACAGCCACGGAAGTGCGGCACCTAATAACATCCCAACAAAAACGATGGGATTGGAAACTCGAATCCCTGAAGCTAGCGCTTCAGGATCAATTCTTCCTACATCTGTGATAAAGGCGCCAAACAATGACACAGCGGCGATCACCGCCGAGCCAATCGCAATCCCTTTAGTGATGGCTTTTGTCGTATTTCCAACCGAATCCAGGTCAGCCATGATCTGGCGCGCGTCATCGTCCAGCCCAACCATTTCACCTATGCCATTGGCATTGTCGGCAATTGGTCCGAAAGAATCCATGGCAACATTGTTGCCGGTTAATGTCAGCATACCGATGCCCGTTAAGGCTATGCCATAAAGGACAAAGGTTACCTGGGCTACCGACTGCATTTGGGACAGTACCTGCATCTACGAATTGCTGAACTGGAATGTTTAAGTAGATAAGAATGGCGGCAACGATGGTGCCCGCAATTATAACGGCATTCCAAGTGCCGGATTCATAACCCTCAGCAAGGCCGGAAAGAATTGTTGTAGCCGGCCCTCCATCAGTGCTTTCTCTTATCTCTTGCACTGGACGGCCGTGAGTGCCGGTGAAGTAATCTGTAAGACGATCGATTAAGATGGCAAGGGCTACACCAACGGCCGTTGACAAGAACGGTCGCCACCAACCGCCAGTAACGTCTGGCATGTATACGAATGCCAGGATACCGAACAATACCACTGAAATTGCGGCAGAAGTTAAGAATCCACGAAAAATAGCTGCCATGGCGTCGCCGCGTTCATCAGAGTCGCCCTTAACTAGGTACGTTCCAACGATTGAAGCCAGGACTCCAATGCCGCGAACCAACAGCGGGTAAAGGATCCACTGAACGTCGCCGGTAATAGCCATCAAAGCAAGGCCCAATATTAGAGCCGAAATAATGGTGACTTCGTAGGATTCAAATATGTCTGCCGCCATACCAGCGCAATCACCTACATTATCACCGACAAGATCCGCGATTACTGCTGCATTTCGAGGATCATCTTCTGGCAAATCTTCCTCAACCTTGCCGACAAGATCAGCACCAACATCAGCTGCTTTTGTAAAAATACCACCGCCAACGCGCATAAAAAGTGCGATCAATGTCGCACCAAAACCAAAACCAAGTAAAGCATCCGGAGCAGCAGCACCCAGCATAATGAAGATAATCGTTCCACCCAAAAGTCCAAGGCCGTCTGTTAACATGCCAGTGATAGTGCCTGAACGATAAGCGATGCGTAAAGCGTCACTAAAACTGGTGCGGGCTGCTGCTGCCACGCGCACATTACCTTGTACTGCCATTCTCATACCTATTTGCCCGACTGTAAGCGAAAATGTCGCTCCCAGTACAAATGCAAATGCCCTGGAAATGCCAATGATTAGTCTGACAGTGCTATCGTTGTATCCTTCAAACCTTTCTAAAGCTTCTGGTGTGGGCGGCACAATATATACGCTTAGGAACAAGACCAAAGTCAGGATGGCGATAAAGGGCAAGATCGTACGCAATTGCTGGCCCAAATAAGCGTCTGCTCCGTCACGTATATCACCCCAGACATCCTGCATTTCTGCAGTGCCCATGTCTTCACGCAAGATTTGGTTGCGTAGAAAAAGGGCATAAATTAAGCCCAAGAGCGCTATACCAACCACGGCCCACATAGCCAATGATTCGATGGCGGTCAGGTTCAGTGTGTACATGATATTGGAAACCTCCTTGGTAATCCTGAGGCAAGTTTTTCGCGGTTCAGTGGGGGAACATACGTAACATGCCTATCACTGGTTTGTTAAACGCAACCGAAGGTTGCCCACATAATTTTGCAGCAAATATTACAAAGTGCCAAGCATTTCCAGTTCATTGGGAGAAACGAATCACTAGAATTGAAATTTATTTTGGGGATCGGTTTGACGAGCTATTTTGCATTGGCTACAATAACGTGCTTGCATTCCAAAGATTGCTACTTGACAAAACAGGTTTTATGGCGGGTCTCCCCCGCCTTTTGTTTTGCGGTGCTGGCGATTACAAATAAATCTTGCTTTCCCTAAGGGGGTTGAACTTAATCTATGGAAAACAGTATCTTAATGGCACAGAGCGCGGGGTCCTTACGGCCGTCGCTACCAATATTATGGTGGTTGGGTCCTATTACAGCCTTGGTTGCACTTGTATTTGCCTACTATTTTTACCGTCAGGTTATGAAAGAAAGCGAAGGCACACCGCGGATGATCGAAATTGCACAGGCAGTTCGCGATGGTGCGATGGCCTATCTGACTCGCCAATATAAAGTCGTGGCTATCGTTTTTGCTGTTCTATTCGTGATTTTTCTTTTGATGTCCTTTTTAAGATTGCAAAATCCGATCGTACCTGTGGCATTCTTGACCGGTGGGTTCTTCTCCGCATTGTGCGGCTTTTTCGGAATGAAGGCCGCAACAAACGCTTCTGCCCGGGCGGCTCACGCCGCCAGCAGTAGTCTTAATGGTGGCTTACAGATTGCTTTACGCGCTGGCGCAGTCATGGGTATGGTTGTGGTTGGCTTTGCCCTCCTAGATATCACAGTGTGGTTCCTAGTCTTATATTATGGGTTCCCAGCGTTCTTACCCAATAGTTTTGTTAGTACGGCCCCTAATCCTCTCCCTATCATCACGGCGACGATGCTTAGCTTTGGTATGGGTGCTTCTACACAAGCCTTGTTTGCTCGGGTGGGTGGGGGCATTTATACAAAAGCGGCTGATGTTGGAGCTGATTTGGTTGGCAAGGTTGAAGCCGGTATCCCAGAAGATGATCCACGTAATCCGGCTGTTATTGCTGATAATGTGGGAGATAATGTTGGGGATGTTGCAGGCATGGGCGCGGATCTTTATGAGTCTTATGCCGGTTCCATTCTGGCTACGTCAGCACTTGGCGTTGCTGCAGTAGCAACGGCCGGAGCAACCTTTCTCGGGGGTGCATCAATAATTGAAATGCAATTGCGCTATCTCACCGCCCCAATTATATTGGCAGCGTTAGGGATTGTCCTTTCCATATTAGCCGTTTATATGGTGCGTGCTGATGAGCAAGCAACCCAAGGACAATTGATCGGCGCATTAAGCCGGGGCTTGTATGGTAGTTCACTTGGGATCGCCATACTTTCTTTACCGTTATTATGGTTACTTGAAATACCAAATTGGATTGCTGTGTGGGTTGCGGTGCTTACTGGTTTAGTCGTTGGTATCATTATCGGCAAATCTACTGAGTTTTATACCTCCCATGCCTATAAACCGACAAGGGGCATTGCTGAACAAGCAGACACAAGTTCAGCTACCTCTATTATTGAAGGTATGGCAGTCGGTATGGAATCAGGTGGTTTTCCGGTACTTGCTGTTATTGTTGGTATCGCCGTCAGTTTTTATACGCTTGGTGGAACCAATAACATTTTAATGGGCCTTTATGGTGTAGGCATTGCCGCCGTTGGAATGCTTTCAACGTTAGGTTTTACACTTGCTACAGATGCGTATGGCCCCATTGCTGACAATGCTGGTGGTAATGCTGAGATGTCAGAGCTAGGAGCAGATGTACGCGAACGAACAGATCAACTCGATGCTGTTGGTAATACTACAGCTGCAATTGGAAAAGGATTTGCAATTGGGTCAGCTGCGCTGACATCACTGGCATTGCTAGCTGCCTATTTAGAAGAAATTCGTTTGGTATTAACGGAGCTTCGGGGAATTGAACATGTTGAGATTGCCGGCAAAATGGTTGCCGTCGCTGATATGACAATGACTGACTTCGTTGTATTTTACGATGTAACTCTTTTAAATCCTGCCGTTCTTATTGGGCTCTTTGCCGGATCAGCGACCGCATTTTATTTCTCTGCCATGACTATGCGTGCCGTAGGACGAGCCGCTGGTGGCATGGTTGAGGAAGTGCGCCGCCAATTCCGGGAAGATCCGGGGATATTAGCCGGCACCTCTAAGCCAGATTACGCTCGTTGTGTCGAAATAAGCACGGTTGCGGCGCAACGGGAGATGGTGGTCCCGGCTGTTATCGCGATTGCGGTACCAGTAATTGTTGGCATCATTTTTGGTGTGGCCGGCGTTTTGGGCTTATTGGCCGGTGGTTTGGCAGCTGGTTTCTTGTTGGCGCTCATGATGTCTAATGCCGGTGGTGCATGGGATAACGCGAAAAAGTATATTGAAGAAGGAAATTATGGCGGTAAGGGCTCAGGAGCGCATAAAGCGGCCATTACCGGCGATACGGTTGGTGACCCTTTCAAGGATACTTCCGGTCCTTCACTGAATATCTTGATCAAATTGATGTCAATGGTGTCTGTGGTTTTTGCTGGACTCATTGTTTTCTTTGATGCGGGGCAAGGGCTCTTACACATGTTGGTTGGTTAAAGAAAAGAAATAATGTTCCTCAAGGCGAATCGGTCGTAAGATTGACTCGCCTTTTTTGTTATTTACGCCCATATATGTTGCCGGTATAATGAGTCAATAAAAGGCGTAAGAGATTGGGATGACGACAATACTCGTACATGCTCCAGCATTGGACCACACAAAGCTACATCACCCTGAGAACAACTCGCGAATTGCCAGTATCATGCAAACGCTGGAAGAATTCGGTATTCTGCAGGATCTGGATGTGCTGCGACCTGAACTTGCTTCTAAGGAGCTGTTACAACGTGTCCATAACGATGGCGTAATTGAATTTGTGAAATCAGTTAGCCAGCAAGGCGGCGGTCTGCTTGATAGAGGTGATACTTACGCTACGGCCGAAAGCTATGATTTGGCCCGCCTAGCAGTGGGTGGATCCTGTTTGGCATTGGATGCGATTATGGAGGGAAGAGCTTCCAACGGATTTGCGCTTGTGCGGCCTCCTGGCCATCATGCCGAGCGCGACCATATAAGTGGCTTCTGCTTGTTTAACAATATTGCCGCGACTGCGCGTCAGGCTCAAATGGAACACGGCGCGGAACGAGTACTTATACTTGATTTTGACGTTCATCACGGTAATGGAACACAAGATATTTTTTTTGAAGATGACAGCGTTTTATTCATATCTATGCATTTATTTGCCCCCTATTTCTACCCGGGAATTGGCAGTATTCACGAAATAGGGACGCGCAGAGGTCGCGGCTATACGGTAAATGTCCCATTTCCACCAGGCGTTGGCGATCTTGGTTATTTAAATATTCTAAAAGAGTATGTTCGACCACTTAGTGAACGTTTCGCTCCAGACATAGTACTTGTCTCAATCGGATTTGACGCACATTGGCGCGATCCATTAGCTATGGCGGGGCTTAGTCTTTCTGGATATGCATTATTCACCCAGAGTTTGATTCAGATGGCTGAACAACTTTGCGACGGCCGAATTCTTTTTATATTGGAGGGTGGCTATCAACAAGATGTCTTGAGTTATGGGATAGTAAATGTGTTTAGTGCACTGCTTGGACGAGATGCAATCTATGATCCATTTGGACCAATGAACGAGGCCGAACGAGACGTGAGTAAACTCCTTGAGCAGCTAAAGTCGCGAAATTTGCCTTTTTAACGTAAAGTTCACATAATAATAAATGGTGATTGCGTTGCTTTTCTGATTCCGTGCAATTGCCAATTGAAGCTCGAGTGTAATATTAATACATTGGTGCTTGGTTGCGGCCAAATGGAGTTTCACACTATGCACGAGCAGGAAATGGATAAAGAACACACACAAGAACAGCCCGAAGAAGAAAGGTCTGAAATTGAAGAACTATCCGGCAATAGCAAGGAAACCGTTGAAGGAGATCAACGGAATCAGCAGGAAGGCCGTGATGGTGATGCCTTGGCATGGCTCGAGGGTCCCGCATTCAATGCTCCGATTGAAGAAATGCCTACGCTACAATGGCCGGAAAACCACCCGGATAATGAGCCAATAGATGCTCAGGATGAAGTTCGATCCGCGAATACATCAACTGCAACTGACAGCCAAACTGATGGGTCACAGGACAATTTGGAAGATGCGATGCTTTGGTTAGAGCAGCTTGCAGCGGGGCAGGGCACGCCGATCAATGAAATGCCTACCCTGATATCAAGTGGACAGTATGACGATTTAGCGACTGATGACAGCAATTTGGGTCCGGATCTGGTAGCGATTACTGGCAAAACGAGCACATTGGCTGAGCACGATTCAGACCCAATGGCATGGTTAGAACAGTTGGCTGTTGACCAGAACTCACCTCTGGAGGAACTCCCCAGTGTCGCAGACCGTTTGCTGGCATCAGAAATTGTATCTCAAAATGAAGGCGAGTTCGGCGATGGGGCCTCTCTGATGGAATCCAGGCCTACGGCAATTGAGGTAGAGGAAGCTCTAAATTATCTTGAAGAATTAGCAGCTTCACAAGGCATTACTTTAGACCAAGTTGAAATTGATCAGATAGAGTTGCCAGATCCCCAAGATAATGGATTGAATATGGTTGATCAGTTGGCTGTAACAGCCTCTGCTGCGACGGTGCTCGCTGAAGTAGATTCTGCACAAACTGGTGAGACTCTAGATGATGATTGGGATGAACTCGCAGCGCAGATCCCCGACGATCCGGACGAGGCGTTGGCTTGGTTAGGTGGGCTTTCGGATGATGAAAAAGAATCCGAGGGAGTTCAGGAAAAGTTAGAGGAAGGGGAAGCCGGTTCTGTGACCGAGATGGGAGTCAGTGAAACAACGTTGGATGTAGAGACTCTTGACGAAATGCCTGATGATCCTGATGAGGCGATGGCTTGGATGAGAGGGTTAGCAGGACAACAAGATGACGTACCCATGGAATCAGGTAGCCAGGATAATGATGGTGAAATGACTCAAGGGATTCCGGCTGTTGAGCAGAAAGCGCATGGAGATGACCATCTTAAAAAGGAATCGCTAGGAATCGCAAGAAAAGCAGTGGCGTCCGGAGATCTTAGTCGCGCCATTGAGCTTTATCAGGAAATCCTGGAAAATGGAGACATGAGTTCTGATTTGGTGAGGGAGCTTGAATCTGTGGTGGCTGAGCAGCCTGATTCGCCAGATTTGGTAAAGCTCTTGGGTGATGCCTATATGCAGGACGGACAAATGCAGAAGGCTCTAGAAACTTATCGTAAGGGGTTTGACCATTTGTAGAAATCGTTTATGATCTTTGTTGACTTAATAGGGTGAAGAGGCAGTGATGAACGACAGCGCTGTCTCTTTTTTTATATTTGTGGAGTAAGAAAATGGAACGTACATTAATACTGGTAAAACCTGATGGGGTACAACGCGGTCTGGCGGGAGAAATTATCATGAGGTTTGAGCGACGTGGTTTGAAATTGATTGGGATGAAATTTATTCATATGTCTAGGGCTTTGGCGGAGCAACATTACGCTGTTCATCAAGGGAAACCATTCTATTCAAGCCTTGTAGAATACATTACGTCTGGTCCGGTGGTAGCGATGGCTTGGGAAGGAAATGATGCGATAAATGCTGCACGAAACACAATTGGTGCGACAAATCCAGCTGCGGCCGCGGCGGGTACAATCCGCGGAGACCTAGGCATGGAAATAGGCCGTAATTTAGTTCATGGTTCAGACGAACCGAAAAACGGTGTAAAAGAAGTGAATCTTTTCTTTAGTGATGACGAACTTGTAGATTGGGATCGCGTGACCGATAGGTGGATTCTAGAGTAAACCGGATTTTGTTACTGCATACGCATGACGACATGGGCTTGATCCCAAATGTCTTCAAGCTGATAATATTCCCTTTGTACGGGAGAGAATACATGCACTATCAAGTCGCCTAAATCTATAAGGATCCAACCGCTTGAGGCACTGCCTTCAATCCCAACAGATGTGTTATTTAGCTGTTGTTTTGCTTTGATGGCGACTTCTTCGCCAAGAGCATCTATTTGACGAGTGTTCCCACCAGTGCAGATTAAAAAATAGTCCGCGAATGTAGCCTGATCGCGGATGTCCAAAAGAATAATATTGTTGCCTTTCTTGTCGACGATGGTGTCAACAAGCATGTGTGAGAGTTCTAAACTTTCCAGAAATCACCTCCATTAGAATTAATGATTACGATTCTAGCATGGCGTTAAATCATGGACAAGGGCACATGTGATAGGTGAAGGAGTTATTGTTGGGATTATTGTCAGAATCTACACCTCAACAAGTTGCTTGGTCAGTCAGTGAATTGACAGTTTATATCAAAGAGCTCTTTGAAATAGACTTCCGTCTCCAAGATATCGAAGTTGAAGGAGAAATATCTAACTTTACGCACGCTCGGTCGGGGCACTTATATTTCACCTTGAAGGATGAGCATGCACAAATTAAGTGTGTCATGTGGCGAAATGCGGCTCAGCGCCTCGCGTTTAATCCTCAGGAGGGTGATGCAGTTGTCGCGAACGGCCGTATTTCGGTTTATGAATCCGGAGGTGTGTACCAGCTATATGCCGATGGGTTAGAACCAGCAGGCAGAGGAGATTTGGCACTTGCTTTTGAACGGCTTAAAGAACGGCTTGCCGCTGAAGGATTGTTTGACCAGGAACACAAGAAATCTCCGCTACCATTTCCAAAGAAAATAGGTGTTGTGACGTCAGCTGATGCCGCCGCTCTACGTGATATTCTAAATGTTTTGCAGCGTCGTTGCCCTCTAACATCAGTTCTAATAGCCCCGACTTTGGTTCAAGGGGATCAGGCACCGGCACAAATAATTCGTGCCTTACAATGGTTGGACGGCCGTCCTGACATAGATACTATCATCATTGCCCGAGGCGGCGGATCAATTGAGGATTTGTGGGCTTTTAATGACGAACATGTTGCTCGAGCAATTTATAGTGCTGAGCATCCTATAATCAGCGGCGTTGGTCACGAAACAGATTTTACAATAGCTGATTTTGTGGCTGATTTAAGAGCACCAACGCCATCTGCAGCAGCGGAATTAGCAGTCCCCGATTTTTCCGAATTGCCATATTATCTGGCTGACAAACGCCTAAAGCTAAATTCACAAATTCGGAATTTAGTTAGACAAAAATACTTACAACTGCAAACCCAATCCCACAAAGTGACCCTTCTAAGTCCTAGAGGAAATTTAGATAATAACAGGCAAAAACTAGACAACATTGCCTATCGACTTGAGCTAATGATAAGTCAACAGCTTCAACAATCCCGATCGCGCCTTGCGGTGGCGATGGCCGGATTATCCGCCACCAGCCCACTGGCAACGCTTTCAAGAGGGTATTCGATTGTACATCAGGAGAATGGTCGATTGGTTCGCAGTTCCAAGCAAGTTACCAAGGGGGAGCGAATAATGATTCAGGTATCAGATGGCACGATCGGGGCAGTGGTTAACGGTAGTAGGGAGAGTGAAAATTGAGTAAGGATACTCGGAATGAACGTCTGATGCGCATTTGTTTTGAATTAGCTCTAAGTGCGCGCGAAAAGGGCAATCATCCATTTGGGGCCTTGCTAACCCTCGAAGATAACATAGTACTAACGGCTGAAAATAGTGTATTTACTGACCATGATATAACAGGTCATGCAGAACAGAATCTGATAAGCATGGCCTCTAAGCAGATGTCTCCTGCATTGTTAACTAACATGACACTTTATACAAGTACCGAACCATGTGCCATGTGCTCAGGAGCGATTTACTGGGCGGGTATTCGGGCCATAGTTTATGGCTGTTCAGCAGAGACATTGGGTGATATAGCAGGAGGCAGCTTTGTCGTACCGTGTCGCCATATTTTTCGCTATGGCATCGATCCCGTCACAGTAGTAGGGCCAATGCTCGAAGAGGAGGCAGCAGCAGTACACGCTGGGTTCTGGTCGTGATAAAGTATTATTCCGTTTGAATTAGGATATTGTCAATAAGTCTGGTTTGGCCAAAGAAGATGGCCATTGACAACAAAACGCCGTTATTGATCTGATTTAATTCACGCAATGTTATAGGATCGGCCGCGCTCACATAGTCAATTCGTGCACGAGCCTCTTTAGAAACGACATCGTTCATAATTTTACGGAGAATTTTCCCATCTCGTTTCCCATCCAAGAAAGCTGTTTGTGCTGCTGACAAGGCTTGGAAAAGAATGGGTGCTGCCTGCCGTTCTTCCGGCGTTAAATAATTATTTCGGGAACTCATTGCCAAACCATCCGCTTCACGAACGATTGGACAAATAACCATTTGAAGATCGAAATTTAGATCTTGAACCATTTGCTGTAGGACAACACATTGTTGGGCATCTTTTTGGCCGAAATATGCTCGCTTGGGCTTAACGATGTTAAATAGCTTGGCTACAACCGTTGCTACTCCTTGAAAGTGGGTCGGGCGTGAAGCACCTTCAAGTGGTTTGGCTGAGTTGCTTACAATAACTGTTGTCTGAAAACCTACAGGATATAGCTCATCATCTGATGGCGTAAATACGATATCAACGCCTTCGTTTTGCAGCATTGCGATATCCTTAGCCAAATCACGAGGATAACTGGCTAAATCTTCATTGGGAGAAAATTGGGTTGGATTTACAAAGATGCTGACTACAACACAGTCGTTTTCTGCTTTTGCTCGACGCACTAAGGAGAGATGTCCTTCATGTAGAAAACCCATTGTTGGCACAAACCCCCAACTCAAGTTTAAATCCGGCTTCCGATTTGCTATTAGTTCTTCAATTGTAGAGGTGACAAGCATAGGTTCTCCAATCGGGCCTGTGATTTTATTTGTTTGTTACCTTTGCAACTGACTGTCTGTGCTGAGATAACAATTTGTCTAAAGAATCAATCTTGCTTGATAAATTATTTGCTGAGTTAGTGTCTGAATGACGGCTAAATAAACGCAAGAATTCTTCATTGATAGGGGTAGGAATGTCTGCCCTTTGCCCATGCCTCACAACCTCACCGCAAATGGCGTCAATTTCAGTTTGCGCATTTCTAAGTATATCCTGCAGCATTGAGGAGTGGTTCTGAGCGGTATGTCGGGCAACTTCAATTGCTCGTCTTCCGGCGCTTGGATATGGGAGTTCAATATCTAGAGACTTTGCAACGGCCGCTGTTTCCTCTGCAGCATTGTACATCAGGCTGCGCGCAAGATCATTTTCTGCAAGAAAGCCATTTGGAACGCGCAGCAGGGCGGTCAGTGGATTGATGCCTGCATTCACAGCTAACTTGCCCCATATTAAACCATCCACATTTTCCACTATTTCTGTTTCTAACCCTGACGCATTCACAAATTTTGCGAATTGATCGATTAGAGATCTGTTGCTCGCTGATTCCCCTACAAAGACTTTGCCTTTACCTGCATGTCGAACAATACCTGGCTCGACCATATTTGCTCCTAACGATGTTACACCTTGTGCTATCTGTTTTGATCTGAGCGATTTGGTTAATTTCTCTTTGTTGCCAAGACCATTTTGAAGAGTTATCACTAATCCCTCAGGAGATAGCAATGATTTTGCATCCTTTGCTGCTTTTATGGTTTGGTAACTCTTAACCAATATCAATACGATATCAACGGGGGGAATAGATTTAGAATCTTGAGAGACGGAAAACTTATGATGTGAGTGACGGCCGTCAATGTGAATCATGGTCAAGCCCGAATTTCGAAGTTGAGCCATTTGTGCCGGCCAATGACCTAATAAGATCAGATCAACCTGAGAAGAAAGATATGCAGCGAAAAGAGAGCCCAGAGATCCGCTGCCGATAACGGCCAAACGCATATCATTCAGGCAAGCTTTTTAAGAAAGCCGTCTTTTCCTCTGTACTCATTGGATATGTATGTTCTTGCGCAGGGAACTGCTTGGACAAAACCTCTTGCCGATAAAGTGAGAATGCCTCAATTATTGTCTGCCGCAGGTTAGCAAATTGTTTTACAAATCGCGGCTGCTTTCCATTAAAGAGACCTAAGACATCATGAAACACCAACACCTGGCCATCACAGGCGGATCCAGCGCCGATACCAATTGTTGGAATATGCATCCTTTGGCTAATTTCCTTGGCCACGATGGCAGGAACTGCTTCGAGAACGATGGCAAAGCAACCCGCCTTTTCAAGGTCGCGTGCATCTGATAAAAGTTTTCTGGCGGAAACTGCCGTTTTACCTTGAACTCGATACCCTCCCAGCTTTGACTGTGATTGTGGGGTTAAGCCAATATGGCCCATGACTGGAATTCCAGCCCTGACAATTGCTTCAATTGTCGGGGCTATTTCTTGGCCACCTTCAAGCTTAACACTATCCATTCCCGCTTCTTTCATAAATCGTCCGGCATTTCGCACCGCTTCAAGGGGATCAATTTGATAGGACATAAATGGCATATCACCAACTAGAAAGGCGTTATTGGTTCCGCGGGCTACTGCTTTGGCATGATGTAACATTTCATCCATGGTAACAGGAACCGTATTGTCATATCCCAACACAACCATCCCTAAACTGTCACCGACGAGAATCATATCTATGCCGGCAGCATCCACCAATGAAGCGGAGGGATAATCATAAGCCGTCAGCATAATGATTGGTTCTCCAATTTCCTTTTTCTTTTGTAAATCCAGGATATTTATTTTCTTCACGGACATAAACCTGCATACTCCAATGGATTTAGTCTCATACACCAGAGCTCAGATGGTGATTAATTAACTCAATTCCTGATTAACGGCCGCAGCTAGGATATCGACTAATTCATCGATCTGCTCTTTATTGATGATCAGCGGTGGCCCAATCATGATAATGTCTCCATTGACACCATCCGCACAACCTTGTGAAAAGTAAAGTGACAAACCCATATCAAAAGCCCGCTGCCAAATTCGCCATGCTGTTTTTGAGCTGGCAGGGAATGGATCGGTCGATATCCGGTCTTTCACGAATTCAATGCCCCAAAATAGACCACGTCCACGGATATCGCCAACATTATGGTGATGACCTATGGTCTCGGCCAGTCTATCGCCTAAATAGCGTCCCATCAGTTTTGAGTTTTCGATCAAGTTCTCATTACGAATGATGCGCAGTGTAGCCAATCCGGCAGCAGCACCGACAGCATGGTGGCTGAAGGTTCCGCCGTGATTGAAATCGCCAAGGGTTTGGCGAATTTGCTCAACATCCGATCCGATAGCGGCGACAAACCCTAGCGGAAAATAACCACCAGCTACACCCTTCGATGTTATCAGTATATCAGGAACCACATCCCAATGTTGTAATGCCCACCACTTTCCAGTGCGCCCCATGCCAACAAGAACCTCGTCAGCGATAAGAAGAACGCCATATTTGTCACAAATGTGTCGAATTCGCCACCAATAATCATCGGGTGGTTCCGCCGCACCCAGGCTTGCGCCACTAATTGGCTCAGCAATGAAAGCGGCCACATTTGATGGGCCATAAGCCAGAATAGATTCTTCGAGGCGATCGGCCAATTCCTCACCGCTGGCTGGGAATCTATATGGGTAAGGGTGGCGAATGTGCGGCATATTGTGCAGCATTCCCAAATACGGACCACGCAAACTAGGACGGCCGCTTACGCTTAAGGCACCCAGGGTCATACCATGGTAACTTAGAGAGCGGCTTATTACGATAGTTCGTGCGTATTCACCACGCGCCATTTGTATTTGCCGTGCAAGTTTTATTGCCCCTTCAACAACCTCTGATCCACTGCTTAGGAAAAAGAAGCGCGGATCATTGAGCGGGACTACTTCTGCCAGTTCAGTCGAATAAGACTCCAACGCATCGCTGGTAAACATTATGGCGTGGATATATGCGACATCTTGCAATTGTCGGGACATCGCCTCAACTATTTCCTGGCGACCATGTCCGACATTGACCACCAGAGGCCCGCCCGAACCGTCTAGATAACGTTTGCCGTTTTCATCATAAAGATAGATTCCTTCGCCATGCGATATTTTTGGGCGAGCATGGTCCAACTTGCGATAGAATACATTTCCTTGGGGATGTGCGAATAACATGATCTTAACAATTCCTTATCGATATAATCCGCTGGGATCCAATTGATTTCGAATTATTTCTAATTCGGTCTCAGTGGGTGGTGTAATCTCTTGTAAATCTGAAGCGACTAGCAGAGGCCATCCGACCTCTCTTTGAATTGATTCTACTGTTTCACCCGATGCTACTTCGGTGAGCATCATTTCATGCTGTGAATTATCGAAGCTAAAGACAGCTCGATCGGTTATTACAAGAGAAGGCCCGGCGCCTGGCAGATTCAAATCTTGGCGGGCGCTGCCACCGTCTAAATGACCTGGGCTGGTTTGAAAGTCCAGTGATTTCACAAAAGCCCTGCTCTTTAGGCGCATGATCATAAATGTTTTCTTCGCGTTTATTGCAATTTCACAAGCACCTCCTGAACCAGGTAAGCGAACTTTCGGCTGTTGATAATCGCCGATCACTGTCGTGTTTAGATTACCAAAGCGATCGATCTGTGCCCCACCCAGCAAGGCTACGTCCACCAAACCCCCTTGCAAATAGTACATAAATAAATCGCCCATATTTGTTACCGACGTTGCGCCACTCACCAGAGTTGGATCTCCAATAGACAGGGGTAGACGTGCCGGCTGCGCACCAAAAACGCCACTTTCATATACCAGCTCGATCTGCGGCGAATGACTTCTACGAGCAAGATTACAGGCGATATTCGGTAGACCAACGCCTACAAATACGACGCGACTCCCCGCAAGAGCACGGGAGGCATTAACAATCATCAGCTCATTTGGTGTGAATTCCATAGTTTTCTCCTAAGGACGAGTAATTTCACTTTCTTGGTCAGGACCCGGCGTGAAGGGTAAGATGGGTTGTTCAACTGCAGGAGATCGCATTTTGACAGTGAGGACCAGCAACCCACATAATATTAAGAGGATGCCGATAAGGCCGGCTCCACTCAATGATTCCCCCAATACAACCACCCCCAATAAACCGGCTGTTAGGGGTTCTGCCAGAGTCAATGTCGCTGCTGTGGCTACAGGCACAGCCGACAAGCCGATTGCGAACAGCAGGTAGGCAATACCAACCGTCACGACACCTAAGTGCAAGGCTACAGCCATTCCCCTAGGTTCAAGCAGCCATGTCAAATCGCCAAAAATTAAGACCGGAAGCAGCATTAAGACACCTAAAGTAAATGTCACTGTAAGTACTGCACCAGGGGGCTGCGCACCAAGCAACTCTTTGCTTAACAGGGTATACAATGCATATGCAGATCCTGCACCAATAGCAAGTAGGATACCCAGGGCATCAACCTCAATGCTACCACCTGTCAATATCAGCAGTACACAGCCCAATATTGCCAATGTGGTGGCAAGCATCCAACGCCGCCCCGGTCGTTCTTTGTGCCAAAGGAAAACAAGAATACCAGCAGCGATAGGCGTTGAACCAATACCAACGATTGTGCCCACGGCGACGCCGGTTCTGGCCACTGCGGCAAAGAAAAGGATTTGATACAAAGCTACACCGGCAGCCGCTAAAAGGGTTGTGCCTCGTGGCCAAGTACGCCAAATCTTTATACTGGTAAATTCACCACGATAAACGGCCAAGAGAAACAATGTCACAGCACCAAACAGCAGCCGTATTGTGCCGACTGTCATGGGCTGTGTACCCTGTGGTGCGAATGCTTGAGCGGTTCCCGTGGTTCCCCAAAGGATAGCTGCCATAATTACAAACCAACCGCCGTTTGATGGGATCAGTCGACTCTTCAATGTCTTATTGCCCATCATTGACCTGAATGTAGCATTGCCTGCTTAATCGTAACGGCCGTAGTTGATAGGCTCCGCCCACATTTCACCTGGGTTGAGCCGCGCAATATGTTGTTGGCCGAGTTTGTCAAGGTAAGCGGCCCGGTCAGGCACATCATAAACCCATTCTTTTAACCAAGCCTCTGTAGAACCTTGATTCCTTGAGATCTTATCCCAACCCAAGTAAAAATCATTATCTCTATCGTAGTATCCTTGAACGTAACTGGGATGAGCACCGTAAGGTTCATGGACAACAGCATCAACCACAAGTCCGGGTATCAGTGTGCGGTTGGGATCATTACGAATGACTGCTTCGTCAACAATCTCCTCAACGATAACAATAACCTTTTTAGATGCGAAGGCGACCTCTTTTTGCATTCCCAGAAGTCCCCAGAGTTGTGTATTCCCATTTTCATCAGCGCGCTGGGCATGAAGAAATGCGACATCTGGATTTATCGGCGGCACAACGGCAATGGGACCATCACCATATGGGCTCTCTACAAATTGGATTTGGGGATTTGCCTTTGCCAGATCGCTGCCTAGATAGCTGCGCAGTGGGAAAAAAGGCAGGTTGCTCGCCCCAGCGATATAACGGCCGACCATTCCGAAATGTGAGAATTCTTCTATTTCAAGTGCCCGGGGGATACCTTTCTCAACTGCTCGGCGAATACAATATAAACTACCAACGCCAGGGTTTCCAAGGTAGCTGAAGATGAGTTTTTTAGCAACGCCGGCAGCAATCATCTGATCATAGACCAAATCAGGCGTCATACGCACCAGGGTTAATTCGCGTCGTTGTTGGCGGATTATCTCATGTGCCGCGGCAAAACCGATAAATGCTGTGAAACCTTCAATGCTTACGACACTCCCATCGGTCACATATTGGTTTACGGCGTCCTTTAGAGTACATGTTTTATTTGTTTTCATGGTCGAAGGCTCTTTTGTCATTTAGCCCAGTCCTTGGTTAAAATTCAAACCTCCCGAAGATTATTATCCGCGGGAGGTTTGAAGATTTCTTTTAGACATTTAGTTTGGTTAGCGCGCAAAAAAATAAGCAGCTAATCAATGACAGTTTGACTTTGCTCATGCATGTATTGCTGAACATAGTAGAAGCTTCCGGCAGCTTTGCCTGTTGAACCGCTACCCTTCCAACCGCCGAAAGACTGATATCCCGGCCACGCACCCGTGGTTGCACCTCCTGAGCGATTAACATACACAACCCCGGCCTCAATGTTGTCAAGGAACCACTGGATTTCATCATCTTCTTCGCTAAAAAAGCCGGCAGTGAGTCCATACTCTACATCATTCGCTTTATTCATCGCATCGTCTAGATCCTCAAAACCGGCAATCGTAACGATGGGCAAAAACATTTCCTGCTTCCAAAGATAATGATCATCGGGCAAATGATCAACGATGGTTGGTGCAACAAAATAACCACCCTCATCAAGTGTTTCACCACCGAAAACGATGTTGCCATCAGCGCGTAAATCAGAGACGAATTTCTTGTAGTCCTCATAAGCACCCTTATTAGCGACAGGGCCCATGAAATTTTCTTTTCGTGATGGATCGCCAACATTGATCTGCTGAGTCAGTTGCAAGAATTTGGCCATGAATGCATCTTTTATATCATTGTGCACATATACCCGTGAACAAGCCGAACACTTTTGCCCTTGTAGCCCAAATGCGGAACGCATCACACCCATAGCCGCTTTGTCCACATCGGCATTTTTGCTAATGATGGTTGGGTTCTTTCCACCCATTTCGGCCACGACGGGGCGGGGGTAATTGCTATGTGAAAATGTACGCAGGATGTTCATGCCCACATCATAACTGCCGGTAAAAGTGATCCCGGCCACATCAGAATGGTCGACCAAAGTCTGGCCGGCAGTGCGGCCTGGTCCCGTTACAAAATTAAACACACCAGCCGGGACCCCAGCGTCTCGGAAACATTCCGTAAGGAGCCAACCGGTATAAGGTGTGTCTGTAGCAGGTTTCAAGACAACTGTGTTGCCGGCTACCATCGCAGCGCTGCTAGGTCCACCTGCTAATGCTCCAGGAAAGTTGAAGGGCGCGATTACGACCCAGACACCATATGGTTTGAGTACGCTGCGATTGTGATGATGTTCGCTTTCCGACATCAACTTGAAGCTAAACCCATCATTCTTTTCCATAGCATCACAGTTATAGCGAATTAGATCGGCCGTTTCCTCTACATCACCTAGCGCTTCAAGGCGATTCTTGCCAATTTCTATACTCATGACAGCGCCCATATTGAATAGACGCTCACTCATTAAATCGGCCGCCTTGCGTAGAATAGCAACGCGTTCTTGCCACGGGCGCTTGCTCCAAGCCGGAAATGCCGCCTTAGCGGCAGCAATAGCATCATTCGCATCTTCGACCGAGCCTTTCTGGAAATGTCCAAGAACCATACTCGTGTCAATTGGGCTGACCTTGGTAAATGTTTCGTCAGCAAAACGTTCCTCACCATTTATGTACAGTGGGAAGGTCTTACCAAAGTTGACTTTAGCTTCAAGAACTGCTTCATCATAATATTCATGAAGGAGCGGATCTGGGCTGGCCAGAGTGGAATAGGTTACTTTAATGTGTTTGCGCTTTTTATCAGACATAATTTTTCTCCAATTGGGATGTGGGATTGTTTACCGATCAGAATTTTCATCATACAAGCGTTTTTCCAGTTTAGGTTGATATGTGACAATTGTTAACATTACAGGAGGGCCTGGACAAGGTTTATTCTGGTCCGATGTGCCTATATTATATCCTGTTTTTAGGGGACAGTATAATGCTCACAAAAGAATTATCTGCTGTGTTTTTGTGGGATGATCTTGCCTTTCAATTTCGCGGGTTTACCAAGAAAGATTACTCGTTAGATGTTATTGATTCCACGATAAAATGGCAGCAAAAGATAGATCCGGATAATTCAAAATAACGGCACATGGCATACCTAAACTGTTCCAAAAAGCAATAGGATCTAACTGAGGATTGTAATGGCAAACAAACAAGGTCAACACAGTGCCATGGGTCACAAAGGTCAGGTTGGCGTGGCTATTATGAGGATGGAGGGCGATTTCTCGGAATACAGCCTGGTTGAAACGAGAAAATGCATCAACGGCCGTTTCCTGACCAAAGACCAGTTTTCCAGGATGATTGAAAAACTCTGTGATAGCGGCTCGGAAACCACGATTGCTATTTAAATATGGTGTTCCTGCACGATTGTGCTCTTGCAAGCCAGGAGCACTTCTCTGAGGAATACCAAGCGCACTACTCATTATCTGTGCAGTTTCAATTGCCTTTTGCTCCTCACTTGAGACAAAAAGGGAAGGCTGATATTGGGACAGACTTTTGGCCAAGGGTAAGCAGCGTGCACGGCCATCAGCAGATAAAACCCATTCATGCGATGAGCGATCTTGGTCGATTTGAACGGCCGAGTGCCGGACAAAAATCAAATAATGGGTCGGGTGTTGTACAGGCATATCGAATTACATCGACAGGTAAAAAGACTAATTCAAAGCATCCAAAGACCATTGCGCTGGATAAAAGTTCTCATTAACTCTCAAAGCCTCTTGATAGGCTTCACGGGCTCCCACGATATCGCCAAGGAAAGCTAAGGCGTGACCCTTATACCAGAAGGTTTCTTCGACATTTCGCCCGCCCTGTGTCTCCAGAGTTGCGTCGGCCAAATCTACGATATCCTGATATCGTTGAAGTTTTAGGTAAGCTAAATAAGGTTGAAATTGGTACCATAGCATTCGTGGTGGCAATCCTATTTGGCGGGCACGATCAAATGCCTGGGCGCCACCTTCATAGTATTGCGCTTCACCGGTTAGCCCACCCATACGGGTTAAGGCAGTGCCTAGGTTGAACCAGGCGACAGCATCTTCTTGATTTTCTTTCGTTTCTGCTTCAGCACGGGCAGCAGCATTTTGCCACATGGCAAAGTCATCAAACATATCTGGCCCTAGGATTGCTGCCACCTCACTTTCTTGATCGGATTCATAAACGACATAGAAGGTGTAATTGAACTGTTGCCAATATTGTTCGACTTCACTATACGAGGCGGGTCTTCCAGAGCCATCCCACGGTCCAAGATAGCTGTCTTGTGTTAATAACTCTTGCCGGGCATCATCATAGCCAAAAACTGTCAAATAGTGTCCCCACCAGCCAGAATCAGGTAGTTCGTAGCCTTTTTCAATGACTACGGGATAGCCGGCAGCAACAATGCGCTTAACCATTTCAAGCGTTCCACCACTACGAGCGATTGCGTTGTAACCTGGTGTTTGTTCGTTTACATAATCAGCGATCTGCCATGGGCTGACGTTGCGGTCCTCCGGATTTGGCTTCAAGTAGGAGGCGACATCAGTTTGCGTTATGTCATTACCTAAGAAGTTTAGGGTCTGTGTAAGATTTGCAGGGCCGCAGTTGTTGAATGTCTGTTTTATAACGCCCATGCCCGCCAGAATATGTTGCTCAGGTAACGGGGTAGGAATCATTGTTGGAGCGGGGGTTGGTGCAACAGTTGGAACAACTGTGGGCTCAATTGTCAATTCCTCAGCCTGGTTGATTGATTCCTCTGTTTCCTCAGATGAAGAATCCGTGGTTGCAATTGGTTCGGCATTAGTTGGTTCTAATGTTACTGCCTCTTGGGCAATTAGGGCTGCGATATCCACTTCATCTCGATCTTGCGCTTGTGAAGGGGCCGGGAGGGCTGTCGCTACCGGTGCGACAGCATCAATCACGCCTTCCGTAATATCACTAAATACCGGACTACGCTCTGACAAGGCGACACGATAGCGGCCTGGAATAGCTTGTACCACTGTTGGCAGAGTCAGCAGCCCAATGATTAAGATGAGTTGTAGTATCACTAAAAATAAGACGATGTTTCTTGTTCGTTGCTTCATATTTATCAATTAGTCCGCATAATATTTTTCTAGATAGAATTTTTGGGGATCTATTAATTCATGACCGCTAATGCTTTAATGGCCGGAGTAAAATTGGGGTTAAATTCCACAGCAGATTCAAGATTCTGTTTGCCGTCGTTGTTATTGCCTTGAGCAGCTAAAGCCAGCCCTTTGAAATAGTAAGATTCTTCAAAATACGGCCGATCCTTTAATGTTACATCAGCCAATAAAATGACATCATCGTAGCGGCTGGTCTTGTAATAGGCTTCATATGGTCCGAATTGATACCAGAGCATTCGCCAGGGTAAGCCAATGGCCCGGGCTTGATCAAAGGCCGTCGCCGCTTCTTCATATTGTTCAAGGGCGTTGAACGCACTTCCGAGATTAAACCAATAAAAAGCATTTTCAGGTTCGTTAGCAATGTCAATTTGTGAGGCATTTAATGTATTTTCCCACATGACAAGATCATCCATATCTTCGTCTATGATCGCATTTACCAGATCAGCCTGTTCGGTTTGATTTAGAACAATGTAGCTGCGGTTAAAATGTGGCCAATATTCCTCTAAATCTGAATAGGATAAGATGCGACCGTCTGGATGTGCATTTTGCAGCGGTTCTTCACTCGTTCCAAACCATGAATCATATACCCAAAATTGTTCCTGTTCGTCATCATAAGCCACTACTAATAGATAATGCCCGTACCAGCCCATCCAACGATATTCACCTGGGGGTTCGATTCCGATTTCAATTATTACTGGTATATCGTTAGCTACTAAGCGGCGCAGCGTGTCTTGCGAACCATTCACGCGGTATTTGGCCTGGAATGGTGTCTGCTCAATAACATAATCAGCCATCTCATTGGGACTGACATTCCGGTCTTCCGGATTAGGCTTAAGAATTGAGGCCGTATCAGATTGTCCAATATTCATACCGAAATAAGTAAGCGCCATGGCCAATGTTGCTGGACCACAATTGTTCCAATCCTGGAATTTATGCTGAAATCCACTAAGTCTAGCAGATACGGGGATAGGCCAGGGGGTGGGGGATGGTAAAGGAGTGGCCATTGGTGTTTTGGTCGGGGCTGCTGGAGCCGATTCATTTTCTTGTGGAGATGGGGTTATAAGTGTTCCGTCTGGCTCAGACGCTTCTAGCGAAGATACTGGAACCTCTGCGCTTGACCCGTTTTCCTTGTTAGCATCCTTTGGCAGAAGCAAACTTTGTGCCTCCACGGGGCTTGCTATTGTAGGCAAAATTGACTCTTGATCTTCCGGCAATCCAAGTTTCTGGAGCTGTTCAGGTAGACGCGCAACATAACGGTCAGGCATCGCCTGCAAGAAAGCAGGAACAGCCCAAATAACAATCGCAAGTAGTATAAGTAATGGTATAAGTAGCTTAAATCTGCCCATTCAAATCAGGTTCGGTATGCTTATCATGGCAATATGCCATTAAAATGCTTTTTCGTGCCTTACGGTACTTCAAATTACAGCATCACATTGTAACCTAGACCACGGAGCTCCTGTAGATGTCCTAAGTTAGCTCTTAATCCAAACGGATTACTAAGGGTAATCGCGTACCATCCATTTCGGCATATCGACGTAAATTTTGATTTTCAGCAATTAATTCAGAAAATGATAAAGATCATCCAGCACGAACCGATCTACTTGAACTGATTTCTATTGAGCTTGCGTATCGAAGGCAAATATTTATTATTGGAAAGCAAAACGCTGTTGTCAAAACTATTGTTAGTTTTATTATATGATGCTAGCCTCTTCATTCAATTTTGTGGGCGTGGAAGAGCAGGGTGCCATTTTCGCGTTCGATAAACATGCAGCCTTTCATGCTGAAGAAGCTAGTTGCAACGAAACGGCACAGACCCAATGTAATTGAAATTAAGTCGCGACTCAAATTACCTGTAAGATAATATCGAGCCTTTTGCAAATAAATCATCGGGGTCGGTGGACCTGGGTTCACTAGACCTCCATTCCAGGGGTGGTGGATAATCTCAAGGGACTACCCTCGAAGGAATAATTCTATACTTAATTTAAGCTTTTTTAGCTTAACTATAATAAAACAGACAATTTCTCTTGACTGGTTGCTTATTACTCGTAATTCTGCTAATTTACAAGCGGTAAAGTATGAGGGAGATTCAGAGTCAAAAGAAGGTCATCAAAGGAAAAGAAACATATGGACTACCCAACACTTCCCTATGAAGAGATTGATGCGATTGTTGGAGCTTATCATGGCGATCCATTTGCGGTATTAGGACCACACGATTATGAAGACGGGGTTGTTATTCGCGCTTTTTTACCCTTGGCTGACAGCGCCGAGGTAATGCTTAGCAGCACAAAAATTTATCCGATGGAAAAACTCAAGGAAGATGGATTCTTTGAGGTATTTCTTCCTGACAAGAAGCTGCCCCTTGTTTACCTTTTCAGATTCACAACATACGGCGGAGAGACACTGCTATACGAAGATCCATTTGCATTTCCCTCTACTCGCTCCGAATTCGATGAACACTTGCTGGCCGAAGGAACTCATATGAAGATGTATGAGAAACTAGGGGCCCATCTAACAGAATTAAATGGAAGCAGCGGCGTATTGTTCTCAGTCTGGGCACCCAATGCTCGTCGGGTAAGTGTCGTTGGCGAATTTAATCAATGGGACGGACGGCGTCATCCAATGCGCTTTCACCCCAATAATGGTATCTGGGAACTCTTTATTCCAGGTATCGGTGAAGGAACGCTTTATAAATACGAAATTAAAACCCACTATCAAGACTATATGGTAAAAAAGGCTGATCCTGTGGGTTTCTTCAGTGAGATGCGGCCCAAGAATGCTTCAATCGTTTGGGATATTGATAAGCACGAGTGGCAAGATAAAGAGTGGATGGCGGAACGGGCAAAAAAGCAGCAAACGGACGCACCGATAAGTATTTATGAGGTGCACCTGGGTTCTTGGCGGCGTAAGAATGGCTGGGAATGGCTGACATATGAAGATCTTGCTCGTGATCTGGTGCCCTATATTCAATATATGGGATATACACATATTGAACTTCTGCCAATTACTGAGCATCCCTTCGATGGGTCTTGGGGTTATCAGGTAACTGGATTCTTTGCTCCAACCAGCCGTTTTGGCACGCCAGATGAATTTATGTCTTTTGTAGATACCTGCCATCAAGCGGGTATCGGTGTCATCCTTGACTGGGTGCCTGCGCATTATCCCAAAGATGAAATCGGCCTTGGGTTTTTTGATGGAACACACCTTTATGAGCACGAAGATCCGCGCCAGGGAGCTCATCCGGATTGGGGTACCTATATATTCAATTACGGCCGTAAAGAAGTCAGTCAATTTTTAATCAGTAATGCATTGTTCTGGCTCGACAAATACCATATCGATGGTCTTCGCGTTGATGCTGTAGCCTCTATGCTGTATCTAGATTTTTCTCGACAGCCTGGTGAGTGGATTCCGAATCGCTACGGAGGCCGCGAAAATCTAGAGGCAATTGAGTTTATCAAGCGATTTAACCAAGCCGTTGATACATGATTTTCCAGACGCAATCACGCTTGCTGAAGAGTCAACTTCTTGGCCCGGTGTCAGTCGTCCTGTGTCTGAGGGTGGACTAGGCTTTACTTACAAGTGGAACATGGGTTGGATGCATGATTCATTGCAGTATATGGAAAATGAACCCATTTATCGTGCTTTCCACCATGGCACACTGACGTTTTCATTGTTGTATGCATTTAGTGAGCAATTTATTCTACCATTTTCACATGATGAGGTCGTGCATCTGAAAAAAAGCATGCTAGACAAGATGCCGGGTGACTTGTGGCAGAAATTCGCTAACTTACGCCTACTATATGGATATCAATGGAGCCACCCGGGTAAGAAACTGCAGTTTATGGGCAACGAATTTGGCCAATGGAGGGAATGGAACGAAGCACAAAGCTTGGACTGGCATCTATTGGACCAAGATGATAAACACAAGGGTATTCAATTACTAGTTCGCGATCTAAATCTGTTTTACCAAGAGGAGCCAGCCTTGCATGAGGTGGAGTATTCGTGGGAGGGTTTCTATTGGATCGATTTACACGACAGCCAGCGGAGTATTCTGGCATACGGCCGTCGAGCTAAGGACAAGGAAGATGAGATATTTATCGTTTGCAACTTTACGCCCGTTGTTAGAGAACAGTTCCGTCTAGGAGTCCCCACTGAAGGCACATATATTGAAATACTCAATACAGACGCTGGCAAATATGGTGGCAGCAATGTCCTTAATCCGCCTCAGGAGAGCTCGGCCGTGCCATGGCATGAACAACCACACTCAATAGAAATTAGCTTACCCCCACTCTCGGTCGTTTATTGGAAACGGCAAAAATGATGCAGACTGAAATGATTTACCCTTTGCTCTTTGAACCTGTCTTTAAGGATTACATTTGGGGCGGTCGAAACCTGGAACGCTTGTTTACCCGAAAATTGCCGCCAGGGATCATTGCTGAAAGCTGGGAAATTGCAGCCCATAGCGATGGAACTACAAAGGTTAAAAATGGCCTTTTCGCTGGGCAAGAGCTCACATACGTACAGGACATTATGGGTTTGGACTTGATCGGTAGTCGTAATAAGTGGGCAGATGATCGTGGGAAGTTCCCGCTGTTGGTAAAGCTTTTAGATGCCAATTCTTCCCTGTCTGTACAGGTACATCCCGATGATGAATATGCCACGGCACATGAGGGCAATGAGCTAGGCAAAACCGAAATGTGGGTTGTGCTTCATGCAGAACCGGATGCAGCTCTTATTCTTGGTACGGTGGCGAATACTTCCCCACAAGCATTTCGCCAAGCTATTGGTTCAGGGCAATTAGAATCGTTCCTACACCGGTTGCCAGTAGAAACAGGCGATGTGGTTTGTGTGCCATCTGGAACGATTCACGCCATACTTAAAGGAGTGGTGATTGCCGAGATTCAGCAGAATTCAAATACCACATATCGCGTCTACGACTGGAATCGCGTTGGCGCAGACGGAAAGTCACGGCCGTTGCATATTGATAAGGCGATGGATGTAATTGATTTTCGCCAAGTAGAACCTGGCTTGGCTAAATCCAAACTGATTACACAGTCGCCAACGATGCAGCGCTCTCTTTTGTGCCAAAATCAATATTTCACTACCGAGCAGATTCATTTGCAAGAGGATGGGCGCTATAAGGGTTTTTGTGACGGCACGACATTAGAAATTTGGGGCGTAATAAATGGTGCTGCTGAAATCGCGGGTTTATCATTGCAAGCAGTCCAATTTGTTTTGTTGCCGGCGGTTTTGGGTGAATTCGAAGTTAGCACCCCATCCAATTGCACATTATTACGTACATATGTGGAATAGCTTATGCCACCCACCCGCATAGACAGAATTAAAGTTATCCATCACCACCAATGATCTTTGCAACTTAACGAACTCTCATTTGTACAGACAGGTAGTCTGTGCTATTATCGTGCGGCTCTGATGCCTCCGTAATATGCGAGGCATTGTAATAATCCGGAGGAAATTGAACATTGGCTAACATTCAATCTGCCAAAAAACGTATTAGGCAAACAGTAAAACGTACTCAACGAAATCGCGTCTTTCGTTCTTCTGCACGCACTTATGTCAAAAAGACACGTCAATTACTTGATGATGGGAATCTTGACGATGCTGAAATAGCGGCGCGAGAAGCCTACCAAGCCTTGGATAAGGCAGCTCGCAGACGAATAATTCACCCCAAAAATGCAGCTCGGCGAAAAGGGCGCCTTATGGCCGCTCTAGATAAAGCTCGCGCAGAAGCAGCTTAATAAGACATTAGGCCATTTCACGTTAATTGGAAACACCATCCGTATGGATGGTGTTTTTTCGATCAACCATGATCAAAATTCTTTTTACTGTGTAACAAAATCGTCTGGGATAGCCAAGATGAAGCCTTTGCCACGAACAGTAAGCAGCAATTCAGGATTCGAGGGATCTTTTTCAATACATTCACGGACCCAACGAATGTGTACATCTAAAGTTCGCGTATCGCCAACATATTCAGTCTTCCAAACATTGAGCATTAGCTGCTTCCGGCTAATCATTATATTTGGGTTGCGCAAAAATTCCTCAAGCAAACGTGCTAGTTTGGGAGTCAATCGGCATTCACCTTTCCCCCCAATTTCAACCGCTCGTTTAGAACGGTAAATTAATAAATGACCAAAACGAATAACCTCCTCTTTGAGAGGATCGGCTGGTAAAAGGTCGCGCACTCTATTTAGCAATTTTCGCCCGGTAAAAGGATGTTCGAGAAAAATATCCGCCGGTATTTCAGGTTCCTCAGGTTCTCCCGCACCGCGACAATGGATAATCGGGTTTTCACCCAAGATGCCGCGAAGCCTGCGACATGTTCGTGCACCGTTTGACCGCAAGGACGATGCATCAAAGACGACAAGGTTGGGTAGCTTTTCTTGGGCCAGAAGCATAGCCTGGCGCCCATTCTGGCAAGAAACTACAGTGAAGTTTGCTTTTTTTAGTGGAAGGGATAGGGAATCAGTGCCGGCGCGAGCTCCTTCAACTAGAAGTATAATTTTTTGCTTCATCAAATTGTCATCTACCTTAAAATTTTCGCGTCAACTTGAGCAATTATAGGAGCCATTTATTATGGACGCAACTGGAAAAAGGCAACGACCTTTAATAATGCCCAAGATGTATTTTGAGAAGATTTCCTTTATTTGACATGGCGACCAGCCATGCCTATAATCATTTTTCGATGCGGCTATAGTGTAGCGGTAACACAGCAGCTTCCCAAGTTGTTATTTGTGACATTTAGTGTCACTGAATAAGACATTCGCTACACCTAGCTATTTGGTTGTAAAGGTTCAGGTTATGCGGCTATGGTGAAGTGGTATCACATTTGCTTCCCAAGCAAAGATCTCGGGTTCAAATCCCGATAGCCGCTCAAAACGACCTTCTGAGTAAGTGCAGAAGGTCGTTTTCTCACTCAGCGGCAATCCCATACTTTAGTTTTTAGATTATTTGTATTGTATAATCCCTATACGAAGTGGTTTTATTATTATTTATCTTGCGCAGGTGGGTTTTCGCTGCCACTGCTCTTTAAGCCCTGCGTGAGTGGTTCTTTCTTGCGCAAAACATACGGGTATACTTTCCAGGTGTGAATTTGCAAAAGCAGTTTATGCATTAAGATCGAATCGGTTCACGTGCTTTATGGAAGAGGATACTGAATCGCCCCTGACAATTACCAAGATTTTCAAATCTTGCTTGCTCCCACTAACCATGTTCGCAGCATTAGTGGCTTGCACTGCCGGGCCCAGTGCTGAGGCACCATTACTTACATCCGCCTCGTTAGAAGTATCTAATGGCGATTTAGTAAGCTTTGACGAAACCGCTGTTCATCAAAATCAAGACATGGTTCATGCCAGTTTCATGGGGGTAGAATTCAGCTACACTGATGAGATATTTGGTTTACTGAAGGAAACATCTGTCGAGTCAGCCAAGGCGGCGGATCCTGAAGAAGCTTTACCGGAGCGGATTGAATTCATTTTTTCACGAGAACGAGGAGATTATTCGTCGGAACTCATCGTCCTTCCAATTGATCAATATGGTGCGATATCTAATAACGCAAAGTCCCAAATAACCCAATTGCGCTCTATTTTGGACGGACGATCATATCGTCCAGAGAAGCCGCTTCCGATCTTACCAATGACAAATGCGGTTGAAAAATCTCGTAGCGCTCCAAACTTTGTTGGCTTTCAGAACGGTAATGGTATTAGTTTCTTCGTCCTGGTCGACCACGATCACAATCTCATGACTGATGACTTGTTGTTTTTCATCTTCCAAGGTTTAACAGATGATGCCCAATTCTATGTAGCACTCTTCATACCTTTAGCCCAGGTATCAACACCGAAGACAATCGTTGAAGATCAAGATGTTTTATCTATGGCTGCTAATCAGATCGGTTTGGAAGCCCTTGAAGAGCAATGGCACTTATCTGATCTAATTGAATCAGTTGAGTCGCTAAAGGTATTTCCTGACAAAAGATTCCCCACCCCAGTCCCGGCAGTTTATTCATCGTTTCCTGGTGTGCTTGCAGGTTACGATCCAGAAATATTCAAAGGCGTTAGCTATCAAAAATCACCAGCAATCGTGAGTAGCCCTGATGGCACGGCCGTATATCTGTCCGGTATCCCTGACATAATCGGCCTAACTTTTGAACCAATCCAAACCAAGAACGGTTCTTCGGAGCTCACCATTCAACCAATTCGGGATGACCAAGGGAACTTTTATTCATCTATCCCTTCTTGGCAGCAGCAAAGTGTCAGGGATCTAGAATTATCAGCATCCAAAGTTTACCAAGACCAACTCAGCCTCAACCTCTCATTTGTAAATGGTTCTGGTAAAAGGTATCTAACTACATCTGCAAAAAATGCGAGTTCTTTCGAGCCGGCTGAATCAGCATACCAATTCGATGGCGTCACCGATGATGGGCGATTCTTTATCCAATTTTCGCATGTTTTTGATGTACCTGATTCACTACGCGAAGGCGAAATGATAATTGACTCTGAGGCTCCAGCCGATTTATTGGCGACCATTGCCCAATTAGATGAAATTATACAGTCCTTAGCCATCAGTTTTGACGCGAGCACAGACTCATCTATCCCGGAAAACAGTTCAGATTGTACGAACGTCGGGGAGTTTTTAGAAGATATTACGATTCCTGATAATACAAAGATAGAGCGTGGGGCAACATTCAAAAAGACCTGGCAAGTTAGAAATAGTGGCACATGTACCTGGACGCCCGAATACCAGATAATTCAAGCAGGGGGAAATCCGCTAACCTGGCGAGTAAGCGATTTACCTGGTGTCGTTATTCCAGGCGAAGAAACCCAGATAAGTGTAACTATCCATGCCCCATTTACACCGGGGAAATATCATGCATGGTGGCAGCTGGCAGACACAATAGGCACCCCCTTTGGATCCTTCTTTTCCGTCTTATTCGAAGCACCCAAACCCCCCACTGATATCCCTGGTTATGGCGTTGTACAAGGGAATATAACATACCCAGCAGGTGGAACACCGGCATTAATTATTTACTTTTTGCGAACAGACGAAAGCGAACGTTATGCTCTGCAAACCAAAGAAGGATGGACTCACTACGCGAATGAAATTCCCGTGGGTGAATACTATGTTTTTGCCAGGGTGTTAGGAGATGGGAGTGATTCTGGCGGAGGATATACGGAGGCCGTAGAATGTGGGTTTACCTGTGAGGATCATGCCCTGCGGGTAGTTGTAGTCGAAGAGGGTAAAGCAACCGCTGATACTAATATTCAAGACTGGTATGCACCGGCGGGAACATTCCCCTTACCCTAACAACCTTAGTCTTATTTACCTCAATTGATTCCCGGACTGTTACTTATGGCGTTAGCTGTTGTAACGTTTCCTTCCTAACCAAGGCGTATACGTGGATCAAGATAGGCATAGAGAAGATCGGCAGCAAGATTCGCAAATGCAAAACCAAGCACTGTGACCATGGTGATGGCCTGAAGTAGTGGCAAATCCTGGCGGTCAATTGCGAAAACCAAAAGCCTCCCCAGACCAGGATAATTAAAAACATTCTCAATAACTATCAAGCCACTAATCAACCAGCCAAAGCTAATCGCGATGACAGTTATTGTTGGCAACAAGGCATTGCGCAAGACATGCTTAAATGTCACGGCAACCTGTGGAATACCCTTGAGCGTTGCGGTGCGCACATAAGGCTTCTTAAGCTCTTCAACAACGCCTGCGCGCGTCAAACGAGCAATGTAAGCTAATAGAACCAAGGTTGCCGTTATTGCCGGTAGGATCAGCATAGGCAAGGCTTCTGAGAATGACGCATCCAAGGGAATTGAGGAATTCGCCGGCAGCAATCCAAGGCGACGTGAGAAAATCTCAATTAGCAGGATCCCGGTTACAAACTCCGGTAAACCAACAACAGCTAGTGAGCCAATGCTAATTGTGTTATCAGCTAATTTATCTTCATTCAACCCAGCGACAACCCCTAGGAATATCGACAAGGGTACGCCAATCAACATCGTCAATGCAGCAAGCATCATCGAGTTTCGCAAGCGATCCATGACGACAGGAAAGATCTCAGAGCGCGTACTCAACGATCTGCCCCAGTCACCACGAAGGAAATCAGTGAGCCAACGTAAATACTGAATTGGCAATGGATCGTTCAGTCCAAACTCCTGGCGGAATGCCTCCAATTGTTCCTGACCAGCCTCACGTCCAAGGACTATCCTTGCCACATCTCCAGGAAGAAATTGGGTAAGGATAAAAATAATGAGCGAAGTCACTAATAATGTGAGACCAAGGAAGGCAATACGACGAAAAATGTAGCGGGTCATAAATTTACTTTTGTTGCTCTTTTGCCTCTGAATAATTCCCTTTTACTGTGGATTCGGCTTGTTTGGTTTCGAGCTCAATTAAAGGAATATGGCAGTAGATAAGAGCTCCATCAGAGGCTTGCTGCCAAGGGGGCGCTTCAGTCTTGCAAATCTCGCCCAGGATACGCGGACAACGTGGATGGAAAGGACACCCTTTTGGCAAATCGATTTGGCTTGGTACATCTCCATCCAACCGAATACGATGTTGCTTAATTTCCGGATTAATAGAAGGAACGGCCGATAATAAGGCTTCTGTATATGGATGATATGGCGGCCGGAATAAGGCGTCAGGTTTTGCAAATTCCATTATTCGCCCGAGGTACATCACCACGATAAGATCAGCCAGATAACCAACTACTGCTAGATCGTGCGAGATAAATATCAAAGTGTTGTTTTCTTCCGCCTGCAATTCTTTCAACAAATTAAGGATCGAGGCCTGGACAGAAACGTCAAGAGCAGACACCGGTTCATCTGTAAGAAGTAAATCTGGTGAAGAAGCAAAGGCGCGCGCAATGGCCACACGCTGCTTTTCACCACCACTCAACTGATTAGGGAATCTTGAAATGTAATCGGCAGGTAGACGGACTGCTTGAAGCAATTTCAACACCTCAATATCCGCCTCCTTTTGCGACTCATTCAATAGTGTTATGAATGGCCGACTTAAAGTCTGGCCAATTGACATATGAGGATTAAGTGCTTCCTCCGGGTTCTGAAAGACGTATTGCAATAAACGGCGTGTCTTGATAGGCCGATCATCAAGATCGGGTGCAAGGCTAAGTCCAAACAACTCAATATTCCCGCCGGTACGCTTGGCAAGACCAACTACAGAACGAGCAAGTGTCGTTTTCCCACTGCCACTCTCTCCTACTATTCCCAAGACCTGGCCACGTAAAAGCGAAATCGAGATGCCATCAACTGCTTTAATGACGTCACCGGGCCGGCGATTTATCAGATCTTTCATTGATCGAGGGCCATTAAAATAGACTTGGAGTTCATTAATATTCAAGACAGTGACTGAGTCATTATTATCTACAGAAGCAGACAAATCATGGCGGCTGATGATCTGAGCATCCTGCGGAGAGGTTGTAGAGATCTCTGCGGATGCCATTTCCGACCATCGGAAACAACGTACGCGTCGCCCATCTGGAGTCACTTCTAAGGGCGGTCTTTCTTGAAAGCATCGTTCAATGGCAAGAGAACAGCGGGGAGCGAATACACAAGCTGGAGGACGGTTTTGGAGCGATGGAATGCTCCCAGGTATGGCTTGCAGTTCTACATCTGCCGATTGTTCTCCCAATTGTGGCACACTGTGCAAGAGTCCTTCGGTATAAGGGTGCCAGGGGTTATGGAACAGATCTGTTACGAAGGCATCCTCTACTAGTTCTCCTGCATACAGCACAGCTACCCGCTGGCAAATTCGTGCTATGACGCCAAGATTATGAGTCACATACAGGGCGGCCGTCTGATGACCCTCGATTAGGTCACGAAAGAGATCGAGTATGGCCGCCTGAGTCGTAACGTCAAGGCCAGTGGTTGGTTCATCAAGAATCAATAGTTGAGGCTCGGTACTTAAAGCCATGGCAATTAGCACACGCTGCTGCATTCCGCCACTAATTTGGTGTGGGTAACTTTGAGCAACGCGCTGTGGATCAGGCACACGGGCATTACGCAGCAACTCAATCGACCTATCGTAAGCACCTTGACGACTTAGGCCCATATGTTGCCGCAAAATTTCTGCGATCTGCTCTCCTACGCGTATTGAGGGATTGAGCGAAGACAAAGGATCTTGTGGCACCAAGGCTATCTTATTACCCCAAATCTGGCGCATTTTTGAAAGTGGCAATGATAACAAATCTATATCATTAAATCGGATCTCACCCCCATCAACACGGCCGTTCTCGCTCAAATGACGCATAATAGCAAACGCAATAGTAGATTTACCCGATCCGCTCTCCCCGACTAAGCCATAAGTTTGACCTGCTTCAATCTGAAATGAGAAGTCGCGGACAGCATTAAGCCACTCTTTACCATAACGATAGGAGATAGATAAATCCTTGACCGAGAGAATTGGTGGTGCATTTTGCATATGTCAAGCGGCAGCCTGCAAGGTTCTTTTAATACCATCAGCCATGAGATTAACACCAATAACCAATAGAGCTATTGCCGCGGCTGGGAAGAACATTGCCCAAGGTAACAATATAGCGTGGGGTCGTGCTTCGCTAACCATTAAGCCCCAATTGGGGCTAGGTGGCTGTACCCCTACGCCAAGGAATCCAAGCGACGCCACAAGAAAAATAGCGTATGAAAAACGGAGAGCACCCTCCACGGTTAGTGCGGGCATCACCGATGGCAAGATTTCACGAAATAATATTCGCGATTGGCTCTCCCCTTGCAGTTTGGCTGCCTCAACAAACCCCTTTGTGCGCATTGATAGAACAACACTGCGGGCAACCCTGGCAACAATCGGCGTATAAACTACAATAATCACTATGAGCACAGCGTTTTGTGATTGACCAACCGTACCTAATAGAAGCAGCGCAAGCAGTAAGGCTGGTAAAGCCAACAAACTATCAAAAAAGCGCATGGTGATTTCATCTACCCATCCGCCGCGATATCCGGTCAGTAGGCCCAAAAATGTCCCAAACATAACCGCTAAGATTGTTCCTAAACCAGCCTGGGCCAATACTTCCCTTGCGCCAAAAAGGACGCGACTAAATACATCCCGGCCAAGATGATCGGTGCCAAAAAAGTGAATGGTAGAAGGCGCCTGCCTTGCATCAGCATAGATTTGCTCATTAAAATCATACGGTGCGATCCACGGGCCGATCAACGCAATAAGAACGAACAGTAGGAAAACGCTGGTTCCAAAAGCAGCGGTCGGGCGATCAAATAGGTGGCGCAACACAGCGAAAAAGCGCCGTCCTAATCCTTGGACGGCGCTTTTTTTCGTGGCGCGCACTTCTGAAGCGGCCATTATTTGGTTATGATCCGTTATATTTGATTTCGCGAAAATCAGTCCGACCTGCGAAGGCTTTCATCTCGAAATTCTCAAACTGATCATTAATCGCACCAAGCTGGGCGAAGAAATACGGGATTAAAATTGGTCCGCGATCGATGAGCAATTGCTGCATCTCACGATAAGCCTTCACTCGTTGAGAATCATCAACAGTAGTTCCGGCCGTTGAAACCAGTTGATCAAATTCTTCGTCGGAAAAATGGGATTCATTCCACTTAGCACCTGTCACAAGCATGGTGTCCAAATAGAACTGCGGGTAAGGACGTGAGCCCCATCCTGTAATTCCTAAGTCAACTTCCAGCCACCCGTCATCACCATAATAAACGCTTTCCGGTTCGACACTAATCTCGATATCAACCCCTGCTTCAGCCCACTGCTCTTTCAAAACAGCCGCCAGATCAGCTCGACCACCAGTATCTGGTGTATGCAGAGTCATTGTTAAAGGGTTGCTCTCGTCATATCCAGATTCGGCCAATAACGCTATTGCCGCCTCAACATCCCTTGCCGGTGGTGCAGCTTCCGGATCGTAATAAGATTCATACAATGGTCCTATCGGGGTATCGTTACCAATTGCCCCAAATCCCTGCTGTACGACATTTAATATAGCTTCACGATCCGTGGCCATTTTAAGTGCCTGTATAACGTTGGGATCGTTGCCCGGTTCACGATCAGAGCGCAGACGAACCAGATCAAATCCGTTGGTCGGAATACTGTAGGTATTCAGACCGGATTCCTGCTGTAAGGCAACAAATAAGGCCGTGGGCATACGCATTGCTAGATCTATCTGACCTCCAATAAGCGCATCGATAGACGCTGAATCATCATTGAAGAAGATTATTTCGACTCGATCAAGACTCGGTTGTCCTTCAATAAAGTATTCTTCGTTGGCTACAAGTTCGATACGATCTTCAGGGCTATATTGGTCAACTTTAAAAGGACCAGTGCCATTAAATTTGCTGTCCGCATCGTCTGTACCCTCTTTGAGGATTAATGCATGATTGTCACTCAAATCATAGAGGAAAAAGGAGTTAGGCTTTGTTAATTTGAAGGTAACCTCAAGATCGTCAGTGGCCTCAACGCTCTCGATATTAATATAAAGATCGGCCGTTGGCGTTCCCTCTGTACTCCGCAGTCGCTCGAAAGTCCAAACAACATCCGCAGCTGAAAAATCACTGCCGTCATGCCACTTCACACCTTCAGCTAATGAAAAGGTGTAAGTCAACCCACCATCAGAGGCAGCCCATTCTGTGGCAAGACGCGGAACAATGTTAGATTGGGGATCAATGTCAACCAGATAATCATAAACGTGATTAGCCACCAATACTTCGCTGTCAGAAGAGATATTTAATGGATCCGTATTGACAATCGGTTGCATGGCAACACGCAGTGTACCTCCCGAGGCCGGTATTGACTCTTCATCACTGCTCTCTTCTGCTGGTTGGGCTTCTGTATCGGGGGCTTCTGTCGGTTGTTCATTGGTTGAATCGGTAGGGGTATCTGATGAGGCTCCTCCACTACATGCTACAAGTAGCAAGGCAATAATGACAAAAAATGGGGTGATTAAACGTTTATTGTGCAAGCGAAAATTAGTACCTAACATCCTAGTTCTTCTCCTTTCGTTATTGAAACGTAAACAAAACAACTCGATTATAAGCGTCACAATCCCAATTCAAAGTAATTGGGATCACATACTTCTCGATTTTAGATTATATGACATGCGCAGGAATTTGCCATCTCGACAAGGGCATTTTCTGCTGAGCACTCACAAGTTGTCGCACTGGATGGACATGCTACAATGATATATATTGCATTCGCGGTGTTGCATATTAACTGGTATCGATATTCAAGTCAGAGGAGAAAAATCGATGAGTGATGACAAGAGTTTATTTGCTGCTATCATCAGCGGAGAGCAGCCTGGTACTGTTATCGTCCAGGATGATGAGAAACGAATTGCGTTGATTGAATGCATTGAACCAGAAGCAGCTGTTCACTGGTTGGCTGTTCCATATGAATATGGCTATGGGACTGAGGAGTTGGAAAGGGATCATCAAGATAGATTCCTAGATCTGGTCGATTTTGCTATCACGCAAACCAAAGCTTTGATCCCCAACTACCCTATCTTGGATAATGGTTTCTCAGTAAAGTTTCATGTTGGCTCTTATGAAACCATACCACATCCCAAATTACATATTCTATCAACAGAATAAGACAAAAACACATTAGGTTGGACAACTTCTGGGGATCAATTCCTTAAGCGTTACCTTATTAACTTATGTAACTAATCATCTGTAACAATAGGCTCTGAATAGACCAGAATTCGTTGTAATTTGGAATGATCCCTGCTCCGCGATGATGGCTTCTATGATTTGAGTCGCGTTCTGGATTTTTTCCTCATCAACATACGCCCTGGCCTCCGATGAGGACAATGCATACGACAATATAGGGTCAACTTCGGTTACCTTTAGGGCACTCTCGTAACGATGGCATTCAATGGACGAAAACCAAGGCTCTAGTTGAGAACGGCCGTTCTCCAAAGTAAACGTAGGGCTAAACGACTGATATACCTCGGCAAGTTCCGGTGATAGCGTTATCACTAAATCACGTATCTCTTGCATGTGACCTTGTCCAACGGTTGAAGCCACTAGACAACCCCCAGGTCTCAAAACACGTTGGACTTCAGATAGTCCTTGCTTGCGATCAGGCACATGATAAAGCATATGATTAGCAATCACAATATCAAAACTATCGTTCTTAAAAGGCAGTTTTGTTATATCCGCTTCTTTGAAGCTGAAATCGTGATCGCTTATTATGAGTGACTTTTCCGCCTCACGCACCATTCCTGGCGAAAGATCCGTTAGTGTTATCTGACAGCCGACAGGAATTTGATCTAAATTGCTGCGCCACAACCAACCTGGTCCTGAACCGCATTCCAGAACTTTTGAATCAGCCTGCAAATCTAACAAAGTAAAAATCCAGGCAGACCAGCCCACCGGATTGTTACTAAAGCGCAGATGTAGTTGAGCCCGATCGCCTAGATTACGGGAATCCTTGTATTGATCATTGCGGAGATAATTTGTGTTTTGGTGGTGCGCCGATGAATTCATTATTCAACAAAAATCTCTACGTGCTCACCATCCTCCTCGTCGATAACATCAAGGATTTTTCCCTGTTGCCCGCTGCGGATGGCCTCCATAATGGCCTCATATTGTTCGCCTTCAATTTCTGGAGCGAACTTGGCGCCCATCTTTATGCCTACATTAACTAACCCCATAGGGATGTTAACATTCACCTTGTTGCGACCGGTTCCAGTCTCAGTAACACGAACGCGAAACCATCGCGGTGCACTGGATCCTTTCATCGGCTCGTTCTGCCGTCCGCGATCTGACTTGTCCAAGGTTCTTAGCAACTCTGCGCCTTCACTAGCTGTAATTTTGCCTTCTTCGATCATACGAAGAATTTGCATTCTTTCTTCCGCACTAGCCATAATATTTCTCCGAATAGCTATTTCAATTCTAGTCTCATGTGGTTTAACGTGCGCTGTTGACGAAAATTTGCTGCAGATAGTAATTGATTCATTACGCCATCATCTGCGTTGTGAATCATTCGGATATTGCGCCTTGCTAAATTGCGTACCTGTCCGATAGCCTTATTTAATAGTGGAAGTTCCAACTGACCATGCAAACTTGGAAGAACCCTAACCGACAACTGATGCGGCTGTCCCCACTGACTGTAAACGGTCGCCAACCCACTTAATTGACTGTTATCATCAAAGGTCACATATGTACGAATGTACTGCCCGTTCATATATCCGAAGAACCGGCGCCAAAGCCCCGCCTTAAAGTAATCGGGCGGTCGTGGTTCTGGCCAACTCAAGTTTGGCTCAAGGGCTCGACTATCCAGTTGATAAGCCTCCCGCCAAAGTTTACTTGGTAAAGCTCGTACTTTGATAAGCTGTTGATTTTCTGGCACTTCATGAATCCTTGATACAGAACTCTGCCATTGGGTCATGCTACCAAGACTTTCAAATCCCATTGACCGATATAAGGCAATCGCCCTATCATTGTCTCGTTCAACTTGAAGCAAGATGTCTCGTCCACGGCGCTCTTGAACATCGTGTACAACCGCATTCATTAATAAGCGTGCATATCCCCGACGGCGATAATCAGGATGAACTGCGACGTTTGCTACCAGGAAACGGCCGGCCGGTCGTGTTGGTAAAAGTGTAACGTTCCCAACGATCTTATCATCCATCTCCCAAATAAATCCGGGGGAAAGTCTGGCCAGGTTAGGATCAAAACGCCATAAGACAGATGGATTCTGATCGCCCGGCAAGTTTCCCAACAATGGCCCACTTCCCGTAATTTCTTGACCAAAAACAAGCCGTAACAACTCCACAAGCCGGGGGAAGTCTTTGTTAGGATTGATGGGGCGGATTCCCCCACTTGATTGGGTTGCAGGAAATGTTACTACCATCGCAAAAGTCAGTCTTATACTAGAGCCTCCATTCTACCCTCAAATCATAAGCAAGCGAATCTGATCAATGAATCAACCACCGCACCCCTATTTCGCCCCCACTTACCCTTCAAATGCCTCAAGCAATGTATTCGCTTCTTCGGGCGATATCGTTCCCTTTTCAACCATTTTTAATATCTTTAATTGCTCTTCCGTTGAGGTTTTCTTTCTAACAACATTGGGTTCAGGTCGTGCTGCCTGAGTGTTTGCAGTGGCCGATCTTTGGTATCGACGCTCAGCTCGGGCAGCCTCTCTTTCAGCATATCTCCGCGCCTTTTCTGCAGCATTTTCTGCCTTTCGAGCTGCGTTTTCTGCCTGTTGGGACACTTTATTTGAGATATTCTGGGCGAACTCTGGTCCAAAGTGCGTTTCTAGTTGATCCGTCATACGTGACATGTGCTGGGTCACCTCCGCCGAGACACGCTCACCAAGCTTTGCTAAGTCAATCATAAAATCCATTTCGAAGGTCTCCTGCGGGCCAGTTTCCCATTTTTCATCAATCATCTCAGCCTCCTTGAGCAGAATCCTGCCCCCGGCGGTTAGGCTTACGGCCGTGTCTCCATTTCCCAGTCGACCAGCCAACCCATCTTCAAGTTCCTTTACATCTTGCAGGGGCAACCTATTACGAATTTCGGCCGCTTTTGCAACAAGATCTAGAGGTGCATTAGACGGCCAACGGACCACTATGTCACCCGCAGCGGAAAAATTGTGCTTACCAGCAGACAAGCCCCCAAGCAAACGAATATCTCCTTGGACATTTTCCACAACACATCGACCGCCAAGATTGCGGAAATTCGCATCACGCTGCCCACTTCTAATATCAATATCACCATTAACTGTTCTTAGATTTATGTCCCCATCAATTTGCTTCAAGTAAACGGCACCATTAACGAAATATGCTGCAAAGTCGCCATTAATCTGTCCAAAAGAAACATCATTGTCAATATTGCGGAGCACCGCATCTCCGTCGACGGTTTCAGCGCTTAATGGGCCTGCAAGATTCTTAACCGACAAATCACCACAAATATTGTTAATCTTGACCATCCCTAAATTAGAAAGGATAGCATCACCCTGAATTTCATTTATGCTAAGCTCCCCTTGCACATTTTTCACCATAAGATCGCCGGAAACGGATCCCACTTTTGCGGTGGTTCCTTCTGGAACATCTAAGCGTAAGTCACCTGTTGCACGGAAGTGCAGCACATCACTTATTTCCTCGAATTGAAATTCGCCTTTAGCACGAACGGCCGATTCCATCCAAGGTCGTATAACCAAATCGCCGGCACATTCCTCAATTTCAACAAACGGTGCTTTTATTGTATTTATACGTTGTGTAGCCATCGAATTACTCCATCAATCGAGGTAGATCTGAACATGCTCGTTGCTCTCGGCATCTTCTACATCAACCAATAACCCTTGTTCAGCAGCTAAGAACATATCGTTGATCTCATCTAGATTAGTGCCGTTGATTTCCGGGCTAAAGACGCGAGCAATCCCTAATCCAAACTTCACCATAGCAAATGGCACATTGACGGAAACCTTACTCTTTCCGCTTTCAAGATTGGAAACGCGAACACGTAACCAGCGTGGTTTTCTGCTCGCGTTAATAGTTTTCTTTTCCTTCAATGCGAATTCAGTATCATCTGTAGAATCAGCTTTCAACATTTCTTCCACTTTTAGCGCTTCAACGTTTTCCTGGTGCCCAATTACTTCTGCTTTGTAAACAGGATCCTCATTTTCTTCTGCCAGACCTATATCACTTGATCGGCTCAGCAATTCAACGGCTTCGTCTATCGATATCTTGCCTCTAGCCAGCAAATCCAACACATCTTGTCGTACTAATGTTTCAGACATCTTCCACCTTCCTTTTATTAATCATCACCACGAAGTAATTCAAGGGCTTCCTCTGCGCTGATGGTGCCCGAACTTAATTCTGATAACACCTGTTGGCGAATCTCTTCAGACACACCCTGATCCTCCGGGATCTCAACTTCGTACCCCATTGCCTTTATCACATCCCGCAATCTTGCCCGTACGGCAGGGTAGGACATACCCATTTCTTTCTCAACCCACTTAATCTTGCCCTCGCAACGCAAAAACGTTTCCACGAAGGACAATTGTTCGGGAGAAAGATAATAAAGGCGTCCTAGCGAAAAATGCCCTTCAACACTTGTGTCACAATTACGACAATGAAGACGGGTGACGTGCAATGTATCGTGACAAATTGGACATTGACCAATTACAGGGTTCATTTTAGCGCTTCCTACATTAAGCAATATTGATTACAAACTCAAGCATGCTAATATATTAGCGTCGAACATTGTGATTGTCAAGATATTTATTAATATATAAACGATTAATGTTAATTATATTGATATCAATGACGATATTATTGCATTTCGTGCAAAAATTAGAGTGAAATTGAATTAGCCATTCCGAAATACAGCAAGATAGTTACAAGTATGTGATTTATGGGTTAATTTGTCGGTATTTGCAAATCTGGGGTTGCATAAATTAAAGTATATCGACAGCGCATCCAGACTCCATGTGTCAAATTTTGATAACGAATTCCGCAAGTTTCCTCTGGAGAAACCAGTAATTAAGAACTATTTCGGCAGCTCATCTCACCCGATTACTGCTTTCTGAACCACGCTGGCCACCTAATTGTAGACATCTCACGCAGTTCTAAAAACGCAACATAGCCGAATCCAAGAAAACTTGTGGTTAGCAGAAACAGTGGCCCAGGATTGTCTTTAACAATTGCCAGAATCAAACCCGCAATTGCATATACAAAAAGAAATATTTCTGCTAACAAAACATTATCAAACGGCAGACGATAATATGGACGATCGCTTATTTGTTGGCTCGAGTTTTTCCCCGACATACCCTTTGGTGTGCGCACAAAGGGATGTTCTTTGCCAAAAAAAGCCTGGAGCATCGCCTTGCCATTGCTGGGTGCAGTTCCGATTGCAACCAACAACAAAGTGGGGAAATGAATGAGGCGTCTAACCCAATCGGTGTAACTTTCTCGTTGGGCTAGAACGAACAATAATGGCTGCCCAAGCCCAACAACTGTGAAAAGCAACATCCATGTCGGAAAATGTACATCAAGAATTATCAAAGGGATTTGAAGTAATAACAGGATCAACAAGAGAAAATGGGTGGCATAAGCGGACATGGAAAGTAAAGCGTATAGGCGCGCGGCCAACGAATAATTGCGGTCCCTAATTATGGCTCCTGAATATTTTTGTAGACATTGAATAGATCCCTTGGCCCAGCGAGCTTGTTGATTTTTATAAGCCGTTATGCTGGTCGGCAGTTCGGCAGGGGCGATAATCTCGGGCAGGAAACGAAAGTGCCATCCTTTTAGAACAGCCCTAGTACTTAAGCAAAGATCTTCGCAGACGGTATCAGCCTGCCACCCACCCGCATCTTCAATACAAGTACGACGCCAAATACCAGCTGCCCCATTAAATTTTGGGAACAGGTTCGCCCTGTGTCGCACAGACTGTTCCATTACAAAATGCTTATCCAACGCAATCGATTGAGCGGCCGTCAGCGGCGAATCGTTCGCATTGAGGTGGCCCCAGCGAGCTTGAATCATGCCCAGCTTTGGCGCATCAAAGAAATGAGGAATCGCATTCAGCAAGAAGTCAGAATGGGGTTGAAAATCGGCGTCGAAAATTGCCACATATTCACCCTGCGCTTCTAACAAGGCATCTGCAAGGGCCCCTGCTTTATATCCATTACGGTGCGATCTGTAAACATGTTGAATATTTATTCCCTGAAGCTCAAACTGCTGGATAATATCCGCCACGATGTCAGATGTATCATCTGTCGAATCATCAATCACCTGGATTTGTAGGCGGTCAGGAGGGTATTCCATCTGTACGGCCGAATTGATTAACCTCTCGACAACAAAACGCTCATTGTAGATCGGAAGCTGAATCGTAACAGAAGGTAGTTGTGCGGTGGTTACCTCTGGACAGATGGAGGTCTCATCCTTATGTCGCCGATAAAGGAATAGAGTGAATAGACCAAGAAAGCCGTATATTGATAATAAGGCTACTGCCAGGACGTACAATAAAGTTAGTATTTCAGCCATTATGCTTTAGGTGGATTATGCTTGATAGTAGTCTTGTAGCGTTTGTTAAAAGTTCCCCGTGGCAGCAGGACCTTCCTCCGGCAACCCTGACAAACCAATCCAACATCAACACCCAGGCGAACAACTTCCCATTCAAAGCTCCCACACGGATGCTTTTTGCGCAACTGGACAATATCCCCTAATTGAATCTCGACATACATGGGACGGAATTATAACAAATCCAATGTCTGGCAGAGGGTTTAGAGTCGAGTGCTTATCTTATAGTAATGAGCAGGAAATTGAGCTGAGGTTGTGGTATGATGCTAGTAGCGTGTTGCATTGACTTAGCTTAACTGGAGGCGCAAACTGGTGACCGATTGGAGAAAACAAGATACCCAAGAATTGATAGCAGAATTAGATCTTTCAAACCTAAGCCTTGGCGAAGTTCAACGACAAGAAATCCTGCAATTTGCACGTGAAGCTATCAGGGATTATTTAACCTTGGGTACGATTAATCCAAGAGATATTAACATCCCAATCTTGGCCCAAAAAGCAGATGTTTTTGTAACCTTGTGGTCATCTCTGGCTGGCAATAAGCAACCAGGTACAAAAACTAATGAAAAACTCCGGGGGTGTGTGGGAAGGATCCAATCCAACACACCACTCTATGTCGGTATTCAAGAATCGGCCGTTAGCGCAGCGACAAAGGACCCCCGCTTTCCACCTGTTACTCTTCTAGAATTGGAATCGATTCGAATAGAAATCGCCGTGCTATCAGCATTTCGGGCCATAAACAGTCTGCAAGAGATTGAAATCGGCAGGCATGGACTCATGCTAACGGGACTTGGTAAGCGTGGTTTACTACTCCCAAAAGTAGCCGCGCGTATGGACTTAAGTCGCCAATCCTTCTTTCACGCTATTTGTGACAAAGCAGGTCTTCACTACGATTGTTGGCCAGGAGATGCAATTCTATGCACTTTTATGACAGCAACAATCGAAGAATAACAAAAGCTGTCAAGGAACCAATTTGACCGCCATGGCGAACGAACTAAAGAATATCCAACCAGTTGTTTTCGTCCACGGTATGTTTGGCTTTGGTCCAAATGAACTGGGCGACATCAACTATTGGGGTAGTGCATTTGAGGCCCCATCAACCTTACAGCGCTTTGAAGCCAGTGTGGGTCCCATTAGCTCGGTCCACGATCGTGCTTGTGAGCTGGCCGCCCAGATTAAGGGCACCATTGTAGACTATGGAACAACACATGCTACAGCTAATGGGCATGAACAGTTTGGTTCTGATTTCACTGGACGCGGTTTCATGCCTGATTGGAGCGCTGAATATCCGATCCACCTGATTGGACACAGCCTGGGCGCTCAAACCAACCGGTGTTTGCAGTATCTTTTGGAGCAAGACTTTTGGGAATGGGGCAGCAATGAACGTTGGATATGTTCAATCACTAGCTTATCGGGAGCGCTCAACGGCAGTATTGCTACCTACTACTTTGGGGTCGATGAACAAACGGGTCTAATATCCCGTAGTTCTGGCATTGCACCTATCCTGCGTCTACTCGAATTATATCCATACTTATCAGAAGGATTACTCGAAAACGTTTATGACTTCGATTTGAAACATTGGGGCTACGAGCGCCAGAACAGTGAAGATCTGGTTAGCTATCTAAATCGCGTCAGCAAATCTCGTTTTTTATGGGAATCAGATAATGGGATTTATTCCGCAACGCTCCAAGGAGCCTACCGAGATAACGGCCGTTGGCCTACTTTTCCAAACACCTATTATTTTTCCACAATTACGGAGCAAACATTTCCTATTTGGTTTAATGGACATCACTACCCTTCACCACTAATGAATCCAGCCTTACATCATACGGCCGCATATATTGGCAGCAAGGAATTCGAACGAGCACCCATTCCAATGAAAGATTTCGGGAGTAGAGAATGGTGGGAAAATGATGGCCTTGTTTCAACCACTTCGCAAATGTTCCCTAAAACGAATGGCACGCATCCTATTGGTGGTGAATTTTCAAAACATACGCCCAATAGTCATTTTGCTAAAGGGAAATGGTATTATGAATGGGAAAGGGGAAAGGATCACGGTGCAATATGTGTGACACCACGTTGGTGGCAGCGCAAATGGCAACGTGAATTTTATGAACGCTTGTTTGCCCGTTTGGCTGCTTTGGAAATCAACTAGTGAATTTTTTCTCCCCTGCTCTTCATTAAAGAACCAATAACTCGCAATGAAATTTAGCTTACTTGCTTTTGGCGAATACCTCGGCTAATGTATGAGAGAAACACAGTTCGCAGGCCAGATGTCTGTGGCCTGCAACGTATATTTACTAACAAATTTGGGCATATCTCTTTGGTTACCCAATTCGGAGGAATGATCCACATGACCAATCTTAACCAGGTCGACTTGACTGACCAATTTATTGAATTAGTAAGACGCGCAGCAACTGATTTGCCGCAGGACATGGAAAATGCGCTTAGCAGTGCAAAAGAAAATGAAGACACAGATTCTGCGGCCGATGGCGCACTCGGAACCATTTTACTAAATGTCAAGATGGCCCGCGAATACTCGACCCCAATTTGTCAAGATACGGGCACGCCTATTTTTGAGGTCTATTATCCTTTGGGTGTATCCACACAGGCACTAGCTGTTCAAATAAAGAATGCGGTCACTGTCTCTACTGACAACAGCTTTCTGCGTCCTAATGCCGTCGACAGCCTTACGGGCACGAATAGTGGAAATAATATCGGTGAAGATTTCCCAACCATTCATTTTCATGAGTGGGACGAAAGCTACATTCATGTAGACCTTCTATTGAAGGGGGGCGGCTGTGAAAATGTGTCGACTCAGTACAAATTGCCTGATGGCGGCCTAAAAGCAGGTCGTGATTTGGAAGGTGTGCGCCGCGTGGTTCTCGATGCTGTGCACCAAGCCCAGGGGAGAGGGTGCGGACCGGCGGTTTTAGGGGTGGCCATAGGGGGCGATCGTGGATCGTCTTATATCAAATCAAAACAACAACTCTTTCGCCCACTAGAAGATGAAAATGAAAATGAAAAGCTTGCTGCTCTAGAAAAGCAGATTTACGAAGAAGCCAATGAGTTAGGCATTGGGCCTATGGGCTTTGGTGGCAAGACCACCGTTCTAGGTGTAAAAATTGGGGCACAGCACCGGCTGCCCGCTTCTTACTTTGTTTCCATTGCTTACATGTGCTGGGCCAATAGGCGTGCCCATATGAATGTGTCTTTAGATAATGGCTCACTGGAGGTGAATTATGCATAAGTTAAGCACACCAATATCCGATGAAGAGATTCGGTCACTAAGTGTTGGAGATTCCGTAATGCTGAATGGCATTATTGTTACAGGGCGGGATGCGGCACACAAATTTATGGTTGAGCATATCATTAATGCCCCGTGTCCGGAAGACGAACAAGTTTTCTGCTCAGATTTGGAACAGTTATTAGAGGGTGGCGTTATTTACCACTGTGGCCCTGTGGTAAAAAAGAACGAAGACGGATCATATTCTTTTGTTGCCGCCGGTCCAACTACTAGTATTCGCGAAGAGGTTTACCAGCCGGCTGTAATTTCACACTTCAACCTAAAAGGTGTCATCGGAAAAGGTGGCATGGGCCAGAATACCTTGAAAGCGTGTGCCGAGCAGCCCGCTGTATACTTCCACGCAATAGGCGGGGCGGCGACTTTAATTGCTCAATCAGTAACCAAAGTCATAAAAGTCTACAAGCTGGAGTTTGGCGTCCCTGAGGCGATGTGGGTGATTCAAGTCGAGGATTTTCCAGTGGTGGTTACTATGGATAGCCACGGCAACAGCCTTCATGACCAAATAATGAAGCAGTCTGAAGAAAAGCTGGGCGAGTTAATATAATAAAGTGTAGTTATCAAATACGATTACAAACAAGTCATATATGAGCGCATGTGGTAGGTTGAATCATTTTTTGACCATAACTTACCCCAGCGCTCTTAGCGCTAATCAAAGCACCATAAACCGACTTCTTGTGCCGCGTGTTTGTCGGGGAGCTTCCAGGTTTAGGTTATTAAAATCTATAACTTAGTGATTTATATCAAGTATGGGACACAGAACGTCTGTTTTTAGCAGAAGAAGTATACGCATATTCATACCATTCATGTTACTGCTGCTCGGTTTCATGGTTTTGTATTTTGCTCAACAACTGGGAGTCAGTGAAAAGGAAAGTGCCACTACCACGAACCAAGCGTCAACATCGCCAGAATCCATCTTGGAACCGTCTATCACTCAAAGCTTGACGCCTTTGCCGACCAGTACCCTTACTGAGTCTGCGGCTATTCCTATTGGCACTGAATCTCCTGACATTGATTTTCCGGCCGTTGTGGAACCTTTAGATGAAACTATCCTGCCTGACATTCAACTTTATGGCCCGCCACCTAATAGCGTTTTTTCGTTGCAGACACCATTAACTGTATATTGGGATTGGCCTTATGAGAATTTTGAAGATCGACATTTTTCGCTTTATCTTGTGGATGACTCAGGCGAATATCTGGCCGGAACTGTGAATGAACCATCTTTAGGCAATCGAGGCTTTCAACTTAATTTTGTGCCGGCTGATATCTTAAAAGCCGGGGTGCTTATCTCATTGAGATACATCTTGAACAAATAGATCCTTTTATCACGCTAGCAGATAGCAACCCACGTGCAATTATCTTCACGCCAGATTTTCCTGGATAAATAACAATGTGCTGATGTAACCCCAGCATATCAATCAGATAAATATGGATTGCATTTTTTTCGGTAAAGTAGTAATCTTGTTGCATTAAAGGTATAGATCTCGAACATGAAGTCGCGGTAGTTCAGATTTAAGTTGGCTTGGAGCTAGAGGTTTTTTTATTTCATGTTCGTTTTCAATAGGTATTGGTAATGGTGGAGGGATTGCGCCGCTCACTACTATTTTTGAAATTGTAAGTTGAATAGTAAGTTTAGTGATCAAGAATCTAATATAGGCTCATTGAGCAAGTAATCCATATCAACCTAAAAGATATTCATGGTATCGCAAAACAGGACCGACCTGTCAGGACAAAAAATCGGCAATTACGAGCTTGACGAGTTACTGAAATCTCGTGCAGCTAGTGATTTCTATATCGGCCGAGATACAAAGCTAGATCAACCAGTCTTCATTGAAGTATTGCGTACTACCGATGAGGAAGATCCCAGCTTAGTCGATCATTTTCAAAGGCGTACGGAAACCGTATCCCAGTTGAAAAATTCTCACATAGCTCCTGTCATAGATGCAGGTGTTACTGAGGATGGTCATCCATTCGCAATATTAGAATTTATTACTGGTGACTGGTTATCAAACAAATTAGCTGATTGGGAACAAGAAGGGTATATACTCCCTGTCGAAGATGCATTGTTGCTCGCACGTCAGATTGCTGATGCTCTCAGTATTGCACACTCAGCAGGTTTAGTGGATTCCGAACTGCGGCCTGAAAACATTTTGATTTCTGACGCAGACAACAGACCGGTTATTCTTGACCTTGTCGTTCCAATGACTGTTCAGTCTCGAGATTCTCTTTTGACTAATGGGCAATCTGATAGTCTCGATTACGCTTCGCCAGAAGAAATTGAGGGCAAAGCGATTAGTCGTCGGAGCAATATTTATTCTATAGGCATAATTATTTATGAATTGCTAACCGGTCATCGACCAAGATTACCAATTTCTTCTTGGGATATTTTTGAACGTTCAACGATGCCAAAGGAAGTGCCTTTGGAGGAGGAACGCCAAGGACTATCGGGAGAGACTTATCGACTTGTGCGCAGTTGTCTATGGCGCCAGGAGTGGAGCCGCTTTGAATCGGCCGATGAGCTAATTTCTGCGATTGACACAGCGATACTTGCCGAACAGTCATTGCCAAAAGCAACCTTATGGACAAGCAAGAGACGACGGTGGCTGTATATTGCCGTGCCAGTAATGGCCTTGCTTTTTATCGTTTTTGGACTGGTGCTTGTTTGGAGTCAATTTGCTAATGCGCAGCAAGGACAGGCAAATGGCTCGCCAACCAGTATCATTGATCCTACGGTTGATGACAGCAATAGTGAGTTGGCAGTTGGCAAGGAAACACCAGGTGCAACCGCTACGATAACAAGGGAGGCGCCTCCAACATCAGATGCTGAGGTTACTATCCCCGTATTTGGACCGCTAGCCGATCAATCCTTTACTGCCGCCGATGCAATTGATTTTGCCTGGATTTGGCTTACGCTGCCAAAAGAAAACGAGGTTTTTGCTGTTTACGTAACAGCTGAAGACAATGGAGGTGAATCCATACTCGTTGGAACCGTAAATGAACCAGATAATGCATCGCTTTTCCTGCTTGAAAAAAGTGCGGAAGATATTGGTATTGATTCCGGCTCATATCTGTGGCAGGTTAGGTTAGAGGATAAAGTTAGTGGAGACTTTATTGTCGAAAGTGATCCACGCCGATTTATAATTGCTGAAGAACCTACACCTACACAAACGCAAGTTCCTGCTACCGACACCCCTTCACCAACGGCAACGGGGTCAACCGCAACCGCAACACCAACAGAAGAAGTATGTGTTCCCGCCGCGCCTCCAGGATGGATCTCCCATCGTATCCAGCTTGGTGAAAGCCCCTCAATATTTGCTCAAAGAGCTAATGTTCGTGTCCAAGAAATTTTTGATGCTAATTGTCTTTCTCCGGGAGCGGTTCTTAGTGTAGGACAATTAATATATATCCCACCCCCCCTCGCGACAAATACTCCTACGCCGAGTCCTTTCCAACCACCGCCCACTATTGATGTAGGTGATGGTGGTGGAAATACCGGAGGTGGCGGAAATTCGGAGGTGGCGGAGGCGATAATGGCGGCGGAGGCGATAATGGAGGCGGTTCAACACCTCCACCAGTTATCCCACCCAGTTAATGACATGCTGAATTGAAAAAGTAGCACAAGTTGATGAAACTTGTGCTACTTTGTATTTGAGATTCCGTTCTTATAGCTTTAGGATGTGACGAGCGATGACTAGGCGTTGTATTTCACTCGTACCTTCGCCAATGGTCATCAAGCGTGTGTCGCGATACATTCTCTCCACTTCAAATTCTGTACTATAGCCATAGCCACCATGGATCTGAATTGCATTTCGGCAAACGCGTTCACTCATTTCAGTGGCGAATAATTTAGCCATTGCTGCTTCCTTTGTGTACACTTGCCCATTCTGTTTTAACCATGCAGCATGGAAGACCATTAGTCGTGCGGCATGAATCTCGGTTGCGGCGTCGGCAAGCATCCATTGAATGGCCTGATAATTAGCAATGGGCTGTCCAAATGTTTCGCGTTCATGTGCATACTGCACGGCCGCTTCAAATGCCGCTTGGGCCAGACCTATCGCGAGTGCACCAATACTCACGCGTCCGCTGTCCAGCGTCTGAAGAGTCTGCTGCAGGCCCCGCCCCTCAGAACCGAGAACACTATCCAGCGGTACACGTACCTCATCGAATGAAACTGCATGAGTTGGCGATCCCTTGAGGCCCATTTTCTTTTCTGCCGGGGCAATGGTTATTCCTGGCGAATCCGAAGGAACAAGAATATGGCTCAAGCCGTTACTGCCCTCCGACCGATCTGTGCGACAAAGCACAATCATAAGGTCTGAAATAGAGGCATTAGTCATCCACATCTTGTTGCCATCAATGATCCAGGAGTCGCCTTCTTGAACGGCCGTAGTTCGTATTCCTCCCTTCAAATCAGAACCGGCGCCCGGCTCTGTCAAGGACAAGCACGCCAGCTTGTTATTCCCTGAGGTTAATGCCGGCAGCCATTTTTGTTTCTGTGCCTCGGTTCCAAATTTGGAAATTGGCCCTAACGCCAAGCCATTGTGCGCCGAGACCGCAAGTGCCGTCGATCCACAACCCCAAGCCAACTCTTCAATAACTATAGCAGCGCTGATTGCATCGAGCTCCGCACCCCCATATTTCTCTGGTACCTCAAGACCTAGTAATCCCAAAGGGCCCATTTTTCGCACGGCCGTCCAATTGAACTCAGCATTTTCATCAGTTTGGCGCGCAAAAGGTTTTACTTCCTTCCGGACAAACTCGTGAACGATGTGACGCAGTTCTCGTTGTTCTTCAGTCAATCCAAAGTTCATGCTTTCTCTCCTTTTTTGATTTGATGGAATGTCATGGGTCAAGCATCCTAAATTGGACAAAATATGAAATATTTTAACAATATTCGGACGCAGCTAAGGTTAACAGAAGCAATTGTTTCATGCCCGATTGTAAATGTTTGAGGTCAATATATTCGTCCAAGCGATGAGAATTACCAGAAGTAGCTAGACCAACACAAACGCAAGGTATATTTTGGCTCAAGGGAATATTGGCATCAGTACTACCAATAGTATTAGTTACATGATGACAACCAACCTGCTTTAACGAATCTTCTGCCAGGTTGACCAGGGGATGATCATGAGCGATCTGCCCTGCCGGCCTATAACCCACTTGTTCCATATGATAGACTACATTTTTGTTTCGTCGCGTTGCCATCATGCGTCTTGCATCCACAAGATTTTTCGCTTTCAAAACGAGATTGTCGAGGATAGCCGATTGTTCTGAACGAAGATCTAGCAACAGGCTGGCTGAAGAAGCAATGCTATTTACCGTTGTGCCGCCCTGAATGACGCCAATGTTGAAAGTTGTTTTGGGCCTTGTAGGGACACGCAATTTACTGATTTCTGCTATTAATTTTCCTAACTCATGGATCGCACTTGGTTGTCCGAAATTGCCCCAAGAGTGTCCTCCAGGTGTATTAATTACTATGCGAAATCTCTGTACTCCAATCGCCTTATAAATTAGTTGTCCGAATGAGCCTCCCTCCACTACGATGTACTGTCCATTCTTTCCAAAGCGCTCAACTACGGCACGCATCCCACGCAAATTACCTAAGCCCTCTTCTCCAACATTAGCAACAAACCAAATGTCGGACCTGGGCCGCAGCTTGTATTTAGTCAGGAGTTTTGCCAGAGTGATAATGCCGGCTACACCTGCCGAATTGTCAGCAATTCCAGGACCGTAAAGCAAGTGCCCGTCACGTCGGGTTGCTAGTTCCGTCTTTATCGGAAATACGGTGTCGCTATGAGCTGATATAATTAATGGTGTCGAAAGATTAGGCTCTGTTCCAGACAAACAAGCGGATACATTATGCAGTTGATCTTGCTGCACATGACGTAAACCTAAACTAGAAAAACACTTTTCAACATAGGTGGCTCGTTTAGCTTCTTGAAACGTGGGTGCAGGGATTTGCTGAACCGCAATGGTTAATTCCACTAGTTCAGCTATTTGCTTTGTTAATCCAGCAATGACGTTCTGGATTGCGGGATCTTTGGCGATTTGCTCAATGCGACTCAAGACTCCAACCCCCTCACAGCTCTATCCTTTGGAATGCCATTCAAAAATTGTGTATATTGCTTTCCTATGGCTGTAGCCAAGGCAGCCAAGGCCATTATTTCTCGTCTATTTGGTATGACTCAAAGTAAGAAAATAGACGGGGTGGTATACGGCCGAAAACTTCAATCCCATCCGCTCTGTGCTCTTCTCCGTCAACTTGTCCCCTTTTATGTAATAGCGAAAGCAAATCACCACGCTTATATGGTATAAATATGTGCAGCGGTTTTAGATATAATACCATTGCAGCTTCCACGGTTGTCAAGAGATCATCAATTCCCTGGCCAGTTACAGCTGAAACCATCACTGCGACTTGGTCCAGCTCTAGTTCAGTAATGATATCTACATCTTCCGATAGCAAATCAACTTTATTAAGGGCCACGATCATGGGCAAAGTATCCACATCTAATTCAGCCAATGTATCTTCGACCGCTTCAATTTGTGCTTTGACGTTAGCATGTGTGGTATCAACCACATGTATAAGAAGGTCAGCTTCAGAGATTTCCTCAAGTGTGGCCCGGAAGGCTGCCACTATTTCAGTCGGCAGTTTTTGGATAAAGCCTACTGTATCTGTAAACAGGACCTCTCGACCACCAGGCATTACTACCTTTCTTGTAGTGGGATCCAAAGTAGCAAATAACATATCGGCAGAGAGAACATTTGCATCACCGATTTTGTTAAGTAAAGTGGATTTCCCAGCATTAGTATAACCAACCAATGCCACAACTTTCAGCTCCGTTTGGCGGCGTTTAGCCCGGTGTCTTTGACGATGAGCCCTAACTGAATCTAGTTGGTTCTTAATATGCGATATCCTTCTTCCAATCTCACGCCGATCAGTCTCAAGCTGCGTTTCACCAGGGCCGCGTAAACCCACGCCCCCTCCATCACCGCCCGCCCGCCCGCCCGCTTGTCTCGCCAGATGGGTCCACATACGTGTCAATCTAGGAACGCGATATTCAAGTTGCGCCAGCTCCACCTGCAATTTACCTTCCCTGGTTTGTGCATGTTGAGCAAAGATATCCAAAATCAAGGCGGTTCGGTCAATTACTCTGATCTCTTCTCCAAAGAATCGCTCCAATTCGCGTTGTTGGCGCGGCAAAAGTTCATCGTCCAAGAGAACAATGCCAGCCTCTTGTTCTTCAACCAAGATTTTTATTTCATCAAGTTTTCCCGGGCCGATATATGTGCTTGCATACGGGTGATCAAGTCTTTGAATAATTTGTCCAGTAACAATTAGGCCCGCTGTATCTGCGAGTCGTGCCAGTTCCTCGAGACTATCTTCAGCAGTCATCAAAGGCCTGCCTCGTTTTAGCTCGACCCCGACAAGCATGGCTCTCTCTTGGGGTGTACCGGTAATGAAGGTTTGCGTTGAAATAGATTCCTCCGCGATTAATACTGGCATACATTAATGCCAGGAAATGGGTCAATTTCTAGTCGTAAAGTCCAAAAACTGTCAATGTTGCAGGGTGTTCAATCGTATATTCGTAACCGATTTCTACTTGGGCACCTGGTTCTATATTAATATGCCATTCCATCAGATTTAGTTCACTTTTCTTATCCGGCTCAGGGTTAGCTCGGTCAAGTTTAACCTTTATCTGCTCGTGTTTGGAAATCGGAATTCGATCTTGTACCTCTACATTCACGTTTGATTGTAACAGATTTCTTAAATCAATCTTATATGCATAACGTAGGAGGCGATTCTCACGCAATAGTCGTTTGTCCACTATCCGTTTTGCCAGTTCCCGCTTAATAACGAGTTTCTCTTCCACCCCAAGAAGTAATTCTAACTCTCCCCCAACTGGCGTGTGCTCAATTCGTGTTTTCCCAATATATTCACCAGCAACAAAAATATTCGCCTTGCCGCCCAAAAAAGGACTTTCACTGCTATTAATTAAAGTTGCACGCCTAAATACAGCGTCTGTGTGCTTAGGAATTGCGAGATAATTGATAGTGGGCTCCAAAGCAAATTTATTCAAGACCATTTTGTGGGGGGAACCATCGCTGAGGATGTCCCACTTTCCAGGGACATCAAAACTTAGCACAGTTCCATTTTCATGAATGCTTGCTGAAGCTACACTGGCTTGGAATAATTCCTCATCCTGAACCTCAAGCCCAAGCGATTCCGGCTGTGGTGCGGACATTATAGCCATTGCCGGCTCAATGGCTGCCCCTCTGGTCTTCACAGATCTTGGCATTTGAGGACGGGCCTCGTCTATATACCAAGGTTTTAAATTTGGTATTCGCTGATTAAGGGCTGGTCGAGCAGTGGAAACAGAAAGCTGTACCCCCTGCCATTCTTGCCCGGTTCGCTGCGTAATTTGAGCGATCAAGCTTATTTCCAACTCTATGCTATTTTCATATTCAACGAATCGCAAATCATAAAGGGGCTGCCAGCTTGCTTTTTTAACAACGTAATCTACCTCTGGCCAGAAATCACCTTCATCAATAACTTCCACGGCAACCTTTGCTTGGAAACGATGCTGGGGGCGGACCGATCTCAGGTCATCAAGCTCTTTTTCAACTCTCAATATCCGCCGCTCCAATTCTCGATGCTTTGGTTGAATCTTCCGCTGTTCTGATCGGAGCTCTTCATCCTGTTTCCGAAAGAATTGTATTAGCTGTAATTGATCTTCAACAGAACTTCGACCTCGTGACAATCCTCTTGCATATTCGCTCGTTGCCAATCTCAATCCTTGGAGATGTTCCAACTGAGCATCCCACATCTTGTTTTGGTCATCAAGTAACTGCACTTCATCACGAAGTTCATCAAGCTTGTTTTCCAATTCGCGCGCATGTTGCGAAGGGGTTTGTTCATAATAATGGCTGGAGATGTCAACACCAAGGATACGAACTTTTGCTGTCCCTTTCCCTCCAACACGCAATGAATCCGGTTCCAGATTTAATGGTAATCCATCAATTAACAAGTGCGTCACATCTGAAGTGACCTGCACCTTGCCTGTGCACATAATTCGTGCCCTGTCCAGGAATACGGTAACTTTTTTTATTGTATATTCAACGGTTTTTTCCATTGTCATCTAGATCCTTCTCGGCCGTAACGCGATCAAAACTAATTTCATTATCGCGCGTAAAACGGCGCAGCGCGGTAAGAGCTCGCTCAGAGTACCAGGAATAACGCTCGCGCTTGTTCATCTTCTGCGACGGAGGTTGGAATAAGCCAAAGTTCGCCTTCATTGGTTGAAAATCTTTAGCGCTGGCGTGTGTCACATAATGACATAAAGCTCCAAGCATTGTTATCGTGGGGAAAATTACTGGCGGCTTTCCCGTAAGAAGTCTGGCAGCATTTATCCCAGCCACTAATCCTGTACCTGCATTCCCAACATAGCCTTCAACACCCGTAATTTGTCCAGCGAAAAACAAATCCGCGCGGCTTCTAAATTGCATTGTGGGGTGTAATAAACGCGGGGAATTGATATACGTGTTACGGTGCATCATGCCATATCGTAGAAATTCAGCATTTTCTAGCCCTGGTATTAGCCGCAGCACCTTACGCTGATCGCCCCATTTTAAATTTGTTTGAAAACCAACAATATTATACAAAGTGCCTGCTAAGTCATCTTGACGCAGTTGTACTACTGCGTACGGCCGTTTACCTGTGTGTGGGTTCTCCAAACCAACTGGACGCATGGGTCCGAAAGCAAGTGCTTTACGGCCTCGACCGGCCAAGACCTCGACTGGCATGCAGCCTTCAAAAAAGTGCGGATCTTCTTTTTCAAACTGTTTGAGAACAATTGTTTCTGCATCCAACAAGGCATCACAGAAAAGATCATATTCCGATTCACTCATCGGACAATTAATATAATCACCCTGTTTTTCCTCGCCCTGATCATAGCGGGATTGCCGGAAGGCAGTCTTCATATTAATACTTTCGGCATCAACAATTGGTGATACGGCATCATAGAAATAAAGGTGCTCCTGCCCTGAGATTTGTTGAAGATGTTCGGTCAAAGCAGCGGATGTTAACGGGCCTGAAGCGATGATCGCCGGTCGATCTGGAACCGAGGCCATTTCTTCCCTATGCAGCTTGATATTCGGGTGACGCTCTATTTGCCCGGTCACCAACTCAGCAAATATATCGCGATCGACGGCAAGTGATGAACCGGCTGGAACGGCCGCTTTCTCAGCGCATTCCAATATCAATGAACCTAAACCACGCAATTCCGCTTTTAGCAGTCCAGGAGCCTTGTTCACCAAATACGATCCGAGCGAATTACTACAAACCAACTCCGCCAGGCGGTCAGTAGAATGGGCCGGCGTTTGTCTTTTTGGCCGCATCTCAAACAACTGAACAGTAACACCAGCCTGCGCAGCCTGCCAGGCTGCCTCAGTTCCAGCAAGCCCCCCGCCAACAATGATAAGATCATCACTCATACGAAATCAAAACTTATCCTTCCAGGACTGTTCCTGCTGCAATACTGATCTGGCTATTAGTATCGTTCACCAAAGTTACTGTTCCTCGGCATTTCACGCCCTCTTCAAAGCGGAAATCACCCGTAATGCTGAGAGTAGCGCATTCTAACAGCGATGGTGCCCCTTGTGGGAATCGATTATCAAGATCTGACACAAACTTATAATATCGCTCATCCAGGTCAATATATATGGGGGCCAACGTTCTCTGCGAATTTTTGACAATATGATAATCTTCAGAAAGTCGGTAAATATCTGAACGAACAGCCAATAGATCATTGGTCTTCTTAACCGGGGCAAAACGCGTTCTCGGCACGCGCACCGCTGCAGCACCTTCAAACACACTTATCGCTGACCCCATTGCCGTTTCCAATTGAAAAACAGGCGTTGATGTTTTGTCTCGTGGATCAACAGTCTTTCGATTGCTAATCATTGGCAGCCCTAATCTATTGTCACGAGCAATCATTACTTTGTTTAAGCTCTCTAGATTGACCCAAAGATTGTTCGTGTTGAAATATTTATGTCTTTTAATATCTTGAAAATATCCCGTGTCTTCGTCAGAACATTGAGCGGACTCACGCAAAACAAGGTGGTTATCGATTTTACTTTGGGCAAGATGTCCTCCTTTCTTATCCATTTCAGTTCGATCTGCCACTTCCATCATAAATGGGAAACCGTTTTCAACAAAGTGCCCCAGAAGTACTGTATCAAGAACTGCTCCAAGATTGTCGGCATTGGAAACAAACGCATAGCGATAACCTGCTTCAAGTAATTTGGCCAATGATCCACTTGAAACCAATGCGATATAAATGTCTCCATGCCCTGGCGGACACCATTCAAAGCTCGGATTTTGCGGCCAAACCGCTGGGCTATAATCAGACGCCGCTATTTTAAGTTCCTTATGCTGAACAAAGCTTTGCTTAAACTTACTTCTGAGTTCGGGATACGGTTCCAAAGCTGCTAAAGAATCTTCATCAGTGACAAAACTATTCATAAGTATGAGGGGAACGCCGCTTATTGTCGCCTGTCGAGCGATAATATCTAGAAATGAAAGGCCATCTTTTACAGGCAGCAGCGATTTTGCTTTGTCTAAGCCCATACTCGTTCCCAAACCACCGTTAAGCTTTATTATGGCCGTTTCTTGTAATGCTCTTTGGCCTAATTCTTCTAGCCGTTTTGGGAATGTTTCCATATCTGGGAGAGACGATACCGGACTAATTTCAGTTTCTGAGATCATTCCAGTTTCGCCGGTTATGAGCTGTTCATAATAATAGGCAAAGCTGTCAATAAAAATTTGCGGAAGACCTTCAGCATGCATCCTTATAGCAAATGGAGCAAACTGATCTTGTTTTGGCATCACAATATTTCCTCTAATAGAATTCGATAATGAAAGGCTTTAACTTGTAAGGTTATTTGCTCTTCGCGCAATTTTCTTACAATGATGAAGCCCGTGTTATGAAAAGTTGACCTAGCCTGATTCCAGTTTTTCAAGCAATCGAAGAGCATCTAGATCTTGTGGGTTATGTTTGAGCGCCTGATCAAACCAATAGACTGCTTGGTCAACTTCATTGCGGTCGCGGTATATGAGCCCAATATTATAAGCCACGCTATATGCAGTTGGGTCTATCTGCAACGCATGTTCAAAAGCCGAAATTGCCCGCAATTGGTCATCATCACGCGCCAATACCGGGTTACCAAGATAAGCTGCACCGAGGTTTATCCAGATCATGGTGTGGTCAGGGTTATTAACAGTAATTGGTTCTAAAATGTCTACGGCCTTTTTAAATCTCTTGGTCATTATATAGGCCCCGCTGAGGTTAATGGCAGCATCGACATCATCCGGTCGAAGTTTATGTGCTTGCTGCAGATGTGGAAGCGCTTCACTGGGTTGTCCCTGATGGAGTAATTTTGTCCCTTGCGCTAACAATGTCTTAAAATCCTGGTTCTTGCTTTCCATCTTTCCTCTTTGGACTTCATAGAATGAATTAGCTCATTTTCACTCAGATCTCTTCTCATGCCAAGTCTGCCAAATCAAATACACCATAAAACCAGTACCAGTTAATAGGAGGAGTAACCATAATCCGTAATCCGCGAAAAGTTGGGGCAAGACAGACGGCGCTTGTTGATCAGCTTGCCATGCTTCATCGAGCTCGTCCAACGATATTCCAATGCTGCGCTTAACGCCCGTCTCACAACTGTCTCCTTGAATATATGTTGAAATCAGATTTACCAGCGTCGCATCTCCATACCTTTGGAGAATAAAATTCACCAGTGAGTTGCTTTGGGCTGACGCTAGTAGATCCCTGTCGTCAATCCGCTCAGTTTTTTGACATAGCTGCCGGATGGGTATGGTTTCTCCGGTTTTGATCGCATCATTAAGCAATTGCTGATATCGAGGATGTGGCTCTACCTGAACTAATGTACCCAAACCCTCTGCCAGCCACCAAGGAATATTATCGAAGTTCTCCCCGGCAGCTCGGTAGAGCAAAAGATGTGACAGTTCATAGGGGAGACTTTGACCTAGTTCTGTTAAAGCTGATTGAGGGTTTACGGCCGTTACAAGAATGACACCCAATTCCGGATGGCTGAAAGTCTCGCCGCTAAGTCCGGCCAACCGCAAGCCAGCACGTAAATCTGCGGCAGATGGATAAACATAAACATCAAATGGGCTAATATAGTCTAGCGGAAGGACTGCTGCCAATCGCGCGAGCGCTTCGTTCACAACAATATGAATGTCCTGCCCGAATGAAGGACCACCCCCTGTCCAGTGAGCCGCAATTCCATCCTGTGGCATCTGCTGCCAATCAAAACGGTCATCTTCATAGCCAAAATTCCCTTGGGGGGACTTATATGTCTCTCCACCGGTTGTATGAACTTCAATGTGATAATTCACTTGACTATAGGGTTTAAGATTAACATCATCAACGTTTATTTTGTGGGTAACAGAAATCATCTCGCCCGCTTCGAAAGGTACATCTACGATATACCAGTTTGGTGAAAGTTCTGGGCGTAGAGAAAGAGATAATTTCTCAATGTCAGCTGCGTTTTGTACATTTATGGAAAATCGCAATTCCTGACCGAAAGCATATTCCACAGAGGAATCCAAAACGAATTCGGGTTCCTGAGCAACCATCACGTCAAATATGCAAAATAACAAGAGAATTGGGAACAATAATCTTGGCACATAGGAGACAAACATTTGGACCTCTAAATCCAATCTTCTGTTCAAGCAATCTGGGCATAGTTGTTACAGATAAAGTAACTTAGCCACCCCTACAATACTGGCAAGCGTCTAAGCTGGCAAACCAAAATCCATTACATCGACTTGCCACCTTCAAAAAGTTGAACTTCGAGCTATTTTTCGTTTTCCAAGTCGTCTTCAGACCAGGGGAAAAATGGCAGCTTCGGATCAATTAAGATAGCCTCTTCTAAAGCCTCTTCAATTGCCTCATGCAAATGGGCCGCGTGTGGATCTAAGAGTAAGTCATCGAGAATACGATTCCCCTCGTCCCCCCCTATTTGAGCGATAGCCGTCACCGCAGATGTTGCGACATCCAGATCATCATCGAAAGCCAGTTCAGCCAACTGGGGTATGGCTTCACTATGACCGATGATACCAGCAGCCCGTGCAGCTTCGGCCCGCATTTCTTCTCTATGGCTCTCCATTTCATCCAACAATATAGATAGCCAGCGGGGATCAGCACTCGTTCCCATGGCAAAAATGGCACTCACTTGCAGATCGAATTCATGCCCTTCATACGCATTTGTAATTAGTCTGGATGTGTCGGGTGATGCAGTTGGCCCCATCGCTTCTAATGCTGCGCATCTTACTTGAAGTGTTGTTTCAGGGTCATTGTATGTATCCAACAGCGTATCAAATATCAAAGTTGTATTGACCCCATTAATCTGCCCCCACTCTGACATCAAAAGGAAATGAGCCAAAGATCTTGCTGCCGCTGCCCTTACTTCTGGAGCCGGATCTTCTAGTAAAAGTTTTAGAATAGGATCAACCAGGGTCGAATCTGTGCTATCCCACAAACCATCCAATGCTGCAACACGAACTGGCGCGTAGGAATCCTGAAACGACTCGCGAAATATCGGCGAGAAATCAACAATGAAGTTGGATTCACTAATATCCGCTAAATGGCGCACGATTTCTTGCCGGCGGTCATCAGAGACCGAATACCAACGAGTGCGAAATTGAGTCTGCTCTTTCTCATCCATGTCGGAGAGCCTGTATAGTTGATTAATTGGACCCATCTCTTCGGCAAATAATGATGAGAGGACATCATCAAATGGAATTCTATTATCTTCTTCCATGAAAAACTCCCGCCTGCAAAACAGGCGCATATTTTTTAAATTGCTTGGAACTCTTATTAAAGTTTAGGGGAGAACAATTGGGTTAACGATATCTTGAAAAATCATTACCGCCATTAAACCCAGCAGAACCAACATGCCGATGATATGAACCATGCTCTCCCGCTCGGGTTCAACCCGCCGGCCACGCACAGCCTCAATCAAAACAAACAGAATTCGTCCACCGTCAAGTGCTGGGATTGGAAGAAGATTGGTCAACCCTAAAGCGATATTTATGAATGCGGCCATCGTTAAGATCGGATAAAGATTGCGGCTTGCGGCCGAATTTTCAGCCGCTCTGCCAGCGATCTGGCTAATACCGACAACACTTACCGGTCTTGCCTCTTGCGCGGAGATTTCCCCACTAATAAGCATACCAGGTAAACTTGCATAAAGTGTGATGTTGTCCCACATGAAATCGAGGGAATCAACCGCGGCTTCTAATGGTGGCCTGCTAATCCTTGTTCCATTTGTAGCCGCTTTCAAGCTAATGCCAATCGGACCATCAGTGCTATTATTAAACTCGCCGGGTTGACGAGGTACGAGCGTGACAACTATCTCTTCACCATCACGAATTATCAATAGGTTAATTGGCGATCCAGCATTCTCATCAACGACATCTCGCAGGACACCGCCGCTTTCAGCGCGAACACCGTTGACCTCTAAGATGACATCATCCACCATCAATCCGGCCAACATCGCTGGAGATTCAGGATGAACTTCGCCAACAGCAACGGCCGGAGGGCCCAATACAAGAGCGATCCAGAATATAGCGATTGCGGCTAGGAAATTGGCCCCAGCTCCTGCTGAAAGAACAAACAATCGCGCACGCTTTGAAGCACCAGCAAAACCACCAGGTACAGTGGGATCATCCTCGCCGGATGGCCTTACAAAGCCACCTAGTGGAATCCAATTAAGTGAATAAATTGTGCCGTTTCTTTCGGCCAGTTTCAAGGCTCGAGGCGGCAAGCCAAAACCAAATTCTTCTACACGAATGTTTGATAATTTGGCTGCAATAAAATGTCCAAACTCATGTATTAATACAACGGGCGTTAAAACGACTATGAAACCGCCTAAGGCCCAAAGAAATGACATATTCGACATAAAGATTTCCCTAACGAAACTATCTGGTTTCGATTCAAAGCATTATACGACCAGATTAACGGCCGTCGCAAGCCTGAGCGGCTCGATCTAACGCCTTTCTTAGTTCAAGTGATAACCACAAAGGAATCCTGACAAATGATTAAGGATCCACCGCCCACTATATATCGGGTAACAATTTTTCGAACTCTGATATGCCAGGTTTTGTAAACAGGTTTTTTGCCTCAACAAATATCCCTTTTCCAATTACAGCCACGCGACCATCTGGCAAATACAATTCGCTTCGCGTAAATACTTTGCGCCCATCATGACCGGTCACGATACCTTGTACCTTCAACTCCACACCCAGTGGAACTGGAAGACGAAAATCTATATTTATATTGGCTGCCAAGACCATATAGCCAGAATGCCAAGCAGCTGTCCCCATAATCTCATCCAAAATAGCCGCCAATGCGCCGCCATGAGCATGTCCTGGCGGACCTTGTTCACTTATAGTTAAAGTCACCTCGGTGGAGATTGTGCCTTCTTCATCAGCAAACCATCGGATACCTAGCCCTTTCGGGTTATCTGCCCCACAAACAAAACAGTGACCATGTTCAGGAAGTCTTGTCATATCCACAACATCTACTTAAGCAAGCTTGTAAGTTGTCTAATAAATAATAATAGAAGTTCTATTTCATAATTGAGTTGCTCTATCAGCTATGATACTAACAGACAACAATCGCGTCGAACCCAAACGGAAATGTGAAGCAAACTCCTTAGGGCTAGTAGACACAACTGATGTGTAAGATGTATTTTATCAGTTTGACAGCATCCCATTATGGCGATAGGATGAACAATAGGAATCACTTTGGTGGTTCGTTTCAAGGGCTTGAATAGCGCATGGGCCGTGGATAATAAATTAATCTACGGTTGACGAGGTGGAGGTTCCCCACTGTAAGGTGGGTGCTAACCGGTGTTCCGGGAAAGTCGAAAGATCAGCGGATGCCTCCCAGGGTTACCACACTCTGATTCATCGCCCCTTCGAAAAACGACACGTCAATATGGATCGGGTAACCATCCAACAAATCGTGTTGTATGTGGTTTGTGGCAGCGGAAAAGTTCCAGTCAGAGAACATTTCTGTGTTGTCTGCCATAACTATAATTTATGAAGGGGCGTTCTCAAGACATTAGACAATCTATTTAGTCTTGCACGTCCATAGGTGCTTGCGATCGTTACTTATTGTTGATTCACTAAATCGTCGTGTTTCATATGTGTAGCGCCAAGCTCAAGAAAGGAGCAAAAAAATGTGTGGCATTGTTGGATATGTAGGACCTCAGCAGGCAGAACAGATTATTCTCAAGGGTTTGAAACAGTTGGAGTATCGAGGGTACGATTCTGCCGGTGTAGCTGTAATCGAAAAAAACGGCAAGATTGAGCTTAGAAGAGATGTGGGTAAGCTGATCAATCTGGAACAAATGTTGTTTCAATCACCTCTTAAAGGACATATTGGCATAGGACATACCCGCTGGGCGACTCATGGTGAACCAAGCCAGCGCAATGCACATCCTCATGTAAGTATGGATGAACGTGTTGTGGTTGTACACAACGGCATTGTCGAAAACTTTATTGAACTTCGGGAAGAGCTAGAGGCAGAAGGTGTGGAATTTACCTCTGAAACAGATACCGAGGTAATCGTTCAACTCGTTGAACGGCATTTGGGTACCGGCATTCCCCTTGAAGCCGCCGTTCGCCGCACATTACGTTTACTGAAGGGTGCGAGTGCTGTTGTAGTCATGAATATTGATCATCCTGATGAATTGGTGTGTGCCCGACTTGGTAATGCTGGGGGAATTACAATCGGTATTGGAGATGGCGAAATGTACATTGCTTCCGATATCCCCGCCATTTTAGACTATACGCGCGATATGATCTTTCTTGAAAGCCGGCAGATAGCCCATATAACCAAGAACAGCTATTCGGTAAGCGATCTTGATGGACAGAATGTCAGCACACAAGTTCATACAATTGCCTGGGATCCTGTAAGTGCGGCGAAAGGCGAATTCAAACATTTCATGCAAAAGGAGATATTCGATCAGCCACGCGCCCTTATCGATACGCTTGGTGGTCGTGCGGATTTTGAAAACGGCCGCGTAGATCTGCCTGAAATGAATCTTGATAGTGCAAAAGTTCGCGATATAAGCAAAATATACATAATTGCTTGCGGCACCAGCTACTACGCCGGCTTGGTTGGGAAGTTCATGATTGAATCATTGGCGCGCATTCCAGTTGAAGTAGAGTATGCATCTGAGTTCCGCTACTACGATCCAATAATCGATCAAAGCACGGCCGTGCTTGCTATTACACAATCTGGCGAAACGGCAGACACCTTAGCTGCCATGGAACTTGCGCGAGATAAAGGCGCTATTTTATGGAGCATTGTCAACGTCTTTGGTAGCCAGGCGATGCGCATGTCTGATGGCTATATTCCGATGCAGGCAGGGCCCGAAATTGGTGTTGCCAGTACAAAAGCATTCACCAATTCAATAATGGACCTATATTTATTAGCCTGTGCTCTGGCAGAGAAAATGGGGACAGTAAATGAAGGACAACTGCGCGCCCTTGTTGAAGATGCCGCCCATATCCCTGATCTTGCCGGGCAAGTGCTGGATCGAGATGAAGAGTATTTAGAGTTAGCAAATCATTTTTTCAAAGCAAATGACTTCCTGTTTCTTGGTCGTGGCATTAATTACCCTATTGCCCTAGAAGGCGCCTTGAAACTAAAAGAAATCAGCTATATTCACGCTGAGGGATATCCTGCCGGAGAAATGAAACATGGTCCTATTGCCTTAATTGATGAGGTAATGCCAGTCGTCGCTGTGGTTACGAAAGATAGATTGTATGAAAAAATGGTCAGCCAGGTTCAACAGGCCAAAGCTAGAGGAGGGGTAGTCATTGCCCTAGCCACTGAAGGTGATGAGGCAATCCAGCGTGAAGCAGATCATGTGATTTTCGTGCCTGAAGCGCCACCTCTTCTGGCTCCAATCATCAATGTCATACCGCTGCAACTGTTGAGCTATCACATCGCCGTTCGCCGGGGTGCTGATGTCGATCAACCGCGCAATTTAGCAAAGAGCGTGACTGTTGAATAAGGATTTGCACCCAAAAGGGCGGCATCATTCACGATAATAGCGGAAGAGATCGTAAACATATTGGACGGCCGCATCCCTGCTTTGGAATCGATTCGGGAATTGACTCATAGTTGCTTGAGCAATATCCTCCAAAGAAGTACGGCCGTCCATTTTTTCGAGAATGAAGCGATCAGTTTGACCATCAGCTCCGAGCACCGGCATCAGTTTAGAGACTTCGTTGCTGAGTTCACTTCTCTCCACGCTCTCCGCGTAATCAGTTGATTGTCTGAACTTGGCCCTGGGCGCATTTCGATCATCCCCATTATAAATTCCGGTTTCCCAGCGCCAGATGTACTCGCTGTCCACAAGTTCGGCGCTAAGCGATAAGATTATTGTATCCCCGGCTTGGATGGCAACGGGCTCAAGTAGAGGAAAAAATCCACGGCCGTATACCTCGGCAGATTTTATCCTCAACGGGCCATTCGAGAAACCAACGCCATCCATAAGTTCTGCGTCAAACCAAACAAATATCCCATGGGCGGTTCCATCACGCTGGGCAGTGCATGTAATTAGCGAGCTACCAATATTCGGATTTAGAACAGTATCGTAATCCAAGACCGCCCATTTTTGAGGCTCACATAACAAATTTCTTGAAGTGATATCTTCAGTATTATCTTGACTCCAGCTGTTCAATGCCTCTACTTTTGCATCATCCATATTGAGGCCATAAGGGTAATCCCAAGGTCTTACGATGTCGTTATAAGCATGCCGTGATTCTACAAGTGTTAACCACAATGTATCCTTGTGAGGGATCATAATGCCACCTGGTGCCATAAGGCGCCCTCGTGCATCAATCAATGCTGGAATATGGCAACTGAATAATGGTAAAATGCCGCGTAGGTCAGAAACGATCACATCAACAGGTTCCGGCAGAGTAATATTGGTAGAAAGATCCTGAATGAATTCGATTCGCTCGCCGAATCCGTTTGCAACAGCCATTCGTCTCGCCAAATGAATTGCTTCATTTGGTTCGACAGCATAAACTTTCTTGGCTCCAAATTTGGCTGCGAGCAAACTGTGAATACCAGTCGCGGCACCAATGTCAAGCACAACAGAATTGGGTTTAACGGCACGCTTTAATGCTAACGCGTAGGGATCCATGCGCAAGGTATCAGCGATCATGCTGCCGTAATCAGCTAGACTATACAAACGCCAATTCCCCTTATAATAAAACAATTAGGCAAACAATATTCACCTCGAATCGGCTCCCGGACGGTATCAATTTGAGTTTAGTGCGCGATATGATACTGGCGCTTCATTCGCGCACTTTTTTCTAATTAAAAACATGATCTACTATAAGCCAAGTAGTTGCGCCTTCTTTGCTGCAAACTCATCGTCAGTAAGTATCCCTTGTTTATTTAACTCTGATAAGCGTTCTAGTTGTGCAATGTAATCATCATCATTATCATCATCATCATAATCATCATCTGAACCGTCTTCTTCATCCGCTTTTTCAATTTGTTCATACTCAGCATCGCTAACTTCTTCCTTAGGAATACCAAGTTGATCCATTGCCTGTTCCAATTGTTCGTCAGTAAGCTCTTCAGCCGGCTTCCCAGTGTATTCCTCTACGCGTTCGGTGTCCTTCTTGCTGAGCTTATAAACACTATAGGATCCCAAGGCAACCATTCCGCCAACAAGTAAAACACGCCGTCTTCTACGTCTTCTACGGCGCCGTTGCATCATCGCCACTCTTCTTCTTGTCATCATGCGTGCAGCCATACGGCCTCGGCCAGGTCCTGGTCCTCTACGTCTCATATTTTTACCTCCAATAATTGTAATAGTTTCATGTTATTGAATCTGAGCCAGTATATCATGCCAGAGGTTCATTTGCCCGTGAAAACCCAAAATATGACTTTTGTAGCGCGAATACTTGTCATTTTCCTTATGCTACATGTATCCTACAAGTATTGTTAATCTAGCAATTGGAAAATTATGAACCAGATTATCCTGACCGTATCCACAAGATTCGGCCTTGAAGGCATAGTAAAAAGCGAACTTAACAGACTTGGCTATAAAAACTTGATGGTTTCAGAAGGAAAGATAGATATAGAGGGTACGTTAGATGATATCCCCAAACTAAATCTATGGCTTAGATGTGCCGACCGTGTTTTTATTAAGTATGGAGAGTTTCAAGCAACGTCATTTGATGAGCTGTTTGAAAAAACGAAAGCATTACCCTGGGAGCGCATCATACCTGATGATGGACACTTTGCCGTGGTTGGAAATTCTGTTAAGTCTGATTTAAAGAGCGTGAGATCCTGCCAATCAATTATTAAAAAGGCGCTTGTAGAAAGACTGAAAGAAAAACTTGACGTGCCTTTGCTACACGAAACGGGGTCGGCGTACCCAGTCCATTTTTCTATTCTAAAAAACGTTGTCACACTTTCCCTCGATACCTCTGGCACTGGTCTTCACAAACGAGGATACAGAAAAGCGTCCGGGGAAGCGCCTTTAAAAGAAACCCTAGCAGCCGCACTTGTTTTACTCAGCACTTGGAGTAAAGGAAAAACGGATGAATTATTAATCGACCCACTATGTGGATCCGGGACAATCCTGATTGAGGCAGCAATGATCGCACGAAATATCGCACCAGGCTTAAAGCGAGGATTTGCTGCTGAAAAGTGGCCAATAATCGGTGATACGGTTTGGCAAGAGGCACGTCATGATGCACAAGAGGCAATCAGGTCACAACAACAATTGCAAATTGCCGGATACGATATCAATATCGAAAGCATCCAGATTTGCCGGACCAATGCTGCGCTTGCAGGTGTTGAACATGATATCGAATTTGAACAAAAAGATATCAAAGATCTGTGGATTGACAGGCAATTTGGCACCGTCATTACAAATCCACCTTACGGCCGTAGAATGGCAGAGATGAAAGAACTCAATGCCCTTTACCGCACAATCAATAGTATGTTCAAGAAAAAACCAGGTTGGGCAATTTTCGTTTTGACCGCCGATTCGATGTTTCCACGATACTTCAAACGATCGCGACCTGACCGGGTTAGAAAGCTCTATAATGGCAATATCAAGGTTGACTACTATCAGTACCTTGCGACAAAGAAGCTCTCCGGTTAAGCATGATCCTTCTGAACCGAAATCTGACGGATTTGGCAGTTGCCTATCAACAGATATGTGAGTTCAATCAAACATTGGAACAATCATGGATACCAGGTTTCTATCGCTCATACAAAAGGAGACATGCAGCTTATATTATTGCTGTGCATCGGTATGAAGAACGCAGCAGGTTCACCCGCATGCTGTTCAAACGGCCGAAACCACCAGGAAACCCGCCGCCTGGATTGCAAGATGAGATCACCGGTCGATTATGGGAAGATTGGATGGCATCAATTAGCGATATAACTAACGAAAACGATTTCGCTGAAGAAATCATAAATGAAACCGTTAGATCCGAATATGCCCAACGAAATAAGACTTTCGACAATATGTTTGATGATGAATTCTTTGCCATAACAAGGCTACAAACAAGTTTTGAGAAAAAGCCAGTAACGGTCGTTATTGGCCCTAGTGGCGCTTGGATCGCACACACAAAGAAAGACGAAAAGACTAAAATGGATTTCACGCCACTTCCTGACCTGGCTCGAGATTACTATCCCGAATCATTGCCTGCCGAAGTAGCAAATACAGAACAAAATCACCTCGATCAACTAACAATTTTCAAGATTATTGATGGCATGTTATCACACCATCAAAAAATTTGTGGGGATGAACCTATTTCGGCTCTTATCGAAGCTGAGCGACTAATGAGTCAAGAAAAAAACAATCTGATCAGATTAGCCGCAACCCTCTAACATGGTAAGGTGCAACTTATGAGAACACATGATACTGATATCGTGATAGTTGGCTCTGGTCCCGGGGGCGCTACATTGGCACGGCAGCTATCAAAATCTGATAAGAGATTGCGAGTATTATTGCTTGAAAGGGGCCGCGATTGGCGCAAGCACCGTATTTACGGAACCTATCCGGGGGCCATGCTTTATACAGAAAAGGCATCATTTCTAACCACTGCTGAAGGGTTGTCTATTGTACGGCCGTTAATGTTGGGTGGCGCAACCAGCATGTATTGTGCTTGCGCTGCCGATCCCCTCCCCTGGTGGCATGAGAAATATGGCATCGAATTGATGCAATACAGCAATCAAACTCGCGATGAGTTAGCCATAAAACCGCTTCCACTTGAACTACGTGGCGAGGCATCAACACGGATTGCAGAGGCGGGTGCAGCTTTGGGCCAGGATTGGCATGCTCAGGACAAGTTCATGAGCCCTTCCCGATCCCCAAAGTTCGATTGTCGATCTACTTGTATGCTTGGTTGTAGGTGCGGCGCAAAATGGAATGCGGCAGAATACGTTGACGAAGCCAGAAACGAGGGCTGCGAGGTGTGGACACAAGCATATGTTGAGAAAGTTGTTATTGAAGATGGACAGGCTGTTGGCATTCAAGGACGTATTGGTAGGAAACCATTTATTGTTTCTGCTAAACGTGTAGTTTTAGCCGCTGGTGGCATTGGATCAGCAACATTGTTGCAAAAAAGTGGGCTAGATGGTCCCGGGCAAGGCATGACCATGGACACTACTGTTATGGTATATGGTCACGCTCCTACTAAGGGCAATGGCAACGAACCGCCAATGACCTGGAGCTACGCCGATGATGAGCTGGGCGTTCTATTCTCAACATTGATTGATCCCTGGTTAAATTACCCTGTGGTGATGCTGCGCAAAGGGCCTGGCTTACGCCATGACATGGCGTCGTTGGGGCCAAACCTTAGGCATTATGATTAAGCTCAAGGATGAAATCAGCGGAATTGTTAAGGTGGGCAGTCAAATTCAAAAAGGACTTACGACAGCAGACCAACAAAGATTGGCTCGTGCCGAGGCAGTTGCCAAGAAAATCTTATTGGAAGCTGGCTGTAATCAAGACAAGATATTCACCACACCCTTACGCGGTACACATCCATCAGGAACCGTACGTATTGGCCATATGCTTTCAACTGATTTGGAAACAGAAATCAAGAACCTCTTTGTATGCGATGCCAGCGTGTTCCCTGAAGCCCTTGCCCGCCCTACCGTCTTAACGATCATCAGTCTGGCAAAACGACTTGCCATTAAATTGATTAACGATCAAGCTTCCATCAATCACCCGGCAAACAGTGGTGCAGCCTTGCAAACCGAGATCAGCCGACCTCGATCAAACTGACAAATCTTGATCATAAAATCATAATGGATACCAAAGAATTGCGATCACGGCTGCAGGATATCCCACAGCTTCGATTGATAAATGTTCCGTCTCCGCTTGAACCGCTGCCACGGTTATATGCCCAAATAAAAACTCGTCATGGCCCAAAAATTTGGATCAAACGCGACGATGAGCTTGGTCCTGGTCTAGGAGGCAATAAAGGTCGGAAATTGACGTATATAATGGCAGATGTATTAACTCAAAAAAAACGGAAAGTGGTCACCTTTGGTGGATTACAATCAAACCATGTGTGCATGACCGCTGCAGCATGTGCCAAACTCGGATTAGAAGCGCATCTTTTTTTCTTTAACCCAAGACCCTCAGAACTAACTGGCAATCTCTTGCTGAATCAGATATTGGGGGCAAAGATGCACTTTATTCCCTTTGGTAGCGGACCCAGTAAATCCTTGACTCTAGAAGCTACAAACCGCCTTGTTCGTCTTGTATCAATAGCCTTCACGGGTCGTTCATCCTATTTCATGCCTGTCGGTGGGCATTCAACAACTGGTTGTTACGGATACGTCGAAGCAGCCTGCGAAATTTATGAACAAATCTTGGAATTAGGTCTAGCACCTGCACAAACCACTATCGTCACAGCCGCCGGAACCGGTGGGACACTTGCCGGACTAATAGCCGGCTTGGCGCTTTTAGGCAGCCCGCTCCATGTTCTCGGCATTGATATTGGAAAGCTGTGGAAAGGTTTTCCGGAGAGTATTGCTCGCCTCGCTACAAGTCTTTGTGCAAACCTGGGATCTAAAGTTGAATTTTCTGCATCTGATATACCATTAATTGAAAATACCTACGCCGGTCAGGCGTACGCCCAACCTACAACGCAAGGCACACAGGCAAGTCAACTCATAGCGCAAACCGAGGGTATTCTTTTGGATCCTGTTTATACAGGGAAAGCATTTGCAGGCATGCTTGATCTCATCGATCAGAAAAAATTTGATCCGAACGAGAATTTGATTTTCCTACACACCGGGGGCATCCCAGCACTTTGGGCCTAATTTCTAAATAAGGCCAGATTCAACGAAAGCGTGTTTAAGCTGTCCATCGCCAAACATTACAGGCCAGAGAAATACCGCCTCCGCTGGCACAAAATAGGACGATATCGCCAGGTTGAGGCCGGCGTCGGGTAGAAACTGCATCATCTAAGGCCATCGGGATGCAGGCCGACCCCGTATAGCCCCATTTGTCCATAATCCAATGGGTCTTCTCTAATGGCTGTCCTAAGATCTCCATTGTCTGCTTGATAGTATTTACATTTAGTTGTGTAAACAGGAAAAAATCAACCTGGTCAATATTTAAGCCAGCCTTTGCTAACGTATCATGAATAAGCGGCGGCCAGTTATCAGAATTGAATGTGGCTGGAAACTTGCGTACAAATTGCACTCTTGGCACACCATTGTTCTCATGAATTGGAGTGACTGGACAGCTTACACCGCCTGTGTAAATACCAAGAGCATCATAAAAAGAACCATCAGCCGAAAGTTTACCCGCCAAAAAACCGGGTTCTTGTGCTGACCTTAGCAAGACTGCGCCTGCGCCATCGGCAAACAGAGTGCATGTTTTATGGTCCGTGTAATCCACAAACCGGCTCATCCCATAAGCACCTACCACCAAGACTAAATTCACATCAGAATCAGTCATGATCATCCTAGCTGCGCCATCAACGGCCGTAACCCAGGCTGAACAAGCACAGTTGACGTCATAAGTTCCCGCGTTCGCTGCACTCAATTTGCTTTGCAACACAGTTGCCGTCGCTGGGCTTATATAATCAGGCGTATCTGTGGCAACAATGATAAGATCCAACTCTGCCGGTAATATGCCGACCCTCTCCATTGCTTGCATTGAGGCGAACATTGCCAAATCACTGGTTGCTTCGTTCTCAGCCATTACGTGACGTTCGCGAATACCCACATTCTCAACCAGCCAATCATCTACATCGCGACCTAAAATAGCATCGAAGTACGAATTTGGTAACATTTTCTCTGGCACATAACGGCCTGTACTTACTATTTGAGCATATCGTCCCATCGTTATCTTTTCCTTTTCCTATCTTTTCTACCATACTTCCTGATTATTATCTAAGCAAAGAAAAAACTTGGCAGTTCCGCAGCATCTGTTGTCTACCCATACCTGGTTTAATTTCGCGGCAAACGAGCCTAAGAGAAAAATCAGGTAGAATATAATAGATGGCAACTCATGAATTCTTAGTCAATCGATCTAAATTAACGCCACCCTCTCTCCCGCGACAATCGCTCCATCGCATGCGGATCACCCAGCGACTATTAGAGGCAGCAGATTATCGACTTACCATAATTCAGGCCGGTGCAGGTTATGGCAAAAGCACAGCGTTAGCTGCACTAAGAGATGGGCCACATATAACAAGCTGGTACCAATTGCAGACGGATGATGCCGACCCGTTACAGTTTCTACTACATCTCTTGCATGGATTTTCAAATGCCATTTCTGGTATTTCCGATGTCCCTTTGGCCCGTTTAGAACAATGGAATCATATTGAGCAACCTGTTGATTGGGAAACGATCATCTATCTATTCCTCAATGAAATATCCCAACATGACACAACAATTTTCCTGGTTATTGACGATGCCCATATGCTGAACGATTTGCCTGATATAGAAAGCATCGTGCGCCATTTGGTTGAACATTCGCCACCTTCCCTGCATATACTTCTATCCACAAGAACTTCGTTCAAATGGAAAGAGCTTCTCAAGTGGCGCGTACGTGGTCAGGTCCTTGAAATATCTGAGAATGAACTGGCGTTTACCGTTGCCGAAGTCGATGATTTATATAACCTTGGCTATGGACTGCCATTAAGCATAAACGAGTGTCAGATACTAACGGAAAAAACCGAAGGCTGGGCAATGGTTCTACCTTTGGTTTGGCAGCGATTACGCTTTGGAAACGCATCTTCGATTCACCAGGCACTTGACCAACTGTCAGGATCAGCCGGTGACCTTTTCCTTTATTTGGCACAGGAGACGTGGGAACAACAGCCCGAGGAAGTGCGACAATTCCTCCGCGACACATCAATTCTAAGTAAGTTGACTGCGGATCTTTGTGATTGCTTGCGAGACAAAAATGATAGTAGAGAAATTCTCGACTCACTCCATGAAAATGGCTTCTTTTTGTTCAGCATCGATGCTGATACTATGCGCTACCATCATCTGTTTCGAGATCTTCTTCAACAACAATTATCAAATGAAGAAGCAAGGCGCCTAAACTTAATTGCTGCAAAATGCTATGCCCGGCAAAAACAAGAATCCGATACCGCAATTGAACATTTTTTGTCAGCAGGTGCACATGAGGACGCGGCTAATTTATTGGCCAACTATGGCCGCATTTTGATTGCTCATGGACGTCTCAAAACAGTTGCTGCATGGATTGGCTCAATCCCGCCAACAATATTGGCCCTTTTCCCAGCATTACTTGTTTATTTAGGCGATATTGCCCGGCTGCATAGTCGATTTGAGGAAGCCAACGGCTGGTATAAAGAAGCCGAAAATCGCTTTCGCAAATCAAAAGATCTTCTTGGACTTGGTCAAGCCTTGCGTGGACAGGCTCGGGTATATCTCGATACGGTAAATCCGAGACAGGCAGAAGCATTATTGGAAGAAGCGTTACGCATTTTAGACGGCCGAGAAGATCGAGAAAGCCAAGCGCGGTTATTGGACTTATTGGCAGAAAATAAAATAAATCTTGGAAGAACAGACGAAGCACAAGCTCTGCAAGTGCAGGCTATGGTTCTGCGCCAACAAAACCGAGATGAGGCGGCCGTACCCATGCGGCTTCTTCTGCGTACAGGCCGGTTAAATCGGGCCTTAATCGCCCTCGAGGAGATGGCAGAGGAAGAATCGCGCCAACCGGTTAAGAAACCAAGAGCCCATAGAGAAACCTTGCTATTACTTTCATTGGTTCTTTCATTTCTCGGTCAGCAGGAAAGAGCTTTCCAGACGGCCGTTGAAGGGACAAAACGCGGCAGTGAGCTGGAATCGTTATTCGTTACGGCCGTGGGTTGGATGCGGCAAGGACATGCCTGGCTGCTGTTGAAGAACACGGAAGGATATGAAAACGCACAAAGCGCATTCAAAAGAGCCATTGATCTCAGCGAACAGATACAAGCAACCCGTTTAAAAGTCGAAGCTTTTTGGGGACTTGTACAGGTCTATGGTTTCCGCGGACAGATAGAATTAGCGCTCTACACGGCCGAACAAGGAATTTCACTCGCGGAACAGGCTGGTGATGAATGGGTGTCCGCTTGCATACGTGTAACTATGGGGGCCGCTTTCGTAATAGCTTCTAAAGATCTCCAAGCTGCAAACTGGTTAAATCGAGCAGGTGATTCGTTCCGCGAGTGTAATGATCTTCATGGGCAAGCTGTTACGCGACTGTGGCAATGTTTGCTCTGGTATAGAAGCAACGATATCACCCGTTTGGATCGCGACCTAGAGCAGTTATTACTCCTCGTTCGTGATCATGACTATGGCTTTCTTCTTCTGCGTCAAACCCTACTTGGACCACCTGATATACGAGCATTAGTACCACTCCTACTGCATGCACGTGAAATTGGCTTACAAAGTGCATATGCTAACTATCTGCTTGATAAAATGGGACTTGCAGGTTTACAAAATCACCCGGGGTATCAACTCCGTGTACAGAGCTTAGGTCCATTCAGCGTTTGGCTTGGCCATCAGGAGTTAGGGTCCAAATCATGGAAGCGACAAAAAGCGCGGCAATTATTCCTTCTTCTTTTAACCTATCGCCGCACTCAAATGCACCGTGAGCAAATCGCAGAAACATTGTGGCCAGACCTGGATTCACGAATTGCTGAACGCGACTTCAAGGTCGCATATACAACGCTATGCCGGGTTTTAGAGCCAAACCGTCCGCGAAATCGACCGTCCGCCTTCATATTACGTGATGGAAGTCGCTATGGCATCCGTCCAGATGCAGACCTGTGGTTTGATGTCGCAGAGTTTGATTCTAGAATCATAAAGGGAGACGGGCTCATACATAATCATCCTAAACAAGCACAAAAACATTATCGCTTTGCGCTTTCCTTGTATCAAGGCGATTACCTACAAGAGTTCCCATATGAGGAGTGGGCCAACCAGGAACGGATGAGGCTATTAAATCGCTATCTGCGAACGGCCGAAAGATTGGGTCGATCTTTGATACAAGAAAAAGAATGGGAACAAGTCTTAGCCGTATGTCACAACCTTCTGGAACAAGACAATTGTTGGGAACCCGCCTATCAAATGCTGATAATTGCCTATTCAAACTTGGGGAATCGATCGGAAGCAATTAGATCATACTGCCGCTGCGAAAAGATATTGCTAGGGGAACTTGATATTGTACCCGGTGCTGCCACCAAGCTTCTCTATCAACAAATACTGGACCAATCAAATTAGAGTCCTAACATCGGGAACCGTTTTTGCCTTCTGCCAATCGATCGGAGGCTCAAACCATCGATTCGAATTCCTCTGCCGCTTTAATAGTCAAATTGTTGTGCAATAGTTCATTTGCAAGCTTGGGTGAGATAGTAAAGGTATTTACCCCTATCGTAGCGAGAGCAACCAGGTCACTCATAGTTCGAATACTTGCCACAAGCAGCCTGGTGTTGCTCTCAAAGTGAGTAATCATCTGCTGCATGGCCGCGACTTCCTTAATCCCATCAAAACCGGCATCGTTAATTCGCCCAAGATAAGGCGCCGCGTATGTAGCTCCTAAAGCAATAACAGACAATATTTGCCCCGCAGAATGAACCGCAGTCAATGTGACATTTATCTCTTCCTCAAGAAGTTGTCTTGCGCAGAATATTCCATCTTCCGTAATTGGGACTTTGACTATAACTCTAGGGTCAATACCGGCCAATTCACGACCTACAGCCAACATTGAATCACTGTCGCTACCCCATACCTGCAAATGAATTTCACCAGCACCGAAATCAAAAGCTGCATCTGATAGATTAGCCAGTTCTTCTACCGTGCAGTCAACTCCAACTTGATTCAGTAACTTCGGATTTGTCGTTATGCCACAAAATAATCCCGTGAACATAAATCTTTCCCAATCAGTACGATCGGCACTATCTAATAAAATCATCAAAGAAGAATTAATATTAGGCATCGAGAGACTCCATTTCGTTATCAAAAGGTGGGTTGGCGCCTTGTCTTGAACAGTTAATTGCCGCTGCTCGACAAGCATAATCTAAACATTCCTGAAGATTACCAGGTTGCATATTTCGCAGTTTATCCTTGTCATAAAAATGTCCACTTTTATCCAAGTTGGCCAGCATGGCGGCCCAAAATGTATCTCCCGCACCCACTGTATCAACCAGCTTCACTTTCGGGGGAATGGCCGAGGCATAAGCCCCTGCTGCAGTAAATCCCTCCACCTTATTAGCTCCATCAGAAATTACACATAAGTTGACACCTAAATCAAACCATCGTTGCACTTTTGATGCTACTTGTTGAGAAGGATATATGAAATCAAAATCCACCTTACTCAGCTTAAGAATATCTACCTTAGACAACCAACGTTCAAAACGTTGGCTATAATTCTCTCTATCTGCTATTAAACTAGAACGGATATTGGGATCAAGAGATATGATTCTTTTTCCACTTTCGCGCATTAAGAACGCTTCCAGTGTTGTTGCCCCAGGCTCCATCACAAGTGAAATAGAACCAAAATGTAACACCCTAATATCGTCAGCTAGTTCAGGTAATTCTTCAACTGCAAGTAATCGATCTGCTGAGTCGTTTGCGTAGAACATAAACTGGGGTTCAGTTTCCGTTTCATTAGGAAGACTTACAAATGCCAATGTTGTTGGGTCATCATCACGAATACACAGATTGACATTTACCCGATTTTCAACAAGATAATTGACCAATAAATCACCAAAGTAATCGGTAGAAATCTTACAGAAAAACGAAACGGGTCGGTTCAATCTTCCCAGAGCAACAGCCACGTTGTAGACAGATCCTCCTGGACAGGGCGAATATGCCCGGACATCAGGAAGCGGAACAAAATCAATCAAGGCTTCTCCACAACACAGTATCATCGACTACAAACCTCAACAAATCGATAGCAACATCTTACAACCATCGAAATCGAATGAAATAGATGTACAAGCAGTAATAATATCTGAAGCTATCATGATTTGCATTTGAACTTACCGCAATATGGTTTGTTACTTTTGTGTAACTTCAATATGTTAAGATCAAGATGGATTCGAAGTGATTTAACAGGCCTTGGATTATATCCTTCTTGTTGGCCCGTATAATCAGTCTGACAAAGAACGAATCCTTCAGGGAAGAGGAATTATGTACATTGGGGACTCTCTTGGCAGACGGGAGATTTACTCACCACAAAAGATTGCCATTGTTGATGTCGGTCATGAACCAGAATTACGTCTGACATACAAACAGTGGAATCAACGTGTAAAACGTTTGGCTAATTGGTTCCGTATCGATGCCGGTATTGCGAAAGGTGATCGGGTTGCGATCCTAGCGCGAGATGGCATTGAACATTTAGACTGTTTTCATGCTTGTGGGAAATTAGGGGCGATCCATACGGCCCTCAACTGGCGGCTGCATTGGCGTGAAACGGCCGACCTGATTGAAGATACCCAACCCAAAGTGTTATTGTACTCAAGTGAATTCAAAGGGGACGTGGCCGAAATTGCGGCAAACACCCAGTCCCCAAAATGGAAACTTCGCCATTTTCTACACATAGGTGATGAAGGGATTACTGGGAGCATTGATTACGATGAAGCGTTAAATTCTTCACTACCTACATCTATCACCTGTGAGACAGTAGACAAAGAAGACATCGCTTGTCTGTTATTCACTGGCGGTACAACAGGTTTGCCGAAAGGGGCAATGATCAGCCATCGCCAGATTCATTGGAACGTACTCAACACAATCATTCATGACTTGGACAGAGATGACAAATATTTGAATGTATTTCCGCTCTTTCATGCAGGCGGTCTGTTTGCGTATACATCTTCGCAAATCGTATTTGGAAACACTACCATCATCACAAGAATGTTCGACTCTGATCAAATATTGTCGTTAATTGAGCGGGAAAAAGTTTCTGTATTTGCCGGTGTTCCAACGATGTTTCAAATGATGACCCAGGCCCCAAATTGGGAAACAGCCGATCTGAGCAGTTTGCGTTTTTGCACCAGTGGTGGCGCACCTTTGCCAGTTCCCCTGGTAGAACAATATGAACGAGAAAAGGGTATACGCTTCAAACAAGGTTTTGGAATGACCGAATTTGGTCCCGGTTTGTTTGCATTACCAGCTACCGATTCAATTCGCAAGGCGGGGAGCATCGGCCGCCCGAACTATTTTGTAGATGTTCGCGTCGTTGATGATGAGAATAAACCACTTGGTCCCGAAAAGGTAGGCGAATTACTGCTTAAAGGGCCTAGTGGGTTTTCTGGCTATTGGAAAAATCCCGAAGCCTCCGCAGAAGTGATCGACGAGGAAGGGTGGTTTCATACCGGCGATCTAGTGACCTATGACAAAGAATGGTATTTCAAGGTAGTCGATCGCAAAAAGGATATGTTTATCTCTGGGGGAGAAAATATTTATCCTGCAGAAATTGAAGCGATATTATACAAAAACCCGAAAGTGCACATGTGTGCTGTTGTAGGCGTACCCGATAATAAATGGGGTGAAGTAGGCCGAGCATGCATCGTTCTAAAACCGGGCTTGGAAACAAGTGAAGAAGAGATCCTTGAATTCTTAAGGAACAACCTCGCTCGTTATAAAGTACCCAAACAAGTCGTTTTTATGGATGAACTGCCCCTATCAGGAGCGGGGAAAATCCTAAAACGCGAACTGCGCAATATCAAATATGTGTGATCTAAGTTCGAGGGAATATGACGGATTTAACAGCCACCATCGGCATCGTTAGCACAGGCACTTATTCACCTGAGGGAATTATGACCGCGGCAGAGATTGCCGAGGTCAGTGAGCTTCCGGAATGGGTTGTGCGCGATAAATTCGGGATCACCCAGAAACATGTTGGAGGCACCAACGATCACCCAAACGAAATGGGTATACAAGCCGCATTAGATTGCTTGTCAAGGTCTAATATTGATCCGATGGATATAGATGTTGTGTTATGCACAACTGAGGAATGGCGAGAATATTTCCTTTGGACATCTGGTATTCATTTAGCCCATGAAATTGGTGCTCGCAATGCCTGGGCAATCGACATCCATAATCGCTGCGCAACCACGGTAAGTGCCATGAAATTGGCCAAAAGCATGATATTGTCTGATCCTGAAATTAACACCGTGTTAATTGCCGGCGGTTACCGCATATCCGATTTTATTAACTTCAAGAATCGTCGAACAACCTTTTTGTGGAATATTGGTTCGGGTGGAGGTGCGATGTTATTGCGCAGAAATTGGCCGCGCAACCATATTCTCGGAACACATATGATGACGGATGGCTATATGAGCAAACACGTCATCGTACCTGCCAGCGGTACAAAGCAGTTTCCAACCCCAGAAGCTATCAAGCAAGATCTATTCACTTTTGATCTTGTCGAACCAGAAGCGATGAAGGAACGCTTGAACGAGGTATCAATGGACAACTGGGTCCATTGCGTCGATGAGGCGCTACGTAAAAGTGGAATAAAGGCAGACGGTACACCCTATACGAGAACAGACATTGATTTTCTAAATATGGTGCTAATAAAGCCATCCGGACACAGAGAGATGTTGTCACGACTTGGCCTCACGGAAGATCAATCCGTTTATCTGGGCCATATTGGTCATACCGGCGAGCAGGATGCCATGTTCAGTATTCGTGAAGGAGAAAGAGAAGGTCGCCTAAAAGATGGCGATCTCATGATTATTGTCGCAGCCGGAATTGGATATGTCTGGGCTGCTGGAGCGGTGAAATGGGGCCTCGCTTGAATTCATCACTGCATTCCCAAAATGGATTGCCGCTCTAACAAAATTAGTGGAGAGATACAATGCGATTGAAAGACAAAGTTGCAGTTATTACTGGTGGAGCAGCTGGAATCGGCAGAGCAACGGCCGTGCGATTCGCCGAGGAAGGGGCCAAGATTGTTATTTGCGATGTAAACGCCACAGCAGGTGAAGCTGTCGCCACAGAAATCGGTGCAGATTTCTACTTGGTTGATATTTCTGACCGCCAAGTCGTTCAGGAGTGGGTTGAAACCATATTTGCAAAATATGGTCGAATTGACATCTTGGTAAACAATGCAGGCGTCCTAAGAGATGGCCAGTTGGTAAAATGGAAGAACGGTGAAATTACCGGCCAAATGAGTGAGGATAGCTTCGATCTTGTTGTATCGGTCAATCTCAAAGGTGTCTTCAATTGTACACAGGCTGTCGTCCCGGTGATGATCCAACAAAAAAGCGGGGTTATTTTGAATGCCAGTTCTATCGTTGGTCTAGATGGTAACTTTGGCCAAACCAATTACGTGGCTACAAAGGCTGGTGTGATTGGCATGACCAAGGTTTGGGCGCGTGAACTCGGCCGTTATGGGATCCGCGTTAACGCCGTCGCGCCCGGTTTCACACTTACTGAAATGGTAAGGCAAATGCCTGAGAAAATCTTGGACGGCATGAAGTCGCATACACCACTACGCCGCCTTGGCGAACCACGAGATATTGCCAACGCCTATCTATTCCTTGCCTCTGACGAGGCAAGTTTCATCACGGGTGATGTATTACGGGTCGATGGTGGAATCGTTGTAGGTACATAAACCTGAGTTATTCTCTTAGACAAATGGATGCTACAGATCTTCTGAGTAACAGAGCAAGATTAACCCCTGATCGCGTGGGGCTTGTCGAAACGGAAAGCGGGCACCGCTACACGTACGCTGAATTGAATCAGCGTGCTAATAGAGCTGCAAATTTTTTGCTCTCACTTGGCGTAGGAAAAGGAGATAGGATCTCCATTCTTGCTCATAACAGTGTTGTCTACGTCGATCTCTTTTACGGTGCAGCGAAAATCGGAGCTGTCTTTGCGCCACTTAATTGGCGGCTTCTTGCCAGAGAACTCATTTACATCGTCAATGACTGCATGCCGAAAGTCTTGCTATGCGGGCCTGATTTTGCTGAAACGCTGCAAGAGATGCTGCCAGAAATCAAGATACCACATATTCTTAGTTTAAATGGAGCAAATATTACCGGCTCAACCAGTTATGAAGAGGAAATTGAAAGATATTCAACAGCCGAACCCAAGCACCAAGATGATATTGATGGTGAATCAGCGCTCTGCATTCTTTATACCTCTGGAACCACAGGCCAACCAAAAGGAGCGATTATTCCCCACAGGCAGGTATTGTGGAATTGTATCAACACGGCCGTCTCTTGGGGATTAACAGAAAATGACGTTTCGCCCGTTTATACCCCGCTTTTTCATGCAGGTGGGCTTTTCGCCTTCCTAACACCCCTACTCTACCTTGGCGGGCGCATAATACTGAGTCGTGAGTTTGATGTCAATGATTCCTTACGCGTAATCAGGGATGAAAAATGCACCGTTATATTAGGGGTACCCACGATCTTCCAGATGTGGATGGACTCAGCGTCATTCCAGGAGATGGATTTCTCACACGTCCATTTTTTTATTTCTGGTGGCGCTCCTTGCCCGGTTCCCCTAATTAAGGAATGGCGAAAAAAAACCGGAACCATTATGCGCCAGGGTTATGGTTTAAGTGAGGTTGGTCCCAATTGCTTCACAATGACCGACGAAGAATCAGAATTGAAAGCTGGGTCCGTGGGGAAACCCATATTCCACAGCGAAATGCGCTTGATTGATGAAAATGGGAATGAAGTTGGCAATGAGGAAATAGGGGAATTATTGATAAGAGGACCTCATGTCTGTTCTGGCTACTTGAATAATCAATATGCAACAGAGAAATCAATTAAGGATGGTTGGTTTCACACGGGGGACATGTCCAGTAGAGATGAGGATGGTTTTTATACAATTGCCGGACGTCTAAAGGACATGATCATTAGTGGGGGAGAAAACATTTATGCAGCTGAAGTTGAGGCTGTGTTTATGGAGCATCCAGCCGTGCAGGAATGTGCGTTAATTGGTCTGCCAAATCAGAAATGGGGCGAAGTCGGCTTAATGGTCACCGTATTAAAACCGGGCTCTGAAACAAGCGGCGAACAGTTGAAACAACACTGCCAAAGGCGGTTAGCTAAATACAAGGTGCCTAAAAAGATCGTTTTTGTGTCCTCCCTTCCCCATTCTCCCTATGGCAAAGTCGAAAAAATGAAGCTCAAAAAGGAGTTTGTGAGTTGAAATGGTTCACTTAGACTGGATAAGACGTCACGCCGAACGGACTCCTGGTAAATTGGCCTTGGTTGATGCTCACACTGGGCTTCAGTTAACATATAAAGAATTAGATCAGCGCATCAACCGTTTTTCCAATTTCTTGCAGGATGAATTAGGCATCCAACATGGGGACAGGATCTCCATTCTTGCCATGAACAGTGCAAGTTATTACGAAATACTGTTTGCCTGTGGCCGGATCGGAGCAATTCTAAATACCCTGAATTGGCGTCTAGCACCTCCTGAATTGACGTATATTTTACAAGACTGTGCACCAAAAGTTTTGATTTATGAACCTGTTTTTGCCGATGCAGTAAGTGAATTTCGGCCAACTTTAGGCAATGCAAAATTGATTGTTCTTGGTGGTGCCGATTCTGATGCAGAGTGGAGCTACGTCAGACGCCCTTGAAACTGGCGACGATCAAATCAGAGAAGTTCCACCATTGAACTTAGACGAGACATTGGCAATTATATATACGTCAGGTACCACAGGTCGACCAAAAGGGGCCCAAGTTACATTTGGTAATTTTTTTGCAAATGCTGTGGGCATGGGGCGAGCTCTCTGATCTCACCTCTGATGATATTAATCTCAATACTTTGCCTACTTTCCATATTGGTGGTCTCGGCTTATTTGCAGGACCAACTTTCCACGCAGGTGGCACCGTTATTGTCATGCGTTCCTTTGATCCTGCCCATTTCTTGCAATTAATTGAAAAATGGCGGGTTAGCGTAATGCTCCTGGTTCCGGCTATATATCTTATGCTTGCTCAATATGAAGGTTTTGATGAAGCGGATCTTTCTTCTGTTCGTGCCTGGACCAGTGGCGGATCAGCTTTGCCACCCTCTTTGCAGCATGAATATGCAGAAAAACAAATCGTCATCCAACAGGGATTCGGCATGACAGAAACGGGTCCGACTGTTTTCTTAGTCACAAAGGAAGATGCCATTCGTAAGGCAGGTTCAGTTGGTAAACCGGTTCTCCACACGGACGTTTGTATTATGGATCGGGAACGCAATCGTCTTGGACCCAATGAGATCGGCGAACTGTGTATTCGTGGGGGGAATGTCACGAGTGGTTATTGGAATCGACCAGAAGCCACAGCCGGAGCAATTATCGATGGATGGCTGCATTCTGGGGATGCAGCGAAGTATGATGAGGAAGGTTTTTACTATATTGTTGATCGTTGGAAGGATATGTTTATCTCTGGTGGAGAAAACGTATATCCGGCAGAGGTTGAAAATGTCATCTACCAACATCCCGCTGTAGCTGAAGTTGCGATTATCGGTGTACCAGATTCAAAGTGGCAAGAAGTCGGTAAAGCAGTCGTAGTTGTGAAAAGTGGTGAGAATCTAACACAAGAAGAAATCATTAATTATTGTCAGGGCAAACTGGCCCGTTACAAGATTCCTAAGTCGGTTGTTTTCGCTAACAGTCTTCCGCGGACGGCCGCAGGAAAGGTGTTAAAGCGTCAGCTAAGTAAGGAATACGCATAACCAAATAAAACATTCAGGAAAATATGCTTATTGGCCAAAGTTTCAACAAATCTCACACGTTCTCCCAGGCGGAATTCGATGAATTTGCCCGTTTGAGTAGGGATGATAATCCCATCCACGTAGATCCCGACTTTGCGGCCAAAAGCGCGTTCGGCCGTCCGGTGGCTCACGGCATGATGTTATATGGCATGATTTGTGGCTTAATCAGCCAGAATTTCCCATATGCTGTCCAAATCGAACAGCAGTTGAAGTTTCCAGCACCAACATTCGCCAACGAGAAGATGAACATCGACATTGAAATTACAAAACTTGATAATGAGCAGGTAACCTTGAAAACCATCATCGCCAGAGAAAGTGGTGTGGTCACATGTGACGGAGAAGCTGTGCTCCTTCTGGGGATCCCATGAGCGATCTTGTGCTGATAGAACAACGGGGCAGCGTTGCCATAATCACCATGAATCGCCCAAAACGGCATAACAGCCTAATCCCTACTTTTCTGCAAGAATTATTGGCTGCATTTCGTGGAATCTCAGAAGGTACTCGGGCAGTGGTTGTTCTGGCCAACGGCCGTTCTTTCTCAACAGGTGGAGATGTACGGGGTTTTTACGAACATCAAGACAGCCTTTCTGAATACGCCTCATATATTATAGGTTTATTGAACGAATTGATTTTAACAATGCTGGATTTACCCGTGCCAATAGTAACGGCCGTTCATGGCATCGTAACGGGAGGTTCAATAGGACTCGTATTGGCCTCGGATATTGTTTTTGTTGCCCCTGAAGCAAGCTTCACGCCATATTATTCAATCGTCGGATTTAGCCCTGACGGAGGTTGGTCGACTTTATTGCCACAAATCATCGGAAAGCAAAGGGCGGCTGAAACAATTTTTTGCAATCGAACTATCATTGCGGAAGATGCAGTTGCGTGGGGATTGGCCACTCGTATCGTCCCCCAAGCCCATATCAGAGAAGTGGCAATAACCACTGCAAATGTTATCTCCGACATGAAGCCTAACAGCATAAAGCAGTCAAAGCGGCTGTTGAACAGTGCTAATGTAACGATCTCAGAGAAATTGGAAATAGAGCGCCAATACTTTATCCAACAAATTGACACACCTGAAGCCTTACAAGGAATAAAGGATTTTGTGGGTTTAAATAAATGAACCGTTTAAAGGTCGGCCAAACCGCATCAAGAAGCAGAATATTTACCATTGAAGACGTCGTGGCCTACCGTCAATTGACTGGGGATCGTGGCTTAGATTTCGCAAATATATCTAATGCCAAAGAGCAGATAATTCCCGGGCCATTACTCGGAGGGATGATCTCAGAAATACTCGGTACAAGCTTACCTGGACGAGGCACAAATTGGCTCAAACAAAGATATGAGTTCTTAAAACCAGCATTTGTAGGCACGAAGATAAACTCTGAAGTAGAAATTACACGACTCCGCCCACAAAAGTCACTAATCAATTTGAGATCGACAATTACAAATGAAGTGGGCGAAATCTTGTGTCAAGGTGAATCCTTGGTACTGCTAAGGGATTCAGATAGAAATTAGCAGGAATCTTGATTTTTTGATTCATGGAAAATGAAACATGATCATTCCAACCCTAGAAGGCATTGAAGCTTCGACCATTTCAACCAATCAACTCACCACCAGGTTACTGCTTAGTGGGTCAGATGATGGAGTTCCTGTCCTTTTCATCCACGGCAATATCTCAACAGCAACATGGTGGGAAGAAATAATGGTTTCTCTGCCTCCTGGGTATCGTGGCATTGCGGCTGACCAACGAGGCTTTGGCGAAGCTGAAATTTCTAAGAAGATCGATGCGACGCGAGGTCTTGCTGATCTGGCAGAAGACAACCTAGCCCTGCTTGATACTTTAGGATATGAAAAGGCTCATATAGTAGGCAACTCACTCGGAGGATCGATTCTGTGGTGGATGCTCATGGCAGCACCCCAACGCTTTCTTACCGCCACAGTGGTTGCGCCTGGCTCACCCTTTGGATTTGGCGGCACTAAAGACATCGAAGGCACACCTTGCTATGATGACTTTGCCGGTTCCGGTGCGGGTCTATCAAGTAATCCTGAAGTAGTCCGGCTTGTTCAGGAAGGATACCGCGGCGAAGAAAATATTTTGGGTTTTCGGTCTGCATTACGCACGTTGGTTTACAAACCACCGTTTCTTCCCGAACGAGAAGAGGAGTTGTTGTCTGCGGCACTGTCTGTACATGTCGGCGAACGGGATTGGCCGGGCGATTCTTCACAATGTACCAACTGGCCGTATTTTTCACCTGGCCGCTGGGGTGTTGTCAATGCCTTGTCTTCCAAATATGCATTTGATGTCAATGATCTTATTAATGTTCAGCCGAAACCCGATATCTTATGGGTGCGTGGAGCTAATGATTTAGCCGTGGCGGACGGAGCGGCATCAGATCCGGCAACTTTAGGAGTTATTGGGATACTACCCAATTATCCAGGTCCGGAGATTTACCCGGCACAGCCAATGCTTAGTCAAACGCGTGCCGTACTTGATAACTATGTATCAAAAGGCGGGTTTTATAGCGAGGTCGTATTACCGGATACGGGACATGTCCCATTTATTGAAAGAAAAGAAGTGTTCAACGAGATATTTCACAAGCATATTCAATAGCCATGGTTTGTTGTGATCGTGTTAAACCATCTTGGCAAAGAGGATTTAATATTCGAGTTCGGGGGTAATAAATGAGTAAAAGGAAAATCGGCCGTGGTGTGGCTCTTGTTGGCGCTGGTATGAGTCAATTTGGTGTATTTCCAGGAAAAGCTACGCGAGACTTGTTTGTGGAAGCATTTCTTGATATGCGCACATCGGTAGACAAAGGGTTGGATCCCACAGAAATTGAGGCGCTTTATATCGGCAACTACAGTAGTGAATTGTTTGAAGGGCAAGGACACACTGCCCCAATAATGGCTGACTGGGTTGGGCTCACCCCTCGTCCCGCAACACGGATAGAAGATGCCTGCGCAAGTAGCGGTGTTGCTTTGCGGCAGGGCATTATGGCTATTGCTTCGGGCTTTCATGATGCGGTTCTGGTAGGCGGTATTGAAAAAATGAACAATTTGCCTATTGCTGAGATCACTGAAGCTTTGGCAACCGCTGGAGACATCCTTTATGAGATTCCGACTGGCTTCACATTTCCCGGATTTTATGCAGCCATGGCAACTGCTTATATGAACCGCTATGACGCCAAACCAGAAGCCATGATGCAAGTGGCCAAGAAAAATCATGACAATGGTGCTTTGAACAGTAAAGCTCAATTTAATATAACGCTGAGCGACCTGATGAAACGGAAGATCGCCAGTGCAGAGAAAAAAGGGCGACCTGTACCCTCCTGGAACAATGAAATAGAGTTTCTACAAGATGATCGCGCTAATCCGATGATTTCTTGGCCGCTGCGTCTATTTGATTGTTCGCCGGTGACGGATGGCGCTACCGCTTTACTTTTAGTTAGCGAAGACATCGCCACTCGTTTTACTGATAATCCTATCTACATTATTGGCTCAGGTCAGGCGAGTGACACTGCTTTACATGGTCGTCCTGATCTCACAACTATCGGCGCAGCTAAACGGGCCAGTAGCAAAGCTTATGAGATGGCAGGAATTAGTTCCGATGATGTAAAAATTGCAGAGGTACACGACTGTTTTACCATTGCTGAGATTATTGCAACGGAGGATTTGGGCTTTTTCGAGCCTGGTCAAGGGCATATCGCAGCTGAAGAAGGATTAACTACTCGCCTTGGCCCAAATCCGATAAACAGTTCTGGCGGTTTGAAGGCCAAAGGTCACCCTGTCGGCGCCTCAGGCGCCGGACAAGCGGTTGAAATATGGAAACAGATGCGAGGTCAGGCAGGTGAACGGCAAGTAGAACGGGATATAGATTTAGCCCTCACCCACAACGTAGGGGGAACTGGACAGACCTGTGTTGTACATGTCTACGAACGCAGATAGGGATTAAAAACATAAGACCAATCTGGTCAGGTTGAACTGCTATTAATCTATGAGGGAATTTTAAAATGAATCAAAGTCCTTTTACAGAGGAATCCTTTCAACAGTATTTAAGTGAAGGTGTCCTTGCTGGTTCTCGATGCATGGATACAGGCGAGCTGTTTTTACCACCAAGGCCCATGTGCCCACACTGTTACAGCACAGCAATGGAATGGGTCGTATTATCAGGATTTGGAGAACTGGCGGCGTTTACGGCCGTCTATATTGGCCCAACCGCTATGGTTGAAGCAGGCTATGATCGTTTCAACCCTTACTGCACCGGTATTGTGCAGCTTAAAGAAGGGCCCGCCATAAGTGCGCAGATAATTGGAGTTGATGCAAAACAACCAGAGTTAATTCAAATTGGAACGCCATTGCAAGTTGCTTTTATCAATCGAGGTGAAGGTGATAAACAAAGCACATACCTCGCATTCAGCAAAATAGGGTAAAGTAGAGAAGGTTTGAAATCAAACCTTATTCGAGGTCACTTTGCGAACAAGGAGGCGCTATGTAAAAGCAGTTTTGATTCCAAGCAACCGGTAAGAAAAAACTTGCCGACCTACCAATGGAAAATTGAAAACATTCATTACACGTACTCTATCTGGAGGAAAAGAATCATGAAAAAAAGATATTTGTTCACTTTATTGGCCTTCTTATTGGCCCTAGCTATGGTAACAGCTGCCTGCGGAGGTGGCGAACCTGAGGTTGTTGAAGAAACGCCTGCTGAAGAGGCACCGGCAGAGGAAACATCTGCAGAAGAACCGGCAGCAGAGGATGAAGCGGAAGCGCCTGCGGAAGAAGTTGCTGAAGAGGCGCCCGCAGAAGAAACAGCAGAAGGCCTTGCCTGCGAAGAACCTGTAAAGGTTGGGCTCATTACCGATGAAACAGGCCCATTGGCCATCTATGGTGCCCATGTTCTGCGCAGCTTCCCATTGGGCCTCGAATACGTAACCGGAGCCGCTGGAGAAGAAGGCGATGGATATACGAGCTATAATCTCAATGGTTGTGAGATTCAGGTATATACACGTGATGATCAAAGTAATCCCGAAACTACAGCCACTGTCGGCCGTGAATTAGTCGAAGATATTGGTGTTGACGTACTTGTAGGCACCGTCAGCTCTGGTGCTACAGCTTCTCTGCAGGAATTGGCGCGCGAAAATAACGTTATCCACATTGCGGCTCCCGCGGCAGCAAACGATCTCACCGGGGTCAGTTTCAACGAAAATTCTTTCCGCACAAGCCGCAATAATTATCAGGATGCCGTCAATATCTGCGAGTATCTTACCGAGCAATATTCCAAGTTTGTTCAAATTGCACCTGACTATTCCTTTGGCCATGGTAGTGCAGCCGCATTCCGTGATGCATGTACTTTGTTCGGCGGTGAATTTGTCGCCGATGATGTTTTAGCTCCGGCAGACACAACCGATTTTACACCGTATATGGACCCGATCTTGGAAGCTGGCGATGCAGGCGCCGAAGCTGCAATCGTTACCTGGGCGGGTGGTGGCTTCGTACCCCTTATGCAAGCAGCAGTAGATCTGGGTGTGACAGAGCAGATGGATATTGCGGCAGGCTTCGTGGATAACGTCGTCATGCCGGCCTTTTTCTCCAATGCTATTGGTTCCACGAGCGGTATCTTGTATCACTACACATTAGCCGACAATGAAATCAATGACTGGTTGATCGCACAGACGACAGATCGCTATGGCGTGCCGCCCGATCTTTTTGATGCCGATGCAATGAATGCAGCCATCTTACTCAGTGAAGCACTGAAAATGAATGGCGGAGACGCTGGCGCGGCATCAATGATCGCCGCGATGGAAGGGCTGGAGTTTGAAGGACCAAAGGGCACAATTTATATCCGTCCAGAAGACCATGTAGCTATTCAAGATATGTACATCGCTACGTTAAACAATGTTGATGATCCGGAATTTAAGTATTTCGACTATATTGCTACAAATCGTCCCAATGTCCCTTGTTTATTACCGGAAGGTTTGCAAGACCGTTGTGGCGACCTCCCAATTGGCGCCTTAGGCAGTATCGAAGAAGCTACTTCAGCGCCCGAAGCAGAAGAAGTCTCTGAGGGTTTAGCTTGTGAGGAACCGATCAAAGTGGGTCTCATTACTGATGAGACAGGTCCTCTGGCCATTTATGGGGCACATGTATTACGCGCTTTTCCACTAGGCCTAGAATTCATGTCTGGTAACACCGGAACTGAAGGGGATGGCTTTGTAAGTTACATAGTCGATGATTGCGAGATTCAAGTTTACACCCGCGATGACCAGAGCAATCCTGAAACTACAGCTACTGTCGGACGTGAATTAGTCGAAGAGGTGGGCGTTAGTTTCCTTGTTGGTACAGTAAGTTCGGGCGCAACAGCTACACTGCAAGAATTGGCGCGGGAGAACGATATCATCCATATCGCCGCACCTGCAGCAGCGAATGATCTAACCGGGATTAACTTCAACGAAAACTCCTTCCGCACAAGCCGCAATAATTACCAGGATGCAGTAAATATCTGCCAATACCTGACTAACGAATATGACCAGTTTGTGCAGATTGCGCCTGATTACTCCTTTGGGCAAGGCAGCGCACAAGCCTTCCGAGATGCATGTACCCTCTTTGGTGGTGAATTTGTTGCTGACGACATCTTTGCACCCGCCGATACAACAGACTTCACCCCCTATATGGATCCTGTCTTGGATGCGATAGACAATGGCGCACAAGCCTTTATTGTCACATGGGCCGGGGGCGGATTTGTCCCCTTGCTCCAAGCAGCTACCGATCTTGGTGTAACTGATGAGATACCATTGGCTGCGGGCTTTGTGGATAACGTGGTAATGCCTGCATTTTTCTCAAATGCCATTGGCTCGACAAGCGGCATCCTTTACCACTACACACTAGCCGACAATGAAATCAATGATTGGTTGATTCAACAATCCTTAGATCGTCATGGCGTTCCACCGGATCTATTTGATGCCGACGCCATGAACGCGGCCATATTGATTGTTGAAGCATTACGAAATTCAGGTGGTGATGCAACTGCCAGCTCACTCATCCCAGTTATGGAGGGCATCGAGTTTGATGGACCAAAGGGCACCATTCAAATTCGTGCTGAGGATCATGTTGCTCTGCAGGATATGTATGTGGCTAAGCTGCTAAATGTCGACGATCCAGAGTTCAAATATTTCGAGTATGTTGACACCAATTGGCCTGACGTACCTTGTCTACTGCCGGAAGAGCTGCAAGATCGTTGTGGCGATCTGCCCGTAGGCAGTTTAAGCGGCGAATAACGACTTTTTAAGGTCAAGTTAACCAAAACGTTGATCAGTAGCCTGGTTCTGATCAGGCTGCTGATCTCGTTCCATTAATTTAACGCAGTCAGAAAATGCCATCAGGAATGGTTGGTTTCTAATGATAATGTTCTTTCTTTATCAAATATAATTCTTAGACAATACTTTTTCGATGAGAACGGCCGACTACTGCCCTATCAACGGATTTGAAACTAGAAACGGTGAATTTATGGCCGACGAAATAATACTGGAAACACGCGAATTACGGCGCGAGTTCGGTGCGCTGATCGCTGTTGACAATGTAAATATCAAGGTGAAAGCAAAGACGTTGCATTCGATTATTGGCCCAAACGGTGCGGGAAAGACTACTTTTTTCAACTTGTTAAGCGGCAATCTTTCGCCAACAAGTGGCCAGGTTTTTTTCAAAGGACAGGATATCACCAAGGCTCCGCTCTATCGAACGGCACATTTAGGGATCGGCCGTTCTTTTCAAATTACAAACATTTTTCCCAATCTGACCGTATTTGAAAATATCCGCCTGGCAGCTCAAGCCGTGGGAAAAGATAACTTCAAGATGTTTAGATCTGCCAGCCATTTCAAAAAATACGAGCAGCGTGCTTTAGAAGTAACCGAGCTAGTAGGATTGCAGCAAGAAACGCTTGATTTAGCGCGCACTTTACCGCACGGGGCTCAACGCAAGCTAGAATTAGGCATGATTTTAGCCCCTGATCCGGAGGTGCTATTGTTGGACGAGCCAACGGCGGGCATGGCATCCGAACAGGTGCCGGAGCTAATGGAACTCATCCGACAAATTCAAGAATCAGGAGACAAGACGGTCATGCTCGTAGAACATAATATGAATGTGGTTATGAGCGCTTCAGATTGGATCTCTGTAATGCACCAAGGCGCTGTACTGGCTGAAGGCACTCCAGCGCAGATCGCTGAAAACGAATCGGTGCAAAGCGCTTATCTTGGCCAACTATATGGGGAACTAGATGACAGAATCAATGCTTGAATCAATGCCTGATTCGACAGATATACTACTTGATGTACAAGCCGTCCATACCTTTATTGGTCAATTCCACATCCTTGAAGGTGTTTCGCTGCAAGTCCCTAAAGGGCAAATTGTCGCCTTACTTGGACGCAATGGAGCGGGCAAGACAACAACGTTAAAAACCATCTTAGGGTTGTCTCCTCCACGCCAGGGCAAAGTGATATTTGATGGTCAAGAGATTCAAGGACAGCGAAGTTTTGACATCGCAGCGCAGGGGATTGGCTTTGTTCCCGAACATCGGGCAATTTTTCGCGATTTGAGTGTTCAAGAAAACTTAAAAATAGCGGAACGGAGGAAAGGGGATCTTGATCGAAAAGAAGAGCTCATCTTTGGGCTTTTTCCAGATCTGAAACGCTTGATCAAATTGCCTGGAACAAATCTCTCCGGCGGACAACAACAGATGCTCGCAATAGCACGCGCATTGGTTCCTGACAATAAGATGCTTTTGATTGACGAACCAAGTGAGGGGTTAGCTCCGGTCCTAATTGAGCAGGTTGTGGAAGCAATTAAACTGCTTTCGGTCCAATCAACAGTAGTTCTAGTCGAACAGAATTTTGTGGTTGCCAGTTTGTTGGCGAAACAATATGTGATTATTGACGAAGGCCAATCAGTCAAACAAGGTCTGATGGCGGATTTAATAGATGACAAAGAGACTATTCATAAATATTTAGGAGCGGCGTAAATGGAAGGACTCGCAAACGCATTAAAAGGCAATCGTACACGAGTGGTTACCATCGCCATCTTGGTCGCTCTGGCGCTTTTGGCCGTGCAAGGTATGGGTACGAAGGATTCTGTGGTCACTATCTTACGCGGTCTATCGCTTGGGATGCTGGTTTTTCTGGTCGCAGCCGGATTATCGCTCATATTTGGATTGTTGGATGTGCTAAATCTGGCTCACGGTGAGATGTTTATGCTTGGAGCGTATGTCGGCTGGACCGTATTTGTTCGCCCGGATACTTTTGTTGACGTTCTTCCGGTCGTATTGGTCATTGCTGCTGGCTTGACTCTAATTTCGATTTGGCAATCACAACTTAGTCGCTTAAATTTTTCAACCAACATCAATCGGATCTTGCCCTGGATTGTACTCATTATCGCGCTGCTAATTTTAAGTTTTTCCTTACTTCGTTTTCCAATTACCATTTGGGATCCTGGTGTATTCGCTGAAAGCCCAGGAACTTTTTCCTTAGCATTAAGTCAGGGGAATCTTGTGCTCCCGGAACCCATTGATGCCACCGGCAACCCATTGGTTTATTTGCTCATTATTTTTGTCGGTTCTGCGCTGTTGGCTCTGGCCATTGCGGCATTTCGTCAACGTAACAGAGCAAGTTCATCAAGTACAAAACTTAAGTCACGGACAATAGTTGTTGCGTCCATATTGTTATTAACTGGTCTACTCATTCAAGCCGGCAACAACACCTTTACCGGGTTCCTTTTCGATTTGAGCACAACCTGGCGATTCTTCCTTGCAATGGGCGTAGCTTTGGTTATGGGTGTTGCTCTAGGAGCATTAACTGAAGTTACCTTGATACGGCCGCTTTACAGCCGTCCCATGTACCAGCTCATGTTAACGTTAGGATTGAGCTTCATTATCATTGAAGTGGTACGCGCAATCTGGGGTCGACCCGAATTTACTATGCCAAAAGCAGCATTGTTTAACGGCAGCGGCGATCCTTGTCCGGCTACAAATATTGGTGATTTAATAGCTCATCAATGCTCGACGATTATCCTATTTGACGGCCGTCTCCGTGTTTACAACGAGCTGTTTATTATCTTCGTTGGACTACTTGTCCTTGCGATAGTCTGGATAATCCTGCAAAAAACACGTATCGGAATGATCATCCGTGCCGGCGTACAAGACAGTGAAATGGTTGAGGCTTTGGGCATCAACGTGCGCTCCGTATTTACGTTGGTCTTCGCCATGGGTGTTGGCTTAGCTACCTTCGGCGGCGTGTTGGCAGCACCTTCAATAGGGCTTTCAACAGATATGGGTACACGGTTTTTGCTTCTTGCTCTGATTGCATTGGCGATTGGCGGCTTGACCAGTTTTCCCGGTGCAGCAGCAGGTTCGGTTTTGGTGGGGCTGCTCCAACAATTCATCATCAAATATGGACAAATCGGCATCAACTTGCCTTTTTTGGAAGAACCCTTCAAGCCCTCTCCCCCGCTTGTCCCTGCATCCGTCATTCTATTAATGGTGATAATTTTGCTGTTGATGCCCAATGGCTTGTTTGGGCGCAACGAATAACATTAACGAGAACCTACATATCTAGTGCATACATTTGCACGCTCTACGGTGAGAATTATCTATGTCAACAATCACATCCGATGAAATCAGTCAAAATAATTTGACTTCGACAATAAAAAATAACGTCGGCCCAATTGTCCTATTGCTAATAATGATAATTCTCCCCTTCGTCATTGCCTTTGTGGATGGACAGTCCATTTCCGATGTGTTAGCTAGTGAAAATGGTTCAGCAAAATTTCTACAAGGGTTGCTGATTGAGGTATTCATTTTAGCGATTTATGCCATAAGCTACGATTTAATATTAGGCATAACCGGGTTGCTTTCATTCGGCCACGCTATGTTCTTCGCCACGGGCGCTTACTTTACCGGCATCGCTTTTAAGAGCTTAGGTTGGGGAATTCTCCCAACATTAGCCGGCATTGTAGTCGTAGGCGTCTTACAAGCATTGCTTTTTGGTATCGTGCTTCCACGCGTGAAAGGTATTACTTTCGCACTGGTCACCTTAGGGATAGCGTCTGTATTTTTTATTATAATCCAATCAAGTGAGTTGGCGCAGTGGACTGGTGCTGACGTTGGCTTGCAGGGCGTCATTGTGCCAGATGTCATCAATACGACCAATGAACGGTACCGCCTTTATCTAGTAGCTTTGCTCTCTTTGTTTTTCATCTATTACATTTATCGTCGTTTTGTTGATTCCCCAACCGGACGTGTATGCGTTGCTACGCGTGAAAATGAAAATAGGGCTCTCGTCTTGGGCTACAATACATTTTATTTCAAATTGGTGGTCTTAATAATTGCCTCTATTACGGCCGCTTATGCTGGTTTTCTGCATACCGTTCACCAACCTATTGTCAGCCCAAATGTTGCCGGTTTGGCTTGGACCGTTGCCGCACTGCTTATCATCCTTATCGGTGGTGTAGGAACCTTGAGCGGGGCTATTATTGGTGCGGCCGTTTTCCGGCTGCTATCCTTTTACCTGGATAAATGGTTCGGTGAAAACGCTAGTTTTTTACTTGGCCTTCTGTATATCTTGATTGTCCTATTTCTTCCCTATGGCATTGTTGGCACATGGCAGGCGCGTTCTCCTCACATAAAACAAGGATGGGAGCGCTTACTAAAACTGTTCACTAAAAAATGATATTTTCGGCTTAAAGCTCCAACTATAACGCTTGAAGTGCAAGATTTACAGCACCCCATGTGGGAGCATCCGATCCAGCCGGCAACAAAGTTACTTTGCTCTCTGGCAACATTTCATTCGCCAGGCTAGATTCCGCACGAATTTGAGATAGGGCTGACAAAATCGGGTTGAGAAACGATGCCCTTGCGCCAGTAACACCACCACCCAACACCACTTTCTCAATATCGTAGAGCATAATTAACATCTGAATCGCACGTGCTAAAAAATGGCTTGAACGTTGGATAACAGCTTTTGCAGATGAATCCCCTCGATCCGCTGCTTCATAAAGATCTTTGGCTGTAACTTTCTTCTTTCCCGAAAAACGAATTGCTTCTTGCCATTGACTGGCCATCGCCGGACCGGAAGCTAAAGCTTCCAAACATCCGTGAGCACCGCAACGACATTGCCTCCCTCGAGGTTCGAATATCGTGTGACCTATCTCACCGGCCATACCCGAAACACCACGATGTAGTTCCCCATTTAGTATGAGACCTGCTGATATGCCGGTACCGATACTCAGATAAGCCATATGATCAATTGCGGTTTGCTTGCGCAGCCATTGAAATGACCCAAGCGCCGCTGCTCGAACATCGTTTTCGAGTTTAACTGGAACACCATAGACGGAACTGAGAATCTCACCAAAAGGAAATAAATCCAGGTTCAAGTTTACGGCCGTTGAAACCTCGCCTGTTTCTGGTATGACACGCCCTGGCAATCCTGCTCCAATAGCCAATATCTGCTCCGGCGAAATCTTGGCAATTTCAAGCGCACAATTGACAGCAGCAACAACCCCCTCGACCAATTTATCAGGATTGGACACATCCGTTTCCACGATATATCGAGACTTAACATCTAGAGCTTGATTAACGACCAATACGGCCGTTTTTGTGCCCCCAATGTCTAAACCAACAAACATATCCTTGCCCGTATCTGATAATCTTTGTAAGTTCATTTGACTTACTAAGGACAAGTATATATGCCTGCGCTAATCTTGTCAAGACTAAAATATCTTTTGTTGTGTATATTTCTACAGATACAGGAACAGCTAAACTTAATGTAAATTTCTGGTATGGATAAGGAACCTGTTTTACAATTGAAATATGGATCGTGAACAGTTTATCATTCGCTCTAGCCCGTTTCAATTTCTGAAACGATTTGTTGTCATAGAATTTCTCTTCGCCATGCTGCCGTTTCTATTGGCCTGGTTGATCAATCTACTTTTCCGAACTTTCACCGACACATATGAAAGCTTGCCTTTTTCAGGTTCCATTTCCTTCAACCTTTTCTCGGTCATTATATTCACATCGGCCCAGGTACTAATCATAATAATCGCCTTCGTTTCCTGGTACTTTCCGGTTTATGTCATTAATCAAGATGAAATCATTTATCAACGTGGGAACTTCTTGGGTAACAAAAAATTGGCGAATACTGCGCTCATAGGAGGCATTGAGATCAAACAAGGTCGACTCGCTAGATCTCTAAATTACGGTACATTGCATCTTAGTTCTGCCGACAACCCCAATCAGATCGAGCTTAGGGACATATCCGAACCTTCTCGCACATTCGAACGAATTGAACAGTTGATTGAAAATGCAAGAGCCAAGCAACAAGCCCCTGCTCTAAGGCCGGCTAATGAACTAATCTCTGGTGGAGAACACCAGTTTGTGGAGTTTAAATCGAGCCTGGTTTGGGATTATTACCAGCAGCGGGCAAACAAAGCTCTGTATGAACCGATCATGAAAACCATTGTTGCTTTCCTAAATTCTTCGGGTGGGTATTTGCTTATTGGAGTCAGTGACGAGGGCCAGGTTCTTGGGCTTGAACCTGACCTACAAACATTGGGGAAACCGAATCTGGATGGGTTCGAGAATTCTTTCAATATGTCCTTTAACAAAATGATCGGCGTTGAGTTTCGACAATATGCTGACGTTGCCTTTCCCGTTATCGACGAGAAGACAATTTGCGTGTTGCAAGTACGGCCGTCACCCATCCCTGCTTACTTACAACATAAGGGCAGTGAAAAGTTTTTCATTCGTGCAGGTAACGCCAGCCAATCTCTGACCATAAGTCAGGCAAACCGCTACATTCAGCAGAGGTTCTAACTAACATTTACTGCGTCTTGAAATATGCCGTCTCGTTAAAATAACCAGCCAGATGGCACTTGGTCTGCCTTCCCTTATCAAAACGCGAGAGGTAAACACGCTGTTTTTCTCCACCGAGTATGGCATCAACAGCCAAAATTCCGTTGCTAACAACATAGGTCGCGCTGTCATCACGAAGAATATTGAGTTCCATAATACAAGGGCCTGATCTAGAATTGGGATCCTCATCCAATAGTTGGATTAAGACATTTAGTTCTTCTTTGAAACCCAAAAAGTTGATCTTACCCTTAACAACCAACTGGTAATCTGAAATTGATTTAAGAACACCCTTACCAACTGTAAGCCAGATTAATTTCCTTACCCTTAGATAAAGACCGGTGCCATCTGTTAGGTTTTGAGCTACATAAGGGCTAATAAATGCCATAAAGACCTGTATATTACTAGTGTGCTAAGTTTACAATCTAAGTTTGCAACTTTTCTAACGGTTACGGCCGTATTTCTCGTGACTCGAAACCCAATCTGATGAAGAAATCGCTGCGGCCAAAGAAATTTCGCCTGCCAAAACTACGGCGGCAATAATCTCAGCTAGCTTATTAACCTTTCCACGGCCAACACAACCGAGCAATTCCAAACACTCATGTTGTGTTGCTAAGGCGGTTCCACCGCCATATGTCGCTACAATTAAGGAAGGAATAGTGATCGACATATAGAGATCGTTATCTGGCGTCATTTCAGTATAAATGATCCCGGCAGATGATTCGGATACATTGGCGACGTCCTGTCCTGTGGCGATAAACATGGCTGTGATTCCATTCGCCGAATGAGCACCATTGTTATTTGCTCCAGATAAAATTGCACCAACATTGGCAATACCGGCGTGATAAGCTAACGTTTCCGGTTCAACTCGCATGTTTTGGATCAATACATCACGCTTGACAACTGCTTCGGCTGTTACCCGCTTTCCACGAGTATGCATGATGTTTACCTGTGATGCCTTCTTATCCGTTGCTAAATTGGACTCCAAGTAGAAGTGTTTAATTCCAGGATACTGATCAATAATCCAACTACTGGCGGCAAATGTTGCCCTTCCAACCATATTCTGTCCAGCTGCATCCCCAGTTGAGAAGTTAAAACGTAAATAGGCAAACTTACTGGCAAGGTAGGGATCAATGTATTCGAGCTTAGCAACACTGGAGGTTGCTTCGGCATGCTGTCGGATTTCTTCCGTATTTTCTTCAACCCACTTGACGAACTCACGTGCTTCGCGAGCATTAGCAAAAACAAATACGGGTGCGCGCTGCATAGCATCACCCACAACGCTGACCGTCACCCCACCAGATCGATTGAGAATCTTCATCCCACGATTGTAAGAGGCAACTAATGTGCCCTCAGTTGTGGCCATGGGCACGATAAAATCACCTTTCGCATGTTCTCCATGGATGGTAATCGGTCCTGCAAATCCAATAGGGATCTGGGCCACACCGGTAAAGTTTTCAATATTGCCTTGCAATTGATGGGGATCAAAAGAGTAGTGTGTAATATGCTCCAGTTTCTGACCTGTGAACTCCTCTACAAATGCCTGGCGTTCTTGAATTGCTTGTTCACTATAATCATCGGCATTATTGCGTGGGATCTTGATGCTTTTTTCTTTCTTTTCACTGATAGCGCCATCCACTTTTAGTTTTAGTTTACCAAAAGGCTCGGAAGAGAAATGGATCTCTATCTTGTGTTTTCCTAAAGGCAGAGGATCAATTGCTGATATAATGTCTAATTCCCTCCGCAAGGGAAACTCAATAGGTGATTCCAATACCTCTGTCCGGTGTCAGGACTTTCCCATCACCGAGGTTAAGTGTCACCTTCTCTAGAGGAACGTTCTGGCCGCCAAGTTTGAGGCTGTCAACACTTGTGATAGTCGCATCACTTAAACGATTTTTAACGGAAAACTTCACACCGGTATCAAGATTTTCCAAACTACCAAACGTATAGAGCTGCTTGAGAAGCATACTGGGTACTGTAAAGGCCATTATATTTCCTCCAAAATTAACGATTTATCTAAAGTACTATTTGTGGATTTCGATGCATTGTAGCACAGAACGCACTGCTATTCACAGACATAGCGAAGCTAGTAAGCAGTAGAGATAATCTGAAATCACACGAGTTAAGATTTCCGCTCTTCTAACCATTTATCTCTGTTAGCCGCCCTGGCGATTTTCCCGCTCGACGTCTTAATCAACCATTTATCCCCAACAAGTTTGACATAGCTCACCGTTACCATGCTCTGGTGTCCAACATCTTGACGAATTCGTTTGGCGATTTGCTTTCTTTGGTCTGGGTCATCTGTACCCACTTCAGCGACAACTGCAATTAATTCTGTCCCTTCGCGTTCATCACTTACTCCGAAAACCACTGCCCTGCCGGCATGGACACCTAGAACATGATTGACGATAGCCTCTATATCTTGTGGGTAGACGTTCTTACCCGCGTTGATGATTAGATCTTTGATACGGCCGATAATATATACTTCACCATCAGCGATATACCCCTGATCACCGGTCATAAACCAACCATCTTGAAATGGTTCTAAGTCTGGACGAGCATAGTATTCAGTTAACATACAGTCACTTATAATCGCAATTTCCCCAACTTCACGCTCAGGGAGACTACTGCCATCTCCGCCCAATACGACGACAGCCGTGCCCATAATTGGCGTCCCACAGGATACTTTAAATACTGCGTTGGGATGAGTTTCTCTTACTGGTACGGCACGCCTATTGTTCTCCAACTCCAGCCGATCAATGGTGTCTATGCGGGCCAATTGCCCAGGGCGGGTTTGTGTAACACCGAATGTATTCTCTGCCATCGCGTAACTCACAGACAATGCATTTTGGGTCACGCCATGATCCGCAAATCGCTCAAGAAATAATTGGTGGCTGTCATGTCTTACAGGCTCTGAACAATTGATAAACATTCTAATCGATGCCAGCGATAATCCCTCACTGTCCCTTTTGCGAATGCGGCGCGCACAATGGTTGTAGGCAAAATTGGGAAGCCAACATAAAGTTCCCTGATATGTATCAATCGCTCGCAAAAGCATGGCTGGGTGACGCACCCAATCGAAAGGTGACATAAGTACCAAGGGAACACCCTGAACCAATGGCAAGATAAATCCGGCAATCAGTCCCATATCATGGTACAGCGGAAGCCAACTGACAATCACATCATTTTCATTGAGTGCCAGTGCCGTGCTGTAACTTGCCAATTGGTTTAGGACTGCTTGATGTGATAACGCCACACCTTTTTGCAAACCGGTTGTTCCACTCGAGTGCTGTAAGAAAGCTATAGCCGCAACATCAGGGGTTTCAGGTTGAAAGGCAGAATAATCATTATTTACCAGTGCTTTTGCCAATTGGGTCGAACTAAATACCGGGCAACCGATTCGCTGGCTTAGGATCGGCTCGAAATCATCAGTCGTAAGTACAGCCCGAGCATCTGAAATCTTCACAAGCTCGGCCATATTGCTCATGTATATCTCGGGATCGAGCTTTTCTGTTAACGTGGGAAACATTGATGGAATTGCACCTGCGAGCAATGCACCCCAAAAGATATATATGCTCTCTAAATCTTGCGTATGGGCGATAATGACCAAATCCTTGGGAGATACGCCTAACGAACGTAGAGCGGCAGCATATTTAAAAACAACTTGTCGAAATGCGTTTCTAGAAATCCGAACTGGGTCCTTATCAGTTTCAACATAGATAATAGCCTCTTTGAGGTCATCATCTTTTTGCAAAACCTGAGCATTAAGCAATGTTTGGAAACTGGATCGTGAAGAAAGGGAAAGCATTCTAGACATCGCGCATGACGCGGGCCACCATCTGATCCAAGGTGTCCATTTTCTCAACCGTTAAGTCAGAATCAGGAATATATACATCAAATTCCTGCTCTACAAATACGCCAAACTCTGCAAGAGAGAACGAGTCCATTAAACCACCTGATACAATGCCCTCTGAATCAGAAAGATCATATTCCTCATCTCGAATCAATTCTTTTACAATAAAAACGTGCAATTTCTCACGCACTATTGTTTCATCCACAACATTACCTCCGTATGCTTTTATCCCGTCCTAATCCTTATCCGCCATACGTAATATGTTTTCGCCTAACCGTTCAGCCATCAACCGCGAGCCCTCAGGCGTTAAGTGTACAGGTGTGTCTGAAAATTCACTCGGCGCAATAATGTCCCAAACATCTATATAATTCCACTTATGGGTCAAAGCCGATTCGCCCAACAGTTCACGATACTGATCATATGCCCAACGTGGATAAAAGGAATTATAGCGAACATCGCTGTTTTCGCCGTTGCTAATGAACATTGGTTCATTGACAATCAGTAAAGGAACATCACCCGCTAGCTCATGACCAGCATTTATAACATCAAACGCAAGATCTTCCTCCGAGAACAGCACGGGCTGGTTGTATAATTGCCAACTATTGTCTTCTTCAAAATCAGATTTGCGCAAGGGGATATCTTCGGGAATTACCTGGTCAATTCCCGTAGCCGCCCAGGAGAAGCCATATAGTTGCAATCGAATAAGATCGGCTAGATTGCGCCGCTGCCCAACTAAGGTGCTCTCCATAAAATCATGATTAACTAAACGCTCGTCATCAGAATCCAATTGTAAATCGTACAGTGCAATAAGTGACCGAACCCGATCTGGGTTATTCTGTACAATGGGGGAAAACAACTGTTTTTCACGGGGAAAAGACTCCAAAGTCATAGGCCAAATGATAAGGTCTGGCTCGAATTCGACAACTTCTTCAAGAATCATAAGATCTTTCAGCAACGACATGACGGGGTAACCTAGGTTATAGGCTTTGATATTTTTGCCATCGGCCGTTATATAATTTCCAGAATTGATTTTTGCAGCCAGCGTATCATCATTTTCTAAAAACCAACCCCAGGTGCCTGAATCACCAATGATTATTACGCGATATTCGTCCTTTGCCTTATTAAGCACAATCTGGTGACTGCTTATCATGGCCGACATGTTATACAAACTTAAATTATAGGATTCACTGGGATTTTCTCCGTACGGCAATCGCTCCCTCCCCGGAAGAAGCCAATTATAAAGCGAGAGTCCACCCAGCTGATCCAATGGCATAAATACAGCAAAAACCACATTTAACAGCACGAAAATCAATACTGCTTTACCCAGCACACGCAATAAGGATTTCCAACCCCTACCTTGATTACTTTTTTGCATCGGTAATTATATTTAGCCGAGATAAATATCTCGCACGCGAAGAGGTAATTAGCTCCCAACTCATAGCAATTCAGTTAGCCTCCAATCCAAACAGTCCGGCAAAAACTTTGAGGGCTGATTCGACATCAGGCATTAAGAACCATACCCAACCTAATACGACATATTGAAAAGTGACAAACCAGGAAAAAATGGTCCAGGCTCGTTTTTGCCATGTTTTCTTTTGCAGTTCACGGTACCATTTTCGAGTACGGTCACTCCATTGTTTGTGAACGAATAAGGCCATCCCGTGCCATACGCCCCAAATAAAGAAATTCCATGTAATGCCATGCCATAGACCAATGACAATCATCGTGGTTAGTTGTGAAACAAAAACGATAAGTGTGGGTGAAGGACGGGGCTTACGCCGTAGAAGCGCACGCGATAGAGGGGAAAAAACATAAAAGCGAACCCAATTACTTAAAGTAATATGCCAACTCTGCCAAAATTTCGTGATGCTGGTTTTGAGATAAGGTCGATCGAAATTCTCTGGCAACTTTATGCCAAAGAGAATCCCTAAGCCTATAGCAATATCCGTATATCCGCTGAAATCGAAAAAAAGACGGAATGCATAACCATATAGCAGCACCCAAAGACCAGCGGTGCTTGTCGCCTGGTTGGCATTGACCGGTGTCAATGACATTCCTTGTGCCAAAGCGTCGGCAATCACAAATTTCTTGAACATGCCGATAAAAATACGTTGGCCGCCTTGCCAAAACCTCATGCTGTCCAGCCCAACCATATCGGGAACATTACGCAGATCAACTACGAACCGTTCAACACGATCAATTGGGCCGGCAATATAAGCGGGCGCAAACAGGACATAGGTAACAAACTCGCGCAGCGATAAAGGGGGTAAACTACCGGTCTGACTGTCACGCAGCGTGTGGATAAGTCGAAAAGCGACATATGAAAAACCAAGCCACGCCAAATCACTTATTCCGGCTAGGTTAACGTCTTGTTCGGTAAGTCTTCGCCAAATAGCGGCAATCTGAGCGGCGAAAGGCTCTGTTTTGAGAATGACAAACAAGAGGATAATGATGAAAATAGCCGCCGATAGAATGCGACGTTTGCTCCAGAACCTTAACCACCTCCCAAGAATAATAAAAAACAGCGTAATTAACCCTAGTACAGAGGCGACAATGAGAGGTGGCGGGGGACGGTAGTCTAGCAGGCGAATATCTGCATTAAGATAACGATTAAATGCCAACCCAACGATGAGTAAAAAGACTACTAATAAAGTTGCAACGTCCTCTTTTCTTGTCTTATTTCGAAATTCGTCATTTTCACCAGATTTGGTCAACCACCAGACGCCTACCGTCAACAAAACTGTTGTGGTTTGCAAAATAAAGGGTGCAAAACGTATGGGCAGATTAGGCTGCAGCCAATATATGGCCACGACGCTGCCCACCAATAGCGCCCAGCCACGGCCGTTCCCACGCACAAAAGCGGCATATAGAAATGCCGCAATGCCTAAAATCAGAATTACCAGTAGATCAAGCGTCACTGTCGCTGTTGACCTCTTGCAATATTTCGTGCAGCATCATCAAGGCTGTTAGGTCACTAACTGGATAACCACGCTCAAATGAGACGGGATCCGTATAGTCATCCGCGTCAGCCATGGTCATATGAACATCATCGCCACTTAATCCTCGTCGAGGCAAAGTTTCGGCAATGCGATCATAATCCCATAACGGAATCTCATATTCTTTAGCGATTTGCCTCAACATTTTGTTATTTCGGTCATCTGGACCTTCAAATCTATCGGCTTTTGTAGCCAATACAGGAACAATCCCATTGCTCAAAAGGTATTCAACAAGCTGGCGCACATTTTGGTCAAAAGCTGATGCAGCACCATTATCATTGGAGCCAATTTTAACTAGAAATACACTGGGATTGAAGAGGCGTATCTCACAAGCTACCATATGCTCCTCTAGAGAACACCAATCCTTATTAGCCCATAGGGGATCGAATATCGACCAGGCATGCAGACCCACTCTTGTAGCCACACTATTGCGACTGAATGAACCACGATAATGGTCGATTGTCGGCTGTAAGTAATCAAATGAGCCCAAATGTATATTGACCAAAATCAAAGCGCGTTAAGTAATGATCGGTCAATGTGACGCTATCGCCTAGCTTGGAAAAAGCATTCGGATTGCGACCCATTGATTGACCTTGTGCAAATATCACCCGAACATGTTCCCGCGCATCATTGGGGATGATTATGAAACTTTCTTGGGGTACACCGTTAACTGAAATCGGAACGGCCGTTGCTGTTGGCAATGGCGCTTGAGTAGGATGCGGCGTTGCCGTTGGCAAAGAGGTAAAGGTTGGCAACTTAGTGCTTTCCAATGTCGGAGATTGCTTAGCTGTCGCCGTCTCACCATTCGTTGTTGGTAGCTCGGCTACCAGGGTCAAAGCTACAAGCGTGGGTGTAAAACTAAAAGATGGCGAGGCTGTGATGGCTGCAGGCTTGGAAATTCTCGTTTCTGTGGTTGTGGAAACAATTTCTCTTAGTGCAGGAACCGTAGATGTAGCAGGTAATGTGCCTTGTGGAGACATCAATGAATCCAAAGGTACTCTTCCACACCCAGTTAGCACAGCAACTGCGATTATCATAAATCCTATGCTTATTAAGCCAAATGTTTCTCTTTGCCGTTGAGACTGGCTCAGAATCCTTGGTAAATCCACTGTGGCGTACTATCACTCATCATAATTATCAACGATATGACAATCAAGCATAGCAGTAAAGCGAGGATGTTTTCACGAGAGAAAATTCTATTCCACATCAGGGTGCCGCCTCCCCACACCATTTCCATTCACCGTCTTCTTCAACGACACGATAAGATGCCAATGGAAATTCCGTGTCTTCTGTTCCGTACGTGGCCACAATCTTGCCCTCGCAGGTGACTATTTGGCTTTCACCCACTTGTTCACAAGCCATATCTTCAATATGCACACCACTTACGCTTTCAAATGTGCGAGATTCTCGCTCAAGGACGGCTTCCATTTCCGAACAAAGTAATTGGCCGATTGTGCTTGCATCGGAATCTGCCTTTGCTTGAAGATACTTTTCAACTGTGGCGGAAGGATCTGCCCCTGCACCTGAGGAACAAGCAGCAACAAAATAACAATGGCAGGACAGCTAACATAATTTTTTTCATCATACTCTTCCTGTTGAATTATGGCCGAATCCCAATTTCAACCGGCCTGATTGCATACTTTTTCTGCCTCTACAATGTAGTTTATATGGATTATTCAGACATTTCTTGGCGCACTTCGTCAAGAATCATTAAAGAGGCCAAATTGTGCACCGGGTAACCTAAAGTAAATATTTCTGGCGTGGTATAGTCTAGTGGTTCCAAATATGTAAGATGTACATTGTCAGAGCTCAAGCCGCGACCTGGAAGTGTGTCAGCAAGTACATCGAACTCAAGAAGAGGGACCTCAAAATCAATCGCGACCTGACGAATAATTTCATTATTAATATTGTCAGGCCCTTCAAAACGATCGGCTTTTGTAGCCAATACTGGAACAACCCCTTGCTCGATAAGTTTCTGGATAATTTGACGGTAATTGAAATCAAATCCATCCGGAAAACCGGCATCATTTGATCCCAAAAAGATAATCATCACGCTGGGATTATTGAGCCGCAGCTCACATGTCAGCAAATCTTCATTGGCCAGACAAAACTCCTTATCTGCCCACAAGGGATCAAAAACAGACCAAGAATGTAAACCAACGCGCACGCTAACACCGTAACGGCCGAATGATCCGGCAAAGTGTTCCAATGTTGGCTTTAAGAATTCGTACTCACCTAAAACGTAATCATCCCCATCCCATTTTGCTAAGGACTGGGGTGTGGCAATTAAACTGTCACCCAGAATCGCAAAAACTGCCGGATCTCGACCAAGGTTTTGGCCAGCGATGAAGATTTCGCCTACATTCCGGCGCACCTTATCAGACATCAATATGAACTTTTCAGAAGACATCCCATTAATGGAAACTGGGATATCAGTGGGTTCTGGTTCTTGGGTCGGCTCGATTTCTTCAGTGGGGATTACTGTGACTTCGAGCTCCTGGGCGGGGGTTGCACTAGCGGTCGGTAATTCAGATGCCGACCCAACAGCCTCACTATCCTCGATGACTTCCAATTCAGCCAGCAAAGTAGGAGATGGGACAACTGGGGCAGTTGTTGGTATATGAGTTTCGGACACAACCGGCGTGCCTTTAGCGCTATCTGATTGTGAACAAGAGATTAATAATATCGAGAGCAAGACAAAAAAAAGGAGGGTCCGCCCCCAATATCTTCCGCAATACTTCATGCAATTCCCTTAACTTTGTCCAGCAAGTATAACCTCTTTCCATACGGTATCAAGCATCATTAAGGCGCTTAAATTGTGCATGGAATGCCCTCGTTGATAGGCCTCAGGTTGCGTGTAATCGTGTGGATAATACGTTGTCATATGAACATTGTCGGTGTCTAGACCTCGCCCTTCCATGGTTCCAGCCACCAAATCATATTCCCATAAGGGGATTTGAAAATCGGCTGCTATTTCTCGCAGGATTTCATTGTTTTGGTTGCTACCTTCAAAACGATCAGCCTTCGTGCCAATGATCGGAATCACACCATTATCAATTGCATATTGCACAGCCTGGCGCATACTTTCGTCAAACAGTTCTGGAACCCCCACGTCATTTGATCCGAGCCTGAGGATAATAATACTTGGATTATGAAGGCGGATCTCGCACGCCAGAACTGCTTCATTGGGCAAGCAAGCGACCTTGTCAGCCCATATAGGATCGAACAGTGTATAGGAATGCAATCCAACCCGCACGGCAACACTATCTCTGGAAAATGACCCGGCAAATTGGTCAATGACTGACTGCAAATACTCGTAGTCACCCAATTCATAAGGGCCCTGATCAAAACGGGCTAAAAAGAATGGAATTTCAGTTGTACTATCGCCAACGACCGAAAACGCGTGAGCATTACGTCCCAATTCTTGACCCTTAAAGAATATCTTTGCGGCATTTTGCTTTACCCCTTGAGGTACCATAATGAAAGATGCTTCCGGCAAACCATTAACGGCAACATAGGTTGGTTTATCTCGTATTGCGACCGCTTGCAAACCAGCTCCATCGCCTACGTTTTCGGGCACCTCCGTTGGTCTCGCTACACCAGGCACGAGCAATATTTGTCCGACGTCCAATTGATCTGGATTTTCCATCAGATTCGCGTCGACAATATCATCAACTTGTACGTCGTAAGCCAGCGCAATCCCTAATAATGTATCACCCGATCTTACAGTATGGGATATTTCAATGGTGGCCGGTGAATCAATGACCATGGATGCGGCCGTTTGACGTGTAGGTGTAGGCTGGAGTGACTCTTGTGGCAGAGGGCTTTCGTTAGCAGAAATATACACCTTCCTGCTCCGATCCTGGCCAACAGATAAATAGACTGCGAAAACACCAAATGCAAGAATTCCAATAACGGCAAGCATTATCATCAGCTTCTGGCGCATTTACTCTCTCTCACAAACATTAACATTATACAGTAGTCGCGTTCACAAATTGCTGTTACTTTATCGTCAATATTAATATCGATTGATGACCGAACAATTCTAACAGAGGATTTCGATAGATTCCATCTTGATAAAACTTTCCAAAATGGAGATTGGATTTGGAAAATGTAGCTCGCTGATGTAATATAGAACTAATGTTCTATTTTCTAATAGATATTGAGATTTTATGGCTATTGAATATTATCCTCATGAAGAAGATTGGGAAGCAGACGAGTGGTTCTCTGCTTATGATTTAACCAGCCAATATGAGGATCCCGAAACGGGTACGCCATTTGATATCGTTACAATTGCCGCTGCTATTTTTGTAATTATTGGTCTTGTTTTCGGGTTTGATTACGCGATTGGCAATACAGTCGAACATATCATCATCCAGCCGGTTAATTCACAACCGATCTCGCGGCAAGAAGAAGCGATTCCACCGTCTGTACCCATTATCGCTGGGCCAACATCTGTTTTTGCTCCTTATGATCAATATATATTAACTCAAGGGATTCATGGATTATCCTACGGGCATATGGCTATAGACATAGCGGCAGGGAAAGGTGTTCCTATCAAGTCACCTATCTCGGGTGTCGTTGCCGATTACTATTTTGATGCTATCGGCAATCCAACATTAATTATCGAGAATGAATTCTATCGGATAACCATGCTGCATGGTGAATATATTGTTTCAATCGGGGAGGAATTGAACATCGGCGATCCAGTTGGAACAGAAAGCAACTTGGGGAATACACGCGACATGCAAGGCCGCTCCTGCCGGGACAGGGATTGTGGTTACCATACCCATCTAAATGTCTTTGACAAAAAGGCGAATAGTAATGTTAACCCTCTTGATATAATTGACAGTTAATGTTTAGAAAGATTCATACTCACCAATTGAATTCATGGTGAATGAGACGCCAATTTTCACCTTTTGCGGCCACGGCAGCTACGCAGTCAGATTCAGGAGAGAGTGAAAACAGCGACCAGATTGTATCTTCAATTTTGTCATGAAAAGTAAGTATGCGGGGTCCTTTGGTCTCTGGAATGGAGACTTCAAATTTGTCTAGCGGATAGGATAATCCTTGGCCAACAGCCTTGATATATGCTTCCTTCAATGTCCAATATGAAAGAAAGACTTCATTTCGCTGCTCTTCCGGCGTGTCCAATAATGCCTCGTTTTCTCCTTGAGAAAAGAAACGAGAGGCAATTCCTGGTGCATCCGCTATTGGTCGAATACATTCTAGATCTACGCCGATATCTGCGTTTAAACAGAATCCAAATAAGATCAGATCCCGGCAATGGGCCAGATTAAATTTCAGATCATCATCAGGCAAGTATGGCTTCCCAAATTCATTGTATTGAAATTCTATCGATTTGGGGTCAACGGAGAGATAACGGCCGATTAACAAGCGTAAGATACCACGACCAACCATATATCTTCGTTGATCACGCCAGAACTTAAACCTTTCAGCTCGCTCTCGTTCATCTTCAGACAACAACTCTCTTAGAAATTTTAAATGGTTCCCTTCGGGATCAAGGCTTGTACACCATAGATGAAGCTCATTTGCTTCCAGATTTGTCTCATTTGAATCATAAGGTCTATGGAGATTCATAATCGGTCGGAATTAGCTACATCCACTCAGTAGAGAATCTATGGCAGCTCATCAAACAACCTCTAGGCCACAACTTGTGATAGTTGCAGCTTCATATCGTTAATTTGCTCGCGTAAGTGCTGTGCCGCATCGCGAGCTGCTTCAGCAAATTCATAATTCATCTTCGCATAAATGATGCTGCGGCTGGCACTGATTACAGGTCCAGATCGTGCATCCGGACCAAATTGCACGGCCGCAGCCAAATTGCCACCCTGCGCGCCAATTCCAGGAATAAGGAAATTGGCCTCAGGTGCTGCAGACCTGGCCACAGCCAGTTCTTGTGGGTAGGTTGCACCGACTACATAACCTAGATGACCTGCGGTCCGCCATTCCTGACTCTTACGAATTACATCAGCTGAAAGACCTTTGTTTTGAGCAAGGTCTCCTTGAAACTGGACTGCACTTGGATTCGATGTCCGGGCCAAAATGTAAACTGCCTTATCTAGTCGCTCTTTAATCATTGGTAAAACGGCCGCATCACCCACATAAGGGTTCACAGTGATCGCATCCACATTCCAGACATCAAATAATCCTGCTGCCCAGGCGGCCTGTGTGTGCCCAATATCACCGGTCTTACAATCCAAAATTACGGGTATATGATTGGGTATATATGCTAATGTTCGTTCAAGAGCGACAATGCCGGCCGCGCCCCACTGCAAGTAGAATCCGAGGTTAGGTTTATAGGCACAAACCAAATCCAATGTTGCATCAATGATCGCTTTATTGAAAGGTAGAATCGGTTCGTCCCACTTCAATACATCCACCCGCAGAATAGAAGGATCTGGATCTAGGCCTATGCAGAGCCATGATTGATTTTTCTCTTGTATGCTTCCTAATTTTTCAATGTAGTTCATATGCTAGATTCTAATTCGCTTCCCCCGTTTTAGCGAGGTTTATCTGACCATCCTGCTCTATAGAATTAACTTCATAATCACTATTCAATTTTTGAAAATATGGGAGGCAAGGATTATGGTCCTGACCAAGAATTACATAGTATTGGGGCTGAATACCGTTATCATCTTTATCAATTCTTATATCCTCTTTTTCTTGTCGAAATACCCAAGACAACATGTCCGGAAATGTTGCCTTAAGATTTGAGCCTTGAAACATTATTTTTGTTTTTACGGGATCTGGTGTCTCGCGATATTGGAGGATTGGATCAAAACCATACCACTGGAGATTATCGGCCACCTGCTCATACATGATCAGGTTACTGGTTTCAAGAACAACCTTTATCGATGCACGATTTGCCTGACGGAGAGCAGATGGTTGGAAAAAACTAGTCACAATTTCGTTGGCCGAGTCGTGGTTTAGTAATTGAACGGCTTCACCGGTATTGGGTACAGTCCACGGCCGTACTGCATCACCTGCGAGCAAATAATGTCTTAGATTAAGGCGATCAATTTTCGAAACAGTTTGTACAAGATCCATTACATCACCCAATGATAAGTCCGTTTCAATCTGACCGGCCATACGTTGCCAAAAAATTGGCAGATTCAATATTGCATCATCATTTTGGGCTTTTAGCCACAAAGCGCGAAGCACCTTCTGCTGCCTGCGGCTGCGATCAAAATCATTACTTGTGCGCCGTGAACGCGCATACCACAAAGCCAATTCGCCATCCAAATGTTGAACTCCATTGCCTAGTTCAAACAACTCCCAATTTCCCTCGACGACCGGATCTAAATCTCCGGATTTCAACCGCCAATCAGCAATCGGACAGTTTACTGGAACCTCGACACCTCCAAATATATCGACTATCTGAACAAAGCCGTCAAATCCGATTCGCACATAATAATCCACAGGAATGCCTAAATTATTTTGTAGCAGCATTTGATATTTCTAGAGGCGCTACTGGCTGAGGTATGGCGGTTGCAGGGTTCGGCAAGGACGGATCAAAAGTAGCATAAGGTACTGGTGAAGGTGTTGAAATTTCTATTGTTGAGGTGGGGTCAAACTCAAGCTGTTGGCTATTTATTGTGGAAGACAATTGAATTGTTGATATGGTATCAGTTGATTTTACGATCGCGGTTGGGGTCGGCAATAAACTGGGCTGCGATACGGGTTCTGTTACAACAAGAACTGCTGCTGGAACATCAGCTGCTAATATTTCTTCCAAATTCTGCGGCTTAATGAGGGAAGATTGGCATGCAGCCAAAAACAGGAGAAGAAGCGGAAATGTGAAGACACAAATCCAGTTTAAGTTTCTATTGTTTCTTCGCTCCGCCATGCCATCCGGTCTATTACTCGGCGTACCGTCCGCCCCCAACGGCGTTCTTCCACAACTCGTTCACTATAGACTGAAACAACACGTTTTCCAGATGTGGTTGTTTTAATTGATTGGGTTTCTACGGAGGTGGGTAGTTTGCGTTTTCGTCTAGGGACCAGATCTGACACCTGCACATAACGAAGTCGGCGGCGTGCATAGATAAATCCTACTTCCACTAGCAACGCTACAGCACTTACAACAAGAGAAGCACCCAACCTTTTCAATTGGCGAGAGGGAAGCTGCCTGTTACCAACAATAACATCATCAGGGCGTATAATTACCGCCTGATGGCCTAGTGAAACACCGCAATTCTGGCAAGTGCGAAATCCTGATCTATTATCAAAATCGCAATTTGGGCAAATGGAATTTATCATCCGTTTTCTCGCCTATTAGGGAATCAATTTCACCATACATTTTCAAATATTCGGGCACCATATCGTTCTAATTCGCTCGTGGACCCCAAGCTTCAATTTGCCTCATTGTGCCTTAGAATTGTGTATCCGGCAAACAGTAATCTTAGCTTCGGGCGTCCAAATAGTTTGGGTCAAACTTAATATTGAGCACCAATTATGGCAGTATCAAATTCTGTATGACGAGTAGACATGAAAAAGATTGTAAATTTGACCAATGGCCTCCAAGCAACATTATCCGACGAACCAGAGAAGGGGATTCGAATAGCGATTCACGATCAAATTAAAACGTTCGATGATGACATTTCCCAACACCATCGTGCTGCCAGGGTGACAGGCACCCATCCCCTGCAAATCATTGTTCGCGACTCAGACGGTGTTTTGGTAGGGGGATTGATTGCCGACACTTATTGGGGATGGCTGGATATTGATGATTTCTGGTTAGAAGAAGAAAAACAAGGTCACGGGCTTGGCCGGATAATGCTGGCAACGGCCGAACAGGAGGCCATCAACCGGAAATGCCGCAATTCTCAGCTAAAAACCTTCAGCTTTCAAGCTCGCGGGTTTTATGAAAAATGTGGTTACCAGGTGGTTGGCGAACTCACCGATTACCCACCCGGCCAAGCCCTGTACTGGATGCGCAAAGAACTTGGATAAGGGTTATTTTAACTTTAGGCAACTAATGGTCGATACTGTTTGGTCAAGGTGTGATCGTTACCAAGTAATGTAAAAATAGCGAGCATCAAGCTCTTTGGTATTTCTCTGCGACTTTGCGATTCTTGATTCGTTACAACAAGAAGACTATAGAGTGCCGCCGAGGCTTCTCGGCGCTGTAAGGCAGAAGCAGCCTGATGATAGAAATTCTGAACTTCAGCAGAACCTCCCAACTCACGTCCAGAGGTGCACATGAATTGTGCCAGGAAATGCAACTGGTCTGCTTCACTCTTATTTGAACCGGAAGGGAAATCAACAAGGAGAGATTGAGCTTTGCATCCATTTCCTTGAATTAAGTATTGGCGTGCTTCTGAAAGACGGGTCTGCGGATCGGCAGTTTGTGCGGCTGACTCATCTGATTGTCCATTACCGGTCGGCCTAAAGTTGACTTTCACACGCTGCGTAAACTGTCTTACCATTGGTTCCGGCTGAGCCCCAACAAATTCATCTACAACACGGCCGTTTACAAATGCTTTAACAGCAGGAATGCCACGCACGTCGTACTGCGATGACAGACCTGGGTTCTGATCAGAATTCAACTTAGCCAAAACAAAACCGCTGCCGGATTCGCTGGCTACCCTTTCCAAAATCGGGCCAAGCATACGGCAGGGCCCGCACCAGGGAGCCCAGAAATCAACTAGCACCGGCTCGCTAAAGGACCGATCTATCACTTCACGTTGAAAATTTGTTTGATTGACATCGAAAATTTTTCCATTCATAGGCAAGAAAATAACACACTAATGTTAGAGAAGTATCAACTTCGATGATGGTTGTTATTCTCCAATACTTCTCTTATATAAGTCTTACCTAGTTCTGAGTAATATAAGGCACAATATTGATACATTATGGCAACTTTATATCGAATGCCGTCTGTTTAATATTGTTTGACCTGGCGCTCGATAAAGAGCTAAATTCAACATAAGAGGATATTTATGGATTACAAGGACTATTATCGTACCCTTCAAATAGATAAGAAGGCCAGTGCGAAGGAAATAAAAAAGTCCTTTCGAAAACTAGCACGGAAATATCATCCCGATGTCAACCCGGACGACGTAACCGCGGAAAATAAATTCAAGGATATTAATGAGGCGTACGAGGTGCTTTCCGATCCGGATAAACGAAAGAAATATGATCGTTTTGGTTCGGAGTGGCAGCAATTCGAGCGAGGTGGTGGTAGGGCTCAGGATTTTGATTGGTCACATTGGTCCCCCCGCTCCGGTGGCTCGGCACAAACTCGCACAATGAGCCAAGAAGAACTTGAACAACTTTTCGGGCAAGGTGGTGCCGGTGGCTTTGGAGGGTTTTCTGATTTTTTCGAAACACTTTTCGGAGGCAGTGGTCAACCAAGAACGTCATCCAGCGGATTTGGATTTAATACGAGACAAGATTTTTCTCAGCCTCAATACCAACGTGGCCAAAATATTGACCATGAGATTGAAATAACGCTTGAAGAAGCATTTCATGGTACCACACGCTCACTACAATGGGAAGACGGCCGCACTATCGAAGCAAAGATTCCAAAAGGTGTCGACAATGGTTCGAAAGTGAGGCTCAGTGGTTTGGGAGAGCCTGGTATGGGCAGCTCAGCGGCGGGAGATTTGTATCTCAACATAAAAATATCACCGCATCAGCAGTTTGAGAGAGATGGTGATGACTTGAAGATCACAGTACGTGTTGATCTTTTCACTGCACTTCTGGGCGGAAATATTGAAGTAAATGCAATTGACCGTAGAGTAAAGTTGTCAATTCCCCCAGAAACTGCGAATGAAAAACTTTTCAGGCTGCACGGGCTCGGTATGCCGAAACTGCGGGAACAAGATGTCAGAGGCGATTTATATGCCAAGGTAAAGATTGCAATACCACAAGGTTTGAGTGAAGAGGAGAAAAGCCTCGTCCGGAAGTGGAATGAGGTTAGGAATACAGGACAGTAAAAAAGAGAGCGATCATCACTCGATTGCTATTTGGAGCAAAGTATGAGACTAGACAAATTTACACAGAAAGCACAAGAGGCCGTGTTAGAGGCACAGAATCTTGCTCAAAAAATGAACCATCCAGCGACTGAGCCGGAGCATTTATTGTTCGCTCTAATGACCCAGGACGGCGGGGTAGTACCATCAATCATTAAACGAATCGGAAGCGACAGCCAGTTAATAATAGACAGTATCGAACAAGCCCTCGGCGCAATGTCTCGAGCCAGTGGCTTATCTGTCAAAGTGGATATGGGGCGCGACTTGATCAACATATTAGGGGAAGCTCAAGAGATCGCCGGCCATATGAAGGATGACTTCACATCCACTGAACATTTATTAATGGCAATGGCCCAACCAAAAGCCCCAAGACGTATTCGCGAGCTTCTAGCCAGGCATGGTGTGGATTATGACAGCATCATGCAAGCATTGGCGAGTGTCAGAGGATCACAACGAGTTACAAGTCAGAATCCGGAGTCCCAATATGAAGCGTTGGTGAAATACGGCCGTGATCTAACCCAAGAAGCACGAAAAGGGAAACTAGACCCGGTCATTGGGCGTGATGACGAAATCAGAAGGGTAATACAAATCCTTAGCCGGCGAACCAAGAATAATCCGGTTCTGATCGGCGAACCGGGTGTGGGCAAGACGGCTATTGCCGAGGGATTGGCGCAACGAATAATTAATGGCGATGTTCCATTGGGCTTAAAAGAAAAACAAATCGTAGCGCTCGATCTCGGCGCGTTGGTAGCTGGAGCGAAGTTTCGTGGGGAGTTTGAAGAACGTTTAAAAGCGGTACTCAAAGAGATCCAGGAAGCTGAAGGGCAGATAATCTTATTCATTGATGAGATGCATACCCTAGTTGGAGCAGGAGCGGCTGAGGGGTCTATGGATGCCAGCAATATGTTGAAGCCAATGCTGGCCCGTGGCGAACTGCACGCGATTGGGGCAACAACGTTAGATGAATATCGCAAATATATTGAAAAGGACGCTGCTTTGGAGCGGCGATTCCAACCAATTTACGTTGAAGAACCCAGTGTCGAGGATACGATCAGTATATTGCGCGGTCTAAAAGAACGATACGAAGTGCATCATGGCGTGCGCATCACCGATGGGGCAACCATTGCTGCGGCCACCTTAAGTGATCGTTACATAAGCGATCGCTTCCTGCCAGACAAAGCCATTGATCTCATTGACGAGGCGGCCAGCAGATTGAGGATGGAAATCGACAGCAAACCGGCCAATCTGGATGCTGTTGATCGTGATATTATGCAGTTGGAAATCGAACGTGAGGCCCTGAAGAAAGAGAAGGATCGGGCCAGCAAAGAACGGCTTGAGAAGTTGGATGAGGAATTGGCTAATCTTAAAGAAGAGAGCATCCAACTTGCGACGCAATGGCAAACTGAAAAAGAGCTGATTCAAAATGTACAAGGAATCAAAGAAGAAATGGACCAGGTTCGTGTACAAATTGAGCAGGCACAGAGAGCATACAATTATCAAGAAGCCTCCGAATTACAGTACGGACGCATGAGTCAACTCGATGAAAAACTTGCAGAGGCGGAGGCAAAATTAGCCAATGTCCAGCAAAACGGCGCAATGCTCAAAGAGGAAGTTGACTCCGAAGAGATCGCCCAGATTGTCGGTAAATGGACTGGAATTCCAGCCACAAGACTATTGGAAGGTGAAATCGAAAAACTAATCAATATGGAGAACCGCCTTCACCGGCGGGTAATAGGTCAGGATGAAGCTATCAAAGCAGTTTCGGCAGCTGTGCGCCGCAGTCGCTCTGGACTTCAAGATCCAAACCGGCCAATTGGTTCGTTTATTTTTCTTGGGCCGACGGGAGTCGGAAAAACCGAGCTTGCTCGTTCACTGGCTGAGTTCTTATTTGACGACGAGCGCAGCATGGTGCGTATCGATATGAGCGAGTACCAGGAGCGCCATACGGTCGCACGGCTAATTGGAGCTCCTCCCGGATATGTTGGCTATGATGAAGGCGGTCAGCTAACCGAGGCCGTTCGGCGACGGCCGTATTCCGTAGTCCTTTTCGACGAAATCGAGAAAGCCCATCCTGAGGTTTTTAATATCTTCCTGCAAGTACTTGATGATGGACGACTCACTGACGGACAAGGGCGGACAGTAGATTTTCGCAATGCAGTTGTAATTATGACCAGTAATATTGGCAGCCAATACATTTTGGATGTGACCAGCGAAGACGATTTGCGCGAACGTGTCTTGGAATCTTTACGGAACCATTTCCGGCCCGAGTTCTTAAATCGTGTTGATGAGATTGTGCTCTTTCATCGTCTAGGGCGTGAGCAACTGCGCGATATCTTGAGAATTCAACTCGATCATGTTCATTCATTATTGGCGAAGAGAAACATCTCCATCACACTTTCTGATGAAGCCACAATGCTTTTGATTGAGGAGGGGTATGATCCTGTCTATGGCGCGCGACCACTCAAGCGTGTCTTACAGCGTCGTGTAATCGATCCCTTAGCACTAAAACTGATTGAGGGCGATATTCGTGACGGCGATCATGTTGAAATTAATGTGGCTGCTGGTAAATTTGAATTCGACATCGTCGAATCAGTAGAGGTAATCGAAATAGATACTGCCTAAAGAAGATCTCTGGACCAGCTCTTATTCAAGATAGGCCAACCCTAAAAACCCGTGCACAGGCCTATCTTGAAAATGATTTTGGAGGATAAACGTCCGTTCGGTTACAATAATCAATATGTAATTAAAATAGTCCAACTGGCAATACAATGAATTAAATAAGTGGAGCAGATCATGAAACGAGAGTTGGTGAAGGATTGGATGTCGAAAGAAGTGGCAGTTGTAAAGAACGACAGTTATTTACCTGAGGCACACCAAATTATGATCTCTAAGAATGTTCGCCGCCTGCCAGTTGTTGGCAAAAATGGCCGTCTTACAGGCATCATCACACTTGGCGACGTTCGCAGTGTAACCCCATCCCCAGCTAGTTCAGTTAGTATTTTCGAAAGGAATTATTTACTTTCTAACCTGGAAGTCGAGCGTGTCATGACGCCCAATCCAACGACCATATCTCCGAACCAAACAATTAATGAAGCCGCAAACATGATGCTCAAAGAACGAATTAGTGGACTCCCGGTTGTCGATGGTGACGGCCGTATCTGTGGGATTATTACCGAATCTGATATCTTCAGGATGGTTGTGCTGCATGATTGGGGTTCGGAAAATTAACGAACCATTGTGCTGTTTGGAATAGTTGACAACTTCTAAGTATAATAGGGAAGATTCAACTAAAGCTTGATCTGGAACAGATAGATAGCAAGGACCCTTGGGGCAATTCTTTGAACCAGGGGTCTTTGTTTGCGAAATTAGACCATTGTTGTAGGGACACAAATGAAATTAGGAATTATTGGTCTGCCTGGAGCAGGTAAAACAACCATTTTTAACGCCTTAACCCGTGGGGATGCCCCCACAGGACAAAGTGTTGGCGGCCGTTTCGATGTTTTGACAGCGGTTGTCGACGTTCACGACGATCGTATTGATACATTAGAGAGACTCTTTAATCCCCAAAAGCGTACTTACGCCCGAATTACCTATACAGACATTGCCGGAATAAAAAAAGGCAGCGGTGCAAACGGCGGAATGGAAGGGCAACTGCTTAATCACTTAGCTGGCTTGGATGGTTTTGTTCACGTTGTGCGCGGCTTTGAAAGTGATTTCGTCCCTCACCCTGATGGACATGTAGATGCACTGCGCGATTTGGCTGCACTGGATTTAGAGTTCCTTTTCAATGATTTGATCGTAGTTGAAAAACGAATTGAAAAGCTGCAACACGGAATTAGTAGAGGCGTATTTAAAAGTGACAAAGCAGCAGCATTGGCAGAATTGGCATTGTTTGAAATGCTGCACGAAGCACTTTCAGATGAGCGGCCACTTCGCGATCTTGATCTTGACGAAGATCAATTAAAATCTCTTCGTGGATATAGTTTGTTGACCATTAAACCCGTGCTCGTTGTCATAAATATTGACGAAGAACAGAATGATATAACTGTTAATTATGATTACAGTATGGCTGTGGTAACCAATATGCGCGGAAAATTGGAAATGGAGCTGACCCAGTTTGGCGCCGCGGGTGATGAAGACTCATTGATGATGTTTATGGAAGAGTATGACGTCAATGAGCTAGGTTTAGATAGAGCTATTCGTCTCAGTTATGATTTAATGGGTCTACAATCGTTTTTCACAGTTGGTGAAGATGAAGTTAGAGCATGGACGGTAAAACGCGGCGCAACTGCTGTTGACGCTGCAGGCACTATTCACAGCGATCTTGCAAAGGGATTCATCCGTGCTGAAACTATCGCTTATTCTGATCTGGTTGATCTTGGCGGCTTGCCGCAAGCACGAACGGCCGGAAAACTGCGCCAGGAAGGCAAAACCTATACGGTTCAAGATGGCGACGTTATTAGCGTGAAATTTAATCTCTAAAAATTGCGGTTTACAATTTCTGTAAACTATGGATAATATTTTCATAGGAATTTGTACATTTCAATACTCGATATTTAAAAACACGAAAGTTTTGAAAGTTGCTAACGAAATTTAGCTACTTTAATAAAAGAAGGAACAATACCCTCGAAAATGAGGAGACAATCATGAGTAACTCTCGCCCTTCCCGCCTTCGGTTTAATTTCGGCTTCTTATTGGAATCGCCTATCGGGACCTTTCGAGAATTGGAACTAGATTATCCGTCTATCCAAGTGGCGAAAGATACGATTCTTATCCCTTTAACCGGAAAATTCATTGCTACACGCATTTCAGAAGGAATATTTCTTAGCGGGAAACTTCATAGCAATATCGATCAACAATGTGTTCGATGTCTTGAAGACTTAAGAGTACCCTTAGTCATGGAGATTGACGAGTTGTTTTATTATCCGCCACATGCAGCAACAGATAATGCTTATGTTGTTGGAGAAAATGGGTTCATCGATCTAGCGCCGCTAGTACGTGAACTCGCCTGGCTTGATGTACCGATTCAGACTATTTGTAAAGAAGATTGCATGGGTCTTTGTATTGAATGTGGCCAGAATCTGAACCACGCTGATTGCGGTTGTGTCGCAGAAAAAATTGATCCGCGCCTATCTATTCTAAAACAGCTGTTAGATTGATGTTTTACGATCGCGCAAAAATTTACGTACGTAGCGGAGATGGCGGGGATGGCATGATAAGCTTTCGCCGCGAAAAATTTGTTCCCCTCGGTGGACCTGATGGGGGTGATGGTGGTAATGGCGGTAGCATCATTATTGTAACCAACCCCAACTTAAATAGTCTGGTTCGCTTTCATCGAAAGAATCATTTTAGGGCCGAACATGGCAAACATGGCAATCCAAAACGCAAAACCGGTGCTAGTGGCGGCAATGAGATTCTAGAAGTTCCTGTGGGAACCATCATCCAAACTGCAGATACAAATCAATTATTGGTCGATTTGAGTGCTCCTGGGCAACAAGCCATTTTACTTAAAGGGGGTCGTGGAGGTCGCGGAAATATTCGCTTCGCCAACAGTCGAAATCAGGCACCACGTTTGGCGGATAGAGGCGAACCAGGCGGGGAATTGTGGCTGGAATTAGAGTTAAAACTTATCGCTGATGTCGGTATTATTGGCGTGCCTAATGCCGGTAAATCAACACTATTGTCAAGTGTTAGCGCTGCAAAGCCCAAGATCGCGGATTATGCATTTACAACCATACAGCCTAACTTAGGCGTTGTGACAATTGATGAATACGTCAATTTTGTCATGGCCGATATTCCGGGCTTGATTGAGGGGGCGGCTCAAGGAGCTGGATTGGGCCATGATTTCTTACGCCATATTGAACGAACGAGGGTGTTAATACACGTACTCGATGGATCAGCAACAGATCCGTTAGAAGATTGGGCCATGATCAATCAAGAGTTGTCCTTATATGACATCTCCTTGGAAGGCAAACCCCAATTGGTTGTATTGAATAAGATGGACTTGCCTGACGCCAATGCCTGGGAGCCTATCATAGAGGAAGAAATTGTTAAGCGGGGGCTACCTTTTTGCGCCATTTCGGCCGTCACAGGCCAGGGTGTGCATGATATGCTTTATCGGGTCAAGCAGTTGTTAGATGATGCACCACCTCAAGAAATAGTCATAGATCAAGAACCAATCATCGTGCCACCTGATGATGAAATGTTTAGCATTGAGCGGGAGGGAAATGCATGGCGGGTTCGCGGTCGAAAAATTGAGCGCGTTGCTGCTATGACCTATTTCGAGTTTGACACGACCTTAGTACGATTCCAACACATATTGGAGGGTATGGGCGTGTCCAAAGCCTTAGAAGAAGCAGGCGTCCGCGAAGGTGACATAGTTATCATAGGCAAGCATGAACTTGAGTGGGGAGAGTAGGGTTAAGGTTTTCAATTCAGTTTCTTTCATTGACACCTCATGGCAAACAACACAGAGGCGAATGAGCAACCACCCTTAGGCGATCTTCTTAAAGAAGGGCTTGTCCAGGGGAAAACGCCCAGCTTAACCTTAATAAGTGATAGCATGGCCCCATTATTGCAGCGCGGCGATAGAGTGGGCTTACAAGAAATAAGCCTTACTCAACTAAGCCCCGGCCACATTATCACATTTGTATACCCACACAGAACGGCACAATTAGTTACCCATCGTATGGCTGGAATCGCCCAAATTGATGGCAAAACCAAGCTCATTACCTGGGCTGATCGTACATTGATGTTTGATTTGCCGATTGACAAGGATGATGTTATCGGCCGTGTCGTTTGGCGTACCAGAAACAACCGGCGTCTCAATCTTGACGGTGGGCGGGGAGCTTGGCTTAGTAACAAGTTAAGCAAGTTGGCAACAAGGGAACTGAAGAGGATAACTAGGTTACACTTAGGCGAAGATAATCTAAGCGAGCAAGCGATATCCCGGTCTGAGGAGCTGCGCAGAGAAAATAAAAGCCTCGTTAGGGTGCGTATCCTCCGTCGGATCAATTTTATGTGGGCCAGAATTCTGGCTGCGATTGTGGAAATCCTTCCCTAATCAGGAAAATTCAGCGATTTTTCACAATACCACCGCCTCCAGGCGGTTGTAACATATAGGGAGCAATATGCGTGTCAGCCGCAGCGCAATACTTTTCATACTGGGTGTGTTAACCATTTTCTTCTTGGGTTCCTCGTATGCATTGTGGTTCAACAATGATCTGATCCCGTTTACTGCCACCTCGGGTGAATTACCCACCCCCCTGGCAGCAGCTACTGCCGGGGCAGAGGATAATCCACCGAATGCTGTTCGCCTCACGGTTATGGAAACGGGTATTGTTGCGATAAAGGCCGAACAATTGGCTGACGCGGGTTTATCCTTTGATGAGTTATCAAGTACATCATTTAGCTTAACACATAATAGTCAAGAAGTTCCCTTTCTTATTCATGGTGATACTGATTCTCCCACCTTATACTTCTATGCTCAGGCCAGCGACAACCGTCTTGAGCCCCTTTCGGTGTACATGTTACGTTCAGGACAAGGAACGGCAATAAACTCGCGCGATGCCTCCCCTAATGGCCCTGGTTCAACATCTGGGTATCACCTATTTAAGTGGGAAGAGGATCGTTTCTTTGTTCAGCATGCGGGTGGTGATGATGTTTGGATGGGACCCTCACGAATGGCTCCAGATAAATGGACCTATCGTTTAGATGAAATTAATGTTGACACCGGCCTGGCTGAATTGACATTACATCTTTTCTCAAATCGCGAAGGACCAAATGATCCCGATCATCATGTTGTTATTCAGGTCAATGAACAGACCGTTGCTAATCATGCATGGGATGGAATCCAACATGAGATCATTTCAGTGCCTTTAGTGGATGGCATATTAAATGCTGGCGACGAGAACAGCATTACACTCCTTATCGAAGATAAAAGCAACATATCCTCCGAGACCATCTACATAAATGAATTAACCCTTGCATATCAGGGGCCGTTAAGCCTGGATAAAGGGCAAATCACTTTTACCAGCGATGCCGACAATATCGTGATAAATGATGTCGAGTCTGACGCTTTGGTGTTTGATATCACAAACCACGAAGCACCCGTCTATTTAACCAACGTGCAAACGGTAAATGATTCGGTGCATTTTTCGGGGAGCAATGTTCGTTCAGAGTACATTGCATTACAGCAGCCCCAAACGGCTCAGGTTATTATTAAAACCGTCCCTACATGGGCCAATTCTCTTCGTGATGAGGGCTGGGGAGCTGATTATATTGCTGTTGTTGCCGATGTAACCGGTTTTGAAGAAGCCATAAATCCATTGCTGGCATTTAGACAAGATCAAGATCTACGAGTGCTCGCAGTACCAGTCGAACAGATTTATGATGAATTCGGCGGCGGGCACAAAAGCCCCGCAGCAATCAAGACTTTTCTGGCCTATGCGGCAGCCCATTGGACCCCTCCTGCACCTCGCTATGTACTATTGGTAGGGGATGCCACATACGACTTAACGGATCAGACACCTGGAAAAAACCGCAATCTATTACCCACGGCTCTTATACACACCAATTTAGGAGGGATTGTTGCCAGTGACTCATGGTTCGGTCAATTTACTGGTGGCTTACCGCCTATGGTAATCGGCCGTTTTCCAGCGCAAAACGCACCTCAATTGCGCGTGATGGTAGATAAAACTCTTACATATGAACAAAACGTGGATGTGAATGACAATATTTGGCGAGCTCGTGCTCTGCTTGTCGCCGACGATGAATCCGTTTTTGATGATGCGACAATCGCTCTAACCGAACGGCTTAATGACAATGGATTCCGCGTCTATGGCTTACAAATGAGCTATGATGAAAGAATCCACTACAATATTCTAAGTGCCATCAATCAGGGTGTGGGGTTGGTCAATTATTTCGGGAGAGGGAGCAAAGGTACATGGGGAGATGAGGTTGTATTACAGAGTACTGATGCACAAACATTGTATAATGGGACTCGATTGCCAATATTGACTTCATTTACTACGGAAAACGGCGCATTTGCCGAGCCGCGAATCGACGCAATCACAGAAAGTCTTTTACGAGCCAACAATGGTGGCGTTGTTGCCGCAATTGCTCCTTCCGGTAGAGCGAGCAATGAACAATTGCTGCTCTTGGGGGAACAATTTTACGAACGATTCCTAAACGGGGAAGGTGGCAGGATCGGAGATGTGATTGACAGCTTGAGACAAAGTGACACAGCAGATCCTTCACGTGCAGATGCTCTCACAACCATCAACCTGCTCGGTGATCCTGCCCTAAAGCTTTATACTCCGTAATTAAGACTGCTTCCACCAATAAATTCTCGCAAAACCGATGTAGCAGGGATAGGAGATTCATCTGTGACACCATGAATGCCGCTTAATATTGGCTCAATACGAGCAGCACGCTCATAGGCATCCTGTCGCAAAGGGTCGTCTCTATATAGTTTTTTCCAATCAAGAAAATCTCTTAAAAGGCGCGAACGGTACAAGCAAAGTTCATAAGGCATTGCTGTATTGATAATATAGTCGGCCGTTCCTTGATAGGGTATTATATTTCTCATTTCGCTTGAACGAACATAATGCCAATGTTCGATTGTCTGTTGCGGTTTCCAAGCACGATGAACGGCATCGCGTAACATACGGCGCATAAGCCGCAAATCGGCCCACCTTATGTAACGGTCGTCTGCCCCTTTCATCTGTAACAACGGTTCCAAATACAATCTAAATTTAAGCTCTTCCGGAACCCCCGAGGTCATTGGTGGATACAAACCATGGAGACTATCAATCAACAACAACTCGTTACTCTCTAGTTGGACCTCCTCTTGTTCCAAGCGTCTAGTTCCAGTCTTAAAATCATAGTGAGGGATGAGTACACACTTGCCGTCAAGCAAACTTAGCAAATGTTCGTTAATAAGGGTAAGATCTAATGCTTGCGGTGTTTCGTAATCATAATCTCCAAATTCGTCTCTTGGATGAACCTCAAGATCATGGAAATAATGGTCAACATTTAGAACTTTAAAGCGGATTCCTGCGCGAACCAAATACTGCTCCAGCTTTGTAGTTGTTGTAGTTTTGCCCGAGGATGATGGACCACAAACCAATACAAGCCGGATTTTTTCACGCTGCCCAACTAAAAGCTGCGCGGCACCTGTCACATCGTCTTCATATGCTGCCTCGGACTCATGCACAATATGTGCAAACTCGCCACGAGCAACGCGATCATTTAAGGCACTGATGGTATTAACCTGATGATCCACAGCCCAATCCAATACACGCCAAAGCTTTGCCCACGGGATGTTTTCAGATGGATGGGCAGAATGACGGGCCAAGGTTTGGCGGCGGCGTCTGCTTTCGTCGCGATAGAGAATAAAAGCCTTAGCCACTGCCGCATGTCCATTCTCTATGAGCACTTTTTCAACTGCATCCTGGATCTCTTCTATGTGCGGTATATGATCGCCTTTAATAGTTTGATGTAACAGCCTTACAACCTCTGCAGCAAGCCATGCCGCTCTATCACGATCGCGCCCACCTACAGCAACCGCAGCTCGATAAATAGCATTGGCAATGCGTTCTTGGTTAAACGGGACAATCGCCCCGCTCCGTTTTACAACGTGTGTGAATGACATTGGAAGATTATACTAACATCAGGCTGAAGCACGAGGCGGTGCGTTCATAAGCGCTTTCGCTTTCGCAATCCATTCTTTAGACTCATCCGGATCTGATAAACCGGCGAAATGGGCTACCCGAGCTGGGGTTTGGTTAGCAAGATCGTCTAAAGTATGTATGCCCGATTCGTGCAGGCGTTCTACATATAATGGCTCTATTGACTGAATTACAGATATATCTAATTCCCTTGATAAGACTTTAACCGAAGATTTTGGATTTGTTTCAAGGGCATGATTTTGTCGCAACTGTTTAGCTGCGAAAAGCAAGTTACGACGAAGACGCTCTGCTTCAGTAAATTGGGCAACAGTTTGCTGGAACTGTGCGGACATACGATCCTGGAATAATTCAGCTTCCTCCAGGCGACCTTCATAGCGCAAATTTTTTTTTGTTAGCGCGTCCACCTTCTGCCTTAAAACCGTGAGCTCTGTTTGACTTTGTTCTAGTTCAGCTCCATATTCATCCGTTGCATGATACTGTTCACGAATTACCTCGCGCAAACCCTTATTTGCTCTATTTAATTTGTTCCTCTCTCCCGTTAAAACATCTATGCGCTGCATAAGACGGCTAAGGGTGGCACGTAAGGCAATTACTTGTCGTTCATATCTCAATTGCAGCTCTTTCCGTTGCCGTTCTACCTGTCGACCGCTCAAAAACCCAGCGAGCAACATAGCCGGAATCATCCCAGCCAAAAAACCAACAACAAAACAATGAGTAATATTTCTCCCACGTGACTAACCCTGAAGTCGAGCCTGCGCCTCGTCAATCCACTGCTGCGGATCGGCTGCGTGCCAAGACTTTAAGGCAACAATTTGGCGCAGTTGATCCGATGTTTGATGAGCTAGATCCGAGTAAGTAAAAATTCCCCCCTCATTCAAGCGTCGCTCATAGGCTGGTCCGATACCATTGATGACCTGCAGATCATCCTTAGCTAGTTCTTCTCCATTTTCATCGGTCGCTACTAAATCTTCGGATGAACCTTGTTGATCCTGAGGACTTTCCTCCCCAGACATCTCCAATCCCCATAGATCTGAGAGGCCGGCAAGTAGTTCGGGCTTCTCAGTTTTTGGCTTTGATTTTTCCGCAATACGTAAACGAGCTTCTAGATCTCGGACACGTAATTCAGCCTCTGCCAATCGATCTAATACTGCTAAGGCTCCCTCTTCAGCAGAAGTACTTTTCTGCCAATACCAAAAGATTAGACCAGCGACAGCACCTATAAACAGTCCTGCAAGGAATTTGGGGAATTTCATTTTCTACCAATACCCTTCTGTGTAGACCAAGCCATGAATGGCCTGGCGATCGTCCCAATACACTATCCACGTCATTTTAGTAAGTTATGTTATGTTATGCAAGTGAACGACTAGCAAAAAATGTGTTAATTACTAATGATCCGTGGCTAATGAAGTAAGTTGTTGACATTAACATTCGTATTATACATGACTGAATCCAACTGCTATAATTGGGCCTTATTCGTGTTGTTTTATTAAAATTTTTTGAAAACTTACACATCTCACGGCGTGTGTAGTGATTCAAGTTATTAGATATCGAGCATATTGCGAGAGGATATTGAGACATGACAGATATTGAATTGGGAATAATCGGCGGAAGTGGATTGTACAACATGTCCGGGTTATCAGATATCGAGGAAATATCGCCTACAACACCGTTTGGCAAACCTTCAGATGCATTAATCGTTGGCACTTTACATGGACGCCGCGTTGTGTTTTTGCCACGCCACGGCCGTGGTCATGTACTGACGCCTTCAGAAGTGCCGTACCGAGCCAATATGTTTGCTTTAAAACAATTAGGCGTGAAATATGTGGTTGCCGTAAGCGCGTGTGGTTCTCTTCGCGAAGATTATGCTCCAGGGAATATTGTCGTTCCTGATCAACTTGTAGACATGACAAAAATGCGGGAGGGTTCGTTTTTCGGCGACGGTTTGGTTGCTCACCTTTCACCAGCCTACCCATTTTCTACAGAACTGAGCCAAATCGTTGCCCAAGCTGCTCGCGAAGTGAATGGCCATGTCCATGATAGGGGAACCTTCATCACTATTGAGGGCCCACGTTTTAGTACCCAAGGAGAGTCAAATCTATTCAGGCAATGGGGCATGAGTATCATCGGAATGACTACAAGTCCGGAGGCATTTCTAGCGGCAGAAGCCGAGATGGCCTATGCGGTGATGGCGCATGTGACTGACTATGATGTCTGGCATGAAAGCGCAGATCCTGTAACTGTGGAAATGGTGATCCGTGTCTTGCAACAAAATACGAAATTGGCCCAGTTAGCCCTTTCAAATATGATTAAGAACATGAACGACTGGGCGACTGACATGCCGGCCCATCACGCGCTTCGTGACGCGTTAATTACCAATCGTGAATACATACCCAAGCAAGTAAAAGAAGATTTGTGGCCAATAGTAGGTAAGTATCTAAAATAAATATCAGGCTATTGTTGATGCCAAGACTTGATGGAAATGTTTACTGCAATGAGTCGCTAACGTGCCTTCAAAGACGGTGATTTTATGTATTCACGCTTAACAGAGGATGCTCATGAAGTCAACGGCCGTCGAGAAGGATTGTTGCTACTTGTAACTGCCGCTTTTGTCTTTGCCAACGCATTTGCATTTAGCTTGGTGTCAGAGGGAACAATAAGCTGGCAGCATTTGTGGGGTCCCACAATTTGGTTGTTGACGATCGGGATTGCTCATTTACTTCTTTTCCTCTTTCGCCCTGAGCATGATCCAATACTGTTTTCCTTATTTGCTCTGCTTACTGGCTGGGGCATAATCTTAGCTGATCGATTAGCAGCGAACTTTCTAGCCCGTCAAGTGCTGTGGGTTGTGCTTGGCACCATGGTCATGATCGGTGTAACCATTTTTCCCCGCAATCTTCGTTCTTTGCGACGATATCGTTATACGCTGCTTATTTTTGGACTGCTTCTGCTGGCGTTAACTTTACTGTTTGGCATTAATCCATCCGGGTTTGGAGCTGCCTTATGGTTACCTGTGCCGCTCCCCTACACGGGGCCGATTGTTTTCTTTCAACCGTCGGAGCTGCTAAAACTTCTCCTGGTTATCTTCCTGGCCAGCTATTTCGCTGAAAGAGGGCCGTTATTACGCAAGAACCAGCAAAAAGGGGGCATTCGCAGCTCATTGCCATTCCTGGCGCCCTTACTTCTTATGTGGGGGTTTTGTATGGTGCTTTTGGTATGGCAACGAGATTTAGGGGCAGCGACACTTTTTTTTATCCTATTTCTAGCCTTACTTTATTTAGCAACAGGTAGTAGGCTTTATATAACCGCCGGACTTGTTTTGCTAGGAATCGCAGGAATTGTAGCTTATTTTCTTTTTGACGTTGTGTCCTTGAGGGTCGATGCCTGGTGGAATCCATGGCCAGAAGCATTAAATCGTGCGTTTCAAATAGTTCAGTCGCTTTATGCTATCGCTTCGGGTGGCATAATCGGACAAGGGATAGGGCAAGGTTTCCCGCAATTCATACCAGTCGTTCATTCTGATTTCGTGTTTGCCGCTGTTGCCGAAGAGTGGGGACTTGTAGGCAGCCTCGCCCTTGTGGCCATATTCATGGTATTTGCCTATCGCGGCTTCCGTCTCGCCATGATTAATAGACGGCCGTTTCGCTACTTTCTTGCTGCGGGAATTACGCTGTTATTTAGTATCCAAGCATTGTTAATCATGGGCGGCGTCACAAAACTTTTGCCATTGACGGGTGTAACATTGCCCTTTATCAGTTATGGAGGAAGTTCGCTCTTGATCAGCAGCATCATGCTGGGACTTCTTTTATATATGTCAAGTGACCGCGTTGCATAGGACTCTATAAACTTCCGATGTCATCTCCATATATTGAAACATCTGACCATGACAATCTGCGCACTTTAGGCAAAATTGTGCTATTCCTTTTTTTAATCGTTGCTGTCGGTCTTCTATTTTGGGGCATCCTGCGAGCTCAGACAATTCTTGCCAGAAATGATAATCCGCGTTTATTGGAGCAAGAACTGCGTATCCGGCGTGGTACTATCCTTGACAGAAGAGACAACATATTGGCCTTTAATGAGGGAGGAACGGGAAGGCTGCAACGACGTTATCCATTGCCCAATATTGGCCCCGCAGTTGGATTTTACAGTGTTTTACATGGTACGGCCGGTGCCGAAGATGGTTTTGATGAATTCCTGCGAAATGATCCTGTTCAATGGAGGGAATCAGTTTTGCGCGATTCCCTGCATCTCATTCAAGAGGGACAGAATGTAAAGTTGTCAATAGACGCAGAGTTGCAGTTGGAGGCTGACGCGGCTCTTGATCAACGCCGCGGGGCTGTCCTTGTGCTTGAACTGGATCCAAATATGGCAGCTAGAGTTGGTGTTCGGACCTTAGTTAGTCACCCAAGCTATAACCCCAATGTTCTGGATGATCAATTCGATATTTTGGGAGCAAATGAGAATGCGCCGCTGTTAAATCGCGTGACCCAGGGCCAATACCAACCTGGTTTGCTGCTGCAGCCTTTTATCTTTGCGGCAGCTGTTGATCAGGGACTGCTTAACATGAATGACCTTGTTACCGAACCTGACCAGGAAGTTAAGATCAACGGTGCAAATCTGAATTGCAATACTTCACCTCCCGATTCCGCGACCTGGTCTGATGTTCTACAACATCAATGTCCAGGCCCTATGCTCGCGCTCTCCGATCAGCTCGGTATAGGCGGGCTGGACACCATATTTTCCGCCTTTGGTCTGGATCGTAATCCATTATTTGAACTTGATACCTCTACCACGCCAGATGAACCCCTGAGCGATCCCCTTCTTGCCGGCATTGGCCAAGACAACCTATCCATTACACCTTTGCAAATTGGTCTGGCATTAAGCGCTTTTGCAAATGGCGGTGTGATTCGCCAACCTCAGATCGGGATGGCAATCCAAGATGAAGAGGGCGATTGGCGATCTTGGAATATAGATTCGATATCTGAGCAGGCAACAACTGCTAATGCCGCAGCTATTATTCTGCAAGCACTCCCTCAAAAAAATAATGTTTACGAACATAACCCACTGGTTCTATCAGGGCCTGATGAGACTATTAACGCATGGTATACCGCCATATTGGATCAAGCAGGCACTGATTATGTTATCGTCGTTGTGGTTGAGGACAGCAAACTCGAAGACGAGGCGACGTATATTGGTCGACGTGTTCTGTCGGCCATTCGTAAAATTGAACAACGCGAAAACGATGGGAAATAACAAACACCAATAAAAAGATGGCTCTGGCGAATCCAACAAGAACCTAATTCTTGTTCCATCGCCACAGCCACTCTTATCAAATTACAAGTTGTTTATCTCCACTAACTTTCAGACGCATTTACCCCTGAAGCAGACGCCAAGAGCATCAGCTCTTCAATGCGGGGTAACATTTGAAGTGGATTGGGATGTAATCCCTCTTGGGCCAGAGCACTTTCATATAGTTGTTCGATTGACAAATCAATTAACTCGGAATCTGGCTGCTCTTTCATAATATGGGCCAGGTTCATAACCAAGGGATGGCTGCGGTTTACCTCCAAAATCTTCTTCGGGACTTCGTAGTTCTGATCTAAGTATCGCTGCAGCCGCTGCATATCACGCCCCTCTGTATCTTGCGGAGATAACAAACGCACAGGACTGTTTTTCAATACCTTGGACTCTCGTACTTCGATAATACGTTCTCCCAAGACGGTCACACAACGGCCGACAAATAGATTAAACAGTTTTTCAGCCAACAAAGGTTCTTTTGGATCTTCATCCGCAGGTTCATCTATCTCAGGCAGTTCTAAACCAGCGTCATCGACATTGCGAAGTTTCTTGCCTTTGTATTCAGTCAGCATTGGGGTCAGAAATGCGTCCAATGGGTCTACCCAATAAAGAACTTCCAAACCACGCGCCGTCAAAGGATCGAGATGTGGGCTGCGTGCTGCGGAATGGACATCGTCGGCAAGAACAAAGTAAATTTCGTCTTGCGTATCAGACATACGCTCTAGGTATTCATCTAGAGAAGTTAATGTCTCCTCGTCGAGGGACGTTGCATAGCGAATAAATGGTAAAATTTCCTCTTTCGCGCTTGGATCGGTAGCCAATCCCTCTTTGAAAGATCGACCAAATTCATTCCAAAAGGCCGTATATTTCTCTGGTTCCTTTTCTGCTAACTGGCTTAAGTCTTTCAAAACCCGTTTGCGAACGGTGCGCGCTAATTGGCGCATGATACGACTATGTTGCACTGTCTCACGACTAACATTCAGCGGCAAGTCTTCAGAATCTACTACCCCATCAATATAATTCAACCAGGTTGGCAGAAGTTCAGTGCAATATTCCTGAATTAGTACATTGTGCGAGTAAAGCATAACGCCTGGTTCTTTACGAGCAGCCAATATCCCAGGTTCGCGCTTGGAAGGCATAAAAAGTAGCGCGCGTAAGTGCACTGGTGCATCAGAAGCGAAATGGGTGATTTCCAGTGGTTCCTCAAAGTCCATGGTCATTTGTTGGTAAAACTGTTTATACTCATCAGCTTCAACTATTGAGGCTTGCTTGCGCCAAAGTGACTCTTGCTGGTTAGCCCGTTCTTCGCCGACATAGATTGGATAGCGCACGAAATCCGAATATTTCTTAACAATTTGCTTGAGTTTCCATTCATTGGCGAAATCTTCGCCATCCTTTTTCAGAAATAGATGAATTTCTGTGCCGCGATCGATCTTATCTGCGGGGTCTACACGAAAATTCTCGCCACCATCAGAGGTCCAGGAAACGGCCGTGGCCTTGGGTTCATAGCTCCGAGACACGACGCGAACTTCATCAGCAACCATAAAAATGGAGTAAAAACCAACCCCAAATTGGCCAATAACGTCACTCGCATCAAAATCCGTCTCCCCCACTTGAGCTAGAAACTCCCTGGCACCGGATTGGGCAATCGTACCTAGATTTTGGATCACTTCATTCTGATCCATCCCTATGCCACTATCCTTAATCACAATTTGTTTCGGTTCGCCTTCCCCCACTTCCGGCACATCGATGTGTATGGCCAACTCCGCATCCACATCAAGTACATCGCGGTTAGTAAGACTTTCAAAGTGCATCCTAGTTAATGCATCAGATGCATTAGAAATTAATTCTCGCAGGAAAATATCGCGATCTTTGTAGAGTGAATGAGCTAAAATATTCAGCAGCTGCTTTATTTCAGCCTTAAAGCGATAATCTTCGCCCTCTATTGGTTCGTCCCTTAAGTCATCTATTGGTATATCCGTCGTCATTTATTAATCCTCAATCAAATCAAAATTAATGAAGAGCCATTTTTTCGGCCTGGCTCTTCATCATCAATATGCAATAGTACCGAATAAGTGTTAGATGATCATAAAAAAAGCTAATTGTTACCGAACTTTTCACCTAGTAATTGAGACAAAGTTGGTTGCCCTATTTCTTGTAATTCATAACGAACACGTTGACTTGGCTTGCCAATGTTCACGATTTTTCCCAGGTCGATGGGCGTCGCTACCAATACAACATCAGCGGGCGTGTTATTGATTGTCTCTTGTAAATCCGCAATTTGCTCGTCGCCATACCCCATTGCAGGCAAAACGCTACCCGTCGAAGGATATTTCTCGTAAGTTTTGGCTATTGAACGAACAGCAAACGGTCGAGGATCTACTATTTCCTCAGCGCCAAAATATTCAGCCGCTACCACACCAGCGCCATAGGCCATTTCACCATGTGTCAAGGTTGGCCCATCTTCAACCACCAAGACCCGCTTTCCCTTAACGGCCCCCGGATCATCAATAAAGATAGGTGAGGCCGCCTTCACAATCACGGCATCAGGGTTGACGTTCCGAACATTTTGCTGCACCGTCACTACGCCGGCATGATCGGCCGTATCTATCTTGTTGATAACAACAACGTCTGCCATACGTAAATTGGTCTCCCCAGGATGGTATGTTAATTCATGACCAGGTCTATGCGGGTCAGTAACAACAATGTGGAGATCAGATTCGTAGAAAGGCAAGTCATTATTGCCGCCATCCCAAATGATGATGTCTGCCTCTTGTTCCGCTTGGCGTAAAATTGCTTCATAATCTACGCCGGCAAATATAACCGCACCACGTTCCACATAAGGTTCGTATTCCTCCCGCTCTTCAATGGTGCAATTATGATCTTGCATATCTTTGTGGCTTGCGAAACGCTGTACGGCTTGCCTCGCCAGATCACCGTACGGCATCGGGTGCCTAATAGCAACTACCCGTTCGTATCCCAATTCATCTTGTAAGATGCTTAGCACACGACGCGAGGTTTGACTTTTTCCACATCCCGTGCGTACAGCGCAAACAGATATCAACGGTTTGGTCGATGCTACTACCGTCTGTTTCGGGCTCAAAAAACTGAAACCCGCTCCTGCTGCCAATGTGCGTGAAGCTAGATGCATCACGGTTTCATGAGATACGTCAGAATAGGCAAAGACCACCTCATCAATCTCATGATATGTGATTAATTGCTCCAGATAGGCTTCAGGATATATCGGTACACCTTCGGGATACAATGGTCCGGCAAGCGATGCTGGATATCTGCGTTCGTCAATATTTGGAATTTGCGTTGCCGTAAAGGCAACTACACGAAAAGCTTCGTTATTTCGAAAATAGGTGTTGAAGTTATGAAAATCGCGTCCGGCAGCGCCAGCGATCACCACCTTCTTAGGTTCAGTCATTGACATATCAACTACTCCTCAAATTGGGTTTTTAAAAGCGATAGAGGTTATCCAAGAACATAATACCATCTTTTACATTGCCTGGGAATACAAGAGTAATTGGGAATGACTATACGAATGCCGGCGTGAAAATTACTCGAATTTTTCTTCGTTCTCTCTAAGGTCGACCTGATAATGGCCATGATTATGTCGATTTAATATTGATCTTATGAAAAGTAATGATATAATGCACGTGCAGCCTAAATTACATAATCCTTTAACAGCCTGGCTACAAGTTGGGTTCTTTGGCTCATTTTCGTGCAAACTACTTGCTGTAATCTAGTGGCCCAATTTGTTGACAATTGGATTTAGCGGCGCTCCGTTTTGGGCTACACGAAGAAGTATTGGTTTAGGGCGACTTTTTGGATCTTATTGGTATTGCTTTCAAGCAGTCGCACAGGAGTATCGTACCATGGAGCAACAGCTGCAAACATATCTTATTTTCCTTAAGCAAGAATATCGTTATTCCGATAATACCGTTGCGGCATATCGCAACGATTTAACACAATTCTATGATTACCTTCGATTTGAAAGTCAATCAAACCTGGAAAACTGGGATGAAGTTACGCCAGAAATCATCAATCAATATGTTGCTTCTCTTAATAACCGCAAGAAACCGTATGCCCCTTCTTCAATTGCTCGCAAAGTCGCTGCAGTAAAATCATTCTTCAATTACCTTCACGCTCGGGATATGATACCGAGTAACCCAACAGAAAATATTGATTCACCAAAAGTTGAAAAACGCCTCCCCAAAACGTTGGCTTCTAAAGAAATTGCAGAATTGCTTCAAGCGCCGGCGCGGGGCAACACCCCAAAACACCTGCGGGATTTAGCCCTCCTACACATGCTATATGCCACAGGTATGCGAGTTTCAGAAGTGGTTAATCTCCAACTAAATGATGTCGATCTGCCAAATGAGATATTAATGGTCACCATGCGTGAAGATGATAGGCGCGGTAGAGAGGTTCCCCTACAGAATGAAATGAATCAGATCCTGAGCGTTTATCTCGCAGAAGGACGGCCCTATTTAGTTAAGGATCCCAAGGAAACAGCTTTGTTCTTAAACCATCGTGGCCAACAACTCACACGGCAAGGACTTTGGCTAATTATTAAGTCTTACGCTCGAGATGCGGAATTAAGTTCTGAAGTAACACCTCACACTCTAAGACACAGTTTTGCACAACACAAGTTAAATAGCGGGTCAAATCTAGAAGAGGTACAAAAACTGCTTGGCCATGCAAACATATCCACAACGCAGATTTATACACAAATAGAAGAAGAAACGGAATAGTTACTATGAGCGAATTTGTAACGCGGGAACAAGTTGAAGAAGCTGCAGAAGCTATTCGCAAGCGAACCAATCAGTCACCAACTGTTGGTCTCATTCTCGGCTCCGGTTTAAGCAGCCTAGCAGACGAGATTAGTAATCCAGTTATTATCCCTGTAGATCAAATCCCTCACTGGCCATTGCCAACTGTTGTTGGTCATACTGGGCGCATCATCATTGGTCAACTCGAAGGAAAAACAGTGATCGTTTTGCAAGGACGAATCCACTTTTATGAAGGGTATTCCGTGCAACAAATCACTTTACCAATTCGAGTCATGGTTGCCCTTGGCATTAAGACCCTAATTGTAACCAACGCCGCCGGCGGCATGAACCCCGACTTCAAACCTGGCGACCTTATGCTCATCAGTAATCACATCAATATGCCAGGTATGGCGGGTCAAAATCCACTTAGAGGCCCAAATGATGATTCCATTGGACCCCGCTTTCCAGATATGACAGAACCATACGATCTTGAATTGCGCACATTGGCGCGGCACGTAGCTGAGCAGGAAGGCTTCAAAACACAAGAAGGCGTCTATGTGTTTCTTGCCGGTCCAAGTTTCGAAACACCCGCCGAATTGCGCTTCTTGCACATGGTTGGCGGAGACGCTGTTGGTATGTCAACGGTGCCTTCTGTTATTGTTGCTCGCCATGCAGGGATTAGAGTTCTCGGGATTTCTACCATCACAAACATGGCAATACCTGATCCAGAACCGGGAACATTTCAAAATCATGAAGAAGTATTAGAAACCGGCCGCGAAGTGATTCCCAGATTGGCTGCTCTTGTGCGCGGCGTTGTTGGCAGTACTTCTTGATTGACCTAATAATCCACTGTTTCAATCTATGAAAATCAGTGTGACATCTTAGCGCCTAGCTATGGACAGGTTAGCTGTTTTCCTGATCCGCAATGATATATGGATTTACATCATCTCGGCGTTGGGACTCTTTTGGTACGTCACCGAGCTATTGCGTGCTAACCGCGTTCTACGGACGAGCCGTTTTCAGTCTGGAGAAAGAGCGCGGCACTCGAATGCGTAACAACGCATTACTTTTTATTGCATTGTTCTCAAGCATCATTGCCATAGTTTTCTTTGTCAATAATCGCATCGCCCCCACGCTTCCACAAGAATTACTAAAACCTCCTACACCAACGCCAAATATTTTTTCTACACCCCTTTCTTCACCCACACCGCTAGGAACACCAGTTGAAGAGATATTTGTTACACCAAATTTGGCTCCGACAGTTACATTAGCCGGTTCGGGAGGGGATTCTGAGGAAAACGGCAGCAACGAAGTTTTGCTGACACCCACGCCAACACCATATGTGCCACCTACCCCATTTGTTGATTGTACGACCGACTTAAACATTAGTGAACCCCGTAATGGTGCGGCAGTACGTGGAAATTTGTCCTTTTCCGGCACAGTCGATACAGAAAATTTTCAATATTATTTACTAGAGACTAATGGACCGCAGACAAATGGGCAGTGGGCATCTCTTTTGGGTAGGAGCGTAGACCAGCCTGTTAATGAAGGCTTTTTGGGTAACAGCAATCTTGCGATGTGGCAGCCAGGCCCCTACTTAATTCGCTTAACTGCGGTAGATATTGGTGAAAATATCACCGGTCAATGCGTCATTCAAGTCACATTAATAGGTGGCTCGTAGAAACAAAGCAATGTGCTTCCATAACGGCGTTGATCATATTCAAGCAGATTGCCTAATTCAAGATCATTGTATTCCTTAGGATCTATCTGCACGACAAGAAGACCCTCAGGAACGAGGTAATCAAAAGGCCGTTGATCCACCAAAGTAACAACCTTTTCCCACATATCCTTATATTGTGGTGGCGCAACGTAAATTAGATCGAATGGCGCTCCCAAAGGCGAATCAAGATAGCGAAAGGCATCCATGTTAAGCGTTTTTGCGCCGTTAGTCAGATGGGTATGGCGCAGATTATCTTGGATCGTTCGAACAGCGGCACGAACATTATCAACAAAAATAACTTCGGATGCCCCTCTGCTCAATGCCTCAATTCCCACCTGGCCAGTACCTGCAAAAAGATCCAACCAACGAGAACCGGGCACAAAGTCGCCTAAAATATTAAATAGGTTTTCCTTAACCCGATCCATTATGGGCCGGGTACTATCACCAGGCACGAGTTTCAGCTTTCTGCCCCTTGCTTTGCCACTAATAACTCTCATTTAGACCCTTATTGTTATCTTTCGATTGCAGAAAAGAAGACCACTATTCAATTGCCAATGAATCAATTGTGAGCCGGTCGCCCTCTTGATAACCTTGCTCATCTAATACAGGCAATCGCCAACCATCAGCCTGAACCCAAACACCCACGGCTACAGAATAATTACCAGTCGTAAGGTCATCTGGAAGCATAAATTGATGTTCATCACGCACATACTTATCCACGGGCCAACGGTTTGTCGGGAATTCACCAGGGTTCAATTTATCAGACTGAGCAACCAGTCCATCGGGACCAAAGACGTGCACAAACACCTGGTAATTTATGCCTAAAGATTCTTGCGCCTTCCAATATAAAGTCAAGTAAACCGAATCACCAGGATATACGGTTGTTTTTGAGATATCGTACCCTAATAAAGCTATTTGTTCGCCAAAGTCCGCATATAATGTATTCTGCGCAGGTTCGACCGTTCGCCCAGTTGAATTTTGATGCAACAAACCAGCCGGCTCAAGGATAAAAATAGCAACAAGGTTAATGATAAGAACCGCAATCAAAACAGGCCAGTCGTGAAATGAACGAGCTGCCTTAAGCTTTGTTTTGCTGAGTAGCCGCCATCCAATCAAAATCGCGATAATCAACGACATTATGCTTATCAACAGTGCCACAGTTCTTGCCGGTGTATTGCCAAACTCAACTTCAACGACATGATCCCCAGCAGGTATTGGGACAACGAGAAAACCCTCAGGTCTTCCCAATTCGGTTTCGACGGGCTGGCCATCAACCCTTACCTGCCATCCAGGAAAATCAAACAGAAAAAGGCGTAGCCGCGTATCGCGTGGTGTATCGATATTATAGCGCGTCAATAATGGTCGCATTACTTCTGTCGTTATTGTTGCGCCTTCAGGTAAATTTGCCCAATTCACACGATCGGGCGGCAATCCTTGCGCAAATGGAGCAACGACCGAACCTTCTCTATTAGGAATGGTATCCACCGTAACTGGTACATAATCAGCAGTAGACGTGGTCCCTAACCAACGCCCTGTGTTCTCAATTAAAGTCATTCGCAAATGGTTAACCTCACCAAAATCAGGCCAAGGTGAAGGCTGGCTAAGCGGAAGACCCAAAATTATTGGGAATAAGACAAACAACACTGCTGCCCATGCGCGACAGTTAACGTGCCAATTTGATTCCTGTTGTTTAGGACGGAATTTGTAACACATGAGATTACCGATGGCAGCAGTACCTGCACCAGCCAAAATGGCCAGTAAGGCAGCCGCTGCGCCCAGGAATCGCCACGGAAATTGGAAAAATGGCAGAAAAGGTATTGTCTCCCAAACAATCGTAGACCACGGCAACATGAGCATAATAAGCAATATCAACATCATGGCGAAATAAGCCAGATGCCTTCTATGTCTTACTTTTCCTAAGAATAAAAGTACCAGTCCAAGCCCACCCAAAACCCATTGGGCGATACCTAAATTAAAGCGAAATGCTGGTTCTGAAGCACCCCAGTCCAAAAGGATAGTGGGCGACAGCATCTCTCTGATTGAAAGAAAATGCGTGTGAAAATCATAATTATCCTGCCGGCCTATTAGCGTATTCAGATTGACTGCATTGCGCTCCAAGATTACAGGCAGCCAGAAGAAGGCTGCTACGCCTAATCCTAACGCGAGTGCGGGAAGCAATAAACGGGCCACAATCCGTCGTTGTTCAGACTTCTGGTATACGAAAAACAGCAGCCAGACTGCCCAGCCCACTAAAATTCCAAAGAAGAGGAGACCCATCAGATTATGGGAAAGTATTACCGCGGCTACTAGCAATACTGATGCCAGCCAGGGCCAACGCCCGCTCGTCGAGCGGAGGCGATCTAGTGCCCATAATGCAAGAGCAAATGCGCCAAAACTAAAGGACTCCGGCAGCACACCGCGAGCATGCGGATCGATGTATTGAACATAGGGTGCATAGAGAAATACGGCCGTGGCTACATAGCCTGCCCTTCTGCCCCAGTTGTCGCGCACGAAGCCATACATCCCAAACCCAGCGAAAAGCATCCCCATTATGAACACAATTTTGACTGCGCCAACCGGGTCCACCCAATGTGTTAGTTCGGCAAGAATCCCAAGATAGTAGGTCAAAGGCGCATAATAATTAAATATAGGATAGCCATAACCATGGTAAAAATTGGGCGCCCAGCGGGGAAGAAATTCACCCCCACGGATCAAATAACTTAGCTCGGCTAATCTAAAAATATGCAGCTCCGCATCCGTTCCCTCGGGAAGGCTGGCGCGGCTCAAAAACGGCCAAATCGCCATCAAGCAGATCGCCAGAACAACTAGAAACCCCGGATCAAATGACCATACAAACTTTCGAACTCTTACCAACTGATTTATTCACCAATCTTCATGAACGGGAACAGTCTATGGCACACAAAGCTCTCGAAACTGCCGTCCATAATTACACAAAAAGCGTGAAACGTGACAAACTTATCACGTTTCACGCTTAACGCTTAACGTTAAATCACCGCTTTTACGCTGATTAGACCACGGTTCAAACCCGAATCAAATCAACAATCTGGTCTGGGTGATCAGCGACGGGCACACCTGCATTCCGCAAAGCGGCCGTTTTTCCTTCGGCCGTACCGCTCTTACCTTCAATAATAGCACCCGCATGCCCCATCCGCCTTCCAGGAGGTGCGGTGCGACCAGCAATAAAAGATGTCACCGGTTTGCTCATATTTTGGGCAATGTATTCAGCAGCCATTTCTTCAGCATTACCACCAATCTCACCAATCATTATCACTTGTTCCGTTTCTGGATCTGCTTCAAATAATTCTAGGACATCGATGAAATTCATTCCCTTGATGGGATCACCACCGATCCCCACGCACGTCGATTGGCCAATGCCGCGTTCAGATAATGCAAAAATTACTTCATAAGTCAATGTACCGCTCTTTGACACCACGCCTACGTTTCCTGGCTTAACGATTGAACCGGGTATGATGCCGACCTTAGCCTGTCCAGGCGTTATCAGTCCCGGACAATTTGGTCCAATCAAACGTGTGTTCAAGTTATCGAGATAGCTACGAACTTTGATCATATCCAAAACAGGAATGTATTCGGTTAAACACACAATCAGCTCGACTCCAGCATCAGCCGCCTCATATATAGCGTCGATAGCAAAACGGGCCGGTACAAAAATAAGTGAAGCATTTGCACCAGTCTCCTCAACTGCTTTTTGCACAGTGTTAAAAACGGGCACTTTAGAACCCTCTCCCTCAAAAATCATACCGCCTTTGCCAGGGGTCACGCCTGATACAACGTTAGTCCCATAGGCAATCATATGGTTGGTATGAAAAGTGCCTTCTCGACCGGTGATTCCCTGCACAAGCAAACGGGTATTGTTATCCACTAAAATGCTCATGATTTACTCCTGCGCTCCCTCTGCTGCCGCAACAGCCTTACGTGCTGCTTCAGAAAGGGTGGTTGCGGTTTCCATATTTGCGTCAGCAAGTATTTCCTTTCCTTCTTCTGCATTAGTTCCGGCCAAACGTACAACCATAGGCACATCTGTATCAATTTGCTCGAGGGCAGCTATGATGCCACGTGCAACTTCATCACCGCGAGTAATGCCACCAAAAATATTAAATAAAATAGCTTTTACGTGGGGATCAGAGAGAATAAGGCGCATAGCAGTCGCCACTTGTTCTGCTTTAGCACCACCACCGATATCAAGAAAATTGGCCGGTTCGCCACCGAATAACTTAATAATATCCATAGTCGACATAGCCAATCCGGCCCCGTTAACCATGCAGCCAATATTGCCATCCAATTGAATGAAGTTAATACCGGCCATACGCGCTGCCCGCTCCGACTCCGGTTCCTCTTCCATGTCACGCATTTCAGCCTGGCGAGGATGACGCGGTAGTGCATTATCATCAACAGTCATTTTGCCATCGACTGCTAGTAATTTGCCCTCACCTGTAATTACCAAGGGATTAACCTCAGTCAAAGATGCATCATTAGCGATGAAGCAATCATATAAGTTGACGACCAACTTATGAAAATCTCGCCAAAGACCCTTCGGAAGGTCCATACCATCGGCTATGTAGGTTGTCTGATAACCGCGTACACCCAGATTGGGATTAATGTGGACTTTAAATATTTTCTCTGGAGATGTTTCGGCGACTTCTTCGATATCCATGCCACCAGCAGCTGAAGCCATGATCATTGGCAAACGCCTTTCTCGATCAATTAGGACAGCGAGATATATCTCTTGCTCAATGCCCGGCGCCAATTCATCTACCAGAACTTTATTGACCGTAAATCCTTTTATGTCCATACCGAGAATCAAGCCGGCCGCCTCTTCAGCCTCATCTGGGCTGTTGACCAATTTTACGCCACCCGCCTTTCCGCGACCGCCAGTATGAACTTGGGCTTTTACAACAACACGGCCGCCCAATTCTCGAGCAGCTTCACGCGCTTCTGCCGGATTCCGAGCCACTCTACCATCCGGGATAGGGACACCATGTTCGGCAAAAAGCCGTTTTGCCTGGTATTCGTGAAGATTCACTAAATCCTCCTTTTGAATAATTTATATGAGACCCAGAGTATAAAAACAAAACTGGAATGGGAATGGATTTTGCCTGCTATTTCCAATCTTGTGTACTCCTGTAATCGATGCGGCCTCGATGCAAATATAGGGATAAAAAAAGAAAGGCGAACACCTTTGGTTCGCCTCTATTTGCGCTTAAAAAGAGCAAAGTGATTATAACATGCTCCGGGTGAAGAACAAGCTGAGCTAATCCTACAACTTGCCTTATCCCCTGCTTCTCATTATACTGCGCGCGGCATCTTATTTCGCTAGCAAATGGGGATAATTCAACGTGTGAAAATGCGAAGCGACCCCAAAGAACATCTATGAAACTAAAGCAATTGACTCTTCAGGGATATAAAACTTTTCCTACAAAAACAGATTTCCTATTTGATGAAGGCATTACGGCCGTAGTCGGCCCCAATGGCAGTGGGAAGAGCAATATTGCCGACGCACTGCGCTGGGTTTTAGGCGAGCAAAGTTACGGCACACTACGCGGCAAGCGTACAGTCGACATGATTTTTGCCGGCAGCCAGACACGTTCGCGATCTGGAATGGCTCAAGCAACATTAACCCTTGACAATTCGGATGGTTGGCTGCCGATCGACTATTCAGAAGTAGAAATTAGCCGGCGCGCATTCCGTTCGGGCGACAATGAATACATCCTCAATGGACAAAAAGTGCGTTTGCGCGATATAGCTGAATTACTGGCAACGAGCGGTCTTTCAGAACGAACTTACACGATAATCGGCCAAGGTCTAATCGATCGCGCTTTGTCCTTAAGAGCTGATGAGCGCAGGGCATTGTTTGAAGAAGCTGCGGGGATTAATCATTATAAAACGCGGCGTGCGGAAACTTTGCGACGTCTGAACGAAACACAACACAACTTGGAACGGGTGCAAGATATTTTGGCTGAGATAAAGCCACGTCTCAATTCGCTTAAACGCCAGGCCACGCGCGCCCGGAACTACGAGCAAGTCAACCAGGATCTGCGCCATCTCTTAAGAATTTGGTATGGCTACAAATGGGATCAGGCTCGAGATGATCTTAGAAAAGCAAGAAGGTTAGCCGTTGAAGCCGAGAAAAATTGGAAAAAGAGCCGCCACGAAACGTATGTCCAGCAACAAAACATGGATGAACGGCAACAGCAAATCAATCGTGCCCAACAGCGAATTGTAAAATTACAAGAGCAGCGAGATGACGTTCGCGATCAACTAGAAAAAGCGCGAAGGCAGTTAGCGATCACAGAAGCGCGACAGGCAGCCATTCATGGACAGCTAGCAGACATTGAGCAGGAATACCCAGTATTAGAAGATCAGCGTACGAGTGCCCAAGAACAATTACTTTCGGCAACCAATGAATTGCATAGCGCTCAAGAACAACTAGAAAAGAACCGATCTAGTCTCATCCAATTTAGACAATCTTTTCAAACACAGCGATCTGAGATTAAGGATTGGCAAACCAAGTTAGCAACTTTGGAAAAAGATCACAGTTCGGTAAAAAACAGTTTGGCTCAAGGGCAAGGGCAATTAAGCCAACTTCAAGAACGTCTGAGAGAAAGCGAATATGATCAGGATGGTGAGGATGCCGAACAGATAGAAATATTGGTAGCTGAAGCCAATCGGCAAATAAAAGTTTTGGGTTCGGCAAGGGCCGAGATAAAGATGCTTCGCCAAAAGCGAGATGATTTGCAGGATAAGCGAAAAACGTTAGTTGCAGAAATCAAGAAACAACGCTACTTGGCAAAACAAGAGCAAGCAAATCTCAATCGTCAACGGGATCAGGTTGCTCGATTGGAAACGAAAGCTGAGCTTCTGGACCAACTTCGACACAAGGAAATCAACATCACCGAAGATGTTACATTCATTGGATCACTGGCCAGCCTGCTGACTATTCCCAATGAATATCAAATCGCGATCGAAGCTGCTGTTTCAGAGCGTCTAGCAACCCTTGTGGTTGAAGATTCAGATAGTCTATGGAAGTTGCTTGAAAGCACAGAAAACCAGAGTGTTTCGATAACTTCATTGCAGGACATCCAAACCCCAGCACAACACCCCGTACCAGATCATTCCGGGGTTTTGGGATGGGCCAGCGAGTTCGTCACCACTAGTAACGAAATTCAACCGATTATGCGCCTTCTTTTAGGACCAGTTTTATTAGTAGATAAGGGAAAAACTGCTTACAAACTTGCCTCATCTCTGCCCCAAGGCACGCTTGCAGTGTCATCGGACGGGCTGGTTGCCCATGCTGGAGGATTAGTGGAATCCGGCCGAGTAGGCCAAGATGATGGATTGTTATCCCGAGAAGCAGCTTGGCAAGAAACAGCAGGTCGCTTAGAAGCAAGTGAACTGGAATTGCAGGCAAAAGAATCAGGCGTCTTGCAACTGCAGGAGAATATTCAACATCTTCAGGAGCAAATTGATTTAGTTCAACTCGACGACCGGCAATTGAGCCGGTTGGAAAATGAAGGTGTACAAAAACTTTCAGTAATTCAGCGTCGTGTAGATCACAATGAACAACAACGTTCATATATTACGCGACAGAAAGATCGCCAGAATCTGGAATTGACACGATTGCATGAACGTATACAGGTTCTGGGAAAGCGCATCGCAAGCGATGTGTCACGAACCAGAGAATTAGAAGAAGCGTTAACTGAAGCACAAACAAAGCTCAAAGCGCTACCTGTTGCGGAAGCGCAGCAGCAACAAGAAACTTTACAACAAGGTATCGCATCGGCAGAGACAATTGTAGCCGGGAGATTGGCTGTTGTTGACAGCAGGCGAATAACGTTGGATCAAGTGGATCAACAACTTAATCGCCTGAAGCAGCGTCGGCATTCCTTGCTTGCTCAACAAGAAAAGTTGATTCAGGACGATTCATCAATTACACAACAAAAGTTACAAGTTCAACAAGTGCAAATCGATGAGGAAATCAAACCGATTCGCTCACGTCTAATCCAATATCGCGAAGAACTGTTATCTTTACAAAACAAAACGGCCGAAATACAACGACACGCTCATGAGATAGAAACGGTCTATACACAAACCCAAGTACGTTTCACACAACAAGAGAGCCAGATAGAAAGTCTTCAGGAGCGAATTCACAACGATCTTGGATTAGTAGCGCTGCGATACGACGAAGACCAGCCGGGCCCTAGGCCGTTACCCATAACAGACGTCTTTGACCAGCTCCCAAAGGTCGACGAACTGCCTTCTGATATCGAGAAAACCATTCAGCAATATCGAGGTCAAATGCAGCGAATGGGTGGCGTTAATCCAGATGCACCGGCTGAGTATGAAGAGACACAAGAGCGATATGATTTCATGACCCAGCAGGTCGAGGATCTAAATGCAACGGAAGAACAACTTCGTCAGGTAATAAGCGAACTTGACGAGCTAACTTCAAAAGCATTCGCTGACACCGTAGAAAAAGTGAATGGGGTATTTGGCGACACATTTACCCAGCTTTTTGGTGGTGGTTCAGCGCGCCTTGTTCTAACAGATCCCGATGACCTGACTGTCAGCGGCGTAGACATTATCGCACGCCTCCCCAATCGTCATGAACAAGGCTTGGGATTGCTTTCCGGGGGTGAACGTTCCTTAACCGCTTCTGCGCTTATCTTCTCTTTGTTGAAAGTATCACCCACTCCATTTTGTGTACTGGACGAAGTAGACGCGGCACTGGACGAGGCCAACATCAATCGTTTTAGTGATATTCTGCGTGAATTAAGTTTGAAGACGCAGATTATTGTTATCACTCATAATCGCGGCACGGTTCAGGCAGCGCAGACAATATATGGTGTCAGCATGCAGCCGGACAGTGCCAGCCAGGTTATTTCTATCCGCCCCGAAGAATATGTCCGGCAGGAACTAATCTGATAAAATCTGAACTGTTGTTGGGAACTATCCTAACAGTCTAACAAAACTATTTTTATCACTCTTATGTGATTAGGGGCGGGCTTTGATCGGATGATGCAGCCTACCCAACTTTAGGAGAAACCATGCGAACCCCATTTATTGCCGGAAATTGGAAAATGAATAAAACGGCCGATGAAGCTGTGGCCTTTGTGCGAGAAATTCGTCACGCATTAAATCAAATAGAGAACATTGATATTGCATTCTGCCCACCCTTTTTGGCCATCCCAGCCCTAGCTGATGCACTCAAAGGTACAAAAATAGGGGTTGGCGCGCAAAATATGTATTTTGAAGAAAGCGGTGCGTACACCGGTGAATTGGCACCCAATATGTTAACTCCATTCTGTGATTATGTGATAATTGGACACTCAGAGCGACGAGCCTATTTCGGTGAAACAGACGAAGGTGTCAACAAAAAAATAATAGCTGCACTTAAACACGGTCTAACCCCAATCGTTTGTGTTGGCGAAAGCCTGGAACAAAATGAAGCCGAAGAGACACACAGTTTCGTTAGCGGACAAGTTCGTGCCGCATTTGCTGGAATGTCAGCCGAAGATGTGGCAAAGTGTGTCATCGCTTACGAGCCCATTTGGGCCATCGGCACCGGTAAAACCGCAACTCCGGCTCAAGCAGGCCATATCATCGGCGTCACCGTACGTGGAACCGTCGCTGAAATGTATGGTGAGGATACGGCAGAAGTTGTGCGCATTCAATATGGTGGAAGTGTTAAGCCTGAAAACGCAGCCGATATTATGGCTCACCCTGATATCGATGGTGCGCTTGTTGGCGGTGCATCTCTCAAAGCAAGTTTTGTTGAGTTAGTACGGAACTCTGTAGTCTGAACCAAGATAAACCAACCTTTGGATTCCACCGCTAACGAGCTGGAATATATTATCTAACATATAGAGACTGCTTTGCCCGTTAGCAAAGCAGTCTTTTTTTATATCTGGAGTTTAGCAAATGAACGCACAGCAAGAATTGGTCCGCTACTTTGAAGACCTCGAGCGGCAAGATAAATACTCGGGTGTTGTGTATATCACGCAGGGCAATAAGGAACTTTTTCACGGTGCGTATGGATTTGCCAGCCATCAATAGCAAATCAAGAACAAAATGAGCATCCGGTTTGATACCGCATCAATTACAAAGTTGTTTACATCAGTTGCGGTATTACAGTTAATCGACCGCGGGTTGCTCTCGTTCGACACAGCCGTAATTGACTTTCTGGGACTAATTGACACAGCGATTTCACCCGAAGTAACCGTCTATCAACTGTTGACGAACAGTTCGGGAATTGGTGATGACGTTGAAGAAGAAGACGGAGAAGATTGTGCCAAATTATGGAAGACCCGGCCCAATTTCGGGGTAACCACAAATGTAGTTTGCTATCAGAAAGAAGGCGTGAATGCCGGTGTGAGCGGGATAATACGTCATTTTCCAGATCGTGATATCAGCGTCGTTTTACTGTCCAATATGGAAAGTGGGGTCTGGAAACCAGTGTGGAAAATTCACGAATTGATTATTGACGGCCGTCTCGATAGCACATCATGATGAAGGAATGATGCGAATAAGCTCTAACCTAAAATTCGCCCTCACCACCCAAACGGAAGCGTTCGATGGCAATGAAGCCGATTGCGCACACTAGCATAAGCAGGGTGCTCATGGCCAATGCTTGACCATAATTTAATGCACCTGGTTGCCCCAGGAACCGATAAATTGCCACAGGCATTGTAGGGGACTGCGGACGGGCAATGAAGACCGTTGCCCCGAATTCACCCATACTAATGGTAAAAGCGAATACCGCACCAACAAGCAGGGCCCGACGAATTAGGGGCCAATCAACATGAAGCCAAACCTTTTGACTGCCGGCACCTAGAAGTGTTGCCGCTTCTTGTAGGCGTGGATTTATCCTGTTAATCGCAGGCAGTAAACTGCGAATCACGAACGGTATTGCAACCAAGGTATGTGCAATAGGAACCAGCAGCACAGATTGGCGCAGATTGAGCGGGGGTTTATTGAGGGCAATGATGTAACCAAAGCCAAGAGTAACGGCCGATGTTGCCAAAGGAAGCATAAAAAGCGGATCCAACAGGCGCACCACTACATTGCGGACCCTTTGCTTGAGTGTAGCCCAACGATTCAACGACAAATATAATTGCGAACTGCTTCTGCGTTTTGTAGTCAACATCCGTGCGCTAATCAGCCCCAATAATACCGCCAATACGAGAGTGAAAAGGGCATAAGATGTTGAGTTGACAATGGCCTCGATAGGTGGAACAAAAAAAAGCGAATTTTGACGATTAACAAATAATTCGCTGTAAAAACGGATGGTTGGTCCATCCTGACCTGCAAATGAACGACTCACAAGTGCAATTAGGGGTAACCCTAGCATTAGAAGAATTATCAGCAGATTGCCATAAACGATCAATCCATCCTTCAAAGTTTTAACCGGGCGCTCTGTTGTTTTGCTAGATACCAAATGAAGTGAATGACTTCTGTTGGCTTGTGTTCGCGTGTATTGCCACATCAGTGCAAATGTGAAGGTAATTTGGATAAGCGATAAAGCCGCCGCAACCGGTAGATTAAAGAGACTCACGGCTTGACGGTAGATTTCTACCTCCAACGTAGCAAAGCGTGGTCCACCAAGAATCAAGATCACACCAAAGCTAGTAAAACAGAAAATAAATACAAGAACCGCCGCAGCCATAATCGACGGCCATAAAGCCGGCAGCGTAATATGCAAGAATGCACGACGCGGCGAAGCTCCCAGCATTTGTGCCGCGTGTCCCAGATCGGAGCCTAGATTTTGCCAGGCATTGCTGATAATTCGCATGGCCACACTATAGTTAAAAAAAAGATGAGCAAGCAGGATCATCCAAATTGTATACTGTAGTTGCAAAGGCGGCTGATTCAAATGCAGCAGATCCATCAGTACATTATTGATAGTCCCACGAGGTCCAAGAAGGGCTAAGAAAGCGTTGGCAACAACAACTGTTGGAAGAACAAATGGAAGAAGACTTAAAGCCCTAACTGTTTTTTTGCCTCGGAACTTATAGCGAGCAAATACATAGGCACCGGGAATAGCAAAAACCAGTACCAGTATCGTTGATACCACGGCTTGCCAAAAAGTAAACCAGAGTATGCGTAAATAATAGGAATTTCTAACTAGTGTGCGCAGTGGCCCAATATCTAGACCGCCATCCGGCGCAAGACTAATACCGATAATAGCGCCTAATGGATAAAAGTAGAACAGCACAAAAAATAGAATCGGCAGCAAGTAAAGGGCTGATCGAAAGCGCTGGAGCCGCGTCAGTGCTGCAAGAAGCATAAATAGCACACTCTTAGATATTTAGATGACTAACGCAAAACAACGTCTGTCCACGCTTCAATCCATGATTCACGGTTAGCGGCAATTTCTTGGGGAGGGATTGTGGCCGGTTGTTCCGGTGTAACACTAAATTGGGCAAAAACGTCAGGAAGCACGGCCGTTTCGTTTACAGGGTACACAAACATATGCAGGGGGATATCCTCTTGAAAGGTTTTATCCAACATGAAATCAACCAACTGCTGCGCCTCAGCTTCATGTTCGGTTCCCTTCAGAATCCCTGCGAATTCAATCTGACGAAAGCAACTTCCATCACCAACAACTGCCGCTGTAGGTGCCTCATCCAGAGTTTCTTCGGCGAAAAACACCTCAGCCGGAGGACTACTGGCATAACTGACGACAATGGGCCGATCTCCCTCTGATGCAGCTGAAAAAGCACCGTAGTACGCTTCTTCCCATCCGTCGGTTACCAATACATCATTACTAACCAATTGCTGCCAATAATCCAGATAACCATCCTCACCAAAAGTGCTGATTGTTGCCAGCAAGAATGCCAAACCGGGAGAGGATGTGGCCGGATTCTCGACAGTGGTTAGTCCACGATATGCCGGATCGATCAAGTCGTCCAAATTCTGTGGGGGTTCTAATTCGCTTGAGGCAAACCAAGCTTTATCATAATTTAGACAAACATCACCGAAATCAACTGGCACGGCGCCATTATTGGGATCTAAGCGCAAAGAAATATCGACATGGGCCAAATTTCCTGATTCATAGGGTATAAATATGTCGCTGTCGAGCGCTCTACTTAGAAAGGAGTTGTCAACACCAAACAACACATCGGCCAGCGGATCATCCTTCGACAGTACAGCTTTGTTAACCACGGCACCCGCATCCCCGGCTTTAAATATTTCCACGTCAATGCCGGTTTGTTCTGTGAATTGAGTAATCGTCTCTTGACTTATATCAAAACTATCGTGGGTCATTAACCTCAGAATAACTGGTTCGGAATTACTCTGATCACCGGTACAAGATACCAAAGCCCAAATAATAACTAAAAGAATTATTGTTTTCTTCATCATACCTCTCTCCAAATCAGAGGATAACTGGACAAACGCAAGTTACTTTCCGAATATCCAAACAATTAAAAAACGCCATCTGAATCTAGTCAGATGGCGTTGTGCACATTATATGCTCATCCCTACGCCAGCATTACCTGGATCAGGTACAACGGTTCACCCCACATTCTGGAGCATCTCAGCCTGGTTAAGCCCAAGCACCCGTATCATTATTATAGTTTTACAGATTATAGACGCCCTTTAGGCAAAAATCAATCAGTCTAAGCCGTATGCCGATCGATCTTCGATTTGATTGCGGGCGCTTTTTGCTCAGGCAGTGATTAGTTCATGAATATGAGCAACGGCAAATCCGGTGTCTTCCGCCGCAACTACAATGCTGATACTGCACTCTGAAGAGCCTTGAGCGATGGCGATTACATTGATCTGATTATTGCCCAAGGAACTAAACACGCGGCCTGAAATACCAGGTGTACCGCGCATGCCTGCTCCAACAATAGTGACAATGGAAACATCACGCATGGCCCATATGCTGTCAATATCGCGCCGCTTTAGTTCTTCAGTGAATTCCAGACTAAGACTCTCGATAACCGTATCCGCAGCTGCCGCGGGAACTGAAAAACAGATCGACTGCTCCGATGAAGCCTGACTTATTAACAATACACTGACATCACTACTGGCAACAGCACCAAAAGTGCGAGCTGCAATACCTGGTACGCCAACCATGCCTGTACCTTCTACAGTTATCAAACTCAGATCTTTAATCGCTGTGACCGCTTTTATGGCACCATTTTTCCCCGTCCCTTTGGCTAGAATGACTGTACCGGGATGATCGGGATTAAAGGTGTTCTTAATACGCAAGGGGATGTTACTTTCGACACAAGGCCTCATGGTCTTTGGATGAAGTACCCGAGCTCCAAAATAAGCTAGTTCAGATACTTCCTTGTAACTTAGACTTGAAATCGAGCGCGCGCCAGACACAAAGCGGGGATCAGCGGACATCACACCGTCCACATCCGTCCAGATCCAAACCTCATCCGCTGCCAATGATTGGCCCAGAATGGATGCACTATAATCAGACCCGCCGCGGCCCAATGTCGTGGTTACGCCATCATGATTGGCAGCGATAAAACCTGTAATAATCGGGATGATGTTTTGATCGAGAACTGGTTGAATTCGTTCCAAAGATTTCGCAATTGTTTGTTCGATCAAAGGGGAAGCATTCTGGAAATTACTGTCTGTTACAATCAGCTCTGTCGCCTCAATAGCTTCGGCCTGATGACCAATTTGCCGCAAATATGCCGCTATAATTGGCACACTCATTTGCTCACCCATACCACTAATAGCATCAAGAGCGCGAGGAGACAGCTCTCCTAACACACATACAGCCTCACAGAGTGAAACATAATGATCGATAATCTGTTTATTCTCAGCCAAAATTCGCTGTCTTTCGCCCTCTGGGTTAAGCAGGCCATCTATAGCTTCATAATGGACTTGTCGTAACTGTTCGGCTACCTGTCATACGCCGACTTATCACCACGCACGGCCGCATTGGCACCATTGAGCAAGAGGTCAGTAACCTTAACTGGCTTGGATCCCATACCCGAAGCCACTACTACAACATTTTCCCATGATTCCTTCGTTTGCAAGATGAGCCCTGCGGTTTCACGTATCGCCTCAGCACTACCAACAGATGTTCCACCAAATTTCATAACCAACATCATAACCATCACCTAAGCCAGTTTTATCTTCAGTTTAACAATACAAACTTAATAAGTCGCCTAACAAAAAACCTCTTCCAGATAGTCCAGAAGAGGTAGATAAACGTATATTCGTCTCTCTCATCTTCGCAAGAGCCATTTTTGGCACTTGCCGGAATTAGCACCATTTCCCATATGGGCGGTTGCTGAGGTTTCTTAGGGCCGATCCCTCCACCTCTCTGGATAAGCAGAAAGTATTTAATTGTTACAGATCAGAATAGTAACAAACCCGCTTATCATTGTCAATTACCGAGAACTATTTTTGATGTATAATCTTCCGTTATGCATTTTCATTTTGATATCACGGCCGTAGATACCAATTCTATGGCCCGGGGGGGCTGCTTTCACACACCACATGGAAGCTTTGAAACCCCCGCTTTCGCCCCAGTGGGCACACAAGCCACTGTAAAAGCAATGCGACCGAGCGACTTAAAAGCTCTGGGAGCTTCATTGATCCTAAGTAATACCTATCACCTCTATCTTCGTCCCGGAGACGAATTGATTCGTGATCTGGGCGGGCTGCACAAATTCATGGGTTGGGACGGACCTATTCTCACTGACAGCGGTGGATTTCAGGTTTTCAGTTTGAGCAAGACAAGAAAAATTGATGATGACGGTGTGACATTCCAATCGCACCATGATGGATCACGTCATAGGTTTACGCCTGAAAAAAGTATTGCTATCCAGGAAAATTTGGGGGCTGATATTATTATGATGTTTGATGAATGCCCACCACCTAACGACTATGATTACGTGAGCCAATCGCTGATTCGAACCCACAACTGGGCTGAACGCTGTATTCAGGCCAAAACAAGAAATGATCAGGCTCTTTTTGGCATTGTGCAAGGAGGCATCTTTGCTGATCTGCGCGAGGAAAGTGCCTATTTCTTGAAGGAGCTAGATTTACCAGGATATGCCATTGGTGGATTAGCCGTGGGCGAGACCAAAGAAGAAATGGCAGATGTATTAGAAACCGTAAATCCGATCTTGCCTCTTGATAAACCGCGCTACTTGATGGGCGTTGGGGCACCTGAGGATCTGATCAACGGTGTGCTGCGCGGAGTTGATTTTTTTGATTGTGTTTTACCGACCCGTCTCGCGCGACACGGGTCGGCAATGATCAAAGGCGGACGGCTTAATTTGCGCAATGCCCAGTTTGAACGTGACCCCAAACCTATCGATAATGAATGCGATTGTCCTACATGTCTCAAATTCAGCAGGGCTTACCTACGCCACCTGGTGAAAGCAAATGAAATACTTGGACATATTTTGCTCAGTACACATAACCTGCACTTTCTCCTTTCACTCATGGCTGATATTAGAAAGGCAATTCGAAAGGGAACGATGTCAGAATTAGCTGCTGAGTTTTTATCGCATTATCCAAACGCGCCACAAGCTAAAAGCGTACAGAGAATAACTAAATGAGTTTATTTGAGGCCATAATCCTTGGCATTCTGCAAGGAGCAACCGAATTTTTACCAATTTCCAGTTCTGGGCACCTCGTTCTGGTGCCAGCCATATTAGGCCTAACCCAACCCAGCCTGACCCTCATCGCCATCGCACATGGGGGGACACTATTAGCCGTGCTAATCTTTTTTCGCCGGGAGATTTGGGCCATAATAAAGGCTGTTCTTAGCGGACTTTGGCAACGAAATCCTTTGGGTTCTGACGATGCACGACTGGGTTGGTACATTGTAGTCGGATCGATTCCCGCAGCCATAGTTGGCTCGCTTTTTAATGACTATTTCGAGCGAGATTTTCAGCAGTGCCACCTCCGCCGCATTTTTCTTATTGGTCACGGCAGCTCTGCTGGTTTTGGCCGAGAAGATGTTAAAAGGAACCAAACCCCTGGATCAGATGACCTGGTCAGATACCATAGTTATCGGCCTTTTTCAGATGTTGGCGCTAATTCCTGGGATATCTCGCAGTGGCAGCACTATCACTGCCGGAATTTGGCGAGGATTCGACCGGGAGACGGCCGCAAGATATAGTTTCTTGTTAGGGATTCCAGTAATTTTGGGTGCCGGAATTTTGCAGGTCGCAAAGCTAATCAATACGGGGAAGTTAATTCTCCCAATGGCCGAGTCTTGCTGGCAGCATTTCTCGCGGCTGCAATTATTGGTTATGCCTGCATATATTTTCTGTTAGCTTGGCTCCGAAATCACAGTCTCTACATTTTTGCCGTCTACTGCACTCTGTTAGGTGGGGGTTATTTGCTTTGGGTATGGCTAAGTTGAGTTATTTCTCCTTTTGGACCAAATTTGCACCTAATCTGAGGGAAATACCCCCCCCAAAATCGTCAAAGCCCTCGGATGCGGATTATTTGAAAATAGATGCCAGAATCGACCGTATTCTGATATAATTGAATCCTGAAAAGATGACATACTCGCGTTACCCGCGGGGTCTGAGCAAAGCCTGATTACTCTGTAAATCAGGCTATTTTTTTCTTAACATTGGTCAAGTCAAAGTAGTCGCTATGTGGTCCTAGGTATAGAAAAGAGGTATTTGATGAACAGTCAAGATTATATTCAGTTGGACGAAACCTATAGTCCCCGCTATTACAAACCTTTAGATGTCGTTATTGATCGGGCAGAAGGTGTATGGGTTTATGATGTAGATGGTAATAAATACCTAGATTGCTTATCCGCTTATTCGGCCGTCAGCCAAGGACATTGCCACCCTAGAATAATGCAGGCAATGCAAGATCAAATGCAGCGGGTAACGCTCACTTCACGAGCATTTCGAAATGATCAGATGGGTCCTTTCGTGAAAGAACTTTGCGAACTTACCGGTTATGAGATGGCATTACCCATGAACTCAGGTGCAGAAGCTGTGGAAACGGCGATAAAAGCCGCACGAAAGTGGGGTTATCGATCAAAGGGTGTTGCGGATAATCAGGCAGAAATCATCGTTTGTGAGGGAAATTTTGCCGGTCGTACAACCACAACCATCAGTTTTTCAAGTGAAGCACAATACAAGGAAGATTTTGGCCCCTTGACACCTGGATTCGTAATGGTGCCATACGGGGACACTGAGGCCTTGGAAGCGGCCATAACACCGAATACCGTTGCTTTCCTGGTTGAGCCAATCCAGGGTGAAGGGGGTGTCATCATTCCTCCGGATGGGTATTTTAAAGCGGCTGCTGAAATTTGTAAACGCCACGATGTACTATTTATAGCCGATGAAATTCAGACAGGTTTAGGTCGCACAGGTGAATTGTTTGGTAGTGATCATGAGCAGGTAAGGCCTGATGTTATTACTGTTGGGAAGGCACTAAGCGGAGGGTTCTACCCGGTATCGGCCGTATTAGCGGATGAGAAAGTCTTGGGTCTGTTTCGGCCGGGCGATCATGGCAGCACTTTTGGTGGCAACCCCCTCGGTGCAGCAGTAGGTCGGGCCGCACTCAAAGTAATCATAGATGAGGATTTGGTCGGCCGTTCTCGTGAATTAGGAGCATATTTTAAAGGGCGTCTGGAACGAATCGAAAGCGAACATATCAAGGAAGTTCGTGGGAAAGGACTATTTATCGGGGTCGATCTGCATGTCCCTGCCCGTCGATTCTGCGAGGAGCTGCGCGGACATGGCATTTTATGCAAAGAAACGCATACGACTGTCATTCGTTTTGCACCACCATTGGTCATCACTAAAGAGGAGATTGACTGGGCCTTGGATCATATTGAGCAAGTTCTTATGATGGATTAAAATAGGGACAGGAGTATCTTATGCAGTTTACACGTTTTGGAGAAAAGTTTACAGGCGAAACAGGCATTATGCAGCTCATGCATGACTTGGGCAGTGCTGTCACTGGAGACAAAAGCGTTATCATGCTCGGGGGTGGCAACCCCAGCCATATTCCCGTCGTCCAACAGCGATTAAGGGAGCGTATGGAGCAAATCCTTGCCAATGGTAATGAATTTGAAAATCTCATTGGTAATTACGATCCGCCAAATGGCCATCCGGCATTTGTTGAAGCAATTGCCGATCTTTTACACGACACATTTGGCTGGGATATTAGCCCCAAGAATGTTGCCCTGACCAATGGAAGCCAAACCGCCTTTTTCTACCTTTTCAATCTATTAGCAGGCGAATATGCTGATGGCTCATGTAAACGGATATTACTTCCCTTGGCACCTGAATATATTGGTTATGTAGACGCAGGTATATCCGAGGATATATTTGTAGCGGGCAAACCCAAATTTGAATTCTTGGATGAGCATACGTTCAAGTACCGGGTAGATTTCGATTCGCTCCAAATTGACGAATCCATCAGCGCCATTTGTGTTTCTCGACCCACAAATCCCACAGGGAATGTGTTAACCGATGGCGAGGTTGAGAAACTTCGACAGCTTGCCCGTAAACATGATATCCCATTGATCATTGACAACGCCTATGGCGCACCATTTCCAGGTATCATTTTCACCGATGTTACGCCAGTCTGGGACGAAGATATTATTTTATGTCTCAGCCTTTCCAAACTTGGCCTTCCAGGTGTGCGCACAGGCATTGTCATTGCCAAGGAAGAAATCGCAAGTGCCGTAGCTAGTATGAACGCCATCGTAAGCCTCGCCCCTGTTAGCATTGGCGCCGGTCTTACATTGGATCTAGTACGAAGCGGAGAAATCATCGACATCAGCGAAAATATGATTAAACCTTATTACCAGAATCGGGCGGAAAAAGCCATTGATTGGGTTTGGGAAGCGTTAGCAGGCACACCTTTCTATGTGCATAAACCCGAAGGTGCTTTCTTCTTCTGGTTGTGGTTTAAAGATTTGCCCATTACAAGTGCTGAGCTTTATGCACGATTAAAACGTCGCGGGGTATTGATTATCCCCGGCCACCACTTCTATCCAGGGATGGAAGAAGAGTGGGTTCATAAGACAGAGTGTATCCGTATGAACTATACACCTGCTGAGGATAAGGTTCGTGAAGGAATCCGCATAATTGGCGAGGAAGTTAAACGAGCATACGCTCAAAGCCGGAAATAACGAAATATTATCAAGAAAGAGAATGAGGCGTGTGTGGGAGACTTTAATCACACACGCCTCTTTTTTATACCTGATAAGGCGTATAGGTCAGCCCAAAAGCGTCCGCTACAGCTTTGTACGTAAGTTTGCCCTGGTATGTGTTCAATCCTAAACGCAACCCGGGATCGTTCAGCCATTGCCACTTCAGCCCCATCGCCAGCCAATCGAAGCACATAAGGTAAGGTTGCATTGCTCAATGCAAAAGTACTTGTGCGAGGTACGGCACCAGGCATATTTGCTACCCCATAGTGAACCACACCATCAACAATATATGTCGGATTGGAATGTGTTGTCACTTTTATCGTCTCTACACAGCCACCTTGATCGACAGCGACATCCACTACAACACTGCCATTGCGCATGCCGGTGATCATCTCATGAGTGACCAGCCGCGGTGCACGCGCCCCAGTTATCAGCACACCGCCGATTACGAGGTCAGCCATATTGACAGCTTCAGCAATGTTAAAGGAGTTTGAAGCCACCGTCGTAAGCCGGCCATGTAAAACATGCTCAAGATAACGCAAGCGATCTAGATTTGTATCAAGGATTACAACATTGGCATCCATCCCCAATGCAATCTGGGCCGCATTTGTGCCCACAACCCCGCCGCCAATGACAACGACATTGGCACCTGGAACACCAGCAACGCCGCCTAATAGCATGCCACGGCCAAAATGGGGACGCTCTAAATAGTGCGCACCTACTTGAACGGCCATGCGTCCAGCAACTTCGCTCATTGGAGTTAGAAGAGGTAAGCTGCCATCAGGTGCTTCAACGGTCTCGTAGGCAATGCCCGTCACGCCAGATTTAAGCATGCTCTTAGTCAAAGCTTCCTCGGCTGCCAGATGGAGATAGGTAAAAAGCAGCAGGTCAGAGCGCATGAAATCGTACTCACTGGCGATCGGTTCCTTGACCTTAACCACCATTTCTGCTCCCCAAGCATCTGCTGCGGAAGGCACCATCTTAGCACCAACTTCAGAATATTGTCGGTCGGTAAACCGGCTGCCCTCTCCCGCACTTTCTTGCACCAAAACTGTATGGCCCTGTTCTACCGCTTGCTTAACACCGGCAGGGGTCATTGCTACACGATATTCGTTATCTTTAACTTCTTTTGGAACACCAACAATCATGCGAATCTCCTTCTAAAATAGCTGCCGGAGACGATCATTAAGGCGCCGCAGTTACACTTAAATGAATAAGTGGGGAATTCCATTCGTCATGCAAATCTGGGCAAATCATCTCCGAGTTCATGGAAAATAGTTGCCCACTATTGTATCTAAAAGAGAATAAATTGTCGCAATAAGAGCTCATCCCAAACAAGAGGAGTTTTCACGTCCCGCATCAACCGCAGCATCAACTAACGCCCTCCAAGAAATCGGCTCCCACCAAGAATCAGCAAATGCATAAAATCACCTCCAATTGTTATAATTTTCCGATTGCGAAAGGAATGTCCTTCGAGTATACTGTACATAGTATCTCATACTCCAATTGAATCATTACGCACATCCAATAAAATCTCCAACTATAGGAGGTGGTTATTCGGCAAGATCATAATTCACTGGTACCAAAATCGCTATTTGTTCAATTTATGCGTATTGTGTCCGCAGGATAGTTCTGTGGACCCAGGTTGGCACGATATAGTTTCTATCGTTTCTTGTTGTCAAGTCATCACTTCATCTTGAAATCCACGAAGGAGATAATTATGGAAATTGGAGGATTTGCTAATAGAGTTGCCCATGTTGATCTGTCAAATGGGGTGACTGATTACCAAGAGATTAATGAAAAGTGGGCGCGTCTTTATATGGGTGCTCGCGGTCTTGGCGTCCGTTATGTCTTAGAAAATGGACCTGAGGTTGATCCTCTTTCACCCGATAATATTCTTTGTTTTATGAATGGACCACTAACCGGATCGGCTGTCAACATGAGTGGTCGCATTGCTGTTGTCACGAAGTCCCCTCTTACTGGTACCGTTGTCGACAGCCATCAAGGCGGATGGTCAGCAGCACGTATTCGTTGGGCAGGATTTGACGGACTTATCTTCAAAGGCAAAGCTGATGGACCAGTATATGCTTATGTAGAAGATGGAACAGTCGAAATGCGTGACGCATCCGAAGTTTGGGGACTAGGCGTTCACGATACTGTAAAACATTTCCAAGAAAAATATGGCAAGAAGGATTTGACGGTAATCAGCATTGGCCAAGCCGGTGAGAACCTTGTGCGTTATGCGGCAATGGTCAATGAAGATGATAGGGCCGCCGGTCGTGGTGGTGTTGGCTGTGTTGCCGGCAGCAAGAACCTAAAAGCGATTGTAGTCAAAGCCAAGAAAGCTATGCCCCCACCAGCTGATCTCGAGGCATTTAAAGAAGCCCGTAAACAAGCATTGGCGGAAATCTGTGATGAAAGATATGTAACCTCCCCGCGTAAAGGTGGGTTATCCCTCTACGGCACCAATGTACTGATGAACATGGTCAACGTCATTGGGGCTATGCCGACCAAGAATTCGCAAACAACCTATTATGAACCACACGAGAAACTAAGCGGTGAGCGTGTTGAGGAAACCATATTGGTCAACGATCCAACCTGCCATGCTTGCCCCGTGGCCTGTAAGAAGGAAGTTGAAGTCCCTGATGGTCCTTACAAAGGTCTGCGCATGGAGAGTGTCGAGTACGAATCTGCCTGGGCCTTAGGTGCCAACTGCGACAATGACAATCTCGGCAGCGTGGCCAAGATGATCGACCAATGCAATGATTATGGTATGGACACCATAGAAATGGGCAATGCGCTGTCATCCTATATGGAGGCTTCCGAAAAGGAATACACCAACGGTGACGGGAATTTACAGTGGGGCGATTGGTTGACCATGGTCGACATGGTAAGAAAAACCGCTTACCGTGAAGGGATCGGCAATGTGCTAGCAGATGGTACAGCCTCTACTGCTGAACATTTTGGACATCCAGAAATCGGCATGACTGTCAAGCGCCAGGCGATTCCCGCTTATGATCCTCGCGGAATTAAAGGTATGGGCCTTGGCTATGCAACAAGCAATCGAGGTGCATGTCATTTACGTGGTTATACACCAGCAGCTGAAGTAGTTGCCAATACCTTAGGTGGCACCGATTTGTCGGACCCCTTGGAATGGAAGGGCAAAGGAGAACTGACGGTCATTTTCCAAAATGTACATACCTTCACGGATTGTATGGACCTTTGCAAGTTCTCAACCTTTGCGCAAACCCTAGATACGTTCGCTGCCCAATACTCCTCATTTACCGGCGTTCAAGTAGATGCCAATGACCTATTGACAATTGGCGAACGCGTTTATAATCTAGAGCGCTATTACAACAATCTGGCGGGATATGGTGAAGGATCAGATTACTTACCAGATCGCTTTTTGAATGAGCCTGCCACAGGACCTGGATCAGAGGGACAAGTATGTGAACTTGATCAAATGCTGGAAGAATATTACGATGTCCGCGGATGGGTAAATGGTGTCGTACCGGAAAGCAAGCTGCGCGAGCTCCAAATTATAGAGTAGAAACGACTATAACTCTTAAATTGTTGCTTTTGTCGAGAGAAACCATAAATAAAACGGTGGATAGTAATAACTATCCACCGTTTTCTGTTTTGCGACCAAATATATAACCCAGGCAATTCAACATTAAGATGCTGGTTTGCTCTAGAAATGCCCAATGGGGAATATATTCACTATATCACTGGTCTCGAGTTTAGTGTCTAACCCATCTGCCAACAATGGGCAGTTACGGCCGTTGATATATATGTGAGCATGTCGGTCAAGTTCGCCATTTTGATTAAGCAACTTCTTTGACATCTCTGGGAAACGGGTAATTACGGCCTGCAGCAACTGGCGACCCGTTAATTCTGGAAGTAGTGGAAACTCGACAGTTTTTTTACCTGATATCTTGCGCAGTGAAGCATAGAAATTTACATTGAGAATTATTGGTTCACTGCCTCCCCCAACAGCAGGGAAAATATCGATCTTGTCATCTGTTTTTATGGTTGTATCTAGAGCATTTTCCAAGAAACGTGAATCACGGCCGTTTACAAATAGATGAACATGTCCGTAAAGATTCCCATCACTATCAACGAGTTCCTCACGCATATCGGGAAAACGCACCAAAACCATATCCAATAACTGTCGCCCTGTCATGCCATGTTCAAGATCGAATTCGATTGTTTTCTGCCCTGCGATTTTACGTAATGTTGCATAGAAGTTTACTTTCATATCGCCAACCTCAATGGAATTTTGCGTAGGGCATGTTACAATCTAATCGGTTACAAAAGAATTGTTGGGAAGTGTAAATTGCCTACTGGGTTTTCATTTTACACCTTTTTACCATATTGTCATTCAAAAAGGAATTGACCTTAAACTTCTTGGCCAAATCGACACCCTAAATCAGTTAAAGTCAATAAGCACGGCTGAGAGCATCTACCATAGCACCTAGTAAACTTGAAAGGAAGATTGATGAAGATAGAGATTAAACAAAGCAACATCCAAAATGCAGAAACAGACACCATTATCGTCAATTTGTTTCATGACGTGACTAAGCCTGCAGGAGCAACCGGGGCAATCGACCAAGCATTGAATGGCGCGATAAGTGAATTGATCACTAACGGAGACCTCAGTGGGGAAGCCGGTGAACTTACAGTTTTGTACCCTCGAGGAGCTATAAATGCTATCAGAGTTATTGTTGTAGGCTTAGGTAAACAGGATGCTTTTGATTTGGAGGGCGTAAGACGCGCATCTGCATCAGCCATCAATAAAGCCCAGCAGCTAAAAGCCAATAAAGTAGCGACAATCATTCATGGGGCTGGAACTGCTGGGTTTCCTGTACAAGACGCTGCTCAGGCCACAGCTGAAGGTGCCTTGTTGGCCCAATACAGATATGCGGCACCTAAGCAGGAACTCAAATCTAAACATGATATCGAGTCTCTTACTATTGTTGAATTTGAGAACGCGAAAATTCCGGCAATCGAAGTGGGTGTACAAACAGCTTTGGCAATAAATGCGGGGGTCGAGTTGGCCAGAGATTTGGTCAATATGCCCCCTAATGTGGCCACACCATCGCGAATTGCGGATGAGGCAAAACGGTTTGGCAAAGAATATGATCTCGAAATCACGATTGGTGGACGCGGCTGGGCTCGAAGAAGAGATATGGGTGCTTTTCTAGCAGTGGCGAAAGGCGCAGGGGAGAGACCAAAGTTTGTGGTACTTGAGCATAATAAGGATCGCGAGGATTTGGATACTGTTGTATTGGTTGGCAAGGGTGTCACTTTTGACACAGGGGGCATCTCCATCAAACCAAGTCTCAATATGGAATTGATGAAGTCAGATATGGCTGGCGCAGCGGCCGTATTAGGAGCAATGAAAGTCGTAGCAATGCTAGATTTACCGCTTCATGTGGTGGCGATTACTCCTCTAACTGAAAATATGCCTGATGCGTACGCTTATCACCCGGCTGACATTATCACTGCTAGCAATGGAAAAACTATCGAAATCATCAACACCGATGCAGAAGGGCGTATGATCTTGGCTGATGCGTTGGTTTACGCGCAACGTTATCAACCAACGGCCGTAATTGATCTAGCTACCCTTACCGGAGCCTGTGTCGTTGCCTTAGGCATTGGTGTGGCGGCCGGTCTGTTTAGTACAGATGATAATCTGCGTGACAAGTTATTGTCGGCGGGAAAAGAAACACATGAACGACTCTGGCCGCTCCCGCTTTGGGACGACTATCGTAAGACAATGGACTCCCATGTTGCTGATCTTAAGAACAGCGGCGGCCGTATGGGCGGCGTGGGAACCAGCGCCGTCTTCCTAAAAGAATTTACAGATTACAATTGGGCGCATCTCGATATTGCTGGAATGGCAATGAGTGAGAAGGATCACGGTTATGTACCACGCGGAGCCACAGGCTTTGGGGTACGATTGTTGGTAGAGTTGCTGAGATCATGGAACCAGTAAATTTGCTGCGCACGTATATCTCTTTATATCTCAGCATACGGTAGTGGTGGCATATAATCTCACATCGCACTCGAGTGAGCACTTGCGAAAAAGCGAATTTACTTTGACCTGATTTTCGGGTTTACTCTAGCGATGCTGCTAAATCGCAAAAACCAAATTTAATTTATTTCATGCTTTTAGCACGTTCCTCTCAAGGAAAATCAAGAGGGGTTGGGGATAATCTCAAGTTACCACCCAGCATACGGGTCCAGATTGGAATAATCCGGAAATTTGACTATCGAAATCAGCTGATCGATAAAATAGATGTGTTATAATGTTACGAGTGTCTGGTAGGAGTCGCCGGACTGAGGAATAATGGTTTGTTTCTTTTCCAGACGGGATCATGTGACTGTCTGAGCAAAATGTCATCAGGAGAAATTGTATGAGCATTCCAAATCCACCACTTACAATGGGCATTGAAGAAGAGTACCAGATTATCGACCCCGTAACGCGAGATCTATACGCATATATCTCGAAATTATTGTCCCTGGATCAGGAAAGGGAGAGCCGTCTCGATCTAAAGCCTGAGTTCATGCAGTCTCAAGTTGAAGTTGGAAGCCGTGTTTGTGAGGATGTAAAAGGTATTCGCAAAGAGGTCATACGACTGCGGCGCGCCGTATGCGAAATGGCGGAAAAGAATGGTGTACAGATAGCCGCTGCATCAACGCACCCATTCGCACGGTGGCAAGACCAAGCCATCTCTGAAGGCGTCCGCTACAAGGAATTACTTGATGATATGCAAGGTGTGGCACGGCGCTTGCTTATTTTTGGCATGCATGTTCATGTAGGCTTTGGTGCTGATGAGGCGTCAAAAGACCTGATGATTGAGATAATGAATCAGGCTCGATATTTCATTCCCCATTTACTGGCCCTTTCTACTAGTTCACCATTTTGGCATGGGCGGAGTACCGGACTAAAATCTTATCGTAGCGTTGTGTTTGAATCGATGCCGCGCACCGGACTTCCACATTCCTTTGTATCATGGGATGAATACAAAAGCTATGAGAATATGTTAGGGCGTGTCGGTGCATTTGGCAAAGCGGATACCCAGGCAAAGATTTGGTGGGATATTCGCCCACATCCAGTTTTTGATACCCTAGAACTGCGCATTAGTGACATCTGCACGACTGTCGATGAGGCGGTTTGTATTGCGGCTCTATTTCAAGCCATTTGCGCCAAACTAATCAAGCTGCGCCAGAAAAATATGTCATGGCGTCACTACCGGTATATGCACATCACCGAAAATAAATGGCGCGCGGTTCGCTATGGGATCAGTGGAGAACTAATCGACTTTGGTAGACAAGCAGAAGTGCCTTTCGCCGAGTTAATGGAAGAACTACTTGTTATTCTGGATGACGTAATTGATGATTTGGGCAGCCGTGAAGAGATTGAATTTGTACGCACAATTTTGGAAAAAGGAACAAGTGCCGACAGACAGATAGCTGTTTATCAGGCGCACGGAGGGGATGATAATAGCGAAGAGGCGTTGAAAGCAGTTGTCGATCATCTTGTGGCTGAAACACAATTAGGATTGTAACCGCAATCAATTCAATGTCCGGTATTTAAAGCTTCCTCCGACAATCGTTCCAGTTATCCCGACCTCCTGCAATTCATCCTCGGGCAGTGAAAATATATCTCGATCGAAAAGGGTCATGTCAGCCAGCTTACCAGGGGAAATGGAACCCAGCCGGCTTTCTTGGCCGCTAGTTTCGGCCGCAGCCAGCGTAAATGCACGAAATGTTTCCTGTAATGTGAGCTTTTGTTGCGGATACCAGCCATCTCTTCCTGGCGAGCCATTCGTCCTTCTTCTGGATATAGCAGCATGAATGCCAGGTAATGGATCAATCTTTTCAACTGGCGCATCAGAACCAAAAACCAATGTAGCCCCACTTTCTAGAACAGTACGCCACGCATAACTGTATTGCGCACGTGGCCCCCAAAAGGATTCCGCCATTTCCATATCTGAAGTGGCATGTATAGGCTGCATCGAAGCGATGATGTTTAATTCAGCCAGTCGATTCAAATCGCTGGGGTGCAGCAGTTGGACATGTTCGATTCGGTGACGGAGACGCCCGTCAATTCCACTTGCCCGTTCTTCTTTGCGAACAGCTTGGTACACATCGAGAATATCATGATTTGCCTTATCCCCGATAGCATGAGTGGTGACACTTAGCCCATGAGCACTGGCACGGCTGCTGTAGGCCATCATTTCTTCTTTGTCGGTCACAACAATCCCATAATTTTGAGGATCATTTTCATAAGGCTCCACCATCGTTGCCGTTCGCGGGCCAAGCGCACCGTCAGCAAATATCTTGATCCCTCCAATACGAAGCCAATCATCACCAAAACCTGACCGAAGACCAACTCCTATTGCTGAATCCAGTCTCTTGACCGGTATGTTTTTGACTATACGTAACCCGAGTAGTTCACGAAGGTGTAAGGATTGTAAGGCTTGAAAACAGGAACGTCCATCGAAATCGTGTAATCCGGTCAAACCTACCTGCCAGCAGTACTCTTGAGCATCAAGCATTGCAGCGCTGATTTCATTTAATGTTGGTCTGGGTATTAAATCTGTAACCAGATTCATCGCATCTTCAAATAATATGCCGGTTGGCTTGCCATTAGCATCACGCTGTATCTGACCGCCGGCAGGATCATGCGTTGCGGCGGTTATTCCGCATAATTGGAGTGCTTTACTATTGACCCATGCCGCATGGCCACTCTTGTGTCGTAGACATGCTGGGCGATTTGGAACGATCTGGTCTAGCTGCGCCGCCGTTGGAGATATACTGTCTCGCCAGGAATTTTGATTCCAACCACGTCCTTGCAACCACTCAATGCCATCACCACCAACAGAAACTACCTGTTTTTTGTTTGCGTATCGGACTATTCGCTCAAGGACCTCGTCTAATGAAGATGCTTCATCGAGATCAACCCGTTGGCGAAAAATCGAGAATCCCTGGAAGTGAACATGTGCATCAACTAGCCCCGGTATAACGGCACGGCCGTTTAAATCAATCCATTCGCCATCAGGCGAAAGCAGGTCTCGCATTTCATCATCGTTTCCAACTGCAAGAATCTTGGTGCCACAGATGGCGACGGCCGTCACTTCTGGTTGCTGCGCATCCATTGTAACAACGCGCCCATTGGTCATTACTAAATCAGCCGCCATTCTAATCCGCTCCTTCCTGGTCCATTATAGCCTCATAAATCGATTGCAGATCATCATCAGAGTAATAATAGATTACAACCTTGCCCCCTTTTCCGCTTTTCTCAATTGAGACACGCGTCCCCAAAGATTGCTCGAACTGCCCTTCTATCTCTAACAGTTCGGGGGGCAACTTCGGGCGTACCTTAAATCTTGGTTTCTTTTCCAATAGCAAGTTATCCACAAGTGTCAAGGTTTGGCGACGGCTAAGGCTCAACTTTATGACCTGGTTTGTGGCATTGATCTGCATGGCCGTTGTTGGTAATCGTAGAATCTCTCTCGCGTGGGCTCCAGATATTGCCTCCGCCAATACTGCTTGCTGCACCTCGGGAGGTAAATTTAACAAGCGCACGAGATTGGCGACAGTCGAGCGCCCTTTGCCTACCCGATCAGCTACTTCCTCTTGGGTCATTCCAAACTCATCCATCAGTTGGCGATAAGCTTGAGCTTCCTCAAGAGCATTAAGATCAGCCCTTTGAATATTCTCAATAATAGCCAATTCCAACATTTCCTGTGGTGTTGTCTCTTTAACAACCACAGGCACTTTTACAAGACCCGCAATCGTGGCTGCGCGCCAACGACGCTCGCCAGCAATAATTGTGTACCCTTTTGGTGACACTGTAACAATAAGCGGTTGAATCAACCCATGCTCTTTGATCGATGCCGCTAATCCCGCCAGTTTGGCCTCATCCATAATTGTCCGTGGTTGTTGTGGATTCGGATTAATATTTTCGATTGGAACTTCAAGAACACCCTGCGATTCCACTGGAAGTTTTTCGGAAGGCATCAAGGCATTCAACCCGCGCCCCAATCCGCTTTTTTTGCTCATTACTATCCCTCCATTGACTGGTCGCTCTTAAGAATTTCTGTCGCCAACAATTGATACGCAATAGCGCCAGCCGATTTGGGTGCATAAATATTGATAGGAAGTCCAAAACTTGGTGCCTCGCTTAGCCGGATGTTGCGGGGAACAATTGTTCGAAACACCTTCTCTTTAAAAAATTTACGAACCTCATTAACTACCTGCCGGCTCAGATTCGTCCGGCTATCATACATGGTCATAATTAGACCTTTAATCACAAGATGTGGATTGACATATTGTTGCACTAACTCAATCGTTTGTACCAACTGGCTCAATCCTTCTAACGCGAGGTACTCACACTGAACAGGAATAATTATCCCGTGCGCAGCGGCTGCTAGTCCATTGACCGTCAATAAACCCAGACTAGGTGGGCAATCAATAAAAATATAGTCATATTGGCCATTTATTGCTTTCAAAGCCTGCTGCAGGCGATATTCACGACCAATAACATTTACCAATTCAACCTCTGCACCAGCTAAAGCCGGCGACGAAGGCAGTAAATCCAATTGAAACTGCGGATTAGAGACTATCACACTATCAATAGGACTATCTTCCAGAAGAAGATCATAAGTTGATTGATTAAGCGCATTCTTGTCAAAACCAAGTCCCGATGTTGCATTAGCCTGGGGATCCACATCAACAACTAGTGTGCGCAATCCTCGGCTGCCAAGTATGGCAGCAAGGTTGATTACAGAAGTGGTTTTTCCCACTCCGCCTTTCTGATTGGCGACAGCATAAATCTTCGTCATATTTTGATCGACATCTGTAATAACAATTGGCAACACACTTGGTCACCTCTCGGTCATCACCTTAAGCAATACCATAATCCTGTAACTTTCTAATTTTAGCCCCAAGGCCAACAACCGTGATAGATAAGGCTGCAATTTCATTTGCATACCGAGCCGATTCCAAGGGATTGCCGTTGGTTTGACTAAGTCGAACTAAGAAGGCGCCGGCAAAAATATCGCCCGCCCCTGTTGTGTCTACAACCGGTCCAGATTCAACGGGGATTTGATGCGATTCGCCCCCCATAAACAATGTGCACCCATCTGAACCCTGGGTCATCACCAATAGGCGAGACCATTTTCTATACATCTCTAACATACGGCCGTCGGTTAAATCTTCATCACTAATAAAAACGGCCGCAGCCAAACGCAAATAATTTTCGGCTTCTGGCCACGCTTTTGCGAAGACACGTCCTTCCGCGTCCCATCTTCTCATCCACCCTTGCGGCGCTAAACCTACCAAACTGTTACTAAAGAGATGAATCATTTGTGGGTCGACTTCATTGGCGATTGGCGCCAAATGAACAACTGAAGCACGATGCCAGGCTGGTGGGATATCATTGGTTTCAATCCGACCGGCTACAGAATGAATAGTCTGGATTCTGCCAGCAGGCGTATAAACGTTTTCAAATACTGTAGTTTTTGCAGAAGGCTTATCTAGTATTTCAATTCCAGGAAGATCCTGACACCAATCGTCGGTCGCAGAAGAACTTGTCACAATCGCGGTACGACAACCCGCTACTCTTGCAACAGCTCCCGCGTAAGCCGCTGCCCCCCCGACAACCAATCCCTCCGGCAGCCGGTCGTGGCAAATATGTCCTATGGCCAAATAGTCAATATGTTCATGGAAATCCATTACCGGATTTTACCTAGCGCTTTAGATTGGGACAAGGTGATAAATAAGTAACTATATGTCAAGTTGATATTGCAAAGTTTCCCAATAAAGGCTAAGATTTTAATACAATGTCAGAAAAGGTCACAGAAACGAAAGCAAGCAGCAGAAAACGATCACGCAGGCGCTCTTTTCGCCAACGGCCGTTGCTGTCTCTGCCTCAGATTATAGCCCTGGTTGCTGTTGTTTTAGCCATATACATTGGGGTTGACCTAAATCATCGGGCGACGATAGGGCGACAGATCGAGGCAAGTGAACTTTCTTTACAAGAACAATTGGAATTGGAAACAACCCGGCAAGTCGAGTTAATGGTTACAAGATCGTATGTCAACAGCGATGATTATATAGCCAACTACGCCCGAAATGAAGGCGGTCTCGTCATGCCCGGCGAACGCCGTATCGTCCCCTTGACTGTAGACTCAATCCCATTACCTACTCCTATCCCTACGGCTACGCCTGATCCCGCATATGATTCCCGATCCTGGCAAGCATGGTGGCGCTTGTTCACCGATGCTCCTCTTCCGGCACAATAGCACCATACAAAAGCAGTGTCTAGAATCTTTCCTTCTGGTTATACCAATAAAATCAATAAGCACCTCGCTGTCACAGTAGATATTATAATTTTTGCTCTAGTTGAAGATGATCTCAACGTGCTGCTTGTGAGGCGCAAGTATGCACCCTTTGCTGATTTGTGGGCAATACCTGGTGGCTTTATTGAAAAGGGCGAATCACTGGAGGAGGCAGCAGCCCGCGAATTAGCTGAAGAAACTGGGATTACTGACGTGTACATGGAACAATTACATACATTTGGTGATCCAGACCGTGATCCACGTATGAGAGTCATCACCATTGCCTACCTTGCATTAGTCCCTATCGATGCAATCCATCATCGCCCCGGAGATGATGCAGCCGAGACTCGCTGGTTTTCTTTATCTCAGTTGCCCAAACTGGCCTTTGACCACCAGAATATTATCGAGTGCGCACTCGTACGCCTTCACAATAAAATGGCGTATTCAGCCGTTGGTATGCAGCTTCTTCCTGATAATTTCACGTTATCAGAGCTTCAAAATGCCTATGAAGTCATTCTTGGACGCCATCTTGATAAACGAAATTTCAGACGGAAGGTGTTAGCATCAGGTATTTTAGAAGAGACGGGGAGAAAAAAGAAGGCAGCAGAAGGGCGCCCGGCAAAGCTTTATCGCTATCAAAAGAATTTCCCAGTTGAATCTAAGCCACGACGTTTGTTTTCATAAAGTGAATTCCAAAGCTTTTGATTTTTAATTGCACTAAGTTAGACAACCCACAAAGATTTGACAAGCTCCACACCTAGCACAATTTCATCCTTTGCAACTCGCAAGCGCATTGGTCCGTTAAACGGGGCGCGTCCAATAATTTCGAAATCCTTGCCTGGAATTAACCCGAGTGATGCGTAGTATTGAAGACGCTCAGGTTCATTAGTACGTACCCGGCTAATTGTGCCCTTATGACCTACAGTGAGATTAATTAGGCATATGTCATTCATCAATGGTAAGTGACCTTGTGCATCTGGAATTGGCTCACCATGCGGGCAACGAGTCGGAAAATCTGTCATCTCCGCCATGCGTTCTGCAATTGTATCATCCAATCCCTTACCCAACTGATCTGCATGTTCATGTACCTCGTCCCAGGAAAAATCCATAATATTTACCAGGAAGGCCTCCAGTACACGATGGCGCCTCAATTCGCGTAAGGCTTCTTCTCGCCCGAGATCCGTAAGTTCGACGCCTTGATAAGGGATATGTTTCACATATCCGGCGCTTTTTAATCGTTTCAACATCCGGGGCACTGCCGGAGCGGAAACATTTAAGCGATCAGCCAGGTTTGTTGTACTCACAGTTGGCGAATCTTCTTGCAACCGATAAATTTCGGCCAAGTACTCACGCATCGCGGGGCTAGGTTGCATAAATTTCACTCCTTGTACGGTTTCACAGGGATATTATTTATTGGGGCAGAACTCGATATTGACAAACTATGAAAATTTAGACGCATTGTTAGGATGATGCCCCAGGATGCCAGTTTACTAGATCCTGGGGATTTTTGCCATTCACACTATTGCTTCCCCATAAGGGAATCTACTAGTATTGAAAAAGTATTTGCTCACCAATAGATATGCCGAATGATCAGAATTAGAGATCCGATGATCAAAATTACAAAACCAATTGTAATCCATAGGAGTGGTGGAACTATGGCGCTTTGATCACTATGCGACTCTATAGAAGGTGTAGAAACCGGGTAGTTCTTTGGGGTAATTTTTTGAGTTGGTGTAGGCTGAGGTATTTCTATTATAGAGTTAACATTTTCAATAGGTAAATCTAAATATATGACCGGTACATCGTGATCGCTCCCCCGAAAAGGGAGCCCATCCGAAGTAACATTTTCTGCCAAACCTATCGGGTAATCAGAATTAATGTGCAATATGGTAGACATGGCGACCCGAGGTTTCATTGCCTCAGTAATCAGAATGTTATCAATTAACTGTCTTCGTCCGTCAAAAATATAACTATACCGCTCCTCTAAAGTCACGTTTTCAAGGGCATTGTACAGTGCGCCATTTTTTGTGAGTTTAAGCATAGCATTTGAACGTTCATAATCATTCATATCTCCAAGAACAACGACCATTGCTTGGGCATCTTCCTGCAGAATCCCGCCAACCAGGTCGCGAACGAATGCTGACTGCTGGATTCTTCGTTCTTGGGTTTCTGCTTCATCGCCGCGCTTAGATTTGAAATGATTTACGATAAACACATAAGGTTGATCTTCAACCAATACGTCAACCTGAAGTGGAGGACGACCAAAGAGAGGGCTTTGTCCGCTCGGGCATGTTATACCGGGATCCTCAATCCCGGTATCGAGGTTGGTGCAAGTCTGACGAACATCTGTTGATGTAATCTGAGTTCTACGCGGATCGGATAACAGGGCAACATCCAATCCTCTGCTGTCTGGGCCATCACGATGGCTAATATGGTAATTAAACCCACAACGAACGGCCGTTTCCTCAACCAAATCAAGCAGCAGCGTTTCGTTTTCAACCTCCTGCACAGCAATAATAGTCGGGCAGGCCAGGGATTTTGTAATGGTGTGGACAAGCTTCTGTCGCTTAATGCCTAAGCTAAGGTCACTAAATACAGGTTCTGCACTATTGGCAGAATCTCGCTTATTATCAAAGTGATTTTCTAGGTTAATGGTAGCGATACTAAACTGATTCTCCCCCAACCGTTGAACTACAGGGCTGTCGGACCAGGACCCTATAGTTACATCAAGGGAACTCATATCCTGCTGCACTATCTTGAAGTGGTCAAAATGGTATATCAGGGGTCCAACTAGCCCAGCAACCTTATCCCCCGTTTTGAGCTGGGGGATGCTTTGACAATCCACATCCGAATAATGCAGAATTCCCAAGACTGGAGCTGGGCTCTCTTGCATCTGACGCAGAGGTGTGGGATTGTCAATCAGCGTAGAATCTAGGACAGCGAAGCCACATCCCGTATGCGTGGGGCCAACAACCTGCGCGGCGAAAGGCAACGTAACCAGCATGCCTTCATAGGCTTCAAAATAGGCTTGTTTAGTGGTTAATTCGTCTGGAGGATACAGAGGGGCTGGGACCGGTAAAGAGCTGTCACGGGCAATTACAGTGATTTCTAGTTCATCATCATCGATCTCGGTAAGTCCAAAAAACTCGCTGACTTTACCATTAACTTGAATGATATCTCCCGGTTGGTTTTGGGGTTGATTTAGTCCCAAAAAGATTGCGATGCCATCAGAAGTTTTTGGATCGCTATCCTCTTCACCAGGTATATCTTGGACAAAAAGAGTATAGAAGACAATACCATCAGCATTTTGGTCTTCATAAGCGCCGGTAACAATTCCGCGAAACTCAACTAGTTCATTAATATACGGGGAGATTGCATCTTCACCTTGAATCTCACCAATTGAAAGCAAGTTGATATTAGCAGGATCTTGTTCTACATGGGCGGAACACTCACCATCTAATTGAACCTTTCCAGGCGTAGGGAATCTTTGCGGCTGCCAATCAGCGGCCGTTTCAGAATCGCAGGAAGCTGGGATTCTTTCAATGCTCTGGCCGGAATACACATCCCCGATTGAAGGGGAAAAATACGTTAGCTTGTCGCCATAGTTTATACTGTCGATGATTTGATTCTTGCCATCGAGTATAAGCACTTCATCACCATCATTGGCCAAGGCAACTTCACCACTGCTCCATAACGAATAGCGAACCATATCTGGAACTTGAGGGATGGAATCAACGATTTCGAAGTCAGGATCACGGCCGTACATGGCCCGAAACCCAACTGCTATCTGTGCAACGACAACAACCTGCCCTGGTGCAATTATCGAACCCTCAGGAAAGCGAAACATACCTTCACCCCCCCAAATACTTTCTTCATCACCAATTTTATAATCAGAAATATCAATGGTCTGATTTCCAAGGTTTGCTAGTTCAATCCATTCTTGTTCAGAATCAATTCCAGGCGCGTTGTAATATACTTCAGTCACCAGCAATTCACCCGGACCAAGAGGCTGCAAAATAACCCATGCTAAGGAGGGGAAAAAGAGCACTAAAGTAGTGAAAAGGTTTTCAATCACAGATTATGCTATAGTGAGAATGATATAGCCTGGAAAAAAGATTAACGGGCGTCAAATAATTGTGGATCAGTTTTCTTAGTTTGACAAGGAGTTGTTATGAGTTCATGGAAACCTTCAGTTAAGTGGGGAACCCAAACTGGGCAGCCGATAAACAGTTCAATTGGCAAGATAACACCAATTTCCTGGGCACTACAAGTGATGTTCCCAAATGGTGGCTTTGTTTGGAACCGGCCTGTCGCTGTTGAAATAGATCGAATCGGCCAAGTACAGCGCGTAACAATTGTCGATGTCACAAGAATTTCAATATTTGTGATGGCTGGTTTGGGCTTGGGAGTTACCTTGGGTGCCTTCTTGCTGACGTTGGCACGCCGGCCAACAAATGCTAGTTGATTTGGCGAATTCACCATTGGTAGCAGCATTTTTATCCTTGAGAACCTGGTTATTACTATTATTGATTCAGCACAAAAGGGAAAACAATTATGAAAGACCAATCAAATGAATTTATATTAAAGACACTTTCCTTGCCAAGTGAGGTGTTAGCTGTAATCGAGCGACTCTTTGAAGTAGTCAAACCGGAAGCCCTTTATAGTGAACCAATCGAGGCTGGAGATCATATGGTTATCACGGCCTCAGAAATCCTTGTTACCATGGGCGCGGGCTACGGTGGGGGTGGCGGAGGCATACCAGAAGATGGCGATGAAGAAAACGAAGAGAATGATACCAGTTTTGGTTCTGGTGGTGGAGGTGGTGGCTATTCGATGGGCAGGCCCGTCGCCGTAATTTCTATCGGCCCAAAAGGCGTACGCGTTGATCCCATCGTAGATCCTACCAAAATCGCTATTGCTTTCTTTACCACTTTAGCTGCAATGGCAATGACATTGAGCCAGGTACGGCGCTTAAAGTGATGATCGGGAAAATCAACGCAAAATGATGGACTGGGGCCATTTTCTTACGTGATTCCTACGAAGCGCTATTACTTTGTTTAGTTTCAGAAGGTAGAATTCTTACTGGCGTATTCGATTTAAAGTTCTAATCGATTACGAACAAAAATGAGACCATTATTCTCTGAACTAAAGGTAAACATATGACAAATGATATAAACTCAAGGTTCATTCCGATCGTTCCACTTCGGGGTGGAGCCGTATTTCCAGGATTAACTACAACTATATCAGTTGGGCGTCGCCGCTCTTTGGCGGCTGCTCAGGCAGCACTGGAGCAAGGTGGCAGCTTGTTAATTCTTGTTCAGTATAAGGCTGACATTGAACATCCTGAACAAGAAGACCTGGTCTCCACCGGTGTCCTGGCCACAATTAGGGACATTCTGCGAACACCACACGCAGGCGTTCAAATCTTAGTTGAATTGCATAGGCGTGTTGAGTTCCTGGAACTGGGTCAGAAAGAGCCCTATTTAAAAGGCTCATACCAAGAGCTTCCTGGTGCAGATGATGCAATCAACGTAGAAATGATCGATGAAGCTCTGGCTTATTTGGAACAATATGCTGAAGCCATGGGTGAAACCAATCAACATGCAATTGTCAATGCAAGGAGCAAAAACACAAATGGTGAGCTGGCTGACTATATTGCCGGCATGCTTAATATTCCATTTGAGACCGAGCTTGAACTATTAATTGGTATTGATGGTACGGCTCGTTTAGAGCTCATGCTTGATTTTCTTCAACAAGAATTACGCATCACCGAAATCCGCAACAAAATCAGACAAGACGCTCGAGAAGGCGCCGACAAAGCACAGCGCGAGTTTCTGTTGCGTGAACAAATGAAAGCAATTCGCAAAGAGCTGGGACAGGAGGGCGAAGATCTGCCTGAGAGCATGCGCGATAAGATCGAAAACGCCGGTATGCCTGAAAAAGTGCAAGAACGCGCGCTTGGTGAACTTACTCGTTTGGATTATCAGGGCCCACAGTCAGCTGAAGCCAGCGTTATTCGCACCTATTTAGAATGGCTTACTGAACTGCCATGGGACAAGGAAACGGACGACAATTTAGAAACTGATCATGTCCGTAAAGTTCTCGACGAGGATCATTACGGCTTAGATGATGTAAAAGACCGTATCGTAGAATATGTAGCGGTGAGAAAGCTTGCTGGCAATAAAATGAAAGGAGCCATTATTAATTTAAATGGCCCCCCTGGGGTTGGCAAAACAAGTATTGCTACATCTGTGGCGCGCGCTATCGGTCGTCAAATGATTCGACTTAGTTTAGGGGGCGTGCGGGATGAAGCAGAAATTCGCGGACATCGCCGAACTTATATTGGGGCAATTCCCGGCCGGATAATTCGCGCTTTACGAGATGCAGAAACACGAAATCCAGTAATTGTTTTGGATGAAATCGATAAGGTTGGCGCCGATTGGCGTGGAGATCCCTCGGCAGCATTGCTTGAAGTACTCGATCCGGAACAGAATCATAGTTTCACAGATCATTACTTGGAAGTTCCTTTTGATCTCAGTCAGGTAATTTTTATCACAACTTCTAATCAGCTGAGTACTATTCCGGCGCCCCTTCTGGATCGAATGGAAACCATTGATATGTTGGGCTATATCGAAGAAGAAAAGCTGGCCATTGCCGAAGGCTATCTACTTGAAAAACAAATGGTCGGTAATGGAATTGAAGATGTAGACATCAAGTTTGAAAATGGCGCCTTGTGCAAACTAATCCGTCACTACACTCGCGAAGCCGGCGTTCGACAATTGGAACGAAACATTGGTAAGGTAGTGCGAAAACTGGCAGTCAAAATCGCCTCAGGGGAAAAAGGACCCTTTATAGTAACTGAAGCGGACATCGAGACGTTCCTTGGTCCTGAAAAAGTCACATTTGGCGTCGCTGAAGAAAATGATGAAGTGGGCGTTGCCACAGGATTGGCAGTCAATGTTTTTGGTGGAGACACGCTTCCTATTGAGGTTAGCATTAGTGAAGGCACTGGACGCATAACTCTAACCGGGCTTCTGGGAGATGTAATGCGTGAATCTGCACAAGCTGCGTTAACCTATGCTCGTAGTAACGCTCGCATATTAGGCCTGGAACCCGCAGTCTTTGACAATATCAATGTGCATATTCATGTACCGGATGGCGCTACCCCGAAGGATGGGCCTAGCGCTGGGATTGGTATGGCCACGGCCGTTATTTCTGCACTTACAAGACGCCCAGTTCGTCGAGATGTTGCAATGACCGGTGAAGTAACACTTCGCGGAAAAGTATTGCCTATTGGTGGGTTGAAAGCAAAGACAATAGCGGCACATCGCGCAGGTATAAAGACGGTAATAATGCCAAAAGATAATGCAAAAGAAATTCCAGATCTGCCCGACCGTATTCGCGAGGATCTCACTCTAATTCCGGTAAGTCATCTGGATGAGGTTCTCGAGGTGGCTTTGCTAAAAGCTAGTGGGCCCCCCGTTACAGTTGAAAGCAAAAATCAGGATAAAACAAATGTGATCATTCCTCCAGCTTCTAATGGAGGTAGAGATCATTCAATACAGGCATCGAATTAGGTTCTTCAAATAGGACGTTACTGATTCTACCGAACCTATTGTGTGTTAGAATCCAGTAGAGTGATGAGATTAAAAGCAGCCAGCCAAATGCCGGCTGCTTTTTTTATAAATTGTACAACATGCGTAGGATACTTAGCATCTCAATCCCACGTTCGATGAGTGCTCTATTTTGAGGTTTGTTCGGCCAAAGGCTGGCCCCAGAGGGGTGTGGAAGCGGCACTATCCAGCGGCCGTCTTGCATGCTTATTCCTTCAGTTGAATTCACCAATTTGGCCTGTAAAAGGTCGAAATTCAACGGATTAGCCAAGGTTTGGGCCGGGAAAAAGGCTGCTGTACCAATTATCTCGACTAACTTCAAACTGGCTGGATAAAAGAGCTTTATGGCTAGACCACCGACTAGAATCATCAATTGGGGTCTATAATAATTGATTTCTTGATCTAAAAATGGCCGGCACAGTTTTTGTTCAGCCTTGCTCGGAACGCGATCCCCTTTTCCGTTTTTACCTTTACCGGGATAGCATTTTGTAACGGCCGTCATGGCGTACTTTGAACGAAATTCATCCTCTCGCCAACCGGCATCCTGTAACCAACGAAATAGACGTTTGCCGCTCCCGGCGTTAAACGGGCGCTTGGCTTCCACTTCGGTAATACCCGGTGCTTGCCCGATAAGCATTACTCTCGATTCTAAGGGATGAGAAAATATGGCACCAGGTGCAATACTGTATCCGGCATCAATGCATTGAAGGCATGTACAAAGCTTTTGGTTCAATTTATCAAGGTCTGGAATATCTGAATCAGTCATTATTCTGTGGGTACGGTTATTTGATTTTCATCTCGCTCAGCTAAACCTGGCAAATATTGTCCAACGCCTCCGGCGCCGACAGCCATCTCTGCCCCATATTCTTCGACAAGCTCGCCGGCGCAGCACTTTACCGACAATATTGCGTTGAAAATCGTTGACAAAAACGACCCGACGAGGAATATGCTCTTCAGGTAAGCGTCTCCTGCAGTAAGCAATAATCGTGTTAGCAGAAATTTGGGCTTTGTTTTTCAAGCGCACGAAGGCGACAGGTCTTCCGGCGAATAGAACTACTGCAACTTCTTCAACCGATGGCAGTTCGTAGATAATCTCTTCAATATCGCGCGGGTAAATCGCACTTTCACCATCACTCGGATGCCACATTTCCTGGCTGCGGCTGATGATCTGAAAATAACCGTCACTGTCCATCCTGGCGATATCGCCAGTTGCCAGCCATCCAAGAGCATCTATTGCAACGGCCGTTGACTCTTGGTCACGCCAATATCCTTGCATCACTTGCGGTCCACGTACCAGGAGTTCGCCAATCTGACCAGGCGGCAGCGGCCGTCTGGTCTCTAGATCGACAATGCGTGCTTCTGTACTTGGGAGTGGAAGGCCCATAGATCCAACTTTGTCGCGCCCCTTCAGGGGCGTAATATGTGTTAGCGGGCTCGCTTCAGTTAAACCATAACTTTCAATGAGCTTGGCCCTGGTCAGTTTTTCAAAGGCTTCTTCGACCTCCATAGGTAAAGGAGCCCCGCTGCTCAAGTAGGTTCGAACCGCCCCAACATTGTACTTACGTACATTGGGTTGATTATTCATTTCCACAAACATTGCCGGCACACCAGGAAAATATGAAGGTTCATATTTCTTGATAGATTCCAACAGCTCATCTACCTGAAATCTTGGCAAGAGAACCATTACTGATCCCTCGCTTATTGGAACATTCATTACCGCAGTCATGCCATAAACATGGCTGATTGGTGTAACGGACAGAAAGGTTTCGTCGCCATCACTCGCATCGCTAAACCAAGCTCGGGCCTGTAGGACATTAGCCAACAGATTCTTATGACTCAACATGACCCCTTTTGGTGCGCCCGATGTGCCACTGGTGAATTGAATGACGGCAGTGTCAGCAGCATTTACGTCAACATCGACCTCTTCTGGAGTGTATTGGCGCATTAACGACCACCAAGTAATTAACTCCCCATTTGGTATCCATTCGTCTGCCACTTTTGATTTGGGCTGCAAATCCATCCACAATCGCCGGTACCAAGGCATATAATCTTTTTGTCCAGTCAAAATCACATGCTGTATCGCTGTTTGCTCACGAACGGCCTTTACAATATCGTTATTGCCTTCCCACGTTACCAAGACCTTAGCCTCCACCAATTGTGCCTGGTGTATCACTTCGCCCTCGCTAGCCAACGGATTACCCATGACAACTATGGCGCCTATTTCCAACACGCCGTAGTATGCAATGACAATATGTGGGATGTTGGGCAGCAGGAGCATGACCCGATCGTGCTTCGAGACGCTGAGTCCCCTCAAAGCATTAGCAAAGCGCAGCACTTCTTCTTGAAGAGACCGGTAGGTCATTTTTATGCCTGGTGAAATAAGAGCTGTGTTATTGGGGAAACGTCGCGCGGAACGGTGAAGCAGGCGCGACAAAGGTTGCATCGGTACATGAATGGTAGCCGGAACGCCGGTTTCATAGTAAGCGAGCCACGGCCGTTCGCGCAGCAAGCTGCCACGACTATCTGTATCAAAACGGGCACGCCAGCGAGGTGCTCGGGCAATGGGATTCGAAGATTCAACAAAGCGAGATATTGCCCGGTTAACCGCATCTCGCCTCTCCAACATCACCATATGTGCTGAAACATCGACATTAACAACTTCAGAAGATTCTTGTGGTACCAGGTCCGCCACGCGTTGATAAGCTTCTTGCGGCAATACCTGATCTCTATTTCCCAAGATAACAAGGGTCGGCATCGCCAGTTGAGGGAATTTGTCCCAACCTTGCCAGGACCGCAAATTATTTCGATACATCTGCTTCAAAGAAATTAGTGAAGCATCTACATAATTATCAGCTATCGGTTGAGCGGCCTCCAACATTATTTCTGGAAGGCGAAATGCCAATCTATATAGCTTTGTTAAGACATATTCTCCTGCACCGGCAATAAGGACAAGATAGCTCACTCTCTCAGAAAAACGGAAAGCAAATTCTGTTACTATCGCAACGCCAAAAGAATGGCCAACAAGGACAATCTTCTGCAAAATTGACAATTGGTCTAAAACGGCCGCAATGTCGGCAACCAGGCGTTCCATTTCATATCCAGAATTCGGACGTGCGGATCCGCCATGCCCACGTAGATCAATTGCAATTACATGGTTCTGTTGAGCAAAAGTATCAATCTGATATTGCCACTGCTTTGCATTACCGCCGAACCCGTGTATAAGGACAAAAGTACGTAATGGGCGTTCCGGGGCCACCTCAATATAGCTGATCGTAACGCCAGGTTCGACCTCGATTTGTTCACGGTAGAGTTCTAGATCCAGCTGCATATTCGTCCTGTGGTCATCTAATCTATGTCATCAGAAACATTTAGTGTACTGGTAAGCACAACAAGATCCGGATGTAGCGTCTGCAACCAAAGAATCAGATGGTTAATCGCCTTGTGTAACCCTGGCGTTGGTCGAGGAAATCCTACTGGATGTAAGCTCACGACAAGATCCGCTGTCTTCCGCAAACGGATCGCCAAACAAACGCGCTGATGATATGGTTCCTCGCTGACATAAACCTCAACCAAGAGCAACCCTTCTTTTGTGGATTGATATACATCAAGATATTTAATATGTATGTTCCCATCTTCTACATGATTTGGTTCAAACTTGTGACTAATATCCTCTAGACGAATGGGACTAGATAAAACTACATGGGGCACAGTATCAACCTCCGGTATCAGAAACTGTTCCGGGGCAAGGCGATCGTTACGCCGGAATTTGAAATAGTGGCACTTGCGGCCTTCTGCTATTGCAATCTTCTCATACTTGGTCTGAAGACGCGTGTTGTCTTTAGATAAAAAAGGCACCTGTAACCGGTTATCAAAGTATGTTGATCGATCGAGACAATTTGCAATAACGGAGGCATATTCGGCATGATCAGTAGCAATATCAAGTAAACCATCCGCTTGCATACGTGTGCCCAATAATATTAAGAATTGATCATCAATTAAGCGACGATGATGGTGATTGGCCTTGGGCCAAGGATCAGGAAAGTTTATTACAACCTCCCTGATGGTTTCAGGAGGGAAAAGCAGCCAAAGTGCTGTTTTGGAATCAGCTTGGAGGATTCGTAGGTTTGTCAGTCTCGCCACATGCATTTTCTTCACCCCACGTCTTATTGATGGTAAAGAAATTTCCATCCCGAGGACATTGCATTCCTGCCGCCGCTGCGCCATATCAATAAGGAAATGACCGGTGCCAAAACCTATCTCCAGTAGAAGAGAGGCTTCACGCCCGTAGATTCCACCCCAAGAGGTCGGCCATGGCATGCGGCTATAATGAAAAAAGTGTTGTAGCATAGGCTCGATTATAGATTTGCGGCAGAATAAGGCAAAAAGTAGACATTCAGAATATTCCCCCAACTCTAAGAGGGCATTTGAATATTCATCTGAAGACAGAATTGGACGCAGATTAACACAGATAAACGCGGATTTTAATCTTATATCTGCGTTTTCAGCGTCATCTGCGTCCTAAATTTTGCATATCTGCTAATTTCCAAATGGGCTCTAAGATATTGTATCCTGGGAAAACAATCTAGCGTGCAGCATATTTGTTTGTGGCAAACTTTTGATAGTGTAAATCAGGCTTGTACATTCAGGATTAGGATTCCTCAATGACGATAAAGTCGAACGCCACCCAACCTGTGACACCGCTTTCAGTTTGAACTTGCTGCCAAACCAAGTCATCAATCGGCTGTTGTCCATCTAGCATAATAACAACAGTCCCATCTAAGAGCCACTCTATCTGTTCAGAATCTACGCCAGGAGCGTCTCGCAACCACACCCCTACACCACTACTTACAGTAGCTGTTGAAGGTGCCGGCGTGCTTGTAGCCGTTGGAAGTGGCGTACTTGTTGGAGTTGGCAACGGTGATGTCGGAGACGGTTCAACGGTTGCAGGAATCTCAGTTTCTGTAGGTGATACTGTGGCCATTGGCGAAGGCTGTGGCGTTTCAGCCGAGGGTGTTATAGTGGATGCTGGAAGGTTTCGATTAATTGCTGGGCTAATCCCTATGGCGCCTAATAAGATGAGCGCGATCATCAATGCAAAGGCTGCACGGACCAAATTTACCCTTGAGGATTTACGCGCCTCTTGCCGTCCTACATTGTAGGCCTGATGGGACGCCCTGGATCGCGCAGTAAAGGCACGAAAAATGAAGAAAAACATGGCCAGAATAGCAATTCCGGCCAAAATCGGCAGGACGTAATTAAATAAGACTGCCACGATGACTCCTTAATCGACGATTCTTGTCCTATACTTTAGCATCCGAGCCTACTTTAGCAAGCGTTTTTTAGCTTCCTGCCACAATTCCTCTAATTCCGCCAAGTTTTTTTGCTTGAGGTTAATCTGGCGCGACTCGGCTAATTGTTCCACCATTTGAAACCGTTGGGTAAATCGCAAATTTGCTTCACGAAGAGCGCTTTCGGCATCAACCGTTAGCCATCTGGCAAGATTGACAAGCACAAAGAAAACGTCTCCAAGCTCAGCTTGTTGTGCTGAAAATGATTGGGCATTTTTTAGCTCACCAAGTTCTTCGTCTAATTTAGTGTAAACTCCTGATATTTGAGGCCAGTCAAATCCCACTTCACTAACTTGATTTTGAATTCTTTGAGAGCGCGCCAACGCAGGCATTGAAAACGGAATGGCATCTAATAACGACTTGGGTTTTTCCGGTTTCTCTTGTTTCTTCAGCATCTCCCAGTTTCGCACGACTTCACTAGAATTTGTTACATCCCAATCCCCCCAAACATGTGGGTGTCGCCTTTTAAGTTTGGCGTCAATGCCGGCAATTACATTTGCTAATGTAAAGGCTCCTTCCTCCGATGCCATTTGAGCCTGCATTACCAAGTGATAAAGGAAATCTCCCAACTCTTCACATAAGTTGTTGTCATCCTCTGCATCTAACGCCGTTAATACTTCATAAGCCTCTTCCAGCAAATCATCACGCATTGATTGAGGCGTTTGTTCCATATCCCACGGACAACCACCTGGCCCACGAAGTACAGCAACGGTCTCAGCTAGGGCTGGTAAAGTAGCAAGTTCAGAGATAGGCGGCACGTAAAGGCTGGTCAAGTGACCAATTAAAACGCTACGGTCAATTGAGTAAAGCGGTAGCGACTCTATATTCTCGTTTTGCTCACCTGCTGCATGAATAAGAATTACCTCATGCTGCTCTGGGTAGACAGAAGATAAAGTCAATTTAAGCTCACTAGCCAAAAATCGGCTGTATACCTGACCGAGCAAAAGCGGCTGGTTGATGTTACAAGGAGGGTATAGAAAATCCGAAATGGCAATTGCATCAAATATCTGCAGTCCGTCTAGGGCATCCACACCAATCGCTGTTAAGACAGGTTCAACAAAGCTTAAGCCGGCAATAATCCGCACAGGCAGGCCGATCTTCCCGGCCTTTTCTACAATTGAGGAAACGGTCGATTCGCCAATGTTTGGATGCCCTGGAACAGCATAAACGATATCCTTTAGACTGGCTATGCGAAGCAGTTCGTCAACAATTTGTGTATAAACATCTGCAAAACGATCAGCAGATTCATATAAGTAGTCAAAACTTTGCAGCTTTAACCCAGCAGGCAAATCATTGACTGCTGGGTGGCGTCGAGTACGAAGGTATAACTCATCTGAAGAAGATAAAACTTCCCAGGCTTCACGGGTCAAAAAACGGCCGCTACCGGGACCCAATCCAACAATTGTAATGCTCATTGGCAATACCTATGTCTCTAAGCAAAAAAGGCGAGCAACAATACTCGCCTTCATCAAATTCTGATTCAAATTTACAGGAATTAACGCTTCGTATAAGTTGGGGCCTTACGAGCTCGTTTTAATCCGGGCTTCTTCCGTTCCTTAACGCGAGCGTCCCTGGTCATATGACCGCTTGTTCGTAAAGAACCACGCAAATCTTCGTCATATTTTACTAATGCTCGAGCCAAACCGAGACGAACCGCACCTGTCTGTCCGGTGGAGCCCCCACCTTGAACCAAGACTGAAACATCAACCTTGGCCAATAAATCCGTATCAGTCAAGGGACCGGTTAAGATTCGGTGATCCCCATAGCGCGGAAAATAATCTTTTACATCTTTGTCGTTAACTATGAATGAGCCGCTAGCATCAGCATCAGGATAAATGCGTACCCTCGCTGAAGCCTTCTTGCGACGACCAATTCCTTCGTAATAACGTCTTGTTTCTTCTGCCATTAGTTCGCCTCTCCTAAAGCTCCAGTACCACCGGCTGTTGTGCCTCGTGGTGATGCTCAGTTCCAGTGTATACCTTCAATTTTTTCAACATCTTACGCCCCAGTTTGTTCTTGGGAAGCATACCTTTCACGGCCAACTCAACAGGACGCGTAGGGTATCTTTCCAACTGGTCACGCAACGTAATTGACTTAATACCACCCGGATACCCCGAATGGCGATAATAGGTTTTCTGGTCCAAACGTCGGCCAGTTACTGTGATTTTATCGGCGTTCAAGACAATCACGTAATCACCGCAGTCAACCGAAGGACTATAAATCGGTTTATGCTTGCCACGCAAGATCACTGCGATCTTACTCGCCAATCGGCCAAGAGTCTGTCCTTCAGCATCAACCACATACCATTTCCGCTCAATCTCGGCCGGTTTTGTTACAAAGGTTTTCATGCTATCTTCTCCTGCAAAGACATTTTGCTCTGTCCTGCATTACTCATCATAACTTATTGAAGTTAAATAAAGTCCTTGTGGCGGTGCCGCTGGAGCCGAACGATTTCGATCACAGGCATACAATGCCGTTTCAAAATCAGCCACCTGCCAATTTCGTAAACCAACGTTTACAAGGCTGCCAACCAGGCTACGTACCATCCGGTAAAGGAATGCATTAGCCGCTACTGTGAACACAACAAACTCATTGTGCATCTGCCAACAAGCGTCAAACAGTTCGCGTACCGTATTCTTTCCCTGTGGAGGAAGCCCAAAGGTTGCGAAGTCGTGCACTCCAATAAGCAACGCTGACGCCTCATTCATCACACCGATGTCCAATGGCCGGTTCACATGCCAACTATGTCTGCGACGCAGAGGGCTTCGCTGGGACCATTATATACATAGTATTGGTACTCGCGCCGCCTAGCATCATAACGCGGGTGAAATTCTTGTGACACCTCACCGGCGTGTAACACCACGATTTCCTCCGGCAGATTGGCGTTTAATGCCCTTTTTAGAGCCGAATCGCTATGCCGCCACTCAATTGTAAAACTTACTACCTGACCCGCCGCATGAACACCTGTATCTGTGCGACCTGCCCCAGTTATGAAGACGGGATTGCGGGTCAAATGGCTTAATGCACGCTCTAATTCACCTTGAATAGTCTTGAACTCTGCTCTCTGGCGTTGAAAACCATAAAAGTTCGTCCCATCATATTCAACCAGGGCACAGTAGCGCGCCATTCCATTAAAATAGCTCACCTAATTGGTCAGCCATCAATCCTCTTCAACGAGCATCAAAACGGCCATTTCGGCATTATCGCCAGGTCGTTTACCAATCTTCACCATCCGCGTATATCCACCGGGCCGGTCTGCAAAGCGAGGTGCAATGTCTTCAAAAAGTTTTTGAACCACATTTACCTCATCAAAATAACCGTCTTTGTCTTCAATTACACGTGTTTTAGGCAGACGAGCTGCTGCTAAGCGGCGAGCGTGAACCACTACAGTTGGGTTTTCTTGCCCTTTGACAAGACCTCGTTTCGCCAGTGTGATCATCTTTTCTGCCGCAGGTCTAATTGTTCGCGCCTTTGCTTCCGTCGTAACAATTTGTTCTCTGCAGATAAGATCCGCTACCAAATTCTTACGCAAGGATTTTCGATGTGCAGAACTACGATTTAGTCTGCGGCCATGTATTTTATGTCGCATGATATTCCTCGCAAGACATAATCAACATTGAGTGAAACGAGACAAGTGCGTTCGTTACACTCACTATTAATTATAAGCCGCTCATCAGGCGGCACTTGTCTCCTCATCGGGCAAAAAGCCCTTCATCCGAAGCTGATGCTTGAGTTCTTCCAGTGACTTTTCGCCAAAATTACGAATGGCCAACATCGTTTCATCTCCACGATCCAGCATTTCCAACATTTCGCCAACCTTGGTAATACCGGTTCGCTTCAAAGAATTGAACACCCGCACGCTGAGATCTAGTTGTTCGATAGGCGTGTCATAGATCTCATTGGGTATTGGTTCCTCTACTTCCTCAACCTCAACGGGCTGGAAGGTTTCTTCACTAACCCCTGCAAGCGGACGAAGATGTTGGATCAATATCTGTGCAGACTGTGCCAAAGCTTCTTCAGGCTTAATCGTGCCGTCTGTCCAAACTTCCATTACTACACGATCAAAATCAGCGATCTGTCCCACACGTGTCTTTTCAACTTCATAGGAGACACGCCGGATTGGGCTAAAAATCGCATCTACCGGAAGCTCACCAATCGGTAAGCGACCGCGCTCTTCAGCTGGTGAATAGCCGCGACCAGTCTCGACAGTCATTTCGATTTCTAGAAAAGCATCATCGGAATCAACTGTAAACAGATAGAGATCAGGATTCACAATTTCAACCTCAGGCGGCAGCTGAATGTCAGCCGCCGTCACGGTTCCTGCTCCTTGAACTTCAAGGCGCAAACGTGCCACATCCGTATTGTGCAGAGTCAAGCGCAATTGCTTGATATGCAGTATTAACTGCATCATATCTTCACGAACGAATGGAATCGCAGAAAACTCATGTGGTGCATCAGTAACGCGAATAGATGTGACTGCTGCGCCAGGCAAAGATGCTAGAAACACGCGGCGTAAAGAATTGCCAAGCGTGGTTCCGTATCCTCGTTCAAGTGGGCCGAATACAAACCGGCCGTATTCACGGGTCATCGCCGTGCTTTCAATTTTGGGTATGACCAAATTGCTAATAGCCAACGTAAAACCTCCCTTGCAACCCAATAATCATTTTCAACAAGTAACCTAGACGACTATCTACTGCTGCAAAGATTAACGGGAGTAGTACTCGACAATGAGCTGCTCATTCAAAGAAACATCAATATCTTCACGTGTAGGCACGTGCAAAACATTAGCTGACAAGTTGTTTACGTCAACTGACAACCAGCGTGGTACACGACGGTCATCCATGTCCTGGCGAAGAACCTTAAAATAAGTTCCCCTCATACTCTCAGAACGAACAGAAATTGAATCACCGGGAGAAACAAGTGCCGATGGGACATTCGTCTTCCGGCCATTTAACATAATGTGACCATGCGAAACCAATTGCCGTGCTTGTGCACGTGAACTAGCCAAGCCCAAGACGATAGACAACATTATCTAAACGACTCTCCAAAAGTGTCAATAAATTCGTACCAGTTAAACCTACTTGTTGCGCAGCACGGCTAAAATACCGGCTAAACTGCCGCTCCATTACACCATAAATCCGACGCGCTTTCTGTTTTTCTCGCAACTGCAATAAATAATCAGATGCACGCCCACGTCGGAACTGCTTATCCCGCCCATGTTGTCCAGGCGGGATATGACCGGCGCTCAAATGAGCACTTTGGAGTCAAACAACGCGACCCCTTTAAGAATAACTTTTCGCCTTCACGACGACAAAGTTTACATACAGGTCCAGTATATCTTGCCAACTTTCTTATCCTCCAATTTCTGGATTAGTCGAGAGGTTTACGGGCTTGGCAACCTTTCATCCCTCTCCAAATCAATAATATATGAAAATAAATCGTCTACACGCGACGCCGTTTGGGCGGCCGGCAGCCATTGTGTGGCACCGGCGTGATATCGTGAATCGCGCTAATTTGCAGCCCAGATGCAGCCAATGCACGAATCGCAGCTTCGCGTCCGGGGCCAGGCCCCTTTACAAAAACCTCAACTTCTTGCATACCATTGTCCATCGCCTCATTCGCAGCGTTTTGACCAGCCAAACGGGCAGCATATGGGGTGCTCTTACGCGACCTCTAAATCCAGCACTGCCAGCGCTTCCCCAAGTAACGGTATTGCCCTTAGGATCAGTGATGGTCACAATCGTGTTGTTAAAGGTCGCAAAAATATGCGCAACACCACGCGGCACCATCTTTTTAACTTTCCGACGGGATTGAGATTGTCTTCTACGTCCCATTATCTCTCCTTATAAGATGTTAAACTGCCAACACATAAGTGCTCACAGTAGTAACAGACTACTTACTACTTACCCTTACGTCGGCCGCGTCCAGCAACCGTCTTTTTCGGGCCTTTGCGGGTTCGGGCATTTGTTTTTGTACGCTGCCCGTGTACCGGCAAATGACGGCGATGGCGCAAACCACGATAGCAACCAATCTCAGTTAAACGTTTGATATTCATTGCTACTTCACGACGCAAATCACCTTCAACAGTATGGTTTCTATCTATAATCTGCCGCACGCGCATAACCTCAGATTCAGCGAGATCACGTACGCGTGTATCAGGACTCACATCCGCCTCGGCCAGGATTTCCCGGCTGGCAGAAATGCCAATACCATAGATATAAGTTAAACTTATTTCAACCCTCTTGTTTCGCGGGATGTCAACCCCAGAAATACGAGCCATTATTCCTCCAGACTAGGTAACCAGAGCAGTTTTGCTGACGATTACCTTATTATCCTTGCCGTTGTTTGTGATTCGGATCTACACAAATCACACGCACAATACCTCGGCGTTTCACAATTTTACATTTCGGACAGCGGCGTTTTACAGATGCTGATACTTTCATCGTTATTTACTCCTGATCGAGTCCACCTGGTCTTTTAGCCAGAACAGGTCAATCCACATACTTTAGTGGGATGATTAGGACTCCAATCTTGCTAAACGGCCTCTTGAATGACCCGAATCAAATCGGTTTGCACTTCTTCAATTGATTGCCGGCCATCTACCTCAACAACAAGGCCTTTCTCACCGTAATATTCGAGTAACGGCCGTGTTTGTTGTTCATATACGCTCATCCTGGTTCGATGGTCTCTTCATTGTCATCAGCGCGTCCCTCAATTTGGGCGCGATTCACCAATCGTTCTACCAAGATCTCTTGATCTACCTGGATTGAAGGAACCAAAGTAATCCGGCCTCCTAATTCAGCAAGCAAACTATCCAAGGCTTCCGCCTGAGCAACAGTTCGTGGAAAACCATCTAATATGGCACCATCAATACAGTCAGGTTGCGAAAGCCGTCCTTGACCATCGCCACAGTCACATCGTCCGGAACAAGTTGGCCCTTTTCCATATACATATTCGCCAACTTTCCAAGCTCTGTCTCATTCTTAAGATTATAACGAAACAAATCTCCTGTTGAAACCTGCGGTAATCCCAATGCCTCTTGCAGCAACTTTGCCTGTGTGCCCTTTCCGGCACCAGGCGCCCAAGCAGAATGAAGTACTTCATTAGCTAATAAATCCTTCGTAATGGCGCATCAGCAACTGAGATTCCAATTGGCGCATAGTATCAATTACGACACCAACCACGATGATAAGCCCAGCACCCGTTATTACCAAAGCACTTTGTTGGAAACTTTCAATGCGTAAAATCGCTCCAACTAAAGCCATAATACCCGGCAGAATTGCGATGAGTCCAAGGAATACAGCACCTACTAACGTAATGCGGCGTACCACAGAGGTAATATAATCCTCCGTTCGCTTACCTGGCCGAATGCCAGGGATAAACCCACCTTGTCGCTGCAACGTTTGCGGGATGTTTTGCTGCTTCACCATCACGTCAGTGTAGAAAAAGGTAAAAGCTACAACCAGCAAGAAATAGAATGACCAGTAAAGGAAAAACGATCCTGGTGCTGACTGCGGATCTTGCACAGATCCAAAACTGGAGATACTCCGCGCAATTTGATTAATAATGTTACCTTCAGTAGACAAATCACCAACAAAGAAATTCGCAATTAACGGCGGGAAGGTCAGAATTGACTGGGCAAAAATAATCGGAATCATACCCGCAGTATTTACCTTCAACGGCACATATGTACTCTGTCCCTGATACACCTTTCGGCCACGCACACGGCGGCCGTATTGCACAGGTATTCGCCTTTGGCCTTCTTGAATAATAACAATGACCAACACTGTCAATATCGTCAGAACAATGAACCCAACTATCGTGAAAATTCGTGCAGTCTGGTCAGGAATTGTAAAGAGACCGGCCAGATTGGGGATCATTCCAGACACAATACCACCAAAAATAATAAGTGATATACCTTGCCCAATACCATCCTCAGTTATCAGTTCACCGATCCAAATTGCAAACATGGTACCACCTACCATGGCAACGAAAGTTGTTAATGTTGGTAATATCTGTCCTGGTGCAAAACCAAAGTTTGGCATCAGGGTTTCCAAGCCACCAGGTAAACTAAAACCTATCAAACGAATTTGACCAATAGCCTGCAAAAAAGCCAAAGGAACCGTCATATAGTAAGTGATTTTGTTAATCTTATTTCGTCCGGACTCGCCTTCCGATGCCAATTCTTCCAATTGAGGAATAATGGGGGTCAACAGCTGAATGATAATAGATGCCGTAATATAAGGGTAGACACCCATTGCCATAACGGAAAAATTACGCACCGCGCCACCAGACAGCAAGTCCAAAAAGTTCACAACAGCATTGCCGCTATCTTGAGACGTGAATTGAAGCCACGCCTCCAGATTAACACCGGGTACCGGAATATTAGCAACCAACCGGTAGATAACGAGCATCCCGAGTGTGAAAAATATGCGCCGACGCAAATCCGGCACGGAAAAAGCTGTTAGCATTGACTCAATCATTGCATTACTTCCAGTTCTCTAAGCTTGAGAAAGTGTCTCAGATTGTTTCAGTGGCAGGATCTCCACAGATCCACCGGCTGCCTCAATCTTTTCCCTCGCTGCTGCCGAAAAGCGGTGTGCTTTAACAGTCAGAGGAGAATTGATTTCGCCATCTCCTAAAACCACAACAGGATCGCTTTCCTTCTTAAGCAGTCCAACAGCGGCCATGATTTCTGGCGTCACTTCTATTCCGTCAAAATCAAACTCCGCCAGCCGTTTAAGATTAACTGGTTTGTAATAAACTTTTCGGATATTGGTAAAACCACGTTTATATGGCAAACGGCGAGCCAAAGGCAACTGACCACCTTCAAAATATACACCTTTGCCACCACCACTTCGCGCTTTCTGTCCCTTGGTACCACGTCCGGCGGTTTTACCCTGACCGGCCGAAATACCACGACCCACTCGCTTGCGCTTCTTTTTCGCACCAGGATTTGGGCGCAGATCGTGTAATTTCATCCTTAGTCTACCTCTTCTACAGCCACCAAATGGCTAACTTTATTGATCATGCCACGAATAACAGGCGTGTCATCATGCTCGACAGTTTGCTGCAATTTGTTCAATCCAAGTGCCTTAATTGTAGCTTTTTGGCTTTGGTCATAACCAATCGCGCTTTTCTTGTAAGTAATCTGTAACTTCGACATCAGCCACGACTCCAAAACGGTGATACTTCAGCCACAGCTTTGCCACGGTCAGCGGCAACATCCTGCGCATGTTTTAATTGACGCAAACCATCCATTGTCGCCATCATGACATTCAATACATTTTGACTGCCCAATGATTTTGACAAGATGTCCTTATAGCCTGCCGCTTCGATAACCGCGCGAACGCCACCACCAGCAATAACACCAGTACCAGGCGAAGCAGGTTTTAACAATACAATCGCTGCACTGTGGCGCCCAACTACCTGATGTGGCACAGTTGTACCATAGACCGGAACAGCCTCCATTGCTTTTCGTCCAGCTTCGATTGCTTTTCGAATCGCATCAGGCACAGAACGGGCCTTACCTATAGCAACGCCAACATTTCCCTTGTTGTCACCAACTACCACGGTGACACGAAAGGCAAAGCGACGACCACCCTTCACTACCTTAGCAACACGGGTGATGTCAACGATACGCTCGTCAAACTCATCCCGCTGGTCACGAAAACCTTGACGTCTTTGACCCATAATTATCTCCTAGTCCGACAATAGTAGTCTGTCTATTCATGGTGGTCTTAGAACTTCAGACCACCCTCGCGGGCACCATCCGCCAAGGACTTCACACGCCCATGGTACAAATACCCACCCCGGTCAAAGACAACTTCATCAATGCCGGCGTCTTTCGCTCGCTGCGCAATCGTTTTTCCAACTGCAACGGCTTGTTCTCGTTTTGTCTTCCCATCCAATTCAGAGGCAAGACTTGAATCCACTGTGGAAGCTGAAACCATTGTATTTCCAGCCTCATCATCAATCACCTGAACATAGATTTGATCTATGCTACGGAACACATTTAAACGCGGCCGTTCGGCTGTGCCTATTATCTTCATGCGTATCCGGCGGTGACGTCTTTTGCGTGCTTTTTGTGTTTTTACGGCCATATGACTCACTTAACCTGATTATACCTTACCCGCCTTGCCGGCTTTACGACGCACATACTCACCATCGTACCGAATCCCCTTTCCTTTATATGGTTCGGGGGGGCGAGTTTTTCGTATACGTGCCGCATACTCACCAACAAGTTGTTTATCGATACCCATCACCCTAATAGTCTTTCCACGATCCTCGACCTCAAAGGCCAAATCTGCTTCAGGAACCATATTCACAGGGTGAGAGTAACCAACATTCAAAACCAATGTGTTTCCTTCCATCGAAGCGCGATAGCCAACACCCTCAACTCGCAGAGTTTTAGTGTAACCATCACTCACACCAACCACCATGTTATTTAACAACGCTCGTGTTAAACCATGCAATGAACGATGATCACGCGAGTCACTTGGACGGTCAACAGCCAACACACCATCATCCAAGGAAATATCCATTTCAGGATGGAACTCTTGTGAAAGCGTTCCCTTTGGACCCTTAACAGTTACCATTGAACCATTAAGGCTAACGTCTACGCCGTTAGGCAACGAAATTGGAGCTTTTCCAATACGAGACATGGTTAACCTCCACTACCAAACCCGGCAAATAACCTCACCACCAACACCGTGGCGGCGAGCTTGTTGACCGGTCATAATACCGCTAGATGTGGTCAGGATGGATATACCCATCCCGCTCAACACCCAAGGAATATCTTGCTTTCCAACATATGAGCGCCTTCCAGGCTTACTGACGCGCTCAAGACCAGTAATCACAGAACGCCGATCCCTTCGACCGCCCATATATTTCAACTCAATCTGCAATACATCACGTGGGTTTTGAGACACTACAGAAAAATCTGCAATATATCCCTCATCCTTGAGCACCTGTGCAATTGCATTCTTTGTTTTTGAATACGGCATTGATACAGAAGGGTGCTGCCGCATTAATGCATTGCGCACACGTGTTAACATATCAGAAATTGGATCACTCATTGACATAATAACAACACCTTTACCAGCTAGACTTTGCAACGCCGGGGACATTGCCCTTCAACGCCTGTTCACGAAAACAAATCCGGCATAAACCGAAACGGCGTATGTACCCACGAGGGCGCCCACACAATCCACAACGATTACGAACACGCACACTATATTTTCGTTTCGTTTCGCGAGCAATCATTGATTTTTTCGCCATCTTCTTCTCCTATAACATCCCCGGCTGATCTTGCCAGAAAGGCATGCCCAACATGTCAACAGACGGCGTCCCTCTTCATCAGTCGTTGCCGTTGTGACAATACTCACTTCCATACCCCGAATCTTATCGATATTGTCGTAATTGATTTCAGGAAAAATCAATTGCTCGCGTAACCCTAAGGTGTAATTGCCGTGACCATCAAATGAATCTGGCGAAACACCCTGGAAATCACGAGTACGCGGCAATCCAACGTGAATCAAGCGTGTCAAAAAACCCCACATTCGTTCGCCGCGCAATGTTACCTTTACACCAATTGCTCGTCCTTCACGAAGCTTGAAAGCAGCAATCGATTTTTTTGCCTTTGTGACAACAGGTTTCTGACCAGTAATGGCCGTAATATCGTTGGTTGCGAACTCAACAGCTTTGGCATTGTCCAAAGCCTCACCCAGTCCAACATTTACAACTACTTTAGTGACGCGCGGTACTTGCATCACACTGTCATAGCCAAAATCTTCCATGAGTGTTGGCAGGATATCATCTCTATATTGTTCTATCATCGGCTTAAAAGCCATTTTTACCTCCAAGGTTGAGTGGCAGGTCTAGCATGACATTCCTAAAATGCATTTGGCTAACCTGGCTCACCGTTGGTTAAATACTTAATCTAATTCCGCACCGCTAATTTTTGCGTAACGGACTCGATTACCATCTTCATCACGCTTATAACCGATCCGCGTCAACTCACTCGTTTCCGGATCAACCAGCATTACATTGGACACGTTGAACGGAGCTTCAAACTCAATGATGCCACCTTGCGCCTTGCGACCGACCACCGGTCTGTTGCGGTTTCTGGTGTTTTTTAACAATATTCACACCAGATACAACAAGCCGATTCTGACCAGGAATCACACGTTGAACCTTGCCTCGAACACCTTTATAGTTACCGGAGATGACCTCAACTTCATCATTTACTTTGATACGCATCTTTTCCTCTATTCTTCACACAACTCGACCGCACCTGGTACCATCTACCACCCTTCAAACAGCGATAGCTTCGGTACCGGTAGGCTAAGAGCCGGTTAAAGGGCCTCCGGAGCCAGTGATAAAATTCGGCTAAAACCCTTTTGACGTAGTTCTCGAGCCACTGGCCCAAAAATACGAGTTCCAACTGGATTCTGATTTGACTGGTCCAGAATCACAGCAGCATTATCATCAAAACGAATATAACTGCCATCATCTCGCTTGTACTCTTTTTTCGTGCGCACAATCACGGCTTTGACCACCGTGCTCTTTTTCACATTCGAATTGGGAACAGCCTTCTTTACCGTGGCTGTCACAACATCACCAATCGACCCATAGCGGCGTTCCGAACCACCCATCACCTGAATGACCAAAAGTTCTCTCGCCCCAGAGTTGTCAGCTACATTTAAGCGACTTTCTTTTTGAATCATCGTCAGCCTCTCTACTTTGCGCGCTCCAAGATTGATGTAACCATGAAGCGCTTGTGGCGGCTAATGGGACGTGACTCAATAATTTGAACGCGATCACCAATTTTGCAATCATTACTTTCATCATGAGCCTTATATTTCTTCACACGCCTCATCACCTTGCCATAAATGGGATGGCGTCTAGTTGTCGTTACGGCAACAACAACGGTCTTATCCATTTTGTCGCTAGTTACGACACCAACTAATCGTTTACGTTGCTCTCTCATCTTTCACCTACCCTGCCACCTTGTAACTCGTAACCAACTTTGGCTGTCGTTCATTCAAACGCCCTTTTCGCCCCTGCGATCGCTTTTTATTCAAATTCAACGATTGCGGAAGCCAAATCATCACCGTCTTCATCTACAAAGTCAACTTGCCATGCACTTTCCTCATAATCAAAACGGGCATTGGCGTTCCAATTCTGATTTGCTAATGATGCGGCAATTTCTGGTTCTGCCGCAGCCGTATCAATCGCCAGTTTGCCGCATGTGTAAAACAGTCTCAATCTGAGCAATCTCACGCCGCACAATCTTCACTCGTGAATGATTTTCTAACTGAGCAGTTGCTTGCTGGAAACGCAGATTAAACATTTCCTCCCGCGACATTTTCCAACATCTCTTGCAATTTATCGTCGCTCATTTCACGTAATTCAACAATATTAGCCATTAGAACGTATCCTCCCGTGAAACAACTTGTGTACGAATAGGCAGTTTATAAGCCGCCAAACGCAACGCTTCCCGCGCCACATCTTCCGGCACACCAGCCATCTCAAACATGATTCGTCCAGGTTTAACAACCGCAACCCAATGATCCACTGAGCCTTTACCTTTACCCATTCGGGTTTCCGCTGGTTTAGCCGTAACCGGTTTATCTGGGAAAATGCGAATCCAAACCTTACCACGACGTTTCATATGCCGAACAACAACCCGACGCACCGTTTCAATCTGGCGGCTAGTAATCCAGCCAGGCTCCAGCGCCTGCATACCAAATTCGCCATTTTGCAAAGTATCGCCGCCTTTGGCCATACCCCTCATGCGACCGCGAAATTGTTTGCGATATTTAACGCGCTTTGGCATTAACATGATACTAAACTCCGTAATGCGGCTTTCTTCTATCTCACTGATATAAACGTCGGTGACTTCAGCTTTCTGGGGTAAGATTTCACCTTTATAAACCCAGACTTTCACACCAATCCGCCCAAAAGTTGTCATAGCTTCTGCGAAACCATAATCCATATCCGCGCGAATCGTATTACGCGGCACTCGTCCATCAAATATTTTTTCTTTTCGAGCCATTTCAGCGCCAGTCAAACGGCCGCCAGTTTCAATGCGAATACCTTGTACTCCAGCACGCATTGCTTGTTGCACGGCACGTTTCATAGCCCGACTATGAGAAATACGCCGCTCTAACTGACCCGTAATATTTTCAGCAATGAGCTGTGCATCCGCATCTGGCTGCGAAATTTCTTCAACTTCTACTTTCACTGATTTCCCAGTTAAGTCGCGCAATTTCATGCGCAATCCTTTAACGGACGCACCTTTTCGGCCAATCACGATACCGGGCTTGGCAGTATGAATCGTAATCTGCACCTGATTCGGGAACCGTTCAATATCCACACTAGAAATACCTGCCCTAGGCATGAGTTCCTTAACCCGGTCACGAATCTAGAAAATCTTCATGCAACAATGTCCGATACCGAGCTCCCTCAGCATACCAGCGGGCATTCCAATCGCGATAAGATCCTAAACGAAATCCAACAGGATGTACTTTACGTCCCAACTTAAACCTCCATGCGACTGACGCCGCTCTAATCCTCAGCCTCTTGCTCAGTCAAAACGACTGTAATATGTGAGGAACGACGAATAATCGGGCGAAAACGGCCACGTCCAGCAAAACGACCACCATAAGGAGCCTTGCGATGACGCGGGCCTTCATCAGCATAAATGCGGCTGACCAGCAAATTCGTCAATCTCCAATCCATAATTCTCTTCAGCATTAGCAACAGCCGACTGTATCAATTTATATACAGGTTCTGCCGCCCCATTTGGCATAAAGCGCAGTGACATCCAATGCTTCTTGCGCATTCAACCCACGAACTGCATCCACAACCAGGCGCACCTTGCGAGTTCCAATGCGTAATATGTTTGGCTACTGCCCTGACTTCAAATGCTTCAGCCATGATTATCGACTCCCTTTCTCTCAGCTCTGGAAATGTGCCCACGAAAAGTGCGTGTCGGCGCAAACTCACCAAGCTTATGACCAACCATATTTTCCGTAATATAAATTGGAATGTGGCGCCGGCCATCATATACAGCAATCGTATGTCCCACCATTTGCGGGAAAATGGAGCTTGCCCGAGACCAAGTACGCACAACTTGACGGGACTTTCGTCTCATTTAATCTTTCGATCTTTCGCATCAGCTTCGGATTTATGTAAGGACCTTTTTTTAGTGAACGTGACATACTACTACCTCTTACCGACGTTTCTTTGTGCGACGGCGGAAAATATATTTATCTGTTGACTTATTTCGTCGCGTGCGCTGGCCCAGCGCCGGCTTACCCCAAGGTGTTTTTGGACCAGGCATACCGATAGGCGAACGCCCTTCACCACCACCATGTGGATGGTCATTGGGATTCATCGCTGAACCACGAACTGCGGGGCGAATACCCATATGTCGTTTCCTACCTGCCTTACCCAACTTAATATTCCCTTGCTCCACATTACCTACCTGACCAATCGTTGCCAGGCATTGCTCAAGAACATAACGTTCTTCTCCAGAGGGCAAACGCAACGTCACATAGCCAGGATTATCTTTCGCTAACAACTGAGCCGATGTACCAGCAGAACGAACCATTTGACCACCTCTCCCAGGTTGAAGCTCAATATTATGAACCAACGTACCCAAGGGGATGTTCTTTAATGGCATGGTATTCCCAGGCTGGATATCGGTTCTGCGACTACTGATTACCTTATCGCCTACCATCAACCCAAGCGGCGCAATGATATAACGCTTCTCACCATCTGCATACACTAGCAAAGCAATTCGAGCTGAGCGATTCGGATCGTATTCGATCGAGACTATCTTTGCAGGGATATCGAACTTGTCGCGCTGAAAATCGATTTGCCGGTAGCGACGTTTATGGCCACCTCCACGGTGGCGTATCGTAATCTTGCCACGAACATTTCGACCTGCTCGTTTTCGAATTCCCTTCGTCAAAGAAGATTCTGGATAACTACGCGTAATCTCCTCAAAAGTTTGACCGCTCATATCACGACGGCCAGGAGATGTTGGTTTAAAAACTTTTATTGGCATATTTCCTCCAGAGACGGACGGTAGACATTTGTATCAAGGGAATTTAAACCCCTCAATTTCCAAAAGCCCTCGTCCCTGCTCAAGAAATTTTCCTACTAGACACCCTCAAACATTTCGATACTGTCGCCTGGAACCAAGGTCACCATTGCCTTTTTCCAACCAGGTTTGCGTACAGCAAGTCGTCGCCAACGCCGAGATCTCTTTGCAGGCATATTTGCAACACGTACCTTTTCAACAGTTACATTAGGCCAAGCAAGCTCAACAGCCTGTTTAATCTGCAGCTTGTTTGCCTTTGGATCAACAACAAATGTGTATTGATTACTCAGGTCAGCAAGATAATTACTCTTCTCAGTAACTACCGGCCGGCGAATAACGTTTCGCCAGTGCATGACCTACTCCTCTTCTCCCAGACCTACGTCTGTTTCATCAACCGGAAAATCGACTGCGAATATCTCGTTGACCACATCTAACGCTGCTAATGGCATAAGAAGCTTTTCGTAGCCCAATAAATCACGGATATTCAAATAACTGGCGCGTAGGATTTTTACGTCGGTTAGATTGCGCGCTGATTTTTCAATAATCTCATCAGATTCGGCAAGCAATAACAGCGCACTTTTACCGGCGGCATGGTTGTTAACAAAAGCAACCATATCTTTTGTCTTAGGGATATCCATGGTAACTTCATCCAAAATAATAATGTCACCACTATCTGCTTTCGCGCTCAGAGCAGAACGTACCGCTGCACGTCGCATTCTGCGTGGCATATGCTTGGTGTACTTTCGTGGTTGAGGCCCATGAGCTACGCCACCCCCAACGAAAATCGGAGCACGCCGGCTGCCATGTCGAGCATTACCTGTACCTTTCTGCCGATAAATCTTGGCAGTGGATTTATTAATCTCTGATCTACCTTTGGTCTTGTGATTTCCCTGGCGCGCATTGGCCATTTGTCTCACCAACGCCTGGTGCATCAGGTCACGATTGACTCTCGCTTCAAATACGGGTGCGGGAAGATCCACATTGTTTACTTCCTGACCGGTCATGTTAAAAACTATAGCTTTCATCTTTTTCGACGCCTCCACTAGCCCTTGCTGGCCTCACGGATAATCACGAGGCCTCCCTTGACACCGGGAACCGCGCCTTTGATAGCAAGCAGGTTTTTCTCGGAATCGATACGCACCACTTGAAGGTTCTGCGTAGTGAGGCGCTGATTTCCCATACGACCAGGCATCTTTTTGCCCTTAAATACGTGTCCAACACCGGAAGTTGAACCGATAGAACCAGGTGCACGCCAACGATCTGATTGCCCATGTGTTTTTATGCCACCAGCAAAGCCATACCGCTTAACAACACCAGCAAAACCACGGCCCTTCGTCTTTCCAGTGACATCGATCCGATCACCTTCAACAAATTGCTCCACGGTCAACGCTTGTCCAACTTCATATCCAGCAGCGTCTTTCGTCCGAAATTCACGCAAATAACGCAAAGCTGGAATTCCATCAGCCTGCTTGCGCTGCGGATGCTTACTATTTGATTTAAGTAAACCGAGATGGCCTTTCTGGCCCCCTGTCAGGCTTTTCTCTTTAACATCACCAAAACCGACCTGTACAGCATTATACCCATCGGTCTCTGTTGTCTTGACTTGGGTCACATAACATGGCCCTGCTTGAATGACGGTTACGGGTGTTACCACACCGCTCTCATCAAACACCTGGGTCATGCCAAGTTTGACGCCTAGTATTCCTTTCACTATTACCTCCCAGGACTGTCAGTCACCAGGCTCAGACTGCATCATCCTGACGTACTGTCAGTACGGAATTACGTACAAAACGACAAGTAGTGCACGCCTTACATCATACTCAATACATCTTAAATCGAGATTTCAATATCAACACCAGCGGGCAAATTGAGTCGCATTAAAGTATCAATCGTTTTGGAATCAGGATTGACCACATCGATCAATCGCTTATGCGTTCGAATCTCAAAATGCTCGTGGGAATCCTTGTCAATGAATGTACTGCGACGCACCGTGAAACGCTCAAGTTTAGTGGGCATAGGTACTGGACCAACAACGCTTGCGCCCGTTCGTTCAGCCGCACCAACAATTCGCTTGGCTGATTGGTCAAGGACACGGTGATCGTAAGCTTTTAATCGAATACGGATTTTCTGTTTAGCCATGAAAAACCTTTCTGGTTGGGCGTAGGATTTTTCCTATGCCCAGCAATTCATTGTCCTGTGTTAATTAATTATCTCAGTAATGACGCCAGAGCCGACGGTCAAGCCACCCTCGCGAATAGCGAAGCGGCTGCCCTTTTCCAATGCGACCGGCGTAATCAACTTCACACGCAGATTCACATTATCTCCAGGCATTACCATCTCTACACCTTCCAGCAATGTGATCTCACCTGTCACATCCAAGGTCCGAATGTAGAACTGTGGACGATAGCCATCGAAGAAGGCCTTGTGCCGTCCACCTTCATCTTTACGCAGGACATATACCTCACCCATGAACTCGGTGTGTGGTGTGATGCTGCCTGGTGCGGCCAATACCTGTCCGCGCTCAATATCCTCTCGTCCTACACCTCGCAGCAGCAGCCCGGCATTGTCGCCTGCTTCTACTTTGTCCAGGATCTTGTGGAACATTTCCATCGAGGTCACTACGACCTTGCGGATCACATCCGTCAAGCCCACGATCTCAACTTCTTTGCCCGGCAGCAATGTGCCACGGTCCACTCGTCCCGTCACCACGGTGCCGCGCCCCTTAATCGAGAACACATCTTCAACCGACATCATGAACGGCAATTCCGTCTGGCGCTGCGGGTCGGGAATGTACTCATCCACCACACGCATCAGCTCCCAGATTGACTCATATTCCGGCGCAGCCGGATCGTCGCTCGTGGATTCCAACGCTTGCAGCGCACTGCCCATCACGATCGGCGTCTCGTCGCCAGGGAATTCGTAAACATCCAGCAGTTCGCGCAGTTCCAGGTCTACCAGCTCCAACAATTCCGGGTCGTCCATCTGGTCGACTTTGTTAATGTAGACTACGATGGCCGGCACTTCCACCTGACGTGCCAGCAAAATGTGCTCGCGTGTCTGCGGCATTGGCCCGTCCGGTGCCGATACGACGAGGATCGCCCCGTCCATCTGTGCTGCACCGGTGATCATGTTCTTAATGTAATCACGATGCCCGGGACAGTCCACGTGGGCGTAATGACGTGCCTCGGTCTGGTATTCAACATGTGAAATCGCGATCGTGATTCCACGCTCTTTCTCTTCCGGCGCGTTGTCGATCTGATCGAACGCCGAGAAGTCTGCGAAACCTTTCATCGCCAACACTTTCGTGATGGCTGCCGTCAAGGTTGTCTTTCCATGGTCGACATGACCGATAGTGCCAATATTGACATGTGGCTTTTCGCGCACAAATTTCTCTTTGCCCATAATTACTTCCCTCGAAAAACGAATTCAACCTATTTTACAAATCTTTGTCTTAAGTGAATCTTAACTAAAACTTATGAATGTCTTTATCTAAGCCATACCGCGTAAAACATCGCGGGCTATGCTTTCATTAACTGGTGCGTAGTGGCTGAACTCCATCGTGAAGATACCACGCCCCTGTGTCATCGATCGCAGTTTGGTCGCATAACCAAACATTTCTGCCAAGGGCACGTTTGATTTGACGGTCTGTAATCCATCAACACGCATTTCCATGCCCTCAATCATGCCTCGATTAGCCGATAAATTACCTATTACGTCCCCGGTATATTCCTCCGGGGCCACAACCTCAACGCTCATGATTGGCTCTAAAAGGATTGGACGACCCTGTTGAACACCATCACGCAGCGCCATTGATCCTGCAATCTTGAAAGCAATTTCTGATGAATCCACTTCGTGAAATGAACCATCATATAAAGTTACTTTGAGGTCCACGAGCGGATACCCTGCCAAAACACCACTCGAAAGTGCTTCCCTAATTCCAGCTTCGGCCGGTTTCACATATTCCTTAGGAATAACGCCGCGCATAATGGCATCTTCGAAAACAAAACCGGAACCGGGTTCAAGCGGTTCAATACGCAAGACAACATGACCAAATTGACCGCGACCACCACTCTGGCGGACAAATCTACCTACGGCTTTATCGACTGTTCGGGTAATTGTCTCACGATAGGCTACCCGTGGTTTACCCACGTTAGCAGCAACCCGAAACTCTCGCAACATCCTATCGACCAAAACCTCGAGATGCAACTCGCCCATTCCAGAAAGGATTGTCTGGCCCGTCTGTTCATTGGTCCTGATTTGAAAAGTAGGATCTTCCTCGCTAAGTGCCTTTAAGGCAACGCCCATTTTCTCTTGATCGGCATTGCTCTTAGGTTCAATAGCCAGATTAATGACGGGTTCAGGAAATTCTATGGACTCCAACAAAATTGGAGACTGAGCATCACAAAGTGTCTCACCGGTAAAAGTGCGCTTAAGGCCTAGCGTAGCGGCAATATCCCCCGCACGAACTTCAGTTAAGTCCTCACGGCGATCAGCATGCATACGCAGAATACGGCCAACACGCTCTTTTTTATTTTTTGTGCTGTTAAGTATTGAATCACCAGATTGTAAGACACCAGAATAGACCCGAAAATATGCAAGGCGACCTACATATGGATCAGTAACAATCTTAAAAACCAATGCCGACAGTGGTTCATCGTCGCTCGCATGTCGCTCTTCAACCTTTTCGGTATAGGGATTCATGCCTTCCATTGGCGGCACATCTAACGGTGATGGCAAATAATGAACTACAGCGTCAAGAACGCGTTGTATTCCCTTGTTTCGCAAAGCAGTTCCGCACAACACAGGCGTAGCTGTACCGGCGATAGTGGCTTTTCGCAAAACCGCTCGAAGCTCATCAGCCGATATTTCTTCACCTTCAAGATAACGTAACATCAACTCATCATCTGTTTCGACAATATACTCGATGATTACTTGACGCGCAGCCTCGGCCTCTTCAATTACATCATCAGGAATATCGGCGATAACAGGTGTTGCACCCAGATCATCCTCTTCCCAAATCGCAGCCTTCATCGAGAGCAAATCAACAATACCTCGAAAATCTGACTCACTACCAATTGGCCATTGAACTAGCAATCGGGTTCGCACTTAAGACGATCACGGATCATCTCAATGGTTCGCGAAAAATCAGCGCCGATTCGATCCATCTTGTTTACAAAACAGATACGAGGCACATTGTACTCATCAGCTTGCCGCCAAACTGTCTCCGATTGTGGCTCAACGCCGGCAACAGCATCGAAAACTACAACCCCGCCATCTAAGACTCGGAGACTACGCTGTACTTCAGCCGTGAAATCGATGTGGCCCGGTGTATCGATGATGTTAATTTGATGATCAAGCCAAAATGTTGTCGTAGCAGCCGAAGTAATTGTAATCCCTCGCTCCTGCTCCTGCTCCATATGATCCATCGTGGCCGTGCCTTCATGCACTTCGCCCATTCGATGGATGCGACCAGTATAATACAGGATGCGTTCGGTAGTGGTCGTTTTGCCAGCATCAATATGGGCAATAACGCCAATATTCCGAACTTGATCAAGAGAAAAACGGCTCATCAGACAACCAAATAATTATTAGAAACGAAAATGCGAAAATGCGCGATTCGCTTCAGCCATGCGATGTGTATCATCGCGTTTCTTTACAGCAGAACCTTGCTTATTCGCTGCATCCATTAATTCTCCGGCCAACTTTTCAGCCATTGAACGGCCGCTTCTACTGCGAGCGGAGGCGAGCAACCAACGCATGGCCAATGATACCCGGCGATGCGGTTCGACCGGGATAGGCACCTGATATGTAGCACCACCCACACGTCGCGGTTTTACTTCAACCTGCGGCGATACATTTTGCAAAGCTTGCTCAAACACCTCGATCGGAGGTCGCTTGGCACGATCCTCGATCAGCTCAAAACTGTCATACAACACCCGCCTGGCCGTACTCTTCTTTCCCTCCTCATCAATCGATTGATGAACATGGAAACATGAAGATTATCGTAGCGCAGGTCAGGCTCTACTAAACGTTTTTCTGGACGATATCGTCTTGGCATAACAGTATTCCCATCTAGCGCTGCTATTCATAATTTACGAACAACACGCGCTCTCACATCCTATTTCGGCGTTTTCGTGCCGTACTTTGAGCGACCTTTCTTGCGATTATCAACGCCACCGGCATCTAAAGTTCCGCGTACGACGTGATAACGCACACCGGGCAAATCCTTAACACGACCGCCACGAATCAAAACAACAGAGTGATCCTGCAAGGTATGACCCTCACCGGGAATATAGGCTGTTACCTCAATCCCGTTAGACAAACGCACTCTGGCCACCTTACGTAAAGCCGAATTTGGTTTTTTCGGCGTCATGGTCTTTACCTGAGTACACACACCCCGCTTTTGCGGAGCACCCCTTGCCTGGCGCGTCCGGCGCTGACGGAAAGAATTAAACGTCCATTGCAACGCCGGTGCAGTGCTTTTCTTAGATTTGGCCTTACGACCCTTGCGTACAAGTTGATTTATTGTAGGCACGTTCTAATCTCTCCTTATAACCGCCTGTCACTTCAACAGTTTACATTTTCCGTATGTCTCTAATAATCTTAATAATCAAAAAAATAACGAGCGGCACCTGTCAATTAACCGGCACCAACTCGCGACAAACGAAGGCCATCGTAATTTAACATTGCGATGGCCTCCTTTCGAATTTTTCGCTTATTCAATTGGTAACTACAGCTTCGCAGCTACACGTGTTTATCCATACATACGAAAGAGCTATTTTACCATAAAATAACTCTTGCGTCAACCCATGTGCGGGTTTTTAATTTTTAACTTGGTTCGCGGCAACAGCCGTCTAAATTAAGAGTGATAATCAGAACCCGAAGATCAAAAATCTATCGTCGCACGCGGCGGTAATCTAGCATTCCTGCACCGCTCCAACTACCACGGTTGCTTCGGCGATCATCATCTTTCCCAAATCGCATGATATCACCCGCTTCAGTTTCAGCCTCGACAGCCAAACCTAAGACTCTGCAATTCCTTAACCAAGACGCGGAAAGATGCAGGAACACCCGGCTCTTCAATGGGTTCATTCTTTACAATCGACTCATAGGTCTTTACGCGACCCTGAACATCGTCAGACTTAATTGTTAACATTTCTTGCAAAGTATGGGCCGCACCGTAAGCTTCCAAAGCCCAAACTTCCATCTCGCCAAAACGCTGTCCACCAAATTGAGCTTTACCACCCAAGGGTTGTTGGGTTACTAACGAATAAGGACCAGTTGAGCGTGCATGAGCTTTGTCTTCAACAAGGTGAGCCAGTTTTAACATATGCAAAATGCCAACAGTAACTGGCTGGTCAAACGGCCGACCTGATTTGCCATCAATCAATCGTTCTTTACCAAGATATGGCAACGGAATATGTGTTGCTGTAGTAATGAGATCGGCCAATCGCTCCATGTCCGCCATATCGGCCGTCTCCGGATCAACTCAACACCTCATTAGGAAGTTGACCTTCAAATTTCTCAAGCATCGCGGCATACCATTCTCGGGCACATGCCTCAATCGCTTTTTCATTCAGAGTAATCCACTCATCCTTGGCAGATTTTAGCACCTGGTGGAAAATCTCATCCGGATTCCAGCCCCGGCTCTTCAGCCACTCCTTCGTGGTAGAAAAACGAGCATATCCTTCATCCGTTTTCAAACGCCCAATATCGTAATCGAGATCGCCCAGCCAGGCTTCAAGGAATAGACGTCGAGCCTGATCATCATCTCGCAAAGATTCGATTTCATAATTTATTTCAGCCAGCCAATCCCAAGCCCAATCAATGGCCACCTGCCATGCATGATCAATCAACCAAGCACGGGAAAGCTCTGACGCGATCTCCGTTTCACTAGCACCGTCAAACACCGGCGTGATTGCGCGAAATCCCAACCTGGATGCAGCCCAACCGAGATGTGTCTCGAGAACCTGTCCAATATTCATACGGCCAGGTACACCAAGCGGGCTCAAAATAATGTCGACAGGCGTCCCATCTGCGAGATATGGCATATCCTCAATCGGCACAATCTTAGATATCACACCCTTGTTGCCATGGCGTCCCGCCATCTTATCGCCTTCAGAAAGCTTGCGCCGCTGGGCTACACTAACACGCACCATTGTTTCTACACCTGCAGGCAAATCACGATCTTTCTGTCGGTCAAAAACCTGGACATCGACGACTTTACCGCGAGCACCATGTGGAAGACGAAGACTTGAATCTTTTACTTCACGTGCCTTATCGCCAAAAATTGCACGTAATAGTTTTTCCTCGGGGCTAAGTTCCTTCTCGCCTTTGGGCGTAATTTTTCCAACGAGAATATCATTCTCATTGACATCCGCACCAACACGGATAATACCGCGTTCATCCAGATCTTTTAGCGCATCTTCACTGACATTCGGGATATCGTATGTAATTTCTTCAGGTCCTAGCTTAGTATCGCGAGCTTCAACCTCATGTTTCTCAATATGAACGGAGGTGAACATATCGTCACGCACAAGCTTCTCACTAACCAGGATAGCATCTTCGTAATTGCCACCCTCCCAGGAAAGGAAGGCCACTAGTACATCTTGGCCAAGTGCCAACTCACCGTTGCTGGTTGAAGAACTATCAGCCAAAACATCGCCGATCTCAACACGTTGCCCTTTTACGACCACCGGTCGCTGATCTATACATGTACTTTGGTTAGACCGGTTGTATTTACGAAGGTGGTATGCCTTTGGGCCATTTGCACCTAGAACCACGACTTGATCACCTGTCACGCTAATGACCTCACCCGGCTCTTTGGCTTGTACCACTTGCCCAGAATTACGCGCGGCCTGGAGTTCCATACCGGTGCTGACCACAGGCACATGGGGCTGCAATAGCGGAACAGCTTGTCGCTGCATGTTCGAGCCCATCAACGCCCTGTTGGCATCATCATGCTCAAGGAAAGGGATCAAAGCGGCTGATACACCAACGATCTGGCGCGGCGCCACATCCATATAGTCGATTCTTTGTATAGAAGTAAACCGGAACTGCTGGTTTCGGCGAGAAGATACACGTGGCTCAGTAAACTGACCCAAATCATCAATCTTCGCATTTGCCTGGGCTATCGAGTAATGATCTTCCTCGTCCGCAGACATATATGTAATCTCATCAGTCACGTAAGGGGTAACTTCAACTTGCTCAATCGCAGTATCCCGGATTTGCTTAACCAACGCCTCGTCTATTACCGTACCCGCACTAACAATGATTTCTCCCGTATCGGGATCGATAACATTTTTGAACGCGTTGTGTCCCAACAGTTCGTCATTATCGGCAGCAATAGTATTGCGTACGCGACGATAAGGCGTTTCAATAAAACCAAATTTATTGACCCAGCCATAAGTAGCTAAGCGCCCAATAAGACCAATATTCGGGCCTTCCGGCGTTTCAATGGGGCAAATACGGCCGTAATGGCTATGGTGTACATCACGTACCTCAAACCCAGCTCTTTCTCTTCGCAACCCGCCGGGACCCAGGGCAGATAATGTCCTCTTGTGAGTCAACTCAGCCAGTGGATTGGCCTGCTCCATGAATTGGCTCAACTGTGAACTACCAAAAAACTCGCGGATTGACGCTACAACTGGGCGAATATTGGTTAACGATACAGGAGTCAAATTATCACTGTCGCGAATTGACATGCGTTCACGGACCACACGCTCCATACGTCGCAGACCCACTCGGAGTTTAGCTTGGAGTAGTTCGCCAACAGTTTTAATACGGCGATTCCCCAGATGATCAATGTCGTCTGGACCCTCTTTACCATTGTTGATAAGAATCATATGCCGTACAAACTGCACAATATCCCGCTGTGTAATTGTACGATGAGACCCCGGCACTTCATCTGTTAGGCTTAATCGCTTATTCAACTTGTAGCGTCCAACCTTGGCCAAGTCATAGCGCCGCTTTTCAAACAACTGCTCAGTCAAATATTTCTGGGCATTATCTAAAGTGGGCGGATCGCCCGGGCGCATGCGCTTATAGAACTCAATTAACGCTTGTTCAGGCAACGATTTGTCCAAGTTCCAGGGCGGCTCTTGCTCAATGCTACCTTGAATGTATAGATGCTCAGGATTGGTATCAATGTCTTCGAAGAGCTCAAGCAATTCTTCATCACTTCCATCTTTAAGTAAAGGCTCTCCGAGACCATCATCAATGGCTGCCATCGCACGCAAGAATAATGTAATCGGCACCGTACGCTTGCGGTTAAACTTAATGGTTAAATAATCTGTTTTTCTCGTCTCAAATTCCATCCAGGCGCCACGATCTGGGATAAGCTTACCCATAGCCAACGGCCGACCTGTCTTTCGTTCTTCCTCAATCTCAAAATAAGCACCAGGAGAACGAATCAACTGGCTGACCACGACGCGCTCAGTACCATTAATAATGAACGTACCGGCAGGTGTCATTAGAGGAAAATCCCCCATAAAAATATCCTGGACGATAGGTTGATCCATGTCGGAACTGTACAACATCACTTTCACAGTTAATGGTGCTGAAAAGCTCATGTCCCGGTCAACACATTCCTCGACCGAATATTTTGGTTCACCGAACCAATAATTCAAGTCAAAGCCTTCAACCTCGGGGCGATCCGATGGGAAAAAGAGCTGCAATTTGCCGTTAAAGCTCTCGATTGGCGAGATCTCGTCAAACAACGAAGCAAGGCCTTCATCTATAAAGGCTTTAAAGGAATCTAGTTGAATGTCAATAAGCGAAGGAAGTTCCAACGGTCTTACTGTACGTGCGTACGATTTGGTTGGTCTACTTTGCATTCGTTATCCACCTGCTCCCTGCCGGACAAATCAAAAAGATTTAGCCGGTCTAATAAAGGTCTAACATGTAATAAAGAAAGGGTGCAACAATCTGGTTGCACCCTATTAAAAGGGCCGCATTATTCTCGCAAAATGTTTATAAATGATACCAAGGTATGCATAATACGCGACTTTACAGTATATAACGAATTCATTCTCTTGTCAACTGCGAATATATTGTCTCGATCTCCTTCCCTGCACGATGCCAACTGTATCGTTCCTTGGCGCGTATTCGCAATTGGTGTCCAACGAGATCACGGTGAGCCGGGTCGCAGGCGAGCCGCCCGATGGCGTCGGAGAACGCAATCACATCCCCAGCAGGCGCATAAATGCCCAAATCGCCGAGATACTCTCTATGAACAGGTGTATCGAAAGCGACCACTGGCAGCGCCAAGGCCATATAGTTGAGCAATTTTCCGCTTCCTTCTGTAGATGACACCTTCGGCGCAACCGTAATATCACCAAGTGAAAGATAGGTGGGAGCATCGCGATATTCGATCTTGCCTGTAAAGGTCATACAATCGTCAACATTTGCCTCACGAGCCATGGCCAAATAGCGTTGCACATTAGGATAGCCCATAATCAGGAAATGTATCTGCTTACCAGTCATCTTCAGCTTTGATGCAGCTTCAATTAAGAAGGGTATGCCTTGATAATCTGTAAGCAATCCCAGATAAGCCACAATTGTCTGTCCGGGTGGGATATCCAACTCTCGAAGAAGCTCTCGGGATTGATCTGGAGATAAGCTGCCTGGTTGGAATCGTTCAGTATCAGCGCAATCAGGCAAAGGATGGATGATATGCGGATCTACTTGAAATTCATCTTTAAGTGTTCTTCTGGCCTGAATTGAGCTTGTTAGAATTGCATCCGGCAGCCGCCCACTAATAAATCGTTCCAACCGGTGGGCCCAGGGGTATAGAGATCCCGCCGGATCAAGGAATTTATGATCGACCATTTCGGCCGTCATACTACCTTGATAATCAAATACCAGGGGGACACCTAATAATCGAGCAACAAAACCACCTATTAGCGCCCCTTCATGCATATGACCATGGATTACGTCAGGGCGGAATCGAAGCCCCTGCATAAGTGAGCTTGCCGCCAAATATGCATCAAACGCAATTTTATGCCTTGACGAACCTACCTCGTAATCAGTGCGCCATGGAAGCCTTGAGGTACGTCGGATATCAAGGCCAGGCATATCACTCCCCTTATAATATGTAACAATGGCGACACGATGGCCTAATTCTTGTAAGGCTCGCGTCTCTTCAAGGATCCGGATGTGCCCTCCATAATCGCTAAAAAACGAGGTAGGAGCAATCATCAAGATTCGCAGAGGTTTCCGATTGTTTGTGCTGTAAGGCACATTCATAATGAGTTAGGATTACTTAGTCCGGCTGACAGTCGATGTGTATTTGATTAGCCAGACCGTCGTGCTAAACCACCAAAGAATCGCTCGCCCATCCCAGGAACATCAACTGGTTGATCGCCACTATCAACCCAATCATTTTTGGTACGTTCATCCAGCCACTTGTCCCGAGCTAAATTTAGTTCACTTAAGAAAGCAGCTAATAATTCTTCATCTCCATCTTGAATCCAGCGTCGAAGTTGTTGGAGTTCTTCTGTAAGCGCGTCGAGCCAATGTAAGGTTGCCAATCTGTCATTCAGCGCCAGAGAAGCTAGCTCTTCAGCATCTTTGTCGAGCGGCATTGTGGCTATAGCAAAGGGAAGGTCGGCAAAACGAAGTATGTCACGCCAACCAGTTGCTTTATTAACTGCTCTAAAGAGTGATGCAGCCATCAGGCCTGGCAGGGTTTCAACCCCCTGAACTAAACTGTCATATTCCATCGGATCTACGAAATAGGGAGATGCGCCAAGAAGTTTGCCAAAATTAACGGCCGTTTGTACTGCTTGTGGGTCAACTTTAGCATCAGGCATCAGGCAAAAGACGCTGTTCTGGAAAAGGTCGGCACGTGCATTCTTTGTATCAGGACGGCCGTCAGCAAAAGTAGCTGCCGCTAGAACAGGATGCGCACCGACATAGTGGCCGTTCTTTAAATACTTTTCCGCCAGTTTTATACCTAGCCCTTTTATATCAGTTAGATCAATCACAAGTGTGTGCGATTGTGTTGCATCACCAATCGCCTTCATTGTTACCTCTAACTCCGACACCGGCATAGACAAGATCAGGATATCGGCCGTTTCCGCCGCTCGGATTAGATTTGATTCCGTTTTGTCAAAGCCACCGAGCTCCTTCGCTTCTTTTAGTAAATTTGAATCGCTGTCATGTCCGGTAACTTCAAAATCCAATGGGCCATCTTTGAGAGCCAATGCGATCGAGGCCCCTGTTCGGCGTGTGCCGATGATAGTAATATTTTTCGTCTGCATTTACTTACTCCGTACGCTTAATCCCTAGGAAAGCAAAGGCTTCAAGGAATTGGTTTACTCTTCTAAATGATCTTGAACTTTGAATTTTTTAATTCTGATCGTCAGCCCATTGTAACAAACAAAGAAGCTCATCTTCAACCAGGCTTGGTTTTGACGGCAAAGGATCTTGATGACGGCGGATAAGATTGACAACACGTTCACTTGAACCAGCAGCTTGGGCCATCTCTGCACCCCAGACTGGGTGCTGTACTTTGACCACGAACGGCCGTTTCCATCCTTCAGCTTTACCCTGCCCCCAGGCCAAGATTTTTTGAGGAAATAAGACTCCTCCAATTACAACCACAATCCTCTCCCAAACCGAAAGTTTAACCTTTGTCTTGCCTATATCATGTAAAATCCCGGCGACGAGTAGATCAGTTTGGTGATATCCCGCGGCGTGCAATGTCTGGTAAACTTGATAACCATGTCGTTGATCTGCTGAAGAATAGAGTTGAAAAAGATCCCATTCCTTTGCACTCAGAAATGACACTAACTCATTACAAGCGGACGCCGGCAAAACTATCGGCCGTGATTCCCCACCAAAACTGGGTAATCCGATATTGCAATCGCACTTCGTTAACCAACCAGGAAACTCATAGCAGTCGACGCTGGGGCCATTACTAACCAGTTCAAAACATCGACACCCATGAGAGGAAGGAAGAATATCAATCCCATTAACAGCAAGAATCCGTATTGCTCCAGAGGCCGTAACTGTACACCGATCTCTTGTGGCAATATGCCAACTAAGATCTTGTAACCATCGAGGGGTGGCACCGGTATCAAATTAAAGAAGGCCAATATTAGGTTTATCCAGACAAATTGGGTCAAAATAAAAGCCAAAGATGGAATCGTTCCCTGAGCAGTGAATGTTAAGTCCATTATTCCCATTTGAAAAGGGATTGACGCTGCGACAGCCATAATGAGATTAGATATCGGTCCCGCTGCGGCAACAATTGCCATTGAGGTACGAGGGTTTCCACGCATGTTGTTTGGGTTAACCATAACTGGCTTAGCCCAGCCAAATCCGGAAACAATCAACATTATTGAACCAAATAAGTCAAGGTGGGCAATAGGATTAAGAGTGATCCGCCCTTGGCGCCTCGGGGTCAGATCTCCCAAGAAATTTGCTGTTACAGCATGCGCCAATTCATGAATTGTAAAAGCAATCAAAAGCACGATTACGCGCGCTATTAGGGTCGCAGGGTCTAGTCCAAGCATGTTTTCCAGTATACCTTTTGTACTATTTGGTGGCTAATGTGCTCATGCAGGTAAAAGCTCGAGGGCAGCCGGATTTAGGGAGAGGCGAACCGAATCGCCAACCCTTTCTGTTACTTGTGATATCTCAAACATCAAATCCTGGTCAGCAACCTGAACCCACACCTGATAATATTTACCCCGGAAAGATAGCAATTTCAATTTGACCAGTAATTCATTAACAATACCATCCTCTTCGGAATGTAAAATTCTTGCCGCTTCCGGGCGCACAAGGAGAGTCACATGGGTCGCCACTTCAGGCAGTCGAGAAGTAATCTTTAGATCACCAACCTGCGTGCGCACTACTTCCTCATTAACCACCTCGCCACCCATAATATTTTGAAAGCCTAAAAAACGGGCCACAAATGGTGAAGCGGGGTGTAGAAAAACAATCTGGGGCGGGTCGAACTGCTCAATGTGGCCACGATTCATGACAGCCACCCGATCCGCAACGGCAAAAGCCTCAGTTTGATCATGGGTTACATAGATTGCAGTTACCCCAACCTGTTTCAGGATTTCTCGTAGATCCAACATAAGTCTTTCGCGCAGCGCACGGTCCAAAGCCCCTAGCGGTTCATCCAGCATCAAGAGACTAGGCCGAGGTGCAAGTGCGCGGGCAAGAGCAACCCGCTGTTGTTCCCCCCCTGACAATTGTTCAATTTCCCGTTCACCATAACCAACTAGATCGACCAATTCCAACATGGCATGAACACGTGAATGGATATTCTCAGGTGTCTCGTAACGCATTTGTAGGCCGAAAGCAATGTTGTCATAAACGTTTTTATGGGGAAACAGCGCAAAATCTTGAAACATCATGCCAAAATCGCGTTTGTGAGGCGGCACTTGGGCCACGTCACGCCCAGCAAACAAGACAGTGCCGGTATCCGGAATTTCCAAACCAGCAATGCTGCGCAACAGGGTTGTTTTCCCGCAGCCAGAGGGCCCAAGTAAACAGACAATTTCTGCCTGATTTACCGATAATGTTACGTTATCAACGGCCGACTTGCCCGGTTCAAATCGTTTGCTCAGTGACCGTACTTCTAAAAGGGCCATTAATACGTGAGATTAGACTTGGTCGCCAATGGATATCTCTAATTCATGGATTGTCTTCTCAACCAAATCCACCAAATCCGCCAACATCTCAGTGTCAAACCTAAATTCAGCCCCTGCCGCAGCGAATAATTCTGGCAGTGTCCTCGTTCCACCCAGCGATAATGCATGGCGATAATCAATTATGGCTTGAGGCTGATCATATAACGAATTTCGCCATACTTGTAAAGCACCTATTTGCGCCATGCCGTACTCAATGTAGTAGAAAGGGACATGGAAAATGTGAAGTTTTCGATGCCACCCTGTGACCCGTTCGTTTTCCATACCTGTATAATCCACATCAGGGATGAACCGTTTCCACAGTTGGTCCCACATGGCATCACAATTTTCGGAACTAACTGCCAGAGTTGGATTTGTATAAACCCAATGTTGAAATGCATCCACCACGGCCATGAACGGCAAAAACAACAAGATGCCTTCCAGGTGCTCAATTCGAGCTCGGGCAGTTTCCTTCTGTGTGTAAAATCCACCTTGCCCCTTCGATAGGTAAGGCGCAGAAAGCAGTTCCATGCTCATTGAGGCCACTTCAGCAAACTCCATCGGTGGATTAGTCTGCCAAATGAACGGCAAAGAGGCAGATTCAAACACATGGAAGGCGTGCCCCGCTTCGTGAAGCATTGTCTGTACGTCATCGGGAGTACCAGCCCCGTTCATGAAAATAAACGGCCGTTTGCGAAACTGAAGTGTTGCGCAATATCCCCCTAAAGCTTTCCCCGAACGTGTATCTAGATCTAAAAGACCTTCATCCGCCATCGTTCCAAAATAATGCGCCAACACCTTGTCTACATCTTGTATAATATTCAAACTACCTTGAACAAGCTCATCTTGTCCATTGTATGGCTGCAAAGGTGGCGCGTCGCTGGTATCAACTTCTACATCCCAAGGGCGTAACTTAGCAAGCCCCAAACGCCGACATTTTTGGGCATATATGCGGCGTGTGACCGGAACTACAACCTCCTCAATCGCTTTATGGAATGTAAAACAATCAGCGGCCGTATAATCAAATCGATCATAATCTCGGAAAGCATATTCGCGAAAACTATCTAAACCGGCATTCGTAGCCAAAGCCTGTCGCTGTTCTAACATCGCGCTGTACAACTGATTAAGCGGCTTTCTCTGATCAAGCCATAATTCAGACATCAATTTCCAGGCTCGTTTGCGGATTGTGCGATCCTTGTCCTTGAGAAAAACACTTAACTGGCTCAGGTTCTTTTCCTCTCCATCCCAATCAGCAACCATGCGCCCCGTAATCTTATCGAACTCATTACCAAGCTTTGCCAATTCAGTAATGATGGGGACATTTTCTTCTCGGAATAAATCTGCTTGATTTCGCATGTTGCGCAAAGTGATATCAAAATCGGGCAGGCTATCAACATCCGCTACCAGACCCAAAAACCTTTCTTTGAGTTCTTGATCTGCCAATGCTGCCTCGGGCTGCACATTATTCACGAAATCGATGAAAGCCTTTTCACGGTTCTCATCTGTTGTGTCTAATGTTTTTTCAATTTCAATCATTGTTCCGGCTTCATTTACAAGAGAATCAAGTCGGGACCAGTCGGCCAACCAAAGTTGCAGATCATTATGTGAGATATCTCTTTGCTTTAGCTCCGTATAGAATGACTCAAATGTTTCCCAGCGGCGGCTGTCTATATTATCGATACTAGCAGGAAAATTAGCAAAACTCATCAAATGCTACCTTATATTATGCAGATGCGGCCGGCGATCGGATCACAACCAGGAACAATTCACATCGGCCAAAAACAAATAAAGCCCTTGCGATTTTGCAAGGGCTTTACCATAAAAACAAAGGCGACGACGGGATTCGAACCCGTGATATGGGTTTTGCAGACCCTTGCCTTACCACTTGGCCACGTCGCCAAAAAACTACGGCAGGCTGAAAGCCTGCCGTGATACCAGAGCGGGCGACGGGATTCGAACCCGTGGCCTTCTCCTTGGCAAGGAGACGTTCTACCACTGAACCACGCCCGCAAACTATTTTGCTTTGTAAAGAATCCAACAAAGCTGATGCCAGGACCCAGACTTGAACTGGGGACACCTGCATTTTCAGTGCAGTGCTCTACCAACTGAGCTATCCCGGCGAGGCAAGGACCAAGCAACTTGTAAAAGTTGGTGGAATTCTATCTAAAGGCTCAACAGATGTCAAATGTTGTGTGTCTCTTCTCAGCCAGATCTTTTTGCCAATCCAGACTCTTCCCAGAACCCATTGATTGCGGTAGACTAATGATCACAATTGGAGCTGGTGAAATGCCAATTCCACATATTTTTATCTCGGGAGTGGTTGTGCCCCGGTGGGTGCCCTGGTCTTCAAAACCAGTGGCCGGTCGCGCAGAGCGAGCGGCGGTGGGTTCGACTCCCATCCTCTCCCGCCATCGTAATAATGCTGATGCTAGTACGTTCATGTTTCTGAATCCGCTATTTTCTATTAGCGGATTTCTAGTTCGTAATTGGCTGGCTCAAGTGTTGTTGGCGCTGTTGCGGCAACAATAAGAATCGGCCGTTGGGTGGCATCACGATGATCGAGTGAAATTACCAACTCACCCTCTTGATTCGTCATCAATTCTTCCACTACTAAAACGTTTTCATTACTGGTAATAAGTTGGAGATGCCAATTTTGGGGCAGCGATGCTGTTGCGCGAACAAATCCTTCGACTACCCAATCAGGATCTTCACTCTCCACATCATCAAAAAAACCGATTTCAGGGATAGTGATATCGTCAATAGCCAGTCCACCATAAGTCAGTATTGGATCAGTTACGTATTCGAATCGGAGCATAATGTTCTGGCCGGCATATGGGCTTAGATCAATTTTTTCTTCTACCCATTGGCGGGAGTTTCCCGTGTAGAAACGTTCTGTAAAAGCCGAACCTGCAGGATTATCCGCGGGATCTAGACCTTGCATATGTTCTCCCTCAAGAGGTATCCATGTATGCCCACGATCAGTCGAAACCGATACGTAAGCAAAGTCATAACCATATTCAATATCTGCGTAAACGGAGTAGCTAAGCGTGGCTTGTTCAATATCAGTCAGGTCAATCCAACGGGTTAGCCGCGGGTTACTATTGTTGCCACGCTGCGCAACCCAAAATCTTTCGCCTGATACCGGTTCCGTACCCAACAAAGACACCTTTGTGTCTCCGCTGAAAAAGAGTTCACGAGCTTCAATTGGAAGTTCGTAATAATCAGCAGCATACTGCCGCACGCTCTCTTGATAATCGGCCGGCACATCGCTGATAACAGTAGATCCAGCCCTGTTGAGGCCTTGTATTTCAAAGCGATATTTTTCTGGGACTCGTGGATCATCATGTACAGCTAAGGCAACAAGCCAATCCAGCCATAAGGATTCACCATCAAAATCGAGATTGTTAGCTTCAGCCACGGAGTCTACTGCCAGGAGTCCAGGAAGCGGGCTGGTTGCGAATTGGGTGTATAGTTCTTGGCCTAATTTATCGAAGATAAACCTGTTTAAAATATACCCTTGGCCATAGTATGGAGCAGTATTATTTTCGGTCCAACTATTGAGTTGTTGGTCCGGGTTTTCCAGGAACATATTTCCTCGTTCCACTCCCCCACTTGGATAGCCTGAAAGCTCTGCAGCTAAAGTGGCGGAACCTTCCTTTTCCCAATCTGTATCTGCTCTATCATAGTTATCCTCTATCATATGCCTGAACTCGTGAGCAAGAACGCCAAGATAGGAATCTCTACCAAAACGAAATGTATTCATCACAAACATCTCTCGTTCATTAGAGCGTGGATCCACTGTAGAAGGGAGTAGATCCGCCGGTTGGACTAGGCCAGCAAGATGGCATTGACTTGCTGTTTCTTCTGTCACGCCGCACAACGCTATTGGCGAGGCATTTACTACATGAAGACGGGAATCACCATCAATACCTGGGTTGCTTTCAAAGCCAAAGTATTTGATCGTGTTTTCGTAGATATCATCAAATTTACGAACCACATTCTGAAGTTCATCTTGATCGGGCATCGGGGCACCAGGACCGGAATCGAACCAGAAATAAGCATGGTCGCCAACGGCAAGTAACTCAGCGTTAATTTCACCGACCGTATTATCTACTACGTTTAAAATGCGAAAGGTTTGTATGGCTCCCTCAACTGGCGACGGTTTATTCGCCAGCCTATCGCTTACATCTTTATCAACTAGCCCACGATAAGCCGCGGCTAATCGTTTGTCATCTCGCTTTGGGGGCAAGGTTGCCGACAATATCCTGGCGATCTCGTCCTCGGCACTAATATGAACCGATAAAGGAGGTACATCGGGCGTGCTCATGGGAACTTCATTATTAGCGGGCGTATGTACGGGAAATGGAGAGGCGACAGGCGTCTTCTGGGGTGGTTCCGAATCCTTTGTTTCTGTGAGAGGCACATTGTCAGGTATATTGGCCATAGTTGTCGCCGTTGCCATCTGATGGGTCGGTAACGCATCAGTAACAATACAACCAGAAAGAATAAATAGTAGTAGTAAAAATAGGAAATAAAAAATATTTCGAAACATCACAATCCCTTATATTGCACATTTTACTGTATTTGTGCTGTGCGATACTATCCTCGAACAATACGATGCTGACAAATCTCCAAATGCATGATTTTCTCCAATCTTATGTGGTTCTTAACTCAGTGGTAGAACATGACCTACTTCGTTAGAATACTGTCTTCGCTGGCGACCACCACCAATCTATAATACCGATAAGGCTCAGTATGCAAGATGTATCCTTCAGCAGGCGCACAATAAACTACTATTTAGGGATCATGTTGTGGCTCATCCACTGGACGGACAGGCACAAGATTCTTGGCGTCCGTATAAGCAGCTTGATAAGAGTTGTAGTTTTTTTATTACCGGTCTTGATATGGATAGCAAAATGGGACAGGGTATTCGTAATTATTGCCCTAGGGATATTTCTATGGGTATATGTAAGTTATTGGAGAGCCAGACGGAGCGGCTATTATCGATTTGTTGCAGATAAAACCAAACTTATGGAGGCTGGCGAATTAACGCCTTTGCCAAAGAAAGAACATGTCGCAGTTTGCGCAAGTGGTACATTTAGTTTGAGGGATTGGGAAAAAAACGTTGTTCTAAGGCCGGCAGAGTATTGGCAAGTGCCGCTGGGCGATCATGCCATCATGGTCGAGCATGAACCAGGCCGATATCTTTACCAATTCTTCAGTGCTGAAACAATGCAGGAACTCAATACCGGGTGGCTCCTATATGGATCGCACCCGCGGCCTGCCATAAGCGTGACATTCTTATCATCATGGGGCCCCGAGTTCAACGAAGACACTGTAAGCCTATTACGTAGTACACGCCCCAATAAAGCCCGAACAATATATTTATCGTTCGCGAATGACGAACAAGAAAATGCAGTTTGGCAAAACTTAATTTTCGATGCTCGTCGTGTCCGGTCGGAACAGCCCACGTAAAGTGATCAAGCCAAAGCGCTCTCATCTCCAGAGTCGCGGACAAAAATACAAGAACCGTTGACGCTCTTAACAGTCTTGTCCACGAAATTCAGATCAGGGTTGGTGTGTTGTAATCCAAAGATGGTTAGATCTGCCGTTGGCGCACGTTGCAATGCATCCCCAAAACTATTCTCAAGAATAACAACCTCGGTCTTTGCCGGCAAACGCGCCACTTCGATTAGCTCATCTAGATAATCTTCTGCACGCCTGCTGGTTTCCTCATCGTTCACAGCCATACAAAGTTTGATACGGCCGTCCCAACCGACATTTCCCACATCCCTGGCACAAATACACGATCACGCCAAGAATTGTTAATAATCTGGGTACAAAAACACCAGAAAAAGTGCCAGATTTCTTCTCGCCCTGATTACTCTCTCGGGATCGGAAACGTGACATTTGTGATCGAATGCCCAAGATTTTCATTCTCCTACCTTAATTGACAAAAAATATTCATATTCCTATACTTTGCACTGTTATAGGCGTATGCTATCAATAAGTGATACCTCAGTTTTCTTGTGTAGGCGACGCCAATCCTGAGGAGCATGACCATGAATGATGTGCCGGCGCGCCTTATAGTAAAACTAGGCCCCAATCCTGAGAAAGAATATACCTTATCTCAATCGGAAATCACAATAGGCCGTAGCTCTGGAAACTCCATTGTTATCCCAAATGCTGAAGTATCACGCCGACATGCAAAAATTCGCCGCGATGGTGATCGGTATTTCATTGAGGATTGGGGAAGTACCAACGGCACATTTGTCTCTGGGCAAAGGGTAATGGGCCTTACCATTCTCCGCGATGGCGACAAAATTAGATTGGCTGACAACATAATACTTCAATATTTAGATGAGCCCATCAATCTGAATCCACCTGAAGAAGATCAGTTTGTTGCCCCCGAGTCTGAAGTCACGATAGTTGACACAACACCCCCTCTTCCCTCACCAATAGCGAAAATACCTGAACCTCAACCAGCCCCCGTGGTTGAAATTCAAATATTTTCACTATTAATCACCCAACCACCCACCTCCCCTCAACTATCCTCACTTCACACTCCCCCCCAACAAACTCATCTTCTTCACATCCATTCAAATCCATACACTCATCTAAATATCCAAATATCATATCATCAACCAATCTAATCTCATCACCATCATCACACACCCATACCTTCACCCAAAAAACAAATACACATCCATACTTCCCAATCCTCAATAAAATACCAATCACCATCACCACAAAAAAACACATATCCACATAATCTAACAACAATAATAACAATAAAAAAACAAAACTATCACTATACCATAATATATTTCATTGAGGATTGGGGAAGTACCAACGGCACATTTGTCTCTGGGCAAAGGGTAATGGGCCTTACCATTCTCCGCGATGGCGACAAAATTAGATTGGCTGACAACATAATACTTCAATATTTAGATGAGCCCATCAATCTGAATCCACCTGAAGAAGATCAGTTTGTTGGCCCCGAGTCTGAAGTCACGATAGTTGACACAACACCCCCTCTTCCCTCACCAATAGCGAAAATACCTGAACCTCAACCAGCCCCCGTGGATGACCTGCAAGAATCAGCCATAGACGAATTCATTTTGCCCGATCAGCAGGATACAACAAGCAGAAATCGCCGGCGGTTGGTTGGTTGCGGTTGTATTGTTTTTCTTATCCCATTATTCTGCATAGGAATTCTGCTATTTCTAGATTTTTATCAGCAGGGTCGACTCTTATATTGTGGGCCTCTACAGCCGTTTTTCGAGATCTTCCTTGGGCCACTTGGATTTGCACCAATTTGTCCATAACCAGGATATTAGATAAGACCAGTAATCAATTATGGAATCAAACCCCAAACTTCGTGCCCTTGATTTTCAGCCGGTGATATTTGAAGGGCAGCAAATGTGGTTTCTGCGAGATCCGCTTCATCTATCAGAAATTCAGCTATTCGTTCCTATGCCCGTGGCACCTATGCTCGCCCTGGCTGATGGTTCACGAACACCAATAGAAATACACCAAATTTTTTGTCACTTGACAGGAACAAACATCCCTTACGACAAAGTTACCGAAATGCTAAATCGCCTAGACCAGGCTTGTCTACTCGATAACGGCCGATCCCGAACCGTACAAGAAACGCAGTTATCTGCGTATCGATCCGAGCCGTACAGGTTGCCTTCAATAGCCGGTCATGGCTATCCCTCACAAGCAAACGAGCTGGCCAGATTACTAAACAGCTATGATGTCGCGAATGATAGTGGGCTTAAAACGCCTTGGTTTGGGCGGGGATTGATTTCCCCTCATATTGATTATCAACGCGGCGGCAGCGTATATGCGAAGGTTTGGAACCATGCTGACATGGCGATAAAAGAGGCAGATCTAGTACTAATCTTTGGCACTGACCACAGTGGTGGGCCAGGCACAATTACACTAACCCGCCAGCCATACGCCACACCATATGGGGTATTGCCAAATGATTTGCACATGATCGAAAATTTGGCTGAGGCAATTGGTATAGACGCTGCTTTTGCTGATGAATTACATCATCGTGATGAACATTCAATAGAACTATCGGCCGTTTGGCTGCACCACATCATTCGCCGCAATGCCTTAGCTGATAAACCAATGATTCCAATCCTAGTTGGTTCATTCCAACATTTCCTCACCAGCGGCAATCATCCTGAGGACGATCAACGCTTGAACACATTCCTCGAAGTATTGCAAAAAGAAACCGAAGGGCGAAGAGTATTGGCTGTTGCCTCGGTTGATCTAGCCCATGTAGGCCCAAATTTCGGTGATGATTTTCAGGTTGATACCCATAAAAGAGACGAAATCAAGAAATTAGATCAACAGCTCATAGCCTCCGCACTTGATGGCAGCGCATCCAACTGGTACAGCCAGGTAGCTTCCGTACAAGATCGAAATCGAATTTGCGGGTTTGCCCCAACATATTTATTGTTGCGGTACCTTGGGGCTTCAACCGGGCGCGAGATCAGCTATGATCATTGCCCGGCTGATCCTGACAACGAATCCATAGTATCTATTTGTGGTCTGCTAGATTGATTAAGTTTTTACTTGCCAGTGAAATTGCCGGTGAGAAAATGAATGAGGCCAGACGGGCGTCTGGCCTCAAAATCGGAATATTCAGTTAAATTCTGCTTAACTAATGATCCTATCCGCTGCCAAACTAATCTAATTCACTTAACAAGCCAGTACGCTCGTTGAACTGATCAATAAGCGCATCCATCTCATCAACATGACCGTGGATATTTGACCAATAGTTGGGATCGTACCATTGAGCCTGGATCTCTTCATAGCTCCGGCCTTGTTGTTCAATCCAAGTGTAATACTTTAAATTATGTACGCGCTTGCGATCGTTGTAGGTTAGCTCTTGCAAGTAATCAGTAGTCACGCCTTGTAGATATTGCGCAAAATTAGCTGCAGCATTCAAGCTTGTGAACTGGCCTTCTTCTTCACGCAGCTCAACTACCCGACTCTCGTACATTTCCATTGAATCTGTTGCCACTGTGAGAACAACATCCTCAGATCCCAGTTCATAATACTTGGCGAATTTGATACTAGAAAGGATGTTGGCGATGCTTGAAATACCTAATAATGGCAGTTTTTCAACTAAGTCGGCCGATACACCCTGCTCAACCAGATATTCTTGCCCAGCTTCCTCATTGAAAAGACGCAACAAGCCCATTGGGCCTGCATCATCAATTGCCATGACCATATCGGTATTCTTCACATTGTGAATCCAGGGGATATGTTTGTCGCCAATACCCTCAATACGATGTGCACCAAAACCGTTTGTCAACATGGTCGGGCATTGCAAAGCTTCGCTGGCTGCAATTTTGCTGGTGGGGAACTGATCTTTCAAATAGTCGCCACAAGCAATCGTCCCAGCAGATCCAGTGGTCAAAACAACCCCGCGATAGGAATCGTTGGGACCCATAACCTGATTCAACGCCTCGACCATCGCCGGTCCAGTAATCTCATAATGCCAGAGGTAATTACCAAATTCTTCAAATTGGTTGAAGATAACCAAGTCTTCACCAGATGCTCTTAATTCCCAGCATTTATCAAAGATTTCCTTGACGTTGCTTTCTGATCCAGGGGTCTTAATTGTTTCGCCGGCTACAGATGACAACCAATCAAAACGTTCTTGGCTCATACCTTCAGGCAAAATTGCTATGGATTCGCAACCAAGAAGATTGGAATCATATGCGCCACCACGGCAGTAATTACCGGTTGAAGGCCAAACCGCTTTCTGAGTTGAAGGATCGAACTGGCCAGTTACCAGGCGAGGTACGAGGCAACCAAACGCAGCGCCAACCTTATGAGCTCCTGTAGGGAACCACTTTCCGATCAGGGTAACAATACGAGCATTTACACCAGTTAACTCTGGTGGAAGCTCCAAGTAGTTGACACCACTATATCCACCACCGCTGGGCACGGGTTCGTTGTACCAAGAGATGCGGAACAGATTCAATGGATTCAAGTCCCAAAGACCGACATCAGCCAGTTTTTTCTTGATAACATCAGGGATCAACTCCGGGTTTCTCTGCTGCTTAAATGTAGGAATAATTATATTTCGCTCTCGTGCTTGCTTAACAGCATTTTCGAGTGCAGTTTCGCTATGTATAGTTAAGTCAATCATTATTTTCCTCAATTCCTAGGACATTGATTTATCCGATGTCCTCAAATTTTTTCTTATTATTGGTCATTCTCTGTACAGCGTATACTGTTACAAAGTCTGCATCACTCTCTGAAAATCAGCTAAATTGGGGGCCACTCGATGGGGTGTCGTCCCAACTCTTTCGACCGAACCCATTGCCGAGGCAATGTCCTTCAAGCCATTCCCTGTATTTAGAACGACAACGGATTCATCTGCTCCGATCTGGCCTTGTTCTACAGCTTTTACAAGACCGGCATATGCAGCGGCGCCAGCTGGTTCGCCGAATACAGCAGATAATCTGGCCATTGCCGGAATTGCGCGCAGGATTTCTTCATCAGTCACGCTAATATAGGCGCCATCTGTTTCTTTCACTGCGGCCATAGCTTTCATTCTATCTCGGGGTAACCCTGCGCTAATACTATCAGCCACGGTTTGTGCATCTACAGGGGGTTTTTTCAAGACATCTTCGTCATTTACCCAAGCTTGATACATGTAGCTGCTGCCTTCAGCTTGAATGCCCATCAGCTTCGGCATCTTGTCGATCCAACCAAGGGCCAAGAGATCTTTTAGGCCTTTGTGCAATCCACCAATAATGCACCCGTCACCCACACTGACAAAAATGCGGTCTGGGGCTTCCCAACCGAGCTGTTCGCAAATTTCGTAGCTGGCGGTTTTCTTGCCTTCAGTCATGTAAGGATTGTAGGCTGTATTGCGGTTGTACCAGCCATATTCAGCTGCGGCTTCCAAACATAATTCGAAAGCATCATCATATGTTCCTTTGACCAACATGACCGTAGAGTTAAACACAAGAAGTTGGGCGATCTTGGCCGGGGGTGCGCTTTCAGGGACGAAGATCACGTTTTGCTGTTGAACGCTTGCACAAATTCCGCTCAAAGCCGCCGCGGCGTTGCCTGTACTGGCAGTTGTAATGATTTTAGCGCCTTTCTCGCGCGCCTTGACAACAGCAATTGCGCTGGCACGATCCTTAAACGAAGCTGTCGGGTTTCGGCCGTCATCTTTTACCCATACTTGGCGTAGGCCCAGGTGGGCCGCCATGCGCGGAGAATCATAAAGCGGGGTCCATCCCACTGCCAGAGGTGGCACTTCAGCATCCGGCTCTACAGGCAATAATGGTTTGTAACGCCAAATGGTGTAGTCTTTATTTTTATTTAGGTCTTCCCTGCTCAATCGGCTCCCGATAAGATCATAGTCATAACGGACATCAAGGATGCCATCATTTCCAAACTCGGGGTCGACATACTCAACCTCATCGGGCGCAAACTCACGTCCACTGATAAGGCTCTTTAGACTGATTACATGGTCCATGACTTCTCTCTATCTGCTACTAATTACTTTATGGTGTGAAATGTGTTCCTGTCTCACCAGCCATCGCGCGGGCGATATTTTCCGGATCGGTTACTATGGCACGTTTACCACCCCGTTCAAGAAATTTAATTACAGCTTCGATCTTTGGGGCCATGCTGCCTTTTGCAAAGTGAGTCCCATCGGCAAGATACTGCTTAGCCTGCGCCATAGTCATATGATCAACCAACTCTTCATTTGGTTTACCGAAGTTCAAAGCCACTTTCTCAACGGCCGTGCTAATAACAAAAAGTTCGGCTCCCAATTGATTAGCCAGCAGCGCAGAAGCAAAATCCTTGTCAATAACTGCGGGAACACCAACCAGGTTGCCTTCTTTATCTGCAATAACCGGTATTCCGCCGCCGCCAACAGTGATTACCGTAACGCCTGCATTGATGAGGGCTTTTACAGCCTCTTCTTCCACGATGCGCTCCGGCAAGGGTGAAGCAACAACCCGGCGCCAACCACGACCAGCATCCTCTACGACATCCCAGCCATCAACATCACGCCTGGTTTCAGCTTGTGCCTCATCCATGAAGGATCCAATTGGCTTGCTTGGAGATTCAAATGCCGGATCCGCACCATTCACTTGTACCTGGGTTACGACGGTAGCAACCGGCTTTTCAATACCTAATTTATGCAAATGGTTTTGCAAATTTTGTTGCAGCGCATAGCCGATGGCGCCCTGGGTATCCGCGCCACAAACATCCAATGGAACTTCATGAAGTTCATGCGCCGCCAACTCGGAACGACGCAAAATGAAACCAACCTGCGGGCCGTTACCATGAGCAATTGCTACGTCCCATCCAGCCTGAATCATCTTCACGATGTGGCTAGTTGTTTCATCCACGGCCGCATATTGATCTTGAACTGACTGGTGTTTTTTGTCTTTGATCAGTGAATTTCCACCTATTGCGACAACCGCGATTTTCTTTGTCATAATGATTACCTCGTTTGGGCTCCCAATTTATCTTTTTCCGAGCCACCTCAGAGGTCTTACATGTAAGACCTCTGAGGTGTTGTCTAAATTATCTACATCGTCAGCGCCATCACGGCCTTCTGTGCATGCAGACGGTTTTCAGCTTCGTCAAATACCACTGAATGCGGCCCATCGATAACCGAATCGCTAACCTCAATTTGCCGATCAGCTGGTAATGGATGCATATATATCACATCATCTTTACCAAGGGCAATCTTCGCATCATCGGCAATCCAGTTTTGATATTGATCTTGAATTCGCTTACCTTCTTCAGGATCTTGGGTCGTCATTAAGGGGCCCCAGGATTTGGCGTAAATGACATCGGCATCTTTACAGGCTTCTTCCATATCATGTACAACTTCAAAACCTGTGTGATTCTTACGCGCCAGTTCCTGCGCCTGATCCATAATGTCAGGCATCAGCTGGAATTCAGGAGGATGGGCCAACACAACATCCATGCCAAATCTGGGCATTTGCAAAATCAGCGATTGTGGTACGGACATCGGCTTCAAATAAGATGAAGCATAGGCCCACGACACAACCATTTTCTTCCCTCGCAAATTGCGCCCTTTCTTTTCTTGAATCGTCATCAAGTCAGCCAAACATTGGTGCGGATGATAAATTTCACACTGCATATTCAGAACCGGTACACGGGATGCTTCGGCGACTAAATTCAGGTAGCGGTTGCCAATACCCCAATCCACATGTCGGATCGCAATGCCATCAAAATAACGGCCGAAAATCTCACCCATCTCTTTTTCAGTATCACCATGGGAAATCTGAGTCGTGCGACTTTCAATAAAGGCAGCATGACCACCTAACTGGGCCATGCCAGCTTCGAATGATCCCCTTGTGCGTGTACTGGAAAAGAAAAAAGCATAGCCAATACCTTGTCACGCAAATAAGCGTGATCAAGTCCAAGCGCACGCTTGCTCTTCAAATCCCAGGCCACATCCAGGACAGTTTGAACTTCTTCTTTGGAAAAATCGAGATCACTTATTAAGTCTCTTCCTTTTAAACCTGTTTGCATCACTTGTCTCCTTAATTCACTAATCAGTTCAGTCCAAAAAAGACTGTTCTATTCCATCTTGCCCATAACCAGGGCCAACAACGCCATACGCATCACGACGCCGTTGAATGCCTCCTGCCAATAACGAGACCAGCGGGTGATATCCACGTCAGCCGGAATTTCATCCATGCGCGGCAGCGAATGAAGCAAGATGGCATCGGATTTTGCTTTATTCTGTAAAAGATCGCGTGTGATCCGGTAATTAGATGGGGTCAAACTCACCTCTCCCGTCCGCTCGTCGCGTGATTTGGTGTAGTCAGGTTGTACAACAGGCTCAACAAGAATTACATCAGCATCAGCGATGGCTTGTTCAACATGCTCGGCCTCGGTGTAATCAAGACCATAATGATCGATTTCAGCTTTGAATTCATCCGTAAGAGACATGTCTGGCGGCGATACAAAAGTAATCGGGCAATCGAATTGGGTTAAGCCATGAGCCAGAGAATGCATCGTACGCATGCGCATATCACCGACAGCAAGCCACCGCAAACCGTCAATGCGTCCCTTCTCACGAAGTACGGTGTAAAGATCGGTCAATATCTGAGTAGGGTGCTCACCCCATCCGTCACCGCCATTGATAATCGGGACAGATGCCCATTTTGCTGCTTCATGTGGTGCTCCCTGCTGGAAATGACGCATCACAATAACATCCCCATAAAACTCCAGCATCTTTACTGTATCTTTGATCGTTTCCTGATAAAAGTCGCCGGCACGGGTCATTTTGGCATCAGAAAAACCTGTCACTTGTCCCCCAAGACGGATCATACCAGCTTCATGGGCTAGGCGCGTCCGTGTTGACGGTTGGTAAAAGGCTGTTACCAAAGTTTTTTCGCGTAGAATGTCACTGTTGCGTCGATTACGAGCAATTGGCTCCAACTGTTCTGCAACTTCAAAAACCCTGAAGAATTCGTTACGTTCAAAATCCTTCAATGAAAGAATATCTCGACCTGCAAAGCTTCTCATTTCACTCTCCTAAGAAAATATTAAACCGAGCCAGCAAGAAAAACACCGATGGCGATCAAATGCGTATTGCCGTTCTGAGTCGCGTTGTGCTCTAGCGGAGGCTCATTTGATAAAGTAATTGATTAAAGGTGACCACAACCGAAATTGGGTCTCTAAACGCACACATTATGTGTACGATGAATAACGCTTCTCAAACGCCTCGCCTAATCATGCGAAATCGCAGAAGATCATCACGAAAATAAGATTTAGCCCAAAGGATTGGGTCATTTTCATCATTGTAGCCTGTCTCTTCAAATGAAATTAGTGCGGTCCCTTTGGGGATTTCAAGCAGTGTTGCCAGGCGCTTATCAGCTGAAATGGGAATGATGTCGGATAGATAATAGGTTAACCGTTGCTGACATACAGTATCCAGGGCTTGATAAATAGGCACTCGAAAATCATCTTTGTCAACTGCCCCTTCGCATAACTTCGCTGGAATTTGATTCTCTGTATAAACGACGGGTTTATCATTCTCGGCAAACAGCTTCTCAACAATTATCACAATTTCATCTGACTGGAGACCGAGGGCGATTCCAACCTCTTTTGATGGCTGGTCAGTTCGTATGCCCAAAACTGTTGTTGACGGCTCATAACCATGTGCTTCGAGGACGGCTTCATACGACCAAATTTCTTCCAGCCTAGATCTGATCTGCAGACCAGGTTCATTCACATAAGTGCCTGATCCCTGTCGCCGAAAGACAGCGCCCTCAATTTCTAACCGGCTTAACGCATCACGGATTGTCGTCCGGCTAACACCTAACTCAGTTGCCAGATCAGACTCAGACGGTATACGCCCGTCAGCAAATTCATTATTTAGAATCTGCTCCTTGATATGAGCCTTGGCTTGGTCAGTTAGAGATGGGCTTCGTTTAAGCATTTGATTATTTAGCGGACGATAGACGTCCGGTCGTATGGTTGTATGACGTATTTTATCTGAATACTCTCGTGATTGTCAAGCCTTATTGATGAGATTTGGCGGCTTTCATAATTTTTAAGATTTGACGCGCCGCGTCATTTTTTCTATAATTAAATTTCTGCTTTTAATAATGGTGGCAAACCTGTCGGGCACAACCTCTGGGGTGTTTTTATTCTTACCATTAAGCCCGACAGGTATTTTATTCCCCTTCCCCTCTATATTGGATAGAATTCCCACGTGTCTGATCAAGAGAGGACGAGATCTGTCATTAAATCTATTGGGCTAATCCTATTGATTTCTGCATTTGCGCTTGCGTCATTTGGGACAGTTTGGTGGTTGAATGGCACAAGTCGAGTAGAAAATCAAGAATCAAGTGAAAACGCAAATCTGGTAGATAATCACCCCAGCATATCTACAACGACGCCTGGCTCATTGAAATTTAGCTCTGCACCAACCACCGCCGCGCCTGTCCCGCCTACGGCCGTATCGACAAGTTTGCCACAGCCAACCCATTTTCCATTGCCAGAACTTAACAATGCTCTCGTTGAGCAATTTACCCAGGAAGCCGAGATATGGCAAGCAGAATTCATTAAACTAGACTCTGAAAATACTGGAATTTGGCAATTTCAACCCAATAGTTTTGTTCATCCGCTTGCTCTGGAAGTATCTCAAAGTATGGCATTTCTTTTGGACGGGGGGAGAGTAATGACCATTGATATAAATAAACCACAAGAGCCGCAATTATTGCTTGCGCCAGGTTTTGAAATCGACGGTGTGCAAGTATTAGAACCGCTAGATTTGGCTGCCACCCCATCCTCTCTTCTAGTTTTAGATCGCGCAGGTGATGTATATCGATACGACCTGGCCAATCAAACATGGCATATCGACCGCTATGATCGGCCCGTTGAAGCATCGTCGGGGCACTACTTTGTGGCTTTGGATGGGGTTGCTGACGCTACCGAACTAGAGGTCAGCGGCTCTCAAACGCGGGCGCTTCTAGAAACAAATTATAAGTTTGCAATGCTTTATGGCGGTGAAACGACACCCTTATGGAATTTGCCAGACGGCCGATCAGTTGACTTGGGTGTGCAGGGCAACGATGTATATGTCATTCAGCGAGCAACACACGATAACACTGGAAACATCACAAAATATACGGATACACGTCTAATTGAATCGTTCACGCCAAGCATCGAGATTGAAAAACCACGCCAACTTGTAGCAACAGAATCTGCTGTTTACATACTAGATCAAGAAGGACGACGCCTTCGGTCACTTAACCCTATTGATGGTAGTTTGCTGCGCGTATACCAGGTACCGCAACTTGATCCTGTTACAGCATTCGCAATTAACGAGGATGAAGAGCTTATACTAGCAGCGCGAGACCGGCTTTATTATTTCGAACACCCAGAAAAATTGGCGGTCATTTCAGGTAGTCAAGCAATCGACACTGTTCGTCCCCATGATCCAATGTTTTTAGCTTCATTGGATGAGTACACTGTCCCGATAGGTGGTTCCAATATAACTTTCCGTGACTTTCAATTGCCAGGGGCGCCTCGCCATTACCGTCTTGGCGTTCATCAAGGGATCGACTTTTATTGGCAGCCAGGAACCAAGATCCTTGCAGCGGCTGATGGTGTTATTATCCGCGCAGATATAGATTACGTTCCGCCAACTGCCTTTCAATTATCTGCCTGGTGGGCTGAGTCCCAAAAACTAGGCTATACAACGTCGGAAACACTTGACAATTATCTAGGACGCCAGGTATGGATCGAACATAGTAATGGTATCGTGAGTCGATATTCGCATTTAAGAAGTATTGAACCAGATATTAGTGAAGGTACTTTAGTTACCCAAGGTCAGGTAATTGGCGAGGTGGGCAATTCGGGCTCTCCTGCATCATTGGAAAGTGAAAAAGCTGACGCCCACCTGCACTTTGAATTATGGGCCGGAGACTATTATATTGGCCAATTCCTACGTCCAATTGAGGTTCGAGAATGGGTTGAAAAGATATTAACGCATCAAAATTGATTAAGAAATCAGCTACTATCTGAACTGGACAAATTTTCTGGTTGGGCTGTAGAAACCTTACCTCGCTCTTGCATTAAGCTAATGAGCTCAGAAATGCGGTTGCGGCGGTAAAGGTATTGCAGTAGGCTGCGTGATTTTTCCCTCTTTGCCCCCGCATCCAGTTGTTCCCAATCAATATCCAATTCAGCAGCGAATTGTTGGAGATCTTCCAGGTGATAATGCGTCAATAAATATTGGCGTAAGACCGTAGGTGGTGAATCAGGAGCAATTTTCTCCAAACGCGGCAGATATTCGGGTGGTGGTGGGGTCAGAATTCGCTCAACAGCCAAAGCCAAAACACCGGAACGCCCCTCTTTCCTGGCATTATCCATGATGTTAATGATGAGATGGTTCATATCTTGATCTAAGGGCATTACATCGTTTTCGTTAATTTCCAGATCAAACATGAGATCTAGAATATCTTCACGGCCAAAGCGATTATGAATCTCTTCATATAACATTTGGCTGTCAATCGCTGTGTCTTTCTCATGTGTTGTCTCGACCAGGTCGGGCGATTCTACTGGGTGGACGGCAACTTCAGTCGGAGGAAAATTAACTTGATTGCGAGCAATCCGTGGTATGAACAATCCCCAGAGCCATAAAGTGGCACCGCCAAATAACGCTCCGGCAATAACATAATAAAAGAAACCCATTTCGGCTCGCAATGACTCACCATCAAAGGTAGATAGAAGAGTATCTATGAAAACAGCGGCCGTTACTGTCAGCAATCCTATTCCCCAGGTTAACGAGGGGCGTCGTAAAAACATAATCAGAAAGATGACTATCAGGGCAAGCTTTAGGATAATGTATATGGACATAAATATCATTCCTACTGAGATTTACGCAGGTTTCCAGGATTGTAACACCCGTCTCAAGAGTGGCAACACCGCAAATCCTCATCTTAATAAGTTTCGTGATTAATATCTCCTTGTGCTATTATTCATTGTTCCTAAGGAATAACCAACACATTGAAACTCTATTAAAACAACTACGTATTGAGGGATGAAACATGAACAGCGAAGAGGATCGATCAATGGATGGTAATACAACTTTGGCTCCGCGAGAGGAGCATCAAGGATTTTTCCAAGAATTATGGCAGCAAGCACGGCTTGTTTACCGATTATTTCGAGATCCTGAAGTGCCCATTTATTTAAAGCTGCTGCCTGTTGCTGCGACGGCTTATTTATTGTTTCCCTTTGATTTCCTCCCGGATGTTATCCCTGGCTTGGGACAGTTGGATGACATAACAATATTGGTGGTTGGCGCAAAAATGTTTATCGAACTCGCCCCACAGCATGTCGTAGAACGGTATATTCAAGAAATGCGATCTGGGGGATTTGTTTCGTCAAGCATAGATGATGAATCGACTAACGAACATTTCAATGCCGATCCTGACGTCATCGAAGGCATTATCGTAGAAGAAGACTCTGTTGTCGATTCATCAAAAGATGATGAACAAGGCGATTGATAAAGATTGCAACTAGGATAGAAGGCCCATCTGTCTCAGCAACCAATCTCCACCATAATAGTACAAAAACAAGAAGAAACTACAACAACAGCATACAATTAGCATTAACAAAGACACGATAATAACTGGTGTTCGCCAGTTATTTTCCTCTCCGTAAGGTTCTATCTGGTCCGACCCTCCTTGGTGTGGAATCACTACAGGAACATCATCTTTCCGGGAACGCGGCTCAATTTCTGACTCCACTATGAATTGTGAGTCACTTTCTTGATCGTCAAGCAGGTCGTTTCGCAAGCCCGATGCTTCCTGCACAAACGGCTGTTCGTCCTCAGCCATCGGTAGTTGATCTGCAACAATCCCTAGATCTTGAGCATCTTCTACCACAAGCTCAGTTTCTTCATATGGCATTTCGTAGTCGGCTTCAACAAGATCAGGCGACCCAATAACATCTTCCTGGTCATCAACAATAAAATCCGATGAAATTAGCGCCCCATCCAGCATTGTAGGCATTTCAACCTGACCACCTACATCAATTTGGAATCGCAAAGCAACACCCGCCCCCATAGTTATTATCTGTCCAACAGTTAAATCGACTGACCCACCGCTCAGGCGTTCACCGTCAATATAGGTGCCGTTTGTACTCCCAAGATCTTGAATTGCGTATCCTGTCAGTGTGCTAGATAACCGCACATGCTGCCGCGAGACTTCCGGATCTACAATCGTGATATCAGCCATGGGATCTCGCCCTATGGTGATACTAACTGAACTAAGAGGATAGATTTTCCCTGGCTCTGGTCCTCTTTGAACTAAAAGTTGATATTTCTGATCGCTCATTAGATTCCTCTCAAGCTAATCCATCTCAATAGTACAAAATTTATAAGACAGCAGACGAACCATGATTCCAGTCACGAACCGGAAGAGTAATGATTATGGCTGCAGTCGATAAATCGATCCTAAATTATGGTCCAACAGATACAACTCTCCGCCGATATCTTCACCGAAACCCGACACCACATACGCACTGTCCAAGACATTATTTGCCGACCAAGAGCCATTCGCATCTGGGAAAAGCGCCCAGATAGTGCCGCTGCAGAAGTCAGCCAGAAAGTAATTTCCATACAGTTCTAAATGCTGATTTCCTCGGTACATGTAACCGCCGGTAATAGAACAATGACCTTGATGGTTATATTCAAATATTGGCAGCTCCATTCCAGTTTTGTCACAATCACTTTCCAAGAAACAGTGGCTGCCTTCTAGAATATTCCAGCCATAGTTTTCTCCGCCAGGACTGTTGCTGGTTTGAAAGTGCACCTCTTCCCACATGTTTTGTCCTACGTCGGCAACAAACAAATCCCCGGTCAAGCGATCGAAACTAAATCGCCACGGATTTCGAAGACCCCAAGCCCAGATCTCATTACGACGGCCGTCGTCAGAAACGAAAGGATTGGTTGAAGGAATGGCATATATTTCATTAGAAAAATCAACATCCAGACGAAGCAGTGTGCCTAGGAGAGTGCTCGGATTCTGACCATTATTCAAAGGATCATTGGCACTTCCCCCATCTCCAAAACTCACGTAAAGGTACCCATCAGGTCCAAATTGCAATTGGCCTCCGTTGTGATTTGGATAAGGTTGATCTACCGACAGAAGTATGTTTTCACTTCCCGAGTCGGCAAGATCAGGATTTTCTGCCGATACCCTGAAACTCGACAATTGTGTGTCCCCCGTTTTATCCGTGTAGTTGACAAAAAACCGATCATCCTGCGGATAATCCGGGTGAAAAGCGATTGATAGCAACCCCTGTTCCAATTGACTGGAGCCAACACGATCACGGATATCTAAGAATGGTTGTTCAAGCAATTGTCCATCCCTGACAATACGGACCACTCCAGCTTGCTCCACAACAAATAACCTTTCGTCAAAAGCGTTTGTCAAATACACTGGTTTTGAAAATACCCCCTCAAGCACCGGCTGTAAGGTTATTGACTCCACGGCCGTCGCCGGGATAGGTGTTTGTGTTGGCGTAGAACTCGGCGCTTCCGTCGGTGTTTGTGTCGGTTCAGTAGATGGCAAAGGTGTCACGGGTTCAACTGTGCTTGTAGCCATAATAGGCACAGCGGTAGATGTTGGCGGCTCTTCAACAATCGCAGGTTCGGCAGCGGAAATCACAGGGGGGGTGTTGTAACAACTGGTGTATCTTCTTGGCATGCAGCCAACAAGATGGTCCAACAAACAAACAGAAATGGAAAGATTTTGACCATAGTCAGATTATACAAAAACTGGCCTGAGATGACATGTCATCTCAGGCCAGAAGTAAACAAAAATTGTTCAGTTAGTTATTTTCGATCAGCCATTGGTATGTAATCGCGCTCCCCCTCCCCCAAATAAATTTGGCGGGGTCGCGCTATCTTTTGAGTGCTATCACCTAACAACTCAACCCATTGGGCCAGCCAGCCAACCGTACGGGGGATAGCAAAAAGTACAGGGAACATCGATACAGGAAAGCCCATAGCCTGGTAAATAATACCAGAGTAGAAATCCACATTGGGATAGAGATTGCGTGATACAAAGAAGTCATCCTCGAGAGCGATCCGTTCTAGCTCTAGAGCTATGTCAAGTAATGGATTGCGCCCAGTCACCTCAAACACCTGATCTGCAATCCCCTTTATGATTTTGGCCCGTGGATCGTAATTCTTATAGACCCGGTGGCCAAAGCCCATTAGCAATCGTTCGCGATTCTTAACACCTTCCATGAATTCCGCAACATTCTTGACGTCGCCGATCTCAACCAACATTCGCAGTACTGCTTCATTTGCACCGCCGTGCAAAGGACCAAATAATGCGGCTGCCGCGCCTGCCATAGCAGAGTAAGGATCACTATGACTGGAACCAATTACCCGCATGGCCGCTGTTCCACAGTTCTGCTCATGATCGACATGGAGAATAAACAATACATCCAGAGCATGTTCCAGGACAGGATTCGGGACATACTTTACTTCTGTCATTTTATCCAGCATACCAAGGAAATTACCAGCATAGCTTAATTCGTTGTCGGGGTAGACATATGGCAGCCCACGGAGATGGCGGTACGAAAATGCTGCGATCGTTGGCACTTTGGCAATTAAACGAATGATCTGCTTTTCACGATCTTCCAGATTCATGATATTTCGTGATTCCGGATAATATGTGGACATCGCGGCCACTGTGGAAATAAACATGCTCATGGGGTGGGCATCATACCTAAAAGCATCCATTAACGATTTAATGTTTTCGTGCACAAACGTGCGGTGTAGAATGCGGTGTTCCCAGTCTGCTAATTGCTCTTTGTTGGGCAATTCTCCATACATGGTTAAGTAGGCCACTTCCAAAAAACTGGAATTTGTAGCTAGTTGTTCAATAGGGTAGCCCCTATAACGCAAAATACCTTTGTCACCATCGATATAGGTAATGGTGCTTTTAGTGGAAGCGGTATTCTTAAACCCAGGATCGTAACTCAACATACCGAAATCATCGTCGTTGATCTTGATTTGGCGCAGATCCATGGCATTGATGGTGTCGTATGAGACCGGAATCTCATACGTACGCCCATTTCGATTATCAGTGATGGTCAAGGTTTCTTTGGACATTACTTTGCTCCTAAATAATTCTGATGATGATGTAAATCTTAGGTGGCTGCCTGACTTAGCCGCTCACCGTATTGTGTTTCATAATATTCCTGGAAATCACCGCTCTTGATCTTGCGCCACCACCACTCATTGGCTGCATACCATTTAGCGGTGAGTGTGATGGCTTCTTCAGGTGTATGTCTCGGCTGCCATCCGAGAGCTTTAATCTTATTGATATTCAAGCTATAACGCCGGTCATGTCCAGGTCGATCCGCTACATGACGAATTAGTTCGGGCGGCCGGTTCAGCGCTTGCAATAAAATCTCCACCATACGCAAGTTTTCCATTTCTTGCCCGGTGCCAACATTATAAATTTCTCCAATCACCCCTTTATGTAGCACAAGATCGATTGCCTCGCAATGATCTTCAACATATTGGTATTCGCGCATCTGACGGCCGTCCCCATAAACAGGCAGTGGTTCTTCGTCAATAGCGTTGGTGGCAAACAGTGGAATCACTTTCTCAGGATATTGATAAGGGCCAATATTGTTTGAGCCCCGTGTTATCGTAACAGGTAGATCATATGTGATGTGGTAAGCCTTAACCATTAAATCAGCACTTGCCTTGCTGGCCGCATATGGACTTCGTGGATCAACATTATCACCTTCCACGCTGGAATGTCCTTGAGGAATGTGTCCATACACCTCATCTGTTGAAATCTGATGGAAGCGCTCAAGTTGATGACGGCGGGTGGCCTCTAGAAGGATATAAGTCCCGTAAACACTAGTTTGAATAAATGCATCGGGATCTAGTATAGAGCGATCAACGTGTGTCTCGGCCGCAAAATTAACAATAGTGTCAACTTGATATTCCTCAATCGCTCGATCAACCTCTGCCGCATCACAAATATCACCTTTCACAAAATGATACCGGGGATCATCAGAAATCTCAATCAGATTGTCCAAATTGCCAGCATAAGTAAGCTTATCAAAAACGACAATATTACAATGCTGATACTTTCTCAACATATAGATGACAAAATTGGAACCAATAAATCCAGCCCCACCAGTAACCATTATATTCTTCACGAATTGACCTCTATACCTGCGTATCAAAGGATGTTTCGGACACCTCTGATCTTAACCCAATATGGCTATTCGGTAAATATCATATTCTCGCCATTTAATAACGATTTAGCTATGTTTTCTATTCTTTTCGACAAAAGTGTCTATTAATTGTCTGGCAATACTAATTGGTGGAGGAACAAGAGGGAGTGCATCAGCCGAGTACCATGCCGCATCTCTGATTTCATCTTCCTCAACCTCAATCTCACCATCGGCATATTCGGCCGTATATGCAATCATGAGTGAATTTGGGAAAGGCCAAGGCTGGCTGCCAAAATAGCAGATATTTTTAACCTCAATTCCAACCTCCTCGCGTACCTCACGTCTAACACATTGTTCTAAGGTCTCTCCGGGTTCAACAAATCCGGCTAGGACGCTATAAAATCCCTCGGGATGTCGGTGATTATGAGCCAGCAAGATCTCTGTGCCCGTTGCAACATCGCGCTCCACCCTGACAATAATAGCTGGTGCCAGGCGAGGATAGCTGGTTAGTCCACATTGCGGACACTTCTTTGCTCGTTCAAAAGGCATATTCTGAACAAGTATCCCACACCGCCCACAGTATTGGTGTGTTCTATCCCATTCCACAATCTGTACAGCACGTCCGGCCAACGACAACAATGAGGCATCAAGTCTGCCAAAAAGTCGGCGTAAACTCAAAAATGCCGTGCCTTCAGGAGCTTCACAATCTTCCGGAACTTCAGCAGAATAACAATGTATGGGGCCCGAAGGGGTGTCAAGATAACCCAAATACTGCCTCCGAACAATTGACCTCGTAATTGAATACGGATCATTGGTCATAGGAATGCGCAAATCAGGGTCCTCATTGTGGACGAGCAAACAAAAGCCACGAAGGATAAACCAGTACGCAGGTGAAAAACCTTTTTCCGGTGGGTTTACGGAAGCAATAAAAGAATAAGTCATAGTATCTAGCTCAACATTCTTGAGTTCATATTGTTCATTAATTCATACAAAGTACACCAATACCCGGAAAGATCTAGTTAGAGATAAGGATCCGGACTAGGTGTAGGTACTGGCGTATCAACAGGACCCGGATACCCGCCATCGGGATTCTGGGTAGCTGTCGGAGGTACAGGTGGCGCTTCTGGGGTATGCGTTCCTGTTGGAATTGAAGGGTCATTCGTAGCCACAGGTGTCATTGTTACGACTGTTGCAGTCTGTCCAGGAACGATCGTTTCTGTCGGAGCAAGCGGTGTTAACGTTTGTTGTATCGTAGCCGTTGGCGGAACCCCATCGACAGCTGTAGGAGTAGGTGTAAAGGTTACTTGTCCCTCTACAGTTGGTAGAACAAGCTCGGTGCCGTCGACCGTGACTGTCAGTAAATCAATTGTGACTGTCGGTATCATCCCATCTGTCTCTAGTGTAGGCAAAAGAGCTGGAAATCCCTGATCTCCATCTCCAATAATGATAGGAATAACTTGCCCCCCCTCACCTACTAATGGATTTGGTTGAAGGATTTTCATAACGTCCAGATACCAGGCACTTCCCTTGGCCGGATCCTTCCCGCAGCCCAACGGGCCTTGATAAAGGCGCCAAATTCCCTGTATTGTCATCGAAGTGCCTGCCGGTACCAAACGAACTATTCGTTCATAGCCCAAAGCATCAAGCTGTAAGTTGTCGGCCGTGAGTGACCATTCAAAATTGGGCCCGGAGTGCCGTAAACATTGAGCCTTCTCCAATGGCAAATAATTTCCATTTACCACTATGGTCTGGTTGAGAAATGCAGTTGGGTTTTCATTCAACTCGCCGAATGAAACGGTTATCGGAGATTGACTATCCCCAATTGTGACGACCGTTGGATCCGGTAATACCGGCATGAGCCCAAAAGTTTCACGACTACTAAAGACTGACCAAATCAAAACGCCAATCAATAGCAATGCAATTGGAACGGCGATAAAGATAGAAGCTTTAAGGCTGACACTACGATCATCCATAATCACGATTCTACCCTGTTACAATCTACTCGTCTGGTATTAATAGTATGTTGATCATAAAGTTCCAATCTGGGAGATCGGCGAGATATTAAGAAGGCACCTAAAATATAACATTTTTCGTTCACTACGACCTGACTTGTATCAGAGCCAACTTGTTCATTATGATCAACAGGATTCAAGCTTGAGAGAGCGAAGGTAATTAGAAACGCCTTGTGCATGCGACCGCTTGTCTGATTTGATCGTATAATTGGTAAGAGTATTTTGTCATTGAATTATTTGTGCTTGCAAGTCGGATGGTGTTTTATGGATGAACCAAAAGGACTAAAACTACTTCTCAGTTACCATGTTAGTCGTGAAAAACAACAAGAATACTACCAGTTCGTTATGGGTCGTTATCTTCCAGCTATGCAATCCATGGGTTTTCAGATGAGTGAAGCGTGGCACACCGCCTACGGCGATGCTCCAAACAGACTGGTTGGTTTGGTGTGCAATGACGAAGAGGCTATGAATGAGTTGTTAGAAAGCGAATCTTGGGATTCTTTAATTGAGCAGTTAGAAGAACTTGTAACTGAGCTTGATTATAAATTTATCCCTTACCGAGGCGGTTTTCAATTATAACGAAATCTGCTTTTAAACTTACCTAAAATATGGATCTGTTTGCCTTAAGTCGCAAAGAGCAAATCGAAAAAGAATCCCCGTTAGCTAACCGTATGCGTCCACGCACTTTGGAGGAGTTTGTCGGACAGGAGCATATTATTGGCGCCGGGCGTCTCTTACGTCGTGCTATTCAAGCAGATCAACTATCATCCCTTATATTTTATGGCCCACCGGGAACCGGCAAAACAACATTGGCAATGGTCATAGCGAATAGTACAGAAAGTCATTTTATTACTATCAATGCCGTATTATCCGGTGTAAAAGAAATTCGGGAAGCAATTGCCACTGCCAAGGAGCGAAGAAATCTTCATGGACAAAGAACGACTCTTTTTGTTGATGAGGTTCATCGTTGGAATAAAGCACAGCAAGATGCATTATTACCCCACGTAGAAAATGGTACGATAATTCTAATAGGAGCAACGACTGAAAATCCCTATTTTGAAGTTAATAAAGCGCTCGTAAGCCGCAGCCGAATTTTTCAACTTAAGCCATTAACTAAGCACTCATTACGTCAAATCGCGTGGCAGGCTCTAAAGGATGAAGAGCGAGGTTACGGCCGTCTAGATATCTCCATTCATGACGCTGCGCTCGATCACCTTGTCAACGTAGCCAATGGTGACGCACGCGGGGTCTTGAACGCTTTAGAACTATCTGTTGAGACAACATTACCTGATAGCTCCGGCAATATTGTAATCGATTTGAATGTGGCTGAAGAATCAATTCAACGGCGTGCCGTACTCTATGACAAAGAGGGTGATGTACATTATGATACCATTTCTGCGTTCATAAAAAGTCTGCGTGGTTCTGATCCTGATGCGGCACTATATTGGATGGCCAAAATGGTCTACGCGGGTGAAGATCCGCGATTCATTTTCCGACGCATGACTATTTTCGCAGGGGAAGATGTCGGCATGGCCGATCCACAAGCCATTGGGGTGGTCACCAGTTGTTGGAATGCCTTCGAACGAATCGGCATGCCTGAAGGGCGATTCCCTCTGGCACAGGCAGCCATCTATTTGGCAACTGCTCCAAAATCGAATTCGGCTTTTGCATTCTTTGATGCCCTGGAAACGGTAGAGAAGGAAGAAGAAGTTGATGTGCCAAATCATTTGAAAGATGGCAATCGTGACAAAGAGGGCTTCGGACATGGGCAAGGATATTTGTATCCCCATGCATACCGCGATCATTGGGTAGCCCAACAGTACCTTCCAGATTCGCTGCAAGGCAAGGTGTTTTACCAACCAGGAAACTTGGGGTATGAACAGGCAATCCAGAGCCAGGTGGCCCGGCGCCGGGAAGCGCAATTGGCAGCCATGGTCGAAGGAGGCTTTGAGGCTCCGCCAGAAATACTCACAACCAGCCCTAGCGATCGCGTTCGTGATAGTTGGCTGCAAAGAACCATTGCCGGAATGGGCCGCAATTTGGCACGACAGCGAGAACACCTATTTGAACTCGCTCAGGTACAACGCCATCATGTGATATTAGATCTCAATGCCGGTAGCGGACTTCTAACCTGGGAGGCGGTTCGACATGCACCAGAGGGCGGTGTTTGGGCTTTAGCCTTCGAGCCCACCAGCGGCGAAGCGCTGCAGCAACAAGCGTTGAAACTAAACAACTTGGAACGACCCGTTGTAATGATCGGACAGATTGATGAACTTAATTATTTGATGGAATTGCGGGATGAAGGAGCGGTACAGTTTGATCGTATCATTGGCCGTAATGTCTTTACCCATAACATGCCATCCTTGGTAAATATCATCAGCGGTATAAAAGCGAAATTATTGCCGGATGGGGTTCTTTGTTTCTCCCAGACTGTACCCAAACATACTCAGCGCTTATACCAACTGGTTGATTGGAAAGGTCACGAAAAATTAGGGGCAAAAGTAGCTGCCGCCGAAGAGAGTATCTACGCAGACCCGTCAGACGTACTGGTCAATTGGGATGAGAACGATCTTGATTTAGCCTTTTCTAATATCATGACTAATGTTCATACCACCATGGAAAAACATACTGATGAACGCCATATCTCAGGTGCGCAGATAGAGCGCTGGTTCGGCGCAGCAAATGCCGGCAGCGATCGGGCAAGTTACAGTGGGCGGTTAGAGCAGGCAGGTCTGTCAGCGGACGAAGTAAAAACGGCCGGTACATTATTTCGCCGTTCTCTATTATCTTCACCAATCCCTTGGACGATCTCCACGACATTTATAGTTGCTAAATAAAGAAAATAAATCTCTCTTGACACACCAACCTCACTGGCTATAATTAATGAGTTGCGGCCTAATCGCCGCCTATTTTTTGGTTTTTAGGCATTATTGCTTATCGTAATAGAGCATACCCAGGTAATGTTGGCGTCGGTAACCCAATACCAAATGCGCCTAGGGTAATGAAGATGAGTAAAGAGGAAAATCACAATGGGTGCTGTTCCAAAACGCAGAATTTCAAAATCACGTCGAAACCGTCGCCGCTCGCATCATGCGTTGGTAAAAGTCCATCTTGTCGCATGTCCCGAGTGCGGTGAAATGAGGCGACCGCATCGCTTGTGTCCAAGTTGTGGCACATACAAGGGCCGCCAGATATTACCTGGCTACGAAGAATAAAATGAAAGGGGCCGTGAAAACACGGCCCTTTTTTGTTATATGGAGTTAAAACAAATAGGTGGGAACTCGCAGTTCTTTTCCCAGGACAAGGATCCCAACATGTAGGTATGGGAGCAGATGGCTTACGAGGATAGCCCGGCCGCCAAAGCCGTTTTTGATGAGGCCGATGCTTTCTTGGGTTTCTCTCTGTCCAATCTCTGCTTTACTGGTCCGGAAGACTTACTTACAGACACCCTAAACCAACAGCCGGCATTATTTACAACAAGTATCGCTTATTGGCAGGCGATGTTGGAGAAGGGCTGGTCAATACCTGATTTCATGGCCGGTCACAGCTTGGTGAGTTTTCAGCTCTTGTTGCTGCAGGAAGCTTCACTTTTGAAGATGGGCTTGCTCTCGTCAGAAAACGAGGCGAGTTGATGAAAAAGGCTGGGGAAATTTCATCAGGTGGAATGGCTGCTATACTCGCTTTAGATGTCACAACTGGGCAAGAATTATGTCAAAAGGCAAATCAGAGGAATCAGGTTTTCCTGTACAACTGGCCAATGATAATTGTCCGGGCAAATTGTTCTTTCGGGACATGACACGGCCTTAGAGTTGGCCGTCAAGCTGGCCGATGAAGCGGGTGCACGAAAGATTGTCCGGCTGCCAATTAGTATTGCAGCCCACTCCGTTCTAATGGCTCCAGTAGCCGAGGAATTTGCGCAAAGAGTCGATGCGACACCAATGAATGCGCCTACAAATGCCAATTATCGGGAATGTTTCAGCACTCCCTTTACAAACAGTGATGACATCACGGCAGAACTTAAGAATCAACTTACAGCGCCGCGTTGCCTGGACCGATTCAATGCGTTATCTTCTCAGCTCATGAATTGACACTTTTGTTGAAACTGGACCAGGAAAAGTGCTGCTTGGTTTGATGAAACGGATTAATCGCAAGTCAGACCGGGTTGGTTTTGAAATTTAATCAATTATTATCGCAGTGGAAATGGGCAAATTAAGCTTCAACAATTTGTGAATTCCATTTTGGAGAAAAAATGAGTGAGTTATTGTTAGAAGGTAAAGTTGCCATTGTAACGGGCGGCTCAAGTGGAATTGGGCGAGCTATTGCCGAAGACCTTGCGGCAAATGGTGCCAAAATTGTCGTTAATTATAATTCCAGCTCAGAGGCCGCCACTGAAGTAGTTGAGAGTATCACGAAAAATGGCGGAACGGCCGTGGCTGTTCAAGCAGACGTTAGTGATTTCAAGGCGTCCACCGATCTAATCAAATCTACCCTTGACACGTTTGGACAAATTGATATTTTAGTGAATAATGCTGGTACAACACGCGATACTTTACTTCTAAGTATGAAGGAATCACAGTGGGACACTGTCCTTGATACAAATCTTAAAAGCGTGTTCAATTGCAGCAAGGCGGCCGTGCGGCCAATGTTACGGCGAAAGAAGGGAGGCCGAATAATCAATATTTCATCTGTTTCAGGAATTGTTGGTCAACCAGGTCAGGCAAACTATGCAGCATCCAAGGCTGGGATAATTGGTTTCTCAAAATCCCTGGCTAAGGAATTGGGATCGCGCGCCATTACGGTTAATGTGGTTGCACCTGGATTTGTACTTACAAAACTGACGGCCAATTTACCCGAAGATTTGGTAAAGCAGACGGTGGATTTTATCCCATTGGGCCGCTGGGGGGATGCAAGTGAAATCGCCAATGTGGTAACATTTTTAGCTTCTGGCAAAGCATCCTACATTACCGGTGAGGTTATTCAAGTCGATGGCGGAATTGCCATATAGAAGAGATTGATATGAGCGAAGAAAGAGAAGAGTATCGGCCGAATTGAAGTTGCCCCGGAAGTTTTAGCAACTATTGCCCATTTTGCTGCGCTTAGGGTAGATGGCGTTTCAGAAATGGCGCCGATTCCACCACATATTGCCCGTATGTTCCGCCGGGCAACTCGGCAGGATGGCATTGTACTGGATTTAAGCGATAATCAGGTCAAGTTCAATATTTACGTTATAATGGAGCCGCAGGCTAGCGTACTTGAGATTAGCCGGCAAGTTCAATCGGCCGTTGCAGAGTCCATCGATACACTCGTTGGGGTTTCTGTAGATGCCGTAAACGTCCATGTTGAGGACGTTTTCTATACGCAGGGAGAAGTTTTCTGAGGCATTTTGCATGAAAACAAGGCGGCGCGCTCGTCGTGCAACCCTGGAAGTACTTTACGAATACGACATAGCCAATCACCCCCCTGGGGAGATATTGCAACGCCGGCTCGAAGAAAATAAACTTGATGCTCCCGGCAGAGAGTTTGCTTCCCAATTAGTTCAAGGAATTTTGGAATTCATGGAGGGCACAGATGTGCTCATCTCTCGTTATGCTCCTGAATGGCCGCTTGATCAGATGGCTGTGATAGATCGCAACATCTTACGTATCGCCATCTTTGAATTTATTGCGTCTGAAGAGACCCCCGTCAAGGTAGCTATCAACGAAGCAGTTGAACTTGCTAAAACCTATGGTTCTGATAGCGCACCAAGGTTTATTAACGGTGTCCTTGGAACTTTAGCCGAAAAAATTCCTGCACTTAGAAACGAGCTGTTAACCTGGCAAGAGCAACCCATTGCTGTAGCAGAAATCAACTAATAAACTCAAGTCCCACAATATATTTCCAAATATAAGTCTAGGCGTTGCCAGCCGTTCTCAAGAAACCCAGTAAGTCATTATAGATTTCATTACGAACCTTTCGAAATACGGCCATCTTTTCTTCGTCACTGCCAATCGCTTTAGCTGGATCAGGGTAGCCGAAATGAGCATTATTCCCCTGTCCTAACCAAACTGGGCAGTTCTCGGCCGCGTCATCACAAACGGTAATCACCCAATCCAATGATGCATCTCGAAAATCATCTATCGACTTGGATGTGTGATCGGAAATATCAATTCCTATCTCACTGAGCGCGTCAATAGCCAGTGGATGTACATATCCTGCAGGATCTGTTCCAGCTGAATAAGCCTGCCACTCTTCGCCCAAGTAATGATTAATCATGCCTTCCGCCATATGACTACGACAGGAATTCCCAGTACAAAGAACGAGAACCTGCTGGGTGTTCATCGATTGTTTATTCATCACAATTCATTCCTGAAAATTGAAATTCGATCTCGCATATACTCAAGGATTTTGAAAAAGCCACTGTGGCTGCATCCCGCTGGCTGCAAGTTCTGTCTGTTTACCTGATTCTATGTCAAGCATCCATACTCCTGGATCGCTTTGTTGTTCCAACAGCGAATAGCGTTGAAAAAGCAGAAAACGACCGTTTGGCGACCAATACGGCGGACCATAATTAAATTCTGGATCTTCTGTAATTGGATGTGCCTCGCTTCCGTCAGGGCGCATTAGCCATAATTGTCTCCCAGCTGCAGTACGCGGGGGTCGCCGTCCGAATGCGATCCAGCTTCCATCCGGGGACCAGGCGGCCACGCTGTCTTCCACACTTTGATCGTCACTAATTGCTTGCACTTCACCCGTATTGGTATCCGCTATAAACAGGTGCGTTGCTGTCTGGTAATCATGCGTATGCTCCAGGTGGTCCTCGCCTTCGTCCCCATGCACAATCACAAGATCCAGATTGGGGAAAACGATCTGATCACTGTCAGGGCTCCAAACCGCGGGCATGCCGACCTCATTGGGAAAGTATTGGGAACGGCCGTCATCAAGGTTGTAAATATGGACACCTTCATTTTCAGGAGAAATGTAGCTTAGCCAGCTTCCATCGGGCGAGAAACGGGCGGCTGTTCCACGCGCCTCACTATCTTCTAATACAGGGCTGGTTTCTCCACTTTCCATATCCAGCCACCATAAATATGGAGAGTTCGTGCTGCCGTCCGGCCGAATCTCCGACCGTTCATAAATAAGTCGTTTCTCGTCCGCTGCCCATATCGGCTGCCTGCAAACCAGATCGGCGCAGTCAAGAATTTTTGTCGGCTGAGTCTCGCTAATTTCCAATTGCCATAAAGCACTTGATCTGCTGTTATCGGTCGTAGTAAAGGCAACATGCCGGCCATCAGGTGCTACAGCGTAATCAAATACATCATCATTCAAATTCGTAAGCTGTATCGGATCCTCACTGCTATTTAGCCGAAACAGTTGACTTCTATGATTCTCATCCCAACCAATATACAATAGATCAAGATCGTCACCGCGATCTTTTTTTTGCGATTCACATCCAGCCAAAGCAAAAAGCAGCAAAACCAAAATTAATGGTGTCACATGGTTTACAAATCTCTGGGCGAGAAATTTATTACATACTTGTCCGGATAATCGATCTGTCAACAACTAAACTCTACTCGATCTGCTTCTATTCATGACCATCAGTATACTTGGGTAGATTCATATTCGGAATCCAGTTCGCGATAAACACCGGTAACCATATAAATCACCCATTCACAAATATTTATAACCCTATCCGCAGATCGTTCAACATTATGAATAACCCATTCATATTGGTTTGCAAAAGGAATAAGCGCTGGATCTTGTGATGCATAATTTACAATGTCTCCGTAAATGCGGTTAAAAAGGTCATCGACAAGATTATCTGACGCCGGAATAGATTCAGCTAGTACAGCATTTTTTTCGCTAAAGGCGAGCATTGATCGATTTAGCATATCCTGCGTCAGACTTGTCATGTGGGGCAAATCCCGAGCAATGCTGGGCAGCAGTGTCCCTTCGGGACCAATCTCCAAACTAGTCTTGGCAATTCCTTTTACATAGTCATGAATTCGTTCAAGTTCGCCGGCAATTTCAATAACGGCCGCTATCAAACGCATATCCCCTGCCATTGGCTGTTGGGTGGCAATCAAGCTCAAACTCCCCATAACAAGTTCAATATATCGACGATTAATATCTTTGTCCCTGTCAATCAATTGCTTTGCAATCGTTTCATCTCTATCAATCAAAGCCTTTGTTACTTTCATTAAGTTGAATTCGACCTCACTCGCAATAGTGAGAACCTCAATTTTTAGTTCTTTTAGTTCCCGATCAAATACCTCTCTTGGCATTTTGTTATCCCTTCCTATTGAATAAAGTCAGTAATCTTTTCGCGTCGTTTAGTTTTGTGGATTCGTCCGGTGCAAATTTGCAATTTATGTGGAATAAACTTTAACCAAACCTACCAGTTATGTATTGTTCGGTAATTTCTTGCGCAGGACTTGTAAATAACGTCTCAGTATCATCATATTCAACAAGATATCCTGCTCGATCTTGGTCCATATTGAAGAATGCGGTGAAATCAGAAGCTCTGTGCTGCTTGCTGCATATTATGAGTCACAATTACAATTGTGTAATTTACTTTTAATTGTTGTATTAATTCTTCGATACGTAAGGTCGAGATTGGATCGAGCGCTGAGGCCGGCTCATCCATTAAAATAATTTCTGGCTTAACCGCAATGGTTCGAGCAATGCAAAGTCGCTGCTGCTGACCACCAGACAAAGACAATCCGCTCTGATCAAGCTTATCCTTAACGCCATCCCAAATGGCAGCCGCCTTTAGAGAAGTTTCGACCAGTTCATCCATATCTTGTTTAGTGCCTTTGAAACCATTAATTCTTGCTCCCCAAGCAACGTTTTCATAGATGCTTTTTGGAAAAGGATTTGGCTTTTGGAAAACTATACCAATTCGTCTTCTCACCTCTACCGGATCAACATCAGAATCATAAATGTTTTTCCCATGAAATTGGACCTCACCTTCAGCCCGGGCTGTCGGGACAAGATCGTTCATTCGATTAAAGGAGCGTAGAACTGTACTCTTTCCGCAACCAGATGGACCAATAAGCGCTGTGATACTTTGGCTGACTACTTTGAGGTTGATGTCCTTTACGGCTCTGAAATTATCATAGTAAACATTAAGATCATGAGCTTCAATAGCATATTGTCCGTTTGTAGATTGATTTGCATCCAACATTTATAAAACTCCTATGTGAATCGCCTGCTATACCGGTTACGTAGAATAATCGCTGCGGCGTTTAACGCCAGCAGCATTATCAAGAGCACAATGATGGCCGCGCCAGCGATATTTCTGAATGTATCTTGTGGCCTCGTTGTCCATTGATAGATTTGAGCAGGCATTGATGTAAATTTCGAGAATGGGCTCGTCGGATCCGTGGTTATGAATGTTGATGCGCCAACTACCACCAGTGGAGCTGTTTCGCCAATCACACGTGACATTGTCAAAATCGTCCCTGTCAGAATTCCGGGCATTGCATTAGGTAGAACATGATGCCAAATCGTTTGCCACTTAGTTGCACCAAGACCCATACTGGCTTCACGTAAAGAGGAAGGAACTGATTTGATCGCTTCCTGAGCAGCGATAATTATGATGGGCAAACCAAGAAGGCCAAGTGTCAATCCGGCCGACAGAACAGTTCGCCCATTGGCGGTTGCCCCAGCATCAATAAGCCCAAATACAGCACCGCTTGTAATTGGTTCCAAAGCACGAACAAAAACGGCAAGACCCAGCATACCATAAATAATGGATGGTACACCGGCAAGATTATTGATGTTTGTTTGGATTGTTCGATTGTACCATTTATCATTGTCTGCATATTCCTCGAGATAAATGGCGGCAGCCGTGCCAAGGGGAAAGGCAACCATTACAGAGATTAAAACAACCCATAACGAGCCAAGAATCGCTGTTCTCACGCCAGCCAACTCTGGCGTGCTAGATTGAGGGTTAGTAATGAAGCTCCAAGATAGCCAGGACTTGAAACTTATCTCAGCATTGGGATAATCACGGCTGGCTTCGAGGGCAATTTCCTCACGATTGAAAATAGACGGGTAAAGAAACCAGGATTTCAATATTCGCGGCTTGATAACATCATCTCGGATTAGCAATTCAAGATCTTGATGTGCTCGAGGTGGAGCCGTGCAACCAGATGGCGGATTGTCACTAGTACAGGCTGCAGCGTACGCTTCCGGTTGATCACAAATAAGGAAATTTTCGTAGAACTTCTGCTCCCGCTCAACCGCCCGGCAGCGACCGGCGCTGACATTTGCCACATAGACTGAAATTAATGCATCAAACGGCAAGTCTTCCAATGATTGTTCATCAAAAACGCTGCGGACAAAGACATCCATTGTCCCGCTTTCAGAGGTGGGAATATAGCGTGAAATTTCCTCTCCAGGCCAATCAGAACTTATATCTGTCCATGAAACGCCATCGGTAAAAAGCATCTCAAGCTGCTCGCGACTGACATTGGAGGCAAAAGTATTATCTTGGCTAACTACAGCTACAATCGCATCATTTCCAATACGAAATTCAGTCAGATTTCGATCACCTGCCTGACATGTCTCAAACTCGATAGTATCTACAGGCCGGCTTGCATTTATCAGGTCATAGCCACTATTTCCAGAACAGAAAGCATCAAAACCGCCACCAGTGCCAATACTTTCGACTACAACTTCGCCATCAAAACCATCCGCCATAAAGCGTTCGGCCATAGCCCAACTTATCGGGTAAACGGTTGAGCTCCCAGTTATTGAGATTGAGCCCTTATAGTCCGAAGGATTAATGGAAGACAGCTCGCTTACCCCTAAGGACGCTGCAATAGTCTGTTTTTCCGCCTGAAGCGTATCGGTCTCAACTGGGAAATAGCCGACCTCATTAACAACTTCATCTAGATGTTCCAGATAGTATGCTAAAAAGGCAGCCACCTCCGGTTTCTCTGCCATAATAGAGGTGGTGCCATAAATGAAGAGCGGCCGAACACCTGGGTAGCTGTCGTTCTGTACATTGTTTAAGCTTGGTTCCACACCCTCAATACTAAGGGCATTGAGCTGGTCAGAATTTGCCTGAAAATATGCATAACCAAAGAATCCGGCTCCATTAGGGTCGCTGCCAATAGCTTCAACCAATTGTTGATCATCTTCGCTGGATAACACAATGCCGGAGGCCTTGAGCACCCGCTGTTTATTATATTCAGTGACGAGAAATTCTTCTGGTATTTCTACTTGTTCCACGGCGAGACCAAAAGATTGGTTGATAATTGATAGTAAGAGCACCAGTAAGATGATTATGGCTGAACCTGTTGCAATCAAGAATAACCAGCGCCCAATGACGCCAGACCGACGGCGACCCCCGATTTGAGCCCGCATCTGATCTCCTCGCGGATAAGGATTGTCTTCTTCAACACGCCGGGTGATGTAATCGGGATCAATCATTCATATACTTCCCGGAAACGACGAACAATTTGCTGGCTAATAACGTTTAACAAAAGTGTCATCATAAAAACCAGTAGACCAACGGCAAATATGCTCTGGTAATCCACCGAATCGTAACTTAGATCACCTCCGCTTATGCGAACCATATACCCTGTCATAGTTTCGGCCGCTTCAAAGGGGTTCCATGTTAAGTTTGGACCCGCGCCAGCAGCAATCGAAACAATCATGGTTTCCCCGACGGCTCGTGAGATAGCTACGACGAAAGCGGCTGTAATTCCGGAAAGCGCTCCCGGAACTACGACTTTGATTGAGGTCTCCAGTTTGGTAGCACCCAGGCCGTATGCCGCTTCTCGCAAGGCGACGGGCACCGCATGGAGTGCATCTTCGCTAAGTGAGGCCACTAACGGAATAATCAATATGCCGACCACAATTCCAGCAGAAGCAACGTTATAAATCTGGACTGTATCTTTTCCAAAAAAGGTTCGTAAAAATGGGGTCATGAAGGTCAAGGCGAAGTACCCATACACAACAGTAGGAATACCAGCTAATACTTCAAGAATAGGTTTTATAGTATTGCGTGCCCGATTTGATGCGTATTCACTCAAATAAATTGCTGTTGCCAGACCTAATGGCAAAGCCACAATCATAGCGATAAAGCTAACCGTTAATGTTGCTGTTAACAGTGGCATCACCCCAAAGCGTCCAATTTGAGGCTGCCAGACCGTATCTGTAAAAAAATTTATTAGCGTTATATCTGGTAAAGCAAAAAATTTGAGGGCATCAGAAACCAGTACGAATACAATACCAATCGTAACCGCAATTGAGATTAGGCCTGATATTAATAACGAGCCTTCAATGAGCGTTTCGCCAATACGCGAGCGCTTTTTTAGATTAATCTTTTCTTCAACTGGACTTGTTTCCTGTTGGATGGTGGATTCTGCCATAGGTTTGATTTCCCCCTCCATAGTAATCATTAAGTTCAAGCAAACGTTTGAACAGGTTAAAATGACCTCTTCCCTAAGTCACTTACAAATTGAGGCACACTCTATCAGAAATTGATTTGGCATCCGGCAGAGGCAGCGGCTTAGCAATCTACCGGATGCTAATATTTTTTCTTCGTTACTCAATCATTGCTGAAAGCCACTTCATGCGGGCATCATCCAGGGCTTCATCACTGGCAGGGAAGTAACCGACATCCACAACCTCTTCATTGACATAGGTTAGGAAGAAATTGATGTAATCTGCTACCTGCGGTTTTTCTTGCATCACTGCTGCATCACTATAGATGAACAATGGACGAGCCAAGGGGTATTCGTTGGCGTCCACAGATTCTGCCGTTGCTTCAACACCCTCGATGGATATGGGCCGGATGATGTCTGTATTCTCAGCGGCATAGGCATAGCCGAAGTAGCCGATAGCATAGGGGCTGCCGGAGACGCCTTGCACCAACACATTGTCATCCTCACTTTGCTGCAGGTTCGCGGCCTCTAACTGCGGTGCCGGGTCTTCCTCAAACACCTCTTCCGTGAAGTAATCAAATGTTCCGCTGTCTGTGCCCGGGATGAAGCGCTGGATCGCCTCGTCCGGCCACTCTGCATTCACATCCGACCATTTCTCGGCCGAACCGAAGATCTGGGCCAATTCCTCAACTGTTGCATTCTCAAGGAAATCATTGTCGTTACTTACGACTACCGCCAGGGCATCTGTGCCTACACGGAACTCGATTGGCGTTCGGCCGATACCGGCACATGATTCAACTTCAGAATCCTTAATCGGCCGGCTGGCATTGGAAACATCCGTCTCGCCTGCCACACAAAAACGCTCAAATCCAGCGCCGCTGCCGATGCTGTCAATGGTGATGTCTCCCCCAAAGCCTTCGCTCTGATAGCGCTCAGCCATACGTTCGGCCAAGGGGAATACTGTTGAGCTTCCCGCAGAGACTACGTTACCGCTAACATCCAATGGATTGGCCATTGGCATTTCGACGCCTGCAGCTTCTTGGCTCTCGATCGCCATTACCTCTCCACCCATTGCCGCAAGCCATTTCATGCGAGCTTCATCCAGAGCTTCATCACTGGCGGGGAAGTAACCGACATCCAAAACCTCTTCATTGACATAGGTCAGGAAGAAGTTGATGTAGTCCGCCACCTGCGGTTTCTCTTGCATAATCGCAGCATCACTGTAGATGAACAAGGGACGCGCCAATGGATACTCGTTCGCATCCACAGATTCAGCCGTTGCTTCTACCCCCTCTATGGATAGGGGTCGAATGATGTCTGTATTCTCTGCGGCATAGGCGTAACCAAAGTAGCCGATAGCATAGGGGCTGCCGGAGACGCCTTGCACTAATACATTGTCATCCTCACTCTGCTGCAGGTTCATGGCTTCCAACTGCGGAGCCGGGTCTTCCCCAAACACTTCTTCCGTGAAGTAATCAAACGTTCCGCTGTCTGTCCCCGGAATGAAGCGCTGGATCGCCTCGTCCGGCCACTCTTCGTTCACATCCGACCATTTCTCTGCCGAACTGAAGATCTGGGCTAGCTCTTCAACTGTTGCATTTTCAAGGAAATCATTATTGTTGCTTACTACGACGGCTAGAGCGTCTGTGCCAACTCGGAATTCGATCGGCGTACGGCCGATACCTGCACAAGATTCAACTTCGGAATCCTTAATCGGCCGGCTGGCATTGGAAACATCCGTCTCGCCTGCCACACAAAAACGCTCAAATCCAGCGCCGCTGCCGATGCTGTCAATGGTGATGTCACCGCCAAAGCCTTCGCTCTGATAGCGCTCGGCCATACGCTCGGCCAAGGGAAATACCGTTGAACTCCCCGCAGAGACTACGTTGCCGTTGACATCCAATGGATTGGCCATTGGCATTTCGACGCCAGATCCTGTCGCTGCATCTGATTCAGTCGAAGTGGAATCCTCTGCAGCAGTCTCTTCAACAATAGCCTCTTCTTCCACTGCCGGGGCTTCTTCAGGAGCAGATTCTTCAATTGCCGCGGCTCCCTCCACGTCGGGTGGTGCTTCTAGCGGAGCTTCGGCAGTTTCCTGGCCACCACAAGCGGCCAAGAGTAAAATTATTAGTACCAGTATTGATAACAGTTTTATTCGCATTATTCTCCTCCACATTGATTAATTAACCATGTGTATATAATTCAGGCAGCGCTTCAAGATTAAATTGTTCTATTGCAAAAAAAATTAATCGCCTGGGCACGTGAAGCTTCACCAATTAGGTGTGCCGTTATTCACAAACTTAAGAATAACACGTTGGACGGGAGAGGTCAGTGGATTTTGGTTAACATCTGGCTAAGGAGTGGTTAATGATTTGTTAACAGCATGGTGGCTCATAGGTAAACTAAAAAAGAAGGTGCTCCCTTTCCCCTCTTTACTCTTGACCCAAATACGCCCCCCATGGGCTTCAACCAAATGCCTGGCAATGGCCAAACCGAGGCCTGTCCCGGTTTGCCCTCTAGTGCGGGCTCGATCAGACTTGTAAAATCGTTCAAATATGCGTGGAAGATCATCGACCGCTATACCATCACCGGTGTCCCGAACAGACACAATGATCTCTGAGTTTGCCTTATTGGCATTGTTTAGAACAGCTTTTATGCGGATCGATCCACCTTCAGGCGTAAACTTAATTGCATTGTGCAGCAAGTTGGCAACTACACGCTGCATACGCTCGGCGTCTGCCCAAATAAACGGTAGATCATCGGTTAATTCATTTTCAATCTTTACACCGTTCCGCTCGGCTTGCGGATTCAAACGCTCAATCGGAGTTATCACTAAATCACAAACCGCAGTTGCTGCCATTTTTAAAGGTACTTCTCCGGATTCAATACGCGAAAGCTCGAGAAGTTCCTCAACCATTTGTGTTAATGTATCCAACTCACCCATTGCCCTGTCGAGGAAACGATATGCAACTTCTTCATCTTCCAAGGCGCCATCTTGAAGCGTTTCCACTACAGCTTGTAAGGATGCCAATGGCGTTCGTAATTCGTGAGAGATATTGCTTATGAAATCTCGGCGCACGGTCTGCAAAAATCTTAATTGGGTCAAGTCCTGAAGAATTACGAGATAACCTTGGCTATCTCTATCATGAAGTGGGCTTACAAATGCTTGTAAGAAATAACTCTGCCCAATTTCAACTGCTGCTACAGCTTCTCGTGCTTCTCTGCGCGAGATTTGCCATAGTTCAATTAATTTATAGTGACGCACAACTTCAGCTAAGGGACGCCCTAAAGCCTCCGACCCTTTCCTATCAAGCATCTTACCGGCAGCTGGGTTTATAAGTATTACGCTGCCTTCGTAATCGGTGATTAGCACCCCATCCGCCATGTTCTCGAGAACGGTAGACAGTTTGTCGTTCTCATCAGAAAGTTCCCCTATCTGAACATTTGTCCGCTCTGTCATTCGGTTAATTTCGCGAGCAAGGTTTCCTAAATCATCTCTAGAAGTGGCCAATACGTGTGTGCTATAATCACCTTCTGCCATTCGCCGCACCGTTGCGCTGATTTCTCGAACCATTTTAGCGCGGCGAGCATCAGCAACTAAGATCAGACCAACAACCATGAAGATTTCCAAAAGCGCAGCCCCCAGCACTATGACCACCGAACACGATATATCGCCAATGCAATTTGATTGTCCAAGCAGAAGCAGCAAACCAATTGAAATGAGAAAAAGCACAAATGCTATGGCAAGCAACATCCGCCAATTACTATTTCGGAACATTTTCTGCTTTTTCTAGGGGAAGGCTCTGTTTTCGAGCACTATCATTTGGCAAAATCAACCGTCGAACCGATAACCAATACCATGCACAGTAATAATTCGAATGGCGTTCGTTGGGTCTGGTTCGATTTTCATTCGTAACCAACGCACATGAACGTCGACCGTCCTGCTATTTCCGTCAAAAGTCCATCCCCAAACGCGCTCCAGAATAAGGCTTCGCGATAAGGCAATACCTTGATTGCGGGCGAGGAAGAGAAGTAATTCGAACTCCATCGGTTTTAGCCTCACGGCTCCTCCGTCGATGAAGACTTCACGCCGGTCTAGATCGATGACCAAATTGCTAAACGTGAGAATGGATTCGCTCCCTTGGATCGGCTCGCCACTATCACTTCGTTCGGCCGTAAAGTCCTCACGAATCATCTCCACTCGTCGTAGGTGTGCTTTAACGCGGGCTAGAAGCTCGCGCATACTGAAAGGTTTTGTGATATAGTCATCAGCCCCCATTTCAAGACCGACGATTTTATCAATTTCTTCTGTCCTTGCCGTGAGCATTAAGACAGGTGAATTCAGTTCTTTACGAAGCAAACGACAGACCTCAAAACCATCCATCTTAGGCAGCATAACGTCAAGCAATACTAAATCCGGCTTTTGTTCTCGAGCTAATCTCAAACCCGAACGGCCGTCCTCCGCAGTTTGAACCTCATACCCTTGACGCAGAAGGTTGTACTGCAACATCTCTACTAAGGTCTTATCATCTTCAACAACCAATATTCTGTATGCCATAAAAAATTCTCTTATTGGAGAAATTAGATCGATCCTATCGGAATCCCCAAACTGTAAATGAATATTCCTGGCAGCAGAACGCGAGATTGTTCACTTTGCCCGAAGCTTGATGAATCCTATCAGCAAGAAATCATTCATTCATCAAGTGTTGTTTAAAAAATGCGCAAGCCGGTCCCGGATTATCAATTATGTATTGATATCCTTCGAAACGGTGCGTAGTACCCACGAATAACAATTCCTGTGCCCGCGGTGTCATTTCGGCCATTTGGGTAACATCTTCTGAGCTGCCCCAATTATCGTTGGAACCTTGTACAAATAGAACCGGTGTATCACCGGCGCTTCTAGCTGCAAAAGCAGGAATTATTCCCTCTATTCTTGGCCCGCCGAAAAGCCGGTAAACAATTTCTACCAAGTATCGAATCGGTGGCCCAAAGATGCCCAATAAGTCAGATGTTAGACGCCGAGAAAAAACCGAAGGCGTCGTTGGCTGCACAGCCACAATGGCCTTTATTTTGTTTGTCTGCGGCATTGCAAACAGTGCTGCATTTGCGCCTATTGAAAAACCAATGACGCCAATTCGGTCATGATTAACATCTTCACGTGTTTCTAAATAGCTTAGTGCACCTAGTAAGTCCTTAGCCTCACTTTGTCCAAATGTAACAGGATGAGCAGCGGCACTTTGCCCATGATTTCGAAGATCAAAGGTCAAAACATTGTAACCTTCTCCGTGCATCGCATTGGCAAGATTTAACATGTCAATATGAATGCTGCCGCTCACATTCGCAAAAAGGCCCTCTGCTGCATATCCTAGCCGGTTCCATTGCCAACTGTGCACCAATACAACGGTAGGCTTGCTAGCACTTGAATCCTTGTTTGCAGGAATAAACCAGCCCGATACACGTAAACCATCCCGGGCTGGAAATTGAACATCTTCGAACTCTAGACCAATATCTTCTGGAGTCGCCCATAGAGCTTGTCGCTTTGGTGCGATCATCATTCGCGCTAGGTATGCAGTCGCAGCCAAGGTCAAACCAAGCAAAAAACCCGCCAAACCAAAAAACACGCGCAGCGAACGGCGAAATGTAATCATCTTGCCTACTCCTAATTTGATCTCGATCCAATGATATGTAAATTAATTGAAGGCATTCATAACCACCGAACTAGACTTGCTATCCTACCCAAGATTCCCGATCCCGAACTAAAACCTGTTCATTATACACTACGAATATACTGGATTTCTTTAAGTCGCTCCAACAATAAGATTACAGCATTCCCTGGTACATAGATCTTAAACTTCGCAGAATACCGCTTTTACCATAAATACTAAAGCTCGACACCAGAGAATAAATCGTTTTCTCGATAGCCATCTGGCGCTGGAGGTACGGAGCGGATGAAAAACTCATCAGCCAAGAATCGGCGCTGAATCCATTCTGGCAGCGATCGAGAATTACTTGTTCCCCCACCCTGGCTGCTATGCTCGGCACTAGCCATTCTCTTTACATCCCAATATTGACGATAGTTGATTTTAGCGTGCAGTTTCTGAGGTGGTATGCCAAGTCTCGTAAAGTCGATATCTTCGTTTCGTCCCGCTCGTTTAGGATCTTGCCCACGCAAGCGCATCATCAACGTAAAGATCTTCACCATCCGGTTCGGAAACGCCGAATAATATAAACGCTGCGGATGAAATGGTTCACCACTCTCTGAGAATTGAGACTTATCGCTCGCAGCATGAAATGCGGCTGTTGTAATCTCACAACAATGGATGTGATCGGGATGAAAATAGCCCCCCGTTTCATCATGGGTGACTACCACCTGAGGTCTGATAGTACGGATTAAGCGAACTACCTTCTCGACAGCCTGATCTTCAGCAACATTAATAAAAGCTTCAGGATGTTTATTGGCAGGATCACCAATATAGCCGGAGTCTCGGTAGCCAAGCATATGTAAATTGCCACCAAGAATATTAACGGCCGAAGACAGTTCCTGCTCTCTTACAGCAACAAGATTTTCAAGTGTATGTTCAAACCCGGTGGCTACAGATCCTGCCACCCCATCGGTAGCAATTGCAATATGGACATCAACGCCTTCTGCCGCATAACGGGCCAATGTGCCACCTAATCCAAACGATTCATCATCTGGGTGAGCTAGTACAGCTAACAGCGCCTTTCTCATACGCTTGCCATCCCGCCTAATGCCACAGCCATGCCCACGGCATTGGCCTCGCTGTGCGACATACTTATGGACCAACTATGCAATCCAAGATTTTCAGATAAATCTTTCGCATCGCCATGCAGGGCGAGCTCCGGTCTACCACGTCTGTCATTAATCACTTCGATTTCTTGCCAGCGAACATCACCAATTCCAATACCAAGCGCTTTTCCAACCGCCTCTTTTACTGCAAATCTCCCAGCAAGTCTTTCGGGTCTTCCTTCGCAATATTTTTGCTCCTGGGCGGTAAAGATCCGATCCAGAAAGCGTTGGCCAAGCCTTTCTATGCTGCGCTCAATTCGAGCCACTTCTATGATATCTACGCCTACGGCTAACATACTACCGCCTACTTATCCCAAATTATTATCAATTGGCTCATCTATTCTTCAATGGTTTCTTTCTAATTAAGGACCAGCAACGGCTATTACTAACTGCTCCGTGCTTAAGTACTTTTGCGCCGCCATTTGTACTTGGTCTACGCTTATGCTGCGCATAAGATCAGGAAAACGCTGCAAGTAGTCCAAACCAAGGCCGTACAATTCCATGTCAACTATTGAATTAGCCAAGGCGGCATTGGTTTCCAAACCAACAGGTAATGATCCAATCCTATATGATTTGCAATCGTCAAGTTCAAAGGTAGACAATGGTTCATTCTGTATGCGATCTATCTCTCGTTTTATCCCAGCGATCACACTGGAAACCGATTCTGGTGCCGTTCCGGCATCTGCAGTCCACGGGGTGGGACCAAGCCCGCCAGCTAAATGACTAGATGCGTAATAGGCTAGGCCCTGTTCTTCACGCACCGTTTGGCCAATACGTCCCATCATTCCAAATACACCAAGTACGGTGTTCATTAGGCTTGCATGGAGATAATCTGGTGCAGATCGGCGTGGTCCTGGAAGTCCAAGAATTAAATCGGCTTGGGTTTTTCCCGGCATCTTCCGTTCGACAGCGATCTCGGCTGATGGACGGGGCGAGTCACCAATCTCACCCATTGGTTCTTGTCTCGGGTTATCCCAATCAGCAAAAAAAGAGGCAATTATTTCTATAGATTTATCAGCCTCAATCGCGCCGGCAACAGTAATGATCATGCCTTGCGGACCATAATTTCTGGTATGAAATTCGACCAGATCTTGAGCCGTGATATTAGCAATCGTATGCGGATATCCTTGAATTGAACGGCCGTATGGATGATTCTCATAAAGTGTTTCCATAAATGCAAGCATGGCCGTACGACGCGTATCATTGGCCCGTATTTGAAAACCAGTTTGAATTTGACCGCGGAGTCGTTCTACATGATGTGACGGGAACGTTGGTGATCGCAATGATCCAGTCAATAATTCTAGCAGTAGGTCAATATCCTCGACAAGTCCATGCCCGGAAAAATGAGTCACATGGCGTCCACTTCCAAAACCTAAGCTAGCGCCGGCTGATTCTAGACGTTCGAAAATATAAGCAAAATCATACTGTTGGGTGCCGCGCATTAACATATCCGCGGTAAAAGAAGAGAGCCCAATTTTGTCGCTATTATCTTGAATGGCTCCAGCACGTATCAGACCGTCCACCACAATGGTTGGAGAGGTGAAATTTTCATAAGCCAGGACGGTAATTCCGTTATCAAACGTTTGGCGCAAAATATTTTCTGGTCCAGGGAAACGTTTATCCAGCATTTTCGCTTCCAGTATGCTTAACAATAAACAGCGTTTTATCGTCAAAAAGTGGCTGCTCCAAGGTAAATTGATTAACTGCATCCAAAATGATGGAAATCAAACTGTCACCTTCTAATTCAGGGTTATTGTTTAAAGATTCATTTATTACACGCTTCAAACGTACTTCTCCAAACTCTTGGTACATTTCATCAACAGCCTCGGTGATTCCGTCTGTATAAAGGATTAACATATCTCCAGGCTGCAACTCGATCTGGTGATCATCTAACTGCACCTTATCCACAACCCCGAGCAGTATGCCGTGTTGTGCTAGGGTTACCAGTTGTTTTGTCCTCGCTTGCCACCATAAGGGATGATTATGACCAGCGTTGCTGTAAGTCAGACGGCCGTTTGTTGTGTCAAGCGTGGCGTAAAATGCGCTTAGAAACATATCCGCCTGGCTGTCTTCAAGAATATAGCGGTTTGTTTTTTCTAAAACTTCAGCTGGAGACCGTTTGGTGCTGGCCGTACTGCGAATAGTCGTCCGACTTAATACCATATATAAGGCTGCCGGCACACCTTTATCCGATACATCAGCAATTACTATGCTCCACAGATCTGGCCGTTCGATAAACGGGAAAAAATCATAAAAATCACCACCGACTTTTAGCGCTGACTCATAGGCCACCGCAAATTGCCAGCCAGGAATTGTAGGACAAGAATCGGGCAGCATACTACGCTGGATTTCACGACCAAAAGCCAGTTCTCGCTCCGTGCGTCCCCACGCTAATTCTTCATTCCGCAATCGCCATGCTTCCAACGCTAACGCAGCTTGATTAGCAAGTAACTGCAAAAAGCGCAAATCATCACTGGAGAAATGGTGATCGTGGCGCGTGTGTACGACAAGGACACCCACTGATCGCTCATTTACAAGCAAGGGCACAGCCGCCATCATTTTGAAGTTTTCGGCTAAAGCCCACCGGTCAAGTGCCTCTTGTGGCAGCTCCAAATCCACTTCCGCTTCCAGTGGTTTTTGGGCAATCATAGCCTTCCCTACCCAACTCTGTTCGTTGGCAGGAACACGTCTGCTATGAGCCACAGGATCGGTGTGCCAACCCGTTTCAGCAAGGAAAAACAAGTTTTCATCATCCTTAGGATCAGGGAGCAACAAAGCGCAGGCATCAACATGAAGTAATTTCTGCGTTTCGTTAACGATAAAATACTCCAATCCCTCTAGAGATGACCTCTTGAGCAATTTTTCTGATAATGCCAACAGGGCTGACTGTTCTTGAACCCGCCGTTCACGCAACATATCATGCAATTGCGCGCGTTCTAGAGTAACACCCATTTGCTCGCCCACTGTTGTCAGTAAAGCCAATGCCCGCTCATTAAATGAATCCCAAGTAGGTGCAGCGACATTTAGGATACCTAATATCTTAGATCCAGATTGCAGCGGTGTGGAAGCGTGGACGCTTAAACCATTTCTTTCACCTTTGGACTCCTTCAACCGGCTGCATTTTACTTCGTTATAAGCTTCGTTAAGTTCGCCTTTTTTACAGGAAGCCTGGCAGTTGCAACCTTTATCCCAAGCCTCTCTCCTCTCCAGATCCAAGGCTGGCGGCAATTGATAATGCGCTGCTAGTTCATATCCCGGACCTGCCCATCTATTCACCGATGCTGGCTTGTCCACGAATATCCAACCCGTTTTCAATCCCATAAGTTGGACCAATTGTTGAAGGGAAGATTCAAGGGCAGTGCGTACATCCAATGCTCGATTCAACGTTTGCGAAATTTTATTAAGCGCTTTAAGATCGTTGATAAGTTCTGAATTTTCTATCATAGCCTCATTAGCGTTGCACTTCAAAGCCGGGGCCGCTTTCGGCCAATAAATCAACCATTATCTCCTTCCCACCAAAACCATCCACAATGTCATGGGCACGCACTGTAACAAAATCTATTTCGTTGGGAATCTCGATCCCGCCTTGGCTGCGCATAAAAGGCTGTTCGTCAACATGTGGGTGTAAAAGCAAACGGGTAAATGGGCTGTCAGCCGACTTGAGAACAGTACCATCAGGTAGCAACACATCCCAACCATCAGCATAATCTTCCCACCCAGTGTCGGGATGAGATACGGTAACGTAAAAAGTCCACGTACCATCTTTTACCAATTGTGCCTTGACAAACAACACATCAGCATTGGTTACACCTAATTCAGCTTGTGGAGCAGCAGTTGGCTTTGGAACTGCAGCATGCTCCGCTGTGGCCGTAGTCACTCGATCTTTTGCAGTGATTTTACTTTCATCTGATTGTACAGCAGGAACAAATACAGTTTGCGTCGGGTCTTCATCAGAGTGAATTTCGGGGATGAATACCTGATTCGACCCGCTGTCACACCCAACCAATAATACCGAAATTACAATTATAAATAGCTTTACCCAATTCATTTTAGACCCCTCACCGGGCAATCTCCGGTTGGTACCAGCCTACAGAACGATTTTGCTTTTGCAAATATGCGGTACGCACACGAGCCAAATCATCTATCGTTATAGTAGAGAGCCTATCTAGCATTGTCTCATACCAACTAAAGTCCCCTGCAGTCACCTCCGACAAACCTAAAAGGTGAGCCTGTCCAGTAATACTCTCTCCGGCCATCACAAATTGAGCCTTGGCTCGCTTAAGTGCTTTGTCAAGATCTTCCTGGGTGAATTTGGAATTAAGTAATTTCTCAATCTCATTATCCAATGTAAGCTCAACTTCCTCGAGATTAATACCATCGCGAACAACCACATCAATCGTATAGAGAAACGGGTCAACGGTTGGAGATAGACCCCCATTCACTGCGACAGCAAGTTCTGAATCAACTAACGCTTTGTATAGACGGGAACTTCGATTGCTCCCTCCGCCTGTAAAAGTCCCAAGACTACTTCCGCCAGCAAATATAGAATTTAACAATACGAGAGGAAGATAATCGGGATGCGCTACCGCAGGTGCACGATAAGCTAAGGTTAAATGGGCTGCATCCCCCGGCCCTTCTACAATAACCCGGCGTTCTCCTCTTTGGCTCGGTTCATAGCGGGTTACTTCGTCCGTTTGTCTTCCGGCAGGAATTGATGAAAACTGATTCTTAATATCTGCAATTAGACTATCTGTTTCAAAATCACCTGTAGCAACCACAACAGCATTATTGGGAACATAATGACGGCGATAATAGCCAAAAAGAGCATCCCGACTCATGCTTCGTAGGTCGGCTTCATCGCCAATTACTTCGTGGTGATAAGGATGAACCCGGAACGCAACCGATGTCAATTCTTCATTCAACACGAACCGAGGATCATTCTCATACATCGCACGTTCAGATAAAATGATTGAGCGCTCTGATTCTACATCTTCAACAGACATAACAGCATTGACCATACGATCTGACTCTATCTGAAGTCCAATATTAATATGTTCAGCGGGCATTGTTTCAAAGTAAGCTGTATAGTCCATCCAGGTAAACGCGTTCCAAAACCCTCCTTCGCGCGATATTAATCTTTCACATTCGGCACCTGGGAAGGAAGGTGTACCACTGAAGAGCAAATGCTCGACCCAATGTGATATACCGGTAATCCCCGGTCGCTCATTGCGGCTGCCGACCCGGTACCAGACCATAAAGCAGGCAACCGGGGCATGATGCATCTCTTTTAGAACTATGGTTAAACCATTGTCAAGAACAGTTCTTGTGACGGACCCACTCATTAATACGCCTTTGTAATCATATGAGGGCAAAATACGAATGCGGAAAGGATTATAACTTGCTCTGGATCATAGCCAAGCTACGCCCTCTTGAGAGGTGGCTTGGCCATAATAAAATTATCAGCTATTTAACTTTATCGGGAACACCATGTCTTGCGCTAACTATTTCTGCCAGTACAGCCAAGGCAATTTCCTCAGGCGTATCTGCTCCAATATTTAGGCCAACCGGCGCATGTATCCGGGATATTTTCTGCTGGTCAAAACCCATCTGACTTAACCGTTCCTTCCGACGAGCATGTGTCTTGCGACTGCCTAATGCACCAATATAAAATACCTGGCTGTTTAGTAGGATCTTCAATGCAGGGTCATCGATCTTTGGATCATGTGTCAAAAGAGCCACGGCCGTATCAGCCGTCAAATCTATGTTATCGAACGCCTTCTGCGGCCACTTTTGAATCAGCAAATCGACATTCGGAAAGCGATCTTGGCTTCCAAAAGAACGGCGGGGATCGATAATGACGGTACGGTAATTTAGCATTTTCGCCATAGCCGACAGAGCAATGGCCACATGTACACCACCTACAATTATCAGTGTTGGTGATGGTTGGAAGAAATCCACGAAAATCTCGACATCTTCACTTAGCATGATACGTTGTGAATGGTTTATATCAGGCAAGAATTCCGGAACAGCGGAGGTCGCCAGAAAATCTTGTTCACTATACCAATACTCAGTTCCATCAAAAACTGCCGTTCTCCCAAGTAACGTTTCTGGGGCCTGAATTACGGTAATATTGTACCCTGGTAAATTGGCCAAGATATGCCGACGTGCGAATTGGTATGCTGGTTCATTGAGTTTCTCTACAAAGATGTCGATGTTGCCCCCACACGCCAGGCCCACATCCCAAGCAACTTCATCAGCAACACCAAAATGGAGCAGTTGGGGAATCCCACTCTGCAGAGTCTGTAACCCCGCTTCTATCACTGCCCCCTCAACACAGCCGCCGCTGACCGAACCAGAGATACGGCCATCGGTAGTCATTGCCATCTTCGATCCAATCTTACGTGGCGCCGATCCCCAAGTTTGAACCACAGTGGCCAAGGCGATTTGACTGTAATTTTCACTTAGCCATGAGTCAACATCTGACAAGACTTCTTTCACAACCTGTCTCCAATACTTAAGGTAACCAACATATTGCTTCTAATCGCAACATAATGCTGTTCGCTATCTTACCACAAATTCACTTATGCTCTCTTGACACAGTCGTCTCTTGCCGTAGACTTGCCATTGATTATGGAAACGGCCGTAGAGATAAAAAAGCTCACGAAGGTATATGAAAAACCGGGCGCTTGGCGACTTCAGTCGAAATTGGAGCCGGTAACCGCTGTGGAGGATGTTACCTTATCTGCATACAAAGGTGAATTGTTCGGTTTACTGGGTCCAAACGGCGCCGGAAAAACCACCCTTGTAAAGATTTTGTGCACCTTAATATTACCCAGCAGTGGTACTGCAACCATTGCCGGCAATGATTTGAGTAATGAACAAGCCATCCGTGCAACAACCGGGCTTGTAGTATCAGATGAACGCAGCTTCTTTTGGCGGCTTTCAGTCCAACGAAATCTCGATTTTTTCGCTTCAATGCACGGTTTATATGGGCAGCAATCTCGTGCGCGTATTCGCACTGTCTTGCAAGATGTCGATTTACTTGATCGCGCAGACCAAAACTTTAGCAGCTTATCCAGCGGCATGCGCCAACGCTTGGCTATCGCTCGGGCTTTGCTCCATGAACCACAAATCCTATTCCTTGATGAGCCTACACGCAGTCTAGATCCCATTGCTACAAAGCGTATCCATGATCTCATCACGCGTTTAATGCGTCAGAAGGAAATGACCGTCTTCCTGATTACGCATGATTTGGCCGAAGCGGAAAACTTATGCCGGCGCGTGGCGCTGATGCACCAGGCTAAAATCCGTAAGGTTGGTAAACCTCAAGAGCTGCGACGTGAGATAGATCCTAAGCGGGCGTACAAGGTGAGCTGTCATTTGCCAGAAACCATCATTCTTCAACAGCTCCAAGAGAAGATAACAACTCTAAAATATGAACCCGCCGCTAATCCTGCCGTCCAGGGCACATTGCAATTTCAGGCCAGCGAGAATAGCGGCGATCTGACGGCCGTCTTGGATTTTTTACGTCAGAAAAATGTTGAAATAAGCGCCATTGAGGGCGCTCCACCCACTTTAGAAGAAGTATTTGCCCACTACACGGCAGGCACAGATGAAAAATAGCTTGAGATTACTGCGGGCATTCCTTATCCGCGACTACTACACCGAAATCAGCTATCGTACCTCCTTTCTGGTCGGCATTGGCAGTATATTTTTCAATGTTTTAGTTTTTTTCTTTCTCTCGAAATTCATAAATACCGCAACCGAGCCCATGCTCGCAGAAACTAATGGCGACTATTTTTCGTTCGTCCTCATCGGTGTGGCATTCGGCAGCTACTTTGGTGTAGGAATGAACAGCTTCGCACGCGCTCTGCGCTTAGCCCAAACGACAGGCACCCTCGAAGCGATGATGATGACCCCCACTTCAGTTCCGGCAATCATCGTTGGTTCAGCATCATGGAGCTATGTCTTCACGACATTCAGGGTTATGGTTTACCTGTTATTGGGAACCCTTCTACTCGGGGTTAGCTTCGCAGGTGCCAATTACCTAGCAGCATTCGTCGGCCTAATTTTGGCCATCATCTCATTTGCCAGCATTGGCATAATTTCTGCAGGAATAATTATGGTGATCAAGCGTGGTGATGCGGTTACGGGGTTAATTTCTGGATTTGCGAACCTGGTGGGTGGCGTCTTTTATCCCGTTGCTATTTTGCCAACTGGCTTACAGTTCATCGCGAAATTGTTGCCGATTACATATGCATTGCGTCTTATGCGGCAAGCACTTCTGGGAGGCGCAACCTGGTCCCAATTGGCGCCCGACTTTCTGGCCCTTATTATTTTCTGCGTCGTGCTATTCCCGATATCTCTGCTAGTGTTTCGCTATGCCGTGCAGCGCGCCCGCGTCGAGGGTACGTTGGCCCACTATTAGAACCAGCAGCAGCTACGAAACTCAAGCATAGTAAAGTTTAGATTATTTCGGAACCAATTCGATCTCGAACATCGCCGGCCAGCGTTTTCCGGTTACAAACAATCGTCCTGTTTGGTCATCGTATGCAATACCGTTCAAAACGTCACTAGCCGCTTCATCTTCCCCAATTTCAAACAATCCTGTTAGGTCAATCCAGCCAATAACTTCGCCGGTTTCAGGTGATATTCTGGCAATCATGTCTGAATACCAAATATTAGCCAAAATTTCCCCTTCTACATATTCCAATTCGTTTATAAGGAATACGGGGCCATATTCGTCTGAAACTTGTATTCGTTTCGTTTCTGCGAACGTTTCCGGATCCCAGAATCGGATAGTATCTGTCCCATCACTAACAATTAATTGCCGGCCATCAGTCGTAATACCCCAACCCTCATGTGGATAAGTGAACGTGCCAAGTTGTTCGAAGTTCTTACTGTCGTAAATAAAACCGGTGTTGGATTTCCAAGTTAGTTGGAATATCCGATCATTAATCACTGTTATACCTTCACCGAAATACCCCTCAGCCAGCGCCAAATATTGCTTAACCTGTCCGGTTTCTATCTCAACCCGTCTCAATGATGATTGCCCCCAAAGACCGGTCCCTTCGATGAATTCGCTGCCATCCCCTGCTATTACCAAGCCTTGTGTATAGGCACCCGGATCATGAAAATAGGAATTAACAACGCGATAGCCCGCCATTGGTGAAGACTCAATCCCATCAAACGGTGCGGGAAGGGGGGTTGGTATCTCAACCTCCTCAGGCAACGCAGGATATGCCGCCATTGCAGACAGCGAATCGACTTGAACCGGATAAGCCGGCGATGGCATTATCTGCGCAGGTGTATCAAGATTTGTTTTTTCAATACGTCCAATTTCTGATTTTGAAGGAGTTGAGGCTGGGGATCTTTGGTCAGAAATATTTGTTCCTTGCAAATCGGTAATGGTTGAGTCGACCGTTGACAGCGCGGGAACGGCATTCAACGGCGCGGTACTTACCTCGGTTCCAACACCAGTACAGGCCGCTAATAGAAGAATGACGGATTGCAACAATATAATTAGCTTAGTCATAGCGGGCTCGGATTATATGGCAGAATTTCCTAAATTTAACATCTCGATAGCTTGCCCTAATATTGGAGATTAAGGCACCCCGCCCTATACTTGTTCAGATAAAATTAATCGTTACCTTTACTTTGATGAACCAATCCGATGACCTAATTATTCGCCCGACGCATCCAGATGACACAAAGGCATTTTATAAGATCGTGACCCATCCTTTGGTAGCACGAACACTACTGCAACTGCCCAGCATGGAACTTGTTGAGACAGAGCAGTTCATACAAGAACAAACGCCTGGACTGCATCGTTTGGTTGCGGAAAAGAAAGGCCAGATCATCGGCGGCGCGGGTCTTTTTATACCCCAAAATCCCCGGCGGGTTCACAGCGGTAATGTGGATATCATCGTTCACCCGGATCATTGGAACACAGGTGTCGGCACAGCTTTAATGAAGACCATTTTGGACTTGGCCGAAAACTGGTTCAATCTACTGCGTGTGGAGCTTGAAGTGTTAGCAAACAACCCAACAGCAATACATCTATACGAAAAGCTAGGATTTGGACTGGAAGGGACGAAGCGGATGGCTGTATTTGGTGACGGCCGTTTCCAAGACATACACATCATGGCACGTTTACAATCCCAAACACCCAAGATTACACCCTTGCGGCCGCTTCGATTTCCACGCCGCAGCGATGTTAAGTCCGTCTATATTAGACCGGTTAACTATCAAGACGCTGACGATTTGCATGGTATCTGGACGAACCCTGCTGTTGCGCGACATACAAACCATTATCCTAGTTTAGAGGTGCCGTTTTATCGAGAACGATATAGAAAATCTGAATCAGGTCTTTATCGTTATGTTGCCATTGCGGTGCACGAAGATGACTATCAAAAAACCGTTGGCAATATTAATATCAAGCAATCACAAAATGCCAGGCTGAGCCACTCAGCCTGGTTAGGCATGGCAGTACTTCCTGAATATTGGGGTATTGGTATTGGCACAAAATTAATGGAGACGGCCGTTGATCTGGCTGACAATTGGCTCGGATTACGCCGGTTGGCTTTAGAAGTACATCCTGACAACCCAACTGCTATAAGATTATACGAGAAATTTGGCTTTGAATTTGAGGGAACAAAACGGCTATACAGCTTTGGCGACGGCCGTTGGACTAATGCGCATTTCATGGCGCGGCTGAATACAGTGTAGTTCAATTGATGTCGCAACAGGTATGATAATGGAACCCCAGAGCCAACAAAAAAATATAAACTAAGATACATGCTACGGAGGGAGGAGATCATCCGTGCAGGAGAAAATCTAATGACTTGGAATCATAAATCAACAAGAGCGTTGACATTACTATTTGCATCTATGCTAATTATGCTACTTTCAGCGTGCACCAGCCAGAATGAGACAGTCACACTTCGGCTGGCAATGCTGCCTATAATGGACACATTACCAGCTCATGTAGCTGAAGCGCAAGGTTACTTTGTGGAAGAAAATTTGAACGTAGAGTTTCTTCCTGTGGGATCAGCCCCCGACCGAGATCAATTAATCAAATCTGGCCAGGCCGATGGTATGGTCAATGAATTAATTTCGACGATGTTTTACAACAGTGAATCACCCGAGGTAGTTACTGTTCGCTATGCACGAAAAGCAACACCTGAATACCCTCATTTTTTCGTCCTTGCATCGGCCGATAGCAATATCACGGCACCAGATGAGATGAAAGGTGTCGAAATCGGCATATCTGAAGGGACAATTATTGAATACTCTACAAACCGTTTGTTAGCGGCGGCGGGGCTGAGTGATGCTGATTATACAACCATTGCTGTACCCAGAATCCCTGACCGCATGGCACTATTAGGATCCGGCGAACTAAATGCCGCAAATATGCCTGATCCAGCGGCTGCTTTGGCCATTCAAAATGGAGCAACGATTGTGATCGATGATTCCAGCTACCCCGAATATGGTCACAGTGTTTACACATTTCGCAAAGAGATTGTTGACAACAATCCAGAGGCAATCCGTGGTTTTCTAGCAGCCATTGAGAGGGCTGTAAGCGATATAAATAATGACAAAGGGCAATGGAGCAGCTTGTTATCCGAAAAAAACCTGGTTCCACCGCCTCTGCTTGAAAACTATCAGGTGCCAGATTTTCCAACGGCAGGTGTACCAACCCAAGAGCAGTGGGATGACATGCTGCTTTGGTCCCAAGAAAAGGGTTATCTTTCGCAGGACCTGGATTACAACGATTCTGTGGATAATTCATATCTGCCATGAGGTTTGATTTGAGCAACAAGGGAAAGGTATTAAGTTTAAGGCACAGCAAGCAATGATTTTGCTAGAAGATTTAACTTTTTCCTATCCACAAACAAACCCTGTGTTTGAAAACTTTAATTGGCATGTGGCACAAGGCGATACATGGGCGGTTTTAGGGCCATCAGGCTGTGGCAAAAGCACGTTGTTGTATCTCTTAGCCGGCCTCTTACAACCCTCGAATGGACAATTGCTGATTTCCAGTAAAACTCAAAATGGCCCGCGACCAAAAACTGGCTTGATTTTGCAAGATTATGGTTTGTTACCTTGGGCGACGGCAAGAAAAAATATTCTATTGGGCTTGGATATTCGCCGATTCTACGGTCCTGATGGCAAACATACACCAGATGATTTCGATTTCGATGTGTATAATAGAAGAGCCGATTATTGGATAAACCGCTTGGACCTTTCTGATCATGCAGATAAGTATCCGGCCCAGATGTCAGGGGGGCAGCGCCAACGCGTCGCCGTAGCCCGAACTTTGGTCTTGGGTCCAGATCTCCTGTTAATGGATGAACCTTTTTCTTCGCTAGATGCGCCAACACGTTTTAAACTTCAAGATCAAACCTATGAGTTAAGCCAGGAACAGAAGTTAACGCTGATTATTGTCACCCATTCCATAGAAGAAGCGGCCGTCATGGGTGAAAAAATACTCCTTTTGAGTCAACCCCCTAATCGTGTGGCCCAAATCTATGACAATGCTCAGGCAAGTGATCGTCAATACAGGGAAACGGCCGAATATTTCACCTTATGCCACAAACTTCGGCAAGATATGGATATGTCTTCATGAAAAAACGAGAGTTATTACTGGGGATATTAGGTCTAACCATTATTTGGCAGATAGCAGCGCTACTACTGGACAACCCGATTTTGCCAAGCCCACTTGAAGTGGGTGCTGTGTTCATCTCCGAAATCGGCAGTGGTCTCGCTCTCCATTTTCTTGTCAGTCTGTGGCGGGTCCTGGCTAGTGTAGCTCTAGCCGTAGCCGTTGCTGCACCGCTGGGACTTGTATTGGGACAAAGCAAACAGCTAGACCGCATTATTTCGCCAATTGTGTACGTCCTATATCCGATTCCAAAGATCGTTTTTTTACCGATCATCCTCCTTTTCCTGGGTGTAGGTGATGTACCAAAGATATTCATCATCTTTCTGATCTTGTTTTTTCAGATCCTGGTTTTGGTTAGAGACAGCGCGCGAAGTATTGAAACTAAAACGCTGCTCTCTGTCAGAAGCCTTGGTGCTGGTCGAAGAGCCTTATTTCGCTACGTTTACCTTCCTGCCAGCCTTCCAGCAATTTTGACCGCTTTACGCCAATCTGTGGGCACCGCCGTTGCCGTCTTATACATAGCCGAATTGTTCGCGACCCAGCGCGGATTAGGTTATTACATCTATCTAAGTGGTAATACACTCTTCAACTATCCAGCGATGTACGCGGGCATTGTTGCGATGAGTCTGTTGGGATTGGGCATGTATTTCACTGTCGATTGGCTCGAGAAACGCCTTTGTCCCTGGCAATACCTCTCTTAATTACGATTGAATTAAATCGATTATAACTTCTTCTGTTTTTCACCTCAATTTCTGCTATTATTCTCCAACAGACCGACCGGTCGGTCTCAATCGAGGATATAGTATATGGACCCGAGTTTACGCGACACACAAAGCACCCGTGAACGTATTTTAGATTCAGCACTGAACATCTTTTCACGAAAAGGATACTATGATACGCGCCTAGATGAGATCGTTGATGATTCTCATACTTCAAAGGGGGCCATCTACTTCCACTTCCCCAATAAGGAGAAACTTTTTCTGGCCTTGGTAGACCAGTTCGCCGATCTTCTGGAGCGCCGTGTAGTAGAAGCAATTCAGCAAGAAGAAAAAGGAATCGGCCGTGTCCAGGTTGCCTTGGAAACTTGCCTGGAAACATTCGGCCGTTATCGTCGCCCGGCGAAAATACTCTTAGTCCAAGCTGCGGGCTTGGGGACGACTTTTGAAAATAAGCGCAACGAGATCAACGATCGCTTTGCCTACTTGATCGAAGAGTACTTGAATGAGTCAATAGAAGTTGGCGACATAATTGCGGTGGACACCGAAATTGTATCTATCGCCTGGATGGGAGCTATTTACAATGTGGTCATACGCTGGGTATATACCGGTGAGCCAGAACCAGATCACATCATGGAGACACTTCTACCGGTGCTCCTAAAGAGTGTTGGTTATGAGAAGTAATGAAAACCGAGCGGCGTCATGGCCAGTCGCCGATCCCAATACACCACCGTTTCTTCAATCACCTGCTGAAGGCAGATTAGTTAGCAGCAGCATGCCCTCACCAGGCATTTTAGTATCAACGTTCTTGGACCACGCGGAAGGGCAAGAACGCTTCTTTTGGCAAAGTGCTGGTGACGAAATAATTGTTGCCGGTTTCGGATCAGCTGTAGAGCTGATGGCCTGGGGGGAAGGCCGTTATGAAGAAATCGAACGCAAGTCTGCTGTGTTGTTCAGCAACGCGGATCTGTATAGTAACCAAAATCGATTTTCTGCCCCAAGATTATTTGGTGGATTCGCTTTCCGTGATGATTTCGCCCCAGACAAAACATGGGCTGTGTTTCATCCAGCCCATTTTGTATTACCTCACTTCCAACTCATTCAAAATGGCATAGATTCATGGCTGACGATCAATACGATGTTACCTTTGGAGGAGGACCTTACATCTGCACGCATAGAACTTAAAGCTGCATTATTGGCGCGGTATGAAGCTTTACTAATGGCTTCTGAGAATCGTCCCAAGTCTACAACGGCCGTGGATTTAGCACATGTCAGCTATCCCATGAGTTACGCCACTTGGGGAGCATTGGTTGAAGAAGCTGTTTCCCGGATTCGAGCTTCTGAGATGGAAAAAGTAGTATTAGCGCGGGTCTGTGAAGTGCGCTCAAAGAAACGGATTAATGTGTCAAAGGCGTTGGAATACCTGAATCATAACTACAAAGAATGCACCTGTTTCTTGTTTGAGCCACGCCCCTATCACGCCTTTTATGGTGCAACACCAGAGTTGTTGGTTAAGGTTCAAGGCCGGCAGTTGGGCACAATGGCTCTGGCCGGCTCAATCAGACGGGGAGCAAGTTCAATCGAGGATAAGCTGTTAACCCAGCAATTAACGGCTAGTGACAAAGAACAGGACGAGCATTCCCTGGTAGTTGACTCCATCCACCGCAGACTGCAGCCGTTTACTACGGAAATAACAACCATAGAAAAGCCGGAAGTTTATACGCTAAGTTATATTCATCATCTTTTGACTCCTATTAATGCGAAGTTAAAGCAAGAATATGGCATCTTACCACTCGTTGAAATACTGCATCCAACGCCGGCCTTGGGAGGTACTCCCCGCCAACGTGCTTTAAATTTCATAAAGCGTGCCGAACCTGTACCTCGTGGATGGTACGCAGGGCCCATTGGCTGGATCGATCATGAGATGAACGGCGAATTCTGTGTGGCTATACGTTCGGCCGTCGCTCAGGAGAGACGGGTTTGGATGTATGCCGGAGCCGGCATAGTTGCTGAATCTGAAGCAGATAAAGAATGGGCCGAGACTTCTCTGAAGTTCAAGCCCATGTTTGCCGCTCTTGGGCTTAAGCCAGGTCAAATGGGTGTGCAAGTTGAGGATGCAGCATAATGTTGAAAAAAAGTGAAAGTAGGCCACAGCCCGAGAATAATCCAAATATAGAATGGGCTTTGATCTTTGTTGATGAGTTGGCCAAAGGCGGATTATCGGCCGTTTGCATTGCGCCTGGTTCTCGGAGCACGCCGCTGGCACTTGCATTTCATGCCCATCCGGACATAAAGGTATACGTTCTACTTGACGAGCGCAGTGCCGCTTTTTTTGCCCTGGGAATAGCGCTTGCTGAGCAGAAAAGCGTGGCCTTGGTCTGTACCTCTGGGACAGCCGCTGCCAATTTTCATCCAGCCATTATCGAAGCTCAAATGTCCGAGATACCGCTGTTAATCCTTACGGCTGACCGGCCGCATGAATTACGTAATAGTGGCGCTAATCAAACTATAGACCAGGTAAAAATGTTTGGTGATCATGTTCTCTGGTCAGTCGATGTAGCTCTGCCACAAACGGATGCGCCGCCTATCACGATGCGATACCTTAAGACCTTAGCTGCTCGGTCATTGGCCACTTCTGATGGCTTAACAAAAGGACCTGTTCATTTAAATTTTCCTTTTCGCAAACCGCTTGAACCACGGAACCTCGCAAGCTGGCAAATTGCAACAAAGATTTTGGGTAAAGGAAGGCCGCATACTACTATTGAAATAGGCTCTCTATTGGCATCGAATTCACAAATCAGGTTCATATTGAGCTTGATAGACAATCATCAACGTGGCTTGATTGTCTGCGGTCCAGGCTGCCCGGGAGGTGATTTTGCCGAAGCGGTTGTTAATTTATCAAAAGCCAGTGGCTATCCAATTTTAGCTGATCCTCTTTCAGGTGTGCGTTATGGCGCGCATGTTGAGGATTCGGCCGTCCTTGGCGGATACGAAACATTTCTACAAAGCGAGCAAACCTTCGCAACCAAGTCAGATGTAATCCTGCGCTTTGGCAGAGTCCCAACATCGAAATGGCTTAATGAATATCTTGCTAAGAACCAAAATGCGGCCCATATCCACATTCGTGAAAGTGGCAATTGGGCGGATGGGGATCACACTACCAACTATTTTCTGCAAGTAAATGCATCTGAGCTCTGCAATCGACTAGCTCCACAGCTTACGCGTCCTGTTAACCAAGCCTGGATTAATTATTGGATGAAAACAGAATCGATCTGCGTAAATGTCATCCTAGAATCTGTGGATGAAAGCCTATTTGATGGCTCGGTTGCTAATACCGTTCTCGACCAAATCCCACCAGATGCAGCGCTGTTCGCCGGCAACAGCTTGACAATAAGGCATATTGACCAGTTTGGTTATCCCCGCAAGAAATTAATACGGCCATTTTCCAATCGTGGAGCCAGCGGTATTGACGGCAATATATCTACAGGACTAGGCATTGCTGCCACCACAGACAAACCAGTTGTGCTGCTAATAGGTGATATCACATTCTATCATGACAGCAACGGGCTGCTTGCTATCAAGAAATACGGCTTAGAGAATGTCATAATTGTCCTTCTCAATAACAATGGCGGCGGGATCTTCCAGCGGCTGCCAGTCTCCCAATTTGAATCTTCATTTCAAGAGTTGTTTTTGACGCCTCATGGCATGAATTTTGAGCCACTGGCAAAACTTTATGATCTTGAGTATTTGAGGGCAACTGCGATGACAACATTCAAAGAGCATTTTATTTCGGCCTTATCCAGGAACATACCAACCATAATTGAAGTTCAGACAGATAGTTGGGCTGACGATATGACTCGCAGAGAAATAATTTCATTAGTAAATTCAAAACTCACAGGAGAAAATCAATGACGAATTGGCAAGAAGTAAAAGCATATGAGGACATTACGTATCACAAAGCAGATGGCATGGCGCGCATCGCCTTTGACCGTCCGGAAATTCGCAATGCCTTTCGTCCGCGGACGATTGACGAGATGATCGAGGCTTTTCGCGATGCCTGGATGGACAACAGCATCGGTGTTGTCTTATTAACCGGAAACGGGCCGTCTTCCAAAGACGGCAAATGGGCTTTTTGCGCCGGGGGCGACCAATCAGTGCGCGGGCACGCTGGTTATGTTGGCAAGGATGGCGTCGCTCGCCTGAACGTTCTGGAATTACAACGCATTATGCGTACGATGCCGAAACCAGTAATTGCACTGGTCGCCGGCTACGCCATTGGTGGTGGCCATGTGTTACACGTTGTCAGTGATCTAACAATAGCAGCCGACAACGCTATTTTCGGGCAAACTGGCCCTATTGTTGGCAGTTTTGACGGTGGATTTGGTTCTAGTTATCTAGCCAGTATCGTAGGCCAAAAGAAAGCACGCGAGATTTGGTTCTTATGCCGCCAATATAACGCCTTGGAGGCTCAGGAAATGGGTATGGTCAACAAAGTGGTTCCTCTGGCGGACTTAGAATCAGAAGGGATTGCCTGGGCGCAGGAAATCCTCAAGAAAAGCCCTATCGCTATTCGGTTCTTGAAAGCAGGTCTCAACGCTGAATTGGATGGTCAAACCGGTTTACAGGTACTCGCTGGGGATGCCACGATGCTATTCTACATGACCGAGGAAGGGAGTGAAGGGAAAAACGCCTTCCTAGAAGGACGAGAACCTGAATTCGACAAATACCCATGGCGTCCATAATCTATGCCGATGATCAATGAAGACTGGCTCTCAGCCAGAACAAAAGCCAGCCCCAATGCATTAGCCTTAATCTATGGCGCGCAGCAGTGGACATATGCTGAGTTAAATAAACAAGTTGACATTTTGTGTGGCCAGCTGAGCATCATTATCAAGCCCAATCAACATATTGGTGCTTTGTTACCAAACAGTCCGGCTTATGTCTTCTTGATCCATGCGCTCGCTCGACTAGGTGCTGTCTTGGTGCCACTAAACATACGATTGGTTCAGCGCGAACTGCGTTTGCAAATTGATCGATCTGATTGCCATTTCGTTGTTTATTCTGAAAACACGGCCGAATTGGTTAAAGGTTTAACAAATGAAAAATGCCGGCTGCTGCCCCTTGAAAATCTGCTAGAAAAAGCTTCGGGGACAGAGATAAAACCAGTTAATGCCTTTCATCTAGACAACCTTCAAACAATTGTTTTCACATCCGGCACGACCGGTGAACCAAAAGGAGCTATGCTCACGTTTGCTAATCATTTCTGGAGCGCAACTGCTTCAGCGTTCAGACTCGGCGTCAAACATAATGACCGGTGGCTTAGCTGCCTCCCTCTTTATCACGTTGGAGGTCTGGCAGTGTTATTTAGATCGTGTCTCTACGGAACGGCCGTCGTTCTGCATAATCGCTTCGACGTAAAAGCGGTAAGCGAAAGTCTCGATAGCCAAAAAATTACACTCATATCCTTGGTGCCTACCATGGTGCAGCGCTTGTTAGCGTATCGCCAGGGACGGCCGTGGCCCCCTAAATTGCGCCACCTACTGTTAGGAGGAGCGGCAGCAAGCCCTGATCTTATGGAACGCTGTGCATTACTTGGAAATCCGATCTCTGCTACCTATGGACTTACCGAAGCTTCATCTCAGGTAGCCACCTCCCTGCCAGACCAAAATATTAAAAAGATAGGCTCTGTCGGAAAGCCACTTTTGTTTTCATCGGTAATAATAGTCGATAAGGAGGGCGGCGAACTGCCTGCAGGCCAGGAAGGAGAAATTCTTGTGAGTGGCCCTACGGTCATGAGTGGATACTATAACGATCCCCAAGCTACCGCCGAAACCGTCCGCGATGGCAAGCTGCATACTGGAGACATGGGCTATCTTGACCAGGATGGTGATCTGTGGGTATTGCAGCGCCGCAGCGACATCATTATCAGCGGCGGCGAAAACATCTATCCGGCGGAGATTGAAGGCGTACTTGGCCAACATCCGGATATTTCAGCTGTTTGCGTTACGGCAATCCCTGATCATGATTGGGGCCAAAAAGTTGGAGCAATGATCGTGCTGCATTCCGACCGTTCACTCTCACAAACGGAGATTCTTGAATACTGTCGTCTTCATCTCGCAGGATACAAATTGCCTCGTATTATCCAAATAGTTGATAAGCTGCCACAAACCGCATCAGGAAAAATACAGAGGCAAGTCATTGCCACCGAATTGAGCAAGCTGACGCAAACGAATTTCAAGATGAACGCTATGGTCGAACACAATTAGGAGATTCACATGCCTCAAGTTCAGGTTAACGGAATCAACTACTATTTTGAGGAACGAGGACAAGGAACGCCACTGCTCATGCTCCATGGCTTTACGGGCAGTTCTGTTGGCTGGAGAGAACTGGGTGAAATGCTTGCCGGTCATTGCCGAATTATCGCTATTGACTTGCCCGGTCATGGCCATTCTTCATCCCCAAACAATCCACAGCGTTATGCAATGGAGGATGTTGCCAGCGACATTATAACGCTTTTGCAAACAATTGAAATTCAACATTCAGATTTACTTGGATACTCCATGGGCGGCAGATTAGCTCTTTATCTCGCCATAAATAAGCCGGATTTCTTCGGATCACTCATTTTAGAAAGCGCATCGCCTGGATTGGATTCCCAAATATTGCGCCAGAATAGAATTAATCAAGATAACTTATTGGCAGATTTTATTGAAACTGAAGGCATTCCAGCATTTATTACCCAATGGCAGCAGCTTCCGTTGTTTGAAAGTCAGCAAAAATTACCCAGAGCAAGACAAGAAGAGCAGCGGCAGCAGCGGCTTAAAAATTCACCCGTTGGACTGGCCAACAGTCTACGTGGGATGGGTACAGGATGTCAGCCTTCTCTTTGGCAACAATTAGCCACTTTACGTTTGCCCACCCTGCTGCTATCTGGTGCGTTTGACCCAAAATACGTTGCTATTGGCAGGAGGATGGCCCAAATAATCACTGATTCTGAGCTGAAGATTATGCCAAATGCAGGCCATAATATTCATCTCGAGACACCAGATCAGTTTGCGAGTACCATTTTGGCTTTTTTAATTTCACGGAATCAGTTGGCCCATGCTAAAGAGGAGCACAAAGAGGAACGTTACTAACGATAGTTGTTTGAGCAGCGGGTTTAGTTTCAAAGGATCGAACGTTCGCCACACGGCGAGGCCATTCTTTATCAACAGAGGAAAAACCAAAAGGAATAGGAACTGCCAAATTGAGGAAAACAAGAGGAATACATACACAATGGCAAATACCATTGCCGTTACTAACAATATCCAATGATAAACACGGGCTTTGTGCGGTCCTATGCGAACAGGAATTGTTCTTTTACCCGCTTGCTGGTCCGATTTGATGTCACGAATGTTATTAACATTGAGTACAGCAACCGCTAATAAACCACTAGCTGTCGCAGGTAACATGATAGCCCAGTCAAATCGTTGGGTATGCAGGAAATAACTACCCATGACACCAATCCATCCAAAAAATATTAATACAGATAGATCGCCTAAACCGGCGTACCCATATGGCCGTATTCCAGCCGTGTAGGCAATGGCAGCGATAATAGCCAATGCACCTATGAAAATGAAGATAATAAAATACTCGCGCGAATTTGTCCCAAACGCACACCATAACAAAGCTAGGCCGGATATCACTGATAACAAAGCCGCAACTGCCATTGCGGTTAACATGGTTCGGCTGCTAATTGCACCACTCTGTACAGCTCGAACAGGCCCTAGGCGCTGCCCGTGATCTGCGCCATGTTGCGAGTCACCAAAATCATTGGCTAAGTTGGAGAGAATTTGTAGGAGAACCGCCGTGAGAACACTGAGGATAGCAACAGGCCAACTAAAAGGCTCCCATGCTGCGGCCAGTGCGCACCCCAAAACAATGCTGGCTATGGCCAACGGTAGCGTACGTGGGCGCATGGCATTTATCCAAATGTTGGACTTATTGGGAGATTGCTCTGCTTGGGTCATGGCTGGGAATTATACTAAAAAGAAAAGGTCTAGCTAGTTGAGACATTAGCACTCTTCCAACATGTGCATTGCTAGTCCACAACATCACGTAAAGGCTAATAGATTAAGTGTAGATCTAGAATGGAGAATGAATGTCAATGCAGATTATGCAAGATAGTGTAGCTGGCAATCTAATCATAGCGACCCAAGCTACCCATCCATTGGAATTAGGAAGCGGCGTAATTATCGGTGGCAAAGATGTCATATTGATGGCTGGGCCATGTTCTGTGGAGAGTTCCGAACAAGTTCGCCGCACAGCGAAGGCTATAGCTGAGGTTGGCGGGCGAGTAATACGAGGTGGCGCATTTAAGCCGCGCACATCCCCACATAGCTTTCAGGGTTTGGGTTTACAAGGCCTCGAAATGCTGCGTAAAGCAGCTGATGAATTTGATTTATTGGTCATAAGTGAAGCCTTAAGCATAGAACACGTGGAAATGGTGGCAGAATTCGCAGACATTATTCAAATCGGCAGTCGAAATATGCAACATTATCCATTGCTTTGGCGCGTAGGAGAGCTTGACAAACCGGTCCTATTAAAACGCGGATTCATGTCAACGATTGATGAGTGGTTAAGCGCTGCTGAACATATCTCTACTCGCGGAAATAAGCGTATTGTCCTTTGTGAACGGGGAATCCGCACTTTTGAAACTGCAACCAGAAATACTTTAGACAGTAACGCTATTGCGCTTGTGAAACAGATTAGTCCATATCCTGTCATTGCCGATCCAAGTCACGCAACGGGTAGAAGGAGCCTGGTCATTCCGGCTGCGCAATCGGCTGTGGCGGCCGGCGCTGATGGCTTGTTGGTTGAGTTCCATCCCAATCCTGACGAGGCGCTCTCTGACGGCCCACAATCCTTACCTATTACTGCGCTGCCTCATTTTTACCAACGAATTCGATCGGTTGCTGGCGCTGTTGGGCGGACACTCATCTGATAGAATAACTGTTATTTCCATAAACTAGACAAAGGGAACTCATGATTGGTAAATTCTTCAAATATCAGGCATTAGGAAACGACATGATCATAATTGATCCAGCTACTTTTGGCCATACGTTGGCGCCTGAAATCATCAGATGTCTCTGTAAGCGTCATTTTGGCATTGGTGCAGATGGTATCTGTTTTGGGCCAATTGCGGAAGAAGGGATGCCGCCCTTCACAATGCGTTTCTTTAATCCTGATGGAAGTGAGGCTGAAAAAAGCGGGAATGGGCTGCGGGTTTTCGCCCGCTACTTATGGGATGTTGGCTATGTCAGCAAAGACGCCTTCCAAATCCGAATGAACAACGAAACTATTCAGGTCAAAGTCCTAGAGGATAATGGGAACCGTATGGCGATAGGCATGGGACGCATTTCCTTTGTGAGTGATGATATTCCGATTGAGGGCAAGTCACGAGAAGTAATTGGCGAGGAATTGGTCACAAAGGAAGGAAACTGGCGAATAACGGCCGTTACCGTGGGCAACCCACACTGCATCATTTTTGCTGATGACTTAACACAGATTCACCATATTGGCCCGTCCATCGAACAAGCGCAACAGTTTCCACAACGCACTAATGTTCAGCTGGTTCGTGTTTTGGATGAACATTCTATCCAGATTGCAATTTGGGAACGCGGCGCAGGTCACACGCTTGCCTCAGGCACATCTGCAACAGCTACGGCAGCTGCGGCCATTCGGCATGGCTTCTGTCACAGCCCGGTATCGGTGGAAATGGAGGGGGGGACTGCCAAGGTCATTATTGATGAGACGTGGCAGGCTACGTTGATAGGTGAAGTAGCGGCCGTCTTTCAGGGCACTATTGCTCAAGATCTATTGCAAGAATTATCTTAATGATCAGAGCCATCAGGTCTGGTTTTAAAATTGTGTAAAACAAAGCATTTCATATCCAACAGCCTCGCGATTCACCAATGTTACATAGCGCTCTAAAATGTGGGACTCTTCCAACCGTCGTAGCCGTTTTTGCAACCCTGGGGGCGAGAGATCAACACGTCTCACTATTTCTGCATTAGCAATTCGTGCATCCTCCTGCAAGGATTGCTAAATCAACAGATCCCTATCATCAAGTCACATAATCATAAATGCTTTCTACCAACCTTATTTACCTAATGAAAATGTTCCCCTCGAATTGTGGTTAATCGGGCGCGCTCACTCTCATAGGCCATTTCCCTTGTTTATTAAGTATGTAAGCCGTTCGATATTTCGCGAATGCTGAGTCAAGTGTGGATAAATGCACCAAGCTACCATTTACCATAACATCGGGATCAATAGTGCGCAATTTCGTGCTGACCCAGAAGTCAGGATTATCCTCATCCCAAACAAACCTGGTGTCTGCTGAAATCAATCGCAGATTAGACTGAAGTTGTTGGTCATAGCTCTGCTGCAGCTTCCGCCACATTGGCCGGTCAATTCCCCAAATATCAGTTTCAGTAAGCGTTCCAATCTCCAGGCCACGTCGAATTGCCTGGGCTGTAATTTCATACAAACCCACCTCGCGGAAATTCGCCCAACTGGCATCGTCGGCAGCTATATATGTATACCCTAGCCACTTGGCTGCTTCAATGCTGTCGGTAACAATCCGTTCATTTACAACTGTGAGATGCTGCAGTGCCTCACGCACCTCAGAAGTTGTTGCCAACCCTAAATCAAGGCTGTCGCGAAGAAAGTAATCAAGACGATCGGCACATAGTCTTGGTGCCGGCTGTTCCAACAGTGGGTATCTCTCATCGTTTAATAAATCGCGCCAAGCGAAGCCATATTGCTCTAGCACATTAGGTATGTCACTTTGGACCAGAAAAGATTCTTTTTGTTCATCATGAAAGCTTTGCCCGTCATGATTGTCATAAACGTAATCGATCACATGGCTGAAAGCTGTATGACTTATATCATGCAACAGAGCAGCAATTCGTTCGGAGAGCGAACCGCCAAGCCTTTCTACTAGAATCATGGTCCCCACGCTATGGTCATAACGCGTCACCGGACTGGTAATTCCAATCAATCCCGTTATTCCATGCTGCATGACACCACGTAAACGCTGCATGGCAGCACTATTCATGAGGTCAACCAGAACGGGTTCATTGATTACTTGATCGCCATATATTTCGTCATGATAAACCATTAAACATTGCCTTCTTTCTATCCAAGATTGCTGAATCTGGTAAACTATAATAACTGACCATGGCTGAAATGTGTAAACTAAACCTGTTCAAAATAGCATTAGAGGGTTCGGTACTTCATTATTATGATTAGATCACGGCAAGGGCTCTTGCTGGTCATTTTGTTTTTATTGAGTGCATGTAGACAAGTTGAAACTACTGATCCGTTCACGCCTACGCCATTTTCAGAAACGAGCTTCATACCTCATATCGCTGTTACAGAACCAATTGCCATTTCATTGGCTCACTTAGCGTCCAATCCTGAATTTTTCGAGGGTTCAACATTGCAATTAGCTGGTAATTATCAGAAGCTCCCCATTCTGTCGTGTAATCGCGATCCACATCCAGGACCCGCTTCTTGGGGTATTATTGGTGAAGGATTATTGGCAAATGCCTCAGGGCATGATGCACAATTACGCGCCTTGTTGGTAGAAAACCAGCCGATTGTCGTTGAAGGGCGCTGGCTGCGTTTTAGTGGGCCTGTGGGATGTGGAAAATCCGCATCTGTTCAGGAAGTTTGGTATTTATCTGTTGACCGCATAATCGAACCCCACCCACTAGCTAAGGCCGCTAAAGAAACTTTCGCGGATAATGATGAAACCACGACTATTGGCGCACTGCCTGAGATTACAACTGTTCCGGTTTTGGATACGGCCGAAACGACAACCAATCCTATTGAGGATTTGGCAACAGCAACATTACCTTTCGCGGCAACAAGTACACCTGAAGGATTAGGGAGCTCTGCTACCAGCACAGGGGAAACAGCTGCAGTGCCTACTATTGATGCCACTGTTCAACCTATACCCTCGCCCACCCTGGACCAAGCCGTTACCCCCGACGTAGCCGGAACTACCACACCAACAAGCATCGCAGGAGCAACAGCAGAAACGAGTACCCCAGGAGCCGAGACAAACACCCCTGGGCCCTCCCCAACCTTCACACCTTCACCAGAAGGACAAAGCTTTACTCACCGTGGTTCAATCGACTATGAAGACCTTAAGATCGAAACATTGAGCTCCGGCATTCCAGACCGGTGGTCATTAGCTGTTGACACTACAGATTCAATCACGATCACGATCGCGCCAGCCTCAACCGCAAACCTCGTTATCTCATTAGTCAATGAAAATGGGGTGGAGATTATTGATGCTCAAGATCAAGCTCCTGCTGGAGAAGTTGAGACAATCGAAGCCTTTAACATAGCAGAACCCGGCATTTATGAGATTTATATTGGCACTGAACCAGATATACAGACTGACTACGCATTAATGGTTATGAACAGCGAATCATACTCTTTTAGTTTCCAAGGAACTTTGGTCCCCTCTTCGCCTAGAAGCGACTCGCTAAAACCTGATAACGATCATTTCTGGTTTTTTCCTTTATCAGATGGGACTAATATTAACATTCGTGTGAGTCCCGATAATCAGGCAGATCCCTATCTAGAGCTGTATGATCCCCAAGGTACGCGTGTGCTAACGATCGATGACACGGGTACCGGTGAAACGGAATTGTTAGAGGGTTACGAGGCTCTAACAGATGGATTGTATAGTATTCGTGTCGGTGAATTCGACTTTGCTACAATGAATTACCAGATCCTGCTCACGCAATCATAAATCTAACCACATATTAAGATTGTCATGCTAACCTCATATCATGGAACCCAAACTCCATTTCATGATCGTTGCTGGTGATCCTCTTGTTAGAGCTGGTTTAGCTGCTCATATTGATAACCTGCCTGACTGCGAGGTAGTAAGCTTGGCAAACCCATCAGAGCTCGTCAGCGATCTGGCCACCGGGTTTGAAGACAGGGAAGCCACTGTCGCCATTTGGGATTGGGGTCTGAATAACAACGATTCCGACTCGCTGGATTTTCAAGAAACTGATATTCCCGTTATTACCCTGCTAACAGATAGCTCCCAAGCAGAAGAAGCGATAGCCACAGGAGCAAAAGCGCTCTTGAAGCGAAATACCTCTGCCAAAGAGATTTTTGCCGCATCTCAGGCTGTTTTGCAAGGTCTGTTTGTGATTGATCCCGATTTGATAGCGGCCATACGCCCTCCGCGACCACAGCGCATTGATGATCTAACGGCAGTGCCTACACGCCGTGAGGAGCAAGTCCTACAACTGATGGCAGAAGGTTTTACAAACAAAGCAATTGCTCAGCAGTTAGGTATTAGTCAACATACTGTAAAGTTTCACGTTAATTCTATTCTAAGCAAACTAAATGCTCAGAGCCGGACAGAAGCAGTAGTCCAGGCAACGCGCCTGGGTTTAATAGCGCTTTAATCTTTCCTATCCCTACCCATTCTTCCAGGTCGCCCCTAGCCAAAAAGCTGATGTAATTGCCTTTTTATTCCTTTACGATTAAGTTGAATCAAAGGAGATAATAATGGCTGATAATATGGTACAAGTTTCAGAGCAGATGGCTGATATGGTGAAAGCTGCAAATAATAGCGTCGTCCGGGTTGATGGTCGCCAGCGAATGTCTGCTACAGGTATAGTTTGGTCAAGCGATGGATTAGTCGTCACAGCCAGTCATGTTGTACGCCGGGATGATGGCATCCAGGTTGGACTTCCAGACGGAAGCTCGGTCCCGGCCCGGCTTATCGGAAGGGATCATAGTACAGATATTGCCCTTTTGCGCGTTGAGGCAACAGGGCTAGAGCCGATATCAAGGTCTACGGAAATCGCTGAATCAGTTGGGCATATCGTTCTCGCGTTAGGGCGTCCAGGAAAAAGTGTTCAAGCGACGCTTGGAATAATTAGTGCATTAGGAGATTCTTGGCGCACTCGGCGCGGAGGGCAAATTGATCGCTATTTGCAAACCGACGTTTTAATGTATCCTGGGTTTTCTGGAGGTCCGTTGATTGGTGCAGATCGTACTTTGCTGGGCATGAATTCTTCAAGCTTGCTCCCCGGGGTTAGTGTTGCAGTACCCGTGGCCACTCTTGATCGTATTGCCCAAACGCTCACAGCACACGGCCGAATTCGGCGCGGATATCTTGGTGTTAGCACACAGCGCGCCAAATTGCCCCGCAACATTCGACCAGAGTTAAAACAAAAGATGGGACTTTTGATCGTAACCGTAGAGCCAGATAGTCCTGCAGAGGAAGGGGGCCTAACCCTTGGCGACACAATTGTTGGCTTAGGTGAGGAGTCACTTCGTTCACACGATGATCTCTTGGCCTTGCTTTCAGGAGATGTAGTAGGGCAAAAAGTACCACTAAAGATCATTCGTGGGGGAGAAATACTAAGTATTAACGTAAAAATCGGCGAACGACCGTAGCATCATTAAGCGCTGGGTCGATCTGCCAGGATCGACCCAGTTTGCCTCTATACTACCCTGATCCCTAGGAGATGACTGTTTCCTGATTAAAAGGATCCCTAGATCAAGTATCACCGCGCAATACTCGCGTAACCCTGCAATAATCCCACAATCTGGATACAATTGAAGACATCTACTAAATTTACAGATATGCCCATGCTGGACTGTAAAATGCCGGCACAGCGAGACCCAGTGACAGTCACAAAAGCAAACTACCTTCACCATCGAGACTACCAAGCCGTTGCGCTAACTCACTTCCTGGTTGATGTGCTCAACAGCAGTCGATCCTTGTTGGTTGCCATACTTGCAGTCATTATCGGGCTAAGCAATGTCCAAGTAGCAATAGTATTGTTACTCTATAATGTCGGCAATGCGCTTTCGCAGCCCCTGTTTGGCTGGTTAGCTGATAAGATTGGCCCCCGTTGGTTAATAATCGGTGGGATTAGCTGGATGATTTTCTTCTTTTCGCTAGCCGCTATCGCACCCCCGTGGCCGGCGCTTTCAGCTTTAACCATAGCTGGTTTGGGATCAGGAGCGTTTCATCCAACTGGGACCATGGTCGCCAGTCAGGCCAGCGATAATAATCGCACACAGGCAACTTCAGTGTTCTTTATGGCCGGTCAACTGGGTCTATTTGTGGGACCTGTTTTGGCTGGTTTGCTTCTTGAACGTTTTGGCCGAACCGGATATCTGTTGCTTCCGGCATTGGCACTAATAGGACTTGGAAGTGCATGGAAATGGATTACTGCAAAACAAAGTAAAGAAATCACCGCCGGAGGTTCGTCCGGCGGTTTTTCTAGAAGAATGATCCATTCACCCAATTTTCTCCGCCATGCCATATTTTTGGGAATAATTATCTTGTGCACGAGTACAATTAGTCTTTCAGCGATTACTTTTGCCCCCAAGCTGTTTACCGAATTAGGTTACAACGCAACCTACGTTGGTTTATTAGCCGGTATATTCATGCTTGGATCGGCCGTCGGCGGGGTCGCCGGGGGCATACTGGCTGATCGCTGGAACGGCCGAATCGTGATCTTATTGGCTGCGAGCGCATCAATAATCCCGACGTATATGTATGTGGATGCAGAGGATTTCGACCGGGTAGTTCTGCTGCTGACTGCTGGGTTCTTCGTTGGCATGCCCCACAGTGTGCTCGTATTAATGGTTCAAAAACTGCTTCCCGGAAAAAGAGCCACAGCATCTGGACTTGCCTTAGGATTTATGTTTTTTAGTGGGTCAATCGGCGTCCTGTTAGTCGGGTATGTGGCAGATCAAATTGGCTTAGCGACAGCATTACAATTAACGGCCGTGCTTGCCATAGTTACAATATTTGCAACGCTATTCTTACCCGTTTCTCGCAAAACCAATATCACAATATCTAGCGCCACAGAATAGATATTTATTATTGCTTTTGCAAAGCAGAAACCCATTGTTATAATTCCAACAGTCTCGGAGAGGTCGCATAGTTGGTCTAGTGCGCACGATTGGAAATCGTGTACTCCGAAAGGGGTCGCGGGTTCGAATCCCGCCCTCTCCGCTCCATCAATCGGACACGTCTAATTGATTGTCTGAGTTTTTGGGGAAGCCATAGCTCAGGTGCGCCATTGGATTCAATACTATATTGAAATAGCGCACCTGGGCAAATTGGGTAGGATTTCAAACGTAGAAATAAATTGTTACCCAAATTTTCGTTGGATGATGCTCAGATTTTAAATAATATGCGATGATTGCCTAATTCTGGTCTTAGACAATTAATAAATCCCTATTGTATTACACCCAATAGGCAGCAAAATGACGTTCATAGGCCTGGAAAAATGAGGCCAAACCCAGTGGAAGGTTCTCGAGTGGAACCTCGTATTCATGTACCTCATACCAAATCCAGGTTAGAAGAGATTGAATATATCGATGATGAAACGATAACTCTGGGGCTGCCTCAAATACCTCTTCAAATTCTTTTCCGGGAATAAGCGCCGCTGCGCGTTGGGCTTCGACAAAGATTGCACGTGCGTCTTCTTCAAATCCTTCCATTCCCAGTTCAAGTTCATCGACCTTTTCCTGTATAATTCGTTCTGTCATCTTCCCTCCTTCTATGAGACTACGTTGATTAATGATTGCGCGAACGATACGGTACCATAGTACCATGCCAGATGGTGTATGTCCACTGCACTTTTCCTTAAAAATCTCATTCACTCAAATCTTTGCAGGTTCTCACCTACTCAGTTAATATCAGCCTGTGGTCTTTTACTTTAGCACGATTTTTTCCAGGAGGATTTTCAATGATGATTTTGGATTCGATATTATTAACATGGTCCTTGTCAACCTTTTTACTACAGATTGGTTCAACGCCAATTTGGGTTCCACTGACGATTATCCTAATTATCATCCTCCTTTTTTGGTGGGGCTTAACGCGCAATCGTATTCAAGATGAGAGCGATGCGCATGAAGGAATTCATGGGGATGCCGATGTTGCACGATCTCAAGTTGTAACTGTTGATTCCAAGGAAGATGTCATTGAGGAAATTGAAGAGAGTGAGGAACCAACCACCGTGATTGAGCCCGTTGGCCCGATCGAGCCAGACGATTTGAAGCTTATTGAGGGGATTGGACCAAAAATCTCCTCTGTTTTGGCTGACGCCGGTATTGTCACATTTTCACAACTTGCCGATAGCGACCTAGAAACGCTGGATAAGATAGTTCGCGAAGACGCTGGTATTAAACTAGCCAATCCTTCCACTTGGCCGGAACAGGCGAAGCTTGCCGCAAATGGCAATTGGGATGAATTGGAACAGCTTCAGGAAGACTTGCACGCTGGTCAACGGAAGTAGACAGCAAGAAATCAGGATCTGAGATTCTTCTTAAAATAGGCTCGGATAGAATAGGTTCGTAATCGCCGGAAGACCGGCTCCCATTGATTACGGGCTTGGAATAATTTAACCTTTATAGGAAACCAAAAACCCTGTTGCTTCGCCTGTTGGGCAAAAAGACCCTTGGCAAATGTATATAATGCAATGTCCATCTGGTTCGCGTGCCGGATCAGATCAATGGTCTCTGCCGGCAGTTGCTGTTGTGTCAATCCACGATGGCTGACATTTTGTCGCTCATATTGAATATTTGAGCCCCAGTTAAGTTCTTCTCGTAAAAGGCAGAGGGTTTTGTCAAATTCCTCTGTTATCCCTACCACGACAAAATATTCCCTGAGATTGGATTCGGCCGTTTGCCTCATTTCATCCGATACCTCTCCGAATGGGACATCCCCCCACACGCCTGAAAGAAGGCGAACCTGTGCATCATTCATCATTAGCGGCAGCTTGCTACGTAGCAGATCTGACAAGCTCATATTGCTGGACTGAATAATCTGATAGAGATAATGATCCGGCGTGCGTAGAATGAAATTGTAGTAAGAAATAACCCGATCTACAGGATTTCTGAGTATCGTAAAGTAATCATCTGTGGCCGGAAGATACTCATGCAATCCAAATGCCATATGCCCCCTCAATAAACGGACTTGTTCTCTTTCTTTAAGGTTAAGTTTCTTAAAGTCGGCGACAGCAGTATGGGCATCTGAACCAAAAGTGCAGACCGCAGCAGGTTCATAGTGGCGTTCAATAATATCGTGGAGGGTTGTTCCGGCAGTCTTCGGGATATGTAGAAATATTATAGGCTTTGAAGCTTGTGCGGGCTGTCTATTCTTGATTATGTCACTATTGACCATCTTGATCTCGGGAAACATTTGCGCCATTAACGCGCTTTTCTAATTTCCAGAAAGCATACAAGGCAATGAGCGCGACCAGTCCCCCAATTACCAGGCTCTCGGATATCGTAGCTTGGGTTACAAAGATAGCGATCATTCCCAAAGTACCGCCGGCCAGATACAACCACAGTAAAGCTTCTTTCTGTGTAGATCCATGATTAACCAGCCGATGGCTCACATGATCTTTGCCGGGTGTATTAGGGCTTACCCCTCGGCGCATACGAGAGAGTACCACAAGTGTCATATCAAAGATTGGTAAACCTAGAACTAAAACCGGCACCATCCAGGTGACAAAATTGCTGTTCTCAGGAAACCGTAGTTGAATACTTAATACGGCTAATAAAAATCCAAGAAATAACGATCCTGTATCTCCCATATAGATCGTGGCCGGTTTGAAATTGTATCGAAGGAAACCAAGGCAGGCGCCAAGAACGGCCGCAGCCAATGCCGAAACAAGAAACTGCTCGTTAACGATTGCTAGGAGCAATATAAACGATGCAGCAACACCACTTATGCCGGCGCTTAGACCATCCATATTGTCCAGAAAGTTAATAGCGTTGCTAATTCCCGCCAACCACAAAAATGTGATGGCATAGTTCAAAGGTTCTGGGATCGGGAGTTGGACACGAATGCCGAAATAGACAAGAATCATAAACCCGGCGAATTGACCTGCCAGTTTTAGCCAGGCAGGTAAGCCGCGACGATCATCTACAAGCCCAGTTAATGCCACTAATGTTGAAGCCAAAAGAACGCCTGCGACCGAGCGAGGTAGCCCGCCATAAACTATGTAAACTGCCAACAACAAGGCCAGAATAGCACCAAGTATGATGGCAATGCCTCCCAAAAGGGGGATAGGCTCACTGTGCAGCTTTCGTTCCTCGGGAAGGTCAACAAAGCCTAGACTAATAGCAAGGTGACGAATACGAGGTATGCTAACGGCCGTAATCGTGAGAGCAACAAAAAATATGGCGAGAATAGCGCGCATGGATCTTTATATCATGCCTAAAAATCGGGGGTTTGTTAGCATACCTCGGTCGGTTCAGCCCTCCCCTAGATCAGAGAGAAAAGATTCTATTTGGCCAGAAACATTTTCTGGGGCGCTTTTCAGCGCTTGCTCGGCCAAAGCTCTGGCCATCGCGATGTCGCCCATGTCATAATAAACTGACGCTTCCAAGAAATCGATATTCCATGATGGGATCGTACTCCCCTGACCGGTGACTCGTGCTTCGTCAAATGCGGATAGCGCCTCTCCATAACGTTCTATACGCTGCAGAATCTGTCCGGCCTGCAGCCATGCTCGGGAATTCTCCGGTTGGTAGGTAAGACCTTCTGTAATACTTTGGGCAGCGAGTTCATGCAATTCACGCTCGACAGACTCATCCGTTTGTGCTGAGGCGCATGAAATCAGTGCATCGGTCAACGCAAAATAAGTTTCGGCAAAATATGGATCAATTGCTATCGATTCATCATATAAAGCAATAGCCTGATCACAATCCCTATTCATATCAAATGAAAAACGCGCATACTCATTGCGAATAATGGAATTCTGTGGGCTCAATTGCAACGCATCCTGATAATATTGTTCCGCTGATTTCAATTGCGAGTTAATTCCGCTGCCACCAGACGCAGTAGCTGCCCAGCGTGAATTTAATCGCGCGAGATTGGCCGTATGATCTGTATTAAGAGGATTTAATCTTTGTGCGGTCAATAGTCCATCTTCTGCGGCGTTAAGCAAGGCAGTTTCCTCTTTAGTTTCACTTTCAATAGCTGAACGCTCTAATAAAGCACGACCTAGAAACAAATAGTAGAAATCTTCCCATGGCGCAATTTCTAGTGCCTCCTCATAAATTGCAATAGCAATATCCCAGTTCTGAGGATCATTCTGGCTCAACGCCTGACTATCAAATGGTTTACCTCGTTTATAAACCATGTCGGCTTGAACAACACGCACATTTGTCTGTCCAATTGTAAAAATAGCCATTATGAGTGCGAACCCAGCAGCAACATAACCCCAGGCCGAACCCCGGAAGCGTATACGAGAAATTGAGTTCCAGACAATCGACAAGCCTGAAAGGATTAATATTATGAACAGAAAATAATAAAACCATGTCAAGAATCGCATCGACTGGCTTGCTTCAGAAACCCGGAGAGCAGGCACGTTATTGATGGCTTCAGACGTTTGGAAAAACATGTTGTATAAAGATGAAATCGGTTCGATACCTTGATAAAACACGAGGTAAAGTAACGCTTCACGCATAAGCGTGGCATGGAATAATGTATAGAGCAAACCAATCGATAAGGAAAGCAAACCCATCACGATCGGGGCCATAATGATAGATTTCCATGACTTATTCCATAATAAGTAGAGGATAGTCGCACAAATCAGTAACAATATAAACGCTGAAATCCACTCGCCAGCAATCAATATGGGTAGCATCAGGATAAGGCCGGCCGCAGCGACCAACAGCGCGGCGAATTGCCCCTTCCCACTATCACGAATAAGGAGGACCACAGCCCAAAGACTCATGACTGATCCTAATAATGCCAGGCTCCTTCCCAACGACGCTGAAGCGCTGCTTGGGATAGGCATCACAAATCGTAGCGCTAATCCGGCAATTGCTAAAAGAATCAGCAAGCCAACAGCAATATATTGTCTGGTTGAGGCAATTTCAGTGTTGCTCAAGGAACCAATCTTTAGTTCTCCTTGCCGTACCATTTCACTGAGGACAATAAGAGTTCCCAATGCCCATGACAAAATAATCATTAAGTATATGAACGGGGAGTCCATAAATCCTTTTTGCGTGTTAATGAAGAGTGATTGACGGAAGATATCTGAAGCAGCCAAATCGGCTCCGGTTTCAATAATGCGATCTGGCGACAGAACAAAATTCGAAAACTCGAATCCTAAGATACCAACTATCAGCGCCAGCAGGAGGGTCCAAAGTAAAGCAGGTCCCCAGATTGAGCCCTCTTTACTTGCCGATTTTCTCTTGGTAACACGCTTTTTGCGGCTCACTGCTATGGGTATGTTTTCTTGCACTTTTACTCTTGGCAGCTTGTAACTGATCAAGTACATCAAAGCGATGTAGAGAAAGAAATATAATCTTGTTGCTGCTATCGCTATCCCAAAGTGGATTTCCACATAGTGAGCAAGAACAGCTGCCAATAAAGCATTCATCAACAGCCGGTTTGTCAGAAAAGGAACTACCTGTCTTTCTTCATCACTCAAGTCACCATCAGTTCCTTTGGCAAAAAGAGCATAGTAAAAAAGGTAACCAACAAGACCAATAATCGTTCCCGTCGGAATAGCTACACCCAAATAAACTGAATCTAATACAGTCAACGTGAGAATGGCACCAAAGAGTGCACCGCCAACCCATGCCCCGATTAGCATATTGCGATCGCGCTTAGAACCAACAACACCAAGATATTTGAATCCGTAATAAAAGACACTGAGATAAAGCAGTTGCCAAGCCAAAAATCCCGCCAATCCAGTGATCACCAGGGCATCAAAGGTCTCATTATGAGACCGGTCGGGGGATGCGTTGCGTGCCTCGACCGTTGCAAGCTCTGCGGGATAAAACCGATTGTAGACCACATACATTGACTCCGGACCATACCCTATAAGCGGTCTCAAAAAATTAAAACTATCAGTCTTGCCATCTGGAAATTGTAAAGGCTCATGCGGTCTAATCAAATCGATAACCCCTTCCCAAATTAATATCCGAACGCGATTGCTTTTTTCGCGCCCTGTGGTCTGGGAAGGATCAAGCATCCGACCATAAGAGCCAATCGTAGGCAGCTCTTTCCATTCCAACTGCATATCAAAAACTGACCCTATGATTGGGGCATTTCTAAGTGAGGTCATCCGAGCAGTGGGAATGTTGAAGAGGAGTAACCAACCAGCGACGAAAACCGTCAATAGCAGCCAGCTAAGCCATAACCATTTCCAGCCATGTCTCGAAGCAACAAGGACAAGAATTAAAACAACGGAGAGACCAATTAATCCAAAGAAAACCAGAAATGCAGTCAGCGGTGAAGTTAGCTGACTGATGGCATTGCTTAACAAAAGGGCAATCATTGATGGTGCTACCAACGCAAAAGCCAAAAGGAGATCTCTCAGACGGACAGCTCCACGATCCGGGGCAGCATTCCGCAAAGAAACAAGCAGCACCAAGATGAATGAGAACAAGCCTATTGCCAGGCCAATTAATGGGCCTCGACTTCCAGACCAATAGATTGCAAGTAGCTGAATTGCCAACACAAAAATATAGATTGCTGAACGAAGAACATCGGCAAACGACAGCTCTTCATCGCTCAATATATTGGTAAATGCATCAATTATGCGCCCAAGGGTAAGGGGCACGGCCATGATTAAGTATGCAGCGATAAAGATTGCGTTCCCCATGTGCCCAGCGACACGGGCTTCCACGTCCCCACCCCACGGCAATGGGTCAAGGCCAAAATGTTGTAATAGACCGTAGAAAGAAACAGGAATGCTGGTAATAATCACGGCCGTTACCACACGGCCGATCTGAATACGTGAACGGATAGTAGTTGCTGCTGCAATCAAGATAACCACGTAGGACAAAGTTGAATAAGTCCCTTGTAGTCGTTGATATGAGCCGGCCCAACTAACGCGTGGCGTAATTGAGAAAACCGTGGAAACAAAATAGATTATTACGAGGATGACCACCGGCAACACAAAGGGTGTACGCCAAACAGAATTTTCAATACGCCAATCTAGGAGCTGCAACTTCTGCCAGCTTCGTTGTTCTATAAACCTTACCAACATAACCAAAGCCATGAACAAGGCGATCGAACGTAAAAGAGTTAACTTGTCGGGCTCAAATACCCGTTCAGAGTGTATATTGAAGAATAGAGGTATGGCAATAACAGCCACGAGCCAACCAGCTTCCAATAGACCGTCACAAAGCCGCGAGAGTTTGGATTCCATATGTTTCACCGGAGCTGTTAAGCAGCCCGCACAAGAATAACATAGTTAGATAAGCAGACCACAGTTTAATCTTCTCTATTCATATCAAGACACTTAATTAAGTCAAATCTCGTTCAATTTGTCGCATTCGTTCTACGGCAACTTGCCAACTAAATTGACGTTCAACAAAGCGCCTTGCGTTAAACCTAAGCATCTGGCAATGCTCCGGGTCTTGCAGCAACGCTATAACCTGATCGGCGATGTTCTGCGGATCATCAGCTACAACCAAATCTTTTCCCGGCCGAGCTCCCAAACCGGCATTTACGTTAGTTGTTGTAACAACAGGCACACCGGCCGCCATAGCCTCAAGAACCTTGTTTTGCACGCCGGCAGAAAATCGCAGCGGGGCAACGAAAATGGCCGCTTCGTTGAGCGCATCATTCAACTCATTCACGAATCCAACCAAGACAACGCCAGGCTGCTGCGCCAAATCGCTAACTATGCGACTCTCCCCTGCCCCAACGATATATAATTTGCAGTCTGGTTTTTTTTCGCGAATTAGCGGAAGGATCTCTTGGACAAGAAATTTGATAGCATCTATGTTATGGAAAACATTTAAATTTCCAACAAAAATCAGATGGCTATCACGCGCTCTTATCTCTTTTGGAAAAAACTCATCCAGATTAACACCATTGGGAATCGTTTGGAGATTGGCTTGCCCACATTGCCGACCCAGTTCTAATTTGTCATTATCACTTATCAACCATGTTTCATCAGCCCAATTAGCTACATGACTTTCATAAGCCGCAATCCGTGGTCGTTCAGTTCCGTAGATCATGCGTGATATTGTTGATCTGTAGGGAAGAGAAGTCGCGATTTCCTGGGAAATGACATCGGTTAGGTCAATGATGCGATAAATTCCAGAATGTTGTGATACAAATGGTGCCATACGGAATAGGTGAACATATACAGCTTGAAATTTCTCGCGACTAATTAATTGATCAACCAACTGGTCCATCTTACTTGAACGGTAATATTCCAATTGAAGTGGGAGACCACGCCAAATGTTAAATACGGCCGATAATGCTGATTGCCAAGATGGTAAGTGAAGAAGATGAATATCCTTACAGTAATCTTTGATATGTTCTCTGAGAATAGTTTCTTCAGGTTTCGAAATGAAGGAAACCAGCGAGATTTCATGTTCTTGGCTAAATTCACGTAACAGATTAAAAGTCCTTAATCTATCTCCCCTATCAGGGGGCCAAGGCAAACGTGAAGTCAAAAACAAAAGTCTCATATTTTGGCAGTGTAAATACGGCCGTTTATCGGCGACCGGTCAGGCGATTTAAAGCTTTGGACAGACCAACAGGCAGGTATACATGGCGTGTCCAAAATTCATAAAATGGGCCAAAGGTTCTTTTGCGAAAGAGGAATGAACCTGGAATCGTATCTCGGCCGAATGGCCCTTTTTCTGCTTCGATAGCCCCCAATATTCGCATCAATTCTCTCGTATTGTGGTCATCATAGTCGGAAAAAACAGGGTTCAACCAATTTCGTTCATCGCCAATATGAAATGTCAAATGTTCATCTTTGAATTCATGAAAACCCTGTCCAAAAGCTTGCATGTTAGCCAACAAAGCCAAGCCCACCCGAGTTGCGCCTACGCATACATCGAACAGCTTAAACTGTGGATAAATTGAGCGGCTGAACACAAAGCAATCCCATCCTCTGTGAGCAACCCCTTGCTCCTTCATCATGGCAAGGATCTCGTCGATATCTTTGTAATGGCCTGGTATGGTGCGCCTATTAATAACAAAGGCATCGAATCCAGCATCAATAAACTCGCCAATCATATTGTAAAATGTAGATTGAACTGCAATATCAACATTGGAATATATCAAATAGTCGGCATCAGGTGCTGTGGAGTAAAGCCGATCTAAAATATCCTTCAACAAGGGGAGTTTACGAAAATGTCTAAATTTAGCGACATCAAGGACCGAGCGGTCTAGATCTTTCGTTGGATGAAAATCGGCAGGGACCATGGAAAGATCTTCTCGGAACTGTGCCGAAAAATGATTGATCTGTATTTCATCACTTGCTTGATCTTTGGCCCTACGCATCGTTTCAAATGTGATGGGTTGGGCAACAAATAAATCAGACGTTGCTGGAACCTGTATGGGATTAACAATATGGGCAAGTTTTTTCAATCGATTGCCCTATCAGTAACGATTAAATTTGTCTTGCACCAATTGTCCCTGTTTTCATTAATAATTGGATCATTTATTCTAGTATCAAATAAGTGGGGTGAGTATAACACAGTAACCTATGGGAGCATGTTAGCTTGATGGAATCGGTTGTGGCACAATAATTGCATAGGCTTCGGCAATTGATGAATCTAGCGCGTCGCAGTATCACCTCTGTCTCCTGGAATTTTGCCGCCAACACGGCCACTGTGGGCATTCTGGCCCTGCGCATGATATTGCTCACGCGCTGGCTGAGTCCGGAAATCTTTGGCACCTATGCCTTTGCCTATGCCATTGTAGTCCTGACAGCAATCATCCCTAACTTTGGCATGGGGCAAGCATTTATTCACCGTGCCCCACAAACTGAAAATGAGCATGAGGCGGCGGCCGTTCATTTTACACTGCGTTTGATGTTCACCTCAATTTGGGCAATCATATTGCTTACCGGCGCTTTGTTACTCTCTAGTGGAGAGTTGAAATCGGCTTTACTTGTAATCATCCCTGTTTCATTTGGAATTCAAATGACGCAAACACCAAGTCTGATTTTGCGTCGGAGAGTAGCTCATAAACGCCTGGCCACAGCCGACTTTATTGATGTCATATTAACCTCAATCGTTGCTCTGTCTCTGGCATGGCGCGGAGCTGGATTATGGGCCTTACTTGCAACAGACATAGTGTCCTTGTCTGTAAAAGGCGGCATTCTATATCTTTGGCGACCAATTTGGAAACCACAGTTGCAATGGAATAGTGAACTTGTTCGTTACTATCTAAAATTTGGCAGCCGCGCATTCATTGCTGATGCATTATCAACAACCCTCGATCGAATCGACGATCTGTGGACAGGCATCTTTCTTGGACAGGCTGCACTAGGTATCTACTCACGAGCCTACTCCTTTGCTACTTATCCGCGTAAGTTGCTGGCGGCACCAGTTAATGCCGTTGCCGGGGGAACATATGCGGAACTTAAAGAGGACAGGTTGGGCCTTTCCCAAGCCTTTTTCCGTATCAATGCCCTCTTGATTCGTGCCGGTTTCTTGCTTGCCGGCGCTTTGGCCCTTGTGGCACCAGAATTAGTTTTTCTTCTTGGGGAACAGTGGCAGGATATGTTAATCCCCTTTCGCTTGATGCTGCTCTTCATTCTTTTAGATCCCATTCGGTTGACTATTAGCCTACTCTTTATGGCAGTTGGCCAACCCCAACGCCTGGTACAGGCACGTACAGTTCAGTTGGTCGTGTTAATAATTGGGCTGCTGATTTTGGGGACGAATTGGGGGATAAATGGTGTTGCTTTGGCAGTTGACATCATGCTTTTAATCGGAATTATCATCATGCTGCGGCAAGCACGGCGGTTTGTAGATTTTTCCATTAAACGTCTTTTTTCTGTGCCCTTGCTTGCAGTTTCGGCCGCTTTAAGCTTAACACTCATTGTCCTGACGGCCGTTCCGCTGCAAAATGTGTGGTTGCTAGCCCTGATCAAGCTGCTTTTATTTTCGGCCGTATATCTCATTATTTGGTTAACTTTTGAGTGGCGCGATACAAAGCGGATGCTAAATGCATTCCATCTCGTGATTAGAAAATAGGTAAGAGAATGCACGTATTTGTATTAACGACTGGTCGCTCCGGCTCAACAACCTTTGCCCGAGCATGTACCCATATAGAGAATTATTCGGTTGCTCATGAATCACGATGGCAGCTATTGGGCCCAAACCGAATGCAATATGCCGACCATCATATAGAAGTTGATAACCGGCTTGCATGGCTGTTAGGTCGTTTAGATGACCAGTTTGGTGACAATGCTTTCTATGTCCACTTGATTCGCGATCGTGAAGCTGTGGCGAATAGCTATTGCCAGAGGCGGCTTGGACGCGAAAGTATTATTCGCGCATACTCCCATGGAATCCTTTATCGTGAGCATACCACCAAAGAGGATTGTCTAGACTTTTATGACACAGTAAACGCCAATATTCGCCTTTTCTTGAAAGACAAGACCCGCACCATGACTTTCGATATGGCCCAATCCGAAAGAGATTTCCCTCTATTTTGGCAAGGAATCAATGCAACGGGCGACCTGGAATCGGCGTTGGCCGAATGGCAAATTCCATACAACAAATTGGGTACGGAACAAGGAAAAAAGAGTGTGCTTCTTCAGAAGTACGAAAAATTTAAACGCGTTGCTATCCAATTTCCTGAATTTTTGAAAAATGCCTGACTTACTAACAGAGAGGCCGCGCATTACGTTTGGCATGATTGTGCTCAATGGGGAACCATTCTTGCGCTACAATCTTCGGGCGCTTTATCCCTTTGCCCATCAAATAATTGTAGTAGAAGGGGCTGTGTTTGCGGCTGCAGCAATCGCCACAACGGACGGGCATTCGACTGATAGTACTTTGGAGACTCTTCACCAATTCAAGGCGAAAGAAGATCCGGATGATAAGATAATTATCGTCACCAGAGATGGCTTCTGGAGTGAAAAGGATGAACAATCACAAGCTTATGCTGATCTTGCTACTGGCAATTACTTATGGCAAATCGATGCCGATGAATTCTACCAACCAGCAGACTTGCAAAAGGTGATCGACTTATTGGCAGATGATCAACAAATTTCGGCCGTTTCGTTTCATCAGTTGTCTTTTTGGGGCGGCTTCGATTACATTGCCGATGGCTGGTATCTGCACCAGGGCGGCAATCATTTTCATCGCCTGTTTCGTTGGGGAGAGGGATACAGCTATCTTACGCATCGGCCACCTACAGTTCTTAATGAAAAAAGTCAGGATTTGCGCGAATTATATTGGTTGACTGGGCCTGATTTGGCCAAACAAAATATCTGGCTTTATCACTATGCGCTGGTTTTCCCTAAACAAGTACAGGAGAAAAGCCAATATTATGATGCCGCTAATTGGGTGCAGCGCAATGCTATGCAAGATTGGTCTCAAGAAACCTTCATGAAATTGCAGAAACCGTATCGGGTCCACAATGTATATGACCATCTGAGTTGGCTTGAACCTTTTAATGACCGGCATCCACCACAAATAACTGCCCTTAAAGAAGACCTGGCTGCCGGACTCATTGATTTGGATACAAGGCCAACCGAAGACATCGAGCGACTCCTTCGATCACCCTTTTATCGTTTAGGCCGCACTAGTTTAAAGGCATTGTCTCCCTTACGTTTATTTGCTTTGCAAGCGGGTCGATGGGGTAAGCGAAACTTAAGACAGGTTCTCAAAATAGCCCTATGAATATTTTGCAAGTCAACACATCAGACACGAGAGGCGGCGCAGCACGTGTGGCGACTTCATTACATCAAGCGTATCGCACTCAAGGCCACAGCTCCTGGCTAGCCGTTGGACATAAATTCAGCGATGATCAGCAAACCTTGCCAATAAAACACGACTTAGCAGCTCCCTGGTGGCAGCGTCCTATCTGGCGAGTTGAAAATGTTGTCGCCCGTCGCCGCTTTCGGGGAGCAAGGATAATTCGTAGTACGCTCAGAATGGCGACTAATCCTAACCGAATTGCTGATTGGTATCATGGATATGAAGATTTTCGCTATCCGAGTACAAGAGATTTGCTAAGTTTGCCAGGAACTGCCGTTGACATCTTGCATCTCCATAATTTGCATGGCCACTTTTTCGATTTGCGCCAACTTCCCCATCTGACCAAGAATGTTGCAACAGTAATATCTCTCCATGATGCCTGGCTTCTGAGCGGTCACTGTGCGTTCTCATTTGGCTGCGAACGCTGGCGAACTGGCTGCGGTCACTGCCCTGATTTGGACATACAGCCCGCCATTCGCCGTGACGCAACTGCGGAAAATTGGGAACGGAAAAAGGATATTTATTCTGCCAGCAGCTATCATGTCATAGCGCCTAGCCAGTGGCTCGTGGAAAAATTAAGCGACTCATCTTTGGCTGCCGGCCTAGTAAGTTCACGTGTTATTCCCCATGGGATCGATTTGGATATATTCAAGCCAGGTGACAAAATAGCGGCAAGGCGTTATCTAGGATTGCCTGACACGGGCCCGGTTATTCTGATGGTGGCCAATGGATTTCGTGACAACCCCTGGAAAGATTTCAAGATCGCGCGCAACGCCTTCAGGAAGTTAACAAAGACAGATCAGGGGGGGAAGATTACAGTCTTGGCGGTGGGAGACACATTACCAGATCAACAGTTTAACGATACCCTAGTGCATTTTATTCCATATATTCCTGACAAAACACTTTTAGCTCGTTATTATCAGGCTGCAGATTTATTCCTCAGCACATCACGAGTCGAAGTATGGGGTTTGGCCATATCTGAAGCGTTAGCCTGTGGAACCCCAGTTGTGGCTACAGCAGTTGGTGGAATACCTGAGCAAATAACTTCATGGCCTCAGGAAGACAATAACGAAGCAAACGGTATATTAATAGAACCTGGAGATGCTGCTGGATTGGCGGAAGCGGTAATGGGCTTATTACAAAATTCTTCGTTGCTGCAAGAACTTGGGCAGAATGCCAGCCGGCGTGCCCAAGTTGAATTAGATTTCGAAATACAAGTCGGTCGCTATCTAGCTTACTACCACGAGATATTAGACGATTGGAAAAACTCAAATGACCAGTAAGCCTCTGATTTCAATCGTTACGCCATCCCTAAACCAAGGCAGATATCTTCGTTCAGCAATGGAGTCAGTCCTCAAGCAAAGAGAAGTACACTTGGAGTATATCGTGGTAGATGGTGGGTCCAACGATGAAAGCGTCTCCATAATTCAGGATTTCGCTGATGATCAACGGCTTGTGTACTGGTGTAGTGAAAAGGACAATGGACATTACGATGGAGTGAACAAAGGATTCGCTCAATCTACTGGCGATGTGATGGCCTGGCTGAATAGTGATGACCTATACTTACCCAATACATTGAAAGTGGTCTCCTTGATATTTGAGAAAAATCCACAAATTGAATGGTTAACCACAACGCAGCATATTCATTTCAACTCACGTGGCGAAATGGTACTTTGTCGTTATATAGGTGGTTATAATCAACGAGCATTCTGGTTAGGAAATAACTTGATCGATCAGAGTTGGTTTGGGAGAGCTATTATCCAACAGGAATCTACTTTCTGGCGCCGATCATTGTGGGAAAAGGCAGGCGGCTATATTGATACCACTTTAGAATTGGCAGGTGATTTTGAGCTGTGGACAAGGTTTTTTCGCCATACTGATTTGTATGCAGTCGATATACCTCTAGCTGGAATCCGTAAACATGATGGGCAGAAAACGGCCGTTGCCCGTGACCAATATCTATCTGAAGCAAAACTGGCTTATGAGAAAGCGGGAGGCAAACCATACGGCCGCTTGCATAGCATCCTACGCAAATATTTATGGTACATAGCTGGTTACCGCAGTTACCAGAATTTACCTCTCAAACTTGGTCGACTATTTGTTGGTCTAGGAATTTTTTATCCAACCCAGGTCTGTATTTGGAAAAACGGGCAATGGGTCATCATTGATGACTACACAATATAGGTGTAACTATTCGTGCTGCCGATCATCATCCTGAATTATCGAAATAATTGTGGCAACCCACAGTAGGTCATATCTAATCTCACTTGATTGAAGACAATGTCAAACAGTCAATTGCGTCAAATCCTCCGTCGTTACCCCAAGCTTCGCGGTCCGCTCCGTAAAGCTTATCGTAGCTGGCAGTACAATTCTGCATGGCTAATAGGAAAAATGCGCCAAGATAAACTTAATCTAATTGAGGTTGATCCCCAGCGCATCCAGCATACCGTGAATCAAAATGATCCTAGCCTTACGGGCAATGCGGTCTGGCATCTTGGCAAAGTACTAGCTGGGGATTGGGATTTAAATGGTGTTCCAGTAAAGGAATATGATCAAGTATACCAAATACTTTCGGCACACTTGCAGCAACAAAAACCATTTGCAGAAATTCCCCAGTTTCAAGAAAAGTGTGTAGCGATTGAACAAGGTCAGCTCATCGATAGTTGTACAACATCCGCGGAATATCTTTCTCGTTGGCAAAATATCATGGCACTGTATGAAGATATTGAGAAAAACGGCTATAAAACACAGTTGGAATTGGGCAGTGATAATCCTCTCGATGAGATTCGCGTCCAGATTGGACGGCATGGTGAAATCCTCTTTGAAGAAGGGTTACATCGCCTGGCTATCGCTTTACATTTAGGCCTATCTGCCGTGCCAATCTTAATCACGCGCCGGCATTCAGATTGGGCCGCATTACGAATGGCGGTAATGAAGATAGTGATACAGCGTGGTTTCATCCACCAGCCCTTTGACCATCCCGATCTTGATTCACTCCCTCTACTCTACGGTAATAATCTGGCCGAACAAGCCTGGTATGGTCACGATCGTTGGCAGCTAATAAGCGATAGTTTACCCGTTACAAATGGAAATGCACTTGATATCGGAGCATATTTCGGTTATTTTGATCATCGGTTGGAAGGTCTAGGTTTTGACTGTTTTGCCGTTGAGCCGGATCCCGAAAACTTAGTCGTATTAAACTTATATCGCACGATGCATAATCGCAAATTCACTGTATGGCCAACATCGATTTTCGAAATCAAACAGTTCGAATTTGATATCGTCTTGGCTCTTAACATCTTCCATCATCTTGTGCGTACCAAGCAAGATTACATTTGTTTAGTTGATTTATTACATCATTTGCGCTGTCGTGCACTTTACTTTGAGCCTGATGACAATGCAGGCGTAAAGGCCTACAGGCAATTTAATGCTAATGAGTTTGTGGAATTTGTGCAGGAACACACAAGCCTAACCGAGTCGCACTTTTTGGGTCAGACTAAAGAGGGAAGGCCTCTTTATTTACTTACGTAATCTCTCTCGAAGACCATTTCAGGTTGACAATTTCCATTGGCGCCCTGTAAAAGTTATGATGTGGCTTTTCCAGATCTTATACCCCACCGTCTTGCAACATTGCATAAAGCCGCGAGACAACCATTTCCATTGCGACTCTATTCAATCCACCACCAGGTATGATTACATCCGCAAAACGTTTGCTGGGTTCGACAAACTTAATATGCATCGGCCGTACCGTCTCGAGATATTGCGATACAACTGAATCTAAGGAACGGCCGCGCTCTTCCATATCACGCCGTAGACGGCGAATGAAACGAACATCTGAATCCGTATCAACAAACACTTTAATGTCCATCAAATCTCGTAGTTTCCGCCTTGTGAAAATCAATATGCCATCCACCAAAATAATCGGGCAAGGTTCTACTGCTATTGTATCTGAGGTTCGTCTATGTTCGGTGAAGTCATATACCGGCACAGGTACCGTTTCCCCTGCCAGTAAGCGCTTAATATGTTTGATCATCAATTTGGTTTCTAATGAATCAGGATGATCATAATTGAGTAGGGCACGCTCATCCACGTTAAGATCTGGACGATCTTTATAATACGCGTCGTGGGGCAAATAGGCTATTTGGGACGCCCCAACAGCGTTCAGAACCGCCTGCGCGACCGTAGTTTTCCCGGAAGCCGTCCCACCCGCAACAGCAAAAACTACCGGCTTTTGCATAAGCATATCGCTCCTCTTCTCTTCCATAGTTGATTAATCACGTTGAACATTTCAACGCCTGATCACGACAAACAAAAAAGACCCTGGTATTTACCAAGGCCAATTATTAATGGAGCCGACGATGGGATTCGAACCCATGACCCCAGTATTACGAGTACTGTGCTCTACCAACTGAGCTACGTCGGCTAACATAGAAAAAGGTTGCAACTGCCAAATAAGCCAGCCGGCAACCATGAGATATTATATCAATATCGTGAAGAAAATCAACCACCGACAGCGACTGGTCGAAGAGAATCTCTACACCATTCGCCCCATGATCCCACATACAATCTGGCACTGCCTAACCCCGAATGTTTTAGCGCCAGTAGGTTAACGCAAGCAGTTACACCAGAGCCGCAATAAAATGTGGCATCTTCAACGGGGAAATCACCTATAACCTGCTCAAATCTTTCCTTGAGAGCCTCTTTGGACAAAAACAAGCCCTCATCATTTAGATTTTGCTGGTAAAAATAATTAACTGATCCGGGAATATGTCCAGCTTTTGGATCTATCGGCTCAATTTCTCCTCGATGACGCTCAGGTGCTCTAGAATCAATCAATATGGGAAGCTCATCAACCTCATCAATTTCTACAAGCCACTCTAATCGCGGAATGCCAGAGTATTGTTCCGGCTCATTCTCTTCAATGCCGCCTTTGACCGGATAACCACCCCTTTGCCAGACCGCCCAGCCACCATCCAAAACGGCAACGGCCGAGTGTCCCATATAACGCAGCATCCACCATAAACGTGATGCAAATGCGCCATTTGACTCATCATAAATAACCACCTGTGTGTGTTGGTTAATGCCTAATCTGCCAAATAGGGTGTTCATCGCAACTTGAGACGGCAGAGGGTGGCGGCCATTATCCGTAAGCGGGGGACCACAAAGATCATTATCAAGATGGGCATACACTGCCCCTGGGATATGGGAGCTTTCATACGCCAAGTAGCCGGAGCCTGTATCTTGTAAACTAAAACGGCAATCAACCACTACCCAATTCTCATTGTCTAAATTATCTTCTAAGACTTTACATTCAATCAAAGTCGAATACGTTGTCCCATTAACCATTCATCACCATCCAACACCAAAATAGTTCCTAACTCTCTTGCTTAGTTCAATTTACATGCTCGATATGCGAACCATTCAATCTTGCACCATATGATATCGCTTCAAGCAAATTGCTGCATGCAACCTTATTAAACAAATGTAATACTGCCGGGAGATACTGGAACTAATGTTCACAATCAGCTTGACCAAGAACACTTGTTCGTGTATAATTCAGAACAAATGAGCGGATTTTCCTGATAAATGGTAAATTATTGATAAACGACGCTCGTCGCGTCTCAAGGAGTTGTTAGATATGAGTGATGAAATTAAACTATCGCCACGTCAGGAACGGATGATCCATTACATCCACGACAGTATTGAAGACGAAAGTCGCCCACCTACTATTCGAGAGATAGGCGGTGCGCTTCAAATCAGCTCAACCTCCGTGGTAAATTACAATCTTAATCGATTAAGAGACAAGGGACTCCTTGAACGGGACCGGACGGTATCACGTGGCTTACGGTTAACCAATGCTGCCTACGAGGTTCTTGGAATGGCGACAACTGCTACTGATAGAGCTTCCGCCTTATTGGCAACCCAAATTCAAAATTTAGTGCGCATTCCGATTTTGGGTAACATTGCGGCCGGTGAACCTATTGATGTCTCCAACGACACGTTTACGACATATGATGATGATGACGTGATAGAGATGAGCAGCAGTTTGTTGCCCAGTAAAAGAGACACATTATTTGCGCTGCGGGTTGATGGATTCTCTATGATCGATGATATGATTAGTGATGGTGACATTGTGATTATTCAGCATCAGGAGACAGCCCATGATGGAGACGTGGTGGCTGCATGGGTGGAAGGGGAAGGCACAACCTTGAAGCGTTTCTATCTCGAACGTGACATGGGTATGGTTCGCCTTCAACCTAGAAATCCAACAATGGATCCCATTTTTGTCAATCCTGAAGATGTTACCATTCAGGGGAAAATGGTCCTCACGCTCAGTCAGGGTAATTGATCTACATTATATTGTTTTCTGTGGGCGGCTGATGAGCCGCCCCTTTTTTACTTATCAATTAGAACATGCGTTCTTTTTACTGGCATTAAGGGTGAACTTAATGGTTGCAGAACAAGACAATGCGTTTCAAGATGAACGCCTAGAGTATCACTTACAAGTACAGGCAAATCAGATTCAAAGCGTTCTCACTCATCATGAAACATCGACAATGATTACAGGAGGGATTATCAATAATCGCTCTTTTAATTTCGATTTGCGTTCACCTATCACGGTTGGCCTTGAAAAACTATCGTCACTGAAAGATGATTTTAAGACGGCCTTGGGTGTTGAAGGCATTCGCCTGAATCGACAAAATGGGCAGTTACAGTTACAAGTAATTAGACCATTTACCCCGGCCGTTCCATTGGTAGATCTATTATCCAGGTTACATAATAATCCACCTGCATCTGCAGTTTTAGGATATGCTGAAGATGGATCTGTCATTCGACATGATTTCACAGCAGATGCGACACCAAATATCTTGATCAGCGGTGCTAAAGATGCTGGAAAAACTAATTTACTGCGAACGATAGCAGTATCACTTGCGCTTACAAACCGGCAAGCTGACGTGCAGATTGTAGCTATCAACCCAACCTCAGCAGATAGCCAAAACCGCGATTCTGAAGCTGCGTTCTGGCGACCATTGAATTATGTTCCTCACATGTTGACCGATGTTGTCAGTCGACAAACGGAAATATCAGAACTTTTGCTATTCATGGTCCGTGAGATGAATTATCGCAGTGAACATTTGTTTTCATCACCGCGGATCGTGGTCTTGATTGACCAGGCAGCAACTGTTATGGAAAGAGGCGGCCGAACGGTTTCTGAAGCGATATTGAGAATTGCTGAGAGAGGAGCTGGGGCTGGGATTCACCTGGTGTTAGGCACATCTAGACCACAATCGGGTCAGTTTGGACCACACTTACTCACAAACTTGCAATCACACTACGCTGGTTTCAGAAATCAAAACTCAGAACGCCAGGATGATGATATTACTGCGAGGGCTGCCACTCTATTAGGCCAAGGGGATTTTTTATCATGTGGTTTTTCGCCACAACTTCGTTTTCAAGCGGCATTTATTGATGATTACGATTTACACATGGGACTTTCCAAACTATACCGGAAACGCCCCATTCTTCTTGCTCAACCTTTATCAACCAGAAAGCAATTGAACCCCTCGATAAAGCCATCAACGCTTGAACAGCATTTTGCTTTTGCTGATGGCATCGTAGCGGTCTCTTAGTTCAGAATCATAAAGCTCAAGGAGATTCCCTGATGAAAATTGGTATGTTGTGGTTGGATACGGATCAAAAGCGGTCTTTTGATGATAAGGTGAAGCGGGCTGTTGAGTACTACGAGGATAAATACGGCCGATTACCCGATCTCTGTTTAGTAAATAAGGCATCCCTAAATGACGAGAAAAAAGTTGGCCACGTTATTGTTCAGCCGGTTAAGAGTGTTCAACCCGGGCACTTCTGGTTAGGAATGGCTTCTTAATATTCTAAATACGAACTTTTAGTTTCGGTGTAGGAGAACAAACCGTGTGCCACCCGCGAGCACCGTTAAGCGCACATGGTATTCATAGCCGTTACCAATGTTCAAAATTTGCTCATGGTGCTGACCTTCATCGCCATTGCGGATCATGAATTCTAATAGTGATTCATTTTTAATAACTTGTGAAATTGGTTGTTCCACAATATCCACTTCTCCCAGATCAAGCATGTGTCGAGCCGCAGCATTTAGCAGGAGGATTTGATTTCTATCATCTATCACAAAAACCGGATCATTATTGCCATCTACCACTGCACTCAATATATTGCGCTCACGAGTAATCTCATGATACATATTGGCATTATTAATGGCAATGGTTGCATATCCTCCAAGCGCAGAAAGTGCTCTGGTGTCATCACTATCAAAAGAACTATCATGCATATAATTCATAACACCCAACACGCCAATAGCCTCGTCGTGCAGGATCAAAGGCACGTATATTAAAGATTTAACGAGCAACGCCGTGTGGGTTCTTTCAGTCGGCGAATCATTGCCAATAGCAACAGCACGCCCCGTTTGCAACACTCTACCCGCAAGGCTATCTGTTACGCGTTTCCGTACTGATTGAGCTTTGGAATCAAGGTTTTTAGATGCTCGAATATAGAGATCTCCGCGATCTCTGTCGAGCAGCATGAGAGACCCTTCTTCCGCACCAACCACATAAACCGCCGCATCCACGACACGGTGCAGCACCTCTTCTAAGTCTAGCGAGGAAGACACTGATTTCCCCACACCGTAAAGCACATTAAGTTCTTGTGCCCGTCGCTGAAGCTGGGAATTACTACCTAGTAGTTGGTCTACAAGTTGGTCACGCTCTTTTTTCAGGCGGTTTTCGCGAAGCGCATGATCAATGGAATTACTCAATTCCTCGGCGTCGATTGGCTTTATGATGTAATCACGGATTCCTAAGCGGAATGCAGCCACGGCCGTTTCTTCTGACCCTCGTCCTGTCATGAGTATCGCGGGGATATCAATTTGCCGCTCTCGAAGTTTTTGCAGTAGTTGGAGGCCTGTAAGTTGTGGTAGTTGCTGGTCTGCAATCATCAGATCGGGTTTCTCGGAAATAGCCATCTCAAGACCCATTAGCCCATTGGCAGCAACCAATACCTGGAATCCTTTGGGTTCAAGAATATGCTCGATCAGGAAATCCCGAATTTCTTTTGATTCATCTATGACAAGAACACGCTCTGACATTTCAAAGATTAGTTTACACGTCACAGGGCAACCCTGCAACTTAATTGAGCCTATGCATTTGAACCAGGATTAAGCGAAACCTGCAGATACTTGTCTTAGAAATATGGATCGGTTAGGATGATCTGATGGGTTACCATATTAATGCGCACACGATCATGAGATCAGTATTGATTCCATCAATCATATTTATTTTATTTTTGGCAGCATGCAGTCCTGAACAACCCCAAATGGTCGCGGTAACTGAGATTGTTCACCTCGGAGAGGAACAGATTGTCATCACACGTATTGTTGAAATAGAGCCAACACCGACGGCAACGCCACTTCCTCCTGAAGAAGTAAAACAGTTAGTGACCTTTGATCTCGCTTTTACAGGTGAAATGCCCGAGCTTGATCCACAACGAGCCAATCAAGAGAATAGTTATGATCTAATCGAGAATCTTTTCGTAGGGCTGACAAACTTCAACCATGATACTGAGGAAATCGAACAGGAACTAGCAGAAAACTGGACTGTCAGTGCCGACGGCTTGCATTGGACCTTCAATTTACGAGACGATATTTATTGGATTAAGCCCTCTGACCCACCACCAGGAGCAGAAGAATCATGGGAGATCGAACCAGTTCGTCCTGTGACCGCTCACGACGTGGTGCGTGCATTCCATAGAATATGCGATCGGACAACCCGCACGCCAGATGCTTTCATTTTTTTTATTGTCCAAGGTTGTGAAGAGGTCTTCGGAATCATTGAACCCACCGAAGAAGATCTTACCAATATTGGCGTGACAGCAACAAACGATTCTACGCTGGCAATCACTTTGAAAGAACCGGCAAGTTATTTGCTTACCATGCTATCTCTCCCACAAATACACCCAGTTCCTGAAGAACTGGTAACGGAATTTGGGGATCGTTGGAGAGATCAAACAGGCGACCTAGCTAACGGATGGCAAACGCCTGATAACATTGTTACTAGTGGCCCATATATCCCTTCTGCCAACGTTTTTTCCGATGATGGGCTCCTGCTCCGTCATAACCCTTTGTGGCCCTTAGAACGCCAAGGGAACGTGGATAAAGTCAACATTACCTTTCAAATTGACGAAAATGAGATGTATGCTGCTTGGAAGGAGAAAAATCTCGATATCAGCACCTTACCAACTGAGGAACGCGAATCGTATCTAAATCAATCTCCAAACAAGGCCCGGCTCATAACTAATCAAACTGTATTTTATTTAGGTTTTAATTTTGACAGCCCCGTATTCCAAGAGCCTGAGGCCAGACGTGCATTTAGCGCCGCTATAGATCGAGAACAACTTTCTGATGATATGTTCGACGGCCGTGCACTGCCTTTACGCCACCTGACACCACCAGGCATTTTTGGCGCCCCACCTATAGACGAAGTTGGCATTGGTTACAGCCCTGATACCGCTCGACATCAGATGGATCGCAGCACTTTTCGAAGTTGCAAACTTATACCACCCATCACTTTTCTAGTCAGTACGGCCGATCTATCACTTTTACAAGCAGAACTTGTGCGCAAGATGTGGGTACGTGAACTGGACTGTAATGAACAATTGATCAATCTGGAACAGGTAGATTTTGGAATGTTGTTAGTAAACACAAACCGCAGCAACAACGATAGTCGCCCCGATATCTGGGAACTGGCGTGGCCACCAAACTACCCCGACGCACATAATATTTTGGCCGATCTTTTACATTGTACTGAGGGAGAAAACCGTCAAAATCGCGCCTGTTCAGAGGTTGATCGTTTACTACGCCAGGCGAGTTTGACCCCACAAATTGATGAGAGAAAAGAGCTTTATCGACAAGCGGAAAATCTCTTCTTTGGCGAAGATGGGATCGTACCCGTGATCCCTCTCTATGTCCGCGGAGATTACACGCTTGTTCAAAGTTGGATGACCTACACGCCTGCTCTTTCCGGAGGCGAGCAGTACAATACCTATCTGATTGATGATGAGCTAAAGCGTCTTGAGCGAAGTCGCAGTCAATAACAAAGCCAAGGCTATTTGACCACAAAATCTAATCTGGGCCCAAAGATTCGCGCTGCAAACCAAGCTATGGTCATAGTTGGAATTAGCTGTGTAAACGGGAGTAATGCTTCAAATGCAGCAACATTACGCAGCGCTTTAAGGCCAAGCCGGTCCAATATCATCCAAGTGAAAGGTGCTGCTAAGACATCTAGGGCAAAATCCATGAGATCAATAAAAACCACCAATAAAAATGGTGTATAAAGCAGGGTCTCGCCAAAACCGGCGTGCGGAGGAATATCCATGCGCCGCAGTCGCCTCACAACCAAAAAAAACAATAAGATTGCGGTGACCAGGCTGATGGCCATAAATGCAAACAAGACTAGACCAAAATTTCGAATAACTTCATCTGACATATTTTTTCCAAGAAATTTGAATCAGGATCTTGAACCAGGAAATCAAGCAGCAAGAACCTGAACTACAAATATTAGTAATATTAATAATGCGCCTGAGATTTCAACAATAGTTGAAATGCCCCAGCCGGCAACACCACCTAAACTCGCTTTGAACGCAAGTCTAACATCACGTTGTTTCAAAAATTCACCAAGGAAGACACCGAGAGCATATCCAATCACGGTACCAAGCAAAGGTATCGGAATTAGAAACGTTCCAAGAATTGCGCCAACTACACCTAAGAATAAGGCGCGTTTGGCCGCACCAGTCTTTTTAGCTCCAAGGAGCGGCAGCCAAATGTTTGACAAGCCTGTTATCAATGCAATAAGTGTAACGATAGTTAAGGTTGGCCAACCAATTATTTCAAAGCCGGTACGCCAAGCATATATAACGACAGTAAACCAAACGAGCAGCATCCCGGGCAGGATCGGGACTATTATGCCTACTATTCCCACAAGGATAAATGCGACTGCTATTCCAAAACCCAACGCCCCGACAATCAGCGAATCCATAAGTTCCTACGTCTCGATTACAATATACGCACAATCACTATTACGTTTTCTATATCCAAGAGTTTCGCTCTCTAATGTAAATAAAATAAATACCAAACGTGAAACCACTTTCGCATAAATATCGACCTTTGATTCAAAATTCTATAGCATGCGGTATGCTCGCAAAAAGCGTTGGAAAACAGCTTTCAGGTAGGGTCGGTAACCAATCATTGGTTGCAACGCTCGTTCAGCCAAATCCGGATCGGACATCCTATTAAAGCGCTGCCACATGTATTTATCAGGCATTTTGTCAAACCACGATGCAAAATGCGGGAACCAGTTGGTAATAATGTATAGACAGCGTGCTGCCGGGATAGCCAACCGCATTGAGCGAGCATCAAATAAGCTGCCCAATTGGGTCTTCATTGCCAGCATATAGCTGTCAATCAATGTCTCTTCTGTGATCGGGGAGTTCTGGCGTAATGAAACATTCTGGATACCATCGGAAGAATAGACAAGATCGAACTGTTCTTGAAAATATATTAGATCACTTATACCGGGACCAACTGCTAGTTTCCGCCAATCTAACAATCGATGGTCTCCAAACAAGTTAAGTTGCCAATGATATGTATTCATACGGCCGTGTAACAACGTTAAAGGCAATCTCAATAGAGGTTCAAGCATTGGCACAGGATCATCAATCAAGTCCGCAGCCGCCGCCAAATGACTTTCACTCAATACACCGGGCCATCCACCCAAGGCCTGCATCACTGCCAAACCATTGGCAGCTTCCAGGAATTTGGGGGCCAACCGGCCTGCGTGATTTAGTGCATGGTCGGAAATAAGAGCCGCAGGGCCTTCCTCAAAGTAAATTGCATGATCTCGCTTTAATTCATCAAAACCATATTGTTTTTCTTCACGGCCAATAAAATGAGGCAGCCAGGTGTATCGCCGGTAGAAATCAGGTTTATCCCAAAATGTTGTATGCAGCATAGCCATCTGGCTAATTGCATCTTCGACATCAATTGCTTGCCAGCGATCGGCTTGCACGTGAGAGGGCACATCATCCAAAATCACCCAGCCCTGATCCTCGGTTACATGTGCATACCAACAATGGGGAGCAATAGTAGGGGCGTTTTGTACAAGTTCACGATAGAAAAGCGCTTCACTGCGCGTTGTCTTTTTGCTAATAAACGGGATGGGATCGGAATGATTGGCCAGGCTAACCAAGTATCGGGTTACATGACGGGTTTCATTTGTTGTCGCCGCTCTGCTGCGAATTGGTTGGGCCACAACGGCCGTGACGATCACGTCATCAAGCTCCTTTTGGCCTGATAACAGGACTGTCCACGCTTGTGGATCGCGTTTCTGAAGTTGAACAACATCCACCTGAGATTCATTCATACGTGCAACATTGTAAAGAGTTGCCACGCCTATTGCAAACTCAGATTTATTCCTTCCCTCGATGCCAGCTTTCGATTCCTCCGAATCTTGCTATAATGTTGCCCATTGACCCAATTTCAAGCTGACCGATGCTGACGGTTACTTATAAAACAATGAGAAATGGATGAAGCTATGACTCAGTTACTAGACGATGTCCCCGATGATCGTGGGAAATTTGGTCCATATGGTGGCCAATTTGTACCCGAGACCTTAATGCCTGCCTTAAAAGAATTATCTGATGCCTACGAGGAAGTGCGGAGTGATTCTTCTTTTCAAGAAGAATTTACGCATTTATTGAAAACCTATGTTGGACGGCCGTCTCCATTAACCTATGCTAAAAGGTTAACGGAAAAACTTGGGGGGGCACAAATATATCTTAAACGTGAAGACTTAAATCATACTGGAGCACACAAGATAAACAATGCCCTGGGACAAGCCTTGTTAGCAAAACGAATGGGAAAACAACGCATCGTTGCTGAAACCGGTGCGGGGCAACATGGCGTTGGCACAGCCACAGCGTGTGCCCTGTTAGGGCTTGAATGCTTCGTCTATATGGGTGAAGTCGATATTAAACGACAGCAATCCAATGTAAATCGGATGAAACTCCTTGGTGCCGAGGTTATCCCTGTCAGCAGCGGCAGCCGAACCCTAAAAGATGCTATCAATGAAGCCATTCGCGACTGGGTAACTAATGTCAATTCTACCCACTATCTATTAGGTTCAGTTTTGGGTCCCCACCCCTATCCAATGATGGTTCGGGATTTTCAAAGCATGATTGGCATAGAAGCAAAGGAGCAAGTTCTTGATACCTGCGGTCGTTTACCTGATGCAATCGTAGCTTGCGTTGGTGGAGGCAGCAATGCGATGGGAATCTTCTACGCTTTCCGCAATGATGACAACGTTGATTTCATTGGTGTCGAAGCTGGTGGAGAAGGAATTGAAAGTGGGCGGCATGCAGCACGCTTTGGAGATCTGTCAATTGCTCGTCTGGGTGTTTTGCATGGAACAAAAAGCTATGTTATGCAAACTGAAGATGGACAGATTATGGAAACCCACAGCATTAGTGCCGGCCTGGACTATCCCAGCGTTGGACCAGAACACGCTTGGTTACGTGATCAGGAACGCGCATTTTATACATACGCCACCGATTCTGAAGCATTAGAAGCCTTTCAGGTATTATCCAAAACTGAAGGCATTATCCCGGCGCTTGAGTCAGCACACGCGGTTGCAGAAGTCATAAAACTGGCTCCTCGTATGAGAATAGATGACATAATAATTGTCAACTTAAGCGGCCGTGGGGATAAGGACCTGGATACAGTATTAGAGATATTGGACATCTAAATTGGCGACAGTTGTGTGGGCTAATATTGACCATGGTGGCAACAAGGAATAAGCATGAATGAAACAATTGGTTTTATAGGATTAGGTATTATGGGTCAGGGAATGGCCCGCAACTTACTTAAAGCAGGATTTTCCGTTAACGTCTGGAATCGGACAAATTCAAGAATGACATCACTTATCGAAATTGGCGCCCACAGAACCGATAGTCCAGCAGATTTAGCATCTAAAAGTGACATTGTAATCACTTGTGTCAGCGATACCCCAGATGTGGAAGCAGTTGTGTTGGGAGAAAACGGTGCCATTTATGGACTGCAAGAAGGTAGTTTACTTATTGACATGAGTACAATTAGTCCACAAACAACCCGCGAAATCGCTGATCGCCTCACACAAAAAGGTGTGCATATGCTAGATGCCCCCATCAGCGGCGGTAGTGAAGGCGCCGCCAAAGGGACGCTAAGTATCATGGTCGGTGGTGATGATGCTCAAGTCGCCAGAGCCATGCCGGCTTTCGAGGCAATGGGAAAAACGATAACCCATGTGGGTGCGAGTGGGGCAGGGCAAACGGTGAAGCTGGTTAATCAGATCCTAGTTGTAGTAACCATGCTTGGCGTTGGCGAAGCGTTCCTTTTGGCACAAGCCGGCGGGTTGGACCTGCAAAAAACACTTGATGCCGTATCGCAAGGGGCAGCCGGAAGTTGGATGCTGAGTAATCGCGGACCCCAGGTCATTGAACGCGATTGGAGGCCGGGCTTTACCATTGATTTACAACAGAAAGATCTGCGGCTTGTGCTTGAAGCGGCCGATCAAATGGGTGTTCCAATGCTGGGTACAGGATTGGTGTTTCAACTGTATCGCTCGTTGCAGCAACAGGGATTGGGGTCAGATGGGAATCATGCTCTCGCAAAAGCTTTGGAAAATCTTTCTGGAACAGTCATCGGCAATTCTGCCGACTAATCTTAGTGCATCGGTCATTTTGAGTAATGTTTCATGAAAGTCAAAATTTGCGGCATCACCAATTTAGATGATGCTATTACAGCGGTAGAGGCAGGGGCTGATTATCTGGGTTTTATTTTCTTTCCCCCAAGTAAACGGGCCGTTGATATAGCGATTGCAAAATATATTGCAGCCTCGTTGCGACAAAGAGATGATTGCCCGATTTTGGTCGGTGTATTCGTCAATGAATCAGCAGAACGCATGGCAGAAATTCTTGATCTAGCTAATCTGGATCTTGCCCAGTTGAGTGGAGAGGAGGTGCCTTTCATGGTTGCGGATGAACGGTCTCCGCTTTACGGCCGTTCATACAAAGCACTCCGTCCATCTTCACTTGAAGAGGCAAAAGCCGAAGCAGAATGGTATTCAATACCAAATAAAGCAGATTCCCAACCAGCCTTACTAATCGATACTTATCATCCTACATTGCGCGGGGGCACGGGAGAAACCGGAAATTGGGATATGAGCGCAATATTGGCCCAATCAATTCCCGGATTAATGCTTGCCGGTGGTTTGACAGCAGATAATGTGGCCGATGCTGTACAAACCGTAAGACCCTTTGCAGTGGATGTAGCCAGTGGTGTCGAGGCACAACCAGGCAAGAAAGATCGCACCTTGGTTCGAAAATTTATCCGCATGGCAAAAACTGTAAAGTAATGAAAAATCCACGGGATAATCCCGTCTCAATACATCGAGGACCCCAATACCGTCATGGCCACTAAGAAACCCTTTACGACAATCTCAAGCCAGACTGTATGGTCTTGTCCCTGGTACAGCATCAGGCAGGATGAATTTAGTACGCCAGATGGCACACAGGGCGTTTATAACATCGTTCAAAAAGAAGCGGCCGTTTGGATCGTACCCGTAACCGCAGATGGACAGATAGTTTTAATAAATCATTATCGCTATACAGTAGACGACTGGTGCTTTGAGGTACCTGCAGGGAGCGTTAAAAAAGGTCAGACTCTTGAGGAAGCAGCTCGGGAAGAACTGCGTGAGGAAATCGGTGGGAGAGAGGCTAATTTAAAATATATCGGGCAGGTATACACGGCAAACGGTATTTGCAATGAAATAGGCCATATCTTCTTGGCGACTGGAGTTGTCTTGGGGGAGACTGCGCACGAACCGGCGGAAATTATTGAGATCCACCTAAAATCTATTACCGAGGTTGTTAACATGGCCCAAACAAACCAGATAACTGACGGCATATCTGCCCTGGCCATTCTATTATGTGCAAATAAACTCAAGGAATTTTGAGATCTTCAGCGGTTTGAACTATTTATATGAATATTATAATTGCCCTGTCGGATAATCCCTGTACATATTTAGAATTTCGACTGCGCAGGACCGGAAAATTACCCATTGCGCGTTCCAAGCGCTCAAAATGTTCAGGGGCCGACTTAATTTCAATCACAATAGACTCACCGAAATGCAAACGACGGGATAAGTTAGGACGCCGGCTCAATCGTTGATCATAAGCAGATTGTGCAAAATCTAGCGTCACACGCAAAATGCCATCGGGTGATACATAATATTCGCGACGGTAACGATTGAGTAACGTTGGTTGTTTGGCCACTATGCAGCAATAACTGCCACGTCAAAGGTACGTTTGCTTGGATTTCTGCGCAAAATCGCGGCATAAGTCTTGTTGAAATCCAATGTGCAATCTAAACGTTGGCGTCTTTTTGCCCCAAACATATTTTCTTTTGTTTTGAGTTCAAGTGTTGATTCGCTGATGTTATTTCTAGGCAAATCACCATACCAGCGCAAACGCAACTTGCTACGCGAACCGATACCGGTTAGATTGTCGTTGAAACTTTTTTGTTCGGCCGTATCTAGATAAAGGTTATTGACCTCACGCGCTGGATAAGCTGAACGAAACCCTTCCGGATGTAATCGAATCCAGTTGCGAGCGTGCGACAATTGATGTGGCTCACAAGCCAATTTTAATTCATAGCGCAATTCCGATGCTTTTGGCAGAGCCAATTTATTAGGTGTCGTAACAGGATCTTGGCTCATTATTCGGGGGTCAAGAATAGTTTATTGGGCAATATATCAGAAAAACCAGGACGCGCAGAGGTTAAACCAGGTTTATCCATACCAACGATTTGTGTTGCTACTTGAATATCGAGTTCCTGCAAAAAATCAAGCTCATTATCCTGGGCAATGATCGTCGTCACTGGTAGATGGAAACGCACATACTCTAATATCGATAACTGTTCTCCGGCAAAAGGTGCCAAAAATACCCGTCCATCCTCATCAATGGTCAAGTTTCCAGAATCGTCCACTATCCAAGCTGGATCAACTTCGAGGAAGGTCGCCCCATCAATGTCAAAACCGATTATTTCGATGGGCAAGTTGAGGACATTGGCCACGTCTACCTGGATAATTCCTTCTTGGGCCGTTGATGGTGGCCCCAGATAGGCAAATACCGGTTTTAGGGGGTTGAGGGAACGCTGCATCTGTTCTTGCCTCAGATTGAGTGCTGTCCAGGGCAGTTCCACAATTGTTTCAGACACCAAAGATTGCTGCAAATCCTTGAGCGGCTGATCAAGTCTGGCTTCCAAATCAGCCAGGTAATCCGAATTGCTGACTTCTGCAGAAGCGGCAACAAAGGCAGCTTGCAGGGCTGGGTCATTGTAGGTGCTCCCTGTGTTCAGACGTTCTGATGAACCCAGTGCATTACTATTGAAACCGATAGGTTCAAGACGATCCGTTTCAGGATTGTAATAGTAGCGCAAGTTAACTAAAGATGCGCCCTCTGTCGCTCCCCACAAGTCAAGTAGAGCAAGGAAACGGCCGTACTTTGCCACATCAAATACCTCTTCGGCCGTCAACTCCCCTCTTTGAAATCCCCTTAACAAACTTATTGCCCGATTCTTTTGTGCCGACAAAAATTCATCGGCAGCGATATCAGCGTCGCGGAAGGTATCTACTTCAAAAAATTGATAGCCTGCCGTGGATAGATTTGTTATTGGATCGGCTGCCAGGGCCTCAACATCACCTTGGAAATAGGCGATCGATTCCCAAAGTGGCTTAACATCAAATTCAACAACAACTCCTTCAGTTCGTCCTTGCGATGTCATCAATTCCGGCCCAAATCCTTCCTGCAAGGCATATATGCCCCGATCATCACCGTTTAATATAAGGCGTACGAAATGATAGCGACTGGCAAGTAACCCTTCTTGACGTAAATTTTCCATCAAAGCCCATTCATTAAGCCAATTATTATCGGCAGGATCAATCAGGTAAAAACGCTGCATATCTATGAGCTGGGCATTATTGCGCGTACGGATATCAAAGTTCCACTTCTCATCTTCACCCAGATGAACGGCTGTTCCCTGCTGCAATCGCATAAATATTGGTATCACCTTGTCTTCAAATCGGATATCAGCCGCAACAAAATCTCTATCATTCCCGATAAATACCCCATCTTTAAGTCCAGTTTCGCGCTGTGTTAATATTTGGTTATAGCCCTCAAACGGCAGATCGATAACAACTTCTGGCAAATCACCAACCACGTTTCGTGCCCAAAATAAACGTAACGCATCGCCAACAGCCTCAATTTGGGATTGTTCAATAAATCTTTGCTCCAGAAAAATGATGGTGCCCAAAAGCAAAACAGCGATTCCTAACCACAAAACGTTGGACAAACGTTTTTGCATGGAGCGCTTACGAACGATTTTCATTTAATATTGCGTCCAATAAATTAGCCAAAGCTTACCCGCTTAATGAGCTGTCTTGTTCAATGAAGCTGACCTCACAATCAGGAATTTCGTTTTGCAAGCCATCTACTAAGGCATTCAATGATTCTTCATTATCAAGTTTAATTAGGTAGGTTGCCTGCAAACCAGCTTCATTATGATCCAGACGTCGTAAATCAGCCTTCTCAACATGCTGTTTTAAAAGCGAATTAATCTGTCTTGACGCATTGTCCTTATTGCTGGTGGAAACATTTAGAAAAAGGTTGCTCTTGTGCGGCCGTGGTCGCATAAAGTGACGCACCAGCAAATAGACCAGCATGATAATAACCGCCAGTATCGTGGCCAGGCGCTGGTCAGCGCCGAGTCCGACCCCAATAGCGATGGCCATAAAGAGGTAAATCAGTTCTTCCGGTTCTTTAATGGCTGTGCGAAAACGTACGATCGACAGCGCACCCACAAGACCGAGGGATAGAGCCAATGAAGATTTAACCACTGAAATGATCAACACGGTGATCATTGCCAAGATTGGCAATGTTGCGGCCAGCTTGCCACGGTTTGAAAATGATTTCCCGTAAACTGTGTAAAACCAGGCCGCTAAACCAGCCAGAACGATGGCCAATAACATATTGATGGCCAGCCCCGGCAATGAAAGTGGTGCCGACCCAGTTAAGTCAAGCAAATTTTGCATATAACCTCCAGAAGAGTAATCTCGAAAATATTGTATCCTAATCTTCTGAATTTACTCCCATTTCTTGTTTGTCCAAGCCATACTATTCTTCTATTATTTTCAGATGTGTGTTTTTGATATCCTTGATTCAGCAATTACGATACAGTTAGTTGTTTGATTTTATGAGCGGACAAAATTTTTCGATGAACCAATCCATTACTTCCCATCGCCTTGCATGGTTAGTTTTGGGTCTCATCCTGCTGGGTGCTCCACTGATCATCGCCCTCGTCTGGGGTACATCATTCGAGGATATCGCTTATGGTTCCTATCTAGCTGCGCGGGTTCTTGCCTCACAGGGAATCGCCGTGCTTGATCTGGATACTGTAACCCAAGCGCCGATATTCATTCTCCTTCTGGCCTCAAATTCTCCAAATGCAGCATACATCGGGCTGATATTCAGTGCATTAGGTTGGAGTGCCGCGGCTATTACTTTGTTCTATACCTTGAAAGCCCTGGGCAGACCATTCGCTGGTATGGTAGCAGCATTACTAGTTATCCTCAGCCCTGCTATCATTGGCTCCGCCGGAACAGCCTTTTCATGGACTATTGCTCTTGGTTGGGTTTCACTCACAATGAGCTTATTGGCCCCTTCTCCCCCCAAGAGGAAGTGGGACCTGGGCAAGAGCATCATCTTGATAATAATGCTCTCCTTGCACTTTGATGCCAGTACAGTTCTTTTTGCACTTGCTTTGCTGCTGATGGATCGTTATGAAAGGCGTATAGGATGGCTGCCTCTTCTACTTGTTACTGCCTTCGCTTTAGCCTGGGGCGCCTTTACCTTCCAACGTTTTGGACCAACAACAGATTTGTATCCTCTTTATTGGCTGAAAGAAATTACGCTGCTTTTCACAGAAAAATGGCAATTTTGGCTATATATACCCTTTTTCCTGGCCGGTTTGGTAGATATATTGACGTGGAAAATATCCGATGACCCATCATCTGATATTGAAACTAGATTACGGCTGACACGTGGTCAGCAAATATTCGTACTGTTATTAGTCTGGTCAGTCGTAGCCATAATATCTAACAGTTCACTCACAATAACCATCGTAACTGTAACAAGTATCACTCTGGTGGGTCTTGGTGTCACCTGGATCATTGGCCAGATGCTAGATCGTGACGTGCTGCTAATCCCAACGCAAAAGGCGCGGAAAGTGTTGATGATCGTATTCGTCAGTTCCCTTTTGATATTCCAATCAGCTCTATTGTGGCAGTATTTCGAAAGCCGTTCTGATGCACAAACTGAACTTGAAGCCCAAGCCGCGACCTGGTTGCAAGCAAACACTTTTCCAGAAGCAACCGTCTTCGCCACCTCGCGCATTGGGTACTTGGCAGAACGTACAACTTTACCAGCACAAATGGAGCGCGTTACGGATGCCAATGTAAGTGATCTCCATACGATGTTGTTAGAAAAAGAGCCAAATTACATTGTATCAAAACAAACACTCGCCTGGGACTATGTAATCCACAGCGGATGGTTTAAAGAGCGGTACGTACCACTTGAAAAATTCGAGAGTGATTACGCCCCAGATTCCCCAATCACGATATGGCAATATAAGGCCTCGCCATTTATGACAGGCGAAAACCATGAAGTTGAGGCCATCGTAGCCGATAAATTTGCTTTGGCTGGTTATCAACTCGAACCACAAGTCATTCACCCAGGTGACAATGTTTTCTTGACCCTGGATTTAGAAGCGCTCAGACCAGTGGAAAATGGATTCATCACTACTATACATTTAGTCGCTCACGATGGATGGGTGTGGTCCTACCGTAATGAACAGACACCGCGCAGTGTACCAGGGGCATGGTGGCAGCCAGGGCAGGTCATCCCGGAACGCTTTCAGCTAGAAATTCCTGATGATCTTCCATTGGGTGCCTACAGTGTCGAGGTATTTTGGCATTCCGCCAGTGAAGATGAACATTGGCCTGTCTACCGTGATGGTGATGACAATATATTGGACCGAGTCCAACTTGGCTATGTCATCTCATCACCAACTGCTGATATGCAAAAGGCTTCGCCTGTGGATGCGGTTTTTTCCGATAACATCCTGCTCGAAGCTGTAGAATTTGACTTCGCCGCACCTGGCGAATTATTCGAGGTCGTGCTTTACTGGGACACGCTTGAGCCACCAGACGCTAATTACACAGTTTTTGTCGGTCTGATGGATGAAACAGGTGAAGTTGTGGCCATTCACAATGGCATGCCCCTAGACAATCAATTTCCGACAAAAGCCTTTAAACCAGGTTACATCGTGAGAGATAGCCACATGCTTGAATTACCACAGGAGCTGCCACTAAACAGTTATCGTCTATTTGCCGGCATGTATCTGCTTGAAACGGGAGAGAGGCTGCCTGTCCGCAGTGCAGATGGTGATGAACCGGCTGATCGTGTGTTAAAGCTATCTGAAGTCGAAATAAATAGAAATGTGACCGAGGATGCCGGACCTCAACCTGACGAGTAAACGGCCGTATTAATCGAAATCCATCAAGCCAAACGCAGCCGCACTGACGCCATTGATTTTTTTGCCTATCTCCACAAAATCAATAGCCAGATCATCAACAAAGCTTGGCGACTCGCCGGGAGCCAGAAGAACCAAATTATCGTTGTCGGCCAAAGCAAACCACGGATCCGTGTTGGTATCGAGAATGCCATTTCCAGCATATAACAATAACCGGCCATTGAGATTCGTTATATCGTCAGCAGGAAATAATTGGTCGTTAATACCTGTTTGATTTGCAACCAACAAAACAGATGTCCCCAGTGGCACCGCCGCCAGCGCCGGATGATGGCCCAATATCAATGACCCTTCATCGATAGCTGTCTTGGAATCGTTATCTGTAATCCGCCAACCCCGAAGATCGACCCCACCCAATCTCTCTACTTGCAGCTCAATCCAATCCCCTTCCATCCCCTCAACCGGTGACGGACCACCTGCAAGCCCATATCGCATAATGCGGACATCGCCCACTTGAACACCTACATCACTTTCTTTAGTGAATATAGGTGATATCGTCAAGTCGCCACTAACAGGGAAGGCAATAACGGGTGTTTGAGGCAGTTCAGGAGGATCCCAACCCGCAAAACGGTAACCCGAAGCGGGTAACGCCGCCAATTGTATGTCAACCCCATGAAAAAACTCTCCTTGCCATGGGAGATCGTTTGACGAGATAGGATCGTCATTGTTTATACTGACGGAACCTTGCCGTGAAGGAAATGCTTCGATAACAATTTCAGCCGTGCCTCCCAAATCAAAAAACTCTACGGCCTGCTGGCGCACTATATCTGGACGTTGTTGTGCGAATTCGCGCATGTAATCAACACCCGCCTCCCAGTTCCCACTCCCCGGCCAGCGCAATGTTTCGTAACCGATATCCTGCTCCATCAATGAAGCAAGCTGATCGATTTCGGTGACCACTTTGTCAGGAATAAACACAGTATTCAATAAATCCGCCAATCTAGAAAGGAACTTAGTCTTGAAGGAAGGATTTTCCAATAACGAGCTTAGTAACATGGCTGCTTGTTGTTGAAGTTCATCATCGTGCCCGAGGACACGCTCAAACATGTTCTGATCAATATAGCTGTCAGGCATTAAACCAAAAGCGAAATCACTATCCCAGAACATCCAATGCCAGCGACCGCCACTTCGATTGCGAAATTTGAGTTGATTATTATGAGGCCAATCAGCATTTGCAGTGATTATTTGAAATAGGCTGTAGTCAATGAAATTTTCAATATTTATCTGTGTTTCAACAACAGCGTAATTTTCTGCATTGCTAAGGTCGTGAGTCGCTATAAATTCTTGCAGGTTTTGCCAATGGGCTAGGTCGCCAGAATCTGCAGTCAATTCGCTTTCAAAGCCAACGGGGAGATCCACTTCGTTAATCTGATAATTCTCGATCATGTATCGCGAATCAACCCGTTCACGGAGATTATAAATACCCCAAAGCTCCCCGTTAATAAAAAGTATTACGGGGCGCGTATAGGTTGCTAATCCCCCTTCTTCCCTGACGAGATTGCCAACCAATTGATTACGCAGGAGCGTCGCATTTACGGAGACTGCCGGATAATCTTGACCTCCATTGTGTAAGACAAGGCGCTTGAATATCTGTTTTTCTGAATCAGGAAAAATCGGGTAATTGACAGTCGGCTGGCCATACTCGCTGCGGAAATATAGACGCAATGATTTCTTATCATCACTGCGACTGCGACCACCATGTACACGAATTCCAACGGGTGCGCTAAATCCGGAACTTTGCTCTGGTTCATAGAAAAACATTTCTGCTTGGCGCTCCCAATCTCTCCCTCTATTGATTGGCTGAGCAAAAATTCCTAACGACTCTCCCCATAAGTTTTCCGGATCCGTAATCAAAGACACTATAGGGAGCTCTGCCGAGAAGTTCATGAAGTAGGTGGCACTTGTTTCCTTTCCGACCGAGCCATCAGGCATCTGGGCCTGGGCCCGAACTGCTACCGCCCGTGGCGGCCTTGCCGGTAGATACAATGGCTCTGTATATAGGGTGCCATGTTCAAAAGTAGGCAGGGATCCATCGGTGGTGAAATAAATAGCTGCATTGGGATCAGAAGAGGTTAATCTCAAGTTAATTGGCTGGTAATACTGCCCAGATGGGACAGAGAAAAGTACATCTGTTGACAGCGAATTAGCCGCTGCAAATTGAAAACGAAGGTCTGTTTCGTTGATGAGGATGGGCAGGACGACTAATAACGCGAGTATCGCGATAATCAAGTGTATACGAGAATGCGACCTCGACGATTTATCCATTTACCTAATTGTGATCCACGCAAATAGTGAAGTCAAGATGGCTAAAGCAATGTTTATCATCCAATGAACGCCGATTTCTTATTCAAGTTGTGCTTTGACTGACTCAGCAACATGAAGTGGGATTCCCGGTACAGAACCAATTTCTTCGGCCGTTGCCTTGCGTAAATCTTCTAGAGAACCAAAATGAGCCAACAACAATTGGCGTCTCCTTGGTCCCACACCTGGTATGCCATCAAGAATTGATGCTACGCCTGCCTTAGAACGCCGTTTGCGATGTCCCTCGTTGGCAAACCGGTGCGCCTCATCACGCACACGCTGCACAAGAAAAAGGCCTTGGGAACGACGCGGAAGTATGGAGGGTTGGGAATGTCTAGGAACAAAGAGTTCCTCCTCTTGCTTAGCCAAAGCCGCTACAGGCACCTCTGCTTGTAGATCAAATGATTGGAGAACCTCACTGGCCACCGACAATTGTCCTTTACCACCGTCTATCAACAATAAATCTGGCAACAGGGCCCATGCTGTTTGCTTCTTGATCTTTCCAATTTGACCGGGATCATGCAGTTCGCCCGCCTGGTAATCCTTGTAGCGTTGAAAGCGGCGAGTCAAAACCTCCTTCATGGCACCATAATCGTCATTACCAACCGTCTTAACGTTAAAGCGGCGGTAGTCACTCTTTTTGGGAACACCTTGGACAAAAACCACCATAGATCCTACAGTCTGGGCCCCCTGGGTATGACTGATGTCATAGCATTCAATACGCGCCGGCGGAGCTGGTAAATCTAAGGCTTGCTGAATTTCAGCCATCGCTTCAACATGTTTTGAACGATCTGCAGCCCACTGTTGGCGCAAGGTGGCTAAAGTATCAGTAGCATTAGCCGCGGCCATTTCCACAAGCTGCTTCTTTTTGCCGCGTTGAGGCACATGCAAGGTAACTTTGGTGCTGCGCTTCTGACGCAGCCATTCCTCGATTACCATTGCTTCGGCAACTTCGTGAGGCAGCAATACCTCTTTGGGTATATGCGCTGCTTCGTCATAGAATTGGGTTACAAATTCCTGCAGGACATCTTCGTCACTTTCGCCTTCCGTGCCATCCAGCAAAAAATATTCACGTCCGATCAATTTCCCATGACGAATAAAGAAGACCTGAACGCATGCGTCCCCTTTCTCCCGTGCAAAGGCAATTACATCTTGATCGGTATTGGCGGCCGCAATTACCTTTTGCTTGGCCACGATACGATTAACGGCCGTCAATTGATCACGATATTCAGCCGCCTTCTCAAACTGAAGATTTTCCGCAGAGCGCATCATCCGCGCCTCCAACTGCCCCATAATATGTTCCGACTTGCCATTGAGAAAGTCCATCAAACCTTTAATCATGGTGCGGTATTCTTCACGGCTAACGGCACCGATACAGGGGCCGTTACACAGCTTGATATCGTAATAAAGACAGGCGCGTGTGTCTTGCCCATTGATATTACGGTCACAAGTCAGGTAAGGAAAAACTTTTCTTAGGAGATCCAACGTTTGGTGAACAGCCCAGACAGATGTATAAGGACCAAAATAACGCGATCCATCACGCAGCATGCGACGTGTTACGGTCACCTTCGGAAAGTCATCAGCCCAATGCACTTTAATATATGGATATCGTTTATCATCCTTCAGGCGCACATTATAGTGGGGCTTATATTTCTTTATAAGCGTATTTTCGAGTAACAAGGCCTCCAGTTCGGAATCGGTAGTTATTATCTCGATGTCAGTTATTTCTTTACGCAGCCGTTGCGTCTTTATCGAATCAACATTCTTATGGAAGTAGGAACGAACACGGCTGCGCAAATTGATCGCCTTGCCAACATAAATGACGGTGCCATGCTGATTCTTATGCATGTAGACACCCGGTTTAACCGGCAGGCTTTTCAAAATTTCTTTTACATTATCTGGCGGCGTATAACTCATAATCCTATTGTAACTAAAACATCACAACTATTCATAAATGCCTTCATTTCGGGTCGCTGTATAATTAGTCTATGCAAGCACAGAAAGACAATTCTCAACATCGCGTTCTGCTGCTCACAACAGCCCGCTCTTATCGTGGTTCTGCTTTCCTTGCCGCAGCGGACAAGTTGAACGTGGAAATCATTCAGGGAATCGACATGCCCCGAGAACTCGCCACCAATTGGGCAGGAGGTCTTGCTCTTGATTTTCACCAAATTGATGAATCCGTCCTTGATATAGTCTCTTATTCTGAGAACAAGCCCTTGAATGCAATTCTTGCAGTTGATGATAGCGGTAGCCTCTTAGCCGCCATGGCCAGCGAGGCCTTGAGTTTACAGCACAACTCGCCGGCAGCCGCTGAAGCAGCACGAAACAAGTTTCGCATGCGCCAATTATTGCAAGAAGCCAAATTATCATCTCCAATCTGCCACCGCTATACAACTGATGATGATATGAATCAGATTGCCAAGGAAACGACGTTTCCCTGTGTTGTTAAGCCGCTCAACCTAAATGGCAGTCGCGGGGTTATTCGCGCAAATAATAGGCACGAACTAGATTCGGCAATTGAACGTGTTTCTCGACTGCTGCGTTCATTCCAACACCATGATCAACCGGTGCAATTCTTAGTTGAAGAGTATATCCCTGGCATCGAGGTCGCTCTTGAAGGTCTGATGGATAACGGCCGTCTCCGCGTTCTTGCCCTATATGACAAACCAGATCCATTAGAAGGCCCCTTCTTCGAAGAGACAATTTATGTCACACCCTCACGTCTAAGCATCGAAACGCAAGATTCTATTGAATCATGCACCTCTCTGGCCGCCAAGGCGCTCGGTTTACAAACCGGGCCAATTCATGCAGAGTTGCGCATTAATGATCATGGTCCTTGGATTGTAGAAATTGCCGGACGGTCAATCGGTGGCCTATGTTCGCAAACGCTGCAATTTGGAATCGACACCTCATTAGAAGAGTTAATCTTACGTCAAGCTTGCAGTCTAACGATTAACACAGATGAACAATTAGAAGACGCGCGAGGGGTGATGATGATCCCAATTCCAGGAGCCGGGCTCCTTCGAGGTGTGGAGGGTATTGAGCAAGCAGAGTCATCCACCATGATTGAAAAAGTGGAAATCACAACTCGCATCAATTACCCACTGGTTCCTCTACCTGAAGGAGATGGCTATCTGGGTTTTATTTTCGCCAATGGGCAAACACCTGAAATGGTCGAGAACGCTCTTCGCATTGCCCATAAGAAACTCAGATTTAAAATCGACCCCATACTGCCACTGATTGTCAGATAGCAAATAAAATCAACTTTCGCTTCACATCAGGAATCAATAATTGAAACGGCCAATAATAACCTCGGGGTCTGAAATCTCGATCTATTTGCTTGGTGCACCCTTTGCTGGCGGACCACTTTCGGCCGGATTGCTTCCCCCACCTTCAAAGAAGAACTCTTCCATTTGTTGAAAAAGAAATTCCTGTGCTCTCGGATCGGCCATATTTAGCCCATAATGGTTGATCAGTAACGTGGCACGCTCCGACCATAGACGGTACCCATAGCTGGAAATATTGTCGTATACCCTTTGGCCAAGCGTTCCTGGGAATGGGAGTTTATCTAATGCGGGTAATTCCTCACCCAACATGGCACAATGTACCACCGTAAGAGTTTTTTCTTCACGCGCCATAAAATGTCCTTTCGGCAATTCCCCATTGACCCTTGAACACTTGCTTAAGCCAACTTTGGAATTCCCGGATATTGTTTAAAAAAAGCCATACCCATGCCGGATATGCTCACTAACTGACAAAGTATATAATGGGCCGTACTGTGATTCAAATAGTTACCAAGCCAACAACTCGTTCCAAGCTTCTATTCTGGGGAATGAATAGCGACTTTTCAAGGCAAGTGTTGGAAAATCTCATAGCTGAAGGAGAACAACCGGCTGCAATTGTGCTGCCTGTTGTTCAAGAAGAAAGAGATATCCATCCAATTTATCGCATTGTACCGCAGACACCAAAGTTTTCCCTTCCGCTCAAGAACCCTTTTTTGCATAATAGCATCTTTAAGTTAGCTTGGGAACACCAAATTCCTCTTTACAAGATTCGCGACCTGACTGCAAAACAAACAATCCAAATGTTAGCAGAGTACGATCCAACTGTTGCAATAGTAGCATGTTTCCCAAAGCGAATCCCACGAAAGGTGCTGAATTTACCTGATGCCGGATTTCTAAATCTTCATCCATCATTACTACCGCAATTGCGCGGACCTTATCCGCTTTTTTGGACTTTTCGTTTAGGTGTGCGCCCTGGAGTTTCGGTTCATTTCATGGACGAAGATTTGGATACAGGGGACATTGTTCGGCAGAAACCCTTAGAGTTCCCTGATGGAATTAGTGCAGTAGATGCAGATTCAATCATTGCAAAACATGGCGCATCACTCCTTGTGGAAGCGTGCCGGCAAGTTGCAAAAGGCGATCTCGTTAGGGCCCCTCAAGAAGGCGAAGGCAGTACTTACTCCCGACCAGGACCGGGTGATTTTTCGATACCGACTTCTTGGACAGCAAGACGAGCCTTTAATTTCATTCGCGGTACGGCCGATTGGAATCATCCTTATTTAATTCATGGGCCCGAATTTAGCATGCATGTAAGATCAGCCCTCACCTACATTCCGGGATCCACACATGATCCAGCATTAAGAAGAAACGGTGCAGACGTTTTGATTCCTTTTAAGGATGGGATATTGCATGCTAGACAATAATCATCTTCCTGACGTGGAGACAGATCAACAGTCATCACCCACTCATGAACCAATCGAGTATGTAAAAAAATGGCTAGTTCATCTTTGGATAAGTCTTGTACAACTCGGATTCTCATTACTTTATCATCAGTTTGCCTGGAGCTATGATACTGTGAGCTGGTTAGTGTCATTTGGGGCTTGGCGTGATTGGCAGCGATCTGCTTTGCCGTTTGTGAAAGGACCGCGGGTTTTAGAAATTGCCCACGGGCCAGGTCATATGCTGATCGCCCTAAACCAGCAGGGATTCCAAGTAACAGGCATCGATCTTTCATCTCAAATGGGCCGATTGGCTCAGAAGCGTGTTTCGAAAACCGGATCACAAATTTCAATCCTACAAAGCTCGGCTCAAAATATCCCCCTCGCCAATAAATCGTTCGATTCTGTCCTGGCAACATTTCCCACTGAATTCATCATAGACGAGTTAACCTTGATCGCCGTTAACAGGATACTCAAAAAAGACGGGCTTTTTGTAATTGTACCCGAAGCAAAATTAACCAGTCGCGGTTTTGTTGTAAGGGCAATTGAATGGTTATATGGCGTAACCGGACAACGCAATGTTTCCATTGATTCTTCCCTTACCCCACAATCACTGCAGGAACCGCGGTGGCAGCAGATTGATAGAACATTCAAGGAATTTGGTTTCTTGCTAGAGTTTAAGGTCATCACACTTAAGAAGAGTGAGGTGATTGTGATCGTCAGTCGAAAATTCAAATAGGGGTTGACTTCAACCGTACCGGATGCTATGATAAGCGCCAACATGAGCAAGATTAACAGTTTTTCAAGCTTTAGCTTTTATTTTTATTTTTTTGGCACACCGCCTGAGTCGCACTTGTTGCACGGGAGGTCGGTCAATTCTGGCAGCTAAAGCTAGGAAAGACAAAAGACCAGTTCACAACAAGCGCGGCTTAGGAGCCGCGCTTTTTTTGTTTTATTAGTTAGGTGAAGGGGATAAGAAGATGAGCATAAACGGTATCAAAGGCAATGGCAACGGGCCAACGCAGGATTTCAAAGAGCGACGTCTCATGTGTCGCGGCGTGCGTGGCGCCACCACCGTAACAGGTAATGATCGAGACGAAATCCTGGAAGCTACACGTGAACTCCTGGCAATGGTCGTACGTGTAAATGAAATCGAGATCGATGATGTGGCCAGCATATATCTGACCACAACGCAGGATTTGGACTCTACCTACCCTGCTTTTGCTGCCCGTCAGTTAGGGTGGTTTGATACAGCGCTCCTTTGTGGCCACGAAATGGTTGTTCCTGATGGACTGCCGCTTTGTATTCGTGTTCTTCTTCATTGGAATACGACGAAAACACCGGCAGAGATTGGCCACATTTACCTGCGAGATGCAAAATCTCTGCGCCCCGATCGCCACAATATCCCCCCGATCCGGCCCGTACAAATGAACAATCTTGATGCTGCTATGAAAGTATTGGCGCAAAGTCTATAGAAGTGATTGAGGACTATACGATATGATTATCATTATGAAAGGTAGCGCTTCGCTGCGTGAAAAAACGGCCGTCATTTCTTGGGTTGAAGAACATGGCTGCAAGGCAAATATTTTCGAAGGTGTTGAGCACATGGTCATTGGTGTCATAGGTGACGGCCGTCCGATGAACCAGGAACAGGCGCGCATGATGCCTGGTGTCGAACGTGTTGTCCCTGTCTTGAAACCATTCAAGGTTGCCAGCCGTGAATTCAAGCCTACCAACACACGTTTTCCTATCGGTAACACAATGATTGGTGGCGATGATTTCGTCATAATGGCCGGTCCGTGCTCCGTTGAAAGTCGAAGCCAAATAATAGAAACAGCTCATGCGGTCAAAGAGGCTGGCGCGCATATTCTACGAGGCGGCGCATTTAAACCTAGATCATCCCCCTACGCATTTCAAGGACTAGGTGAAGAAGGGCTTCTCTATCTCAAGGAAGCAAGTGAGGAAACTGGACTGCCGGTCGTTACAGAAGTTATGGAACCGGAACTGGTTCCACTTGTTTGCCAGTATGCAGATATATTGCAAATCGGGGCCAGGAATATGCAAAACTATGCCTTGCTGCACGCTGTCGGCCGTTCCCAACATCCCGTCCTACTCAAGCGCGGTATGAGCAGCCTCATTGAAGAATGGCTGATGTGTGCTGAATATATTCTAAGTCACGGAAACACCAGAGTTATGCTGTGCGAACGCGGCATCCGTACTTTTGAGAAGTACACACGAAACACCTTCGATATCAACGCAATCGCTGTCGCCAAACACCTTTCGCATCTGCCAGTGATCGCTGATCCAAGCCATGGAACCGGAAAATGGGAATACGTTGCGGCAGGAGCCAAGGCCAGCGTAGCCGCAGGTGCCGATGGCGTGATAATTGAGGTTCATCCGCGACCCAACGAAGCCTGGTCTGATGGCCGTCAATCATTAAAGCCTGAAAAATTCGCCATGCTTGTCAAGGAGATGAAAGCCATCGCCGAGGCCGTGGACCGCAATATCCCGGATCCTTCGTCAGAGTCCGATCCATTGCTGTTGGCAGCGTAAAACTTTGGTTGTAGGTTAGGGAATAAACAAACTTTGATTCTTATTATCCTAGCACAATGAGTACACAGTAATTGCTTTTTCGGTGATTAGGATCGTGGCTTGCCCATGTTGCCCCTTGCAGTATAATCGCCATCGAAAATAACTGGATGACAAAGGCAACATCCATCTCTAGCTGCAAAAGCTCGACCATAAGATTCCCAAGATAATAATCCTTATCATCTTGAGATTTGTTAAAACAGCTAGATACCATTTTGTGGAGCGAATGAATGGCACGTAGATCAGTTTTTCCATTTACTGCGATCGTTGGACAAGAGCGCATGAAACGCGCTTTGATATTAAATGCAGTTAGCCCCCGTATTGGCGGCGTACTCATCCGTGGTGAGCGGGGAACTGCCAAGTCTACCGCAGCTCGCGCGTTGGCAGCATTATTACCAGACATTGAAGTCCTTTCAGGAAGCCGCTACAGCTGCGATCCAACTCGTCCAGATCAATGGGCAGATGATACGCACGCGCTTTATGATGAAGGCAAACTGGTAACTGAGGTCAGATCCACCCCCTTCGTTGATTTGCCAGTTAGCGCTACAGAAGATCGTGTCGTTGGGACATTGGATATCGAGAAGGCGATCAAAGCTGGAGAAAAGCATTTTGAGCCCGGTGTATTGGCTTCTGCAAATCGGGGCGTGCTTTACGTCGATGAGGTTAACTTACTAGATGATCATGTGGTTGACCTGCTTCTCGATTCGGCGGCCATGGGCATCAATATAGTCGAACGCGAGGGTATCAGCTTCTCCCATCCCGCAAAATTCGTTCTTGTAGGAACAATGAACCCTGAAGAAGGTGATCTTCGCCCGCAACTGCTTGATCGCTTTGCATTCTCAGTACAAATCGAAGGTCTAAGCGATCCTGAGCAACGGGTTCAAATCATGGAACGACGCATAGCCTTTGAAGTTGATCCAGAAAACTTCTATGTTGAATGGTCAGACAAGGAAAAACAATTGTCTGAGCAAATTTCGCGCGGCCGAGATATAGTCAATGGCGTTCGTTATTATCGTCGAGACTTAATGTCCATCGCCGGCCTCACCTCCTCATTCAAAATTGACGGTCATCGTGCCGATCTGGTTATCTTGCGCGGCGCACAGGCTCATGCGGCGTTACAAGGGCGTGATCGGATCAACGACCATGACATTGTCCTAGCCGCCGAATTAGCTCTTCCCCATAGAATAAAAGGCCGGCTGTTCCAAGACACAGAAATGAACGCTTTTGAGCTTGAAGAGCGGCTGGAACAAGTACAAAGTGAAATGGGACCCGGGGAAATGGGTGAAATGCTGGAAGATGAGTCCAGCAGTGACGCAGTAAAAAAAAAGCGTTAGAGTCTAAAGAGGAGGGCGAGGGGTCTGAGGTAGCACAAGCTGATGCCGGACCCCAAACAGTTCCTCAAAGCCCCCAGGAAGGGCAATGGTGGGAAGGGGGAGAAAACGTTCAAAGCGGCCAAGAATTTATGGCGCGTCGTTTAGATACGCAGTTAGATCGCCTGACACGCAACAAAGCCGGTCGTCGCTCCCAAACCAAAACTGACCGCAAACGCGGTCGCTATGTACAATCCCGATTACCGCGGAAAGATCGTGTTACAGATCTGGCCTTTGACGCTACGTTGCGGGCTGCGGCCCCGCACCAAAAAGAACGCGATCATTCTAAAGTAGCTTTGGCCTTGGAAAAACAAGATCTGCGGGAGAAGGTAAGGGTTCGTCGTTCGGCAAATCTTATCCTTTTCGTTGTTGATGCCAGTTGGAGCATGGCTGTGTCCGAGAGGATGGAAGCAACTAAGGGCGCTATCATGTCGTTGTTAACTGACGCGTATCAACGGCGGGACCGCGTGGGTTTGATCGTCTTCAATAAAAACAGCTCAAATCTTGTGCTTCCACCAACAAACTCCGTACTGCTGGCTAAGCAGGCATTGCGGGATATCGCCGTTGGTGGAAAAACCCCACTTTCAGCCGGTTTACTCATGGCTCTTGAAGTCATTAAAAAAGAATCTTATATACATCCCGATGTCATGCCAATGATGATTCTATTAACCGATGGTGCCGGAAATGTGAGTATGAGCGATTTGCCGCCTCAGGAAGAAGCGCACCGAATCGCTAAAATGATCTGTGACGAAGGCGTGCGTTCTGTAGTGATTAATATGGAGCATGCAGCTTTCGACCAGGGACTGGCTCAACTACTGGCAGATAACCTGGATGCATCTTGTCACTCATTGGCTGAATTACGCGCCGATGCGCTCTACCATACAGTATTGCAGGAGTTACAATAAACGCGAATATTTTGTGTTTTAGGAATTCGACGCAAGGATGCTCTAGCGCCCAAATTGCATCGGCATGATGATGTGAACGAAATCGTTGTCGCCAACAGGCTTAACAACCCCCGGCTCGTTCGCATTGGTTGTTTCCAGGGCTACTTGGGGTGTATCTATTACACCTAAGACCTCTGTCATATACTTGACATTGAAGGCAATTTCGATGGGATCTCCGTCAACGCTGGCTTCAATTTGTGCTTCATTGTCCCCCGTTTCCACACTATTCGCCTCCACTATTGCATAAGAAGGTGCAAGTTCAACACCGGGAACAATTCTTACTCGGGCCGTGTTACTCGATTCACGAGCAAAGATATCGGCCGTCTTACAAGCCTTTCGAAACTCGGCCGTATTCATAATCGTCCGCGTGTTAACGCCTGTCGGGACAATTGGTTGATAATCAGGGAAGGCACCATCGATCAGCTGTGAAACCAGAACAACATTGTCCATATCGAAAATAATCTGATTGCGCTGCTTAGGCATAGAAATATATACAGCTTCAAGATCGTCGTTGATTATTCGTGCCACATCTGTCAAAGCACGAGCAGGGATAATTACTGAAAATGGCTTTTCAACATATCCTGGAATATGAGCAGAGCGCAAAGAAAGTCTAAAACCATCCGTTGCAGCTAAAAGTACTTGGCTGCCTTCGAACGTAGTCGAAACCCCGGTCAAAGTCGGGCGAGCATCATCTGTTGCCGCCGCAAACGAAACCTGATTGATCATCTGTTTGAGCACATCTGATTCCAATCTAATGCGATTATCATTATCGGGATCGGGCACCAATGGAAACTCCTGTGCATCAATACCTTTGATATTGGCTTGGGTGCGACCACAACTCACGTTGACTGCTTGTGTCATTTCATTCAACACAAGATCAACTTGGTCTTGTGGTAGCGCATTGACAAGATCTGTCAAAGTGCGTGCAGGAAGCGTTATTGCGCCTTCCTCTTCCACCTTGGCCCCAACCCAGCAAGTAATTACTATCTCCAGATTGGTGGCCGAAAGCTTGAGGCGTCCATTGTCGGTTGCTAATAGAACATTAGCCAGAACAGGCAGCGTCGATCGTGTACTAACTGCGCGTCCAACAATGCTCAATCCTTTCGACAAATTATCTTGTAAGCAGGAAACTTTCATGGGTTTTCTCCCGGGAGTTTTGTTGTTTTATCCCGTGTTTGTCAACATAAAGAAGTATACCGGAGCGGAAATGCCGAGGCAACAAACAATGACGCTTACAATCCGGTGTGAAGAATGTGATAGGTAACGATACTCAGAGCCACGTGCACGTTGAGTGACAATCCTTTACCGTACATCGGTAAAAATACAGCCGCCTCACAAGCTGATAAGGTTTCCCTGGTCACGCCGTGATCTTCATGGCCTACAACCAGACAGGTTTTCCCCGGGAAGTTGTATTCAAAATAGGGCACGGCCGTCTCGGTCAGTTCAACGGCAACGACATGATACCCCTCTTCTTTAAGACCTGATATCGCGGCTAAAGGCTCTTTCTCATATCGCCATGGGACACGCAGGCTCTTATATCTGCCTACCTTGTCTATAGTTGGATTAGGGGGTACAGGCGAAATACCAGTAAGCACTAATTCAGTCATACCAGCCCCATCTGCTAAGCGAAAACAAGAACCCACATTGGCTGGGTACTCAACACTCTGCAATAAAGCAACAAGATCGACTTCAGGGCGATATTGACGTTTATAATTACGTAAAAATCTTTTTAAGTTCGTTCCATGTAACGGCTTCATCACATCCTCACTACCAGCAATTATCTCTCACACCTGGCGAACCGATTAATAAAAAGGGCTTTCAATCGCTCTTGTTAAAAGCAAAATTAATTGGGAAGAACGACTTATAGCTGATAATAACCGGAGCAACGGCCGTCTCTTTCTTGCTTCCAATACTGCTTGTTGTGCTATCGGCACGGTTTATTAGGATGGTACCAGATTCAAGATCATTAGCGACCTTGGCTTGATAATTGATTATGACCGGGGCAGTAACAGGTTGCACAGCGTCAAAGCAAATCATGAAACCATCACTGATAATATTTTCAGCGCTTGCGCGATTTATAAAAACTTCTGCGTTATCACCGGCTGCATTCTCGACGCCAATAGTGAACGGACCAACCAATGAGCCATTTAGATTTTCGTAAGCAAACACTATCTCATAGGATCCATGTGAATTATCCACGGTTCGCGTCATAACAATTTCAATATCATAATAGTCAGTGGCATTATCAATTTTCCGAACATTATCATACTCGACGATCATGACATTGGACCCAACTGTTGCGGCGCTTACACCATGATTTAGATCTTTATCGTAAACAATCTTCATATCATTCCAGAGCATTGCCGCAATATTACTAGGCTTATCTAAATCAGGAATAAATTGTGGGTTCTCTACTGAGCCCGTATAGTTCACATCCAGATCAAAAACGACGAAACCATCATCGGTGATATGCATACCGGTATATTGTTGGCCAAAGAAAGTAATAGGATCTCCAGTGCTGAAAAAACTAAAGGCCTTGCCATTACCTTGTATTGGCTCTTGAACAAAAATATCCTGATCTTCCAGATTTAAATAACCACCAAAGCCTGTATCACAAGTTTCATCATTAGCGCTTGTCGATACTTGGTAGCTTGGTTGTAATTGATTGGGATTGCTAAGAGCCCCCAACCAGGTCAATACATTACCCGAAACATTGACATCTCCGGCTGTCGCATGTGCTGAATCCGCAACATATGTCAAACCATTTGGAATTAAATCGATAATGTTATAAACCACCTCCTCGTCTAGGATATTGGGGTTTACTGTAATCGTATAAGTTATTGTGTCTCCCATCGACACCAACGTGATATTGGCACGCTTTTCGACATCATCGCCAATTCGATTTAAGTTAACTTCGACGCGCAAAACGTTACCCGGATTACTCGAATCAGTCCCCAAAGAGAAAGAGCCATACCATGCTTGACCTTCGTTCGCATTTGCCAGGTCGAATTTTATCCGCAAATCAAACGGTTCCAGCGCCGGAACAGACTGAGGGGCATCAAAAGTCATATTGCCTTCGTCTTTATCAGCGACCACGGCCGTTGTTAAAAGTATCGAGTCAATCACATCTCCGCCAAAATCATTCCAATCCTGAACAAGGACCCACCAATTCCCTTCCTGTGGAAATTCAACATTGCAATACTCTGACCATGAACTTGAAATTCCAGAGCAGATTTCTTCTTCGGGGTCAGGTTTTTGGTTGCCATTGCTATCAAATCCAACATACAGATCAACATTCTCAGTATCTGAAGCACGAATTTCATATATTAGACGTGAAGCATCAGCAGGGACAGAGCTCAGCATCCACCAAACTTGAGAGAGATTATCATATGGATTTTCAGGGGTAGCGTCTTCGCGCAATAAAATATGCGAATCGGTTCCAGGAATCAAATCATAGGCTTCAATCGTCATCTCCGTAATCTCGGACGCCATTAAGTCGCGCATCAAGTAGGATCCAGCGTCTCGGCCTGTAGTAATCGACACCAATTCAGTTGGTATTCTTTCATCTGGAGTGATTGCTTCCGGCAATTGTGTCATGGGTGAAATATTAGCCATACTCCCGATCTCTCGAGGAATGATTAGCATCACTAATAAGGATACTAAGGCGGTAATCAAAATGATGCTGTTCGTTCTTATAATTCTCACCAGATTTCCTATAGAGCAAATGGCCGTTGTCCCTATCAAATGAATAAATGACTCAACTCCGTGCACTAAAGATTGTAGCTTACCGGTTGTTGTCGTCAAAAGGCGCCAGTGGTCAGGCAAGGCTTCATTTCAATAGCTTGAGTCTACGCCTTGAGCTATACTCAGATCATGTTTTCGGCCGTTCGCCCTATCATCAATATAACGCTCGCCTTCCTGCCAATCCTCACGGTGCTCTACTTGATGATCGGGCGCAAATGGGGTGGCAGCAAGGCCGGTACGGCGGGCTGGTTGACGGCTGTTATTGTCGCTATTTTGTTCTTCGGAGCCGGGCTTCCTTTACTACTAGTGGCGTGGACCAAAGCAATTCTTCTAGCGTTTTTTGTTCTTTATATAATCTGGATGGCACTCTTGCTTTATCATACCGTGAATGAAGCTGGTGCCATAACCGCAATCGGCCTTGAACTGCCGGGCATCGCGAAAGACAAACCTGCTCAAGCACTGCTGCTGGCCTGGATATTTGGCGCCTTCCTTCAAGGTGCTACTGGATTTGGCGTACCAGCGGCCGTTGTTGCGCCGCTATTAGTAGGCATGGGCTTTGCTGCGAGCACGGCCGTCGTTGTTGCGTTGCTTGGTCATGCCTGGGCAGTTACTTTCGGCTCGCTTGGTTCATCCTTCATCTCGCTGGTCGCGACAACCGGAGTGCCAGGTGCCGAATTGGCTGGGCCAACAGCAGGTTTGCTTGCTGTCTCCTGCCTGGGTTGTGGCTTGGGTGTTCTTTGGTTAGTCAACCGGCAGACAGCGCTTCGTCGAAGGGGATTGTTTGTCTTGCTATTAACCTTAGTCATGGGTGGTACACAATGGATAATTGCCGCCGCAGGACTCTGGACATTAGCCGCGCTCGGTGCGGGACTTGCCGGTCTGCTTGTATCTATCCCAATTCTCAGTCATGACAATAAGCGTGCGCATAGGGGCCAGAACCCTCAACAAACGGAAAACAGTACAAGTATAAAGCGTTTGTTGGTTGCGTTTTTCCCATATATTCTCCTAATTGCTGTTGTCATATTGGGCCAGTTGATATTTCCAGACGCACTTGATAATGTAATCATAAATTTTGACTTTCCAGAGGTATGTACGGCTGAAGGTTGGTGCAATCCTGCGGGACCAGGTCGATCTATAAGCCTCTTTGGGCATGGGGGAGCACTACTGCTGTATGCCAGCCTACTGGCATTCCTATGGTATAAATGGCGCGGGCCATTACCAACAGCCCCTAACCCAAAATATGAGGGCCGTGTTATCTGGCGCAAAACGCTTAAAGGCATGGTCAAACCAACCATTGGTGTCTACACATTAGTAGCCATGGCCCTCACTATGGAACATGCTGGCATGACCCAATTATTAGCAGAAACCCTCAGCCGAACTGGTGTGCTGTTCCCGTTTTTAAGTCCCTTTATCGGAACTCTTGGCGCCTTTATGACCGGCAGCAATACCAACAGCAATGTCGTATTCGGTCAAATCCAAAGACAGACTGCCCTCACCCTCGCCCTCTCAGTGCCGCTAATACTGGCCGCACAAACAAGTGGCGGGGCAATTGGCAGCCTTTTTGCTCCCGCCAAGGTAATTGTGGGTTGCAGCACAGTGGAGGATGCTGACGAAGGCCGCGTGCTAAAAGTCGCCAGCGTGGCCGGTCTTGCGATTGTTTTGGTTATTGGGTTGTTGGTGTGGATCTTATCTTATGCTGCTTAAGTACAAATCCTAAGTCAAAGAACAATAGGCTCTTGATGAACGCGGCTGCTCGCGGCATCAACAATGCTAAGAATTCTTTCGACCGCTTCTTCGACTTTACTATCTGCATTGACAACGCAATAATCGAATTCCGAAATCCGGTCCATCTCTTTTCGTGCCGTGGCTATGCGCAAATTAAGCCCTTGTGAGGTCTCAGTCTTACGCTCACTAAGCCGCTTAATCAGGTCCTCTTCCGTTGGTGTGTGCAGAAAAACAGTTATGGCGTTAGGGATTAGTTTCCGTACAGTTGCAGCCCCTTGGACGTCAACTCGCATAATGACGTTTTTACCGCTATCTAGTGCATCTCGGATCTGTTGTTTTGGAATGCCCTTATACTGACGATAAACAATGGCATATTCCAATAACTCGTCGCCATCGATCATGCGTGCAAATTCATCATTACTTAAAAAGAAGTAGTCACGGCCATGAATTTCGTCCGCACGCGGTTCGCGCGTGGCTGCCGTCACCACAAAATAAAAATCATCTGGGCGGCGATCAATAACTTTTCTTGCAACGGTATCTTTACCCACACCTGACGGTCCAGAAATCACAACCATGGTAGGGTAGGTTTGGCATTGGTACATTTCGTTCGTCATCACTTACCTGTTTTAATTTTTATAGGTTCTGTACTAGCAACCATCCCCAAATTGTCTCATCTTTATTTGGCAACTTACAAGGATTGTACCAAAATATATCGTCTAAAAACAATGGCTCTAATGGCATGAGGGAAACGAAGCAAACCACCTAGTAAACCCGCGCCTGTGCCAGCAAATGAGATAAGGTAGCAATGCCCAACTACGATTACAAATGTTTATCATGTGGAAAAGTTCAGCGAATTTTCCTGACCTACACCGAATATGATTCTTCACAACCTCAATGCTCTAATTGTCAAAGCACGCAGCTAAAAAGACGAATTAATCGTGTTAGCCTAGCCAAATCGGAAGATACACGTATGGACTCGTTAATGGATGACAACTCCTTAGCTGGATTAGATGAAGAAGATCCAAAAGCTTTGGGTCAATTCATGCGAAAAATGAGTAAAGAAATGGGCGAAGAGATGGGCGACGAATTCAACGAAGTAGTCGATCGCTTGGAAAAGGGAGAATCACCCGAGTCAATAGAAGATTCGATGCCTGATCTTGGCAGTAATACCGGGGATAGTTTCTAGCTCTAAAATTGCAGTTTGCTTAACAATATCCTTTGCAAATCAGCCTGGATCTCGTTTAAAGACCGGTCGGCATCAATGACGTTCCAACGTTCTGGTTCTGCTTGGGCAAGTTTATGATAACCATCGCGAACCCGTTTGTGGAATTCTACCTCTTCTAAATCCAGCCGGTTCATTTCAGCATTACCGGTGACACGGCGGGCTAATCCCCTCTCCACATCAATATCTAGCAGAAAAGTAAGATCTGGCTTAAGACCATCTGTGGCAAATTGGGTGATTTGTTTCAGATAATCCAAATCGAGCATACGCCCATAGCCTTGATAAGCAATAGTACTGTCAGCATAGCGATCGCACAGCACAATTGTGCCCAATACCAATGCAGGACGGATAAGTTCGCCAACTATTTGGGCTCTAGAAGCTGAATAAAGCAGAAACTCAGTCGTAGGAATCATTTCTGTATTGTTCACATCATGCAAACAATCTCGAATCTGATCGCCAATAATTGTACCCCCTGGTTCGCGAGTCGCCAGTACTGAAAAACCCTGTTTTTCGATGAAGGCTGCCAATTGAATGATTTGGCTCGACTTCCCACTCCCTTCGGGGCCTTCAAATGTTATGAACATCGTTGTCGCCTGGATCTAAACATGGTTGATAATTGTTCAAAGGATGCCCGATTACTGATTCCGTCTAGTACTAAAGATTCTTACGTGCCGCCGTGGTTCCTTGCCATAACTATGTGAGACCAGGTTGGCTTGTCGAGCCATTTGGTGTTGATAGCGTCTTATGGCCCCAGCCACAGGTCCTAAATCCGCACTTGGCTGTCCGGCTACAATGAGTTCAATAGCTTCGGCTGCTTCGGCAATCGCTTCTTCAAAAGGATCAGATGGCAGGATCTCTAGATCCATTGCTTCAACAAGAAAACGCTCCATTTGTTTAACCGTATTCGCGCGTAAGACATATACCGGCGTACGCAATTGTTCAGCATCACTAATCAGCCGCCTTCTTCTGCGATAATAACTTTTCAAGGTCACAAGCACATCGGCATTGACTAATTGATCCACGATCTCAATGCTGGTACCCAAGCTCTTAGCAGCATCATGCAAGCGGTTTCGAGCCACACCATAGGCAAAAACCTTAAGCTTTTTAGTCCGCTTTCTGTCTTCACCGGCGTCATCATCTTCAATCGAGGTCTGAGTGATGCTCGGATTTAATTCTTGACGACGGCCGTTCTTGCGTTCTTCTTGTCCAGAAACTTGATTCTCACGCCCTTTACCAGGGCGTCGCGAATCATTAAGGCCCCGCCCCCCTCTACGTCCGGTGACTGCAGGGGAGGAACTAAATACAGATTGTTGTTCCGCATGAATTTGATCCTCTTCATCACGATATCGAAGCTCCAATTGCAGTGGCTCTCCCCGCAGCATCCGATCTACTGAATCAGTTACATCACGGTGAACCAACAAACGTTGACGCTCTTTAATCTCGATTAGCACATCAAAGGTCGGCGGCGCACGCCGCTCCAATACCGTCTTTTGTGTTCCCCGGCGTCGCGCCTCTTCATCAGATAAGGTAACACTTTCTATGCCACCCACCAGATCTGAAAGAGTCGGGTTAAGCAATAAGTTCTCCAAGGTATTACCATGAGCAGTACCGATTAGTTGCACACCTCGTTCATTGATCGTTCGTGCAGCCTCTGCTTCCTGCTGTCGTCCGATTTCATCTATAACGACAACCTCTGGGCTATGGTTTTCAACCGCCTCGATCATGGTTTCATGCTGGTGAGAGGGCCTTGGAACTTGCATTCGTCGTGCCCTGCCTACCGCTGGATGGGAAATATCTCCATCACCACCTATCTCATTGCTCGTGTCAACAATAACCACGCGATTCTTTTCTGCTAAGATACGGGCCATTTCGCGCAGCATTGTGGTCTTACCCACACCTGGACGACCGAGAAGCAAGATGCTGTGCCCATCATCGACAATATCTTGTATGATCTCTATTGTTCCATAGACAGCGCGCCCCACACGACAGGTTAACCCAACAACCTGTCCGCGGCGGTTGCGAATGCCAGAAATACGATGCAATGTTCGCGCAATTCCAGCTCGATTATCATCATCGAAATCGCCAATACCATCAACTACTTGATCGATCTCAAACTGTGTTACCTCTTCCCGGCGAATTTCAATTTCACCGTCAATATATCGCGCCGTTGGAACACGACCAAGATCCAAAATCACTTCCAGCAATTCGTCTTCTCGACCTTGTTTCTCAATATATTCGCGAATATTTATTGGCAATAAAGACAATAATGTCTGCAAATCTTCTCTCGTTTTAATATTTACCATTTAAATCACGCCGAAAAGCTTTTTCGTTCCTTCCTGTTCCTGCTGGTACTCATCATTACTCCCGGCCATCTTATAGTTTTGATCCAAGGCTGGATATGAGCGAATCATAGGAGTAGAAACAGGCAGTCCGCTGTTATCAATATTAAGTTCCAGCGCAGGCATTTGATGCCGCGCATGGTGTACGGTGTGTTTAACCATTACCGCCTGACTTCCCCAAAGTTCAAAGTTTGTCAGCTCAAGAGCTTCCGGTAACCAACCCTCGTACCTACGGACACAACAATAAACGGGGTGATTACTCCGAGAGTCAATGAGTCTTGTTGCCATTTTCACGATCTCCCCGGCGTTGGTTTCCGCGCTAGGATGGATGAAGAACCGCAACCAAGTTGCTATGGCTCCTTCATGAATATGCACAAAAGCTGTAAGCTCGTTCCGTTCATCCCGCAATATCCACGTGTCCCCTTTATCAATGGGTGGTACAGGTTCAACTAGCTGAACAAGGCGAGGCACTGTATTAGCATAAAACAATTGGATATCCCAATCATCTTCATCCTCTCTTGGTTGTAATACCACTGATGATTCAATATCTGCTACCGGCTTCTGGTGTGTGCTGTCGAGAACCCAAATATCTTGTCTTGTATAAACAGCAAATCCTGCCCGGCGAAGAATCGGCAGTTCCGGGCCTGTCTCATCCACCTCTGCAACTAAACTATGAATCCCAAATTGCCCGACTTCGGACACGGCTTGATCGAGGAGCGAAAGCCAGGCACCACTTGCAGGATCGAACCGTATTTCCGAACCTGTTTCTTGTAGGCCTCCATTTAACGGTTTAATCGCGGGGCTCAAATACAAGATATGGGCATGATGGCGATTCTCTTCAATCAGAATCTGTATAAAACCTGATCCATCTTTTTCATCTGATTTCAATACAAATGTTGGATACTCCCCGCGAACAATAATGTTGAGCAATGCTCCCCAAAACGGTTGGAGATTATCCGTCAGTGAAGATTCCGCGTGTAAAGATACACCCTGTTCACTCAACCGCCGGACAAGGGAAAAATCGCGAAGTGTAAACGACCGTACCATTAGGATTAGTTTATCAGTCGCCCTTAGGCAACGCAAGAATCGAGAATCTATTTACGGGGAAAATTAACTTTTGCTTTTCTATCCTTATCACTATTTCGTGTTATAATGCTTTTGTGATTTTATGCACGAAGAGTTTTACAATCGTCTAATTTATGGAGGGTTCTTATGGCATCTCTAATGCTAACGGTACGAGAAGCCTTTCGCTATCGTGGCCGCAGTGGTCAAGTTAGCTGGATAGCTCACCGTCTTGCAGGTCTGGCCATATTAGGTTTTGTGGTAATCCATATTTGGGACACGGCCAATGCATTTTATGCTCCTCATATTTATGCTTGGTCACTGGCGCTATTTAAACACCCACTTTTCGCATTGGGTGAGATAGGTATCATGGGCGCAGTCCTCTACCACGCATTTAACGGCATTCGAATCACACTCCTGGACTACAAACCAGAGTGGTGGATATACCAAAATAAAAGTGCTGCTGTTGTGTGGATTATATTTCTAGTCATCTTCATTCCTATTAGCCTTTTAATGTTTTCCGGCACTATTGGACATTGCAGCGAACTGGCAGCAGAGGGGTTGAGCTGTTGGGCAATACCATCTCTTAATGATTTTCCGCCAGACATGTTTAACTAAGCAGAGGAGAATAGAAAATGGCTGCAATAAGCGAAAATACCACTATAACAAGACGTAGGGTCCAAATCCAAAGCAATTTTGAACGTAGAGCATTCTTGTTTATGCGTGTATCAGGCATTGCATTATTGATACTTGCCGTTGGTCACATGTTGATCCAGCACGTCCTCAATAGTTCGACAAATCTGACCATCATGTTCGTTGCCGAGCAGTGGAATACCTGGGGATGGAAATTATTTGATTTTCTACTCTTACTATTTACGATTCCACATGGAATAAATGGTTTGCGCAATGTGCTCGAGGATTATATTCACAGCAAGACTGCTATGAAGCTGATCAATATATTCCTCGCCATATTTGTTGTCGCAACCCTTTTATGGGCTGGCTACGCTATCATCAATTTCGATTCCACACCATTCATGAACTAGAGGAATATATCACATGGCGGATGTAAAGATTCATACCTATGATGCAATAATTGTTGGTGCCGGCGGGGCAGGCTTGATGGCTGCCCTTTATGCCAGCCGTAAAGCCAATGTTGCCGTGATTTCTAAGCTTTATCCCACACGATCGCACACGGGCGCCGCACAAGGGGGCATTGGTGCAGCACTTGGAAATATGGAAGAAGATCATTGGAAATGGCACGCTCATGATACGATGAAAGGTTCTGATTATCTGGCTGATGCGGATGCTATTCATACATTATGCCAGGAAGCTATACCTACCGTCATCGAACTCGAGTACATGGGCTTACCCTTCGATCGCTTCCCTAATGGAACCATCTCCCAACGCAGATTTGGTGGTCATACTAATAACGAAACGGGCAAGCCGGTTATGCGTGCCTGTCATGCTGCGGATCGCACGGGCCATATGATTTTGCAGACACTGTACCAACAATGTATCAAGAATAATGTCAACTTCCTGGATGAATTCCATGTCGTTGATTTGATTCGTGTTGATGATACCGTTCGCGGGGTCGTAGCCATCGAGATTGCCACAGGTGATTTCCACATCTTCCGCAGCAAGGCAGTTTTATTTGCCACTGGCGGCTGGGGCCGTTGCTGGGAAGTCACATCAAATGCCCATTCTTTAACAGGCGATGGTACGGCGATTTGCATGCGCCGTGGTATCCCGCTGCAAGATATGGAATTCTTTCAATTTCACCCGACGGGCATTTTCAAACTGGGCATTCTAATCACTGAGGGGGTGCGCGGCGAAGGGGGCGTTCTCATTAACAATGAAGGTGAGCGTTTTATGGAACGCTATGCGCCAAATATCAAGGATTTAGCCAGCCGCGATGTCGTTAGTCGGGCAATCTATTTGGAAGTGTTAGCAGGCCGGGGAATTAATGGGCAGAATTATGTCCACCTGGACATAACACCAGATACGGTTAATCACTACCTCGAGCAGGATGGTGAAGATAGACGAATCGATCGAGATTATATCGAAGCAAAGCTTCCTGATATTGCCGATTTTACAAGGACTTATCTCGGTGTCGATCCGGTGACGGAGCCGATGCCTGTGCAGCCCACTGCGCATTATGGAATGGGCGGCATTCCAACTGATTTGGACGGCCGGGTTATTCTTGATGCACAAAAAACAGTGCTGCCGGGCTTATATGCCGCCGGTGAAGTGGCTTGTGTATCAGTTCATGGTGGCAATCGTTTAGGAACCAACTCATTAACCGATCTCGTTGTATTCGGCAAGTTGTCGGGCAAACATATGGCCGATTTTTGCAGTTCCGCGGAATTATTGCCACTTCCGGATAATGCAGCCGCGGACATCATCGCTGAATTTGATAGGATGCGGAGCAGCAAAGGTGGAGTCAAATCCCATGAAGTACGCAAGAATATGCAGTCAACAATGACCAAAAATGTCAGCGTCTTTCGTACTGAAGATACCATGAATGAAGCAATTGCAGATTTGAGTAAATTGCGTTCTGATTTTCAACAGGTTCAAATAGAGGATAAGGGCTATCAGTTCAATACTGATCTACTGGAAGCCTGGGAACTGGGTTGTCTATTAGAGTTGCTGAAGTAACGGCCGTTTCAGCCTTGGCGCGTAAGGAAAGCCGTGGCGCTCATGCTCGGGATGATTTCCCTGATCGGGATGATGATAACTGGCTGCAGCACACCTTATGCAGCAAGAGTGTTGATGGTTATACATTAGATTATAAGCCTGTCGTGCTTAAAGATGAAGAACTCGGTATAGAGTACATTCCGAAGCCACGAGTTTACTAAGAGGAGAAATTCATGCAAGCACAACTTCGCATCCGTCGATACAATCCAGAAAATGGGGCCAAAGCCTTGGTGGGGAGATTACACGCTTGATGATGTTAATGATACGGACTCCGTACTCGATCTGCTGCACCGCATAAAATGGGAGGTCGATGGTACACTAGCCTTACGCCGGTCCTGTGCCCATGGCGTATGTGGTTCTGACGCTATGCGTATCAATGGCGCCAATGCCTTGGCCTGTAAGATGTTGGTTAAACGCCTTGGTAAAGATGAAAATACCATCAAAATTCAGGTAGAGCCTATTCTTGGTTTGCGTGTGCTCAAAGACCTCATTGTAGATATGGAACCATTCATGGAACATTATCGTTCCGTTAGCCATATTTCATCAATGATACTGCCCGCACCGGAAGACGGCCGTGAACGCCGCCAATCCCAAGCTGATAGAGCCCGTTTTGATGACACAACAAAGTGTATACTTTGCGCCGCCTGCACAACCTCTTGTCCAAGTTTCTGGGCCAATGATAAATATGTGGGTCCTGCCGCTATTGTCCAGGCGCACCGTTTTATCTTCGACAGTCGTGACCAAGGGGCTGAGGAACGTCTAGAATCAGTTGGAGACAGCTTCGGTGTTTGGCGCTGCCGTACGGTTTTCAACTGCACAAATGCCTGCCCGCGTGATATCGAGGTAACAAAAGCTATCGCCGAGGTAAAAACTGTTTTGGCAACTGGTAAAATCTAGGGTCTAAGTTTAATCCAATAAGACAAGGCGCTGGTCAATCTCAATTGATCCAGCGCCTTTTTTTATCCAGCCCCAAGAAATATAGCGGGCATCACCCATTAAAAAACAACAAATTCATCAGTGTGGCTGCATTTCGATAATTGTTGCCTCACCTTGACCCACACCCACACACAGCGTGGCCAATCCATATTGCATCTCCATTCCTTCAGCTTCACGCTGCTTCATCTCGTGAAGTAAGGTGGTCAGTATTCGTGCTCCCGAACAGCCTAATGGATGGCCCAAAGCTATTGCACCACCATTGACATTGGTGATTTCCTGGCGCATTCCCAACTCATTAATTACGGCCAAAGATTGAACTGCAAATGCTTCATTTAGTTCGATCAAGTCAATCTGATCTAACATTAGCCCCGTTCGGTCAAGCACTTTCTTAGTGGCAGAGACCGGGCCAAGGCCCATAACGCGTGGATCGACCCCTGCTGCGGCTCGAAGCAACCCATTTTGCCATTGGTATTAACCCGAGAGCATCGGCTTTTTCGGCCGACATCAGCAGCAAAGCGGCCGCGCCATCATTCAGACCACTTGAATTCCCCGCGGTGACCGTTCCCCCTTTTCGAAAAGCGGGCCGCAGTCTACCCAATGATTCAATATTTGTAGCCAGTTCATAGCCACTATCCGTCTTAATGTAACGCGGATGCTCATCCGTATCGAAAATTACAGGATCACCCCTTCGCTGCGGAATGGGCACTGGCACTATTTGTGATTCGAATCGTCCATCATTAATCGCTCTTACGGCGCGCCTGTGACTTTCAAAGGCAAAGGCATCCTGTTCCTCACGCGTAATCTGCCCCCCTTCCAACGCCCCCTCACAGCTTAAATCATAAATATTCTCGGCCGTTTCGCCCATGGCCTCCAACGGAAATATCGCTTCCATCTTTGGATTTGGATAACGCCACCCCAAGGTCGTATCGTAAGCAGTCGTATTACCAGGAGGTCCCCAGGCACGGGCGTTTTTAGCAAGGGAATAGGGCGCACGACTCATATTTTCCACGCCACCCGCTATAAATACATCCCCCTCACCTGCCTTAATTGCCCGGGCGGCCTGATTAACAGCATTCAGGCCGCTTGCGCACAAGCGATTGAATGTTACGGCCGCTACGTGATATGGAAACCCAGCCAAGAAAGTCGCCATTCGAGCAACATTTCGATTATCCTCCCCCGCTTGATTAGCACATCCCATATAAACTTCTTCAATTATGGTGGGATCAATCCCTGCATCCTCTACCAAAACCTTAATGACCAGCGCTGCCAGGTCATCGGGCCGAACGGAGGCTAATGAGCCTGCATGACGACCAATTGGCGTACGTAAGGCATTAATAATTACTACTTCACGCATTTGACTATCTCCCGTATTTCCCATAGATTGCTATGTTCAGTCTAATCTAATAAATTAAGATCTAAACAGTTCCTCATCGTGAGAGAATCTGCTACTCTGTTCAATGCTTCCCAACTAAGATTATAGCTTGAAACACCCAGTCTGGCGCTATTGGCGTTCAATAAAAAACGGCTTACGCCGTCGACTATTCCAATATTTAAAAAAATGTGCCAACTTGACGTAATGTTGTATACTAGATAAAGATTCAGTGGTAGTAATGACAAATTTATAGACATACCTTTGCGCAGAACAAAGGGAGAAGGCATGAGTACTTTTCGCATACTCTCCATTGACGGTGGTGGCATCAGGGGCATCTATACGGCCGTTCTAATTGACAGAATCGCAAAACATGTCCCTGATTTAATCAATAGAACAATATTCTATGCAGGAACCTCGTCTGGCTCCTTGCTCGCTTTAGGGCTGGCCTACGGCTTACCACCTGTCGAACTGATTGAATTATTCCGCGCTTATGCTAAGGAAGTCTTCAAGAGCTCCATAGTAAACCAGGTCAGCAATATTGTCGGCGCCAAATATGACATTCTAAACCTGCGCAAGATCCTGACGCCTTACTTTGGGGCGGCAATCCTTAAGGATTTCGGCACAAATCATAGAAAACTTGTCTTCGTACCAACTTTTGACTTAGATGGTGAAATAGATGGTGTACGGACCTGGAAGCCCAAATTCTTCCACAATTTCCCAGGCCCAGACAGTGATGCAGGAGAGATGGCCGTTGATGTGATCATTCGCTCCAGCGCAACACCCGTTTACTTCCAATCCTACCAAGGTTATATTGATGGTGGCGTAATAGCCAGAAATCCAAGTATGGCCGCGTTGGCCCAAGCTTTAGACCCAAGAGCCGGCAGGCAATCAATTGATGACATCCGCATGTTATCATTTGGCAGTGGATACTATCCCCGCTACATAAGCGGGCGCGACACAGGACTGGGGCCTTGGCCGCTGGTCCTGGCCATTGATTACCCTGATGCTCGATGGCGAGATGGGCGTCAATCATTATCAATCCATGCAAATTCTTGGTACACAAAGGTACCACCGTCTTGCACCAATTCTCCCCGAGCCCGTGAATCTCGATGAAGTTGACAAGATCCCGGACCTTATCAGATATGCCAATGAAGTGGAGATTAGACCGACGGTAGAATGGATCAGAAAATTCTACCTAGGTAATGGTGCGTCAAAAAGCGGCCCAGAAAATAGGCCGGATAATGGCGGGATAAAGATCAGTCTCGGTGAAGGCTTCAGGTAAATCAGCTTCTAATATACCATTTTTCGTTTTTCACTTTACGTCTTACAATTCCGCCATGTCCGGGTGGAACAATATCGTTGGTCACGACTGGGCCATACAACTTCTTGATGGCGCACTAAAGAATAAACGCGTTGGTCATGCGTACCTGATCACTGGAGCAGAGCAGATTGGCAAAACGTTGCTGGCCCGCACTTTTGCCCAAGGATTGAACTGCGAATCGTTTGAAGAATTGCGGCCGTGCGGACAATGCCGGGCCTGCCTTCTAATTGCCGCTGACCACCACCCCGATGTGCGGCTCCTCCAACCTGACGTAAGCGGTCGTGGAAAATTATCAATAAAAATCGACCAAATAAGAGCATTGCAAACTGAATTGAATCTGTCTCCATATGAGGCTCGCTATCGCGTGGCGATAATAAAAAGGTTCGATACAGCGAACATCAACGCGGCCAATGCGTTTCTTAAAACCCTAGAAGAACCACCGGCAAGCGTCGTCCTTATCTTAACGGCCCTTGACTCAAATACGCTCTTGCCAACAATTTCGTCACGTTGTCAAACAATTGGGCTAAGCCCATTCCCACAGGACAGATTGAGGAGACTTTGATGACTTGTTGTGGGGTTGGAGCGGATGATGCTTTGCTGCTGTCGCATCTCGCTGACGGCCGTCTGGGGTGGGCTGTTGATGCCAGCAAAAACCGAGAATTGCTGCTTGAACGCCAAGAACGTTTGTCGATTCTGCGTGATGCAATAGATGGCAATCGCGTTCGCCGCTTTGCCTTAGCCGACAAACTTGCCAGGAAACCCGAGACATTGCCGGCAATACTAAAAACATGGCTAAGTTGGTGGCGCGATCTAGCACTCCTCGCCTATCGCAATGATACATATAGCCTGCCTCTTCCGATTAGCAATATTGATTTAAGACAACAGTTGGAAAACCTGGCCCATGATTGGCGTTTAGACCAGATGTTGATCGGTTTCAAACAAACCGATCTTGCGCTGTGGCAGTTGGAAAGAAACGGAAACACGCCGACTAGTACTTGAAAATCTCTTCCTAAAATATCCTTTCGCAGAAAAAGTAAATAATTATGACTGACGAAAAATTGTGGAAAAAGTCGTTCAAAATAGGGCATATTAGCGGTTTAGAAATTCGTACCAGACCTTCAACTTTACTTGCGGCGATCCTTCTTTGGGCAGTTCTTAGCCTTATAGGAATAAAGGTATTCAAGTGGAAACCCGAAAATTCGGCGGCTGGCGGGCTGTTCGCCGTGTTGATTCATTTTCTCTCTGAGGCATGGCATCAAATTGGTCACGCGCGTATGGCAGAGCAAACTGGGCATCCGATGGAAGGAATGGAATTCTGGGGTCCTATCGCTACTTCCCTATATCCGCAGAACGAAGGTATGTTGTCAGCCGATGTCCATATTCAACGTGCCTTGGGCGGACCAATATTCAGTTTCGCGCTGGCCGCATTATCAGGAGTGATCGCCCTCGCCATGCGCCCCTTGGGCGGGCCGGCGTTGATGCTGACCTATTTCACATTTCTGGACAATCTACTTGTTTTCACGGTTGGCGCTCTTAATCCCACTAAGTTTTAACGATGGCGGAACACTGCTACATTGGTGGGGACACAGGGCGGCGGGAAAACGATTCCTAGTGCTCGATTGATAAACAATATTTCCAGGTATGTCTCTGCTGATATCGCAAAATGCAGGATCTACAGATAGATAATTATATGACGAGCGATCCGATCGACTTCAACTCTTCTTGATTTTGCCCTGGATGCGGCATGGCAAGCAGGGCGAATTACACTGGCTCACTTTCAAACCGGGGTTCAAATTGATCGCAAAAATGATAACACGCCGGTCACAATTGCCGATCAACAAGCGGAACAAAAAATACGCCAATTGATTAATGATCAATGGCCTGAACACGGTATTATCGGTGAAGAATATGGCCAAGAATCAAAGAACTCCCGCTTCACCTGGATTATTGATCCTATTGATGGGACCAAATCTTTTGTGAGCGGCGTCCCCTTACAGCACTCTGATTGCATTGACAGATGGGGATAAAACGTTAATCGGAGTTGCCCATTTCCCCGCACTTGGGGAAACCATTTATGCTGTCCGTGATGGTGGCTGCTTTTGGAACGGCCGTCGCGCCCACGTTTCTAAAGTAGACAAATTATCCGATGCTGTGGTTTTGACCTCCGGATTAAATTATTTCGGAAGAAAACGGCCGCCTGGCAGCGACTGGTTGATCAGCACTACATTCAACGTACCTGGGGTGATGCATATGGCTATTTTCTTGTAGCCACCGGCCGGGCAGAAGTCATGCTCGATCCGGCAATGCACCTTTGGGATTCCGCCCCATTCCAGGTAATTATGGAAGAAGCTGGAGGTACCTTCACCGACTGGCGCGGAAATCCAACGATTCATGCCTATGAAAGTGTGGCCACAAACCAATTTTGTTCGATCAGGTAATGTCCACCATCCGTGAGGAATAGAATTCCTGTTGCATCACAAAACCTATAAAAAAACCGCCAGAGCAAGCAGGGATAAGCTAAGTCATCCTGCCCACTCAACGAAAAATAATGCCAATAGACAATCCAATGAATCAAACCCAAATCACGCTCCAGCCTCTATATGAAAAATCAATGGCGCTGGCGATATTGCCGCCTTGGCTCTTCTGGCATTTTGACACTGCTTTTTTTCTGGCCGGTCGTTAGAGGTCAGGCGTGGATCCCACGCGGGGGCGGCGATTCCGTATCATTCATTTATCCCATGTATCGTTTTGCCAGTCAGAGTTTGTGGAGTGGCATGATCCCACTGTGGAATCCTTACCAATATGCCGGCGCACCTTTCATTACCGATAATCAAAGCGGTATTTTCTACCCATTTAATCTGCTTCTTTTTCTCCTGAATCCCGATTTCTCCTATCGTGCCATCGAGGGACTAGTCATTTGGCATTTCTTTTTCGCCGGTGTAGCTATGTTTTTCTGTGCACGCCTGCTCCCCAGGATAAGCCTATTTGGCGCCCGGCTGCTCTCGTGGCAGCCTGGCATTTATGTTTTCCAGTCTCTTTATTACCCATATTGGAAATCTTAATTTAATAGCTGTCGCGGCTTGGTTGCCTCTGGTTTTTCTGGCTCTTCATCGCGCCATCCAATCTTCTAAAAATCAAAGTAGATTCGCATGGGCCATCGCTGGAGGCGTCGCTCTTGGCATAGGTACATTAGCTGGTCATGGGCAAATGACTTTCCTATTGGGCGCGTATTTAGGACTGTATGCGCTGTATCGAAGTGTAGTTGACAGGCGTTTTAGACCGTTGCTCATGTTACTAGTTCTAGGTTTCATGGCCGTCGGCGTGGCCGCGATCAACCTCTTCCCCTCATTTGAAGCCGTTCAATTCACAATACGCGCCGGTTTCAGCGCAGATCAAGCAATCAACTATTCTTTGCCTTGGCGAGGACTGTTGGGCATTCTTGCGCCAGACTTTTTCGGGCGTGGTGAAGCAAGATTCTGGGGCGGTTGGTCAAGAGTTGAATATGGCTATGTTGGGATACTTACCCTATTTCTTGCAGCCACGGCCATCGTCAAGAGCCACAGCCGGCGTCGCTGAACCTGTCAAAGCGTCTCCCGCAATTTCTTGCATTGTCGGCACTTTTGTTTCTCCTCCTGGCACTAGGAGCTAACACGCCTCTTTACCCCCTTCTCTTGCGTTCTGCTGCCCTGGTTCCCTTTTCAAGTGCCGGCACGCTTCGTACTCCTGGTTGATTTCAGTCTTGCCACGTTGGCAGCAATCGGTGCTAACAGTCTCTTAACCAATCCAAAGTTATCACGCTCATTTTTTATTGCTGCGGCTGTGGCCATAGTGGCCGCTGTTGGTTTGCTTTCCTGGCAGTACGCAGCAAATATCGGAACAAGTTCCTCACCATAAGCAGCAAATAATACAAGCCATCGGGACCTTTATTCTACTTGCCGCAGCAAGTTGGCTGCTTATTCTGGCGCGCAGCAAACAATGGGTAAGTGCGACTATATTCGGCACCCTGGCAATCCTGTTGCTGGCTGTCGATCTGATTTCGCTAGGTTGGCATGTTGAAATAGAATGGAACTCCCCGATGCCTGGTTTTGCCATTAATACTCCTGCACTGGCATATCTCAAAGCAGATCCCGGCCTTCATCGAATAGACATAGCCACCGGCAAATGGCAGCCTAATTTACCACAAATGGAACAATTATATTCAATTCGTGGCGTTTACAACCCGTTGGAAATGGCCAACTATTCCACATATATCGGTTCTGTTGGCTACCGTGGTTCGCCATTATACAACCTGCTCGGCACAAAATATGTTATCGGTGGCAAAAAATCCCCGCCGGCGGATACCACTTTTATAATTCCCGTATTTAACGAAGATCCCGATGTCACGGTTTATCTTAATACGCTCGCCCTACCGCGAGTTAACCTCATTCAGAATGCAGTTGTCGTTGAAGACCATGAATCCGCCTTTGAAGCAATTCACCATGAGGATTTCGATCCGCTGCAGACCATAATCCTTGAAACAGGGAAAGCGCCGCAACACTCCGGTGGACTCAATGCGAGCAAAGAAGCAGGAGAAACGTCAATCTCGATACTAAATTATGATCCCAATCACATGACGTTTGAGGTCAGCACAGAAAACCCAGCTTATTTTCTCATTAGCGATATATTTCATCCTCATTGGCAGGCAAAAGTCGATGGCCAGGAAACAACGGTGCTCGTCGCAGACTACGCTCTTCGCGCGATTCAATTACAATCAGGGAAACACCTCATCGAAATGTGGTTCTCCCCTCCAGGCTGGAAATGGGGCCTCTTTGTCTCCTCATTAACCTGGATATTTTTGATAACTCTTATCGCAATTTGGATCTGGCGACATCGAAAAACAAATAGCAACCTTGGAGAGCAGTAACAGTGACAAACAATCACTCTATGCCTTCATTAACTCAAATATATGAGATTCAACAGCGTTCTTTTTTCAACTGCTGTGCATCTCCGACCCGCCGGTAAGATGACAGTATTTAGAACGCTTTCGATCCGATGGCAACCCGGAAGCTGTGGTTTTCGAAATCTTTTGGGTTGGGTTTCCTAATGATGTACCTGAGTTAACTGCTGGTCAAGGCAATCTATTAGAACAGCTAAAATCTATTCGCTAAAGTTCCATTGCCTCGATACAATCAATTGGGCAAGCTGGCTCTGTCGGAAATGCCCATATTGATTTTAAGAAGGAATGAATCACATGCATCGATCAAGCCCATTTCGCTGGCTGGTTGCTATGACCTTAATAATCGCGGCGATTACCGCCTGTGCTGATCAGGGCAGCCAATCTTATTCAGAAACCTTTGACCATCCAGGAAACTGGAGTGTTGGAGATGATACCTACACCGAAGGTAAGATTGTTGATGGTGTATACGATCTATTAATTAAGGGTGATGATGTCAGCCGTTGGGCATCAGCTGGTGAAAATTTCAAAGACGGCGTATATCAAGTAGAAGCCACCCAGGTTGATGGCCCTTTAGACAATGGGTTTGGAATGCTGCTGCGTGCTGATACTGGCAGCGGAGATTTCTATTTATTCAAAATCAGCGGCGATGGTTATGTCTGGATTGGTCGCTTTCGTAATGAATCTGAAGAACAACCCCTCATTGGCGAACATTGGTTTGAATCGACGGCCGTCAAACTAGGGCTCAATCAAACAAATAAACTAGCTGTTGCTGCAGAGAGCGGCAACATGATTTTCTATGTCAACGACCAAGAAGTCGGCCGTGTGACAGATAACAACTTTCAACAGGGTGATATCGGCCTTTATGCCCAAACCTTGGGAGTAGGCGGTGTACGCGTTCATTTCGATAATTTCACTGTAACACCACTTAATAGTTAAATTGGTTGGCGATTATCTGAAGGAATGGTAATGCTTGAGGCAAACAAGCAAGAAACAGAAAAATTAGCATCTGCAACCAACGATGAAACCCAGCACCTGGTCCTTGGCAGGGCAGAGGTGCTGCGCGATTATAATCTCGTGGTTCAAAGCCGGGCAGCCAGTTTGATCGGCCGTCGCGAAGTATTGAGCGGCAAGGCGAAATTCGGGATTTTTGGTGGCGGCAAGGAATTAGCCCAAATTGCGATGGCTAAATCCTTCCGTAAAGGTGACTTTCGTTCCGGCTATTATCGTGACCAGACTTTTATGTTCGCTCTGGGCCAGTCCAATATTCAACAGTTTTTTGCCCAACTTTATGCGCACACGGACAAGACGGCCGATCCCCATTCGGCTGGCCGTCAAATGAACGCCCACTACGCAACCCGTCTGCTTAACGATGATGGCACCTGGCGCGACCAGACCAAAATGTACAATACCTCTGCCGACCTTTCGCCTACGGGCGCACAAATGCCTCGACTCGTAGGTCTTGGCTATGCATCTCGTCTTTATCGGGAACTTGAGGAACTAAAACATCTAACCCAGTTTTCTAAAGATGGCAATGAAGTGGCTTTCGGTACCATCGGAAACGCTTCATGCGCAGAAGGTATGTTTTGGGAGTCCGTAAACGCCATCGGTGTACTTCGAGCCCCAGTAATCATCTCCATATGGGATGATGATTATGGAATTTCTGTTACCAACGAATTCCAGATTACAAAACAAAATTTGTCTGAACTCCTCAAAGGATTTCAGCGAGACGCAGGGTTCGACAGATGGTTTTGATCTATACACGGTCAAAGGGTGGGACTATCCTGCTTTGATCGAAACCTATGCAAGGGCAGCCGAGATTGCTCGCCACGACCATGTTCCAGCCATCGTTCACGTAATCGAAATGACGCAGCCTCAAGGCCATTCAACCTCCGGCAGTCATGAGCGCTACAAAACGCGAAGAACGACTCGCTTGGGAGAAAGAATTTGATTGTATTCGGAAATTTCGGGAATGGATAGTCGAGCAGCATATCGCCAGCCCGGCGAACTGGATCAAGCTGATCGCAATGCCGGTAAAGTAGTGGAGAATATCCGCATGAAGGCGTGGAAAGCCTTCTCTCTGCCTATCTTTAGAGAACGGCAGGAAGTTGGAGATCTAATTCAAAAGCTAGAAATTGAATCAAATAACCAAGAAGAGCTTGGCAGAAATACGCCGTAAACTAATGCGCAAAGCGACGCCTTATCGTAAAGATATTATGGCCGCAATCCAACGCGCATTAATCATGGTCAAAGACGAACCACTCCGGCCAGAGATAAAATTATCACCTGGAAACAGGAACAAAAGGATCAATATCAATCGCTTGGGTCCCATCTTTATAGTGAAACCGATTTATCTGCATTGCACGTACCACAAGTCAAACCAATATATTCTGACGATTCTCCAATCCTTAGTGGTTTTCAAGTCTTAAACAGCCGGCTTTGATTCAATGTTTAATACGAGACCCACGTGTTATTGCCTTTGGAGAAGATGTTGGCAAATTGGGTGGGGTCAATCAAACTTATGCCGGGCTGCAAGACAAGTATGGCGATCTTCGGGTTTCGGATACCGGCATACGCGAAGTTACCATTTTAGGCCAAGCCATCGGCCTTGCTCTACGCGGATTGCGGCCCATTGCTGAAATTCAATATTTAGACTACATACTCTATGCATTACAGATCATGTCCGATGATCTCGCTACTTTACATTGGCGTACAGCCGGCGGGCAAAAAGCGCCAGTAATCGTTAGCACCAGGGGTCACCGGCTGGAGGGTATCTGGCATGCCGGATCACCCATGTCGGCTATCCTCAACCTTGTACACGGGATGCATGTCCTCGTACCACGGGACATGACACGCGCAGTTGGGTTCTATAACACCTTACTTCTTGGAGATGAACCAGGACTCGTAATTGAAGTGTTAAATGGTTACCGCCTGAAGGAGAAACTGCCAGACAATATTGGAGAAATGACCGATTCCCCTTGGCATTCCAGAAACAATTCGTTCTGGAAAGGATGTAACATTGGTGACCTATGGCCGCATCCTGCCAAATTGCTCTCGAAGCGGCCGAATTACTGAACCAAGTGGGCATTGACTTAGAAATCATTGATGTCCAGTCGCTACTACCATTTGATCGCCACGCAGTAATTGTTCAATCATTGCAGAAAACTAACCGCATTGTTTTTATGGATGAGGATGTTCCCGGTGGCGCAACGGCCTATATGATGCAGCAAGTTCTAGAAAACCAAGGTGGCTACCATTGGCTGGATTCGGAGCCACGAACACTTACTGCCAAAGAACACCGGCCTGCATATGGATCAGATGGTGGTTACTTCTCAAAACCCAATGTTGAAGATCTCTTCGAAATGGTATATGAGTTAATGAATGAGGTAAATCCAATTCGTTTTCCGCTTTTCTATAAATAACAGAGGCGCTGCGAGACAATATGACGACAGAAATCATTCTTCCAGAAATGGGCGAAGGCGTGATTGAAGGCACGCTTTCTCGTTGGCTAGTGCAGGAAGGGGATTCAGTAAAGCAGTTTGATCCTATTGCCGAAATTGAAACTGATAAGGTTACTACAGAAATAACTACAGAAGAAGCAGGCACGATTTTGAAGCTTATGGTAGGTGAGGGTGAAACGATCCCTGTGGACACAATATTAGCTTATGTGGGGAAACACGGGGAAGAAATCTCGGTTGAAACAACTAAGACTGAATTAGAAACCGCGCCCAATGGGAACGCCTTCGTTCAAGAAAATCAAGCTGCCAATTTAGAATTTGAAGAAAGCAGTTTTGTATCAAACGGTTACACTGGGCGTATAAGTCCGGTTGTCGGCCGTATTGCCGCCGAGAACAAAGTTGATCTAGCTCTGGTCCGTGGTACCGGGAGAGAGGGTCGCATCACCAAGGATGATATGCTCGCCTACATTGAAGAGCGTGAAACCAAAGAAACTACAACGAAGGCCAAATCCAATGAGACGGCCGTTGATCCGCTATCCGAAATAGAAATCGCGCCCGGCACAGGCAAAGTAGAGGCAATTTCACCTGCCGCGCAAAAACCGACCAATGAGGGCGAGATATTACCTATGACTGCCATGCGTCAGGCTATTGCCGATCACATGGTACTTAGCAAGCGCACCAGCCCCCATGTAACCACCGTCTTTGAAATAGATTTCAGCACAGCTGCCGCCCATCGCTCTTTGCATAAGGAGGCATTTGCCAAAGATGGCGCACAATTGACGTATACAGTCTACATCGTAGCCGCCACGGTCCAAGCCTTGAAACAACACCCTTTAGCCAACAGCACATGGTCAGATGATGGCATTCTGCTCAAACGAGAAATTAACATCGGCATGGCCGCTGCTGTCCCAGGGGGCTTGATGGTACCGGTAATCAAAGGAGCTGATGGAATGAATTTGCTAGGGTTAGCGCGGACCATCAATGACCTGACTTACCGTGCCCGAGACAAGAAACTCAAACATGAGGATCTACAGGGCGGCACATTTTCGATTACCAATCATGGCACTTCTGGCAGTCTTTTCGCTACACCTATAATTAACCAACCACAGGCCGGAATTTTAGGCATTGGAAAGATCGAAAAGCGTGTAAAAGTAATTGATGATGCTATAGCGATACGGCCGTTAGCTTATGCCAGCTTCACGTTTGACCATCGCATATTGGATGGTGCTACAGCTGATGCGTTCATGGGCACAGTCAAGGAAATTATCGAGAATTGGTCTTAATCTATCGCTCTTCTTGCCACCGCTTCTGCAGCTTGGAGGGGATACGAACCGGGCGCAAAGTTTCCAAACTGGCAAAATAACCTTGCTGGCACGACCAGGACGCGACTTTATCACCCACACATATCTCCGCTTCAACAGTCCAGCGAACACGTCGGAGATCGCTAACCCACATCTTGCCTATTACCTCGTCACCAAAATAAACAGGTCGTCGATATTCGATCTCAGTCTTGGTTAGGATGGGACTTAATCCATCAGCCAGCATGGACTCAATCGAGTAAGTTTCTACTAAAAGTTCGGTCCGCAAATCTTCCAACCAGCGAATATAGACCGCATTGTGGACGATATTCGCAAAATCAATGTCATAGGTCTTGACTTTGATTGGCAGTTGAAAGAGAAACGGTTGGTTCACCTAGCTATCTCCCGCACCCATCTTATGGCCTATAAATCCGTCTTGGATTTCCCTTTTTTCCGTCGCTTATCCTTGCCGTTTTTCTGAACAGCGGGAAGCAGTACCACTTCAAGTACATCATCTACATGGTCAGCTAAGACGAACTTGATATCTTGGCGTAGTTTCTTAGGAATGTCCTGTAGATCGCTGCGATTCTTGCGAGGAAGAACAAAAGTCTTAATTCCCGAACGGCGGGCAGCTAGCGCTTTCTCCCTCAAACCACCAATTGGTAACATCCGCCCTCGAAGCGTAATCTCACCCGTCATACTCACGTCACGACGAATAGGCCGATTCGTAAAAGCGGAGATTAAGGCCACCGCCAACGAGATCCCGGCTGATGGTCCATCCTTTGGCACTGCGCCTTCAGGCACATGAATATGAATGTCAGTGTGCTCAAATAGCTCATCGGAAATATCCAAAGCTTGCGCCTGGCTGCGTGTATAAGTTAAGGCTGCCTGCGCACTCTCCTGCATAACTTCACCGAGCTGGCCAGTAAGCGTAAGCGATCCCTTGCCCGGCATTAAATTAACCTCAACAAACATGATCTCGCCGCCGGTTGCGGTCCAAGCTGCACCAGTAGCAACACCGATCTCATCATGATCAGGAAGCATCTCATGAACGAATCGAGGGGGACCTAGAAGCTCCTCAATCTTGCTTGCGGAAACTCTCCTTGGGTAGCGTTTTCCTTCAGCAACAGAACGAGCCACTTTTCGGCAAACAGAAGCAATCTCGCGTTCCAAATTTCGCACACCAGCCTCTTGGGTATATAGGCGTATCAATGTTTTCAAACCTTGATCTTCGATACGTATACCCTTTCCATCCAAACCATGCTGCGTCATCTGGCGTGGCAATAAAAACTGCTTACATATCTCCAGTTTTTCTTCTTCAAGATAGCTTGAAAACTCAATTACCTCCATTCGATCCAACAGCGCCAGAGGGATTGTATCCAAATAATTGGCAGTCGTTATGAATAGAACCTGCGATAAATCGTAATCAACATCCAGATAGTGATCTGCGAATGTGTTGTTTTGTTCCGGATCTAATACCTCCAACAGCGCCGCTGCCGGATCGCCACGGAAATCAATCCCTAGCTTATCTATCTCATCTAACATAAATAAGGGGTTGACTGTTCCCACACGACGCATTGCCTGAATGATTCGTCCTGGCATTGCGCCAATATATGTGCGGCGGTGACCTCGGATCTCAGCTTCATCTCGCACCCCGCCAAGGCTCATGCGCACAAATTCTCGGCCAAGGGCAGTGGCGATGGAACGGCCGAGTGACGTCTTCCCCGTGCCTGGTGGGCCTACAAAACATAAGATAGGGCCACGCATATTATCAGGTGCTATTTGCCTCACCGCTATGTACTCTAAAATCCGATCTTTTATTTTTTTCAAACCGTAATGATCAGCATCTAAAATAGCAGCCGCATGAGCAACATCAAGTTTATCTTCGGAGCGTTCTTGCCAAGGCAGTTCGACAAGCCAGTCTATGTAGGTGCGTATAATCCCCACCTCCGGCGACATCGGCGGCATGGCATTTAGGCGTTTTAGTTCCCGCTCAATCTTTGCTCTCACCTCTTCAGGGAGATTTTTCTGTTCAATGGCTTGCTTTAACTCTTCCATTTCTTGAGTAAAAACATCCATCTCACCCAGCTCGCCCTGAATGACGCGCATTTGTTCCCGCAAGAAATACTCACGCTGAGAGCGATCTACCTCTTGTTGAACCTGAGAATGAATTTCATCTTCCAGTTCTAAAACATTGAGTTCTTTGGCCAGGATCAGGCTTATCTTCTGCAAACGTTCAGTAGCCTCGAATGTTTCCAACATTTCTTGGCGTGCTTCCAGTGGCAGGAGAAGAGCAGAAACGACAAAATCGGCTAACCAACCCGGTTGGTTCATATTTAGGGCATATGTGTAAGCATCGTCAGGGATATTGCGGTTGAGCACAACAACCTTTTCAAATAAGGTCAAGACGGCACGCATCAAGGGCTCTGTATTTTCCTGCCATTCGCTCGGCTCCTCTATAACGCGAGCTCGTACGCGAATATAGGGGTAAAGCTGGGTAAATTCAACCAACTCTACGCGCCGTCGACCCTGTGCAAGCACACTTGTTGTTTCATCAGGCAATCGAAGGATACGACCAGTTGTGATTTCCGTACCGATGACATACATATCATCAAAGCCAGGTTCAACATCCTCTGCATCGTGCTGGGCAGCTACTATCAGATTTTCATCATTCGTCGTTGCTGCTTTAACGGCCAGCAGCGAACGTTCGCGTCCAACAAATAGGGGCATTACCATCTGCGGGAATAGCACTACATCGCGTAAAGGCAAAAATGGACATTCTATGAAACCATCCTCGGTCGCAGTATCTCGTTCCGCGAATATCTCCGTGTCCAGATCTGGAAAAGCAGCCAGAAAATCAGGTATCTGGTCGAAGGAATAATCATCTTCTTGATGCATAAATATGTTCCTCAATGGTCAGTTAACTCTGATTTTAGACTGTCCCATTGATTAAGCAAATCACCTACAAAGATTATAGAACCTGTGGCACAAATGAGATCGCCAGGTTCTGCGAGCTCAAAAGCGGTGATCAATGCCTGATCCACATCATCAATCTCCATTGCCTCAAAGCCTAGATCACGAGCCTGCACGGCTAGTTGGTGCGGAGAAGCTGCACGCGGATGATCGGCTGACGAAACGATTATTCCGTCTGCCAAAGGAAATAGCAATACCATCATTTGGCCGATGGCCTTATCTGTTGGAGCACCAAAAATGAACCACAAACGTTGGTATGAATAATCGTGAGTAAGTGCAGCCACCAATTTTGATGCCGAATCAGCATTATGGGCTGTGTCAACAAGAAAAGTGGGCTGATCATCAGATTCGTAAACCATTTGCAAACGGCCGTCCCATTGCACCTCTGCTAATCCTTGCCGAATTGCCGGCAACGTCATCTCCGGAAAATAGTTCCGCACTTCATTCAATGCAGCCAGGGCTACTGCAGCATTCTCAAGTTGGTGTTCTCCAGCCAACGCTAACTCAAAAGTTGTAGGTACAGGGATAAAAGCTTCGTCGGCTGAATGGGTAATAGTCAATTCCCGACTGTGGCCGGTGAACTTCCAATTGTGGCCAATCACAGAAAATGGGCATTCTCGCTCTATGGCGATTTCCTTCAATTGCATCAATGCTTCTTCGGGCTGGGAGGCAGAAACTACCGGTACACCATGCTTGATAATCCCCCCCTTTTCATTGGCAATTTGACTTAGTGAATTGCCCAATAAATTTGTATGGTCCAGGCTTAGGCTGGTAATAACTGATACAAGAGGCTCGACAGCGTTAGTGGCGTCTAAACGCCCTCCCAACCCAACTTCAATAACAGCCGCAACCACCTTTTGTTTGGCAAAATATTGAAACGCAACGGCCGTTACTATCTCAAACCAGGTCACCCCAGGGACATCTTCCAACAGCGGCTTGACCTCATCCAGATACTTGACGAAATCGCTTTTACTGATGCAGCCTTCGGGATCTGCTGGCGAAACAATGCGAATGCGTTCACGGAAATCACGCAAGTGGGGTGATGTATAAAGTCCAACCCGCAATCCGGCAGCGCTCATGACGGCAGCACAAATTGCAGCCACTGAGCCTTTTCCTTTTGTACCAGCAATATGTATCGTTTGGTACCTCAAATGAGGATCGCCCAATAGATCTAGCAGATGTCTGGGACGCTCGCGATCCATCTTGCTGGCATGATAACGATCGATAGTTTTTTGTTCTAGATTGATAAAGCCATACAGGTAGTCCAGCGCTTCCTGATAGGCCTGCTCAACCGTTTTTGTAGGTTCATTTTTCATGACGGAGAATTGTAGCTGAATACCGCAAAGAAAAGAATGGGAATTTGGCGATGAGTGACAGATTAGCTAAACTCTGGCGGTAAGAGACAGGAGCAAATAATATTGGATACGATTGTCATTTTTCATTCTCGTTTTTCGAACACGGTTTGGTTATATCTGTTGATACTGGGTTTATGGAGTCTATGGCGAGCTATTCGCGGCGAGGGGTTGAGTGGCAATTTCATGGGGGCCCTTGTAATTGGCCAGGTGCTGATTGTGTTGGAGGCACTATTTGGCGGATTGCTTTGGCTTGGCGGGAACAGCGGTAATTTATCATTACCGACCATACATATTCTTTACGCCGCCTTCTCTTTAGTTTTTTTACCCTTTGTTTTTCTTTATTGGCTGCGTGGTGACGACTCAAATCGGGGACAATGGGTCATGAGCTTTGCTGTATTATTCCAATTTGGCACGATCTTCTATCGATTTGGTCCTTTTTCTCCAATCTAAGATTCCACAAGCGCCAGTGCCTGGCGCAGTACATCTTCATTCATCCCAAACTTATGGGCAAGGATCTTGGCAGCATCACCATCGAATAACAATTCACCGCGCTTGCCATATCTAAAATTCTCCAAGCAATAAGGACGCTGGCCTGAGTTAAAGCGCCACAACAAGCTATCGATCACTTTGTGAATTATCACTCGATCTAGAAAGTGGCCTTGAGGGCCGTAGTCGGCCGTTGTCGCCTGGCGATATTGCTCCTCGCTCACAGGTTGGTCAATCAATGTAAATGCATACCATTTTGGATGCGGCCGTCGCTCGATCTGGTACCGATTGCCCCCCTCCGGCCGGACCGTATATCGCAAAAATGGCGAACTGCGAAAAACTACGCCATACGGACTTAATGGCAAAATCGTATATAGTGGAAAGCCTACATCAACCAACCATTTTTTGTCATTAATGATGACAATGATGGCCGTATGGCAGCCAACAGATTCCCCCATGTTATTAATCGTCAGATAACATTGATAACCCAAGGCATTCAACAAGAAATAGAAAGCGTAATTAGTTTCAAAGCACGAGCCGCCGGCACCTCCTTGAAGATGATCTTGCCAAAACTCCTCGGGCCAACGTGGACATGTTTCCAATTCCCTACATTGGGCTCTTCGAACAATGCGAAATGCGCTTTCCCATGGCACAGTTCTAACAAATGCGCTGACAAGCCGTTCAAGCAGTTGGCGATCCGGCATGCCCTCACCCACCCCTAGATGGGTTATTACGCTAGTTGTTAGTTCTTGATCAGGTAATTGTCGGTTAGTCATCGGTAAATAGTGTTGCTCTAGCTATTCTCAACAGTTAGAATGCACCGTGCAGGAAGCATTATATGTGCAGCCTGGAAGGTTATATCATTGATCGAGGAATCCGACACGGCGGAACCCGTCGAACCACTCCCTGACCAAGAACAATCAGTATCATCTCCAACTGAGGATGCCCCATCCGAACAGGAGCAGGGCATTGTTCGCGCGGCAGCCCTCCTTGCAGTTGGTAATGTCGCCAGCCGCCTTCTTGGATTGGCACGTCAAACTGTCAAGGCTAACCTTTTTGGTGCATCTGGCCTACTTAGCGCTTTCGAGGTGGCAGCTTTCGTTCCTATTAGCCTGTACGAATTGATTATAGGTGGTATGGTCAATGCTGCTCTTGTACCTGTCTTCAGCGATTATGCCAGCAAGGAACGACGCGACGAACTGTGGGGTGTACTTAGCACGGTGCTGAGTGTGGCCACAATCATTTTATTGTTGCTTGTCCTATTGGTTGAATTTTTTGCACCACAAATTGCCTGGTTAGTTGGCGCCAATGAGTTTAGCGACCCGGCACTCACGGGTGTTTCGATCCAGCTAATGCGCATGGCGGCGCCTACAATTCTCTTTCTGGGTATTGCAAGTGTCCTCACTGGTGCCCTTTTCGCACTAAAGAGGTTTGCCGTACCGGCCTTCATCGGTGCCGCATTTAACGGCACAATTGTCATCATTGCCTTAATAAGACCTGATCAAATCAGCAGCCTGGTTTGGGGTATGTTGTTGGGCTCGCTATTGCAAATCATTTTGCAATTGGGGGCGCTTCGAGATGCGCGATTACGTTGGCAATTCCATTGGCACCATCCAGCGGTGCGGCGTATCATGCAGCTTTATGCACCTATCCTGGCCGGTTTGGTTGTAAATCAGCTAGCCATTGCCTTGAGTTATAATCTGGCCACGCGCACTGGGGATCAAAGCATCTCTTATATGAGGTTTGCGACAACGCTCTATCAGTTTCCTTTAGGGTTAGTTGTAACAGCGCTGTCAGTGGCAACGTTACCTACTCTGGCTGGTCAAGCCACTAACCAACTATTGGCCTTTAAGCAAACCTTGTCAGAAGGTCTGCGTCTGGTCATTACACTAATTCTTCCGGCCGCAGCCGGTCTATTCGCACTTGCCCTGCCCATCGTAAGCCTCTTATTTGAACACGGGGAATTTACAGCCAACGATACAGAAACGACAGCTCTCGTCCTACGTGTGTATCTCGTTGGCTTGCCATTTGCCGCGGTTGATCAAATGTTAATCTTTTCTTCCTATGCCCGAAAAGATACATGGCGCCCTGCGCTAGTCGGCGTAATAAGCATCGTCATTTATTCGCTTACAGCAGTAGTACTGCTGCAGCCATTAGGATTGCTTAGTTTAATGGTTGCCGATAGCGTAAAACATGTGGCGCACACAATAATGATGCTCTGGGTGATCAAAGGACAAATAGGCGGGCTAAGAGGTTTTGGTATTCCGCAAAGTGTCGTTAAGTCGACCATAGCTGCCGCGATCACTGGGATCACCGCATTCGTCGTGGCTCAATTTATTGCCGCAATAATGCCACTATCAGGTTTTGCGAGTACATTTTTGGTTGTTATTTCCGCTGGAACTGCCGGAATTTTAGCTTATACAGCAATGGTCTTCGTGCTAAATATAACTGAAGCGAAATCTTTACCCCGTCTGTTGTCACGTCGCCGGCCCCAATAGGGTTTTAGCAGACCAATACAAGCCCAAGTTTAACACCCATCTACCCTAGAAAAATTGATGCTTTTATTTGAATGTAACCTCTCTACCAGAATGGAGGGGTGATTATTCCAGATCGTGACCAGTTATGGTATGCGTGAAGAATAGCCAACCTGAATGAGGCCGGAAATTTTTCAGTGCATCCTAGTGTCGTCTGGATTATAATCTTTAGAAGCGGGAATCTGCCCCGTTTCCACTCAGGAGTATGTCATGCTCGTAGTACTTTCCGATCTTCACATTGAGGAAGAAGCCACAAGCCACATCCTAGGTGATGGCACTCTGCCGCCGCTGAAATTTCACCGCAATTTACCGTCCACGCCCTACCGCTTACTAATCTCGCGGCTGGCTGTAGAGGCAAAACGGAATGCTGCACAACGCTTGGATCTGGTTCTTGCCGGAGACATATTAGACCTACACCGTACATCTATTTGGTTCTCTGATAATCCAGCAGGCGTACGGCCGTATGTCAATACAACAGATGTCAGCCTGGATTAGAAACATTGATTCTCCGCATTATTCAGGGCATCTCAGAAGAGAAGCATGTGATGGAGGTTTTAGAAGTATTCCAATTACTAGCCTCGGGAAAATTTATTGACAGCAACAATCAAGAGCAACTCTTTCCTGTCCCCGTTGAGTTACATTTCATTCCGGGAAATCATGACCGGTTAGCGAACGCTACCCCTGCAATTCGCCAGGCTGTCCGGCAAGTTCTTGGGCTGCATGAGCATGGCGCGCTGTTCCCCAATGTGCTCAGCTTCGAATCCGAGCAAGCTTTGGTCAGGCATGGTCATGAGTATGACTATACGAATTTCTCGACCGACCACCGTGACACGGAGAAATTCCCAGTACATTTACCACCAGAGCAATATCAGAATCCAACCATTGGAGATTTTGCGACAGTCGGAATTGCTTCTCGCTTGCCGTTCATGTTTCGGCAGTATCACGGGGATGACAATATTTTGGCCGATCAGACATTGCGTACACTTTATCTCCGCCTCCTTGAGTTTGATGATTTACGCCCTATAACAGCGATTTTCAATTATTTCGTTTACGCAGATGGTCACTTAATTGATCGCAAAGATGCCTGGCAAGCCATTGAACCGGTGATCGTATGGATGCTTGAAGAGCTTCATGATGATCCTTACCTGCTGGCCTGGTTGGAAAAACTCGATAAACGGTGGTGTTTGGATATGATTGATGCCATCCAAGCTGTACTTGCTGCAAAACCATGGCGCTGGACCAACAGCCACATACCGCTTGACCTGGCCGAGGCGATTTCTAAAAAAGCGCTGGCCAGTACAGGCAAGCGGTCCGGTGCAGAGGTTTATGCCGCACGTGAGAGCACCATTCGTAATGGCCAGAATCGATTTCTTGTCGCGGGACACACGCACCGCCCCCAGGTAAGTTTGATCGCCAATGATCGCCAAGGTGATCGCTATTACGTTGATACAGGCACATGGCGAAATCGCGTACCCTCCACACCCGATTACCGCCAATTTGGCCAACTCAAAACGCTCAGTTATGTCATGATTTATGGTCCTAATGAAGATAGAGGGGCCATATCTGATGACAGAGCCAAAATAGCCTCCTTTGATTTTTGGTCGGGGCTTACCCAGGGTTGGGAACGAGACCGGCTAGGAATCAAGCCGCTTGATAGATCGAGATAAAATCTGATGCCTTTAGAAGCCACTAATAATGACCATCGTCCCGAAGTTGGTTGGGAGCAAGAAACACCCGTTCCTAATGGATACCGTTTCAATTCTTATTTACAAGCTAGAAACGGCTGTCTGTTTCTAGAAGAAATCGACTTGATTCGTCTGCTTGACAATGAGCAGCCCGAGTATGGACCAAATCACACTCTTCCCAGCCCGCTGGAAATAGTCTATTTGCCGCTCATTCGCCGTCAGATTGAACAGATGAATCAGATCTTTGCAAATGCTATCTCTGAAGTTGGATACAACGGCCGTTTCATCTATACCTATGCCTCTAAAGCGAATGCGGCTGAAGAAGTCATCCGTACAACCTTAGGAGCGGGTGCACACCATGAAATGTCCTCCACAGTTGACGTAGATATTGCCCGCCTGATGATTGAGCGGGCGCTTCTTCCACCTGATCGTTATATTATTTGCAACGGCTTTAAGGCCCCAGGATCACAGTACGCGGCAAACATCTTACGTCTTAGAGAGGTGCATGAAAAAGTCATTCCTGTAATCGAAGATTTGATGGAATTAAATCCCCTATTGACCTCCGGAAAAGTCTTCGATGTCGGTATTCGACAAAAAACATATGGACCTAATCTCAACGAACAGGAAATGGAATCTGCCAACTCCCGCTTTGGCTTAAATCTCGAATCCGTATGGAAAGCAGCCGACTATATAGCGGCCGCTCCCAATCTCAATCTTCGACTCTATCACGCCATGGTCGGCAGCCAAATAACAGATAAAAAAGCCTTTGTCGACTATTTAGAACCTTCAATTGAGGTATTTGCCCGACTTCGCCAACGATATCCTACAATTGATATCTTTGATTTTGGCGGGGGTATGCCAGTGCCCATGACCCTCGATTTCCAATTCGATTACCACGGATTTGCCGGTAGATTACTAACCACAATAAAGAAAACTTGTGGCCGGTATGGTGTCCCTGAACCTGACATTATGGGCGAGTTCGGCCGTTATACAACCGCAGAACATGGCGCACACTTATTCAAAGTCATTACTGTCAAAGACAACGGTTCGCAGCTGCCTTGGTACCTTATCGACGGATCTATAATGTCTTCCTTTCCCGATACCTGGTGTTTGGGCGAACACTTTATCTGCCTGCCACTCAATCATATGAATGGCCCCTTTCAGCAAGTTCAATTGGGGGGGATCACTTGCGATAGCGACGATGTATACCCGCCCAAGAAAAGCCACTCCCCATTATTCATGCCTGTAGATGCGGATGAATTGTATGTTGGCTTCTTTGGCATTGGCGCTTATCAAGAGATGCTGGGTGGCGTTAAAGGCAGTAAACATTGCGTTCTTCCCGAAGCGTATGAACTGCTCATCGATCACGAAGATGGCGGACCATATCAGTTCCAAATTATTCGCGGCCAATCGCCCGCTGATATTTTGCAAAACCTCGGCTATCAAGTAAACCAAGAGAGTTAATCATGTATAATGATGTAACTAATCAGCTTCGTGAGGCTTACAATCAATCAGCAGCAGAACGCCAACAGGGTTCACTCTCCTCCTGGAAACTTGAGGAAAGACAGGCTTTTTTCGATCTTCTACGGAATGAAGGAAAAGAATCCTTGCTAGAAATTGGCGCTGGGCCCGGTAAAGACAGTCTTTTTTTTCAACAGCAAGGTTTGAAGGTTATTAGTACAGACCTTTCGCCAGAGATGGTACAGCTGTGCCGTTCCAAAGGGCTCGAAGCCTATGAAATGGACTTCTTAAACCTGAAATTCCCAGACGCCCACTTTGATGCCGTATACGCCTTGAACTGTTTATTACACGTACCAAAAACGGATCTAGCGGCTGTTTTAAGTGCCATTCACCGCGTTCTCAAACCCTCAGGCCTCTTTTTCTTAGGTGTCTACGGTGGTTTTGAAAGCGAGGGTATTTGGGAAGATGATCACCATACTCCCAAACGTTTTTTTGCGTTTTACACCGATGACCAGCTTCTAAAAATCATAAGTGCCTTATTCTTGCTGGAGGATTTCAAACGTATTGAGCTGCCTGGCCTGGGCCACCCGGACATGATCTTTCAACGCTTAATAGTACGTAAGGAATAGGGGTCTTTCGCGCAACTTGTTCCGAGTTATCGGCGTAAATAGTAGTAGATAAGGAGCAATCCATGAAATTGGATAGAACACGCATCATATTCTTGGCCATCATCGGCTTCACACTGGTTGTCATCTGTGGCGCATTGGGATACAGCTTCTATATGAATCTTACCGAGCAGCCTACGGAGCCTGTCGAAGTAGAGCCTGGGTCAGTTTCTGAGGAAAGTGGTTCAAGCAGTACAAGCGGCACTCAAGCCACGCCTGTAGTAGTTCTTGATTCTCCAGAACCTGTTTTCGGGCCCAACTACGATCCTGACGATGGATTACCTGAGTATATTTGTGGGGCGGATGCTTTTGTTAGCTACTATACCCTGCAGCAAATGCAGATGTCAGGCAAAGACATTGAAAATGGTTTTCATCTCGGTATCGTACCCTTTTTTCTTGATGATAACCCAGCCTATGATGTTTCAGAAGAACAGCGTACGGCGCTGCTAAACTCAGGGCAGTGGGATTGCTTGCTCACAACGCTTGACTCCGTAGCCTTAAAAAGTCCCGGGGTGATCACGGCCGTTGTTGATGAGAGCGCCGGCGCCGACCAACTTTGGGCACGAGACACCAATACAATCAACGACCTGAAAGACAAGCGCATTACCTTCTCACGCGGCAGTGTCGGCGAGTATTTCGTTTATTATGTATTGTCCATAGCACAGCTCAGCCCCCGTTCAAACGTCACACTTGTCCCACAAGATAGCGTGGCCGAAGCGGTGGAACTGTTTAACAGCGGGCAAGCTGATGTCGTATCCGGTTGGGATCCCGATATTTATGAAGCGGAAAGCGGCGGCGGTTTGCCTCTCTTGAGTTCTAATCAATTACGCATTGTAATGGATGTCATCGTTACATCCCGACAATCAATCACTGAGGACGCTGAACTGGTTCAGAATTTCCACAATGCCTGGTTTGATACCTTAAAATCACAATTCGATGATTTAGATTCTGCTGCCGGGCAGATCGCCAGTTGGGGGCATAATGACTGGAGCTTTATTTATCCGGAAACGGCCGTTGATGATTTTCAGATCTGGCTAGAAAGTGTTGCCCAAGCAGATCTGGGTGATAATGCTTTTGTCATGCGTGACACCCGCCCTTTGATCAGCCGCCTGGAAATTGCCCGCCGTGTTTGGGCCGCGTCAGACTTGAACGTACCAAATGATGATGTCAATGATTTGGTCAACCCTGGTTTTGTGCTTCGTGCAGCCGATAAGGCTAGTCTACAAGCAAGCGGCTCGCCAGTAAATGACACCTTCTCAATCTCATCACAGCTTGATCTGTCAGGGGTTACTACCGGTGCAGCCGAAACATTGGCGGTTCTACCCTGTCGCACCTTTACATTCTTACCAGAATCAACAGAATTAACCCTTGAATCACGCCGAATCCTGGATAGCTGCGTGGTTCCTACTTTGTCCCAGAGCGTTGGCTTATTCCTTCGCGTAGAGGGTTCCTCTGCCTGGCCGGCCAACGAACCACCATATACAGAGGATGAAATCCTGGAAGTAGCTCAAGGTCGGGCAGAGTCCGTGGTTGAATATCTGGTTTCTCAAGGAATCGACCCCGCGCGCTTCATCTCTGACGCAGCTTTGCCGCCAGAAGAACGGCGCAATACAGACGATCCAAACCAACAAAGACTAGACCGGTTTGTCGAGTTAACATTAATAACCGCCGGGCGCTAAGCGGCCTTCATTCCTAGCGCATGGAATAGATCATGAAGAATTCGAACTATCGACACTTGGGCTTGCTGATCATCTTTATACTCCTCCCAGCCATAGCATGCGGCCTATTTGACAGCGCTGCATCAGGAGAGCCTCCCAAAAATGCGGCAGTCGTTGAAGTGATGGCCAACGCGAGCTTAACTCCTTGGCTGGAAACAGCCGTGTCAGATTTCAATGCAGCTGAAATAGAAACCAGCGAAGGCAACCAGGTCTTTGTACTCTTCAATCCGGTCGAAGCGGGCCAGGCAGTCACCCAGTTAGCAGATGGAAGTGAAGCTCCCCCTATTTGGATTCCTGATAACCAAGTTTGGGTGGATGTTCTCGCCGATCAAGGTGACAGCAATTACGCCGGCGATTGTGTTAGCTTAGCTGAAAGCCCTCTCGTCATTGGCATGTGGCAGCCGGTTGCTGAATCGCTGGGATGGCCTGGATTGCCTTTAGGTTGGTTAGATATTGGCAGCCTTGCCGCCGATCCCAATGCCTGGGCTTATTACAGCGGGGGTGATTATGGCGATTCCCTTAGACTTAGTCATGCACATCCCGGATTAACCGGATCTGGCACCAGCACTCTGTTAGCTATCGTGCAAGCTGCACAACTAAAAACCGATGCCGTGTCAACGGAGGATATTGCCCAACCCATCGTCCAGGCATCCGTGGGCGCGTTTGAGAGCGCTGTCACTTCGTTTAACCCCAACACGGATGCTTTAGGTAAAACCATGAGTGAGCGTGGCCCCGAATTTCTTGGCGCGGCCATCATGTACGAGAGTACAGTCGTTCAGCACGGCAATGGGGAAATTGTCGCCATTTATCCCCTCGAAGGCACCTTTGTGGCTACTCACCCTGCCTGTCTCAATAAAACGGCCGACCCTGAGATCAATGAAGCAGCTAATATATTCCGTGATTATCTTCTGGACGAACCGGCACAAGCAGTCGCCTTATCCACCGGCTTACGCCCTGTTAATTCGGCCGTGCCAATTGGTCCCCCTTTAGACGCAGCTAATGGTGTCGATCCCACACAACCGGAAATCATATTTGATGCGCCATCAGTGGAAACAGTTTATGCCATCCAGGAATTATGGCAATCTGCTCGCAAACCAGTAAATTTAGTGATGCTTGTCGACACATCGGGCAGTATGGACGGCTCGAAAATTGACAATATGAAAGAGGCTGCTGCACAGTTTGTTGAACAGATGGGTGACGAAGATACTATTTCAATTGTCGAATTTTACACGCAGTCTGATTTGTTAGTCGATCAAGCACAGGTCGGCCCCAATCGGAAGCAGATCGTTGAAATCATTGGTAATATGGAATCGGGCGGCGAAACAACGCTCTTTGATGCCATTGGTGATGGCAGCGCCATCGTCGCCTCCTCAATCTCGCCAGAGTCCAGTAACGCCATGATCATTTTAACCGATGGGCAGGATACCTCCAGCGAGCGCTTCGAATTCGATGACAATTTAATAGCCACGGCATCAGCTAACGATACGACGGTTTTTACCGTTGCTTATGGCAATGATGCTGATGAAGATTTATTAGCAACGCTTGCTTCGCGGGGCAATGGCAACTTTTATCAAGGTGATGTAGCCAGCATTGCCACCATCTATGAAGAGATGTCGGCCGCATTCGGTGGCAGTTTAGGGGTTGGTCGATAACTATGCCCCATATTGAAGGTGCGGCCGGGCTTACTGTTGCTATTCAAGCCGGGGGTAAAAGCACACGAATGGGCATCGACAAATCATTTGTGCCTTTCAATGGACGGCCGATGATTGAGATTGTAAAAGACCAGGTAACCGGTCTTGGTCTTGAAACAATCTTAATTAGCAATAACCCGGCTCCCTACGCTTATTTGGACTTGCCAACATACTCTGACCTTTATCCGGACAAAGGACCTTTAGGCGGCATTTTCACCGCACTTAACGCCTCGCAATATCATCACGTTCTCATCGTGGCTTGCGACATGCCCTGGCTCAACCGCCCTTTATTACAACATCTTGTTTCGCTCAAGGAAACGGCCGATATTATCGTACCCCGCTGGGAAAAATTCCCAGAGCCGTTGCATGCTGTTTACAACAAGACCTGCATCGCACCCATTGAAAAGCGATTAATGGCTGACAAATTAAAAATAACGGGCTTTTATATCGATGTGAGGGTTCGCTTTGTGGAAAGGGACGATATTGTACGTTATGATCCTCAGGGGCGATCATTTACAAATGTTAATGCCCCTGAGGATCTTCAATAGCTGCCGTTGATTCAAGAAACCAATGGTCACAAACAGTTTCTTAGCGGTTAGCTAAAGCGATTTCAGCAGCACGAAACGTATTGGCCATAAGCATAGCGATTGTCATCGGGCCAACGCCACCAGGTACGGGTGTAATAGCGCCAGCAACTTCCTTAGCCGATTCGTAATCCACATCGCCAACAAGCCGGTAACCTCGTTTCCTGCTTGGATCGTCTTTCTGATTAATACCAACGTCAATCACTGCCGCTCCAGGTTTGAGCATATCACCCGTGATCATCTCTCGTCTGCCGATGGCGGCAATGACGATGTCTGCATTGCGTGTGTGTTCAGCCAAATCTTTGGTCCGGCTGTGACAGATGGTGACCGTAGCGTTAGCTTTTTGAAGCAGCATCGCCACCGGTAAACCCACGATATTGGAACGGCCGACGACAACCGCCTCTGCCCCACTAATCTGAATTCCAGATTCCTCCAGCAGACGGATACAACCATATGGTGTGCAAGGAATGAATAAGGGTTCGCGCCCTTTCATGGCCAAACGACCAATATTGACTGGGTGGAAACCATCCACATCTTTTTCAAGATCGATTGAGTTTAATACGGCCTCTTCATCAAGATGGCCAGGGAGCGGTAATTGGACTAGGATACCGTTCACATCCGGATCTGCATTGAGATCCCTCACAAGCAATTCTACATCTTCCTGGGATGAATCAGCAGGCAAAACGTGCCCGATAGAGCGAATTCCCAACGCTTCACAGGTGCGCTGCTTCATGCGTACGTAGGTTGCCGACGCCGGATCTTCCCCCACCAAAACTGTTGCTAAACCAGGCACATAACCCGTTTCTTCCTTCATTAAAGCAACACCGACTCGAACTTCTTCTTTAACTTTTGCGGCAATCTCTTTGCCATCAATAATCTTTGCGGTCATTATGTTTCCTTCCTTGGAATGTATCCATAAACTAAAACAGCCCCTCCGTTTTAAACGGCGAGGCTGCCAAATATACGTCTAAAGGTCAAAAGACCAGTCGCTATTTCGGGAGGAGCCCCGTGCCCATAAACTTATCAAGCCAAATACCTAACGCTATTGCCAGTGCGAGGGCCGTAAACGTGAAGTAGAGAAACCCGTATTCAGCCGGTGTTGTCTGGATGAACAATGTAATGCCAATTGTTACGATAACGCCAAATGCGATTGAAATAACAGCAAGTATCAATCTTTTTATGAGCATATTTGCTAGCCTCCAAATAATTCTCACAATTTCGACTAGTACAACAATAATAAGCCGAGAATTGTGTATCTTGTCACAAAGATAATTGTATCAAAACCAAAGTAGACGTGCCACGAAAATACTGCTATTCGTCATGGTTGGCGAGGGCTTCCCCAATATGAAATAAAAGTTTGTCCGGAGCCAATGGTTTCGTAAGGTATTTTGTTGCGCCAACGCGTTTACTCTCCTGCTTACTGCGAGAATCGGTTCTAGCACTGAGCATAATTATGGGCAAATCGGCCGTTTCTGGATCGCCGCGCAATTGCTCACATACAGAGAAACCATCCATTCCCGGCATCATGACATCCAACAGCAGCAAGTCCGGTTTCTCCTCCCGCACTTTGCTCAACGCCTCCTCCCCGTTCTCAGCTTCAGCCACATCATAACCGGCACGGACTAAAATCAATCGCAATACCGTTCTTATCGCAGCCTCATCATCAACGACTAGGAGCGAAAATACCCTATTTTCCTCAGCCACTCAATTCTCCACTTATGGCACTTAGCCAGATTTATCTATGTCAACCACTTGCTTTCCGTTCTTTATTTAGGCAGATCGCGACCAATAGGAAGGTATAAAGTCATGCCTTCGCGCGCCAATAAAGTACGAGGAAACTGCTCACGAGCTCTTTCACACATCTGCTCTAGATCCTCATCAGACGACCCAGGCGCATAATGGAAAAGGCCCAGAGCATTGACATTTGAGGCACTCGCCAATCTGGTGGCATCCAGCCAACTGCTATGTCCCCAATCCGCAAAGGTTTTAGCTTCCTCAACGTTCGCAAAATAAGAATCATGCACGAGCAAATCTGCCCCATCTACCAACTGCAACACATCCTCACTAAACTCGTCCTGAACCCAACATGTGTCCGTGCAATATACTAACACCTGATCATCGTCTTGAATCCTGAATCCAAGACATCCTCCAGGGTGGTTTAGATCAGCAACTACTACTGATGTACGATCATCGATGATAATCGTTTCACCACCCGTCACTTCAGATACATTTAGACCGGCCGCTAACGAACGATAAGCAAATGGTAAGTAAGGTTCTTGAAATTGCCTAGACAGAATTGTTTCCAGGTTCTTGTTCACTCGTCTCTGTCCTACCAATCCGAATCTATTTCTCCGGCTTTGTAACGGCGTAAAAAACGGTAGTCCCTGGATATGATCCCAATGTGTATGGCTAAGGAGAATCCGGGCTTCGACTTTTCTGGGGTATTCCTGCTTTAACACTTCTCCCAACTGGCGAATGCCGGTACCTGCGTCCAAAATGATGACACGTTGGTTCGACGTCAAAACATCAAGGCAAGGCGTATTGCCTCCATACTTAACAGTATCTGGACCGGGTGTAGGAATCGTTCCGCGTACACCCCAAAAGCGTATTCGCAATCTACCGAACCTCAAGAGATCAATAATGAAATAAGAATAGAATCCTATTAATTGGGTACCAGGGTTCTGTCTTTAGTATAGCAGATTGGGTACAAACAATACAGATGCAGAGTTTAATTGACGTCGGGCCGGTTGACTTTCACTTCCCTATCTGGCATAATCTTCAAAATATTAAGATAAAGACTATGATGGAGACGAGTCAGTCGGTTATTATTGATTAGCGAGCCTGAGTTGGTGCAAGTCAGGCACAAGAAACCAGCTAAAAATCCCTCCGGAGTTGCCAACCGAACGCTCTCTATTTTCCTTGTATAACTTACAAGGATAGAAGTAACTAGACTTGGCCGGGCTCATTCCTCGTTATTGGAATAGGACAATCATCGTTGTTGTCAGATGAGTGCTCGGGTTTGCCCCGGGAACTTGGGTGGTACCGCGGAGTAACTAATGCCTTCGTCCCAATAGGGACAAGGCTTTTTTTTTACCTGTTGTCCAATAGCTGCAAGATATCCTGACAATAAATTGAGGAGTATCATGTCTGAACTATTATATTTGCAAGATGCCTACATAAGAGAGTTTACGGCAAATGTAACGGCCGTGAATGATGGGGGTGTCATCTTAGATTGCACGGCCTTCTATCCTGGCGGTGGTGGGCAGCCTTGTGATATTGGAACGCTTTCAAATGATGAATCAGTCTGGACTGTAAACAAGGTAAAAAAAGTGGCCGGAAAAATAGTTCATTTTGTTGAAGGCGATCCACCAGCAGTAGGCACGGCCGTCACCGGCCAGTTGGATTGGGAACGTCGTTACAGTCTCATGCGCACACATACAGCCATGCACATCCTATGTGGGGTTGTATGGCGAGATTACACTGCCTCGGTAACCGGCGGTAATATGGATCCCTTAAAAGGCAGGATGGACTTCGAATTTGAGACCATGCGCCAAGATCTGGTGGCAGCCATTGAAGTCTCTGTAAATCAAGAAGTTACAGCCTGCCGTCCAGTTAGAGCGGAGATCTTACCCAGGGAAGAAGCATTCCAAATTCCCGACTTGATTCGCACCAAAATAAACCTGCTGCCGGAAGGCATCAAGCAAGTGCGTACGGTCGAATTGGTTGGGCTCGATCTACAAGCCGATGGAGGCACCCATGTGGCCAATACGGAAGAAGTCGGCCGAATTCGTGTGACCAACTATAAGAGCAAAGGCCGGATTAACAAACGAATCTACCTGGAATTAGATCCCTAGTATCAGTCAAGCGGATTAGTGAGCAATATCAATGCGCTTCATTATTCACGAACAGCCATATGAGCTGCCTTTGGCATCCGGCATATGGCGCTATATTCAAGATGGCCGGCCTACGGGCGCTGTAGAAAAATGGCGCTTATCGGAAGCTGTAGATGGCTATCGTTTCCTGCGTGTCGACTTAGATGCCCGTGCTGCGCAATCTGGCCGATCCTATCTGTACCATTTGACAATGGATCACGATAGCAATCCAGTACAGCTAAAATTCCGGTATTGGGCTCGCGGCATTGAGATTATTGGCAACGTTCTTCTAGAAGCGGACACCATTATAGTCAGCAGAGAGATGAAGGGACAGCGATTTGAAGATGTTCTTCCCTTGCCTGTTGGTTACCTCTTCTGGTTTCCGGCAAGTACCGGATTAGGGCTGCTGGCTAATTCGGCGGTCAAAAGTACAGACTCGGCCGTCAGCCTGCGTACGGATGCCCAGTCACTTGAGAAACAGATGGCACCTTTTACTACCACCTTAGATTTCAAGCGAGGTGCCTACGAGAAATTGGAAATTATGAACGAGCAAAAATCACTCAGCCCTTTGACTATATGTTGGGCAAACCAACAACGCATCATATGGATCAATGAAAACAATTGGCCGTTGAAGATGGAACGGTCTGATGGCTTGACCGCCGTAGAAACTCATTACATTCAATATCAACGAATTAGCCAGCCTGGGGAATAAGAAAACGAGCTGTATTCTTGTTGATTTGGACCTCAGGCAATTACGTACTTACCATAACAGCAGTTGTGAAATTTACAGAAATATGAAAGATAAATCATCCATGTGGAGATTATTATGAGTTTTAAAGAAGTATCAAACAAAGTTGATTTTGTGAGCTTGGAGCAAGATACGCTCAAGTTCTGGTCAGAAACCGACGCATTTAATGAGCTGCGCCGCTTGCGCGCTGAGTCGGAAAGCGAATATGGAACCTACAGCTTTCTCGACGGACCGGCAACGGCCAATGGTCCGCTAGGCGTCCATCATGGTTGGGGACGCACCTATAAAGACCTCTATCAACGCTACCAAGCCATGTTAGGTAAAAATCAACGCTGGCAAAACGGCTTCGACTGCCAGGGCCTCTGGGTAGAGGTTGAAGTTGAGAAAGAACTAGGTTTCACCAATAAGCACGATATTGAAGACTATGGTCTGGCCGAATTTGTAAAGTTGTGCAAAGCAAGAGTTCTAAAATTCGCCGCTATCCAATCAGAACAATCAATGCGCCTCGGATATTGGATGGATTGGAATGATCCTGATGAATTGATGAGACTGCGCGATCTCCTACTCGAGAACCAGGAGCAAGAAGTAACAGTATTGGGACCTCGGGGGCCAGTGACAGGCACGGCCGAACAACTCGTTGCTCGCCTTGGGCTGCCTGAGATGGGGGGATCTTATTTCACTTTTAGTGATGAAAATAATTACCAGATCTGGGGATTTATCAAGAAGTGTTATGAGAATGGTTGGCTGTTTAAAGGACGGGATGTCATGCCCTGGTGTGCCCGCTGCGGTACGGGCATCAGCCAGCATGAGATCGTCACCGATGGTTACCATGACGTGACCCATGATTCCATATTCTTGCGCTTTCCGCTGCTTAGCAAGACATCGCCTCACAAGGGCGGCAGGATGTCACCGGGAAAAAGGAAGCGTTACTGGTTTGGACGACAACACCATGGACCTTAACCAGTAATGTTGCCGCCGCCGTTGGGCCCGATCTCGATTACGTAAAAGTGAAAGCCACAGATGGTTGGACCTATTACCTGGCCGAAGGAGCGATGAAAAACTCCTTAGTTGGTAAGGATAATGAAGTCGTTGGCAAGCTAAAAGGAAGCGACCTGGTCGGTTGGGAATACGCCGGTCCATTTGATGAACTGCCAATCGTGCGTGAGGCATTTGCAGAAGCAGATTACGTTCACAGGGTAGTCCCCTGGAAGGACGTAGGTGAAGATGAGGGTACGGGTATCGTTCATATCGCGCCCGGTTGCGGAGCTGAGGATTTCCAACTGAGCAAGGAGTTCGATCTACCAGTGATTGCGCCTCTCAATGAAGATGGCGTTTACCTTGCTGGCTTCGATTGGCTCTCGAGCCTATCCGTCCATGATGTAGCAGACGATATCTTCGTCAACTCTGCGTGAAAAGGATGTTTATTATCGTAAGCAGCGCTATGAACATCGTTACCCCCACTGTTGGCGCTGCGGATCGGAATTAGTTTACCGTCTGGTCGACGAGTGGTTCATCAATATGGGCGAACTGTACGACAAACCACGAGAAGAAGTAACGGCCGAAGAAAAGGAAGCCAGTCTGCGCTACCAGATCATGGATCGTGTAGACAAGATCAATTGGTATCCCAGCTTTGGTTATGATCGTGAGATGGACTGGCTGCGCAATATGCACAACTGGATGATCAGCAAGAAAAGATATTACGGCCTCGCCTTGCCCATCTGGGAATGTGACGATTGCGGGACCTATACCGTGGTCGGCGATGAAGAGGAGTTAGAGGAACGTGCAATAGAAGGTTGGGACGAATTTCAAGGACATACGCCCCATAGACCCTACATTGATGCAGTTAAGATCGCCTGCAGCAATTGTGGCAGCAAGGTTGACCGTATCGCTGATGTGGGCAATCCCTGGTTAGACGCGGGCATTGTTGGTTTTAGTACCATGCATTATCGTGTGGAACCTGAAACCTGGGAGAAATGGTATCCCGCCGACTGGATCTCCGAAAGCTTCCCTGGCCAATTCCGCAATTGGTTCTACAGCTTGCTGGCTCAAAGCACAGTTCTGACTGACGAGGCGCCATTCCGCAATCTCTTTGGCTATGCCACATTACTGGCGGAAGACGGCCGTGAAATGCATAAATCATGGGGCAACGCCATCGAGTTCAATGAAGCGGCTGATAATATGGGCGCCGATACCATGCGCTGGTTGTTTGCCTCCACCAAGCCGGAACAAAATCTTCTCTTCGGCTACACGCGTGGAGATGAAACCCGTCGCAGATTCCTCATTCCATTGTGGAATGTCTACTCATTTTTTGTCAGCTACGCCCGGCTTGATCAAGTGGACCCCAAACGGTGAAATCAGCGTCTCACCTAATCCTGCCCATGCCCAACTAGATAGTTGGATTGTGGAACGCCTAAAGGAAACAACCCTATCAGTCCGCGCCGTACTGGATAAATATGATGCCGAACGCGCATGCTATTTACTAGAATCATTCCTGGATGATTTATCAAACTGGTACGTCCGGCGTTCGCGCCGTCGTTTCTGGAAGAGCGAAACTGACCGCGATAAGGAGGCTGCCTATGCAACACTCCACCATGTGTTGGTCGAATACATCAAACTGCTTGCGCCCATTATTCCTTTTGCTACCGAGGACATGTACCAAAATCTCGTGCGCAGTGTAGATGGAAGTGCGCCTGCCAGTGTTCATCACTGCCTTTACCCATCTGCCGATGTAGATGCCCTGGATCGCCCCCTGCTCAACAAAATGCGCCTGGCCATCACAACAGCCAGTCTAGGTCGCGCAGCGCGTGGTTCGGCGGACATCAAACTGCGCCAGCCCTTAGCCAAAGCACGGGTCAACGTGGGCAGCCAGCAGCAAAGGGATGACTTGCTGGAATTGGCCGAGGTCTTAAGTGAAGAGATCAACGTGAAGGAAATCGAGGTCGTTTCTGAAGTAGGTGAGCTTGTCAATTACAAATTGATGCCCAATAATCGCATCTTAGGGCCACGATTTGGGCGGTCATTCCCCAAGGTTCGTGCGGCCTTGATGGCGCTTGACCCCGCCGAAGGAGCGCGCGTGCTGCAGTCCGGCGAAATGCTCTCCATCGATGTAGACGGCGAAACTATTACCTTAGACAGCGAAGAAGTTCTTGTGCAAACAGAGTCACGCGGCGGCATGGCGGTTGCCAGCGACAAAGGAGTCACTGTGGCTGTTGATACCGAGTTAACCCCGGAATTGTTGCAAGAAGGGTATGCGCGCGATCTGGTACGCGCGATCAACAATATGCGCAAGGATGCCGGCTTAGACATCGCCGATCGCATTGAACTCGCTTACCAGGCCAGTGGAGAAGTAGCAGCCGCCTTTATCAATTATGCGGCCTATATCAAGCAAGAAACCCTGGCATTGGTGCTCGAAAATAACCAAATGCAAGATTCCACTTATGAGACAAGTTTGGATGTCGGTGGCGAAGAAATTTTGCTCGCCCTGCGTATAGTTTAGGAAATAATTTCCTTACGCACTTCGCAACGTTCGGCCGCTTTTCTGATGGGAAAGCGGCCGTTTTGTTTGATAAACACCCCAAGCCAAAATGAGTGACAATGAGAGGTTTGGCACAAACTAAGCTTTATTAGCCAATTAATCCATCTCCGGTAAAATCAAGAATATGAAATCTCGTCGATTAATCGGCCGAATTATTCTGGCACTTGCTTTCCTCATTTTGGTCACGGCCGTCGGTCAAGCTCAAACTGACCCGATCCCACAGCCGGACAACAAACTAATCAACATCGAGAATCCCCTTAAGGCGATGATTGACGGCGTTGTCACATCTGCTCCTTCTGCAAACAGCGTGAACGCCATGATGTCTCCCATATGGCTGTCAGCTGCTGAGGAACCATCCGATAGCTGCAGCGATGCGCCTTTGCTTATTGTGTTTCCCTCTAATCCTGCCGATGGTGGGGTTGCTGAAGTTGCCAATGCCACTTCAGCAAATGATGATCCGGTCTTGGCTTGTATCTGGGGCAATCCAACCCGCCCACAAGGGTATCGGACTGTCTGGTACAAACTCTTTGCACCAGTTAATGGCCGTGTAACAATTGATACTTTTGGCAGTAATTATGACACCATTCTAGGTATCCATACCGGAACCTGTGAAGTAGAAGATCCGGATAACCCCCCACCTCCCTTGGAGACCATTGGCTGTAACGATGACCACAACCTCTTTTCCTCCCAGGTCACTTTCCCGATTTCCCAAGGCACAACCTATTACATTGAAGTAGCAGATCGCGAACTTGGCACCCCTCTGCCACCGATGATGGCGCTTTCTGCACTCCTGGAACCGGTAGATTCAAAATGGGTTCAAACGGCTTCTATCCCCGGCCCACCGCCAAACAGCCGCCATGCCGTTGTTGCCCAAGACCCATTCCTTTATCTTGTCGGCGGGCAAACGGGCGAGGCTGGACTACCGCAGATCTCCCCGCGCCTGGTTCGTTTTAACGCCAACACATTAAAATGGGATGAAATGGCCAAAATTCCAGGCGCAGGTTATTCCAATACCACGGCAGCTCTAGTCGGCAATAAAATCTTTGTTCCAACTGGATATAACGGGGACAACCTACGTATGACGGCATTCATTGGGCTTATACCATAGACCCTAATCCCGATCCTATAATAAAGGATCGTGGCAAACCGTAGCTGATACACCCAAACCGCATGGGGTGCCCTTTGCCTGGGCATCAGCGGCGGTTCCCCCAACGCAAAACAAATATTATTTAACTGGCGGACTCAGCAGCACAGCGAATCAGTGTACCGCCCAGCATCGTCGAAGACAAAGTGGTACAAAATACTTACGTATATCTGGTCGATTCCGACTCCTGGTTAGAACAAAAGCCTATGAATGCCGGCCGCTATGCACACACTGCCACCTGGATAGAACAGAATGGTTTAGGCATTTGTGTAGCTGGAGGATTGGGAGTACAAGACGATCCGGATACAGGATTTGTTACCGTTCTGCATCGCAGTGCGGAATGTTACCAGCCAGGGGGCAACTGGCATTTTGTTGCAGAAATGAATATCCCCCGCTTTGGTGCCGGCAGCTCAGTAGGACCAGATGGAAAATGGTACGTCTATGGTGGGATGACGGCCGTTGGGAACATATTGCTGCCTGTCACGCAAACCGAGGTTTATGATCCCATACGCGATACATGGACAATTATGGATCCCTCTTATAACCTGGGAAACTTCCAAACTAATCCCGGCCGTTTCTGGCCACGGGGTGGCATGTTGGGAAATAATCTGTGGGTTGTAGGCGGCAGCATTTTTAGCGAGGATGGGGAGCAAGCGTCGCCTGTTATGGAACGACTAACGATTCCCAGCCATACAAACTATATGCCGGTACTGGGTGGAAATTACGATGATGGCACGCGCCCTGATGATACATTTGCCCAAGCAAGACCAATATCATTCGGCCTTAACCAGACCAGAAATTTCGACCAACAGCGTGACTTTTTCGACGTTTATACTTTTGAAATTCAGTCCCCGTACAGTATACAGGTGCGACTTATTGTACCAGAAGACAACAACTTCGATGTAGAGGTCTACGGACGGCAGAAAACCAAATGGGGCCCAGTCACTAATTCCCCTAAGAATGGAGTGGATGAGGAATTTGTAATAAATAATCTGCCCCCCAATCGTTATTATGTTGTTGTTTCCCGAAAATTCCCTACTGGGCAGCCCGACAAAGGTGCTTATTACACGATAAGCGTAAAATAAATAATATCGCATAAGTGAGAATGAGTTGAATAAGAAACCGCTTCGTGTGCTGCATTTTGCTGACGCTCATATCGACATCGCCAACTACGGCCGTCATGATCCCCAATCCGCGTTACCCGTTCGGGTCATGGACTTCTTGCACTCATTAGATCAAATCGTGGACGCTGCGGTAAATGAGAAGGTGGATCTGGTTATCTTCGCCGGTGACGCTTATAAAGATCGCAATCCACAGCCGACATTCCAACGAGAATGGGGCCAGCGTATGATGCGCTTGTCTCAAGCACAGATCCCCACCCTACTCCTGGTTGGCAATCATGATAAATCGCCAGCCTCCGGACGCGCACATACGCTGCAGGAGTTTGGAACCCTCAAGGTACCCTTCATCCATGTAGCAGATAATATCCACCTCTGGCAGCCCGACGAACTTGGTATAAATGCGCAGATCATTGCCGTGCCTTGGGTTTCACGCAGCCAGCTCATGGCGCGCGAAGAAACAGCCGGCATGAGCCTCGAAGAGGTGCTAACGGAAATAGAGGAGCGTGTGACCAAGGCCATCCTTAATAGTATTGAGTCTGCTAACACCGATCTCCCCTTAATCTTGACTGCTCATGCCAGTGTGCAGGGGGCGATCTTTGGCAGCGAGCGTGCGGTGATGCTCGGGCACGAATTGGTGCTGGGCGGGCGGCTGATCACAGATAGGCGGCTTGATTACGTAGCTTTAGGTCATATCCACAAGCATCAATCTATTTCGGCTGCCGGCAGCCAACCGCCAGTAATTTATCCAGGCTCTATCGAACGCATAGATTTCGGGGAAGCACGTGAACGAAAAGGTTTTGTTATCGCCGAGATTTCGAAAGGGCACACCGCATGGGATTTCATACCCTTGAAAACGCGCCGCTTCTTAGATATACCTGTACAGACAGAAGACGCCAACGCCTTCATGCAGGACATCCTTGACCAACTGCCGCCGCCTGAGGACGTGAAGGGAGCTATCTGCCGCTTGAAACTGGCCTATCCAACTGATTGGGAACCATTATTAGATGAGAAACAGATAGCGAATCATTTTGAGCAAGCCTTCAGCATTCAGATTCAGAAACACCGCCAAAGTGAAAATCGTGCGCGCTTGGGTAACACGACGGCAGTAGAATCACTTACCCCTTTGCAATTGTTAGAAACGTACTGGCTGAGTACCGGGCTAGATAGTGCTGAGATAAGCGCCATGCAATCATTGGCACAAGAAATCTTATCCACAGTTGAAGAGTAAGATCAATGATCCCCCAGAAATTGGAATTGACAAATTTCTTGAGCTACCGGGAAACGGCCGTATTAAATTTCGATGGCATCCACCTGGCCTGCATTTCCGGCGCCAACGGGGCCGGCAAATCAAGCATTCTCGATGCCATCACCTGGGCCTTGTTCGGTCGCAGCCGCAGTCGCAGCGATGACGATTTAGTAAATCGTCTTGCATCTGTCCAAGGAGATGCCGCTGAAGTGCGCTATACATTTTCATTAGAGCAAACCAGTTACCGCGTCCTGCGCCGTAAAACAGCGCGTAAGTCAAGTGTACTGGAACTGCAAATATCCACTGACAATGATAGTTGGAAGACCCTTTCCGAGAACAAAATACGTGAAACAGAAGCTGCGATTGAACAGCTTCTTAAAATGAATTACGACACCTTTACCAATGCCAGCCTTTTGCTGCAAGGGAAAGCTGATGAGTTTACAACTCGAACTCCAAACCAACGAAAAGAGATCTTAGCTGATTTACTGGGTGTCACCGAGTGGGAGAATTATCGCGAACTGGCAGCAGAAGCCCGCAAAATCGAGCAAGGCAAACTTGCTCTTCTTGACAGCCGGCTGGAAGGTATCAGTGAGGAATTAAGCGAGGAACCGCAGCGAAAAGCCGCCCTTGAAGAGACCCAAAGACATCGTGACGCCATCTCAGCCAAACTCGAACTGCAAGAAAAGCTCTTAAACCAGATGCGCCAGACCGCTGCTGCTGCAAGTGAACAAGAATCACTGGCTGCTAATCTGGGAAAAAGCGTCGAACGAACCAACCTCAATTTAGGTAAGTTCAAGCAAACATTCAGTGAGCGCCAGCGAGAAAGAGAATCGTACCAATCCGTTATAGATGAGGCAGCAACGATTGGGGCTGCATTCGCTGCCTGGCAGGCGGCTGTGACTGAATCGCAATCCTGGCAAGAAAAAGCAAATACCTACAACCGTTTACTTCAGGAGAAACGGCCATATGAAATAACAGTAGCCCAATCCCGCAGCCGCTTAGAGCAGCAGCAGAAACAGTTGCAGGAACAACAGCAGGCCGTGTCTACTGCTCATCTTCAACGACCTGAACTACAAGACCAAGTTAAGGCCAATGAAGACCGGCTCGCTGAAGTAAAAACCTCTCTGAAAAACTTGGCAGCGCTTCAAGAATTGTTGCATCTTGCAAAATCAGAATTGCAGCAAACAATGGGCGAACGACGTTTACTACAGCAAGAATTAGAACAGCTTAAAGTGACAGAACGACAAGTTCAGAAAATCGAAGCGGATAAAGCAACGATTGGCGCAAATAAGGAAAAAGCGGAACAACGTCTCGAATCTCTAGATATAGAACTCAGCAGCATCAGCGACCAACAAAATAGATATATTGATCTCAAGGCTGAATTAGATTCCATTAGAAACCAGCAGCCCCTCCTTCGCCAGGAGATGGATAAGCTCAAGGATCGCATTGACCGCCTTCAAGCACATGATCACGAAAGCGAATGTCCCTTGTGTGGCCAACCAATGACCGAGCAGCACCGCCAGCAAGTGGTTGGCGAACTGAGTGATGAAGGAAAAGAACGCGCAGATCTCTGGCGCGCTAACGTGACAAGACTATCAGTTCTTGAAGCAGAGGTACCCAAAATCCAACAAGCCCTCAAGCAGCAACCAGTTCTTGAGCGCGATAGAAAAGCACAGCATCAGCGGCTGGCCCAAGCTGAAGCAAAATTAGTTGAAATAGAGCAACGTTTGCAACAGTGGGAACAGGGTGAAAAAGGTCGCCTCCTCGAAATCAACGAGCTTTTAGCCAACGATTCAAATTTAAAGGATCAAGAACAGCGCGTCATTGAACTGGAAAAGGAGTTGCAGCCCAAGGCTACTCTGGATGGGGAACAGCAAGAATTGCAAAATGAGTTATCTAATGCGAGTGCGCAAATAACAGCATTAGACCAATTGATCAGCGAATGGGAGGCTGAGGGTCAAGTCGCAGCTTGCTGATGTTTGTAAACAATTAAGTGAGGGTAGTTTCGCTCCAGAAGCCAAAGCCGCCTTGGCTAAGCTGCAGATTGAGCTGGATAAGGTTGATTATGATCCCGCTGCAGATCAAGCTTCAAAGGAAAAACGAGATACGCTTGCCAAGGCTGAGGCACGCTATCAAGAACTTAAACAAGCAGAAGCAGCTGTTAAACCGCTAGAAACTACTTTGTCCGATTTGGAACAACGCATACAGGATCAAGAAACGGAGCTAGAGAACCAACAAAAACAGCTAGAAACAGTCAAATCCCAATTAGAAACACTCAAGGCAGGCATTGTCGACATTCAAACAATTGAAGATGAGGCTTTTCAACTTCGCGAGGAAGAAATTGCCGCCTCGCGACAAGTTGGTGCAGCTGAGCAAAAATTGGCGGTACTAAGTAATTTACGGGATCAGAAAAAACAACAAGAACAAGAAAAAGCCACAACCACATTGCGCATCCAACGGATGAAACTGTTGGAAAAATCCTGTGGGCGAAGCGGCGTACAAGCACTTTTGATAGAGCATGCACTTCCCGAAATCGAGGAACGGGCCAACCAGTTACTAGATCGTTTAACTGGTGGTGATATGAGTATTACTTTCGAAACACAGCGGAAGTTAAAAACACGCGATGCCTTAAGCGAGACGCTAGACATCCACATTGCCGATAAGGATGGCGAACGGCCGTATGATAATTACAGTGGCGGCGAACAATTTCGCGTCAATTTCGCAGTCCGCTTAGCATTGTCGCAGTTGCTAACAAATCGTGCTGGTGCGCGTTTGCAAACCCTGATCATAGATGAGGGCTTTGGCAGTCAAGATCCCCAAGGTCGCCAAAAGTTGGTCGAAGCAATAAATACGGTAAGCGATGAATTTGCTTGTATTCTGGTAATCACACATATCGATGAACTCCGAGATGCCTTCCCCACACGCATCGAGGTCTCCAAAAGCCTAAATGGATCCAATATTACGGTGATTTAGTCTGCGTATTGAATTGATAATTGACAGTCAGTTAAGATAGGTGCGTCTTTAAGAGACGGGGGCTTGTTCGTAGTAAGACGTAGCTCGCAGCACGAATCGTGTCAGATCCTCTACCACAGTTGGTGCCTCTTCATCCGCCTCAGGATGGGCTAAGAAACTTAGGATCACTTGATTCAAAGCGCCTGTTAATGCTTCCGCCGTGCGTCTATCATTTTGTGGAGCGACAAGATTCTTATTAAGGGCTTCACTCAGAGGGCGCTGCCAAATCCGAATCATCTTCTCTTGAAATGCGGCATACTTCCCGGCAAGGGCTGGAATACCGCCAGCGCCTGAGACCAGTAACAACTGAACCGCAGAAGGTTCATATACAGCAATGCTAACATAGGACTGCAACGCGGCTTTAATTTGCTGTGGAAAGGAGCTGCGGCTGTTGATCCCCTGCTGCAATGTTTGAATCAAGAAATCACCGGTTTCCTCGTAAAGATGGATAAACAAAGTTTCCTTGTCTGGGAAATAGAAATAGAATGTGCCTATGGCTACGTCTGCAGCATTGACAATATCACGAATAGTAGCCGCCTGATATCCTTTTTCGGCAAATATACGCACGGCCGACTGCATCATTGCCGTGCGCTTGGCATCTTTTTTCTGACGGGTTTTATCACTACTCCGGTATGACATAGCCTTATTGTAAGCGAGTTTTAGCGATGCTGCGAACAATCACAACTGCGATTTATGGACATTAAGGAACCATCTTGTTTCATATTCAATTGAGATATGCCCTATAATCGTATTCAGGATAAAAAATGGATCAAAGAGATCTGTCGGTATCGTTACAATTGGATAAAGATCTGCAACAGTCGATGTTCCTTCAGATATACCAACAGTTACGCAGACAGATCTTAGCAGGTATTCTTACCCCGGATAGTCGGCTGCCGTCAAGCCGCAAACTTGCTGCTCAACTGAAAATCGGCCGTATCACAGTAATTCAAGCCTATGAACAACTTCAGGCTGAAGGCTTTATAGAAACGCGTTTAGGTTCAGGCACTTATGTAGCAGGTGGGATCGTCACAGCCACAACGAAACACGAGAAACAACCTTTTTCCCCGACCCTTTCAAGTTGGGGCCAACGTGTAATGAATCAACAGCCGACGCATAAGCAGGCAAATATGCGTTTGGAAATTGACTTTGGTTTCGGCCGTTCTTTTTCCCATATTTTCCCGTACGACATTTGGCGTCGCCTGCTGGCCCGATATCTCAGCACGGATGATATCATGCTTTCCCGCTATGGCTCTGTTGCCGGTTTTGCCCCCTTACGTGAGGCTGTTGCCGCCTATCTCGGCCGGCAGCGAGGTGTGCGCTGCACCGCTCAACAAGTTGTTATCGTTAGCGGCGCCCAACAAGCCCTGGACATACTGGCCCGCTTATTGCTTTCCGCCGGTGATGAAGTGCTGGTAGAAACCCCCGGCTACCACGACGCCTATACACTATTTGAGACCTATGATGCCAAGTTGGTAGCTTTGCCAGTAGACGAAAATGGATTGCCTGTAGAAAAGATTCCAGCCACATGTTGTTCTCGATTGGCGTTCGTGACACCATCTCACCAATTCCCACGAGGTGGCACATTATCTTTACAGCGCCGTTTGGCTCTCTTGAATTGGGCTGAACGCAATAATGCTTGGATAATTGAGGACGATTATGACAGTGAGCTGCGTTATGATGGACGGCCGCTTTCCTCCTTACAGGGACTCGATACCAGCGGCCATGTTATCTACCTTGGCAACTTTTCCAAGGTGTTATTTCCTGGTCTCCGCCTTGGCTACCTGGTATTACCCACCCCTCTAACAGTACCATTTATTCGCGCCAAAGGATTGGTTGATCGCGGTGCTCCTACGCTCACCCAGGCTGCGGTTGCCGATTTCATCGCCGAGGGTCATTTTGAACGCCATCTGCGACATTTGCGTAAAGCTTATAAGACACGGCGCGAGGCGTTAATAACTGCACTTGAAACATACTTGCACAGGCAGGGTCCACTACTCATCTGTTGCCGCCGGACTGCATGTGATGCTTTATTTACAGCCGTCCTGTCAGGAAACGGAGATCGTACGCCAGGCGGCCACAGCAGGTGTTGGTGTCTATCCTGGTGCCCCATACCATCTAGAGCAGCCAGCTCCGCCATCTATCCTTCTTGGCTTTAGTGGGCTGGACAGTAACCAGATCAGGGAAGGAGTCAAACGGCTCGCCACCGTCATACCCTCCTAAATCACTAGGAAATGATTAACACAACGACACCGGTAATTGCAACTAGTGTGCCTACGATACCTCTAACACTGACCTTGCGTTTGTAAACAATATATTCAATGGGAATAAGCAATATAGGGGGCAAAGCCATCAAAGTTGCTGCGATACCAAGACGAGAATTTTGAATAGCTATCAATGAAAACCAAATACCCAGAAAAGGTCCTGTCAATGAGCCGCCGATCATAGCCGAGAATGCATTGCGATTGCGCCACATACGAAATGTATGCCGAATTTGTCCTTGCACTGCTGCCAGACCCCATAAGATCATTACGGCGATAAGTATACGAATGATTGTGGCCGAAATGCTGGGATAGTCACCTACAATGCCATAGCGGGCGGTGATCAGATTGGCTACCTGCCCCATTGCGCCGGCCAATCCAAATATGATCCCACTCCGATAATTCTTTTTCTGAACGGCCGTTTGTCCAGGTCGCCGTTCTGTGACAACCCATGCGATGCCTGAGACCGCCAGGAGAATGCCGGTCAACTCGATACCCGTTACTGTTTCGCCAAATAATAACCAGCCAAATACAACGCCGTAGATTGGAACCGTGGCCATTAGGAGCATAGAGAGACGAGGACCAATTAGAACATAGGCCTTAAAAAGAAAGGTGTCTCCAAGGACCAAACCTAATATGGCTGAGATGCCCAGCCAGAACCAACGAAACGGCTCAGCATCCCAGGGGAACAACGTCCCTTCAACGATGAGATGTGTGATGGTTAGGAACAGGAAGGCAAAAATCAACCTGCTGCGGTTGACGACATCGGACCCAATAAGCCGCCCGCTGTAGCTAAAGAATACGGCCGTTAACGACCAGCAAACGGCCGTCGCCAGGGCTGCAAATTCACCGAGAAACAACGCTGTTCACCAACTGCTGCTCTTCCAAATACAATGTTTGTTCACCAACAATGATTTTCAGACATTGTTGAACACGCCGCCGCAATTTTCGGTTCAATAGTTTTGTCGCCTTTTTGGGCTTTAAGAAACGATACTCGCTGAGCTCCTCTTCTGGAAGCCTGATTGCAGCAATCATATCAGCAGTCAATCTTGGTCCGAGAAAAATAAATTGCAGACTCTCTGTTCGCCTGTCTGTCTCACCGGAGTAATCAACACAAAGTAAGCGTTTTGGTTCGCATTCAAATCCCAGCTCCTCAAAAATCTCACGCTTGACAGCATCCCGCGGGGATTCGTTCTGCTCTACGACTCCACCAGGGATTTCCCAGGTTTCTTTATAAGTTGGATTCACAACCAATAGGCGATTATCTTCATCAAAAAACAGACAACCGGCCGATATTCGTTTTTTAGGCAAAGTTTGTTGGAAAGTTTTACGATCCATTGATTCTCTTCTTGTATAAATTTATGTAAAACTAGTCGGCACGCCAAATAATACTGGCAGTACGAATCTATTCAACACCCATATTAGTTACCAGGGGAATCTATCGCGTATCTGACGTATATGGGCCGGAGTCGTTCGACAGCAGCCGCCAATTCCTGCAGCGCCAAGTTTGCGCCATTCACGGCTAAAAGTACCAAACTCCGCTGGAATAGATTCTCCTTGCCACTTATGCCGATCTACATCGTAGATCTCTCCAGAATTGGGATAGACAATTATAGGCTGCTTGACAACCTGCCAAAGTTCAGCGATTAAGCCGGGAATATAGCGTGGCGAGGTACAGTTAATACCTATTGCCGATATCCGATCATACGGTGTCAGGAACGAAGCAGTGTCACGTATTGGCGAACCGTCATTAATATGACGGCCATCCCGGCAGGCAAATGAAAACCACGCATTACGATCAGGCGTCTCATGCAACAATCGAGCCAGGGCACGAGCTTCGCTGCTAGCCGGAATCGTTTCACATGCAAGAATGTCCGCTGATGTATCAGCCAGCAGATGCCAGCGTGGCCTGTGAAATTCAACAAGTTGATCTTCATCCAGATCGTAATCACCTGTATATTCAGAGCCATCAGCTCGATAAGCGGCATAGGGACCAACACTGGCTGCCACTAACGGTCGTAATCGTTGATTGCGCTCCGTTTCAGTGAGAGACGCCCAATAAGTATCCCGTTCTTCAACTGCAATCTCAACAGAAGAGCGAATCAAGCTTTCTGCATCAAATTCACTCAAACCACGCGACATGAACCCTGGAATTGTCGCTTGATAACTGGCCGAAATGATGCAATCGGCACCGGCCCACAGGTAATCGGCATGGACCTGGCGGATAACGTCAGGATTATCCATCAATAAACGCGCTGACCAAAGTTCATCACTCAAATCACATCCGCGCGCTTCAAACTGTGTTGCCAGCCCTCCGTCAACTACAAAGGCGCCATAACGGTCGATAAAAGGCTGAATTGGATTCATACGCTCCTTTATTTGCTTTTTGGCTCTTACTCTTTAATCACCAATCGTAATGATACCTGCAATTACCTGATTCGCCGTCCTTAGTTCAATGGGCTGACATCTGAAGGGCAGCGTGGAAACAGCACGTTTATAAGTACGGCAGCTTCCGTATTTAAGGTGTAACAATCCGCGAAGGCGTAGTTGAGTTCCTCAAGACTGCGGTAGCCAAACAAAAGCTGCAGAAATGTCAGATCTGGGAATAGAGCGTCCGCGTCTTCCACTTTTGTTGGGTCGTATGTCTCGATTTTCGATAAACGGCCATGTTCAAAAGACAGGGACATATTGTCACGATAAAAATTCAAACGCAGCTTGCCACAATATCCAGCCATCACACTTTCTGCTAATCGCTTCTCTAAAACTGGAGCGATGCTGGCGTAGGAAAACCTCTTTGATCAGGAACGCGAATATACCAGGCATAAGGTTTGCGCCGGCGCTCTAATTGATCACCCAATGCATTGTAGACTGGATGGGTTTCGCCCAACATGAAATGGATATTTGTAATCGATTTACTACGCGTCGCATTAAGTGTGTCTGCCTGTTTTTTTAAGTGGCGGACAAGAAAAAGGCCTGCTTCTCGCCAAGAAAATCCTTTTTTGACTCCCATTTCGCGTACAGTGAAACCAGTTCCCCATTGGTGTATCGATACATATGCAATCGCCTGACTCCCGGAATCTTCGATGATGTGCACCTCAAGTTTGGCTGGGGTTTCCGGATGTGCTGCAGCAAGACCATATTCCCACGCCTTTATATCCCGCTGATACTTAACCAGACTTTTGCCACAATGCGCAACGTATAGTTCTATAAGCAGTGGGATATCCGCCAATATGGCGCTGCGTATTTGAAAAGATTCTTCTTTTACGGAACCATCATTTCCGTGCCGGATCCAGAAAAATTCGCGGCCACCCGCCAGATTCAATGCCATCTCATATCCGAATTGTCGATAATACCAGGGAATTCCGGTGATTGCCTGAACCAACTCTTTTTTTGCTGCGCTGCGTTTGTGAATGGCCACCATTTGCTCGCGCACTAGGCCGCGCCGCCGGTACGAGGGATCGGTGCCTACCAACTCAATACGGCCGACCCCAAAAGGAATACCATCAAAGGTCCACTCTTGAGATATTAAACACGAACTAGATACTATTTTGCCACCCTGATTCTGATCAACGACAAGCGTGAAATCAGCAACATCTGTTGTCGGGTGGTGACCTTTCATCAAGTCTCTTGTCCAATCTCCCAGCCAAAGTTGTGGCTCTTCGGGTTCGTCACTGTGGACCTTGATATTAAAATCAGCCAACTCGTCAATATCGTCCCATGTCGCCCAGCGTAGTTGAAGTCCACCACCCAGGTCAAGTGGTAGATCGCCGTTCAGGTTCAGAAGCTCTTTTTGTTTTTTACCCATATTAATTGCTCAAACCGCCCTTGTCGCAAACTATTTTCAATTTAACCCTTTATATCAATAATGTTTTGTTAAGCAAAAGCGTATTGGTTTCATCAAAATATAAGACTTATGTAGGAAAGGGTCACTCAAACTTGACGAAAGACCCAAAAATGTGGAAGATTCATCATGGTTATCGCATCTAATTATTTGTATTGGATTACATAGCTAAGTAGAGTAAAAAGGAAATCTTATGTTGGCTTTTATCACTTCCTATTGGTTCGTTACATTACCAGGCGTTCTGACCGGGCTGTTCCTCCTAAGAGCTTTCAACAAGGCGCGTGTAGAACAATTGTCAAAGAAGCGTGTGCGGGTTTCCTCTAGAAAGAGAAGATTGGACTAATCTATGTTCTACTGGCTCATTTTTGCATTGCCAGGTCTTATCCTGGGCCTCTGGGCCCAGGCCCGCGTTAAGGGAGCCTTCAAAAAATACTCTAAAGTGCCTACAATGCGCGGTATTACAGGCGCCCAGGTTGCGCGTGTCTTACTCGATGAGCAAGGGCTCTCACACGTTGCCATCGAAGAAACCCAAGGCCGTTTAAGCGATCACTATGATCCACGCAGCCAGGTGCTAAGACTAAGCCCTGATGTTTACCGTACCCCAAGTATTGCGGCTGCCGGAGTGGCAGCGCATGAAATGGGGCATGCATTACAAGACGCGGCCCATTATGTTCCGTTGAAATTCCGCAGCGCCCTTGTCCCGGCGACTAATTTCACCAGCCGTCTCGCACCCATTATTTTTATGGCTGGTTTTTTCTTGGCTATTTTTGCCAAAACGGAAATCGGCATTTACATCGCCTGGGCAGGTGTGGCTCTATTTGCGGTTGCTGTTATTTTTACATTGGTAACATTGCCAGTTGAGTTCAATGCCAGCAAACGGGCCAAACAATTATTGGTTAGCAGCGGTGTCTTAGTTGGTAACGAGATTGAAGGGGTCAATAAAGTTCTAGATGCTGCCGCCTTGACCTATGTAGCTGCGGCGGTAACAGCGATTGGCCAACTGCTCTATTACGTCATGCTGCTAACAGGCGGTCGTCGACGATAAACTATATCTTTCTGTTCTAATATGGGACAGCAATACGGTAATTATCCCCTATTCATCAACTTCGTTCGAGTCCTGAAGCCACATAAATTGGTATGGCTCCAGATATATATCTGACCAGGCATCCAGGCCTTTGGCGCTGATCAATTCCTTCATGGGGCCGCTAAACCCCATCTCTCGTACACGATCGCGGCGGACCGCCTGCCCCCATTCGCTGAAATTACCTAGAATTAAAAGCCGTCCATGTGGACTTGTGCGCAGTAGACCAAATACATGCTCATTATTGGTCCAAACTGCGTAAGCGGCTGCCTCGGCATGCAGTGCAGGAGAGTGCTTGCGAACTTGGATCAACTGCTTAATGCTTTGAAATAACTGCCCACTAATAGACTGTGGATCATCTCTCTCAGCTGCCTTATCCCAATCCATATAGGGCCGGTGAATCCACCGGTTGTCGGCCGCAAGATCGGGATTGTCACTGTAACTATAATCATTGAGCAGTCCGATCTCGTCGCCCATATAGAGCAAGGGGATACCACCAAAGGCCAAGATCATACTATGCAGCAGGCGAATGCGCCTGATCGCCAGCTCCAAGCCCTGCCCATTTTGTTCCTCCAAAGCCTTTTCCAGTCCCGCTAGGGAAGCGCAAGATCCGCTAATACGCCGGTCGTTATTATCAGGATTAAATTGGAATGTGGCACCACGGGCAGATGTGCCAGGATAGCGACCGCTGTAATAATCACTTAGAAATGAACGGTGTAAAAAGCCATTCAGGCCAACAGCTGCCGCATCTTCCTCAGTCACAGCCCATCCGATATCATCATGACAGCGAACGTACGTCAACCATGATGTACGTGAAGGAATTGCCGGCATTTGCTGCAAAGCATGTGTCATTAATGCTACTTTACGTTCCGCCAGGCTGCTCCACAACATGACCATAAAGACATTATGATACGCCACTTCGCATTCTTTGTTTGTAGCTTTTCCCTGGCCCAAATAAGGTATCAGTTGTGGCGGCGATACGATAGCTTCAGCTTTTAATAACAACCCAGGGGCAGCAATACGGCTGAGGGCGCGGAACGCTTGCAAAATGTAGTGGGCTTCCGGTTGGTTCTCACAATCGGTGCCCAACCGCTTCCACATAAAAGCCACTGCATCAAGCCGTAAAACTTCCACACCCTGGTTGGCCAAAAACAACAGAATTTCCAACATTTCGCCAAAAACGGCCGGATTGGCATAATTGAGGTCCCACTGAAACTCATTAAATGTTGTCCATACCCAACGGCCGATTTCTTCGTAATATGTGAAGCTGCCTCTTTTAAACTCGGGGAAAATTTCGCGCAGATTGCGCTCGTATTGATCAGGCAGTTCACGATCTGGGAACATGAGGTAATAATCTTGATACTTCTCATTCCCATTCATCGCCTTCCGAGCCCATTGATGTTCTTTGGCGGTATGGTTGCATACAAGGTCAATGCAAAGGCTGATGTCGTTGCGTCGCAGTTCGGCCGTTAAACGGGCCAAATCGTCCATCTTGCCCAAATCCTTCCTGACCTTGCGGTAATCCATCACCGCATAGCCCCCGTCATTAGCCCCAGAGCGCGGTTTTAGAAGAGGCATGAGATGCAAGTAGGTAATCCCTAATTCCTTCAAATAATCGATTTTTTCGGCGACTCCGTTAAGTGTGCCTGCAAAGCGATCGGTGTAACAAACATAGCCGGCCATATTCGATTTTTGGAACCAATCTGGTTCGGCCTGGCGCTTTAGATCCAACCGCCGTAGTTCATCCGGTCGGCCGGCATAATTTCGAGCCACGATTTGCAGAAATTTATCGCGCCACGCATCATAGTCAGGCAAATGACCATAGAGTTTTTGCAACGGCCGTTCAATATCAGGCAGAAAAAGCTCCAGGCGAGAATAAAATATTTCCTGTTCAAGCTCTTGCAAGGACCAAGAGGGCCGTTCAAAAGAGGATTCAAAAGATTGCTATCTTTACCCATCAATTAAGATCTCGTTTTCCGCCTGATCAATTTCTTCAAGCCAACGCGCAGCAAATGGCGCAAGAGAATTCTGATTTCCAATGGAGAATTCGAAGCAATCCCCGCAAGTAAATCAAGCACTCGACCTTGCCAATCTAAATCAAACGCCTGCGGCTCAGGGGTCAAATTGAACAAACATAGTACCTGTTCGCTGGCCAGTCATTCGCTTAAACGCCATCACCGCCTTATTACCCGTTGAGATCCATTCAAAATCACCCGCCCGTAATGCCGGTTGGCTTTGTCGCACGCTTAACAGGTGCTTCAATAAAGATAGGTGTGAATTCGGGTCGCCCTCTTGCGCAGCGACGTTTACATGCCGGTAACCATAGGTTTCATCATCTATTACCGGGAAGTAGGTTTCATCGGCCGTTGAAAAACCAGCATTCTTTTCGGCTGTCCACTGCATCGGCGTTCGTACACCATTGCGGTCAGCCAGCCAGATATTGTCCCCCATGCCAATTTCGTCACCATAATAAATGATCGGGCGCACCCGGCAAAGAAAGAAACATAGCATTGCAGAGAAACCAACGCCGTTTGTCATTATCCAAGAGCGGCGCTAGCCGCCGGCGAATACCCAGATTCTGGCGCATCCGCGGTTCAGGCGCGTACTGTTCCCACATCCATTGCCGAACTTCCGGAGTGACCATCTCCAGGGTTAATTCATCATGATTACGCAAAAATGTCATCCACTGAGTCCCATCGGGATGGCGGGGTGTTTGCGTCCAGATATCGACAATCGGCGTTTTATCTCCCGCTTTTAAGCGCCTGGTAAAGCCGCGGCATGATTGGGAAATGGAAACAAACATGGAATTCATCTCCATCACCAAAATATGGCATCAAATCATCCGGCCATTGGTTGGCTTCGGCGATTAACACCGCATCAGGATATTCTTCATCCATCAAGCGACGTACTTTTTTCAAGAATTCATGGGTCTCAGGCAAATTTTCACAATTTGTACCTTCCCGCTCGTAAAGATAAGGCACCGCATCAGCGCGAAAACCATCAATTCCCATATCCATCCAAAAGCGAATGATTTTGAACATCTCCTCATGGACAGCTGGATTGTCATAATTTAGGTCCGGCTGGTGGCTGTAGAAACGGTGCCAAAAGTATTTGCCGCGCACGCTCATCATAGGTCCAATTTGATGTTTCAGTCATCCAGGAAAATGATGCGTGTTTCTTCATACTTTTCATCGGTGTCACTCCAGACATAATAATCGCGATAAGGGGAATTTGGATCAGTGCGCGCCTGTTGAAACCAGGGATGTTGATCGGAAGTATGATTCATCACCAAGTCAATTATGCACACGCAAGCCCGCGTATCATGGGCCGCATCAAGAAAAGCTTTGAAATCATCCAAAGTGCCGTAATCAGGATGAATATCATAATAATCGGCCACGTCATATCCATCATCCCTTAGAGGGGAAGGATACATTGGCATGATCCAAATACAATTTACACCCAAGAGATTTTATATGATCAAGTTTGTCAATCGCGCCGCGAAAATCTCCGTTGCCATCCCCATTACTATCAGCGTAGGCTCGCGTATTTAACTCGTAAAACACAGCCTCTTGAAACCATTTTTTTTGATTCATTGTTTATGGATCAACCAAGTGTACAACGCAGCGACGCAAATCGGCGATGGACCAGCGAACTCCTATCCGTTTCCAACAATAGCAAGCTAGAAGCTAATGAATCACACTTAAGTTTCAACTGCATCGCTCTGTACTAGATTGTTCGATTTTGTGACACCTGTTCGCTCGTTACTTATCCTTTTACCGATCCGGCCATCAAGCCACGAACAAAGTAACGCTGCAAGGCCAAGAAAAACAGCCAGCGGCAAGATCATGGAGACAAAAGCGCCGGCCGTAAGCAGATGCCAATCGTTACCACGCGAGCCGGTCAGATCAGCCAGGCGCTGCGTCACAACCTCAAAATCAGGGTTGCTGCCTAAGAACACCAACGCCACCAGGTAATCGTTCCACACCCACAAGAACTGGAAGATAGCGAAAGAAGCCAGGGCAGGCACAGATAAGGGCAGCACCAGGCGCAAGAAAACCGTAAAGTGGGATGCGCCATCAATAAAAGCTGATTCCATCATCTCCCGCGGCAGCGTGCTGATGTAGTTAAACAGCAGGTAGGTTGCCAGCGCCAGGCCAAAACCGGTATGAGCCAGCCAGATCGCCAGGTAGGTGCCATTAATATTCAAGCCGTCCGGCCCATACATTTTCAGAATTGGCACCAGGGCGATTTGCAGCGGCACGACCAGCAAGCCAACGACGATGACAAAGAGCAATTTCCTGCCGGGAAAGTTCATCCACGCAAAGCCATAAGCCGCAAATGCGGCGATCAAAATGGGGATCACTGTGGCTGGAATTGACACGGCGAGACTGTTTAAAAACGCCTGGGACATATCATCCCCGGGTATTACTTCTACCTCTCCATTGGGAAGTATGACCTCGAAGTCTTTTCCGGTGAGGACCTGTTCATAGTTTTCCAGGGTGAAGTCCCAGGTAACAGTCCATACCTGCTTTTGGACTTCAATTCGACCCAGGCGCCTGTTGCCTATCCAGGTAACTTGCGTGTCGCCGTCGGGCGATTCAATACCTTCACGCAGTTCCTCGAATGTGCCGACAACACCCTCAACTTCCATCGGGCCCTGCGGATCAAGGTTTAACTCCTTAGGATCGAACACGGCCACCGTTTCCCATTCACGGTGCGGGAATACAGTCCACCAGCCGGATGTCTGTATATCAAAGCGATTGCGAAAGGAGGAGACGAAGATTCCCAGAGTAGGAATGGTCCAGAGTAGAATAATGAACAGCAGCGCGCCGTTGACCAACAAACATCCTAACGTTTTTTGTTGCTTCATTCTAAAAAGCCTCCTGTTCCCTAAACTGGCGTAAGTTGTAAATCAGCACCGGAATGACCGCCACAAGCAATATGATAGCGATGGCCGAACCGACGCCGGAATTTCGTGCGGTAAAGGCCTGCCTGTAAAACTGTGTCGCAATCACATGGGTACCGAATTGGCCTCCTGTCATGACCCAAACGACATCGAAGATTTTCAAAGTGAAGATAACGATGGTCGTCCACACCGTGATAATCGTGGGCATAATATAGGGGACCATGATGCGAAAGAAGATCTGGACCTCATTGGCGCCATCCACTCGTCCCGCTTCCAACAACTCTTCCGGAATACCTTTTAAAGCTGCCGAAAAAAGCACCATGGAAAAGCCGACCTGCAGCCATACGACAATCACAATCAGGAACAGATTATTCCAAGGCGCGATGTCGACCCATGCATACCAGGACTTAGGATCGCCGCCCAATCCGACAACAATGGCGTTTAATAAGCCAATCTGTGGCAGTTCCGCGGGTCGAACTTCGTATATGAAATTCCAGATCACGCCCGCACCAACAAAAGAGATGGCCATGGGTAAGAAGATCAACGACTTTGAAGTTCTTTCCCATTTGCTGCGATCAGCCAGCACGGCGACGAGCAAACCCATCGCCACGGAAGTCGTACTGCCAAAGACGATCCACATGATATTATTGCGAATGGCCTCCTGCAGTATCCTCCCAGTAAAAAGTTCAACATAGTTTGCCAATCCGACAAATTCTTCGCCGTTTCTGTCAAATAGACTCAAGCGAAAAGTTACGAAAGCCGGAATCAACAGGTATGTGAAAAGAAGGATCACGGCCGGACCAACAAAGACATAAGGCTGGAGGCGGCGTGTCCACTTGCCCGACAATTTTTCAACGAAGTTGTTAAAACTCCAAAAAAGCAACGCGACGCCAACAACGCCCCAGACAATAGCAAATATCGTCACAAACCATTTGGGAAAGTCGCTGTCTTTATCGCCCAAAAACAAGAACCCTGCGTAAAGTACTGCGAGCGAGACCAGGATGACACCAAGGGCAAGCAGAATCTGTCCTATCCCAGCGCTATCTTCGCTGCTCCTCACGGCAGTTCCATCGATTTCAGCCATATTCAACCTCCTTGCTCCAGGTTACGGCCGTTTACAAACTGAAGCGCCTTTGACCGGCCTGGATATTAAAAGACAGCCAGTCTTTTTAGGGACTGGCTGTCAACTAACTACTTAACCTTTATTCTGGCCAGGAATCGTCGATTTCCTGTAATGCTGTATCCAGATCAACCGTGCCGGATACGTAGTCGACCATTCTTTCCCAGAATGATCCGGCGCCTACTTCTGCCGGCATCAAGTCCGAAGCATCGAAGCGCACTGTTTCTGCATTGAGCAGAATCTCGGCGATACGCTGGTCGATTTCAGTCGTATACCAATCCAGGCTTGAATCCTGGTGCGGCGACAGACCGCCGCCATTACGTACTACTGTCTCGACGCTTTCTCCAGTAAGAAATGTACTCCAGGTAGGCCCTCACTTCAGGTCGGTCATTCAACATCGTAAAGACATCACCGGCCATCAGGACAGGTTCCCCGTAAGCTGGATCAACAGGCGGGAAGTAGAAGAAATCGTAGTCTACGCCTGACTCCGCGTCTTCGGGGAAGAAACCCTGAATCCAGGAGGCTTGCGAGTGCATCCAGCAGGTTGGCGGATCTTCAAACATGTGCGTCGGCGAATCGCCGATAAACTCGGTCACGATCTGCTCGCGCCCGCCAAGCACATTGCCTTCCGTCAGCCAGATATCAGACATCAACGTAGCCGCGTTCTTCACCTGGTCCGAGCTAAACGGCAAATCACCAGCCACCCAAGCATCATAATCCTCGGGTGATGCTGTGCGCAGCATCAGACGCTCCATCCAGTCGGTGGCTACCCAACCGGTGGCCACGCCACTTTCAATACCCAGACACCAGGGTGCATCACCATCGGCGAGGATGGTCTCATTCAAGGCGATGAGTTCGTCCCAGGTCGTGGGCACTTCGTAGCCTGCCTCGTCGAACAAAGCCTTGGGATACCAGATCAGGTCCTTGTTGGCCGCTTTGTACCATACGCCGCCCATAAACGGTTCACCGTCGGGACCAGCGAAAGTGGCACTGTCCAGCCAACCCTGGGCATAACGTTCTTGCAGGTCTGCCTCGGGAATAAACTCACGCACATCCATGGGAACCAGACCCTCTTCTACGAATCCCTCGAGCATACCTGGCTGCGGGAACATTGCTACATCAGGTGGATCACCGGCATCAAGACGCACGTTAATATGCAGTCTCGAATTCCTTGGTAGCCGGAGTGCTTGATTTCAATACCCGTCGCCCCTAAAGGCAGCCATACCCTCGTTGAACACGGCTTCATCGGCATCGACGATACACGGTCAGAAGTGATACTTCTGTGCCATCAAACTCGCCGGCCATGGCTCGATCGAGGTAAGTCGGTTCGCCTTCGGCCTCGGCTAGCTTCCTCGCCTTCTTCCTGAACCTGTCCGGCAACACCAGCGGGCCAGGAAGCATCGATCTCGGGCAGAACTGTGTCCAGATCGGCAGAGCCGCTGACATAGTCGGTCATACCGCTCCAGAAGGAGCCTGCGCCAACTTCACCAGGCATCAGGTCAGAAGCATCGAAGCGGAAGCTGTTGCCTCAGCAACAAACGCCGCCAGTTTCTTCTCGACATCCTGGCCATACATATCGGGGTTGCCGTCAGATGGGTGGCCAGCGCGCCACCGTTTTCAACCAGCCGCAGGCCGATTCGGGCGTCGTCATGAATTCCATGACCGCGCGTACCTCGGGGCGATCGTTGAACATGCGCGTTGAGGTCACCGGCAACGAGGTAAGGTTCGCCGTATTCTTCATCCACGGCGGGCAGATAGAAGAAATCCCAATCCGCGCCATACTCAACCCCTTCGGGGAAGAAGCCGGTGATGAAGTTGCCCTGCTTATGCAGCCAGCACTGCGGCGGATCTTCAAACATCCCGGTCGGAGAATCGCCAAAGTTGGTGGTCACAATACCATCCGTGCCGCCAAAGACGTAATCCGGGTTGAACCAGATTTCGCTCCAGGCCTCAATCGCGTTACGCACCTCGGGTGAATCGAAGGGCAAAGTGCCCTCTACCCAGGCATCGTAGTTCTCCAAGGAAGTGGTACGCAGCATCATCTCTTCAGTCCAGTCAGTCGCCGCCCAGCCGGTGGCCGCGCCGGACTCGATGCCGATGCACCAGGCGGGATCGCCATCATCAGCAATCATCTGCGTCAAAGCCATGAGCTCTTCCCAGGTTTCCGGAACTTCGTACCCGGCGTCATCAAACTGTGCCTTGGGGTAGAAGACCTGGCTCTTGCCGTATTGATGCGATACCAGGTACCGCCCATCATCGGCTCGCCATCTGGTCCAGGCACTGTCGCCATATCCAACCAGCTCTGGTTGTACTGCTCCAGCAGCCATTCTTCAGACATCCAGGTCGTGGGGTCGACAATATGACCCTGGCTGGCAAATCTGGCCAGCAAACCAGGCTGCGGGAAATCGGCGATATCAGGCGCATTGCCGCCATCAACAGCGATGCCGATGCGGCCTTCAAACTCTTTGTCGCCAATGTAGTTGATATCAATGCCCGTAGCTTCTTCGAAACGGCGCAACCGATTCCTCAAATAACACGGCATCGATATCGGCAAAGGGACCATCAAAGGTCACTTCGGTGCCAGCGTACTCACCTGCCAGGGCTTTTTCCATGAACCCGCCAGGCATGACAGCCCAGTCAACTTCAGCCATTTCTTCCATTTCTTCAGCTGGTGCTTCTTCGCTTTCTTCAGCTGGTGCTTCTTCCATTTCTTCGGCTGGTGCTTCTGCTTCTTCTGCAGGCGCAGCCTCTTCAGCCGGCGCTTCGCCTCTCTCCACCGCCACAGGCAACCAAGATCAGCGCAAAAATGAGCAATATGCTCAGCCAACTAAATCGTTTTGCTTTTAACATGTGATTCTTATCCTCCAAAATAATAGTTTTATAACTTTTAATCTTTCTAATCTGAACTGTTCTAGTAATGTTTGCTATACCATCACCTCCTTTCGAATTGCCGTGACCTGGGAGGGCACGGCCGTACTTTCACGAATAATCAATTCTGTGGGCAGTTCCAACTCCTGAAGATTATGGCGAGAATCGTCCATTATGTCCAGTAAGAGCTGCGCCCCTTTAACCCCTGAATCAAAAAGACATTGGCGAACAGTCGTAAGCTGCAAATATTGGGCCGCTTCGATATCATCATAACCAATGACTGAAAGATCTGCGGGTACCTGCAGCCCTAAATCTCTGGCTGCTTCCAAGACGCCGATAGCCTGGGTATCGCTGTAGGCGAAAATCGCTGTCGGCGGATCGGGCAAGTTGAGTAGTTCTGTTGCTTGTTGGCGCGCTTCCTGGCTGTTTAGCCCCCCTTCTCGATAATATTCATCTCTTGCAGGGAATGCCGGCTTCCTCAATAGCGGATATATACCCTTGTCGCCTTTCATGCACCGGCGAAAGTTAAATGGATTATTCGGATAATCGCTGATATAACCGATTTTCTGATGACCCAAGGATAATTAGATGCTGTGTGGCCAGTTCTGCCACCTTGAAAGTTATCCACATAGATGCTGCTTAGCTCCGGATGCCGGGCATCGACGATAACGGCGGGGACACCGGCCTGCAAAAATCTGTCCATATCTCTGTCCATCGGTCTCAATGAAAGGATGATCAAGCCATCCACCATTTTGCGCTGCACAATATTCGTCAATAATACATCTCGGTTTTCCGTGTTTTCAACATCGAAAAGGACGAGGTCATATTCACTGGCGGCCAACACGGAAACAATTCCTTGTAACCTTCTGACAACGGATGCATTGGTGAAAAAGGGAACGATGACGCCTATGGCCATCGTTTTACCACTTGATAGATTTCTGGCTATACTGCTTGGGGAGTAATTGAGGTCTTCAATAGCCGCTTGGACTTTACTTCTGGTTGAATCGCGAACGGAATTGCTATCGTTCAAGACTCGTGAAACAGTACCTACCCCTACGCCGGCGTGTTTAGCAACGTCACGTATAGTTACTGTTGCTGCCACCGATTATCACCTCTTCCTTCAAAAGTCCAATTAGCGAGTTGACCAAACTGCTAAATGGAACCGGTTCCATGCTGATTATACTATACAATAAGGAATGTCTTGCTGTCAAGTATTTCGAAGCACCTCAGTCAGATAAAGCATAGCCTGATGCGTTGAATTGCAAATGGATTACTATTTGTGATCGGTAAGGAACCCCTCTTCCTCAAATGCTGGATTTGGGTATTTGTAGAAGCCTTGACCATTCTTTATGCCAAGACGGCCGTCATCAATGAATGTCTTGATAAAATCAGCATTTCTTTGCAGTTGCATATCTTTTGTCGTCATTGCCCAATAATCAGCGATCTTCCACACCGTTTCCAATCCTACAAGATCGATAATGCCAAAAGGGCCAATAGGCGTTTTCATTACCCCCATCCAGGCTCGATCAACACTTTCCACCGGGGTGATACCATTAGCTGCCAGGGTTAAAGCAGAGCGCAATAAGGCTTCTAACATGGTGTTAAAAACGTATCCATGATTCTCCTGCTCCAGCGTGATAGGTATTTGGCCAATTCTTTGTGCAAAGGATTCCAACAAAGCGACTGTCTCCGGAGACGTTCCCTTATGAGGCATAATATCAACTACATTGGAGGACCATACAGGTAAATGAAAATGCAGCGCCGCAAATTGCTGCGGTCGCCCTGTCGCCTCGGCAAACATAGATGGGATCAAAGTCGAGGTATTGGTTGTAAATATGGTCCGCGGTGGACAGAGATTATTGAACTGAGCGAAGACTTGGCCCTTCAGAACAGGATCCTCTGGGACCGATTCGCTGAGCAAGTCAATATTTTGTGCTGCTATCCTCGCATTGGGCTCAAATGTCAACCGCTTCCTCGCGGCTGTTGCGGCCGCATTATCGAAATGCCCCTCTTCAACTCTATGGGCCAAATAGCCGGATATGCGGTTTTCAGCCGCTGTCAGGGCATTTTGATCCACATCATACAGCACAACGTCATAGCCATGAAGAGCACACTGGAGCCCAATCTGCTGCCCCATAGTCCCCGATCCCACCACTAACACCCGCTTTACAGAATCGATTTTCATTCTATATACCTTCTTCATGAATAACTTTGTCCGGGAACACACATGATTTACATATTGCGCCGGTATTGACCCCCGACTTCGTACATCGCTTGTGTTATCTGGCCTAATGAGCAAATCTTTGCCGCCTCCATCAAAGTTTCGAAAATGTTCTCATCTTGAATGGCTGCATTTTTTAGATCCTGCAAGCGTCACGGCCGTTTCTTGCGCATCGCGATCATAGAGCGCCTGTACTTGTATAATCTGAAATTCCTTTTCTTCTGTAGTGGCGCGGATCACTTCTCCAGGAATAATTGTGGGCGACCCCTCATCTGACAAAAAAGTATTTACCCCAATAATCGGCAGTTCACCGCTGTGTTTCAGATGTTCATATTGAAGCGACTCTTCCTGAATCTTTCCGCGCTGGTACATCGTCTCCATTGCACCCAAAACACCGCCCCGTTCGGTTATGCGATCAAACTCCATCAGAACCGCCTCCTCAACAAGGTCGGTCAGCTCTTCGATGATAAACGAACCCTGCATGGGATTTTCATTTTTGGTAAGGCCCAACTCATGATTGATGATCATCTGAATAGCCATAGCCCGGCGTACCGACTCTTCTGTTGGTGTTGTAATCGCTTCATCATAAGCATTCGTATGCAGCGAATTACAATTGTCGTAAATTGCGTATAAGGCCTGCAATGTAGTCCGGATATCGTTGAAGGAGATTTCCTGGGCATGCAGCGAACGGCCGCTTGTCTGGATATGATACTTCAGTTTTTGTGCACGTTCGCCAGCCTTATACTTCAATCTCATCGCCTTGGCCCAAATACGACGCGCCACACGGCCGATAACTGCGTATTCAGGATCAAGTCCATTGGAAAAGAAAAAGGAGAAATTCGCCGCGAATTGGTCGATATCCATGCCCCGCGAATGATAATATTCAACGAAAGTGAAACCATTGGCCAAGGTAAAAGCCAACTGCGATATAGGATTAGCGCCTGCCTCGGCAATATGATAGCCCGAGATTGATACCGAATAGAAATTTCGCACATTGTGGTCAATAAAATACTGCTGTACATCACCCATCAATCTAAGCGAATATTCGGTAGAAAAAATACAGGTGTTCTGCGCCTGATCTTCCTTAAGAATGTCCGCTTGGACTGTTCCACGCACTGTGGAAAGTGTACGGGCCTTAATTTCCTGATAGATTTCTGGCGGAGCACCTGATCTCCCGTGACACCGAGCAGCATCAAACCTAGGCCATTATTACCTTCAGGCAACGCACCATCATAACACGGCCGTATCAATCCCCTTTCATCATATATTGCCCGCAGTTTGTGTTCTACCAATTCCTGCAATCCCTGCTCGCGAATGTACAATTCACATTGTTGGTCTATGGCCGCGTTCAAGAAGAAGGCCAACATCGTCGCTGCGGGGCCGTTTATCGTCATCGAAACCGATGTGGCACGGTCACAAAGGTTAAAACCGCTGTAAAGCTTCTTGGCATCATCCAGACTGGCCATCGAAACACCAGAATTCCCTATCTTGCCATAAATATCAGGCCGGTATGCAGGATCTTCGCCATACAAGGTCACGGAATCAAAAGCTGTGGATAGTCGTTTCGCCGGCATGCCCAATGAGACATAATGAAAACGGCTGTTGGTCCGCTCCGGCCCCCCTTCACCGGCAAACATCCGTGTCGGGTCTTCGCCCTTTCGTTTAAAAGGAAAAACGCCGGCAGTAAAAGGGAATTCACCTGGCACATTTTCCTGCAATGTCCATTGCAGAATATCACCCCAAGCCTCATATCGCGGGCAGGACAACTCGTGGAATCTGGTTGCCTGACAATGTCTTAGTATCGCGTTCCTACCTCTATATCTCGCCGCGTACCTGATAAATAAACTCTCTTCTTTATAACTCCTGCAATTTTGTCTGGCCAACCCTCTAATATCAGTTGGTTTTGTTTATCCAGTTTAAGGCTGACTCGCTGATACAGCTCTTGCAGCTCTTGGGCTAATCCACCATTCTCACCTTCAATATCGCCGGCTGCTGCGGAAATCGCCTGGCGAATTCCGTAAAGCTGGTTGGCCACGGCCGCTTGTTCAGCCGACCCACTCATCATAAGCACGTATCGTTTCCGATATTTCCGATAAATAACGTACGCGAGCTGGTGGAATGATTGTAACCTTTTGTGATATTTCTCTGCTGGTCTGTAGGGTTGGCCATAAATTGGCACCAGTTTTCTCGCTAATAGCGCCCATGGCTACACTGATAAAGCCGGTTACTGCCCGGGTCATTAAATTGTGATGCGATTGTTCCAACAACTGGTAGATCATCATCATTGACATCCCAAAGCATACGATTACGCCGGTATTGCTTCTTCACATCACGCAGCGCATCCAGAGCGCCGCGCTTGTCAAATTTATTGATTGCAATGACATCCGCATAATCCAGCATGTCGATTTTTTCCAATTGTGTCGCGGCACCATATTCAGGCGTCATGACATATAGTGACAAATCAGAAAAATCGACTATCTCCGTATCGGATTGGCCTATCCCAGAACTCTCCAAGATGATCAAGTCGAACTGCGCTGCCTTTAAGATTGTCAGCACTTCTCGAATATGGACAGAAAGCGCTAAATTGGACTGCCGTGTGGCCAATGAGCGCATGTAGACGCGTGGATTATTTATTGCATTCATGCGAATGCGATCACCTAATAAAGCACCGCCAGAACGTCGTTTTGAAGGATCCACCGAGACAATGGCGATTTGCTTCCCTTCAAAATCAATTAAGAAACGCCTTACCACCTCATCCACCAAAGAGGATTTGCCGGCGCCACCAGTACCCGTAATACCCAGAATGGGCGGGCTGACCAGGTTCTCCAGCCGGTTGTGGACCTCTCGCATGATTGGCTTTACCAAATCCGGTTCATTTTCTACGGCTGAGATTAACCTGCCCAGCGCTCGGTCCGTCACCCATTTCTTAACTTCAGGAAGTATCTTGTTCGTGACGGCCGTACCACCAGACTCAGGCATCATTTCACCATAAGCTTCTTCAATAGCTCTCTGCCATTTATCGACATGAAGTTTGCCGGTGGGAAAGTCTGCTTGTTCCAGCAAGACATTGATCATGCCCTGTAAGCCCAATTCACGGCCGTCATCAGGCGAAAACAAACGGGTAACGCCATATGCATGCAGTTCGTCAATTTCGGCTGGCAGAATTGTCCCCCCACCGCCACCAAAAATCTTAATATGGTCACAATTTTGCTCCCGTAGGAGATCAACCATATATTTGAAGAACTCAATATGGCCGCCTTGATAAGAGGTAATGGCAATTGCCTGAGCATCTTCCTGAATGGCTGCATTCACAATTTCCTGAACCGAGCGATTATGTCCAAGGTGAATCACTTCAGCCCCTGAGGCTTGAAGAATGCGACGCATGATATTGATTGCTGCATCATGCCCATCAAATAGGGAGCCGGCTGTTACAATTCGAATCTTGTTCTTACTTTTGTAAGGGGTTATTTTTACCATAGCTGTTAGTTTTAACCCAATTTCATTTTCATTCTGATCACTGCTTTGGAATTAAATCAGCAACGATACCTTTTTGAGAATGGTTCGCTACCAAAGGCGGGCTATTGGACTCCTCGACATTATACCGAAAAGGCGTATTCCAATCATCTGTCTATTAGATATTTAAAAATCTCGGCTTTCAGATAAACTTGAATGTGGTATCTAGATTTAGAAAATGTCCACAAGGAGCAAGGTTTTCCATGATAAATCGTGAAACTTATACAGTGCAAGTTGCAGGCTTAACGCGTCACTTCCCGTTGTTCGAAGTTGCGCCCGGGGTAAAAATCGCCATCTTTAATATGTTGGGCGATACATTTGTGGTCAAGGCCGCCGCTGCTGCCCTGGCCGAGAAACTTAAAGATGAAACATCGGATGTTTTGGTAACGGCCGAAGCAAAAGGAATCCCACTCATTTATGAAATGAGCGCTTTGATGGGGCTGCCTTATGTCGTCTTACGAAAGACATATAAAAGTTATATGGGCAATGCCATCAGCGCCGAAACAAAATCCATCACTACTGGGAAAACCCAAACGCTATATCTGGACGAAAAGGACATTGCTACGGTTGCGGGAAAACAGGTTATTCTTGGTCGATGATGTGATTAGCACCGGCAGCACTTTGCAGGCAATGGAGCAAGTCGTCGCCAACGCCGGCGGGCATATCGGTCAAATTGCGGCTGTATTCACGGAAGGGGATGCGGATTGGTCACATGTACAGGCTCTTGGAAATTTACCGGTGTTTCTTCGAATAAAATAGGTGATAAGACGTTCGTGAGTTCTGCGGTCACCCTATCAATTTTCAATCATCTTTTTGCGTCTGTCGCGGAAGAAATGGGCGTAACGCTGGAACGATCAGCTTACAGCCCAAACATTAAAGAGCGCTTAGATTTCAGTTGTGCTGTATTTTTGGCAACCACAGATACGCCTCAGATGTTGGCCCAAGCCGCTCATATCCCAGTGCACTTGGGGGCCATGCCGGCTTCTGTGGAAACGGCCGTCAAGCGCTGTGCTCCCTTCAAACCGGGAGATGTTGTCATTCTCAATGATCCTTACCTGGGAGGAAACCACTTACCCGATATCACAATGATATCACCCGTATTTACGGACAACAGCGCGAATCCAGCAGCGTCACCCACATTTTTTGTCGCCAGCCGTGCTCACCATGCCGATGTCGGGGGCATGTCTCCCGGCTCTATGCCTTTGTCCACCGAGTTATTTCAAGAAGGCATTATTATTCCACCAATTAAGATAATAGATGCGGGAAAGCACAATGAGGCTGTTTGGGAGCTCATATTACGCAATGTCCGTACACCTCAAGAGCGACAAGGGGATCTTGAAGCGCAATTGGCTGCACATCATTCAGGGGCCAAAAGATTGGCCGAGATCGTTGAACGGTATGGTATGGGTGAAGTCTCTGCAACATGCTCACGACCTAATTGATTATGCTGAACGCCTGACTCGTTCAGCCATATTAGAAATTCCTGACGGCCATTATAACTTTATAGATTACTTGGATGACGATGGCCAAGGAAATGGACCACTGCCGATTCAAGGCCACCTTAATTATAATTGGCGATCAGATTGAAGTTGATTTTGAAGGGACCGCCGAAGCTGTCCCTGGGAATGTGAATGCTGTCCCGGCTATCGTTGAATCGGCCGTGGCCTATTGCATTCGCTGCGTCTCACTGGCTCTCCTTGATCTTGAACTGCCCATGAATGCCGGCATGTTTAAACCAATAACCGTAAAAATCCCGGACGGGTCGTTATTAAATCCTAAACCGCCGCATGCTGTCGCCGCGGGAAATGTGGAAACATCCCAAAGAGTTGTGGATGTAGTTCTAGGCGCCCTTTATCAAGCATTGCCGGTTCTCATACCCGCTGCCAGTCAGGGAACCATGAATAATTTGACGTTTGGTGGTTCTTATGAAGGGGTTACATTCGCGTATTACGAGACAATAGGCGGCGGTGCAGGCGCTGGGCCGGATTCGGATGGTGGCAGTGGTATTCATGTTCATATGAGCAATACCTTAAACACGCCGATTGAAGCACTTGAGTACAATTTCCCATTGCGGGTTCAGCAGTATCGTCTGCGGCGAGGATCCGGAGGCACGGGGAAATACACAAGGTGGAGAAGGATTAGTACGCTCCATTCAGTTCTTGGTGCCAGTGAGTGCGACCATCAACAGCGAACGCCGCTTGCATTCTCCATATGGGCAAATGGGCGGAAACCCAGGCAAACCAGGTCGTAACAGCTTGATCCGCCATAACCAAGAAACGGTTTTGCCTGGGAAAACATCAGTTAAATTGGAAAAAGAAGATATCCTGCAAATATCCACACCAGGTGGGGGTGGATGGGGCACGCCATATCAGACCTAAAGGCAGTTGCATCATATATTTGAAACCGTACAATGGGAAGCGATCATGAGTAAAAAATCGTTAGGTTACGTCGAACTAGAGTGGACTTGCCCCAACTGTGGCGGTCGTAACCCTGGTCAAGTAAAAGTTTGCGGTAATTGCGGTGCTGCTCAACCAGAAGACGTTTCATTTCACCAACCTGCTGAAGAAGATATTATTACCGATGCCGAGGTTATCGAAAAAGCCAAATTAGGACCGGATATTCATTGTGCCTACTGTGGAACTCGGAACTCTGCGGATGCAGCGACATGCGCTAATTGCGGCGCAGACCTTGCAGAAGGATCGAAAAGGGAGTCAGGTCAAATTCTCGGCGCCCATCGCGACGAAGCTGCCCCCGACATAGAGTGTCAATATTGTGGGACGATGAATTCGGGAACCGCTTTACAATGTAAGAACTGCGGATCGACACTACAACTAGAAGAAAAAGCACTTCCAGATAGTCCAACTAAACAAAAACCAACACCTCGTGGAACAAGACTAAACAAATGGATACTCATTGCCGTCGGTGTCTTAATAGTTGTATCTTGCATTGCTCTTTTCTTTTTCTTAAATCAAACCGACGATGTTGTGGGCCAAGTCAATAATGTTTCCTGGGAACGACAAATTATCATTATGGGCTTGGTTCCAGCAAACCATAGGACATGGAGAGACGAAGTTCCACAAAACGCCGATTTGGGGGTTTGTCGAGAAGAACATCGTTATACCTCTGATAACCCCCAACCAAATTCCACCGAGGTTTGCGGAACACCCTATAATGTTGACACAGGTAGTGGGTTTGCAGAGGTAGTTCAAGATTGTGAATATCAGGTTTATGATGACATGTGTGAATATACGGTCTTAGAATTACAACCTGTAGATACGCTCATACTAACTGGTTCCGATTTGAATCCGCAATGGCCGGCACTTAGATTACAAACTGATCAACAAGAGGGGGAACGAGAGGAGCGCTACAGCGTTGTATTTAGCGCCGACGGTGAACAATATACATATACAACACGAAATCCCCAGGAATATGATGACTTTGTCATTGGCAGCAATTGGACATTAAGTGTCAACCAGCTGGGAAGCGTTGTTGACGTGGAACCAGCACCTTAAGGCCTGCCATTGCAGGATTTCCCAAATGAGATTTTATTGGCTTGGTATCATTGTATTTTCCACATTGCTGCTAACAGGATGCTTTCCAAATAGTGAGCCAGCAACAGCAAGGGAAGAATTAGCAGTCGTGGAGAAGACGCCACTTGCCAAAATCGAAAGCAAGCAAAAATCGATTTTGCCATCTTCAACCCCTATTACATCGCAGCCAGTCACAAATTCGCCGGTCCCGGCCACACTTACCCCGACCACGATCCCTAATACACCAACAGCCCAGCCTTCTCCCACGGCCGTTTCCGCACCAACTCCAACACCAATCGGTCCCTGTATAGAACGAATGCCGGAGGACGATTTACTGGCCGTTGTGACCCTCGACTACAACTTGAGCCGCAACTACGAACCGCTCGATCTTGTGCCCTTGGCCGAATGGTTACCCATGAGCGTGACATTGGGATATCCGTCAGAGATTCGACGCGAAGCATTGCAACCATTGCTGACAATGATTGAAGCAATGCAGGCTGAAGGCTTAACACCCAGAGTTATGTCAGGCTACCGGAGTTACGCCGCACAAGCCATTGCCTGGAACAAATGGAACGACCTATATCCTGATCATGCATCCATCATCAGCGCTCCACCGGGCCACAGCGAACATCAATTAGGCACAGTAGTTGATTTTGGCTCTCCGGAACTTGCCGCTATCGTAGGCCAGCCCGATATAGAATTCCATACGCTATTTTATAAAACAAGCGAAGGCATTTGGCTAGCAGAACATGCGCATGAATATGGTTTCACACTCAGTTATCCTCTTGATGCCTTTGATTTGACTGGTTTTTATTATGAACCCTGGCATTATCGTTACGTCGGCACAGAAATAGCCACCGAACTGCACAATTTAGAATTGACGCTGACTGAGTACCAATTGCTAAACCAAGATGAACCTTGTATCCCATGAAGCACTTGGATAGACGCACACAACTTCGATTATCCTGGTCCCTTTTGATACTCGGTTTTCTCTTAATTGGCTGCCAGGTAGATCAAACGCAGTCAACGCCGGCTCCCACAGCAATATTGCCCCCTCCCACAGCAACGATGCCCCCTCCAACATTAGTACAAACGACATTAGAAACGGCGACCGTTGTTGCATCGGCTACTCCAACGGATATACCAACCCGAGAACCAAGACCAACTGTTGTTCCAACGAGCACACTTGTGCCCGTGATCAGCTTCTCGGTACCCGATCAATGGCAGGAACGGGCAAAGGCAGCAGAGGACCTTCTCAATCAAGAATCAAGCGTCGGAGAGTGGCTATTAGTGCCCAACGATGCAGCATCCGACATCCAGTTGGTTAAGGATTCGGGACACTTGATTGTTGGTAACCAGCCCTTAGCCTTGGCCGTGCCATTCACTACCGATTGGGAAGATACGACGATAGATTATGTCGAAGAAATAATCCTAAAGGGTCATGACCTTGTGACTGTCATGCCCTGGTCTGAAATTACCCCCTCACAAAAGGCATTGCGGATCGACGGCCGTTTCCCCACAGATGAAAATTATCCTTTGCAGGAAACATGGTCACTGCAAACCAGTCCAGGTTTCAAACAAGCTGCGGCTGAACTAAAAAACGCATTACTGCGCGTCGACAGTGAAATTGTTCACCTTGTCGCAGTTGGTGACCTCATGCTCGATCGCTCACTCGGTTTTGCTATAGAGCAAGGGAATATTGATTATCCCTTTTCTTCCGTCTCCTCTCCGCTGCAAGAATCTGATATTACAATCGGAAATCTTGAATCTGCTCTAGGTGATATTGGTGAACCGGCGCCTAAACGTTATCAGTTTCGTGCGCCGCCTGAAGCCGCCGAATCCTTAGCTTTGGCCGGTATTGATGTCATATCATTGGCAAATAATCACGCGTTAGATTTTGGCCCTGACACTCTATTACAAGGCATCGAACTTCTCAACGATCAAGGCATCAAAACAGCCGGTGCTGGGGTTGATATCAGGGCTGCTCATGAGCCGGCGTTTGTGAAGGTCAATGGTATCATGCTGGCTTTTCTATCCTATGTTCACGTGCCCGTGGAAGCCACAACCGGCTTTGATACCGCAGATTGGACTGCCACGGAAACCTCACCGGGTCTTGCGTGGGCGGATCCTGAACAGATAACGGCCGATGTCACAGCCACCATTGCCCAAAGCGACCTGGTTGTTGTTCTACTGCATAGTGGACATGAATACGTCGCAGCACCCAGCGAACCACAGATAGCGGCTGCTCAGGCTGCTATTGATGCCGGTTCAGACCTGGTCATTGGGCACCATACCCATGAACTACAAGGTATCGAATTCTATAAAGACGGCGTTATCATCTACGGAACCGGCAACTTCGCCTTCGAAATTGATGGCGATCCTGAAACCGCCCTATTTCATATCTGGATGGATCGACAAGGCGTCCGCCAGATCGAAATTCAACCGGCGGTCATCCAGTTTGGTGGGCAGCCGCGTCTGGCCGATGAAACGGAATCGGCAGCAATTCTGGGCCAAGTATATTATTTAACTAATTTGCTGAACGCGGAATAGATAGCCAGTTCAGAGCCAACTAATCACTACTAAGGGAAGTGGAGACTCTTTGTTCTTCAGGCAGGGGGTCCAACGAGCGTTTCTGGAGTAAATAAACCGAAGACGGCCGTTTTGATCTAGGGCAGCAATGCTAACAGCATATGTTATCGTTGGATCAAAACCGGTCAAAACGACATTTCCAGCCATATTGGCCCTGACAAATCGAAAGGCTCATACGGTACGTTATTAACAGGTCGAAAAGAGATTGCATAGCCGGCAACCCCGCTTCCAACAGGCCAGTTCAATAAATAGGAACCTGGATCAGCCATTGGTACAACTGTTGGCGCTACAGGTGGTGCCGGGAGCACCAGCGGCATTAGCCAAGACGGCAACATTTAGCTGAACTACTTTCTGATGATAAGTAATAGTCGATTAAACTCCAAGTATCTAGCAACGAATTTACCAGATCAGGATCTTCTTCCGACTCCATTACCCGAACCGCCGGCATACCCACATTGACGAACTCCCGATGGTCTCCCCAACGTCCTTCACGATCTAGGGCATCCAAAATAATTACCGGAAAAGTAGGAAGATATAAACCGGCAATATAATCATAGTAGCGACCCAATTCGCCGGCGGGCGATCCTCTCAAATTCTGGGCATATAAACGTACCGACTGCGGAATACCGGACCTTCCACCGACAGCATCATAATTAATGTACGCCAATCACATTGACATTGTCCAGGAATGCGTTTTGGGCTAAATGGCGAGAACCAAAAGTTCCTTGTTCCTCAGCAGCAATTGCCACAAACTTGATTGTCTGATTCCATTCGCGAGAACTCATAATTCGCGCGGTTTCAAGCAGTAAGGCGACACCAGAGGCATTGTCATTCGCACCACTGGCCCGGCTAAATCCATCCGTATCACCCTGGGGGCGATTATCATAATGAGCCATTATGATGATGACCCCATTGCCCGGATCTTTCCCTGGAAGCGTCGCTACAATATTGCGCTGTTCTGCTTGTGATCCTTTGTAGCTGAGATCAAAATCATCAAAAGCAACATCAAGTCGTCCATTACCAACGCGTTCAAACTCGCTAAAGATCCAACGCCTCGCTGCACCTATTCCATAATCATCCCGATCAACAGCACTAAAGGAATTGCGTGTCCCAAATCCTTCCAACGTCTGGACATAGGCCATTAACTGTTGTTGTGAGACCGCATTTATTATTGCTGAAGTATCGGGATCGATCCCCGGTACAATATCACTAACGGGATCGGTGACTTGCTCACCAGAAATATTGGCAGATCGGGCAGAGGTGGGGCTGTGGCGATGGGAGTGGGGATAACAGGCTGTGGCGGATCGCCTAGCAGTTGACAGCCCGTGATGCCTATAAGAAATAATGCTAATAGGACGCGTACTTTTTGTCGAAACAAGACTTTTCTACTCGTTATCCCTAAAAACAAACCTTTCTAATTGATATGGCTGCGCCAAGATAGGCGCAGTCACTATCAATATTATCAGATCCGCGAACGACTTAATTCTTGCTGCCTTCGATCACGTCTTCGACAGGTTCACCAGCGATAAAGCCTTCAGTCATTACTCTCGCCTCATCATCGGTAAACTGCTTTGGCGGGCTCTTCATGAAGTAAGATGAGGGCGCTTCCAAAGGCCCACCTATTCCACGATCAAGACCTAGTTTTGCACAACGAATGGCATCAATCATGACCCCGGCCGAATTGGGGGAATCCCAAACTTCAAGTTTCAATTCCAGTTGCAACGGCACATTGCCAAACGCTCTACCCTCCATGCGAATATGGCACCATTTGCGATCAGTAAGCCAGGGGACATAATCGCTGGGACCTACATGAACATTCTCGGCCCCAAGATCATAGGGAAGTTGGCTCGTAACAGCTTGTGTCTTGGAAATCTTTTTCGATTCCAAACGCTCGCGCTCCAACATATTGTAGAAATCCATGTTCCCACCAAAATTTAGTTGGTAAGTGCGATCGAGATGGATACCACGATCCTTAAACAGATTCGTCAAAACACGATGGGTAATAGTAGCGCCAACCTGACTTTTTATGTCATCGCCAACGATAGGCAGACCGCGCTCAATAAATCGCTTGCTCCAATATTCAGAGCTCGAAATAAACACAGGGATACCGTTGACAAAACCACAGCCAGCATCCAAAACTTGCTCAACGTACCATTTGGTAGCCATTTCCGAGCCAACGGGCATAAAATTAACCACCACATCCGTATTCGTCGCTTTCAAAATCTCGACAATATTGTCAGTTGGCCCAGATGCTTTTTCAACGACGGTTGACAAATATTTGCCGATGCCATCATGGGTCATACCACGATGTACGGGAACATTTAGCTTTGGTACATCAGCGAATTTGGTCGTGTTGTTTGGCTCAGCCCATATGGCCTCACTGAGATCTTTGCCAACCTTGCTGGCAACCACATCAAATGCCGCAGTAAACTCGATGTCACGCACATGATAACCGCCAATGGTGGCATGCATCAGTCCAGGTATTTCCTCATTATCTGCCGCATTTTTGTAGTACTCAACGCCCTGAACCAGGGATGAAGCACAGTTTCCTACACCAATGATCGCGACCCGAACTTTTCCATTCTTCTTTTTACTTGCCATGAAGATCTTTTTCTCCTACAAAAGGTTTAATTATCAATTATGTTTAATTGCACAAACAATCCGAAATTATACTGTTGGTAAGTCCAACTAGTTGTCGATCTCATTTGGCGCTAACGCATCATCCGTTGTCTTGGTTCCAATCCAAATCACCATCAATATGAGTATGACAGCCAGTCCAACAAGCGAAATAGCACGGCCGTAATTATAACTCTGTGGGTCTAGATCGAAAACCACCTCATGTTGGCCCGCAGGTACAAAAACACCGCGAAATTGACCGTTTGCACGCTGAATAGGCACATTCTGCCCGTCCACTGAAGCTTCCCAACCCGGGTAATAGCTATCAGTCAATACGAGAAGCCCATCCTTGGCAGCATTACTAATCAAGGAAACGCGTTCAGGGCTGTAAGATTCTATTTCTACATAACCCCCGACTGTGTTGGTATCTTGAGGTTGGGACTCTACCGGTAACACTTCTGATGTAATGAGAACGGCCGAATTACGAACATCAAAATCCGTCGAACGCATAATATTGATGGCTGAAGTTATGTCAGTAGTTTGCTGCCAATCATAAACAATAAATGCCCTGGGCATCACATCTAAATTATCATAGATCTTGACATCACCTGAATAAATCAACCGATATTCACCCGGTACCAAGGCTTGAAAAGTGCCATCCCGGTCATCAACAAGGGTCAGCGCTTCCAGCACACAATCTCCTAATTCTGGACACTGGCTGACTTCCAGTTCCTCCAGCTTAGCCGGCGTGGGAAGAGCGGCCCCAAATAAACCTTCATCAATCTTCTCGGGCGCTAACTCCCAACTCTCGCCATCAATAGTTACGATATGCAATAGTCCAGGTAGTTGTGAAGCCAGAAGGCGAATGTCTGTCGCTTCAAAATCTGGTAAATAACTAACAGAAATTGCTTCCCCTTCCTGAATCTCTATCGCATGCTGGCGGTCAAAGAATATACCCTCGCGCCAAAGATCACCAACCTTGTCTGTTATCAGGTAACGTGCGCCAAATAGATCCAACCATCTATTCTCAGGGATCTCACTTAAATTCTCGCGCAGACGGCCGTCGGTCGTTTCTGTCCCATCCGGCAAAATTAATTTCATTAATTGACTATAAGATTGCAGCGGTAAAATACCGCCATCAAATCCGTCAACCGTTGACAATCCAAAAACCATTGGCAAATTGGGAGCAACAATTTCCTTCTGCTTTACGGCGATTGTGTAATCATATTGGGCAGCAATGGGCAGTTGATCTTCATAAACAGTGTCAATTTCAGCTTGATCACCTAAATCAAAGAAAATATCAGACAAGCTAAGAAATCTGTCAGTTGTACCGTTGCTCTCTACCTGTAGGCGACTGATGGGGGGACGCAGGTCAAAATAAGCTTTTGGCGTCGTCAGGTTATTATATGGCAGTGTTCGCGAGCCTATGAAAAGAACCGAAATGCCAGTCACGATTATGAGCCAAGGAACCCAGCGCCACCATTTTTCGAAACGTTGGCGAGAGAGGGTGATTAATACGGCTGCTAAAACAAACCACTCCACCCCCCATAGAAGGATGGTCGACAAATGTGGCGCTTCATATGGGGATTCAGGGCCTGTTGGTATTATCGTTGTAAGGTACTGCCCGACTACCGCCCAGGCAAATAGCAATAATATAGCAATCAGAAAGATCTGCAGTGGACGAATAATTGTCGAGGAAGGCGAATCTTGATTTTCGCCTTTTTCATCAGTCTTTTCCGATTTTGAGATTTGCTTCAAAATCAACTGCCAGCCAATTCCAGCTAGCAAGGAGACACCAAGGGCATACAAAACCATCCAGCGCGCGGGAGCACGAAACAGATTAAAGCCAGGCAATCTCGCAAGTATCCAATAAAAGGGATTGTAAGCACCTAAGGCAAGCCAATAGCCAACCACCGTCCATGCCAGTGCTGGCAGAACCCTTGTTCTTCTTCGCCACTGCCAGGCGCCAACAAATGCAAGAGCCAGTACTACTAATGGTAAAAATGCCACATATTCAGTGAAAAGTGATTGGCCAAAGGCGGGCAGCAATGTACGGCTAATTAGCAGAGGCGGGAGTGAAAAAGACAACACTTCATTAGCTGGCAACCCGCCCTGACGGCTGGATAGTTGAGAAAGTTCAAATGTTGGCAGGATTTGAATTGCGGCAACTATCAAAGCAAGTAAAGCTCCTGTGATCAGAATTATAAAAGGTGAAATATATGAGCTGGTCCCATGAATATCCACTTGTGATGTCTCTTCATGGACAAGGCGTCGTTCCAACAGGCGGGCAAGTATCCATACAGCTAAACCCACCCCGGTGATGAATGTTGTTTGGGTATGCCCCGCTAATAACTGAAGCGAAAAAAGGAGCGCAATTGTCAGCATCGAAATTAGTCGATTACGTCTATTTCTAGACATACCAAATTCAACCGCTACTAAAAACCAGGGCAGCCAGGATAAACCCTGTAATTGGTTCACATGCTCTACCTGTGCCGTTAAATAGCCACCTAAAGCAAAGGATACGGCCGCCAGCAGTGAAGCAGAACGTTGTAGGCCCATCACGCGCAGGCCGGCGAAATAAGTTCCCAATCCGGCTACGACTAGATGGAAAATAATGCTGGCTGAAACAGCATATGGTGTGTCAAGAAACCACCAGAAAGGCCAATTAAATGGGTAGAAAAAGCCAACCTGGCTGTTGGCCAATAACGGCGCCCCCATAAAAATATTTGGGTTCCAGAAAGGAATGCGGCCTTCTTGTAAGGCATTGGCAGCAGCATTCCAATATGGATAGAAATAGAGGAAAGTATCACCGCGGGCCAGGATCAGATTACTAAAAGCCATTTTTCCAAAAAAAAGCAATACAAGTCCTACGAGGACCAAGATTGACAATAAATATGGGGCAAAGGAACCGCCACCCCGATTGAATCTCACTTTGATCCCTCTCGCTGTTCAACAAGGTACAAGACCATGCCTGGTTCATAATCCGTTTGCATAATTTGGAGTAAGCTATATTCTGTCATACTAATTGCACGAATTATAGGCAATGCTTCACTGGAGGCAGGCAGCACCAAGTATCTTTTATCCATTGTGTTCCCAAAAACTTCAAGATCTTCAACCAGCGCCTGTGGGTGCTGGAACCAACTGACGTACACCTTCTCGTCGAACAAATGATATTGCCAGTGCCAACTATACCAGTGATCATATAAGACTGTGCCATATGGTTCTTCAGCCAGGTAATCGGCCACCTGCCATGCTCCTTGATCAGAGTCAGGGCGTCCACCAAGGCTCCACCTTCCATCCCGAGCAGAAAATGCTCCCGGCAGTTGCAGCATGAGAATAAAAAGAAGAACAGAAAATGGGAGGTATTGTTTCAAAATCCGCAAACCGTCTTCATTGGTATTTATATTTATTTTACCTAGGAACCAACGATAAAAACACACGCTGCCCCGCGCAATTAGTATGGCTACAAACGGGATCAAGGGCAATATATATCTGTCCCACACAGGAACTGCCAGCAACCAATGCAAGATCGTATAACCAACAACAAATATGATCAGAGCCAGATCCAATTTCGCTTGACTATCTCTTTCCTTTATGGCCCGGAAGTATAAAAACAAGATCGTCAGTAGTACCAATCCAACTCCTAGCCATCCCCCAAGGGCCTCATGCCATTGTTGTCCCCATGCTAAGAAGCGAGCAAGAGTCTCCCAAGACCAAGCGAAGCGCACGCCACCAAAATTATTGATTTGCTGGGACCACAATAAGAGTCCTTCTCCACGCACATTTCCCCAAATTACGAGAAGCACGATTATCGGACTGAAACCGATCAGCCATCTGCGCACATGGCGCCAGGTCCAAGATTGAAGCCAGGCGAACAAAAGCACAAGGGGCAGAAACAGCCAGGCTTGATGCTTTGTTGCCACGGCCAACCCAAAAACCAACCCGGCAAACACAGGGCTTGGTCTATAAACAATAAATAATATAGACATTGTGATCCAAACCGTCAGCATAGGATCAGTGAATGCGGTTGAAGAAAACTGTATCGTCAATGGGGAGAGTGTAATAATTAGTGCGGCTAGTATCGGAATTAATGTGTCACGATAGAGATACCAGGCAAGAATAGCTACAAGCGGAATAAGGAGCAGTGACGCGATATAATTAGGCAATCGCGCTGCCCATTCTTCAGGGCCAATTAGTGGGAAAAACAACGCCTGTAAATAAAAAATTAGGGGGGGTTTGTCGACAAGCTGCGTCAACAATAACGAATCACGCCAAACTGCGATTATCCTTGCCCAACTGGCAAATAACGCTTCGTCAGCATGAAAATGATTATTGAACAAGGAGGGGCTGCGTAAGAAGGCTGCTACCCACACCAGACCGCTCAGCAATAGCTTGCTGCGCTTCGGCATTTTCAGTCCAGTTTTTAGTCAACAAACCGGTATTTGACGAGATAGAACAAGGCCTTTGGTCCTTCCTTCCAAGGGTTAAGCTTCTTGCCTTCTTCAAACTCGCGCCCGTTATAGGATATGGGCACTTCGTAGATACGGTAGCCGCGTTTTAAAACCTTGGAGGTAATCTCTGGTTCAAACTCAAATCCTTTTGATCGCAGCGGTATGCCGCGGATGACATCAGAGCGAAATACTTTGTAACACGTTTCCATGTCAGACAGGATCGTATTGTAAAGCACATTTGTGACCAAAGTCAGAAACTTGTTGCCAATCATATGCCAAAAGAACATAGTTTTTGTCGGACCGCCGCGGAAGCGAGAGCCATATACAACAGCCGCGCGATTTTCTTCTATTGGTTTGACCAGCACATAATAATCGCGTGGATCATATTCCAGGTCAGCGTCTTGAATTAGAAAAATGTCCCCAGTAGCAACCTCAAATCCAGTCCGTACGGCAGCACCCTTGCCCTGGTTTCGATCATGTTTGTAAACTGTGATGCGATCGTCCATGGCGGCGATTTCTGGATAAAGTTCTAAAGTCCCATCTGTGGAACCATCATCTACGATAATCAATTCATCTGTGCGCTCGACGTCTAAAACTGCCTGGACAGCTTCCTTTAACAACTCATTTTCATTATAGACCGGCATTATTACTGAAAGTTTCAAAATTCTTCTTATCCTTTCAAGGCTCTTCGTGCAGAGTCACCAGATATATGGGGCAGCTAAAGATGGATCAATATGAATATGAGCAAGAAAGGGTGTTTTAGTCCTCATAGGCCGGAAAATCCCTCTCACTCTGCTGCCGAACCAATGACAGATTATAGCATTCGTCGAATTCCCTACAAGCTGCCAATGGGTCAGGTCGACTACCCTTAACCTACGTTCACGTTATAATTCATCTACAGGGTGCTTCACCTTGTGGGCCCTAGGAAGATCATCATGAAAGAGTTTATGCTATCAAATATTAATAATCTAATCTTGGATATGGACGGGGTTTTATGGCAAGGTGAAACACCAATGCCCGGTTTGGTAAATTTCATCGACACACTTCGCGAGCTAAATATCGGATTTGTTCTCGCCACCAATAACGCCCGAAAAACGGCCGCGCAGTATAGAGAAAAATTGGCCCGAATGGGTGTCAACTTACCAACCGGTCAAATCCTCACATCAGGCGAAACTACAGCCACCTATCTTAGCGATAGATATCCACCAGGAACATCCGTCTATGTCATCGGCGACAGGGGTTTGCAAGATGCAATGGGAGAAAAGAATTTTGTTATTATCGATCCGGAAGATGTAAAAAAAGGCGCGGGGGCATCAATTGTCGTTGTTGGATTTACACCTTATGCCAAATACTCAGATCTAGCAATGGGATCGCTTCTCGTTCACAAAGGCGCTGCATTTTACGGGACCAATCCAGATCCTTCATTTCCAAGTGAGATAGGACCTTTGCCAGGCGCTGGAGCACTTTTAGCAGTGATTAGTACGGCCACAGGTATTGAACCGATCACGATTGGTAAACCTGGCCCCTTTTTGTTTGAAGAAGCTCTTCACCGACTAAAAAGCTCAAAAGAGAATACAGCCATGGTGGGCGATCGCCTGGCCACAGACATCGTAGGCGCGAAATCAGTCGGCATGTGGGCCATTATGCTGCTTTCCGGTATATCGACACGCGAAGATGTGCAGAAAAGTGAAGTTAAACCAGACTATATTTTCGCAAACATCGAAGAGTTAACACAAAATCTGCGAAAAAGAGGCTAGTGGTAATAAGTGAATAAAACGTCTCCCAATTCCAAACAAAGTATCTACGATCTAAGCTATCCTCAATTGACAGAACAACTCGTTAGCTTGGACCAACCTAATTTTCGCGCCAAGCAGGTTTGGCAGTGGCTGTACCGGCGTTATGCCAACAGTTTTTCGGAGATGGTTAATTTACCAATTGATCTTCGCCAGAAATTGGAAGAATTATTTTCATTGGAAACGGCCGATATTGTCTTATCTCAACAATCAAAAGACAGACAAACGACAAAAGTTCTATTTCGATTGCCTGATGATCAGCTCGTCGAAACAGTTCTCATGAAATATGAAAAACGTCGTACCCTTTGTATAAGCACCCAGGCTGGTTGTGCCATGGGTTGTGTCTTTTGTGCCACGGGACAAATGGGATTTTTCAGGCATTTAAGTAGTGGCGAAATAGTTGCTCAAGTAATCCACTTTGCCCGCAAACTAGTAAATGAGAACCAACATGTTACCAATATTGTATTAATGGGTATGGGTGAGCCACTACATAATTACGACAACACCCTGGCAGCCGTTGATAAACTAATTGACGGCAGTGGATTCGATCTGGGCGCTCGAAAAATCACGATCTCCACAGTAGGCCTCGTTCCTGCAATTCGTCGATACGCCGACGAGCAGCGACAAACACCCCTTGCAGTATCCCTCCACGCCGCCACTGATGCGGAGCGCAATAGGTTAATTCCGGTTGGCAAAAGATGGCCGATTGCAGAATTGATGGAAGCTTGCCGCTATTACATAGATAAAACGGGCCGGCGTTTGACCTTTGAGTGGGCCTTAATCCAACAAGAAAATGACACAATCGAACAAGCACAAGCGTTAGGACGGCTGCTTAAAGGTATGTTGTGCCATGTCAATTTGATCCCGCTCAATCCTACATCCGGGTACAGCGGCGGGCCTTCCGGACGCGTACGGGTTGAAGCCTTCCAGCAAGAACTGGCAAGTTACGGTATCTCTAGCACTGTACGTGTAAGACGTGGGATTGATATTCAGGCTGGTTGTGGTCAACTGCGGGACCGGCACTTGAGTGGAACGTAATTATCAGCTGGTTTGAACACCGGTTAACACGCTGATTAACAGCCCACATACCAACAGGGATCATCCTGATTCCCACCGGTACGAACCTCAAAGTGAATATGTGAACCAGATGAATTGCCGGTGTTCCCTACCGCCCCAATTACATTCCCTTGATAAACAATCTGACCAGGGAATACATTTATACCGCTAAGATGTCCGTAAAAGGTCTCATAGCCATTACCATGATTGATTACAATCAAATTGCCGTAACCATAAATATTCCAACCGGCAAAGGTAACGGTGCCTGTATCAGAGGCAAATACACCCGAACCCTCCGCTAAACCAACATCAATACCAGGATGGCCATACCAGAAACGTTGGGTAAAGTTTCTAGAACTGACGGGGAAAATAAAGGTGCCAGTTCCAACAATCGCTGGAGCAATGCCTGCCCCTTCACTTGAGCTGCCCCCTCGTACCGTAGACAATGCTGGAGGTGTCCAAACAAACACCTCTGCTATTGCGCCCGGCACCAAAATCTGGGTTTCAGGATAAAGTCGAAAGGGGAATTCCAAATTATTTGCCTCATAGGCAATAATGTCCTCTACAGAGATACCGTATTCTGCCGAAACACTTTCCAACGTGTCCCCAGACTGCACATCGTGCAATACACCATCCAAAGGCAGAATAATCAGTTCCATGTCGGGCTGCATGAGGCTGGATTCCTGGCTTAACCTGGGATTACCACCCAAGAGCGTCTCCGTCGTAATACCAAATTGATAAGCAATGCCCGAAGGCGTATCGCCTCGCTCAACTATATATGTCTCAAATTGGTGTTGGGGTCGCTTTCCTTGGAATGTTTCTGGTATAGGGGCGGGAGCCAGAGAGTTGTCGCTTAGTACAGGCAGTGGCGCCATTGCATCATCTACCGAACCGTCCACATTAACAGGCTTATCATCGAAGGTAATACCTCTCCCTCTTGCATTGGAGTTCGCAGAGCGATCGGCCGTTGATTCTCGCTCCCCACCCTCAGCAAGAACTCCCAGACGTAAACCTACTAATAATAAAATAGCTACCAGCAGCAGAAAAAGATAGCCAGCGTAGCGATGAAGTCGTGATTCCTTTTCAACCATTCAAGTTAAGGATGCTATCACAAAGCTAACTGACAACAAAAGCGGGCCGCGTTTGCGGCCCGCTTTCTCAAGGTACATTTATCTTTATAATTGGCAATTACTGGGCTACATCATATCCCGTGTCAACGTTTCTAGGAATTCATAATTATTTTTAGTGCCACGCATACGCTGCATAACGGCCTGCGTTGCGCTCGAAATCTCGTAACCTGGTGTATCCATCAAATGACCTAACATCTGGCGCATCGTGTAAACCCTTGTCAATTCATCCCCAGATAGAAGCAAATCTTCTCGACGAGTACTCGAACGTTCAATATCAAAGGCCGGGAAGACACGTCGCTCTTGCAGCCGGCGGCTGAGTAATAATTCCATATTCCCAGTGCCTTTGAATTCCTCATAGATGACATCATCCATGCGGCTCCCTGTATCAACAAGACATGTGGCAATGATAGTCAAACTCCCACCGAATTCCACATTACGCGCTGCTCCAAAAAAACGTTTTGGAGGGTAAAGTGCCCCCGGATCTAGACCACCCGACAATGTTCGTCCACTTGGCGGTACCGTCAAATTATAGGCACGAGCAAGACGCGTGATGGAATCTAAGAGAACTACTACATCTTGGCCAACCTCAACCAACCGCTTAGCACGCTCAAGCGCCATTTCTGCAACACGGCAGTGCTGTCTAACTGGTTCATCAAATGTAGAACTCACAACCTCGCCGTCAATTGAACGATCCATGTCGGTCACTTCTTCGGGCCGTTCGCCAATAAGGGCAACCATCAAGTGGATTTCAGGGTAATTAGCAGCGATGCCGTTGGCAATATCTTTAAGAACGGTCGTTTTACCGGCCTTGGGGGGTGAAACAATGAGACCACGCTGGCCGCGTCCAATTGGAGCAACCAAATCCATCAGTCGCGTAGAAAGAAGATTGGGCGAGGTTTCCAGTTTCAATTTCTGATCAGGGAATATTGGCGTTAATGACGCAAACTTTTGGCGTCTTCTTGATTCCTCAGGACTCAAACCACTTACAGCCTCTACACGCAATAGGCTGTAGTATTTTTCGTTGTCCTTGGGTTTGCGCACTTGACCGTAAACCATATCCCCGGTTCTTAGCGCCAACCGGCGAATCTGGGAACTGGAGACATATACATCATCTTTGCTGGGAAGGTAGTTTCCCGAACGCAAGAATCCCATATTCTGTTTGTCATCCTCAATTATTTCAAGGACACCTCCACGAAAATCCAGACCCTTTTTTTCAGCATCTGCGCGCATGATACGATAGACGAGATCTTGCTTCTTCATCGTGCTGTATCCAGCTATATCCATATCACTCGCGATCTCGCGAAGATCGTTAACTTTCTTTCCTTCTAATTTTCCAATATCCATTTATTATCTCCGAAGAATCTTGGCCATTCAATTGGCAAAGATGCACATCTGCCCAAGGCAATATTTTTTAGCATTTGCAAATAGTGTTGTTGTTACATAAGGCTTTGGGGACTCGTACGGCTGGAAAAACCGTTCGGCATCTAAGATAGGTTAATTGTTCGTGCTATATCGAGGAAATGTCTAAGACTCCACTCAATGGGCGTTGCAAGTATATCATGCACAGCAAATCAAGTCAATTCTCGCTTTTCAACTTCTTCTATCCTGATATAGTGCTCAACTTTTTCTACCAAATTGCGATTACCAATAAAAAGCGGCACGCGCTGGTGGATTGTTTCGGGTTCGATATCTAGTATCGGACCATGTCCATCAGAGGCATAGCCGCCTGCCTGTTCAATTAAATATGCTAGTGGGGCTGCTTCATATAAGAGGCGCAGCTTTCCGTTAGGCCGCTCACTTTCTGCAGGGTAGCAAAAAACACCCCCACGTAAAAGGTTGCGGTGAAAATCAGCGACAAGAGATCCAATATAGCGAGAGGATAATTCTGGGTTATCTCCTTCAACTTGTCCTTGAAGCCAACCTAGATAGTTCTTCACACCAGGAGACCACCGGTGATAGTAAGAGCCATTTACGCTGTAATACTTAGGTGGCCGGGGTAAACGGAGGTTGGGGTGCGATAATAGAAACTCTCCTAACTCTGGATTTAATGTAAATCCGTGGACACCTTGGCCACTGCTATATACCAGCATCGTGCTGGCCCCATAGAGGATATAGCCTGCTGCAACGAGCTTTCGCCCAGGCTGCAATACATCCTCGAGACGGCCCCTTTTTGCCCAGTCTACACAGCGGTACACGCCAAAAATAGTGCCAATGCTAACATTTACATCAATATTAGAGGACCCATCCAAGGGATCATGTACAAGTACATACGATCCCTTCTCATATTCCGGCGGAATCGTTATCATTTCTTCTTGCTCTTCAGACACCATCGCACATAAACGCCCCGTATGATCGCACATGCGAAATATGACCTCGTCAGCAAATAAATCCAGTTTTTGTTGACTTTCTCCTTGGATATTTTCCGAACCCGCCGTTCCTAAAATATCTACCAAACCAGCACGATTCGTTTTTATTGCTATGATCTTTGCAGCCAACGCAATATCGTACAAGAGGTTTGTAAATTCTCCTCGAGCATAATCCGGTTGATTCTCCAAAAGAAATCTTTCAATTGTATAAACTGTGTCTGACATAACCTAGGCTCCTTGAATCACTCCCCAGGGATTAGATTATTCTCAATTTTATAATTGGAAGAACAGCACCACATAATAAGCCATTGCCACTGACCAAATAAGCGAATCTATACGGTCTAATGCACCACCGTGACTGCCGAAAAGCGTGCTGGAATCTTTTACTCCTGACTCTCTTTTAAGCAGGGAAATACCCAAATCCCCTAGCGGGCTAACGATTGAAATCAATAATCCAAGTACTAGAGCGGGAACCAATGGTAATTGAAAAAAATAAGCTAAAAGAACCGTAATAGCTGTTCCCAATACAATGCCACCAACATATCCTTCAACCGTTTTATTTGGACTCAAACGGGGAGACAATGCATGTTTACCCAAAACATTACCGGCTAGAAACTTGCCAACCACATAGGCGGCCGAATCGGCTATCCACGTTCCCAGCATAGCTAACATCGTCCACTGCCAATCTATTCTGAGTTCTTGTCCTCGAAGGCGAAAGAAATAGCTGCCGAGCCAACCCAGGAGCATGACGCCACCAATCATCGCCATCCAGGTAGCCGGAGAGCTTTCTGCTTTTTTGGTCTCATACTGCCACAAAGCATAACCAAGAATCACCAGTAATGAAATCAATATTACAGGATCAGTCAGCTCCCATTTTTCCCACCACCCGGCAATGCTAAATGCAAGGACTAATGGCAAAAGAACCACAAATGACGTTTGCCATCCAAGCCCACGGGTCAACTGCACAAACTCAACAGCGGCAAGTAACAAGATAATTGCCAAGGGTATGGCATAAAAAGGACCACCCAAGTAGATCAGAAATAATGCTAGGGGACCTAGTGTAAAGGCGATAATTGCTCGTTGTAATAATGTAGACATTGGGGTTAATTACGATTTAACATTAGTTTTCTTCGGTTACAAGACCGTACCGGCGGTCTCGCTCATTGAAAGCCACAATTGCTTCAAAAAGCTCGTCTCGACCAAAGTCAGGCCATAATGCGGGTGTCGGATAATACTCTGCATATGCTGCCTGCCAAATTAAAAAATTACTGATTCGCAATTCGCCACTGGTGCGAATGACCAGATCTGGATCCGGAAGCCCTTGTGTGAAAAGGTATGAGCTGAATAATTCTTCAGTTAGCTCGTTTGGCTCAACCTCGTCAGCCAACATTTGGCGTACAGCATGTAGGATTTCTGCCCTGCCCCCATAATTAAAAGCTACATTTAGTGTTAAGACATCGTTGTCTCTGGTAAGCTCCAACGCTCGCCTAACTTTATCTTGGAGAGTTGGGTTGATCCCCGTCAGGTCTCCCAAATGATGAATGCACACGCCCTGTCTATGCAGCTCATCCAATTCCTGATCTAAGACTCTTGCGAAAATCTTCATTAAGCCGCGGACTTCACTCTCAGGTCGTCCCCAGTTTTCGGTTGAGAAGGCATATATGGTTAGGATCTTTATTTTGAACTCGACACAGGCCCGGACAATTCGACGCAAATTTTCAGCGCCTGCCCTGTGCCCGGCCTGGCGCGGCAAACCTCGTCGCCGGGCCCAGCGCCCGTTCCCATCCATAATTATCGCTACATGCCTGGGAACTGTATAGGGTGACAGATCCAACGGCTTTTCTCGCCGACGAAGCATAAAGTCCACTAAACTTCCATTATTTCGGCTTCTTTGTTGTTGCCAATTTCGTCAATCTTTTCAATATATCGATTTGTCAACTCTTGCAGATCATCTATACCTCGATGCAAATCATCTTCGGTAATCAACTTTTCTTTCTCATACTCCCGCAGATCGTTTAAAGTATCGCGACGAACATTTCGTACAGCGACTTTACCCTCTTCTACACGACGTCCTACCAACTTCCTCAAATCGCGACGTCTCTCTTCTGTAAGCCGCGGAATATTCAAACGCACGATCTTGCCATCATTATTTGGCATTATGCCAAGATCCGATTTCAAAATTGCTCGTTCAATAGCTGATAATGACTGTGCATCATACGGCCGAATAGCAATTTGCTGCGGTTCTGGAACCGATATTACGGCCATTTGCACCAAAGACATTTCTACCCCATACATCTCAACCATGATCCGGTCAACCAAATGTGGATTGGCTCGTCCGGTTCTGAACGCAGCCAAGTCCCCTTCAAGCGAGGTTACTGCACCCTTCATCCTATCTTCGGTATCTTTAAGTAAGTCACGAATCATCAGAACCTCCTGTTTACTGGGTACTCAGGCCCCTATCATAGTCCCTATCGTTTCACCCATCAAAAGTCGCTTCACACTGTCTGTCTGCCAGAAATTGAGCACAACTATAGGCATATTATTTTCCATGCAAAGAGAAATCGCCGTGCTGTCCATTACGCGCAATCGCAAGTTTAGAAAATCAATATAGGTTAGTTTGTCAAAGCGTTTTGCCTGAGGGTTTTCGATAGGATCGTCATCATAAATTGCATCTACTTTTGTAGCCTTGATCAGAACCTCGGTCCCTAACTCCATCGCCCTCAAAGCTCCTGCCGAATCTGTTGTGAAATAAGGGTTACCAGTTCCGCCGGCGATGATTACAACACGCCCTTTGTCTAAATGGCGGATTGCCCGAAGCCGAATATAAGGCTCAGCTACAGTGCGCATTTCGATTGCGGTTTGCACGCGCGTGATGATGCCTTTGCGTTCTAAGGCGTCCTGCAATGCCAATGCATTCATTACAGTGGCGATCATACCCATATGATCGGCCGTTGAACGAGCCATACCTTGACTGGTGCCGGCTGTTCCACGCCAAAGGTTACCCGCACCAATAACAATGGCGATCTGAACGCCTAAATCATAGACACCCTTGACGATCTCCGCAACTTGAGCGGCGCGATGAGGGTCAATTCCGAATCCGTCGGGACCTGAAAGGGCTTCCCCTCCCATTTTTAAAAGGATACGGTGGTAGCGGACATCAGCCATCATTCAGACTCCAGGTAAATTTATTTAGATAAAGCAAATTTATTGTGAAAGATATAGTATCGCGACCGGGCTAAATAGCAAATAAGGGCGCTCTTCTGAACGCCCTTGTCGGTAATTATGAACTCTTACACCCCTTCACCAAGTTCGTATCGTACAAACCTGCGAACCTTGATGTTTTCTCCAGTAACACTTGTGGCGTTTGTAACCAGATCTTTTATCGTTATTTCGGCATCCTTCACATAGGGTTGTTCAAGCAAGCAAACGTCTTGATAAAACTTTTTCAAGCGCCCAGCTACCATCTTTTCTGCGATTTCTTCCGGCTTCCCTTCAGCCAGAGCTTGTTCTCGCAACTCTGAACTAGTTCGCTCCAGTTCTTCAGCTGGAATATCATCAATACCCACATACAAAGGACTCATTGCCGCTACATGTAAAGCAAGATTATGTGACAATTCAAGAAATTGTTCATTCCTTGCCACGAAATCTGTCTCACAATTGAGTTCCAGCAACACCCCTACACGATTCCCCGGATGGGCATATACTTCAATCACACCTTCACTTGCTTCGCGATCAGCGCGCTTTGCAGCGCGAGCAACGCCTTTTTCACGCAAGATACTTGCTGCCTTATCAAAATCACCATCAGTGGCTTCCAATGCTTTCTTTGATTCCAGAATTCCAGCACCTGTGATAGTGCGTAATTCTTTTACCATTGCCGTTGTAATCTTCATGATGCTTTTAATATTCTCCTACTCGTTTTCCTCATCCTGGCCAACTTGCTCACTCTCAGTCTCGCTGACCACGGTTTCTTCCGTTTCTACTACTACAACCTCTACAACCTCTTCTTCAACAGGGGTCTGCTCACGAAGCTTAGCCAAGGTAGACGCACCAAGAAGAACGTCATCCTCTACATTACCCATGCCATCAAACTCTTTATACTCATAGCCATCAAAGTCGGTAACTTCTTCGTCCATCGCCTCTTTGCGCATGGCCATGCCCTCTAGGGCTGCATCTGCCATCTTTCCGGCGAGGAGCTTAATAGCTCTAATAGCATCATCATTTGATGGAATAAGATACTCAATGGGATCAGGGTCAGCATTAGTATCAACAACGCCAATAATCGGAATGCCTAGAATTTTGGCCTCATGTATTGCCGTTTCCTCATTATTGACATCCACAACAAACAGAAGTGTTGGCAGCCCCTTCATCCGGCGGATTCCGCCCAATCGCAAATCTAATTTGTTGATTTCGCGCTCAATCAGCAGACGCTCAGTCTTTTTCAAGAGGTCAAAATCGCCTGCATCACGACGACTTTCCAACTTATCGAGATAATCGATACGCTGTCGAATCGTCTGCCAATTGGTCAAAGTGCCGCCCAACCAACGAACATTGACGTAAGGTTGACCAGCTCGTGACGCCTCTTTTGCAATCGTCTCTTGCGCCTGGCGCTTCGTTCCGACAAACAAGACTTCGCCGCCTTCAGCGACGACATCACGGACTACTTCGTAAGCTTCTTCTAATAATATGATCGTCTGCTGAAGATCTATAATATGAATACCGTTTCTTTCGGTAAAGATGTAAGGCCTCATTTTGGGGTTCCAGCGGCGGGTTCGGTGACCGAAGTGCACGCCAGTTTCCAATAGAGCCTTCATTGAAACAATGGCCATGGGGTTATTCTCCTTTATGTTTTATTCTTCCACACCTTTCAACCCGATCGAGGACTTGCATGGCCACTATTGTGCAAGGTATCCTGACATGAATAACCCTGCGCCAAATCGCAAGCACATCTCGCTCAGTCCAGGCGTGTGTAGGATGTAAACTTCCCTAATCTAATGGGATACTTACCTTGAACAGGTAAGCCACATGATTATATAGAAAGGTGGATGATAAGCAAATCTTACAGAGTCCATTAATTTTGACCTGTAGATGGTCACAATTACAAAACTTGTTGCCTCTTACTCATCTAGCAATATGACTGGTTCTTGGTAATAGCGCAAGCGACTGCGGGTCAATTTGTCAGCTAAAAACTGATTAAACCATGCCAATTTATCTGATAATGGCTCATCTTTTCTCAATCGGCTTAGCTCGGCATTTAACCGCAGGATTCGGCCCGGTATTACAAAACGAGTTAAGCCTGCAGGAAGAAAATTACCAGCGGCAGCAGCATCAAAAACCTCATCGGGGATAAATTGAGGGAAAATCGCGACTGCCTGTATGCTCGGAAACTGTACTTTCAACCTGCTGATGTCGGTTACAAGCGTACGTTCGACACTTCCCCAGGATGTATAAGCATTAACCAGCGCATTCATCAATGAAAGACGGTCAGCACCTTCTGTCTCTTGGGCAAGGATCGCCTGACCATCACGGTTCAGGAAATAACATAACGTCCGCCGGTCCTGCAATGCAGACCGAATTGCCCTACCGGATAGTGAGATTAAGCGCAATCCATTAATTAATTTTAGCTGCTCAAAAAGATCGCTCCAAAGCTCCTGATCATGCGAAATTGCATGATACCATGTGTGCAATTCAAAACCCGGCTGGTGTGCATCAACCACCTGCACGATAAGGTGTTGATAGCCTAACCGGGTGAAGGAGGTGAATCGCGTAGCCCCATCTAAAATCACATAGCGCCCTTTCCAAAAGGTTGTAATAGGTGGATTCACCAACAAACCATCATCTTCTAAACGCCCCATCAAACGTTTAACCCTTTTGTCGTCTATTTGTTCATGCGGTGTGACCTGTTCAATTGGGACAAGCTCCAATGACAAAGCTTCGCTGGCTTGTTTACGCTTTAGGAGTTCAATAATTTCCGTGGCTACAGCAAGTGCAAGATTCGGCCGTTGCTGATCAATAATATCAGTTACGTGTGGTGAAAATATTGTGCGTTCATGTCTCCGCAGCGCCATGGAAACCGGGCTCAAATCGTTAATCTCATCTGGGAAAAGAGAAAGTGCTGCCCCAGCCACCCGTCCCGTATCCAAAGCATGTAATAGAGCAACTTCATCGACCAACTCGGTGTGCCCTGAATTTACCAAGAAAGCCGTCTCCTTCATTTGCGAAAGCTCAGAGGCTCCGATTATGGCTTGCGTCTCCATCTTGAAACGCACGTGAATACTGACGTAATCAGCTTGGGCCAATAAATTGACTAGATCAGTTGCCTCTACGCCCGAAGAATATACCAACTCTGGGGTCAATCGTGGTTGATTAACAATAACTTTCATATTGAAAGCCTGCGCTCTTTGGGCCACTTGTTGACCAACACCGCCGAAACCAATTAGTCCTAAGGTCTTCCCTGCAAGACGGCCGTCGCCAAACTGATTTGCCAGCGTCAACATTCTTGTGAAGGTATGTTCAGCAATAGCCGCGGCATTGCCGCCGGGGACATAACATACTTGGATACCCATATCTCGGGCGGTACTAACGTCGATATTATCTAAATGTGCACTAGCGCAGCCTATGGCCCGCAGTTTGAAACCATATTCAATGACTTGGCCATCAATATTCTGCATAGGGCTAACGATCAATGCTTCATAGTCACGAATTTTTTGCAGCAGTTCTTCCGATTCCAAGCCAAGCAGGACATCAACATCCGCATCCTTTCGCATAACTGTCAATGCATCCTGGTCAAATTTATCCAAAACCAGAATCCGCGGCCGTTTTGGAGCTTTCTCTAAGGCCGGATCGCTTTTGGGGGACTTGGGATCAGGTGTCTTCAAGGACGGTTCCCGTGAAAGTAATTCTTCGGCAGGGATATTGACATTACCGCCGCTGAGAATAACGCCGACGGGCCCTTTAATATGCGAGAAACGCCCGGCAAGGATGGGTGCTAAAGCTACGGCCGAACTTGGTTCTACAATGATCTTCAAATAAGTCCAGATAAAGTCCAATGTCTCAACGATTTCATCCTCGGTAACAGTGACCATATCGTGAACGTAGTCCAGCATTACATTAAGATTGCGTCGGCCAATGTAACGAGTCCGTAATCCATCGGCGATGGTCTCGGGAACATGATCAAGCGTTACAACCTCTTGCTCACGCCACGAACGATTGGCATCTGCTGCAATTTCCGGCTCCACACCAACGACACGGCAGTCGGGAGACATTGCAGCAGCAGCTAAGGCGCTACCACTTATCAATCCTCCACCACCTACGGGCACAAATAGTGCCTCCAGCTTGCCAACCTCACCGAACAACTCATAAGCAGCCGTGCTTTGACCTAAGATTATGTTGTCATTATCATAAGGGTGAATCAACGTGTAACCATATTCAGCCATAAGTTGTTCAGTAACTTCTTCACGATCAATAGCTTGGCAAGAAACGATTCGAGCGCCGTAGCCGGCTGTAGCCGCCCTCTTATTAGCGGGTGCATTCTCAGGCATAACAATTACAGCCTGTACACCTAGTAATTTCGCGGCCAGCGCCAGCCCCTGAGCATGATTCCCGCTGGAATGAGTGATAACCCCAGCTCTTCTCTGTTCGTCGCTCAGTTGGCTTACAGCATTATATGCCCCACGAAACTTGAATGCGCCAACTCGCTGAAAATTTTCGCACTTAAGATATACGTCACAACCGGCTATCTGGTTTAAGGTTCGTGAAGTCATCACAGGTGTTCGATTGACAATGCCTGCTAACCTGGCAGCAACTTCTTTAACGGTTGAAGGTTGAAGTTTATTCATTTCATGCAGGTGGTGGCGGGACAGGCAACTCATCAACGGCCGTGTCCTTCCATTTCTTCCCTTCCTCAATCAACATAACTGGGATTCCATCTCGAATCGGATATTTCATACTTGAATCGGCACTTACTAACCAACAGTTATGAACCAATTCTAGTTGACCCGGATCCTCACCAAGATTCTTGTCCCGTACCGCTACGGGACATCGCAATAACGCCAACAAATCAGGATTAATCACCCACTGGTTTTCTTTATCTTCCATATCTCGTTTACTGTCCCATAATATTGATAAGGCTCACAATTTTGGATACAAAATCAACTCCAATAAATGCCATCCATGACTCCGTAGATCAAGATCATACGCTTATTGAGAGGGCGCCGCAAGTGGATCGAGAGCAGAAGCTTGCCATAACTACACTATGGTCTAAAATCCTTCAAGGTCAATAAAACGCCACTTACAAGACTGAATTAACGCCTCTCTTCACAAGGCACATAATATGCTGAGTAACCAGCTCATATCCCACTCCTATTCTCGCCAAATTTTACTCCTTTTGATACTCATCGTATTAGTTATCCTCGCCGGAGGATATTCAGCTCAAGCGACAGAAGAGATTAGCTATCACAAAGTGATTGCTCCGAAGAACACCCTGGTAGATGATGGTTACCAATTCATCTTGTGGCATGATTATAGATCATACGGACTTTATCGCGTCCGTCAGGACGCTTGGCAGAATTTGGATCAACAATTCCAGTCGGAGTTAACCCTCGCCGATGACATGGATCTCCTATTACTTGATGGTAAAAACAAGATTTCACAACAAGGTGTTATCAACACACCAGATTCGTTGGAGCAATATAGTGGCAAAGCGCTGCACTTGATTCAATTTGTGGGTCCAATTAAAGATGAATGGCTAAATATAGTGAAGGCCACAGGAACCGAACTTATCCATTATATTGCCAATAACGGCTATCTAGTGTGGGCCGGAGAAAGTGAACGGCAACAACTCCATATGCTTGCTGAACAAGGCGATTTCTTACAGCGCAGCATACCATATCAACCCTCCTTCAAATATGGCCCCACTCTGAATCCAAAAGAAAATATTCTTCCTAAAGACGACGGATTGGTCACTGTAGTAGTGCAAATGTACCGCCATCTGGGTGCTGAAAAAAGTGAAGCGATAATCACGGATCTATTTATTGACACCTTAAGTCCCTGGGAACCAATTCTCAATTATCAGAATATCATAGGTGTTGTCTCCAGAAAAGACATTTCATCTATCGCGCACTTACCCGATGTTGTTTGGGTAGGTGAGCGACTACCCCGATCATTGATGGACGAGGTACAAGGGCGAATTTTGTCCGGATCTCTAAATCTTGAGCAAACGACACCAGATGGCCCGGGCTATTTTGACTGGTTTTCATCACTAGGATTAAGCACAGATCCTAACGAATACCCTATTGTTGATATTACTGATGATGGCATAGGCAATGGCCAGGCGGTTGATGCTGCCGGCGATAATTCAATGCGCGCACTGGGCAGCGCAGATCAGCCTAGCCGGATCGAATACATCGCGAATTGCACTTCTGCACCCTCCGGTGCTGGACCAGACGGCCATGGCCATATTAACATCAGCATTGCCGGGGGATTTGACGATCAATCAGAAGCGCCACATGTTGACGAAGCGGGTTATCAGCGTGGCCTGGGTATCAATCCATTTGGCCGGTTTGCTGGAACCCGAGTGTTCAACCCATATTTTGACCTGACCGGATGTGGCGGAACAGATCAAAGTCTTATCAGGCAAACCTATGATCGCGGCGCACGTATTGTTAGTAACTCTTGGGGCTGTGGCCCTTGCGCAAACAATTATGACGATTCTTCACAGGCTTATGATGCAGGGGTTCGTGATGCTAATTATATGATTCCGGGAAATCAAGAATTGATGATCTTGTTTTCTGCCGGAAATGAAGGGCCTGACGCGGGCACTATCAGCACACCTGGTAATGGCAAAAATGTAATCACCATCGGGGCTTCGGAGAATGTGCGTCCTACTTGGCTCGATGGCTGTAATATCGGACCGATTGAAGCAGATAATGTGCAGGATATTGCCAGTTTCTCAAGTCGTGGACCGGTTCCTGGTGAACGCGTAAAACCAGATGTCGTAGCTCCAGGAACACATGTGCAGGGAACTGCTAGTACTGATCCTTCATTTAACGGACAAGGCCTTTGTGACAAATTCTATCCGGAAAATCAAGCACTTTTTGCCTCTTCATCTGGAACAAGTCATTCAACACCAGCCGTAGCAGGCATGGCTTCCCTGGCTCACACCTACATTCGCCAACAAGAAGGCATAGATACACCAAGCCCCGCTCTTCTCAAAGGGTTCATAATTGCCCATACCTCCTATTTGTCAGGAGAAGGCGCGGGAGGAGATTTACCTAGCCAAAGCCAAGGATATGGATTGCCTGATATGACCGCCGCATTTGACGACACACCTCGCGTTCTTATAGATCAAGGACAAGCTCCTCTTTTCACTGAATCAGGGGAGACCTGGTCGAAAACGCTTTCTGTGGCTGATTCGTCCAAACCTGTACGTATCGTGTTGGCTTATACCGACCAACCGGGAGCAATTGGCACCCAACCCCAGGTTAATGATTTAAATCTTTCTGTTCAATCAAGTGAAGAAATTTATTTAGGAAATCACATGAGTGGCCAATGGAGCATCACAGGAGGAACGGCCGATAAAGTCAATAATGTAGAGGCTGTCTTTTTACCTTCGGGTTCACACACAGTACTACATATCGTTGTTACGGCATTCAATATTGCTGGAGATGGTGTACCTGGGGTCGGAGATGAAACAGATCAAGATTTCACCTTGGTTTGTAGCAATTGTATCGAAGAAGACTTTACATTAGACGTTAACCCCCTAATAAATAGCATTTGTCTTCCAGGAAGCACAGATTACACCATTATTCTGGGCTCTGAAAATTTTTCTGAGCCGGTGACCTTACATCACTCCACTGAACCTCCTGGTGTCGTTTCCCATTTCGAGTCCAATCCGGTTATTCCACCGGGTCAGAGTTTACTCACCTTTACCGCCGAACAAAATACGGCACCTGGATCTTACCCCGTAACTGTTACCGGTAGCAGTGAAACTCGCCAACATTCAATTCAGTTGGAGCTAGAAATTTTTTCCGGCTCACCACAGATAACACAATTAATAGATCCCCCTAATAATGCCACCGATCAACCAATTGAGAGTACACTAACGTGGTCACAAATTGCCCAGGCGGCATCCTATGACATCGAGATAGCGACAGATTCAAATTTCGAGCAGATTGTGGAAACTGTTTCGGGTCTAGAAGGCACTTCATTTACACCTTCTACCTTGAAATCGAGTCAAGTCTATTACTGGAGAGTTCGCACAGTCAATGGCTGTGGCAGTAGCGACTATTCCGAAATATATACATTTACAACAGAAGTATTACCGGGCGCGTGCCCTGTAGGTATCATGCCAAATGTACTCTATCAAACCGATTTTGAAGAAAGTGTGCCCGGGTGGATTAGCGGCGGGACAGAAGACACCTGGACCTTAAGCACAGCAAGATCTCACTCCGGTAATATCTCATATTATGCGCAAAACGTAGGGGTAACTAGCGATCAGATGTTAATATCTCCCTCAATAAACCTTCCGGCGCATGAAGGCCCGCTCTCACTACAGTTTTGGAATTATCAAGAAATCGAGAGTAATACAGATGTCAATGGATTATGTTTCGATGGTTCTATTCTTGAAATATCAACCGACGATGGATATTCCTGGGAAAGAATAGGCGGATCTCCCGGTGACAATAGCATATTGGTTACGAATCCTTATGATGGTTACGTTGATGCCACGTTCGATAATCCGTTGAGTGGATTAGCAGCCTGGTGTGGCGATCCTCAAAATTGGATAAACTCAGTGGTCCGTCTGGAGAATTATGCTGAAAAAACTATCCGCCTCCGCTTCCGGCTAGGCACCGACAATATTATTGACCGTGAAGGTTGGTATATTGACGATTTAATCGTGCAGTCCTGCCCAGTAATCGTAGCAAAGGCTTTTGTGCCTGTTGCCATCAGCCCTTAAACAAGATGATGGCAAAATCCAGAAAATTGGACAATAAGAGAGGAAAAGATTGCGTCAGATTTTGATTAGTAAGGCCGGTGGTCCAGACGTTCTAAAAATCAAGGAAAGCCCGGCTCCAATCCCTCGCAACGGTGAATTACGAATAAAGGTCGAGGCCGCAGGAATCAATCCCAGCGATATTACGTGCCGCTTAGGCCAGTACGACAAAGCTCCAAGAATCCCTTTTATTCCTGGGTTTGAAGTCGCTGGAACCATTGATGTTGTAGCTCAAGGGGTTTCCGGATTCAGAGAGGGAGACAAGGTACTGGCGTACACGAATTTTGGCGGGTACAGCGACACTGTATGTGTTCCACATCTTCAAGTATTTAAACGTCTGGACTGGATGAGTGCTCTCGATGGTGCTGCATTACCAGTCGATTTCCTAACAGCCTATGTTACCCTGATTATAATGGGTTCGTTACACTTGGGAGATAGCGTGTTAATCCATGATGCGGCTGATGGGATAGGTATTGCGGTTCTGGATATTTGTCGAATGATCGGGGCCAAGGCATTCGGTGTCGCCAATTCTGACAAGCATCATTTTTTACGCGAGCGTGGACTAGATTACCCTATTGACAAACGTGACATAGATTATGAACAGGTTATTCGTGAAACAACTTCAGGGCACGGCGTTGACATTGTCATTAGCAGAGTTGGCATAAACGATTGGAAAAAAGATTATCGCGTATTGGCATCAACAGGTAGACTTGTTCACTTGGAAGCAGCCAAAATTGGAAATGAGAATCAATCTATATTACAGAATTTGCACCGGCTATTTGCCAGACCATCATATACGGTCTCACGTCTGATACGTGATAATAAATCGGTCGCCGGTTTCAACCTGGCCAATTTGTGGGATCAGGGTGAATTAGTACAGAATTGGATGGGGCAAATAATCTCTTGGTATGATGAGGCCCTCTTTCGGCCAGTTATCGACAAAACATTTCCTTTCAGCCAGGCCGCAGATGCTCATCAATATATCCAGAACCGCGAAAATAATGGCAAAGTATTGTTGATCCCTTAGCAGATCTTGCTTCCAAGGATGGGGCAATGCTTGAAATTTCCAAAAACCAGTCTTCTTCTAGGGCCAGACTGCCTCAACAAGCGCCGGAAGGACTACTCCCGAAGACCCTGAAAGAACATAAGTTACGTTGGGCGACAACGGGGTGCGTTCGGGGTTGATTTCTACAGTAGTGATCCCTTTTTCAACTGCCTCTAGCGGAAGTGAAGCTGCTGGATGGACAAGAGAAGATGTTCCAACTGAAAAGAAGATATCACATGCCTGTGCCGCAGAGAAGGCATAAGATAAAGCATCATGGGGCAGGCTTTCGCCAAACCAAACAACGTCAGGTCTTAAAAGCCCATCACAAACCGGACATTTTGGTGGTGGGTGCTTAGGCTCCTGATAATTATCTATGATCCGGCCACAGTCAAAGCACTTAGTGCGCATGATATTTCCATGTAATTCAACAACGTGTGGGCTTCCAGCTTGCTGGTGCAGACCATCCACATTTTGGGTAATTAGTACTAGATCTGAAATCAGCCCTGCCATCAGTGCCAAGGCCATGTGCCCAGGATTTGGTTTTGCCTCAGAGACCAATGATCGCCGCCAGGCATACCATTCCCATACCAAACGTGGATCTTGCTGAAATGCTTGTGGCGTTGCTAATTGTTGTGGGTCATATTGTGACCACAAGCCGGTCTGCGCCTCACGAAATGTGGGTACACCACTCTCTGCAGATGTCCCTGCACCTGTTAAAACGGTAACTTTTCGGGCAGATCGAACTGATTTAATTAAATCATATGGGAAATAAAAGCCCATCATATTATTGCCCGCCATAATTTAACAATATGGTCGCTAACTGGAAGTAAATTAATAGCCCAGTTGCATCAACTATCGTAGTTATCATAGGGCCGCTAATAACTGTCGGATCGATATTGAAACGGTCCGCCACGGTTGGGACAACCGTAGCTACGGTAATCGCCCAAATAACAACAGCAGGCAAGGTAAGGGCAACCACAGTGGCGACTTGATAGTCCTTAGTCCAAAACATGGCGACGAAGAATCCAACCGTACCCATCACCACATCCTAACAATAAACCAACTGACACCTCTCTGCGAAGCGCCTGCCAAAGATTGCCGATATGCACTTCATCCAGCGTGATTGCGCGGATGATTGTGGCCACAGTTTGTGAACCCGCATTGCCTCCAGTTCCGATTATCAATGGTACAAATAATGTCAAAATGATCGCAGTCTCAAGCTGCTCCTGGTAAGAGTTTTGTTACGTGCACCAGTTAATGTTCCAGCAAGAAACAACAGTAACAACCAACCGATTCTTTTGCTGAATACACGCGCTATCGACGCTGTAAAATAGGGTTGTTCGAGAGGTTCGGAACCACCTAAGCGTTGGATATCCTCGGTAACCTCTTCCTCATAAACATCCAGAATATCATCAACAGTGACGATTCCTAGCAATCGGCCGTCTTCATCAATGACCGGGATTGCTACATAGTCATAACGAGACATCATTTCCGCCAATTCTTCCTGATCAATTGTAACCGATGCCGACACTACATCCGTGACTCATAATTGTTTCTATCAAGGCATCCGACTTAGCCAAAACGAAGTCGCGTAAGGGCAAAACGCCGATTAACTTATCTTCACGATCAACAACATAGAGATAAGCCAGGGTTTCCGGCTCCTCCAAGGATCGCAAGAAATCTTGGGTTTCAGAGACCGTCCAATGGCGGCGAATCGCGGCCACATCGCGTGTCATTAAACGGCCGGCGGTTTCCTCCTCATACGCCAGAAGTTCGCGAACATCTTCGGCCTCATCCTTCTCCATCAAATCCAATAGACGACCGGCTTTCGGTTCCGGCAAATCTTCCAGGAACTCGGCCGCATCATCCATTGGCAACTCATCCAACAGATCCGCTAATCGTTCATCATCAACTTTCTCAACAAGTTCTTGTCGAACTAGGCCACCAGATTCATCTAGCACTTCACTGGCCGCTTCAGTAGTTAGCAAACCAAATACGGTAACTGCTTCTTCTGCTGAGAGATCATCCAAAATATCAGCAATATCGGCTGGATGGACCTGAATTAGCAAGGTGCTTAAATGTTCAAGTTGCCGCTGTTCAATGAGGGCTTCTATTTCTTCTGCTGAGGGCAGATTGAAGGAGAGTTCTTCCATACCGCCACCTCCCTGTTAAGGATTGATATAACTGCTCGTTGAGGGTAAACCGGTTGACAAATGCTCCAGACCCAATAAAGCGTGGAGACAGTTGTCAATTATATCGAAAGTCATTAGGATAACGAAGAACTACATTATCAAGATGCACATAAAAAAACGATGAGTCCAATTTCAGGAGCTCTTATGAACGTTCACGGAAAGCATTTTCGAACAATTTGGGTAGCAGAGAATAATCCAAATATTGTACAGATCATTGATCAACGCCACCTGCCCCACAGATTTGAAATTGAAGATCTAACAACGGTTGATGATGTCGCTGCGGCCATTCAAGAGATGCATGTGCGTGGGGCTGGATTGATTGGTGCCACAGCGGGATACGGCATGTATCTTGCTGCGTTAACCGCACCAAAAGAATCTGATTCCATCTTTGCGGCCGCTTTATTGTCCGCAGGTGAAAAATTAAAAGCGACCCGGCCAACGGCCGTCAATCTTGAATGGGCCGTTAATCGGCAGTTGGCAGCCATTCATCACGCCAAGGGCGATAATCAACAGAAAATAAAAATCGCATTTGAAACGGCCGCCGACATCGCCAATGAAGACGCCATGTTTTGCCACCAAATTGGAGAGAATGGATTGCCACTGATTCAGGAAATTAGCCGGCACAAGAGGGGCGATGTCGTTAACATACTCACTCATTGCAATGCAGGTTGGTTGGCGTTTGTAGACCATGGATCAGCCACAGCACCCATCTACGCTGCATATGATCAGGGCTTTGCCGTTCATGTTTGGGTCGATGAAACCCGGCCACGTAACCAGGGTGCGCGGCTAACAGCATGGGAGCTCGGACAACATGGTGTTCCGCACACAATTATCGCCGATAATGTCGGAGGGCATTTGATGCAGCACGGCAAGGTGGATCTGGTCATTACCGGTACTGATCGCACCCTCTATACCGGGGATGTAGGCAATAAGATCGGTACATATCTAAAAGCCCTGGCGGCGAAGGACAACAACATACCATTCTATGTCGCCTTGCCATCATCCTCTTTTGATTGGCAAAGGAGAGATGGCATAAGAGATATTCCTATTGAACAAAGGGGTGCGAATGAGGTTCGCATGATACGCGGGCTTCATAACGACAAAGTTGTGGAAGTACTGCTCACACCAAAAGAAAGTCCTGCTGCCAACTACGCCTTTGATGTAACCCCTGCTCGATTGGTGACAGGACTCATTACAGAACGTGGAATATGTAAAGCTTCAGAAGAGGGCGTTCTAAATCTTTATCCTGAAAAGAGAGCTGTCATGTAGGCACATCGGCACGATATTTTGCCGGACAACTAACCAACAGTAGATTCTTTGAACAATAACACAAATTCAAAATTGCTATTGACGTATCACCCCTTTTTGTGCTACAGTGTCTGCGGCGCAATAATGCGACTAAAAATAAGGAGATTGAATCACAAAATGTCCCATATGTTCGTGAAACAAATCGTTGCAGACGGTTTTTCTCCTTGTCGAGGTGCGCCTGTTGCCTGATAGACTCAAATAACTGAGACTTTATCGGCCGTAGCGCACTAAGATGCCTACGGCCTTTTTTATTGCTGCAGCAATGCAGCTTATCAGCTTTCAAAGGACGTGGGTATCAACCACGTCCTTTTTTTGTTGGCAAACTTTAAAACCAGGAAACACCATATCCAGGTGAACGGCTTTAATTATCGAATTAAGCGGCAATCAATTTTAAGACTGTGTCTTAAAGTAGCCGCAGAAGTGTGGAGTAATTAGCACCATGATCAAGGCAGTAATATTCGACGTCGGAGGCGTTCTAATACGCACAACAGATCACAGTCATCGTCGTGATTGGGAAAAAAAGCTCGACCTAAGTGAACGAGAGTCAGAGGAAATTATTTTTAACAGCATTATGGGCCAGAAGGCACAGAACGGTGAGATCAGCGACGGGGAATTGTGGTCTTGGGTAGGCCATCATCTAGAGCTTGGCCACGAACTTGATGCCTTTCGAAACGGGTTTTGGGCCGGTGACGAACTCGATATGGCGCTCATTGACTACATTCGTTCACTCCGACCCACTTACCAAACAGCCATAATAAGTAATGCTACTGATGGCTTAAGAAAATCGTTGACTGATCAACACCAGATAGCAGACGCATTCGACATGATAATTGGATCTGCCGAGGAAAAAGTTATGAAACCTAATCATGAAATTTATCTGATAGCGCTAAACCGGCTTGGCCGCCAACCGGCGGAAGCCGTCTTTATCGACGATTTCGCCCACAATATCAAAGCTGCGCAGGAACTGGGCATGGCTACCATCCATTTCCAATCCGACACAAACATACCAGCGGAATTGGCAAGGCTTGAAGTAATTCCTGCGGGTTAGAAGGAGGCTTAAAACATGGATAAGCAATGTAGAGAGAACTCACAATGGGTATTTAATCGTTTTGAAAATCGTTTTAGATTTTGCAGAGGAAAACATAAAGAACCATCAACATTTACGTAATCGGGATCAGTCACCATGGACATGACGGCCGCTCCCATTACAACCGGAGAACTTGACATGAGTACGGTAAAAGTAATCATCTTGGGAACAATAGTAGGAGTCTTTCTTAGCGTTTTGTCGCTGATTTCTGCTTATGCTGCCGCTATGCTCTTAACTGGGATGCTTGTAATTCCAACCGTATTGGCCATATCAACCCTTGCGAATGGCGCGGTCCTGGGAGTTGTAAGCGTCAGCCTAAGCTACTTGACTGCTGGATACGAACGGAGTTTTTTGATTCTGTTAGTGAGCCTGGCCATAGCTGCACTCACGGTAATGCTAGGGAACTACGGCAATGGATCACTACTGCCATTGGGTATTTACACATTGGCCATTGTGAATAGTTTGCTGATTTCACCTGTTACAGCCGCGCTTACCCGGCGCAGGAATCCAACTGAAGAGACTTATGTTCGCGGATAAAAGCGTGTCATCTGATTGTGTGTTGAAGGACTGGTTTCCACACACTATCAGGAATCAAGGAGTAAATAAATCATGTTATCTCAACTAGAAAGGAACCGTATCACAAATAATAATTTTCGTTTACGTCAAGTAACTATGGATGACTTAACGGCCGTAACCAAAATGCTAAACATCTGTGCAGTTGATCAGACCGGCACGCCCGAATTAAATGAAAATCTCTTGCATTCAGATTGGACTGGTCCCAGCTTCAAACTGGCAGAATCAGCGAGAGTTGCTGAAACAACAGAAGGTCAAATTGTTGGCTACATTGCAGTCTGGGATACTGATCCATTGCCTGTTTCGAATTGGGTATGGGCCCGTGTGCATCCCGAATTTGAGGGCCTTGGCATTGGTTCGACAATGATGGCTTGGGCAGAACAACGCTTACAGCAAGCCGTTACCCATGTACCGCAGGATCTGCGTGTGACTTATCAAGCAGGCAGTCTAAACACGCACAATGCCACAAAGCAGCTTATGGAAGAATTGGACATGGAACTGGTTCGTTACTTCTGGCGCATGGTAATCGATCTTGATCGAGAACCTCCTGATCCAGAGTGGCCGAGCAACATTACCATGTCAACATTGGCGGAGATTGGCGATCTTCGAGCCGTATATCGTGCTTTCAATGATGCATTCCAAGATCATTGGGGATACGTGGAACAACCAGAAGATAAAAGGGTCGCTGAGTGGGAACACTGGACAAACAGTGACGATGAGTTTGATCCGGCACTATGGTACGTGGCAATGGATGGAGAAGAAATAGCGGGTATATGTCTTTGCCGACCCCGGGAATGGGAAGATCCTGATATGGGTTGGGTTAACATTTTTGGCGTACGGCGTCCCTGGCGCAAACAGGGACTTGGTCTGGCTATGCTGCGCTACGCATTCGGAAAATTCTATCACCTAGGCAAGCTGCGTGCCGGGTTAGGCGTTGATGCTGGGAGCCTCACCGGGGCTACCCGCCTTTACAAGAAAGCGGGCATGCATGTAGTGAGAGAGTTCCATACCTATGAAAAAGAACTTCGTCCCGGGCGTGATATCAGTCGCAAAAGCCTGTAGGTTAATTCCCAACCGGCACCGTAGATCGGTGCCGGTTTTTCTTATGGAATCAATATGAAAAGATTAGGTGCATACAAAATATATTTAGTAATGGTTGTTGCATCGACATTTTTCTTTTCAGTTGCTTTTACTACCAGCGCCATTTACCGCTTCTCAATGGCCGGATTGAATCCCCTTCAATTAGTGCTCTTAGGTACCGCCTTAGAGGGATCCATCTTTTTGTTTGAGATTCCTACCGGAGTCGTTGCTGATATTTACAGCCGTCGTTTATCAGTAATAATAGGCTTCGCGCTAATCGGGTGTGGTTTGCTCCTTGAAGGAACTTTCCAGCTCTTTTTCACCATTTTGGCTGCGCAGATTATATGGGGTATTGGCTATACATTTATAAGTGGCGCACAGGATGCCTGGCTTGCAGATGAAATCGGCGAAGAGAATCTGACACCCACCTATCTTCGCGCATCGCAGTTGGCTCAACTGGCAACCTTGGCGGGCATTGTCATCAATGTTTCACTAGCCTCAATTCAACTAAATCTCCCGTTCTTCCTCGGGGGAATTGGACATATCGTATTAGCCGTTTTCTTGGCACTCTTTATGCCTGAGACGGCTTTCAAGCCTGCACAACAACAGGAGCGCCAAACCTGGAAGAAGATGGGCTTGACATTCCAGGAAGGAATGAGCGCTATCCGCCAGCGGCCGCTTTTAGTGACCATTTTAGGAATTGCTTTGGTGTATGGTTTATACAGCGAAGCCCTGGACCGGCTCTGGGAAGCACACTTACTGGATACGTTTACACTGCCATCTATCGCTTCACTTGATACAGTCGTCTGGTTCGGAATAATTAACGCTGCCATCATGATCGTCGCGATCGGCACAACTGAAATTGTTCGCCAAAGAGCCGACAAGCTGGATCAACGCCATATGGTTATCCTCTTAGCGTTGTTCAGCGCGACCATGTCCCTTGGTTTACTGTTATTTGGCCTGGCGGCAGGGTTCGCAATGGCCCTTGCCGCGTACAGTATGGTGGCTATCGCGCGCAAAACATTACAACCACTATATAGCGCTTGGATCAACAGAGGGATACCTTCACAAGTGCGAGCCACGGTGCTTTCTACATACGGACAGATGGATGCAATCGGCCAATTGCTTGGGGGGCCGGCCGTCGGTGCCATAGCTACACATTTCGGACTGCGCGCAGCAATGGTTGTTGCAGGCCTATTGCTTGCACTGGTTCTCCCTTTATACCGCCGGGCTTATGCACTTGTGCCTGTCAAAAACCAGCTCGAACAAGATTGATAAGCTTTTTTGTATTTTTGCCGCGATCAGCTTGCCATCGCGCCAGTTTGAACCCGCCATAAAGCAGCGTATACGCCGTCCAAATCAATCAGCTCTTCGTGGCGGCCTTGCTCCCGGATAACACCCTCTTCCATCACGTAAATCGTATCTGCATGACGCACAGTTGACAGACGATGGGCGATCATTATTGTGGTACGGCCGACTATGATTCTGGCCATCGAGCGTTGGATAGCTGCCTCTGTTTCATTGTCGACCGCTGAGGTCGCCTCATCTAAAATCAGTATTGGCGGGTCTTTTAAGACAGCTCTGGCAATCGATAACCGCTGTCTTTGACCACCGGACAGCTTCTGCCCTCGTTCGCCAACAATGGTATCGTATCCCTGTGGCAAATCCATCACAAATTCGTGTGCTTCGGCCGTTTCAGCTGCAGTAACTATTTGCTCTAGAGAAGCATCAAATGTGCCATAGGCAATGTTCTCTCGTACCGTACCATGAAAGAGGAAAACATCTTGGCTAACAAAACCTATCGCTCTGCGGAGATCTGTAAGCTGCAGCAGTCTGATATCTTTCTCGTCAATATAAATGCCCCCACTTTGTACATCATAAAACCGCAAAAGTAGTTTTACCAGGGTGCTTTTTCCCGATCCCGTCGCCCCCACAATAGCTATCGTATCCCCTTCCGGCACGTGCAGCGACAAATCACGTATTACAGGCCGGGGCAGAAAAGAGGTCTGCCCATTGCCCGTTTTCTCATCAACATCGTAAGCGAATAATACATCTGCAAATGTGACTTCCCCGCGCACTTTGTTTACTGGGAGAAGCTGTGGTCCACTGACAATGTGCGGTTCTTTATCTAATAGGTCAAGAACCCGTTCAGTCGATGCCATTGCTCGCTGGTATAGATCTAACGTGTCGCCTAATCGTGTCAAGGGCCACAACAAGCGCTGAGTCATAAAGACCAATATACTATAAACGCCGACATTCAGTTGTCCGTTTAACACAAGAAAACCACCAAATATCAAAATCCCTAAGAATCCTATGACAATTACCATGCGGATCAATGGCACAAAAGCCGAGCTCAATTTAATAGCTTTCCGATTACTTTCCCGGTAATCATCGCTCAGATGATGGATTCGCTGGTTTTCATATGTTTCGGCCGTAAAACTCTTAATAGTGGCAATTCCACCAATATTGTTCGCAAGTTGTCCGCTTAAGAAACCAACACGGTTGCGTACGTCAGCATAGAGCGGCGCTAGTCTATTTTGGAAGCGCAGTGACCCATAAAATACAAATGGCATGGGTAAAATGGCCATCCAGGCCACCTCAGGAATGATGATAAAAAACATAGTGCCGATAACAATCACCGATGTCAGAATATGTAATATTTCATTGGCACCATAATCAAGAAAACGCTCCAATTGGTTAATGTCATCACTTAATATCGACAAGAGGCCGCCTGTGCTTTGATCCTCAAAATAGGCCATGTCGAGGTCCTGCACATGTGCATAGGTATCAATGCGTAAATCATGCTGCAAAGTTTGGGCCACATTGCGCCATAGAACACCGTAGAGGTATTGAAAGAGCGACTCAAGGCCCCAAGCAACAACGGTTAATATTCCCAATAGAATCAACTGCGCTGTTGGATCTGTAATGCCCAAATTACCTAGAAAAGAATTCTCTTGCTCCACCACAACATCAACTGCCATTCCAATAAGAACCGGCGGTGCCAAATCAAAAATCTGATTAAGTATTGAAAAAATTGAGGCTAAAATTATTCGTGATTGCTGTGCACGAGAATAGGCCAGCAATCGTCTTAATGGTGATTTTTTGTCAGTGTTTTTCATTATTGTCCGTCTAATTATTGCAGTAAGGTTATTTGCGAATGTAGAGAAGAAAGAGGCTGGTTCACACGTTTGAATTCTCTAACATTCGGCTATTCTACCCTTTACTCCACTTTGATGGTGCTAAGAGCAACTCAGGCTGATATGATCCGTAATGTAAGATAACACAAGAATAATTTTGAGCATACCGCTTCCGGCAAGGTTTATTGCTTTTTAGAGCCTATGTAGAAAGCGATTTGTTAGTAGGGGCGCCCAAACGGGGTGCATCTTAGATTCTTGTGATTATTAAGAAACATTATCGAAGGAATGGAACAATGAAAGAAAAACGATTAACACGTTCTGTCGATGACCGCATACTTGCCGGTGTCGCTGCTGGTTTGGCAGAGTATTTCAGCATAGATCCGGCACTTATTCGAATTTTATTTGTCATCATCGCCCTGTTCGGCGGGGGTATTACTGGCCTTTTGATCTACCTTGTATTATGGATCATTATGCCGGAACCAACATCATAGCGTTCAACTATGACGTTTGTCTCATAAACATATGACAAACGCTAGATGACAAATCAAACTCCATAATATATGATGGCCTTAAGATTCCACAATGGAAGGGAGTCTCAGGGAGTCCGGCCATGAAAGATGAATACACACTTATACTTCACGATCTTTTGATCCTAGAAGAAATGGCTTCCAATATGGAAGATTATCTAGATAGCGATGTGGTTGACTGGACAATACCGCGGGTTAACATGCCAAAGTTAACTATTGGCGGCTATCTGATGCGTCAGCAGCGACTGATGTTTTTAGAAGAGAAGCTTGCCCCGGAAGACAAGATACGAATGCGGGCTGCTGTTGAGACGTTTGATACCGCGCTCGTGGAACGCGTTGTGCGTTTTGAAACTCGTGCCCATCAAGAACTTCAAAGGCGCATTGGTGAGTGGATGGGCCATATGCGGGATTTGGGCAGCCGCATGTTGTCTGAGGTTAACTTTTATGCTGGAATTGTAGATACCCGTGTGGTTATAAGCAGTCTGATCGAGCAGCTCCAACTTCGGCCGTTCCAGTTGGAAGCCGGTGTTATGGAAAGAATCGACGCTTTGGACAAGAATTTACGAGCTCGCGTTAATGACCATCCGTTTATTTGGGATCCAATGTGGAAACCGGCATATCCTCGCGAGAAATATTGGTGGCTTTACAGCTGTCCTAAACGTGTCTCTTAAGTCTAGCCGGTTACAACTGTCCTTAGACCATATCAAGTATCTGTATATCAGCGGTGTTCATGCCGGTATTTCGTCTTCTACCGGCAATCCCGCTAAGCGCATGATCCTGAGTGCATTTGTGGTAGGGCACGGGCCTTGATGCAGTTTGTAATCAAATACCATACGCCCATCAACGACATCATCCCGGAAATGCGCATTGCCGATACGGTTGTTTGTTTCGGCCAAATTCACTAACTCAAGATCATGCGTTGCTATTGCCCCAGTTCCAAAACAGCCAACCAAAGCTTGAACATAGGAGCGACTACCAATGAGTCTTTCGCGGTTATTAGTGCCTCGGAATATCTCGTCAATAAGGAAAAAGAGCGGGAAATCATGAGGTTTCTGCAAATCATCCAATAGAGCTCTTAGGCGGCGTACTTCAGCATAGAAAAATGAAAATCCATCCATTAACGAATCAACAACCGTAATGGATGCAGCAATACGAAAGGGAACCAAACGCAGGCTATCCGCCAACACAGGCGCTCCTGCCTGTGCCAGACAAATATTGACGCCTAATGATCGCAAGAATGTACTTTTTCCTGACATATTGGACCCACTGATTACCAATACAGCACCCAACTCATCTACAGAAAAATCATTATATATCCGTTCATCTGCAGCTATTAACGGATGACCCAAGCCAGCTGCCTCAAACGGGGTTTCATTATCCACTTTACCTCCGTCTCCGTTGCGGTCGTGCGTGGAATAATCCTTCTTCAGTGCAGCAAAATCGGGAAAAGTGGCTTCTGGATAGAGGGTACCAAAGTTTGCCAATCCATTTAGCGCCTCCAACTCAAACCAAAGATCGAGCCACTCAGGTACTAATATCGCCAACTCTTTTTTAAAGATTGTGAGTCGATAGGCAAGAAAAATATCCCAAGGAACGAAGGCATTGAGTATAAAAGCCACGATAGGGTTAATACGTAATCCAGCTGCACTCAATAATCTATTAGCTCGTTTAAGCTGCTCTGACGGGCGTCTGCCATCTTTGCGAAGCGGCGCAATTAATTTCATTAGGGCCGGGCTATGTTCAAAAGATCTTGTTTCCAGTGTATCGAAAACGGCCGTCAACTGCCGCAAACTGTCATTCAAATAAGCGGCATCCTGAAAGAGTGGTCCAACTTTTCGTGACTGGCTCAACGTAATTACCCCATAAACAAACCAAGAAACAAGCCACAACGGGGGCAGAGAACCATAAATAAAACCAGCCAACAAAGCCAGATTCAACGGCACCATCAACAGAAGAATAATCGATACAATTCGAAGCGAACGCGTTTCGACCTCAGTCCCCAACCATTGCAGTAATGGTTTAGCGGACCATTTATTTTCAATGATCCGCTCAGCAGCGCCCTTTTTCGATTGCTTGGTAAGATCTGCAATAGAGTGGTCACTAGCAAGCGCCGCGTTAAGTGTCAACCGATCTCCTAAAGCAGGTAAACCCATTAACTCCCTTACAATAGCTTGTCGCTTCTCAGTTTGCCTTGGATTAGGTTCAGTTTCCAAGAGCCAATCACATAGTCTTTGACCACCTTCCTTTGTAATCGATACATCAAGAAGGCGCATCATCGAACGATCTCCAATTAAATCAAGATCGGTAGCGAATGGATGATTATCTGCAATTTTAACGGCCGTTCCCTTCGGGATGCGATCCCAATCAAGCTTCATTCGCGCCAACCGTGAAGACTTCAATTCCCGCCAAATGAGGTGACGCTTGATGCTCTCCTCAACTTGACGGTGCCACCGCACCGTTAAGATAAAAGGTATGAGCATGATCAAGCTGGCCACAGCCCAGGGCAAAGCACCCCAGGTAACAAAAATGAAGGAGCCAAGCAATAACAGAATTGCAAAACTACCTAAACGCCATTGTGATAGCCGGTCTCCGCGTCGCTGCAATTCATTTAGCCTTCGATCCAAGCGTTCTATCTGGTTACTCAACACTCTTAATCGTTGACCGTGTTTAGTTAGCGTCATAAATCATTCTCTAGCAACAACCCCAGTTGAGTGGTAGCCGCTCGAAGCTTTTCCCACATGCCCGGCTTTATAGTAACTGCCAGTGCACCCAAACTCTCACCAATGAAATCTCTTGTTCGGGGATTCTTACGTAAAGTTTCAATGATGGCCTCATCGCTGACTCGCAAGACTACCACCGATTCCAACTTCCCTTCAATACCCCTTTCCTCCCAACGCACGACTGCGCGTTGAACGCTTTTTGGCAGTGGCTGTCCGCTGGCTTTGGCCAAGAAGCTCAGCAGCCGTTCACTCTTAATACCCTGCCCGCGAGCTTCACCCAGCGATTTAGGCGTAATCTGGTATTGAAATGGTTTGCCCCTTTCTACCTTTAGAGCTTCACTGATTCGTGCCACCTGAAACCGATGATACCTATCTGCATTATAAGGGACGACGATGACGCCATCTGCTTCAACGGCAATGGAAACGTGAACATTATCTTGCGCAGCCGCTTTTCCAGCAAGCCAATCCAATGCCCGTTGAGTCAATCGAAATGCACAGTTTTGCGGATCATCAAGTTCTGCTAGTTCGGTCATCCCTAACCAATACAAAGAACTTTTAATCAAAAAGCGGATCAATCGACCTTCAACATGATCCCAATCATCAAACCCGGCCAAGTATCCATTATGATCCGCATCCTTGATATACCAGGTGTCATAATTGCCATCTGGTCGTTGGAAGTCCGGATTTGTGAGCTTTATTACATCGACCAAATCCGAGAGTTGGTACCAATTAGACGTACGTGGCAGTGCATCAAGAAGCGCCGTGCGCGCTAATATGGGGTCATTATGCCAATTCTCCCCTTCACATTTCAAACCCGGCGTGTGGCATAAATCATTCCAGTCACTATTGCTCCAGGCATCGCCAAGGGAGCATAGTTGGGCATCGCGTCCCTGCTTCAACCAACCGATAGCCTCTCGCGTAGGTCGCAGTGTGCCGTTATCCTGGCGCACGAGAGACATTTCACCGGCCAGGGTCAATAAAAATGAACGCCTTTCAGGATCGGGATTAAGCAGTAATTTATCCAGATCGGCTCGCCGCTCTTTGTCAAGAGACAATTTCAAGGCAACCGCCAACAAAGCTGTCAGATCATCCACGGCTTCAATATTAGCTTCCTGCCATTGACTTGGTGGCGTTTCCAGCGGCCGTAACGCTGCATCTTCTCGGGCAGGTTCCTCGACATCACTATGTGGAAAACCAGCCATTAGCTCATGCGGTAAAAAGTAGAACTCTAGTACCCCTTCGGCCGTCTCATCAAAGGCTCGATGCACAAACCCACGATACCATAGAGCCTCTGTAGCGCTAACCGGATCCATCCATGGCTCTTCTCGTTCCATGCGACCTGGTCCCATCATACGTACATCACCATGACTGCGGCCAAATACAGCCACAGGGACACGACCATTCTGAGAAATCAGTTCATTAATCGCTTCAGCTTCTTCTGGAGACAGAAATAACAACTCTCTTTGCATATCAACCTGGCTTAATGCCTCAGCCAACATGAGTACCGCCCTATTTTTATCTATGCCTGTGAGATCAAGGTCCCACCATTCACCTATCACTCGCAATGTCAACAGGTCATGCTCGAATAAAGCCTGTTCCAAAGAACGCATGATAACTCCAATCTATGAAAATTTATCAGACACCACCATGTGGTTCAAAGAATATTCTCAGCAATGCCACGTTTAACAATTATTTCAACTGCCTCCGGCAAACTGCTAATTGTCAATTGATGCACGCCATCATTCGGATGAGCAAATACTTCACCATCAATATGAATCGGCAGCGGCTCTGAGCACATTATCTCTATCTGTTGGTTTTGGCGCATTGAAACGACAGGCAAATCAATGTGCGTTCCCTTTACGGCCGAATTCAATAAAGCCAATGCTCTCAAACGCCCCATCGGGCTGACTGTACAAGTATCTATTAGATTGTCATCTAGTTTTGCATCAGGCGTCAGCATGAAGCCGCCGCCGTGTCGTGTACCCAATCCGAATGTTACAAAAAGCACGTCCTGCGCCAAGTTTTCCTTATCAAACCGCATTTCAAAATGACGAGGTTGAAAATCAAGCACTAAAGTCTTTAGTACGCCCCAAAAATACTTTGCGAAGCCATGTAGCCTAGATACTGCTTCCACTCGGATGACAACACTGGCGTCAAAACCAACCCCCAAATTATTATCAAATAGCACGCGTATACCGCGATCATCCACTACAGTTCCGAGATCAACGAGTCGCGAATATCCTTCATAAATTACATCAATGGCTGCGGGTATATCTGCAGGAATATTCAATGCGTAAGCATAATCATTACCTGATCCGATAGGTATGATACCCAACTTAGCATTATTCGGTCCATCAAGAACCAATCCATTAACAACCTCATGAACCGTGCCGTCACCTCCGGCAGCCACTACAACATCATAACCATTCTCTGCGGCCGAACAGGCTAAATCACGTGCCTGACCCCTGCTTTTTGTGACCACCAGATCGAGACCGCCTCTTTTCTGGCCCTCCCGTTCAATTTGTTCTTTTTTCCGAATGCCATGTCCCAAATCTGCAGAAGGGTTGAGGATAACCATCACGCGCATTAATCTATTCTCCGGTTTGAACTGTGGCAGTCTAAACGTCTTGCCATCACCCGATCGCGGTCATTATACCTTATTCTTACTTCTCACTCACTGAGCCGTACTAGCCTGAATTCTCATTAAGGCACTGTCAAAGGCAAGATAATCGCGCTGAGGGCGGTTTGATATGTGATCCCAAATCGGATTTTAACAACAATTGACGCCCAACCGCAGCCGGCGATTATTGATATTCCGAAATCATTGAATTACAATACAATCGGATCATCGCATTAGCCACCAAAGGAGACCACCAATGGCATCACTATTGGAAAAAACACAAACCCTTATTCAAGCCAATCTGCACGATATGGTTGATCGGGCTCTGGAAGCAAATTCAGTCGCTGTTATGAAACAATACATCCGCGATGCAGAAGATAATCTGGATGAACTTGAAGACGCCACTGCGACTGTTGGAGGCGAGGTCAGGACGCTCGAACGAAAATATAATGAATACAAGAAAAAGGGCGACAAGCTAGATCGAAATATCGATATGCTCCTTATGCAGGGAAAAACGGATTTGGCTGGGGCGGCTCAAAGTGAGCTGAATTCTACACGGCGCATGCAAGAGCAGTATCATGAGCAATGGGTGCGCCAGCAGCGCGAATATGAAGCTTTGAAAAGTGCTCGTCTAAAGTTGGAAGCCAAGCTGGTAACGATTCGTCAAGAACAGAAAGAAATGGAAGCCCTGTTACAGCTTGCTAAATCAAAAGAAATCACTGTTAAGACAATGAAAAGTCTTGATGATTTGATGGGCCAAGGCGATGGAGATATTGCCCGTCTTGGCGAGTCTATTCAAAGACGTCTCGACAAGGCTTCTGCTTACAGCGAAATGTATGCCGACAGTCTAGACAGCCAGATGGATGATATGCTCGGAAAATCGGAAATCGATCTACAATTGGAAGAACGCAAACGTCGATTAGGGCTAAGTGAACCCCCGACCACTTCATTTGATGACGAGGAAGAAGAAGCAGCCTCCAGCTCCTAAACTTTCAAATGACGGTTTGTTGCAGAGAGAGATATAATTGCACTCTAACCTTAGTTTGAACTATATACTTGAAATACCGTGACTGACAAGAAACAGAAAACTCTGCGCGAACGGGTTCAAAAAGGCCTGATTCAAGAAGCCATTGTACGCCCTGAAAGTGCGTTGGTAATTTCTATAACGCTGCTTCTGGCAATTTTCGCTCCCAGGGTTGGTTTTCTGGAGTTTATTCCCTTTTGGATTTGGCTGCTCGGGGGGCTGATTGCTGAAGGCGCGCTAGTTTATAGCAGTTGGTCTGATCCTGAGTTCGGCCGTCAGGTAGCAGCAAAAGAACTGCGACGCGAATTTCAGCCTGAGAAACTCAGCGACCCACAGTTGCAAATGCGTGTGAACGAAGCGTTGGATTATCGCAGCCGCATTGAAAAAGTCATTCGCGAGCAAGATGACTCAATGCTTCGTGATGAATTGGATGTAACTGCCGCGCAAATCGATGATTGGTTAGAACACATCTACAGCCTTGCTCAACGCATTGATCGCTACCAACAGGAGAGGGATGTATTGGAGCGTGATCGCGATCGCACGATAAGGCGTGTAAAGGAATTGCGGGAGCAACTTTCTGCTGAAGAAAACCCATCGATAAAAACGCAAATTGAGTCAACATTGACCAGTAAAGAGCGCCAGTTAGCCACTTTAGAAAAACTAGAAGATACGATTCAGCGTGCGGAATTGCAGTTGGAAAGCTCATACACTTTTCTGGCCACGATTTATTCACAAACCATGCTGGTGGATGCGAAAGATATTGACAGCGGGCGCTCTCGTCGTCTGCGTCAAGAAATCTCGGATGAAGTCGATGAACTGCAAGACATGCTGCTGGCCATGGATGAAGTATACGCCCCCCAGAGCCTCTCACAGTGACCATATATGAATGTTTTCTTCATGAGCGCCCCAGTTGGCCCCATCACGTTTGTCAAATTAAATCGCCTCTGATACGATTGCTTGTTAGCAAAATCATATTAACTTGGAGAATTAACAGCTATGAAGGTGCTGCTTAAAGAAGATGTAGATAATTTGGGCTATGCTGGTGAAGTATATCAGGTTGCCGACGGCTACGGTCGCAATTTTTTAATACCAAAGGGAATGGCCGTTCTGGCTAACCCCAGCGTTATGAAACAAGCCACTGTATGGCGCAAGAAAGCTGAGGCGCGCCGCGATGAATTACGCGCAGAGCATGAAGCGTTGTCTATCAAAATTGAAGGGACCACGCTGACATTTACAGCGCGCGCTGGCGATACCGGTAAACTTTACGGATCTATAACTACCTCACAGATCACAGATAGCTTAAACGATACCTTAGGCACTGAAATCGATCGTCGCAAGGTCGGTATTGAGCCATTGCGCCAGCTTGGTGAACATCAGGTGGTTGTACGTTTGAGCGGCGAATTCCAACCTCATGTTACCGTCCTTATCGAATCAGAAGACGGTCAACCAATGCCGGTTGACGAAACTGAAGAATTTATCGTTGATGTGGTAGATGAAGCCATTGCCGAAGAAGTAATAGTGGAAGTTGTCGATGTCGTCGAAGACGATGCAGATACCCAAACTGACGAAACGGAATAACCGGGTATCGACACAGGCTTGATAGTAAAACCAAGCGGAATTTTTGAAGCGCAGCAGTTAAATGCTGCGCTCCAATAAAATGGACGAACTGGGTCATATACTCCGTGAAGCGCGGGAAACTAAGGGACTTTCAATTGAGGAAGTTCAAGAAGAAACGCGCATCAACGCCAAGTATTTAGCGGCGATGGAAAACGGAGATTATGCAGTTTTACCCTCACCGGTACATGTGCGGGGTTTTTTGCGTAACTATGCCCGTTTTCTCAACCTCGATCCTGATCCGCTTTTAGAGCGCCATCATCAGAGCCAAAGCTACCATTCATCTCCCGTAGCCAATAACCGTAACGTTGACATCAATGAAGATTCACCACTGCCTTCGCGCAAAGATCAGCCATTTTTCGATCCTGTTAACGTTGAAGTAGATGTTGGTTCAAGGCGCGATCCTGAGTCGGCCGTTCGTCTCATCATCATCGCCGCACTCATCATTGCCGTGGCCCTCGTGACCAACCGTTTCCTGCCCCTCATCTTAAACAACGAAGACGGCAGCGAAGCCATAACTGAAAGCATAACCAATGTAGTTGAAGATGTTATGAACAATGGGAACGAAGAATCTGCGGAAGCAGCAGAGGGTGTTGAAGAGGGTTCTACAGTAAATACGGCCCTAGAGGACAGCGAAGTCATCACCTCTACAAGCCGTTCAAACGAACCGGAAGTGATAATTCCCACGCCCTCGCCTACCCGACCTCCTCTACCTGCCACAATGGAGCAAATTGCCCTAAAGCTGGAGATCACCGAACGGACGTGGTTGGAAACAACTATTGATGATGAAGTTCAATTTTCCGGTATCGCTCGTGCCGGAGATACCTTTGAATGGACGGCTGAAGAGGAAGCAAAACTACTTACCGGCAACGCCATTGGTATATTTGTTACCATCAACGACATTCCATTAGGTCGTTTTGGTGACCGTGGCCAGAACAAAGAAGAATCCTGGCGCGCCTCACAATAAGCACGCTCTGCTCTACTGAAAGCAGTACGTGATAATCAAGAACATCCTTTATGAGTAAACAAAAGCGAAAAAAGCAGTTCTATTTGCTTAGTCTCGGTTGCAGTAAAAACACAGTTGATTCCGATAGCATGGCTGCTCTTTTGGGCAAGGCCGGCTTTCAGGGTGTCGAAGAACCGGATGATGCCGCGGTTTTAATCGTCAACACATGCGGTTTTATTGAAGGCGCGCGCCAGGAATCCATTGCCGCCCTGGGAGAACTAGCAGAAGCCAAGGGACCTAACCAGATGTTGATTGCAGCCGGTTGTATGGCCCAACGCTACGGTGATGAAGTTGTTCAATGGGTTCCCGGGGTCGATGGTGTCATTGGCACAAGACGTTGGATGGATATCGTCCCCTTCATCCGCCGGCTGCGCCGTCGTAAACACCCTCAGCCACTTTATCATCTTCCGCCAGAAGCCCAGACCGTGGGTAAAGATGATCATGGCGTCTTACGGGCTTCCCTTCAAGGACGAAGCGCCTATCTCAAAATTGCTGACGGCTGCCGACGGCCTTGCGCATTTTGTGCTATACCAGAGATCAAAGGTACGCTGGTCAGTCGTCCACCACAAGCGATCCTGGCCGAGGTCAAACGTCTTCAAGAAGCCCAAGTACAAGAGCTAATCATTATTGCTCAAGACAGCACAGATTACGGTCATGACCTGGGCTTGAAAAACGGTTTGAGCTCGCTGCTCACGCAAATTAGTGAAGCAGCGCCCGAAATCCCCTGGCTGCGCCTTATGTATGCCTACCCCGGCTATGTAACCGATGAATTAGTTGAGACGATGGCCACTACTAAACAGATTGTCAACTATCTAGACATTCCCTTACAACATGGACATCGAGAAACCTTAAAGCGGATGCGACGCCCAGCAAATATTGAGTGGGTGTATAAAACTGTCGAAAAGCTTCGCCAGGCCATGCCTGATATCGCTATTCGCACTACATTTATTGTTGGCTATCCTGGTGAGACTGATGAGGAGTTTGATAGCCTTAAGAAATTTGTAACCGATCTACAGTTCGATCGTGTTGGCGCTTTTACTTATTCTTACGAAGCTTCTACGCCATCGGCTAATGTATCCTGGCAGGTGCCTGAGGAAATTAAGGCTGCGCGTCTGGAGGAGTTGATGGCTCTCCAACAGCCCATCTCACTGGCAAAAAACCAGGCATTGGTCGGACAAACATTACCGGTTTTGGTAGAAGGATTCGGTGATGGTGTCAGTGTCGGCCGTACCTATCGCGATGCGCCGGAAATTGATGGCCTGGTTGTCGTTCCTGGTGAACTTCCAGTAGGCGAATTTGTGCCCGTGGATATCAGTGGGGCCATGGTCTACGATCTCACTGGCGAACCGGCAGGCTTGAAACCGCCAGGCATGACCCAAGCGATAACTTTGGATTCGCTTCAAATCCAATAATTAGGTTTTATAGCAGTGTTCAAATCCCGTTTTGAATGGTCTATTGTAATTATCATCGTTCTCCTTCTAGGAACAGCCTGGATTTATGACTCTCGTGAATCAGGCACGGAACCGCAGAATTTCTTATTGACTGAAGCTCCGATTGTAGGACACCTTGCCCCAGAATTTTCGGCCGTTACCCCTGAGGGTGTTTCATACGCATTATCCGATTTCGTCAATCGTGAAGGAGATGGCGGACAACCAGTTGTGCTCAATTTTTGGGCATCCTGGTGTGGACCGTGCCGTATTGAAGTACCCCATTTTGAAAAAGTCAGCTTAGAGTACGATGGGCGCGCCGCAATCTTGGGCGTCAATCAGGCAGAATCGGCCGAAACCATTACCCAATTCAGACAAAATACGCACGTCACTTATCCTCTATTGGTTGACGAAGATATGGAGATAAACAGAAAATATATTGTCGCCAACTTACCCACAACAATCTTTGTCGATGCCAATGGTATCGTGCGTGAGGTATTTGTTGGCACAATGAATCAAGCCGTTCTTGAAGACAAACTCAACGGTTTGCTCCAACAGTAGTTAAGCGTATTAGTATTGGTTATCTCGGCCCTTCGACAGTCTCAGTGCATGCAAATCATAGGGTACATAAGATTCATTGAAGCAAAGTCCAACACAAAAATATGATTCCCGCGATAAATATTGGCCCCTTTGTCTTACCGACTGCAGCACTCATATACATCTTTGGCGCCTGGCTCTGCCTTAGTTTAGCTGAGCGCACGGCAATCTGGTTAAGCATTGATGCTGATAGCATGTCCAGCTTGGTGACAACCGGATTGATTGCCGGAGTCGTCGGTGCGCGATTGACATTTGTGGCTAGCTACTGGTCTTCTTATCAAGATAATATGCTGGGCATCATCTGGCCTATCAATTCTGGATTCAATCCTTTTGGCGGCCTAATCTTCGGAACAGCGGCTATGTTTTTTTATGGTCGATATAAGCGAATGAAATTTTGGCCGACCTTGGACGCATTGGCGCCTATAATTGTCACCGGCCTCATGGTAATCAGCCTTGCTGATTTCCTCGGCGGACCAGGATTTGGCACAGCAACTAATCTACCCTGGGGAATTGAACAGTTTGGTATTCGGCGTCACCCCGTGCAACTCTATGAGATTGGAATCGGCGTTCTGGCATTATTGGTTTGGTGGTATTTCAAAAATCGTCGCGAATTTGACGGCCAGCTCTTTCTTGTAACAACGGCCGTATACTGTTTTGGCAGGCTGTTTGTCGACGCGTTCCGCGCCAATGCCTGGTTGTCTGCAAGCGGCTGGCATGTGCTGCAAATTCTTTTTCTTGTCATCACTCTTATCTGCCTCACCCTTCTAGCCGTCGGTTCTAGACCGGTCGTTCCAGCAATAGATTAATCCTAATATCTCCGTCCTTTGCTTGCGCTTCAGCCTTCGCCACATGGGCAATGTTGCGCCAAAGATCATTTCGACAATAATTGCCCCCATAGTGAACTTGCCAACTGTCTCTGAAAACGGTACTATGCACGCCGAAAAATCTGGTAAAGCTTCGACAAGCTCAATACAAGGGTGGGAAAAGAAAATGTTTGAAGTAAATGGAAACTACGCCAACCGCAAAGGGAAATACTCTGTGCTGGCTTTGGATGGACCGATGATGAGTGTGCGCTATGAAGATGGCACACATGCTGATCTCAAAATCAATATTCAACAGCGCATCTGGGAAAATATTGTAGCTGAACAAGAACTGGCTTCCTCTAAATCAGCCGCGCGAAAAAGCCGCAGCACAACAGGTATTAAGTCCACTACCCGGCATTACATCAAAGTAGTAAGCATTCCTCCAGGTGAAGAATTAGCATTTCCTGGCTGGGAAGAGCACGTAGTAATGGCTAAAAAAGAAGAAGCACAGAATATTAAAAAGGGTGATCGGCTCATTTACTATGCCCAAGAAGCCGCTGTCTTTTTTGCAGTTGCCACAGTAACCGGTGAAGCTTTCACAGCTGATCCCAAAAAGTACACTTATGTTGTCGATGCCAAAAAAGCAAGTTTCTTTCAAATTGACATCGATACAGAAACCGGCCATCTGAATAACAGCCTGCCTCTCGATTCTATTGAGCTCGAAAGTTGTCCTGGGTTCCCCGAAAAAGATGTGGCCATTGAGGCTTTTTGTACGGTCAATGAAGATGACTTCGAACTGCTGGCCGAGGCTTTAACAGAACTAAGTGAAGAAGATCTTGAAGATGATTTGGTAGATGATGACGATCTTGAAGATGAAGAGGACGAATAGAAAATAATGCCCCAAGAATATATTCTGGTCAGCGTCGCCTGGCCTTATGCTAATTCCGACATTCACCAGGGCAATGTGACGGGATCTTATCTTCCCGCTGATATCTTCGCCCGTTACCAACGGCTAAATGGCAACCATGTCCTGATGGTATCCGGTTCAGATAGTCACGGAACACCCGTCACCGTCAAAGCCGATGAATTGGGCCAGACCGCCCAAGAAGTTTTTGAACATTATCATGCCCGATTTCTCGACCTCTTCCAGAAACTGGGCCTCAGCTATGATCTGTTCACACATACGGATACGGAAAATCACCACAAAGTATCACAAGATATTTTCCTCAGTCTCCTAGAAAATGAATATCTATATCGCAAAACGACCGCGCAAATGTATTCGCCATCAACGGGGCGGTTTTTGCCGGATCGCTATGTAGAGGGAACCTGCCCAAATTGCGGCTATGAACGGGCACGGGGAGATCAATGTGATAATTGTAACACCCTTTTTGATGGTGCGGCCGAACTAATTAATCCCCGCAGCAAAACCGATGATACCGCTTTAGAGCTGCGCGATACCGAACATTTTTTCCTTGATCTGCCCGCCCTAGCCGATGATGGGCTATCAGATTGGCTGCACAATGATGACAAAGCACATTGGCGGCCACAAGTTATCAAATTTGCCCGAAATTTTGTCGACCAAGGGTCTGATCGGCCGTGCTGTCACGCGCGACATGGATTGGGGTATCAATGTCCCCGTTCCTGGATTTGAAAGCAAAGTTCTCTATGTCTGGTTTGAGGCCGTAATCGGCTATCTTTCCGCTTCTATCGAATGGGCCAAGAATCATGGCCAGCCTGATGCATGGCGAAACTGGTGGCAAAATCCAGATGCCCGTTCAGTCTATTTCATTGGCAAAGACAATATCCCATTCCACGCAATTTTCTGGCCCGCCCAGCTATTAGGTGCTAAAGGTCTTTATTCCGAAGACCGTCAAGCTACATCTCAACTTGCCCTACGATGTTCCTGCTAATGAATTCATGAATATGGAAGAGGCGCAAAATCAGCGGCAGCCTGACATTGGGGCGTCTGGATGCTGGATGCCCTGGAACGATATGATCCCGATCCTTTGCGGTATTATTTAACGGCCGTTATGCCCGAATCACGTGACAGTGATTGGAGTTGGAAAGGTTTTGTAGCCACGGAACAATGCTGAACTGGTCGCAAACTGGGGCAACCTTGTCAATCGCGTCCTGAATATGACCAAGCGCTACTTTAAAGGCGTTGTGCCCGATCCCGGTCAGCTGACAGAGGCGGATCAAGCCTTGCTGCAAGCTATCGACGAGGGTCTGGTAATCAGCTGGGCACTGTATGATACAACCTCCTTCCGTGCCGCTTTGCAAGAATGCTTGCGTTTTCAACTTTGGTCAACCAATATCTAGAAGAGAGCAGCCCCTGGACAACGGCAAAGAGTGATATGCAGGCCACCGGTCGTTCGCTTTACACCGCACTGCAAGCTATCAGCGGCTTAAAAATTTTATGGGCGCCAATACTGCCCTTTAGCAGCCAAAAGTTGCACGAGATGCTGGGCGAAGAAGGGATCGTTGTTTGGCGAGCAGTTAGTTGAGACCTACCAAGAACCGACCAGATCCCATATAGCCCTAACGTATAACGATGATCTGGCAGTCGGCACCTGGTCACGGTCTGAGATCCCTACGGTCGCCAGCTCCCAAAACCCAAACCCTTGTTTAAACGTTTGGATGAGAGCGTTGCCGGAGAAGAAATTTCGCGCCTAGGATTGATAAGCTAATGACCGACGATAAGAAAGTTATCTACTCCATGATCCGCGTGGGCAAAGTTGTTCCACCCAATAAACAAATATTACGTGACATATCACTGTCTTACTTCTATGGTGCCAAGATCGGCGTCCTTGGCCTGAATGGGGCCGGCAAGAGCACATTACTGCGCATCATGGCCGGTGTGGACCAAGATTTCAAGGTGAGACTGTCCTCGCCCCTGGTTTCACAGTTGGATTTCTCGAGCAAGAACCACAGCTTGATGAGAACAAAATAGTACGTGACATCGTTGAGGAAGGCGCTCAAGAAGTCGTTGATGCGCTGCGCGAATTTGACGAAATTAACATGAAGTTTGCTGAACCTTTATCTGCAGACGAACTCGATGCGTTAATCGAAAAGCAAGGAAAATTGCAGGATAAGCTCGACCACATGAATGCCTGGGATCTAGACAGCCGCCTGGAATTGGCGATGGATGCCCTACGCTGCCCTCCAAGCGACACACCCGTCTCCATCCTTTCCGGAGGTGAACGGCGTCGCGTTGCCCTTGTACGTCTACTGCTCAAACAGCCTGACATCCTTCTTCTAGATGAACCAACAAACCACTTAGACGCTGAATCTGTGGCCTGGTTGGAAAGACATCTCAAAGAATATCAAGGCACCGTGATTGCCGTCACACATGATCGTTATTTCTTGGACAATGTTGCCGGCTGGATTCTGGAACTCGATCGTGGCTACGGTATTCCTTGGAAAGGAAATTATTCCTCCTGGTTGGCCCAGAAACAACAACGATTGACCCAGGAAAAGAAACAGGCAGATGTCCGGCAGCGCACTTTACAGCGCGAACTGGACTGGGTTCAGATGACCCCAAAGGGTCAACGAGCAAAATCAAAGGCACGAGTAAAAGCATACCAACAGTTGTTGGTAGAAGGTCGAGAAAAGTCCATCGAAGAGTTAGAAATATATATCCCGCCGGGACCGCGTCTGGGTGATATTGTTATTCACGCCGAGAATGTTTCGAAGGGATATGGCGATCGGCTTTTAGTTGAGGATTTAACCTTCGACGTGCCGCCAGGAGCCATCGTTGGTGTCGTTGGCGCCAATGGCGCCGGTAAGACAACATTGTTTCGTATGATCGTCAAACAAGAAGAACCGGATGAGGGAACATTGCGCGTAGGTGATTCAGTTGTGTTCACCTATGTTGACCAAAGTCGCCATACTTTGTCAGGGGAAAACACCGTGTGGGAAGAGATTTCCGGTGGTGATGAAAACTTGATGTTAGGCGAGCGCAAGGTCAACTCACGCGCCTATGTCGGCCGTTTTAATTTCGCAGGTTCAGACCAACAAAAGAAAATATCAACGCTTTCCGGTGGTGAACGCAATCGTGTGCATCTGGCAAAAATGCTCAAATCTGGGGCAAATTTACTACTGCTTGATGAGCCAACAAATGACTTGGATGTTAACACCTTACGCGCTCTTGAAGAGGCATTAGAGCATTTTGGCGGATCGGCCGTTATCATATCTCATGACCGCTGGTTTCTGGATCGTGTGGCCACACATATCCTCGCCTTTGAAGGAAACAGCGAGGCGTTCTGGTATCCTGGTAACTACAGCGAATATGAAGAAGATCGCCAAAGCCGGCTGGGAACAGAGGCTGATCGCCCCCACCGTATAACCTATCGCAAATTGCGACGCGCCTAACGATCAAAAAACCCCGGTTAAAAGCCGGGGCTTATAGAAATTTCTAATCGTCGAAATTATTCGATTCAATTAATGTGTCGTCTACGCCTAAACAGGGAAAATTCGCACACGACGCCGGTTTCCTTCTCCTGTGCTTTCAGTACGCACATCTTCAGATTCACGAAGAGCCATGTGGATAATACGGCGATCGTAGGCCGGCATAGCCTCCAAAGTAACAGGTGATCCTCGTTTGACCGCTTTGTTGGCCATTCGCTCAGCCAAGCGTGATAACGCCTGTTCGCGACGTTCTCGATACCCTTCGATGTCAATAACAAAATTAGCTCGCTGCCGTGTCCTATGCCCCACCATCAACCGTGAAATATATTGGAGGGCATCTAAAGTTTCACCTCGCGGCCCTATCAAAACACCCAGATCGTCACCATTAATATCAACAACATTCAGTCGTCTTCCGGTCAAATCGTCTTGTTCTGTGAGATGGTTACTAATGGTGGCGTCTACTTGCATGAGATCCAACAATTCGGTCACAACAGATACAGCGGCCTCGGCTTCATCAGGGGCTGGCATTTCCGCACTTGTCCCCACTTCTTTCGTTTGGCCTTCACTAATGGCGATTACTTCTTCGACAACTTCCACCGGTTCGACAATCTCACTTACAGAATCGACCGGCTCGTTGGAAACAGTCTCCATGCGAACCGGCAATGGTGGTGCATCTTCTTTAACCGACTTGGACATCTTCTCAGGTTGTCCATTCGTTTCCGGTTCAGGCAGCACTGTTATGCGAACGACTGCATCTCGACCACCAATGCCGAGTATGGCTCGCCGCCCTTCATCTAAAACTTTAACATCAACCTGATCTCTTTTTACTCTGAGTTTAGACAACCCCGTGGCGATTGCTTCTTCGACACTTGGCCCGCTTACTTCAATTTCTTGATTCATAGCCATATTTTTGCTCTTTTTCTATTTTCGGGCAGATTTGCGCTTTCTCTTCGACTTCTTTTTAGCCGGTTGGGACGATGATGACTGACTTGAAGATCCCGCAGAATTTGCAGCAATTGCCGATGATTCCGCTCCCGCAGCTTCAGCTACAGCCTGATCTGCGCTGCTAGGTGGCGGCAAGGAAGTCTTTTTTTGCTTGCGTTCTTCCTTTTCCTTTTTCGTTATGTATCGCGTGTAGTATCCCTGTCCTATACCGATTATGTTTGCTAGAACAAAGTAGATTGATAGCCCTGATGGGAACGACAGTGAGAAAAAACCAAACATCAACGGCATTGTCGTCTGCATTGACTTGGACATCGCCGCGGCTGGATTGTCATCCTTCCCCTTCTTTTTGGGGTCCTTTTGTGTTTGCGGCGTCAAAATCTTTTGTTGGAACCACATTGTGGCAAAAACCAGCACAGGCAAAATGAAATAAGGATCCGGCTGGCCCAGGTTTAACCATAAGAATTTATTAGCCACAGGCAGCAGTGGGGTCAAGTCAATGAAATCATACGTCCGCTGTGTTAACTCAAACAATGATTGCGGGGTTGAACCCAACGTGACAATAATCGCCCGATAAAGCCCAAATAGAATCGGCATTTGGATCAGAAGGGGTAAACACCCTGTCAGGCTTTCCGTGGGATTATAGCCTATCTTCTTAAATTCCTCTTGCATCCTCTGCGGATTGTCTTTGTATTTCTTTTGGATTGCCTGTATCTGAGGTTGTATCTCCTGCGTCTTCTGCATCGACTTTTGCTGCCTGATATTCAGCGGCAGCGTAATTAGCCGAATAACGATGGTGAACACAGCGATGGCCAAAACATAGTTGTTGCCCAGGAGATCATAAAACATCAACAAAGCGTTGATCATCGGGTCTACGATAAAGGTATTAAACATAAGTTTCCACTTGTCCTGAGTACAAGTTCACCTGACTGGATTGCCAGGTGTTATGACTCTGCCGGCGGGGCAATACTCCACAGCCTGCTACCGGTCTGACGATCGAAGGCCATTAAGATAGCCTCTTCACTCACCAAAGCTACAATTATGGCATCATCAACGATCACGGGTGTTGTAAATAAGGGAGCAGGGGTCGGCACGGTCCATAATACAGTGCCATCTTCAACAGCGAAAGCTCTCAGCGCCCCAATTGGAACCTCGCTTGATGCACCTTCGGATGCGACATAAACAATATCGCCAGCAACAACTGGTCTAGTCTGCACCGAGCCCTCTGTCTTCTGCTGCCAGATGGCTTCACCGGAAAGAGCATCAACAGCAAATACATTGCCATCTATGTCGACATAATAGACAGCGTCATCGGCATAGGCGGGAGAACCCCAAACCCAGTTCTCTGCAGGCGCGGACCAACGTTCTTCACCAGTGTGAATGTCCAGCGCATGTATCTGGCTGTTAAAATCGGATACATAAACCAATTCATCGTTCAATACCGGACCAGAAGCGATGGCACCGACGAAAGGAGTCTGCCAAAGGAGTCTTTCATCATCATTGTTCTCGTCTTCACCTTCAGGACCCAATTCAGTATCAAGCGCATAAACAGTGCGATCCATTGAGGCGACGAATAGAACACCATCTTTATAAGCAGGCTGTCCCCATATGCTATGCTCAGCTTCAAAATTCCAGCGGCTTTTACCACTGTTCGCATCAAAAGCAACCACAAAATTATCGGCCGTTCCAATATACAAATCATCCCCGACTTGCAGTGGTGGCGCGACAATCTTATCATTCGCTTTTTCACCATTCGTCCAAATTTCTGGCGGCGACCCACCACTGTCTGTATCTTCAACAGCATAGATAGATACGGTCACGGTTGGCGAGAAAAACCCACCAGCAGCGCCATAATCACCAAAAATGATCCGATCGCCTTCAACCGATGGCGCTGCGTAAAACAGTAGCGTAGCGTTTGGTTCAGCGGGATAAGACCAGGCTAAATCCTGTGTATCAACAAAATAGGCTGAAACTGTATTGCCGTTGGCAAGATACAACTTCTCCCCATCTGTGGAAAGTCCTGGCCAACTCTGGTTTTCAGTACGTGTGCCACACGCAGTGAGAAACAAAGCGGTAAATACGAGAGCTATTAAAACAGGCCGCAGCAGCGACCGTCTCTTGGTGTACAAAGAAAACCTCCGTCAAGGAACCGGATCATGACCACCCGGATTGAAGGGATGGCAGCGGCCGATACGTTTTATCGCCATCCAGCCTCCCTTCAGAAAACCATACTTTTCAATTGCTTCATAACCGTAATGAGAGCAACTTGGGGTAAATCGACAGCTAGGCGGCGAAAGGGGAGAAACGAACTTGCGATAGAATCCTATGCCCAAAAGAAGCACATTCTTTGGGATTTCAATTATGAAATGTAGAATTTTATTCACAGCTACCTCCCCTCCTGGCTTGTCACTCATGATGATTATTGGGATGACCTCATCTTTAGCCCGTGACAATAAGGAGATTACAGCATGCTCAATTTCAAGCAATGTAGCCGCTGCCGTCGCCTGTCGGGCGATCAAAACCCCATCCCATCCAGGCTGGACATCACTCATTTGCACCCGTACTGCTTCACGCAGCAATCGTTTGGCCCGGTTGCGTACAACCGCAGACCCTACATGCCGGCTCGCCACAAAGGCAAAGCGGGAAGGGCAAGGGTCGCTATTTCCAGCAATTGCCGGCATCCTATTTACTATCGCCGGTGAACGAGAAACCAGCAATATGGCCAGCGGATGTCGAAACCGCCGTCCCTGCTTCCTGACTCGTTGAACATCGGAGCGATGACGCAGGCGGTAGCGTTTGGGAAGCATGGGGAGCCATACTAGGCGGCTGCCTTATTTGCCCCCACCAAATCGTTTTACGGACCGGTAAGCAGTAGCAGATGATCCATTCCAGTTAATACGTTTGACATGATTATTCATGCTGACACTTAAGCTGCTGCGTCCTTTACTACGGCGGTTTTGCAGGACACTACGTCCACCTTTACTCTTCATACGCGTGCGAAAGCCATGTACGCGCATGCGACGGCGAATCTTCGGTTGATAAGTACGCTTCGGCATGTGATTACTCCTAAAAAAACCAGGGCACAATGCCCTGGGAATTCTTTCATGTGACCTGGGCTAATCCGGTTTAATCCGGGATATCAGCACCAACTCACACTGTAAATACGGGTTTGCAAGCAAAACAATCGCTCAACAAGTGAGCGACGAAAGATTATAGCGTATCGGGCAACGGTAGGTCAAATGCGTGAATCTGTTTAGTGTTATAGAGGGTACTTCTTAATCTCTGTCTAAGTAGACCCACTATTGAACAGTGCTTTATGAGCAGACTCGTTCGATACAAGGTTTTTCTCATCTCACAAAACTACAAATATTCTAGCTTTGCTGCGGCTCGGGTTAACTCATCACGGAATTTTGGGTGGGCGATGCCAATCAAGGCTTTGGCTCGTTCACGAACGGTCTTACCATGCAGTCTGGCTACACCATACTCGGTCACGACATAATGTACATCATTGCGCGTTGTTACTACACCCGAACCTTCGTACAACATGGGCACGATGCGGCTTAGGCTGTCAGCTTTAGCTGTCGACAAAAAGGCAACAATTGGCAAACCACCCTTTGAACGTCCCGCTCCGCGAATGAAATCTACCTGTCCCCCCACGCCGCTGTAAAATCGCGAGCCAATAGAATCAGCGTTTACCTGGCCTGTCAAATCGATCTGCAATGCGGAGTTCACGGCCACCATTTTCTCGTTTTGAGCGATATTGAAGGGATCGTTGACATAGTCTGAAGGATGCAGTTCAATCATTGGATTATTATGTACGAACTCATAAAGACGTTGGCTGCCAAAAAGGAATCCGGCAATAATTTTGCCCGGGTGGAATGTTTTTTTACGACAGGTGATCACGCCTTGCTCCACCATATCGATAACACCATCCGAAAACAGTTCGGTGTGAATACCAAGATCGCGATGGTTACCCAGGTTATTAAGCACGGCATCAGGAATACTGCCTATGCCCATTTGCAGTGTCGCGCCATTGGGAATCATCTCTGCAATATGCTCGCCTACCCGCATATGCAAACTAGAACTTCCCCCTACGGGTACTTCTGGTAATGGATAGTCCACTTCCACAATATGTGTAAGCCTGCTGGCGTGGATGAAACTGTCGCCAAATGTGCGTGGCATTTGTCGGTTGATTTCAGCGATAATGATTCGGGCCTCTTCGGCTGCCGGTTTCGTTGTTCCTACTTCAACACCAAAGCAGCAGAAACCATGCTCGTCTGGTGGGGTCAGGGAAACAAGGGCCACGTCTAAGGGCAGCGTACCGTTACGAAACAGCGAGGGCATCTCTGACAAGAAAACAGGAGTGAAATCGGCCCTTCCTTCTTGAACAGCCTGGCGTACGTTATTCCCAATAAAGAGCGCATTAACACGAAATGATTCTTGATACTCTGGCGCAGCATAGGGTGCTTCAGCAAACGTTAATATATGGGTCACTTCTACATTACGCAGTTGATCAGCTCGCTTCGTTAAGCCTTCGACAAGTTTTTTAGGCACACCTGCGCCGCCGCCAAGGTATATCCGATCATTAGATTTGATAGCAGTAAGCACCGTATCGACATCGGTCACTTTATTACGATAGACCGACTGCCAGTTCATTGAACTTCTCCCAATGAGATCTTGGCCGTCATCTCGCGATCCAAGGCTGCAGCAATATGCGGATGGGACAGATTTCCCTGGTACAAATTGATGCCGTTGGCAAAACCGGGTTCCCTTTCCAACATACCGACGATTCCTTTCTCACCAATGGCTTTTAAGTAAGGCAGCAGCGCATTGGTCAATCCATAACTGGTCGTTCGGGCAACGGCCGCTGGCGCGTTTGGAACGCAGTAATGGATGACTCCCTCCGCAATAAATATCGGATCGCGCAGAGTTGTCGGACGGCTGGTCTCCACACAGCCACCATCATCGATGGAGAAGTCAAGGATAACTGATCCCGGCCGCATGTTACGCACCATTTCGCGCGAGACTAACTGTTCGGCACGCCGTCCTGGCTGCTGAATGGCACCAACCAACACATCTGTAAATTGGGTAATGCGATCCAGATTGGTGCGCGTGGCCATCATGGTTGTAATTCGGCCGTTAAGCAATTCATCAACACGCTCCAGTTTACGGAGATTGTTATCCAAAACTATAACTTGAGCGCCAATACCTAAAAAGGCACGCGCGGCATTGCTGCCCAACACACCAGCCCCAAGAACAGCAACCGAACCACGTGTAACGCCAGGTATCCCACTCAGCAACGTGCCTCGCCCCCCATTAATATTCATCAACAACTGCCCAGCAATGATTGGCGCTAAACGACCGGCGACTTCGCTCATAGGTAATAATATGGGGCAGCACCCATCCTTGGCACGAATCATTTCATAAGCAACGGCCGTAATCTCCCGTTCAACAAAAGCATCAAACAGATCAGGTGAAGCAACTTGTAAATGCAAGAAAGAGAATATTGTCTGTCCAGGACGGAATAGTCGATGCTCCTGTTGTACAGGGCGCGCTACCTTTACCACAATATCTGAGCGCCCATAAACCTCCGCAGCCGAATATACGATCTGTGCCTCGCTCTGGCGGTACGCTTCATCCTCAAATCCAGCGCCATCACCAGCGCCCTTTTCGACATAAACCGTATGACCGGCTCGGACCAAACCCTTTACACCGCCCGGTGTCAAGCCTACTCTAGCCTCACTCTGCAAATTACGAACTTCTTTGGGAACGCCAAATTCCATGGTTCAATCCTCGCCATAACCACAATTGATACCCTCTTTTGTGGTGTTGATTGCAACTAATCAGGTGCAGCCTGAGCTTATCGAAGGCGGAACCGAGCTTCGACAGGCTCAGCCCTCGAGTCCATGAGTAGTTATTGTTGATTTTAATAACGGTATGCTTCCAGTGTACCGGTCAGCGCCGTTCCCAACAGTGTAGAAAGTAACCTTTCCGCCTGACATCTATCACATTGACTGAATAATCTGCAATATGTGAACTATTTCCAAATACAAAGTCGGGCGTCATTTATTCAGATTATTAGCCATTCCCGGTGTTTTGGATCACATAGTTCGCACATATAGAAAATTAGTGACATTCTGCGCCTAACAAGATGTCATTTGTCACTATGAATCAAAGAACTAATTTGGCATACTGAAGTTGGGTCAATGTGCCCGATTCCCACAAGATGCACCTTGACAATCTGGGGCTTACGGAGTTTAGGAGCTTTATTGGTAAACGGAATGCATCCCAAGCAATAAAGTAGCTCGATTCACTTTTCAGTACCCATTCCATACAACCACTCCTTAACTTCTACCCCAACTAATAAAAACCACTATTTCCTATTCCTAATAATGGAGGAACCACGTATGGCAAGTGGACGAATCTTAATAAATGAAGAAAGGTGTAAAGGGTGCGAGCTCTGCATGCCGGCCTGCCCACCAGGTGTCATCGGCTTGGCCGATCACCTGAACTCTCATGGGTACCGACCAGCCACCCTGCTCGATCCGGATCATCAATGTACTGGTTGTGCGCTCTGCGCAACCGTATGCCCCGATGCCGCAATCACTGTCTTTAGGCTTCTACCGGCTGTAAAAGCAAGGCCAATGATGATGGAGGCAGCATAAAATGGCTAAGGAACTGATTAAGGGTAACATAGCCTTTGCCGAAGCGGCTATTCGCGCCGGCTGTGAAGCATACTTCGGCTATCCTATAACCCCCCAGACCGAAGCATTAGAGCATATGTCGAAGAGAATGATTGAACTGGACCGCGTTTTCCTACAGGCAGAGAGCGAAGTCGCAGCTATAAACATGGTATATGGCGCTGCTGCAGCCGGTGCCAAAACCATGACATCCTCAAGCAGCCCAGGCATCAGCTTGATGCAAGAAGGCTTCAGTTATATCGCCGCTTCAGATTTACCTGTGGTCATCGTTGATGTCATGCGCGGTGGACCGGGCCTCGGCAATATCCAGCCCAGCCAGAGTGATTATAATCAGGTAACCAAATCGGCCGGGCATGGGGATTTCCACCCTATCGTGCTTGCCCCATCGACAGTACAAGAAGCGATAGATCTGACAGTACTAGCTTTCGACCTAGCTGAGAAATATCGCACCATCGTTTTTGTCGTAGCAGATGGATCCATAGGGCAGATGATGGAACCCGCCGAATATCCGCCTATGCGCGAGCTAAGCAAAAAACGGCCGTCTTGGGCGCTAACCGGCGCTAAGGATCGCCCCACAAACCTCATATCATCTATTCACATGGGTGCGGAAAAACTTGAGGCCTACAACTTAGAACTTCAGGCCAAGCTTCGATACATCGAAAAGAATGATGAGGTGCGCTATGAAGCAATAGAAACAGATGATGCGCAGATAATTCTGGTTGCATTTGGAACTGCTGGGCGGGTGGCAAAATCAGCGGTCAAAAAAGCGCGCCTAGAGGGTAGCCATGTTGGTCTCTTGCGCCCAATATCCCTCTGGCCATTCCCTACTGAAACATTAGCTCGCTTGGCCAAACAAGCCAATGCTTTCTTAGTCGTAGAAATGAACGCAGGACAAATGCTGCATGACGTCCGTGAAGCCGTCGGGACCCACTTACCCGTGCGCTTCTACGGTCGAATGGGTGGCAAAATTCCTATGCCTGACGAAATTGTGCGTGAGATTCACGCCCTAGAAAAGGAGATCATGACAAGTAAGATGGAGGGCAATAATGGCCACATTAGTTAGCCAACAAAGTCGAAAAGTTGGTCTATGAACGACCACAAGCTCTGACTGATACTTACACCCATTACTGTCCGGGATGTACCCACGGCGTCGCCCATCGTCTTGTAGCAGAAGTTATCGACGAGCTCGATATTCGTGAGCGCGCGATCTTGGTGGCTTCCGTAGGCTGTTCTGTCTTCTCATATAAATACTTCGCTGTTGATTCCTGTGAAGCAGCCCACGGCAGGGCTGCGGCCATGGCCACAGGCGTCAAACGTGTCAATCCAGATAATATCGTTTTCACCTATCAAGGGGATGGCGATCTGGCTTCTATCGGCATTGCCGAAACGATTCATGCTGCAGCTCGCGGTGAACCACTAACGATTATTTTTCTGAACAACGCCATTTACGGCATGACCGGTGGTCAGATGGCACCAACCAGCTTAATAGGACAAAAAACGCGATCGTCTCCATTCGGCCGTGATATTCGGCTTACAGGATATCCTATGCGCATGGCGGAAATGTTAGCAGGGCTGGATGGCACAGTATACAGTGTTCGTCGCAGCTTACACGATGCCCGTCACATCATACAAGCCAAAAAAGCGATAAAAATCGCTTTTGAAGCACAGATAATGAATCTAGGCTTCAGCATGGTCGAGCTGTTGTCTACCTGCCCCACCAACTGGCATATGTCACCAATAGAATCTTGCGGTTGGGTTCGCGACAATATGGTGCCCTATTTCCCCTTGGGTGACTACAAGGTGGCGCCAGAACTGCAAAAGCGCAAGAAACGAGATAAATAGTCCGGAAAATATTGAGGAGACAATTATGACCACTCCATGGAACCATCGCTATGCTTTGCGCATGCAAGGTATGGGCAGTTCCCTCATTCGTGAATTACTCAAACTAACCCAGGATCCGGAAATTATATCTTTCGCCGGCGGGTTACCCGCGCCAGAAATCTTTCCTGTAGCCGCATTTGAGAATGCGTCTTCCCAAGTTTTGCGCAAATATGGCAGCCAGGCTCTGCAATACGGCATGACCGAAGGTTATCTACCGCTGCGCCAGTGGATCGTCGACTATATGGCCCGCTATGGCATTGAGGCTGCAATTGACAATGTTTTAATCACCAGCGGATCGCAGCAAGCTCTGGACCTCATTGGCAAGGTATTGATCAATCCCGGCGACCTGATTCTAACTGAAAAACCGACTTATCTTGGCGCGCTACAAGCATGGCGCGCATATCAAGCTGAATACACTTGCGTTCCAATTGATAAGGATGGGCTACAGATTGATTTATTAGAAGAAGCACTCTGTGGTGGGCCCAAATTCATGTATATCCTTCCCAATTTCCAGAATCCTGGTGGGGTCACGCTTTCCTTGGAAAGACGCCTGCAATTAATCGATATTGCCGATAGATATGGCGTACCGATTATTGAAGACGATCCTTACGGAGAGCTGCGGTTTGAAGGAGAGCATATTCCCCCTCTTGTGGTATTGGATTCTCAGCGACATAGTGGGAACCCAGATTACATCAATGGCAGCGGTTTCATGCGTGGCAACGTCATCTACACCAGTACGTTTTCCAAGACCCTGGCTCCGGGCTTACGCCTGGCCTGGATAGTTGCCCCTTCCGATGTCATCAAACGTTGTGTCATGGCTAAACAAGGTATGGATCTTCACACCAGCAGTTTCATTCAAATGACCGCTTATGAAGTTCTTCAAGATGATTTTCTGCAAGAACATGTACGCCTCATCCGCCGAGTCTATGGTGAGCGGCGCGACGTTATGCTTACGGCTCTGGAACGTCACTTCCCCCCAGGTGCACATTGGACACGACCACAAGGAGGTCTTTTTCTGTGGGTGACCGTGCCAGAAGAGATCGACACTTTAGAGCTAATGCCAAGGGCAATCGAGAATAAAGTAGCTTTCGTCCCAGGATCAGCCTTCTATCCGGATGGAAGCGGACACAACACTTTTCGTCTCAATTTTTCGAATGCTCAGCCGAAAGATATCGAGATCGGTATTGAACGTCTTGCAACCGTCTTAAAGATTGAATTGGAAAAATACCAGGATCGATACGACAAGTTCTCTGAAACAAAAGAGTTTGCGTTTGTATAACCAGGTGCCTGGCATTTATGAAAGTGTCAGGCATATCCACATTTTTATGCGGAGTTAAACTATGGAAAAATCAATTATTTTCTCGGGGTTTGGCGGACAAGGTGCACTCTTTGCCGGACAGTTGATGGCTTATGCAGCCATGGATAACGGTTATCAGGTCACATGGTTCCCATCATACGGCCCGGAAATGCGTGGGGGCACAGCCCACTGTACCGTAATAATCAGCGATGAACCGGTTGGCGCACCGGTTGTATTGCAACCAGATATTGCCTTGGTGTTCAATGGGCCATCTTTTGATAAGTACGAACCATTGGTCGTTCCGGGGGGACTGCTTGTGGTAAACAGCTCTATCTGTAAGCAGCGATCAGCAAGGAGGGATTTAGACACCGTTTACGTCCCAGCTAATAGCATTGCAGAGGAATTGGGATCCTCAAAAATGATGAACATGGCCGCATTAGGAGCAATGGTAGCGCTTAGACCGGTATTATCGCTTGAAACAATTGAACAATCCCTGAGAGATCACTTGCCTGGTAACAAGTCACATTTGTTAGATAATAACCTACAGGTATTACATAAGGGTCATGAAATGGGCTCGGTTCGATCACAGGAACTGGCATTAGGAGCGCTTATCTAGAAGTAGTTATGTTTAAGAAAATCCTTGTACCATTGGATGGTTCTGCTTTGGCAGAACAGGCTGTGGATCCTGCGCTGCGATTGGTGCAGTGGGCGGCAGGTTCGACAGGATCACGGGGCGCCGGCGAACTCATTTTTATGCGCGTTCCCATGTACGCCAGCTCGCAAACGCCAGTAAGCCCGGCACATGAATATGCGTGGCCACAAGAAAGACATCTTCCTGTTAAGGGTGAATCGGCCGAATACCTGCGTGATTTACGCGAAGATATAAAAAGCAAGGCCGGCCCAAATGTTTCCATTCGCACGATGGTAGTAAATGGTGATCGTGCAGGGGCAATTGTCGACACTGCCCAAACGGAACAAGCAGACCTGATCGTCATGTCAACATACGGCCGAACCGGATTATCTCGCTGGGTCCTTGGAAGCGTAACTTCAAGGGTTTTACGTCACGCACATTGCCCTGTTCTTGTTATTAATGCTTCGACAAGTCAGAGCGCTTCGCAAAGCGCTCCCATGGCGCACATCCTTATAACATTTGATGGTTCGCTCTTGTCGGAAAAAGCATTAGAAGTCGGGCTTGCTCTAGCCAAGGCAAACGCAGCACAGGTAACTCTATTGCGTGTCCTATCTGATGGCGATTTCAGTTCTGACGAGCATCCACTCCCAGAAAATATCGCCATAAGTAACAACAAACTGCAAAAAGAGCCCTTGCACCATCAAGCTGAAAGCTATCTACAAGATTTAGTTGCAATCCATGATACGGAAGGGCTCGAAATCAATATTGCGGTTATCGCCGGTCCGGTCGCCTCGACTATTCTTGATTTTGCCACAAAGGAGAAGGTTGATCTGATCGCCATGACCACTCACGGCCGAACTGGGATTCGCCGTTGGATATATGGAAGCGTAACCGAAAATGTATTGTACGGAACTAGCTGTGCAATGCTGATAATTCGCCCGCCAGAACATTAAAACAGAAAATTTGGTGAGAACTGGCTCACTAGAACTGAGTCAACGGCCACATATTGGGCATTAAAATCTATCGGGAGAAACCGTTTGCACTACATTACAAGGATTAGTAAAATCTCTTATTGATTTGCCGCACCCTTACAATTTACTGGGCCTCCCCGTGGCAATGTTTTTCCACAAATCCCAAAGACGATCTTTTGTGGTTTTTCGGAGCTAGGTTAGGTTCAGTCCTTATTAACCTCCAGCATAAGGCATATGCACTATTAGTTAACAGGAGAAAACATGAGTTCCTACGATCGCATATTACCCGTTCCCTCCGACCTGGATATCGCCCAGGCGGCAACGGTCAAACCCATCATGGAAATCGCCGATAATCTCGGTATTGATGAAGATGACCTCATTCTATTTGGCAAATATAAGGCAAAAGTCAACCTAGATGTAATGCCTAAACTGACAGATCGCCCTCGTGGAAAATATATCGACGTAACCGCTATTACACCAACACCTCTTGGCGAGGGCAAGACAACAACTGCTATTGGACTGGTGCAAGGACTGGGCGTGATCGGCAAAAACCCAATTGCCTGCATCCGCCAGCCCAGCATGGGGCCAACTTTTGGCATCAAAGGTGGAGCCGCTGGTGGTGGTTACAGCCAGGTCATTCCCATGGAAGATTTCAACCTCCATTTAACTGGTGATATTCATGCCATAACAGCAGCACACAATTTGGTCAGTGCTGCCATTGATGCTCGTATTTTCCATGAAAGCCGCCTGAGTGATAAGCAACTAGCTGATATGGGTTTAGAGCGACTAGACATTGATCCTTACAGCATCACGTGGAACAGGGTTATGGATGTCAATGATCGTTCTTTGCGCAATGTTATAACCGGTCTAGGCGGGAAATGGGACGGCCGTCCTCGTGAGGCGGGATTTGACATCACAGTAGCCAGTGAAATCATGGCTATCCTGGCCCTTGTAAGCGGACATGATTTCAAATCTGCGTTGAAGGATTTGCGCGAGCGCGTTGGTCGTATTGTTATCGGTAATAACAATGCCAGGCAGCCCGTCACGCTAGAAGATTTGCAAGTTGCCGGTGCAGTCACGGTGCTCATGAAAGACGCGCTGCATCCTAATTTAATGCAAACGTTGGAAGGACAACCTGCATTTGTACATGCCGGCCCTTTCGCCAATATTGCCCATGGCAATTCCTCCATACTCGCTGACCAGGTAGCTATGCACCTGGGGGATTACATTGTCACAGAGTCAGGTTTCGGTGCCGACATAGGTATGGAGAAATTTTTCAACATCAAGTGCCGCTATTCTGGCATAATTCCGGACACAGTAGTGCTGGTAGCCACCATTCGAGCTCTGAAGATGCACGGTGGCGGTCCACGCGTGGTTCCTGGCCGCCCATTGGATCAAGCATATAAAGAAGAAAACCTGGAGCTGTTGGCTGCTGGTCTGGATAATTTGCGCGTCCATATTCGCAATGCAAAACGATTTGGCGTTCCGGTTGTGGTCGCTGTAAACAAGTTCACTGAAGATACCGCGGCTGAAGTTGAGTTGATTCGCCAAGCTTCCGAAGAGGCCGGTGCGGAAACGGCTGTGATGACCGATCATTGGACGAATGGTGGTGATGGTGCAGTCGAGCTGGCAAAAGCTGTTGTCGCAGCCTGTGAAAAACCCTCCAACTTTGAGTTCCTTTACCCGCTCGAGCTCTCAATCAAAGAGAAGATCGAAAAGATTGCCAAGGAAATCTACCAGGCTGGAGAGGTTGTCTTTGATCCACTTGCCGAACGACAAATAAAGTCGTACGAAGCTAATGGCTTTGGCAATCTACCAATTTGCATGGCCAAGACTCATCTAAGCATCAGCCATGACCCAGCGCTAAAGAACGCACCATCAGGGTATAAGTTCACTGTGCGTGAAGCACGCGCATCAGTGGGTGCTGGCTTCATATACCCGCTTTTAGGTGAGATGCGTACCATGCCTGGTTTGGGCAGTAAGCCCGCATACATGAATGTGGACGTCGATGAGGATGGTCAGGTCATTGGTCTCTTCTAGATCCCTTATCTGATGTTGAATTGCTCTTGGAACAAAAAGATCGAGCAATTCAACACATATAAAAACAGAATATTTGACTGGTCCAATTTTGACCAAGGGCGCGATTTTAGTATCATGCCGCAAAATTGGGCCAGTCCCAATCTTCCGCATCTTAAAGATCCCAACCCCGCATAAACCTTGACAGTACCCCATCGTATGGGTATTCTTATTAGTCAACGATATATTCGGAATATATCACATCATAAGCCTTATGGGTCCCTTTTGGGATATAAAAATGAACCAACGTCAGCGTACAATTCCACTTAGCCAGCAAGCATACGAAGTAATAAAATATAAGATTGTCACACTTGATTTGGCACCGGGTTCAGTCCTTGATGAGGCTGAATTGCAAGAAGAATTAAAACTCGGTCGTACCCCCATCCGTGAAGCCCTCAAAAGATTGGCGTTGGAAAACCTGGTCAGCATTGTACCCCGGCGAGGTATGTTTGTTACCGATATAGGTATCAATGATTTGCAGCGTCTTCTCGAAGTTCGGTTGGAATTGGAAACATTAGCCGCGCGCTTGGCCGCCCAGCGTGGAACGCCTCAACATTGGCAAGAGATGGAGATCTTGATCACCAATGAGCCCTCGTTGGATATTAACGATAATGAAAACTTCATCAGCATGGACGACAGCTTTCACGAGATCATTTATGCTGCCGCCGATAATCGTTTTTTGCGTGAAGCTCTCACCGTGCTGTTGTCACTTAATGAACGTCTCTGGTACTTCTTCCTACCTGAAGTCGGTCGCCTCCAGTTGGCAGAGGATGACCATAAGTTAATAATGGAAAGCCTAAAATCTGGGGATGGACCACAAGCAGCCGCGCGCATGGCAAAGCATATCCAAAGGCTTCAAGAAAGATTGCAGTCAATTATGCTTGGCAAAACGCCGGATGAGCCCACAAATTAGCCAATTATGGGAACCTTTGTGTTTCGCATCCGAACCATTTGAATTCACCTTTTCCCGAATGCCTCAAATCTACCAAAGTTCTGATTCACCAAAGATAGAAAATCTAATCATTCGACCCTTCCAATCCACTGATCAGCAAGCCACTAAAGCCTTGATATTACAAGGTCTGGGCGAACGTTTTGGCATGATTAATCCTGACCTAAATCCCGACTTAGACGACATAAATGCGACCTATATCGAGTCAGGTTTCTTATTCGTGGTCTGTGAGATCGACAGTACTCTCATAGGAACAGGCGCTCTAATCAAAGAAGAGGTCAATATAGGACGAATAGTCCGGGTATCTGTAGCCAATACGCACAGGCAAAGAGGAATTGGCCGTTTAATAACTGATTATCTTATTACCGCTGCACCCAACCTTGGTTACTCGATGATTGTTGTCGAGACCAATGAAGATTGGTTTGATGCACTCCAGCTTTACCAGCGCTGTGGGTTCATGGAATATGATCGCCGGAATGGCGAAGTTCACTTGCACAAGGATTTACCACCAAATATTTAGCAAACTAGTTGCCTATCAGACTCTTTGTCACGTGTGTGACCAATCTTTCTGCCACGGCCGTCTTGCTCAACAATGGCATCTCTTCAACGACACCCGCGGAACTGAGCAAGATAATACGATTTGTATCTACCGCAAAGCCGGCATCGGCAGCCAGAACATCATTAACTGCAATAAAATTCAAGCCCTTGCGTAATAATTTGTCTCGCCCATATTCAAATGCATTATGCGTTTCCGCAGCAAAACCCAGGGCTACGCGAGGGAAACCTGTTTTTTCTCTGTGCGCCCGAACTGCGGTCAGCACATCCAATGTGGGTTCTAGACCAATGGCCAATCCCCACTCATCAGTTTCGGTCTTCTTGATTTTCGTCTCCGACCTGCTGCCGGGACGAAAATCAGCCACGGCAGCAACCATGAACAAGGCATCAGCATCAACAATAGCTGACAATGTCTCATCCCCCATTTCCTGGGTTGTTTGCACCTTGATGTAGTCAGATCCGAGAGGGATCTCCTCACTAATGGGGCCAGATATGAGTGTCACTCGCGCTCCAGCGTCAAGTGCTGCTTGAGCTACGGCCAGGCCTTGTTTACCTGTCGAACGGTTGCTGATGAAACGAACAGGATCTAACGCCTCACGCGTTGGCCCCGTGGTTACAACCACGTGTTTGCCTGCTAATGGCCCTTGTTCTGCCAAAAGCAGCCTCGTTCGTGCTAATAACTCATGCGGTTCGCACAGCCGTCCCAAACCAGTCAACCCCGATGCCATACGCCCTTCTGCTGGACCAGCCAAGCGAACATTTCGATTACCCAAGTTTGAAAGATTCGCCTGCGTAATCTGATTAGCAAACATGCCCCCATCCATAGCCGGTGCCAGGAGAATGGGACAGCGGGCCGCGAGAGCTGTTACCGTCAGCAAATTATCAGCCAGGCCGTGAGCTAGTTTAGCGATAGTATTGGCCGTTGCCGGCGCAATTATCAAGAGATCGGCCGTTTCGCCTAGGGAAATATGATTTACATGTTCTTCCAGGCCCCACATGTCGTCATAAACGGGTCTTCCCGTTACAGAACGAAAAGTTAACGGTGTTACAAAACGCTGCGCAGCACTGCTCATGATCACATTCACCTGCGCTCCAGCTTGAGTCAATTTTGACGCAAGATCAACAGCCTTGTATACAGCGATCGACCCGGTCACACCTAAAACGATCTTCTTATCTTCGAGCAAGCTAATCTTTTCCATAACTGTAGTTTAGATTCGTAACCTGACTGGTGCAAATCAAACCTTATTCAACGGTTAAGATGGTTTATCTTCTAGCCTTTGTGCCAACCATAAACCGCTCACCTGTCCGGTCTTTCCTGCTGAGTTATAATCTGGGTCAATGATTAGAAACACAAAATGATCCGCGCACGCTGGGGCGCACTTTATTAAGTAAATTGAAACATTGATAAGGTCAATCAAATCCATTTGTATGTTGATCTGCGTCCCATAATCGAAGGAGTCCAATACGTGCTACGCATGAATCGTCGCCAACGTACCATCTTTAAGCTAATTATTGTAAATCTGGTGCTTTTAGGGATCGCCCTACTTTGGAACCGACAGAATCATCCTGCAAATATCGACGTTGCTGTCGCTAAGGGCAATCAGATGTTGGAAATGAATCTACTAAGTGCTCCTGCCTTAGACATTCTCACCGTAGAAGAGATAGCCAGGTCAAGTATTAATCCGGTGGATGACATCAATGGTGACAGACTAGAGTTTGTAAATGCGGTTCGACTAAGTCCAGGCGAGTCTCGTCCCTGGCAAGATGCAGGATGTATTCGAGACAATTGCGCTCATGTGACCTTCTATGATTACAAGGCTGGGGGCACGGTTGAAGGAGTTGTCAATCTAGATCGTGAACAATTGATAAGCCGTTGGGAAAATGTTGAAGCTAGGCCTGCGGGAAGTACACATATTCTGCCCAAAGCCCTGGCCATTGCTGCTGAAACCAAGGAAGTGCAGGAGATACTAGGTGACATCGGGGCGGCAAATCCGGCGATGGTTCCAATGTCCGCTTGGCTCGCCGATGACGACTGTCGCGATCAATGGTGTGTCGATTTAACTTTCCACGATCCGAATGGGAGCGGTAAAGTATTTCACGTCTTTGTAAACATGCAGCAAGAACAGGTAGCCCGCACATTTTACACACGAGGGCGCCCGGAACGCAGTTTGGCAAAGCCCATTGCCCAGCGTAGTGCCTTTACTGATGGCTGCCATGAACAATATGGCTGGGAGATCTGCTGGGAAATGACCGCTCATGATGGGATCAACTTTCGCGATGCAACCTACGACGGTCAGTTGATTTTCTCCAGCGCCAAGATCGGCCAAGTTGAAGCGTGGTATCCAAGCTGGCCCGGGGGATATCGTGATGAAATCGGCTTCTCCGCTTCTGTTCCGCCTATCGGAGATACGAACATTGAAGACTTAGGCAACGGATTTGAGGTAAGGCAGTTGTTTACCGAATTTACACGATGGCCAAACTGCATTTGCTGCTATCGCTATGAACAGGTTATTCAATTCTATGAAGATGGTCATTTGGAGTTTCGCTTTGTCTCCTATGGTCCAGGCTGCGACGATCTATCAGTTTATCGCCCATTTTGGCGCATCGATCTGGATCTCGATGGGCCGGAAAATGACAATGTTTGGCTTTGGGAACAACCCTGGTGGGATGAAGCGCCCATAGAATTTGAAGCATTTCCAATGGTTTTGGATGTTTCACCTGATGGAGAAAAACTGGCTACTTTTGATGGTGATCTTCATTACCGTTGGTCGATGGAACGCACCGATCCATTTGGTCTTGATGAAGGCTATCTCTTCTTGCTGCAATTCAAGGAAAATGAAGGTGATGGCCCGATTATCACCGGACCTGGCGATACATATATCCCACCACGCCAATGGATTGACGGTGACACACTCTCAGGTGAAAATATTGTACTTTGGCATGTACCACTTTTGAAAACTAAGAAGGGCGGACCTTACTGGTGCATGCCTGATCCGGAACCTGCATTTTCACCTTGTGACGCAGTCCTCAAAGCCGTTCCCGCCGATAAACTGCGCCAACCAACGGCCGAAGAACTAGCAACATCAGTACCTACACCGCAACCAACCAATGAATCGGGACCGACCCAAATCCCACTTCCAACCCAGACACCCGCCCCCACTCCCACCATACGTCCCATTGAAGGCAGCAATCCAGAAGAAATCATCCTCAACGCGGGCTGTGGCTCATGCCACCAGATCGGTGCCTTAGGCGAAAGTCACAAAGTGGGGCCTGACTTGAGCAATATCAATGAAGTAGCAACAAATAGACAAGCTGGGCAGTCAGCCGAAGAATATATTCGCCAATCTATCATTGATCCAAACGTGTATTTGGCCCCCGAATGTCCGAATGGGCCTTGTCTCGCCAATATAATGCCTCGTGACTATGCGAATCGATTGAGCGAACAACAGATTGAAATAATCGTTACCTATTTACTGGAGCTTCAAGAAGAAGAAATTTCGGCTCCTGTGCTAGAAATCGGCGATACGGCCGAAATCGCACCCAAGGCTTTCCCCGCACCAAAGAGCGCCAGACGTGTCCCGGCATCGGATACGCTGTCATCAACCAGAGCTGTGCAGATCTTGCTTCTAAGTCTACTCTTTTTATTGAGCTTGCTGTTGTTCTTTAAGGGAGCCCCGGACGAATCATCCGGATCTTAGCGATATTTCTCGCGCAGTGCTCTTTCTACCTGGCGCTGTGAATCCCGCTTGGCAATGTCAGATCGTTTGTCACGCTGCGCTTTGCCGCGCGCCAAGGCGATTTCAATCTTAGCTTTACCACTCTTAAGATAGAGTTTCGTTGGTACCACCGTCAGCCCCTTTTGGGCCAATGCATCCAACACCTTGTTAATCTCTCGCCGATGCAAGAGAAGTTTGCGCGGGCGCGTGGATTCATGATTTTCACGGTTTCCATGTATATATGGGGCAATATTGGCATCAATCAACCATAATTCACCCTCTCGTGCCTGAACATAACTGCGCTGCAGGCTGACCTGGTGGGCACGTATGGACTTGATTTCCGTTCCTGTTAGCACGAGACCCGCTTCAAATCGATCAAGTAGTTGAAAATCGAACGAAGCTCGACGATTTTTGCTTATTAGCTTGATGCCTGTGTTATTGCTCATTTACTAGTTCCACCGATAGCGTCTTACGATGACAGTTGTCAATCTTGTACAATTCTCTCACCTGTGGCGCGCAATGCCAACGATAGCCGCTTTATTCATTGTTGGTCAGATACTCTATGGCGCGCTGTAATTGGCCATCATCATCCCCACCTAAATCTGGGGGCGTCTCTACTTCGATATCGGGTTCGATTCCATTGTCACTAATAGATTTGTTTTCCGGCGTATACCAGCGTGCGATTGTGACCCGTATTTCTGAACCATCCGACAATGTATGGATAAGCTGTACAGACCCCTTGCCAAAAGTCGTTTCGCCAATTAATATGCCTCGTTCGTGATCCTGAATTGCCCCAGCTACGATCTCCGAGGCGCTGGCACTCCCCCCATTGACCAAGACAACCAGCGGTATCGCTTCGGCTAAGTCTCCATTGTCAGACTCAAATGTCTTATCAATCTCGCCATTTCTGTCACGTTCAAAGAGGATAATACCTTCGGGCAAAAATACGTCAGCCACAGACACAGCCTGGTCAAGAAAACCACCGCCATTGTCGCGAAGATCGAAAATCAATCCTTGTGGATTTCCAGACAATAGCGAGGTTAAAGCATCCTTAACTGATGGTTCCGCATTGCGGGTAAAACTGGTTAAACGTAGATAGGCGATGCGCTGTCCTTCCACATCGTACATTTCGCTGATAACGACAGGTACTTCAAAAGCAGCCCGAACGATAGTGAAATCAAGCGGATCGATTTCATCTTCCCGAGATATGGTCAAGTTTACTGTCGTTCCTTCAGGTCCGCGCACCATTAAAAGAACTTCATCAAAGCCAAGGTTGGCAACTGATTCGCCATCAATGGCAATGATCACGTCACCAGCAAGTAGACCAGCTAGATCGGCTGGTTGATTGTCAATAGGGCGCGTGATTTCTATCAGGCCGTCGGAGTTCTCACGCACAAAGGCGCCGATACCGGATACGGACCCATTCAAATCTTGTCGCATTCTTGCCGCCACGTCCGGACGAATAAATCGTGTATATTGATCGTCTAAAGTCTCAAAGGAGCCTGATATCGCCGCATAGAGCCGGTTCTTGTCCTCGGGCAATTCGCCATCGAATTCCTCCTCGATGAAATCCCAGGCCTCATTAAATGTCGAAAAGTCAAGGTCATCAACGCTTAATTCAGACGCAGCCTCTGAATCTGGCATAGCGGTTTCGACGGCTGCCGGACCATCTGGTGGCGCTGCCTCTTCAACGGCCGTACTAAAGATTTCTGGCGTCGCTGTGATTATCACAGTTACTTCTCTAGTCACTTCCTGAACTTCTGTAATTGTCTCAATCGTGGTCTCAATCTTCGTTTCTGGACTCACACTCGTTCGCCCAATCGCAAATCCAACAGCAGCTGTCAATAATAAGGCGAACAGCAACACTAAGATACCGGCAACCACGAACCACGTTTTTTGATTTGATCTGGAAGGGGAGGAATTCGCATCACTCATAGCCTATTGTCCCCTATTTCCCCTCTTGCAAGAATTGAATTGCTCGATTTAAGACCTCATCCCGCCCATTGTCAACCGCTTCTTGGGTCATTTCCACCACAATGTCTGGTGGTATGCCCTCTCCATCCAATTGCGTGCGATCCGGTGTAAACCACCGTGCCGATGTCACATGAACCGACGAACCATCGCTTAGATCATATACAAGTTGCACAGATCCCTTACCGAATGTCGATTCAGGGCCAATAAGCGTTGCTCGTTCGCGATCCTTCAATGCCCCGGCGACGATCTCAGAAGCACTTGCCGATCCGCCATCAATCAATACAACGAGGGGCGCGTCTTGCTCTATTGTCGTACTGGTGGCGCTGAATGCACGCTCGCCTTCTTCCCGGGTTTGCTGTAACAACACAGGCCCGCCATCCAAGAAATGATCAGACACATCCACGGCCGCATCCAACAAACCGCCTCGGTTTTGGCGTAGGTCAAAAATGAACTGCTCCGATCCCTGCTCCTGCAAATCCTCGATAGCAGCTGCAACCTCTTCTCCACTTTCGCCACTGAATCGCGACAAACGAATGTATCCGATTTTTTGGTCTTCTTCGAGCAAGCGGTATACAACGGAGGGAATTAAGATGTCGCCACGAATGACTGAAATTTCAACAGCTTCAGTTTCACCAGGATGAAGAATGGTCAATACCACGGCCGTTCCCTTTTCCCCTTTCACCAAATCTGCTACCTCCGCCACGGTCATTTCAGCAGTAATCTTCTGTTCCATCTACTGCCTGGAGCACGTCTCCAGCAACTATTCCTGCTGATTCAGCTGGGTTCCCGGGAATAGGTTCAAGAACAATCGGTCCACCATCTTCTGGTCGGCTAACGTAAGCACCAATGCCGCCAAAGACGCCCTCCAACTGCTCTCGCTCATGCTGTCTGGCGACAGGTTCCACAAAAATGGTATAAGGATCATCAAGGGATTGCATGGAACCGCGGATGGCAGCGTATGTACGCTGTTTCCCATCTGGCAATTCACCAATGAAACTGCTATTTATCCTGTCCCAGGCCTCCCAGAAAACATCAAATTCTTCCTGTGCATGAGCAGACCCGTTTCGTGAAGCCACAATATCATTAGCAAAATATCCAGCGATAAAGGCCGCGGCCGCCAGAACGATCAGCATTAGTACAGTAAGTCCATTTCGTAAATTATTAGACATAAGGAGGGTTGCTCATAAAAAAGCCAGATGGCACACAAGCCCTGCAGCTACCATCTGACATATATTAAGAATCATGCAATCGAACAGATAAAAACATTTTAACACAGGTGTTCTGAGAGGCAATCTGCGGTATAATCACTATGTAAACGTTAATCGTAAATTGCAAAAACGCCGCTTTGCCTCTTATTTGATTGACGTTAATGTCGTATCGATTTCGCAAAATTTATTAGGGGGCCAAGCTCCCTTAGATCCTAGTCGTGATGATGAACCGATTTTGGCGCATTGGGTGGACCTTGCTTTTGCTATTCTCGCTCTGCATTTTTGGAGCAGATGAAAGATCCGTCGCTGCCTACCAATCGGCCGATGAAGCCCAAGATCTCCTGAACGCCATGAGCGTAGAAGAACGGGTTGGGCAGCTTTTCTTAGTTACATTTGAGGGAGATACCATAAACGCGGATAGTGAAATTGCCGATCTTATCCTCAATTACAAAGTAGGCGGCGTCGTGCTACTGCCAGAGAATGACAACTTCACCGGCTACGGCATCCCAGCCAACACCCCGGCACAAACTGCGCAAGTAACCAACAATTTACAAAGCCTGACAATTTTGGGGACCTTACCTGACAGACCTGAGATAGATTCTTCAGCCGCGGAAGGCGCGCCACCTACGGCTCAGGCACAACCATCCTCACCTTCAGGTATTCCCCTATTCATTGCCGCGAATCACGATGGCAGCCCCTACGGCAATAATCGAATTTTGGGTGGGTTGACTGGTGTGCCGACAAATATGGCAATAGGGGCGACATGGCAGCCAGATTACGCTCAAGCGTTAGGTAGACTTGCAGGTCAGGAACTGTCAACCGTAGGCATCAATATGCTTCTTGGCCCAACATTAGATGTTCTGGAAAATCCCAATCCGTTAAATCCAGCCGACCTGGGAACCCAAACCTTTGGCGGTGATCCCTATTGGGTCGGGCTCATGGGCCAAGCCTATACTTCCGGTGTTCATGCAGGTAGTCAAAATCGGGTTGCCGTTATTGCCAAACACTTCCCAGGTAAAGGAAGCAGTGATCGCCCAACAGACGAGGAAGTGCCTACGGTACAGAAATCATTAGAACAATTAAAACAAATCGAGCTCGCACCATTTGTGGCCGTGACGGGTAACGCCGGGGATACATCAGCAAGGGCTGACGGCTTATTGACCACGCACATCCGCTACCAGGGTTTTCAAGGTAACATACGGGCCACGACCGCCCCCGTAAGCTTCGATCCCCAAGCTCTTACAACCTTGATGTCACTGCCGGAATTTAATCTCTGGCGCCAGTCGGGCGGCATTATTGTGTCCGATTCCCTTGGCGCACGTAGCGCAGCTCGCTTTTACGATGACACGGAACAAGAATTTCCTCACCGATTGGTAGCCAAAGACGCTTTTTTTGCCGGCAATGATCTCTTATATCTTTCCGAATTTGCACAGAGTGACGCACCCGTTGCCGAACAAACAGCCAATATCAAGGATACGATTCTCTGGTTTCGTGAAAAATATCAAACAGACCAATCATTTCAACAACGTGTTGACGATGCCGTTTTGCGAATTCTGCAATTGAAGCTTGATCTCTATGGCGAGAATTTTTCTGCAGATAATATCTTGGCCGATCCAGATAGTGTGCCAGATCTGGTTGGCAATGGCGATCCAATTCTTTTCGACCTGGCCCAGGCCAGCACCACTTTGATTTCGCCAAGCTTAGACGATCTGGCGGAGCGTATGCCCAGCCCACCAGGACCAAGTGATAAGATTGTGGTATTTACAGATGTACGCGAAGCGCCTCAATGCAGCGACTGTCCGCCACAATCAATTGTGAGCGAGACGGCTTTGGCAGAACGTATGGTTGCTCTTTACGGTCCTGATGCAAGCGGACAACTTCAACCGTCCCAAATCAGCAGCTTTTCTTTTATCGAACTCGGGGAATTCGTAGAGGCAGGTATCGAACCAATTTTTCTGCCTACGCCGGCTACGCCCGCCACGCTTACCGTGGAGGAGGCAGCACAAAATCCAACACCTTTTTTAACACCAACCCCTCGTGCCGATTACTTAGTACAGGAAGCTCTGCGTGATGTTGACTGGATAATTTTTGGCTTACTTGACAGCAAAGAACCCTCACAAGCACTAAAAGGCTTTCTGGCTAGGCGGCCAGACATTGTTGGCACCTCAAATGTCATTGTTTTCGCCTTGGACGCCCCATACTATTTAGACACAACTGAGATAAGCAAATTGACCGCTTATTATGGGATTTATGGCACTGTTGATCGATTCATCGATACGGCCGTTCGTGCTCTTTTTCAAGAAATACCCCTAACTGGCTCCTCCCCGGTCAGCATCGATGGCATTGGTTACAATTTGTTCGAGCAAACACAACCTGATCCGCGGCAAATCATCGAGTTATACATCGTCAGTGGAGAAGAGGTTCAGTCTCCACCAAGCCAGGCACCGCTTGATGCGGCCATCGGTGACACTCTAAAACTTCAAACAGGCGCTATTTCGGATAAGAACGGCAACGCCGTTCCTGACGGCACAATTGTACAGTTCATTCAAAGTGACCGCATTCAAGGAACCGTGAATATCATAGCTGAAGTCCCTACCCAGCAAGGTATCGCGAAATTAGACTATGTGCTGGCAGCCCAAACCGGGCCTGGCCAGTTTCGAATCACGGCCAAGAGTGGTGACGCTGCCATTTCCCAAGAAGTAGATATTTCAATCGAGGATGAAGCACAGGTAGCTATCATCGTTCCCACCTCCGCCCCGACAGCCACCGCCACACCGACGAATACCCCGACACCCACGGTCACACCTACTGCCACACCAACAAACACGCCCACTCCTATACCAACACCCCCACCCCCACCTCCAGAGCCCGGTATTAGAATTGGCTTGTCTGAACTAGAGATGCTGTTAACTATGTTTACGGGGTTAATTGTGGTAGTTACAGGCGCTTTGCTCATTGGACAAGATCGTCTCACGAACTCCGATCGTGCCGGCAGCATGCTCTGGGCAGTAATCGGCGCCCTGCTATTTTACATCTACTCAATGCTGAAATTACCGGGTGCAAACATATTCCTTGGCATGGGTAACTGGTCGGGCTTATTGACAACGCTGCTAGGCGGTTTGGCAGGATGGTTACTTTATCAAGCAACAATCAATTTGCGCATGTCCCATCGCTAGATTAGGGTTTTTGTGTTTAGCCCCTTATTTACCCGCTTCGATACTCCGCTTATAAACAGAGTGCGCAAAAACAAATACACCCGCGTTCCAGGTCAATGGTGCCTCTGAAGCATACCAGAAACTCTTTAGTGGACGGCCATCTTCGCCATAAACTTCATGAACCACACCATCACGAACTATCAGATGATCCATGCGGTCGAGCAGTTCCCGGGCCTCTTCCATGCGCCCCGTCCGTGCCAATGCAACAACATGCCAGGCTCCTAACCAAAGCCAGGAAGCGAGTGTATGATAATGAGCAATCCCACCCAACCTATTTTCAATCGCGATATATTGGGTCCCATAGGGCTTATCGGTGACCTGTGTGGGCACAGGATTAGCCATTTCCATGCGCCGCATATTGTCAAGAATTAGGTTGGCTTGTATTGGTGAAGCCAATCCCCAAGCGACAGCTAATAAATTCCCGTCACTATTCAATAATTCAAACTGACTACTGGTAATGAAATAGCCCAAATCCTCACGCCAAAAATGATCGTAAATAGCCGTCTGTACCTGCGCAGCCTTGGAAACGAATGCAATATGATCGTCATCATAACCATATTTGGCAGCCACGATCGCAAAATCGTGCAAAGCTTTCCAGTACAACACATTTGTATACAGCACCTGGCCAACACGACTGACGCTGTCCGCCCAATCCGTATAAGCCCCCTGAGAGAGAAGATCATCCTCTCCGAGAGCGTGCTCTTCCAACCACGCCAGCCCCTTTTTTAAACCCGGCCAATGTTGTTCACAAAACTGATTGTCATCAAGCCGGCGTAAATATTGTAATGCCGCAATGACCAACAAAGCATTGCCATCAAGAGATATCGTGTTATGTGCAGTTATATACTTCGGACGCAAAGGAGGATCAACAGGCTGCTGACGGCCGAAAAGAGAAATCAAGAATCGGTCTAGAATATTGGTTGAATGGATCTTAACCGGAAACTGCCCCTCCTCTGTTTGATTGAGGAGAAAAACCTCCAGCGTCTCCCGCGTGGCCCGTAATTCATTCAGCTCTATTAATCCAAAACTGGCAAAACTAAAGTCCCTAGCCCACGGTTCGCGGAAATTGCGCATACCTGCACAAAGTACAACTTTACGTTGTCCATCTGGAAGCGTTCGTTTTTCTATGCCCGCTCGAAGATTGGCTGAGGCAATCTGTATCGCCTTTTCCCGCTGCGAGAGGTGCGCTTCAACACGGCCTTCCTGTATCGTCCTAACAATAGGCGGCAGCCCCAACAGTCTGCGCCAATAAGATAAGACATACCAACTAAAAGCGCCTAACACGAAAGCAGCCAACAACGAGACAAGCGGCACTTGCCGTCCAGTGAAATATTTAACTTTACTCATATAGGTAATTGGGTCACTTTTGCCAAAAATGTTAATTCTATGTGTTTCAAACTATTCCACAACACCAGCGTCGACCATGGCTAGAAAGATCCTCTCGGCCGAATAAGGTGGCCCCTCAAGACGCACCCCTACAGCATCGTAAACCGCATTTCCTAATGCAGCAATAGTTGGGATCATCGGATGTTCACCAATACCTCTCGCACCCCAAGGGCCATCATCCTGCGGTACCTCAACAATAATACTCTCAATTTCTCCAGGTGTATCAGTCGATGTAGCAATACGATAATCCACAAAACTCGGGTTCTGCATATGTCCTTCGCGAAGCTGCATCTCCTCAAAGATCGCCGAACTCATCCCTTGAACAAAACCGCCTTCAATCTGTGCCTTAACCAATTCAGGATTAATCGCCTTCCCGACATCAAATGCAGCAACAGCTTTTAGTATTTCGACCTTTCCCGTATCCAAATCAACCTCAATATCAAGTCCCTGGGCACCTACCGTATAATGGACAACAGCTCGTTCACCTTGGCCGGTTTCGGGATCAAGACCAGTTACATAGGTGGGCATAAAACTGCCGCGGCCGACAATGGGCCTCCCGTCCACTCTGTAAAATCCTCGTTCGGTAGACCATATATCACCAAATCCTGTAGCGGCGTTTCATTTTCTGTTTTGTAGGAAACGACAAGGCCTTTGACAATATCGAGGTCCTCAATATCTTCGTCCCAGGCCTCCGCCACGACCTCTAATATCTGTCTTTTTGCATCCCCCGCCGCCTGCTTTATGGCATTACCCATACTCCAGGTGATGCGGCTTGCCACCGTCTGCCATTCATAAGGGCTGTATTGTGTATCAACCGGACCGGCAATTCTAATCCAATCATGTGGCACACCTAGTTCAGCCGCTGCCATTTGAGCAGCAACCGTAAATGATCCCTGACCGATTTCCTGCCCACCAATGGCCAATGTACCTGTTCCGTCCTCGTTCATTTGCAGCCGTGCACTAGAGCCTGCATTAGGCGGCATGGCCGGGGCCTTCCAAGCCAGAGCAATCCCTTTGCCGCGCCGTTTATTAGGCGCACTTGCACCGGCATCCTCACCCCAGCGCAAACCTTTGGCCACTTTTTCAATGCACTCCTGCAGGCCATTAGCATGCATAACCATGCCGGTTACCAATGAGTCACCTTCTTTAACGCAATTCAATTGGTGGAATACGACCTTGTCCATATTGATTTTGGCAGCCAGTTCATCCATGCATTGATCGACGGCCGTATGTAATTCCGACATACCAAACCCACGGTAAGCACCGCCAATAGGATGATTGGTATAAACGCATAGACTATCCGTCTTCACATTGGGAATATCATAAGGGCCTGTGCTGCTGTACCCGCCCGCTCTAGTAATATTTACGCCATACTCAGTTGAAGCACCACCATCCCAATACATCTTGTTTTCCATCGCCAACAGCCGGCCGTTCCCATCGCAGCCCACCTTTAGATGGATAATCAGCCCTTGACGCACAAAGTTGGTATAAAATTCCTCTTCCCGCGTCAGGCGCAGCTTCACTGGGCGACCCTTGGACTTAGTGGCAAGCGCTAAAGGCATTGCCTCCATCGTCACACCCGCCTTACACCCAAAACCACCGCCCACCAGAGGAGCGATAACGCGTACATCACTTTGGGAAATGCCCAACGCCTTAGCAAAAATATTACGTTGGGCAAAAGGAGATTGGGATGACGCCCAGACGGTAACCTTGCCATCATCACTCATCTGCGCAATAGCCACATGAGGTTCAATTGGCACATGCTGTACATGCGGGATACGGAACTTGCGCTCGACTATAGCAGCACATTCACTCCATGCCGTGTCCACATCACCCTTTCGAATCTTGAAATGATTGGCAATATTCGTACCAGGCTGTGGGAAAATAAAGTTGGGTGCCTCATAATTTTCAAGATTGGGGTGGATTAATGGCGCTTCAGGCGAAGCACCATATTCAGGATCGAAAACAGGATCGAGAATTTCATATTCGACGTCGATCAACTCTAGCGCCTTTTCGGCTATTTCTTCACTAACAGCTGCCACAGCAGCGACTGGCGCACCCACAAATCGTACACGATCACGGGCAAAGATATACTTATCTTTCAGGTACAACCCTATATGATTAGGAAAATCTTCGCCGGTAACAACAACCTTAACCCCTGGCATTGCTTGCGCCTTGCTTGTGTCAATTGATTTAACAAGGGCATGAGGGAAAGGGCTGCGCTTGATACGTGCATATAAGAGATCTTTTCCAAACTGAATATCATCCGCATACAAAGCAGATCCGGTCACCTTCTCCACGACATCCAGCCGCCCCACACTCTGGCCAATCAATTCAGGAATCTTCTCTTTTACTTGCATAATAACCTCAGACAACAGACCTGGCAGCCGCTTCTATCTTTGCTGCTTCTTTGACGCCTTCGATGATGCGCACATAACCGGTGCAGCGGCATAAATTCCCTACCAGAGCTTCACGGATTTCTTGCTCATCCGGTCGGGCATTGCGATCAAGCAAAGCCTTGGCGGAAATTAGGACCCCAGGTGTACAAAAACCACATTGCACACCCCCTGCATCAATGAGTGCTTGTTGTAATGGAACAAGCCGTTTATCATCAGCCAACCCTTCAACCGTGGTGATCTGTGCGCCATCACATTCGACACCCAGAACCATGCAGCTGTTGACCGCTTCGCCATTCAATAAAACCGTACAAGCGCCACACTCTCCTGCAGCACAGCCGTTTTTGGTGCCGGTTAATACCAACTCTTCGCGCAGCATCTGCAAAAGAGTCATATGTGCGGGCACAACCACTGATTCTAGTTCGCCATTAACAGTAAATGTAATCCTGTGATAAGCCATACAATTTACTCCGCTAGTCGCTGCCACACATCCGTGACAGCCTTCTTGACCAAATTTCTAACCATTAGCTTCCGATAGCGGGCGCTGCCACGCGTGTCGCTAATTGGTGACACTGATTCCTGAGCTGCTTCAGCCGCTTCAGCAATAGTAACCTCTGTAATGAGCTGGTTGGCAAGGATTTCCTCAGCCTTCGTGGGAACATATGGGATAGGTGCCACTGACGCCAATGCCAGCCGAAAACGAAGCCCTGAGACGGCCGTTTGATCAGGATAACCCAACGCTGTTACACCAACGATGGCCAAATCTCCCGAAGCATTGCGCCCCAACTTGATGTATCTGCCGGCATAGCCTACAGGGGGTATAGGTAGCTGAAGAGCAGTGACAACATCGCCTGCGTTAAGCACAGTTTTTCCTGGCCCAAGGAAAAAGCCATGCAATGACACTTCACGCATGCCGTCAATACCGTGAACTAGAAGATTACCTCCTAGAACTATACATGCGCCTGTTGTATCTCCTGCTGGTGAGGCATTGCAAATATTACCCACTATTGTCGCCCGCGAACGTAGTTGGTGACTGGCTACGCTGCGGGCAGCCTGTACAAGCAGCGCATAATTTTCTTTGGCAGCTTTGTCGGCCATAACACGATTCATGTTTACGGCCGCGCCAATTGTCAGGCCATGCTGTGGATCGAATGAGATATCATTCATTCCCGCCAGCCCCTTAACATCTACAACATATTTTTCTTTCCAGACGCCATCACGCATGCGTACAAAGGTATCAGTTCCACCCATGAAACGGCCGTGCCTCGTCTGCGTGATCAGCTAAAAACCGGCTTGCCTCTTCCAATGAAGCGGGTTTCACATAATCGAACTCAGGAAGTCCAGGTGTCGGTTGGTGCATATCATCAACTCCACGGGATAACTAATAAGTCCTGCCGCGCCCCCCAAGGCGCTCTACATGCAGCGGATCATAACAGTCACCAAATCGCGTTTTTGGCATTTCTGCTTTACGAGCCATCAAATCCACATATTCGTCATCGTCTACCATAGCCACAATTCGCGAGATGCTGGCTTCTCCATCTACAAATCGCCATGGGAAGCAGCCCACCTGAACGCGGCGGTTGACCAAAAGATCGATGTCCCCACCCACACACTCGGCATGGATAATGCCCTTGGGAAACATCCATAAGTGCATCATCTGATACATATCTTTTGTGAAATACTCAGATAAGGTCTTTCCGTACTTCTCTTGAAAATAAATATCACAGTCGGCCGCCAAGGCAGGCATCCAATCCCTAATCTTAGTGTTCATTGGATGATCAGCACTGCCACAATCGACGCCGATCCATTTTATTTTTTTCTCTTCGCACCAATTAGCAAATCGAGCATCCGGCCCAGGATGCATGACCATATAGCGCACTTCATTGCCATAGGGCTGATCCCACCCAAAGTGATGATAGCCAGTATGAATGATCAGAATATCCCCTTCCCGAACTTCTACGCGATCCTCGATCATCTCCGGTGTATAAACGTCGAAATCACCACAGCAGTCGCTCAGATCCACAATAGCCGCATCACCAGCCAAGAATTCAAAATCCAACCCGGCGATATCTTTACCCGGAGTATAGAAATGAATCTCGCCATCCAGATGTGTGCCCACATGGTTGCTGTGTGTAACCACCTGCCCGTTAGCGCCATTTGGGGCTAAACGCTTAAAATACTTCACTTGCAGCGGTTCATAAGTCGGCCACGGCGGCGTGCCAATTCCCAACGGCATAGTCAAATCAATAAACTTCATTGGTATCTCCTGTGAATCTTACTCAAATTGTGTTGTCGCAATATGTGCACTCTATCATCCTGCCAATCCATTGTCACGTGTCAGTTGTCACGTGTTATCTGTGTCAAAGATCATAGTCTACTCATTAGCCAATCTGGCCAACTTGCTATAGCATAACACACAATCGTTTTACATATAAACAAGCCCATCACCGGCAATTTCGAGCCTAGGTATTGGTCGCTTTATAACCAAAAGTATGACCAACTCTAGAATGACACAAGAGTCAATATGCCGCCGGTGATAACAATGGGATGAGGAGAAAAAAATGTCACTAGCATTAGAAGGTCTTCGTGTCCTCGATTTGACACGCGTCTTAGTTGGACCCTATGCAACAATGATTCTCGCCGATCTCGGCGCCGAAGTTATTAAGCTAGAAATGCCCAAAACAGGAGATGATGCCCGGGCTTTCCCACCGCATATTAACGGAGAAAGCGCCTATTTCATGAGTCTCAACCGCAATAAACGCAGCATGACCTTGAACCTAAAATCGGAGCATGGCAAAGAATTATTCATTGAAATGGTCAAAAACGTTGATATCGTGGTTGAAAATTTCAGACCAGGCACAATGGAGCGTTTGGGATTAAGCTATGATGTACTTCGTGAGGTAAATCCAAGTTTAATTTACGCCGCGGCCTCGGGCTTTGGACAAACTGGCCCCTACAGCCGCCGCCCGGCCTACGATGCCATTGTTCAGGCCATGGGCGGAATAATGAGTATAACTGGGCAAAATGGAGGCAAACCAACAAGAGTTGGCTCGTCGATTGGTGATATCATTGCCGGCTTGTTTGCAACAATTGGTATCCTGGCAGCTGTAGAACACCGTCATAAAACTGGTCAAGGGCAGTTAATAGACGTTTCAATGTTAGATTCGCAAGTAGCAATTCTAGAAAATGCCATTGCCCGTTACACAGCCGCGGGCGAAGTACCACAGCCAATTGGCAACAGACACCCGGCCATCACACCATTCGAGCCTTTTGACACTACAGATGGACAATTGATGATTGCCGCCGGCAATAATATTTTGTGGACCAAATTCTGCAAGGCCATCAACTGCGAAGAACTCATCAATGATCCACGCTTTGCAACGAATGCGCGGCGAACATCAAACCAACGTGAGCTAAAACCATTGTTAGCCGAGAGATTAGGTGAAAAAAGCACGGAAGCATGGCGTGTGATCTTAGATGATGCCGGGGTTCCTAACGGACCCATAAATTCAATCGATCAAGTTGTCGCCGACCAACAGGTCATAGCGCGTGAAATGATCGTGGAGGTTGACCACCCTACGGCAGGTAAAACGATGCTGCCGGGTGTTCCAATAAAAATGAGTGAAACACCAGGCTCAATCCGTCAGCCGGCACCATTGCTTGGAGAACACACTTCAGAAATCTTGCGTGATGTCTTTGGCTATTCGACTGAAGAGATTGCCAACTTTGAAGAGCTAGGTATTTTCTAGCTGGGTTATTCAATCTTAAGTCAGACTGTAGCGCTGAATAATGTTCGGGATCAAATAATCGTCGAAAGCGCGATCAATATCATAAGCTGGCTGCCAGACCCAATCCCGGTTTGCGGCATGATCGTTCATACCTGCCGGCCAACTATCGACAATACCTTGCCGGCGCTGATCTGGTTCAAATGTAATCTGCGCATCGGGGAATGCGCTTAACACCCTGTCACGAAAATCGGCCGCTGAAAGACTAAAGCTTGTTACATTGTAAACTGTTCGACGCAGCTGCTCGCGGGATGCATTGGCTAATTGCAGCAAAGATGTAATTGCATCCGGCATCACCATAAAGGGCAAAACTGTGTCTTCCCGAACAAAACAAGCGTAAGCTTTACCTTGAGCTGCTGCATGAAGCATTTCCGGCCCATAATCTGTCGTCCCACCAGACGGCATGGTAAATGCGCTAATGAGTCCCGGAAATCGCAGGCTGCGAAAATCGAGCATCGTGGGCCGGCTCTCAGCCAACTGTAAATAATGATGCCCATAATAACTGCCCAAGATTTCACAATACAGCTTATTACAGCCATACATGGTCGTCGGATAGTTCCAATCCCATTCACGAACCAGATTGTCACGCGCTTTTGTTTCTAGATCCGGCACACCATAAGCAGCCACAGAACTGGGGAAAATGAATTTAACCGGGTGCCCACGGCGCTGGGTTTGGTCGGCCGCCAATTGAAGCAAGGTCAGCGTGCCATTTACATTAACCTGATGGGCAAGATCCGGGGCAAATTCGCTGCGCGTTGATAAAAGTGCCGCCATATGGTATATGATGTCAATTTCATACTCCGTGACCAGTCTTGCGAAAAGTTTTTCATCCAAAACGTCGCCAACAATATGTGTTGTTGCTCCCTCTAATTCCTTAGGCAATGGCTGCAAATCAAGGGTGAGAAGTTTGGTTTGCCCATCCTCAATGTAATTACGAATAAGCGCCTGTCCTATTTCACCTGCTGCACCAGTAATTAAAACAACTCTTTTACGCATGTTCTTCCTCTTATTACTAACTTCCTTGAAAGTTTATCACGAATTTTACTGTGAGATAATACTCAATATTAACTCGCCTATAGGTAGATACATGGTATGATCTGCCTCTTTGAGATTATGGAGAATTTGTTGCGAATAAGATAACTTGCAACACCTAATTGCCCCTAGCAGTCCCCACTGATTTCAAAATATCTTACTTACGAGAGACTATAATGCGTCAACGCACCATTTTTTGGTTTTGGTTACCCTTATTTGCCAGTTGGTTACTGATGACGGCCGAAGGGCCATTTGTCAGCACAATCATCAATCGTTTGCCCAACGAAGTGATCATGCTCGCCGCACAAGGAATTGTGGTCAGTCTTTCGGTCACAATCGAAAGTCCGATCATCGCTCTGTTGGCCACTTCAACGGCCGTCGTCAAGGATAGATCTTCCTACCTCTTGGTGCGCCGCTTTACTATCCACTGGGCCATATTATTAACAATCGTCGCCGCGGCGCTTGCCTTTACACCCCTATTCGATCTCATAATCGTCGATTTGATGCAAACGCCAGCACCTGTGGTAGCTTGGGTAAGACCTGGGTTACGTATCATGACCTTTTGGACCGCTGCCATCGCCTGGCGTCGCTTCTTACAGGGTGTATTGATACATTACGGCATGACACGACGCGTTGCTTGGGGTACCGTGGTTCGCCTCATTGCCTCTGCCGGCACGGCCGTAATTCTAGCTACCAGGACAGACTTTGCCGGCGTAATCATAGGCAGTATGTCCCTTATGGCCGGCGTGATCGCCGAAGCCATCTATGCCACAATTGCCGTTCGCCCAATTCTACAAAACCAACTTGCACCGCAAAGCCTACCAGCCGCAGGCAAAACACTCACATATCGCAAACTATTCTGGTTCCACTTACCCTTGGCACTTACATCGCTGCTCGCTTTATTAGCTCAGCCCCTGGTCACATTTAGTTTAGCTCGTCTCGACAAACCAACGCTCTCTTTAGCGGCCTGGCCGGTTCTGTTCCAGATCACGCTCATGGCAAGAGCGGCTGCCTTTGCCTGGCCAGAAGTCGTTATTGCCCTCAGCGATGGCGCCAAGACATTTCTGCCTATCCGGCGCTTCACCTCCAACATGGCTGGTATCTTAACCTTGGCGATGGTCATATTCATCCTGACCCCCCTTTCCACTTTTTACGTTTTTGTCGTCCAGGATATGACTCAGCCCGTCGGTGAACTGGTCCAATCCAGCATAATGCTTTTCCTGCTCTTTCCAGCACTTACAGTATTGGTTTCCTGGTTACGTGGGCTGCTCATCAAACAAAGCGTGACCAGAGAAGTAAATCTGGGCATGGCTATTAATCTTTTTGTAACGGCCGTTATATTAATAATTGGTCTTTACTACTACCTGCCAGGTCTCCCTACGGCAGCCATAGCCCTGAATGTTGCCGCATTGTGTGAAGTGGTTTATCTCCTGTGGCGAACAAAGACCATTCTGGCGCCGGAAATAAAACTGCTTCAACTTAGACCAGTAGAAGTCGCCGGGAAATAAGCATGGCTGCGATTCGGAAATCATGTTCTTATGGGCAAGTTCTAGAGAAAACGAACTGATTCGCTCCACGGCCGTCGAGTCTTGATTTTCTCCTCTGCCGGCCAGCCCAAAGTCAATAGGCCTTGCGCCTGCCAATCCGCCGGCAAATCAAGGATTTCGCGAACCATGTCCGCTACAAAAAGCGGCGCACACAACCAGCACGCTCCCAAACCTTCAGCATGAGCTAATAACCACAAATTTTGAGCAGCCATAGCCACGCTTTGAACTGCCATTGTCTCTTCCGCTCGACTTCGTCTTTGATCAGGATAACGATCCATGTCATCCATAGACAAGAATACACAAACGACAACTGGAGCCCCGGTTATGCGTGCATATGAGCGGGCAACATCTTTTTCAATTACTTCAGGTGGATCGCCATCTGCCATGCGGTCTCGTCGAAGCCGTTCGCCCATTGCCTTTGCCAGTCGGGTTTTATCGTATGGTGTAGTTAACACAACAAAGCGCCAAGGCTGTCTATTGTGCGCTGAAGGTGCCCACATGGCTGATTCAAAAAGTCGCTCTAGGAGTTCTCTTGGCACAGGGCGATCTTGATAACGGCGAATGGCACGGCGTGTGCGAATTATTTTTGATAGTTCCAATTGAGACATAGTGGACTGATTGTAAAGCAATGCCTGCCGCATCACAAAGCAGGCCGGATAGAAATGCGCGTGTTTGATTTTTCTCAAATTTGAATCTACACTTTCTCCATCAAGAGACTAATCTCAGGGAGTTTCCATGACAACAGAAGCGTATATTTTTGATGCTCTGCGAACACCACGAGGTCGGGGCAAGAAAAACGGGTCTCTGCACGAGGTTGTGCCAGTTGAATTGTTAGCAACTTTGTTGAAAGAGCTGCAGCAGCGGCACAAACTCGACACTTCACAGGTCGATGATGTCGTATTGGGCTGTGTCACTCCTTTAGGTGATCAGGGCGCGGACATCGCGCGGACGGCCGTTCTTTATGCTGATTGGGACATAGATATTCCAGGCATGCAGATTAATCGATTCTGTGCTTCGGGACTGGAAACAGTCAACATGGCAGCTATGAAGGTACGTTCCGGCTGGGAGGATCTCGTTGTCGCTGGAGGTGTCGAATCCATGTCGCGCGTCCCGATGGGATCAGATGGCGGGGCAATGATGCTCGATCCTAAAGTGAGCAGCAAGGTCAACTTTGTCCCTCAAGGCATTGGCGCCGATCTCATTGCCACAATAGAAGGTTTTACTCGCAAGGATGTGGATCATTTCGCCTTGCAGTCCCAACAGCGTGCAGCCTTTGCAGCCAATAACGGCTATTTTGACCAATCTATTGTCCCTGTTCACGATCAAAACGGGCTGCTCATCCTAGATAAAGACGAGCATATTAGGTCCAACACAACTGTAGAGGCATTAGGTAATCTTAATCCGGCCTTCGCGACTATGGGCAAGATGGGCTTCGATGCAGCGGCCTTGCAAGTTTATCCTGAAGTAGAGCGCATCAACCATATCCACACCGCTGGAAATTCATCTGGCATTGTCGACGGTGCGGCTCTGGTTTTGATCGGTTCGCTAGAAAAAGGGACGGCCCTAGGGCTGAAACCCCGTGCACGTATTGTCTCCTCCGCTTTAGTCGGCACTGAACCGACCATTATGCTCATAGGGCCAGGGCCTGCCTCAAAAAAAGCGCTCCGAAAAGGGGGGATGAATGCCAATGACATCGATCTCTTTGAAGTGAATGAGGCTTTTGCATCAGTCGTATTGCGGTTTATGCGCGATCTCAACATTGATGGAACGGAAAACTTAAATGTAAATGGCGGGGCCATCGCTATGGGCCATCCTCTCGGTGCCACTGGAGCTATGTTATTAGGTACGGTATTGGACGAGTTAGAACGATCGGACTTGGAAACTGCTCTAATTACACTGTGTGTGGGCGGGGGCATGGGCATCGCAACGATCATTGAACGAGTATAAAAATGGCTATCAAATTTCAAAAAGACGAACAACATATTGTTACCCTGACGATAGACATGTCAGGCCGCTCCGCCAACGTGATCAACGAGGAGTTCACAACCGCGCTTAGTAATGCTCTTGAAGGGCTTGAGGCAGACGAATCAATAAGAGGCGTCGTTATCACATCAGCAAAACAGACCTTCGTTGCCGGCGGCGATCTGGAATGGTTAATGGCACTTGATGACCCTCGGATTGCTTTTCAGGCCGCTGAAGAATTAAAATGGCTTTTCCGCCGTCTTGAGAAATTGGGCAAACCGGTAGTAGCCGCTATCAACGGCAGCGCCCTCGGCGGAGGGTTAGAATTGGCTTTGGCTTGCCATTATCGTGTCGCCATCAATGACAAAAGAATTAAACTTGGTTTTCCAGAGGTGACGCTTGGCCTTCTGCCTGGTGGCGGAGGTGTAATTCGATTAACGCGTCTCCTGGGCTTACAAGAATCTTTTCCTTACTTGATGGAAGGAAAACAAATCGATCCTCAAACAGCTGCAAACGCTGGAATTCTAGATGAATTGGCAGAAGACCAAGACGATTTAATAGATCTTGCAAAAAGATGGATTTTATCTGATCCGATAGCCTGGCAACCCTGGGACATACCTCGCTATCGTATGCCTGGCGGCGATCCCAACAATCCACGTGTGGCGCAAATGTTAGCCATTGCCCCAGCTATGCTCAAGAAAAAGACATATGGCAACTACCCAGCACCACAAGCGATCATGAATGCTGCGGTAGAGGGCGCTGTACTAGACTTCGACACAGCATCTCGTATCGAATCCCGCTACTTCGCCCAGGTAGCTACAAGTAAAGTTGCAAAGAATATGATCAACGCCTTCTGGTTTCAACTGAACCAGATAAACGCTGGTGGAAATCGGCCGTTCGATATCCCATCCACAGACACCAAAAAAGTCGGTGTATTGGGTGCCGGCATGATGGGTCATGGGATCGCCTATGTCACATCCTACGCTGGTATGGATGTCGTTCTCAAAGATGTAACCAAAGAAAAGGCTACGGCCGGCAAAGAGGCCATTGTTAAGATTGTTGAAAAACGAGCAGCAGGTGGGAAAATGTCGCCTGATCAAGCTGAAGACATTCTGAGACGAATCCAAGTTACAGAAAATCCCGCGGACTTACATGATTGCGATTTGATCATCGAAGCAGTATTTGAAAATCGGGATCTCAAAGCAAGCGTTACGGGCGAAGCTGAGACCGAAATTAGCGATACGGCCGTATTCGCCTCAAACACCTCCACCTTACCCATCACAAGTCTGGCTGCAAATTCCTCCCGTCCGGCAAATTTCATCGGTTTACACTTCTTCTCTCCAGTACACAAAATGAAGCTGGTGGAAATCATATGCGGTCGTCAAACATCAGAATCAACATTGGCTAAGGCCTTTGACTATGTGCGCAAGATCAAAAAGATTCCCATCGTGGTCAATGACAGCCGTGGCTTTTATACCTCTCGTGTATTTTCTACATACCTCAAAGAAGGCCTGGCCTTATTGGATGAAGGTCAAAATCCGCGAGCCATCGAGTCAGCCGGTTTGCAGGCCGGTATGCCCGTCGGCCCACTGGCATTAGCAGATGAAGTAAGTTTGAGTTTAATGGTCCATATCAATGAACAGACTAAGAAAGATCTGGCAGTCGAAGGTCAAGAACTTCCTCCCCATCCGGCCGACCAAGTATTAAAATCAATGACACGAAGTCTAAATCGCAATGGGAAAGCAAGCGGGGCCGGCTTCTACGAATACCCTGAAGGTAAAACAAAATTTCTCTGGCCAGGACTGAAAGCCTACTTTATCCCAAATGAAACTCAATATTCACAACAAGAAATGATCGAGCGCATGATGTTTATCCAGGCGCTCGAAACGGCCCGTTGCTATGCTGAAGGCGTGGTTACATCCGTAGCTGATGCCAATATAGGCAGTATTTTCGGCTGGGGTTTTGCCCCGTTCAAAGGGGGAACCTTGCAATATATTAATGATTATGGTGTTCCAGCTTTCGTCGAACGCTGCCACGAATTGGCCAGACAATTCGGCTGGCGTTTTACCCCACCGGCGATATTGATGGAAATGGCCAGAGAAAATAAAACTTTTTAGGTGCCTATGAAAACTAATGATTTAAAGATCCTCCAGCTACCCCTGGGACCCTTACAAACTAATTGTTACCTTCTGGCCTGCCAGGAGACGAAACAAGCGGCCGTCATAGATCCGTCGTGGGACGGAAAGCTCATAGTTGAAAAAGCTAAAAAGGAAGGGTGGCAGATCACCCAAATTCTTTTAACTCACAGCCATTTTGATCACGTGGGTGGTTTAGCCGAAGTAAAGCAATTGAGTGATGCTCCGATATATATCCATCCTGAAGCGGTTCAAATGCTAGAAACCGCTGGTCTGGCTGCCGGCTTATGGCAAATCTCAATAAAAGAGCCGCCCCCAGCCGACCACATGCTAAATGACGACCAAGAGCTGAAGGTCGGCAATCTGAAGCTTCGTGTCTTATTCACACCAGGTCATGCGCCAGGGCATGTATGTTTTTATTTATCAGATTACGATGTGCTTTTTGATGGGGATGTTCTTTTTCAACAAAGTATTGGCCGTACAGATCTGCCAGGTGGGGACTATGATCTCTTAATGCAGAGCATACGCCAGCGCGTCTTACTGCTGCCTGATGAAACGGCCGTTCTTTCTGGCCATGGTCCAACAACAACGATTGGCCAGGAAAAACAATGGAATCCGTTTTTACGTTAAGGTAGCGGGGTCTCAGTTGGCACAGGTGTCGGTGTTGGTGTCGCCGTCGGTACTGCCCCTAACCAAGAGAAAAACGCATCTTCGCTGCTTTGCCCGCCATAACGGTAAATGAACTCGCCGTCATCTCGCTGTCCGGAAACCTGAACGATACTAATGCGCCAGCGCATCTGGTGCAGTTCGGGAACGATTGGCCGCCAGCTTGTGGGAAGTTGGAATGCATTGTCACGCGTGAAAGCACGATAAGGAATCCCATCTAAAACATCAAGGTCGGCTAATTCCACCATATACCATTCGCTCTCATCGAGATTCTTCACCGCCACCCATTGCAAAGCAATTTGATCATCACCAGGTTCCAGAACAGCATCATGGATCGGGTAAAGCAGGTTCGGCCCCACGGGAAACGATGTTGACGTAATTGAAGGTGCGGGACCTGGCGTAGGGGGCAAGCTGTCACCGTGGATAATCTTTGGAATACACAAGGTGTCACCAGGGTGTAAGAGTTGAATTGATTCATCTGTCAAACGATTGACGGCAACAATAGCCTCTGCCGGCACACCCTTCTCAGCCGAAAGACCATAGGCGGAATCTCCTTCCTCGATGGTCACAATCTCACAATCAGTCGCATCGACAACAAGCGATTCTCCTCTGACCTCTAAAATAAGAGATTCCAGCGGTGGTGTCGCTGTGGGCCAAGGAATCTGCAACTGCTGTCCAACCTGAATAGGGGAATTGATTGGAATTCCGTTACCATCGGCAATACTGTCAGCAGATATACGGTAGAACAATGAAAGACCAAACAGGGTCTCCCCTGTAGCCACATTATGGAAGCGGGGAGGTCTTGGAGTATCTGTTGGCGCTGGTGTAGAAGTAGGGACCTTTGTCTCTGTAGGCGGACTGGTTTCAGTTGGCAGCGGCGTCATGGTTTGCGTATGGGTCATCGTCGGCGGAAATGGTGTAAGCGTGGGCATCATGGCCAGGGTGAGTTCAGCATCTTGGGTGCGCAATAACATCAGTGAAACAACCAAAGTCAGCATAGCAATCACAAGTGTCAGCCAAAACAACGAACGTGATTTGTGCTCATGCATCACTGATTCAAAAACGTCAGGAATAGGCGTCTGAGTATCAGCAGCTACTTCAGGGATATCTTCTTTCTCGGCCGGTTTCTCAGACGTCTCCTGAACCATTTCGTCCGTCGATATTGTTGCGCCACACATGATACATTGCAACGCATTATCAGGTACAACACTGTCACAATGTGGACACCGGGATTCACCAGCTTCTAAGTCCGGTTCGGAGGGTCTTGAAGGCTCATTACTCATAGGACATCAGGCTACCCTGAAAGAGCGAGATTATACCAAAGTCGATCTTGGCAATAAAATCCGCTCATAAGCAACACACGCTCTACTTTTCTGATACAATACACGGCAAGGTAGAATTGCCTATCAAACAAGCTATGAATAGTGATTTGTGATGTATAAGCCCACATTATGGAGTCTACAATGAAAATCTCATTGAATATCAACGGCCGTTCAGAAACCATTTCTGCATTACCAACTGACAATTTAAGAAACGCGCTGCGTAATGCGGGTTACTTTAGCATCCGCTATGGCAGCGACGATGGCGTGACCGGTGCCTCAGCCATTCTTGTAGATGGTAATCTCGTAAACAGTGATACCTTGCTGGTTGGCCAAGCAGAAGGACACAACATTGAAACAATAGAAGGGCTAACCCACCATGTAGGCGAGTTACACCCAATACAGCAAGCGTTCATAGAAACCGGCGCCATCCAATCAGGTTACGCAACCCCGGCAATGATTTTAGCCACCAAATCATTGCTGGAAAAAAATCCGAGTCCTACCGAAGCTGATGTTCGTGAAGTATTTTCCGGCATATTGTGTCGAGAAACAGGATACGTAAAGCCCATTCAAGCCGCATTACGAGCTGCACGATATCTGCGCGGTGAAGATGTTGAACCGTATGACGGACCAGAAATTGTAGACGCCAGTTATCTGGTAGAAATGCCCCCTGCAGAGGATATTGGAGACGAAGATTTGGGTGGACCGGCCATGGCGGGAGGCCCGCAGGTTTCAACTCAAACAAAGCCCCAAACTGATGTTTTGCTGCATAGCCAGATTCCGGAAACCGCTGTTGTGGGCAAGCCGGAAACTAAAGTAGACGCCGTTAAACTGGCCAAAGGAAATCCTGCTTTTGTCGACGATATTGAAATGCGCGGCATGTTACACGCCAAGCTGCTTACCAGTCCCCATGCCCACGCAAGAATACTGAACATTGACGACAGCGAGGCTCTCGCATTGCCTGGCGTACGTGCGGTAATCCATCACAAAAACATCAAACGCGTAAAATACGCCTCCGGTGGACAAAGTTATCCCAATCCCAGACCTCTGGATCAGGTCAGTTTTGACAATAAAGTCCGCTATGTTGGTGACCGGGTAGCTGCTGTAGCCGCCGATACTTTAGAAATTGCGGAGCAGGCACTGCAACTCATCCAAGTCGAATACGAGGTATTGCCTGCTGTGTTTGATGAAAACGAAGCAATCAAACCTGGCGCGCCAATCATTCATGACGAGTCCGATACTGAAGGAATTGATGATGTAGAACGTAACATCGTCCATCACATTGACGCCGAGTATGGGGATGTAGAAAAGGGGTTCGCCGAATCCGACCATGTGTTTGAATATGACTACTATGTTCACCAGGTCCACGCCACACCAATCGAACCGCATATCGCCATCAGTTGGTGGGACAGCGACGAACGCCTGGTAATCCGCAGCTCAACGCAGGTCCCTTTTCACGTTCGCCGTATGGTAGCGCCCTTAATTGGATTACCTGTTTCACGGATACGGGTTATAAAACCGCGAATTGGCGGTGGCTTTGGCGTCAAGCAAGAGATGCTTCTTGACGATATTGTGGCTCATTTGACTATCGCCACTGGCCATCCAGTACGCATGGAACTTAACCGCACTGAAGAGTTCCGCAGCAGTCGCACCAGACATCCCCAGTCAATAACCTGGAAAACGGGGGTCATGGCCGATGGAACATTACGAAGTCAGAAGTTCTCTGTAATCGGTAATACCGGTGCGTACGGCACTCATGGCATGACTGTCCAAACTGTTAGCGGACTGCGCGGGTTGAGCAGCTACAATTGTCCTAATCGCATGTTTGATTGTTATGTAGCCTATACCAATTTACCGGTGCCAGGTGCCTATCGTGGCTATGGCGCACCCCAAGCTTTATTTGCCCTAGAATGCCATATGGATGAAATTGCTCACGAAATGGGCATAGATCCTATTGAATTCCGTCGCAAGAATTGGGTTCAGGCCGGAGATCCTATTCCGATTGCCCCCTATCTTGGTGAAGGTGAAAAGGAAGCCGTAGATGCAATACCTATTATTGAGTCTTGTGGTTTGAATGAATGCTTTGAACAAGGCTTGAAAGCGATAGAGTGGCAGCGCAAAGAAGATCCTGATTTCCATACTGTCCCTGGCAAACCCCATCTGCGCCGCGGTCTTGGGGCGGCCATGTGTATGCATGGTACAGCGATTCCTGGTCTGGATATGGGCGCGGCCAGTATTAAGATCAATGATGATGGATCGTTTAACCTGATGGTCGGTGCAACAGATCTGGGCACAGGATCAGATACAGTTCTGGCGCAAATTGGTGCCGAAGTCTTAGGAGTCCCACTGGTAGATGTCGTAATCTACTCAAGTGATACGGACTTCACACCTTTTGATACCGGTGCCTATGCCAGCAGCACGACGTATATTTCTGGCACGGCCGTTAAGAAAGCCGCCGAACAACTGGCTGACCAGATCCGCGAGCGTGCGGCGCTTATGCTGGAACTTGATAACTGGCAAGATATTCAGTTGAAAAACCGGCACGCCATTGCCCCAGACGGCCGTTCTGTAAGTCTACAAGATATCGCCTTGCACAGTCTGCATATGGATCAACAGCGTCAATTAATGGCCAATGCATCCTATATGAGTCTCGATTCGCCGCCGCCTTTCGCTGGGCAGTTTGCAGAAGTAGAAGTAGACACAGAAACAGGCCAAGTAACAGTGACGAAGCTGGTCATGGCCGTTGACGCCGGTGTGCCGATAAATCCCATAACGGCCAGTGGACAGGTCGAGGGCGGTGTTACACAAGCATTGGGCTATGGCCATTGTGAAGAATATGCCTACGATGAAGATGGAAAAATGGTAAATGCCGCTTTAGGCCCCTATCACATCTACCGCGCCGATGAAATGCCTTGGTTAAAAGCGATTCTAGTCCAGACAAACGAACCGACCGGACCTTTTGGGGCCAAGGCCATTGCCGAAATTCCTAAAGATGGGGTTGCCCCTGCTTTGGCTAACGCCATCTTTGACGCTACTGGTGTACGGATACGCAGAATTCCCTTCACGCCACAGCGTGTTTATCAGGCGCTAAAGCAGGAATAAGATTTCGAGCGCCGCGGTAAACAGCCTAATATAATGTCTCGAAACGCAAGGACATTACTGCTTGCTTTCCTGGTTATTTCCAGCCTGTTAATCACGGCGTCCATACTAGGCGATTGGCTCCCCTGGCTTCGTGGACCGGCGCCGGAAACCTCTGAGTGGTATTGGCCGTACCGCTTACGGCCGTTCACACGTTGGTGGCTGTCTATTCTGACCGCTGTCTTCATGTGGTTGGTTGCCGCCTGGTGGCTGGCGAAAGACAAACCAAGTCGTCGTCAAAATCTTATAGCTCTCACAGGGTTAGTTGTGAGTTCGCTGCTAATGCAGTTAGCAATGATTTATGCTGACAGACCAGAGGTACCCGCCGAACTCGTTGATCGAACCCTGTCTAATTTGGCCAGTGGGTTTTTTGAGCCAGCCGCAAAAATTGAGGATATGGGTTCATTACTGAGGACATACCCTGAAGCTATGCCAGACTTTGTTTCTGAACATGCTCGCACACATCCCCCTGGCTTAATTGTGGGCAATTGGCTTACCATCCAACTCTTCTCCCAATTTCCTGACCTTTCAGGACAAGTCTCTCAACTGGTGTATCCTCTACGCTGCACAGATCTGTGGCTGCTTGACCGGCCACCAGCAGTAGCAGCTGCCTTGGGCTTCTGGTCACTGCTGCCACTCTTGGCCGCAGCAATTACGGCGCTTCCCGCCTTCGCCTTAGCGCGATTGTTGTTAAACGGCCGTACTATTCGGCTGGCCACCATATTGGCCGCCACCATACCTGCCCTGCTGTTATTTGCTCCCAAGTCAGTCCAGTTCTATGCCCCTTTGACTCTGCTGCTATTTTGGGCATTCCAAATCGGTATGAACAAAAAATCCTATGTCTGGATGCTGATTTCGGGTATCGTGCTCTCATTGATGACCTTTCTTAGTCTTGGAAACTTCAGCTTGTCTCTATTACTAGCCCTCTATGCCTTCTTTTGCACGTGGCTAAAGAAATCGGATAATGAGAATGGGACAACCAAATGGATAGAGTTATTCAAGCATCTTGTTGTCTTCGCCTCGGGGTCCATATCCTTGTGGCTGGTAGTCTGGATTAGCTGGGGCGTATCCCCTTTGGCAATCGCCCAAACAGGATTAGCGCAGCATTACGAATTAGTAACAACTATCCGGCGCTATGACTGGTGGATAATCTGGAATCTTGTTGACTTAGCTCTATTTGCGGGATGGCCTCTGACGCTGGGATTTCTTGCCGGGCTGTTCTTAGCCTTGCGTTTCTGGCGCAAAAAAGCGCTGCAAGCAGTAGATATATTGGCTCTTTCGTTGTTGCTGTTGGTTGTCATACTCAATATATCCGGATCTGCTCGCGGAGAAGTCGGCCGTATCTGGCTATTCTTTATGCCCTTAATGGCCTATCCGGCAGCCAGATTTTGGCATCGGATCTTGCCTGGCAAAGCGCCAGCTCTTACGATTGTCGCCCTGCAGTTACTTATGGTGGTCACACTTGGCCTTGCCTGGCGCCCCGTACGTGCTGTTATTGTTGTGGCGGAACAGCCCACGATGGCTATTTCTCAACCAAAAAGAGTGCTGGACGTCCATTTCCAGGATGAACAATTGTCGCTGACAGGTTATTCTCTTCAATCGGATCAGCTCCAGCCAGGTGACAAATTGGAGCTAACCCTTTTTTGGCATGCTAATGGTCCTGCGCAACGGCCGTACACAGTATTCAATCACCTGACCGACGAAAGTGGCGGGTTGGTAGCCCAACAGGATAATTGGCCTGTAGATGGTTCTTGGCCGCCCACCTGTTGGCGCTCAAACGATCTCATAATCGACAGCTATTCCATTTCACTGCCGGAAAATCTACAACCTGGTCCTTATACTCTTTTTACCGGGCTTTATGATGCTTCAACCAATAAACGCCTACTTTTAACTGACGGAGCCGACTCTTTGAAAATGCAGAATATTCATATTGCTTCAGACTGATATACACGATTAATTGGGCTGTCTAAGACGTTTCTTCTCCACTCCAGCACGATCCTCTCTCAAAATAGCGCCGATTTACGAATTAGCTGTCAAATAGACCACACAATTTGCTGCCACTCTGAGCTAGAGTGATATTAGTCACGTATTTTGCAGACTGAATACACGCAATTTGATATACGTGGGAACCTTTAAGACCAATAAATCGTCTTTTGAGGTAGATGGCAGGTTTCTTGTTCGGAGGAGAAAAAGATTGGACCATCACTCTCCACTACTCTTTTCTCCCCAGAGGGTAAAAACATGCGCTCCCTAGCTGTAATGTTTTTCTTTTTTGTCCTCGTTTTTGGATTTGGCAGCGTCTTTCTATCTGCAGAACTTCCCGAGGGGTTCAATAATACGAACAGCAACACTGTGCGAGGGCAAATATCTGGCAGCACACAGGCAGCAGAAATTTCTACACAAGTCGATCGTGATGATGACCCACAAACGCTCACACCCTGCACCAGCGCCCCAAATGATTGTTCATTGCGCAGTGCGTTGAGCATCGCTAACAGCGATGGCAAACCAACGACCATTACGTTTGCCAGTGATTACCTGATTCGCCTTGCCCAACCTCTGCCAACCTTGACAGAGGAAAAAACCACCATCAAGGCAGGAAGCAGCCAGGAGGTTCATATTGACGGCCGTGGCACAACTGGTAGCGTACTACGCATTACCGGCGCTTACGCACATATCGAAGGCTTGCGAATATACGGTGCGGGCTCAGGTTATCCTAACATCGTCATCGATGAAGCGGCTCATAATATAAAAATCGCCCGGAATGTGGTTGGCGATGATGATGCACCATTTGGTAACTGTGGCAGCAGCGAACTCTCATACGGCGGAATCTACATTGCTGGACATGAGGATATCGGAGATGAAACGCGAGCATGGATCTACGGTAACGTGATCGAGTGCAATAACGGAGACGGCATTCTCGTGCGCACCGGCGGTGTAATCATTGGCAAAGATCACCTGGGTGTAAGTGACAACACCCAAAGAAACGTTATCCGCAATAACAGCGGCTTTGGAGTTAATTTGGGAGATACCACAGGTAACACAGTCTGTGACAATGAACTGATAGCCAACGAAACAGGAAGCCTTTATATGATCAATTTTCACAACAACAATGTCATGTATAACGACATCGTTGAAGGTAACAGCCCGAGTAATTTGGGTTAAGAAAAATCGCAATCGATCATTTACTATTCCAAGTCCCGCAAGCCTTTTGACTTGCGGGACTTTTGCTGCTTAGAATTAACTGCCCCCGCTTGTTAGGGATAGGGAGTGGGTTATACTTGCCTCGTTTATGAAGAATGTACCCTGCTCTATGGGCATCACCGCTCATAATGAAGAAGCCAATATTGGCAAACTTTTGCAATGTGTAATCGACCAGCGCCTTCAAACTGTTGATCTCATCGAGATCATCGTCGTTATTAGCGGCTGCACAGATAGCACCGAAGACATCGTACGGGAATATATGGCTCGTGACGGCCGTATCCAACTACTAATTCAGCCCAAACGTGAAGGCAAAGCATCAGCCATGAATCTATTCATGCAGGAAGCAAAGGAAGATGTGCTGATCTTAAGCAGTGCCGACCTGCAGCCGGCATCAGATACACTGGAAGCGTTAACAGCCCCTTTTTCCGATCCCGAAATGGGCATGACCGCTTGCCGGCCTGTACCGGTAAATGACAAAAACACGTTTATGGGTTTTGCGGCTCACCTCTTATGGAATTTACACCACCAGATGAATTTGCATGGTTTTAAAGCGGGTGAAATGATTGCCTTCCGCAAGGTATTTGCTCGCATTCCACAATATACGGCCGTAGATGAAGCCAGCGTTGAACCGTTAATTCGTGGACAAGGATATGAAGTACGTTATGTTCCCCAGGCAATTGTTTACAATAAAGGTCCGGAGACACCGCAGGATTTTCTACGCCAACGACGCCGGATTTACGCCGGTCACCTTGAACTTAAGCAAATATTAGGTTATTCCGTAAGCACCATGAGTGGTATTGCCATTATTTCGCTTCTTTTACGCAACATAGATTGGCACCCAAAACAATTCGTATGGACATGGGCCGTTGTTGGCCTGGAAATCGCCGGTCGTTTACTCGGCTGGCTAGACTTTAAGCGTAAGAAGGATCATGCAGTCTGGGAAATCGCCACGACAACAAAGGAACTGAGGACGTAACTGTGAATTCTATGCTCAGCGTCCTTACACGCATTCCTTTATTTCAATCATATCGACGCTTCGGCTGGCCACAAATGCTGCCGCTGAATATCACAATCTCCCCATCACCTAAATGCAATTCACGCTGCCTTACTTGTAATATTTGGATGAAGCGTGAGAATGAATTGAATCTTGATGAATGGAGCCAAGTCTTGGCTTCAATGGGTACAAGCCCCTACTGGTTTACCATTAGTGGAGGCGAGCCGCTTATGTACCCGAATATCGTAGAACTTACCCAGCTAGTTTATAAGCATAACAAACCGGGAATCATCAATATTCCCACGAATGCCATCTTGAAAAGCGGGCCAGAACGTGTGCGCCGTATTCTGCAAACTTGTCCTGATACACAATTGATAATTAACCTCTCTCTGGATGGTGTTGGTGAGAAACACGATTTCATTCGCGGCGTGCCAGGTAATTTCGAGAAATTTGAGGAACGTTTGCAGCAGTACTTTGAATTGCGTGAAGAATTCCCCAACCTTACCGTAGGCATCCATTCCGTCGTATCCGTGTTTAGTGTGGGGCATTTAGATGAATTAATAGCTTATGCTGAACAGTCTAGCGCCGATCAATTTATCACCGAAATTGCTGAGCCGCGCGTCGAATTGGACACGGTCGGCCTACCCATCACCCCGGCCAAAGAGGATTATGCACAGGCCATTGACCGGCTTACGGCGTATGTAGAAAGCAAACAATACCGTGGCCTATCGAAAATCACAGAAGCGTTTCGCGTCGAGTATTACAAGCTGGTCAAAAAAATTCTAGACGAAGAAGATCAAGTGATAGACTGTTATGCCGGTTGGGCCAGCGCTCAAATATATGCCGATGGCACTGTTTGGCCTTGCTGTATTCGTGCAGACAACCTTGGCAATCTGCGTGACCACAATTACGATTTTAAGGAAATTTGGTTCGGAGAAGCTATCAAAGATGTACGCCGCAGTATTGCCAATAAAGAGTGTCATTGTCCCTTGGCCAACGCCTCTTACACCAATATGCTGCACGATGTGCCCACATTGGTGAGGGTTGGCACCAAAGTTATCAAACCCGAATCGATAACGGTTAACAAACAAGCTAAGAGTGTGGAGAGTTCTTCATCCTAGAGGCTGTATTATGTCGTTCAACTGGCTAAATAATTTTCAACAAGAAATGGGAAAACCAGCTGACTATGCTGAAAAAACCTTGGCTGCTTACAAATTGGGCATGAAAGCTAAGGGATCGATAGCCGGTGTGTGTATTGTGATCGATCCTGAAGGTTGTGAATCTTGCCGTCAGCTCGAGCCTAATGCCCTTTATGATCCGGATACAGCGCCTCGTTTACCTCTTCCTAAATGCGAGCGCGGTCAACAGTGCCGGTGTATTTATCGTCCGGTGATGACCTACCAAATCGATGACGACGAATAGGAAAAAATTTGTTGTTACCGGGGCGACCGGTTTTGTTGGTAGTTCTCTGGTCAAAGCATTGGTTGATGTAGGTGGCGAAGTGTATGCACTGGCACGGCCGTCTTCAGATCCTGAACGTCTGTCCAATAAATCTGTGACCTGGATGGTGGCTGATGTCACCCAACCAGAGACATTACATGGTCTTTTTGAAGGTATCGACTATGTCATTCACGCTGCGGGCATGCTTGGTCAAGCCGGTGTTGAAGAAAAGGAATATCACAAGCTGCATGTCGAAGGCACCCGTCATGTACTCGACGAAGTCGCGGCGACAGATCCCTCGCCTAAGGTATTATATGTCAGTAGTCCAGGGGTACTTGGGCCAATTGATGGTCCACCGGCTGATGAAAACACACCCCTGGCTCCAAGTAATCCGTATGAACGCAGCAAAGCTGTCGCCGAGCAATTAGTAGGCGTATTTGCTGCCGCAGGACTGCCTATTGTCATTGCCCGGCCGGAATTCATCTATGGGCCTGGCGATACGCATGTGCTTGGTCTCTTTCAAGCTATCAAACAAGGGAGATTCTTTTATATTGGTGACGGCCGTAATACATGCCACCCAACCTATATCTCTGATGCAGTCGACGGCATGCTGCGCTGTCTCGAATGTGGTAGACCAGGCGAGACGTACCATATAACGGGTCCTCGGCCAGTTTCCTTTCGCGAACTAGCCACCACAATTGCACAAGCCTTAGATGTCCCACCACCGCGCTTTCAATTGCCACGAATCATGGCTCTGGCAGGCGCTGCTTCCTTTGACTTATTGGGCAAGCTGACAGGCAAAAATCCGCCGTTAAGCCGAACTGGTGTTGCATTCTTCAGCGAAAGCCGCCAATTCTCATGGGCTAAAGCAGCGAACGATCTTAATTACCAGCCTAAATATGATATTGATACTGGAATCCCTGAGACAATCACTTGGTACAATCAGCACGGCTATCTCGTGTAAAAGATTAATAGGCCACTATAAATTCTGATGCTTAAGAAAATATCTATAAAAAAACTTTATCCACTTGCTTTGGCCGAAGGCGAAGGCGTAGGTACTGCCTATGAGTATTATGCCAAACGGCTGTTGCTTTCCCGTTGGCTGGCAGATCGTGAACCGCCGCACAACATCCTAATTGCCGGCCTACCACAAAAATATGGCGCTAGTATGGATTTTTTATTGCTAGGTGCTGAGCTAAATGCAGAATTAACAATCGTGGATGAGCGACCGCAAGCCATAACGCGTTGCAAAACAGCGTTTGAAGAACTTCAAAAATCAAACGGGATGGCATATCTGGCGCCACACTATCTCCTAACCGAGGACATAGTGAAATTGCCCGGACTCAGCGATGATTTCGATCTGGCGTTATCGTCTGAAGTCTTGCAGCGACTGCCGGAAGAAAACCAGCTGAATTACATGACCAGAATACTTCAGTTGGCTTCGAAAGCTGCACTATTTACACCCAACGGAGATAATCCATCACACACAAGCCTCAGCGGCTTATCTGGCTTGCAGTTGGGTGAATTGGAGTTGCTTTCCAAGCAGGTCCTGCAATCTATAGGTGTTAATCCGGCAAGAGATTCTCTTTGGACCGGCTATGTCGATATGCCGCCCTTCCCACCAGGCATGACACGCACAGAAGATCAACGGGAACATGCCACATCTGGCACTGGTGAGGCAATAGCGATGTGGGGACTCGCTAATTATGCACGCATAGAGCAGTGGCTGCCCCACGGTTGGCGAAGGAATAAATCCCATATTGTTTATTCTTTCCTTGATAATTCTCAACGCTAAACCCACAAACTGCCAACGTTGCCTATAGCCTGTTTTACGCCCTCTATTCTGTACGTTATAATTTCCATACTAATCAACTACCGTTTCGCTGGTGGCGAATTCGAATGAGCAGTAGCAATACCATTTATATCTGGTTACCGCTCGGGACAATCTTTCGCCGGCATTTTCCAACAGAAGCTAATGATTACCCGTTTTACAACCTTTTTGTTTGCGTGTGATCAATTGAGTAAAAGAACAACAATAAAGCGAGGATTTACCTATGCCAAAAGCACTTATCACCGGTATTACCGGACAAGACGGATCATATCTTGCCGAATTCCTACTAGAAAAGGGGTATGAAGTAGTAGGCATGGTGCGACGCACAAGCACAGTCAACTTTCACCGCATAGCTCATATTCAGGATCAAATTATTCTTGTCCCTGGCGATTTAGGTGATCAGATTTCTCTTATTCGAATCCTGGAAGAACATCGCCCGGAAGAAGTTTACAATCTCGCCGCTCAATCATTTGTACAAACATCATGGAGCCAGCCGGTCTTCACCGGGGACGTCACTGCGCTAGGGGTAACGCGCTTACTAGATGCCATCCGCATTGTTGATAAAAATATCCGTTTCTACCAGGCAAGTTCCAGTGAAATGTTTGGCAAGGTGATTGAAGTGCCACAAAAGGAAACGACACCTTTCTATCCACGCAGCCCATATGGCGTGGCCAAGGTATATGGCCACTGGATTACCATTAATTATCGTGAGAGCTACGACCTTCATGCTACTTCAGGAATTTTGTTTAACCATGAATCCCCTCGCCGCGGGCTGGAGTTTGTGACGCGCAAGATTACGCATAATGTGGCTAAAATCAAATTGGGCCTGACTGATGAACTCCGCCTTGGCAATCTGGATTCGCGTCGAGATTGGGGATTTGCCGGCGATTATGTTCGCGCCATGTGGCTCATGCTGCAACAGGACACACCTGACGACTACGTCGTCGCCACGGCCGAAACACACTCTGTTGAGCAGTTTTTGCAAGAAGCCTTTGGCTATGTTGATCTTGACTGGCATGAGTACGTCGTACAAGATCCGAAATTCATGCGTCCAGCGGAAGTAGACCTCTTGGTCGGGGATGCAGGCAAGGCCGGAAAAAAATTAGGCTGGGAGCCTTCAGTCTCTTTCCGCGAACTAGTGCATATGATGGTTGACGCTGACCTTAAAATGCTGCAAGATGGCATCATCCCAATGTAGAAAAGGATTAAGTCTCATGCACTCTCTAGTAGAACAGTGATTAATTAATCACCTTAGTCAGGAGATCGCTTGTAAAATGACAATTATAAGATTCGGAACCGATGGCTGGCGAGCACGCATCGCCGAGGATTACACTTTTGCCAATGTTCGTCGCTGCGCCCAAGGATTCGCCCAATTCCTCAAAGCGGAAGGACGCAGCGACCAAGGCGTTGTCGTTGGCTATGACCAACGCTTTTTAGCTGATGAATTTGCCGCAGCAACGGCCGAAGTTTTGGCTGCCAACAACATCCATGTCTGGCTTACTGAGCGCAACACACCGACACCCACCATTTCATATGCTGTGGTCGACAAAAAAGCTGGTGGTGCTGTCAACATTACTGCCAGCCATAATCCGCCGACCGACTGTGGGTTCAAAGTTCGCGATCCCTTGGGAGGCGCTATTCCACCGGCCGATCTAAAACGGATTGAGCAGCTGATCCCCGACAGGGCCGACACACCGCGGCTGAAACTTGAAGATGCGTTGAGTGATGGCCTGGTCACATTCTTTAATCCCGCGCCGGCTTATGAAGAACAACTAAACCGCTTGATTGATACAACACCCTTAAAGCAAGCCGGTCTCAATGTCCTGGTCGACTGCATGTGGGGCAACAACGCGGGCTGGTTCCCGCAACTCCTGAGAAATGGCGCCACAACAGTTCATGAAGTACACAACGAGCGTAATCCAATATTCCCACATATGCTGCGCCCTGAACCCATTCCTCCTAATGTCGATCATGGATTAAGTTTTGTGCGCGAACTAGGTGCCGATCTGGCCATCATCAACGATGGTGACGCTGATCGTGTCGGGCTTGGCGACGAGAATGGTGATTTCATCGACCAATTACGCGTGTATGGTTTACTGGGCTATTACTTCCTAGAGATACGTGGTGAACGAGGGCCTATTGTAAAAACCATATCCACCACAAAAATGCTCAATAAACTGGCCAAAATATATGATGTGCCTGTTTTCGAGACCGGTGTTGGCTTTAAATATATCGCACCTAAAATGGTCGAAGTCGGCGCAATGATTGGCGGCGAAGAAAGTGGTGGATATGCTTTTCGTGGGCATGTGCCGGAACGAGATGGCATCTTAGCCGGTCTATATCTGTTAGATATGGTCGTGCAAACTGGCAAAAAACCATCCGAACTATTGGATTGGCTTTTTGAAAAAGTCGGGCCCCATTACTACGATCGTATTGACAGCCGTTTTGACCAGGAACGTAAACAGGAAATCCTGGCCAATGTTTCTGAAGCCCGACCACGTACTATTGGCGGGTTGCGCTGCACGGACATCGTTACCGTTGATGGCCATCAATTTATCATGGAAGATGGTGGTTGGCTGCTGGTACGTTTTAGCGGCACCGAGCCCATCATTCGTGTCTACTGTGAGACAACTCACGAAGACCGTGTGCCGGCGATTCTTGACGACGGGATGAAGTTGGCTGGACTGAGATAGTTCGTAGGATTTCATAAGAGGGTCATGTGACAAAATCGTTTCAAGATTATTATCCCGATAGTACCAGCCATTGTTATGGCTGCGGTCGGCTAAATGAAGACGGCCATCAGATCAAAAGTTATTGGGATGGCGAGGAATCCGTTGCCTATTTCCAGCCTAGACCTTACCACATGGCCGTTCCCGGTTACGTATACGGGGGGCTAATTGCCTCACTCATTGATTGTCACAGCACGGGCACGGCCGCAGCAGCCATGTATCGTGCGGAGGGACGTGCGATGGATACAGAGCCTTCTTTCCGCTTCTTGACCGGCTCTCTGCATGTTGATTATCTGCAGCCTACACCAATTGACTGTAAGTTAGAGATTCGAGGGCGCGTCCAAGAGATAACTGGACGAAAAGTCATCGTCGCCAGTTCATTATTTGCCAATGGGGTTGAATGTGCCCGGGGTGAGGTCGTAGCAATCCAGGTTCCCGACAGTTACTTGGAAAAGCTAACTAAACAAGCGAAAAAGGATGAATAACAATCTTGTAGGGCAAGGTTTCGTCTTGTCGAATACAGCGATTTATTTATAGAGAATTGACCATGCTTGTCGACACTCACTGCCACCTTGATTTCGAAAGTTTTGATGAAGATCGCGACCAGATTGTTGCCCGTGCCGCGGAAGCCACGGTCAAGCGTATCATTGTCCCTGCCGTAGATCTGAACAACTGCACGGCCGTTTTGCAGTTAACCAACCAATATGACAACGTCTTTGCTGCTGTTGGTGTGCATCCCAACTCTTCAGCCGGCTGGCAGGACAACTGGCTAGAAACCATCCGCGATTTTGCCGGGCATAAGAAAGTTGTGGCAATTGGCGAGATTGGCCTTGATTATCATTGGGATAACTCACCAAAAGAGGTACAGCATCGAGCGTTGACAAAACAGTTAGCCCTGGCTGCCGAATTAGATTTGCCGGTAATCATTCATAATCGGGAATCAAGCGCCGATGTTATAAGGTTGTTGAAAGATTCTCCGCTTAACGGCCGTGATAATCCCGGCGTCTTACACTCCTTTTCCGCCGATTGGCAAACGGCCGAAGCCGCTCTGAGCATGGGTTTTTATCTCGGCTTTACCGGCCCGGTTACCTTCAAGAAAGCGGATGATTTACGGGAAATCGCTTCTAGAGTGCCCATAGAACGCATATTAATAGAGACTGATGCTCCATTCTTAGCCCCACAACAACATCGAGGCAAACGCAATGAACCGTCATTTGTAACTTTTATTGCCCAACGCTTGGCCGAATTGCATGAAATGGATCCTGATTCCTTTGCTAAGCAAACAACCAAAAATGCGGCAGCCCTCTTTGGACCAAAGTTGCTCGAGAACACCTATGGACCTGCCTGATCCTGTCCCCAGTAAGCCTGTCGATTCTAATACCATGGAAGCTGAACCTGTCGAAGCTAGGCCTGCCGATTCTATCACCTCGGAAGCTGAACCTGTCGAAGCTGGTGTGCCCGAACCAACACCCCTAAAAGTCAGCCCTGTCGAAGTTAAGCAGTCATCGTCTATTGTCCAACGTCCTTCGTCCACCGCCCAAAATCCGGACCCTATCAACTCCATCGATTTGTCAATCATCACCGTCAGTTGGAATGTACGCGATCTCCTTCGTGAATGCCTAAAATCTGTCGAACAAGGACGGCGAGGATTAAATCTAGAAATGATCGTAGTCGATGCAGGGTCCAACGATGGCAGCCCAGAAATGGTGCGGCAAGAATTCCCCTGGGTGAAGCTTATTGTCAGTGCAGAAAATCTAGGTTTCCCACGGGGCAATAACATCGGTATCAACATCGCCCGGGGGCGCAATATATTGCTCTTGAACCCTGATACCGCAGTTTTAGAAGATGCGTTATCAAAAATGGTTAGCTATCTTGATCAACAAATTAGCATAGGTGGTCTTGGCGCCCAACTTCTTAATCCCGATCTTTCAATCCAATCATCGCGACGACGCTTTCCTACATTTTGGACGGCAATATTCGAAAGCACATGGCTGCAAAAGTTCGCCCCAGCTTCTATCGCGCGTTCTTACTACGCCCAGGATCTACCCAATGACGAAACCAGTGATGTTGATTGGGTGACTGGTGCCTGTTTAATGGTGCCACGACGCGTCATCGATCATGTCGGTATGTTAGATGAAGCCTATTTCATGTACTCTGAAGAGTTAGATTGGTGCCGTCGCATCACAGAAGCTGGTTGGCGCATCGTCTATTTTCCCCAAGCGAAGATTATTCATCACATCGGTAAGAGCAGCGAACAAGCGGTTACCGCCCGCCACATTAACTTTCAAAGGGCAAAGCTACGCTATTTTCGAAAATACCACGGCCGTCTAACTGAAGGTATATTGCGATTATTTTTGCTCTTAATTTATACATGGCAGATGGGGGTCGAAGCTTTTAAGGGGTTGTTGGGACACAAACGTCCGTTGCGACGCCAGCGAATCCGTGCCTATTGGCAAATCATTCGTTCCGGCCTAAGTCCGGCGGGGTATTGATCAGTGAATATCGGGCTTGTCAGCGGTGAATTTCCGCCGATGGAAGGCGGCGTTGGCGCTTTTACGCAGGAGTTAGCAAGCGCCCTTCATGAAGTTGGACATGAGATTCATGTGATTTCAAGCCGCGAGACACGACCGGAAACGGCCGAGCGTTCCTATCGAACACGTAATGAGCCTATTGACCTTGGTTTCGCAAAACTGCACCCGCGGATTGAACGCTGGCGCTGGCCATCTCTGGCGACCATCGTCGATATCGTTTTACGAGCTGAATTGGATATCGTGAATATCCAATATCAGGCTGCCGCCTATAATATGAGCAGCGCGGCGATTAATTTGTTGCCCTGGCGTCTGAAAGGGGTTGCCAAGAGTGTCGTCACATTTCATGATCTACGTATTCCCTATTTATTCCCCAAGGCAGGCCCGCTACGTCGCTCGGCAGTAAAATTCATGGCGCGCTCCTCTGATGGATCTATTGCCACCAACCATGCGGATTATGAGTCACTGAAATCCTTTTTAGCGCCACCCGTCACCCAAATTCCGATTGGCAGCAATATTGCAGCATATACACCTAACCACATCGAAATCGCCGAAGCTCGCCAGCAATTGGGCATTAGTGAAGACCAATGTCTGCTAGGTTATTTCGGTTTTTTGAACGAGAGTAAAGGCGCCGACACATTATTGGCAGCAATGTCCGATCTTGATAACCGCTATCACCTCGTATTTATCGGCGGCCAAACCGGAGCGAGCGACCCAACGAACGCCGCTTTTCTGCAACAGATAAAGCATTTAATAGATGAGCTAGGCCTCTCTAATCGCATCCATTGGACCGGGTTCCTATCAGATACCCGTGTCTCGGCCTATTTGCACGCGGCCGATTTTATGGTCATGCCTTATCATGATGGCGCTTCATTGCGGCGAGGGACTTTAATGGCTGTCCTAGCCCACGGCCGTCCTTTGATTACTACTGAACCACTGGAACAGGCATCCGAACTAAAACACGAGCAAAATGTATGGCTTGTGCCATCAAATAATGCACAGGCTTTAACCAGAGCGATTGAAACATTGGCCGGAGATTCCACTCTGCGCCTTACCATCGGACGCAGCGCAAGGGAAACAGCGGCTCTTTTTACTTGGGACAGGATCGCCGACCAGACGATTACATTTTTTGAATCTATACAACATTTAGACTGAGCAAAATTCAAGCCACTTCGACAAGCTCAATGAAACCGGCTTCGATAAGTTCAGCGTAAGGCTGCAGGAGGCAGTTTAATATCATGAAAAGATCAGCGATTGTATCAATACTGTTGATCGTTGTCGTAATTCCTATCTACTTAAGCAAAGATAGCGAAAAAAGTTCGCTTTCTGCCAGTGGCTTCGATGGGCTCACTACAAACATCGCCCAAGATGCCTCGGTGTTTTTGCCAATCGTTCACACGCCTTTCGTACCCGATGTGACGCCTTTTGCCACTGGTATGGCTTACCCTGCTGATGTAACGGACATTGTTGACCCGGGAGATGGTCGCCTCTTCGTAGCAATCAAAGAAGGTCGTATCTTGATTGTAGATAACACCGGGCAGATTGAGCCGCAGTTGTTACTTGATATTCGAGACCGCGTGTTCTCCAACAGCTTTGAAGCTGGGCTGCTTGGATTAGCTACTCATCCGGACTTTGATACCAATGGCTTTATCTATGTCTATTTCACCCGCAAAATTGACGGTGATCTATATTCCGATGTCGCACGCTTTCAGGTCTCGGGAGCAGGCATTGCCGATCCGCAAAGCGAGCAGAACCTCCTGCGTTTAGCCGAACCGGCAGCAGTCCACCAGGCTGGAGCATTACAGTTTGGACCAAAAGATGGCTATCTTTACATAGCCGCTGGCGATGGCGGCACAGCTTATGATGAAGCAGGCTTCTCACAGTCACTACAAAGCTTACATGGTAAGATATTGCGCATCGATGTCGATCTAGGATCACCTTACGCAATACCAGGCGACAATCCTTTTGCGACCGATCCGGAGGCACGAGGTGAAATCTGGGCCTATGGGCTGCGAAATCCTTGGCGCTTTAGTTTTGACAGCAAAAACGGCGATATGTATATCGGCGATGTAGGAGATTCCAAGTGGGAGGAGATTAATTTTATTCCTTCCGACAGCAGTGGTGGTCAAAACTTTGGGTGGCCTTGTTATGAAGGCACAGAGGTTCTTAAAGCCGACAAATGCGACCCCTCAATACAGTATACAATGCCAATATTTGCTTATGCACATGATCAGGATATCCATCATTGTTCTGTTACTGGCGGATATGTGTACCGTGGAACACAACTTCCAGAACTAGAAGGCGATTATCTGTTTGCCGATCTTTGCGCCCACACTATTTGGGCGCTTACCTCAGATGCCCAAACCGGGTGGCGTGCCACACGTTGGACACATTTCAATCAAATCTGGAGTAGCTTTGGCGAACGATCTGATGGCGAGATTTTCCTAGGTGCTATTGGCGGAGACACCGTCTTCCAACTTACCCGGGCAAATGCAACTCCTTAAGAATAATCGCCAGTTCACATTCTACTTGACATGATCTTTTGCTGCGCACGGCCGAATACGCCAAAACTATGAGTGAAAAGCACTGGTTAGCTTCCATTCTCATCCTATTTGCGTTATTGGGCATCATCTATGCCTTCATAACACCTATCTTTGAGGCATCCGACGAGTTGTGGCATTATCCCATGGTTCGCCATCTGGCAGATGGCAACCCGCTGCCTGTGCAGGTCTTCAATCCCGATCTCGCTGGCCCCTGGAAACAAGAAGCGAGCCAGCCACCCTTATATTATTGGGTGGGTGCCGCGCTCACGTTTTGGATTGATACAAGTGATATGGCAAAAGTTCGCCATGAGAATCCCCATGTAGATAATGGGTTGATCACCCAGGATGGAAACCGCAACCTGGTTGTCCACGACCCTTCTGCGAATCCCTGGCAAGGCACTTTGCTTGCAGTACGAATTGTGCGGGTATTCTCTGTTCTATTTGGTGTAGTTACCGTATACCTAACCTATAAGATTGGCAGCATGGCCGTGCCCAATCGACCGGAAGTTGCCCTGGGTGCGGCAGCGGTCAATGCCTTCTTGCCCATGTTCCTTTTCATCACTGGATCAGTAAACAACGACAATCTGGCTATCATGCTGGCGTCACTAGCTCTTTTCTTAATGATTCGATTAGTCATCAAGCAAAAGAACCAAACATCAGTTTCTGATCAATCAATCAAAGGCACCTATTTTCAACAAGCCGGTCAATGGCTGCTTCTCGGAACTATTATTGGCCTGGGTCTGTTGACTAAAGAGGGCACCATTGGTTTACTGCCCTTAGTCTGGGGGACCGCCTTCGTTGTCGCTTGGCAGCAAGATCGAAACCGAAATGGTGTGCGCTCAATTTCTTTCATTGCCACAATTGGCTGGCTGCTCCGCCTCCTGGGCAAGTCGATTCTGCTCTTTGCCTTGTCGTTTCTTCCGGTTCTGCTCATTGCCGGCTGGTGGTACTACCGGAACATTCAACTGTATGGTGACTGGCTTGGTTGGAGCGCTTTCATTGCCGTTCTAGGGCAGCGCGGCCACCCCGCTTCATTGGCTCAATTATGGGGTGAGCGGCATGGATTTCTCATGTCATACTGGGGCCTATTTGGTGGCGTCAATATTCCCATGCCTGGCTGGATTTACACGATCTTGAATACATTGCTGCTGCTGTCCATTATTGGATTTGCCTATTACTTCTTGCGTATTATCTGGCGGTGGGCCAAGGACAAAAAAGAGGAATGGCATCACTTTATTGATTGGGTAAATAACCTGTTGAATTTTGTCACATCCAATTTCGGCTTAATCGCCTGCCTTCTCTTTGCAACGGCCGTCGTCATAGGTCTCATTAATTGGGCAACGACAACATGGTCTTCACAAGGACGTCTGGTTTTTACAGCTCTCTCCGCCCTGAGCGTTCTTTTTATTACCGGGCTGGTAGGCTGGCTGCCGCAGCGCATCGCGCGTTGGATTGCCGGATTGGTCGGTAGCTTTTTATTCATCACGGCCGTCTTGGCGCCATTTCTTTGGATACGACCCCATTACCAAGTGGGATCCTACACACCACCCCAAACCTATGTACTGCATGGCCAAGATACAATATTTGGTGACAAGATGCGTCTGCGCGGCGTCGCGGTTGAAACGACCGATTTGGGGCGATCTTCAATTCAACCAGGCGACAATATCTGGGTGCATTTAGATTGGGAAGTGCTGCAAGCAATGGATAAAAATTGGAGCGTTTTTGTTCATCTCAACGATCCCATTCTGGAGCAGCCAATTGCGCAGCGCGATATGTATCTAGCTCAAGGTCTTCTCCTCACATCGTGGCTGGCACCAGGTCAACGCATAATCAATTCTTACCAACTACAAGTGCCGAACACAGCCATGGCCCCCTCCCAAATGGACCTTACCGTCGGGCTATATGACTTCACTACCGGAGAACGGCTGCAGATCGAGCATGGTCTTGACATGGCTGTGATAACCAAAGTCAATCTTGACCCTCTGAGCGGTGTAACGCCTAACCCTATTCAAATAAACTTTGAAGATGAGCTGCAAATCGCCGGTTTTGAGCTTCAACCCAGACGAGTACAGCCCGGAGAAACCATTGATTTAACACTCTACGTGCAAGCACAACGGCCGTTGGACAAGGATTACACACTCTTCGCCCAAATAGTTGGCGAGGATACAACCCGCTGGGCAAGTTATGACTTCAAGCCGCCAGAGGGCACCTCTACTTGGCAGCCGGAAAGTTTGATGACTCTGCCATTAAGGTTAACCATAGACAAGAATGCCCCCCCAGGACTTTACCCCCTTATTGTTGGCCTTTATACTCAAGATCTGCAAGGGGATTTTGATCGCCTGCAAATCTTAACTTCAGACGGCCGTCTTACTGATGATTTTCTTGAACTAACCCGCGTGCGTGTAGATTGAACCACCCGCTATGAGCACAATCCGCCCGAAATTACCTACAGTGAGCTTGTCAAAGCTGAATCCCACACGTTCCCTGTTGGGCCTGGGCCTATTGGTTGGGCTTTTTGCCATTTTTGGTGGCCTGGTCCTTGCCTTTGGCGGGCCCATTGCTGCGGCAGCGCTTGTTTTGGCTATCATTGCAACGCTTGTCGTCCTGCGTGACATGGAGATAGGCTTTTGGGCTGTCATTGCCGTTGTCGCCTTATTACCTTTCGCCACACTGCCTATTGATATAGGTCTCACCCCTACTTTTCTTGATATGGCCTTAGCCGCCGTTGTGGCCGTTTGGCTCCTTGCTCTGGTAGCAGGCCGGAAACGTACCATTACGCTTTCACCTCTAACCTTACCCTTAGCGATATTTATCATCATCGCGGTTTTTGCGTTCATCTTTGGGCTAAACAACGGGCCACTAACACCCACCCTGCTGCGCAAATTCGCCGAGTTGTTGATTAGCCTCGGCTTTGTTCTGGTAATTATTGATTTTTGCAGCAGTTGGCAGCGCCTTGAACGCTTGGTAAAGGTATTGCTTCTTGCCGGAGCAGCAGCCTCGGCCGTAGCCATTGCCCTTTGGCTGCTGCCCGACGATACAGCCAATTTATTACTAAACATCCTCGCCAGACTTGGCTATCCCGGTGGCTGGGTCATTCGATACATCGAAGAAAATCCCGCCTTATCTGAGCGAGCTATAGGCACTTCAGTTGATCCCAATGTCCTTGGTGGATTACTGCTCATGATGGGGGCTCTAGCTGGGCCACAATTAGTAGCAATCCAACCGATCTTTCCGCGTCGAATTTCCATGGTTATTGTCGGCTTAATATTTGTCGCTTTGATTCTAACTTTTTCACGCAGTGCCATGTTGGGATTGGCTTTCGGTTTGGCTTTCGTCGCCGCAGTCCGATACCGCAGGTTGTTACCTTATATGCTAGGAGCAGCCCTACTGCTGTTACTTCTACCGGCAGCACAATCATACGTCTCCCGTTTCCTCGAAGGCTTCCAGGGCCAGGATTTAGCCACGCAAATGCGCTTTGGCGAATATAAGGATGCATTGACCCTTATCCAACGTTATCCCCTCATAGGCGTAGGATTTGCGGGCACACCTGATATCGACATCTATTTGGGTGTCGCCAATGTCTATTTAACAATTGCGCAGGTAATGGGTTTATTGGGACTGGTAGCCTTTCTCGTTGTTATCGCTACTGTATTTGTCTATGCTTATTCTAATCGTCATTGGTTTAAAACACATCCCCGTCAGGATGCGGTCTGGTTAGGTTTACATGCGGCTTTGGTAGGGGGATTGGTTGCCGGTTTTTTCGACCATTATCTTTTTAACCTGGAATTCCACCATGCCGTAACCGCGTTTTGGATCTTCGTTGGCCTGGCAGCGGCAGCCACCTTTTTGGCGACCCAATCAAAACCAACCGGATAATAATCTGTCTACTTTGGTTCACTTTCGCTTTGGCAATGTGGTAAAAGCTCCGGCAATATTTCCGGCCACCCCAGTAACAATCATCAAAAGGGCAACTGTCTCCAACCGATCATGGAATAATGCCAGCACGCCAATAAGCAGCAGTACCAAAATGGCTAAAGCCACTATAAAGCTGTGTCGGTTTAACGATAGGGCATAATTAAGCCATATGCTAATGGCCGCATATAAGGTAGTGGCCAGTCCGACCAAACCCAAGACAATGCCCGGATCTGCATAAGCATCAGAGAAAATGGTTTTAATAATAACGTCGGAGGCTAGAAAATAAACGGCCGTCAACACAAAACCAACCAACAACGTGGCTCCTAAGGCCAGTCCCAAAACCGGCCGTGAATCCAAGCCCGCAGCATGACGCTGCGTCGCCTTGGGAAAAAGCACCATTCCGATTCCGAGAGTCGCAAATAGATTTATTTTGCCCAAAGTCACAACAGTTCCATAATCACCGGCGACCGCATCGCTAAAAAACCGCTTGACAGCAATGGCATCCACATTCACCAATAGAGCATAAGAGAGTAAGCCAATCAATGTATAAGCCGAATAACGTAGGCTAACCGCAGGCACTGGTACCTTCGTTTTTGGCTCCTTGAAATAGGGTCGCAGAAACCATATTGCCAAGAACAGTGCTGAAGTTGTGGCTAAGGGCAGTGCCAACATCGCTCCAAACGCTTGCCATCCAGCCTGGATCAAAATGGCTGCAAATAGTAAGCGCAGGGCAGACTGTGTTACCTGAACCACACTTAAACCAATGAATTGTTGCACACCTTGTAATGTTCCGTCAGTTACGGGACGAACAAAAAGCATCAGCAAAGCCAGGCTGGCTGCATACAAGGGCCAAACCGATTCGATATGCATAAAACGAGCAATGGCACTGCTGAGCAACAACATGATGATCGTCGCTACAATTCCCCACCGCCACGCCCAACGCCAACTTCTGCGCAGAAAAGTGCGGATCTTCGTAAGCGCATCTGAATGTGTTGTATAATTCGGCCGTATAATAAGCCACGACGGTTCGAATCACATTGGTCGCATGCACAAGAACCTGGAGCAAAGCCGTAACTGCAACAAAAATTCCAAATTGCTCTTTGTCTAGCCAACGGCCGGATAATATACTGACCAAGGCATCAAAACCGCCGGCAACAACCATTGCACCGGCCATGAGCGACCCCTGGAACGCCCCAGAATTAATAAATTGGCGAATGCGGCCGTTCATCAAGGCATAACCTCGATGGGAACATCTAATAACGCGGCATGATCAACGCTGACCGATCCATCTGGCCCGACTACCGGCCAACGCTGCAGCGAATCTGGATTATATAGACCTACATATAGCTTGTACTGTCCGACTGGCAAATCGGCTGGCAACGTCAATTGATGTGTGTCACGAATAACGGTGTCTGGCTGCCACAAAGGCAGCGGATAGGCATCATTTACGGGCTGTGAATCATGTTGGGCAATCAGATTCCCTTCATCGTCAACGAGGTGTATAAAGACCGTTGCGTTAGCACCCGTTGTTTGCAGAGGGCGCCAATAGAGGGCGAGCTCTGTCGTATCTCCTGCCTTCACAGACGACGGATTCGCCATGTAACCAATCAACTCAACTGTGTCATCAAAACGATAGCCACCTGGATGAGTATCAGCGGAACCAATCTGAGAGTCAGACATGAGCCATGGGGATGTGGACTCAATCTGCGGCATGATCCATAATCCAACAAGATCGCTCTGATCACTGCTGGTAGCCAGGCGAATAACACTTGCCTGGCCAGCCCAGGGAGATAAATCCACCTGAAACCGGGTAACATCCTCGCCATCAGGAAGAGTCAATGCTGTCATTTCCTGTGTTTTGACAACCTCTCCATTAATTTGCACTTCAAAGTTTACGTCACCCTGTCCCTCTGCGACTATGCCCCCTCTTAATAAAGCATCTGGCGGCACGTGTAGACCATAGTTTATGGCTGAGTTCGAAGGCACACGAATACCTGGTAACCCACTAAACATCTCACTGCTGATAAATCGCTCTCCCGGTTCTCGCTCCAGCGTCCAAAGATCAGAGCTAATATCGCGAACTATCCTATCACCTGAGCCAGGCCCCGGGGCCTCTTCCAATTGGGTATCAACTATTTCTAAAACCTGGCTTTTATTCATTATTGGCAGCTTCACGCGACCACCTATGACCTGCCACATTAAGAATAAACCTAAGATCAGAACCAGAGTCCAACCCACCGTTTGCTTCAGTGCAGACAAAGACGGCCGTGCTTTTGGACGAGCTAGAACAAGATAGACGACAGTAAGCAAAATGGTAACACCCAGTAGGAGAGGAAAAACTAATCCCTTAAAAGTTGAAGGTTTATACTGCTGCAAGCGCAACCGAAAAACTGAGGGCAGTATCTGTTCACCAATGGATGCAAACCACCACCAACCAGGCCACCCCCGAGCATAACTTTTTAACGATAAGTTACCTGGACGATTGTACTCATTCAATTGCAGCGATCCACCAAGCCGGTCACCGCCAACGGTACGCGTTACCACCGGCTGTTCTACAGTAGCAGCCAAGGCAGCCATCGTCAGCATGAAACGCCGCCCTTGAGAATTCTTAATAGGTGGGAAAGAAAGCTTGTAATCCTCCCCATCTAGACCCTTGATCAATATTATTTCCCCATTAAAGACTTGCCCCTGATCGTCTGCCAACGAAAAGATAACAACCTCATCTGGCGCGCCAGCTAACCAAAGTTCGATCATGGCTAGATTATCAACGGCGCTGATAAAGGGTTGGCTTATCCGATTCTGACCATAAAATGCTAATGGCGCGTCTTCGGGCACGCCCGGTGCTGCCTGTTCCTGTGTCCACGCCCGCGGGAAGAGATAGTGAGCATCATAAAACATGGGCACTTGTATCTGCGGACCCACACTCGTTTCACGCCACCAACCGAAGCCGATCAATAGCAGCAGTAACATGAAAAGCAGACCTGCTATTAACCAGGGGAGGCGAGAAAGAAATTGCTCGGAGCGTGAAGTTTGAATGGCAAGCTTCCTTTACAGATAAAATCTCGGCAAGACATAAACCAATAAACTGGCGAAATTTAGGAAGACCATGCCACCACGCAAAACATTATGCGCCGCCGGTTGCCAACGCTGAGGCACCCACACCAGCAGACCCAAAGTTAAAAAAGTTAGCATAGGCACAACTGTACCCAACCAATAGCGTCCTTGTAAGCCACGGCCGTTGCCATACTGCCACCAAAAAGTGAGATCATAACCTTGCAAGAGCACTATTGGCACGATTAAGGTCAAAGCCAAAAACATCCAGACAACCAGAGGTGCACTTCGATCACCATTTTTCCAAGCTGAAAGGGACGGCCGTTTTTGCCAATTACGTATTACCCAATAGGTTAAACCCCCAATAGCAGCAAAGGTCATTAGTCGCAGGAAGGAATAAACCCAAGGCGGCAATGGCGTATCCAACCACCCAAAATGGGCCCACCAGGTAACAAATATGCCTCCCCAAACAGACCGGTAATAATCCACCATGTGAGCCAGAAACGTATAATCAAAATATGGATTCTGGATAATACGATGCCCTTCCAGAACCGGATTGAAGTAGAACAAATCGTCACTTATGCGTAAGCTGCGCACTATCCACCAACTTGTTAATATGAGAATTGCGGCACCCATAACAACGGTTCCCAATACAATTTCTTTGCGTCTTCCTTTCCCGCGCCAAAAATCGTATACCACCAGCAGAGCAATAATGGGCGCAAATCCACTCAAGGTCGGCTTGGTCAAAAATCCGATCGAGAAAGCAACGCCTATTGCCAATCCATAACGCCAATTGAATTTGTTATGCAGAACCATGATGCCGAACAGAATTAAGAGTGAATAACAGAAAAAATAGAATCCATCGACAGAGATCACGGCCGTAATTTGCGTAATCATCGGCTGAAACACGACAAGGGTTGGAATCGTCAGGCGCATCGCTGCATTGGTAGGAAACAAAAGTCGTGCGATTAGATAGGCGATAATCACGATGCCACTGCTCATTAAAAGGGAAAATATGCGCTGGGTTTGCGCCCGTGCCAACAGATCGCCTGAGCTAAACAAACGATAAGGCAGCGCAGCAATAATGTAATAGAGTGGTGTAGCTTTATTTAGCTTTCCCACTGCTTGAAGATCAAAACTCGACCGCAACTGTACCGGCACCTCGGCGAATTCCAGCTCCCCTGGTCCAATGGTGCTGTTTGAAAAAGCTTGCCTTTGTTCTGGCGCGTAAGGCAAACGGCCGACATCGGCCAACTGCCGCGACAAAGCTACCTCATCAACCAGGTAGGTGTCATCTCAATCAGGAAGACGACCTAACTCGCCAATAAACTGAATTACGTTGTAATGGTCTTCTTCGTCAGGGCCTTGCCATAGTGGCAGAGCTAAGCTCCATAAAACACCCTTTAACAGCATGATTAGCAGCAATAATGCGATTAGCAGCCATTCATATTTGGATAGGTTTGTGGGATTGGCAGCTAGGTCACTTGTCATCGCCGGTTATCAAACCTTTTGTGCCACCAAATAACAATGTGCGCCATATCGGCGGAAGAATCGGGCCAATATTTGCTCAATGCGCACGAAAATAGGTGTTAATCGTTCCATTAATGGGATTTGATCGGGAAGAATCTCCCATATCCAAAAAAGAACGCTGTATTGTTCGGCCGTTAGCAATTGGAAATCGTTATCCGTCACTTCATTTTGTAAGCCGGTGAATGTAAATGGCGCATTGACCTCATCCCCCAACCAACTGGGATATATTCTCCGTCCCCAATGAATAATCGGACTATCTTCTACAGTTTCGATCAAGAAAAGAAAACCACCCGGCTTGAGCACTCGTCGTGCCTCATTTAGTGCCCGACTCACATCGCCGATATGATGCAGGACATGTTGAACATAAACCATGTCGACACTACTACCGGCAATAGGTACTTCCAATCCGCTGGCTACCATGACCGGTCCGTGTTCATGGGCTAGTCTAACCCGGTCAGGAACCATATCTAGCCCAATTATTGTCCCTGAAGCGGCAAGTTCTATTTCGGCTCCCTCACGATATTGTTTGAAGCGGCTCATATTCCAGCCGTTGGCGCAGCCCAAATCGAGAACACGATCTATGCCAGGCCGCATGAAAAGTTCCTTCTCTACCGCAAAATAAGGCAGTACCTGGTAACGGCTTGCTGACCAATTCTCGCCAAAGACGGCCGCTTTTCGATAATCCATAATATTGATTTTAAACCATACTCGAAGCTCTGAGTGGCGATGAGGTTTCAGTCACCCCGCCGTGTCCCGCGATAGATATCAAACTGCCAAAGCTTTGAGCGATGTAGTAGATAACGTCCCGCCACCCACAATGTACTGAGCCCGTACTGCATACTGGACCAGAAGCTGATCGAAGATGCCTCATTGAAATATCGAGTAGACACCGGCACTTCAGCAAAACGAAATCCAAAATGATTGGTTTGGAAAATCATCTCCGTGTCAAATACGAAGTTATTCGAATTGCGCAAAAAAGGCACTGTTTCCAGAAGTTCTCTACTATAGGCTCTATAGCCTGTATGGCACTCCGAAAGTTTTGTGCCCATTACCATGTTTTCGACGGCCGTTAAGAATCGGTTGGCAAGATACTTGTAGCGTGGCATCCCGCCAGCCTTAGCACTCGATGGTGGCAAAAAGCGCGAACCCAAAACAAAATCACCCTTACCTTCAAGTATTGCGGCTATCATCTGCGGAATAATGTCGGGATCGTATTGCCCATCTGGGTGAAGCATAATCACAATCTCTGCCCCTTCTCGCAATGCTTCCATGTAGCAAGTCTTCTGATTGGCACCGTAACCCGCATTGTGAGGGTGAACAATCAGCTCTAAATCTAACTCTCCAGCCACAGTCACCGTCTCATCAATACTGCCATCATCCACCAGAATTACCCTTTCAACATGGTTAGGTGGTATTCGCCGGTAGGTTTCGACTAATGTCTCAGCCGCATTATACGCGGGCATGACTACTATTACCTTTGTTTGTTCACTCATGAATTTCCTGGTTCTTTATGTGCATTTTCCGGTTGCATGAGGTGGTTAGGTTGATTCTCTTGATGTGAGCCTTGGCCAAGAATTATTGTGTTTTCACTAATTTCGTCAGCTAATTTAAGCCACCAATCTTCACTATCTGCCGCGATCCAACGCTTTTCGGCCGTCTTCAATGCCTGTTCAATAGTAACCCGTTCCTTAACCATCAAATCCTCATCCTGCCAAATTCGTAACCGTTGGGCTAATAAAGGATGGGGCTGAAATTCATTTGTTTTCTCGCTTTGTTGTAGAGTATCAATAATTTCTTTCATTTCATCGTACCCGGCATTCAAATCAGGTTGCCCATTAACCACCACAATCTGCTGCATTCGCGCGACATCCTTGTAACGAAGCCCTTCAACAACGTCTGCCAGCATATGCTTAGGTTGTGGCACTAGCCACTGCAGATAGGTATTCATAGTTGCTGCAGGAATCTCCTTCGCACTTAGCCACAAGCCAATCCGGCGCATGAATTGTGTATAAAGCGCGCGCCGGGCGGAGAGTGCCACCATTTCTCGTCCTGAAAGTGTATTCTCTTTTTCTTGTACCATGTCTGGTTGAATGGTTACCGGCTTGGGATATCCATACACCTGACCACTGTTGTCCACAATAATAAGATCATCAGCCAAAAAAGCATACCCTTTCTGCCGGCATAGGACACTAACAGCCAGGCCCATATCATCATTAGCGTGTATTAATACTGCCTCATTGCCCTGAGCAATCCCCGCAGCTCTTACCAAGGCAAACCCCTTTTGCACAAAACGCCAACGTAAAATCGGTTCCACAATATTGGTGAATAAGAAATTGGGCGAACGTTCCAACAAAGGCGAAACAATAATCTGTGTGAACATTCCTGGGAGAACTGTTAGCCCAAATCCAAAACGACCCAGCTTTTCATCATAGCTAATTCCACCCGGCAAGCGTGATGGTGTGCCATGCCGGTCGAGGCGGATCTGGATGTCAACATCGTCAATCAAAGCGCTCTTTTCGAAATATTGCAATTCCGCAAGTTGGACTTGTGATTCCAAGTTTATGATGCCGTGGATGCTGTAATAATAGGTCTGGTGCTGCCAGACCATACTGCCCTTGGTCCAAATCCACTGCTCTGAAAGACCATAGCGAATCAAGCCCACCAATATCAAAGCAATAAGGTTTGCTGCTAAATAATGTATTGAATCAAAGCTGGCTAATATCAACAGTAGTGGCAAATAAATTAAGATTATAAATAACTGGCTGGCCAGGAAGGATCCCCAAAACCCTCTTCGTAAATCTTTTTGATCCCGATCGCGAAAAACCCAATATTGAAACGCAATCTGTACCCAAAGGAAAAACAGTTCCACAGCCAAAACGGCCGACAACAGTGGCTGAAGTCCAAGACCTTCTACCATTGCCCACAGCAGCATGCCATTGATAGCCACACCTGAAATGATGGTGACTATGAAGCGAACCAAATGTGGATTGACTGTAACCCGCAGACGGACAAGGTGTCGGAAAAAACGAACACCTTCGCGGACATCGGCCTTGCTCTCTCCCTCTTGTCGTGGCGCGAAATCAAACTGTATTTCACTAACATGTAACGCGGGACAACGTACCAGTATTTCCAACAAGATCTTAAAACCATCAGGGCGAAGTACGTCCACGTTCACAGCCTGGCGACGAACTAGGAATAATCCGGTCAAAGGATCAGAAACATTCTTCAAGGTACGTGGAAAGAGCATGCGCGCCAGAATAGTCAGCGCTTTTGAGGTGAGAGAGCGCATCCGTGTTAAACCCAACGGACCAACAACATCACCACGTCGGCTGCCGACCACAATGTCAGCACCCGTTCTTTGGGCCTGGTCCCATAACAGTGGGATCGTTTCCGGCGGGTGCTGTAAATCAGCATCCATTACGCACACCCAATCACAGTTTGCCGTTCGCAAACCATCGACCACAGCTCCACTCAAGCCATTGCGTTTTTCTGGTGGACGGGCCAGGAGCTTGATCTCTAATGGAAGTTTCTCTGCTAAATCTGTGATTAACTCTGCCGTATCATCATTGCTATCATCTACAAATAAGATTTCCACCTGCAAATCTTGTGTAGCCGTTTCTATTCTTTCTAATAAAGGAACGATGTTTTCGGCTTCGTTTCGGGTTGGAACAATTATTGTGATCTGTTGACTGCCGGTGCCGGATGGGTCGGTCTGACTCCCTGTGATCAGGGACGGATCTTCTGTCGCATCTGACCTGTCACTCATCTGGCACCCCTAACTTCTTTCCTCATGCTGCTCGGTAAAAGAAGTAACTTATCAAGCTGCTTTGGCCGGCTCCGCGACTTTTTCCTTTAATCCACAGGTCACACATTCCGTTGTAGTCTTGTTCACTTGGACAATCAAGCCATCGCAGCTCCCATCTTGTTCTGGGATCGGTTTTTTCCAACTTGTCCACTCACATTCAGGATAATTGGTGCAGCCATACCAGACACGGCCTTTGCGAGTCCTACGCTCAACAATCTCGCCTCCACCATGAGAACAAACAACGCCAACCTTCACCAGGATTTGTTCTGTGAAACGGCATTTTGGAAATGTGCTACAGCCAATAAAACGGCCGTATCGCCCTTCTCTATAAACCAATGGATTGCCACATGTTGGGCATTCTCGACCGACAAGCTCGGGCTCTTTCTTCAGGTCAAGTTTGGGTAATGCCTCATCCGCCTTGGCCAAATCAGTTTCAAAGCGACCATAGAATTCACTAATGACCGGTACCCACGGTTCGCCTTCGGCAATACCATCAAGATCGCTTTCCATTCGTGCGGTAAAATCGGCCGATAATATGTCAGGGAAATACTCAACCAACAAATCATTGACAATACAACCTGTTTCTGTGGGGATTAATCGTCTTTTCTCCCGATCAACGTAGCCACGTTTTTGAATGGTAGTGATAATCGAGGCATAGGTGCTCGGTCGGCCGATCCCATTTTCCTCCAATGCTTTCACTAAGGTCGCCTCACTAAAACGGGGTGGCGGCTGGGTGAAATGCTGCTCCGGCAATAGTTTCAGCATGTCAACATTACTGTCTGATTTCAAATCTACCGGAACTGGATGACTGGCATCAATATCATCAGGTGCATCTTGGGGCCGGCTCTCTTCATATAAAGTCAGAAAACCCGCAAAACGCAGCGTAGATCCGGTGGCTCGAAAAAGATACGGCCGTTTAGTCAAAGCTTGCTTCTCATCCCCAGCCCATACATCAGCCGAGACCGTATCGTAAATGGCCGAAGCCATCTGACTAGCTACAAAGCGCTCCCAAATTAAGCGGTACAGTCTGTATTGATCTCGAGATAGGAATTGCTTCATCTTCTTAGGCGAGCGATAAACAGAGGTTGGCCTGACAGCCTCATGGGCCTCCTGCGCCGCTTTAGCTTTTGTCCGATATACCGGCGGCTTCTTCGGCAGAAATGGTTTTCCATAATGTTCGACGACAAATTCACGTGTTTCACTTTGGGCTTCTTTTGCCACGGTTACACTGTCCGTACGCATGTACGTGATCAAACCCACCGTCTCCTTGGCATTTGTGTCAACACCTTCATATAGCTGTTGGGCTAAACGCATCGTTTTACTGGTTCCGAAACTCAAACGACGCGAAGCCTCCTGCTGCAGTGTACTCGTGGTGAATGGAGCCGCCGGGCGGCGCTTACGGGTACCAATTTTAACATCACCGGTTGTCCACGTAGCTTTTTCCAAGACATCGAGATGTGGTTTAACATCTTCTTCTTTGCCTAATTCGGGGTTGTGTCCATTGAGTTTATGTAATTTTGCCGTGAAGTAGGGTCTTGGCGTAATAGATCTCTGCTGGATCTGGCTCAGTTGAACCGAAATGGACCAGTGTTCCGTAGGTATAAACTGTTCAATCTCCCGTTCACGTTCGACAACAAGCCGTACCGCCACGGATTGCACGCGTCCTGCTGATAAACGGCCGCGCACTTTTCGCCATAGCAAAGGGCTTAATTTATAGCCTACAAGCCTGTCCAATATACGACGCGCTTGTTGGGCATCCACACGATCCATGTCGATTTCGCGCGGTTCCTCAAAGGCAGCCTGAATTGCCGGCTTGGTTATTTCATTAAAGACCACACGTTTTGTTCGCTGGGGGTCCATTTCAGCAGCTTCCTGAACATGCCAGGCAATAGCCTCACCTTCTCGATCCGAATCCGTTGCGAGGTAAATTTCTTTCGACTTTGCCGCAGCAGCTTGCAGCTCCTTAACTAACTTACGCTTATCATTGGGCACACGATACTCAGGTTCAAAATCATGCTCCACGTCAACACTTAGCCTCGATTTCAGCAAATCACGAACATGTCCTACGCTGGACTTAACCGTATATCCCTTACCCAGGTAGCGACCAATCGTCCGGGCTTTTGCTGGCGACTCGACAATTACCAGCTTACCTGAACGTCGAACTGTTTTACCTTTTTTCTTCGCAGCCGATTTCTTACGTGGTTTAGTGGCTCGTTTGGTGATTTCTGGCTTCGTCAAATGCTCGTGGGCTACTGTTCGCCCCATCTTATATATGGTACCAGCACAAACAGGACATGTACCCCGTGTACCCGGACTGCCCCCAGCCGAGTATTCGGCATTAGGATCAACCATATCTCGCTTGTCTTTACACTTGAAGCAATAACCTTCTACTTTCAGATCTTCACTCATATATTTCCTTATGAAACATAACGCCGGCTACAATATGTTAGAGGCACGGCCAATATTAATGATGGCCCCCGATCTAGGGCTATTGAACAGGAGGGAGAGTATTCTGCTTACTCTTCTGTTTTGTAAACCGCTTCGGGCTCGCGCGTCATCACGTAATTCATACCACCAACTTGACGGACCATGCCCTTGAGCTCCATCAACGTTAAGGTACTGCTAACAACACTAGTCGCCATTCCCGTTGACCGGGCGAGTTCATCCACATGAATTGGTTGAGCTGATAGATACTCGAAAAGTGACGCCTCTTCCGGGGTTTCCGGTAAAGCGAGCTGGACTGCTGAATGCTCAAGCACCATAGCCAGATTTAGCTCTTCCAGAATATCATCAACCTTGGTAACCAATTTTGCGCCTTGTTGGATTAGCCGGTTTGTCCCTTTACTGGCCGGGCTATTAATATTGCCTGGTACAGCAAAAACATCACGCCCCTGTTCCATAGCAAACCTGGCTGTAATCGCCGCACCGCTTCGCTCACCTGCTTCAATCACGATAACGCCTAGTGACAATCCACTAATGATGCGGTTGCGCGGTGGAAAATTCTTGGCATCCGGCTGAACGCCAAGACCATATTCTGTAATTACTGCTCCACTGCCGCTAACGATTTGTCTGGCCAATGAGCGGTTTTCTGGAGGATAAATACAATCCGGGCCGGAACCGAGAACAGCTATTGTACGCCCTCTATACTCCAGGGCAGTCTTATGTGCAATAGCATCAATCCCACGCGCCAGACCGCTTACGATTGTGACGCCATTGAGCACAAGACCCATAACCAACTCTTGTGTGACCTGGCGACCATAGGTGGTCAAACGTCTGGTACCGACCACGGCTACCGCCCAACGATCAATTTCCTCGAGACCACCGTGTACGTAGAGAACTGGGGGTGACCCGTCTACCTCGCGCAGGTATGACGGATAATCGTCAGAACCCCAAGTAAGCAGCGACACCCCGATATTATGCACAGCCGATAGTTGTTCATCGAGATCTAAATCTTCGCGAGCCGCTATCAAATTGGTAATAGACCGGTTGTCAAAACCGATCCTTTTTAATTGTTCTCTACTTGCATGCCATGCCGCTTGCAAGTCATCAAAATTATTTAGCAGGGCTTGTACTTTGGCTGATCCAATGCCCTTAACCAGATTGAAACCAAGCCAATATTTCTCTTCTGACATCTGCCCCAGAATATCATGCAGGCTATCTATGTCAAGTCGAAAGCAATCCAGGGAGTAAATGGACTGTCATTTTTCCCTTGTCAAAGTCGATATCGAGCACAACTTCTTTAGTATCAGGCAGCAGGATTTCCCCATCTGGGCCGTGAACAACAAAGACATTATTTGCCCCTGTTTCAATAACCTCGACGAGCTTTCCTAGATCTACTTCCCTGATCAGTAAAAACCTGCAATCCTTCAACTTGAAACAAGTAATACTCCCCCTCTTCCAAAGGCAATGCTTGACTCATGTCGACTTGGAGTAATTGTCCACTCAGGGTCGAGACGGAATCACGATCATCATATCCTGCAAGCTTTAATAATACCCAATTTTTGTGGAAGCGGACTTTTTCTACTGGGATAAGGCTAGGATCGACCTCGCCAACATAGACGTCTTCCAACCACGTGAAGCGTTCTGGCAAATCCGTATGGGTAACAACACGCATCTCACCTCGCACCCCATGCGGCTTTCCAATTTGGCCAATTACTAAAAAACGAGGCTCAGTGTGATCTTCCACTGAGCCTCGCCGGCTTTGTTCTCTGTGTAAATCTGATTCTTTACTCAAAAAAACTTCCTTGAGTGCGTAGTTTGTTTCAACAAATTAGCTAATACAGCATTAAAACGCGCAGGATTAGCAAATCATAATCAGCGTCGTTCATCAACCTCGATTAGTTCTAAAGAGGCACGCTTACCTTGCTTCGCAGCCGCCACTTGCAGCAGTTTGCGAATTGCATTGATAATTCGCCCCCCCTTACCAATCACCCTGCCCATATCTGGAGCAGCCACGGTCAATTCCAAGAGCGTCGAATCCCTGCTCTGGGTTTCCATGACATGCACTTCATCGGGCTGGTCAACAAGCGACTTGACGATATTTTCGACAAGCTCTTTCATAGGTTCTCCACCTAGGTAGTTTTATTCTTCTTCAACAATGGCGGCAACTGTTGCCACAGCCACAGCCGCTTCCATCTCACTCACGGTCTCTGCGTCCGCTTTCTCGGAGATAACGGCCGTCGCCAGGGGAATACCGGTATACTCTGATACCAGGGTATCCAATGACTCTCCCTGACGCAGACGCATCAGACGATCAAATGTGCCTTGTTTCTCCAGAAGGATACGCACTGCATCAGAAGGTTGGGCGCCTACACTTAACCAATATAGCGCGCGATCTTCCTCAATACTGTATTCACTCGGATCGGCAAGTGGATTAACATGTCCAATTCTTTCCACAACACGGCCGTCCCGTTTCGATTCAATATTGGCTACCACAACGCGATAGCTTGGTTGTTTTTTCTTTCCCATTCGACTTAGACGAATTCGTAGCATCTTGTCTCTTCACTCCAATTCAAATATCTAACTAAAAAATTTATTGCTTTAATCCTGATCCCAAAAGCGATCCCAAACCGCCCATTCCGCGGCGTCCGCCCTTGCGAAACTGCTTCATCATACGCTGCATTTCTCTAAATTGTTTGAGCAGCATATTCACATCTTGCACAGTCACTCCCGATCCTCCAGCGATTCGTCGCTTGCGGCTGGCCTTGATAATTTTAGGATCGCGCCGCTCTTGGAGCGTCATGGACTGAATAATCGCCTCAATCCGCTTGAGCTCACCCTCAGCATCGCTCAGATCGACTTCTTTGGACATCTTACCCATTCCGGGAATCATATCCATTAGTTTGCCAATTGGCCCGAGGCGCTTTATTTGCTGCATTTGGCTTAAGAAATCTTCCAAATTGAAGTCGCCGCTCATAAGCCGCTCGCCGGCCTTTTGCGCCTCCTCTTGGTCCATTTCTTCTTGTGCTTTTTCAATCAGTGAAAGCACATCACCCATGCCCAGGATTCGATTGACGAGCCTGTCCGGGTGAAAGACCTCAATGGCATTTACTTTCTCGCCGGTACCGAGGTACTTGATCGGCACACCAGTCACTTCACGCATAGAGATAGCAGCACCGCCACGGGCATCGCCATCTACCTTGGTCATGATTAAACCGGTAATGTCAACCGCTTTGTCAAAGTCAGTGGCCACCCTAACCGCTTGTTGACCAGTCATGGCATCTGCTACAAGAAGCGTCTCCACCGGCTCAACTTTTGCCTTAATAGCCATAATCTCGGACATCATCATCTCATCGATGTTCAAGCGGCCGGCTGTATCGATGATAACTGTGGTCGCCCCACTGCGCGAGGCTTCCTTCACCGCATTCTCGGCTATTTTAACTGGGTTGGCATCAGTCCCTTCACCATATACAGGAATATCCAGTTGGCGTCCTAGGGTCTCGAGCTGATCAATTGCAGCCGGACGGTAAACATCGGCAGCAACCAGTAACGGCCGTCGCCCCTGTTTGCGCAGCAGCAAAGCCAGCTTAGCAGCCATCGTCGTTTTACCAGCGCCCTGTAAACCGACCAACATTATCACTGCCGGAGATTGCATCCCTAGATTCAGCCGGCCAGGTTCGCCCAAGGTTGTGACCAGCTCATCATGGACGATCTTAACCACCTGTTGGCCCGGCGTAAGGCTGCGCATAACCTCATGGCCGACTGCCCGTTCCCGAACTCGGCTCACAAAGCCCTTAACAACCTTATAATTGACGTCAGCCTCCAACAAAGCAAGGCGAACCTCACGCATTGCTGCATCTACATCAGCTTCAGTCAGCTTGCCGCGACGTTGAAGGTTGTCGAAAACAGTTTGTAGGCGACTGCCTAATGACTCAAACACAAAATCACCTGTCAATTAACGGGTAAAAAAGACCACGAATTCTAACGCAGCCCAAATTTGGCGTCAAGAACGGTTATTAACGCACAAACAGGGGCGAACCTACGAAGGTTCGCCCCTCTAACAATGAGTATTATACTCGATTGTCAAGAACGCGAAACAATTCTAAGCAACAGCAATCCCAACAGCAGCCTGACGCAGCAGCTCAGCGCGATCGGTGTTTTCCCAGGGAGCGTCGATATCATCACGGCCGAAATGGCCGAAGGCGGCCGTCTTTTGGTAAATTGGCCGACGCAAGTCGAGATCGCGAATAATCGCTCCTGGACGCATATCAAAATGCTCTTCGATTAATTGCACCAATTGCTCTGAGGTATAATCGCTGGTACCAAAGGTCTCTACGCTGATACTTAGTGGTTCCGCAACACCAATAGCATAGGCGACTTGCACTTCACAACGATCTGCCAGGCCGGCTGCCACGATATTTTTAGCTACCCAACGTGCAGCATACGCAGCGCTGCGATCCACCTTTGTCGGATCCTTTCCACTAAATGCCCCGCCACCATGCCGGCCCATGCCGCCATATGTATCAACAATGATCTTACGACCAGTTAAACCCGCATCACCTAATGGTCCACCTACCACAAAACGTCCAGTGGGATTGACAAAGATCCGCAATTCATCATCCACTAGATCGGGGGGCAAAACCGGGTTGATCACATGTTCAATCAAGCTGGCTTCAATCGTATCTTGGTCAACCTCAGGCGAATGTTGTGTGCTGACCAAAACCGTATGTACGCGCACGGGTTGACCGTATCTATATTCAATCGTGACTTGGGATTTTCCATCTGGTCGAAGCCAAGGCAAAATCCCTTGGCGACGGACTTCACTCAATCGCTGGGTCAACCGGTGTGCCAAGTGGATGGGCAAGGGCATCAAAACTTCAGTTTCATTACAAGCATACCCAAACATCATACCTTGATCGCCGGCGCCCAAAGATTCAATCTCAGAAGGGCCATCCCCATTTTTTCGGTATTCTAGTGCCCGATCTACCCCTTGAGCAATATCAGGGCTCTGAGCGGCAACGGCCGATTGAACACCACAAGTATTACCATCAAATCCCTTGCTGCTGTCATCAAAACCAATCTCATTCACAACACGGCGCACCAGCTTATCAAAATCCACAAACGCTGTTGTCGTGATCTCACCTAGTAACATCACAAATCCGGTTTTGATAGCCACTTCACATGCCACTCGTGCCTGCGGATCCTGTTCCAAGATTGCATCCAGGACTGCATCGCTAATCTGGTCACACATCTTGTCCGGGTGTCCTTCAGTCACCGATTCCGATGTGAAGAGCAAACTCGGTGCCTTCATAAATGTTGTCGTCATTTTCAATACCTCCACATAATCAGAATGCCAGCAATTTGCTTTGCTCTACAAACAAAAAGCCTCTTGCTGGCAAGAGGCATGTTTTATCATTATCACCTCTTATCTTCCAGCGGACGCTGTCGGAATTAGCACCTTCCCGAAATCGGGGGTTGCTGCAGTTTCAAAGGGCCGTTCCCTCCACTGCTCCAGATAAGCGCAAAAAGGCTTTATTTAATTATCAACAACGACAGTATAATCGATAGTCCCTTCTTGTCAAACGCCTTCATAAAAATAACTTGCGAGATTAATCTAACGACAAGAATTACTATTCCCACTTCTCGGGCGGTTCGGGCATACCAAGAATATTGTAGCCGGCATCAACATAGACAACGTCGCCTGTCACACCGCTGCTAAGGTCAGAGCACAGCCACAATGCTGTTTGACTTACCTCACGTTGATCTACGTTGCGGCGCAAAGGTGATCGTTCACCAACATAGCTGAGCATCTTTCGAAAACCAGCGATCCCAGCCGCAGAAAGCGTCTTGATAGGTCCGGCAGATATCGCATTGACACGAATGTTTTGCTGGCCCAGTTCGGCAGCCAGATAGCGCATACTCGCTTCCAGAGCCGCTTTTGCCACACCCATGACATTATAGTGTGGGACAACCTTTTCCGCTCCATAGTAAGTCATACAGATAATACTGCCTCCTTCTGACATCAAAGGCAATGCAGCACGAGTTAAGGCAACCAAGCTGTACACGCTAATATCCATAGCCAGGCTGAACCCATCTCGAGATGTATCTACAAATTGCCCTTCCAGTTCTTCAGATGGCGCATAGGCTACCGAATGGACCAAAATATCAATCTGTCCGAAATGAGACTTTGCTTTGGCAAAGACGTCTGCAATCTCACCATCGGATGAGACATCACATTTTTCGACGAATTCTACGCCCAACTCTTTAGCCAGCGGGAAAACGCGTTTCTCTAGTTGGGGGATTCCATAGCTCATGCCGATCTCGGCGCCATGTTCATGTAATGTCTGGGCAATTGCCCACGCAATCGATCGTTTGTTTGCCACGCCAAAAATCAGCGCTTTTTTACCTTCTAATAACTTCATAATGTATTCCTATTCACAACTATAGCGGAAACTAATCAATATTATCGCATGGCACGATCTTGCCAGATGCAAGACCATTGACCAAGTCGGGGGCATTTAATAGGGCCAGATTAAAGGAATAAGTAATAGACTCACTAGCAGGAAAATGACCATCAATGGAAGGCCTACTTTAACATAATCGTTAAAACGATAACCGCCAGGCGTCATCACCATCAGGTTAGTTGTTGTGCCAATCGGTGTCAAGAAAGCGGTTGAGGCACTTACCGCTACAGCCATTAAAAAAGGATATGGTGAAACATTCAAATCCTGGGCTGCTTGCAATACGATTGGTGCAACAAGAACGGCCGTTGCTGTATTGTTAATGACCTGGCTGAATGCTGTGGTTAATAAAAATACCCCTGCCAGCAAAGCCAATGGTCCTATCGATCCAAAGGAATTAACCAGTGCGTCGGCCAATAGTTCTGCACCACCCGTTACAGCTAAAGCCGTACTCATGGGAATCATTGCCGCAATCAGGACAACGCTTTGCCAGCTAATTGCCCGATACGACTGGCTCATAGACAAACAACCACCTAATACCATAACAATGGCTGCGATCAATGTCGCCATGACGGCAGGAACAACACCGGTTAACATCATGACAATCATGCCACCCAAAGCCAGAACGGCGATGGCAGACCGGGGTGTAAGCTCAACCACTTGTCGTGAAATCGCTTCAGGGCTGCCAACAACAACGAAGTTGCGGCCTTCTTTGCGCAACTGTTCGATATCTTTCCAACGGCCGCGCACTAATAGTGCATCCCCAAAAGCCAACTTCTCGCCACGACGACCCAGAAATTGGTCCCCACGCCGTATAGTCAACACATGCACACTAAATTTTTCTGCAAAATGGGCTTCTGCCACAGTACGGCCGATATACACTGAGCGCGGGGACAACAAGATTTCGGCAATGCCTACCTCTGATGATAAAAGCGCCTCGGTTAATCCTTCACTATCATCTTCAACAGGTAGAACACCAAGACCATGATCAGCCATCAAGCGATAGACTGCAGTACCACTGCCCTTGACTAATAGAACGTCTTGCGTGTCAATCACGGTATCTGGCCCAGGTACATCAAGCTCCTTTTCCTGCAGTAAATCCAGACGTTCTTGGGCCCGTTTTGCCCTACTTTCCAATTCACTCAGATGGCCATTTTTATCACCAGGCGATTTCTCAATTCGCAATACAGAAACGCCATAATCATGGCCAAAAGCTGCCTCCTGCAACGTCTGACCGATCAATGGCGATTGATAACGCACCCGCAAGCGATAAAGTTGGCCCTCTAAAGAGAAAGTTTCTGCCATTTGACCAACTTCTTCTAATAACTCGGCCGGCCGTTCATCTGCTTTACGACGCGGAAGCAGCCTTCGACCTAGGAAAGCCATGTAAACAATGGCACTCACTAGCAGCGGTAAACCAATGAGAGCATATTCGAAGTATGAAAATGGTTCTAATCCAGCATTGACCAAGGTATCGGAGACAACAATATTTGGCGGCGTGCCGGTTAGTGTAAGGAGGCCGCCTGTATTGGCCGCAAACGCCAGGGGTATTAAAAATCTTGAGGGAACGCTACCAATACGCCATGCGGCAGCGGCAACCGCAGGAAGCAATGTGGCTACTGTCCCGGTATTACTGATAAATGCAGACAATAAGGCCGTGCCAATCATCATAACAACCAGCAAACGTACCTTACTGCTTCCGGCTAACTCCAGAATTTTCCCGCCGAGCCAGGCCGTAACCCCGGTTCGAGAGAGTCCTTCCCCGACAACAAAGAGAGCAGCGATCATAATGACTGTCGAATCGCTAAATCCAGCCAGTGCTTGATCAACTGTAAGAATTCCAGCCAGGAATAAAGCCAGGACCGAAAGCAAAGCCACAAGATCGGAGCGAATCCGGCCCGACACAAACAGAATAATCGTGACAGCCAAAATGGCGAAGGTCAGGATCATGAGCATTAACTAGGCACCTTAATCAGGTACCGCTCCCTAAAAATGAATTATAAAATGTGCGTCAATGGCGGAATGTCAAGCCGCTATAAAGAAGGTATCTGGGAGGCTACGCCAAGTACCAATGAAAAGATAATACCCATTCCAATAGCGTATAGAACCCAGCCAATAATTACTGTAACAAGCGTTCTTCCGAAGTCTAGATCAAGTCCAGCTCTGACAGCCATGAAGACTGCGCCTAAAGACCAGACAAATACCAACAATGCGATCGCAAGGCCAACACATGGAATAGCACTAAAAATCAAAAAGGCCATTGGCGCGAAGCTATAACCGGTAACACGCAGCATCTCACCATATGTCGCCTCACCATGGAATATCTTTGTGCCAACGAAGTAGGTTACGCCCGCCCATATCAGCCAAGCTACAATCGCCCAAACCGTAATTATGAGAAAATTGACAACGGGTGACCCGCTGTTAGATGAAGCGGTCTGAGTCTGAATAAGGGCTGGACCGAAACTAATGCCCAGCGCCGCAAGTAGAGAAGCGACAATGGCAACCAACGCCGCTTGCCCTGTTGCATTCTCATCATGTTCAATTTCCTCAAATGTATATATATCAAGAGATAAAACACCTTTGATACGATTTATCATTTCTAGTTCTCCTAGCTAATGGTCCTGCATTACTCAATATTTATGACAACCATGGCAACTTCAAACAACACCCAATACGCTTAGAGTTTGATAAGTGCCGATTATGGCCTATTTCAGTTAAGTTTACATGAAATAATCCCCATCCGCATGCAACATTTGACCTTAGTTCTCGATTATCGCAACCCTTAAGGTGTAGATTCTACCTCGAAACTGATGGATGGTCGGAAATCCAATAACGCCATGGAATCGACAACCAGGGTTCGGGCGTCTTGCCAAGACCTATTCGTGGGCCTGTAGCAGTTCTGCTTTCAGCAATATGTGCACCATCTTCCAACCAAATAGTGCTCTTTGCCGCACACAAATCGCTGCCATTTAATGATTTGTCAATAGATAAGGCTTGCGCCAGTTTAGCCGGCCCGTTGGTTAATTCCTTATCTGGACGCATACGCAATGAGCGCATAATCTCAATTCCATCGATAGGTTCCAAAGCTCGAATAAGCACAGCGTTTGCCTCACCCACCTGCCCACTCACCACATTAAACATCCAATGCAGGCCATAGGTGAAATAGACATAGGCATGACCTGGTAGGCCAAACATGACGCTGGTCCTTGGGGTTGGACGGCCGTTATTGGCCCGGTCACCATGACACGCCAGATCCGGCTCGTCCGCATCACAATATGCTTCAGTTTCAACGATCATTCCGCTAACCCTAATTCCATCTACCATATGCACCAACTGTTTACCCAACAGATCAGCGGCCACTTTTTGTGCCGGCCGGGCAAAGAAACTTCTAGGTAGTCGTTTTGTCATTCAATTACCTCGTAATGTCATCATGTATACATCGCTTTTTTCAAACAGAACGACATTTGAAAATTTCCCCAACGGTCGGAAAGAATAATTCCGAACCCGAGCTTGTCCAAGACTTAACATATCTTTATTGACGAACTGCCATTTCTTAGGTAGAAAACATGGTAATCTTTTCAACAATTTCAGCATAGAAAACATCTTGAAACTAAAACTACAACAGCAAATTGGCCTTTGGCGTTCCCTACTAATCTATTACGCCATACCATTTCGTGCCCGAAGGCTTGTCCAATTCTACAGCTCGTTTATCCAGCCAGGGGATCTTTGCTTCGATATTGGCGCCCACGTGGGCAACCATCTACGTGCATTTTCAAAACTTGGCACCCAAGTAGTCGCCTTGGAGCCCCAGCCCCATTTTATGCGCTTTTTACACAGGTGGTACAGCCGTACACCCAACGTCACGTTACTCCAAGAGGCAGTCGGCGCCACGCAAGGCCAAACCACTATGTACGTAAGCCGTTTGACGCCAACGGTTACTTCCCTCTCCCAAACATGGATAAACAAAGTCCGCCAAGATCGCTCCTTTGCCTCAGTTACGTGGGATGATGCCCTTACCGTTCGTCAAACGACATTGGACCAGTTGATTGAACGCTTCGGAATACCTGTCTTCTGCAAGATTGATGTAGAAGGATATGAAATCGAAGTGCTAAAAGGGTTGTCGCAGTCTATTACTGCGCTCTCATTCGAATTTATTCCTTCTACACCCGGATTATCTCGCAGTTGCATTACCCAACTCTCCCAGATTGGAAACTACGAATTCAACTGGCAAGTTGGCGAAAACTACAAATTCGGATCCTCCTACTGGTTGGATGCAACAGAGATGGTGAAGATGACAAACTCCGGTTTGAAAGAGAGTCGTTCAGGAGACATCTATGCACGTCTAAAAAAGCCTGGGGCTTGAACCAGATAAAGCTCAAATAGAAATTTCTGGCGCATAAGAAATGCCAGGATTTAAGGGTAAGGACAAGCGGGGTTAGAGACTGCTTGCCACGTACCAGCATCATTTCCTGTGGCCCCAATTGGCCAGATCGCCAAATCGCTCGTGAACTGAACCTGTGACATCATACCAAATGGATTCATTAGACCGGCCATCTCGGAGCCGGCGTTCACTGACATCTCAACAGTCCACTGGCTGCCACTATCGCTAGGAACAACCGTCCAATTGCCACTTGAGTAAGTTGAATCCCAAGCTTGAATGTCCGAATTGCTGCCTATTCCTGCCCATACTTCCCAACTACCATCACGATTAACCCGCACAAAGCGATCCGGTGCATCTGGATCCCCACCATTGCCGTTTGTATCAAACATGACACGCATCTCATCTGAGGAATCAAGAACTGGATCGTTCATCAGGAACGCCAGATATAGACTCCCCGAATTTTTAACGAAATACACTTCTACTCTGCGAGATGGATTGTTCTGGCCTGTAAACTGCACGAAAGGTGTTGATGGCCAGGTCGAGGGATCAAAGAAACCATCGATTGTAGGTGCAGGAGCGCAAACGACCGCAGAAGGAGGTTCAGGCTCAGGTGTGTAAGTTTGCGTCGGCGTTGGAGGTACAGTTGGCGGCGAGGATGTCGGTGTCCAGGTTGCCGTAGGTGCATCCGTCGGTGGTATTGCTGTCGCTGTAGGCGTGTTGGTATTCGGCGGCATCGGCGTAAATGTCGGCGTCCATGTTAAAAAGCGGGTAGGTGTATGTGTAGGCGGCGGTCCCGGAGTTCGGGTTGGCGGACCTGGCGGTTTTGGTCCTGGTGTCATCGGCCACGGTGTCATCGGACCTGGTGGCTTTGGTCCTGGTGTCATCGGTCCCGGCGGGATCTGGTTGACAGGATCATTGGGGTTAAGTGGATCGGATCCGAGGACAAGCACTTCTTGACCATCGCCAAAACCATCCATATCTGTGTCAATATTCAAAGGGTTTGTAGCGTAAATCAAGACTTCCTGGCCATCATTTAGTTGATCTGCCTCCGTATCGGGATTAAATGGATCCGTTCCGATCAACCCTTCTTGCGCATTGCTTAGTCCGTCACCATCACTATCACCCTGAGATTCGGCCGTGGCGGCTGCGGCTGTAGCCGTAGTCTGCAAATCGACTGCTGCGGTCGCCGTTAGCGCTGTTGCGGTCAGGTCAACTGTTGCTGTAATCGTCTCTGTTCCGGGGACAAAAACGGCCGTCTGCGTCATAGCTGCAGCGGTTTGCGTTGCCACTATTCCGGCAAAAGAGACCGTTGCTGTTGGAGTCTGGCCAAATATGCGATCGCGATTAATAATTGCTGCTATCGCCAATGCAGCACAAGCCAAAGTACAAACAAAAATTAAGGCATAGAGTAACCAAACCGGCAGCATACTGCCGGACAAAGCTTCAGCTTCAAGCTGCTGGTGTCCCCCCTTGCGTGAGATAACATTCACTTCATAAGGGTAAACGTCGCTCCCGCCAAAGAGACTCGATTCGTGCGTACGAACCCCTAAATCAACCCGTGCTATCTGGCTAGGATCCAAAGGAATCCGCCCCTTCTCACCTGTGAACTCCAGGGCATTATTGGCATCTCTCGGTACGACGCTGAAGTTTCCTGCCGCGCTGCCTGTGTTCTGTACAGAAACCGTCACTGTACCCGGTAAACGCACCTGCTGAGGATCAAGCGATGCCGCAAAAGAAAAGTACGGATTTACGACAAGATTCATCGCCGCCGAAGCAGTATTTTCAGGGTTCCTTTGCGAGACCAACTCCAAACGAACCCGCTGTCTTCCAATCGGTGTACTTTGATCCTTTGGGGGCTGCACAGCAACCGATAATTCGACTGTTTCTCCTGCGGGAACTGAAACAAAACTTGTCGGGCTTGTTAACCAAGTCGTGGGAATTCCTTGGACTCGTAAGCTGACCCGGTCATCAATGCCGCCGCGGTTAACCACCTCCACCTTAAGCTCAGCTTCACTCCCTGGATCAACAGAAACCGTCTCCTGGACATTGTATATTGCCAGCGATTCTTGGACAGGCGATGCAGCAACTTCCTGGATGCCTCGTGTTGCTCCTCCAAGGGCTGCTGCGCCCGCCAAAGCCAGGGCAGCAGTAGAGACTTCCGGAGCCCGAAGCATCAATTCATACGGTCCAACTCTGGCCGTTGAACCTGGAACAAAGGGGGTAGGTTCTTCGGCACGTAAGCGGCGATCATCCACCCAAGTTCCGTTCACACCTCCAAGGTCCAGCATCTCCCAACCCAATGATGTCGCCTGCAAACGAGCGTGATGGCGTGACACCCCTTCTGCAGGCAGCACAACATCATTATCAGCATTCCGGCCAACGGTAATGATCGAGTGGTTTAAAGGCAAGACGCTTGGCTCGTGTCCAGGCGCACTTATCAAGAGTTCAAAGCCGGCCGGTGGATCAGCAACTCTGTCTAATATATCGAGTTCCTGCCGGATCATCACCCGCGTAATTGCACCCTCTAGAGAAAGCAGCGCGCTGCGCAAAGCAGAGGCCATTTCATAACCGTCCTTAAAACGATCTTCAGGTGACTTGGCCAGTGATTTGGCCAGCAAGCTGTCGATTAAGGGCGGTGCATCAGCACGGTATTCACTTGGCGGTGCCGGTCGGGTTCCTCGCCGGTGCGTTGAGATCGCATCCGCCAATGACTGAAATGCGAATGGTAAACGATTAGTGACCAGTTCATAGAGTACAATGCCCAAGGCGTATAAGTCAGAACGGCCGTCCAACTCATTGCCTTCACACTGTTCTGGAGACATGTAGGCCGGCGTACCGACTGTGGCGCCGCTCTGGGTCATTGGTGACCCTTCTTGCAGCTTAACCAAACCAAAATCGGTCAACAGCGCGCGAAACGGTTGTTCGCCAGAGTCTTCTGGATGGCTCAGCCGTTTGAGAATGATATTGCCTGGTTTGACATCACGGTGGATCACTCCTCTCTGGTGGGCATAATCCAACGCTTCAGCAATTTGGATACCAATCTGCAAACTTTGCGAGAATGGTAGAAATTTTTCCATTCCCTGTAAGCGTGCCAGATGATCGCGGAGGCTCCCACCATCCACATACTCCATGGCGATGAACAATCCCATTTCAGAATCGCCAAAATCATAAATTCGTACGATTGAGGGGTGGTCCAGTTTTGCGGCCGTCTGTGCTTCTTGAATAAGGCGCAAGCGGAACTCCGGCTGCCGGGCAAAGTGACCGTGCATCAACTTAATCGCCACCTGACGATCTAAATTGCGATCAAAAGCGCGGAACACCGTCCCCATACCGCCATCACCCAGGAGAGAATCAAGGCGATAGCGATCATTGATGATTTGCCCGATCAGGCTACTCATTGCCCCTTACCTCCTGCTAACGCTGGAGTGAATCCTCCAAAACATCCAGGAAAATATCTACATCCGCCGGTCCAATCCAATAATGGGTCACTGCGCGAAAGCCACGCGATCCCCGGGTTCCTAACCAAACATTGGCCTTTTCTCGCATGCGTTTCGTGATTTCTTGCGGTGAAATTGCAACGTCATCAGCCAGATCGAAAAATACAATATTGGTCTTGACCATGTCCATGTTTATGCGGACGCCGGACATCTCTTTCAGGCCTTCAGCCAGACGGTGCGCATTGTGATGATCAACTGCCAATCTATCCACCATTTCTTCAAGGGCAATAATGCCGGCAGCCGCCAGGATTCCTACCTGGCGCATACCTCCACCAAGCGATTTGCGTATGCGGCGCGCGCTGCGAATGAAGCTTTCAGATCCACATAACATAGAGCCTACTGGCGCACACAAACCCTTGCTTAGGCAAAAGGTGACCGAATCCATATGTTGGGTGATTTCACAAGCATCAATTCCTTGGGCAACCGCCGCATTAAAGAGTCGTGCACCATCCATATGAACAGCCAACTGGTTCTTTGCAGCTACATCTCTAATCGCAGCAAAATAGCTTGGCGGTAATGGATATCCCCCCTTGTTGCCATAGCTGTTCTCAACGTGGATGAGCCGGTGGCGAGGTAAATGCACATCATCCCATGAAACGATATTTTGAATCAGGTCAATGCTTAATCTACCAAATTCATCAGTGGGCAATACTTTAGGCACAACGCCACCTAAAGAGGCGACACTTCCAGTTTCCCACATCATGACATGGTTATCATGACCTACAACCATCTCATCCCCACGCGTAGCATGGGCCAATATGCCCGTCACGTTACCCATAGTCCCACTGGCCACAAAAAGGGCAGCTTCTTTACCTACCTTCTCCGCCGCCAGAGCCTCCAGGGCATTGACAGTAGGATCCTCTCCATATACGTCATCACCAACCGTGGCCGTGGCCATCGCTTCGCGCATGTGAGGTGTGGGCCAGCTTACCGTGTCTGAACGGAAATCGATCCTATCCATAATTGAAGTTTACGTAATATTGGGAAGATTGCAAGACCTTTGGACGCTGAGAATGCGTGCAGATTATGTTAAAAATAGCAGGGGAATCTCTTTTTTGCCATGGAGAGGATCAATCCACCAGGTCAAATAATGGGCTCCCTGGTGATTGAAAAAGATCAGATGGCGTCGTCTCTGGTACTAATAGGCGCAATGCACCAGGCTTGATTTCACATTCTAAAGGTGTTTGTCCAACCGGATCGCCATCCATTTGCAGCGGCGCTGGGGGATCGCTGTGAATTTTTACATGACGGCCGTGAACCAAAAATGTATCAGGCTGTTTCAGGTGTTGTCCACGCAATGCTTGCAGTGCATGCCGCGAAATGCTCGGAAATCCATGCCCGCCAAAAAGCCAAATCTCAAACTGTCCGTCGTCCAGATAAGCCTCATCAGTCAATGTGATCAAGCCACCTGCATAACGCCGGCTATTGCTAACCAAGACCAAAACATAATCGTCTTCGAAATGATGGCCATCTACTTCAACGCTGGCATGAACATGCGAAAAGCGCGTCAAAATAGGTATTCCCCGCAAAACATAGCTCGCACGGCCGATTTTCTTGGACCACTTTGGTCGCGGTTCCAATTCATGCATCAGATAACCATCGGCCCCAACACTGGCCCATAATATCCAATAACGGCCCTCACCGTCACGTTCGGCTTTCCATCCCAGATCCATCCGCTGCACACGACCGCTTATTAACCCATCCGATACAGCAATCAGCTTGTTATCTTTCGGTGCTACTGCGAGAGAATTCGACAAAACAGTTGACGCTTGCATTTCTAATAGACCTGGCATCGGCATTCCCAACTCGCGTGCGAATGAATTGGCAGTTCCTGCCGGCAGGATGCCCATAATGGTTTCAGTTCCGGCAAGGCCATTGACCACTTCGCCCAAAGTGCCGTCACCTCCAGCAGCCAGAACAAGGTGGCAACCAGAAGCTGCCGCGGCAGCAGCCAATGTTGTTGCATGTCCTGGACTATCCGTCGGCTCAACTGTTACATGCCATCCTTTGCCAATCCATCGGGAGGCGATTTGATCCATTATTGGTGCGAGGTTCGCCGGTCCAGCTAGAGGATTATAGATAATGCTCGCAGTTAACATATTCATTCCTGAGTATTATGCTAATGTAAAGATTCAATCCCGCCTTTTTCACTCACTTCTTCCACGATTTCTTGAGCTAATACGCCGATTTCGTTAATTTTCTGTGGCAAACGCTCATTGCCAATCTCGATCCGACCAAGAGCACAAGGCACCATGAGCGGAACATCATAATCAGCACCATCTTCGGATACATGATAATTACGTTCAGCCTGCACACCACGCTCTTTGAGTGTCGCATACAAGCGATCCACATAAGGTCCACCTTCTACAAAAAGATCATTTATCTCCCGTGCATCCTCAAAGCGATCCCAAGTCGTGTGAATAAAAGTGACCCTGCGCCAACGTAAACTAAGAATTGGATGATCACGAGTTAAAATTGGTCCCAATTGCACTTTATAATAGAACTCATTAGCCCGGGGATGATTTGGCTCATTTGGCAGCAAATCGCGTCGCGTAAACAATTCATGTCCCAGATTGCGTGCATAATAATGAATCGCCCACTTCTCTTCACCAAAGCGACGGCCAAAATAAAAGGCAAAGTATTCAGCATACAAACCTTTTGGAGCATGGCGCTGAGGTACTCGATACCATCCTTCATTCCTGACTAAATCAAAATCAGCCGGATGGGGAACGAAAGCCACTAAGACACGATCTTCTGGGTACATGACACCATAAATTGTATGTCAGCCACTTAAATCCAGTCAAACAGCATATTTGCCGCTATAATCAGCATCTTGCTTAAAAAATAGTTGCAAGATGATATGGAAAATTGATTTACCTTCTAAATAAGGAGTAATAGATGAACGATCCCCGCATTGACCGATTAGCCAAAATACTTGTCAATTATAGTGTTGATGTCCAGCCCGGTGACAAGGTATTGGTGACTGGTTCCGTCGCAGCAATGCCCCTCATAACCGAGACGTTGCGCCAAGTAATTCGCGCTGGTGGCCATCCAATGGTCCAATTGGAAGATGAACGTCTTGAAGAGATCGTATTTCAGGAAAGCAGTGATGAACAATTACAACATATCCCTGAACCCATGAGACTAATCCTTGAAACTTACGACTGCCTGATCAACATCCGCGGCACGAATAATACTCGGGCGATGTCTGCCATTGATCCTACACGGCAGCAGGTGGCACAAGCGGCTCGCAGTGAATTAATGGGCAGATACATGGAACGATCCGCAGCCGGAGAGCTTCGTTGGGTCGGCACACTCTACCCTACCAACGCACACGCTCAAGAAGCAGATATGTCATTGACCGACTTCGAGGATTTTGTATTTCGTGCGTGTCATGCCGACAAAGATGATCCCGTGGCTGCATGGTTGGCCGTCAACGCCATGCAGCAGCAGCTCGTCGATTGGCTGCAAGGCAAAGAAGAAGTAATTGTCAAGGGTCCTAATATCGATATGCATTTATCCATAGCAGGTAGAACTTTCATTAACTCTGACGGAAAGCGCAATATGCCTTCAGGGGAAATTTTCACCGGGCCTGTGGAAAATTCAGTTAATGGTTGGGTGCGCTTTTCTTATCCAGCTATTGTCGCCGGTCGCGAAGTAGATGGCGTAGAGTTACGTTTTGAAGATGGAAAGGTCGTCGAAGCATCTGCCGAAAAAAATGAGGGCTTTTTGCTTAAAACCCTGGATACAGATGAGGGCGCCCGTTATCTGGGCGAATTTGCAGTCGGGACAAATAACGGCATCGATCGCTTTACTAAATCCATACTCTACGATGAGAAAATTGGCGGCACTATACACATGGCCTTAGGTCGCGGTTACCCGGAAACAGGCAGCAAGAATGTATCTGCAATACATTGGGACATGATTTGCGATATGCGTGATGGAGGTAAAATCTGGGTTGACGGCGAACTTCTCTATGATAGTGGGAAATTTACGGTTTTGAAATGATAAAATGCAACCCTGGTCCAAACCATCTAAGGTATTATGCCCGAGCTACCTGAAGTTGAGACTGTCGTCCGTGCGTTAAGGCCACAAATTGTTGGCAGACATATTGTGGGCACACGATTACGCTGGCCACGTCATATTGATAGACCCAATCTTCAAGAATTTCAGTCCCGAATCACTGGTCTAAAGTTCCTCGATGTTTACAGGCGCGCAAAATTCATTGTCTTTGCATTAGATCAAGATGAAACCCTCATCATCCATCTGCGTATGTCTGGCCATCTAGCTGTTGTGGATCCATTAATCCCAGAAGATAAACATGTGCACACACTGTTTGAACTGGACAACGAACAGGAACTACGCTTTCGAGATACACGCAAATTTGGCCGGGTCTATCTTGTCAATGATCCCCAGGAGGTATTAGGGAATTTGGGGCCAGAACCATTGGAGCCTTCCTTTACAGTCGGCGTGTTGCAGCAATTGATATCAGATCGCAAACGCACCTTGAAACCGTATTTGCTTGATCAAAGCGTTATCGCTGGGATCGGTAATATTTATGCCGACGAAGCTCTTTTTTATGCCGGCCTGCTTCCTACGCGCCGAACCGATACGCTAACCGTAAAAGAAATTACCGCCCTTCATCGGAGTATTCAAGATGTATTGATCTTGGGCATCGCACGCGAAGGCGCAAGTATCAGCACATATGTCAAGCCTGACGGAGAAAAGGGCGAGATGCAAGAGGAAGTCAAGGTATTTCGGCGCACTGGGGATCAATGCTACCGTTGCGGCAAAATTATTGAACGTATAAAACTTGGCGGGCGCAGTACACATTATTGCCCTGGATGTCAGAAATAATAAAAGGGGACAGCCGGTTGGTCAGCTGTCTCCTTCAATAATTTAGCGCCTACGCCGTTTCCTTTTCTTTTTTTTCTGCGCACTTTTTGATGATGTAGTAGCAGCAGTTTGTGTTAACTGTTCCCCACGGCCGTTAGTCGTGCTGCCATCAGAGCTCCCACTCCTACGCCCGTGACACAGCTTATACTTCTTTCCACTGCCACAAGGACAAGGATCGTTACGACCCACCTTGGCTGTCGCGCGTCGAACACCACTTTTGCCCGATCCATGTGACACAACTTCATAGCCCGCACTTTGTGCCTGAAGTTTATAGGCTACTTCGGCCTGCTGTCTTTCAACAAAAGCGATATGATTGCCAATTTGACGGAAAAAGCGATCCGCCACATCCTTGTCAATATTCGCACGCATATCAGTGAACATCTCATACGAGCGCCGTTTATATTCCACCTTAGGATCACGCTGCCCTAAGGCCGTCAATCCAATTTCACGACGCAGGTCATCCATCGCCGTCAGGTAATCACGCCATTCATTATCGATGGCTGATAACAACAAGGTTCGTTGGAAGTTCCGATACTCTTCATCGCCTATGCGCTCACGCCACTTTTCCTGCTGCCGGCTCACATACGCATTTAGCGCCTTTATCAATTGTTCGGCATCCAAGGCGGACAAACTGTCCAGCAGCAAATCACGCAAAGTCAAGGTCACCTGCTGCCGGAATTTCTCTTGTCTTGGGCCGGCAGTTGCCGCCGTGAGTCCCTCCGTCCGGAATTGGTTAAACGCTTGTGTGAGTTCAGCCTCGGCTTTGATCCATATACGCTCGCGTTCCTCTACGGCAATCTGTTCAGCTAAGAAATTGTGAAATAGATCGTCAACATGTTCAACATAATCAACACGCCATTTGTCCCGCGCCTGCATTTGGCCACTCCGGTAACGAGCCAATACAGCCAAATTGGGGATGGTTGGCAGAATAGGTAAGAATCTACCCATCGCTTGCAAGAGTTGGTATAGGTTGTCTCCGTTCTCGTCGTTCTCGTAGGCAAGAACCATCAAGCGCTCGGCCAAAGCATCAGCCGACAAACCCTCCAGTTCCTCTCGATCTAGAAGTACAACGCCCGGAAGCAAACCGCGGAGATTTCGTAGTATGCCGGTTACATTAATCGCATCGGTCGCATCTGTGCTAAATTCCCCTATTACGCGATCGATTTCTCTACGCACATAACCGGTATAATCGACGACATAATGGGAAACTAAATCCTCAATGGCTATTTCAAAAGACCCGGCCATTTTTTCATCAAGATCCACCGCCTCGCCCAGCAATATGGCCCGTCTTTCGTTATAGATTGCCTGGCGCTGCTTGCTCATTACATCGTCGTACTCGACTACGTTCTTGCGAATATCGAAGTTAAATCCTTCAATCCTTTCTTGCGAATTCTCGATGATCTTGTCCAACATACCGTTCTCAATCGGCATATCATCGGGAATGTTTGTGCGGGACATAAAACCCTTCAAACGCTCGCCACCGAAACGTCGCATCAGGTCGTCTTCCAATGAAAGGAAAAATCTTGAAGATCCTGGATCGCCCTGCCTTGCGGCGCGACCACGTAGCTGGTTATCAATACGCCGTGATTCATGCCGTTCAGAACCTATCACATGCAGACCACCCAAACGCCAAATTTCAGATCTTGTCTGCTCAGCCTCCAGCTTTAGTTCCTTAATCTTGTGAACCAATTCTTCATCCACGCCTGGCGTTTCGCGAGCGATCTTCGCCGCTTCTTGTTCCTCATCAGCTAATACAGCTCGTATCAGCGCGGCACGAGCATTATAATGCTGTTCAAAGAGCAGCCGGGATAAGACACCGGCGAGAATCTCTGCCTTTTGCTCAGGTGTTGTCTGACGGTTCTGCAGCGCTGATGTATAGCTGCGCAAGGTGTCAAAATCTCGCAAGACATGATCGACAAACGCAACATCCTTACCCAGGTTAGCCACATATTCTCGTGCCCGCTGCATTTCCCCCGCCTGAACCATCAAGACGACTCGTTCCGCTTCGCTATAATCGAGCTCATAAGATTGATACAAATCGCGCGTAACGTAACGGGCAAGTCCAATGCGTTCAACTTCGGGCAACGCTTCTTGGATTTGCTTGTTGTTTTCGGCGAGCCAGTCCACCATTTCTTCATCTAATTTGCCATTTCGTCGGGCAAACTCATAAGCCGAATCTTGACCATCGGCCAGTAGGCGCTGCGCTAATTGGGTCAACAATCTTTGATCAAATAAATCATTAGAAACCATTTCTGCGGCGAGACCCTCTGGATTACCACCAAGTAATATGTCGGTCCCACGACCCGCCATGTTGGTTGAAATAGTGACCGCCCCTTTCTGCCCCGCCTGCGCCACAACCAATGCCTCAGATTGGTGAATCTTAGCGTTGAGCACATTATGGGCTATTTTTTCTTTCTGTAATGTTCGGTGGATAGACTCCGAATGTTCGACTGAGGTCGTACCAACCAAAATAGGACGACCGCTTTCATTAACCCGCCTAATTTCGTTGATAATTGCTTGATCTTTAGCTTCTTCGGTTCCATATATCTGGTCTTTGAAGTCAATTCTCTTAAAGAAAACCGGTTCGCTCGTTACAGGGTCCAAATACCTTGTCGCTTCCGTGCCTTCAACCTTTTCCTTTGCCGGGATCAGACCCATTGTGCCTAAGTCAACAATATACTGCACATTGGTTGGCAGTGGAGTAACGCCCAATTCGTAAATCTCATCGAATTCCTCGGCATCAGTCAGTGCGGTACCCGTCATACCGCCCAATTTTTCATATAGGCGGAAATAATTTTGCAGCGTAATCGTAGCTACGGTAACGGTTTCTCGCTTGATAGAAACCCCTTCTTTCGCTTCAATCGCTTCATGCAAGCCATCAGAGTAGCGCCGCCCGGGCATTAATCGACCTGTGAAATCATCGACAATAATGATCTCGCCATCCTTGATCACATACTGCACATTGTTTTTAAACAAGTACTCTGCACGCAAAGCATTGTCCAGGTAATAGGTCAACTCATAGAAACGCGGATCATAAAGACTGTCACCAGCTTCATCATCAATTTCCTCAATACGCCGCTCAATTTCGGCAATACCCATGTCAGTTAAACTGATGCTGCGGCTCTTTTCATCGATGTCATAATGGCCGTTCGGTTCTTCTTCCTCTTCGGCCGTATTTTTACGCAGCCGGCGAACATAGCCGGCGAAGCGTTTATATTCTGTACCAGTTCGCGCAGCCGGCCCTGAAATAATCAACGGCGTTCGTGCCTCGTCGATGAGCACATTATCTACCTCATCGATGATCGCAAAATGAAGATCACGCTGTACCAGCCGATCAGCACTGGTAGACATATTGTCACGCAAAAAGTCAAAACCGAATTCGCTGCTTATGCCGTACGTAATATCCGCCTCATATGCTTGCGGTCGTGTACTTGGCTGCCAGTGGACGAGGCGCTCATCTTCTAATTCAGCACCAGGATTTACGTAATCCGGATCATATAGAGCTGAAAACTGCTGTGGCCCAATACATCCCACTGTTAAACCCAAGAAACTGAATATCTTGCCCATCCACCCACCGTCACGTCTGGCCAGATATTCGTTGACGGTCACTAAATGCACACCTTTGTCACTTAATGCATTTAAGAAGAGGGGCAAAGTAGCTACCAGGGTCTTGCCTTCTCCGGTGCGCATCTCTACTACATCACCCCGAAACAATAAAATGCCGCCCATAATTTGCACATCATAGTGGCGCAAGCCGGTCGTGCGTATGGAAGCCTCACGCACCAGCGCGAATGCTTCACTTAGGAGATCTTCAAGTAGTTCCCCATTTCGTGCTCGTTCGCGTAAGTCGGCCGTTCTAGACCGTAATTCATCATCAGATAGCTGCTGCAGTTCTGGCTCATAGGAAGCAACTTCGGCAACCAACGGAGCCATACCATCTATAATTTTCTTGTTGGGATCACCAACAAACTTGGAGACAAGTTTTTTAAACATAACGAGAAGTTTACCAACGAACCCTTAGACCAACATTAACTTCTATCGAGCCCGTAATAAAAAAGTGAGCGGTTTATCGCTCACTCATTGAACAATTCACCTACACTTCGCCCTTCATGAGAGCGAAGAATTACCTCTCCGAGCAGTTCGCCTACGGACAATATTGTATAAAACGGCAGCATTTTCTCCTTTGGAATTGGTAATGTATCCGTGATAACCATTTCCTTGATCGGTAGCTTTGATAGCCGTTTTGTTGCCGGATCAGAAAGAACCGGATGAGCAATGGACATGTAAACATCTTTGGCTCCCATCGATTTTACCAATTGGATAGCCTGTTTTACAGATCCGCCAGTGTCAATCATATCGTCTACTATAATTACATCCTTATCTGCTACACTGCCGATCAAGGACAACGCCTGGCGTTTGCCCTTGTTGCCAATGCGTCTCTTCTCTACAAAAGCCAGCGGCAATCCCACAGCCTCAGCGAAATTTCGTCCTCGTTTGGCAAAGCCCAAATCCGGGGTCACAACAACCGCATCCAGGTTCTTGTTTCGAAAGTAAGCAGTCAGAATATGAAAAGAAGTAAGCGAATCTCCAGGAATTTGATAAAAGCCCTGAATCTGTGAGCTGTGTAGATCTATTGTCATCCAGCGATCCGCACCGGCAACCTCAATCATATTAGCCAAAAGCCGGGCAGTTATTGGGACTCGGGGTTGATCCTTTTTATCGCTCTGGGCATAGGCCATATAAGGCAAAACAACCGTTATCCGACCGGCAGAATCACGATGCAAGCAGTCTATGGCGATTAACGTCTCCATTATGTTGCGATGCAGCGGAATACTATGACTTTGAATCAAATATACATCCTGCCCGCGCACACTGCCGTGAAGACGGACAAACAAGTTCTGATTTGGAAACTGGATAATATCCCAGTCGCTCAAAGGTATACCAATATGATCAGCAATTCTTTGGGCCAACTCCGGACAACCGGAACCGGCGAAAAGTTTTATATCACCATACATAATAACCTCAATTTGAATTCCTAAATGTCATCTAGAGCACAGCCTATGCAAATCGCTCGCCAATCTGCTCAAAAAGTTTATCCACGGCCGAATACGGATCCATCTGGCGCATTGCCACAGCTTCAACATAGGCCTCTCGTTCTTCACTGGAAATAACAGTCAAAAGAGTAGCCATAAAACGCTCCTGCAATAGCTGCGATAATTCCTTACGGCTTCGTTCTCTTTCACAAACCACCCAACCGCCGCTTTCTAAAAGAAAATCGCGGTGGGCATGCACGCGTTGTGCCAGTTCGGCGATCCCTTCACCTTCCGTTGCTACCGTTTGCAGAACGCTTACTTGCCAATCTTTAGGCTCATTATCTTTATTCGCCGTTTTGACCTCAGATAGTTGTCCATGATGTCTAGCTGGGACTTGCCCCATATGAAGCATCATTTCCAACGCCTGAACTGCGCGCATAGCCCCGGGACGGTCAGCCTTGTTTACTACAAGGTCGTCAGCTATCTCTAGGATGCCGGCCTTGATCGACTGCACATCATCGCCCATGCCCGGTGCTTCGATTACCAATGTTGTATGTGCCGCGCTGGCAATATCAACTTCAATTTGGCCTGCTCCTACAGTCTCTACCAGGATGATCTCATAGCCGGCAGCGTCCAAAACTTTTATAACTGCCAACGTCGCCCGTGCCAGACCACCCAAGCTGCCTCGCGAGGCCATACTGCGGATAAAAATACCATCTTCACCAGCAAGATCTTGCATTCGCACGCGGTCTCCAAGAAGTGCGCCTCCGCTAAAGGGACTGCTAGGGTCAATGGCAATGACGCCTACTGATGCCCCTTCTCTTGAAAACTGCTTAGCAAGACCATTTACCAGGGTGCTTTTACCGGATCCCGGTGGTCCCGTAATACCAACCACATGTGCATGGCCGGTAAATGGGTACAAAAACGAAACCGCCTTATGGGCAGCCTCTTCATTATTTTCAATCAAGGTAATGACACGGGCAATCGCGCGAATATTTCCTTCCCGTATCTTTACCAGAAGATCATTCACGCTCTACGATCTCCCAGATGAATCTGGTGATTTCTTCTAGACTCGAGCCGGGGCCAAACACGGCCGTAACACCCATCTTTTGCAATTGAAGAACATCGTGGTCAGGAATAATACCGCCCACAAATACCGGCACATCCTGCATTTCGTTCTCAGCAAGCAAATCCATAATTCGCTCAACGAGTGTCATATGCGCACCGGAGAGAATACTCAGGCCAATAGCATCTACATCCTCCTGCATTGCCGCATTGACAATCATCACCGGCGTCTGTCGCAGTCCGGTATAGATTACTTCCATTCCCGAATCACGTAGGGCTCGTGCAATAACCTTAGCTCCACGATCATGGCCGTCCAATCCAGGTTTTCCAACCAGTACGCGTGGCTTCCGCTCTTGCATCAAGAATATTCCTCCATGGGGTCTTCACAGCTTGTATCTGCCAGATACCTGTCCTAAGTCATTATACAGCCAGTCAAATGGTTTTACGAACCACTTTTGACATCAAGTCAATACGATTTTAAGATCAATAATAGAGCTCTGAACGCCTTCCAACAATCAGAGCCTAAGAACATTCCCAACAAAATCTATACCGTTACGGTTTGCTGCAATCACGGCATAAGCCGTGTAACTCTAACAAGTGGCCCCGTACTCGGAATCCAAAACGGTCGCCAATCTGCTCCGCAGAAATCTGTTCCAGAACACAGTCATCGAATTCAAAAACTTGGCCGCAATCGCTGCAAATTAAATGATGGTGATTCCCCGCTCGCATCAATACGAAATGTGCGGCACCGGATCCCTGGTAAACAGGTCGCGCCAGACCGAGCTGGCATAATAAATCCAAAGTGCGGTATACCGTCATACGCCCCACACCCGGCATTTGGTTATGAACAGATGCTACCAACTGATCGGCGCTGCAGTGCCCTCCGCCGGCAACTAATGTTTCAATAATGGCTTGGCGAGCAACCGTGAGACGATAGCCCTTGGAGGCCAAAGTGTCTGTTAAGATCTTAACCTCGTCCATCATTTCCCATAATTCCCCGTATGGATCCTGGCATCAGGCCCTACTCCAGGCAATGCCTTTGCCTGGCGCGAAAAGAAACACAATGAAAAAAATAACGGTCGCAACTAAAACGACGGCGGGGCCAGATGCTATGTCCAAATAGAAAGAAGCGTAAACCCCACTAACACCGGAAAAGGAACCGATGATTGCCGACATCACCATCATTGATGGCAACCGCCTTGTTAGCAATGAGGCGGTGGCTGCTGGTGTTACAAACATCGCCAGCATTAAAGCAATACCCACAACCTGGAGAGACACCACGATCGTGACTGCAATCAAAACTAAAAGAAGGAAACGCAAGAAGGTCGTTGGCAATCGTAGCGTTTCCGCTAATACTTGATCAAAAGAAATAACCAGCAGCTCTTTATAAAAGAGAAATACAACCAACAACACAATAAAACCAAGCACGGCAGTAATGATCAAATCGGCTGTCGTCACTGCTAATAGATTGCCAAAGAGGAAATGGGCCAGATCGACAGTGTAGTTCCCCGTAGCGGACAGCATGGCAACGCCGAGGGCAAAAAGGCCGGCAAACACCACGCCAATCGCCGTATCTTCTTTTAGATATCCCCTATCGGTCAACAATCCAATTCCTAAAGCGGTCAAAATACCGAAAATCAACGCACCGACTGCCAATGGCCAGCCTAATAAGAAAGCAATTACTATCCCTGGCAGGATCGTATGAGCTAATGCATCACCAAAAAAAGCCATACCACGAAGAACAACATAGGTGCCCAATATCGAGCATACCACACCAACTATGGCCGCAGCTGCAAGGGCTCGAACAATAAATGAAAACTGAAGCGGTTCCAAAAGAAAATCGATCATATCGTTTACAAAATACAGTTAATGCTCCTCGTCCCCATGCCCGCAGCAGGTATCCGCAACAAGCACTGTTTCATCCTCACCAAGCACATGAACGTGCCCGCCATACGCATACAAAAGATTATCGGAAGTTAAAACCGCAGATGGTTGACCAAACGCAATCAGGCGTCTATTGATCAACATTACGCGGTCAAATCGTTCTGCGGCAAGATTTAAATCATGAGTAGCCACCAGAACAGTGACGCCTGATTCTCGTACAGCATTTAGTATCTCAAAAATCGCCTCTTGACTGGGCAAATCTAGGCCTGTTAATGGCTCATCCATCAAAAGCAGTTCTGCCTCTTGTGCCAAAGCACGAGCAATAAACACCCTTTGCTGTTGGCCGCCTGATAATTCACCGATCTGTCGTTTAGCTAAATGGGTCGCTCGAACTTGTTCTAGACAAGACCTTACAATCTCCCAATCGTGCCGTCGTGGCCAACGAAATAATCCAATTTTACCAACACGCCCCATCATCACGACATCTTCTACACTGGCAGGGAAGGACCAGTCAAGCTGATTACGCTGCGGCACATAAGCAATACAAATATGGTCGTCTGGACCATGCCCATAGACGTTTACGTGCCCCTTCCCCGGTTTCAATCTGCCCACGATCAAACGTAATAATGTGGATTTTCCAGCGCCATTAGGTCCAATGATGGCAATGCGCTCACCTTTGTCGATTTCAAATGAAATGTCTTCCAAAGCATAATTGGAACCGCGTGTTGTTGTAGCGCCATTCGCTCCAGCAGTGAACGAAACCGAAACATGATCTAATTCAAGAGTAGGTTGTTCGGTGGCATGGGCAACACCTCGAGGTGCTAACCTTTCAACAAATTCAGACATAAATTCACTTGCTCCACAAATTGGTTTCTTGGACGCATCAAAGGACTATTTCAACCCTTCAACGATAGCCGAAATATTAGATTCCATCATCCCACGATAGCTATCAGCACCACTGCCCGAGAGTCCGATAGATCCGGTATATAGTGAAATAATCTTCACTTGCCCGCAGTTACGCAGTTCTTGTGCCAATATTAGCGGCATACTCTCACTGACCGTTGTCTCCGTGTAGATTGTACAAATACCTTCTTCTTCCATGAGAGTGGCCAATGCTGCCAGGTCACGAGCCGACGGTTCGGCTAATGTGCTTGAGGATGGCATTACTGTACCCATTACCTTGAAACCATATTCATCCGCTAAGTAACCAAATGATTCATGGTTGGTAATTAAAATACGCTCTTCTTTTGGAATATTCTCGATCTGCCTGCGAAGATCGGCATCGAGTTCCATTAGGTCTCTATCATACATCTGCCTATTTTCTTCATACCTGTCTGCATTCACGGGGTCCAATTCACTAAGGACTATCGTAATGTTTTCTGCCCATTGTCGTACATTGGAAACGGCAAACCAGGTATGGGGATCAATTTGGCCATGTTCCTTGCTTACAATTTCTTCATGCTGTATGTCATCTTTGCCCTTGAATTCCAACGGTATGACCTTGGCGTTGACAGGTACCATAGGTGTATTATCGCTAATAGTGGACAGATCATCGCCAAGACCCTCTTCAAGGTTCCAACCATTAACAAATATGACATCACTCTTGCTGACGGCCGTCAAGTCGCCTGCACTTGGTTCATAACTATGCGGGTCTTGTCCAGGATCAATCAAGGTAAGCAGTTCTATCTGATCCCCGCCAACTTGAGCAACCACATCGCCTATGATGCTCGTTGTCGCTACAACTTGCAAAGGACGGCCGTCCAACTCCATGGACCGCAGCTCGGGTATTGTCAAAACTCTCTCTGAAATCACGGGAGCAGACTTCAAATCAGTGGCCGGTTCCCCATTACACGCTATCAGCACCAAACTAATGACCAGCAACCAAGCCACAAGCCACCATCTTTTCATCAATAAAATTAGCATTATAAATTCACTTAGACCAGGAAATATCAAGATATTGATACTTTGTATCACATTATAAGCGCCTGAAGTCTTCTGTCAAGCGATTGACAAAAAAATAGACCGGTTCCAAATTGCCGGTCTATCCTAGAGGCAGAGTGCCTGATAATCTTCAATATTATGTCCTTCACGCACCTCACATGAAAGTAACTATCCACCCATATCCATGCCTTCCATTGCTGAATCACGGATGTCGGCCGTTACTTCCATCTCACCTGCATTGGCAAACTTGAGTGTAATCGGAATCTTATCCCCTATTTCAAATGCCATCTGCTTTTCGATACACATCACGTGCATGCCGCCAACTTTAAGTTCGATGCTCTCTCCAGCAGGGAGCTCAATAATCCCACCAGGAACCTGGCGCATGCCCATGACGTCATTTTCCTTCATGTACATTTCGTGCAATTCAGAGGTTCCACAAGCCTCTGCCTCTGCACCAAGCAACTGTTCATCTTGCCCCGTGTTATTAGTGATAACCATATAAAATGCACCATTTTGAGCTGCCATAGGCGAATTGCGTCCCCAAACACCTTCTACGTCTAGGTCTCCTTCCCCTCCAGTTGATGTACAGCCGGTGACAATCAATATCGCAATTAACAGCAACAGACCAGATACACGTTTCATCCTATTCTCCTTCATAAACTGATCGTTATTGATCACATTCCTGATGACCAAAAATATGTTATATTTTGTTAGTTTGTGATATAATTCACATTCTATAACGACCTATGGTAGGATGCAAATATAGCCTTAGTCAGTGCTGAGAATTGAGATGAAAGAACAAACGAAAAAGTTACCGGCAGCGAGACAAGAGCAGATTCTGGACTGGCTGCAAGATGAAGGAATATTGAGCATACAAGAGCTTCAGAGTAGATTTGATATCTCTCACATGACCGTGCATCGTGATATAGACAGAATGGCAAGTCAACACCTCGTTAAAAAAGTTAGAGGTGGTGTCATGCATATTGCCGAGCGTACCCCCCCCACGCGCAAGCGTTGTTCGATGTGCAGCAGCAGAGTATCTACCCGAACAGAGGTCGTTATTCAAAAACAAGATGGGACCCAAATGTTTGCCTGCTGTCCTCATTGTGGCATTATGCTTGTGGCAGATGGAGCTGATATAGAATCAGCTCTTGCACGTGATTTTATTTACGGCCGAATGGTCAACATCTTTCAAGCCGCCTATGTGATCGAATCTGAGGTACGCCTCTGCTGTGTACCCAGCACCCTCTGTTTTGGAAGCAAGTCAACTGCAGAACGTTTCCAAAGAGGATTTGAAGGACAAATATTAGACTTCTCCACGCTATTGAAGTATCTTGCTGCAACGCATTATCACCAATAACAGACAAAAGGAGGAGACAAAATGCGCAGACCATTTCTTATAAGTGCCATTATTGGAATTGGCGTCATTATTATAAGCTTGGTGCTTATGCTGACCGGTCCACAGGAAACCGGGCCGATGGCCGATGGCTTTTTCACCCCCATCATCGCCTTTGAATTCGCCTCAGACGTCCATGATGTAAATTTGATTTTCTATAGCGATGATTCGCAGCTAATAGAAACGGCCATAAGCAGTATTACGTTTGGCACGCGCCTGGATTTTCTGTTCATGGTGCTATACGGTGCATTCCTCCTCGCTTTCTCACTCACCTGTGCCTCTCTAACAGGTAACCGGTTGTTTTATCTCCCTGCATTCTTGGCCATTCTTACCGCATTATTTGACCTCTTAGAAAACTTGCAGCTTCTATCTATTATGCAACAGCTAGGTAGTGGCAACTTCACGACACAAATAGATTATTTACACCTCTTCACCTGGCTAAAATGGGGCACATTGAGCGCCATTTTCTTACTCTTGATTCCGTTTTTCCAGAAAGCAGGCGTATTCGGCCGTTTTTTTAGCCATGTTCGCTGCCTTACCGCTAGTTTTGGGCGTCTTAGCATATTTCATTCCCGGCCTCCCAAACGAATTATTCGCCCTATCTGTCAGCGCCATGATTTTGATGATGATCCTCTTCACATTTTTATATCGGGAAAGCAGCTAAACGAAACGAGTCTATGTGAGCTTCACCAATTGAACTAAATGCCTTTTTCATGATATAATGCAGTGCGTCATAATCACATAATCAAATGTCTCGTTGGCAAAGCGGCGCAGGCATTTTTAAATCACCATTGCTGATGGAGGAAAGGATGTTAAGAAAAGCGTTTTGTTTCGGGCTTGGTCTGGCTGGTGTACTACTTGAAAAATTTAACGAGCTGGCTTGTGCGGGAGAAGAGCGGCTAGCCCAACGAAAAAGTGACAATAACGGGCAAGAAATCGAAGTGACTGTCGTAACTGAGGCAGAATCTCCAATTGAATCTGGCTTCACCACATCAGAGAGCACCAAGGTTGATGATTTAACAGCTATCAATGGTATTGGCCCAACCTTTGCGAAAAGACTCAAAGAGGCGGGCATTACAACCTATAGCGAATTGGCTGCCCACACATCTGACCAACTTAAGGAAATCACCCGTGCAGCGGATTGGCAGGCTAATCCGGATGAGTGGATTTTACAGGCCAAGGCTGTAGCCTAATCTTATAGCTTCAACTCATCAGCGATAAGCTGTTATCATCACTGAAGAACAAACATAGACACAGGTAGGGAATGCCTCTATAAACCTGATCACGCCTTTATGGAAACGGGTCACGTTCGCCACCAACCTGCCTTAGTATCTCCAATTGGCCAACATGATACGTTTCATGCCAATGCAAACCTTTTAAACGGTCGCCGATAGTTTGCTGCCGCTCTTCATCATAGATAGCTGTCATCTCTTCATCAGACGCCGCCATCAATCCTCCAGCAAGGCATTCCTGAGATTCAACTACAGCTTTTAGAAGCCGGTCAAGCGCGACGGCCGTTTCCGGATTTAGAGAATCTGAACCCGTTTCGTATAATGCCGTTTCCTCGGCAATCAAAATCGGCTCTCCACCTAATAACATTATGGCCCGGTCTCGGCTGACCACAATATGACCAAGAACCCAATTAAAAGAATTTGCACGAAATTGGGGGGTAGTGGTGCTAACCTCATGGGACAGACCTTCGCCAAATTTACTTACCAACCAACTGTTAGTCCCAAAAGAGTCGACTAATTCCTTTTGTATATTCATGCTTTTATCTCCTCACTCAACTATCAATTATCCGCCATTCTAAACAATTTGATTGACGCCATCAAACAAAAGATTCATCTCATTTTTGGTTGGCTTGTTATCATTTTCTATTGTCCCTAGCTAAATGATGCCTGAGTGGTTTACTTAAGTACGGGTCTTCATCACTGGCTGAGGATAATATAGCTGTCATAGACCCTTATGGAAGACTCACTTATAAATTCTCCTTCTTCGACAAAAACGATACCGCCCGCCAGAATGGGAAAAGGTTGTCTCCTGACATTGCTCATTCTGTTCGTATTAATATTAACGCCGCTGATATGGCGGCAAGCCGTCAGTTGGTATTATACACGGCAGATCCACTCCCCAACTTCTGTGCCCACAGAGCAGGTCGTAGTCGTATTTGGCGCTGCCGTATATGGTAACGGCCGATTGAGCACCGTGCTGCGCGATCGTATGGATACAGCAATTACCCTCTATAAATCAGACAAGGTGCAAAAGATTCTGGTCAGCGGCGACAACCAAACAGAATTCTACAATGAACCCGGGGCGATGATGGCATATGCTGTACAGCAGGGGGTGCCGGAGGAAGACATCCAGGCCGATTACGGTGGCCGGCGCACGTATGATACATGCTATCGTGCGCACAACATTTTTCAGCTCCAGAGCGCCATTCTAGTCACCCAATCCTTCCACTTGCCTCGGGCCATATTCACTTGTCGTCGGCTTGGTTTAGATGCTACCGGGGTATCTGCTGATCTTACGCCCCTATCGCGGCATGCGCTGGTATGAGTTTAGAGAAACTTTAGCCACTCTTTATGCGCTCTGGGATATTTTCCGCAAAGAACCCCCTCCGGTTCTTGGCAACCCGATATCGCTCCCTTGAAGCTGCTGCAACCTCAAACAAATTTATTACCATTGAATTAAGTCCAGTTGGAATCTAATCCACAGGAAAAGCGTCGCAAATTTCTTGTAGAACACAGTGCGCGCATTTTGGTTTTCTTGCTTGGCAGATCTCACGCCCATGCTGGATCAGATTGAGGTGCATTGGATAAAAAGTCTCCGGTTCGCCCATGGCTTCCAAAACATCATGTGCCTTATTAGCACTCGTGCCGGGCTCGATTAAACCTACACGTCCCGTAATCCGGTGTACATGTGTATCAACCGGGAAAGCCGGCCGGTCAAAGGCGAAAAGTAAGATTATGGCGGCTGTTTTAGGTCCAACACCATTGATCTGCGTTAACCACGCTTTCGCATCTGGCAAAGGCATTGTCGTCAGAAAATCCAGATCGATCGCCCCCTGTTGTTCCTTAATGAAACGCAAGGCAGCCTGAATACGTGGCCCTTTTTGATTGGCTAATCCTGCCGAGCGAATTGTCTCGATTACCTCAGCTTCCGGTGCATCCATTACCCTCTCCCAATCAGGGTAACGCGCCTTAAGGGCATAAAAGCCTTTGTCACGGTTGATATCTGAGGTGGACTGGGAAAGTATTGTCGAAACCAATTCGTCAACAGGGGGTAGATGTTGGCGCCACTGGGGACGGCCATATCTATCCTGTAATTTCTGATAAACCAGATTATACTTCTGTGCCGGATTCAATATACCTGTATCCACGCTAATCTTCCCTTACGTACGATGCGAGCTGCATCCGGCTGGTCAGGCGCTCCGCTAATGATTCCAGTACGGCCGTTCGTTCTTTCGCTGAAAACCCGAGAATATCAAATACTGCTTCATCCAATTCCTTCCTGGCGGGCTGGGACAAATTATATTCTCCGTTCGACCACGGACTTTTCGCCAATCGCAGAAACGAAGATTTTAATCGATCCGCTTGCTTTGAATTCAGTCGGCGTGGATCAGGCAACCGTACTTCGCTGAGTTCGTAAGCAGCCAACCACAAAAGTCCTTTACCCAGATTGACGCGCCCATGCAGCTCAATTTGCAGTGCAAACCAAGCGCTGTTGAGTAGTGCTGCGGCAACTTCCGGCGACACATTCTCTACAGGAATTATGCGGTAGAGTTGTTGATCAACTGCGACCTCATCCTCCAGGCGTAAAGTTAAATGACGCTGCCAAATCCCTTTTGGCAAAATTAGGGAAGCTGTTGGTTGTTCTGACAGAGAATACCAGGGCTGTCGTATCCTACATGATTGGCGCTGATTGTATCCTTGCTCTTCACCCCACTTGATATAAGCCTCCACTGCCGTATCACGAATATCACTATTTGGTTCTACTAACAACAGTTCCAGGTGGCAATCTGTTGCTTTCAATTGCAACCGATCAACGCCGCGCAGTGATTTCAATAACGGCCGTCGATAGGCAGATTCAATCGACCACTTGGTCGCAGTATCCTGATCTAAATAGAAAAATTCATTGGCACCGGTTGTATAGCCTCTCTGGACCGTTGCCCAACGCTTGAGGGTATGCAAATCGAGATGGTCCCGATGACGCCGATAAACGGCCGGGGCACGCAGCGCTTTACCCCATTTACCTTCGGCCCTCAATGCCCCCTGCGGCATAATATGAATGCCATATTCCGTTGTCTCGCGCGTTTGTCCTGACATCAGTCGCGCAATTAAATTTTCAACTGATATAAACCGCTGGTGATCTGCTGGCTCGGCGGGGAAAAGCTTCGGTAAGGGTTGTCTTAGTCGAATCAGACGCACTATATTATTTGTCCGGCGGAACATAACACCACATTTTTCCAAGATAACCAGGCATGTGTTGACGCTGGCTTCAGGGAACCAACGTTCTACACTTGATTCTACGATGGCCAGAATCCGAAAATGATCCAGCAAATACTGTTTTAACTCTACGCCATAAGCAACATCCAACCATCCGTTGGGCACAACCATTCCAAGACGGCCGCCTTCGTATAAAAATTGTTCGCTGTGCAAAAAATAATAGGCATGTAATCCGGCGCGGATACCTAATGAATCGGTTAATTTCCATGACACTAAGTGCAATTTGTCAGATTCAGGGACTAATTCATCGTCCTGAGGAAACATAGGCAATTGTCGTGCCTTTCTTTTTTCCAGGCTGCCTATAAACTGGGTGGGGGCGTATGGTGGATTACCTGCAATTACATCAAATTTTGGTAGTGATCCAGGTTCTCGTGCAAAAAAATTTTGGTTGACAACACGAGCATTGGGTAATTTTTTATGAGTCTCTCGCGCAGCTTGCTCATCTAGCTCAATCCCCCACAATCCAAGCTCTGAGAGATCAGCTGGCGACGCGGCCAACCAATCAAGCCATTGGCCCGCACGCTGCAGAAAAATCCCATCCCCGCAGCCAGGATCTAGAATCTGGTCTGCAGGCCGCCGTAAACAAAACCCCAATAGCATATCTGCTAATTCGAGTGTAATTTCAAAGTGACCTGGTGTCTGTTGTGTCTTGGACATCAGCTTGTATATGCGGGATTCTTGTCAGCCAGTCAGAAAATAATCTGATTCAGCAAATAACCCATTTCATTTGATCAAGATTCCAGCGCAATTTCGGATCGCGATATGGATTTCTAGCGCTAATAAATAGGTGTCGTATAATGAAGATGGGCACCCAATTGCATCATACCGGATAGCCCTTAAAAAGCCAAATGTCAACGCTATCGACAACAATATTTTTGCGTACACTTCCTGAGGTTGTCCTCCCAGTTTTACCAGCTGCTTTGCAGAGTATTCAGGTGCGTCAACCATTCCGCTGGTTGGTACAGTTTCACTATGGCGAACCCCGCTTACATTATGAAGTTGCGCGATCGCAGCGTCGTAATGGATGGGAGTTGGGTCTTCATTGTGAAGCACGCGACAAACGACTGAATCGCTTCTTACTCGATGGTTTCCGCCGTAACCTTTTCGAAATTAAAGATACGCTCGGCAACAATATTGAAGCAGAAATGTGGGATCGTGGTTGGACTAAGATTTATGAAGTATTTCCTGATGGACCATTAACGGCCGCTTATCAGATTCAGGTTGGACAACGTTTGGCTGAAATTATAAGCTGCTTGCACCCCTTCTATGTCGATCTTCGTGGATCAGTGGCTGCCGTGTATCGCTAAGGCATACAATCACGAACCGCGAAGCTCACAGACTTTTCTCCGCTTTAATATTTCCCTTTCTCCTAGATTTGCATTCATTAACTGGCGAAATTAATTCATGATAGAATCAGCACCTGCCGCAATTGTGTTAAGCGGATTAAACTATACTTATTTTGGAACCACAACAGGTAAAACTATGTCACGAATTTATGTTTGGAGTGCTGCTTTGGGGTTAGGCTTAACCGCTATACTATTTTTGATTATCAATTTTCAAACAAGCTGGTGGTGGTATTGGAACTGGCTGTTCGCAGCCAGTGTTGTCGCCTTCGTATATTACGGTTTCGACAAAACCCAAGCCAAGAGAGATGGCACACGAATTCCAAACGCAATTCACCACTTATTGGCTCTCATTGGCGGCTATCCAGGTGCAATACTGGGCAGGATTGTTTTCCGGCACAAGAGTAATATCCGCAACAATCCATTGTATGTCGTTATCTTAATCCTTAGCTTTCTTTTGAGCGCAGGATTTATCTATTGGCACTTTGCTAATTGAATAACGGCGTAGGCAAACAAGCACGCACAAAAATCTGCTTGCACGCTTATCAAGCCCAATTATTGATTGTCACCTCACATTTTTATTTGCAATGTGGCTATTAATGATTGGTCGGCAACATACGCAGTTCTCGCCATCTTTTATTGGCTCCTGTGCGGAATAATGCCGGATCAAAGTTGGCCAACGCTTCCCAGCCCTCTACGCTGGCGATCTCGAGCTCCTCATCAGTAAGTTCAATTTCCAGCACTCGATTGTCAGTAGTCATCTCCAAGGTCAGCAAATCATTGCCATCATCAATGATGTCCACGATACATAAACGATCCGTGCCTTCTGGGAACCGGAAGAAAGCAGCCGAGCAGCGTTGGCAAAATGGTAGACTTGTATTGCATAGGTTTCGATCAATGACAACTTTCATCATTACATCCTTTGCATCTAGCTGAAGCCTAATCTTCCCAAATCACTTTTCCCTATAAACAGCGTAAACTATTTCGAGAACAAAATCAAATGACAAATGTCAGGAACAACTCTACAATTTGTCATGACTTTGGGTCGAAATGTCGGGTCAAGGCTTAAAGAAAAGTTGAGGGATATTAATGACCAAATATTTCATCACAATCGCAGGTAATATCGGGGTAGGGAAATCAACTCTCGTACAGTTGCTTTCGGAACGAGTAGGCTGGGAACCCGTATTTGAAGCGGTAACCGAAAATCCCTATTTAGCTGACTTTTACCAGGATATGCGCAGATGGTCATTTCAGTCACAGATCTTTTTTCTTTCCCGACGTTTGCAGCAACATCACACATTGCTGCAGCAGCCCAATTCTATTATCCAAGATCGCAGTGTTTATGAAGATGCCGAGATATTCGCCCGCAATCTTTTTGAACAAGGAGACATGAGTCAGCGCGACTGGTCTTGCTATTTGGATCTTTATAAAACCCTTACGATGCTTCTCCAACCTCCCGACTTAGTAATTTACCTAAAGGCCGCCGTGACCACGCTACGTCGCCGGATCTCCCAACGCGGCCGTACATATGAACAAGGTATTGAAGTTGAATACTTGTCACGTATCAACGATTTTTATGACAATTGGGCCACCAATTTTAATCACAGTCCTGTATTGATCATTGACACAAATAATCTTAACTACGTTCAATATGAGGCGCATCTGGAGCAAATTTGGCAGAAAATAGAACATCGCCTAAAGGGCAAAGATTTTCTTTCTCTATCATAAGCATCTTTAATCAAGGCTATAACCAGAGCTAACAACTTGCATCATATGAGCAGGCTTCAACCTTAACAATAAGGATTTCCGTCTAAACTATGACATACGTCAGGTGACAACCACTGTTCTATTATGCTATCCTGTTCATTGTAGCTGTATGGCACTGATCTTGTTAGTTTCGAAACAGAGCCAAGAAGTTCCCGTTTATTGTAGATTAGTTTGAATAAGGAGATATGCAGATGAGCGTTTATAAAGTTATTGAATTGGTCGGCACAAGCGAGGATTCCTGGGAAGATGCCGCTAAGCAGGCAATTGAAATTGCAAACAAATCTTTGCGAGATCTGCGCGTTGCTGAGATTGGCAAATTAGATATGCGCTTAGACGAAGGAAAGATTATCGAATATCGTGCGCGGGTGTTCGTATCGTTTAAATACGAGGATTAGGCAAAGCCTCGATTACCAAAAATTTGGAAAAAGCCTCCTGGCGCAAACCCGGGGGCTTTTGTTTATGTTTTGTGATGATCGTTTGAGTTGACTCGTTAAATGAAAGGTTCCAAGGTATCGTGGTGGAACTGTGGGTCAAATCTGGATCGATCAATTTGGCGACAATCAATTCAAGCCTCTACTTGATCTTCATGGAAATCTTGACTCACCCATCTGGCTGGGTGAGCGTATATGCTTCTTATCTGATCATGAAGGAATTGCTAATCTCTACTCTAGTCTACCGACAGGCACAGAGTTGCAGCGCCATATAATAAAAATGCTTGATGAAAATCCCCCGATACTACCAAACTTTGATGAACGACCGAGCAGAGCACTGCCGGAACTGCCCTCACTCTAGACAAATCAGTCTCATAGGAGATGCATGCTTTTTGAAAAAGGAGGTAACAAGATGGATCGGCAAAAGTTTGGTAACAGTGGACTCTCCGTAACTCCTTTTGGCTTAGGGTTGGCGGCACTCGGCCGTCCAGGCTACATCAATCTTGGGCACGCTGAAGATTTAGAGCTGAATTATGATATTGGCGCAATGGAAGAAAAGGCCCATGCTGTGCTTGACGCAGCCTGGACTGCTGGGATTCGATATTTTGATACAGCTCGATCCTACGGCCGTGCCGAACAATTCCTCTCCTCCTGGTTAATTTCCCGGAACATCGCCCCAAAGGAGGTAGTCGTAGGCTCAAAATGGGGCTATACCTATACCGCTGAGTGGCAAATACAGGCAGAACACCATGAAATCAAGGAACATTCAGAAGCTGTTTTGAAACGTCAGTGGAAGGAAAGCAGTGATTTATTGCAGCCTTACTTGGATCTATATCAAATTCATTCGGCCACTTTGGACAGTGGTGTACTGGAAAATAGGGATGTATTAAACGAACTAGCCCGATTAAGGGCAGCGGGCACCAAAATAGGTCTTTCTTTAAGTGGCCCGCTCCAGGCTGATACCCTTCGGCGAGCAATTGATATTCGTTTTGATGGACATCACCTGTTTTCCGCGGTACAGGCAACTTGGAATATCCTGGCTCAAGAAGCTGGAGAAGCTTTACTAGAAGCCAGCCAGGCCGGATTGGGAATTATCGTCAAGGAAGCTTTGGCGAATGGCCGATTGACTGCTCGCAATCAGGAGTCTGCGTTCAGATCCAAAAAATCGTTACTAGAGAACATTGCCGCTAAGTCACACACTACAATTGATGCGATAGCCTTGGCGGCTGTATTGCAGCAGCCCTGGGCAGATGTGGTTCTCAGTGGGGCTGCTTCCGCAGCTCATTTGCATTCAAATTTGGCCGCACTAGATGTTGCTATTGGTGATGAACTTGAAGAACTGCTCTCCTCTATGAGAGAACTGCCGGAACAATATTGGTCTCAACGCAGCGGGCTTGCCTGGAATTAGCAATAAGTATTGGCTAAGCTGCTAATCCCCTTCTGATGTTTCAGCCGCAACGGCCGTTTCCAATGTGGCTTCTTCAACTGCGGGCACTTGGACATCGACTGGACTACTTTGTTCCTGGATTGCCATTTCAGGTAATATCGCCCCTACGAGAGACTTAACGGTCGCTAGTTGTTCCTTTGTAACCTCAGCATCGGTAAGGTCTGCCCCGGTCAAGTCGGCACCGCGCAAATTGGCGTCTATCAAATTTGCCCAGCGCAAGTTTGACATACTGAGATTTGCCCCGCGTAAATCAGCCCCACCCAAGATTGCTCCCCTAAATAACGCGCCACGGGCATTTGCACCACGCATGCTTACACCTCTCAAGTCTGCACCACTAAGACCAGCGTCTTCCAAACCAACCCTGTTCATTTCAGCCCCGCGGAGACTCGCCAAACTTAAATTAGCGCGGCTCAAATCTGCATCATTTAAGATTGCACCGCTTAAGTCTACTCTACCCAAAATAGCATCACGCAGGCTGGCCCCTTTAAGATTCGCAGCGTTTATCTTAGCACCACGCAAATTAGCTAGGCTCAAATCTGCATCTCGTAAATCCGCTCCCGTTAAAACCACATCGTTCATGACCGCGCCACTAAATAAAGCCGCCTTGAGATTCGCATTCAAAAATGATACGTGGCTAAGATTTGCCCCTTCCAATGTTGCTCTTTCCAATTTGGCTGACTCAAGATCAGCGTTGCTCAAATTAGCCAACCGTAAATCTGCGCGTTGCAGTTTTCCCTTACACATTTTTGCACCACGAAGCTTTGCGCTGCGCAAATTCGCTTCGTTCAGATTCGCGCCTGTTAAATCTGCCGAACTCAAATTTGCTTCTTCTAAATTAGCTGCGGTCAAATCCGAATCAACCAGAATGGCTTTGGTTAAGGTCGCCGCGTTCAAATTTGCTTCCTTGAGTTTTACTCCCGTAAGATCCGCCTCACGCATATAACTCTCTTTCAAAATGGCACGGCTCATATCAGCATCTACGAGCCTACTTGCCCGCAAATCGGCCGTGCTCAAATCGGCTGAACGCAAAATGGCATTCCTGAGATCGGCCCGTTGAAGGCTAGCACCAAGCAATTTGTAGCCTTCCAAATCAGCCATCGTTAGTTGTAGCTCGCTCAAATCAACCACGGGATCTCGTACACTTAAAAGGGAAGATTTATGCAAAAACTCAACAATATAACCCTTACCCATTCCATCCACGTTCCGTAAAGAGGTAGACGTTAAGGCTCTCGCAATAGTTCTTATTTCGTCCCCTTCTTGCGATTCGGACAAGCCATGTTCCATCATAAGATCCATTATGCGATCAACAAATGACTCAACCGAATTGTGAACAAGAGTTGTTATTACAGTCTCTTGCTCTATCTTTCGGGCAGAACGATACCACCACCAAATCATAAACAAGAAAACTGCGGGAATAATCAAGAACCCAAACCAATCCCAAAGTGTATTCAACGCTCCCTCATCTGATTGAGCACCAAAACCCATCCACTGTGGCGACTGATCCGAACTGAAGGCCCAATAAATCAGCAGCACCAAAACAATAACCGCCAGGGCCCCAATAACTACCCATGGACCTTGTATGAATGTGACCCACTTGGGTCCATTCCGTTCGCTTTGTACCTCTTTGGCCATGATTGCCATGCTCCTAAATATGTGTAATTAGCATCTGATTGCCATTGTACCACATTAGTTACCAGCTGTTCTTAACATATTTTCGGACAAATTACCTTAAAACTTTGATTTCTCGCCTTTTCCCAAGCCCTTCTTTAGTGTATACTTTGTCCAATTGTGGTGGAAAATGGGTTAAGGTGGGGAATATTAGCGGGATTACCCTATATTCTAAAGTGAAAATGGGGCGATTGGAACAAATGTTCTAAATCGTCTATAATTTCTTATCTGTAGTTGTTGAATTATGTTTTTAGGCGAATACACGCATTCTATCGACGAAAAAGGTCGACTCACAGTACCAGCCAAATTCCGTGGCGAACTGGCCGCTGGTCTTGTTGTGACGCGTGGCTTCGATACAAATCTGATGGTCTTTACAATTGCCGGCTGGAAAGAACTGGCTGACAAAATAGCTTTAAAGCCTCTGACCGATCCCAGCACACGCGCTTTCAGGCGTCGTGTTTTTTCCGGCGCTATGGACCTTGAGCCGGATCGCCAGGGCAGAATTTTGTTGCCAGCTAATTTACGCGCTTTTGCCGAGCTAAATAGTGAAGCAACCATCATAGGCATGTATAGCTATCTTGAAATCTGGCGCACAGATGCGTGGCTGCCTGTGCGTGATGAGATTGAAAGCAGTGATGACATTGCGCGATGGGAGAATCTGGGTATTTGATCATTTGCAACATAGCTAACAATGATAACGTGATCCCTGCTCAGCCGCATGCAGAATGGACGATGAGATTATTCACATTCCGGTTCTATATAACGAAGTGCTGGAATACCTACGGCCACTCCCCAACGGCCGTTATATCGACGGAACATTAGGTGCTGGCGGGCACACACTTGGTATCTTGCAAGCTTCCGCGCCTAATGGGCGCGTTTTGGTCTTTGACAAAGATCCGGAAGCAATCAGCTTTGCTCGTAATAGATTAGCAAAGTATGGCGACCGAATTATTTATGAAAATGCTAGTTACGCTGAAATGGGCAAATTGGCACCGGCCATTGGATTTACGCCAGTCAACGGCATTTTATTGGATCTAGGCTTATCTTCGCGACAATTAGCGAATGGGGAACGTGGCTTTTCGTTTCAGAAAGAAGGACCTTTGGACATGCGATTTAATCCAAATATCGGTGAAACGGCCGCTGACTTAATTAACAACTTATCTGATACGGACCTCGCCGACATCTTCTGGCAATATGGTGATGTTCGTGATAGCCGGCGTATCGCAAGACTTATCGTGGACAACCGCCCTTTCAACACCACAACTGAGCTTGCGCAGTTCATTAGGGCAAACGTCAGGAAGAAAGGGCAAATTCATCCCGCGACACAACTGTTCCAAGCATTACGCATCGAAGTAAACCAGGAACTGGAAGCGGTAGAGAATGGCATCAAGGCTGCAATTGATCTGCTCATATCGGGTGGGCGGTTGGTAGTTATTAGCTTCCACTCATTGGAAGATCGTTTTGTAAAACATTATTTCCGGGATCTAGCAAAGGACTGCATTTGCCCACCACATCAACCGGTTTGCACTTGTGACAAAGAGGCCAAAGTAAAGTTGATTACACGCCGGCCCCATAAAGCTGGGGTCCAAGAAACTGTCGATAACCCTCGTAGCCGGAGCGCACGGCTGCGAGTGGTCGAAAAACTGTAGCAAACAGACCAGATCATTTGTCTGGTATTTACATTAGCAAAACGCCCAATTTCAGAACTGGAAAAAGGCCAATGGTTCAGGAACAGATACAGAGATCAATGACAAAATCATCCCGTCAGACCCGCGAACTCGCTCGCAAGTTGAGCAAGCTGACTGAGGTTCAAGCGGCCGTCGGCTGGGGTCTGATTTTGCTTGTCATCGCTTTACTAGGTGTCATTTACCTCAACCAAAGCAGCAAAACAGCGGCCGTCGGACGCCGCGTGCAAGAATTACGATTCGAAATAGTCAATATTCAAAGGGAAAATTCGGATATTGAACGTGAGATTGCCGAGGCTCAATCCATTTCGCGACTAAAGAAAGAAGTGGACCGAATGGGATTTGTTCGACCCGAAACCTTTTATGTTGAGTATCTTGTGATCCCACCGTTTACGTCAATAACATCTGAAGAGGCGCAAAGAAAGGTACAAGGTCAAGCTGATGCACGGCCTGTTGAAACCATGCAAGATGCATTGCGTTTAACAGTTGAATCCGCGTTAAACGATCTTATGGAAGGAGAATCCGGTGGAAGGTGATCAAAAACGCCGTTTGTGGATAGTTGCGATCTGTATGATGCTCTTTACCGCACTTTTAATATCCCGTCTGGTGCGCTTTCAAATCCTGCAAGGGGATGAACTTGCCAGCAACGCGCCAGGCGTCTATTCCGTCGTCGATCAACCCATCAGAGGCACCATTAATGATCGGAATAACGCAATACTTGCAGCAAATGGTTCAGATTACCAGATTGGTGCCTCCCCAGATATGGTTACTGAACCTCATGAGCTGGCGATAGAACTTGCAAAAATAATTGATGACCTCGAAGTGTATCAGCTCAAGGCTAAACTACAATCAGACAATCCCTATGTTGTCATCTCCGGGCGGGTTCCACGTGAAATCGCCGATGCTGTTCGAGCCCTCCCTTATGAAGGGTTGCAAATTGAGCCACTTCCGCGCCGATTCTATCCGCAAGGCGAGTTACTTAGCTACACCTTGGGTTATGTGGACTTAGATGGCAAAGGCCTTACAGGTATTGAAGGTTATTATAACCGCGAATTGGCGGGTGTCGCTTCGCTGCGCAAAATATCCATCTCTCCCTTAGATGTGCCCGAAAAGGTCGTCCCTAATACTGGATCCGATCTTGTGTTGACCATTGACCGCACCGTGCAATTTACGGTGGAAGAACATCTGCGCAACGCACTTAGCACTTACAATGCTGAAAGCGGCGTCATCATCGTAATGGATCCGCGGACTGGTGCTATTTTGGCAATGGCTAGCGAGCCAAATTTTGATCCATACTACTTCTATAAGATCGATTCAGATGAGCTGCAAAATCCGATCATTAGTAAGCAGTTTGAGCCTGGCTCAGTAATCAAATTGATCACGATGGCTGCAGCACTAGATTCTGGGGTTGTCACGCCTGAGAGCACTTACATCGATAATGGAGAGCTTTTTGTCGGTGGACATAAAACTGTAAACTGGACCCGTACTGCTCATGGTGTTGTCGATATGAATACGCTTTTGGCACAGTCCTTAAATGTTGGTGCAGCGACTTTGGCCCTTTGGATGGGAACCGATACCTTCTATGACTATATGCAAAGTTTCGGGTTTGGTCACCCTACTGGGATTGATATTTTGGCTGAAGCGGGAGGCCTCATGCCTCTACCCGGGGATCCCGTTTGGGAAGAGTCATTCCTAGCCACCAATGCCTATGGGCAGAGCTTGGCCACTACTCCACTACAGATGATTACCGCCATCTCTGCATTGGCCAATGATGGCGAAATGATGCAACCCTATATTGTGCAGGAAATCCGCCGCAATGGAGAAACATTTGTTCACAAACCAAATGTCTTAAGCACCCCTGTGAGTAAGGAGGCTGCCCAGCAGGTTACGGCCATGGCAATTAACGTCCTAAATACGGCAATCCCACAGGCCAAAGTACCTGGTTACACTGTAGCCGGCAAATCAGGCACAGCACAAATTGCGGAGAATGGCATCTATTTGACCGATGCAGTAATCGGGACTTTCGCCGCCTACCTGCCTGCAGATGATCCGGAAATCGTAGTTTACGTGAAGCTTGATAGACCGGAAATTCCGTGGGGGTCGCAAACGGCCGCACCAACATTTTCAGCCCTGGCTCGTGAATTGGTTGTTTTACTGGACATTCCTCCAGATTCGATCCGTTTGGACGGAGAGGTAATGGCTGCGAGGGCGCCAAATTGACATGAAATCCCCTACCCTTGGGCACTTTTGGCAAGCCCTCTCCCTTTATAAAGCAACCGGTGATGAGCCGGCTTTGTCGTCTGTTGTGGTCGACAGCCGCGAGGCAAGCCCAGGCAGCTTGTTCGTTGCGCTTGCTGGGGAAAACGCAAATGGTCATGACTACATTCAAGATGCGTTCGATCGTGGCGCTATTGCCGCATTGGTCGAACAGTCGCCGGCACCCGAAATCCCCTGGATCGATTTTCGCAATGGCGATACAGCCGAAATCAGTAAATGGGACGGCTCCTTGCCCGTCTGTTTATTGGTCAATGACAGTGTTGGCGCCATGCAGAATGCCGCACAATTATGGCGTAATCAGTTTGACCTTCAGGTCATTGGTATTACAGGAAGTGTTGGGAAATCATCGACTAAAGAACTCACGTATACGGTGCTGTCACAGCGCTATGACACTTTCAAATCGCCTGGCAATCGTAACAGCATTCTTGGATTACCTCCTGCTTTATTTGATCTGAGAGAAGAACATGAACGCGCCGTGCTGGAAATGGGCATGTACACAACTGGTGAAATCACGCGCTTGTGTGAGATTAGCAAGCCATCTATCGGCGTTATCACCATGATCGGCCCGGCCCATCTAGAACGAGCGGGATCAATGGAATCCATTGTTAACGCCAAACGCGAGCTTGTTGAGGCCTTACCTGAAGATGGCGTGGCTATATTGAACCGAGATGATGATCGTGTCATGGAAATGGTAGCGCATACACCGGCGCGCGTCTTTACTTATGGACTAGACAGCAGAGCTGATTTATGGGCTGATCAGATTCATTCTATGGGACTTAGCGGTGTGCGCTTTACATTACATCATCGCCAAGAAGCTTTACATATGAGTGTGCCCATATTGGGCCGTCATAGTGTACACACAGCCTTACGGGCAACGGCCGTTGGACTGGTCGAAGATCTTTCGTGGGAAGAAATCGCTACGGGACTAAGTGAAACAAGCCTAGCGGAATTTCGATTAGTTGCTGTACCTGGCCCACAACATTCCGTCATCATCGACGACACCTATAATTCAAGCCCCGATTCTGCAATGGCCGCCCTAACCCTCCTTTCTGAGCTGGATGGTCGAAAAATAGCAGTCTTAGGAGATATGTTAGAGCTTGGCCATGTTGAAGAAGATTCGCACCGGCTCATTGGCCGTCGTGCAGCAGACATTGCTCAAATACTTATTGCGATCGGAGATCGCTCGCGCATCATTGCGACAGAAGCAAAAGAAGTCGGCATGCTTGAAGCCAATGTTTACTGGGTCGAAAGTGCCCCAGAAGCCATACCGTTATTGGAGAACATGATTTGTGAGCATGATGTCGTCCTGATCAAGGGATCCTTGGGCATGCGCATGGACCGGATTGTCGCTGCATTGGGAAGGACAGCATAATGGCTTTTGCATTGACGCTTGGTGCCTTCACTTTTGTCATGGCCGTTATTTGGGGTAATCCACTGATCGAGCTGATGCGACGTATGAAATTGGGCAAACAGATCCGCGTAGACGGCCCTGAAACCCACATGGCCAAGATGGGCACACCGGCCATGGGCGGCACGCTTATTGTTGGCTGGGTTATCTTGGTCAGCATCATGGTTAACATCGTCCAACTTGTCCAAGCACGTGACATCGCAGAAAGCATAGCAATCCCACTCGGTGTAATGATTGCTTATTCTATTTTAGGTGGGATCGACGATTTTCAAGGATTAAGGCTTCGGCCCGGTGAGGGAATGTCCGCCAGAGTTAAGATCTGGTATCAATTAATCATTGCTCTGATCGCTGCAGCGCTTATCTACTGGGTTGTAAATGACGGTCATGGGTACATGGCTATACCAACAGTCCCTTTTCTGATAGACATCGGTCTCATTTACATTCCTATTGCTATGATTATCATTGCCGGTACAGCAAACGCTGTCAACATCACAGATGGTTTAGATGGTCTAGCAGGCATCATCGTAGCCACTGCATTCATTGCCTACGGGGTTGTTGCCCTACTTCAAGATCAGCAGTTCCTCGTGACATTTTCATTCGTTACGATTGGCGCCTGCTTCGCTTTCTTATGGTACAACGCAAAACCTGCCCAAATGTTCATGGGTGATGTTGGATCCCAGGCATTAGGAGGTGCTTTGGGGGTTGTGGCTTTAATGACCAATCAATGGTTGATATTGCCGATTATTGCCTTTGTGCCCATTGCAACCATGCTGTCCACAACCTTGCAGGTGCTGTATTTTAAGTCCACCGGTGGCCGGCGATTGTTTAAGATGGCTCCATTACACCATCATTTCGAACTTATTGGCTGGAGTGAAACGCAAATTGTGCAGCGGTGGTGGCTGATCGCAATTTTGTCGGCGATGATCGGCATCTCGCTGGCCTTGGTTTAGGAATCGATTGAGGATTAATAATTTGAGGATTGATGGCTGATCTGGCCGGTAAGAAACTGGTAATCCTGGGTCTGGCACGACAGGGCAAAGCACTAGCCCGTTTTGCGGCAGAATCCGGGGCAAAGGTCACGGTTTCCGATATGCGTACAATGGAACAACTGCGGCCAAGTATACGGGAACTTAATGGCCTTGGAATTAATTATGTATTTGGTGAACATCCAATGAGCCTTCTCAAAGGCACCGACATTCTTGCAATCAGCGGAGGTGTTCCTGCGGACCTGCCGCTAGTTCAGGCTGCGCGTGTCCAGGGCATTATCATCAGCAATGATTCACAGGAATTCATTCAGCGTTCGCCTGCCACTTGCATAGGTATCACTGGCTCTGCAGGTAAAACCACAACTACTGCCCTTACCGGCGCGATGGGCAAAGCAGCGAATCGCGAGACGTGGATTGGGGGCAATATCGGCCGTCCGCTAATCGCCGAACTAGACAATATCAAAGCCAACCATCTCGTAGTTCAGGAGCTGTCCAGTTTCCAGCTTGAAATCTGGCAGCATAGCCCTCCCGTAGCGGCCGTACTCAATGTAACCCCGAACCATCTAGACAGACATAAAACGATGGCCATATACAGTGATGCCAAGGCCAATATCCTACGCTTTCAAACGGAAAACGATATCGCCATCTTGTCCGCAGATGATAAAGGCGCCATAGCACTGGCACCATTGGTTCGTGGTCGCCTACGTATATTTAGTATTGAACATCCGGTAAACGATGGTGCCTTTGTGCATGAGAATCACATTTGGTTGCGAGATGGTTCAGGAAGAGAAACGATTGTATGTCCCCTTGAGGTGATTAAACTTCGCGGCCGGCATAACCTCCTCAATATATGTGCCTCTGTGACACTTGCCGACTCCGTAGATATTCCGGTCAACGCAATGATTAAGGCCATTAACAGCTTTCATGGCGTAGACCACCGGCTCGAACTCGTAACCACAATCAATGGTGTTCAATACATTAATGACTCTATTGCCACAGCCCCTGAACGAGCCTTGGCAGCTATAGATTCATTTGACGAGCCTCTTATATTGTTGGCTGGTGGTAAAGACAAGAACATGGTTTGGGATAAGTGGGCTCGCCATGTCCATGAGCGTATCACTCACGTTATTATATTCGGTGATTTAGCGCAGTTGCTTGAAGAACAGTTAGAACAGCAACGATTAGCTGATGGCAAAGGTGCAAATATATTGCGGGCCAAAGATTTAACAGAAGCCGTTGAGCTCGCAGGAACAATTGCCGTCTCCGGCGATGTTGTCCTGCTGTCACCTGGCGGCACCAGTTATGATGCGTATGTTGATTTTGCTGAGCGGGGAAAGCATTTCAGAGCTCTGGTCACTGAAAGAGATCAGATGGGTTCTCGAACCTGGAGAAAATGATATGGCAACGATGAAAATAAACAACAGAGGCAGAGGTCAGATAAATCCGAAGCTAAAGTTCCATTTCGATTATTGGCTATTACTGGCAATTGCCGGATTAATTATCATTGGACTCTTGACCGTTTTCAGCACAACATTTGACATTGGTCTGCAATGGAAGGGCGACTCCACTTACTACATTCGACGGCAGTTTTACGCTTTGATTCTAGGCGTAATCGGATTTGTATTTGTAATGGCGTTTGACTACCATCTTTTCCGTCGCTTCTCTGTAATCATCATGGTAGTAGCAATGATAGGCGTCGTTGCGGCATTGACTTTGGGCGAATCTACACTAGGTGCGCAACGTGGTCTATTGGGCGGATCATACCAACCGGCCGAAGCTGCCAAGCTAGCCACAATTCTTTACATTGCGCACTGGTTATCCAGCAAAGGTGACCGCATAAAAATGGTCACCTATGGCCTAGTGCCCTTCTCCCTCATTGTCGGTGTTGTTTGTGGCTTGATTGTTCAGGAACCAGATTTGAGTACCGCCGCATTGATTGCCTTCGTTAGTTTTACGCTTTTCTTTGTTGCCGGTGCTGATTGGCGCCAATTTCTGCTCGCAGTAATTATCGGCGGGGCTGTTTTTGCGCTTTTGGTTGCCTTTTTCCCGCATGCCGCCTACCGCTGGGAACTTTATCGAGAAGGATGGAGCAACCCTGCCAATGCAGGCTACCAAATCGAACAAACATTAGCCGCTCTAGGACGTGGTGGCTGGTGGGGTGTAGGACCAGGTAATAGTATTCAAAAGTTTGTACCTCTCCCAGCAGCCCATACAGACGGCGCTTTTGCCATTCTGGCCGAAGAATTCGGATTCGTTGGCTCGCTCGCTGTTATATCCGTTCTTGCAATGTTGGTCTGGCGGGGTTTCCTGGCTGCCACAAGAGCACGAGATGGCTATGGCGCGCTTCTGGCGATTGGGATCACTTGCTGGCTGGGCTATCAGGCGATGTTGAATATTGCTGTTATGACGGCCGTTATCCCATTTACAGGAATCCCCCTTCCCTTTATTAGCTATGGAGGCTCCGCTTTTGCCGTATCCATTGTAGGTGCGGGCATATTACTTAATATTTCGCGTGATGCCAGCCTCGCCCGGCGTCCGCAACCGAAAACAGCGAAAACACAGAGTTAGATTCGAGGTTGAAAGATTACGATGACTCAAATCGGTGCGCTTAATTATTTAGCTTCACCGGTCAGTCTGTCCAAAACGATGAAAATCTTGGTTTGTGCAGGTGGAACCGGCGGTGGAATATATCCCGCCCTGGCCGCTATCTCAGAATTAGAAAGTAAAGGCCTAGACCGGGACCAGGTACTATGGATAGGTACGACAGGTGAAATGGAAGAGACTTTGATTCCATCCGCGGGGCTCTCGTTAGAGACCATTCAAGGCGGCGCCATCGTTGGTGTTCCAATCCATATTGCATTGCGCAATGGTGCCAAACTGATGTGGAGTGTTGGAACTGCATCGAAGCTTATTCGCCGCTTTCAACCAGACGTTATGTTTATGACAGGGGGCTATATGTCGTCACCGGTGGCACTTGCCGCCCGGCTGCACCGTGTCCCTATTGGCATCTATTTGCCTGACGTTGAGCCAGGATCCAGCATCAAGTTCGCGTTACCAATGGCTGAAAAAATCGCGTGCACTTCAGAGGATTCACGCACCTTCGTGCCTGAAGAGAAAATGGTGGTGACTGGTTATCCAGTGCGGCCGGAGATTCGTGCAGCCGTTAATATGTCCAAAGCCGAGGCGCTGTCATACTATGATTTGGAGCCGGTGCGTCCTACATTGTTTGTCTTCGGCGGAAGCCGGGGTGCATTGAATATCAACCGGGCGTTAATGGCGGCACTGCCAGAACTACTAACATTTGCACAAATTATCCATATTAGCGGCAATCTGACTTGGCCCGAAGTTGAAGAGTACGCAAAAACGCTTCCTGCAGAACTTCGCCAATGGTATCGACCATTCGCGTATCTCCATGACAAGATGGGCCCCGCATTCCGCGCGGCTGACCTGGTTGTAGCCCGGGCCGGGGCCAGCATGTTGGGAGAAGGCCCCGCGTTTGGCCTGCCGGCAATCTTGATTCCACTCACATTTGCCTGGCGTTATCAAAAGGTCAATGCAGATTACTTAACTAATCGTGGTGCGGCCATACAGCTTGTAGATGAAGATTTAGCAGAAGATTTCTTACCGACAGTGTCTATGCTGCTAAAAGACGAGGCGAAACTGGCTGCAATGAGCAGTGCAGCCAAAGCACTGGACAAACCTGAAGCGACATCCCGGCTTGCCGGATTTATCACTTCATTAGGAGAGGAAAGGGTATCATGATCGGGTTGGTTACAACATTATGGATAATGATTATTTTCTTCGCTGTAGTTGACATGCAACGGGGTTGGACACGTGCTGTAATCGCTACGGCTGGACTTATTTTATCGTTATTTGCAATTAATCAGTTTGCGCCATTTCTATTTGGGGCATTAGGTTATTTTGACGAAGCATTTAATGAAACAATTTGGCGGCGGCAGATTCTCATGCTGACCGCAATACATCTCACAATCGCCTTTTTTAGCTATGCCGGCCCGACTGTCGCCGGTGGAAGACTCGCCGGAAAACTGCGTATTCGAGACAACGTACAAGATAAATTGCTTGCACTTCTCGTAGGTTCCGTAAATGGGTATCTGACAATTGGCGCGCTGATCGCCTTCCTGGAGGCCAGATTAACCAATGAAGGCTGGGTGCCAACGACACCTGCCGCCTACCCCTTCCCGGCAGATATACTCATCCGTACCGAACAAGTAGATGCGATCAGCAAATATCTGCCGATCCCACTGCTTACGAGTAACCCTTATCTTCTACCGGTACTACTTGTGCTCGTATTTTTATTCGTATTGATAGTTATGTTGTAAGGAAAATGTCAAAGATATCTGGCGAAAATTTCACTCTTAGAACTGGAATGCATCTACATCTAGTAGGCATTGGCGGAGCCGGTATGTCGGCCATTGCCCGTGTTCTGCTTGGGCGTGGCTTTGTCGTCTCCGGTTCTGATAGAGATGCAAACGACCAGACACATTCTTTAGGTCAGGAAGGGGCAGTAATTTTCGTGGGCCATGACGCCAACCATATTATCGGTGCCGAGGCCATAATTATCTCCTCAGCCATTCCCAATAATAATCCGGAGGTTACGGCTGCACATGCAGCAGGTGTCCCTGTCTTCAAACGCTCTGATTTCCTAGGTTATTTGATGCATGGGTCCGTCGGCATCGCGATTGCCGGTTCCCATGGTAAAACCTCTACAACGGGTATGATCGCCCATATTTTGTTGGAAACCGACAATGATCCCACAGTGATTTTGGGCGGCGTATTGTCAGGTTGGAAGGTCAACGGCCGTGCTGGTCAAAGCAACTATTTTGTTATAGAAGCAGATGAATACGATTATATGTTCCTGGGTCTGAAACCCCAATTAGCGATCATCACCAACATCGAACACGATCATCCTGATATTTTCAGCACGCCAAGTGATTATGAAGACGCTTTCCGTCAGTTTGTCCAGCTCATTCCGAAGAACGGTTTTCTTGTCGCCTGTACCGATGATGAAGGCGTGTCAAGTCTAATTAAGACCCTTGACCTTTCAGGTGTAACGATAATAACCTACGGTATTCCAAAAGCATCTAACGGCCGTTCATTTGACTTCCAGGCCGTAGATTCACGCCCAAACCAACTTGGAGGATCAGACTTCCTTGTGCAATCAGGAACAGAAATCTTGGGCCTGGTCCGCCTGCGTGTCCCAGGCATGCATAATGTTCGCAACGGACTGGCAGCCATCATTATTGCGTTGGAATTAGGTGTCGAATTTACCCAAATATGTCGTGCTCTGGCCAGTTTCGGCGGTGTTGGGCGCCGCTTCCAAATTACCGGTGACATTGGTGGCGTTACCATAATTGACGACTACGCCCATCATCCAACTGAGATAAGAGCCACCCTTGCCGCAGCCAGACAGCATTATCCGGAGCGCAGACTTTGGGCAGTCTGGCAGCCGCACACCTTTAGCCGAACCAAGCTAATGCTGGCCCAATTTGCGGATTGCTTCAGTGAAGCCGACAAGGTAATAGCACTGGACATTTATCGCAGCCGCGAGACGGATTCTTTAGGCATGAACAGCGCGGTGGTAGTCGAGTCAATGAACCATCCTTCAGCTGTCCACGTAGCAAAGATAGATGAAGCCATCAATTATTTACTTGATCGCATTCACACAGATGATGTTGTCCTCACGCTTGGTGCAGGAGATGGAAATTTAGTAGGCGAAGGATTATTAGAGGCATTGCAAAAACGGACATACACATTCCACCCCTAAAGCTGTGAATGCAGGTCCAGAACAAGGAAATGGCGACAATATGAGAGTAAAAACTGCAGTTAGTGAAATGACACGAGATCAGTTTCGTGAGGTTTTTGGCGAGACGCTAAAGGTGAATGAACCCCTATCGCGTTATACGTCAGCTCGTGTTGGCGGTCCAGCTGAGATGTTCCTGTCCGTTTCCTCCGCACACGAGTTGCAGCAGGCCGTGGATATGGCCTATCGGCAAAAGATACCTTATTTCATTCTTGGTGGTGGTTCCAACATTCTCGTAGCAGACACGGGAATTAGCGGTTTGGTAATTCTCAATCGTGCACGCAAAGCCAGTTTTCGCCATAACGGAATTGGTGTCGTCTGTAGTGTTGAATCTGGCATGAATCTTTCTTCTCTGGCTCGTCAATGCATTGCCAAAGGGTTAGGCGGTCTAGAGTGGGCAGTCGGTGTGCCTGGGACTATTGGTGGCGCAGTCGTTGGCAACGCCGGCGCCCACGGCGGTGATATTAACGGCGTTCTTCTCGGGGTCACGATTTGGCAGCCTGGGCGTGGTGTACGCGTCCATAGCAACGAAGAAATGCAATATGCCTATCGGGACAGCGTCCTTAAGCGAGACCAACACAAATCGCGCACACGTCGTGTCGTTTTGTCAGCTGAACTGCAACTCATACCTGATTCGGTCGAGGTACTATCCGCTCGCGCCGATGGCTTTACGGCACAAAGAAAACAATCCCAGCCAGGTGGCGCATCAATGGGATCCATGTTCAAAAATCCGGAGAACTACTACGCCGGTTATTTAATTGAAACTGCGGGTTTAAAAGGGTTTCAAGTTGGCAACGCCCGCATCTCTGATAAACACGCCAACTTCTTTATTAGTGATGGCGACACCACATCTGAAGAAATTCGCAACTTGATTGCCGAAGCCTGGAATTCAGTCCGTGAGCAATTTGGTGTTGAAATGGAATTAGAGGTTGAGTTAGTCGGAGATTGGGATTTTAAAGATTAACGGACAAACGGGTCGGCAGGCGCTGAGCAAAAGGCCCATATGTCACGACGATTAAATGCAATGGGAAACGTGAAACCGAAACAAGAAAAGAATAAGATCCGCGTCGGTGTCATACTTGGTGGTCGATCAGGCGAACACGATGTGTCTTTGATGTCGGCACAATCCGTAATGTCTGCTCTAGATCCTCAGAAATATGAAGTGATTCCCATCGGTATTACCCGGTCAGGACGATGGGTAACCGGCGACGTGGTAGCAGCTCTTGATTCCGGTAATACCGAGGTGAAATCTGCCACTTTGTTGCCTGATCCACAATCCTCCGCATTGATGCAGGTTGAGTTGCAAGAAACACAACCAGCGGGTCTTTCTATTGTTACAGAACTTGATGTTGTAATTCCAATTCTACATGGTCCTTATGGTGAAGATGGCACAGTGCAGGGATTGCTAGAATTGGCAGGACTACCTTATGTTGGAGCCGGCGTCGTAGGATCCGCAGTGGGGATGGACAAGGCCATCTTCAAATACGCGATGATTGCCAACGATATACCTGTCTTACCCTGGTTATTAGTTATTTCCCGAGATTGGTCAAAGCGTTCACAAGCCATTTTGCAGGAAATTGAAGATAAATTGCATTACCCTCTTTTCACAAAACCAGCCAACCTTGGCTCCAGTGTAGGTATCAGCCGCTGCAATAATCGCGCAGAACTGGTGGCCGGAATAAACGAGGCCGCTCAATATGATCGGCGCATTGTTGTAGAACAAGGTATCAATGCTAGAGAACTAGAAGTCTCCGTTCTTGGCAATGATGAACCTGAAGCCAGCATCGTAGGCGAGATTCGCCCGCGCAGAGATTTTTATGATTATGTAGCCAAGTATATGGCTGAGCCAGGCTCGGAGGACGAGTCGGAACTGCTGATCCCGGCGGGAATAAGCGATGAATTGTCAGGACAAGTGCGCGCATTAGCAATTCGCGCCTACAAAGCCATTGACTGCGCCGGAATGGGTCGTGTGGACCTGATGCTGGATAAGGATAACGGCAAGCTATACATGAATGAGATCAATACTATCCCTGGCTTTACCCGGATATCTATGTATCCCAAGCTTTGGGAGGCCAGCGGCGTCAGCTATCAAGAACTACTCGATCGTCTTATCGCTTTATCACTCGAAAGGTATCGTGAAAAAGAAGGACTTGAAACAGCGTTTATCACAAAGGAAAACAGCATTGAGCCAATCTGAGCCCTTCCATCCGGAAGCAGTCATATTGCCTTGAGATAGTAAATACAACGCAGCTTGAAAATTAGTTAATTTGAGATGATAAGAAAGACACAGCGTAACCAGCTTAGAAAACAACCGAAAAGAGCCCGCATGCAATCATCATCAGCGGCGAACTTTCCGCATCTCAAGGTCCCTAAGACCGCTCGCAAACGTCGGCGGAAACAGAAAACCGAGAATATGCGGGTAGGTCTCTCTGCATTGAAAAGATTCTTTATTAATTCGCGCTGGGTGAGTTTGGGACTGCTGGCGCTTACGATTTACGCGTTGGTCAACATCGCACAGGAAAGACGCTTCTATTTAACATATATACCTGTCGAAGGAGCACAATCAATTACACCAGAAAAAGTCGCCGAGGCTAGCGGCTTGGCCGGTAGCCATATTTTCGCCTCCGATCCGGCTAAAGCGGCTGAACAGATAGCTGAGATTCCTGGTGTGGTTTCATCAACCGTTACGCTTCGTTGGCCAAACGAGGTTTTGATCCAAATTACTGAAGAGGCACCAGTGGCAGTTTGGTTTGAAAAAGGCGTTGAATATGGAATCACGAGCAGCGGTCGGTTGATTCCTGCCGGATTCCCTACTACTGGTCTGCTCAAGATAATACCTGAAACAGGTCCAATCAAAACGGCAGCAGCTATTACAATAACAGTCGAGGAAGCAGTTAGCGAAGAGAGCATAGCTGATGAAAACCTAATTACAGAAAACGAACCACTCATTGAGGAGGCGAACACGGTTCAAGAAACTATTGCACCGGGAGCAGCAGAAATTGGGGTTATTGAACTCGCAGTCGATGAAGATGGGGAATTACCGGTAAGTGTTGCCTTTGTTCCACAAGGCGTATTGGCTGGAGCTTTACATTTGCGAGAGTTGCGTCCAGGCATTGACCAGCTCTATTACCGCCCATATGGCGGATTAAGTTATGAAGATGGGCGCGGATGGCGGGGTTACTTTGGCACTGGTGAAGATATGAACCAAAAAATAGTCATCTATGAAACAATCGTCGAAGACTTGCTGTCACGCGGAGTTCAACCTGTCCATATCAGTGTTAGCAATCAGGAAAAGCCATATTACCTGGCACAGTGATCAGCCGGTAGAGTTGCATCTACATATGGATAAACCATATGCAACTCAATTTGAATGAAAGAGAGGGTACGGTCTTATGGAAGAAATAATCTTTGGATTGGACATCGGTACAACAAAAGTTTGCGCCATTGTTGGTGCAGTACGAGAGGGTCAACTGCAGATCATTGGTCTTGGCATTGAACCGTCTCGTGGAATGCGAAAGGGCATGGTGGTTGACGTCCGTGAAGCCTCCATAGCCATCGCACGCGCCATTGAAGCGGCCGAACAAACTTCAGGTTATGAGCTTCGTGACGCGTTAGTAAGCATGGCAGGGGAGCACATAAGCTGCACAAACAGCAGTGGGGTCGCACCGATTAATCGCGAAACAGGTGGTATCACCATTGCCGATATCGAGCGCGCCCTAGAAGCAGCCCAAGCGATCCCGATTCCATATAATCGCGAGATCGTGCACATGATTCCACGCGAGTATACCGTGGATGATCATAGGGGCGTTAAAAACCCTTTAGGCATGCATGGTTATCGCCTGGAGGTTGAATCTCACATCGTAACGGCCGCTTCCCCCGCCCTTCGCAATCTAGCCCAGTGTGCCGACAATGTTGGCATCAATGCAGAGGACTTTATTCTAAACGTCCTTGCATCGGGTGAAGCCGTGCTAGAACCCAACGAACGAGAGATGGGTGTTATTGTGGCCGATATTGGAGGAGGAACTACCGATGTTGCCCTTTATAAACAGGGTACTATTTGGTATACAAAAGTCATTCCTATTGGTGGATATCACATTACAAACGACATCGCCATTGGCCTGCGTGCTCCTTATGAGGTAGCTGAGAGTGCAAAGATTCAATACGGTGATTGTCGCCCTGATCAGATAGATCCTCAAAACGTCTTTCCTGTCGAGCCATTTGGTGGCGAGAAAATTCAGGTCGGACGCCAGGATTTAGCCTATGTAATTGAAGCCCGAGTAGAAGAGATCTTCAAGATAATCCTGCAAGCAATTGAACAGTCCGGTTACGATGGTTTGTTGCCGGCAGGAATCGTTTTAACCGGAGGCGCTGCGCAGCTACGTGGAATCACAGATGTTGCTGAGCGTGTCCTAAATGTTCCGGCGCGTGTTGCCGCGCCACGGAACTTACTCGGCCTGGTTGATCAACTACACAGCCCAGCTTATGCAACCGGTGTCGGCTTGCTGCGCTGGGCGATGACCAACCAGCACGTCTACCGTCCCCGCACCCCGCAAGGGCGCGAGATTGGTAAAAAGGTCGGATCATTTCTGAAGATGCTCCTGCCTGGATAATGTTTGTTCTCCAGTACAGACGACTTGGTCTGGCTGGTTTATAAAAAGTATTGTTAGTGTATTGTAGTTTTGTAGAGGGGTTAGTATGAACAATAGAAGTAGAGCAAGTGATGTTCAAAGGATGCCTGAAACGGAAGGGGCAGCTCTCATCCGTGTCGTAGGCGTCGGTGGTGGCGGATGCAATGCCGTCAACCGCATGATTACTGAAAATATTGCCGGCGTTGATTTCATCGCTGTCAATACAGACCAGCAGGCCTTGATGGGCAGTCAAGCCCAACAGCGTATCGCTATTGGTGAAAGGACAACCCGCGGCCTGGGATCAGGAGGCAGTCCCGAAGTCGGTAGTAATGCGGCTGAGGAATCTGAGGAAGAGTTGCATCAAGTCATGCAAGGCTCCGACATGGTTTTCGTCACCGCTGGTATGGGTGGTGGAACTGGCACTGGAGCTGCACCCGTTGTAGCTAAGGTTGCTCGAGAAGTGGGCGCGCTCACCATTGGTGTAGTTACCCGTCCGTTTACCTTCGAAGGCGCACAGCGTGCGCGTGCTGCCGAAGCCGGGTTGGAACAACTCAAAGAGCATGTTGACACACTGATCGTTATCCCTAATGATCGGTTGTTGGAAACGGCCGATAAGCGGATTTCTCTCCTTGACTCCTTCCGGCTCGCCGACGATGTCCTGCGTCAAGGTATTCAGGGTATAAGTGAGTTAATCACGATTCCTGGATTAATCAACCTCGATTTCGCTGACGTCAAGACCATCATGTCTATGGGCGGGGCCGCACTGATGGCCGTTGGTCATGGAACAGGTGATGACCGGGCACGAGAAGCGGCCGAACAAGCACTCTCCAGCCATCTATTGGACGTCACTATTGACGGTGCGCGGGGCATATTATTCAACGTAACAGGTGGATCAGACCTAAGTCTATACGAAATTAACCAGGCTGCCTCCATCATTCGTGAGACCGCACACCCGGATGTGAACCTCATTTTTGGTGCTGTGATTGATGAAAGAATGGAAGATAAGATTCGCATTACAGTTATTGCAACCGGATTTGAACATAACATGCCTTTAATTAGGCCTATCACTCGCGCGGTCAGCCGCCCTGTCGCGCAGGATATGCCGAGCCAACCGCCAGTTAGAGAATCCGTATCTGTAGGCGCGTCCGCCACGCGTCAAAGTTCAGATTCCCGTCAAGGTAGCCAAACCAGCTATCGAATCAATGACGTGGATATCCCAGCTTTCCTACGGAAACGTCGTTAATGTTGCCGCCAACAACATTCTTGGTCTACATTCATACACTAACCGCCCGACACGTTCTTAAGATACTTAAGAACGAATAGGGCAACACAAAACTAAAGATTTTTCTGAAGCGCAGTCCCGGATGTAATCAACGTATCATGTCCGGGATAGTCGCTTGTTGCTGCTCAATTATTCCTGTATCGGGAAATCCCGGTTCACAGCATCTATTATTGAGTGGTTTTCGGGCACTGCATCCTCACTCTTTCGCCAAAGTACTTGCAATTTTGTGCGGTCGATATACTCTTGTCAAAAATTCAATTAAATCTAAAATTCGTTTTCGAAACACCGACTTATAATATTTTGGTATCTATTAAGCCCATCTGATTTTTTAAGGTAATTTCAAGAAAATCCACCTTGCGAGGCACTACCTGCCATGCTATAATCTGACAGCCTTTATACCACATGTGGGGGGTTATTTGATTGCATGCCCCATATATAGTGTATTTTCACTTTCATCCCAGGTAATACCTTTACCTGGGGGTCTTGAAGTAATAGGAGCGGATGATGAAATGCCCATACTGCGGCCACAAGAAAACTCGCGTCATCGATACCAGTCATGATGCGCGTGGTGGCACGCGACGCCGTCGCGTCTGCGATGGCTGTAAACGGCGATATAGTTCCTATGAAAGACCAATTTTAGCAACACCGATGCTAATCAAGCGCGATGGAACTCGAGAGGAATTCTCACGTGAAAAGCTCATCGGCGGGCTTTGGGTTGCATGTGCAAAGCGGCCAATTTCAACTACGGACGTAGAGGGAATTGCTGGAGAAATCGAAGCAGAACTGCAACAGCTCGGCCGTTCTGAAATAAAAAGTCGCTATGTCGGCGATCTCGCCATCCGCAAGCTAAAAGAGCTTGATGAAGTTGCCTACATTCGTTATGCCATTGTCTATTTGGGTTTAAGTGACCTGGGATCCATTCGCAACGAAATTGACGAACTTTTAGGAGAATAATTTATACCTCATGGGTATCCCAGTGACGGTATATTGTGCCGCGCTTGGCAAGCAAACCAAGGGAACACACAATACAAAAATAGGAAATTATTAATTATATTTACTTGATTAGCTATCGTCTTTATCGAAGCATCCAGTAGAAAAAGGTTCATTAGGAGCACAAAGCTTATGTCAGAAGAATCAATCGGAACCACCGTCATTGCCACCAATAATGGGAAATCTGAACGAAAAAATCGTCTTCATAGCAAGAACGGTTTTAGTAAAGACAGTATTTACTTTAAAGTTAAGATACCTGAGCAAATCGTAAAACGGGATGGCCGCATTGTTCCATTCGAACCTGAGCGCATCGAAGAGGCATTAAACCGTTGCTTTCGCAGTCTCGAAAATAAACCTCAAACGAGTGTCACGGAAATTACCAATCAAGTAGCGAATGTCGTCGCTGCAAAGTATGACCTCCCCACAGTGGAAGGTGTACAAGATATCGTTGAAATGGTCCTGCAGGCAGCAGGTGAATATGAAGCCGCCAAACATTATATTCTTTACCGCGCTGAACATGCCAAAATGCGTACACACCGTCCGGTTTCCGCTGAAGTACGCGAAGCTTTTGCAGCATCTGACAAATACTTCCCTACCCAATTACAAAAATTCCAATTTTATGATAAATATTCCCGTTTTAATTACGATCTCGGCCGTCGCGAAACCTGGATTGAGACCGTAGATCGTGCTGTTGAATATTTGCGCGAATTATCAGAGTACCGCCTGCCACAAGAAACTTACGAACGCATCCGTCAAGGCATTTTAGAAATGAAAGTCATGCCCTCTATGCGGTTGTTGGCCATGGCCGGACCTGCCGCCCGTCGCAACAATATCGCTATTTACAATTGCTCCTATATGCCCGTTGATAGTATTGATTCATTTGTCGAAGCATTGATCATTTCCATGAGTGGCTGTGGCGTTGGTTATTCGGTCGAACGCCAATATGTTGAACAGTTCCCAAGAATCGCCACGTCGCAGCTCAAGTCCAGCTGCTACATTTGTTGTACCAGATTCCTCCGAAGGTTGGGCCCAGGCGATCCGCGTTGGTCTGGAAGCATGGTTCGCCGGTGAAGATGTTGTTTTCGACTATTCAGAAGTCAGACCCGCCGGTGCCCCACTTCGCGTGAAAGGTGGACGTGCTTCAGGCCCAGAACCATTACGTAAAATGTTAGATTTCACAAGGACCCGGCTCCACAGTCGTCAAGGAAGCTTCTTGCGGCCATTGGATGCTCATGATATCATGTGTGCGGTAGGCGACGCGGCCGTTTCAGGTGGTGTGCGCCGCACAGCTATGATTTCACTCTTTGATTATGATGATAACGAAATGCGCTACTGCAAAGATGGTGATTTTTGGCGCAATAACAGCCAAAGATGGAATGCAAATAACTCGGCCGTCTGGCCTGAACGAGAACTAAGCCAGACAGAAATCACGCGCTTTGTATTAGACATGGTAGAAACAGAACGAGGCGAACCAGGTATCTTCAATCGTAAGGCCGCTATCGACAGCCGGCCTGATCGCCGTGCTGCCGCCGCATTCGGCACTAATCCATGTGGGGAAATCATCCTGCGACCCTACCAGTTCTGCAATCTTACAAGTGCAGTGGCCCGGCATGATGATGATTACGAAATACTGCGTGATAAAATTGAATTAGCAACTATCATTGGCACAATTCAAAGTATGGCTACATATTTCCCCGGTTTAAGGCCGGAGTGGAGAAATAACTGCCAGGAAGAACGCCTCCTCGGCGTCGATTTAAATGGTCAAATGGACAGCCCCGTAGCCCAGGATCCCGCAGTTCAAGAACGGCTTCGCGAGGTTGCTGTTGAGACAAATCGGCAAATTGCGGCCTTATTGGACATTAACCAATCGGCATCTGTTACCGCGGTTAAACCATCAGGCAACTCGTCACAATTGCTCAATTCGTCGTCCGGACTTCATTCTCGTTGGGCGCAATATTATATTCGAAATGTACGCGTAAGTGATCACTCTCCGGTATTGAAAGTGTTAAGCGATGCTGGTGTACCAATGGATCCCGAAAATGGTCAAGCTCTCGAAGGCGCCACCACTTGGGTCATTCATTTTCCGGTAAAAGCTCCAGAAGGCGCAATTACACGAAACCAACGCAGCGCTTTGGAACAATGTGATTTCTGGCTGCAAAATAAGATTCATTACACTGAACACAATCCCAGTGTAACGATTACTTATCAGCCTGATGAGGTATTAGATATTATTCGATGGATATGGGCACATCAAGACAAAATTGGTGGTATGGCATTCCTCCCTGCCTATGATGCACAATATGATCAAATGCCATATGTAGAAATCAGCAAAACTGAATTTGACAAACTTAACGATGATTTTCCGGTTATTGACTTCTCAAAAATCTATCGTTATGAAGAAGAAGATCTAACGACGGCTGCCCAGGAATTCGCTTGTCTTGCTGGTGGCTGCGACATATGATTAGTGGAACACCCCCCATTTAGGAGCATAGTCTGAATCGATTTTGCACCTCCCTGGAGGATTATTTACCATTAGCGAGTAAAAAAAGCGTAAATCTTGATCGTCAAACTTGATATTACAGGCAAAATAAGACATAATGATACCTAGACGACTCGTTGTCAGTGCAACCGGGTTCAAGGCATCAAGCATGAACTGCAAAAAAGCTCTGATAGGTTTACGGAGATAATCAATGAAGAATAAAAATGCAACACAATCCGGACGTAATGTAGCCGGCGTAAAACGCGCCCCATATGAAGCACCGGCTATTATCTATGAAGGTCTGATTACTACCCGTGCGGGTTCTGTAAATCCAGAACCACCGGGAGGCGGCGGTGACAGCGGCGGCGGAGATCCGGCTAACACCTTTGGCGGACCTGGGGGATAGAGAATTTTTCAACCCTCATAAAAATAGTTAGCATGCCCACGCGGAATAAAAGCCGTGGGCATGCTTTTTGTTTTCTAGAAGTTGCGTATCAGGGTCTCTTGCCAGGGGTTGGAAAAGGCCAGTCACGAAAATCTTCAACGCAGTTATCGCTGTCCTGCCAATAGGGATAACGTTCAAGACTATGGTTTGTACCAGTCAGCAAAGGACAAGCTATCTGGTCCAAAAATTCGCTTGCGCCATAGGTCACTAAGTCCACAACAACATCCTTGCTATCGCGCAAGATTACCTCATCACCACTGTTGCCAAGTCGTAAAAATGTCGCCGGATCACCCCATGTTAGATCGTCAATAAGATTGGGGACGGCCGAATTCGTTTCTAATATTTCGAAATCTGGCCAGAAACCATAATCATTCCAAAAAGAATCTGCGCTGGTAACCACAAGCAGAACATCACCTGCAGCAACAAATGTTTCCGGCGGGAAGCGGCGAAAATCTTCAAAATCTTCGCGATTGACAGCATCCCCAAGCCCATATCCACTTATATCAATGACAGCAGAAGTCGGATTAACCAACTCTATGAATTCGGCATCATCTTGACCGTAGGAATCATACAAAACTTCACTAATCAACATGTGATTTGCTGTTCCACGGTACCCGGATGGAATCAAGGGTAAATGCATCAAATGCGGTGCATCGCGCACAAACATGTCGGCCAACAAAGCATATGCACCGTCTGACTGCACTATCAGAGCCACTTCACGGTTGCCTTTATTAGAAAGTTCAGAACCGTTGATACTTCCAACATGCACATACCCACGGCCACCTATATGGACCAAGACCATTTTATTATGGATTCCCAAGCCGGCAGGATTGCCTAGATAGCAGGTTAAGTCGAGTTTTTCATCGGCAGCAATCTTATTTACAATAATACAGGTTGCATGATTACTTACTAGACTGTCTGGGTTATCAAAATAGGCGTCCAAAAGCAAGCGTACATCCGCACCACGTCGTGCAGCAGCAATATATGTCTCTAATCTTGGATTAGGGTCATCAATCCGATTACTGTTTGACGGACCCCAATGGGGTCGTTCAACGAGTTGTTCTACCCAAACCTTATCACCAGCCTCTGCTCTATTTACCAAGCCCAACAATCCACCCTCATCACGCAAACTATTCTCTGGTGCATTCTGCAGTTCAAATAGAGCATCGCCCTGGAATACAGCAGGAAGTGGGTAGCGTACAGTATAGGTGATACCCCCACTTTCAGTCAGCGGCAAAAAACCAGCAGGTGGTGCACCATAAACAGGATGATCAGCCTGCCAACGAAAAATATCTGCATGATTTATGGGATCGAGATCATCCTCAATAAGACGCCCTACTCGATCAACCACTTTGATTGCATCCGTCCAAAGAATAACCCCCCTTCTGCCCCATGTGCCATCCGTCTTGTCGTCAAAAGGCATACTGTTGGGGCTGAGATTCTCGCTGCCAACTGCCACAATCCGATCATCGATCAACATGAACTTGCTATGTAGATACCGGTATCTGTCATATATTCTCTGGTCCCCATTACTGATCATAAACCAGCATTGGCCACCGGATGTTTCTAATTGGCGGCATATATATTTTTCTTGAGAAGATAGACCTCCGGGCGGGCTTCCTTCAAGTAACACCTTCACGTCAACCCCACGGTTGGCAGCAGCAACCATCGCATTGCCAATCACAATATTTTCAAATGTGAAGGTTTCTACAAATATCGATTCTGTTGAGCCATCAATCGCCTTCACGACTGTCTCCAGTGCGTTATCCGGAGCAATAGACACGGTCAACACGGCTGTCTCTGTAACTTGTTCCGTCAAATAAAAATCCTCAAGTCTCCATCCTGGATAACGCACTTTTCGGCCGTTTATGGGATCGTTCCAATCTTGCGCCCAGTCAATGGCGCTATTTGTGTCAGTAACCGGCCATCCACTGGCCTGTTCTTTTTTTCTATACAGGATTTGCCCTTCCCCTCCAAAGAGTCCTGTCACCTTGTAGGGTTGTACAGCAGGTCCAATCCAACCCGGATCGGCCGTATCCCCATCGCCATATACCAATTCATCTATCACTTGATTATTGGAATCGAACAAGACCACTTCATCGCCGTGATTAGCAAACCCCGGCCATGAGCCAAGCATCACATCTGCTTCAAAACCAAACTGTCGTTGAAATGCCTCCCCATTTCGCGCTATCCAAATGATAGCTCCAGGATCGATAATTATGTTAGGAAGCAGCTCAGAACCGTTGTTAATCCCATCACTAATTCGCCATCCCTCAAGACTTACGGCCGACTGGCTTATATTCCGCAGCGCGACTCCTTCATCATAATCGTTGAGTTCATAACCATCATACAACAGCGCCTCAATAAGGATCATACCGCTGCTAACGATGGTAGATGAATTCCTGTTATCGTTCGTATCTATGGCCTGAACTTGCCGCCCCCAAATTACCAGCACAGCAAGCGGCAATAGAAGCGATCCCCCCAACCAGCCCAAACGCTTAACCATAAAAAGATTCCCCCATTAAATCTCAACGGATATTACTAAAAATGGAGTAGGCACTAATATAGTTTTCAAAGAATAATGCGCTGTTTTATCTAAGCAAAAGAAACCGGTTTTCGAAATAACATGCTCATATTTCCTCAATTTGAAAAATCGGGTCGCTTAATTCAGGAACCACGATCTACTTGGTCCTCATTAGACTTAAGAATATCGTTCTTATTCTCAAGCGTAGCAAGATACCGTTTATCTTCCTCGGACAATTCAGCATGAAGTAGTAGGTCAGGCCGGCGATGCCATGTTCGGGACAGGGATTGCTCTCTCCGCCAGCGCTCAATATTCGCCGCATGTCCAGACCGCAGCACATCAGGAACAGTCCAGCCTCTAAAACTTTCAGGACGTGTATAGTGCGGCCCTTCAAGAAGGCCGGTAGCATAGCTATCACAACTAGCGGCTCCTTCTGCGCCCAATACCCCAGGAATCAGACGTGTCACCGCATCCACCATGACCATTGCTGCCAATTCACCGCCTGTAAGTACATAATCGCCGATAGAAATTTCATCGGTAACAATGTGGCTTCGGACCCGTTCATCCACCCCTTCATATCGACCGCAAACAAGGATAAATTGCTCTTCTTGGGCCAATTCTTGTGCTACTTGCTGCGTGAAACGTCTGCCTTGCGGCGTCAAGAGAATAACCGGCTGACTTAACTCAATTGATCGATCTAATAAAGACTCGACAGCAGCAAATAAGGGTTCTGGTTTCAGGACCATTCCCCCACCGCCACCATAAGGCGGCTCGTCGGTCACGCTATGCTTACCGCGTGCGAAATCGCGAATATTGTGCAAGCCAACCTGTAAATGCCCGGCTGCTTGTGCACGTTGGAGGATACTGCTGTTGAGATATCCTGGAAACATTTCTGGAAACAAGGTCAGTATATCTATCCTCATACGGTTAGTATCGGCCTGCAAAGACTTGGTGTCAAGTATCTGCGATCGCAACACGTTCTGCTTTTTCTGGTTCATGGCCGGTGTAGTATAATTGGCGCGCTTTCCATCAACATCATGAAATAGATCTTAAGGATTATCTATGCGAATACTCATCACTGGCGCTCTTGGACAATTGGGAAAGTCATTACAGCATCACCTGGCAGATCATAATCTGGAACTTGTCGATCTCCCTGATTTAGACATCACCAATCGAAAACAAATTTTTACCATCATAGCAGAATTCAAACCCGATGTGGTCATTCACTGTGCGGCATTTACCGATGTTGATGTCTGTTCTCGAGAACCAGAATTAGCCTATCGTGTCAACGGTTTAGGCACACAAAATGTAGCACTCGCCTGCCGCCATGTCGATGCTGCAATGGTTCACATCAGCACCAATGAAGTGTTTTCTGGGGAGAGATCAGACGGGTATGAGGAATGGATGCCTTTAAGTCCACGCAATGCTTACGGCCGTTCAAAGGCTGCTGCCGAAGTACATGTTCGCAATATCCTGCAGCGCTTCTATATCGTTCGACCCGCATGGCTATTCGCACCTGGTGGGCGCAATTTCATTCATACTATTCTGCGACTTGCACGCCAGAACGGCCGCTTACGAGTTGTAACTGATGAGATAGGAAACCCAACATATTCCGAAGATTTGGCCGCGGCAATCACGCAGCTCATTTCTACCGAACAATTTGGCATTTATCATTTCGTAAATCAGGGATCTTGTTCGCGCTTTGAATTTGCGCAAGAGATTTTACGGCAAACAGGACTTGAGGATATAGAAATTACACCCATCCTGAGCAGCGAATTTAAGCGCGCCTCATCACCGCCTCCGTTTGGCGCACTTCACAATATCGCAGGTACAGCTATCGACATTACCTTAAGACCCTGGCAAGCTGCGGTTGCAGGATATATTGACAAATACAATCCATAGTGACTGCAAACAACCTTACAATATTCTAACGCTTACCTTCACATGATTTCCTGCTATGTCTGATACGTCGGTAAACCCAGATCCCTCATCGGCTCTTGATTCATAACCGCCATCAAGGCAATGTGGGTAGCTTCACGATCATCCCAAGGGAACTCGGTAGTTCCAAAACACATTGATTGTTCATGCCCCTTGCCGCAAATCAACACAATATCATTCTTGTAAGCTGAGGAAAGTGCAAAATGGATAGCTTTGCCGCGATCAGGTATACGCCAAAATGTCTCCCCTTCTACCCCACCCCAATGACGACAGCCATCAGCCATCGCAGCCAGAATGTCCTCAAGAGAATCAGTGCGTGGATCTTCGGCCGTCAACACGGTCAGATCGGCTAATTGTGCTGATATTTCAGCCATCAGTCCTCTTTTTTCTACGTCACGTTTGCCGGCGCTGCCAAAAACTGTGATCACCCGCCCGCTTACCATCCCTCTGGCCGCGTTTATCGCCTTTTCCAAAGCATTAGGCGTATGGGCAAAATCAACAATTACCAGGAAGGACTGGCCAAAATCAATAGGTTCCATGCGACCGCTGATAGAACTTATAGCTTGCAATCCTTCTTGAACAGCAGCGACATCCGCATCGCCAGCCAGTGCCACCGCAGCAGCAGCAACTGAATTATAGACATTAAATTCGCCAGTCAGGTTTGATGAAATATTTACGAAATCAACATTTGAGGATCCTAGTTCAGCATTTATGGTCAATGTGAATTTAGTTTCCTGCGCCAGATACTTAATGCCGGTTGCCATGACATCTGCTCCTTGCCTTAGCCCATATGTCAATTTCCTTGGCACCTCGATTGATGCCAATTGCGGGTAAGAATCATCGTCGATATTGAGAACGGCCGTCTTAACCATCCGCTCTTTAAATGGGTTGTTACTTGTTCGTTTCCATGGATCTAAAGAAAGATATTCAAATAAGCGTGCCTTGGCAGCGAAATATTCTTCATAACTTCCATGATAATCGAGATGTTCATGAGTTATGTTCGTCACCAAAGCAAGGTCAAAATCAACAGCCTCGACCCGATACTGTGCCAATCCATGGGATGTAGATTCGACGATACAATGTGTTAGCCCTGCATCCACCATTCGTCGCAGATGGCGTTGAACAACGGGCGCTTCAGGCGTCGTGACGTGCAGTGCGAGCGGCTCCTCTCTCTCACCTATTACAGCTTTAATAGTGCTGAGTAATCCGACCTTGAAACCGGCTGTTTTCAATACAGAATAAAGTATACTCGCCGTCGATGTTTTGCCATCTGTCCCCGTAATCCCTATCACGACTAGATCGTTACTGGGGAATCCCTCCCACGCGGCTGCCAACCAAGCCACGGCAACGGCCGTATCCTCTACTTGAACATAAACCACATTATTGGCAATATCTATGTTTAGTTGATCCGCAGGACGCTGAGCTAGAATCATTCTTGCTCCAAGTGATATTGCCTTTCCGACATATGGGTGCCCATCACTGCTCTCACGAACCCGGGCCACAAAACAAGCACCATCATCCACTTCTGCAGTGTTCTCTGTTAATTGCGTAATCCATACATCTGGCCCCGTATATTGTGGTGGTTGGGGATGATTAGTACCGGTAACAACCTGCTTCCATGCTGTTAACAGCTGCTTCAAACTTCTGCGCGTCTTTATCATACGAAAATACTCACATCCATTGCGGTAATATTTAGATTATCCGCTGCTCCTATGTCAATATCCATTTAATACCTTGAAGACAATTTAGTAAAAATATACATCTAATCGCGTGACCGACAAGGAACCAGATTTGACAGAAAGATGAAGGTCGTTAGAATCCAATACATGATCGAAAATAACGAGTCGGTTGACGTGATTAATGAAGATGAATCTCTCACTGAATCATCTAGTCACGATACAATTAAGAGACTGCCAAAAAACAGCAAACCCTTAGAAATGGCCGATGTGCTCACACGATTTACAAGCTGTGGGCGCTGTAGTTTGTTTCTAGCTGCGTACCGGATAGCTACCGACGACCAGGAATTTGAAACAGCCGTCGCCAACTCGAATGAACATTGGTTAGCACTGCCTTGGGATCAACAATTGAGAAAACTTATCATCAAGAGCTATGGTTGTCGCTTGGATACCGATGTTTACTTCTTTGAGAGCTCGTGTCCGGAATGCCTGGGTAAATTTCGTTACTCAGATCCTGAAGCGGATGAACCTGCGTTACTGCTATTTAAAATTTAAGCTGATCGTGAAGTCACACGTTATTAGTTAAGCCCCTTTGCCTTACTGCCTCAAACAAGATAATACTGGTTGCCATAGCCACATTTAAGGATTCCGTACCAGGCTGCATGGGAATAGCTATAGAATCGGTCGCTAGAGTCCGTGCCTCTTTGCTTCCTCCATGGGCCTCATTGCTAACAATGAGCGCCGATGGATTCCGCCAATCCACGGCCGTATATGCCGTTAGGCCATCACCTGCCGCCAACCACACATGGCAGCTTGCAACTTGCTCTGAGATCGCCGGCCACTCAATTTGGTGTATCGGCAATCGAAGATGCGCACCCATTGCACTCCGCACAACCTTAGGATTATATACATCAACAGAACCAGGTCCTACCAGCGCCGCATCGACCCCGGCCGCTACCGCGCTTCGCAGAATTGTGCCCATATTCCCTGGATCAGTGATAGCATCGAGGATAAGAACCAACATCGGATGAGCGGGAATTGGTAGGGGGTTAATGGATACTACGGCCAGGATTCCTGGCGCCGCTTCCGTGGCGCTCATAGCCTTCATTACCTCTTCACTAACACATTGTCTGTCAATATTGAACTGTGCTAACATATGCGCGAGATCCGCAGTTTTCACCCAATCGTCGCAGTAAAATACCTGCTGTAATTCCTGTGGATAAGCTAACAATTCTTTTAACCAGCGGGTTCCTTCAACCACGAAAACTTGCTGGCGATGACGAAAACGCCGATCTGATTGGATACGGCGCACATATTTTACTTTTTGATTGGAAAGACTAGAAATCATCACCAATATTGTATCGTTTTTGTAGGTAACGGGTTACCATTAGTATGAAAACAAATGATTGGATGGAGTATCATTTATGGATCAGATAAGAGGGCTATATAAGATTAGTCGTCCTGTGACGACCATTTCAGGTGCCTTAGCCGTGGTTCTTGGCGGCTACGTGGCTGGGACCGGCGACTGGTTTAATGTAGCATTGGCTGTTTTGGCCACCATCCTGGTATCTTCATCAGCCAACGCGTGGAATGATTATCTTGACGTCGAAATCGACCGCATTAACCAACCAAACCGGCCTTTGCCATCTGGCCAGGTTACTCTTCGGGCCGCGAAATGGTTCTCATTTACATTAGCAATCCTATCACTGGTTGTAGCAGCCTTTATAAATTTGCCATCCTTCATCATCGTACTTGGGGCAAATTTACTGCTATATATCTACTCCCTTAAACTAAAAAGCACGGTTTTATTGGGCAATATCTCTGTTGCCTTCATCTCGGCCATGAGTGCTGTCTTTGGTGGGGTGGCAGCCGGCAATCCTCGTCCAACCATCTGGCTCTTCTTGATCATCTTTGTGGCCATCTTAGGACGCGAAGTTTTAAAAACACTTGCTGATTATGAAGGTGATTTAAGCGAAAGTGTTCGAACTATTTCAACAGTTTGGGGGAAACGTGCGGCACGCATCGTATTTTATCTCTTGATCGCGGCTACTTTAATCATGATGCTGATGCCCTATATTCTCGAGGTCTATCAACCAATTTACGCCTACTTAATCGTACTTGGCGTATTCCCCGTTATTATCTTTATAGCAGTGAAAGTCAACCGCTACCGCTCCGGCCCTCAATTGGAAAAACTAAGCCAATTGATGAAGTACGATTTTTTCTTGTGGTTCCTCGCAGTTATCCTCGGCACAGCGCTATAAGTCTCGTTAGACCGGGAAACAGCTTCAACTACTATATTACTGCTCTTTATTCAAACTAGTCTATGATCTTTTCCACCGATAAAAGTTCATGGTTCATGAACCATCGTTGACTATTAAACAATGGTTCCCCCTCTTCCACCAATGAACTCCTGGGAATGTATTCTCCATTTGCCTGCAAGACATGCGCTTTTTCCGTATCTTGCAAATAAATCTCTAAAACATTTTCCAGAACATTTTGCAGCAAAGCAGGATTCTCGATTGGGAACAGCACTTCCACGCGCCGATCGATATTTCGTGGCATCAAATCGGCACTGCCAATGTACATAACGGGATCCCCCGCGTTTTTGAAATAATATATACGGGTATGTTCCAGATAACGGCCGATAACGCTCAACACGCGAATATTTTCACTAATATCGGGTAATCCAGGACGCAAACAGCATATTCCACGAATGATAAGATCGACCTTTACTCCGGCCTGAGAAGCCCGGTATAAAGCACGGATTATCTTGGGATCAACCAACGAATTAGACTTGAAAATTATGTGGCCATCTTCACCATGTTGAATTTCGCGCTCAATAAAATCCATTAACCCCTGTCTCAGATTAACAGGTGCTACCAGGAACTTCCGGTATTCCATTTGTTTAGAATAGCCGGTTAGATAATTAAACAATTCAGTTGCGTCTGCACCAAACTCCTCATTGACACTCATCAATCCCATATCCGTGTAGAGTCGCGCGGTGATTACATTATAATTTCCAGTCGATAAATGAAGGTAGCGACGAATGCCCTCACGTTCCCGTCGTACCACAAGTAATACCTTACAGTGCGTTTTTAGGCCCATCAGACCATAAACGACATGAACCCCAGCATTGTCTAATGCTCTCGCCCACTCGATATTACTCTCTTCATCAAATCGGGCTTTTAGCTCTACTAATACAGTGACCTGCTTACCATTCTCTCGCGCTCTCATCAAGGCGCGCACAATCGGAGGATTAGGTCCAACTCGATACAGCGTTTGTTTGATAGCCAATACGTTTGGATCTTCAGCCGCCTGGTTGAGAAAATCAACGATGGGGCCAAAGCTATCAAATGGCCGGTGGATAAGGATCTCCCGTCGTCGCAGTCGCTCGAAAATATTGTCTTCGAGTCCAAGGCCTTTCGGAAGTCGAGCCTGATATGGTTTATCTTTCAGTTCAGGCCTGTCTAATTTATGGACTTCCCACAAACTGCTCAAGCCTAAAGGGCCGTTCGTTGTGTAAATGTCATAATTATTAATCCGTAGATTTTTTACCAGCGTATCATGGATATCTTCTGGAATATCGTCAGCGATTTCAAGGCGTACAACCGATCCAAAATGGCGCTTCCGCAAATTTTCTTCCATGGTCAGCAGCAAATCATCTGCTTCTTCTTCCTGAATCTCCATATCAGAATTTCGCGTAACGCGGAAAGGAAGAGCTGCAATGATTTCCATACCCGGAAACAAGCGATCTAGATTGGCCGCTATTACTTCCTCTACCCAAACAAATTGTTGCGAGGTGGGTGTTAAGAGTTCATCAGGATCAATCGGTTCTAAAGGAACAAGACGCGGTAATATTGCCGGAACTTTAACGCGTGCAAAACTGGTTTTCTCTTTATTGGGATCTTTTATTACAACCGCAAGGTTTAAACTAAGGTTGGAGATATGTGGCCAAGGGCGGCTGGGATCAAAAGCTAATGGGGTTAGTACAGGGAATATTTCGCGATCAAAATAGCCGCGCAACTTCTGTTTGGAGCGCCTCTTAAGGTCACTGTAATCAAGAATCTTGATGCCAGCCTCTACCAACTGGGGATATAATAGGTCACGCCAAATGGAGTTGGCCTGGGCAAATAGTTGGGTAAGGACACGATGAATAGCCACAAGTTGTTCACGCGGGGTTAAACCATCGGCCTTGCTATCGGTAATACCCAAGAGCATTTGTTGTTTTAGCCCAGATACGCGAACCATGAAAAATTCATCCGTATTACCTGAGTATATGGCGAGGAATTTGACTCGTTCGAGAAGAGGATGATCAGCCATGCACTCTTCTAGAACACGCCGGTTAAATTCAATATGGCCAAGCTCGCGATTGATATATAACGATGGCGCATTAAGATCAATAGTGGGACCAATATCGGCAGTTCTTCCAGCACCATTGGTTGCCGGATCTTTAAGTTGGACTTCGCTTTCTGTTGTCATGGTGAAACTCCTTTTGGGAAACATATCAATGATGGTCCCGGAGATATAGACACAATTATGAAAAGATTATACCTTATTTTTCTTATAATGTTTATGGTGGGCTGTGGGAGTACAAATCCTGAAAGCGCCCAGCCTTCTACCGGGCAATCCAGGCCGACGATCCCACCTGAGTGGTTAACAAAACCGCCCACGCCAATTATTACGCCATCAGCGCTCGCAATAGCTCAGGCCGCTGTCCCCAATCCGGTTGATACACCAACCCTTCGCCCTGACGCGCCAGAGCCCACGTCTGTAGCAGCAGCTGAGGAAAGTACACGACCGCCATCACCCACTGTCACTATAGAATCTAATATCGTTCCACCTACAGCTGCTCTTCCCAGCCGCCTGACCATCAGTGCTGCACCAGATGTTCCTGTAGATCTAGCTGACGCTGCTCGCCAGCTTGCAGAAACACGACCGAATGACTTTCAATGGCTGGGAGAAAACCTCGATTCGGCCGACATCCAACTCTTATTAAATAGCGAAAATCCCATCGCTGATTGGGTTTATGTTGTCGCCGCCCCTTTTGCAACAATAGCAGATAACATTGCACTTGATGAACTTCAATCGCGATGGTCCGGGGAAACGGATTCTGGACCCTTGATCGTTACCGCAAATACAGCCGCTATTCTCAACACCATCTGGGGTTCCCCAGCCCCATCGGTCGTTCTGGTCAATGAAGAAAATCTGCACGATACATTATGGGAACAACGGCCGTCCTTAACAATATTGCCCTTCAACCACCTTACACCGGATCTCAAGGCAATGCGTTTAGATGAGACCTCACCCCTTGGTTCCAAGTTTTCCACAGAAAACTATCCATTTCTTATTTCTGTTGGCCTCAACGGTGATGAAGAGGATATCGCGAGTTTTCTTTCAGCCTGGCAAATGCCTGAGACCAATCGTGATCCTTCCAAAATTACCCATGTGGCCATGACTGGTGTTACAGCGTTAGTCCGCGCAACTGCTACGCAAATGGAAGCAGATGGCATCCTGACACCAGGAGTGGATGTGGGACCTGTGCTGCAAGGAGCAGACATCGCTCATATTAGCAATGAAGTATCTTTCGCGGAGGACTGCCCTGATCCAAATCCCATTGGTGGCACCGTATTTTGCTCAAAAGATGATTATTTTGCTCTCTTGGAAGATCTGGGCACAGATGTGGTAGAGCTGACCGGTAATCACCTGAATGATTGGGGTCCCGACGCCGTGCGGCACACCTTGGACAAGTATGATGAAGCCAATATGGCATATTTTGGTGGTGGCCTTAACCAGGAGAATGCAGCAAAGCCTGCAATATTCGAGCATAATGGCAACCGTATTGCCTTTGTAGGCTGCAATCCTGTTGGTCCCAATTATGCCTGGGCCGGATCTTCTACCCCCGGATCTCAAGCTTGTAGCCCTGAGTTTTTAAACCAAATCCGGGATTTGGCTGATCAAGGTTTTCTGGTCATCGCCACACAGCAATATTACGAGTTCTACCATTATCCACCCACGTCACACCAGGAGGAGGATTTTAAGGAGATAGTTGATGCCGGGGCCGCTGCTGTTTCAGGCAGTCAAGGTCATCATGCGCAGGGATTTGATTTCCACAACGGGGCTTTTATCCATTATGGATTAGGTAATTTATTTTTTGACCAGATGGACATGATGGGTACACGGCAGTCGTTTGTCGACACCTATACCATCTATGACGGCCGTATACTAAGCGTCGACCTTTGGACAGGCCTGATTGAGGACTATTTCCAACCCCGGCTAATGACATCAGAAGAACGTCAAGAAGCACTGCAATCTGTTTTCGAGGCAAGCGGTTGGTAATGAAAACAGCGCAAATCAATGTTTGGAAATCAATACAAAATTGGTATAATTCCAAACATTAATTAGCCTGTGGTTTCATAATCCACTTGCCTCCGTAGCTCAACTGGCAGAGCAGGAAACTCTTAATTTCAAGGTTGAAGGTTCGAGTCCTTCCGGGGGCACAAAACATAAAGGTCGGTTTATCTGATTCTCCCGTCGCTGGGATGCATCACAAGATAAACCGACCTTTAATCGTTTTAGAGTGAGCCTAAAATTTGATGTCTAGTTGTCAGAATGGATATGATTGTGCTCCTACAGCCTAATTATGACACCCGGTAGACCAGCTTGCATTATCCTGGGCCAATAACCGGTCTGCTTCAACCGGTCCCCAGCTTCCTGTCTCATAAAAATAGGCCAATGGCGCTGCTCCTTCAGCATTCCAAGCCTCAAGGATGGGATCGATCAACTGCCAGGCCAACTCAATTGCATCGCCCCGGGTGAAGAGCGCAGCATCCCCTTTAAGAATATCAAGAAGCAGCCGTTCATATGCTTCGGGTATTGCCGTAGGGCCAAACGCCTGGGCATAACGGAAAGTCATATTCACCGTTCGCATATCGGCCGTAGTATCTGGCTCTTTAGCTTGGAAAGAGAATCGAATACCTTCATCGGGTTGAATGCAAATCGTGAGGCTGTTTTTCGTTATTTGAGCATTGGCCTTCCTTGGGAACATGACATGAGGCGGCTCCTTGAAATAGATGGAGATCTCTGTCGTTTTTGCCGCCAAGGCTTTGCCCGAGCGCAGGTAGAAGGGCACCCCTTTCCAACGCCAATTATCAATATAAAAACGGATCGCAGCATAGGTAGCGGTCTGTGACTGCGCGGTAACGCCCTGCGCATCGCGATAGGTGCGATATTGCCCGAGGACAGTGTTTTTCAAGACTTCTTCCGGCTGCATCGGCCGTATCGCCTTCAAAACCTTTACCTTCTCATTTCGAAGTGCTTCAGCGTCAAGAGAGGCGGGTGGTTCTGCAGCCACCAAAGCCAACAGTTGCAGCATATGATTCTGCATCATATCGCGAACGACACCAACGCCATCGTAGTAGCCGGCCCTATGTCCTACATCAACTGTCTCAGACGCCGTAATCTGCACATGATCGATATGATTGCGATTCCAGACAGGTTCAAAGAGAGAATTGGCAAAGCGGAAGACCAGGATGTTCTGTACGGTCTCCTTGCCTAAATAATGATCTATACGATAAATTTGTGATTCGTGCAGTACATCATGCACCATTTCATTTAGCGCCCTGGCAGATGGCAAATCTCGACCAAAAGGTTTTTCGATCACCACGCGTCGCCAGCCGTTTCTCTCATCAACCATATCGGCCGCCCCAAGGTTGGACAGCGCCGGTTCATAAAGCCGCGGTGCAACACTGAGATAATAAACGCGGTTACTAGCACCATCTCCCTCACTTGCAACCAAATCCTGGTCCAGTTCGAGCATGTGTTCCAGTTTACCTAGGTCAGCGGCGTAATACCTCACATGAGACGAAAATTCCCGCCACAAATCTTCGTTTATTTTGTGATGGGTAAATTCCTCAACCCCTATTTCCATTTTGGCTCTAAATTCTCCATCGGACATCGGGCTTCTCGAAACACCAACTATTTGCCAATGTTCCGGTAACCGCTCTTTGAGGAACAAATCAAACAGCGCAGGAATTAGCTTTCGTTTGGTCAAATCACCAGAGGCGCCAAAGATCACAATCGTCGTCATCTCGCTCATTTGGGTTTTCCTTATCTATCGTTTGAATTCTGTTTGGCTATCTAGGTCATCGATGGTTTGGGATAGTCAAATATTACACCTTGCGGGGCAATTGGATGAAACTTCATGCATTATACTACGCACTGTATTACTTTTCACTCGATATTTACCACCTCGTGCCTGTAGTTATAAGTTGCAATGCTATAATGAATTATGGAATCATAGGCCCTAAGCCCAGGAGATATAGTTATGAAAACAAAAGCTATTCAAGGATTTACAACTCTCCTCGCTATCTCATTCGTGCTAATTAGCATTAGCACTTTATTCTATTGGAATAATGTCATTACTGCGCAATCGCCTCAGAATCCAGTTTGTTGGGACAGCATCATCAATGGCAGCTTTGAAGACGATACAGGCTGGACCACACCTGTGACAGAATATCAAGCCGGATACAGCACGGCTCTAGCGTACATAGGGCAACGTTCAATGCGTACGGGGATCACTAATCCCCAACATAATCGCTTCAGCTACTCCAGCGCACTGCAAACAGTCACTCTCCCAGAAAATGCCACAGATGCTGTCTTAAGCTTCCGGCTTTACCCAATGAGTAATGAACCGACTCATCTTAAGCTGCCTGAGAACCCGTTAGGTCTAGAGAAGAAGGATGCAGGAAGTTCAGGGGATGCGCAATTGGTGCTGATCCTGGATATGGAGAACAATGAGCTGGAGCGACTCGTGATGATGCGCAGTAACGAGCAATCCTGGTTGGGTTATAGTTTTGATGTATCCCACTACGCCGGAGAAACTATTAAAGTTTACTTTGACACTTTAAATAATGGTTGGGGTGGGATAACAAGCATGTTTGTGGATAACGTTTCGCTAGGGAATTGTCCCGAGATCATACCTACAGCTACGGCGACAGCTACAAGTACACCATCCCCCACCGCCACCAGTACTCCCGCCGGTCAAAGCCACTTCCCGATCGTCTTCAACGAGTACCAGTTCTGCCGCCGTCAGCTAATTCTAAATAGAAGTTTTGAAGATGATGCTGCCTGGGATATTCCGCTTACTGAATACCCTGCTGCTTACAGTTTGGATCAAGCACAAGACGGCATGAGGTCTATGCGTACAGGTATCATTGATTCCATTGATAACCAATTCAGTTACTCATCAACTCGCCAAGAAGTTGAAGTCCCAGCAGACATAGTGAGGGCGACCCTATCCTTCTGGCTCTATCAAACCAGTACGGAACCCACTAATCTTAGCCTGCCCAGTAGCGCGTTGGGTATGACTCAGGAGAGCGCAGGCAGCTCAGGCGATGCGCAGTTTGTATTAATACTAGATACAAATGACACAGAAATAGAGCGCCTAATGATGGAACGGGAAGATCATCAAGCCTGGGTAAGATACAGTTTTGACCTTACAAAGTATGCAGGGCAAACTATTCAACTGTATTTTGGTGTATATAATAATGGAATGGATGGTATTACCAGCATGTACGTTGATGATACCTCACTCTCCGCATGCGATCCCATATTACCAACAATGACACCTACGCCATCGCCTACACCTACGGCAACGGCAACATCAACACCGCTACCTGGCATATTTGGCAAGGTTTCTGAACAAGGTGTTGCAGTTCCGGATGTTTTGCTGACTCTTTTATTTTACGATGGCAGCGAATGGCTCACGGTAGCGAATACCACCACAAATGATGAAGGTAACTACCTATTTCCTGGAACTAATCCATTAAATCCTGGAGAGATTTACCAGGTTTCATTTGGTCCCAATACCACCAATACTTCCAGAGTGCGTGGTTGGCTTGGCCCACAACTTTTGACCTATACCAGCGGTGAGAATATGAATGGCGGGGACTTTGATATCGCCAATGTCAACCTACTTAAACCCATCTCTGGCGCAACGGTATCTCTCCCTATAACCTTTGAATGGCAACCTCGCAATCTCGCTGGTGACAGCTATCGCTTGTACATTTTCGATCCGGCCACTGAAGATTGGTGGTGGACTGAAGATCTAGGTTACGTTGGCAAGGTTACGATCAATAATTTCCCTCCGGAGATATCTTTTAACAAAGCTTATGGCTGGCGCGTTTACGTCTTCGCCGAACCAGACAGTTATGGGTATTCTTTTTTCTATAATGACGTGACGTTCTCTCCTTCTTCTACAAATATCGAACAAGGAAGCACCATTAAATGGGACAACTAAATCAGTCTGTTTGTTTTTAGTTTGCAGAATAGCTGAGTTATATTTGTTTTCGCTTAGGTATACCGGTTAAATGGTGATAGAGTAAAAGGTCTCTAGAAGTCTAGTACTGTATAGCCCATACTGGAAACTGCTGTCCCGAAGGTTGAAACCCGAACCGCTCATAAAGCCGCCTAGAATTGAGATTACCAAGCTGCGTATTTAACGTGATGGTTTCAACGCCCCGTTGACGATACCCTTCAACTGCATGGGCTAATAGGGCACTTCCAACGCCATATCCCTGCACACTGGGATCGACGGAAATGCGCGATAGGTGAGCTCCTTTGCGCATCAATGTGCTACATTGATAACCAACCACTCTCCCACCGTATTCCACGACATCAAAACTGAATGCATGTCGACGTGCCAGGGTAAACCCAGTCTCACTATTCCGCCAGAGTGGTTGAAATGCATTAATATCAATTTGTTCCAAGTTTCCAAGATCGGCTGCTTGGGCAGGTCTAAATCGCAATTCTGGCACTTGTTGAATTACTGGGATATCAGTCCCTTCCTTTTTAAACGTTCCTACACTGTCTATCTGTTCAAAGCCTAACGCACGAATCCACGATTGCGGCCAAGATTCGACAAGCAACCAGCCTAGTTGGGATACGGCCGTTTCCCTTAAATATTCGTCAACAGCGGCAAACATCGCCACCAATACATCTTTTGCATTAACAGTTTCCGAAACCGCGGCAACCCTTACCCAAGCTGCTGGAGATGGGTCGGCCGCTGCAGCGAAACAAGCATTAATACCCGTCGTCGAATTAAAAAACCGGCTGCTCAATGAACCTGAACTGACCGACGTACCCACCCCATCTATCACCACAAAACCTGGTGATCCTAGCCAATCAACAGGATAATGCCAATCTGCATGGATATGTGAGTGCGGTGCATTTTGCAGCAGTGACGTAATAGCTCGCGTATCATCCCGAGTTGCCACACGCACACGAACACTGCCCTCTACTGGACGGTTTCCATCGTTTGCGATTTCCATAACGCTATTGTACACTACGAGAATTACATAGGCAGTCGCTATGTTTACCAGCTTAACATTAAATAAGTAAAAAAACAGATACTGCAGCAAAGAGAAGCATGGGTAATAATCAAGGTCGTGACCGACAACTAGAAAACACGTTGGCTAATCTCAATAAACGATTTGGTGATGGCGTCATAATGCGTCTGGGTGATGCTTCACATATGCAAATAGAGACGATTCCCACCGGCTCACTCTCCTTGGATATTGCCTTGGGTGTGGGTGGTGTGCCTCGCGGACGCGTTATCGAGATCTATGGTCCGGAATCCTCTGGAAAGACCACTCTCTGCCAACATATCATTGCCGAAGCTCAACGACTTGGCGGCATCTGCGCCTTCGTCGACATGGAACATGCCCTGGATCCCGTTTATGCCGCACGTTGTGGTGTCGACGTGGAAAACCTGTACGTCTCCCAACCCGATACCGGTGAACAAGCCTTGGAAATCGCTGATGCCCTCATCCGCTCCGGAACAATGGATATAGTGGTCGTCGACTCTGTGGCCGCATTGGTACCGCGGGCAGAGATTGAAGGGGAGATGGGTGATACCCATGTTGGCTTGCAGGCACGGTTGATGTCGCAGGCATTGCGCAAGCTGTCCGGAGTAATCAAGCAGACGAATACGGTGATGATCTTCACCAACCAACTGCGGCACAAGATTGGCGTGATGTTTGGCAGTCCTGAGACGACAAGTGGCGGCAATGCGTTGAAGTTCTACGCTTCGTTGCGGTTGGACATCCGGCGCATACAGGCCATCAAATCAGGTGGTGATGTGACCGGCAACCGAACGCGAGTGAAGGTGAAAAAGAACAAGGTAGCACCGCCATTCACCGAGTGCGAATTTGATATTATGTACAACGAAGGCATCTCCAGGACCGGAGATGTACTCGATCTTGCTGTAGCATACGAGCTGGTAGACAAGCGGGGCGCCTATTTCCGTTATGGTGATACGCTTCTTGGTCAAGGACGTGAAAACGCAAAGTCGTTTTTGACAGAGAACACACCGATCTTAGATGAGCTGGAGAATCTCATCCGACAAGAGGCTGGTCTTCCTTTTCTGGAAGAGCCTGTCGCTTAAGAGAACAGAAATATTTTAGTCTAACCCGTTACGGCTACAGACTGTTTCGACTGATTGATTGTACGACACACGACGTCGATAATAACGACTAATTATCGTATTTGACGGTACTCGCTTTGATTGTCGTGTGTATTGGAACTTCATCTAAAGAAGCTCCGGATTTTACCCGGTGTTCCGAGTAACATGTTAAGGGTGATTTCGCCCATTAACTAAATATCGGCCCTACCGGGCAAATTGCCAATCAGAAATGCACTATTGTAGCCGTGACGGTAATGTCACGGCTTTTTTTTATAATGGCAACGATTACGGCAATAAAGAATCAGAAGCGCAATATTGATCGACTCAATGTCTTCTTAGACGGAGAATTTGCTTTTGGTTTGGCTGCCACCGCAGCTGTTGGCCTTAGGATAGGGCAAATCTTGTCTCCAGATGAGATTACAGCTCTGCAGCATAAAGATGATATAGAGAAAGCGCGCAAAAGCGCCGTGCAGTTAATCGGAAGGCGTCCGCGTAGTACGGCCGAAATTGAACGAAGCTTACAAAAAAAGGAATTTGATGATCGCGTTATTGAACAGGTAATCGATCGCTTAACGGCAGTTGAGTTATTGAATGACACTGAGTTTGCCGGCTATTGGGTAGAGCAAAGGGAGACATTCCGACCGCGCAGCAAATTGGCTTTGCGGCAGGAATTACAACAAAAGGGCGTAAGCCGGACAGTAATTGACACTGCCCTTAACGAGGTTGACGAAGATTCTGCCGCACAGCGTGTCGGGGAAAAACAGGCCGTGCGCTGGGCAAATCTATCAGAAGAAGAGTTTCGAGTAAAGCTGGGGCGCTTTTTACAGCGGCGTGGCTTTCCGTATGATGTAATTAAATCGACGATAAATAATATCTGGCAAGCATTAGGTGATGAAGATCAATTCATTTACGGCCAGCCAGATAATGAAGGAGTTGGACAATGAATTTGGCAATCGTGGGCATTCTTGGCGCACTAATAGGAGTGGCATTGGGCGCAGTTGTCACCTATTTCGTCATGAAACCCCGCACCGATCAAGCATATGAGGATCTGCAACGGGATCTTGAACAAAAACGCTCAGCCGTAGAAAAAGAAACTGAAAATATCCTGAAAACGACCAGAGCTGAAGCGCAAGAAATTCGCCAAGAAGCGGAAAAGGTTGCAAAACAGCGCTTTCAAGATTTGGCACGCTCCGAAGAACGGTTGGAGCGTCGCAGTGATAATCTGGACGAACAGGCAAAAAGAATTGAAGTTCGCGAGCAAACTCTTAATAAACGCCAAAGTCGGATGGATCGACGTCATAATCAGCTTACACAAGTAGAAGAAGAACACCGCCAAAAGCTGGAAGAGGTGGCGGCCATGTCCACTAGCGAAGCAAAGGAAGTGCTGCTGGAAATGGTTGAAAAAGAGGCCCAACAGGATTTGGCACGACAGATACGCGAGATTGAAAATAGAGCAAAAGAAACGGCCGAGATTCAAGCTCGAAAGTTGATCGCCTTAGCAATTCAGCGCGTAGCCAGCGATCAAGTGGCGGAAATGGTAGTTTCATCTGTTCCGCTACCTAGTGATGACATGAAAGGGCGAATAATCGGCCGTAGTGGGCGCAATATTCGTGCATTTGAGCAGGCTGCGGGTGTTGATATCGTTGTCGATGACACCCCAGAGGCAGTCACAATTTCCAGCTTCGACCCAGTCAGACGTGAAGTAGCCCGTCGTGCCCTAACCAAGCTAATTGCTGACGGCCGTATTCATCCCGCGCGGATAGAAAAATTAATCAAAGATGCGGGCAAAGAAGTCGAGCACGACGTCCGTGACGCAGGTGAACAAGCAGCTTATGAAGCGAATGTCCACGGTCTACACCCCGAAATTCTCAAGATGTTGGGCCGCTTGAAATACCGTACATCATATGGCCAGAACCAACTCTTGCACGCAGTCGAGGCGTCAAAAATTGCTGCCATCCTGGCCGCCGAGCTTGGGGCGGATATAGAATTGGCTAAGATGGGTGCTTTGCTGCACGATTTGGGTAAGGCCATGGACCATGATCAAGAGGGTACTCATGCTATGTTAGGTGCGGAATTCGCCAAAAGGTTCAGAGTTCCACCAATAGTTGTCAATGCAATCGCATCTCATCACCATGAAGAAGACCAGGAGACGGTAGAGGCCATCATTACTGAAGCGGCCGACGCCATTTCTGGTGCACGGCCTGGTGCACGGCGTGAAAGCCTGGAAAACTACATCAAACGGGTGCGCACCTTAGAAGATATCGCCACTTCCTTCGAAGGCGTACAAAGCGCCTATGCACTGCAAGCCGGCCGAGAAATCCGCATTCTCGTCAAGCCTGGTAAAATTGACGATCTAGGAGCTATGCGTCTTTCCCGAGATATTTCTAAAACAATTGAGGACAGCATGCAATACCCTGGCCAGATCCAGGTTACAGTCATTCGCGAAACGCGCGCTATAGGTTTCGCTAAATAACTTTCCTTTACTCAGAAAAAAGACCCCGCATGCCATTTCCGCATGCGGGGTCTTTTTTGTTCCTCTATTTCTGTTATGCATGACCTAAGGTCGGGTGTGGACGGTAAGGCTCTTCTAACTGGGCTATATCTTCGACCGATAAATTAATATCCACCGCTGCCACTGCTTCCTCCAAATGGTACATTTTACTGGCTCCGATGATGGGAGCAGTTAAACCAGGTTTTTGCAGCAACCAAGCCAAAGCGATTTGAGCCGGCTTGACATCATATTTTGCAGCAATCTGAATCGTCTGCTTTAAAACTTCAAAATCTTCTGGTGCATAGTACATATCGTGGGCAAATTCATCGCTTCCGGCTCTCGTGGTAGGTGCATCACCAATCTGCTTTCTATTTCCGGCCAAAAAGCCTCTGGCCAAAGGGCTCCAAGGGATAACACCAACACCCTGATCCAGGCATAGGGGGATCATCTCACGCTCTTCTTCGCGATAGACAAGATTCATATGATTTTGCATAGAAACAAAGCGTGTCCATCCATTTTTCTCAGCCACATTTTGTGCCTTCGAAAACTGCCATGCGAACATACTCGAAGCCCCAATGTATCGTGATTTACCTGCTTTCACGACGTCATGAAGCGCCTCCATCGTCTCTTCTATGGGCGTTGTATAGTCCCAACGATGAATTTGATACAGGTCCACATAGTCTACATCCAGTCGCCGCAGTGAATTATCGATAGCATCCATGATATGCTTTCGTGAAAGCCCGCGGTTATTAACATCGTCGCTCATGGGCATATAGACCTTTGTCGCCAGTACATATTCTTCACGCCTGGCAAACTCCTTCAATAACCGACCGGTCAATTCTTCACTCACACCCACAGAGTACATGTCGGCCGTGTCAAAAAAGTTAATCCCTAATTCAAAAGCTCGTTTGATAAAAGGTCGACTCTCCTCTTCTGTTAATATCCAGTCGCGCCATTCAGGTGTACCATAAGTCATCATTCCTAAGCAAACCCGTGACACTTTTAGCCCCGATTTGCCCAAATTTATATATTTCATCACAGACTCCTTCTAATCAGATCGCTACGGTTCTCGCTGTTGTTCAACTGTGTATGATAGAGAGCGATGATGATACAGGCAAACATCCTAGCATCTCGGTTTTCCTGTTATAATCACCATCGTAATGAACCAACCAAAAACAGCACGCAATTGGCAGGTCTGGCTAGGAATCATCTTTAGCTTCATCTGCATCGTTGCCATCTTTTACTTCATACGCCCTCAGGAGATCGTCGAGGCTCTCAAAACGGCGCGCTATGCCTATCTTTTACTCAGCGCCGCAGCAATCGTTCTATTCATGTATATGCGTGCCATCCGTTGGCGTTTTATGCTTAAAAACGACGCCCCAATCATGACCGTTTTCCACATCCAGAACATCGGTTACCTTGTGTCAACGCTTTTGCCACTACGTCTGGGAGATGTGGCCAGGTCAGTATTAATTGGCAGTGTTCCTCCCATTACTATCTCACGTGGCATCTCGACCATGGTTGTTGAGCGCGTGTTGGATATGTTATTTATCGTGACCCTCTTACCATTTACGTTGGCGAGCGTTGATCATTTACCCGAATGGATGCGCGCCGGTGCAATCGTGTCCGGAATCGCTGCCATTGCAGCAATTATTATTCTCATCATCGCTGCTAACCAGCGCACTTTGGTAGAACGGATTGTCACCTGGATACTCGATTTCATTCCTTTCATGAACACAAAAGCCTGGGTGAATCGAGCTGACAATTTTCTGGCAGGATTGAGCAGTTTGACTCGCCTCAAAGACGGCACGATGCTCTTACTGTTATCGGCAGTAGTTTGGATTCCCATAATTATTGCCTACTACACAACTTTGTTGGCTGTTAATATAGAAGCAACGCCTGTGATGGCTGCTTTTACCGTATGCGCTGCGGCTCTAAGTGTCGCCCTACCCTCTTCCCCTGGACAAATTGGCGTCTTTCATGCCGGCGTCATTGCCGCATTACAAGTGTGGGGACAACCGGAAGGTGCCTCAGCTAGCTTTGCTTTTCTATATCATGCACTCAATTCTGCTGTTTTGATCACTCTGGGAATAATTGGCATATTTAGTACCGGTTCTACCTTCAGGCAGGTGGTTGATTCCACCCGGGCCTTCTTAAATCGTAAAGAAGAAGAACCTGAGGAGTCAGTGCGTAACTAATTGGCAGCGGTTGTATAATCTAAATGAAAATCTTAGAAATTTTAACTTATTTTCGGCCGTGGGTTAGCGGTCTAACGATTTATGTCGAACGGCTTAGCAAAGCGTTAGTTGAGCAAGGACATGACGTAACTGTATTAACATCCCAATATGACCCACAGCTGCCTCTTTATGATGTTATGGATGGCGTTAAGGTCGTCCGCGTCCCCGTGGCATTACGCATTAGTAAAGGGGTCATCATGCCCGGTTTTGGCCCGATGGCCTGGAAACTAGCCCAACGTACCGATGCAATTCACTTACACTTACCTCAATTTGACGCGCCGGGCGTAGCGATGCGCGGCCGGTTAATGAATAAACCTGTCATTCTTACCTACCATTGCGATTTACAACTACCCAAAGGGCTCTTTAATCGCATGGTGGACCGGATGGTCTTGGTCCAGAATCACTTTGCCGGGAAATTGGCTGATGCGATAGTGACCTACACGCGAGATTATGGCATGCATTCCCCATTTCTTGCCCAATATATGGACAAGAAATTACAAATCGTGCCCCCACCCATTACGCTTGCTCCAAGCTCAGATGATTCCGTAAACACCTTTCGCGAAAAACACAAACTAGAAGGTCGTATGGTAATCGGCATCTCCGCCCGATTGGCCACTGAAAAGGGGGTTGAGGTCTTACTTAAAGCGCTGCCCGATATCCTTTCAGCATATCCAAACGCTGTCGTTCTTCATGCTGGGCCTTATAAAGATATTATCGGTGAAGAGGCATACGCAGCCCGTCTGGCACCACTTTTTCGCCGATACCAAGATCATTACTATCTCTTGGGTACATTATACGATGATGAACTCACGGCTTTTTATAAAAGCCTTGATGTCCTATGTATTTGCAGTTTAAATAGCACGGAGAGCTTCGGGCTGGTTCAAATCGAAGCGATGCGCAATGGCGTGCCGGTAGCTGCCTGCGATTTGCCTGGTGTCAGGCAGCCTGTGACCATGACCGGCATGGGTGAGGTGACGCCAATAGGGAATCATGAAGCACTTGCCCAATCGATCATAAACATACTTAATGATAAAGAGAAATACGTGCGGGATGAAAACTTAATCGCAACAAGCTTTGATCCTTCAGAAACCGCCGCAAGCTATGTCGCGCTGTTTGAAAGTTTGCGGCGCGGCACCTTCAACCGGCGTTCCTCAGAACCAATTGCTTACGACCGGCTGCGTAATATGCGCGATAGGGCACAAAAGTAAACAAACGGGATTCGGTGTGACTGATCAACTGCAAGGACCATTACAGGCCAATAATGATGACCTCTTATGGCAGCAGCTTAAATCAGTACCTGCCTTCCGCGGGCTGCTACGGGCAGTAGAAGCCCGCTTCTATCAAAAATTAGACCTACCCCAACCTATTCTCGACATTGGCTGCGGTGACGGCCGTTTTGCTCGCACAGCTTTTTCCCATCCATTACAGATTGGGATTGATTCAAATTGGGAGGCAGTACACGGTGCAGAAACGCTGGCGGCATATGACCTGCCCCTACAAGCAACAGGAATGGATCTGCCATTACCAAGTAACAGCTTCGGCAGTGCGGTCAGCAATTCCACTCTTGAACATATTCCTGAAATACAACCGGTACTAAATGAAATCGGCCGTGTATTAAAACCAGAAGCGCCTTTGGCCATAACTGTTCCCAGCCATAAATTCACAACGTATCTCGGTGGCACACAATTCTTAAATCACATGGGGTTTGAAAGCCTGGCAAATAGCTACGGCAACTTCTTTAACCGCGTTTCTCGTCACACATACACCGATCCGCCCGAAGTTTGGTCCGGCCGGCTTGCCCGGGCAGGATTCACGATAGAGCGTTGGCAATATTATTTCTCACAGGATGCCATGCGGGCCTTTGAAATTGGTCATGTTGGTGGCATACCTTCGGCCGTACTGCACGCCATAACCGGGCACTGGATCCTGGGTCCGTGGGAGAGCAATCTTAAATGGACAGAACGTTGGGCTCGTCCATATTTCGAGGAAGAATTCCCCCAAGAGGGCGCCTATATCTTCATTCTTGCTCGTAAAAAATCAACAGGACCGATTGATGCCTACTTACCCTCGGCCCAACCATTTACGCTGCAGGAATTGTCAAGCGTAATGGAAACAAGTGCTAATGATGCCCAATTTACTGCAGTCACAGAAGAAAAACCCCAAGAATTAGCGGCTGTTTCAACGGCCGCAATCGCCGCTGAAGCGATACAGGAAACGACCAATTTAGTAAGTGAATCAGAGAAAGAATCCCCAGTTCCACCTATTAATTGGCGACCGGTTATTAGTGGGTTTTTGGCGGTATTAATCTTAATCTTCACTTATTTGGGACAATCAGCCTTACGGGACATCCAAGACGAACCCGTAACAGGGTTAGGCTGGTTTGGCCTGAGCGCACTCATGCTCCTAATGTTGATCTGGTACCAAAGAAAAGAGCAGATAGGCAGCCCTAAGATTCACCTGCCAAGCCTGAGAAATATTCCTCAACGCCGCTGGCTTTATCTCTTCGCTTTGTTTTTAGTCCTTATTGCCCCACGCTTCGTTGCCCAGGAAGGGCAAAAACGTGCCGCAATCGCAATCATCATATGGCTGGTCGCCATAGGCATAGCCATTTTTGCCCTTACTAATGAGCCGGCATTCCAAGATGTGAAAGAGCCTCAGCAGCATCAACAAAGTGTCCGCTTCAATTTTGTGATTAGTTTTGTGCTGTTCCTGTTAGCATTACTACCCAGGCTGTTCCAGCTCAGTTCCCATCCTTTTATTCTCAATGGTACCGAGGCTAGCATCGGGCTGGATGTGCTAAATGTCATTCAAGGGACGTCAAGAAACCCATTCAGCGCTGCCTGGTTAAGTAATCCTACCCTGCCCCTCTATTTGCTGGCCATTCCCGTAAAGCTGTTCGGCCCTTCGACATTCGCCATTCGGCTGGTTTCACCCTTCGTTGGTGCTTTCACCGTTGTATCTGTATTTCTAATCGGCCAGCGTTTGTACGGCCGTACGGTTGCTTTGGTAGCTGCTGTACTGCTTCTTGGCTCGCACTTTCACATCCACTTCAGCCGTCTGGGCTTAACCAATGCCTGGGATGGATTATTGGTATTGTTATCTCTGGGTTTTATCGCCATAGCTTGGCAGAAGAATCCAGAATTTAACCGCTCGACCTGGCTGCTCGCGGGGCTGGCGGTAGGCTTAAGTGCTTATCTTTACACCAGCTCTCATTTACTCCCCCTGACGCTTTTGGCCCTGTTTATCATCACCTTGTTATTTGAGGGTAAAACGTGGCGCCTTCAATGGCGGCATGTCGTCGCCATGGCCGCAGTAGCTCTAGTTGTTGCTTTACCGCAACTACTGCATTACCAGTCCAACCCAGGGCAATTTATGGAGCGGGCAAACGTTTTGGGCATCATGGACAATCAAAGTGGTTGGCTCAGCCGGGAAACAGCCCAAACTGGAAGCAGTCAGTTACAACTGCTAACCCAACAAATGTGGCGTGCGGCCTTAGCCTTTAACGCCACACAGGACAGAAGCACCTCCTATGGACCATTCGTCCCCCTGCTTAACTTCATTGCTGGGCTTTTTGCTGTGATAGGTTTCATCTTAGCCCTGCTGCGCTTGCAGCAGCTCCGCTTCAGTATGCTCTTCGTCTGGATTAGTATCACCATAATTTTTGGCGGAGCCCTTCTCGAAAACCCACCCAACAGCCATCGCTACATTATAGCTGCCCCTGCCATCATGCTCGTTATCGCCTTGGGTCTTGTAGAATTGACAAACGCGTTGCTTGGTGGGATAAAAAACATGGATGAGAAAGCAGAAGTAACATCCCCAGGGCGTCGAGGATTTGGGATCGTTCTTCTCGTTTCCTTGCTAATAGCAGCCGCAATCGCCGTTTATGACATTGGCTATTACTTTGGGCCATACAAAACCCAGCATCACTTTGCCGATCGTAACACGGAAGTAGCCAATGATATGGCCAACTATCTCAATTCTCTTGATGGCGATTGGTCAGCCTATTTCTATGGTCCCCCCAGTATGTATGTGGGTTTTTCAACTATTCCATTCTTAGTACAAGATTTCCAGGAAGGAAACAACCTCTTTGATGTGCTAGAACCTGGCGAAGATATGCCTTTGAGCGAATCGCAAAATCTGACATTCATTTTTTTACCAGAAAGATACGACGAGATTGAAGAAACCAAAGCAGCCTATCCTGATGGGCAGGAACAAATCTTTGAAGGTTATTATGCGAATCCCCTTTTCCATGTTTATGAAATCCGCCATGAACCTTAGAAATCTTTCGTTTCGAAATCGAACGAAGTTAGGGGTAATTATAAAGGTGTAGAGGAGCCCAGTATTGTAGCGCAAGAAACAGGCTGCTCGTATTGTGTATATTTGTTGGCGTAGGCAAGTCCAATATGCTAATCTTCAACCATCATTGATCATAATTTTCACAAAAAAGCTCATCATGGATGATACCAATCTCTTAGATCCTGATAACATCGAAATGCCCGATAATGGTTCACCACTCTGGAGCCGAACTACAAAAATTGTGGTCATTGTCGCCATATTGTTATTAGGCGCTATGGCCTTTTGGAGATTTCAAGGTCTTATCATCATGACCATCACTGCGTCCGTGATCGCCTTCATTCTGAAACCTTTAATTGATGCCATCGATATAAGAACTCGTTTTTCTCGGGGCTGGGTGATATTACTAGTTTATTTGATCTTGGCTGCGGCCGTGGTTTGGCTCTTCATTGCTCTTGGAGTCGCTGCTTATGAACAGGCCAGTGATCTGATCAATTTAGTTCCAAATTTAATAAACCAAATTGTTTCTTTGCTGGAATCGCTCGGGGAGCGAAGCGAACCCATAATTATTTTTGACCAATTTATTGTCGACCCCGTTCAATTGCCGTGGGATAGCATTACAAACCAAATCTTAGGCTTGGTTGAACCAACCCTGAGCACGAGTGGTCAATTTTTGAGGCAGCTTGCCACAACCACAGTACGTACCGCAGGAAATTTCCTGTTCGTTTTTGTTATTTCAGTTTATCTCTCTGTAGAGTTCCCTCATTTTGGCAAGTATGTTGACCGAGTTGCTTCCCAGCCCGGCTACAGCGAAGATGCACGGCTGTTATCTAAGGACCTTGGTCGAATCTGGGACGCTTTCTTACGTGGTCAGGTAATTTTGGGTGCTGTCATTTTTGTCGTCGTATGGTTAGGATTATCAATATTTGGGGTACGCAACGCACTCACCTTGGGTCTCATATCCGGACTTCTTGAGTTTGTTCCCAATCTGGGTCCAATAATTGGCACGGCCGTAGCCATGGTCGTCGCCTTTTTCCAACCGACGAATCCTTGGGGTTTGGAAAGTTGGCAGTTTGCGCTGCTCGTCTTGGCATTTATGGTCATCGTACAGCAGCTTGAAAACAACATTCTCGTGCCCCGAATCGTAGGCGGCGCATTGGATCTCCACCCTCTCATCGTGCTTGTTGGTGTTCTTATGGGGGCCACGCTAGCCGGAATTTTAGGTGCAATTCTGGCCGCCCCTGTCTTAGCCTCGTTCAAGCTAGTGGGAACTTACACTTGGCGAAAGTTGTTTGATTTACCCCCATTCCCGGATCATGATTCCGAAGATGAAGCTGTAACAAGACCCGATATTGACGAGGATAACCTGGAAATGCCAACAGCAACCGCTGATGATATTTAGTAATTGAAGGAAATACCGAATGGCAATAAGCATAGATACCAACAAAATGGTTGATTTCCTGGTAGGCTTGCTCAATACTCCAAGTCCGACCGGTGATACAAATAGAGCAATGGCCTATATTAAGGAGTATTTCGACCCCCTTCCCTTCGACATGAGTTTAACCCCTAAAGGTATTCTGGTAGGAACCTGGTCTGGTGAAAAAGATGATGCTCCCCGTGCCCTGACGGCTCATGCTGACACTTTAGGCGCGATGGTTAGCGAAATCAAGAGCAACGGCCGTCTCCGTTTAAGCCAGCTCGGCGGTTGGCAGTGGTCATCAGTCGAAGGTGAAGGTGTCACCATCTTTACCGGCGCGGGAGAGACCTACCGCGGCAGCTTTATGCCAACTACAGCTTCTGTCCACGCCCACACAAGAAAAGAAAGAGACGCAGCCAAAGATGATACAAACATGGAAGTGCGGATCGATGCCCATACCAAATCAGCCAAGGAAACTCGAAATTTGGGCATTCGGATTGGTGACTTCGTTGCATTCGATCCTCGGGTCGAACTGAGCGATACTGGTTTCATTCGTTCCCGCCACCTGGATGACAAGGCCAGTATAGCGACAATATATGGCGCGTTGGAGGCCATCAATCGCGCAGGCTTGCAACCCCGGCAAGACACGACTATTCATATCAGCAATTACGAAGAAGTAGGCCATGGGGCCGCTACTGGCTTACCTCAGGATCTCGTCGATCTGGTCACAATCGATATGGCTGTGGTCGCCCCTAAACAAGCATCAGACGAATACTCTGTAACTATTTGTGCTAAGGATTCACGCGGCCCATATCATCTGGATTTACGTCGTGAATTAGAGAAACTGGCCCAGGATGAAGGGATCATCTATCACACCGACATCTATCCATTCTATGGCTCTGACGGTGAAGCGTTCTGGCGCGCCGGCGGAGATGTTCGCGTGGCTTTGATTGGCCCAGGGGTCGACGCTTCGCATCACTACGAACGCACACATCGTAGTAGCTTGGAAGAAACCGTGAAACTAATCATTGCCTACTTGTTAAGCTAAAGATTTCGCAGTCTGACCCTGCTCAATTCTTCGAGCCAAAGTCCTGCGTCCAGTAATGACGGTAATTCACATTCCCCGTATCATTGTTAAGGTAATAATATCCAACGCCAATATCCTCTAGGTCGCAGTTCAAGATGTTGGCGCGGTGACCATTACTGTTCATCCATGCTTCCATAACCGAGGCAGGTGTCGGATATCCGGCGGCGATATTTTCGGCTGCAGAACGGAAGTTATAACCCTCTGCTCGAATTCGATCCCAGGGAGATCGGCCGTCGAGACTTGTGTGAGAGAAGTAATCGTTTATTGCCATATCCTGGGAATGACCCTGCGCCGCCGCAGTCAGTTGAGAACTGGTCTGCAAAGGCGCACAACCGGCAAGGGCACGCTCGGCGTTCACCAACTCGACCACTTCCTCTGCTTCCGCGCTAAGCCCGGCCCCATTGACACCTGTAATAAGCGGCAAATAGGCAGATCTATCCGCTTCGAGCGCCGTCAGATCTGAATTCTCACTAGCGAAAATCATTTGCACAGCCTCACCAATGATCGTATCGCTGTTTTCCTGGAGAGGTGGCCCCGCTTTAAGTTCCTGTTCTCGACCAAATAGGCCCGCCATCAATAGAATGACGCCCATCAGCACCACCATTAACTGTCGTTGCGCTCGCATTCGGTTGAATCCTTTCCCTCGACCCTTCTTGCACCTTAATCTGCCTAATGGCGGATGGTACAACATTATTCAGCCCCGAATGGACCCCGATAATTCTGCACACTTGTCTACTATAATGCCAATCTCCTCAGATTAAGATAATCCTTTCATCGCCATCAACATGTTCGCAAATGGATGCAAAAACAATAAATTTGCTTGACATTGTAGGGCTATTGGTTTATATTATTCTTAACTGGTCAGACCACTTACCAGAGAAAATAATGAACAATTGGACTGCACCACAAAGACCAAACGCATATGCGGAACACACGCTAATAGCTGCTATCTTAAATGGCACGTTTCCTCCTGGCACAACCTTGCCAGCCGAAAGATCATTAGCCGCAGAATTAGGTGTTACTCGCCCCACACTTCGTGAGGCGATTCAGCGCCTCAATCGTGATGGATGGCTAACTGTCCGCCAAGGCAAACCTACGGCTGTCAATAATTTTTGGCAGGAGGGAGGCCTAAATGTGCTCAATGCCCTTGTTCAGCACAGCGAGTATCTCCCTCCCAACTTCGTTACCCAGCTTTTAGAGGTGCGACTCAACCTGGCACCTGCTTACACTCGAGAAGCTGTAGAACACAATGATTCTGCGGTAACTGATGCTTTATCCAACTTTGAGAAATTGGAAAACACACCAGAGGCATATGCTGCATTCGACTGGCAGTTGCACCGCCGGTTAAGCATCGCCTCGGGTAATCCGATTTATACCTTGATACTCAATGGGTTTAGAGATTTCTATGAACCGTTCGCCCGCCTATATTTTATTGACAACGAAGCACGAACTAAATCCCAATGCTTTTACACCGCATTGGCCACTGCGGCTAAAGAAAGAGACCCGCATCATGCACAACAGATTTGTGAAGAAACGATGGTAGAAAGTATTTTCCTTGTGGCAGCAGACTAATTTCTAATAGTGCGAGTTCGAGAATGATGAATAGTCATTAGCATAAATTGTGCTTGATTTGTGTCAGGATAAGAAAGGATATTCAGGCTGAATTGAGGAAGAAAGATAATGCGTAGATGGAATGGTTGGGGAGATAGTACTGTTGAATACCCTTTGCCAGAGAAAGGTCCGGAATTCTTACAAGAGCGTGTAGGCAGTGGTAGGCGGCCTCATGATAGCAGTCTAGAAGAAGTTATTGCATCTGTACCCGCATCGCGACTGGCGCCTCATCCCATTGATCATTGATGATCCGGCGCAGCGCCTCTGCCACGCCAAAGGGCAGAGTCTCCCTGACTGGGTTGCCCTGCGCAGCGGTCGGATTGCGGCTTTTCCTGATGGCGTTGTTTATCCTTCGGCTGGCGATGATGTTACAGAGCTGATTTCTTATGCCCAACGGACCGGCACCACACTTATTCCATATGGCGGTGGCACCAGCGTCGTGGGGCATATTAATCCCAAAGTGGGCGATACACCAATCTTAACCGTAAATATGCGCCATATGAACCAACTGCTTCATTTTGATGACACCAGCCTTTTGGCCACCTTTGGCGCAGGTATCTCTGGTCCTGAATTAGAAGCACGTTTACGCGCATTGGGCTATACCATGGGTCACTTCCCACAATCTTTCGAACTGTCTACGCTCGGCGGCTGGATTGCCACGCGCTCCAGTGGACAGCAATCATTGGGATATGGCCGTATTGAGGAGCTCTTTGCCGGTGGAACAGTCATCACGCCAGAAGGCGACCTTGATCTGCTACCCCATCCCGCTTCGGCGGCCGGCCCCGATTTGCGCCAGATAGTACTCGGGTCTGAAGGGCGAATGGGATTCGTGACAGAGGCTATTATGCGTATTGCACCACTTCCGGAACAAGAAGAGTTCCATGCCCTGTTTTTCCCGGATTTCGATCAAGGTATGACGGCCGTGCGCCAGATGATGCAAAACAGAATCCCGCTTTCTATGCTGCGACTTAGTACAGCTGTTGAAACAGAAACCACACTTTCTTTGGCCGGACATGAGCGGCTCATCGGCTTATTAGAGCAGGCTTTATCGCTGCGTGGCGTTTCCAACGAAAAAGCCATGCTTTTAATCGGTTTTACGGGCAGCGATAGAATAGTCAAAGCTGCACGAAAAGAAGCCTTTTCGATTGCCCGGCATCATAAAGGTGTAAACGCTGGCCGCCAATTCGGTAAACAGTGGCATAAGGGGCGGTTTAGAACCCCCTATTTGCGCAATACATTATGGGAGATGGGATATGCTATCGACACTTTAGAAACGGCCGTGTCTTGGGAATCCATCCCATCTACAATGGACGCCATTGAGTCAGCCTTACACACATCAATAGAGGGATCGGGTGAACGTGTACATGTTTTCACCCACCTTTCCCACATGTATCCTCAGGGCGCAAGCATTTATACAACTTATCTCTTCAGAATAGCCGAGGATCCTGATCAAACGCTGCAACGTTGGCAAGCAATGAAATCAGCTGCTAGCCAGGCTATAATGGACCACAAAGGGACCATCAGCCACCAGCATGGCGTGGGATCAGATCACGCCCCTTATCTAGCAGCAGAGAAGGGAAAATTGGGCATAGAAATACTTGGAAACATCATGAACCACTTTGATCCACAAGGCATCATGAACCCCGGTAAACTTTTAATATAAATCGTTCTGTCGCGCACATGGCACATGTAAGCGGTGCGGAGGTAATCATGTGGTATAAAAACTGGCGAGAGCAGATCTGGTCCGGCATCTCCCAAGAATGGGACCTCATTATTGTTGGCGGTGGAATCACTGGCGCAGGCATTCTTCGCGAAGCTACGCGCCTTGGTCTCCATGCATTACTTGTGGAACAAAGAGACTTCGCCTGGGGAACATCGAGCCGCTCCTCGAAATTGGTTCACGGCGGTTTACGCTATCTCAAAGAAGGAAAAATCAGTCTCACGCGGGACTCCGTGCGCGAGCGTGAACAGTTATTGAAGGAAGCCCCTGGTCTGGTTGAACCGTTGGATTTTCTACTGGCAACATATGACGGTGACAGTCCCGGTCGCATGACCTTTGGGGCTGGTTTAACCATTTACGATCTCTTGGCCCTGCGTTGGAGCCACCGTTATTACAGCTCGCAGGATTTTCGCCTCATGGCTGGACAACTCTCTGCAGAAGGTCTGGAAGGTGGTTACCGCTATGGTGATGCCCAAACGGATGATGCCCGGCTCGTGCTGCGCGTTATCCGTGAGGCAGTCGCAGGGGGCGCTACAGCTATCAATTACACGAAAGCTGACGGACTGCTGCGCGATAAAGATGGTCAGGTAAATGGCATAAAACTAAAAGATCTTGAAAACAATCGAGATGCCCAAGTTTTCGCACCCTTGATAATTAATGCCACTGGCGCCTGGGCTGACAGATTGCGCGTTCAACTAGGTGCATTAGCAAAGATCCGGCCTTTACGCGGCAGCCATCTGATCTTTCCCAGTTGGCGGCTGCCCGTTGCTCAGGCTGTTAGTTTCCTCCATCCCATCGATGGACGTCCTGTCTTCTTATTCCCTTGGGAAGGGGTCACTTTGGTTGGCACAACTGATGTGGATTACAATAATTCATTGGACCAGGAGCCTGGCATCACAGGGGTAGAAGTAGCCTATCTATTGGCTGCCGTTAACGCGCGTTATCCGCTACTGGCGATAGCTCTAGATGATATTATCGCGACCTTTGCCGGCGTACGCCCTGTAATCGGCAGCGGCAAAGATAATCCCTCCGATGAATCCCGTGATCACGTCATTTGGGAGGAAGAGGGACTGCTAACCGTCACAGGCGGGAAACTAACCACGTTTCGTATCGTGGCCCTGGAGGTATTAAAAAAAGCACGCCATATCGATCCCGAACTTCCTCGCGCCGATAAAGATGTACCTATGTTCGAACCTTTTGATAGTGAGCTAGTTGGTACAGACGCTTTAGATGAAAAAGCCTGCCGCCGGCTTACAGGACGCTATGGCGCAGATGCGCTAAATCTCTTGCAAGTCTCACAGCCCGATGAGTTAGAATCCATACCAGGAACCACGATTTTGTGGGCAGAGTTGAGGTGGGCCGCGCGCGCTGAGGGCGTAGTTCACTTAGACGATCTATTACTGCGACGTGTGCGGTTAGGACTGTTGGTTCCGAATGGTGGTCAAGAACATTTACCCCGAATTCGGACGATTTGCCAGCCGGAACTTGGATGGGATAATGCACGTTGGGAGCAAGAGGAACGCGTATACCTCGCTCTTTGGCGCCGTTGCTACAGCTTGCCAGATCGGAGTAAAATTCCTGATTGGCAGGTAATGTTACAAGAAGCTGAGCAGGAACGGACAACAGCGGCTACAAAGGACGAGAGTCTAGACAGAAATCAAAAACGTATCGGCCTGACGCTCTTATTCACCGGGCTCGCAATTATGTTTACCCTATTTTTCGCACGGAAGAAACGGCGCTCAAAAGAAATGGTCTAGATTGAAGAACAAAAATAACTACCAAAAAATTCTTTTTCCTATACTTAACAGGGTTGATCCTGAGACCACCCACAACTTTACGATATCCATACTGTCCCTGGCTCAACGGGTTAGTCCGGGCCGTAAGATCCTCTCATCCATTGCCGGAAAGATTCCTTACAAACCAATAGAACTGTTCGGATTGAGTTTTCCAAATGTCCTGGGTGTTGCGGCCGGCTTTGATAAAGAAGGGGGCGTCGCTGCAGGTCTTGCCCATCTTGGATTCGGACATATAGAAATTGGCACAATTACCCCACGAGCACAAATTGGAAATCCCAGACCGCGTATTTTCCGTTTGCCGCAGGATGACGCGTTGATCAATCGTATGGGGTTTCCTAGTTCAGGGGTAGAGAAAGCCGTACATCGTCTTAATTCAAATGCCCGTGGTGACTACGTGCTAGGAATCAGTATCGGCAAGCAAAAAGAAACCCCATTGGCCAACGCCATTGAGGATTACATCACGGTCCTGCGTGCCGTATTCCCTTACGCCGATTATTTAGCTATCAATATCAGCTCGCCCAATACACCTGAGCTGCGCCAACTCCAAGGCAGTAAATATCTTGGCGATCTTATCAGCGCATTGATGTCTGAAAATATGACCTTGGCGAATGCACGAGGCATAAAGCGACGGCCGTTATTGATAAAAATTGCCCCTGACATAACACTTGCAGAACTAGACGAACTGCTGCAAATAATTATTGAACATCAGGTTGATGGCATTATTGCCACAAATACAACGACCAGTCGTGAAGGATTGAGGGATAATAAACGCTGCGAATCCGGGGGGCTAAGTGGAGCACCTTTGGCTGCTCGCAGCACCTTTATTATCAACCACATAGGGATAGAAACGAATCACCAGCTTCCGATCATTGGGGTTGGCGGTATTCGTTCAGCCGCAGACATACAGGCCAAACTGGATGCCGGCGCTTCGCTGGTACAGCTCTATACTGCAATAGTCTATGAAGGACCAGGTCTTGCAGGGCGGATTCTGCGTAGTTTAAAGTAAGAATGTATCGCCAACCCCTCCGCCTGGGATATAATTTTAGTCATGGGTAAGAGAATAGAAGCTAACGTTTATGGACTCGTTCAAGGTGTTTCATTTCGTTACTACACTCGTCGTGAGGCCAGGCGACTGGGTTTGACCGGCTGGGTCGCCAACCATATTGATGGCACCGTTAAAGTCGTTGCCGATGGGCCAGAAATCAATTTGCATCAAATGATTGGTTTCCTGCAAAAAGGCCCTCCTGCCGCCCGCGTCGATAAGGTGCAGGTTGTCTGGCAGGAAGCGTCGACAGAATTCAATGAATTCAGCATTCGGGGAATATGAACAATAGTGACGAATTTCTTAGCCGGCAGCGTTTAGCCTGGGTAATTCTAATTGGCAGTTTTTTTATTTGTGTTGTGATTACTATCGCCATACCTATAACGGCAAACGCATTTGTCCAAAATGCCTCTCAGAATTTGTTATTAGCCGTTCAAGCCAACCAAGGCACAGTTGGAATCGATGATGAATCAGGCACAAGACGCGCTGTCATCCAGGGTGATACGGCCGAAGATGTAGAGCCTAACTCAAGGATCTTGACTGATTCTACGGCTACCGCAATTATGCTGATCAGTGCCCCAATAGACGAATCATTGTTAGCACGGCTTAGTATCGACGGCAACAGCACGCTGCGCGTAAATCGCGCCATCACCCCTCGTTTCTCTTTGAGCAATGCGGAGCAGGATGTAGAGCTTCAATTAGAAAGCGGTCGTATTCGCCTTTCATTACTGGAGTCTGAAACGCGCCCGATTATTGTCCATCTGATAACGCCACAAGGAGCTGTCACAATACAGGACGTAGGTCAATATTCAATAGAAGTTACCAATGAGGCCACCCAAGTTTCAGTGCAAGAAGGTACTGCCGGCATTAATGCCAATGATGAGACCTTAATTCTTTCCTCACGCGAAAGAGCAGAAATACCAACTGGTGCATCCCCGCAGGGCCCATTGGATCCGGAACGCAATCTGATTCAAAACGGCGACTTCGCACAAGGCTTTGATCATTGGTCCGAATACACTTGGAAGGTAGAACTCGCCGATCAACCTGATGGCAAAACCGAGATTGTTGAAGTAGATGGGGAACCGGCATTACACTTTGAACGTGTGGGCATTGGGCACGCGGATGCTCGTGTACAGCAATCTATAAACCAAAGCGTCAGCGATTTCAAATCGTTACGCCTGTTCGTGACAATGCGTATCCTCAATCAAAGTTTAGGCGTTTGTGGTATTCAAGGCAGTGAATGTGCCTTATTCATACGCATTAATTACGTCGACGAAAATGGGGTTAATCAGATCTGGCAGCACGGGTTTTTTGCTGTCGGTGAAATTGATGACAACAATACACCTGGCGCATGTATATCGTGTGCTGTTTTACAAAGCAATCACGAACGTGTCTCACCTGGTCAAGATTTTTTCTACGAAGTCGATCTCCGTGAGGAACTTGCACGTCAAGGAGCACTGCCGCCCATCTTCATAGAAAGCGTCTCTCTTGTCGCCTCCGGCCACAGTTTTGCGACAGAAATCGTGGATTTGGCTTTCGTCGTGGAGTAGTCCAGCTTGCTACTCAAAGCCCAAACGGCGCTCCTTTAATGATACATACCGTTGGTGACCAATGACAATGTGATCGAGCACCTTGATGTCAAGCAATTTCCCCGCTTTTATCAATTGACGCGTGACATTGACATCCTCCGGTGAGGGAGATGGGTCACCGGATGGATGATTATGAGCCACAATCAATGCCGCGGCGTTGGCACGTACGGCTTGTCGGAATAATTCGCCGATTCGAACCACAGATGTATTTAGACTGCCCTGATAGATTGTCGGTGTGCTAAGCACTTCATTACGGGTATTCAGCAAAATAACACGTAAATGTTCCTGTTCAAGAAACATCATTTCCGACATCAGCAAATTGGCGGCGTCAGCGGGGGATATGACCTTCGGTCGCTCTTCCGGCGCTGAGGCAACCATTCTCCGGCCTAACTCAAGCGCCGCTTTAATCTGTACCGCTTTAGCTGGACCAATGCCCGACACACTTGACAATCCGGCAACAGAAGTCCGACTAAGACCTGGTAAACCATCGAAATCTACCAATAAACGTTCTGCCAAACGCACAGCACTCACACCTTTGGTCCCTACACGCAAGATAATGGCCAGCAGTTCGGCCGTTGATAACGCCCTAGCCCCAACCTCTGTCAATCGCTCCCGGGGCCGTTCCTCCTGCGCCAAGTCACGAATCATCAACACGTATTCTACTGGCACTTCTTGTGTCATAATATTTACCTGCTACAGATTCACCTTGCTGCCCTATTTGTTCCTAAAGATCAATTGCTAAAACCATGCTAAATCTGGGCTCCCTTGATCAACACGATTAACTCATCCCACTCTTCTGAAGTCATGTGCAATGTGATACCACCTAGTTCGATATGGTATAGCAATCCTTCATCATCATCTTCACTGCGCCACACACCGAAATTTTCGGTTTGGGAAATGATATCTGGTTCAAAATCTTGTTTTGACATTTTTAATTCATCCTATAACTCGCTGTTTACCCAAATCTGATATTGCGACACTTATTGTATGCTCGCGCCCAAATTCTGACCATATGTAAGGGGATACAGGTAAGTAGACTTTTCATAACATGTCCAATTCTAATGCAGAAGCTGATACTAAAATAATCTAATCTAGACGCGGATCAATGGCCCGAACCTGCTATAATGGGTTTCTGGAGAATAAGCATGATTAGTCCCCTTCCTTTACGAAGTGTTACACCTGCAATTGATATTTACATCCGTTTGGCGCAATATCCGATTCTTTCTGATAAGGTACGTATACGGATGCGCGAAGAATTATTTCGGCGCGGCGTCGTTTCCCAAGATGAATTCGAATTACAGGTTCGGGACAGGGCGCTGGAATCACAACGTCGGGAAGGACTCCAGGATCCTTTTGGAGAGGAAGAGGCCAATATCTGGCAAAAACGTAAAGACCGTGTTCGCGATCTTCTAACCGACTCCTACTTCGCATTTAATCTTGGGCAAACCTTGCTCGATCAACTCATCGACGAAATATTAACCGATCAGCCCGCCCCAACAAGCTCTATCGAGTTAACCTTTAATCCGGAAATCGCGCCGTGGGAACTCCTTTTTCGTCAGGGCGAATTATACGAACAAATGCCTCCCCTCGAGCGAGAGTTGGTAGAGCACCACCTGGAAGAAATTAAGGTCGTGTTAATAAAAAGGATGATTAGCGATCAACTTCCTTACATCGGTGTGGCTAAGAAAAGATTCAATATTTCTGATTTAAGACGCATCTATCGCCGCCGGATCGGAGCAGGTAAGATCGGTGGCAAATCTGCCGGCTTATTGTTGGCTTGGAAAATATTACGCATGGCGGATTCAAGTGCAGAGGGAAACTCTAGTGCCACTGTTGAAATCCCCGACTCCTATTTCGTAGGAACAGAGGTTATCTATGAATTTAGGTTGAAAAACGGGATGGATCATGTCATGAACCAAAAATACCGTCCTCTGCAAGAAATACGCGAAGAATATCCGCGCATCGTTGAACAACATTTACAGGGCAAATTCCCGAAAAAGATTGTTGAAGATTTACGTGAGCTTTTGGGGAAAATTGGCGGGGATCCTCTTATCGTTCGCTCCTCAAGCCTTCTGGAAGATAATTTCGGTTATGCCTTTGCTGGGAAATACAACAGCTATTTCTGCCCCAACCAGGGTAGTGAAGAGGAGAATCTTACCAATTTGTTGCAAGCTATAAAACGTGTATATGCAAGCACACTAAATCCCGACGCACTGCTTTATAGACAGAAACAAGGGTTAATCGATTATGATGAGCGGATGGCCGTGTTGATTCAGCGTTTACAAGGCAAGCAATATGATCGCTATTTCTTTCCCTCGTTAGCTGGTGTCGCCTTTAGCCAAAATCCATTTAGATGGAACGCCAAAATCCGCCGCGAGGGCGGGTTTTTACGCCTGGTATGGGGATTTGGTACCAGAGCGGTTGATCGAATGGATAATGATTACCCGCGTCTAATCGCACTGAGCCACCCTCAACTCCGCCCTGAAATGACGGCCGATGCCATCCGCCAATATTCGCAATGGTTCCTTGATGTCATAGATCTAGAAGAGAACAGCTTCAAGACCCTACCAATCCGTGACGTTTTGCGACCCGATTTCCCCGATCTGCGTTACATCGCCTCTATCAACAAGGGAGATTATCTACAAGACATCCTCTCGACCGGGTCATTTCAAAATGATGACCAATTTGTCCTCACCTTCAATTACCTGACCCGCGACAAGAATTTCATCCAGCTTATGCAAAATGCTCTACATCGTCTAGAAGAGGGATACGGCCTGGCCGTAGACGTAGAGTTTACAGTTGAAATCATCCCTGACTACCCGTACCCGAAATACAAACTACATGTAGTTCAATGCCGCCCACTAAGCCAGCGAGAAGACGAAGATGGGGTAATCATCCCCAGCGACATCCAAAATGAAAATATCCTTTTCCGCACACACGAGTTAATTCCTGACGGCAAAGCGGAAGGTATTCGCTATATCGTTTTTGTCGATCCGGAAGCCTATCGAAAAACAGATCTCCGCACAAAACATGATCTTGGTCGTGCTGTGAGTCGTCTTAATCGGCAATTTGAAGACGAATCCTACATACTGATGGGGCCTGGTCGTTGGGGCAGCGTCAACATCGATTTAGGCGTCCAGGTAAGCTACGCTGATATTCACAATACCAAAGTCTTAATCGAAATTGCTGTCGTTTATGATGGCCAGGTACCAGAACTTTCCTATGGGACTCATTTCTTCCAAGATTTGGTTGAAGCGGGTATCCACTCATTACCATTACATCTAGGTCCAGCAAACAGCCAATTCAATTGGTCGTTCTTTCGTGAATCACCTAACCAATTAAGCTATTTTCAAGCGGACGATGCCCATCTAGAGCCATTTTTACGTGTGATAGATGTTGCACAAGTTCCTGGTAATAAACGCTTGAATATCCTGATGGATGGAAATGAGGATGTCGCCATTGGTTATTTAGCTGAAGGAGATTGGCAGGATTTCAAACTTGGTCCTTCTACATTATCGACATTTTGAGAGAAAAATATGGCAGCACAAACTGTACGCAGTGTAACCCCAACTATCGACGTTTATATCAAATTGGCTCAATATCCAATTTTAGCCGATGATATTCGCTTGCGTATGCGCGAGGAACTTTTCAATCGTGGCGTTATAAGACAAGCCGATTTTGAACGCGAGGTGCGCGAAATGGCCATCGAGTCCCAGCGTCGTGAAGGTGTACTTGAGCCCTATACCCAAGAAGAAGCTAGTGTGTGGGCTTTGCGCCAACAGCGTATACGGGATATGCATTCCGATGCCTACTTCGCGAACAGTCTAGGCATTGCCTTGCTCGATCAAATTATTCAAGAAGTCCTGCGCAAACAATCTACATCAAAGCAATCAATTGATTTAAAGTTTAATCCGGAGATTGCCCCTTGGGAATTACTGTTCAAGCAAGGTGAACTTTACGAAGCAAGGCCCCGTCCAAATCGCAAAGAAGTGCAACACCACTTGCAGGAGATCAAGGTCGTCTTGATCAAACGAATGATCAGCGATCAGCTTAAATTTATCGCTGTGGCCAAAAATATATTGTCAATCGCCGATCTTCGCCGCGTATACCGCAGGCGAATCGGAGGTGGGAAAATTGGGGGCAAGGCTGCAGGCATCATTTTAGCCTGGAAAATATTGCAACAACAGGATCCGGAGCTGGGCCCGGATATAAGCAACCGGATCTCGATTCCCGAATCGTATTTTATTGGGTCAGAAGTGATCTATGAGTTCAGCGTTTTAAACCGCTTCGATCACTTCATGAATCAAAAGTACCGGCCCATTGAGGAGATAAGAAAAGAGTATCCAAAGATTGTACAAGCATATTTACGTGGGAAGCTCCCCGAAAGCGTGGTCGATCGTCTACAGGAATTATTGTTCAAATTCAAGGGCGTACCGTTGATCGTAAGATCCTCTAGTTTGTTGGAGGATAATTTCGGCTACTCCTTTGCCGGAAAGTATGCATCAATATTTTGCCCCAATCAATCTAATGACAAAGAAAATTTGCACAGCTTGCTTGATGCAATTCGCCGCGTTTATGCCAGTTTGCTCAGTCCTGATGCCTTGCTATATCGCAAGAAAAACAACTTGATTGACTACGATGAGCGGATGTGTGTCATTATTCAACCAGTACAAGGTCAGCAGTTTGGTCAGTATTTCTTTCCCACAGTCTCTGGAGTCGCTTTTAGCCACAATCCTTACCGCTGGAGTCCGAAGATTCGCCGCGAGGATGGATTTCTGCGCATGGTTTGGGGGCTTGGTACACGGGCGGTAAATAGGGTAGCTAATGATTACCCCCGATTAGTCGCCTTAAGTCATCCCCATCTCCAACCTGATTCATCTCCACAAACGATACGCCAATTCTCACAAATGCTTGTCGATGTTATTAATCTGCAAGAAAACAGCTTCGAAACGCTTCTAGTCGACGAGGTGTTGACCCCGATCTACCCAAATATCGAGGTTATTGCTTCTGCAGATAAGGGTGAATATTTACAGGATATAATGGCGGCGGGCATGTTGTCGGATGAAGATGAATTCGTGCTGACATTTAACAAGCTCGTCAAGGACAAAAAATTCGTAAAACTTATGCGTACTGCATTGATGCGCCTGGGCCAGGCTTACGGCCGTCCTGTTGATGTCGAATTCGCCATCGAAGTATTGCGAGGAAACTCATATTTAGACTATCACCTTCACATTCTCCAATGCCGCCCACTAAGTCAGCGCGTAGCCGACATCGGGGTTACAATCCCTGACTCAATCCCTCAAGAAAATATACTTTTCCAATCAAGTTGGTTAGTGCCCTATGGCAAAGTCGAAAATATTCGTTACATCGTTTTCGTCGATCCGGATAAATATCGGGAAATCCCGAATCTGGTCACGAAAAAAGAAATGGGGCGTGTCGTCAGCCGTCTTAACCAGCTTCTTGGCGAAGAGCGTTTCATACTGATGGGTCCAGGAAGATGGGGCAGCACAAACATCGATCTAGGTGTACATGTGACATATGCCGATATTTATCATACGCGAGCCCTCATCGAAATCGGCCTGGTCACAGATAACAGCCGTCCCGAGCTCTCCTATGGAACCCACTTCTTCCAGGATTTGGTGGAAACAGGCATTCACGCTCTTGCCTTGTGGCTCGACGGAGATCATGGTCAGATCAATTTTGAATACTTTCGGCAAACCGCCTCCTGTTTAAGCGATATTTCAGCTGAGGATGGATACTTAGAGCCGTATATACGACTGATAGATGTGCCCGCTGAATCATCCGGTCAATTTTTACATTTGTATATGGATGGTGGTAATGAGAAAGCTAGGGGATTCTTAGCAGATCGCATTAAGTAATCTGGACTATAAACAATGAGCAATAGCCCTATCTAATGATTATCTTCGAAATCTTCATCTTTGGCTTCACACTTTGGCTCGGCGCATACCTTATTAGTCGCAATCCGTCAGAACTACGACTTGTACTGGCCGGCACGGGGTTGATGGCTTATGGCATTACCCTGGCTTTGGGAATAGTCGCCAGTTATGGTGACAATCAGGATCTAACGACCCAGTTGCTGCGCTGGCAAAGACCTCTGCTTTTACTCCCTGCCATATGTTGGTTCTTGCTCCTTATTCAGTTATTGCGCGGCGACGAATCATGGTATTCCCGTTTGCAAAGCCATCGTAACCCACTTGTTGTAGTCATTACCGCTTCCGTATTCTTCGGTTTAGGATTGGGATTGCTGATTGTCCCGTTTGATTGGTTACCACGTAATTTACTTCTATTAGCCATTGGTGGTGACCTATTATTTCTCGGTGCGGCCGTTGCCTTTTTGGATGCTTTTGATGAAGGTGAAACATTGCTTCCCCATATGGCACGCTCCTTTAGCTACGCCCTGTTTGTTTCCATTATTTTTGGCGGTCAGATCGCCCTCGTTATGATCCTGAGCACAAGTGTAACATCCCCAATGCTTATGCTATTACTGAGTGTCATAGCGGCAGCAATAATTTTGCAAACCTTTAGTGGTTCAATTCAAAATCTACTCGATGGGCTGGTACTTTATCGATCGCCACAGCTTATCCAGACCCAAACAACTTTTCGCGAAGCAGCGAGTAGTGTATCAAGGCAGAGTGAATCATCAGATCTATCCCACATAGATGAACAAGGATTCGTACGCCTTACCCGCCGGGCTCTGAGCCATATGGGCAATATTCCACGACTTTCCACAAGTCCGTTAACCCGCCTGCCGATCGTGGATGAGAGACTTGGAACCCAGAACTAATCCCCTTGACACGCTGCAGAGAGCAACCGAGCTACGAGCTGTACTCTCGGAAAGTATCGAGCGTTTAAAACCGGAAAAGGATGGCCGCTTTGGCACAACAGATCAATGGCGACACTTTAATGCTCTTTATTATCCTTATGTCGTGGGCATAAAACCGTACAGCCGGCGCACGCCAGGAACCGCTTTGGACGAAGTCACAACTGAGGCACTGGAGTGGTTTCGCGATCAAGTTCCCCAACGAACCCTATACAACTGGCAAAATGGCGCGGCGATGCTAGTTGCCCAGGATTTACGCGAAAGGTCTTGGCCCAGCGCGTCGAACGGTTATCCCAATCAATAATATTCTCAAAATTGGCACTGTTTGGCACTGGTTTTCATAGATTTGGCACTTAATTAAGTTGTAAGCTTAGTGCAAATAAACTATTGGAGGTGTCATAACATGAACAGTTCACAATCAATCAAGGCAACGAAGGAACAATCGAATCTACTGAAAAAAGCACTTCGTGGTAATGCTTTGTTTTCAGGACTCAGTGGAGCGATAGCATTGCTTGGTGCCCAGCCATTGGCAGCATTCACAGGTATTGATGTAGCGCGCCGTTTTCTATGTGCTGGGGATTGTCCTAATTATCTACGCCATAGATTTGTGGTGGGTTTCTTCACGGGAGCCAATCGACCATCGCTTCGCCTGGGCAGCAATTATTCTCGATATTTTATGGGTCGCAGGGAGTGCAGCCATTCTCATTTTTGATTGGCCTGCCCTTACTGTCGCGGGTCGTTGGGCCGTCTTCTTCTTGGCAGAGGTCGTCGCAATATTTGCTATCTTACAGTATGTCGGTTTGCGCCGTGCAAAATAGTGCACGTAATCCTGTAAACGGCAAAAGGTTTAAGAAAATTCCTCCTCAGATTACAGGCGCATAAGCTGGTGATTGAGGAGGAATTTTAATCTTTTATGGCTTCATGAAAGAATCTTCGAATCTCTCAACCGAGAGTCAATTTAACTGATCCTCTTCACCTGCTTCTGACACAATTTCGGCCAAGAGCAGATCTTCACCCTCTTTATCATTTACCAGACCATCCATCCTGGCATCCAACAAACGATTAAGATAAACGGCATAGGATGGACCGGGTCTTATCCCCATGGCTTGGAATCATCTCCTCGAAACGTTGTTTTCATGTGACGAAGTTCACCAAAATAGCGATCCAAATAGGTGCCTAATTGATTATCGTCAAGTACAATTCGGGCAGCGAGTAGGACGCGATCACGAAAAGTGACGGCAAGTTCGGGCGATTTGGCTGGGCTTTGGTTCAGACGGCAATCGCTTTACCATTTGTAACAACTCTGATACAGCCAAGACGTCATCACGTGTCGTTTTCCGGCCACGTAGACGTTTTACCGTTTCTTCTTGTATGTTGAGTGGCAATGGCACGACCCAAAGTGTAAAGTATAAGAATTCCTTAGTGCTTTCCGTGATCGCTTCATGCCAAATGTCGTTTGCCATAAAGCGTAGAATCCGCCCGTAATACCTCTGCGCCTCATCTGTCCAGGTCAACCCATCTTGGATATGCCCCATCACTTCTAGCTCTGATAAGCGCTTCATTACGCGCTCTGGGTCTGTTTCACTTAACCCTAATTCAATTTCATGCCGTATCCGGGATCCAGTTACGCGCGATAACATGGGTAATGAGTCAGCAAGCAGTTCGCGAGTACGCGGTTCGATCTTAAATCCAAGGCGCTGTTCAAGTCGCACTGCACGCAAGATCCGTGTTGGATCATCAATGAAACTGAGGCTGTGTAATACTCGAATCAAGCCGCGATCAAGATCACGCCGGCCTCCATAAAAATCAAGGAGTTCCCCCAAATGAGCACCGTCAAGGCGAACAGCCAAGGTATTAATTGTGAAATCTCGCCGATGCAAATCCAGCTTGATCGAACCACGCTCCACTTCAGGCAGGGCTGACGGTTCTTTATAGAATTCGGAACGAGCCGTGACGAAGTCGATGGACTCCGGCAAGAAACCAACGTCTCCATCCAAGCCAAGTTCATCTATTTCTGCTGCGTACTGCTCCGCTACTGCCCGCCAAATATTTGGGCTAATAAACCACTTTGCTGTACCGAAACGCGCATGTGTATGCACTTCGCCACCATAAATATTCTGCAATGAGAGTACAAGCTCAATCGCATCACCTTCGACTACCATGTCCAAATCTACGGCCGGCACTTTTAGCATAAGGTCCCTGACCAACCCACCAACAAAATATAAGGGCATTTTAAGCACATCTGCAGATTCACTGATCGCTTGAACCATGGCCCATAGGGGTGGCGAAAGGGATTCTTCTAACAAGGCGCGCATATCAGATTCGGCCGATTCCAACAACAGGCTTAAACCAATGATTGAGCAAATCAGTCCGAGTCACAATCCCGATGGGGCTATTGTCTATCCCGGCTTTTCCAGCATCATCAGCAACCACCGGGAATCTGGCCCCAGCCTTCACTGAGCATCAACTCCTGCACCCGCTCGATTGAATCGGATGGTCGAACAGTAAATGCGCCCGCTTTCATGATTCGTCTCACCGGAAGGTGGCCTAGTTCATGGTTCATTGCGCGATCAACGCCATGTCTGGTTAGGAGTCCTTTGATTTTCGCACTGCCTGGAGCAACAACCGGAAAACCCTCATGACCCGTTCGCTGCATCATTTGTGATGCCTCAGCAACAGTTAATTCCGGCACGATAGTCTGCACGCCATAAGACATGATTTCTGCCACGCGAGCCATTGGTTTTATTATTTGTGGCAGCAGTCCTTTGATACGTCGGGCAACGTTTTCGAGATCACTATTGACAATAAGTGCAGCCGCAGCTCGACTGTGACCGCCCCCTCCTAAAGCTCCGGCAACTACCGATACATCAATATTTTCATGTGAACTTCGGGCGACTAATTGCACGTCCCGTCCCAACTGCACCAGAACAAAAAGTCCCGCTGGGGTGAGCGTTTCTCTCAGGCGGTGTGCAACCGATGATATCTCGTCAGAAAAACCCTGGGGAGCAACGGCCGTTGCCACAACAACCGTTCGCCCCTGTATTCTTAACCACTCGGCATTGGATTGTAGCAAGTCATATAGCGCCTGCTGTTGTTGGGTCAGCGGAATGGTTAGGAATCGACGCACTACGCTTAACTGTGCACCCTGTTCAAAAAGCCATGCCACAGCCCGGGCATCTCGTGCCGTGGATGTATCATACGTCAAAGAGCCTGTATCTTCGAAGATGCCCAGAAGAAGCAATGTTGCTTCCTCGGGGGTTAAATAAAGACCTGCCTTTTGCAGCATCTCCACTAATATAGTTGTCGTCGCCCCAACGGCCTCAACTTTATAAACCCAACCTTCACGCTCTTCCTGCCCAAGATGATGATCTATGACCCGTACCTGAGGATTTTTTACAATCCCACGTACGCTGTTCAGATTCTGGGTATCGACCAAGATGATGTCATCCACCCGTTTGCGGCGCCACTCTGCCGCTCTCATAAAAGGCAATGCGTCCCAGTACAAATTAAGAAACTGCTGCACATTGCGATTCAGATGTCTAGACAAGAGAGGTGTGCCTTTTGGAAATAGCTTCTGAGCAGCTAATTGTGAGGCAATGGCATCAAAATCTGATTTTTCATGGGTCAAGATCAGTAGCATACCCCCATTATACCTATAACCGATCAACACCGGAAGCTACAGACAGTTCATGGGCAAAGATATATCATAATGCTACAATTCTGCCATGCTCAAGGACGAACAACTGCCTATCGTGCTGCATGCTGACCAGGAACATGGTGGGTTACGCCTTGTTGTAATACTGATATTAAGTATCAACTTGATTGTCGGCTTTCTCTTAATCCAGCTTCTGCTCACCTTACTGGCATCAGGAACACGGATTGTTGAATTCGCCACTGCCATATCATGCATACTTACCATCCCATTAGCTCTGGGAATCGCATGGTTAGTTGAAAAAGTGTTAAAACGAGAGTGGCACAGTGGCAAATCATTGATCTTGGATGAGGACTTTCTTACCTATAATCCACAAAAGCTCAAGAACGACCAACCTGTGGATGATGAATCGCAGTTCTCGTTCGATTGGTCCAAACGGGTCAATATCCTCAATTGGTATTTCAAGCTCAAAGGATTCCCACGCGCCGGTCGCGAAAAGCGTGTATCCGATAAATGGCTGGGTCTTGCCAGCCAAATCCAACAAGATGATTCGCGAGTAATCGTGTTTTGCTACATGCCACCCCAAAATGCAGCGGCTTGGATTGATAACGAAGATTTTAGCGAACCATTTATTGAAATATCCTTGGAGGAAGTTTACAAACAAGCTGGACAAAAGAGCCGCCGGTCGGCTTCAACCCGGCCAAATTTGGGCTCCAGCATCTTGACCAGTCCCGAAGGGCGCTATTGGCTCGCTGAACAAAAAAGGTGGCGAGATGGCATTGAATTAACTGAGCAAGATTTTACAATGTTCATCAACTATATAGACCAGGAAAGTAGTCCAAAGAGTTAGTTTCTGACACAAATGAGAATAGAGGAGGACTTGTCAAATGTTTGATTTTATTACTGAAGAGCACGAGATGATCCAAACGGCCGCACGAGACTTTGCGCAGAAATCCATAGCACCTATTGCTCCGTACCATGATGAGACAGGCGAATTCCCCCTGGCCACTATTCGACAGATGGGCGAACTCGGTTTTATGGGCATTGAAGTCCCGGAAGAATATGGTGGAGTGGGCATGGATACCTTAGCTTATTCCCTTGCGCTGACCGAAATCTGCAAAGCTGATGCCAGCCACGGAACCGTGATGTCCGTTAACAACTCCCTTTTTGCCCAAGGATTGCTTCTATTTGGAACCGAGGAACAAAAAGAAACCTTCCTGGTTCCCGTTGCCAGCGGTGAAAAAATCGGTGCTTACAGTCTAACTGAACCTATGAGTGGGAGCGATGCAGGAAGCATGCGCAGCCGAGCTGTATTAAACGAGGCCGGCACTCACTATGTTATAAACGGCCGTAAATCATGGGTCACTTCAGCGCCGTATGCAGACCTAATTGTCCTGTTTACCATGACCGAACCAGAAAAAAAACATCGGGGCGTGACCGCATTCATGATTGAAACAGATAAAGCAGGTTTTGAACTAGGCAAACCAGAGCCTAAGCTGGGCATCCGTGCCAGCGCTACCAGTGAAATTATTTTTGACAATTACCTATGTCCTGTGGCGCACCGTCTGGGAGCAGAGGGTGAAGGCTTTAAAATTGCGATGACCGTTCTCGATGCTGGGCGCATTGGCATTGCCTCTCAAGCATTGGGCATCGCCGAGGCTGCTTTGGATGCCAGTATTCAATATGCAAAAGAACGAGAAGCTTTTGGCCAGAAAATCGGCCAGTTCCAAATGATTCAACAGAAGCTGGCTGACATGAAAACGCGCGTAGATGCCAGCCGTTTGTTAATCTATCAGGCTTGCTTAGCCAAAATGGCCGCGAAGAAAACTGGAGCCCGTTATTCACTTGAAGCCAGTATGGCCAAGCTTTTTGCCAGCGAGACCGCCAATTATGTAGCCAAAGAGGCCATTCAGATTCACGGCGGCATGGGCTACAGCAAAGAACTACCCCTTGAACGCTACTTTCGCGACGCCAAAATTACCGAAATTTATGAGGGTACCAGCGAAATACAACGCATGGTAATCGCTCGCAGTTTAACCGGATTGCGCTAACATCGTTCCCATTGACCGCTCAGATAAAGAAAAGAGGCTTCACATCCTTCTATGCGAAGCCTCTTTTTATTTCTCGATTCTCGCCGTCAAGCAGATCAATGTCTCAAGCCATTTAAAACGAATTCCAATCAGCAGCATTCCAACATTCTGATCAACTCTAACTTAAGCTGTTTTTAAAACAGGATACCAAACAAAAAAGAGCGGATAAAATAGAGACCAAACAGCAAGATCATAGGGCTAAAATCAACCCCACCCGTAGCCGGCAGCATGCGGCGGATTGGCGCCAGCAAAGGTTCTGTAGCCTGATACACAAAGCGCGATATCGGACCCAAAGTTGGGTGATAAGGATCTGGTCTTACCCAAGAAAGGACAAAACGGGCAAAGATCAGAATAAGCAAAATATAATATATCGCGTTGATTATTGGTACTAATATGTTCATCATTGATTCCTTTAAGCCGGGTTTCGCTGACCAAAAATCGCACGGCCGACTCTGACGATTGTCGCCCCTTCTTCGATGGCGATTTCAAAGTCATCCGTCATGCCCATGGACAGTTGAGACATCTTAACCTGCGGCAATTCATGTTGCAGCCATTCAGCCAGCAATCGTGTGCGGCGAAAGACGGTGCGTATCAACTCTTCATGCACACCCCAGGGAGCCATGGTCATCAAACCCTGCAAATTTATGCCCGGTAATTGGGCGATTGTTTCGATTACATTACGCAGGCTCTCTTGCTGGGTTGCATCATCTTCCCAATTGTTAGCCAAAAACCCAGACTTACTCCTTTCTCCCGATAAGTTCACTTCAAGAAGCACAGGTATATTCTTATTAGACTCTTGAAGTTGTTTCGACAACCGCTGCCCGATTTTCAAACGGTCCAAAGCATGAAAGTAATCAGCATTTTCAACTACAAATTTTGATTTACGGCTTTGTACAGTGCCAATCTGATGCCAGGTCAAATCTTCTACAGCATCCGGCAACATTTCCTGTACTTGTCTTTTTTTGCGAGCGAGCTCTTCCGGACGATTCTCACCCACATCACGAATCCCACATTTGTAAGCGGCAAACACAACTTCAGCCGGCCAAGTCTTGGTGACAGAAACCAAGGTAATCTCTTCCGGATCGCGGTCTCCCTTAGAGGCTGCATTTGCGATCCGACTGGAAACTTCGCTTAGGCGTTGGGATATCTCTCGTTCCAATTCAGTCATCATCTTTCCATTATACCCATTGTAGACAGCCTAACACTAGCCTGAATTGAAACAGGTCATTGATAATTGTTAGCCCATACGACTGACATACAGACTTATTAGCAGAAAAGATCGATTTTAAAAAAATCTTTTAGCCTGTATACACTATCTTAAATATGATTCCAGTAGCATAGTCTGCCACATATAATGCGCCGTCAGGGCCTATGGTGAGATCGATGGGGGCAGCAAAGCCGGTGGCAAATGTGCTGTTGCTGCCATCAGGTAAAAAGCGCACAACTCTTTCAGCAAAATCCATCGCTGTCCATAATGTTAAAAACTGGCTGTTAAAATAACCAGGAAATTCATTATCAAGATAAGTCACAATCCCAGTAGCAACAGCATGAGGTTGGAATTCATGCCATGTTTCCACTAACTCAATATCATCAGGAATTCCAAAACAGGCAGGGCAATCAAAATAGGGGTAGCCATGCTGACCGCCAGCTTCCACGATATGCAATTCGTCAGCTACTTCGCCATCACGGCCGTTATCGGTAGCGAAAAGACGGCCGTCGGCATCCCAGCTAATATCATACGGATTGCGGAAACCAAATGCATAAGGTTCGACTTCGCTGCCGTCCGGATTAAAGCGCAATATAGTCGCCTCCAGCGGTTCCATTTCATCGGGCATATTACTGCCGTCCAAAATCTCGCCATGATCCGCACGACCGCCAACACCTACATAGCCATACCCATCCGGTCCAAAGGCAATTCCATTTGGCCCATGCATGCCGACATAACAACAAGGCAAACCATCAAAAAGGGTGCTGATTACGCCATTTTCAATAACCGAAATCTGTCCTTCGCCATCTACATTTCGATCCAGTACACGGTTAGAGACATAGAGCTTGTTGGTACCTGGTTGGAAGGCAAGGCCGGTAGGTACAGTAAGTCCGTCAGCAAACAGGGTCACCTCACTATCTTGATCAATAGTATAAATATTACCTAGGGTCGTAGCCACATAAAGCAAGCCATCAGGACCAAATGTTAGGCTGGTAAGTTGTTGTGCCCGGTCAGGGTGTTCCGGATTTGGCAGATATGCAAAATAGCTTGCCTCAAACCCTTCTGGCACGCGAATGCGTTCATTCCAAGCCTCAGCATCTTCATTACACGGGAAGCGATCACTACATTCGCTTTCAACATAAGGCGGCTGGGCCACATCGGGGGCATGTGCAGCCGGTGTTAGCCATTCATCGGGAACTGCCGTTGCGGTAGGGAAAACGGTCGCCGTCGGTGATGGTATAGCCGTTGGCTCAGGCGTGGCATCAGCCGATACGGCCGTACTGGTGGCCTCTATCGTTGGAGGTATGGGCGTGGCAGTCATAACCAGAGCGGTGGGCACTGATGTCGCCGTCTCTTCCGATTGGGCGATTTCATCTGCTCTCGTGGTGACGGCCGGCTCTTCTTGGGATGATTGACCGCCACAAGCGACAGTTATAGATAAAACAAAAACGATTACAAAAAACTGGAAATATTTCTTTTGCATTTCAAACCAATTACAGCACAGCCCACGCTACCATGGCGCTATACTGCATAAATATGAATTGTTAAAATAGGTCGGTTTCTTAAGTGGCTTCCCGTTCCAACATGAGGGTTACAGGACCATCGTTATGGATTTTCACATCCATATTGGCGCCAAATACACCTGTAGCGACTGTAAAACCTCGGCTACGAAGATTCTGAACGAAATGATCGACCAGCGGCTCTGCCTGCTCAGGACGGGCAGCCAACGTGAATGATGGTCGCCTTCCCTTTCGCGCATCCCCATAGAGTGTGAATTGGGACACAACGAGCAGGGCGCCATCTACATCAGCCAGAGCAGCGTTCATCTTTCCGTCAGCGTCCTCGAAAACACGCAAACCAGCAATCTTGTTTGCTAACCAATCCGCCTGGGTAATGCCATCTGCATGAGTCACACCCAGCAGGACAACAAATCCCGGCCCTATCTGTCCTACAACACGGCCGTCGACCGTTACAGATGCCTGAGAGACTCGCTGGAGTAATGCACGCATAGAAACACCATTACAAGTCCCGACGCATCTCTGGCATTTGGGACCTGCATTCTCAAACTATAAAATACCCAGCCGGCTTTGATCGCCCAAAGTCAACTTCAAGGCCTTCGGCTTTATGGGCGAACGGGTGATAATGACCCCACGACCGATAAGGCTGTCTTGTATCCGCGTATCAATATCACTAATCTGGCTGTTGTCCAATATAACCGAGTGTTCAATCTCGCTATTCTCGATGACCACATCATGGTCAATACTGGTAAACGGACCTATATAGCTGTTGACGATGCGCGCATTCTCACCAATGATGGCCGGGCCTCGGACCACGCTGTTGATGATCTCTGCCCCCCTTTCCACCGTGACCCTGCGACCAACCTGGCTTTCGCGATCCACATAACCATCCACATGGTATTCAATCTCTTCCAACACCAGATCATTGGCTTCTAACATCTCGCCAGGAGCGCCTGTATCAATCCACCAACCGCGATGAACATAAGGGCTAACAGCGTAATCATTGTCAACCAGCCACTGGATGGCATCAGTAATCTCTAATTCTCCCCGCCAGGAAGGGCTAATGGCATCAACGGCTTTGAAAACATTGTGATCAAACATATAGATGCCTACCAACGCCAAATCGCTAGGCGGGTTTTTAGGCTTTTCGATAAGGCGAATGATTCGGCCGTCATCTCCCAGTTCGGCCACACCATACTGCTCTGGATGGCTGATTCTGGTCAACACAATTTGACTGTTCCAATCGCTGTCTGAAAATTGGGCGATTAATGGGCTAATTCCGCCTTCAATGACATTGTCACCCAAGAACATCACAAAACGTTCATCGCCCAGGAACTCTTGGGAGACTTTCACAGCATGGGCCAGACCAAGTGGTTGGTCTTGCTGGATATAGGTGATTTTTACGCCCCAACGGCCGCCCCGGCCCACAGCTTCCTTAATTTTATCGCCGGTATTGCCAACAACAATTCCTATTTCGCTTATTCCAGCATCGCGTATAGCTTCAATGACGCGAAAAAGTATCGGTTTATTGGCCAATGGTATCAACTGCTTAGCGCTGGTATAGGTAAGCGGATACAGTCGCGATCCCGTTCCACCACTTAAGATTAGACCTTTCATATCCTTTTTCTTCCCCTCTTTAATGGTTTCCAAGCACTTTGAAAAGAGATATCACTGCAAGATTTTCAAGTGCCCAAACGCCTACAACTTACCCGTAATAACTTCCGACACCACTATCTCGTGTAGCGTTTGTTAGCGCAGCTCCAATAACGCGCACACTGGCTTTCTCCAATAATTCCTTTGCCCTTTCTGCGTGTTCACGCCGTGTTTTGCCGGCGCTGATCACCAATAGTACGCCATCCACTTTAACACCCAACACGGCCGCATCAGTGACCGCAATAACCGGTGGAGCATTAAAAAGCACGATGTCAAATTGCTCCACAAGAGCTTCGATGATCTCATCAATCCTTTTGGAGCCTAACATATCAGCCGGATTTGGCGGTTTAGGACCACTGGTCAATACCAAAAGGTTTTCCACGCTCGTCTGTTGCAGCGGAATATCATCGAGCTCGCCCAATATATAGTTCGTCAAGCCCGGCTCACTGTTCAAATCAAACAAGTCTTGAAGAGACGGCCGTCTTAAATCACAGTCAACCAAGACTGTACGCCTGTCGCTCTGAGCCATGGTCACCGCCAAATTGGCGATCATTTCACTCTTACCCTCATCTGCAGCGGCTGATGTGACCACCAGGCTGCGAATAGGGCTGTCCAGGCTGTAAAATGATAAATTTGTGCGCAGTGTACGATAAGCTTCGCTAACGGGGGATCGGGGATCGGTCAATGTAATTAAGTTCATAGTTTTCCAGGCGCTATTAGCCATCATTTATTTAGCTAATGAATTATTTGCTCTAAATTATTGGTTGGGAATTGCACCAATAACCGGTATATCTAAATATCGCTCAATATCTTCGCTGCGCCTCATGACGCCTGATTCTACCCACTCCAACAAGAAGATAATAACTAGTCCCAGCAGTGCACCAAAAATCGCGCCGGCAGCAGCATTTATCTTTGTATTCGGCCGATCCAAGCCAACTTGTGGATCATCTCGAAACTCTATCGTAATTCTGTCTTCCTGGCGATTCTTGTCGTTCTCTTCTTTTTGCCACTGGATCAACAAATTGCCCCAGGTTCTGGCAACATCATTGGCTAAATTGGGATTTGTATTCTCTACCGCCAGCGTGACCATGAAACTAAAATTATCAGAAGCCACCTCGACATCACCCAATAGCTCTTGGGCTGTCATATCAAGTTGGAGTTGATCGATCACCGCCTGAGCACGGTAGCTGCTGAATAACCACGCTTCATAGGTTTTTAGCAGCTCCTTCGCGGCTTGCGACTGTCCAAAATCCGTGCGGGACGGTCGAACCAGCAGGTTCAATGTCGATTTATAAACTTCTGTCTGCATTTTGCTAAATCCAAAAGCGGCCACGGCCGTTAAGACCATCATCAAAATAATCACCCAACCCCGCCGCTTTAATATGCGCACATAATCTCTTAGTTCCACAAGTTATGCCCTCAAATTCACTTCTTTGGTATTTCGCCCAGGGTATCCAGGCCCAATCGCTTTACTTCATAGCGATCCCTGATGGTTGGGTCCAGGTATTCAACTAACAAGGTCAGACCTAAACCAGCAAACAAGGCCAAAAGAATACGTACCGGCAGCTCAAGCTGCCCGCGGATCCCTGATGGCAACGAATTAACAACTGGTTGATCCAGTTGTGTCAAAACGGCCGAATCACCGCCGAGCTGTGGCAGAGCCTGCGCATTGTCAGCCACCAAAACGGCGATCACGCCATCCATTATAAGCGCCAGCGATTCCGGATTTCCATTGCTTATTGAAAGCGTAAGCATGCTGCGTGCATTGTCGGCCGCCATGCCGCCCTGAATCTCATGAGCGGGAATATCATGTCCCTGCTTTGCTAACTGTTCGCTCACGGCAATAGCGAATTCGCCACCCTTGACCCAGTCGGTTAATCCATTAACGATATATTCAGAAGTCAGCCAATTGTAATAACGCTGCTCATCCATAATATCGGCATTCTCGCCAGGTGTTTGACCCACAATAAAACGCACACCCGCATTATAGGCAGGAGCCGGTGGGCGATAGGTGATCAGTCCAACAATCAGGACGATTGCCGCTGGAATAAGTGCCAACAACCAACGCCGCCTTAAGATATGCCAGTAACGTCGCAGTTCCATATCAATCTACTATTTGTCTCTTTCGTGGCCAGTTCTCTTTCTCTTCAAGTTTTTCCTCAACAAACTGCTGGATCTTACGCTTGAACAGCGCTGTGTCAAACTGTGCAGAAAATTCACGAACATTTCCTACGTCAATAGGCATATTGTCAAGATCCTCTACCGCTTGAACAATAGCCTCCGCCGACTGTTCTTCAAATAGAATTCCTGTGTGCCCAGGAATCACCGTTTCCAGCGCACCTCCGGCAGCATAGGCAATGACCGGCCGGCCGGAGGCCATGGCCTGTATCGGTGAAATCCCAAAATCTTCCTCGCCAGGCCACATAAATGCGCGACAACGGGCCATCAGTTCAGGCAGTTCCGCATCAGGCACAAATCCAAGAAACTGGATGTTTGGCCCTGCCAATGATTCCAGCCGTTCCCTGTCCCGACCGCTACCGGCAATCAAAAGCGGCCGTTGCAGTTTATTAAATGCTTCTATCAGTATATCGATCCGCCGGTAGGGCACCAAACGCCCAACTATCAGATAATAATTATCGCTTTGGCTGGAAGGCTCAAATCGACTTGTATCCACCGGTGGGTAAATGATAGTCGAATCGCGCCGGTATACCTTGGCGATTCGCTTACGAATGGTGTGTGAAATAGCGATGTAATGGTCAACTCGATCGGAAGCCAACCTGTCCCATTGGCGCAAATAGGTCAATATTGGTGGCATTAAGGTCCGCGTAAATCGACCGAGGTTTTCCTGCTGTGCATACTGATGATAGCGCCAGACATAGCGCGTGGGGGTCAAACAATAGCAAATATGCAAAGTTTCTGGCCCAGTAATCACCCCATGACAAAAGCCGCTCTTGTTACTGAGCACCAAATCATAATCACTAAAATCAAATTGTTCAAAGGCAGTTGGATAGAGTGGAAAATAGAGTTGTTGTTTCTTGTGTGAGAGAGGTAAGCGGTCAATGAAACTAGTTCGGATGTCCCACGTCTGCCAGCTATCAGGCATTCCCTCACGCCAATAAAGAGATGTATAAATCGGGGATTTTGGGAAGAGTTCGGCAAAGGTTTCTAGAACATCTTCCGCTCCTCCAATTTGGTTGAGCCAATCATGGACTAATGCTGTTCTCATGCTGCAAGGAGTTTCCAGTTAAGAAGCGCCGTTTCCACGGGTTCGTCACTGAAAATCTAAGGTCTAGATTCCAAGCCGTTCCATGCGGGCGGCAAGTTCCGCTTCTACTTCCAAGCTGTGCATGGCGTCATCTAGTTGATGATCTAAACTGCTGGTCTGAACTTCCCAGGCAGCATCGGCATGATCTAACCGGCGGCGGATATTTTCTGCAGCTTGCGCCACTTCTGTATCTCCCTCTCCCATCAGAGAATCCAAAGACCGCATCGCCTCTGTAGACAGCTCTTTGGCCTTGGCCAACTCTAGCAAAAATGACAACTCCTCTCGCTCCTGTTTGGCGATAGCCAATCGCCCCTCTAATTTAATGCGTACATCATCCAGTTTTTCAGCCGCCGCCACTTGTCTCTCAAGTGAGGCGTCATAGGTCTCGATCAAATCTAGAATTGAACTTAACTGCTTCTGGGTAACCATTGCTTCCGTACGCTTCTCTTGCAGCAAGAAACGATCAACCATCAGGTCCAACCTGGCTGCTTTATCCGCCAAAGCCTCGCGCCTGCGTCGTGTCGTCTTAACTTGTGCAAACATAGGCGCAATTGTCTGCTTGAATTCTTTTACTTCTTTTTCTGCTTCGCGAATATATTCGTCATAGACTGCCAGATCACTCTTTTGCAGCGCTTTATCGGCCACATCATGCAGATTGGCTTTAAATAGGGTTCTTAATTTCTGAAAGAGGGAAGCCATAGAGTGATTATACTAAAAAGAAAAATGGCGGCACAAATAAAAACACGGCCGTCCCGATAAAGGCATTACCCGGGGACGGCCGTGTTCCGCTTCTCTGGCTTCAGGAGATTGAGGCTACATTAAGCCATGCCAGAGCGAAGCTACAAATTATAAAAAGGCGTTAAGCATCCTTTATGACGATTTCTTCATCTTCAAAAGCATTAGCTTTAGCCGATACAGGCACGTCTTCCTCAACTGGCATCACAATGGCCAGAACGAAATAGATCAATAGACCCCAACCGTGCCACAAGGTCAACAACACAAAAATCAAACGTGCAATGACCGGGTCGATCCCGACATAGTCGGCAACTCCGCTGGCCACACCAAATAGCAACTTGTCATCTTTTCTACGTACTAATCGTTTCTCACTCATTACCATACCTCCATGGTTTATTTTTTCGTTTTTGATACATCCACCTCTACGCCGGTCTATCCTGAAAGTTGCACAACTCTCTTGGGTTATCATGAAGGCCGGATCGTGGTCACCATTATTCTCCTGGCGTGTTATTTTTACTACCTCTTCCACTTCTGTTACGCCAAAGGATCCAAATCCCAACCACAATTAGCAAAAGCGGCCACAATTCGCCGAGAAAACTTAACTCGCTCAAAAAGCCGGCAAAAACGACAAACAACCCCAAGCTGATAACCACCAACCAGAGCCCACTTCGAATCGCCTTTCTGTTCTCGCGATCCAGCAGGCCCATTAATATCAAGCCCAACCCCACAAATCCGGGAATTAACGCCCATACAAAAGACCAACTGTCCCAATCGCCACTCAGGTTTTGATAATAAAGCAAGCTGCCAATGCCGGTGATAATTGCGCCAGGAACTGCGAGAGGGGGCGCCCCGAGAACCGCTGCCAACAGGAAGAATGCGCCTACAGCGACAATAATAAGCGGCCAAATCAGGGTAGGATTGAACTGTTCGGCCAGGCCAGGGAAAATTTGCAGCAGCAGAAATAACCCTCCCACGAAAATGAGAATTAATCCGCCAATAATTGAACTTCGATTTTTCATCAGAATGCCTCCACTACCCATGATGGTCTTCGGGCTTTTTTTTAATCTAATAGCTATACGCATCCACGCCTGACTAGTCGCGCCTTCGGTGGAGATTCATACCCGGCATTTTGACTTTTGTACTCACAGGCAGCACCCGCTACGTATGTCACGTTCTCATGCCCTAGTTCGCGGATAGTTCCTCTAAGTAATCGATCCAGATCTCGCCCAAAGGCGTAAACCTCTCCTCAGGGACATCATATAAGCTGCCGGTGGGATAATATTCTGACTCATAAACGATATACCAGAACCACCACTGCACCAGACGATTACCATCAGGTGTGTAGCCCGTTTCATTGGCCTCAGTCAAAAAAAGGTCAAAGGAGTCAGTAAGGAACGTCCCCAAAACCTCCGTTGTAAAACCATAATCTTCCGGCATCAAAATGCCGTATTCGGAGATCACCAGGGGTTTATCGCCATAGCCACGTTCAGACATCCATAATCGAAAATCAATCAGATTTTGGCGCAGAATTTCAATATCATTGTGATCTTCAATTTCATATAAGATCCCTGTTTGTCCCTCCATGCCCGGCGGAATCCCAACACCCCAGCTTTCCGCCTCCTCGCGCAGCGTAAAAGCATGTACATTCCAAATGTCGATGGGCATCGATTCCCCATAGTTGGCCTGATAGGTATCCAGAACAATATCCAAATAGGCACGACGCAATGGTGTTGATTGGGAAACGCCACCAATCACGAGCTGTGCACTTGGATCTCGTTCTTTAATAAATGAGTAAACCTCGTGATAAATCTCGGCGTATCGCTCAGGCGTGACATTATCCTGCCATTTGACATCTGGTTCATTGCCTACAAGCCAGCGCGAGCCGGGATTTGCCTTGATGGCTTCGTCCAGTTGTTCCCAGTTTGTATCACGAATGCCATCCTCTTCTAGACGCACCATTTGCCAGAAATAATAAGCTTTTTGTGGAGGCTCAACTACGACATGCCAGTTTAGTAACTGAGAAAATTGTAATCCCGCATCATAAGCCATCTGGGCGTGGTCGACGCCTCCTGTCATTCCAAAACGTGCTAGATCTGGAAACATACCTTCATCAGGCAACTCGTCAATCACTGGGGTCGCCGGCATGGATGTAGGTGTTAACGACGGCTCCGGTGTTGCAATAATTATTGGAATTGCAGTTTCAGTTGCTGCTGTTACTCTCTCAGCCAACTCTTGAACAGAAGCTGTGCGAGTGGGGACAAACCGCTCTGGTGTATTCGTTGGATCGACAACTGTTGTCTCCCTAGGTAATGGTTGTCGCAAGAAAGTGATCAACAAAATAATCGTATAAGTAGCTACGATCAATATAATTGCTGGGCTCAGCCACCTTCGTTTTGGATTTCCTTTAGTCTCCACTTAAGAACCCTCTCGCGTGCCAATATGGTCTCGGTTAATCAACCATCCGGCTCATCTTCTTCCAAAATGGCTGTTGCCAATCCCTCAGGCGTAGCTACCTTTAACGGCCGTGTTTCAATTTCCACAACAGCAACCTCGCCCGCAATTACGGTCACAGACTGCCGGTAATCTACATCTTGGATGCTTGTATAAATATCATAGGTGCCTGGTAGAATATCGGAAAAAACAAAATTCTCTGCCCAACCTTCATCTGCATTCATTAATTGCTGCGGATCACCCAGATAACTCCATGTAGAAGCCCTGCCTGTAGATCCCTCGCTGCCAACTAAAGCCAGTGGCACCCCTTGCCACGGCCGTCCCTCCGGATCCACCAACCGACCGGCAATAACCCCGCGTGTCGGTCCCGGATCGAGCCACAGCATGGGATTGCGGGTGGCGTCAAAGAGATTCGCTCCGACTCTGACCTCAAAATGAAGATGGGGATTGGTAGCTGCACCGCCAAACCCAACCTCAGCAACCGGCTGTCCACGTGTCACACGATCACCTGGCTCAACTTTCAAGTTGAGCACATGTCCATAGAGGACATAAATTGACTGATCCTGCCAACTCTCATCCAACTCGATCACTACGAGGTGTCCATACCAGTCACAGCGCCAACCATACCAGGCATTGAGGTCTGACTGGGCCACAACCACCGTGCCATCAGCTACAGCCAAAACTGGTGTACCGAGATTCTCGGCTAAATCAACGGCATTATGTAATAATAAGCGGCCGTTGTCGTCCCATCCATACGGGAATCGTTGGTTAATCAAAGTTCGTCCCGCACCGGGTAATGGCTTTGAAAACCAGAAATGTGTTTCAGCGATTAAAGGATCTGGAGCAGGCCAACGTTTAGCCGATAGGAAGAAACGATCATATTCCGGTTTAAGCGGCCTGGTTTCGGGACAAAAACGATCCGGTTCTGTCGTCGGCGAAGGCTTTGGCGTAGAGGTAGCTGCCGGTGTAACTGTCTGTGTAGCGGTCATCGCAGGAGTTGCAATGGCAGTAGGGACGGAAGTGATCTCAACCGGTGGCGCTTGCATTTGTTCCAATTCGGAAATCTCTAACTGAACCACTTGAATCGTAGCCTCCGAGGTTTCTGTTTCCGTAGGCGCAGCCGTAGGTTCAGATACCTGCTCCGTGATCGTCGTAGTGGGCACGCCGGCATCTGACAATATTGTATCCGGCAGAATCTTCGGTGCGCAGCCGATTACAGACCAGACCAAGATAATTGCCGATATAAAGAACGCACCCTTCTTGAGCAAGAAACCAGAAATCATTCGCAATTCCATCACAAACAACGATCCATCACATCGCGAAAAGCATCTTATCGCGAACACCACCAATCCCCTGCGGCTTCCAAATACATTGCAAAACTTATTGCTAACGAGCACAATTGTCTGCAAGTTAGCAACGGCCGTCAATCCATATCGCAGATTTATGGTCTAGCCAGTGAAAAACAAGCAAATACCTGACAGGCCCCAAAACTCGGCTTTCGCACACAAGATAAACTAATGTCCCTTGACACATATTATTGCCAAGGTAGATTCTTGTAAACTATAATACCCGTCGATTTTGTGGTGGGTGACCATTGACCCTTTTGGAATTCACTGGATAATCCCTAATATCCTGGTACCGAGAGATTATTAAGCGGAAAGAGGTTTATCTCGCCAAATCCACAGATTCCTATTTAGGCACACTTATGGCACAGGGCGGTACATTGTATACCCATTGGAGGGAGTGATCATGTTTAAAAACTACATTGATCCTGTTGAAAACGAAGAAGCGAAACGCGCGCTGCCGAAATTAATGGTCGAGGGACTGTTGCTCGGCGGGACCGGGCTTGGAGTCTTGGCTTTGATTTTCGAAATCGCTGCCGACGCCTTCAGTGTCGCCGCATACCAAACGCTCTTGGCTATTCATGGCGCACAAGGCTACCACCAAATTGCCATCGCCGCTTTCATATTGCTTTCGATCCTTCTTTTTTTAGGTATTGTCCCGGCATACAAAGCCGGCTCCTATCTACGTCCAAATGCTGGTGGAAGCGGCCCATTGGTCGAAGCCATCGGTCCACCCAAAATGCGCTGGCTCTCCTGGATTGGAACGAGCCTGTTTTTCCTTGATGCTGTGTTGACCATCATTATCAGCGCTATATCTGCATCGGATGTGACCATGCTTGTTCTTCCAGAACTGGCACCCTATCGCATCATATTGGCGGAGGCCTTCGCCTTTTTCATCATGGTCGTTTTAGTATCGTTAGGTCCAAAACGTGCTGTACCACTGTTTCTAATGGGCGGTGGCGCATTTACGATCTTCACAATTTTGGCCCTGTCTATTGTTGCTGTCACTGCAATTGGCAATCCTGAGTGGTCTTTCCTTACTGGCGGTATCGTCTTCCGCTTGCAAGCCAGCGGCGTCACCGAAGAAGTTGTACGCGCTCACAAGAGATCTTTCGGCCATTAGTACGGTACTCATTTTTCAATTGTTTTTCCGCTCCATGTCCAGCGCTATGTTGGGTTTTTCAGGATATGAAGTTATTCCCGCCAGTGGCAAGCATGCAGCTCGTCCCAAATGGAAAACTATTAATACCGCATTGACTTTGGCCGCTGTCTTTCTTATCGGCACCGGCGTTATTCAGCTCCTAGCCGCCAATTCATGGCAGATTCCAGCGACAGAAGGATATAGCACACTGCTCATCGAGTATGAAATTGATGCAGTTCAGGTATTAGGTAACGGCCTTTCTCCAGAAGACATCGTTGTAACTGAAGAAGATCGCCTGGTAGCAGAGGAGTTTATTGAAACACAGGCCGAAGAACATGGCGTAGAAGAACCACTTCTTGGAGATTTACTCACCGAAGAAAACACCACTTTGACCGGAGAACTATTGGTTGATGAAGTAGCTTATAATGTTGCAGTAGCGCGAGAGCTAGATGATGCACTCCTGGGAACACCAGGCGCAACCTTCCTTTTTATTGCGGGTACTTTATTGGCTGTTATCTTACTCCTGGCTCAAGGAGGTGGGTATATTGGCGGCGCAGCTGTTGCCGCAAATGCCGCACGCTTGGGGCGGTTACCAGGTTTCTTCGCCGACGACCGCATAGGTATTGCCGTCATTTGGGGTATCGCGGCGGTCCTTATTCCCGTCATCCGTCAAGTGGTAGTGGTTGAAGCATATTATGCTTTCGGATTCGTCAGCGCTTTTGTTATTACGAGTACAACGGTGTTTTTTGTTCGCAATGACATCTTGATTGGCCGGGGAATTGAGCCCGGATCCGATGAAGCCAAATCGCTGCGCTTCGCCGGGTTGCGCGGCATGATCGCCAGCTATTTTATGATGATCGTATTGATCACCCAGAAAACTGACGCACTGCCTGCCATTATTCTCGCCGGAGCGACAATCACACTCTTCCAGATCTTTTATGCCAATGGTGGTTTGAAACGCAAGAAAAAAGAAGTAGAAGTACCAATCTCTGCACCTGGATCAGGCGAGCTTGACTATGGCATGGGTCTTGAGCGGGCATATGATCAAGCAAGACAACGTGGAATCGCTGAAGCCGTCATCGAGCTCATCGATTCTAGCTCCTTGGTGAAGTTTAATGTAGGCCCAGCTCGTATTATTAAATTAGTATGCTATTTATACAATCTAGATCCTGAATTGTTTGCTGATCGTGGCGATCATCATGATCATATTGAGGAGCCCAGCGTCGAGCTAGAGCAAATTTACCAGGAGGCTTACAACCAACGGACTCGAATATTACGGCGCATCGAAGACTACTCACACTTCGGCATTTTCATGTTTATTAATAATTACTACATCAACTGGGTTGACCTAGATCACGACCGTGATGCCTCAGTCGTGCAAAAGGCCATGCTTGATATTCTCTTCCCACTTACCCTACATGATGAAATCTGGGCTGAATTTCGTGCCTTTGAACCACGGGTCCAACCAGAAGAGATTTGGCAATTTAGTCGCCAGCGATATGTTTGGGCCAAAGACCAGTGGCCCAATCTTAGTGATCGAATCACGACTATTTGGACATTACAGGATTTTGGCTTGATTCCACAAGACATTGACGTAAAAACTATCATCACTGTCGCCGACGGCAAGCGGCAAATGCATGTCAAGATTCCAGGGAAAACGTCTGGAGATTCTCATCGGACTACCGAGGAAATGGACAAGCCTAAAAATGGCTAGCCCGATCGAGATAATATTCTCGAAGGTGCGCACCTTAATGCTATCACATCCCGGTCAATATTTGGCGATCGGCTTTCTTTAATCCTTTGACTACCAGGTTGTAAGAATGGTCGACCATCTCCCAGAACTCATCTTCTGGGACTGATCCGTCGATCGTAACCGTATTCCAGTGCCGTTTATTCATATGGTATCCAGGCTTCACGGCCGAATAATGCTCACGTAAGATCATCGCCCAATCGGGATCACACTTTAAGTTGACAGACAGCTCAGACGAATTTATGTCTGTCAGGGCATACATTTTCCCCATTACTTTGAAGACCAGCGTTTGTTCACCGAAAGGAAATGTTTCGGCCGATCCTGGTTTTTGACCACAGTACTTGCGAAGGGAATCAAGAGTGATATTTGTCATAAGCCGATTATACCAACAAACAGCTTTAGCGAGAGCTTAGGAAAACAGACTTAGCCATCGGCGTGAACTAGAATTCTGCGGTGTCAACGTGTCTAAAAGCAAAGGATTTGCATAAACTCGTTGAAATTGGGTTAATCAGAGATCGATTTAGCAGCGGTTGATGCCGACGCACCCGCAAGTCCATCTCAAAAGGAAAGCTAATGAAAGGAAAATTATCAGGCTTGGCACTATTGTTGTTCATCCTTCTAGCAGCTTGCCAACAGGAACAATCCACACCTTCACCTACGACTGCTACTGAATCAATTACGGAAACGGCCGTGCCAACTGCTACATTAAAACCGACTGTTACACCAACAGAAACGGCCATCCCTGAGCCGATAGAAGAGAGTACAGAGCAAGAACCGGAAACGGAAGACACATCGTTAGAGGACGCCAGTGCATTTCCTCCGGCAGATATTATCAATGATGAAGGTGGACCGGTAAGCATCACCGGCGAGGTAGAATATACCAACACTTTCTTTACCATGGGCGTTGCTGAACCTGTGGTCATCCTTGAAGATCAGGCCGGATTTGTTGACCGAAATGAAAACTTCCTCATGCCCGTTGAGTCCCAAACTTTGGGCCAAATAACATCAGACTTCTTCACCTCCCCTTTTTCCTACAGCATCGCTCTACCTCTGGAGCCTCAAGGCACCTTGCGCGATGTAGATAACGATGGTGAGGAAGACAAGGGTGTTCAAGTGTTCGCAGCGGCTTATTGGACCAATACTTTCGGTGACCCCTATCTTGAAGAACGGGATTTGTTTGGCGGTGGCTGGTCCACAGCCTACGCGTCTACCTTGACAAGCAGTGATGCAGATACTCGGCGGGAGATCGTTGGCGGCAAGCTGTTGTTATTTGCAGAAGACAATAACCAAGGTTTTCCATCAGGATTTGGTGATGACGGTCTTTTGTTTACTGAAGATGACCCTATAGTGGCACTACTTAAAGGGTATACAGTAGTTGACTTAGATCAGGACCCATTCACATTTGATCGTTCGCAGCATCAAGTCATTGATTTAATTGAACCTGAGAGTTCAGCCCTAGTTGACCTATCTAGCCTTTCTTATGCTGAAGCCTTTGACGAACTGGTAGATAAACTTAGCAAAGAGTACGCATTTACCGAGTATAAGCAGTTGGATTGGGATCAAATCCATACCAATCTGCGACCTCAATTTGAAGATGCGGATCAGACGCAGGACGCAGAACTTTACCGCCGGGCTTTGAGAGACTTTGCACGGTCTATTCCCGACGGTCATATAAGTGGACCACAATTAATTGATGAATTCTTGGATGAGACGGCCGGGGGTCTGGGCATCGCCATACGCGAGTTGGATGACGGCCGTGTCCTGGTAAATTTTCTGTTGGCCGGAAGTCCCGCTGATGAAGCCAATATCGCGATGGGTGCGGAAATCTTGGAGATCAACGGGCAGCCAATTGCTGATGCCCTCGAGGAGACAAGCCCCCATTCTGCCCCGTTTAGCACAAAGCATTTCGAACGACTACAGCAGCTACGCTATGCCACGCGTTTTCCCATTGATAGTGAAGTTACAATTACCTATCTTAATCCAGACAGCGATCTCTCAGAGACGGCAACCTTAACGGCCGTTCGTGAACCTGACAGCTTCCGATTCTCCTCCCTTAACATAGGGAAGGATGGCTTTGAGCTGCCGGTTGAGTATGAATTGTTACCGGGAAGCAACTATGCGGTAGCCAAAATCAACAGCTTTTCCGACAACAAACTCCTCACCATCCAAGTATGGGAACGTATGTTACGTACCCTTAACGATCGCAATGTGCCTGGACTGATCCTTGACATGCGTCAGAATGCAGGCGGCAGCGGTTTTCTGGCCGATCAGATGGCCGCCTATTTTTTCCAGGAGCCGCTGATATTAGGCAACACCGGGCGTTATGATAAAAAATCAGATGAATTTTACTTTGACCCGCGCAGCGAAGAGAAATTCTATTTACCGGCTGAAGAGCTGCGTTATGACGGATCTGTAGCCTTACTCATTGGCCCTAACTGTAACAGCGCCTGTGAATTTTTCAGCTTCGATATGACCCTACAAGATCGCGCGGCCATCGTTGGGCATTATCCAACGGCCGGCTTAGGCGGCAGCGTTGACGATATCAAAATGCCGGAAGGAGAACTCTTCCGTTATACTAAAGGGCGTGCTGTTGATCCTGACGGTGAAATCCATATAGAGGGCAATGGTGTTCCCCCAACCATTCGGGTGCCAGTCAATGAAGAAACCTTGTTTAGCACAGGTGATCCTGTTCTTGAAGCGGCCTTAGCATATTTAAACGGTTCACTACTGCCCGAGGTAATTGAAGGGGGTGTCATCAACGTTGACAGTCAAGCAATCGGACGTTTGGAAAAAGGCTCGGCCGTTGAGTATGCTCTCACAATTAGTGAAGGGGATACGATCGACATTATTGCCTTTAGCAGCGATTTTGATCCCGTTGTCGCCATTCTTGACGAGACAGGCAACCTATTGGCATCAAATGAAGGCTTTGCAGATGGTTCTGAAGGGGCTGGTTTCAAGAAATTGGAAATTCCCCAGAACTTAACGCTTCTGGTTTGGGTCACAAGCCTTGACGATGAAGCAGAAGGGTCATACGAATTGCGTATTGATGATACCAGCGGATCATAGCCGTGTTTTGACAAGCCACATGCGCCCTTCAGTCTATTCGAATAGTAAGATCGGTCGGTTCCGGAAAAATTATACGGGCATATTTAGAGGCATCGGTCATTTGCCCCTTAGGATACTTTCGTCTAAAATTTAAGATGGTTTCTAAATAAAAAATATTGTCTATACCAAAGAATAGTACAGACTTTAATACGCCCGAATCCCTAATCCCAAGAGGTTTCTTACTAATGAAAGAGTATCACACTGGTCAACTACGAAATATCGCCCTCGTCTCCCATAATGGGGCAGGCAAAACGACAATGGTCGAGCGCCTGCTATTTAATACGGGCGTCACTACGCGCATGGGTAGCGTGCAGAGTAGCACAGCAGCCATGGATTTCGACGAAGAGGAAATGAATCGCAATAGTTCCATCTCCACCGGCATTGCGCCCATCGAATGGAACGGCCTCAAGTTCAATATCCTGGATACACCGGGATATATTGACTTCGTTGGTGAAGTGAACAGCGCCCTCAAGGTCACCGAAGGTGTAGTCGTCCTGGTTGAAGCTGTAGCCGGTGTCGAAGTTGGCACTGAGATCGTCTGGCAAGCAGCGAAAAGGAGCAATAAGCCGCGTTTGCTTGTGATAAACAAGATGGATCGCGAGAATGTGAATGTCAGCCGGGTTAAGAAAAGTATAGATGAAAACCTGGACGGCAATCTCATAAATATACAACTCCCCATTGGAGAGGGTCCAAGTTTCGAAGGTATCGTGGATCTGATCAAAATGGAAGCCCGCATGGGTGAAGAAGGGCAAATGGGTCCGATCCCCGACGATATGGCTGATGCCGCAGAAGAGGCGCGAATCGCAATGATTGAAGCGGCTGCGGAAGCAGATGATGATCTTCTGGAACTGTATTTCGACGGGGTGGAGTTATCCAATGACCAGATCATCGGTGGTTTGAAAGCAGCGATGGCTCAAGGTGCTGCTACCCCTATACTCTATGCTGCGCCCGAAAAAGGCATCGCTATTACCCCAATGCTTGATATATTTGCCGAATTACTCCCAGCGCCGAACGAAGTAAGTATTGCTGCGACTAACGCCGCCGGCGATTTGGTCGACTTAAAAGTAACTGACACTGGCCCTCTCGTTGCATTTATTTTCAAGACTCGTGAGGACCCATATGGCAAAACCAGCTACATTCGAATCTTCAGTGGTATCTTGGAGTCAGACAGCCGAGCTTGGGATACTAATCTTGAGAGTGAAGTACGTATCGGCGCTCTTCAAATAGTAACTGGTAAAGATACCGAGCCAACAGCACGTTTGCACAGTGGTGATATTGGCAGCGTTGTTAAATTGGGAGATGCTAAAACAAACGATACGTTAAGTGATCGGGGTCAAACATTTAATATCGAGCCCATTGCGCAGCCTAATCCAATTGCTTCTGTTGCCATTCACCCCGTTTCGCAATCAGATGTGGCCAAGCTAAATCAATCTTTAACCCGCTTAGTGGGCGAAGACCCAACCCTATCTTGGGCCGCGGAACGAGCTACAAACCAGACAATTCTCTCAGGTATGGGTACAACTCATCTAGACATCGCTGTTAAGAAGGCTGAGTCGAAATTTGGCGTTCATCTGACGACGACAACACCTAAAGTGCCTTTTCGTGAAACAATTACCAAGACCAATTCGGCCGAATATACACACAAGAAACAGACTGGCGGCGCAGGCCAGTATGCACGTGTCTTCATTCGTGTCGAGTCGGTAGATGACAACACCCAATTTGAATTCGCGTCAGAAATCTATGGTGGCTCGATTTCCCAGCCTTTTGTGGCCGCTACAGAAAAAGGTTGCCGTCAAGCATTGGAAGGTGGTGTGTTGGCCGGTTACCCCGTGGTCGGTGTGAAGGCTGTCGTCTTTGATGGTAAAGAACATCCCGTGGACTCCAAAGAAATCGCTTTCCAGACCGCTGGTCGAGAAGGTTTCAAGAAGGCGGTCATGGGTGCAGGGCCCGTTCTCTTAGAGCCGATTTACAAGATTACCGTTACTGTCCCATCAGATAATATGGGCGATATTCTTGGCGATTTCAATACCCGCCGAGCAAGGGTTTTGGGTATGGACCAGGAAGGAACTAAAAGTATTGTGCATGCAGAGGTTCCATTGGCCGAGATTCAACGTTATGCCGCAGATTTGCGCTCAATGACGCAAGGGCGTGGTGTGTTTAGCATGGAGTTTCTCCATTACGGCCGTGTACCTGCTCACATAATGGACAATCTGGTTGAAAAGCTGCGCAAAGAAGAAGCTGAAGAGAACAACTAATCCTTTCTTGTCTTGTTCAAAAACTCGGGAGCGTATCATCATCGATACGCTCCCTTTTTTATTAAATTATCTTTGCGGTGGAAGTAGAATTTGCTTAACCAAGAATATATCGTGGGGCTTGTAAAGCAGTTTACAGCAACCATACTCTATTTGCTGCGTATAGCTTGTTGAAGTAAGAACTTGTTAGAATAATTAATTCTTGGAGGTAGGTTTCAATGAGCACTGTGACAAAACAAAACAGATTACAAAGACAAGACGGCATTGTTGCCGGTGTATGCGGTGGATTAGGCGCTTTCTTTGGCCTTAACCCGGTATGGTTCCGTTTACTGTTCTTGATCCTGATGCTGCCTGGCGGCCTTCCAGGCGTACTGCCTTACGTGCTGCTGTGGATCATCATGCCCCGGCGCTAAAGTAACAGACACCCTTTTTGTAGCGAACTTTTACATGACCGGGCATTTCCACTGAAACGGAATTGCCCGGTTTTTTGTTATCTCGCTACAACTCACAATAATAGCTATCCCCGGCGCATGTACGGCAAAGAATGCGGCCGTCTTGCTTAATCTCACGTTGGTTAATTATCTCTTCTCCGCAATCATCACATTCCGCTCGCGCCGTTGGCCTGCTTAGAATCTCGGCAATAGATTGTGTTAATAAAACCTCCCTCGCAGTCAACAATAATTCGTCAGGGATGATCTGATACGCCTCCAAATACGCATGCCAGCGGCTGTGGGCATCCGGCACATGGACACGGGCTAGTTGGCGTGATTCTTGGTGGGGAACCACACGCACCGCCTTTCCCGTTTGTATATCGACCATTGTTGCTGCCATTTTCCCAAAATCTAACACCCTCAGCGTTCGCCTACCAACGTAGCAGTCTGTTGCCACCGCAACCCCGTCCGCTCCACAGCCGTCGGTTTCAACCACAGTCAGTAATCGTTTTCGCCTATTGTCATATGGCGTCTTGAAATCCAGGTTAACAAGACCTAAACAGCGTAAGCCATACAGCCCCATACGAATTCCCAACACCTGACGTGGACAAAGATGACGGTGACGAGCGGCCGACGCCTCCATATAGTCAGTAAGGAGATTATCTGCCGGTAAAAATACGTTTGGTTTCATATTGCCAAGTGATGATCCGCGTTATTTCACATTCTTACCCGCTCATCACGAGCTATGTTCGCGATAAAATGCATTGACCTGTTCAGATAATTCCGTTTCTTCACGATAATCGGGACTATCTAAAATAGCCTTGACAACTTCGGGCGAACGACGTTGAACCGGCCATTGCTCAACAATGGCCATTCGTAAAGCCAGACGCGCCGCCAGTGCAGCGGCCTCTCGCATCCCCTTCACTTCTACTTTATCCACCGTGTCATACATCGTATGACCGTACCCGCGACCACCTGTATTGGCTTTCAAGCTGCCTATGCCGCCAGTGGGGACGCCGGCTACCATAAACGGGTAATGATCAGAATGAGCGTTTAGCGATTGACCTACGCCAAATTTCAAAGCCATTTCCTCATGCCAGTTTCTAAATAAAAGCTCCAGAGAAGGCCATTCGTTGAGGACAATATCTTTGGGATCAATTGCCCCAGCCATGTCCATATTCAGGTAGAATCGGATATTGTCTAATTCGTCTACGTGCTGCTGCACATATTGTGTGGAACCGATAAGACCGATTTCTTCTGCCGACCATAGAGCAAAACGGATCGAGACTGGCAAATCTCCGGCATATTTGGCGAGCACCCGAGCAGCTTCCATCAATGCTACAGTCCCAGATGCGGGATCAGCCGCACCTTGAGAGATATCATGTCCATCATAATGGCAGCCTAACATGACCACAGAATCCGGATTTTGCTTGCCACGTAATTCAGCAATGACATTCCATGATACAACAGGCTCATTAACATCACTGCTGCGCAGATGCACTTCTACTAGCCCATGTCGCTGGATCAGCCTTTGGATGAAAGCACCATCTTCCATACTTACCGATATTCCAGGGATCAGCGCCGCACCACTATTGGGGTCATCATACCCGATCCCTCCTGTCGCTGGGCCATATCCCGGATAATGATTAACGAAGATAAAACCCTTTGCGCCAGCCAAGAGAGAACGTCCGTATTTTTCATTGCGATGTATCCATCTTTTACTACCACTTGGGTATGTGTGGCTGGTTGTCAACACAAATTTTCCGTCGATATCAGCCGCACATTTATCAAAATCGTCAGGAGCCCCCTCACCCACATCAATTAATTGGGCTTTCAAGTCGACTGCTGGAGAGTGTGGCAGTGTAATACAGGGGATTGTTTTTGAAATCGGGCTAATGATCTCCAGCGCAGCCTCCCCCCGTCGCCAACCGCCATAATGCACTGGTTCCAAGGCCACATTTTCAAGACCATATGACTCCAATTTTGATTTCATAAATTCGGCTGCCTGCCGCTCCATATTTGAACCGGCAAATCTAGAGCCGAATTCATCACAGAGCACGATCAAATTATCCATGAGCTCTGCGCTCGTATAAATATCGCCTACGATCTGGCGATCAATGTCCAATAAAGGATTGTCAATCATCTATAGTAACTCCATTAATGATCAGGTACGTGAATCCAAAATAGATCATGCTTCCTGAAGGATTGGTATTCCAGGCAAAGTAAAAATGAACTTGCTCCCCCCTGTTGTATGCTGCTCTACCCAAATGCGGCCATCATGAGCTTCAACTGCTAGCTTACAAAATGAAAGACCCAAACCTGTGCCACGAATACGCGCCCCGCCCTGGTTCGTGCGCGCAAAACGATTAAAGATTTGGTCCTGATGTTCTTCGGGAATTCCAGGGCCCGTGTCGCTGACAATACAGCGAATGCCTTGCTCGCGATCTTTTGTTTGCGCCGGCTCTTCCATCACATGGCAGTGGACTTGCCCACCACTAGGCGTATATTTAAGGGCATTATCTATCAAGTTAACTAATACACGCCTGATCATATCTTCGTCGGCCCAGGCCAACGGGAGATCAGAATCAAACTGCTGGCTAAGATGAATATTGCGCTGTATGGCCAAAAGTTCCAACCGCTTGGTCACCCGCTCAATTAACGCAGGCATATTCACCGCCTCAACCTCCATGACAAGTTGCCTCGCCTCCATGCGATTGATGTCCATCAGTGAGTCTACCATGTCCAGCATATCATAGCCGCTCTGCTGCGCATCCCCTGCCGCTTCTCGCACCACCTCCAAACTCGCATCGGCAGGCAGCAGCATATCAACTAAATGCATATTGCTAATGAATGTCGTCACCGGGTTCCTTAAATCGTGGACTATCATGCGCGTAAGATCTTGGCGTTGTGCTGCCAATTCTCGTTCCTCAGTAACATCCCGAAACAGCATTAACCAACCAATGACCTGCTTGTTCGCGGTCAATACAGGCGCCTCCATACGCTCAATAAAACGCCGCGACGTCCGGCCCTCAACGTCCTTGAAGGTAGTTTCAAATATGTATTGCGCGCTCAAGGGTACTTGCTCATGCTGCAACGATGCAAGCAGTTGGCTTAGGTCTTGTGGCTTATGGCCAAGTTTTAGAGCATCCTCTTCAATAAAGAACGTTTTGTGGCGCAGAGCATTTGCTGGGCGGCCGATCATGCCTGATGCAACATTATTGACCAATACAATTGTTCCCTGAGGATCAAGCATCAACACCCCTTCATGCATGGTATCCAGCAAAGCCTGAAGCTGTTTAACTCTCTCAGCCAAAGCCTGGTCCGTAAGATTATAAAGCCGCAATGTTTCACGATATAGTCGCGCATTTTGAATAGCAGCACTTGCCTGTCCTGCTACCGCGAAAAGAACCTCACGACTCCAGCGATTAAAGGGGCGAGCAGGCGCGTATCGCTGCAAGACCAGGGCGCCAATGACATCATCCACTGTTTTAAGAGGGACGCCAAGCCACGCAGCAGGCTGGGGGTGCGGTGGAACTAGATCATGCTTCGCGGCGAAATGCATGTTGCGTTCAGTCAGATCAAGAGCTCTGCCACGCTCTGTCACCCAAAGCGTGAAATCGTCCGGTGTGTAAGCTACCTGCATGCCGCTGTCAGCCTCTGCTGGGAATGCATGCAAATCATGCCCGCCATGATCTCTAATCACTTGCCTCGAATGACGCCAATTATTGTCATCATCTCTTAGTGCAACTGTATAACGGTCAGCAGGGATCAGGGCTGACATAGTACGCCATGTGCGCTCTAAAACCTCAGACAATTCGAGCGTCTCGCGAAGCGAACTGCCTACTGTATTCAATATAGCAAACTGGTTATGCCTCTGTTCCAAGACATAGCGCTGCTGCCAGTTTACCCATAAAAGTACAGCAATAAACATCACACTTAAACAGTACACGACAAAAATAGGGATTCCACCCGATCCAAATGCGGTTGCCCCAAACAAGGCAAATGGCTGAGCGAGTAAAGTAACAAGTAAGATGGGCACAGAATGGTTGCCCATAAACTCGCGACCCGATCCACCCATTAGGAGCCAAAGCAGGAAGGATAAGACAAAGTATGTCGCGCTGTACAATATGATCAAAAATCCAAAACTATAAATAATGCCAGGTTCGCTAACGGATGGTGGAATCTCACCCCCGGAAAACTGGTATACAACGGCTCCTACTGCTAGAGATAACAAATAGATTACCGAGCGACCCAAACGAATCATAAATGTCGGCCGTTTAACATCAATATAATCCCAAACGGGATTCCAGAGCTGGCGGGCTAGTTCCGCCACCAGCAAGCTGAACACAGCCAACAACAACGCCGTTTGCCAATCCAAGATTAGGGCACTGGTCACCGAGACAACTGGAACCAGTCCCACCGCACCCTGCGCTGCAGGAAGCGTGAGATTAACTGTGATCACATAGAGTAAGAGGAGCAAAATGAGCTGAGGTGCTTCGCGGCGTTGAGTCGCTAAGAATATTGCTGCCAGGAGCATCAAGAACAACAGGGTACCATTTAATACACTCAGGATCCATTGTCTATGCCGCCAGTTGCTGGGAAGAAGGTCTGATAGTATCATCTAATTCTCGCTGACCATCGCCAGTTTAGCATCTTTTGAGGGAATTGGCTTGCTGCCTTGATTCTCTCCCCAATTAAACCAATTAGCGTTATAATGCCTACCTACAAACATCTAGGAACTAGGTACCCTCTTTACCTAATATCAACAACCGGAAGAGTTTAATAAATAAAGAATTTATCAGTTGCATTTCGTATAAAGCTGATAGACAAGATTGTTATGTCCAAAAGGATAAACAAAACTTTGTCCTTCATAACCAAGGAGAAATCATATCATGGCCTACGAGAACATTAAAGTGCCTGCTGGAGAAAAGATTACCTTTACTGATGGCAAGCTGCACGTCCCCGAAAATCCAATTGTTGCCTTCATCGAAGGTGATGGCATCGGCATAGATATCACACCAGCCTCATTACGTGTCTGGGATGCGGCCGTTGAGAAAGCATATGGCGGTTCAAAAAAGATTGCCTGGATGGAAATTTATTCTGGTGAGAAAGCGGCCGAATTATACGATGGCAACTATATGCCTGAAGAAACATTCGCAGCTATGCGCGAGTTCGTTGTTGGGATTAAAGGCCCTCTGACAACCCCTATTGGTGGCGGATTTCGCAGCCTTAATGTCACTTTACGCCAAGTACTAGACCTCTACGCTTGTGTCCGCCCTGTGCGCTACATTCCTGGAACACCCAGCCCAATGCGTGAACCGGAGAAAATGGACATCGTCCTCTACCGCGAGAATACAGAAGACGTCTATTCCGGCGTGGAATGGTCGGCCGATTCCGAAGGCGCCAATGAGATTATCGCATTCATGAATGAAAAGTTAGGCAAAAATGTACGCGCCCATTCCGCCATCGGCATCAAACCGGTCAGCGAATTCGGTACCAAGCGCCTTGTACGCCAGGCCATTGAATTCGCCATCGCTCATAACCGTCCCTCTGTTACCCTGGTGCACAAAGGAAATATCATGAAGTTCACCGAAGGGGCATTTAAAAATTGGGGCTATGAATTGGCTGCCGAGGAATTTGGTGCAGAAACCATAAGTGAAGAAGAACTGTGGGATAAATATGATGGACATGTGCCGGAAGGCAAGATCGTAATAAACGATCGTATTGCCGACAATATGCTGCAGCAGTTATTGACCCGTACCAATGATTACAGCGTGATCGCCACGCTCAATCTCAATGGTGACTACATGAGTGATGCCGCAGCCGCCCAAGTTGGCGGTCTAGGCATGGCGCCTGGTGGCAATATTGGTGATGGCGTGGCCCTCTTTGAAGCAACCCACGGCACCGCGCCAAAATACGCGGGCAAAGACATGGTCAATCCCAGCAGTCTAATCCTCAGTGGAGTGATGATGTTGGAATACATGGGCTGGCAAGAAGCGGCCGATCTTGTCGTCGAGGCCATGACCAAAACCATCCAGGACAAAACCGTAACCTACGATTTACACCGCCAAATTGAAGGCGCGACCAAGCTCTCCTGTTCCGAATATGCGGAAGCGATTGTCGCTAATATGTAAGAATCCGTCAGAAACCTGGTTTTTTCCGGAAAACCGGGTTTCTTGAATCCTCATTAAGGCCATCATGGTACAATCGCCATGGTGGCCTTTTTAAATTTCAGAGACCAATGGATACGGAAAGCCAAACGCAGCCAACAAAAGTGTTAACTATCGGCGGCTCAGATAGCGGGGGTGCAGCCGGGATACAAGCTGATCTCAAGACATGGACCGCTTTGGGCATTTATGGCATGAGTGTTATAACGGCCGTCACCGCGCAAAACAGCGTAGAGGTTACGGCCGTTCACTACCCACCCCCGGATCTAGTGACAGCACAAATAGACGCTGTCCTATCCGACTATGGCGCTCATGCAGTTAAAACGGGATTCATTGGCAAAGTTGAGCTGATCGAAGTTATCAATTATGGCCTTCGTAAATACCAACCATCTCATATCGTAATTGATCCCGTATTAGTCAACCATCAAAGACGGCCGATGTTTCCCTCGAGCGTTAGCGAAGCTTACTGCACCCATCTACTGCCATTGGCCAGCTTGATCACACCCAACTGGGCCGAAGCATCTCTTTTGGCCCAGTTGCCGCCCTCTGCATCACCTAGTCAAAAAAATATAGACGCGGCCATTTCACGTCTTCACGCCTTCGGCGCCCAAAATGTACTTTTAACCGGCATACGGCAAAAGAGTACTATCATCGACTACTATTCTGATGGCAGCCAACAACAGCAGCTCCCAACACCTTGGATAGAGACAGAGAACCGTCACGGCAGTGGCGACACTTTAAGCGCTGCCATCTGCGCCTTTTTGGCACAACAAATTCCAATGCTTGAAGCAATTATTAAAGCACAAAGATTTACCGCCAGAAGCCTGGAGGCCGCTAAACATTGGCAGCTAGGAAATGGACATGGCCCCTTAGCTCACTTCTCCTAATTCCTTGCCCCGCAAGCAACTCTTTGATAATCTCCATACATTCAGAACGTTTTGAACGCAGGGATATGGCATGCACGAAGCTTTAGAAGCAGTAAACGATAGTACCGTAGCCGGAATTGGCCGCCTGGCCGGATTCTTTGGATTCAGCGATGTAATGGGCCGTCTTTATGGCACCTTACTGCTCAGTCCCAAACCGCTTTCCTTAGATAATTTGGCCAGTACCTTAGAAATAAGCAAAGGCTCCGTCAGTATGAATATGCGCGCTATTGAGCGCTGGGGCATGGCCAAGGAAGTCTGGATGCGCGGTGAACGCAAGAAGTATTACCGTGCCGAATCAGACCTGTGGCAAGTCATTCGCAATGTCTTAGGCAGTCGTGAACAGCGCGAGGTACAGTTAGCGCTCAATGTACTTGGAGAAAGCATCGCCAGCCTCAAGAGTGCCGACCAAGAATTAACGCCCGAAGAGCGCGAATTAGCCCGCTATTACCTGGAACGTATCGCCGAGCTGCAATCCTTCTTTCAGGTTGCGCAGTTGGCGCTGACGGCCGTACTTGGTGGTGATGCATTAGACTTCGACGCTGTTACCAAGGTTGAAATCGGCTAATTCCCCCCCAATCATTGAAGCAAGAAACCCGGTTTTGATAAATAAAACAGCCCGGCTATCGTGGAATTCTAAGTTAAATTTACTGTTCAAAACTGGGTTTCTAAAACTGCTCTACTCGCCACCCAGGTGCGTTCGTCCATTTAGCTCATCCGTGCTAAACTCATCTCAAACAGCGTTCCCGATTATTCGACAGGCAGGCAGCCATGACCCTTGAATTTGAACAATTGAGCCCATCCCTGGATAGCATGGCCCAGGAACTCAGCCAACGTCAAGACCAGCAGAAAATTCAATTAGAATTAATGCATGAGCGGTTAACCGCTCATGCTTCTTCTTGGCAGGAAATTGATGACAAAATCGAACGTGTCGTGGCCCTGGCCGATGAAAAGTATTACCGCGCTGCAATCCCTTTACATCAGAGTCACCCCTTAAACCAGGGCATTTCCCCTTCACAACCACCATCACAGGCGACTATTATCGCCAGTGATGGTTCGCAAATTGTGCCAGACCGGCATGCTCCTTTTCTCTATTTCCTTATCAACATTGGGACCATTGCCTATTATCATGGCAGCGGCTTGCCGCCAGATGTTTTCAGTGTCCCAAACCTACAATATCCTGGCGCCGGCGATCTGGACGAAGATGATGGTTTCTCACTCAACAGCGCTCTAGTCAGCCTCTGGCGGGACAGGTATGAGATTGAAACCCTGGAAGCAGCGGTCGAAAAGGCACAGCCCCATCCAGGACCCCGCTTAGCTGTATTGGATCAACGCTTGCTTTATTGGCCGGCCAGCGGATTACCGGGCCGCGAAGGACAAAAGGTTGTTGAGGCATGGCAGCAGGCCATGACCCGGATTCGTGAATCGGGTGCCTGGTTGGCCGGTTATATTGACCGGCCCGGAAAACGTTCCGTACTGACTATGCTCCACTCCCTGGATATCGACCAGCCTGATTTTAAGATCAACAAGCTGTATCGCTCCGCACCCTATGCCGGGCTGAGCGATGTTGATCTCTATGATATTGTCCTCGCTCCAGGTGAACGCAGCCCTGTTTTTCGCGATATCTCGCAGCATAATAATTCATTTCGCGGACGGGATAAGAGTAATGAGGTTTGCTTCTTTTATTTACGCACAGGTACAGGCAACAGAGCTTTAGCTCGCGTCGACATTCCCCTATGGGTCGCCCGCGACGAAACCATAGTCACGGCCGTTCATGCCCTTATCTACGATCAATGCAAAATATTGGGCAGTTATCCCTACGTCATCACCCGTGCCGACGAGATCGCTGTGGTCAACCGGCGCGATCAAGAAGAGCTTGAAAATCGCATCGCCTTACGGCTGGCTGATCTTGGTATCAACCCGCAAATGACATCGAAACAACAATCAAAAGAACTTGCTCGTGGTGGCAAGACCCGCCATGAAGGATATTAGCTTATGAATGGACGAGAATTAGAAATCGGCCGTGTCCTGCGCGCCAGTACGGTTGGCTTCTCCGTCGGCTGCCGTGTCAACCAGCTATCCGTGCCCGGTTTTGGCAGCCTGGTAAAAGTGCAGCCTGTTGAATCGCGCGAAACGATTTATGGTTTGATCTACAACATCAATATTGACGATGACCAGCTCATTCGACGTCTGGTCATGGTCGAAAGCCCAAGACCAGAAGTGATCGAGGACCAACGCCGCAACCGGCTGTTACCAATCGAGATGAGTGTTTTGGCCATTGGCTACCGGTTAAACGCTCAACTCACTTATGGCCTACCCCCTCGCCCACCACTAAACCTTGATCCGGTGGTTATCTGTTTGGACCCCGAAGAAGTGACCGAGTTCACTAATAATCTAGGCTACTTACGCTTGATTCTACGTGCAGCGGGCAGCAATGTTCCTGTAGATCAACTTCTGGTTGCACATATCAATGACGTCTACCAGATCCGAGACAGAGATGCTGCCTGGGCATTGGACGCTGTCCATGAATTAATCGAATTGTTACGCAGCAACTATGACATTTTGATTCCCACTCTGGAAGCATTGAGTGATGCTGTGCCGGAATTGGAGATAAGCGTATGAGCGATATGAATGAACCTATCGGCTACATCATCGGTGGCGGATTAAAAGAGGGCTTTCTCATTCGTCTCACCGTTCCGGCTGATCAGGTACAGGAAGGAAGTTTTGTGGTTTGCGACAGCGGCCGTTTTCGCTATTTCGGTCTGGTCACCGATTTGCGCCTGGGCGCTACCGATCCGCGCTTCGCTGATGAGAAGAGCGACCGGCTGCAGCCGGTCATCCAAGCAGCACTATTGGGCAAGACTCTATTCACGACCCTGGACATGTATCCAACCTTGATCATGGATCGCGGACCTGAATTTGGTACACCGCAACGCGAAAAATGGGAAACGGCCGTCGAACGCGGGCAAGAAAATCCTGGACCAAAACCAGTAAAAACCGTCCCTGCCCATCACGCAACTGTACGGCAAGCAAATGAAGCGGATGTGGCGGAAATTTTTGGCAAAGATGGCCAATACATGTTTGTGGTTGGACATACCATTGAACAAGGCTACCCGGTGCGTCTCAATCTGGAGCGCTTCGTACAACGTTCCAGCGGTATCTTTGGCGCTACGGGAACGGGTAAGAGTTTCCTGACCCGTATGGTGCTGGCTGGGCTCATGTGTGAAAACGTGGCCTCGGCCCTCGTCTTTGATATGCACAACGAATATGCCTTTGACGATACGGACACAGATCGCCAGGTACGCATTCGCGGACTTAAATCGATGTTCGGCCAGCGGGTGCAGGTAGCGGCTCTTGGCAAAGGGGCGACAGTGGGATCACATTCACCTGACTTCACCCTGGAGCTAGCATTGAGTGACTTCAGTACGGCTGACATCACCTTATTATCCGGCGCCCTTAATTTGACTGACACAGCGACAGTCACGCTTAATGCCCTGATGGGTGCGTTCAAACAAGGGGCATGGTTCGCAGAATTTATGAAGTTAAAGCCAGGGGCAGTGGAAACGGATCCGGAATCAGGAAAAACCCAGCCTGCTCCAAACTCTGTGGCTTATTGGGCCCGGCGCAATAATGTTCATGATTCCGCAGCAGAAGCCCTGCACCGCAAATTGAAACTAATTTATGACAAAACATATGTGGTGGAAAAGCCAGCAATGGATGCCGTAAACGAAATAGTCGATAAGCTAGAAAACGGCCGGCATGTCATCCTCAGCTTTGGCGCTCATGAGAGCGATCTGGATTACTTGCTTGTCTCAAATATTCTGACCCGTCGTATTCGCGAACATTGGGTCAGAAAGACCGAAGAACACAAATCTCTCAGCCAATTGCCTGCACCGAAGCCACTGCTAATCGCTGTCGAAGAGGCACATAAACTGCTCAATCCACAGATGTCCAGACAAACAGCTTTCGGCACCATCGCTCGTGAGATGCGTAAATATTTTGTCACGCTCTTGGTAATTGATCAACGGCCGTCGGGGATTGACGACGAGGTTATGTCCCAGTTAGGCACACGGATAACAGGTTGGCTGGGCGATGAAGATGACATACGCGCTGTGCTCACCGGCCTGGCCGGGCGCGAGCAGTTACGCGGTATGCTCGCCCGTCTGCAAGAAAAAGAGGAAGTGCTCCTGTTAGGATGGGGCGTCAAAATGCCTATACCCGTGCGCTCACGTCGTTATGATGAACGTTTTTACGCGGAAATGAAAGGGTGTTCACCAGCTTCAGCCAAGAGTAAATTCAAATCGCTGCCCGCGGAATACGGTGAAGATGAGGTAAATGACGACCTGTTCTAGCCTTCAATTCACCTTCATCAAGGAATTGAAACATTGTGTTAACCGCGAAAAGGCATCTGATGGATAATTGAATTATGGCTGAGTCTGAGATAATTACCCTGGTTGACTTTTTAGCGGCCGTTTGGCAGCTAATAACCCAGGTATTGCGCCTAAATCCCAAAGCCTTTGAAGTTATCCTTGTAGCGCCGAATGGTGGGCAGTTGGCCTTGTCCATACTGATCATCGCCGGTCTTTCCTACACTTTGGGGCAAAGCGTGGTCCTTTTCGCCAATCGTGTTAATCGCAGTCACTTTATATTTTCACTGGTCGTATCTGCTTTGACACTCGCCATCAGTGTCGGTTTTTAGGCTCTCTCCATCTGGTTTCTAGCAGAAACCTTATTTGGTGTCTGCCAATCTTTCGTTGCGGTTATGACCGCAGTTGCCATCAGTTTTGCTCCCTACTTGTTTGGCTTATTCATCCTACTGCCATACCTGGGTCATATCATCTTCTATATTTTACGAATTTGGGTGTTTCTAGCAGTTGTAATCGGCGTTGGGGTCACTTTTCAGATCGGTTTTATAGAGGCCCTGGTTTGCAGCACCCTCGGCTGGATCATATTGGAACTATTAACTCGTATCCCTATTTTTCGTATTAAAAGTCTCGATAGCTGGTTGTGGCGAGTTACTACAGGAACAGACCACCAGCTTCAAACTGATGAAATCGTGAACCTCTACGTTGATGAAGAACAATCATCAGCCTTAAGGGAGGATGAAGAATGAATTTAATCCTCCAACCATTATAATGCCTAATATCCCTGGGGCTGCTTTTATTCTTGATTATGGCTTTTTTATCCCCTTTTGAGGCTCTGGGCTGGTGGGCCGGCTGGACAAAAAGGGGCTTGGAGCCAACTACACTGGACCCTCAACCAAGAAAGGATGACGGCGCGGCCGATTTCTATGTTGTCTATCTAACGGCAATCGGAGGTATATCTGCTGAAGATATCTCCAGCCGCGAGCGACGTTTTTTGAAACGTCTTACTGAAGCGCTGCCAGGAGAAGTCGCGATGGTTGACGACGTTTACCCCTTCTCTGTAACCAACAACCCCCTCAATGGCGAGCGCCAGCTTAGCTGGTTGTGGCAGCGCATTCATAACAGCAGGCTTAAGGGGAAGGGCAGCGCATTGGCCAGTCTAATTTTTGTGCGCAATCTTCTCCAGGTTGGCGTTTCAGGTGACCCACGCTATGGTCCGATTTACAATGTCGGCGTCGCGCGTGAGATTGCTATTAGTCTGCTTAATCATGGTTACCCAGCCGGCAGTGGCATACCCATCGCCGTTATGGGTTGGAGCGGCGGTGGACAAATTGCGGCCGGTGTTGTCCCTTACTTATCCATAACTTTTGACGCCCCGATCAATGTCATATCCATCGGTGGTGTCATCGCCGATGAACCTGGTGTTGGTTACGCCAATCTCTTGCTCCATCTACAAGGATCAAAGGATAAATTCCCTAACATCGGCATCATTCTTTATCCTGGCCGTTGGCCATTTGTAAAACACTCGACTTGGAACCAGGCGCTGCGCAAGGGTAAGATCACGGTCGTCGATCCCGGACCGATGAAACACACTGGTCGCGAAGATTATTTCGATTACAAATCCACCCTGCCCGATGGTCAGAGCTATCTGGACAAAACTGTCAATGTTATTGCCAATGAGATAATTGATGAATCAAACATCTAGGTCAAGTCAAATACAACACAGTGGGAACCCGCCATCATTTGCATCCCCATAATTGATCTCCTCTCATACCAATACAACGACACCAGAAACGCAAAACGGCCGCATATCTAAATGACACAGATATACGGCCGTCTGTTTAAATCCGCCTAGTTGGCGATTTATCAACCACCAGTTGCCGGCAGCGGCGCCGGGTATGGGTCACCTCCACCAGCAGTCACTGTTTCCTGTCTGGGGGCTGCCTGCCCTGCCTCATTCTGTGCCGTTATCTTATAGATATAAGTGCCGGCGACGTTAATCGAACAATCTTGACCGGAGCCCGTGTCGGTCGCTGGACCCAAGATCACAATATTATTGCGCCAGATCTGAACCAAATCAGGATCACCACTCACACTCCAACTCATATTGACACACTGCATTAACGCAATTTGCTGCGGCACTACAGAGAAAATATCAATTGTTGGTGATGTACCGGCGGGTGGTGTTGCCGTCGGCGGAACAGATGTTGGTGCGTCGGTAGCCACGGCCGTCGCCGTGGTAACGCTCACATTCTGCTGCACCCGGCTCGTACCGCCAGGCCCGCTAGCCTCAAGATAATAAGTAGCTACGCCGGTAGGTGGGCAATCTGATGTATGGCCTGAAAGCGGCGCGTTGTTCCAAATCGTTACTTCATTACGGCCGATCTTGACATTGGTCACATCACCAGATACTGACCACTTGATTTCTACACATTGACCAACGGTGATCGCCGATGGCGTAACAGTAAAGCGATCAATACCTGGTTTACCAGCCGACGCTTCAACATAAACAGTGATCTGTCGTGTCTCAACGGTACCATCTCTATACTGCACTCGTAAATTATAGGTGGTCGTCTGTGTCGGACATTCAACACTGCTGCCGTTGCCTGTGGTCGGATATTTTGTGTAATCTGCCCCATTTGGATAAAACCAGATCGCTTGAATATTTTCCGCACTCCAGCTAAAAGTCACACATTCTCCCTGGTTAATATAGGTATTGCTAACCGTAAAACTAATATCTGGCGCGGGTGTTTGCGTCGGTGCTGGGGTTGGAGATCCAATCACTGTAATCCCCACCCAGACACGTTGGCCGAAGAGAATGCCATCTCCATTACGCATCGACCAAAAACCCTGGTATGTACCGGGGACCAATGGCGCAACCAGGTCAACCCAGAAATCATACATCTCACCTGGTTTGACCTCACCTTGAACAAACACTGGCGAACCACCCATCTGCGCTAATCTTGAGCTACCATTTACATACGTCAGAAAGTAGCTGCTGTCCCAGGTACAAGTGCCGATATTTTGTAAACGCCACCCTTTGCGAAAGGTCTGTCCCGGAAGCATCTGCGGTGGGTCAGCCATATTATTATCGTCCAGACTCAGATCGGCGACATACGCCATGCCATCCACGCAGCCGCCCGGTATCGGCCCTGGCACCACCGGTTCTTCCGGATCAATCGGCAGAATATCTTCGGGATCGATGTTCAAATATTTATTGGCTAGTTCAGCCATGAAACCTTCATTCTGCAAATCGATCAATGCTTCGTTAATTGCTGTTTGTAATTTCTCTGCCCCATGCGGAACGGCAATAGCATAGCGCTGCTTATTTAGTTCCTGGGCAACGATGGCCACATTTTCCTTGGCAGCGGCAGCGATCTCAGCCGGTAAAAGGTCGAGAATAATCAGGTCAATGCGGTCATCCTCTAGATCGGTCAAAGAGTTGCTAATGTCAACATAAGTGAAGAGGTGATCTTCAGGCATCAGGCCCGTATCTAACAACTCATCCCGCAGCCAATCTTCATATACCGATCCCGTTTGGACGCCGATGCGATATTGGGCTAAATCTCTGGGCGTGGCAATTGCATAATCCACATCAGAATGGCCCAATGCTGCGTCTGCTCCGACGTAATAGACGTTCGAGAAGTCGACAACAGCCTCTCGTTCTGGTGTCACAGATAAGGCACTGATCGCCACATCAATCTGCTCCAACTGCAATGCGCCGGCAAGTCCTGGGAATACCTGATCTTGCAACCGTACATTGACACCCAATCGGGTTCCAATCTCACGGATTAGGGCGACATCATAACCATCCAATTGGAAATCTTTCGAATAATATTCAAATGGTGGGTAATCGGCCGATATGCCAACGACCATTTGACCGCTATCTTGAATTCGTGCCCAGACCACATCAGTTTCTGGCTCTACAACTTCTTCTGCTGCTGTCGCAGTTGGGGCTGGGGATGGTTCTTTTGTTGGGGTTGGTGCTTCTTCCTGCCCTGCACAAGCTACAAGTAACATTGTGAAGATCAAGGTCAAAACTATCACTGTTCTCTTCATTTTTTTCTCCTGATTTTGAGGATCTCAACCTTCAGATCATAACATTGCTTTCAAAAGATTATAACACCATCACCGGTTATTACTCCATGCAAAAAGCCCGATCTCACTAAGTGAGATCGGGCAAAACATACCAATTGTAATAACTTAACTGTCCGGTTACGGTGCAGTGATATTAAAGGTCTGAGTCTCGCCCTTATTCAACCCTCTGGTCAACTGCACAGCCGGCCCGCTTGTCACATTGCTAATCGTCAGCTCGGAAACCATAGGTGGTGTCACACCTGCGTTTTGAGAATTAATCGAAATACTGTTGCTGCCACTCTGCAGCGTAATAGGGAATCGAACATGGCGACCTTCCGTTATGTAACCATTTAGGACGCGCACACCATTTACATCCACATTCATAATGTCACCATCTACAAACTGTGGATCCCGTACGGCCAAGGTAATGCTGGTGCTGTCTACAGACACGTTTTGAAGCGTAGCGCCGGTATCCTGGTCGGCCGTTACATGCATGAACTGCTCTACCCAAACCTGGTCATTGGCTGCCCAAAGGGTCCAATCATTGGACTCATTGTAGACTGGCCAGCTACCCTGCTGGGGATTGTCCATCACATTACCAAATATTTCTACACGGTTGGCGTTTTCCGTTGTCCAATTCAAATAGTAGCGAACGCCATTTTGTATGCCCGATTCGGATGGAACTTGGGCAAAGTAATAGACAATCACGGGGGCTGCTTGTGGCGCTTGGGTGGCATTGACTCTTTCGCCAGAGCTGGCTGACTGGCCAACTGCCGTTGCTGTGGCTCTTGCCGCCTGTACTGTGCTTTGTACAGATTCAATATCAGCCGGTGAGAGTGTGGCATACCCGGCCGCAGCGGCCGAAGTAGCTACTGCTGCTATCTGCTCGGGGGGTAAAGCCTCAACCGTTGATGCAAAATTTGTTAGCTCAGAAGGTGACATACTGCCTACCGTAGCCACCGCCTGGTCTACCTGTTCCGGGGACAAACCACATGCCCCCAGCACAAGACTTACCAATATCAAGAACAAAACCGAAATCTTTCTGCTATTTTTCATCTTTATATCTTCCTTCTTCCTTCAAAATAGGGTTCTACTATGCAACGGAAAGGTCTCGGAAAAATCACAAACGACTGGAATGTTAGGCCAGGCAGTCGACTCAAAACTATATTTTTACGTTTATATTAATCCAAGCACAAACATGTGTGAACGGGTTGACTCCGTTGCAAATCTCGCATAAAGTTCACGAAGAACAATCGTGAACTCCCCAATATTGTTAACGTCTTTGGCCTTGATTGCAAGTCAGCAAGCAGCTAATCCTTATGTAGTTACCATTATGTGAATACGAGATGAGAAAAGGAACTAGGAAGATTCTCAGCCCGTCACTTCACGTGACAATTACATTGTCGATAATTTTTTAATTTTGAAAAGATGAATCGAAATTGGCCACTATGCTGGGAACCTTGTAGGGCTTCAAGCATAAAGGTCTACCACCGCTGATGGCACAGGATCTAGCCATCAGAATTACGAGGAGAAAAATGAACAATAAAGCAAAGTTATTAGCCTTGGTCCTACTGGTCACCAGCCTTGTATTGGCTGCTTGTGGTGGAGCACCCGAAATTAATACAGAAGAGCCAGAGGATAATGTTAAGACAGTCTTTATCGGTCCGGAGCTCGTTGACTGTGTGGGCGAAGCACCACAGAAATGTATGCAAATTAAAGAAAATCCCGAGGATGATTACCAATATTTTTATGATCAGATAGAAGGCTTTGATTATGAAGAAGGGTATGAGTATGAATTGCTGGTCAAGGAAGAAAATGTCGAGAATCCACCGGCTGATGCATCTTCATTAAAATGGACGCTAGTTGAAGTTGTCAACAAGACACCCGTAGAGCCGGAAGAAGCCGTGCCAGCCGTACCCGAAGCAGAACTACCTCCTGGAGCAGAAGTGAGAACAGTGTATGTTGGGCCAGAAGAGGTAGAATGCGTCGGCGTTGGCCCACAGACCTGCCTCCAAGTTAAGCTGAGCCCTGATGCAAATTACACGTTATTCTATGACCAGATTGATGGTTTTGAACACGTACCAGGTTATGAATATGAACTGGTGGTTTTGATTGAACCAGTTGAGGATCCGCCGGCGGATGCTTCTACATTGCGATACACATTGGTGGAAGAAGTAAGCCGGATCCCCGTTGAAGTTGAAACGGAAACGGAGACGGCCGAAACTTTGACATTGGAAGGTACAACCTGGTCGCTGCATTCCTACGTCGCACCAGATAGCAGTTCATACGAGATAATACCTAACACCCGAATAACGGCCGAATTTAATGAGGGTCGGGTGGCAGGCAGTGCCGGATGCAATAACTACTTTGGCACTTATGAACTGGATGGCAGTTCTTTGACAATTGGCCCGGCGGGCAGCACGATGATGTTCTGTGCTCCTGAAGAACTCATGCTGCAAGAGACGGCATATCTGGCAACCTTGAGCAGTGTAGCCGGCTACGAGATTATTGATAACCAATTACACCTTAAAAACGCTGCAGGCGATACCGTGCTTTTGTTTACAGAGGATGAAACTATCCCTTTGATCGGAACTAATTGGGAAGTGATTTCCTACAACAATGGTAAAGAGGCTGTTGTTTCTGTTATGACCAGCACACAGATGACGGCCGTATTTGGAAAAGATGGTGTGATGGCTGGATCGGCGGGCTGCAACCGCTACAGTGCTGGATTCGAAACTGAAGGCGAAAACATTGTCATCGGTCCCGCAGCATCAACAGAGATGTTTTGCGTTGAGCCTGAAGGCATTATGGAGCAGGAGTCACTGTATTTAGCTGCCATACAGAACGCAGCTACTTACCGCATAGATAACGACCGGTTAGAACTTCGCGATGCCAGCGGTGCGCTCCAGGCCAGCTATCAAGCTGCTGAGCAAGCTTCGCTTCCTGGTTCGGCATGGAGCTTACTCACCCACAATAATGGCAACGGCGGCATGGTTTCAACTATTATCGGTACTGAAATCACGGCCGTATTTGGAGAAGACGGCACTCTCAGCGGCTCTGCCGGATGCAACAATTACACAGCCGGATATGAAATCGACGGAGATGCTGTCACTATTGGTCCAGCAGCCTCAACACGGAAACTGTGTGCTGAGCCCGAAGGCATTATGGATCAAGAGACACAATATCTCGCTGCAATACAAAATGCGGCCACTTACAGCATCGAGGGTGAAAGATTGGACATCCGAGATGTCAATGGTTCTGGAGTAGCCACGTACACGATCATCACTGCTGATGAAGCGGCTACAAATGAGACCACGGTAAGTACAGGCAATGACACAGCTGAAAACTACAGCGAGGTGGAAGCAGAAAGCAGCGCGGAAACTCCGGTGCCGGATGAAGTCATTGTGGGCGCAGCCAACGCTAATTATCCTTTGGAGTACACAGAATCTGGGACTGCCCAGCTTACAGATGGTGAATATCGCGAACCAGTAGCTGCTGATTCATCCGCTGAGATCGTTATCCAAATGAGTGATAACATTGCTGTTGGCGAGTTGAATGACGGGCAACAAGCGATCGCGGTAATCCTCGTTTCACAAACTGGCGGAAGCGGAACATTTTATGACTTAGCTGTGCTCACAGAACAAGATGGGCAAGCGGTACCCACGGCCGTAACCTATTTGGGCGATCGGATCATCGTGAACAGTCTGGCAATTGAAGATGGTCAAATAGTTGTGGATATGGTGGTGCAAGGCCAAGAAGATCCCTTCTGCTGTCCTACTCAGCATGTGGTGCAGACCTATGAACTGCAGGGGGAAGAATTGGTGCAAACCTCCAGCGAAATCCTAGGTGCTGTTGATCCTCAAGTCGAAGAATTACCGGAAATCACGGGAATCGTGTGGAAATGGCAAAATTTGGTAACACCTGTCGAGGAGATAATTGTCGCTGCACCTGACAAATACACGTTTGAACTCCAGCCAGACGGCCTGGTAAGTGTCAAAGCTGATTGCAATAGCGGCTCAGGCGATTATGTAATTGATGGCAGTCAACTTACGATCAATATAACCTCAACGACGTTGGCGCTCTGCGAACCGGGTTCGCAGAGCGATCTTTTTTTCCGCAGTCTTAATGAAGCAGCCCTTTACTTCATCGAGGAAGATTTGCTTTATATTGACACACCGGCTGATGGAGGTACGTTGAGCTTCTCTCAGGATTAGACCATATATTCTTATCAGAGGAATTTCGAAGCCCCCGCGAAATGCATTTTCGCGGGGGTTTTTTGTTCCGAACTTTGACCTAGTATTAGGGCAAGTGGAGAATACCGGGCTCTTTATTGCCTTGCCTTCTAGATAATATTATTCTTAGCAATAATGTGAGGAATGGTTCGTTCCAGATGCCATTTCCATAAAATAAAGATGTTTCTTAAGCGGTTAATCAAGGTTCAGGTAATTGGCCTTCTAGTTCTCTTATCAGCTTGCAGCTTTGCTCCAGGCAAGGGTGAATTGCCGCTAGCGACCACCGAGGCTGCTTTAGTGTCAACCCAGGTATCTGAAACAACACCATCGACGGAACCATCTCCTGTTTCAGCTACAGAAACCAGCACGCCAATTCCAACACCAGTGATCATTGAACAAACAGCCTCTTTCACACCCTTACCGGGAGATTTATCGCTAAATTTAGACGATATTCAGCTTTTCCCAGTTCCAAATATCTATTCAGGCGATCGTGTCACATTTCAGATTCTGCCCTACGTCCCACAGGGCATCGCTGTCAATAATGTCAGCGTCGATATCTATGTCGATGACCATACAATTGCTTCAGAGACATTGGATTCGCGCAATTGGGCCGGCCAGGCGGAGGGTGTTTATGAGTGGCTCTGGGATACCTCAGGTAGGCCGGGAGACCATGAAGTGCGCATTGTTTTAGATAACCTCGACGTTATCGAAGATGGGGACGAAAACGCGGCAAATAATGAAGTCTCTTTTAGTGTCAGGGTCCGCAAAGCGGGCGAACGGCCGCTGGCGGAACGAGATGCAACCTGGATCACAGCTGAAACCGATTGCTGCCGGGTATATGCCCAGACCCAAACAGCGGCTTACCGTGATCTGCCCATGTTGTTAGATATGGTTGAAACGGCCGTCGCCCAGGCTTCCATCCAACTTCGCGAGGAACCAGATCATAAATTAGATGTCTATTTCATCGATCGCACAATCGGTCAAGGAGGCTATGCTGGAACTGATATCGTTGCAACCTATATAGATCGACCTTATGTAGGCGGCAATTTACACGAATTATTGGTTCACGAAACTGTCCACATCCTCGACCGCCAGTTCGCTCCTCAACGTCTCAAATTCCTGGCTGAAGGTTTGGCGATTTGGGTTACTGGTGGACATTACAAGGCTGAAGAACTTAATAAACGCATGGGTGCCCTGCTGCAGCTAGGCCTCTATGTGCCACTAGCTGATCTTGTTGATGAATTCTATTTGGTTCAGCATGAAACGGGTTACCTTGAGGCAGGGGGATTCGTTTCTTATCTCATAGATGAGTATGGCTATGAAGTATTCCGCGACTTTTATGCCGCCACATCTACAGATGATGCTTCTTCGGATTGGGAGATCCTGAATATCAACTTGCAAGAGACGTATGGAAAATCCGCAGCTCAACTTGAAACTGATTGGCTAAAATCATTACAGGCCATTCCACCAGATCCCCTGCAGGTGGCAGATTTGGAAGCCACGATTCGCTTTTATGAAACCATGCGCCGTTACCAACAGCAATATGATCCTTCAGCTTACTTCCTCACGGCATGGCTTCCGCATCCGCAAGATGTTCGAGACGACGGAAATCCGGCCGATTTAAGGCGACATCCCCAGTCGGAAGTCCACATAACCATAGAAGTTATGTTCAATGTGGCGGAAGATGCAATGATGGCCGGTGATTATAATCGCGCTAATGTACTCCTCGACAGTATCGACCGCATTCTCAATGAAAATGGTGCGTTTGCCGATCCGCTTTCCGCTAACTATCGTGATATTGTGGATACAGCCCAAAATTATGGGTACGAAGTACAAGAAATTCTTCTTAAGGGTGATGAAGCCGAAGTCGTGGCCACAACAGCCAGTGGTTTCCATTTATCCCAACTAAATATGCAGCGCAGACGAGGGGATTGGATAATGCTTTCGAATTAAACGTTCAAAATTGGTGCGGCGGGTTGGTGAATCAATTCGGGTTTTATGCTACAATGTCCGCACTGTTCGCTGAAGCGACGATTGGCTAAAATACATCAACAAGTAGAATGGCCGCATCAGGGTCGAGAAGGCAGAGGGATAATTCATGGTAGAGGTTGTAATTGATAGCATTCGTGTCAGCCTTGTCTCACAACATCGCATTGTGCTGCTCAAGGAGATCGATAGTGATCGCCAGTTGCCGATCTGGATTGGTCCTTGTGAAGCAGACGCAATAACTATCGAACTGCAAGATGTCAAGGTTGCGCGTCCGCTAACGGCCGATTTAGTGAATCTGGTAACTAAAGAGCTTGGCGGCACAATCTCTCATGTTTTGATTAGAGAATTGTCTGAACAGGTATTTCATGCCAGTTTGTTTATTGACTTTGATGATGACGTACGAGAGATTGATTGTCGACCATCTGATGCGATCGCTCTTGCGGTTCGGGCAAAAGTCCCCATTTTGGTCAATGAAGCTGTTCTGGAAGAAGCAGGTGTAAAACCTGAACCGGATCTGATTCAAGAAACAGAAGCGGGTGAGAGTGAAGGGGATGTCGGCAACCTCGATGCATTTACTGATTTCCTGGACACCCTCGATTTTGATGACTTCGAAGGAGAAAGCTAAACCAGTTTTAGGTTTTCGCCAATCCATTTTAGTCAGCAAGGATGATGCAGCGTGAAACGTGAGAGAATGAACTTGCGTTTCACGTTTTCTATTGAAATAAGAAACCAGGTTTTTTTACCTCAAGATTTAAGAAACCAGGTTTTTGACTTGAAACCCACGATCACATTTATCCAAAAAACCAGGTTTCTCACAATTAAAGATAAAACATGAGCGACACTGAAAGATTACCACCCCATAGCATTGAAGCAGAGGAAGCTATTTTAGGTTCACTGCTTATCGATCCCGACGCCATTTTTGATGTAGCCAGTTTCTTAAAACCGGAAGCATTTTACCGGGTTCGAAATCGCTGGATCTATGATGCCATAGTCACGCTAAGTGGGAAAAATGAACCGGTCGATTTTATCACGCTTACTGAAGAACTCCGCCGCCGCGAGCAGCTAGAAGAGGTCGGGGGCGAAGCGTATATCGTTGGCCTGTTAAACGTGGTTCCCACAGCAGTCAATGCCAGTTCTTATGCCCATGTTGTTGAAGCGGCTTCAACGCGCCGCAAACTGATTTCTGCCGCCGGTGCCATTGCTAATCTAGCCTACAACGAAGCAGAAGATATTACTGTCGTCATTGACCGATCAGAGCAGACTCTCTTTGGTGTCAGTGAAGAACGTACAACACGCGATCTTGTCCCAGTAAAACAGATCGCCGGAGCTTATCTGGAACGTGTCCAAGACTTACACAGTCGTGGTGATGATGTTATTGGCGTTCCTACCGGGTTTAAAGATCTGGATCATCTATTAGGCGGCCTCAATCGCTCTGATCTAATCATAATTGCTGCCAGACCTGGTATGGGCAAAACCAGTCTTCAAAATGCCATTGCTCTCACCGCAGCACGCCGCCATAATAAACGGATCGCGATGTTTAATCTGGAAATGTCGGCCGAACAGCTCGTTCAACGTATGGTTGCCGCCGAAACGCGAATCGATTCTCAACGCCTAAGACGAGGCCAACTGGCCGAACAAGAATGGCCAATCTTTATGCAAGCTATCGGCCGTCTTTCAGAAACACATATATTTATTGACGACACACCTTCAATCACACCCATGCAGCTGCGCACAAAATGCCGCCGCCTTTATGCCGAACACGGCATTGACATGATAATGATTGATTATTTGCAGTTAATGAATGCAGAATATCGAACCAATAACCGCGTACAGGAAATAAGTGATATCTCGCGAGGCTTGAAAGGTCTGGCACGCGAACTCGATGTCCCAGTTGTCGCTGCGGCGCAGTTAAGTCGTGCCGTGGAACAGCGACAGGATAAGCATCCCCTACTTTCCGATCTTAGAGATAGCGGCTCCATTGAGCAAGATGCAGATGTCGTGATGTTCATCTACCGCGATGAGTATTATAATGAGGATACGGAACGGCCGAACATTGCTGAACTTCATATAGCGAAACATCGTAACGGCCCCACCGGAACCGTCGATCTATTTTGGCATGGCAAACTAGCTACATTCAAGAATTTGCAGCGTAGAGAAATTGATCTTTAGAGATTACTAAACCTGATCCAGACCGCATGTAGTATAAGTTCGGAGGTCGTAAGTCATGAAAGGATTTTCCGGCTTTCCCGAAGGAAAGCAGCGTTTAACACCAGTGCCCAACCTGTTTTTCAGCGAGCTGTTACCGGCCATTGACGATTTGGCTGAGCTGAAGGTCACGCTCTATGCTTTCTGGTCTTTGAATCAACAAGATGGCCCCATTCGTTATCTGCGCCTGACTGACTTTCTTAATGACACTATATTTCTAAAGGGATTAGGCCCAACAACAAACCTTTCCTCACAGGCACTTATGGACGGCATCGAACGCGCCGTCGCCCGAGGAACATTTCTACATATCAAGATCGATAGTGCTGATGGGCACATGGATCTTTATTTCTTAAATACGGAAAAAGGTCGAGCCGCCTTGGACGGCATCACCAGCGGCGAGTGGCGACCCTGGGAAGACGATTTTGAACCGATTTCATTGTTAATGGAACGGCCGAATATCTTTGTCCTTTACGAACAAAACATAGGCGCCCTCACGCCTCTAATTGCCGATGAATTACGTGATGCTGAACAAAATTATCCAAGAGATTGGATTGAAGATGCCATTAAGTACGCTGTAGAAAATAATGTGCGTCGCTGGCGCTATGTTATTGCCATTCTTGAAAGATGGCGCCAGGAAGGTAGACAAGAACAAGATGGAATCACTCGCCGAGCTACTAAAAAACAATTACGAGAACAAGTCCCAGATGAGTTCAAAGACATCGTCAAACGCTGAACCCATGGATGAAAATCCTGGATCAGGAAAACCAGACTGCCCATATTGTGATGGCTTGGGCTTCTATGTACCCGATGTCCCCGCAACGCACCCTTCCTTTGGCCGTGCTGTTCCATGCGAATGCCGCGCTCAGGAACGGGAGATGGAACGCTTGCAAAAGCTGCAAGAGCTCAGCCAATTAGGCGCTCTTCACTCCTACACATTCCAAACCTTTCTACCTGAAGGTCATGGTTTAACGGAAGCGAAACAGCGCAATTTACGCATCGCCTATGAATGCGCAGTTGATTTTGCGAAGAGTCTTCCTGGCTGGCTGGTCTTCAAGGGTGGTTATGGCTGCGGGAAAACCCATCTTGCAGCGGCTGTTGCCAATTATCGCATCGATCTTGGTCACCCAGTTTTATTCATCAATACACCAGATTTGCTGGATCATTTGCGCGCCGCATATAGTCCCACCGCAGACACAGGTTACGACACACGCTTCGAACAGGTTCGCAACGCCCCACTGCTGATCCTTGATGATTTAGGCACACAAAGTAATACCGATTGGGCCCAAGAGAAACTTTATCAGATCTTCAACTATCGTTACAATGCCCGCCTCCCTACCATTGTCACTACTAATGAAGAGTTAGAATCCATTGATATTCGTGTTCGTTCGCGCATGGTTGATCCCAGCCTGACCCAAATCGTCCATATAGCGGCTCCGGATTTCCGCCTTACTGGGGTAGATCAGGCACAATCAGATCTATCTTCACTGAATGTGCATCTGGACAAAACATTTGATAACTTCGACCTGCGCCAACGGGATTTATCGCGCCCATTAGCAGATAATATTAACCGAGCTTTTGAGACCGCCCTCGAATTCGCCCAGGCCCCTACTGATTGGTTAGTGCTAAACGGCGTCGCGTATGGAAACGGCAAAACCCATCTCGCAGCAGCTATTGCCAATTATGTAGTTAATTCTGGGGAACCCGTACTGTTCATTGTTGTACCGGATTTATTGGACCATTTGCGGGCCACTTTTAACCCTGCTACTGGCGCACGCTTGGACAAACGATTCGATGAGGTCAAGACAGCACCCTTACTGGTATTGGACGACCTGGGTACAGAAAGTGCAACATCTTGGGCCAGGGAAAAACTGTACCAGCTCTTCAATCATCGCTACAATGCCCGCCTGCCAACCGTAATTACCACGGCAACGCCCATTGAAGATTTAGATCCCCGTCTAGCTTCCCGTATGCTTGATGGAAGTCGCTGTACCTTTTTTGTTTTGGAAGTTCCCAGCTATCGCGGTGGCAGTAAACGCAGCAAAAAACGTCGCTAACTGTGGCTCTTTAGAACAAGATTACATCTTGTCCACAAACACCACCCGGTCTCATTCTTCAAAATCAATCCCTAAACAGGGCTAAGAATACGGCCGCATCCGCCACAAGTAACCATCTCCCCTCGTTCTATACGCGATATCTTAATCGCCGATACGGTCAGATGGCAGCCGCTGCAGCTATTTTTTACCAGTCCCGCCACGGCCACGCCGCCTTTACGGCTCTTTAACTGTTCATAGTCTGCCAATGGTTTTGGGTCGATCAAAGCAACCTGCTTCTTTCGCGCCTCCAGAAGTTGGTGCAGGCGCAATGCCAGCTCGTTTTGTTCTTGTTTCAGACTAGATTGCTCTTTTTCCCAGGCAGCAAGCACTTTCGCAAGCTGTTGGCCAGCCGCTTGCTTCTCTTCCTGGGCATCTTCAATCATAATCATCGCTTCCAGAACTTCATCCTCCAAAACTGCCCGGCGGCGGCCAAGCGACTTCAATTTTTTGTTGTAAATCAGTCAATTCTTTGGGGTTGGAAACGTTTCCTGAATACAGCGTTTTTCTGTCCGCGGACGATTCATTATTAACACTACCCAGTTCGAGATTTAGGTCACTTTGGCGAGTCTGCCAGGTCTGAAGATCTTCACTAGCCTTTTGTCCCGTGCTCGAGCGGCACGCAGCTCCCTGGTTTCTCTCTGCAGATGAACGACTTCAGCCAAGCGTAATTTCTTTGCACTAATTTCACTGTCGGTTTGCTGTAACCGATAGAGTTGGCGCACTTGACTCATAGTCTCTTCCCTTCTATAGGTGGTTCTTATTACTGGTCACTTACCGTTGCAACCGATCCGACGGATGCGAATTGTAACACAGAGTAAAGTTCGAGGTATAATCCGCCGCGATGTTCGAGAAATGGTTTGCACTTAGAAGAAAAAGATACTCGGGAGAAGATGCCGCATGGGACGCCTTCGTGCCAGCCATCCTCATGGCAGTATTTTACAGACTACGAACTGGGCTCGACTGAAGAATCGTTTTGGATGGTCTTCCCACCGTGTCTGGTTGAAAAAAGACGGCCGTTTCGTGGCCGGCGCTCAAGTCCTTTACCGATCGGCCGCCTTGGGAATCATCAAAATGGCCTACTTATCCCCACGGACCGCTGGTTGATTGGAAAGATGACGAACAGGTCAAGATTCTTTTCAACCAGATTGATCAATCCGTTTACCAACATGGAGCCGGCATTTTAAAAATTAGAACCACTGCTTTGGCAGCATGAATTTGGAGAAGAGAATTGGTCGGAACTTTGCCGGCGGGGCGAATTGGTTACACCCACAGATACAATTCAACCGCCACGAACGATCATTATCGATATCCGCGGAACCGAGGACGAAATATTGGCGGCGATGAAGTCCAAAACCCGCTATAACATCCGCCTGTCGGCTCGTAAAGATATCACTGTTCGCGAAGGAACGGCCGCAGATATCCCCGCATTTATTAACTTGATGCATGTCACAGGACAACGCGATAATTTTGGCACGCATGACCCGCTCTACTATCGAGATGCATTTAACCTTTTTACTCCCGATCAAGCCGTTCTGCTCATCGCCGAATATGAGGAACGGCCGTTAGCGGCAGCCTTTATAACTGCCTTTGGCGAAACCGCCACTTATCTTTACGGCGCTTCAGGCAATGAGGAGCGCAACCGCATGCCCGCGTATGCGGTACAATGGGCCGCTATCCGTTGGGCCAAACAAAAGGGCTGTACGCAATATGATCTTTGGGGCATCCCTGACGCCTCGCAAGAAGAATTAGAGTCCCAATTCACGCAACGCAAGGATGGTTTATGGCCAGTTTATCGCGCCAAACGCGGCTACGGTGGCCAAATCCAGCGCACTGTAGGCGCCGCTGACCGGGTTTACAACCAGCGCCTTTACCGACTCTATAAATGGCGCCGCAATCGTTAGTAAAAGCCAGGACAATATAACAAGTGACCATTGATCAAACCCAATCATTTATAAATGAGCCGTCTGCTACCGCCTGGCAACAAACAATTGAGCAATTGCCGCTAAGCCATGCCTTACAAAGTTGGGTCTGGGGAGATTTCAAGTCCCGCTGGGGTTGGTCAGCACAACGCCTGACTCTAGCCACACCTGGAAATAATGAGCGGATTGTGGCTGCTGCGCAAGTGCTCAAACGGCAAATCCCTCGGCTTTCCGGCTCAATCCTCTATGTGCCCAAAGGGCCTCTATTTGAGAGCAGTGATAGTTCGTTGCGCTTACGGCTGCTCCCGGCTTTGGAAAATTTGGCAAAGCGAGAAAAAGCGATATTCATAAAGATCGATCCCGAGATCGTGCGCTATTGGGGGGCTGAAAAGGAAAAGGAATCGGCCGTTGGCGCAAAATTTGTCCAGGAATTACAAAAACGAGGTTGGCGCTTTTCAGCCGAGCAAATTCAATTCCGCAACACAGTTGAACTTGATCTCACAAAGTCTGAAGAAGAGTTGCTTGCTGCAATGAAATCCAAGACCCGCTATAACATTCGGCTTGCTGGTCGTAAGGGGATAACTGTCAGGCACGGCACCGCGCAGGATTTCCCGGCCATTGCCACCATGTATGCGGAAACGGCCGAACGGGATGGTTTCACTATCCGCCCCATTGACTACTACTTGGATGCCTGGAATTCCTTTTATGATGCAGAGATGGCACTGCCTTTAATCGCCGAATTCGAAGGCACGGCCTTAGCGGCCGTCATTCTGGTCCGCCATGGCAATCGAGCCATCTATATGTACGGTGCATCTACCAATCGTGAGCGTAAGCGCATGCCTAACCATCTGCTGCAATGGGAAGCAATTCGTTGGGCTAAGAGTATAGGCTGCAAAATATACGATTTTTGGGGCGCACCCGATGAATTTGTTGAAAAAGATCCATTATGGGGCGTTTGGCGCTTCAAAGAAGGCTTTCATGGAGAGGTTGTCTGGCATATTGGCGCCTGGGACTATCCGGCAAAACCCTTCTGGTATTGGGCCTACACCCAAATTCTACCTCGTTACCTGAATTTTCTACGCTCAAGAAATCAACGAGATCAATAAGAAATCATTCCGAGGAGTAACATCAATCATGAGTAGAACTATCGTCGTCCTAGAAGGAGACCAAACGGGCCAGGAGTTATTGGAAGAAGCGTTACGGGTTTTGGATGAAAGTGTCATTCGCTACCCCTTAGAATTCTTGCGTTTTGATTTGAGTCTAGAAAACAGACGCAATACAAACAATCAGATTGTTTACGATGCCGGTTGTGCTTTGCGCCAACATCGAATCGGATTAAAAGCCGCCACCGTAACCCCAGAAGAAAAAGGCGATGTAGGCAGTCCCAATCGTATCTTGCGCGAAGAGATGGACGCCGAAATCATTCTGCGAACTGGACGCCGTATCCCCGGCGTACGGCCTTTAGCCGGCGTTTATGCACCGATCAGCATCGTTCGCATGGCCCGTGGCGATGCCTATGGCGCTAAAGAGTGGCGAGAAGGTGAAGACGGCTCGCTTGATGAAGCCGCTTATCGAACAGAACGCATTTCCCGTCGTCTTTGTCGCGATGTTGCCGAATTCGCTTTTCAATATGCGCGGCGCACCAATGCCAAAGTATTTGGCGGCCCCAAATTTACTGTTAGCCCCGTTTATGAAGGGATGTTCAAAGAAGAAATGGACGGTGCGGCTGAGCGTTACCCCGATGTCCGCTATGAACCACAGCTGATTGATGCCACCTTTGCCCTCCTGCTCACATCGGCCGGTGACGCAATGGTCATTCCTTCTCTCAACCGGGATGGCGATTTGCTCTCCGATATGGTGCTGCAAATGTTTGGTTCCATCGCCGGCTCCGAGTCCATGGTCATTTCTGTAGATAAGCAGGGCGAGGAAGTTGATTGTGTGATGGCCGAAGCACCCCACGGCACAGCCCCTACCCTAGAAGGGCGCAATGTGGCTAATCCCATGGGCATGATTTTGGCTGCAGCGGGCATGCTCTCGTTCTTGAAAGAAACAGAACTAAAACAAGCCAGCCGCGCCATCTACGAAGCAACGCTGGAAACCGTCTATGATGGAATCCGAACTTCCGACCTGGGTGGGTCGGCTTTTACCAATGAGTTCACCAATGAAGTCATCCGCCGTGTAAAAGCCAAACTTGAGGTTTGGTCGACCTTGGCCTAATGCATTTTCGTGATCTTCCGCAGTAACTAACATGACAAAAGGCACATGACATGCTGCTCCAAAAAGGTTATCCTAACAGGACAAAAGAATTCACCAAGGAATGAGTATCATGGAAATAACCACTGTAAGAATCGAAAAACCTGAACTTACCAACTTCATTCTTGGTCAATCCCACTTCATTAAAACGGTCGAGGATATCCATGAAGCATTGGTGACATCACTGCCTGGGATCCAGTTTGGTTTGGCTTTTTGTGAAGCTTCCGGAAAATGTCTTATTCGCTGGACGGGAAATGATCCGGAACTAATAAAAATGGCCCAGGAGAATGCGTTAGCAATTGGAGCAGGACATAGTTTCATTCTCTTTATCGGTGAAGGTTACTACCCAATTAATATGCTCAAGATTATCCAGCAGGTTCCAGAAGTGTGCGGCATCTTCTGCGCCACGGCCAATCCCACTGAAGTGATTGTGGTGGAAACAGAGCAAGGGCGGGGCATTCTTGGTGTTGTAGATGGTTTCTCACCGCAGGGTATCGAAGGAGAAGAGGATATCGCCTGGCGCAAGGGATTCCTGCGTCAGATCGGTTATAAATTGTAGTAAGTCCTAAGCGGTATGGACAGGGAGAATCGGTGAACCATTGGCGGCAATTGGCGATCTGTCTACTAATGTTGTTGCTGACGGCCGCTTGTTCATCCCCACCACAATTCCCTGAAGCGACAAGCACGGCCGTATTCGTCCCCTCTCCCACAACCCAAGAACTCCAAGACCCAAGAATTGACGAACGCAATAAAATGGTCCAAACAGGCGTCATAGATTGGGGAATCAAAAATGATGTCGTCATAGAGGCTATGCGCGCCGTACCGCGACACCTGTTCGTACCCAAGGATTTCCAGGATCAAGCCTACGAAAACCACCCACTGCCTATCGGTTTTGGTCAAACTATCTCCCAGCCTTATATCGTGGCCCTAATGACCGAAGCGGCTGAAGTCGGGCCAGGGGATAAAGTTCTCGAAGTAGGCACCGGATCAGGTTATCAAGCGGCCGTTTTAGCCGAAATTGCAGATCAGGTGCATACGGTTGAGATCATCGGTGCCTTGGTTGAACGTTCAGAATCAGATCTGATAAGGGCCGGTTATGACAATGTCACTGTACGTCACGCTGATGGCTATTTTGGTTGGGAAGAAGTTGCTCCTTTCGATGCAATTGTTGTTACAGCAGCACCCGATCATGTACCACAGTCGTTGTTGAGACAACTTAAGATCGGGGGACATCTAATCATTCCTGTCGGCCCTGTTGGTGGATTTCAAACACTTTGGCGCATCACCCGTATCAGCGAAAATGAAATGCAAAGCACAAATCTAGGCGGCGTTCGGTTTGTGCCCTTCACTCGGGAAGAGCGTCAGGAATAGCTCTTCGGACGTGGATGGAACCGCTCACCGAGGCCCCGAAATACAAAAAAAGCCACACCGTAGGCAGTCGCACCCAGCCATAATACAAATGCAAATCCCCAGGTCAAAGCAAACATGACCGCTAAAACAGAGCTAATTACCGAAAAACTGCCATTAACAGCCCACGCCCAAGGGACCAGGGATGCCTCCTGCCTTTCCACCACACGTAAGCCAGAAGCAAAGGGTAAACCCATAAGAAATCCTAATGGAGCCAAAACCAGGACGGTCGTGACAATTCTGGCCCAATCTTCCCAGGGCAAAATAAAAGGGGACAACCATTGCAAAAAGAAAGGATATAGAGCTGCCACAACAACCAGGGTGACCAGCGCAATCGATAATGGAATTCGCGTTGACAAGAGGCTGCCCAAACCGGAAAATAGCAGCACCGCGAATATAACCACGGCCAGAGCAATGACTGGTTTGCCCAATATAAGGATAAATTGCTGCGCCAAGGGCATCTCCACAAATAAAAATGCCAATCCTAGCGCAGCAAAATAGATCAGTACACGCTGCCGCCAAAAAGGGATAGCTGTATCTACTCGATCACCACGACGTCGTGAGATCAGCAAAGGTCCAAGGATAAAAACGCCCGCCGCGAGACTCACCAACAGTAACAAGGCCACCAGCACAAAGAAACCACTGCCGCCAAAAGGCTGCCAGCTTTTACCCAAACCTGCCACGATCTCAGGTGTCTGTCGCCATCTGAAAAAGTGAAAGAAGAAAGGGTGATCGTCAGTAGAAGGCCGTATATCATACTGGTAACTATCCAATAACTCTTCAGGTTGTTGCAATATCTGGCTGAAAAGGTCATGGTAGCTTGCTTTAGGCAATACATTGAAACGATTGAGCTCCTCTTCCTTCAGGTCTGGCAGATAAACAGCATCAAAACCCCGTTCGTTCAAAAAAGTGCGCGCCACGTCCAGTTCAATTGGAGTAAATGGTTTGGCGGCAGCAAGGATGGTCATGGTGCGCAGGGTACGAAAGGCAATGAGATGCTGTGCCGGATCTCGGCCGCTATTGATCAATGCTACCGCCACGGTGGCAAAAGCTCGTGCACTTTCACTTGGCGGGGTCTGCAGCCAGCGCGTCACCACCAACAAACCATCAGCACTTAAAACCTTCAAGTAATCTTCCACAGCCTCCGTTGTGGTCGAATAATCCTCGGACAAACTGTATGCACCCGATTGGACCGGGCGATGTTGTCCATTCAAGGCAATAACTGCCAGATCAAATTCTTCGCTTAAGTTCTTCCGTGAATAGACACGTCCGGCTTCATTGATTAAAGTGACCCGTTCATCATTATAGAGATCACCGGTTGCTGCCCCGAATTCATCGCGTACGATTTCGATGACGTGCTCGTTTTCTTCAACGGCCGTTACATCGGCCACACCAGATGCCAAGGCCAGCAGCACATCCTGCCCGCTGCTCGCATTAATAATTAGAACATTTCCATCAGGGCGCAGCCGGTAAGGCAGCGCTTGCGGCAGATAATTGGCGAGTTCTTGCGCCTGCTCTGAGTCTGGCAGTATTTCAGTAATCGGCATCAAATTATCACCATCTATTAGCAATCCCGCTTGGCGTGGTATGCTAACCGGTGAAAATAAGCTTAGACCGGGCATCACATGGATAACACTGCTTTCCAAAACGTCCAACCGTGCTGTCGCATCAGACATCGAGAGCATATGTTTAGTATCCAGAGCCTGTTCTAAAACTGAGAGTGTTTTATAGGGCGACAGTTGCTGCTCGAGGAACGAAGGCGGAAAGACCAGCATCCAGATTATAGTGAGCATCAAAAATATGAGGACTAAGATTTGCCTTGGAGATCGTTTCTTCATTCTTTGATTTCTGTGCGAGTAGGTAAAAAGAAGAGCGGCACTTACCCCAAACCCTGCCGAAAATAATACGCTGCCCGGTCCACCAAACCGAGCCAGGACCAATAGGCTGCCAAGACTACCACAAGCGGAACCGATTAAATTAGCGCTATATACTTTGTGCGACCCTCTGCCACCTACTTCCCCGGCTGCCATTAGCTCCCCACCTATTAACAAACCCGCGAATAAAAAAGGAACGGCCGCGGCCAAGAAGTAAACCGCTAAATAAACTAACTGGCGACTGTCCCAGGCGATACTAAATGAATCAAACGGCACGTTGTTGATTATCAAATAGGCAGTGACGGCCGAAAGTGAAAAGAAAAATGCTAACAGCACTGGCGAAAGACGACCACGCCCAACACTCAACAGCGACCCGCTGGCGCCAGCCCCCAATAGCGCCAGGCTGACGGCCATAAAAGCAAAATGATAGAACTGCTGCACAGCAAAGATTCGCAGCAGCCCGAGTTCCAATACAAGTGTTGCCGCAGAGATCAAGGCAATGGCCAAAAAGCTGATCATGCCTTTACCTTACAACAATTCGCAATGCTTAATCAAGCTCTCCCTAACAAGTTTGTAAACCAAATATACCAAGGAATTTACTACCTTCGGAACAACTCACATCCAAACTTGAAGGAGGGTAATTTCAGGGCGAGCCAATAGCCGTACACGTGGCGCGCTGAGTCCCTCGAACCCCACGCCGCGGCTAACGTAAAGTTGGGTATGTTTTTCCTCGTAATAACCCATCACGTAGCGCCGGCCCAATTTCGAAGCCGTTAGCAAGGGTCCGATAATAGGCAGTCGAACCTGTCCCCCATGCGTATGCCCACATAAATAGAGATCGATGCCCATTTCCACCGCCTGCAGCATTAACTCCGGTGAATGATAAAGAAGCACCTGCGGCGCGCCTGCCGGCGCTTTAGCGTGGAGCTGGTGTAATGTGGCTGAATCTCTAGCTATGTTGTGGGTGCAGTCCAATCCCAATAACAGAAGCTGCCGTTTGTCCCCAACCATTACTAACTGACTTGAATTACGGAGCAAATTAACCTGAAGACCATCAAATATAGGCACGATCCTCTCTCGCACATCAACGGCTATTGTTCCCAATGTGGCATATACACCTAAGGGTGCTCGCAGTTGACCCAGATACGCCCGCACTCGTCGATATGTCTCTGCATCCCGATTGTATGAAAGATTAACATAGTCACCGGTCAGGAGAATCAAATCTGGCCTCTTTGCCTCAATATATGCTAATATCGCATCTTCGCGTCGCGACAATTCCTCAATATGCAGATCGCTAATATGGAGAATGCGGATTGGCGCCAATTCCGATGTCCCACTATTTATCAAGACATCGATTTCTGTGAATTGCAGCCGCCCAGGTTCAACGAATGCACCCCATATCAAACCCGCAGTACCCACGAGTTGTACAATCACCACGAAGATAAAGACCATAATCCAAGACCCGGTAAGACTCAAAAATACAAGAACAATCGTAGCCGTGGCACGCAGGATCGCTAATGGAAATATTTGTCCCTGCCAGGAACCAAAGGAAATACGCCGACGTGGAAGCAAGGATAGAAGCCAGATATCACCCAAGAAAAAAAGGAGCTGAATACCACTTAACAACAAAGCATCCTGCCACCCGGCACCGAGAAACAATGCAAAGCAGCCGCAGAGTAGTGCTAAGGCAAGTATTCCTGCGCCTACCATCCAGCCAGGCCAGCCAACTGGTCGATTAAACAAGATCATGACTTTATGGAACAGCGTTTCTGTTATCGGATCGCTGACAATTTCCTGATCCCCAGACATTTAGTATCCTCTAAACACCAACTGAAATCTCGTTCATGGCGTACAAATAAACGAGATTGAGAAATAGTCCCTTCAATGCCTGCTCGGCGATTGTAAAGCAGTCTGCCCTCCTCGGATTCTAGTCGTTGACGTGCTTCTTGGAGTGCTTCATATTGTTCCCGGGGCCGAAACTCCATCGCCCGCCTCCTTTTGGAGCGGGTACATAACTGGCGTGTAGAACACGGCTGGCAATCCTTAGAGGAAAACTGGACATAAACCAGCGGAGCACCAGTGTTATCAAACCCGTCTTTCCAATTACCAGATTGTTTGCCTTGCGGACAATAAACCTTCTGCCTATCCCAATCAATCTCAAACTGCTCTAAATCATAAGCGCCTTCTGTCTTAGCTTGCCAGCTGACATTAGGGCAGCCTGGACCAATCAGATCAATTTGGTGTTGTTGGCGGCTGTCAACGAGCAATTCAGCATCAATATAGGCACCGTCAACCAAGTGTTCACCAGGCGGCAACCCTTTTTCGACTAGAGCTTGGTGAATACTCTCTGTTTTTTGCGATTCATGCACCGTGGCCTCATTCGTCTCGACATGGGTGATGAGATGGACATCATCATCTTCACAGGTCTCGGTTATATGCACCATATACCCCGTCCAATTTGTGCTATACCGACTACGGTAACGGGCATCTGTATCATAGGGCGATTCAATGGCCTCGGCTGCCTTGGATAATTCACGATTGCTCTTGAATCGAACCTGGCCAGGAGAACTACCATCCTTTTTGTCCTCATCTCGACTGTAATGCCGGTCCCACATAAGGCGGAGAGTATTTACCTCCGGTAATGAGGTGGCTTCTTTTGGGACATTCGGTTCCGCCAACAAGTCCAGAAGCTGGAAGCCATCTTCGCCCACACGTTGGGCGTAGGCAGCTCTTTTTTCTTGACTTTTGGGTAATCGATAATCTTCTATGCGGCGACCGTATCTTTCATACCAGTCTGATGGCGCCACTTGCCTTAGCCATATCGGAGCTTCCGTGGCGATCGCATTCAAGGCCGCCCGCATGGTTTCCCCCACGAGTTCAAGCCGATTCATAACGCGAATAGCTGCCAACACACGCGTCGCATCTGTTCTCTGTTTTCCCCGCTCTTTGAGGAGGCCATTCTCGCGGCAGCGCTGGAGGAATTTGTCTAACAGAATTGTTTCGCCCCCGCTGAGCAAGCGAGCTCGAAATTCACTTAGCACACTAAAATGAAAGCCCGGGTCTGTTAAATCATAGCCCAGTAAATATTTCCAATCTATCCGGCTTCTTACTGCCTCAGCTGTTTGCCGATCGGTCAGATTCTCTCGAAATTGCATGATCGTTACCAAAGCCAGTCGCCAGGGTGCTAGTGCTGGCTGTCCATGCTCAGGAAAGAGGTCGATAAAATCTTCATCCTCGAATATCGTGCCCAGATTATCTCGTAAGCTTAGGTAGGGATTACCTTTTGGGAAGGCTGCTCGGGCAACTTCTTCTGTCAATTCCGGTACTTCTAGTATCAACTCAGGCTTGAGCGACATCTGAAACCTCCTGTCGTTTCTCTCAAAATTGTCAGCCCAAGTATACTATTCTGGCTCAGAAACGCCCTCAGATCACTTCGCCGACAGTATCCGAGATTATCCTTGAACATGCCCCAATAGTAAAAAAGGGCCTGGATATTGGCATCTTAAAACTTTCAGAATCATATTTATGTTCCTCTGCTAATAGATTGTTATAATGGATCATCATTAACCGATCGGTTCGAAATTTGGAATGCGTTTTAACTCTCAAAACAATCCGCTTTCTGAACGTCATAGATCGGTCCAATTTATCGGAGGCGCATTAAGTGGCCAAGGCAACAATGACATTCCCCCCTGATTTTCTTTGGGGCACGGCAACATCATCCCACCAAGTAGAAGGCAATAACCTCGACAATGATTGGTGGGCCTGGGAGCAAAAACCAGATCACATATTAAACAACCATAAATCGGGGTTGGCTTGCAATTGGTGGGAGGATGCTGAAGCAGATCTCGATCTGGCTGCGGAAATGGGCAACAATGCCCACCGTATGTCGTTGGAATGGAGTCGTATTGAACCTGAACCCAGTGTTTTTGACCGTCATGCCCTAGATCGTTACCGGCAAATTCTGCAAGCTATGATAGATCGCGGGATCGAACCAATGGTAACTCTGCACCATTTCAGCAACCCGATATGGCTGGTCGAGAAGGGAGATTTCAATGCCGACATCATCGTCGAATACTTCCAGCGTTACACAGCACGTGTAGTTGACGCCCTTGGCGATTTGATTCCTAAATGGATTACCATTAATGAGCCCATGGTCTACTTTTATATGCGCTACTTGGAAGGTGAGTTCCCCGAATCCAACCGTCAAGGATACCTTGGCGGCTTTGAGGCTGTGCGCCAGATGCTGCGCTGCCATGCTGCTGCCTACCATACGATCAAGGAAAAATATCCACAGGCATTAGTTGGTGTTGCTAAGAACACCCCCATTCTTGAAGCGAAACCGGATGGAAATTTCCTTGATAGATGGCTGGCCAGCCGGGTGAATTATCTTTTCAATGAGGCATGGATGAAATCTATGGTCGACGGCCGTATTCATTGGCCTTATGGTCGGGGTTCGATTAAACATCTCGCCGGCAGCTTTGATTTCGTCGGCCTAAACTATTACACACGTTACTACGTCAAATTCCCGCCGCGGGCCGGTTTCTTCGAAAACAATTGGGAGCCGGGAACTGTAATCAGTGATGGCAACTATGGTGAAGTTTATCCATATGGTCTTTACCGCACCATCAAGGAAGCTTTGTCCTATAACAAGCCCATCTATATTACAGAAAATGGTTTGCCGGATAAAGATGACAAATTGCGCCCCGCCTTCATTCTCGACCATCTGCGACAGATATGGCATGCCATCAGCTTTTGTTTCCCGGTGATGGGCTATTACCACTGGAGTCTTGTGGACAATTTCGAGTGGGACCGGGGTTGGACACAACGCTTTGGTCTGATAGCTGTTGATCCGCAGACGCAGAAGCGTACATGGCGTCCTAGCGGACGCATGTATGCCGAGATCGGCAACAGCTTCAGCATTAGCAGTGACATGACTGAGAAATATGCGCCTGAAATGATGTCACTCATGTTTCCAGGCGAAGCCGGCGTTATTTTGCCGAAACATAATTCCTGATCATTGTGCTATAATAAAGATTCCAAAAGAAATCAAATTAAACACGTGGAGAAAGAAAAATGTCCGGTCATTCCAAATGGTCCACTATTAAACATAAGAAGGCTGCCACAGATGCCAAGCGCGGTAAGATGTTCACGAACATCGCCAAAGAGATCACTATCGCCGCCCGTTCCGGTGGCGGCGATCCCGAAACCAATAATTCCTTGCGCCTAATTGTAGCCAAAGCTAAGGCAGCTAATATGCCCAAGGACAATATCGAACGATCGATTAAGCGTGGTACCGGGGAACTAGAGGGCGGTGAATTGGTAGAGATACTTTACGAAGTTTATGCGCCTCATGGTGTTGGCCTGCTCATCGAAACCGTCACCGATAACCGCCGCCGCGCCGTCGCCGATATCCGCCATGCAGTCAGTAAGTATGGCGGGAATATGGCTGACTCCGGATCTGTAGCCTGGCAGTTCACTCGCAAAGGTTATATTGGGATTACTGAAGAAATCGATGAAGATGAATTATTCTTAATCGCCGCCGACGCCGGCGCAGATGACATCGAATTCGGCGAGATAACGGAGATCTTTGTCGATATAGCAGATTTTCAGACAGTTCAACTAGCCCTTGAAGAAGCGGGCATTACCATGGATGAGGCCAATCTCATCTATGATCCCAACAGCCCCCTTGATCTGCCGGAAGATAAGGCCTTGCAGGTCATGAATCTTATTGAAAAAATGGAAGAGCTGGACGATGTACAGAATGTCTACTCTACCCTTGATGTGACCGATGAAGCAATTGCGGCTATGGAAGCCGCGTAACGATTGATGCGCATCTTGGGCCTGGACCCAGGCACAGCCAGTACGGGGTACGGGATTATTGATGTCATCGACGGCCGTCTCAACCTTATTACCTACGGTGTTATAAAAACACCGGCCGGGGAAAGTCCATCCATACGCTTGCAAATGATTTATAAAGAATTGAACGGACTTATCACCAAATACCAGCCCGACAGTGCCGGTGTTGAAGAGGTTTTCTTCGGCCGTAATATCACAACGGCTATCAGTGTCGGCCAGGCGCGCGGCGTATTATTACTGGCGCTCGCTAACGCCAATATACCCATTGGCGAATATTCACCACCAAAGATCAAAGATACGGTTACCGGCTATGGCAAAGCTGATAAAGCGCAGGTCCAACTTATGGTACGAAATTTGCTCGACCTGGAAGAGACGCCCCGCCCCGATGATGCCGCCGATGGCCTGGCTGTGGCCATTACCCATTATGAATACCAACGTTTTGCATCCATGATCGATTCTTAGGCGGCCGCGCCCTACTCTAGAAGATAGATTATAAACACAGATAGGGAAGAATACGGAAAGGCAGTAAAGATATCCTACAGGGAACGAAAATAGCATGATTGCCTCTATTCAAGGAACGATTTTAAAGATTGAAGACAGCGGTCTTGTTGTTGCTGTGGGCGGCATTGGCGTGCGGGTCCTCACGCCGCGAAATGTTTTGGAAAATGTGGGTGGAACGGGCCGAGCCATTACTTTACACACACATCTGATCGTGCGTGAAACAGAATTATCTCTGTACGGTTTTCAATCTGAAGAAGACTTGCAGCTTTTCGAGGTCTTATTGGGCGTTAACGGTGTCGGGCCTAAAGTAGCCTTAGCCATATTGGGCACGTTAAGTCCCGAATTGCTAAAAAGTGCCATAATGCGTGAAGACACGGCCGTTTTGCAGCGTGTTCCAGGCATCGGCAAGAAGACGGCCGAGCGCATCATGTTCCAACTTCGTGATAAATTAGACCTGACGATGATTTCAACAGGCGTGCCTCTGGTCAGCGATGTGGATGCTGATGTCATTGACGTCCTAACAGGTCTCGGTTTTAGTATCGTCGAAGCCCAATCCGCCTTGCAGCATATTCCTCGTGAAGCAGCGGATATCAACGAACGTGTACAATTAGCGCTACAATATCTGGATCAAAGTCGATGAAAAACACAAAAGAAGAAGAAATCTGGCAGTTCCTACACAAACATTTGAACAGCGTCTTTGCCCAAGACGTAGAAACCTATAAAGCCACAACCAGCGAAGAATTGTCGCTGTATGAATGGTTCGTCACCCCTCACCGTCAGGATGGTCTGGATTTTCACTTTTTCATGATTGATCACGCCTGGGCGGGTACAGGAGATTTTCGTTATGATCTTCTAGAACCGCGCTTACAGCTATATGGCGACACGGCCGTCGTAACCTATACTTTCATGCTCACCAGAACCACCGTCGTGGGCAAACTGACCCATCGTTCACACAACGAAAGCCGGGTCCTGGTGAAAGGTGATGAGGGCTGGCAAGTTGTCCACGTCCATAAATCCCCTGCATGGCAGGCACCTTACGGACCCAACGATAGTGGTCATTAAGATGATTGCTTTCTTTGGTTTACCGGCTTCAATAACGCGATCATGACAAACGTCACTTCCCAATAAGCCGCTTTGGATCTATACTGTTCTGTAGGGGCCGTGACCCATCCACGGAACTGAAATGACGTCTAATTGTGGGAGCTATCAAAACGAAATGTACCACACATAATTCTTGTAGTTCGATCTTAATGATAGGTCGGTAGCACTAGAAAACTGTTCACGCTTCCACAGAGTTGTTGATTCAATCATACGGAGGTGAACCAATGAAACCCACTCGCATATTATCACTGGATGGCGGCGGTATCCGTGGCTATCTAACTGTTTTGTTACTTGAACAACTGGTAGAAGAAAGACCCACTCTTTTGGATGAGGTCGATCTATTCGCCGGCACGTCGGTTGGCTCCATCGTTGCCCTGGCCCTGGCTTCCGGTTATTCACCCACTGAGGTTCGTGTTCTTTTCGAGAAAGAAGGCAAACATATATTTCCCAATCGGTTTCTTCCTGGCAGGCGCGATATCGGCCGTGTATGTAAGGCTAAATACGATAACAAGAATCTTAAGCACATCTTGACCAACTTCTTCCAAGACGCGAAACTGGAAGAGATCGAAAAGCGCGTCCTCATCGCCAGCTTCGATCTCTGCCGGTTAGGAAAGGGAAACCAGCCTTCGGAGATATGGGACGCAAAATTCTTCCACAACTACCCCGGAAAATCATCAGATGGCAACGAAAAAGTAGTTGATGTTATCTTGCGCAGCAGTGCCGCACCCTTCTATTTCCCAAGCTACGAAGGATATGTCGATGGATTTGTGACTGCCAATAATCCAAGTACATGTGCCCTGGCCAAGGTTTTGAAGGGCAGCGATCTCACCTTGAAAGATATCAGTATGCTTTCAGTGGGTACCGGAATCAATCCTAATTATATCCAAGATGAAGATGAAGATAGAGGCTGGGCCAAATGGTTGTTGCGGTTTGAACCTTCTCAGTTGCGATTCAATGCTTTGCCCCTGGTTTACATGATGTGGGAAGGCAGTACAGGTCTAGCCAATTATCAATGCGAACAGTTTCTTCGCGATCGTTTCCACCGTCTCGATCTGGCACTCCCCAAAGTTGTTGATATTGACGAAGTGAAGAAGATGAAGCTGCTGAAGGATGTAGCCTTTAGCGATAGGGCATATGAGATGATCCTCTCGGCCATAGATTGGCTAGATTCTGATTATTGGTTAAAGTGTTCTCTTCGAGAAGCGGTTGCCGCAAACGGTAATCATATAAGGAATGGGGAACATCTTAATTAAGCAAGTATTGTAGGCTAATCTATGAGTGAACATTACAAAAGCGTCGAGGATGCCCAGCCAATTTGCTTTTATCCAATTGGGCGTGTGGAAAATGAAATCAATGAATTAGTAGCACCCGATTTGATCAGAGTGACAGAATCTCGCATTATACTCGATGCCAGCTATGTTGATGCTTTGCTAGGTCTAGAAGTAGGCCAGGAAATCCTCGTTATTTTCAACTTCCATCGCTCGCAGGGATTTGATCTTCAGCAGCATCCGCGTCGCGATATGAGCCGTCCGCTGCGCGGTGTATTCGCGCTGCGCAGCCCGCAACGCCCCAATCCAATCGGCGTGACAAGGGCAATTTTATTGGCGATAAATGGCCATATATTGACTGTGGGTAATTTAGATGCCATCAATGACACCCCTGTACTGGATATTAAGCCGGCATGATGGGAAATTATTGTTGCCCGGCTAGTTGAAAAAGCATGTAGTCCAAGGGTTGGGTTGGCACGCCTAATTCATTTAGCAGCGGCGTCAGTTGGCTGCGATGTTCCGTGGCATGGTTCACCACATGCTGCAAAATATCTACCAGAGGCAGGGAGAATTTCTGCCCTCGTGTATTCTGATATTCCACGATGCGCCGGCAGTCTTCATCATTAACAATCGTTAGAAAACTTCGCCAGTCCCGCGTAATAGGCTGCCATGCTGTTTGTACGGCCGTGAAATCAACATACGCATCTGGGTCGAATAAAGTATCTGGATTAACACCCAGGCAACGCGACATCCACACTGATTCGGCCGACATACAGTGAACCAATGTAGCATGCATATTGCCCTCGAATAGCAGGCGTGGCGCCATGTAGGTCTCCTCATCTAGTTTTTTCACACTGGCAAAGAGCCGCTGCCATGCCCAATCGTTAAATGCAAAAATTTTGCGCATCTGATCAGCAATCATAATATTCCTCGTAAATAATGCTTTATATTTCGGCCGAAGGGCAAATATCATTCAATGTACAATTTGCACAAGCTGGCCGGCGTGCGAAACAAACGCGACGCCCGTGAAAAATCAGGAGATGTGAAATCTTTATCCAGCTATCCTGAGGAACGATATCCATTAGATCCCGCTCCACCTTAACTGGATCTGTCGCCTCGGTAAGACCCAAACGTTTGGATAGCCGCTTAACATGGGTATCGACAGTGATTCCCTCGGCAACTCCGTAGATCTCTCCTAATACCACATTTGCCGTTTTACGCGCCACCCCATTGAGTTCCAACAGATCTTCCATGTTGTCAGGCACTTCGCCGCCGTGCTCATGAAGAATTGTCCGACTTGATTCCTGTATATATTTTGCTTTCTGCCTGTAGAATCCGGTGGAGCGTACTGCTTCTTCCAACTCCGAGCGCTCAGCGGCAGCAAAGTCCGCAACGTTAGGATATTGTGCAAACAACGAAGGGGTCACCTGGTTGACACGCACATCAGTACATTGAGCCGATAAAATTGTAGCGACTAGCAACTGATGTGGCGTTTCATAATTCAATTCACAATGTGCATCAGGATAAGCAAGTCCTAAACGCTTGATAATAATATGAACTGTCTCAACCGGTATCTGCATACGCATTCCTTTCATGCATTCAGCGCAAATGTATCGCCAATCCAATTAAGGGACAGAATCATATTTGGCAGAGTCAACAAATTTAGCCATAATGGTTTGGGTTGGCCAAAAATGTCTATGAAACCTTCCCCAAAGGAGATAATTATTTATGACATTGGATTTCGGGCGTGAACTGTGCGGTAATCTCGCCTTGGCCCAAAAGCGCGAGTGGCTTGTAACCAACGGGATAGGCGGCTTTGCTTCGGGAACGGTAGCTAACATGTTAACCCGCCGCTATCACGGTCTGCTAATGGCCGCTCTGCGGCCGCCTCTTGGCCGAACGCTGCTGTTGGCAAAACTGGATGAAACGGTCGAATATGATGGTATCCATGCCCAAAGTGGCCATTATTATCCGCTCTTTGTCAATCAGTGGAGCAATGGAGAAAGCCTGGTTGAACCGGTTGGACATCATAACCTTAATCGCTTTCACCTGGAGGGCACAACCCCTGTTTGGACTTATGCTTGCGCCGATGCACTTCTCGAAAAGAGAATTTGGATGCAGCAAGGAGCCAATACCACCTACATCCAATATCGTTTAACCCGAGCCAGTGGCCCTCTTTTGCTGCAAGCCAAGGCAATTGTAGACTATCGTGATTACCATCACACTACCATCATCAGCGATTGGCTGCCTGAAATCGTGCCCGTTGAACGCGGTCTACGACTGCGCATATTCGATGAGGCAATCCCGTTTTATATCTTCAGCGATCGAGCGCAGATCACCCCCCAGTTTGATTGGTATGAAGGCTTCTTGCTTGATCAGGAGGAATACCGAGGACAGAATGACGTTGAAGAGGATCATATTTACGCCGCGCACATGCGGATTGTCCTCCAGCCTGGCGAAACAGTGGCAATTGTAGCCAGCACCGATGCCGGTGCCAGCCTGGATAGTGAGGCAGCCTATGTACAACGGCAAGCTTATGAGACTTCATTGTTGGAAAAAGCACGCTCTGTCCATTCAACGCCCCTTTCTGACCCCATGCAGCAACTTATCTTGTCTGCTGACCAATTCATCGTCAAACGGCCGACACAGAAAATGCCTGATGGGCGTTCCATAATTGCTGGTTACCATTGGTTCAGCGACTGGGGAAGAGATACGATGATCGCCCTTCCTGGATTAACATTGAGCACGGGCCAACCCGAAGTGGCAGCCACTATCCTGCGCACTTTCTCACATCATGTTGATCAAGGCATGTTACCCAACCGTTTCCCAGACGAAGGGGAAGAACCGGAATATAACACCGTCGATGCCACACTTTGGTATTTTGAAGCTATCCGCCATTATTTTGAGGCCACTGGGGACCGTGAATTATTAGGGGAACTGTTTCCCATTCTCGAGGATATTATTTCGTGGCATCGAAACGGCACGCGCTACAACATCCATATGGACCCAGCAGATAGTCTAATTTATGCTGGGGAGGAAGGTGTGCAGTTGACCTGGATGGACGCCAAGGCGGATGATTGGGTAGTCACACCGCGAATTGGAAAACCAGTCGAGATTAATGCGCTCTGGTACAATGCCCTTCGCGTCATGGCAGATTTTGCCGTAGAACTGGGATTCGATCCCAGCCAATATAGTTCATTAGCAGAGAGGGTGAACGATGCATTCGGCCGTTTTTGGAACCAGGATATGGGCTACTGCTACGATGTGCTCGATACTCCCAGCGGGGAAGATGACTTGAGCTTGCGACCCAATCAATTGTTCGCTGTTTCTCTACCTCACAGCCCGCTAGATGAAGCACAGCAGCGATCCGTCGTTGATGCTTGCGGGCGGCTGTTGCTGACAGCCCACGGTCTGCGCAGCCTTTCCCCACAAGATGAACAATACGTTGGCCATTATGGCGGAGACCAGGTTAAGCGGGACGGCGCTTATCATCAGGGAACCGTTTGGGGCTGGCTCATTGGTCCCTTTGTAGCCGCTCATCTGCGGGTTTTTCAAGATATTGACCAGGCCCGCTCTTATCTTACGCCGCTTATCCACCAATTGACAGACCATGGTATTGGTAGTGTCAGCGAAATATTTGATGGCGATCCCCCTTTCACAGCGCGAGGTTGTATCGCCCAGGCCTGGAGCGTGGCTGAACTGCTGCGAATTTGGCAATTGACAGAAGATCCTGATTGAATTTAAAATCAGATTTAAGGCATATAAATTTTCAAAGGTAAGGGCGCTAACATTGAGTACGTCTCTCTAGTAGCACCTTATGATCAACGAAAAGCATTCCACAGCATTCTTTAGGAGAACCCCTGATGGGCAAATTACATGAACTAAATAAACTTGGCCAGTCAATCTGGTACGACAACATACGCCGCGGTCTAATTGTCGATGGCGGTCTGCAAAAGCTAATCGACAGCGGGGTAGTCGGTGTCACGTCTAATCCATCCATTTTTGAGAAAGCGATCGCCCACAGTGATGATTATGATGAAGCATTACAACAACTGGTAGAGGAAGGCAAGGGCGCTGCTCAAATCTATGAGGCTTTGGTCGTTGAAGATATCGCCAACACGGCCGATTTACTTTACCCTGTCTACGAAGAAACTGACGGTTTGGATGGTTACGTCAGCCTGGAAGTAGACCCTACCCTCGCGCACGATACAGAAGGCACAATCTCTGAGGCGCGGCGTCTGTACGCCACTTTGGGTCGGCCAAACGTGATGATTAAAGTTCCGGCCACGCCAGAAGGTGTGCCGGCCATTAGAACCTTGATCGGCGACGGTATCAATATTAATGTCACCCTTCTCTTCTCCAACGACAACTACCATGAAGTTGCCGTAGCCTATAAGGAAGGATTGGAACAACTGGCAGCGAGCGGGGGTGATGTTAGTCGGGTAGCTTCTGTTGCCTCGTTTTTCGTCAGCCGCGTAGATGCCATGGTCGACAAAGCATTGGAAGCGATAGGTAACAGTAATTTGCAAGGAAAAATCGCCATTGCCAACGCCAAGGTCGCCTATACCTTATATGAAGACATATTTAGCGGCGATGATTGGCAGTCCCTGGCCAATAAAGGGGCTCGCCCGCAACGCCTGCTTTGGGCCAGCACAAGCACCAAAAACCCCGCTTACCCTGACGTCCTCTACCTGGATGAACTAATTGGCCCTGATACAGTAAACACAGTGCCACCGGCAACGTTGGAGAGCTATATCGACCATGGAGCGGTTGAGCTTACTCTGACCTTGAACGTGGATGAGGCTCGCCGGCAGCTTGGCGCACTCTCCGCTTTAGGCATCGATTTGAATGCTATTACAACAAAGCTGCAGGTGGACGGGGTCGCCTCATTTGCCCAAGCTTTTGTCTCTTTAATGGACAGCGTGTCCACGAAACGGCGCAAAATATTGGCCCAGCGAATGAGCATGAGTACTGAACTTAGGACCATACCAAAGCGCAGTCGAAACAGCCATGCAAGATTTAGCTCAAAAAGAGATCATCAACCGTATCTGGGCTCATGATCATACGGTCTGGAAACCAGAGCCAACAGAAATAAGCAACCGTCTTGGATGGTTAAACATTGCTAGAGATATGGAATCCAACCTGGAGCAAATGGGACAAGTGGTTTCGGCCGTTCAAGCCGCCGGCTATACAAATGCTGTTCTATTAGGTATGGGGGGCTCCAGCCTGGCTCCTGAGGTATTCCGCAAAACATTTGGTGTAAGCGAAGGTTATCTTGACCTAACTGTATTAGACAGCACCGATCCTGGCGCAGTTTTAACAATTGATCGACAAATCGATCTGAGCAAGACACTGTTTATTGTCGCCACAAAATCGGGTGGTACGGCCGAAACGCTCTCCTTCTTCAAATATTTTTACAATCGTGTGGGTGATGACCTGGGCTATGGGGAAGCTGGAGCCCACTTCGTAGCTATCACTGATCCCGGCAGCAAATTAGTAGACATAGCCGAAAAGTATAACTTCCGCGCAACATTCCTCAACGATCCTAACATTGGCGGGCGCTACGCCGCCCTCTCTTACTTCGGATTGCTTCCTGCCTCACTCCTGGGTGTAGATTTACCTCGCCTGCTGGACAGCGCCCGTATCGCCGCATGTAACGGTGGTGGCGATAATTGTTCCTCCACAGAAGACAATATCGCTGCGTTCCTGGGTGTTGTGATGGGCGAGTTAGCCCTAGCCGGACGGGATAAATTGACATTCATCACCTCACCTCAACTCGCCAGCTTTGGTGACTGGGTTGAACAACTTATTGCGGAGAGCACAGGCAAAGAAGGCAAAGGTATCCTGCCCGTTGTTGGCGAGGAAGTTGGAGCACCAGAAAGCTATGGTCCCGACCGGCTATTCGTATACTTACGTCTAGATGGGGATGATACCTATGATGAGCAGGTACAAATCCTGCAAGAAGTTGGCCATCCCGTTGTGGGTCTTTCCCTGGATAGTCTCACTGATTTAGGTGGACAATTCCTCATTTGGGAACTGGCCACGGTCATAGCCAGCCAGCGGTTGGGCATTCAACCCTTCGATCAACCTAACGTAGAAGCAGCCAAAATTCTGGCACGTCAAATGATCGCCGCCTACCAAGAAAGCGGTACGCTGCCTCAGGGAGAGGCAGAAGAAGCCACGGCTGCCAATCTGCAGCGCTTTCTTGACCAGGCTCGCCCCGGTGATTACATCGCCCTCCAAGCCTATGTGCAGCCAACAGAGGAAACAGATGCCGCACTGCAAGTGCTGCGCACCTACTTGCGTGAAAAAACCCATCTAGCGGTCACCACAGGTTACGGGCCCCGTTTTCTGCACTCCACCGGACAGTTGCACAAAGGAGACGGAGGCAATGGCTTGTTCATCCAGTTCTCGGCCAAAATGCCTGAGGACGTCTTTATTCCAGATGAAGCCGGCAAGCCGGAATCAGGCATGAGCTTTGGGGTTTTGAAGACATCCCAATCACTCGGCGATGCTGCTGCTTTGCGAGGAGAAAATCGACGCGTCATCCACTTCGAACTTGGAGATGATGCAGCAGCAAGCATTCGTTCACTAATTCAATAAAGCTATGAGTACCGATATAAACAAACAAAAATATTTGGCAGCAGCAGCGGCCGTCGATGCTGTGCAATCAGGGATGATTGTGGGATTAGGTTCCGGCAGTACAGCCACGTTTATGATTCAAGAAATTGGAGATAGACTGCGAGACGGCCGTTTGCGCGATATCATTGGCTTGCCCTCGTCTGAAAAATCCGCACAACAAGCCCGTTCATTAGACATACCTCTGTCTACATTGGAGAAGAAGCCGGCTATCGATCTGACAATCGACGGCGCGGACGAGATCGACCCCAATTTGGACCTAATCAAAGGCTTGGGCGGCTCGCTCTTACGCGAGAAAATCATTGCCTCTGCATCCAAGCGCTTCATCATCATCAGCGATCAGCGTAAACTGGTGGACCGCTTAGGAACGAGGGCGCCTTTACCGGTAGAGGTAATCCCCTTCGCCCGGCAGCCTGTCGACGATTTTCTAAAGTCTTTAGGCTGCAAACCGGTCATCCGCCAGAAAGATGGCCAGACCTTCATCACTGATGAAGGAAACATCATCCTCGATTGTTACTTCGATGAAATCGCTGACCCCACTGAGATTGGTCAAACGATTATCGCTCAACCCGGCGTCGTCGAACACGGATTCTTTTTGAATATGGCTACTGAGGCTTTTGTGGCCACTGACAGTGGCGTTGAGAAGTTCTTAAGGAAGTAGCGGCGAAGGGTTGGTTAATACTATCCACTCAGATATTGGCTCACCTGATTGGTAGTTGCAATAGTTCTCCCAACAGCTCCAACGTCTGGTAGTTATAGACGCCTGTATCCAAATAAAGTGGCATTTCCTGCTCTGAAAAATCAAAGCGTTGTAATAAGCGGTCTCCAGGCTGCCATTGATCGCTGCTGTAACCCAGTGTATCACCTACTAGCGGCGGAGCGCTGCTGTCAGCGTATAAGTGTGCTTGTAAAGAAACTGGCTCGGTTACTAGGTCATTGATTGACCATTCAGTAATCCAACTATTGCCATCTACACGGTAGCCGTCCAATTGAATTGCGTCGTTTATGGCTTGTGGGAGAGCAGTTTTTTGTCCATGCGCCAATTCCACCTCACGACTTGGCGCAGCTAACAAGCTCATTTCCTCGCCGCCGGGCCAATAAAATACGTCATAAGATGGCCCAAAAGCTGATGATTGGTGCCGGTAAACTAATTGTAAATTAGACGCCGTTTCTTGAGACATCTGCTCCAAGAACCACCAGCTATCAGCCTGAGGCATGATGAACCAACCTGGCGCGCCGCTATTGGGTAGGATCCATGACTGCCGGCAGTCAAAGAAAAGATGGCGCAAGTCTTCTTGATCCAGCAGGCGTTCTGCCTTCTCAGAGGAAAGTAATGGAACAGGATCCAGGCAGTGTGCCACCCATTCTCCTCTAGATTGTTCATCTACTTCGAATAGAAGAATAGACCCGCCCAAATTGGAATCTGGCTCGCGGCGCCGGAACCAATCCAATAAATCTGAATCAGGCAGCAATCCTTGCAGATGATTGGCGCTCAAGGCGTAACTGCCTGTGGTCGGGTTGGCCGCGGCGAATATGGGGGCGCCCAGCTCGCTATTAAGCAGCATCTCCTCCGGCACACCATAGTAAGCAGGGTCACCAACACCGGCATAAGATACAGACCACTGCCCCTCTTGCTGCTTTATGGTCTCAGCTAGCAGCTTCAAATCCTGTCCCCAGTCTAAATTTGAATCACCCAGAAAACGGTAGCCTTGATCCGTGCCGCCGGTGATCTCGTTGAAATATGCTAGATAATCAGGATACTGCCTTATGCCACCAATAATGGTCCATACCAAAGTCAACAACAGCAAAATGCGTGTAATTCGCCGGCGTTTGAGGAATATCACGGCCGTCGATGCCACAACCAACAAGAAAGGCAGTGCCGGTAAGATATGACGATAACCAATATTCAAGCCACTTACCATAGCTGCGGCTATCAAGGCCAACGCGGGTAAGATAAGAAAGGTCCCCGTGCGCCACAGATAACGGTGTCTTATGATGACAACTATACCGATCAGCAACAATATCAGCGTCACCACAGGTGTTTTAATTAGGAATGTAACCGGAAAATAGGCCCACCAACCCCCGCTGGATAGTTCACCCAGGAAAAAAGCCGCATGGCCTTCCTGAACATGGCCCAATACATTTTGCCAACTGTGCACATAGCTGGCTGCGGGCACAGAAAACGGCAGACCGCTCGGCCGTGCAAATTCCCAATCATAGACAGCCCATAAAAGTAGCAAGGCTATAGGCAGAAGTCCCAACCAAGATAATACCAAGCCCCAAAAAGATCGGCCGTTTCGCCAATAGAGCAGCGCCAATAAAAACAAAAGCGGCAGCAGCAGAACGGCCGTCAATTTTGTCGCCAGAGCCAGACCCAGAAAAACGGCCGTCAATAGCCACCATTTCTTGCCTTGGTACTCAAAGTAGCGCCACCAAACATATATCGTAGCGAAATAAAAAACCGTTGAAGCCAAGTCGGTAGTTGCCAGCGCAGAAGAGGCAATCAAATTGGGCGAAACCGAAAACAGCGTCAAGGCAACAACCATAGCCCAGCGCCCAAGCCAGGCCAAGGCCCAGCTACCAATCATGGCCCCTAAGAGAAAACCTAACCAAATCACGGGCAGACGAGCGAGAAAGAAAACCTTGTCAACGTCCAGACCCGACTCCCAAACCAACTCTCGCGCGATTTGCGTTCGCTCAAATGTTTGCCAGGAGGGCAGCTGCTGAACATCAGGAAGAGATGTTTCGGTCGACAAAAACGATCCGATTAGGCGATGACTCAAAGGGGCATGTTCAAATTGTAAATGCAGATCGCCTGTCTGGCCCAAAACGACTCCGCGAAGAAAGTGGACAGGCTCATCAATGGTTGGTGTCTTAGCAAGAGCAGTACCCATAGCCAGGGCATAAAATAGCAAGAGGAGGCTAACGGCTATGAGCCGCCCAATCAAAACTCGCTCGCTCTTCCCTTTCCATTGCATACCGTCCGATTATAGCGGCGTACAGGCCCAATCAAAACAGAACCTTATTTACACAGTCCATATCAATGCACACAAGAAATGGAGGCCGCAGCTCATGGAGAGTGATAGAAAGCTAAACAAGATTACAATTTGCTGGTTCTATCCCCTGGCAAAGGTTAACATTACATCCGCATTTTAATTATTAGGAGTGTAACAGTTCAGATCGCATATCAACCGCGAAGTAAAAACTTTCCTGACCAGACCTGGTATGGCAAGGTCGAGAGACATATTGCACGTGTTGAGAGCATGGCCACTGCCGTTTATTGAGCCGTTGCAAATTAGAAGGAGTGATTAGTGAAACACCAGAATAAAAATTTGATATGGCTCGTGACGGCCGTTTTTATGCTTATTTTCGCGGTTGCCTGTGGCCCAGCCACACCTCCAGAAGAGAGTGAGTCAGAGCCTGAAACCAGTGAAGCAATAGCTGAGACAGATTCTGAACCCGCGGAGGCCGAAGCCTCAGATTTATTTGAAGCCGAGCTGCCTGAAGCTGAAACCATTGAATTAGAAGGTGCTGTAACCACCGACAGCGGGCTGCAGTTTCTGGAGAAAGTTGCCGGGGAAGGCCCAACGCCCAAAGATGGAGACCTTCTAACGATGCATTTTGCTGGAACGCTGGCTGACGGCACAATGTTTGGTGACACCTATACTACCGATGAACCCATAACCGTTGTTTATGGTCGCGGGCAATTGCTGCCCGGCTGGGAGGAAGGTGCAGGCATGATGAAGGCCGGCGGTGAAGCAAAAATGGTATTGCCACCGGAGCTGGCATTTGGCGATGAGGGTTTTGGTTCAATTCCACCTGGTTCACAAATCATTATTGATGTGGAGCTCTTGTCCATTGAAGCACCTCCTGAGCCCACGGCCGTCGATGATGGCGATTTGGAAACAACCGACAGTGGATTGCAATACTACGACCTTGTCGAAGGTGATGGCGATTCGCCGGAGGAAGGCGGCACTGTCTCTTCAGATTACACGATATGGGTCCAAGAAGAAGATGGCTACCGCTTTGTTGTTTCCTCTGAAGACAGCGGCCCAGTTCCCTTTACTGTCGGCGCCTTCAACACCGTATTCCCTGGTTGGGATGAGGGCGTGCGCACGATGAAGGTAGGCGGCAAACGTCTTCTTGTCATCCCATCTGAATTGGCTTTAGGTCCACAAGGTGGCGGCGACATCCCGCCCGATGCAAAGCTTGTTATGGAGATCGGGTTGGTAGAAGCAAACGCCCCTGTGAAAATGACTGCAGTCGATCCTGACGATTATGAGGAAACCGAAAGTGGCTTGAAGTATTATGACATCGTCGAAGGTGATGGCGCCACACCAGAAGAAGGACAAATCGTCATCGTTCATTACACCGGTTGGCTGGAAGACGGCACCAAATTCGACAGTTCTGTCGACCGCGGGCAGCCGTTCACTTTCCCCCTGGGAACCGGCAGTGTTATTGCCGGTTGGGATGAGGGCGTGGCAACGATGAAAGTTGGTGGGCAGCGCCAACTATTGATTCCGTCTGATCTCGCTTATGGTGATGGTGGATCTGGGTCCATTCCACCAGGGGCAACACTAATCTTCGATGTTGAACTCATCGATATCGCTCCCGCGCAGTAAATAGCATAGAGTGTAAGAAACCAGGGACGTTTGTCCCTGGTTTCATTGTTTTCGTTCAATAATCAACAACGTCAGATCATCAAATAACGACCGGTCGCCTGTAAATTCAAGCACAGCCGCCTCGATCCCCTCAGCCATCTCTTCCGCTGATTTTCCTTTGTGCTTTTTGATCACATCCATAAGCCGGGAAACGGTAAACTCTTCATAGTCACTATTCATTGCTTCAGTTACACCATCGGTATAAAAAATAAGGAAGTCCCCAGGTAGAAGTTGTACTTCTGCCTCCCGATAGGTGACACCTTGCATTATACCCAGCGGAATACCTGTATTACGCAGCTCGCCTACTTTTCCGCTGGTACTTTCAATATGCAGCGCAGGGTTATGCCCCGCATTTACATAGACCAACCGCCCAGAAGCAGGATCCAAACGGCCATATAGCAGTGTAACAAACAGCCCATGCTGTGACTCTTGGGCAACCAGATCATTAGCCTGATCTATTGCCGCAGAGGGTGAAGCAAGATGGGCAACGGCCGAACGTACGGCCGAGCGGGTGAAGACCATAAACAAAGACGAAGGCATGCCTTTATCGGCTACATCACCAATGACAAGGCCTAAGCCGCCATCTCTCAAGGGAATGAAATCATAATAATCGCCGGAAAGCTCACGCGCTGGTCGCCAACGACCGGCGAATGCCCAGCCATCAATGGCTGGCGTCTGGCGTGGAATGAGACTCGCCTGGACTTCGTACGCCTGGCGTAGTTCCTGTTCCATGCGCCCTTTTTCCACGGCGACCTGGTACAAACGGGCAATCTCTAAAGCTGGTCCTACTTGTAAAGCTACCGTATTGAGTAGCTTCAAATGATGGGCCTGGTAATGAACCGGCTTTACGCCCACTAAAAGCATCACACCCAGAAGCCGCTGTTCCGTTTTCAGGGGAGCACAAATGAGGTCGCCTTTATCGTTGCCAACCCCATGAAATAACATATGTAGGGGAACTTTATTTCTTATTTCTGCTTCAGCGGTAGCCAGTACGGCTCTTATAAGATCGTTATCACTACTAGGTGAGTGTTTGAATGCTAACGGCCGTCCTCGTTTAGCAATCGGTACAATTCGGCTATCGTTGTCAAACAAAAATACCCAAGCGGCGGTCGCCCCCACCAACCGGTCTGCTTCTCCAAGAGCTAAATTGGCAATAGCTGGTGGTTCTGGTGCTGCTATCAACCGTTCGGATAGATTATAAAGCAGATTGAGTTCACGATAGTTATTTAGCACTTCTTCTGAAAGCTCTCGTTTTTCTGCTTCTGTAGCCAGCATATTCTCCAGAAGTTGAGCCGTAACTATGCGTCTGTCCTTTGGCCCCGAAACCCAACCCGCAATTTTCCCATCCATGGATACAGCTGTTCGTCCACTACCCATTGATTTCGATTCCTGTCCAACAAGAACAGAGCCATGTTCATCAAAGACGGCCAACTTGCCCGATAGTGCCATAGTAATATCGAGAACAACCTTATAGGCAAGTTTTTTCTTTCTAAGAAGTCGTTTCAAGCCAAGATTTGGCATACTATGCGAAGATATCCCAGGGGTATTTATTATCGACCTAGTACATCTGTTACAAGATCTAGAAGTTCATCAGGATTAAATGGTTTAGTTATATAACGGTCGGCACCAACCTCAGCACCTTGCTGCAAATCTACTCTTTGTCCTTTGGCCGTGAGGAGTATAATCGTCACATCATCCATTCCCCACTCCTTTTTAACGGTACGGCAAACATCAAAGCCGTTGATCTCTGGCATCATTATATCAAGCAAAACCAGGTCAGGGTGAAATTTTCGGATTCTATCCAACCCTTCTTGTCCATTATTAGCCATCAACAACTCAACACCACTATCCTCCAAATCTTCCAACAACATTTCGATCAAAAGACGAATGTGGGATTCATCATCAACTATCAATACTCTTTGTGGCATTAATACTCCCCTATTTGCTGCTTTGACTCCGCTCTCTGATCATCAATTCTATTGTGTTGAGCACCAGGATCGGCGACGCTCCCTACCGGCAATAAAAAGGAAAATGTACTCCCCTGCTTCAATTCACTCTCCACCCAAATTCGGCCGCCATGTCGCTCGATTATCTCCCTGCAAATTGGCAGACCAAGGCCCGTTCCACGCGGCTTTTCGGTTAATGTATCTCCCACCTGTTGGAACAAATCAAACACGCTCTCAAGGTCGACCTCGGCGATTCCTTCACCAGTATCACTTATGCTAACCAGAACAACCTCATCTTGCTCCTGCGCACGACAGGTGATGATCCCATTATTAGTGAATTTGATTGCATTAGATAAGAGATTAATAATGACTTGCACTAATCGGTCATGATCGCCAATGATCAAGGGTAATGGGTTTGCAATCTCTCGCTTTAATTCCAGTCCTTTTTGCTCAATCATGCTTGATGTTGCATCAATACCCTGCTCCAATACTTGGGCCAGATCAAGAGTTTGCATATCCCAATCCATCTTGCCTGCTTCTATCTTCTCTAGATCCAACACATTATTGATAAGGGCAGTTAAACGTTCCCCTTCAGATAGAATAATGGCCAGGCTTTCATCGATCTGTGCCAGTGCTTGCTGTGCGGATTGATCTTCAGCCGGGACAACAGGTAAGATTCGACGCTCAATCCTGTTTTGTAACACATGGGCAAACCCAAGAATGGATGTCAACGGTGTGCGTAATTCGTGGCTGACATTGGCCAGGAAAGCGCTCTTGGAACGATTAGCCTCTTCGGCCGTAGCTCGTGCTGTTTCCACTTCACTATACAGGCGTGCATTTTCGATGGCAATGCCTGCCTGCCTTGATAACCCAACAAAGAATTCCAAATCTGCTTCGTTAAAATTATCACCTCCGGTACGCCAAACGGCCATTAAGCCGGTCACCCGCTCACCAGAAAAGAGAGGTGTGACCATCATCTTTTCGTCTTCTTGCTGCTCTGTTCCAGCGATTAGCACCGCTCGGGGATCATTTTGCGCTGCGTTAATAACCTCTGCCTGCCGCCCGTTCCAGATTTCACCCAAGATTCCTACACCAGGCTGTATTGTGCTCGCTTTGACCTGCGCAGCAATGGGACCAAGGGCAACATACCCTTTCATTAGTGCTCCTGATTCGTCAGGGAGAAAGACAGCACTGTCTTTTACATTGAGCAGTTCCCGCGCATGGTAGGCGATACGCTCCAGTACTGTTGGCAGGTCCAGCGTGGCTGATATGTCACGCCCCACTTCAGCCAAGGCAGCCATCTCTTTTGCCCTACGTTTTATCATGGCAAAAAGCCGAGCATTATCCAAAGCAACACTGGTACTAGCCGCTACTGTACTTAGAAGTCGCAAGTTATTATTATTGAATGCATTTTCACGGTCGACATTTTGCAGGCTTATCGAGCCTGAAACTTTCTTGTCGCTCCACAACGGAACGGCCAAGAATGATTTTGGAATATCTCCAATGACAACACGACCGCCACCTTCGCCTAGCTTCTCCCCCGCACCTCTATTTATTAGCATTGGGTCACCACTGGCAATAAACTCTTCCAGAACAGGCGTAAATGGCTGGGACTGAATTTGGAAACGCTGCCCCTTTTCATAAACGTAGCAGTAGTCATTGAGTCGTTTTTCATGATCAAAGTGATTAACGGTCACGACTTGAGCATCAAAGATATCCCGGATTTGATCTCCTACTAACTCATAGATAGCCATCATATCTATCTGCGCCACCAAACCATGCTGGACACTGTTTATTACTGCTAATTCAGCATTACGCCGTTGAATCTCCTCAAACAGCCGCGCATTTTCTAGAGCCACACTCATGCTTGCCGCAAGCGTCTCCAACAAACGAACATCTGCCTGGCTAAATGCTTGTTCCTTATCCACATTTTGCAGTGTGACATTGCCAATAACGGCATCGCCAACAATTAAGGGCACAAAAACGGCCGATAATGGCACTTCAGTTCCAGGAATAGCCGCGATGTGTTCTGTCTTATAGCCAAAATTCTTGGCCAGTTCGTTGGTGAGATTTTCATTGATTAAAAGCGCATGCCGTTCTTGTGTCAGATGATGATGAATGGGCTGTAGTGGGTATGGGGCTGTATAGTGGCGTTGTCCCTTTTCGAAAATATAAGGTAGGGATACGCTCTGCGCTTCAAAATCATAAATTTCTATGGTAACTGCTTGGGCCTCAAAAGTATCCCTGATCTGGGCACCAACCAAATCGTAGATTGCGTCGATATCAACCTGGGCCACAAGTCCCTGCTGAACGCTATTTATAATAGCCAGTTCTGTGTTTCGCTGCTGAGTCTCTTCAAGAAGGTGCTGCGTCTCTGCCAATAAGCCTGCATTTTGCAACGCAACACTCATGCTGGCCGCCAGAGTTTCCAGCAACCGCACATCGGAGTCACTAAAAGCATTTTCGCGGTCGATACATTGTAGACTAATATGTCCTGTAACTTCTTTGCCTACAACTAGCGGTACAAATAAAAGCGACTTAGGTGCTTCACCTATGCGGACCTTTAAGTCATACTCTTTGTAAGCTTCTTCAATATTCTCATTTATCAGCAGCGTACGCGGCTCTCCTTGAAAATGCTTGCACAAACCACTGGACTTCGAATCTGGAATAAAAAACCTTTCTCCCTTTTCATAAAGATAGGGTACGCTTGTCGTATTTTCGAGCTGATTATAAATGGCGATAAGTACCACCTGAGCATGAAAGATTTCACGCACTTTATCCCCAACTAAATCGTAGATAGCCTGCATATCCAATTCGGCGACCAAACCCTGTTGAACACTATTAAGCAACTCTAACTCGGCATTGCGCTGTCGGGTTTCTTCCAGCAAGCGTTGTGTCTCGTCGAATAAGCGTGCATTTTCCAGCGCAACACTCATACTGGCCGCCAGGGTTTCCAGTAGTCGCACATCTGAATGAGAAAACGCCTTTTCGCGGTCAATATTTTGCAAACTTATAAACCCATTTACTTGGTATCCAAGCACCAAGGGCACAAATAACATCGAGAGCGGTTGCTCACCCGCAAGTATAAACATTTCGTATTGATCAACATAGTCCAGAGCATTTTCATTGATCAACACCGTATCCCGTTTGTCAATCAGGTGATCGGTTAATATATTGAACGGGTAATTCGCTTCAAGTTTGAAACGCTTGCCCTTTTCGTAACCATAGGGGATGGTCACCATTCTGGAATCGTGATCGTACAAACCAATCATGATCACCTGGGCCTCAAATATTTCCCTCACTGTATCCCCAACCAGATTGTAGATAGCCGGCATCTCCATCTGTGCTACCAGCCCTTGCTGTACACTGTTGATCACGGCGAGTTCCGCGTTGCGCTTTTGGGTTTCTTCAAAGAGGCGGGCGTTTTCCAAAGCCTGGCTGATGCTGTTGGCAATCGTAACTAGCAGTTTTACATCAGCATCAGAAAAGGCATATTCTTTTTCTAGATTTTGAATACTGAAACCACCATAAACTTTGTCACCAGACACCATGGGCACAAAAATACCAGAGAGGCTGGGCTTAGTGTCGTCTATTGTTTTAAGTCCCAACTCAGCAAACTGCTCAACTGTGTCTAATTTAATTGGTCGCGGATCGTCAAGAAGTTTTTTGCCAAAAACAAATTCTGTCATTGGTCGTGGAGAAGGGCAAACGCGTTGGCCTTCCTCCAACATAAACGGGAAACTCCCCAAACCAGTTTCCGGATCATAAGCAGCAATGAGAATATTCTGCGTGTCAAAAAGCTGGCTAAGATACTGGCCAACAAAGTCGTAGACAGCCTGCATTTCCCATTTTTCACCTACAGCGCGGGCGATACCTTCCAACAGCGCCAATTCTGTTTCCCGCACCTTCAGAAGCTGCGCAATTCCTTGTGTTTTTAACTCGTCTTGTTTGCTCATCGGCCGTCCTATTTCGTTAGGGTGTAGTTGGATTGACGCAATGATATTGTATCACAATCAATTCGCTACCAATTTATTGCTTAGCACAACGTTGAGTGTGAACAATTCTGCAAGCTAAAATCTGGTTACAATCACAAAATGAATTCAAATTCCCCCTGGGTTTCTTAGCTCCAAAATCTAGAAATGGGTAAAATAAACCAAGGAGAAAATACAATGATTACCCCACAACAACTCATCGATATATTCGAACTAAAACCCCTACCGATCGAAGGTGGGCTCTATTTCCAAACCTATTGCTCGCGTGAAACTGTTAGCCGCGAAGACTTGCCGGATCGTTACCCAGTGCAAAAACCATTCGGTACAGCTATCGTCTACCTCTTAACGGCTGATCCTGATTCCTTCTCTGCACTGCATAAGTTACCCACCGACGAAGTGTATCATTTTTACTTGGGTGATCCGGTAGAACTGCTGCAGTTGCACCCTGACGGCCGTAGTGAACGTATTATCCTCGGGCAAGATCTCCTAAACGGGCAAAAAGTTCAACACATCGTTCCACGCGATGTTTGGCAAGGCTCCCACTTACTCCCAGGAGGACAGTTCGCACTCCTCGGTACGACCATGGCACCCGGTTATACTGATGAAGATTATGTTGGCGGAGATGCAGAGACCCTTATTGCGGCATATCCTCAGCAAACAGATTTGATCAAACAGTTGACGCGACTTGAACAGTAAACATTAAACTGCGGCGAATAATTCTTAGGCACACTAAAGCATTCCTTACCCTTCCTGGTTAAAATTTGTGCTTGATTTGGGAGCAAGTTTATGGCATGATTTCAGAGAATCATATGGTGCCAGGCTTAATTCCTGGGTAAGTGCTTTCTCCCTCGAATATGCCCGACATCCTTAACTAAACGGGAGTTGAACCATGGAAGAGCCGGAACTGCTGCTAGGGAAAGTCCAGTATGATAATGAAACGGGGTTGTATCGGGGCAAGGTCCTCCACATTTGTGAAATTGAGGAGTTTGAAGCAAATTCTGTCGAGGAATTAAGATTGATGATGGCCGAAACTCTGGATGAGGAAGATGCTGTATTATCTCAATTGGATGATCCAATTGATGGCAAACTGGTTTTAAAACTTGATCCCTACCTGCGTCTTCAAATTGTTGATCAAGCAGAATTGGCAGATTTAAGCCTTACAGAGTGGATTATTGCGGCACTTGAGCAAGCGGTAGATAAATTTTATTTCCTAGAACCAGCCTAACAAATCGTTTCCAAATTGTGCTTGTGTCCACTACTCAAACGTGACATCTGACAACAATATCGCGCCTTGTCCGGGAATTAATTCCTGGCGTTCATACGTGACTGAATCATAAATCCCCACTATTAAACGGCCGTTTCCCGTCACCTGCTCAGGCAAAACCAGCTCGTGCCGGTCCAGCAGTTGTTCTCCTTCCAGCCAGGTGTATGTCGGGCGCGTACCAAATAAGGGGATGCCATCATGTTGTGCTACCATTGATCCATCTTCGTCAAGCACATGCGCAAACATAGTGTAATCTTGATCTAGATTTTGTTGCGCTGACCAGAGCAATGATACTTTCAACATTGATCCCCCATGTAAGGTCAAAGGCTGTTGTAAATCTACTGGACGGCCGTCTACAGTTACATAAACAGTATCCAATACCAATTCATTCTCGAGGTCAAGATCCAGGGGATAAGTCACTACGTTGGCCGTCCGTTGTGGCCTGAACGTCTGCAGCGTTATGCGATCTAGCTGTGCCTCCTGTTCATGCAGCAAGTGATAATCTAACCATCGCGGGACCACATTCTCTTTGTCCCATATAGAGTGATTGTAAGGAACAAACCAGGCCCGATCATAATCTTCAAAAAAATCGGCCAAATCCTGCTCAACCTCCACATCACTCATGCCCGTAGTTTGTGGATTAATGCGCCTGGGTATGGGCACATCGCGCAGATAATAATCCAAAGCCGGGTCTGGGAAATGAGTAATAAAGAGGTCTCCTTGTTGGGCATGTTCACTTACATAAGCAGCCATTTGCCTATAACCCAATGTGCGGCTGTGAGTAGGAACAAAATAATAATTTCTCAAACTAATGGCTGTAACGCTTAATATCACCAGCAGCGTAACTACTGTCACGATCCGTCTCCAACCACCTCTTTTCCACCAGGCGCTCACGCCGGCGGTAAGCAAAAGGAGCCAGGCTGGGGCCGCGACACTGATATAAAATTCATTGAACGTACTGCGACTAAAACGCACCAAGAAGATGACCAGGGCAGCCCCACATAACCAACCAACCAGCATCGCCGCCCAGCCAGTTTTTTTTGGCCGTAAATCGACGAACCCCAGCAGCACAAAGAAAAGGGCTCCCAAAAACAACCAACGTGTCCACGCTCCATCTAAGCTCGATCCGATAAGCAGTTCGCGACCAACGGATACAAGGTGCGTAGTTAATTCCGGACTACCCGGATCACTCAGCTGACCCGCTTTCAGCAAACCCGACCAGACTTCGGTCAACCAGGGTAAGAAAAACAGAAAAATGACACCCCCACTAATAATCCATTGCAGGAGAAAGCGCCGCCTTCCCGGAGTAAACCACAAGTACAGACCATGAGCCAGGAGCCCAAATAAGGCATAATAATGTCCATACACAGCAAAAGTGCCCAGAATCACATACCCTATCCATAAGCCAAATTTTCGCCGTTTAGAACTGATTGTTGATGGTGTAGAGGCCTTTATCAACAACCATGTTGCAGCAGTTGTAAATAGAATGGCCAGGGTGTATTGATTGCGTACATCTTGTGACAACCAAATAAGTGAAGGTGAAATCGCTGCGAAAAGAGCCGCTAATATGCCTGCTTTTCTCCCTGCCATCTCACGGCCAAGTTGGAATAGCAATGGCAGTAGCAAAACGCCGGGCACCAAAGAAAGGAATCGCATGGCAAGTTCACTCTCTCCCGCAAGATCTACCCAGATATTAAGCATGAGATAATGCAATGGTGAATGAGGATCGCCCTGGTCAATCAACTCTGGAACAACTTCCGTCAAAGGACGTTGGGCAAATAAATAGCTAAATGCCTCATCGCCACGTAATTCTTGATTTCCCAAAAGGAATATGCGCAAACCAAATCCCAGCAATATCGCGCCGATCATTAACCATCGAGCTTGAATTACTGTTATCTGCAAACCCCGTATCGGTTGCTTCTCCTTTGGCGTCACAATTGTTGCGTCGCTGCCAGACAATGGGCTCGTGGGAATAGATGGATGCCAGCGCCATGCAACAATGGCCGCTACCAGAAATGTAAGTAGCGCTATTAAAAGCCCAGCCTGTACTTCAAAAGATGTCTGATTGAGAATGATTTCATGCTTGCCTTGGGGAACATAGAGCCCCATCAAAGCATAATCAGCAGCTAACAGTGACGCATCTTGACCATCTATTGTTGCTTTCCAACCGGGCAATGCCCATTCACTAATAACCAGAATGCCCGGCGATCCCGTATCTACGGTCAATGATAAATCAGAGCCAGGTAACTGTTTAATATCCACTTCTGGTGGAATTCCAGGTGGCGTAATTGTTTCAAATGATGACGAATCAGGGTTGGTTAAGACAACCTGGGTGGCCGGATCAAATTCAGATTCGCGCAATATTGCAAATGCTTCCTCAGGTGAAGCACTATTTATTGATTCGAAGACCATCCAGGCCCGAGGCATAGCATCCTCAAAGCGATAAACGTAACCTTCTGCTTCTGCACCAGGCAAGATGGATTGATCAATAGTTGCTATCTCAGTTAATCCCTCTTCAAGTCGCTTAGGGGCCAACACGTGCTGCACATTGAGCAGTTGCCAACGAAGCGGCCGTTCTAATCTTTGAAACTCCGCCAGAAATTGTGGCTTCAAGGGACTTATGCCACCGATGTCTTCTAAGCCATACAGTTCCCCCAAATTAGCGTGAAAAAGTTTCTGGCTGTCAAAACGGCCGTTATCAACTGCTAGCAGCGGTTCTAACCAATCTGGTTGTGGCCAGAAAACGCTTGGCGATTCCCGCTGCAGGTCCATCGCCCGTCGCATAGGTAGAAACAGATCCACAAAGAGGAGAATAATTAAGGCCAGCATCCGCCATGAGGTAATCTTCAGATTCAGCGAATCTTTAAACGGCCACAAAACGGCTATAAGCAAAGCGAGTAACAACCATTGCCGTCCCCATAAGGCAAGCCAATCATTCTGACCATTAGTTGAGCGGGACAGAAGAAAAACAAAGCCAATAAGCAACAAGATTGCAGCAACAATAATGCCCGCCTTGCGCACCCATAAGCGTCGACAGTCGAATCCAGCACGGAACCAGAGCGCAAGTCCTTGTGCCCCAAGAAGAGCCATCCCCAGGCTAACCACGCTGACCAATCGTTCCTGCTGCCTAAAAAGAGAAAATCCAGGCAGGATGCGATAAGCCAATTCAAATAAGATGCCTTTATCACCTAGCGACAACCAGCCGGCAAATAAGACCACAACAACCCAAAATATCGTTTCCGCTTTCTGCCGGCGCAGAGGCCAGCTATGTCGCCCGAGCCAAGCCAAGACAGCCAAGAAAACCGTCACAAGTCCTGTATATTGTGGCAGCCAAAGTGAAAGGGGGCCGGGAATAAATACCTGAGCGTAATCAAGCAGCGAAAAACCTTTGGATATGAATTCATATGTAATTTCGTTGCGTACGGTGAAAGGGAGAAATCGGATCGCGGGTATAAAAGCAGACATTGCTACACCCACAGCAACGGCCGTTACCATCAGCCCTAGACCAATCACCCATTTCCAACGCCAACGTGCCTGCCAAACAAGAAATAAGAAATAAACGGCCGCAAGGTAGGCAACATGAAGAAAAGTTTGGGGATGGCCGGCTAAAGCACTTACACCTAAGACCACCCCAGCCGCGAGCAGGGCTGGGATATGTCTTTGCGAATTCTCTCTAGGCCCTGGATTGATTCCTACACCTTTGCGTAACAACCAGAGCACCAGCGGCAGCCAGGCAATGCTTTCTAGAACCGCTAGTTGTAACAGTGGATATGATGTCAGGTACCCCCCCAGTCCAAACGCAACAGCAGCTAATAATCCAGCCCAATGGGCAGAAGAAAGTGTCCACCTACTGTAATTGGATGATAGAGGATCTTTTTCTACTTGATCACTTCGTGATAGACTCCGGACAATATCGTAAGCCAGAAAATAAGTGAAGAGACCGCTCAACCAGATGTGCAGCAATCCCTCTATCTCAAGTGCGTAGTAAGAGAAGCCACGTGGCAAAGAGAACAGGATAGTCAACCAGCGTAGAGGGTAAAAAACGGCCGCTTGTGTATCTGCGGCGAAAGGCACACCCCCATAACTACCTGGCGACCATATCGGAAAACGTCCCGAGCCAATTTCACGCACCTGAAACAGCCCAAACGCGTGGAACTGCCCCGATAGATCGCCGTTAGGTAGACGTTCAATGGCCAGCAACAAAGTACCGAAAAAGAGACCCCAGAATAGGGTCCATATTAATATTGGTAGAAGATGGGATCTCTTCCTCATTCCACGCGCTATTTAACCTCTACCCAATCGGCCATAGTGACAACCGGCATTGCTATTCATGTTTTACATCAAACAGAATTTCCACGAATTCTTTCGCTTCATCTACACGCAAGAGACGAATCCCAGTTTGTGGATCATACAAACCAACAATGATTTGATACTCTCCCGTAGCGAGGTCATCAGGTAAATGAAGCAGGTGTATGTCGTCGACAACGTCACCGGCTAACCACATTGATGTCGGGAAATAATTATTAACAGGCGGGGCGTCTGCTCCTGTAATTCGCTCTCCGTTTTTGTCGAGCAAGTGCACAAAGACCGTATAATCAGCTTCAGGGATATCAGAAGCTTTCCAATAAAGAGTAATGGGAACCGTCTCACCAGGCACACCTTCTACGCCGTTCACGCCAGCAAGGGTGATCCCCTGCTGAAAATGGGCATTGGTTGTTATTTCCAATAGGGGCAAATCATTTGCTTTAGCACCTAAACGAACGGGGCTGCCTACAAAAACAGGATCGACAGGCAATCCTTCTTCATTTACAGCCGGTAAAGTTGTGTCCGTTTCATCATCATATATGCTCACGGCAACCCGTAGCTGGGCGGGGGAAACGGCCGATTCATTCGGATAAATATGGTATAGATCGCGATAGATCTCGCCCGTCTGCCACCGACTGGTCGGAATCATGCCCATGGCCGGATAACGATCGATCTGCCCAGTAGAATCCAACTCACGCCCCAATAAGTGTAGGCTGCTGATATAGTCTACATCCATTAGACTAAGTGCTTGCCAATATAAGGTCACAATCACGGGACCATCCCCTTGCATTACGTTTTGGTTTTCTTCCATCATTATGCCAGCAAGCTGAAGCTTTCCGCCCGCAACATCGAATATCACTGGATCAACTAGGGCTTCAGGGGGAACGACGGTCAAAGGTTGAGGCATAGCATAAGCAGGACGAATCGTTTTCAAAGGCAGTAAAAATGCTAATAGAAGCAAAACAGTACTGATGAGTACAGCACCTTTCGCCTGCCATTTGTCCTTAAACCAGGCCATAAAGCCAACCGCCCACAGTACATTGAAGGCTCCTAATGCCGGGAAAATGAGGCGGCCTTGGAAGGCCGGAGAGATAATATTCCAACGAACAAGGAGCAGGAATATCACGATGATCCAGGCTGCCAGAAGCCACACACCAGCATTGACAAAGTGTATCCTGGCCTCTTTCGCCCATAACCATTTTATCAGGCCGATTAGGGCAATGAGAACAAGCCCATTCATAAGAAAATAAAACCATTCCGGAGCAGCTATATTAACACCGCCAAATAAACCCCAAAAGCTTCGATAAAATGTACCCAACTCGTCGAGCCATCCCGACAAATTCAAAGGCATGTCACGGGTACCTTGAACAGCAATAAACGCCGACAATCCGCTGGGATCGCCATATAGCTGCCAGTTACGGACGAGCCACCATCCAGAAAGTAGGACAACGGGGACAATAACTAAAAGTCCGCCAACCAATAAAATTCGCCAGTTTTTCGAGCGCCAAGAGAGCCAGGCCAGCGCCAGGCCAGCCGGAATCAGGAGCCCCATCAGACTTAATTTACTCAAAACGCCGAGACCTATTACGGCGCCCAATAGAATATATCGCCACCACTTGCTTCGGGGGTCAGGCACATCCTGCCAGATAAGGACCAACAATAATAAACCAAGATTACCTAACAAGATCGCCAGTGAATCATTATTAACGGCCGTACTGATGAATAGAAACATGGGATTAAATGCGGTTATAGCCGCGGCCAACAAGCCGATGCGGATATTAAACAAGCGCTGACCGAGGTGTGCCGTTACCAAGATCGTGCCCACACTCAACGCAAGAGAGACCATGCGAATGACATAAATAGCAAGAACAGTGCCCCGCCAGGGAAATGTTTCAAGTTGGGGATCATGAATGATCAGATTCTTATTTCCAACCTGTCCCGGATTGCCGATAAAGGCCTGTGGATTCTTGTGGTGCACATCGGGCAAATCGCTCGTATCAATATTTGAGGTCACAGCGGCTGCCAGCAGATAATATAATGGCGGTTGGGCCGCTTCTTGTAACCAAAGACCTGGGTTTTCAGGATCTAGAACCGGCAGCTTTCCAGTATTCTGCACATACTGCACAAATGGGTAATGTTTATACTCATCTGAGGACTCTAAAGGCGGTGTCGCCCATACATAGCTAATCCCCAATAGTAGAAAAGCGATGATGATGATTACGAGAGCAAGTCGTTGGCGAGTGGCTAAATTCATCAGACCAACAAGGGCATTTTATTTCCCTATCTCCAAATTGAATAAAGGAATCGCCGAGTCGACCAATTGCTGCCCTTGGTCATCTGTAACAGGCAAACGTGACAAGTCGTCTAAGCGATACCATCCCACAAGTACCTGGTATGAACCTGGGGATAAATCCTCCGGCAATTGTAACTGCCTGTCGTCGATCACAGTATCACCAGACTGCCATAAGCGCGTGGGGAATTTCCCGTTCGCAGGCGGATGGTCAAATGTAGCAGCCAGGCCACCTGCTTCATCTACTAAGTGCACAAACACAACATAATCCTCACCAGGAGGCTGCACCGCACGCCAAGTTAAACTATATGGAATTACCTCTCCAACTGCGGCTGTTTTTCCCGGTGGGTCCACGGCAACTAATTCAACAAGATCGCCAAACAAGTAATGGACTACCTCGCCAACAGGTTCGATCACTTCACTACCGGCAAGGCGGATGATCTCCAAAGTGAGGGTATCTTGATCAGCTTCTGTAAGAAGCAGATCCCCCTTTTCGTCATGCAGACCGATATTTAGCGCCAAACCCTGTAGGCCCGCAGCATCTTCAGGAATGTAAAGTGGAATGGTGTCCTGGATAATTTCACCTGGCTGCCAGCGGCTTGTTGGATAACGACCGAGTCCCGAGTGAGTATCGCGTCCGGCGATTCGTTCCCCATCTCTATCAACCAACTGCACAAAAAGGCTGAAATTATTCTCCGTCTCACCTACCACTTGCCAAAACAGGCTAACGTCGATTCTCTCGCCGGGCACGGCCGAAATAGGTGACACTTTGTAGCCTAAAAGATTAGCCAGATCAGGATAAACATCGTCACGAGTCTGATTAATTTCAAGCTGGTCTGGGCTGTCAAAAATCGGTGGTGCCGCATACGCCGGGCGTAAAACACCGACTAAAGCATAAACAGCCAGACCGAAGAAAAAGGACGTGATTCCTACCAGAAATTGCCGCCGCCGGCGACCGGGCACCCATTCGGTTAAACCCAACACAAATAAAGGGGCAAGAACTGCATAAGATGTGAAAAGATAACGGCCGAAATTGGCACTTCCGCTAACCGTCATCCGGCCAAAAGTCGCCCAAAAGGCGGTCAACGGGGCTAACAACAATACTCCTAGCAGTAAGCCGGAAACACGATAAGAACCACTTCTCCGGCGCGCACGTACCGCCCATAACAATAAACCACCAGCAGCCACAATTTCAATTATCCATAACAATGTATAAATGGGGCGGTGCAATGGTATTTGCCCGAAACCAAATGCACCCCAGAATGAATCACGCAGAAAGCTCAGCTCATTCAATGCTGCCGGCCAATCAGGCGAGTTCTCACGTGGCTGCCAGATTGAAGCCTGTAACTTCATGCTCGTAAGATCACCATACAAGATTTGATTGCGTACAAACCACCATCCAGCAATTAATAGAACAATTCCGCCCCCAAGAAACAGCATTTTAAGCGCCGTTTGCCACCACTTCTTGTTAACATGGCGATCTTGCCAACTGCGAGCAACAATGGCAACAACAACCACTGGTCCCAAAAACAAAAACGTTATCTTAGTCAATATTCCCAGCCCGGCCACAAGCCCCAGAAAAACCGCGCGGCTTGCAGAGGGGCCCCGCTGCCAATAGCGCACAAGGCCAAAGATGGTCATGGCAGCCAGTAAATTAGTGAGTGCATCATTATGCACGGAACTTTGAATAAAAAGGAACATGGGATTGAAGGCAACCAATCCAGCAGCGCCCCACGCCAGAGCAGGTTCTTCTGGAAACAGTTCTCGTGCAGTCCTGAAAATCAAGAAGATAATGCCCGCTCCCATAAGTAACGAAACCAAACGCAACAGCTTTATGCCAAGTACCGCATCACGGTATGGCCAACCTTCTAGCCTCGGATCGTGCAGATATTGGCTCTTATTATCCACACCTTGATCATAGATTCGATAGCCCCAAAACGGATTGTTATTCTTAGCTATTACTTGCAATTCTTCATTAGGAACCCATCCAGTCAATGCTGCTCCCAAAAGATAATAAAGCGGGGGGTGATGTGCCTTTGAGAATTCGTCCGGCTGCAAAATCGGCAGCCTCCGCTCCTCGACCAAGAAGCGGATATTTTCGTAATTTAGCAGTTCGTCAGGACTTTCTAGAATTGGATTTACGAGACCATAGGCCAAGCCAAGCAATAAATACAAGGCTAAAATCGTTGGCAAAGCCCACCTGTCAGCCTCGTGCTTCATTCTGATTTTTGCACCTGGATCTCTTGAATCAATGCACGATTTTCTTGCGTCATCTGGCCATCGATCACTACCGGCGGCCGTTCACCTGTACCTGGATGGTACATTCCAGTCCACAGACGGTAGGTCCCAGGAGCCAATTCTGGAGGGATCGGTATCGCATAAATATCTTCAACCACCTCTCCTTCACGCCAACTCATAGTAGGTCGGAAACCTTGTCCCGGCGCGCCATCTTTTTGGGCAACAATTGTACCCTCTTCATCAATCAGATGGATAAACACATAATACCCTTCTGGCACATCCATTATAGCTTGCCAGTATAATGTGAAGTTGAGAGATCCTCCAGGGCTAATACCACCCAGCGGCAGTTCATAGCCGCGCAAGGCGATAGACGGGGGCTGACCAAGCTCAACATTAAGGGGTATCAGATCTGATGGAAGGTCAGTAACCAAAGGCCAGGGATCAGCCGTAAGCTGGCTGCTTAAGGTGACTGCGGCAACAGCTTCGCCGTCGGCAGGAGAAATCAATGCCACTTCTACCTCATGAGGCACAATTTCAATATTTCCCGGCATGAGCATTTGAAATTTACTTTGTAATAGTTCGCCGGATTGCCATTGAGACATAGGATAATCAGCCCGAGTGGGCATATTTGTCGATTCACCTACAATCTGGCCTGAGGGATCAATTAAACGCGTGCGTACCTGGTAATCCTGTTTGGGCGTCTGTCTCGCGCGCCAGAACAACTCAAAAGGTATACCGTGGCCGGGCCGGATATCGTCCGGTGGCAAGTTAAAACCCAAAAAGTCAACCTCTCCAAGACTGGCATGTTGGGCTGTATGGGGAGGCATATGGGACAAGTCCGTACCGGATTCAATCATGGTATCGCCCAGGAAATGATCAACCCGTCCATCCGAGTCTGACACGGGCTGCTGCTCTGAATCCAACACTCTCAGCCACACACTATATTCTCCGGGAGGTAAGCCACTCGGGAAAAATTTTTCATAATCCTTACGCAGCATCGTCCCCGCCGGCCATTGTTGGTCCAGGTATTCATGCCACAACAGACCATCATCCTGCGCCCACAAACGGCCTTGCTCATCTTCCAGACGCAGTGACAGAATATATTCCTCACTTTCCTCTGTTAATTGAGACCAATAGAAAGTTATCCACCACGGCTCGCCAGCCTTTAACATTGCAGGAAGATCTACACCGTCAAACTGTATTGAGTCTTCAAACGCCGCCGCCAAGGGTGTGGCTTCCTGCGGCAGATTGGATACGGCCGGATCCGGTATATAACCGTTCAACTGAACTCGCAGCCACATACGTGGAAATTCTCGACTGAAAATGCGAGGCCAGTTTGTTTCAGCCCACTCCCATAAAACCTCGCGCGGAAACCCCGTGCGCGGCGTCGGCTGCACCAAGAACCAGACCCTTTCAGCCTCAGTACCGGCTAAAGACAGAGCAGCTTTGGCCGTTTCAACATTTTGTTCACCGAGAGTAGGAACGGCCTTCCAGGGAGCCGCGCCGTCGTAGTAATAATCAAAAGTGAGACCAATGATGGTATCATGCAGAATGATCAAATCAGAAGGTTTGGCGAACTCATTTAGATACTCGGCCGCGCCCCGAATATCATCACGGACAAGGTCGGGCCCATTGAATTGGACATAGAGCCAGCGGACTTGAATCATTATGATTAAGAATGCCAGCAATAACCGCAGCCAACGCCACATCAGCCATAATTTGCTGTGCTTTGAAATTTGAGTGTCCACCGGAAGGGTGCCCGCAGCGCCATTAGCAACCAACAGTAGAAACGGTGGCAGACCAATGAGCAGATGGCGGACACCATTATACAAAGGGTTAATCGTTGAAAGTAGAAGCAGAAGTCCTAAAGGGATCAACTGATACCCTACGAGAATGATGGTTGGTATACGTCGGGTCCACAAACCAAACAACAGGCCAGCCAATGCCAATAGTAACGAAGGTATAACAAACCACCAAGCGTGCGATAAAGTCGGAGAAATGCCAACAGCAAAAGCGCTCAGCGCATGAGTCACAGACACGCGATAGGGCAACTTGGTGAAAATCTACCTGTTGACCCGCATTGAAACGACCTAAGGCAATAAACAGTGCCGGAAGCAGAATTAATAGGCCGGCGCCCAAGATTAACCAAGTTCGTCTTTGACGGACCAGTGAACTGATACCTTGACGCCTAAGTACCCCTGCTAACAAAACGAACAATCCAAATGCGAAAACGAAAAAGCCAAAATAATGCGTATAGATTCCCAATAAGCCGGCTGTGAGCCAAAGAAGCAGCCAACGTTTTCGCGCGCTTTGCGGATCGGCAAGTACGAATCGGAACATTCCATAGACCGAAGCAAGGTTTAGGGTCAACAATAAGCTGTAGTTACGCAGCACCTGAGACTGCCAAACATGAAACGGAGAAATAGCCATCAGGAGTGCGGCGAAAAGACCAACACGCCGGCCATAAACGGCCGTTCCCAACACATAGATAAAAGGCACTGCCAGAAAACCGGCCAATACACCCGAATAACGCAGAGCAAAAATCGTCTCACCCGCTACGTTACGTAATATATGAAGCAGTAAGAAATACAGAGGCGGATTGGTATCGTGCGTTTCCACCCCATCGATGACAATTAAGCCATTGAGAATATCGACCGGCGTTTGCCGTGCTCGATAGAGGCTCAGCCCCTCATCACTCCACATCGACTGTCGTTCCAGAGCATAAACGCGGAGTGCAAAAGCCAACAACAGAAGCACCAATAGAGCGAGATAAGGTGCGAGTATGGTCAAGTGGTGACGAATACCTTGACAGCGCCTTCTCCCTCAGCTTGAGGGAAATCGCTGTCCGCAGGCAGGTGATCGTCTTCAGTCAGAACCGGTGTCATTTTCTCAGGGTTGAACCTCGACGGATTCGAGGAAATATTCAGGACCAAATCGTTGGCCATTGGTCAAATCGTAAAAGCCAACAACCAGTACATAGCTTCCAGGTTTCATTCCCTCAGGAAGCGGAAAAGATCGCTTGTCTGTAATGTGCGTGTTGGGAATCCAGCGCGATGTAGGATACCACCCTTCAAGCGGTGGACCATCCGCTTGGGCAACAGTCTCGCCTGTTTCAGAATCGCGTAAGTGAACAAATAGCTGATAATCCTGAGGGAGTGCATTGGAGGTGCTCCAAATTAAAACAAGGGGATGTTCTTGTCCTGAATGCCAACTCGAATCCATTTGATAATCAAGCATTGACAGCCCTTCATTACCTTGTTCATGAAGGATATCTTCTTCATCATTCTTTACAATCAAAACATCTGAAACAAAGGCGGCCGCAATTGGCTCTCCACCAGCAGTGAAAGCTAACAACCGTTCATCTTTATCAGCATCATGAAATCCTACCTCTATCTTGTAGACCATTGTTTCGGGTACTGATTGGTCGGAGACGAGTATATGAACAATATCACACCAAGTCGGCACCCGGCTTCCAGGTACTTGTCGGATATCGACCCAAACCAGGGTATGTGCGGCGGTTGGCAATCAATCTATTCTCTGGGCCAATTACATGAACCAATACGGAGTAATCCTTCTCTGTCTGATCTAGTGCACGCCAGCAAATTTCTACCGGCAGCAAACTTTCCGTTCCAACAGACTGCTCCAACGGGGTGACACTGATCAATTCGGCAAAAGGTTGGTTTATCGACTCTCCATAAAACCAGCCGGTCGTCGATTTATCGGCAATCTCGTCCGGTGAGAGAAAAGTGGGAAAGGCATAAGCCGGTTTCAACAGTAGAAATGGGGCAAGAATGGCCGTAATAAGAGTAATGGCAATTGGAATAATTGGTAGTTTGGGGTGAATAGCCCGCCATCCAACAACGAGAAATAGCGCTAAACCCCTATCATGGGAAACAAGAGGCGGCCGTATGGGGCTGTTACGCGGCGCATCCAAATTTCTAAAACCAAAAAGGTCGTCAATATTCCGATTAAAAGAATCGCAAAAATTGCGGTTGTGATATCTGGGCGAGGTCAGTTCGATTTCCAACGCTTCCAGCTTGCGAAAATCAAGCCCGCGAAAGCTATCAATACCAATAGAAAAAAAACGATATAGAATTGATCATTTGGACGGATTGTTCCCCAACCTAACCAGATCCAAAATGAACGAAACACGTCAACCCATCTGAAACGTGGGTCAGCCAATGTGGCTGGATCAACAATTGCCCAGGGAGCCTGATCATGCGTTTCTAATCCAAGTGGCGATCCAAACATAATCCAGGAACGAATAAACCACCATCCGGCCACAAGAAACGATCCAAGAGCGATTAAGAGTCCAGATCGAAAGACTTTTGTCCACGGCTGCCATTTTGAAAGCCCCATCCAGAGTAAGGTAACGCCAATGGGCAAGGCCAACGCTAATCCACTGGCTTTTAACAAAGCGGTCAACCCAAAGGCCACGCCAATGCCTGCTGCCAATACGCCTGAATCCCCTTTACGCATTAACCCAGCCAGCAGCCACAAGGTTACAGTGCTGAGAGCAGCCACAGGAATATCATTTGAAACAACACTGCTAATGAACAAAACCTGAGGGACAGTAGCAACCAAAAAGGCAGCAAACAATGCAACCTGTCGTTGACCAGGGATGGCTTGACGCGCCAGTCCATAAACTGCAATAACTAGCAGCAGTCCAAATCCCAGAGTAACAACTCGTGCCAGGTAGAGGGCTAACCAGCCTCCTTGTAAAGGGATGGCATCTGTCGGATAGTGAATCGCCCGATTGTCGTTATCTGGATAATTTAAAGGGAATCCCCTTATCGGATATGGGTTAGGACGATGTTCCGCATTGGGATCATCAATGCCGCTCAGTCGAGCAGGGAGAGAAGCTAATAAGTAATAAAGTGGCGGCTGGCTCGATTCCTGTTGCACCGGCGTCTCCCAAGAAGCCTCTCCTTGGGGCGGAAAATCATTATGTTCCACGAGCCACTCAATATATGCGAAATGTTGCGGTTCGTCAGGACCTTCAAAAGGCGGTGTTGCCCAACTATAAATACCGACCAATAGCACATAAATAGCCAAGATGGCCAGGAGCGGCCACAATGGCTTAATCGCTTGCCGGAGTTGCTTTACCATAGAGGTGCGATTCTACCTTTATCAATAATAGATGACCATTTCGGCTTGCCTCCTCTTTAACTACGCTTAATAACTCGCATATCACTCTCGATTGTAATAAAATGCGCGCAGTTGTGACGGGCTTCACAAGCCGTTTGTGCGCAACATTTACGATATATGTCTCTGTTGGACAAATAAGGGTACGTAAGGTAATATTCCGTACCAAAAACAGCTAATTTTCCAGTAGGATAAACTCAAGCGGAGCATACAGATAATTTTCTTTAGGAGGTTGGTGCATGGCAACCCTTGCCCCTGATTTTCAAAACATTGCTGACTCACTTTTAGAACAAATCAAGGAATTTGATTATAAAATAGAGTCACGTAGCGTCGGAACAGTACAGGCTGTTTACGACGGTGTTGCAATCGCCACTGGTCTGGCTGATGTTGAAGCCAGTGAGCTAGTGCAATTTAGTAATGGCGTCGCCGGTTTAACCCTCGACCTGCGTAAGGATAGCGTCGGTATCGTCGTGATGGGCGACTATTCCGGTATTGAGGAAGGAGATGAGGTTCGGGCCACCGGACAAATCGCTTCCGTCCCTGTCGGTGATGCGCTGATCGGCCGTGTGGTTGACCCATTAGGAAACCCGGTCGATGGTAAAGGTCCGATCAAGTCAACCAAGGTACGGCCTGTTATGGCAACAGCACCTGGCGTAATCATGCGTAAGGGTGTCGACACACCGGTGCAGACGGGCATTCTCTCCATTGACACAATGTTCCCTATTGGCCGGGGCCAGCGCGAACTCGTCATTGGCGACCGCCAAACAGGAAAGACCGCAATTTGCCTGGACACAATCATCAACCAGAAAGGCAAGGATCTCTTATGCATTTATGTGGCTATCGGCCAGCGGGTTGGGCAAGTCGCTCAAGTAGTTGATACGCTGGAGAAATACGGTGCGATGGAATATACCACCGTTGTTATTGCAGGTGCTTCAGACCCTGCACCACTACAATATTTTGCCCCGTACGCCGGATGCACGATCGGCGAGGAATTCATGGATCAAGGTAGAGATGCCCTTGTTGTCTATGATGACCTTTCCAAACATGCATGGGCATATCGTCAGATGTCACTTATCTTGCGCCGCCCTCCAGGACGCGAAGCTTACCCAGGGGATATCTTCTCCTTACACAGCACTTTGTTGGAGCGTTCTTGCCGCTTACGCGATGAATGGATAATCGTTGAGAACGATACAGAAGTCACTGAAGAGACTGTAGGGGTCGACGGCAAAATTTACTTCGGCAACTTGGAAGAAGAGCGCATCGAGGAAGGCATGAAGGCCCTCGATGATCCTGACAATTACGAGGCCAAGAAAAGGCCTGGCACCGGGGGATCGCTGACTGCGCTACCCATTATTGAAACATTGCTTGGTGACGTCTCTGCCTACATCCCCACAAATGTCATTTCAATTACCGATGGCCAATTGTTCTTAGAAACAGACCTATTCAACGCTGGACAGCGGCCTGCCATTAATGCGGGTCTTTCTGTATCGCGCGTCGGTAGCGCAGCCCAAACACGAGCAATGAGCAAAGGTTCCGGTAGTTTGCGCGCCGACCTTTCTCAATTCCGCGAATTGGCGGCATTTGCCCAGTTCGGCTCCGATCTGGATCCCTCAACACAGCGCCAATTAGCACGCGGTGAGCGCTTGATGGAGCTGTTGAAGCAGCCCCAATATGATCCCTTGCCATTACAACACGAGGTAATGATGATCTATGCCGGCACACGCGGTTTGATCGACAACGTGGAAGTAAGCGAGGTTAAGCGTTGGAGCCAGGAGTTCACTCGTTACATGGACACCGCTTATTCGGAAATCAGTAACCAATTGGCGGAAGGTAAATGGACTGATGATATCGAATCAGCGGTTAAGCAAGGCGTGATTGATTTCAACGAGAACTGGAACGCATAAATTGGGTGCACTCTATCACCTGACGCTGCTCGCGTTTAGGTGTCATCGTGCTTGGACCCCTTAGACAGTAGAAACGGCTATGGCGACCGAACGTGAATTAAACAAACGAATCAAAAGTATTAAAAATATCTCGCAAGTCACCAGCGCTCTGGCTGCTGTGTCTGCCAGCAAGGCGACACGTGCCCAAAAGCAGGTGGAAGCAACACGCAGTTATGCTGGTAAAGCTTTCGAGATATTGCACAATCTTGCTTCCCAACCGGGCGCTGGTCAGTCGACCCACCCCTTGTTGACCGCACGAAGCGAGATCAAGAATTCAATCTTGATCCTGGTATCAGGTAACCGCGGCCTGGCCGGCTCGTACAACAGCAATATTGTTGCCCGTGCGGAGCGTTTCTTACAGGCACTGGCGACACCAGTGCGCGTCATCACCAGCGGCCGTCGCGGAAGGGATCTAATGGTTCGTCGTGGCTACGATGTCATGGCAACATTTGATGACATACCCGATCCGCCCTCTTTGCTCGATGTGACGCCCGTGGCCCAAATTGCCACGGAGGAGTATCTTCAGGGACATGCTGATCAAGTCTTCATTGCTTACACGGACTATATCAGCCTGATCGCTAGACGCCCCGTGGTTAAACAACTACTGCCACTAAAACCACTGGATTATAAAGGTTGGGCAGTAGCCGAGTACATCGCCGATGTTGACTTAAGTGGTGTATCTGATCGCGCATATACTTATGAACCGGATCCGGTTACTTTACTTGATACCGTTATCCCACGCTTCACGCAGTTGCAGATTTTCCAATCTGTACTGGAGGCCTTAGCAAGTGAGCACAGCGCACGCATGGTTGCTATGAACAATGCAACGGATAATGCAGCCGAATTAATCGAAATATTAACCCTAGATCGTAACAAAGCCCGCCAGGCCAGCATTACCAATGAGATATTGGATATTGTTGGTGGTGCCGCAGCACTGGCAGGAGAATAATTGTTGGAGGAACTGATGGCAACAGGCAAAATATCAGCCATTCGTGGCGTTGTAGTGGACGTAGAATTTCCCGAAGGCGCCATGCCAGAAATCTATGAAGCGTTGGAGCTTGACGGGCCCAACGGTACTCTTGTACTTGAAGTACAGCAGCACCTTGGTGACGGAGAAGTTCGTACCGTAGCAATGGGCTCCAGTGATGGTGTTCCACGTGGTGTCGAGGTCAGAGCAACCGGTGCACCAATTATGGTCCCCGTTGGCCCAGTAACTCTTGGCCGGATTTTTGACGTAACAGGCCGCGTTATTGATGGCGGTGAAGAAGCAAAAGCGGAAACTTACTACCCTATTCATCGTGCAGCTCCGGACTTTCAAGAACAAAGTACTGTAATTGAAACGTTTGAAACAGGCATGAAAGTCATTGACTTGATCGCCCCCTTCATCAGGGGTGGCAAGACTGGTATTTACGGTGGCGCTGGTGTAGGCAAAACCGTTACTATCGCCGAATTGATTCGTTCTGTTGCCCAGGAACATGAAGGTGTTTCCATCTTCGCCGGCGTAGGAGAACGTACGCGAGAAGGTACTGATCTCTATTATGAGATGCAAGAATATGGCGTTCAAGATTCAGTAGCCATGGTTTTCGGCCAGATGAATGAGACCCCTGGCGTGCGTCTGCGTGTCGCCCTTACGGGATTGGCTATGGCCGAATATTTCCGTGATGAAGGGCGTGATGTGCTGCTCTTTATTGACAACATTTTCCGTTATGTGTTGGCAGGTTCTGAGATGTCCGCCCTACTGGGTCGAATGCCCAGCGCTGTGGGCTACCAACCAACCCTGGCTTCGGAAATGGGTGCCTTACAGGAACGCATTACCTCCACAAAAACAGGTTCCATCACTTCGATGCAGGCTATTTATGTACCTGCCGATGACTATTCCGACCCTGCACCGGTGGCAACTTTCGCTCACCTGGATGCAGTCTTAACCCTCGAACGTGGCGTGTTCGCCAGAGGTATTTTCCCTGCGGTAGACCCGCTCTCATCCTCCAGTCGTGCATTGCAGGCAGACGTGGTTGGTGAAGAGCATTACCGCACAGCAAGTGAGGTCAAACAGGTCTTACAGACATACAAGGATTTGCAAGACATCATCGCCATTCTTGGTATTGACGAGTTGAGCGAAGATCAGAAGTTGTTGGTTGCCCGGGCACGAAAGGTTGAACGTTTCTTGGGCCAACCCATGTTTGTGGCCGAGAAATTTCACGGTTTAAAAGGGCAATACGTACCAACGCGTGAAACTGTGCGCGGCTTCCGTGGTATCTTGGACGGCGAATATGATGATTTGCCCGAACAAGCATTCTACATGGTAGGTACCATCGATCAAGCTGTAGCTAAAGCTGAGCAGCTTCGCGAGTTAGCGTAATCCTGTAAATTAGACGGTTTTCTTTTAGAGGAAACGTCGCTTACAATAGGAACTGCAATGCCAATACAATGTGATATTGTCACGCAAGAAAGAACAGTCTTCAGTGGACAGGTTGATGCGGTCAATATACCCGGAAGCGAAGGACGCATGGGTATATTGCCTAATCACACGGCTCTCTTAACCACTCTGGGTTTTGGTGAGGTCGTCGTCCGCACTGATGAACAAGAAGAATATTTCGCTATTGGTGGCGGATTTGTTGAAGTGCAACCAGACCGGGTGATCATATTAGCGGATTCGGCCGAACATGCGGAAGAGATTGATACCAAGCGTGCCGAGTTGGCCCGCGAACGCGCGGAAAAGGTGATGGCCGAAGGCGTGCCGGATGATCCGGAACGTTATGCTCAAATTCGCGCCTCTTTGCAGCGCGCGCAAATTCGCGTCGATGTCTCGCGCCGCCGTAGAAGCCGGACCATGCCTATGGGCCGAGCCGCCGGCTATGAGGATGAGGACGAAAGCTAACTGTGGCTTTGTTCACACCCCATGTAGCCATTGACCTGGGAACTGTAAATGTCCTGGTGCATGATCAGAATCGCGGTGTCGTGCTGCAGGAACCATCGGTGGTGGCTGTCCGCGAGGATGGCAACAAAACCATAATTGTCGAAGTCGGCCGTGCGGCAAAAGATATGTACGGCCGGACCCCGGAAGAGATCGAAGTTATGCGACCCTTACGTGACGGCGTTATTGCTGATTACTTCGTCACGCAGGGTATGCTAGAATACTTCATCAGTAAAGTTACCGGCCGTTTTCACTTACGCAAACCCATAGTGATGATCAGCGTGCCCTACGGAGTCACCAGTGTCGAACGTCGTGCTGTGCGCGAAGCGGCACTGGCCGCTGGGGCCAGAGAAGTCCACTTGATACCCGAACCGCTAGCTGCGGCCATTGGCGCCGGCCTGCCTGTCGGCACGCCCACGGGCAACCTAGTAGTCGATTTAGGCGGGGGATCCACTGAAGCGGCCGTAGTCTCAATGAACGGTATTGTTTGTGCTGAATCCGTTCGTGTCGGCGGTGTCCATCTTGATGAAGCGATCATCAGTTATATTCGCAAGAAATATAACTTGGTAGTAGGCGAACCGACAGCCGAAGCGATAAAAATCAAGATCGGATCGGCCATAGAATTGGATGACCGTTTGGAAATGCAAGTACAGGGCCGCGATCAGATCGCCGGTCTACCCAAAACAATTACCATCACTTCAAGCGAAGTAGTTGAAGCTATAACCGAACAATTACAGGCCATTGTCAATGTGGTACGTGCTGTACTGGCCAAAACACCCCCTGAGCTTTCCTCAGATATAATCGACCGTGGAATGGCTATGACCGGCGGTGGTGCATTCTTACGTGAGATTGATACTCTTCTGACCCGCGAAACCGGCGTCCCTGCCTATATTGCCGACAATCCAATCGCATGTACGGCGCTTGGCGCAGGTAAGGCTTTGTCGGAACTGCCGATATTACAGCGCAGCGTTCCAGATATGTAATCTTCAGAAACCCGTTTGCACGAGTAACCGGGTTTTTCTTTTTCCTTAGGTCCCAATCCTTATCGCACTGAAACTGTTTCCGGCAAAATAAGACGGCCGTCGGCAGCGATTATTCCATCACTATCGATAACTTCTAATCGTTCCCCGGTCACAGGCTCATATACCCCTATTGCCAGACCATAAGAACCAGATGGAACATCGCGTAAGGAAATGTGGATTTGATCCTCCACTACTTCCCCAAGTCCCCAATAGCTGGTAGGGTAAGCGTTGCGATGGGGCATGGCATCATCTTGCGCTGCCGGAACAGCTGTAATCGGGTCAAAGACGTGGATGAAAATCTTGAAATCCTGGCCCATACGCTGGCTCGCCTGCCAGTACAACCGCAGCTTCAATTGGTCGGCTTGCTCGAAATCATAGGCTAATAATCGCAGCCGGTCTCCGAAAACAGCATTAATATTGGTCGCATCCACAATAGTTTCAGACTGGCAAACAGCATCCTGAACTAAAAACTCTTGTAATACATACGGTTCGCCGGCAGAAGCTCCTGTTGCGGCATCTTGCAATGATAATACTAAGCTATAGGCACCCGCTTCCAAGTCGTCAGTAATTGGCAATTTATAATATTCCCAGAACAAAGCAAACGAGGAGTCCAAATTGATAGTGTGACCGTCGGATATTGGGAAATTCTCCTCAAACCGGCTTGCTCCACTGCTGTCAACCAATGCCAATTTAGCAACATAATTCTGTGGGGCTACACTGTCACTCCCCCATCCGATATCAACCTCCAGCGTATACCCTCTCGTAAAACAGTCCGCAGACGTCATCACACGCACCGGGCCAAGACCTGGAATCAGTTCTTGATCCAATCCAAAGTCTTGATCGATTTGAGGGTTAGTGCGATAGACGACAATCTCACCATCTTCGTAATAGGGTTCGGTTAGCAAATAACGCTGCCAATGTTGAATTCTATCAGCGCCCACGAGATCCTTATGCATTATTACGTAGCGCACGCCATCTGCAGCGAGTGCAGCCAATTGTTGGCCTACATCTTTATGATTCGGATCCATTTCGACCGCTTGGCGCAGCGTACTCAGCCAGGGATTATTATCAATTGTATTGTATGCACTTGGCGGAATACGAGACATATTACCTTGCATTATCGGCCGTTGATGCGTGACCTGTTCAAACATGTAAGTTTTAGCCTTCAGAGAGTCAAGGGGCAAATTTAAGACAGCAAAGGCGTCTGGCTCTTGTGCCAATTCCTGGAAGAATGGCGACGGTGTTGGGGTATCATGGATCGGTACTGGGATGACCAGATACTCAAACAGAATTAAGACCAATAGAAGAACATAGACGGAAATTGCCTTCCATTTCGAACGAAATCTTTCCAAGATCACGGCCGTGCCATAAGCTGCAAACACAGCAACGGGTAAGGCGAGAAACATGTTGAAACGGTCAGGCACGCGCATCAGGCGAATCACCTGTAGCGGTTCTAAAAGACGATAAAGCATCGGGATGCCCGGGTACGTTGTCCCATTAACCCGTAGTAAAGGCCCCATGGCCAGCAATAACAGTACCAGAGCCATCCACAGCCAGGGCAGCGATTCACGCCTTTTTTTTATGAGAGCCAGGATAGCCAAGAGCAGTGTTATCAAGCCGATATAGGGTGAGTAGCGGCGTGTGCTAAATCGCGCTTCATAATATTTGTCATAGATAGGCTTCGTCACTTCTCGCAGCAAGAAATGGCCATTGCTGGGTGTAACATAGGCTAGCAAATCAGATTGCATTATGGCCTCTTCACCCTCTCGAAAGAGATCTGCCGCGCCTGGATCTTTTTGCTGCTCCTGCAGTAGCAAGAATGCCGGCGGCAGTAAGAATATTGCGGCCAGGCCAGCCGAAATGACCAGTTTCAATATTCTATCGCGCTGTTCTTTAGGCCACCATTGTTTCCAATGCCACGCTACGTAAATCAAGCCCATAATGGCAGCGGGGATCAGGAGCTGCCAACGGCCGTAACCTATAAGAGCCAGACTGACAGCAGTCAAAACAACATCCCGCCAACGGCCGTTTTCCAATGTTAGAATCAGAAACAACATGAAGACAGGAATCCACTGCGTGGCCAAGAGATTGGGATGATCCAGCTGCGAGAGCCGGAACGGCCAAGCCATGTAAACCAATCCAGCCAAAAACGCGGGTCTCAAATCAGCAGTGAGCTTATAAACCAGGATGAAGGCAGCAGCGCCACACAATGTTAAGTTGAACAACAAGGTTAGATTATAGGCGGTAATACCATCCAGGAACCTTTCTAACAGCAGCCAAGGTCCAATTTGAAACCAGGCCATGTTATGGGTCACTAGGCTTACCCCTTCAGGATAGAAAAGCAGTTTGGTGAATAAAGGGGATTGTCCCTGACTCAAAGCTTGCTTAGTTGCCCACCCATTCCAATAATGAAGCAGGGTATCGCCCGATGCTCCCGGGAGAACTTGGTTCAAGTTCGCGGCTAGTGGCCATGTTATTAGAACCGCTAACCCAGCGTAAGCAATAAATATCCCGAGGCCAAAGAGAAGCCGATGTGTAAGAGGTTTATGTTCCATAAAACGAACGTGCGCATTTAATATGCGCACGTATCATTATTCTATCATCGTTGGTAGAGATCTACAGTGTGTAATTAAAGGTAATATCCTGAGCATAAGGCAGTTACCTGCCTTACCGAATTGAGTAAAATCTATGGTGTCAGATAATAGGTCATACGCTGTAACTGGACGACTGGATCGCTGTAGCTCACGCGCACATCTTCAGGTACATTCAAGTGAATGGGTACATAGCTCAATAAAGCTTTTACACCTGCCCCAACGAGTCGGTCTGTAATCTCTTGGACAACACCTACCGGCACAGCAAGGATAGCAACTTCAATGTTAAGCTGCGACACGGTTCCTTCTAACTCATCAATACTCTGGATTAAAAGATCCCCTGTTGAGTTGCCAATCTTGCCAGGATCGCTGTCAAAAACACAAACTACATGAAATCCACGATGTTGAAAACCTTTGTAGTTGGCCAATGCGTGGCCCAAATAACCAGCGCCAACAACGACCACAGGCCACTCCTTAGAAAGATGTAAAATTTGAGTCAGCTGATCGGTGAGGTATCCTATATTATATCCGGTACCCTGCTTTCCGAATTCGCCAAAATGGGAAAGGTCTTTGCGAATTTGCGCCGAGCTAATACCTAATCGTTGACCCAGATCGAATGGAAGATGTTATTGTCTTGTCCTCAACCTGGGCCATGCGGTTTAATTCTCGTAAATATACTGGCAAGCGCCCTATGACAATATCTGGAATTTCGTTGGCCACGCGTAAATATCCCTTTCCACTACTCAAATAAACACGTTTGCAGTCAAGTGGAGAACATTCGTGCAACTTTTCACAATTCTAACATAAGCAATTATGCGTGGCAATAGGCGATTCTTGTTCAACTCATCAAATACCTGCAAGGAATAGCCAATGAGTTAAAAACCTACAAAGTTCAAAAATTTGCTCTTCGCAAAAGTGTGGCTATTCCCTATAATTGATCCGATGCACGTAGCCATTAATGCTTATTTCTGGAACCAACCCTTCACCGGTAGTGGTCAATATACACGTCAACTGGTTTACCACCTAAACCGTTATGTCTCTGATCTGAACATTACCCTCGTCTTCCCCCAAGTTGACAAGGGCGATGTAGCGAATGACATTCCGCCAAGTATAAATGTTAAAAATGTGTCTGCGCGTCAGGGGTATATGGGCAAGGTCCTCTTTGAACAGATCCATTTCCCTCGTGCCTGCCGTGAAATTAATGCTTCGGTAGCACATGTCCCATATTGGGGAGGGCCTATTAGTTCGTCCATCCCGCTAGTTGTGACAGTACACGATCTCACCACCCTGCTTGTTCCTGAATACCGGCATAAGTTAAAAGCACGCCTTTACAATTCCTTGGTCAGTGCTGGCGCACACGTGGCTGATCATGTCATCACAGATTCTTTCGCGAGTAAACTGGACATCATAGATCATCTACATATTCCTGAGCATGATGTCACAGCTATTTACCTTGCTGCCGGAACACAGTTTTCGCCGGCGGAAAACTCATTGACAGATATGGCCGTACTGCAAAAGTACAACCTGCCAGATTTCTTTGTGCTTTATCTGGGCGGTTATGCGCTGCATAAAAACGTCAGCTCTTTGTTATCGGCATACACGTATGTGACCAAAGCGTTGGGCGAGGATTACCCTTTGGTTTTGGCTGGGAAAAAACCTGAACAAGTAACGGCCGTTTTCCCTGATTACGACAGTTTAATCCGGGAGCTCGGGATCGAAGACCAAGTACGATGGATTGGTCCAGTTGACGAAGAAGATAAAGCTGTCCTCTATCGCAACGCAGAAACGTTCGTCTTTCCCAGCCGTTTTGAAGGATTTGGCTTGGGCCCTTTGGAGGCGATGGCTTGCGGAACACCAGTTATCACCACAAACAGCAGCTCCCTTCCTGAGGTGGTAGGGCAGGCCGCGTTCGCGGTCAATGCTGATGATACACGCGAATTAGCTGGAGCAATTATCGCCACGGTCATCGAAGATAGCCTGAGGGCGGATTTAAGGCGCAAAGGATTAGCACAAGCCGCAAAGTTCTCTTGGCAAACGACAGCAACGGAAACAGCCTTGATCTATGATCGTATCAGCCACAGGTAACGTGGGGTTTGTCCCCTGCTGCCAGCCAAGTTAAAATACGCTGCGAATATATATTGCATTCAAGAATTCGCCGATTATTAGGCGAGTTGGAGTCTAGGCTAATAGTTCTTTGACCCACTAAGGGACAAGATTTTATCTTGTCCTACATTTTTGTAGGAGAGAGTGATGCTACTACATCACGAATTGGCAGCGCAAGTTAGCGCTGCAATTAGAAGCGCACAAAATAGCGGCGACCTACCAGAATTTGAAATACCAGAAATCCTGGTTGAACGACCGCGTGATCCAACACATGGTTCTTATGCCACGGCAGTTGCTCTGCAAAGCGCGCGATTAGCGCGGATGGCACCATTGAAGATCGCAGAGGCCATTGCCGCTCATATAGAAAGGCCGGCATACCTGGGTGAAGTTACCATTTCGCCCCCTGGTTTCATCAACTTCATTTTGACTACAGAATGGCTGCAAGAAGAAGTAAATCGTATCCTAGACAGCGGGATGACTTACGGCCGTTTCGATCTAGGCACCGGCAAAAAAGCGCAAGTTGAATGCGTCAGTGCCAATCCCACTGGCCCTATCACGCTGGGTCGTACGCGCGGAGGCGTAATGGGCGACACTCTTGCCCGCGTATTAAAAGCGGCAGGCTATGACGTCACCTTAGAATATTATTACAATGATGCTGGTCGCCAGGTCGCACTTCTCGGCGAAGCGGTGCAGATTCGCTACAAACAACTACTTGGACAAGACATCGAACTGGGTGAAGATCATTACCGTGGCGAGTATATCGTTGATATTGTGAAAGAATTACAACAGGAATATGGTGCTGATCTCCTTCAGCAACCAGTTCAGTTTTTTGCTGACTATGCCAAAGATCGCATCTCGCAACAACAAAAAGCAAGCCTAAAGCGCATCAATATCGAGTTTGATGTCTATTTTCGCGAGCAAAGTCTATATGAAACGGGGCGCGTTTGGGAATCACTAGAGATCTTGAACGAGAAAGGCTACATCTATGAAAAGGATGGTGCCCAATGGTTTCGAACAACTGAATTTGGCGATGTTCAGGATCGAGTCGTTGTCAAAGCATCAGGCGAGCCCACCTACCGCATGCCTGACATTGCTTATCATTGGGATAAAGCCCAAAGAGGATTTGATGTTGTCGTTGATTTATTCGGCCCAGATCACCATGCCACCGCGCCGCAGGTTTTGATGGGTGTGCAAGCCTTGGGCTATGACACCGAATTCGTTCATACTTTACTGCACCAAATCGTGACTCTGACTCGGGGTGGTGAAAAAATGAAAATGAGCACCCGGCAAGGCATATTTGTCACCCTAGATGAACTGGTCGATGAGGTAGGCGCCGACCCTATCCGTTACTTCTTTATTTCACGCTCCGGCAACAGCCAAATTGATTTTGACCTAGATCTGGCTGTGGAACAATCGGATAAAAACCCTGTTTATTACATCCAAAATGCCCATGTCCGCTGCGCAGGGATCTTACGCAGATGGGCAGCGGCAGGCTATACAGTTGATGCAGATGATACGGCCGATTTAAGCCTGCTCACTCATGAAAAGGAATTAGCTTTCTTGCGTAAATCGTTAGAACTTAGCGAAACTCTTGAAAAGATAAGCACAACCTTTGAACCGCACACGATAACTTTTTTCGCCTACGATTTAGCGGCATTATTCCATACCACCTATGAGGCATGCCGCGTATTAAACGAGGATGTCCCAGAACCGCTGCGGCTGGCGCGTCTGCGTTTCTACCGCGCTGCAAAGCAGCTTTTTGCTCGCGTACTGGATCTGATGGGTATGAGTGCACCTGAGGTCATGTGATCGGCTCCGTGTACGTCTAAAACCAAAATCGAAAATTACAATTCGCACGAGTTACATACATTTGAGGAAATAACGATGGCAATTAAATCAGATAGTTGGATCCGCCAGATGGCTCAGGAACAGCGCATGATCGAACCCTTTGTGGATGGTCAGGTGAGAGATGGCGTAATTTCATACGGGCTTTCGTCCTATGGCTATGACATTCGCGTGAGCAATGAGTTTAAGATCTTCACCAATGTTCATTCGGCCGTCGTCGATCCAAAGGATTTTAATCCCCAATCTTTTGTTGATTATCATGGAGACATCTGCGTCATTCCACCAAATTCCTTTGTCTTGGCACAGACCGTCGAATATTTCCGAATTCCGCGCAAGGTGTTAACCGTTTGCCTTGGTAAAAGCACCTATGCCCGCTGCGGACTCATCGTCAATGTAACCCCATTTGAGCCAGAATGGGAGGGCTTTGTTACCTTAGAGATTAGCAATACGACCCCACTGCCTGCACGTATCTACGCTAACGAAGGTATTGCCCAAGTCCTGTTCTTTGAATCTGATCAGGTCTGTGAAGTCTCCTATGCTGATCGCAAAGGGAAATATCAGAATCAACAGGAAATTTTGCTTCCGAGGATATAGATCGAATGTTACAACTTACTCAAGACGCATTTAAACAAGCGCAGACATTTGTCAATTCGGCAGCTCGTCCATTGGAAGCGGCAAGGTTCGCCATGGTTGTTTCAGATGCGTCACAGGAATGGGTACTTTCAGAATTGGCGGCCTTCCAGAATGAGGATGGCGGATTCGGCCATGGTTTGGAGCCCGATTTACAGTTAGCGGATTCTTCCGTTTTAGCTACGACTGTGGCCCTGCAAATTCTACGCGAACTGGGTGCGGGAAGTAACAATGAACTGGTTCAGGGCGCCATGCGCTATTTGCTGAACACTTATGATGAAACTGCAAAAGCTTGGCCGTTTATCCCTGCCAATTCGGATGATGCTCCTCATGCACCATGGTGGCAGTATGATCCGGATCTCTCCAGATATTTAACCAACCCTCGGGTTGAGATCGTAGGTTATTTGCTCGATTATGCTGAACTGGTTCCACAAGATTTGGGCGAATCACTACTTACGGCCGTTCTTGCTGACCTGGACTCTCAAAAAGGGGAAGTTGAGATGCATGATCTTCTTTGCTATATACGTCTGCTGGCCACAGAATCCCTACCTGAAGATGCGCATGCCCACCTATTAACGCGTCTACAGCCGATTGTCGAATCAACCGTGACGCACGATGCCGCCGCTTGGAGTCAATATGGCCTCAAACCACTGATGATTGCACCAAACCCCTCTTCACCGTTTGCTTCACTTTTGGGAAAATCTATTGAGGATAATCTTGATTATGAGATTGAACAACAGCTTAGTGATGGATCATGGGCACCCGCCTGGTCCTGGGGTGACAGTTATCCAGAAGCATGGCCACATGCCAAACGCGCCTGGCAAGGTATGCTAACGGTCAATACGATTAACATGCTGTCTGCGTACGGCCGAATTGCATCATAGCCAACAGCTTAGAGGGGCGATCCCTATTCGACCAAAAAAATTTCATCTCCTACTTTGATCAATCCCGGTTCAAGAATGCGCAGGCCGATCCGTGACCAACCGGGGTTCTTCTTGTGATTAATACGATTGAAGTTTCCATCGCTAAAAGAGGCACTAATTTTGCTGCAAGGCGTTGCGTAGCGCGTGACTTGAGCCAGGACCTCACCTAGCTGCAGACGATCACCAGGCTCCAGATTATCCCAATCCAATCCACTAACAGTAATATTTTCACCGGTTGAGCCAGGATAAACAGCATGTCCTTCTAGCTGTAAAGCCTGTATTTTTTCCAGTGAGAAAATAATCAAGGCACGGTCAGGCCCGCCATGGTATTTATTATCATTTTGGCTGTCTGTGATGATGCCCAGCTCCGTGACGATGGCCGATGCCACCGGCAGCTTCGGCACGCCCCCAGACGATACATTAATTCGAACAATTTGTGCTGGTCGAATCATAATCATTACTTTGTCTCAACAATTGGTAGAAATAGAAATTCTGTAGGTACACCAAATTTATCTTGCAGCTGTTGGAATAATTGGCTCGCTTTCTCAGGTTCCTGGGCAGCCTGATTTTCAACTTCGTAAAGTGAAGACGGTTGTACCAAGTATAACTCATCAGACTGTGGCACTTGTTGGGCATGAATCAATTTCCAGCCGTCTTGTTTCACCGAGTATAGATTAGTTCTTGGTGCTATCCAGTATGCATCACTATTTGGGTCAGTCTCCCCGGCCATTTCACTAAAGATCGGGCGCGAATCTGGTGCTGATTCCCCCTGCATCAGTGGCAGCAAACTTTGTCCCTGCATATGAGTGGGCACAGCGACATCAACCATGTCAAGAATGGTTGGCGTAATATCCATCATATGTACGGGGTCCGTAAATACTTGTCCAACGGTTAAGGCAGTTGGATATCGGAATAGGAGGGGTACACGAACTACCTCCTCATATAGAGAATTACGGTGGATCCACTTGCCATGCTCGCCAAACATCTGGCCATGATCGCTGGTGACAACAATAATGCTGTTTTCTAACATACCCTTGGTTTGCAGATATTCAAACATTTGACCCAGGTAATAATCCCAGTAGGCGATTTCGCCATCGTACAAAGCAAGTAAGTGTTCAATGTCACGCTCAGTAGGCACAATGTTCCCTGCAACAACATCCTGTCCATGACCATAAACTTCGGCCGTTAATGTTCCGGTATAGGTGTTGTCATACATGGTGTCATAAGGCGCGGGTGGATCATACCAAGTGTGCGGGTCTAGATAATAAAGAAATAAAAATAAGGGCTGTCCACTGTTTTGTATCGTCCCCACATTGCTGTCTAACCAGTTTGTCGCTAGATCGTTGATGGCAAAGGCGCGCCGGGCATCATCGCCCGTTGTGTTCTGGTAAATATCAAATCCCTGATCGTAGCCAAATTGGGCTCGAAGCCACCAGTTGCTGACAAATCCGGCCGTCATATATCCGGCATCATGTAAATACTCGGCCAGAAGAACTTCCTCCTCAGGCATAGCTCGCGACATGTCAGACCAAACAGTGTCTATGCTGGAGGGGGTGTGGCTTGTCAACATGGCGCCATTAGATGGATTGGTCCAGGATGAAGCAGCCGTTGTATCAGTGAACAGCACACCCTTCTCCGCCACCCAAGTATCAACATTTGGTGTCGTCTGACGCGCGTATCCGTATGACGATACATGATCCGCACGCAATGCGTCGACGACCACGAAGATAATATGTGGTCGCTCGTCTATCTCAGTCTCTGCCATGGACACGGCCGATTGTGACAACCACAAAACAGTCGCCATTGTTATTAACGTTACAAGGAGCAAAAGTCCTGTCACAGTAGATAAACGACCAGATTTAATCATCACTTTCTCCTTGCAGATCATTCGTAATCAGGATCAGGGCACGTGCTTTCATCTATCCCTAATAACTATCAGGATTCCGCGCCTGGCTGCTGTTATAAAAGCTCTGCAAGATTTTTATGTCCTCTTCCATATCCCCAGTGGGCACCAAGGGTGGTCCAAAACGGAACTCACGATGACCGTAATCAAATGTGAGAGGCACAATAGGAACACCAGCCTTTTGGGCAATGATGTAAAAACCAGTTTTCCAGCGTTCAACCTGTCTGCGTGTACCCTCGGGCGTGATAACCAAAATGAATTTCTCTCTCATTTCGAACTGGTTAACGGCTTCTTGGACTGTACCACCAGACGCATCGCGATCTATTGGTACACCGCCTAACCAGCGCAGATAGGTGCCAAATGGCTCCCAAAAAAGCGGCTTTTTGGCCATAAACGAAAGGCGTAAGCCAAGAGCAAAAAGCGGCGCTAACCCAACAGGGAAATCCAGATTGGATGTATGTGGCGCAATGATCAGGACAAATTTCGGCAAGTCGGGTAATATGCCTGCCATCCGCCAGCCAATGAGCGCCATAAAAGCCTGACCTAGAAACCGGGTTACTCGATTACCCCGTTGGGGAACGTTATCCGGCACCTCCATCAAGCTGATCCTTGTCTTTAGCCCCATTAATCCTTAAGCTCCAGCCAATTTGTGCCACTGCTGGCATCTACTTTCAATTGCACATCTAACTTGTACGCATTGGACATGATATTTACCATCAGCGGCTTTACTTCATCCAGTTCCTCTTCCGGCACTTCAAGTACCAGTTCATCATGTACTTGTAACACCATTCGCGCTCGATAGTTAGCCAGCGCTTCATGAAGTTGTAACATAGCGATTTTAATGATATCAGCCGCTGTACCCTGGATAGGATGATTAACGGCTTCTCGCTCGGCGCGCAACATCGCCTGCCTGTTGCTGCCGCTGGTAGGCATCTTAAAAATGGGAAAATAACGACGACGCCCCAACAATGTTTCTACGTAACCTTGATCCCTGGCCATCGCCTTTGTTTCCTCCAGATAACGACGAATACCGGGGAAACGAGCAAAGTATTCATTGATATAACTGTCCGCTTCCGACAAGGTCAGATCGGAATCACGCGCCAGACGAAATGCGCCCATACCATAAATCAGCCCAAAGTTGACTGCCTTAGCGAAGCGGCGTTGATCATAGGTTACATCAATCAGATCGACCCCATATACGGCAGCGGCCGTCGTACTATGAATATCTTGATCCTCACGAAATGCTTGCAGCAATGTTTCATCTTGGCTGATATGGGCCAAAACGCGTAATTCAACTTGCGAGTAATCAGCGGCAACAAACATCCATCCTTTTTCGGTCACAAATCCACGTCGAATCTTCTGGCCATCTTCGCTGCGAATAGGAATGTTTTGTAAATTGGGTTTGCTGCTGGCGATCCGACCCGTAACTGCGCCGGTCTGGTTATAGCTTGTATGAATCCGGCCTGTGTTGGGATTAACCATCTGCGGTAATGCGTCGACGTAAGTACTCTTCAACTTACCCAACTCGCGGAATTTGACAATTGCATTAACAATCCCAGAACTATCAACCGCTTTCAAATCATCCAATACATTAGCCGCCGTCGAAAAATGACCGCTTTTCATTTTTTTCAAGCCTTCGTGCGGCAGATCCAGCTTTTTGAAAAGTATGTCACTTAGTTGCTGGGTCGAATTAATATTAAAGGGTACACCAGCGATCTCATAAATTTCTGATTCCAAACGCCCAAGCCTCTCCTGCAAATCCAGCGACATCTGCTCAAAAAAACGTTTGTCCAGAATAACGCCTGCCTGTTCCATAGCCGATAAAACCTCGACCAGAGGCATCTCGAGCTCAAGTATATTCTCCAAGCCTTTTTGTTTAATTTCTTCTTGCAGCGGCTCAACTAGGCGTAATGTTAAATCGGCGTCAGCAGCCCCATAAGGCGCAGCCAAATCAACCGGTACTTCAGCGAAGGATTTCTGATTTCGTCCAGTGCCTATCAGCTTTGTAATGGGCGTCATTTCTATGCCCAAGCGATGGCGTGCCAGGTCTTTGAGTCCCTTATGTTTGCTGGCCGGATTGGTCAAAAATTCGGCGATCATGGTGTCAAAGCTAATTGGTGATACGCGCAAACCGTGTAGATCAAGGATCGTGTAATCGTATTTCGCATTATGGGCCACTTTAGGAATAGCAGGATTAGTCAAAGCCGGAGCAATAGCTGCCATGACCTGATCCAATGGTAATTGACCATCGGCCAGCGTTTCCTTTCCCGCGAAAAGTGACATTTGTCCTGTAGTTGCTTGTTTCTTCTGCTCCAAATGACCAGTTGGGATATAGTAGCCCACAGGCGGTTCCACAGCCAGGCAAATGCCGACGATCTCGGCCGTCATCTTATCCAAACCGGTTGTCTCTACATCAAAACTGATCATTTCCGCATTGTTTAGCTTCCCGACCAGTTCAGCTAACTGCTCCTTCGTATTGATTAGTACTGCGTCGGTGAGCGGCTGCTCACTTATGCCAGCAGCTTGTGGGTCATCCCCTAACCTATCCAATAACTGGCGAGTCAAGGTGCGGAATTCTAATTCGCGGAAGATGTCCACAACGGCCGATTTGTCAAAGTCTTGTGCCCGGCACGCTTCTAAATCCAACGTAATCGGCGCATCAGTCACAATCTTGGCCAGGTCATAGCTTAGGTAAGCATTCTCCTTGTCGTCAGCCAGCTTTTTACCCATTGCGCCCTTAACAGATTCGACGTTTTCGTAAATACCATCTAACGTGCCATACTGCTGCAAAAGACGAGTTGCTGTTTTCTGTCCGACGCCTTTAACACCCGGAATATTGTCGCTTGTATCCCCGACCATCGCCTTCCAATCTACTACCTGCCCGGGCAAAATACCATAGTAATCAACTACATCAGGGATACCATACACTTTCGGAGATTGACTGCCGCGGCTTGGTGGCAGCTCCACGGCCGTATTATCATCCACCAACTGCAACAAATCCCGGTCGCCGGTAATGATATGGGCCTGCACACCTTGACCTTTTGCCTGCCTGGCTATCGTGCCCAGAACGTCATCCGCTTCGAATCCTTCCAATTCCAGAATGGGAATATTAAACGCGCGGACAACTTCCTTGATACGGCCGATCTGCACGCGCAGTTCATCAGGCATCTTCTCCCTCGTTCCCTTATACGCGGCAAACATTTCATCACGAAAGGTGCGTCCTAGATCAAAACTCACCGCAAAATACTCTGGCGGTTGTTCCGACAGAAGTCGTTCAACTAATGTGCGTGTAAAACCAAAAGTCGCATTGGTTGGTTCACCATCTTCAGTAGTGAAAGCATCCAGAGGCAAGGCAAAAAACATGCGGTATGCAAGGGCATGTCCATCAATAAGGATCAGTTTGGGGGTCATAGGCGATTTCTCCGTATAATTGCTATGATAGAGATTATAGCGGAGAATAGCCTTCCTGGTTACCACGATCATATTAGAGTTTTTAAGTTTATTTATCCCTTTAGTCGATCCTCGAGATTAGTTTATTTTCATGTGCAGCACACCCATGGGGACTAAATCGTAAAATTGCCAGCCGCGTTTCGACAAACCATCACCAGCAGCTTCGGCAGCGAAGGAGCTGCCTGGCTGGAAGGTCTGCCCGCTCTCATTGCCGACTGCGAGCGACGCTGGTCGCTTGTTGCCGGACCTCATTTTGACGAACTCTCTTACAACTATGTCGCTCCAGCCATTGCTTAACGATGGAACAGAAATTGTGCTTAAGTTAGGTGTTCCTGTGCAGAGCTGCTGTCCGAGGCTGCCGCTTTGCAGCATTATGGTGGAATAGGTAGTGTTCGTTTAATGGATGCAGCACCCGAAGAGGGAATACTGTTATTGGAACGCCTTAGGCCAGGCGATGTGTTGGCAACTTTGTGGCCGGAACAAGATGATGAGGCAACGCGTATTGCCGCGAACGTCATGCACCAGCTTTGGCGACCAGTGGCTGCGGACCATACATTTGTCACTGTACAGGATTGGTTTAGAGGGTTCGGCCGTCTACGTCAGGAATTCAATGGCGGAAGCGGCCCTTTTCCCGCACACCTGGTCAATCAAGCCGAAATGCTTTACGACGATCTGCAAACATCTATGAACGAATTGGTGCTGTTACACGGCGATTTACACCACTTTAATATCTTGTCGGCGACGAGACGGCCATGGTTAGCCATTGATCCCAAGGGCGTTGTAGGTGAAGCCGCATATGATACCGGCGCATTGCTGCGCAATCCTGTACCCTATATTTTTAGTAATCCTAACCTAGCCTACATACTAGAACGACGCGTGGCTGTTCTGGCTGAAATGTTAGATTTGGATAAAAAGCGCATCATCAGTTGGGGATTAGCCCAGGCCGTGTTGTCCTCTTGGTGGTCTTACGAAGATCATAGTTCCCGTTGGAAACCAGCACTGACCATTGCCGAAATGCTGTCTCAACTTTTGCAGTAACTATGGATAACCACTGCACAATATTTTTTGCACAGAATATTACATTATCGACATTATCGATAAGGAGAATTGAACATGATTTCCCGTGTGAGTACCGTATCATTATTTGTTGCCGACCAAGAACGAGCCAAGGAATTCTACACAAATGTTTTAGGCTTTAAGCTGCGAACAGATGCGCCTTTGTATCCAGGTGCAGCAGCTCGTTGGATTGCCGTAGCACCCGAAGGCGCCGAAACAGAGCTCATTCTTTATCTTCCAGATGAAAATTGGGAGCACTACAAGCAAGTAGTGGGTAAGTCACAGGCAATAACGTTGGAAGTAAACGATATGACGGCAGTGCATTCAACATTAAAAGCCAAGGGTGTCACTTTTGTACAGGAGCCGGACATCCAACCATGGGGCACTTTTGCTATCATACAGGACTCGGAAGAAAACAGTCTCATTCTAGTTGAGCAGCCAAAATCATAAACAAATTTTTTTTACCATCAATACTGAATGAACATTCATTTTTATGCTGTAGTAATTCTTTTCTATCTCAACTACTGAGGAAACCTAACATGTCAACCAATAATATGTGGACAGCCCAACCGGTACCTCGGCAGTCATGCAGCTTTATCTTGTTAACGAAGCCGGCGAACCTGTGGCCGTGGCCCAAACGATGAATTTTTGTTGGCAGCAGGCCGACGGTACCCCACCCCATTACCACAAGACGGCTAAGGCCTGAAACTAATCCTGACTAAAGGATTGGAGTAAGGAATGGATGAAAGTTCATTTGACTAGTTGCTGGAGATGCACAAACACACCCTTGCTAATGGCCCGCTGCAGACTAAAGCACACCGTTTTCTGATCGAGTCGGGAAAACCCTAACCACACTACGTCCATGTTGTTGTTGCATCCAATGCTTCTTTCTCTTCCGCGCTGAGCGGTATTTCTGCACCTTTGAGCGTATCTCTTAACTGCTCTAGTGAGTTGGCGCCAATAATAGCCGATGACACAGCCGGATTGCCTAAAACCCAGGCAATGGCCGTTTGGGCAATAGATGCGTCGTGATTCCGACCAATCTCTTCCAATTTGTCAACGGCCGTAAATCCCACCTCATTCATGTACCGCTTGCGGACGCCTTCCGCCCGAGCCGACTCTGGCAAATCGCCGTCTCGCCGGTATTTTCCGGTCAGGAAACCCCCACCAAGCGGGCTGTATGGGATGACCCCAATTCCCTGATCGAGGCACAAATATTGCAGCTCGCGTTCAAACTCAGCGCGGTGAACAAGACTGTAATGAGGCTGCAAGCTGTCAAATCGGGCGAATCCACGCACATCGCTTATCCATAACGACTTAGCCAACAGCCAGGCCGGGTAGTTGGAACAACCGATATAACGCACTTTGCCTGTGCGCACCAGATCGTTTAAAGCCTCAAGGGTTTCATCCAATGGTGTTTCCTGATCCGGCCAATGGACCTGGTAGAGATCTATGTAATCCGTTTGCAGTCGGCGCAAGCTGGCTTCAACACCATTCATAATATGTTGGCGCGATAAGCCTTGATCGTTAGGCCCCTCTCCCATTTCGCCACGCACTTTAGTGGCAAGGACCAATTTATCGCGTGCGCCATGGTTTGCAGCTAACCAGTTGCCAATAATCTTTTCACTAACGCCACCAGGATTGCCATCAACCCAGCGCGAGTAAATGTCGGCCGTATCAAAGAAGTTGCAGTCAAGCGCTACCGCTTCACTCATTATCTCATGCGCATCCTGCTCATTTGCTGACCACCCAAACTGCATGGTTCCCAGGCAAATCGTTGATACTTTTAGACCAGTACGGCCTAATCGTCTGTATTCCATTTGAGATCCTCTATGGTTTTTCGAGAATATGAGCCACAATCGTTGCCCCACTGCCACCAATATTCTGGGTTAGAGCGATGCGAGCACCATCAATTTGCGCTTCTCCTGCATCGCCGCGTAACTGCATTGTCGCTTCTACCAATTGGTAAAGCCCTGTTGCTCCTACGGGATGGCCACGAGCCTTTAAGCCACCCATCGTGCAAATGGGGATACGGCCGTCAGGCAATATATCGCCATCTTGAGCCAGACGCACACCTTGCCCTCTTTCTGCAAAACCACATGCTTCGAGAGATAGAGCAGCCATAATACTGAAAGCATCATGGAGCTCAAAAAGATCCACATCACCAGGTGTTATGCCTGCCTGCTTGTAAGCACGCTGGGCTGATTGTTCAGCGGCGTTTAGCCAAAGCGGATCTTCCCGGTCATGAATCGCCAAGGTATCAGTAGATGCGGCCGACCCGATCACACGAACAGCCTCTGGGGCTTTTTCAGCCGGTACCAGCAACAGGGCTGCGGCACCATCACCAATAGGAGAGGCGTCAAAAAGGCTGATGGGATCCGCTACAATACGGCCATTATCAAAAACCTTGCGGTTTATCGGCATTCGGAACAGAGCATTAGGATTCTTGGCCCCATTCGCATGGGCATTGAGTGCAAACGGTGCAAAATCATAACGGTCATAGCCATACTCGTGCATATAACGGCGCATAACCAGAGCGTTCAAACCCACAAATGAAACACCATGAACCAATTCGTAATCAGCATCGGCAGCCGTGGCTAATGCAGCCGTGGTCTGTCTGCCTGGTGATTCGGTAAGTTTTTCAACACCGATTACCAACACGGCATTCATTTCACCGCTGGCAACAGCAAGGATTCCTTGTCGCATAGCGGATGCCGCCGAACCACAGGCCGCTTCCATTTTTACGGCTTCAACCCCCCATTGACCAAGAAAATCAGCAACCAATGCGCCTAGCTGGCGCTGCTGGCTAATTCGACCACTGGTCATATTGCCAACGTAAATCGCATCCACTTTGGCGACATCCGCATCCTGCATCGCCTTACGCCCTGCTTCAACGGCCAGAGCGCGCAGCGAAACATCCCAATGCTCGCGTACTGGTGTTTGTCCAACACCTATAATTGCTACCTGGTGCACACACACCTCCATTATAACAACGCGATAATCGCACCAAGCGATTACCGCGAAAACATCTATGCAAGCCTGGTTTCATGCCCAATTACACATTGGATCAACAAACCCAAGCATCCTAAGTTTACCTGGCACACCCGCCAGAAACTATCATCTGCTAACAGAAAGCTATCAGCCTTAAGGGATCTTGAATATTAGAGGGGATTAGCTGCAATATTACGCGTCAGTTTACAGATCGCGCATTAAGACTTAACTAATCCGCTTTTATTTCCAGGGTCCAACCATACGGATCTTGTGCACGGCCGTATTGGATATCAGTCAATGATTGGAACAACTTTTTAGCTACAGGTCCCGGTTGGTTATCATTAACGAATATTTCTTCATCACGGTAACCGAGCTTACCCACGGGCGCAATAACCGCTGCCGTCCCGCAGCCAAAGATCTCGGTAACTTTGCCCGCTTTAAGATCTGAGAGCATCACATTTACATCAACATCGGCTTCACTGACCTCATAGCCAAGATCGGGTGCCAGGGTCAAGACGGAATCACGCGTAACACCTGCCAGGATGCTGTCACTAAGCGGTGGCGTGACGATATGGTTGCCTTCATATACAAAACAGATATTCATGGCCCCGACTTCTTCAATATATTTGCCATGGACCGCGTCGAGCCAAAGTACTTGAGAATATCCCTTTTCCTCTACCTCATCGCCCACAAAAAGGCTGGCGGCATAATTACCACCCGTCTTTGCTGCACCAACGCCGCCACGAACAGAACGACGGTACTTATGCGAAATATAAACTGGAACCGGGCTAAAGCCTTCCTTGAAGTAAGCTCCCACAGGCCCAACAATAATAAAATGTAGGTAGGAGTCGCTGGCATGGACACCCAATGCTTCTTTTGTAGCAATCATCGCCGGCCGGATATAAAGTGAAGCGCCGCGGGCGCTTGGCACCCATTCTTGCTCCAATTCCACCAATTTGATTAATGCACTCAGGTGATCTTCTTCGTCTACCACGGGCATAGCCATTCGCACGGCCGAACGGTTGAAACGTCTCATATTTTCCCAAGGTCGAAAGAGGTTGATATTACCGTCCTCTCTACGATAAGCCTTGGTACCTTCGAAAATTTCTTGAGCATAGTGAAAAACGGCCGCAGATGGTGCAAGCGAAATGTTCTCATAAGGTCCGATCTGTGCCTCATGCCAGCCTATACCGTCCTTATATTTCTGGCTAAACATGTGATTCGCAAATTTATCGCCAAAACCGAAGTCATCAACTGGGGCCTTTGCCCTTTTTGCGAGATCTAGGGGGAATATCTGAATGTCCACAATTTTCTCCTTCGAAAATGTAGCACAATCTTTCCAGATTGTGGTCGTCAAGATTATCACCATTTTCCCTGAACCGCAGCATCTTGCCAACTTATTTGTATATGAGGTGAGAGCTGTTTGCCCCTAATTGGGCTGCTGTTTATGATTGGAGGGATGTATCCAATACTGGCTCGTTATGGTTCGATTTTTATTTACAGCTATACAATAATGTTAGCTCTGGGAATCATTGTCGGCATTGGTCTTACGGCCTGGAAAAATCATAATAGACCCGCTCATGATTGGTTTGATGCCGCATTAATCATATTCTTAGGAGCAATAATTGGCGGCCGTATTGGGTTTGTTGTCCTGCACTGGGATTATTTTCAGGAACGACTGCCAGAGGTGTGGCAATTTTGGCGGGGCGGTCTCAGCTACCACCCAGCCTTACTGGCCGGTTTAGTGGCACTTTTTCTGTGGGCAATTTTCAACGGGCAGTCATTCTATCAATTTGCTGCATTATTGATCCCGGCTTTCATTTTAGTATTTGCCTCCGGTTGGGGCGCTTGCTGGTTGGAGGGCTGCGCCTACGGACGCGAAACCGCTCTTGGGCCTTTGGCGGCTGATTTGCCAGATGATCTCGGTGTCTCGTCCGTACGTTACCAATCCCAATTAATAGGCATTCTCCTAACAACACTGCTTTTTTTAGTTATGATTAGGATAGGTCGACATATGTCAGCCGCTCATGTATTCTGGTTCACTCTAGGCGCAATATCCTTGATTCATTTGATCGTCGGACTACTACGCGGCGATCCCGTACCACAGCTATTGGGGCTGCGCCTGGATTTATTAATCGATGGGTTATTGGTAATTGTGACCATCATCTTGCTGCAATTCGAGATATTTAAAACTAATTCAATTACTCCTAATATGCAGGATTGAGCAATTTGAGCTGAATTAGCAACCAATTCACAAAAACAACGTATACCATACATAGGGGCTGTTCCCGCTAGCTCGCAATCGTTCATGCGTCGAGCAGGTTGGTACAGTAACTGAGGAGAATCTAGCAATCGTGATGATTGATGAAAACGAAGTGCCAGAAGATTTCAAGTCCGGCTTTGTAGCCTTAGTAGGCAGGCCCAATGTGGGCAAAAGCACATTGATGAATGCTTTCCTGCAGCAGAAAATAGCGATAGTCACACCACGGCCACAAACAACGCGTACACGACAATTAGGTATTATCACCCAACCCCACTACCAGATGATCTTCATCGACACGCCAGGTATGATGAAACAACCACGCCACAAATTAGATGAATTCATGCTGGAAGCGGCTGAGGGTACCCTCACCGACGCCGATGTGATTTTATGGCTGGTAGATTGTTCGGAAGTACCTGGAGCTGAGGACCAGGCTATCGCCAAAAAGCTGCAAGCTATAGGAGATCGAACCCCTGTAATCCTGGGCATGAATAAGATCGACCTGCTCTCTCCGCAAGAAGTGCTGCCCCGATCAACTGCATTCACCGCGCTGCTCCCCGATGCAGATTGGATCCTTTTCTCAGCTCTCAATCAAAATGGTTTGCCTGAACTGCTGCAAATGTTTGTAGACACACTGCCAAATGGGCCCTTATTCTATCCTCCTGAACAGATCACCGAAACATTCTTACGAGATATTGCAGCAGAGATGATTCGCGAACAGATTATGTTGCAGCTTCGTGAAGAAATCCCATATGGGACGGCCGTACAGGTGTTAGATTTCAAGGAACGGCAGAACGGCACAACTTATATCAGTGCAAACATCATCATCGAGCGCGATTCACATAAGCGGATCATAATCGGTGCTAACGGCAAACAATTGCAAGATATTGGCAAAGCCGCCCGTAAAGAAATCGAAACCATGCTTGAGGGTAAGGTGTTTTTAGAGTTATGGGTAAAAGTGCAACCAAAATGGCGTCGTGATGAAAATGCGCTCAAACGTTTAGGATATAGCAGCAATTAATAAATGGCTGAATATCGATTGCGTTCAATAGCTAAGATAGCGATTGAACCTGGCGTTATTAGGATAAATTACATTTCTCAGATAGTGATTAGGACTAAAAAATGACAGAAAACTACGAAGAAGACAACGTTAGCCGGCGAAATTTCATGCGCAATATGGGGATCGCAGTCTTAGCCGCGACAACCGCCGGAACCGGAGCAGCAATGCTTAGTAAGGAATGGCAAAAAGCTGCGACTACAACTACAGCCCCTATTATCAAAGAACTACCAACCGCCCCAACGGCTGTTCCCGCTGTTCAATCAGCACAGACCGTAATCACTGCCCACAATGATGCCAGCGAACTGCTGCAACGCTTGGCCGAATCTCAAGCGGAGAATATGCGCCTCCAAGCTTCTCTTGAGGCGGCGCAGCGCGATTTGGATTCCCTCGTGGTCACCAATGACAGCAACCGATCAGCAACTGAGGACATTTCCTTACAATTGGCAGGCGCCAACCAACAGATCGGAATCCTTGGCGGGCTGGTAGCTTTGTATGAACAGCTTGATGGTGTCGATGTAACCGATACGATCCAGAATGGCATGTCTGCCGTAGCGGAAAGCATCACCGATCTTGTGGATCAAACACCTACCCTGAGTGAAGGCATTCAATTGGGACAACAAGCATTGACTGAAGTTGAAGCACATCTGCCTGTATTGGAAGACGGCCGTGTATGGATGGATGCTCAGGTAAACAAATTGGGTGCCTTCTACGAAACAGTAGAATTAGTACTGCAATCAGTAATCGACTCTGTGGGTTCTTTCCTCGAGATGGTAGAAGATTGGTTCAGCAACGTACAAAAATGGCTGCCCTTTGGCATTGGGGCCAAGGCGGCCAATGTCGTTGACTCTTTATCCGCCTTGGTGGCCGAGACACCGCTCACCATCAGCGGCCTTGACACTTATATAGCCCAACCACTCGATCAATGGTTGGCGCGCGAAGAAGGCGAACCAAGACTACAGCAAAGATTAATCAAACCTGTTCGCGAACAAGTTTTCGCCGAAGCCAGCGAGACCATCAACCGGGCACAATTGGTGCAGGCAGCTTATCAGGAAAAAATAGCAATTCCTGTAGAAGCGACATTAACCAGCCGCGACTTTGTCCGCCGCCAGATTGCCGAATATCGCCAACAAAACCAACTATCTTAATCCCAATGGATAACTGCTGTTGAGTGGAGATGTCTTGCAAGCCATCCCCACTCAACAACGGAACAAATGATTACGTAGAAAAATTGAAAACGCCAGCAAGTTCTCCGGGCGGGCGTTTGCGCAAATGATCCAACGTTTGCTTTTCAATCTGGCGGATGCGTTCGCGGGAAAGATTTAGAAATACCCCTATTTCGCTAAAAGAATGCGGCTTATTGCCATTTAAGCCGTATCGCATACGTAAAATTTGTGCCTCGCGGCTTGGCAGGTTCTCCACGGCAATATTAACGGCCGCAGCCATCTCCCTGTCAGCCAACACGTCCGCTGGATGTTGAATTTGCTCATCAGCGATTACGTCACCAAGATCCGTATCTTCTTCTTTCCCAAGTGGCATATCCATGGAAAGCGGGAAACGAAGGACGTCCATTATGCTGGAGACACGATCAGGTGAGATTCCCGTCTCTGCTGCTATCTCCTCATAGGTTGGTTCCCGATCTAACTCTGATGAGAGTTTTTCAGCCGCACGCAAGATATGCGGAACACGCACATGCAGATAATTTGGCAATCGAATCAGACGCCCTTTGTCAGCCAGCGCACGCCCTATCGTCTGGCGAATCCACCAAGTTGCATACGTACTAAATCGATTGCCCATCCTATGATCGAATTTGTCAGCCGCGATGATCAACCCGACGTTTCCTTCCTGGACCAGGTCAGCCATCGTCATACCGTTGGTGTTATACTTTTTGGCAACCGAAAATACAAGACGAAGGTTACTGCGAATGAGGTAATCGCGAGCAATTTCTCCTTGTCTTACTTTTTCTTCTAATACTTTCCGTTCTTCACCAACGAGTTCTTTCGATTGCAAAAGTTCTCGCGCCTCATTGCCGGCTCGAAGCTGCGAAGCTAACCTCTGCTCTTCTTCTACGGCCAGCAACGGTAATTGTCGCGCTTCAATATTGTATAAATCTCTTACATTTGGAGAGGATTGCGCTAAAAAAACATTTTTCAACGCATCTTCTGTGGCTTTGGTAACTTTCGTGTTTGTGGTTTCTAAGATGTCCGCGATATGGGGCGGATCCTGTACATTATCCGACATATTGCTGTCCTCCAATTGTTAATAGTTGCACTCAATCGTAAGGGTATTGCGATTTAATTGTAGTTTACCATATTTATATTAGATATATAATAAAAACTAGATTAGATTTTATCTTTTGGATTTGATCAACGCAACCAAAATCAAAAGTCAAAGAGTTGACAATACCACAGAGGACAAACTGGCACGGCCGTTATCTTACTTTGTACAGCAATTATGAACAGTTAATCGGAAAATATTTTTGCCAAAAATAGGAATGATGTCGGCATTTGGAGAAAAATGCTGGAGGAGGGTAGAAAATAAATTCAATTAAGAAGGTGATTTGAAAGAACTCAAGGATTGTTGTCTACCACCATTGACAATCCCTGCATTGTCAAAAGGTTTACCTACTTCAAGCAGAATAGAATCACAAACGGCCTTCACTACTGACTGGACTTCCTTACTCAATCCCATTTTCCAGCCAATTTTAACCGGCTGTACGCCATAGAATATCAATTCCGTGGGGAAGCATATCCAGCGCTTCAGCAAGGGCGATGGCCTCTGCCAAACCCACTGTGTGCAAACTGCCTTGCATTCCAACATGATTAAAAGGCAAATTGGCTTCCCCCGACAAGAATCGTCGCCACTGGCCTGGTTTCAAACCCATATCGGCGGCATCCACGATAATAGCACGCTGGTAGCCACGCCAGATTAAGGCTGTCTCCAGCCCTGGCGTTCCACCATCTACAAACTTAACGTCTGGTAGGCTGTATTCCTCAAGTAACGTAGAGATGACGACTGGGCCTACGCCGTCATCCCCCCGCAGTGGGTTTCCCAAACCTAATACTAACGTGTTAGCCATTATCTTTTATAGATTAAATGGGACACGGAATGCCAGAGCTTCTACAAATCACTTAGGATACTCAGCATCCAACCAACGTGTCCCATTTACTTCCTTTCAAAATCACCATTACACAAATTCAACATTTAGCATATGTGTGGAGCAGGAAATACAAGGATTGTATGCGCGCACCAACATTTCTAACTGTTTGGCGACTTCCTCCTGGGGGCGTTCCAAAATGGCCGGAACTAATGCCCGCATGTCTGCTTCCACATTAGCCACATTTTGGTTAGTCGGAATGATGCAATTAGCACCTGTAATCTTGCCATTAACAATGACATAGTGATGGAACAGTACTCCTCGTGGCACTTCACACGCACCGACCCCCTCACCTGACAACCGAGCCGGAGGAGCCGGCTCTTCCCAGACCACTTCTCGCTGCAGCAAAGCATCGATAAGATTCGCCCCTTCAACAAAACAGTCTGCGATTTCTACCACTTGGGCTACAGTGTTCATATATGGATTGGTGCATCCCGGGGTTAGACCAAGAGCAGTAGCGGCTGATTTGGCTCGTGTGTGTAGTAGATCGTGATTGACATTAAAGCGCGCCAGCGCCCCAACCATATAACTGTCCCGCTGATTAAAGCAATGCTTTGCCGAAGAATGGGGCAAGATTTGTTCGTTGGTAACCGAGCGATATTGCTCTAAGGGCCAAATCCCCCCATCGCTGCTCTTGATGTCGCCATCGATAAAGCCATAGGCCTCCTCATTGCGCAATGCGATATATTCCGTCTCGCGCTCAAACTGTGGAATAGGCAGCGTCTGAAATAGGGCCACGGTCTCTTCCACATCAGGCCAAAGAGATAGGAACTCCTCTCGCAAAGCATACAGTTCGGCCGTGGTTGGGAAATGTGTAAAACCGCCAACGGTCATTGCAATAGGATGGGTATGCCGTCCACTAATAATTTTGCAAATGTCGCCTGCTAATTTCTTCAAGCGTAAAGCCCGTAAAACAACCTCCGGGGCAGTTTTTGCCAAAGGTATAACGCTGCCAACATGCAGAAAGTCAGGTGCTACCAGCATATACGCATGAAGGACATGACTGTCTAAGATTTCACCTAGGAAATTTAAGCGACGTAGTAATTTTGTCTGTTCTGAGGGTTCAACCCCCAGCGCCTGCTCTGCAGCCCGCAAAGAGGTGGTAGCGTGGCCAACAGCGCAGATTCCACATATACGTGATGTGATCTGTGAAGCATCCTTATACGGCCGTCCGCGTAACATTGCTTCAAAAAATCGCGGGGTTTCCGTCACTTGCAGTTCACACTGTTTCAATTCACCATTCACCACGTCGACAACAATATTGCCGTGTCCTTCTACCCGCGTGATATGGTGAATGTCAATACTTACGTTATGAGACATAAGCCTTCTCCTTTGACACCTCTTGTGCTATCTGGTTAGTTAAGAATAGGGTGAGCTTCGAATCTACTTCGGCCGTCGAGAGACCATGTTCCATCATTACTTCACGCAAGGTTTCTATCTTTGCATTGGGAATCAAACCACGGCAGCCATCACAGCCAACACCATAAGCTGGGCATATCGCTTTGCACCCAGCGCACGTAATAGGTCCAAGACAGACTTGACCGCGTTGAAACATACAAACATTCTCGTCCAATTTGCACTCAACACAAACTGGATAATCCGGGGTTAATGGTGTCCGACCCTGTAGGAGAGTTGTGACCACACGTCGGAACTCATACCCGTCTATGGGGCAGCCAGGAATAACGCCATCAACTTCAATCACAGCATCAATGGCTCGTGGCTCATATGTTTCAAACCAATCAGCTTTTGAGCCATAAACATAATGGCGCACATCATCCAGTTTCTGTCGATTGCGAATAGCATTAACACCACCCAAGTGGGCACATGCGCCAAGAGCAATTACAGCCCCTGACCTCGCGCGAATATCTCGCAAACGCTCTTCATCGCTGGCCCTCGTACAAGAGCCCTCTATGAAAGCAATGTCATAAGAATCACTTTTCTCGCTCATCGCTTCGCGGAATTCAACGATTTCCACCACATCCAACAGTTCAGGATTGGTCTGTAGAGTGTCAATTACAGTAAGCTGACAACCCTCACAGCTTGTGAAATCAAAGAAAGCCACGGTAGGTTTTGTTACTTGGGCCATTATAATGCCTCCTCAAGCTCTTCGATCTCGTCATAAGAGAAAGCCGGACCTTCCTGACAAGTATAGATGTGTTGCAATTGGCAATGGCCACACTTACCCACGCCACATTTCATCCGTCGTTCAAAACTCATCCAGATATTACCTTTAGGTATGCCTACTTTTAGCAATTGAGGCACAACGAAGCGGTACATAACAGGCGGGCCAACAATAACCGCGGCGGTGTTGCGTGGCACAATTTCTACTTCTGAAAAGAGGTTGGTGATCACGCCAACGGTATGCTGCCACTCCGTGTCAGGCTTATCTACCGTAAGATGAAGTTCTACATCCTCACGTGCAGCCCATTCAACTAATTCGCTGCGGAACAGCAAATCTTCCGGGTTGCGTGATCCATACAGAATAATGACTCGGCCGTAGTTTCCACGCTCGTCCAACACTTCTGTGATCAGCGACCGCAAAGGCGCCATGCCTAATCCACCGGCAAGTAATAGAATATCTTTGCCGCGGAATTGTTGGATGGGGAATCCATTGCCAAAAGGTCCCCTTACACCAATAATGGCCCCAGGTTCCAATTTGTGCATCGCATTGGTCAAATCTCCGGCTCGGCGAACACAGAGCTCAAATATGCCATTGCTGCGGCTTGGTGAAGATGAAATACTGATTGGTGCCTCACCAAGGCCAAATAACGACACCTGTACAAACTGTCCAGGGCTATGTCGCAATGTGATATCGTGAGGTAGTTCAATCGTAAATAAAGTTTCGTGATCTGTCAGCGGCATCATTGAAGCTATCCGCGCCGGAACCGGCATGTAAATGGAATCGGATTCTCTAACCTCTTCAATCAAACGTTTCATTGGGCCACCTCCGCAACTTGTACCAGATCTCCCCTAGCCTTTTCCGTTTTCTTAGAGCAGCCAAGCAGCCTGTTGAACACGCCAATTGGTGTAATGTCTACTAAACAAGATGATGCACAGCGACCACAACCCACACAACCAACGATACCAAAGGCATCCATCTGGTACTTTCCTTTGCGCATGAAGCGGTGTCGCTGCCGCAAGGACAGTTTTTCGCGGAAGTTATGCCCCCCAGCTACCAAGGCAAATTGGTCAATCTGGCAAGTGTCCCAACGACGAGTCCGCTTACCTTGCTCAAGCAGTAAATCGGATTCATCGGTCACATCAAAGCAGTAACAAGTTGGACATACTTTGGTGCACATGCCGCAAGCCAGACACCGGTCACCTAATTCATCCCAGAGCTCGCTCTTGTAACAATCATCCAACAGGTCTGACATCTCAACAACATCAAAATCCAAGCGATATGGGAATCTTTTCCATTTCTCGCTGTAAGTTTTGTTTATACGTTCCATGTCCGATGGCATCGCCTCAAATGCATGGTGAAAGCCATCCATCAACTTTATGCCTTTTCTTGTTAGGACATTCAAGGCATAAACATCGCCCAAATCCAAAATATGTATGTCAAAACCATCCGCTGAACTTGCTGTACCCATATCGCGACAGAACGAGTGCTCTGTGCATTGGCTCAAGCATTCAATACTGACCAGGAATGTTTGGTCACGATGGGTTTGGTAATGTTGATCTATGTACCCTTCGCTAAAAACTTTGTCTAACAATTTTATGGCATGAAGATCACAGGTATGTATCCCAAAAATAACCGTCGGTTCCGATTCTATGATCGCTTCAATACGGCTACCGTCCATGCCATATTGCAGCAGAACCTCTCGTGGCGGGAATAAATATTTTTTTGGGGGAAGCACTGTTGGAGCATATTCCAGGCGCAATTCATCAACTAATCCTATCTCATCAAAGATGAATTGGCCCTGCTTTTCTTTCGGCCCCACAACCCGGTAATTTTCCTTTAACTGGGCTACCCAATCCCCTAATACGGCTTTGGGCATTATCTTATAGCTCATTATCGACCACCAGCCTCCTTTAGCGAATGCCGGATTAGCACACTATAGCATTTTTTATGTCCGTACATTCACCTGACTTGCATAGAAAAATCGCCAAAGAACACGCACGTCCCCGGCGACTTCTTCCTTACATACAAAAGCAAACCAAATAATACCGAATACTAATTACAGTATCGCAAAGTTAATACAGGGAATCAATGACAATCGTCAACAATTCCCATGACAAATATCACTATTTGTGATTTAATTCACAATTATCATATAGGGCGTTCCGGGTTCATTGACGTTTTGGGGCAATGTAAATCAGCTTGGGGGCTTATCGAGTGGGGGTGCCACGGCGAGAAATTCGTCGGCAAATCGCACGTCGTAGCTTGAAATCAAGGATTCAACGCGATCTTGGTCCATCGAAGCAACGATGAGACCTGCATGATGCTTCTTTTCCAATCGAAAGACAACTTCTGGCTCTTGGAAACTTGACATGTCCGGATATTCCTGGCGGGATAAACAAATTAGTACGCCAGCATACCCGCCAGAATCTTTTGGTGCAGAATAGGATTCACCACGAGCGAAGGCAATCTCTAAAATAGCCCATTCGGCCCAAAGATTTACACCACTGGCAGCCTCAACAAGCTGTTCAATATTAGCGCCCCCCACCCGCGCAGCCGTTTCCAAAAAGTAGTAACGGCCGTCTTCTCCCCTGATAAACTCAGCATGGGTCACACCTCGGGGCATGGCAAACGCTTGCAATAGCTTCTCGTTGAAAGACAAGAGCATTTGACCCTCTTCTGAATCTCGTGCAAGGGTTCTTGTCACAAAAACCCCACCTTGATGGGCCACATTCATTGGCGGTTGTGTATATTTATGCGGTAGGGCAAATTGTACTTGTCCATCCCAGACAATGGAGTCTACGTGATACACTTCACCAGGAATATAATGCTCCATATGGAAGAATGATTGTTGGTCACCCAATTCATCCAGCCATCGCCAAACCTCTTCTGCAGAGTGTACCTTTTTGATACCCATAGCACCCGCCTCGGAACGTGGTTTAAGCACCCAAGGGGGCGGTACGCGATCCATAAAGTCCCTCAACCGGTCATAATTGAATACCGGTGTGAACTCGGGAACTAACAATCCGCTTTGCCGCGCCTGCAAACGCATGGCCAACTTGTCACGGAAATAACGCGCCACCGTTTCGCCTAAACCGGGCAACCGCAGGTGTTCGCGAAGGGCAGCGGCCGTTTCAACATCATAATCATCCAGGGGCACAATCTGAACAATATTATTCTCACGCATCAGATAGCTGACCGCATAGATGATATCTGGTCGTTTCGAAAGATCGGGCATCAGGAAGATCTCATCAATATCCTCACGGGGCCATGCCTCATCCTTAATCTTCTCCCGGGTCAGCAGTATTACCCGTGCGCCTTGACGTTTTGCGGCGGTAAGAAAGGTTGTGCCTTTAAAATAGCTGGCTAAACATAATATAGTTAATTGATTCCCGTCTGACATCCCATAACTCCAAAAAAGCGCTATTTATAATAATCCAATACAGCCAAAATACCGGTCAGGTTTTTCGACCATTCAGTGTTCTGATGATCCAACAATTCTATTGTGATCGAAGATATCCCTTGCATTGTCAGCCAATCACCAGCATCACCGGTAATTGGATAACTTGTAAAGCGTTCATAAACTGGATAGCCACTTGCTGCACCATAAGCCTGTGCTAGAAGCATTGAATCTAAATGCGTCTCTGGGCAGCCGGCAGCGAATACACCATTGGCCGCACTGTGCAAAAAAATGACCGCTTCAGTTTGCTGAGTTAGAAAGAAATTACGTAATACAACACTTTCAGGCTCAGAAAAGGCCGCGGTTCCCCCACTTACCGGTTGGTTTCGCCACGTTGCCACAGTTGCCCATTCGCAATCCCAGTTTCGATTTAAATCTACGTTATTAGCATTAAAGCGACCCGGAAAACTATTTTCGGCTACGTCGGCCGCCGTGAAGCGTCCTTCTTTCCCAGTTACCAATACTTGACCGTCAGGGTTGGCCGAAGGGATGATAGTCAAGGCAACATTTTCTGGTATGGTTTCTGGGAAGCTCTGGAAATAATCAATCAACTCATAAGCCAGCAATATCGTGTTCCACTCATAACCTCCGTGAATACCGCCAACTATGACGATCTGTTGTTGTCCATCGCTAAACTGATAGGCATAAATCGGCCGTCCTTGAACAGATTCACCGATCGAGAAGATATCCGGACCTGATATTGTTGGTGTAATTGTCATTGTGGGCGTCAACAATGGAGCATCTACTACTGATGGGATCGATGTGTCGTTTGCCGCTGTCGTAGGCGTATTTGGCAATTGCGTCGCGGATGGCACTAAGGTTGGTTGAAGAGTCAAAGGAGCCGATCCAATCTTTGCCGCGGGCTCTGGTGACTGCTCGGGTTCAAACGTACTGGTGGGCCAAGCGGTTAGCGTGGCCGGTGGTGGTGCCATTGCAGCCTGCGATGCCTGCTGGACTGGGGCATCTACTACTGTATCATCTAATTTTACCTCTTGAATGCCGGATGGCGCAGCCGTTATAGTTTGCTGATCCTGACAGCCGATACTAAGCAGTGTCAAGCCTAATATTAATGTCCCAAAGATCGGGCGACGATGCCAATATCGTCCCGCTTTATTACCATACCAATTATGTACCATAGGCATCAAGAATAGCCCTTATGCCCGCTAGATTATTGTTCCAGTCTATATTCTCATATTCCGGTAATAGGACAGCAATGGCCGGAATACCTTGATCGTCGATCCAATTGGTCCCGTCCCCATTCAATACCTGACTCGTTAAATCTTCGAAGTCAGCAATGGGGTAACCAGCAGCAATGCCATATATTTCTGCTGGTCGCTGCGATACGCGAGGCCTTGTGCCACAAGTACCGGGCGATGATAAGCCATCTTGGGCTCTTGCTTCCCAAAACACGACGGCCGTTGGTTGATTGTCGAGAATGAATTCAGCTAGAGCCTGCGTTTCCGGTTCTGAAAATGGGGCATCTCCTCCACTGCCCGGGACAACATTACCCCGCCAACTGGCATCCTCTGTCCAACGGCAATCCCAGTTGCGATTGAGGTCGACATCGTTGGCATTTAAGCGGCCGGCTAAGTTCACCGGGCGCATAGGGGCTGTCAGGATTCGCATTGGGTATAACATACACAACGGTCGTTGACGGGATAATCGTTGGATTATCCGTAAAATAATTGATTGCCCTCTGGGCTAACGATACAGTTGACGGCGCAGAACCGGCATGCAAACCACCAATATAAAGTATAGCATTGTCCCCTAATCCAAAGCGCACCGCTTCAATGGGCGATCCACGCACGGATCTACCGATCACCAATGTTTCCGGTCCTAAATCAGGCGTTGCAGTCAGCGTTGGCTCTGGTGTCGGTGAGGGTTCTGGTGTGTCTGTGGGCGGCGGCATCTCCGTTGGAGATGGATCTGTTGATCCTTGGACATCTCCCGTATCCGGCACCTCTTCAACAGATCCCTGGTTTTCCTCTTTGATGGCAGGGTCTGTAGGCTCTTGAGCCACTACTTGTACCGGCTCCTCAGTCGCCCGAGGTTGAGGTGTATTAGAAGATGCATCAGCACTGACAACCTGGCTTATAATTGGCTGTTCCGTTCCGCGCGTGCCCGAATCAAACATATCTAAGGGATCAAGTAAATACAAGGCCCCGACACACAAAATGATCAGCAAAACTGCTAATAAGACAAAAGGCCAGCTCCGTCGCCGAGGTTCCTCGACCGGGGAGGCTGATGGTGGAGGCGATGGAGGTGGCTGCTGAATTTTCGATTCGCTAAGCCGGTATTGATCAGTAGGATAAGGAACCCAGCCATCTACTTGGGTAACCATGCCCGGGCCACCCTCCTCTTTGATGACCATGTTGATGGCTCCTCGTAACTCAGCTGCCGTTTGAAAACGTTGATCGGGATCTTTGCGCAAACACCTATGTACGAGGTATACCGTTTCCGGTGCTAAATCAGGCCGAAAGGTTTCCAGTGGCGGCGGCTGTTCGTAGATGTGCTGGTGTAAAACCGCCATCGCCTCTTCAGCCTCAAACGGCCGTCTACCGGCCAACAATTCATAGAGAATAATGCCCAAAGAGTACAGATCGGAACGGCCATCTACCTTCTTTCCTGTCGCTTGCTCTGGAGACATATAATGGGGCGTGCCAATAAGCGTGCCCGTATGCGTGATTTTTGGGCCACCTTCTACGGCCGCGATGCCAAGATCTACCAGCACCGGGCTGCCATCGGGACGTATTAAGATATTGCTCGGTTTAATATCGCGATGCATGATACCCGCGGCATGGGCAACCTGTAGAGCGTCTGCCATTTTGCCAATGATAGACAGCGATTGATTCGTTTCAACCAACCTGTTCTCACGGGCCAATTTGACCAACGTATCGCGCAGTGATCCCCCTTCCACATATTGCATCGCAATATACGGCCGGCCGTCAGGCAGCAAGCCAATGGCGTAAATATGAATGATATTAGGGTGATCAAGTCGGGCAGCCGTTTGTGCTTCACGCTTGAATCGAACGACATATTGATCATCTGCCGCAAGAGCCGGCAGCATGATTTTCAAGGCTACTTTACGTCGCAGTTGCTCCTCATAAGCCAAATAAACGTCAGCCATCCCCCCACGCGCAATATGTTTGAGAATTTCATACTGTTCTACTTGCTGGCCAACCAGCGATTCCGCGTTACTCATTTCCCTCGCCTCCTGGCCATTATCTAAGGATTACAACTGGCACCAACTGCCAATTTGAATATCGCATTCTGTGTAACCCAGCCCTCCAAATCATCATCAATTAGCGACTGAACTTTAATAAACTGGACGCCGCTGCATGTGCCGCCGGCAGTAACGGCCGTTTCCTCCAGAATACGCACCTCCTCGCCAATCTCGAGCTTTAGTGGCGTATTCGAACAATCTCCGGCATCAAGTTGTGCTTGATTCCAAACAAAGGCGATTACGCTGTCATTAACACATCCATGTGGTTCCACCGTCGCCTCTACGGTTGGTGATGGCCGCAAAGTCGGTGTGGCTGGAGGCGGTTCTGTAGGAAGTGCTGTCGCCAGATCCGTGGCAGTTGGCGCCAACTGCGATCCTGCTTCAACCGGTTCTGTTGTCGGTGCCGGTCTTAACGCTCCAGCGCCTTCAGATGCTGGTGTGTCCACAAGTGTGGAAGATGTCAATTCACTGTCCGCGGCCGATTCTACTGTTGCCTCGAGGCCCCTATTGCGCAGCCAGAATAATAAAAGAACGGCAGCTATCAAAATAACGGCCGCGATTGCCAAAATAATTAGCCAATTGGGAGCCTTACTCTTGCTTTTTACCGCAGCAGGTGGGGGAGTAACAGGTTTTGATCGTGGCGTTAATGTTGGTTCATCAGCCGGCGCTATAGCCATTGTTGGCTCGTCCGCCATATCTGGCACATGGGCCGTCACCATCGCTGCTGCCGGTGTAATAGTTGTTAGTTTTCCCGGCTTAGGTCTGACCACAACGGCCGTGATATTGTCCGTTGCTTCCGCTTTTATTGCATCTTCAACTAATTGATTCGCCGCGTTCTGTGGGGGGTTACCAGTTAAGATGGGTAACATTTGGTTGTCTGGCAGTGCATCGTACAAACCATCTGAACAAAGCAAGACAACATCATCCTGCAGTAATGCATGTCCTTGTGACAAGTGAACATTTACTTCTGGCTTATTACCCAGAACTTGGGTCACTATATTGCGATATTCATGTTTAGCTGCTTGTTCTTCGGTAAGAAAACCCTCTTCAACCTGTTTCTGCACCCAAGTATCATCGCGAGTAAGCCGGCGCATTTCACCCTGGCGAACGAGGTACGCACGCGCGTCCCCAACATGGGCAATAGTCAATTGGCCCTGATCTGAAACGGCCGCGACAAACGTGGCCCCCATGCGCCTGACCTCTCTGCGCTGCGCCTCGTCATACACTGCTAGATTCGCGCGCTCGAGAGCATCTCTCAAAGCGTCACGAACTGCTTCACCTTTTTGCCTCAACTCATAATAGGCATCGCGCGCAGTTTGCACCGCCATTTGAGCAGCTTCGGCTCCGCTTTCCTGACCGCCAACGCCATCGGCCACAAGAAAAAGCGCTCCCATATCAGTTTTCGTTTCAGTTTCAGGAATCCAAAAGGCATCTTGATTCTCTGATCGTGTCGGTCCCTTATCGCTGGCGCCACCAGCAAGATCCCCAACACTCGCATGTTGTATATTACTGTTAAAATCTTGTGCATCCATAAGAAACCTTCCCTACAATCTCAAGGGAAATGATTGAAGCCCACTGACTAACCACAGTATATCGCCAACTGCTTCCCGACTCAACAACCTTATATTTTCATGACAACATAACCCCGGCTGCTCCATCATAAACAGGGTATAAATTATCAGAATATTAGACCGGTTCACAATATGCCGATAAAGTTTAAAATTACACCTCGATCATTTGACGAATGAATGACAAATGATATACTTGCCGATGCCTTGTAAAAAGAGCATTTAGGTTGGCATGCCTGGATGGATATATTGCCACCTTAACAACTGTTTCTGGTTCTTGATTGATCCAAATCAGGTTCTAGGCCGACGTAGCTCAATTGGCAGAGCGATGCTCTTGTAAAGCATAGGTTATGGGTTCAAGTCCCATCGTCGGCTCAGGTACGTCAATCTGACTGGCGAAACCATTTTACCAATATGGGTCAGTGTCCCGAGTGGCAAAGGGGGCGGACTGTAAATCCGCTGGCGATAGCCTTCGTAGGTTCGAGTCCTACCTGGCCCACTGAAACAATGCTCAGAGCCTTACCTGGTTCTGAGCATTGTTGATGTTAAAAGAAGGACATGCCCACGTAGCTCAGTCGGCAGAGCGCATTCTTGGTAAGAATGAGGTCATGGGTTCAAATCCCATCGTGGGCTTTTGCCCCGTTCACTATCGCAGGAGCGGGGTCTTGTTATGATAGGTGAATAATAGCACAGGGTCCGATCAACTCTGTGGGTACTATTTTGCGATATACTCAAGCAAAAAAGGATTGAGGTTACAAAATGGGCAAAGAGAAATTTGTACGCGAAAAGCCACATGTCAATATTGGCACTATCGGTCATGTCGACCATGGAAAAACAACCTTGACAGCAGCCATCACGAAAGTGTTGGCGATGAAAGGTTTCGCAGACTTCTCGGCGTTCGATCAGATCGACAACGCGCCGGAAGAGAAAGAGCGTGGAATCACGATCGCGATTTCACATGTTGAATACCAGACCGAGGCACGTCATTACGCCCACGTGGACTGTCCCGGGCATCGTGACTACATTAAGAACATGATCACCGGTGCAGCACAGATGGACGGGGCGATCCTCGTCGTATCGGCACCGGACGGGCCAATGCCGCAGACACGCGAGCACATTTTGCTGGCACGTCAGGTGGAAGTGCCGGCCATCGTAGTCTACATTAACAAAGTCGACCAGATGGACGACCCGGAATTGTTGGAGCTGGTAGACCTGGAACTGCGCGAACTGCTGGATGTTTACGAATTCCCTGGCGACGAGACGCCGATCGTGATGGGCAGTGCGCTGCAAGCGTTGGAATCCACGAGCGACGATCCGGCTGCGCCGGAATATGAGTCAATCTGGGAGCTGATGCGTGTGGTGGATGAGTACATTCCCGACCCGCAGCGCCAGACGGAATTGCCGTTCATGATGTCGGTTGAAGACGTATTCTCGATTAAGGGGCGCGGCACCGTGGTGACGGGACGAGTGGACCGTGGCACATTGCTGCCGGGCAAAGAAGTTGAGATCGTGGGCTTGACGGATGTGATCCGCAAGGTCGTAGTGACCTCGATGGAAATGTTCCACAAGATCCTGGACAAAGTAGAAGCAGGCGACAATGCCGGGCTGCTGCTGCGAGGTGTAGGACGAGAGGATATTGAGCGCGGACAGGTATTGGCCGCACCAGGCAGCATCACACCACACACCGAGTTCATGGGTGAGGTATATGTCCTGCGTAAAGATGAAGGTGGACGGCACAAGGCCTTCTTCGATGGCTATCGTCCACAGTTCTACATTCGGACCTTGGATGTGACAGGTGAGATCACATTGCTGGAAGGTGTAGAGATGGTAATGCCTGGAGATAATGTGAATCTGCGTGTGAAGTTGATTACGCCGGTCGCATTGGAAAAGGGCAGCCGCTTCGCTATTCGCGAGGGTGGCTTGACCGTCGGCTCCGGCGTCATTACTGAGATAATTAATTAAAAGAGAGTTTTTAAAAGGCGTATCGCCTAAAACGATACGCCTTTCTGAGTAGGGTATATATGGCAAAGAAAGCAGTCCGATCCCATATCATTCTGGCTTGCACTGAATGTAAAGAGCGGAACTATATCTCGGAAAAAAATCGTCGTAATGATCCGGGAAGACTTGAGCTAAACAAGTATTGTTCACGCTGTCGCACGCATACAATGCACCGCGAAACACGTTAAGCACCTGCGAGGTGCTTTTAGGGGGTTAGCTCAATTGGTAGAGCGACGGTCTCCAAAACCGTAGGCTGCGGGTTCGATTCCTGCACCCCCTGTTAAGGATTTGGGAAGCTGGCTTTTGAAGTGATTCAGCCAGCTTCCTAAACATTAGGCGAACGAGGAACATAGAACGTGGCAAAGAGTAAAAATACAGCCGATAAGAAATCAGTTGGCCAACCCAATGCGGTCACACGTTATATTCGTGAGACACGTGGCGAAATACGCAAAGTGACTTGGCCAACACGCCAAGAATCGTGGCGACTGACAGCCATTGTCTTAGGTGTGACAGTCGCAACGGCCATTTTCCTTTGGTTTTTTGATACGATTTTCTCAACCGGCATTCAGTTTGTAATACGAAAACGTAATCGGTTTGTAGCCCTCTATTCGGAATACAAACTATTTAGGTGGCGAGACGCTGTTCGCGCCCGGCTTCATAGGCGATAATTGATGAGCGAAAGCGAAGAGATTGAAGAGCAAATAACCGAAGAAGAACTCATCCCTGATGACGGCCGTGCCTGGTACGTGGTGCACTGTTATTCCGGCTACGAAAACAAAGTGCGTCACAGCATTGAGCAGCGTATCGAAACCATGGGGATGCAGGATAAAATCTTTGATGTTGTCGTTCCTACAGAAGAAGAAATCGAGATTAAAGACGGAAAACGACGCACAGTAGAACGCCGCGTGTTTCCTGGCTACATCCTCGTTCAGATGTTAATGAATGAAGATTCATGGTATGTCGTGCGCAATACACCTGGCGTTACTGGTTTTGTCGGCATGGGCACCGAGCCCACACCCTTGCGTGAAGACGAAGTCGCCAAAATCATGAATCGCATGGAAGCGGATGCGCCTACAGTCAAGTTTGATTTCCAGATTGGTGAAAAAGTACGCATTGGCAGTGGTCCATTTGCTGATTTCATCGGCAGTGTTCTGAAATTGATGCTGATCGAGCCAAAGTCCGGGTAATGGTTTCCTTCTTTGGACGGGAAACACCGGTTGAGCTTGATTTCCTACATGTTGAGAAGGTATAGAAAGAAAAATGGCAAAAAAAGTAAAAGCAATCGTAAAAATTCAAATTCAAGGGGGCAAGGCCAACCCTGCCCCTCCCGTTGGTACGGCACTTGGCCCGCATGGTATCAATCTCATGCAATTTTGCAAAGAGTATAATGCCAAGACCTCCAATCAGGTTGGTCAAGTTGTGCCGGTAGAAGTAACTGTTTTCCAAGATGGCAGTTTTTCGTTTATTTTAAAGACGCCACCGGCCACAGACCTCCTAAAGAAAGCGGCGGGTATTCGCAGTGGATCATCAGAACCTAACCGCGACAAAGTTGGCACAGTGACAACAAGCCAGCTGCGTGAAATCGCCGAAATCAAAATGAAAGATCTAAATGCCCATGATATGGACAATGCCGTCAAGATTATTGCCGGTACTGCTCGCAGCATGGGCATAACGGTGCAAGACTGAGATATCAGTTTTTAGTATGTGGGAGAGCGGGAAAGATCCTGTTCGCTAAAACCACAAGGAGTAAACATGCCTAAAAGAGGACGTAAGTATCAGAGAAGCGGCAGAAAAGTTTGACCGCAGTACATTTTATTCAAGAAAAGAGGCTGTTGGGCTAATCAAAGACACGGTCACAACCAACTTCGATCCGACAGTCGAATTACATATGCGTCTCGGTGTTGACCCGCGTCATGCCGATCAGCAGGTGCGTGATGTCGTTGTCCTACCCCATGGTCTCGGCAAAACAGTTCGGGTATTGGTTTTCGCCGAAGGTGAAGATGCCCAACTGGCGCTGGAATCAGGAGCGGATCTTATCGCTGACGACGAAGTTCTTAAAAAGATTCAAGGTGGCTGGGTGGATTTTGATGTAGCCATCGCTGTGCCGTCGATGATGGGAAAAGTCGGCCGGCTTGGACGAATTCTCGGCCCCCGCGGCTTGATGCCCAACCCACGTGCCGGCACAGTTGCGCCAGGTCCTGATTTGCCGCGCTTGATCGACGAAGCCAAAGCCGGTCGCGTAGAATTCCGTGTTGACCGAACGGCCAATATCCACTCACCCGTGGGCAAAGCCAGCTTTTCTAACGAGCAAATACTAGAGAACCTCCAAGTCCTGCTTGACGCAATTAATCGCGCGCGACCGGCGTCAACAAAAGGTACCTATGTGCGCAGTATCACATTAGCCAATTCTATGGGGCCTGGTATAAGACTTGACCCTTCCGAGGCGATGTCCTAAAATTGGTTGGTTGACGAATTCGTCACTTAAAATCATTTATACGAACATAATTCTCCGCTTAAGACAGTTGGTAGCAAAAGCTTTGCATTTGCTTTAAAATTGCCAGCCGAGGTGGGGGTTCAAGAGCAAAACATCTTGTTCTGTTTGGTTATCGTACCAGCCAAACAAGAATAATAAGCTATAAGAATCCTCATACCGGTTGGTTTGAGGATTTTTTTATTACACTGTAAGGAGGTGATATTCTTTGGCTATTTCAAAAAAACGCAAAGACACACTAGTATCCCAATATAAAGAGCTCATCGACGAGAGCAGACGCCATTTTTTTAACTGAGTATGGTGGCATGACGGTAAAAGATTTGCAGGAATTACGCTCCAAAGTTCGGGAAATTGATGGCAAATTCTACATTACTAAAAACACTTTACTCCAATTAGCCCTGGAGCAATCAGATATCCCTGCCCCATCCGAATTATTGGTTGGACAGGTAGCTACCGGATTTGCTTTAGGCGAGGCGCCAACGATGGCCAAGACCTTGGTAAATTATGCCAAGGGGGATGAAAACTTGACTATTAAGGGCGGCATCATGAATCTGAAGATTCTGTCCGCTAAGTGATGTCGAAGCATTGGCAGAACTGCCCTCCCTCGATCAGCTCCGTGCCCAGATTCTTGGTCTCATTGATGGACCAGCGAGAGGCATTGTCTCTACGCTTTCCAGTGGCGTGCGACAGGTTGTCAATGTGGTTGATGCTTACGCAAAAAGTGAAGAAGCAGAACCTGAAGCCGCTGCATAAACAGTCCGGTTTAATGACATTACTTTATTTAATCAAATAATTAGGAATCAATATCCTGGAGGATTTTAATAATGGCCGATTTAGAAAAAATTGTAGAAGATTTAAGCAGCTTAACTCTATTAGAGGCAGCCGAATTAACAAAGATGTTGGAAGAGAAGTGGGGCGTTAGCGCCGCCGCACCAATGGCTATGGGCATGATGGCTATGCCTGGCGGAGCCGCCGAAGAAGAAGCAGCCGAAGAGAAGACCGAGTTTGATGTTGTGCTCAAAGATATTGGGCCAAAGAAAATCAACGTCATTAAGGAAGTTCGCGCTTTAACCGCTTTAGGCTTGAAAGAAGCCAAGGCTGTTGTCGATGAAATGGGCACTGTCCTGGAAGGCGTTGGCAAAGAAGCGGCCGAAGATGCCAAAGCCAAGCTCGAAGCAGCCGGCGCAACAGTCGAACTCAAGTAAGCATTATTATTGCTGTTAACTTGGTTCTCAAGGCCAGCTCATTCGTGGGCTGGCCTTCTTTTGCGTAAATGACTCATTTCATCCTCGCCTCTCTTTCGCCAAGACGACGGGAGCTGCTCCAACTTTGTGGCTATCCTTTTGATATAATAACTGTTCCTGTAGATGAAAACAGCGTTACCGACCCTGACCCCATCCAGAATTGTGTTCAGACAGCACAGCTAAAGGCAAAATCCCTGTCAGACGATTTAATGGTCTTCCCCAAACCACAATCAATTATCATTGCCGCCGATACTATCGTCTCTGTTGATGGGCAAATGCTGGGGAAGCCCGGAGGCACGGCTGAAGCACTTCATATGTTGATGCTGCTGCGCGGTCGGTCTCATCAGGTGCACACAGGCGTATCAGTCATCGATCTTGGAATCGAAACGTGAGGTTCATGGTCATCATACCGCCAAAGTTACGATGAGATCCTACAGCGATCAAGAAATCATCGATTATATTGCCACTGGTGACCCACTGGATAAAGCAGGTGCTTATGCCATCCAACATCCACAGTTCCAGCCTGTAGCACAACTTGAAGGTTGCTTTTTAGGTGTAATGGGTCTATCCATTTGTCATCTTTTGCAACTGTTATCTCAAATGAATGTACCGATGATAGCCAATATGACATTATTGAATGCTGCCCACCAATATTACCACTGTCCACTCTTCGACAAGATTGCGCAAAAACATAGTTAATAAGGCGTTGAGATTGTCTTTGCTATCTCGTATTTTCAACTCCTGCCATGTTACAATTTTCTATACTTGCACAAGTCATTTGTAGGTAATACTGGGAAAGAACATGGATCTTAAGCTACAACAGGCAATCGTAGCCACACGTGCAGGTCGAACCGATGTGGCACAAAATCTGCTCGCTCAACTAATCAGTGAAAAACCAGATAATGCCCATGCTTGGTTTCTCCTGGGTCACATTACAGATTCAAAGGATCGTCAGATTCGATATCTTCAAAAATCTGCAGAGCTGGATCCAGACAACCCAATCGCAAAAAAACGGATTGCGCATTTGTCCCTCCCTCCTGTTCCGGTACCCGTAGTAGCTCAAGATGAGGAAATAGAATTAGCACAAACCATTGATGGAGGAGTACAGATTATTGATCCACATCCCGCAACAGCAGCGATAGCGGAAACAACTATCAAAGAACCCAATCCTCCTCAACCATCATCGTCAGAACTCCCCGAGTGGCTACAAGATTTGGATAACAAGAAATTAGATACGCAACAAGCCACAACCCATAAAGGAGATGAGTGGCCTAACACAGCCGGCACCCCTAAACGCGAGGCGAAGGATACTGTAAAAGGAGCCCGCATATTACACATACCTCAGGATTCCTCAGCGGCGAAACCCTCAAGCGAGCGCACACCTGAAGAAGTGTGGTTACTCCGTATTTTGGCCATCTTAGTGGTGATCGCAGCAATCGTGCTCGGCTTTCTCGTCCTGTTGATTCTATTCTAACTAAAGAATCATAAGTGCATAAGCGTAAGCGGTTAAGCGACATTTTGAGATCTTTTTGACCTAACCCATAATTAAGGATTGCTTGCGATAACCTCTGAATCTGTATATAGTCATTCCTATGAACCAACTCGAGCCAATCAAAGCCTTCATGCAGACCGACCGCGGTCTTGTTCGTGATCACAATGAAGATTATATCATCCGCAAGGAACCCACGAGTCTGGAAGAAGAAAATAAGAATGGTTGGCTATACATAGTTGCTGATGGTGTTGGTGGCGCGGATGCGGGTGAGGTAGCCAGTGAATTCGCCAGCAACCAGACGGTTATTCATTATCTAGAAGGTTCAAATCAAAATTTAGGCCATCGGCTCGTCATTGCGATGCAGGCCGCAAACACCGACTTACGCAAATTGGTCGCCGATCGCAACGAAAATAAGCGTATGGCCACTACCATGGTAGCTACAAGCATTAGTGAACAGACCGCTTACATCGCTAATGTGGGCGACAGTCGCGGATACCATTGGCGGGAGAACGTTCTTCACCAAGTCACCAAAGATCAAAGCTTAGTAGCCAAACTTGTCGAAGAAGGGGCAATCACAGAAGAAGAGGCAGCCAATCATCCTCACCGCAATGTCATTCTATATAGCATTGGCTCCGAAAAAACACCCAAGATTGACCTTTTCGAAGTGCATTTAGAACAAGGTGATAAACTCCTGCTCTGCTCAGACGGTTTAACACGACATGTAGCTGACCATGAAATCAACGAAATTTTGGGTCGGGCAGATCTTGAAGCAGCAAACAACTATCTTGTTCAACTAGCTATCCAGAGAGGTGGTCAAGACAATATAACGGCTGCCATCATTGTCTACGGCGATAAGTTATCAGACCCGCTGATTGAGGAGACTAAATCGCGGGTAGCGATGCCATTGACTAACAGCAATAACAATGGGGCAAAGCCAAATCGTGCGTTTTTAGTTCCATATACTATTTTCCTGTCGATCATTCAAACCTTGCTTATATTCCTGGTATGGCTGTGGCTGCGAACCTAAGACAGGAAGAACAATCTTGAACTGAAGCCGGATTTCTTGCAATAATCAAGGTTAGTCTTGCAATATCATACCGGCATAATTATTTGGAAATCTACGCCATTTTTAGGAGTAATATATAGAAACTATTTTACAGTTTATCCATTCAGATTCAGCTTTGCGCTGGGTTAGACTAAATTCTTATCAAAATATCGTTCATATTGAACGTCTAGTAGAATCGAGTTTGTCTCGTTGTAATACACTGCGGGAGCCGGCCATCGGATAGAATAAATCCCTACTTGCTTTTCATGTAGGGTATTTTGTGTTGCCATTGGCATTGTGCCTGTTTGTGTGGAGGAAAAATGAAACCATTATTAAGAATTGTTCCCTTAGGAGGACTAGGGGAAATTGGCAAGAACATGACTGCCATCGAGTATCAAGATGAAATGATCATCATTGATGCCGGTATCATGTTCCCCGAAAATGACATGTTAGGGATTGACACAATTATTCCTGACTATAAATATATCATGGACAAGACGGATCGTATCAAGGCAGTCCTGGTTACCCATGGTCACGAGGATCATGTAGGTGCGCTTCAACATTTGATGAAAGATGTAGATGCCCCAATATATGCCACGCCGCTGACTATGGGTCTAATCGAGGGCAAATTGCGCCAGGCGAAATTGCTGCACCAGGTCGATCTCAGAGTTTTTGAGGCCGGTGATGTACTGCGTATTGGCAGCTTTAAGATTGAGCCTTTCCATGTAGCACACAGCATCCCTGATTGTGTGGGCTTTGGGATAACCACTCCTGCAGGGTTGATTGTGCACACTGGTGATTATAAGTTTGATCATACACCCGCTGACGGCTGGCCTCCCGATTTCGCAAAATTAGCCGAATTTTCGAACAGAGGTGTTCTAGCCTTATTGGCAGACAGCACTAATGCTGATAAACCAGGCTGGACGCCATCAGAATCTGTTGTAGCTGAAGGATTCGAGGAGGTCTTTCGCAAGGCAGAGGGGCGGATAATTATCGCCACTTTTGCATCTCTGATCTCTCGAATTCAACAAGTTGCCGACACGGCCGTCAGACACGGCCGTAAATTGGCCATTACCGGTCGCTCCATGCGCGACAATACGAAGATTGCACGAAATATGGGGTATCTCAACATTCCTGACGATATAATCATTGATATCGACCAGGTCTCCAAGATGCCACCCAGCCGGGTTGTCATCATGGCTACGGGAGCACAGGGTGAACCTTCGGCCGTATTGGGACGTCTTTCTCACGGCCGTCATCGTAACTTAAGCATAGAAGAAGGTGACACAGTCGTTTTTTCCGCCCACGCCATTCCCGGCAATGAAGAAATGGTCTATCGCACCATCAACCGCCTATATCAACGCGGTGCAAATGTGCTCTATGACCAGATCGCCAACGTTCATGTATCAGGTCATGCCAGCAGGGAAGAGATGAAACTGCTGATCAACCTGATTCGCCCCAAATTCCTGATCCCGGTCCATGGTGAACTACGCCATCTGCGCTTACACGGACAGCTTGCTGAGGAATTGGGTATACCAAAAGAGAATATTGCGGTTGTCGAAAATGGCACACCTTTGGAATTAACAAGCGACAGCCTTACTATCTGTCCACGTATGCCTGGTGGCTATATTTTCGTCGACGGTGCTAGTGTTGGAGATATTGGCTGGTCGGTCGTTCGTGATCGTGACAAACTGGCTCAGGCTGGGTTCTTCTTCGCGGTCGTTTCAGTTAATAAAAAAGGGCAGCTAATTGGCTCCCCCGAATTTCGAACACGCGGCTTTGTCGATCCCCAAAGTGCACAAGATCTCTTCAGCAATGCCGAGGCAATAATAGAGCGTGCGCTGCAAAATACGCAAGGCGAACGTCGCAAAGTAGCCAAACGATCTGAAGAACTATTAAGCCGCTTTCTGTATGATGAGACAAGGCGGCGACCGATAGTACAAGTAATCATCCGCTAAATCAGTTGCTAAGGTGATTAGTAAAATACACAGCAGAAGCAGTGTTTGTCGCTTAGCTGTAACATAACACCAAGAAACCCCGCCATGGCGGGGTTTCTTGTAGGAAGAGGAGAAAAAGAGGAAAATATTAAGTGGTGGTTTGCTTTGTTGTCCATATTATATCCAATCTAGCTGACCATTACCGACAAGCCACATACATGAAAAATGTAAATTAGTTTACTTATATTGGAGCTATGATTGACACGCACATGTGATAACTGCCGGCGACCCGTTTTGGAAACAGATACAGTCTGCTGGCATTGTGGTTGGAAATTATCTCCAGCAGGGCCAGTTAAAGAAAAAACAGCCGCAGCGAATGAGGAAGAAGGACAAGAATCGGAACTCGAACCAACCCCCCTGCCCCTGATTGTTTTTTATGGAAGTCTCACCTTGTTGATCATCATCGGGCTGTTACTGCTCATGAATTCCTTGGGCCAAAGTCCAACCATCACTATCACGGACGCCTCATTTACGGAATTGGTTACATTAACTGATCCGGAAAAACAATTCACCGTTAATATTCCTGCCCGTTGGCAGTGGACATTTCAAGACGAAGATCAAACTCCGATGATGTTCGCCGGCGTGGAGGAGCTTGACACATGGACGGCAGCAGCCATTGACCCTTTAGGAACATTGGTCTCTGATAATGTAAATTTACTTTTAGCTGGAGATAATTCGATCTTGCTGGTAGTCATGCGCAGCGACCGGCTCAATCGACTTACCCCACAACAAGCAGTTGCTTCTTTGCGTCAAGAAGTTTTTGAAGGCATTAATGTCGAAGATGCGCGCCAGGTGCAAAATAAAGCAGGGGAAGATGCGGCCGTTTTCACCATCAAGCATGACGAAGCTGAGCTAACCTGCCGGCAAATGTTGACACCAGCCCCAACAACAGCTTATCTTGTGGCTGTCTGTGCGACGACAATCAACAATGAACAATATGAGGACGAATTCAACAGCGTCTTGGACAGCTTTCAACTACTTTCTCGCTGAAGGGTAATCTTAATGAGCACAATCCGGGCCTTCATCGCCATTCAACTTCCTGAAAAAGCAAGAAATGAGTTGGCTCGGATCAACGAGATTTTGGCTGGGCAACTGCCCCCACGCACTGTTCGTTGGGTTAAACCAGAGTTAATGCACCTGACCTTGCGCTTCTTGGGCGACACGGCCGTATCCAAGCTTCCCGCCATATACAATGCCCTTGACACATCATCTACAAAACATGCCCCATTCATGCTCAGTTTGGATCATCTAGGCTGCTTTCCCAACCGTAAACGACCGCGCGTCATTTGGGCTGGGATTCAAGGAGAACTGGGCGCTGCAGCGGCATTGAAATCAGAAATCGATCAAACGCTGCTGCCGTTGGGATGGGAAAAAGAAGAACGGCCGTTCCAACCTCATTTGACTATTGGGCGAATCAAGGACAGTCGCAAATTGCAGGGTATAAACTGGCAAGCCGATATCGAAAAACTGGCGCTGCCGGTGCAGGCAATTCACTTGATTGAAAGCGAATTAACACCCGGCGGTCCCATTTATACCGTGCGCCATACCAGTCAACTGCAACTCAATTAGCGAATTGTACTCTTAACGAAGGATTCAATTTGGCAAAGTGCGCTCGCCCGACCAAGTACGATTGATATTTTGGCGCATTTTATCCAGATAGGCCTGCTCCAGATCGATCCCTGTATAGTTCGCAATTTTCATCGTATAGGCCAGAAGATCGGCCAATTCACTGCGCAGGCTGGCCCTGCTTCTATTGACCGCCTCTTCATGTGCTTCCGCTGCCGTGCGCCCTTCCCTGGCTAAATGTTTGCTTTCACCCCAGATTTTAACCAGATCTTTGGCAATCTCGCCCATCTCTTCGGTTAACAATATGTAATTGAAGAAGAGATCCGGATCAAAACCTTTCATTTCGTCCAACTGCCTGTGGAATTGCTGGTAGGATGCCAGCCGTCCATCTCCTAATAGAGCATTTTCAACTGCGGCAGTCTGTGGGTGTGGCTCAAGGTGGCGCAGCGCTTCTTCAATTTGGTCGCTCACTTGCTCGAGATCTGCATCTCGGGCCAGGAAATCCAGCTCATTAACATCCACTGTCAGTACATTTACCTCAGATAAATTGCTGAGCCACGCTTCGTATGCTTCGGCCAAGAGGCGAATGTAATTTGGATCCATATCGCGCTCATATGGCCGGTCGCGCAGGGCGATGCGTCGCATCACCACATCATGATCTGCCTTCAAATAAACGATTAGATCAGGTTTAGGGATCTTTTCGCTCAACGCGGCGTGGACACGGCCGTACATAGCCAACTCATCATCTTTCAAATTGAGCCAGGCAAACAGCTCATCCTTGGAGAAGGTGTAGTCAGATACAAGCATCCCTTTGCGCAGTGCCTCCGGCACCGCTTTATGCTGCTGGTGATAGCGGCTAAGTAAAAAGAAAATCTGAGTTTGGAAAGCGTATCGTTCGCGATCACTGTAGAAATCAGCCAGGAACGGATTTTCCTCGAAGACCTCTAGTAATACAGAGGCTTGAAAACGATCCTGCATAAGACGCGCCAGCGTTGTCTTTCCAATACCGATAACCCCTTCAATAGCAACGTATTTATGGTTGTTATGCATTATCGAACCCCCTAACTGTAGGACAGGTTTTTAACTTGTCCATTCTTAGGCAAGATGAAATCTAACCCTACAAAAACAATTGAAATATTAGCTGTAAAACCAGGCCTACCCCAATCCCAAACAATAATCCTCCAGCCACATCCATGACAAAATGGCGCGATAGAGCAACACGGGCGAAACAAACCAGAAGAGCCCAAAGAAAAAAGAGCACGCCCCATTCTGGGAATGCCGCGGTCAAAGTCACCGCCACAGCGCCGGCCCGCGACGCGTGCCCTGAAGGAAAAGCATACTTGTCGGTGGAGATCGCCCATTTTTCAGACGGCCGTTCCCGTTTGAACAAACCCTTGGCCACGGCCGTAAGCAAGGCCGCTACAGCTACAGTAATGAGCAATGACCAGCCCACAGGTTGTTTCTGCCAAATAAGTACGGTCGAAATTAGCAACCACAACCAACTATCACCTGTTCGTGCTACCAACCAGGCCAACGCACGCCGAATACGATTATCAGACCAACGAGCAATTTTTTGCGAGACTGCTTCGTCTTTCTGGATCAGTTCTTGCAGCGTCATTCGAGAGCAATTCAGTATATAAGTTGATGTTTACTATTGTTCGTTCTGCCGGCTGCGTAAATCAGCACGAATTAACTCGAGCTGTGCCGGCTTGTCCACGTCCATTGCTATTTCCGCAGGTGCGTCAGTAACAATCCTACCTGGCTGCCCGATGATTTGTCCAGCTTTGCGCTCAATATCTTCGATGCTTAACTGGTGAAATAGATACTTTAGTAAAAAGCTGATACCAATCGTGCTGGCTAATTTCCAAGCATGTTTGCGCGCATTGGTCAGTGTGCGCCACAATTCTTCGTTGCTATCTGCCATCGCTGCCTTAGCAATAGCCATGTCGCCACCGGCGACTTCCATACCCTTCAATTTGACGTAAGTACGCTTGGAGCCGGGAAAACGGGCCTCCAAGGCCTCCTTTGGCAGAAGGATATAGTAGATGCCTTTGTCAAATGGTTCGCAGCTTTCGACGAAGCTGTCTACATTTGCCGCGGTTATCGCCGGTAAATCCGATGAGCAAAACAGGACGTTTTCCAAATCTGGTTTATCTTCTTGCAGCCAGCTCAAACCGGCCAAAACATTTCCTACCAGGCTGCCATGATCGGGCAGATATTTGTCAATAGGTTTTAAGAACTGCATCCCCATGTCATCTTCCAATCCTACCAACACAATGCGATCGACATGTTGTGCGGATTGCAGCGCGTCCATAACGCGCTCCAACATGGTGCGCCCTTCCATATCCAAGAGCGCTTTAGGTTTACCTTGGGTGTACTCATAAAGTGGATCGTCGGGACCGGGCAATCCGCCGGCAGTAACTATGCAGTCCATATTTCCTCCAAATGTAAGATCATTTGGCTAATCCCCCAATTATTTTCGTTTAGTATCTTATGGTGAAATTTCAGCCAAATTATGTAGTGATGGTTTGAGGTCTAACTCTCGAATCATGTCGTTGAGCTCGTCAAATGTCAACGGCCGTTTCTTTCCAGCGACGGCTGTCAATGCCGCTTCCAACATATTCGTGCCAAAAGATCGACCGTTGAGAATCGGCGTCGTCGTCATAACATATTGAACGCCACGTTGGCGGAACATCGCCATATCCTTAGGGGTTGTGGTATTGGTCACGATTACCTTGCCACTCAAATCATCAGGCATATGTCGTTTGATGTAATGGCAATCCCCAGCAATCACGGTAGCCCAATCGTAATATTTGGTAAACTTGGGCACAATCTCGTCTTGTTTTTCGCCTGTCGGGTATAAAACACTGATCGGCAGTCTTCTTACAATTGGCAGTAAGAGTCTTCCCATGATACTTAGACCACGAAAGCTGCGAACTGGGATAGGAATACCTAAAGCAAACATCAAATCTCCGCACACTGTCTCATAGCCAAGATCAAAGAAGCCAAGGGTCATACCATACCGGTCAACAGCGGCCGTATGTAACACGCGTCCGCTTGTATACTCAGGTCCCAAAGCTTCGACCAGAGCCTTAGCCGAATATCGCTCTAATGTCATCTTTAGTCCGGTCCCATCAACCACCGGTGTCTGACGCACATTTTTGACCATTTTCTGTGGGGCTGCGAGAGCATAACGTCGTTCACCCATTTGAACCCAAAGATCAATACCACCAACCCCAAAGGCGTCAACTTTCCCGTCTAGTTCGGTAAAAAGAGCAGTGGCTTTATCGATATCGCCATCAACTCCCCGGCGCTCAATCACTACCTTCTCACCAAATAATTCTAGCTCCGCTGTTTTGTCTCGATCAGAATGGCCTAGGCTGACACTCACCGCTCGTTTCATTTGCCACTTTTCCTCTTCACATACATGACTAAGGCTGTCCCATCCAAATTGTACTCGTTTTATTTGCTAAACGAAACCGGGGCAAAGAACTGATATAAGGATTGAACTGCATCATTGTATGCCGTTAGGGCATCAATCCGCCCCCAACCGTAGACATGATTGGGAACCGCATCAACTGAATCCCCACCGCAGCCCTCATTGGTCGTTAAAGGCACGGCCGTCTCTTTTATTATCTGCTCCAATCCATCCACATCTCCAGCAAGCAATGGATTTGCCGAAACTAACAATCCAGCCAATCCAGCAACATGAGGCGAAGCCATACTAGTCCCGCTGAGCCAAGAATAATTATTGTCCAGCCAACTAGAGCGAATCGACACACCTGGTGCCGAGATATCCGGTTTAGCCGGGTTATTATCACCGACTGTTACCGGGCCTCTTGCGCTGAAACTGGCAATGTTATCCCCATTGTCCGTGGCGCCAACTGTAAATGAGGCATCATAAATGGCAGCAGGGCTGGCGATACTGCTGCAAGCGGAACCGGCATTACTGGCCGAATGAGCAGTCAAGATACCAGCTGCGCGTACATTGTCGACGACCTGGCGCAAGATATCCGGATCAGTACACCCTTCAACCGCGGGACAGCTCCAGGAATTATTAATAACATGGGGCGCTTTAGATGGATCACCATCTAGCATTTTATCCCCTCCAATTGGATAGGGAGCAATAAACCATTCATAACACTCCGCATATGTCGTTGGAGTCCCCCAGCCTTGTTCCATATTGCGACAGGCTACCCAATCTGCTTTGGGGGCCATACCAATCTGGTTGGCACCTCCATCATCACCGACCATAGTGCCCATCGTATGGGTGCCATGCCCATGATCATCACACGGTTCCGGCAAATCAAAGCCGCAGGGATTGTCTGGTGAGGTATTTGGATTGTCCTCATGAATGGCATCGTGCCAGTTGTAATTATGATCGGCCATACCGCCATTCCAACCACGATACTGGTTTATCAACGCCGGATGCTGCCAATCATAACCCGTATCTTGACCTCCGATTACGGCTCCCTGGCCATAAATACCTAAATTCCAGACATCGGGCGCTTTAACCAACACAATATTCTGTTCCACAGTTTCGGCCGTATCTTCAACTTGCAGTGATAACAACGGCCCTATCACATCCAATTTGACCCACGGATTAGCATAGATATGCGCCACTTCCGAACGTTTCGCCATTGTCTCCACAACAGAGGCATCACTGCGTACCCAAATCATATTGCTGACCCAAAATTGTCTGAAGTCGGAATCCGCCCGTTGCAGTTCTGTGATTAGCGTCGGTTGGGTGTGAAGGGCGACAGACGTCAACTGCTCGTAAACATACGCGCCTTTCTGTTCCTTGCCCCTTATGTCTGCCACTTCGCTTAAATCTGCCTGCTGACTAAGTACAATCAGGAACTCCGCCTTGCCATGTTTACCGGCTTCTTCCAGCACCCAGGGATCAACTTTTTGCTGCCAATACACACGCGCCCTGGCCTGGCTCACAGAGCCTAGGCCTACAATAACGAGCACCAATGAAATTATCGTTGCAGCGACGAATATTCTTCTTATATACAATTTATCGGAATTCATAATTTATTCGATGTTGATCAAAAAAGGGGTCAATAACATAGGACGGCCGCTCAACTCCCGTATCCACTCTTTGGAAAGCAGCCGTTCAATCTCGCGCACGGCTTCGTAAGGCCGGGGTATTACATAACCCTCTTCTTTACTGTAGAGATTTACAACCTTCACTTGTTCATCATCACTAATCGTTAGGTCCCCTAACTCCGCCGCCTGGTAAATTGCGTCCACAAAATCCCCGTGGCTATCAACCAGCTTATGTTCCTGAGCTTGCCTACCAGTCCAAACCCGACCTTCACAGATGGGATCAAGTTCTTCAAAAGGCAGGTCACGCCCTTCGGCTACTTCGCGCTTAAACTGTCCATAGATGTGCTGAATCGAGTCCCAAAAGATTTGTCGCTCTTCGTCTGACATTGGCACCTGCTCAAAATAAAGACCGGCATGGCGACCCCTGTTCAAGCTGACCCGATTAACCTTTATTTTTTCTAACAGCTCGCTAGTACTTGTCCGTCCGCTGATCACGCCAATTGATCCGGTCATCGTGCTTTCTTGGCTCATAATGTGATTTGCGCGGGCACTGACATAATAACCTCCCGAAGCGGCCACATTACCCATATATACTAACACAGGAACCTTTTGGGCGATGCGTTGAATCTGGCGCGCGATCAATTCCGATGCCAGGGCAGAGCCACCGCCAGAATCAACGTGAAAGATTAAGGCTGCCATGCCGCTCATTCGTTCAGCCCGTCGCAGTAAGGAAAGCAAGGTCTGTTCCCCAGCGGAAGAGCCCCCCACGAGTGGAATGGGCAGATCTCAGGGGCGATCTGCGGCTGGGTCCCATGGTGATCAGCCCGTTCAGACTGACAACCCCAATAAAGCGGCGCGATGTCCGGCGAGGTTTTTCCAATAGCTGTTTGCGGATCTGCGGCCAGGTTTTTAGAACAGCTTTTGGTTTACTTTCACGTTCTTTTTTATTCTTCTTTTCTGCTGGAGCGTCGTCACTTTCTTCAAGGCTGGGAACGGCAAGCAAGTTTGCCAATTCATCCTCATAAACCAAATCGTCCAGCAGTCCCTTTTCCTTTGCCATCGTAGCAACTATTGGGGCTTGATCAATCAGATCCTTTATCCCCTCCCGACTCAAACCACGATCCGATCCCAATGCTGCAGTGACGGTGTCAAACTGATCATCCAACAGCCAATCCAACTGGGCTTTGTATTCCGGTGTCATACCCGCATGCTGCAGCATGTCCATAGCTGTTTTGTAAGGAGAGATCTGCACCACATCAACTTGCACCCCAATCTGTTGTAAGGCATCTTTTAGGAAAACCACCTCTGCATGCAATCCCATTACATCAAATGTGGCCCCAGGAGGGGCGATAATTCGATCTGCGGCTGAAGCAGCATAATAATGACGCATGTCAAGATACGGTGTATATACGACAACTTCCTTACCCGCAGCTTGAAGTCTCTCAATTGAGCGACGGAAGTTCTGAATTGAAGCCAATCCCGCTTGAAAGCCGCGAAATATAAAGAGTACTCCCTTGACATTATCCGCGTCTGCAATTCTCTTAAGCTTGCCGTTCAATTCTTGCAAGCTCAATTCGGGTGTTCGCAGCATTAATCGCCGCTGGATAAATCCGGGACGCGGGGCAGCTCTTTCAGGTAAACTGCCGCCAATAGGAAAGACCACGTAGTCGATTTGGACACGCCTTAATTTGCGCATCATGTTACGCAGCATGACCCATAATCTCGACCAAGCAAATGCAAGCCAACGCAGCGCTCTAAATGGTGCTCGGAAAACACGCGCGCGGATGCTTGTTTTCTCTTTAGATTCTTTCATAGATCTTCAATATTTCACTTCACAATATTTTGTGCGAATGATAGTGGACATGTCGCAAATGACAAGATTGCTGGCTTACCCTCACCACACACTCAGCCACGCATCTGGAGCCACTTATTGAAGGCGCGCCAGCGTCGATCAAGATACCAGGAGAATGGTAAGATCGGCTTGATAACAGGCGGAATGTAATTGTCAAGATAGGTTAACGCGGCCGTTTCGCCCGCAGATACCAATCTTAAATATCGTTCATCATTCCAATCTGGGCGGATATCCCAATCAGTAGAACGCACGCAGCAGTCACTAATATCAACGGAACGCCTTTGAGCCGGTTTATTTAGCCGGTAAGCAGCCGCTTGGGCTTCAATTAAAACCTCAAACACATTTTGGGCATAAGTTAGCAGGTTGCTGATCGCACCGCTTCGGGGAGGGCAATCTGGTGGCGTGAAGGTCCGGCAGCCTAATGTCTCCCAATTTACGCCATTTACAAACCAGCGATTGTTGCTCGCAAAAGGGCGCTCATCAAAAAGCTGTAAAGGATAATTTACCAGGAGACCACCGTCTAGATAATGATCGCCTTGGCCAACTTTCTGTCCATCAAACTGCACTGACTCAAAAAACAGTGGTAGTGCCTGGGACATCAATACGGCGTCAACAACAGCCACATCCGGTGTTGTCTCTGCCGAAAATATTTCCGTTTTATGCGTGGTCAGGTTCGTAACAACAACATAAAGATCGCGAAATCCCCACTGTCGGAACTGAGCAAAGGTCGGCCGTCTATTGCCATTGCAATATTTAGCCATGGTATCTTGCATCCATTGATACCCGTATTCACTACTGTACCATCCAAATTTACTGGCCAGACGTGAGACAGAGGTGAAGCTGTTCTGAATTCGCTCCAACTCTCGTTGCAAAAAGCCGGGGCCGCTGTTCCTATCAGGAATACGACCTGATCGCGAAACAGTGATTTTTTCATAATCAAAGGTTTTATATATTTCAATGATCTCGTCTACATCGAGACGCATCGCCACCAGCGTTGCTATGGCCGCGCCGGCGGAAGCACCGGCTACGCGATCAATTTGAGTTAATATCCCTTCCCCTTCTAAAATTCGCAGCGCACCATGATAGGCAAGGGCTTTTATACCGCCACCCTGGAATACCAGATTGCGAAAAGGATAAGTAACCATATCAGTAAGACCACTTAACGTTCAGCGACATCGACGATTCTACCCTGCAGCACACGCTGAAGTTCATCCGTGGACAAAAGCATTAGGGCATTGCTTTCCCCACCGCCGCCGTAGACGGCCGTTTCTTCTAATACACCTTGGTCGATTAAAGCCGGCAGTGGGCCTGGATAACCAAAAGGTGGTACCGCACCTACATTGTACCCTGTAATTTCCAACACCTGCTCTGCGCCGGCCATTTTTACACGACGTCGTGACATCTCCAGCTCATCCGCAAGTCGTTTGCGATCAATTCGCGCCAGACCACTGGCCACAACCAGCACGGGACGGCCGTCGGCTGTGAAGATTACTGATTTTATAATCTGTTCCGGTCTGACATCTACAGCCTCCGCTGCCGCAGCCACGGTTAGCGTCTCCATTGGCAAATGCACAATCTCTGCTTTAATGTCATTATCGATAATAAATTTGGCCAGGTCTGAGGAATCCATCGACTTCTCCTGATTATCTGGAGGAAAACTCCATATTCAGGCATAATTCTATCAGAAAAAAGCGGCTAACTGGGAGAATCATAAATCTATGAGCGAAATAATCAGCCACATTAATCCTAACAGTCCCGAATACCAGACCAATTTCGATCACAACAAAGCGCTTGCTGAAGAACTAAATGAGCGCCAACGCTTAGTGGCCACGCAGCGTCCACAACGCATAATTCAGCGCCAGCGAGACCGCGGCAAGCTGCTGGTAAGAGAACGTATTGAAGCCATCCTTGACAATAACAGCCCTTTTCTAGAACTCTCACCGTTAGCAGCGTGGGATATGTATGATGGGGATGCGCCTTCAGCAGGAATCGTGACCGGTATCGGCCGTATCGCCGGTTTAGAATGCATGATCATCGCCAACGATCCCACCGTCAAAGGCGGTACCTATTTCCCTGAAACAGTAAAGAAACATGTCCGCGCGCAAACGGTCGCCGAGGAAAACTATTTACCGACGATTTATCTGGTCGATTCGGGCGGTGCATTTCTCCATCTACAGGCCGATGTATTTCCTGACCGTGATCATTTCGGCCGTATTTTTTACAATATCGCCCGTATGTCTGGCAAAGGCATCGTGCAAATAGCGGCCGTTCTTGGCTCCTGTACCGCCGGTGGCGCTTATATCCCGGCTATGTCTGATGAAACCATCATTGTAAAAGATAATGGCACCATCTTCCTCGCCGGCCCACCATTGGTAAAAGCAGCTACAGGTGAAGAAGTAACGGCCGAAGATCTAGGTGGCGCTGATGTACATACTCGCCTGAGCGGCGTTGCCGATCACTTTGCCATCGACGAAGAGCAAGCGCTGCAGCAAGTGCGCGAGATCGTAAGCCACCTCAACCGGCGCAAGCAGATCCCGGTGGTCATGCAAGAACCAGAGGATCCTGTCTATGATACCCAAGAACTATATGGCGTCCTACCTGCCGACAGTCGTCATGCATACGATGTACGTGAAGTTATCGCCCGCATTGTCGATGGTTCGCGGCTCAGCGAATTCAAAAGCCGCTATGGGCCCAATTTGGTTTGTGGCTTCGCTCATATTATGGGCATTCCTGTAGGCATCGTGGCGAATAACGGTCTTTTATTTAGCGAGTCGTCACTCAAAGCCACCCATTTCATCCAATTATGTGGTCAACGTGGAACCCCCCTTCTCTTCATGCAAAACATTGCCGGTTTCATGGTCGGCAAACAATATGAAAACAAAGGGATTGCCAAAGATGGCGCAAAAATGGTCATGGCAGTTAGTAATGTCAATGTACCACGAATCACACTTCTACACGGCGTAAGCCACGGAGCGGGCAATTACGGCATGTCTGGTCGTGCATATGATCCCCGCTTTCTCTTTAGCTGGCCCAACAGCCGCATCAGCGTCATGAGCGGTGTTTCCGCTGCCGACACCTTGTGGACCGTGGGCAAAGGCCGCTATTTAAGGAAGATAGAAAATCCCACAAGCAGGGATCTGCAACGCGCTGAGGAAGAATTCAAAAGACCGATCTTGGAACAATACGAACGGGAGAGCAACCCTTATTATGCCACGGCACGCTTATGGGATGATGGCATACTTGATCCGGTTCAAACGCGGCAGGCACTTGCATTAGCCTTTGCTACATCGCTCAATGCGCCCCTACCGTTGGATCGTTTCGGGACTTTCCGAATGTAATTACATGTCTAGTTTGTCAAAAGGAACTACAATGTCATTAAGCATAGGAATTATCGGCCTACCTAACGTAGGCAAAAGCACCACTTTCAACGCATTAACCGAGGCGCAAAATGCCGAGGTAGCCAACTATCCTTTCTGTACCATCAACCCGAACCAGGCCGTCGTTCCTGTCCCAGACGCGCGTCTAGATCGGTTACATGAATTAGCAGGCGTTCCTAATAAACTTTACGCAACTATCGAATTTTTCGATATTGCCGGATTGGTCGAAGGAGCCAGCAGGGGCGAGGGTTTGGGCAACCAGTTCTTGGGCAATATCCGTGACGCGGACGCCATCATCCACGTCGTGCGCTGTTTTGAGGATCCGAATGTTGTGCACATTAACCCCCAACCAGAGCCACGCGCCGATATTGAGATCGTCGCTACGGAACTGATACTCGCTGATTTGCAGCAGTTGCAAAGTAAGATAGAGAAGTTGGAAAGGCAAATTAAAGGAGACAGAAAAGTATTCGGGCCAATTCTGAATCTAGCCTTGGCTTTGCAGACGCACCTGGAAGGGGGAAATCCTATAAAAACATACCCGAGCCAGGCCGGGGAACTGTTCGAAGATTTCAATAAAGAGATGCGTTTTCTGACCGCTAAGCCTGTCATCTATGCTGCTAATGTCGATGAAGCCTCGTTGGCCGAAGGCAATGCCTATGTCCAAGAAGTCGCTGTCGTCGCCGGGGAACAAGGGGCGGAGGTGATTCGCTTATGTGCCAGGTTAGAAGAAGAATTGGTGGATTTGTCTCCTGAGGAACAGCAAGAGTACTTGCTCTTAGCCGGTGTGGATGAAGGCGGCTTGCAGCAGCTCATCCGTAAAAGTTACCGTCTGCTCAATTTAATTAGCTTCTTTACCATGAATGAAAAAGAGGTCCGCGCCTGGACAATTGAGGATGGCTGGAAAGCGCCTCAGGCAGCCGGGGTAATCCATACTGATTTCGAACGAGGTTTTATTCGCGCCGAAGTTGTAACTTTTGAAGCTTTTGCCGCGCATGGAAGTACGGCCGCCGCACGTGCGGCAGGCGCTTTACGCATTGAGGGCAAGGATTATGTGGTCGTGGATGGGGATGTCATATACTTCCGCTTTAATTTGTAAACAAAAGAAACCCAGTTTTTGATATTTGTAGTCACTCCCAAGCAGGAGAAAAACTGGGTTTCTAAAACTACCGCAACCACTCATCAAAGAATCTGCAACAGCCAACAAATCCGGCCATCGTCAGCCCATTCGATTTCGTAATTACCACGACCAAACGTCCGACGCATGCCTGATAAAAGCCGCTGTAACCGACGAGCATAAGGCGACATATCTGCTGAAAGGCCGCGAAAAGCACGGAGTCTGGGCAGTAGCAAGTGGTTCCCCATCGGGTTTTGTGAATCACCCCTAACAGTAGTTTCGTCCTCAGCTTCCTCCTGGGCTGAAATAGCTACGCCCCTGGTTTGAACTGCCACCATCTCCATCACGATTACGTCCATTTGGCAGCTTTCATTTTGAGGCTCCATTGCTGACCACACTTTTCTTAGGGAGGTGGCCATTTGCTGCGGATCGTCAAAATCCACGCCAAGTTGTGAGAAATTTTGCGGCTGGTCACTAGATGAAGAAGCGGTCGCCGACCGTACTGCAACATCTCCCTTCAAACGGGGGAATCGCACATCCTGGTAAAGCACCTCATGTAACCAGACGGGATCAGTAATAATAACCCTATCGCCGATCAATTCTATCAAGCCCTCGGATAGACAAATCCGATAGAATTCATCCAGCAATATACCAGCCTGCGGAACCGGCAATCCACCACGAGCGGCCATATCCAGCATCTTACCTTTATGAGCCACGCCTCGTTTCCGGGTTCTTCCGGAGCCTAACCAAATAAAAGGGGATTGGCGCATCTTACACCACGATGGAAAAGTTCATATTAGCGTCTTCCACGGCCGACCTCATATAAGACGATCGCAGCCGCCGCATTTACAGAATAAGAATCAACGCCTTCACTCATTGGGATTGATACTAACCAGTCGACGGCCGTCTGAAGTTCAGAAGATAACCCCCACGCTTCGCTGCCCATTAACACGGCCGTCCCAGCTTCACAAAAAGAAGCATCCGGCAAGGGAATTCCTTCCGCAACAGCCGTGCCCACCGTCTCTATCCCCATTTCAACCAAATCTGCCAACAAGCGGTACACATCATCGTATCGCAGGACAGGCAGTTTAAACAAGCTGCCCATCGTCGTGCGCAAAGCTTTGGGATGGAAAGGATCACTAATACCAACAGCAATAAACGCCATCGCCCCTGCTGCATGAGCTGTCCTTAATAATGCCCCCACATTACCTGGATCTTTTACATCAACGACCACTAGAATTATCGGCCGTGTTGGGCTTGAGCGCTCGATTAAGTCCCGCAATAGGGGCTGATGGGGCATCTTAACCAGACCGAGAATAGGACCCAATTCACGGACGCCGGTAATTGCCCCCACAATCTCATCGGGCACGACGCTAATCAAGCAGCCAGCATGATCAAGGTCGCGCAGCAGCACCTGACTCCTCTGCGCAGAATCCGCCACAAATTCAGATGTGGTAATCACTTCTTCGACCTTTACGCCGGCCCGAACCGCTCGTTCATGCAAGCGGATCCCTTCGATGGAGAAGAATCCACTCTCGGTCCGTCCTTTCGCTGTTGCCGCACGCCGAATCATCTCCACCGTGCCACGCCAATTTGTTTGTTCTTTCATCTTTTTTGCTGAGCAGAGAATAACATCTTGGTTCGGCAGAGCCAACCTTTTCCCATAACAACAGTTGCTGGAACAATTGGCTCAATTGGCCTAATTCTCAGGATCACAAAGACCCCAAAGATTCAATAACCCTTGGGGTCTCTAGATGGCTGTCGGGGTGGCCGGACTCGAACCGGCGACCTCTTCGACCCGAACGAAGCGCGCTACCAGGCTGCGCCACACCCCGGACAGTGAAGATTATAAAGCAAGCCCTATATATTGCAAACAGCCCCATTTCAGTATTAACCTTTCCATAGAGCAGGGTGCTCCCACCCCGTCTGACCTGTGCGGGGCATGACACCATAACCCTCTTTGATACAATATAGGCAGCTTGTAGACAGTGGGATCATCATTTGTTCGCATGTCGATTCAACCCGACCAGGTCGCGCTAAGTAAGGGGTGATCGTGTATAGTCTACAGAACGAAGAAACTAGCAAAGGATAAAATTCTTGAAACGATGGCAATTCTGGCTGGGTATATTAATTAGCGTCTTCTTTGTCTGGCTGGCCTTGAGAGGTTTAAAGCTGGACCGGGTTTGGTTAAATATACGCAGCGCTAATTACTGGTGGCTTTTACCCAGTGTGCTCGTCTATTTTCTAGCTGTGTGGGCGCGCACATGGCGTTGGGGGTATATGCTGCGCCCTTTGAAACAAATTTCAACGCCCCGCCTTTTCCCTGTCGTGGTCATCGGCTACATGGGTAATAATATTTTCCCATTCAGGGCAGGCGAACTGCTGCGCTCTTATGTTTTGCGTTTGCGTGAAGATATTCCTATCAGTGCTAGTATTGCCACAGTCGTCGTCGAGCGGGTATTTGATGGCCTGGTCATGTTGGCATTTGTATTCGTCGCTCTGCCCTTAACGCCTATTCCGGGAGATGAAAATGGCGGCATCCGGCTCATGGTCACCCTGGCCAGCGGTGCTTTCTTCGCCGCGATGATCATTTTCTTCATCATGGCCGCTTTTCCAGATCAACTCTACCGGCTTGCCGCATGGTTTGCTGACCATCTGCTGCCATTGAAAATCGCCACACCAATGCTAGGCTTTTTACGTCGCTTCCTATCAGGTCTCGAGTCACTGCGCAGCTTTCGCAGTGTCTTGATGATTTTTTTTACATCTGTCGTCATCTGGCTTTTGGAAACCGTGAAGTATTGGTTTGTTATGCAAGCCTTTGATTTTCAGGTCAGTTTTTTTGCGCTGATGCTAATGAACGGCGTTGTCAATCTGGCCACGACGCTGCCATCAGCACCTGGGTATATCGGAACATTTGACGAGCCGGGAATCGAGATACTTAAAGTTTATGGTGTAGAGGGCAACATCGCCGCTGCATATACATTAGTACTGCATGTAGCGCTCTGGCTGCCAATCACTATCCTGGGCGGTTACTTCATGATACGCGAAGGGTTAAGCTTATCTGCTTTAAGCGATGCCATGAAGGGCAATGAAGATAAGGTGGTCGTATGAGAATCGGGATTGTTGGTGCGGGAATAGCCGGCTTGTCTGCCGCATATGATCTCCTTGGTGCAGGGCATGAAGTAGTTTTGTTTGAGGCAAGTGAACGCTGTGGCGGATTAGCCGCCGGCTTCCGTGATGAAAGCTGGGAATGGTCTTTGGAAAAGTTCTACCATCATCTATTCACTTCGGATAAGGAGATTATCGGCCTGGTCGACGAACTGGGGATGAGTGACAAACTGTTTTTCCCGCGTCCGACCACATCAGTAATCTATGATGGTGAGATAGTACCCTTTGATTCTCCCAAGCGTTGGATCACCTTTCCTGGATTCAATCTGTTGGACGTCGCTCGCTTTGGTCTGGTCAGCGCCTATCTACGATTCAGTAAACCTTGGCGCAAACTGGAAAAAGAAACGGCCGACACCTGGCTGCGGCGTTGGTATGGAGACAAAATATACGAAATGACCTGGCGGCCAATGCTCATTGGTAAATTCGGACCCTTTTATCAGGAAGCAAATATGGCCTGGATGTGGGCGCGTTTACATGTCCGTTCACCCAAGCTGGGCTATTTCGAAGGTGGCTTCCAGGCTTTTGTGGACCGGCTGGCCGAAGCTGTAGAGGACCGTGGGGGCAAGATTAACCTCATTTCTCCAGTTAAAGAAATCAAACAGGGTGAGAATAACCAACTCCAGTTATCAAACAGTGAGCGAACCGCTGTATTTGACAGGATTCTGGTAACAACCGCGCCGGCGCAGATGGCGCGTATGACCCCATCACTTCCCGAATCATATCTCGATCAGTTGCTCAAACTGAAGAGTATGGGCGCCGTCGTTATGACCCTCGCCTTAAAAAAGCCGTTGATGACCGATACCAATACATACTGGCTAAATATCCCAGCTAATTCACCAGATAAAACGAAAAACGAAATCCCATTTCTGGCTCTGGTCGAACATACCAATTACATCGAACGTAAGCATTATGGAAAGGATCACATTTTATACTGTGGTGATTACGTTACCCAGGATCATCCTTACTTCGAAATGAACCAGGATGAACTGGAAGAATTATTTACAAGTGTATTGCACAAGTTCAACCCTGCTTTTAAGCGGGATTGGGTACGTAGAAGCTGGCTTTTCCGCGCGAGGTACGCACAACCAGTGCCTGTGATTAACCATTCTCAAAATATACCCGATATACGTACGCCCTTGCCCGGTCTATATCTGGCAAGTATGAGCCAGGTTTATCCCTGGGATCGCGGCACGAATTTTGCGGTAGAGATTGGTCGCCGCGCAGCACGGGTGATATTGGACGATTAACAGCGATCCACAACCCTACCCCTGTTATAAGTAGGTGCGTAGGTCAATCGACGGACACACGGGGTATTCGAGTCCGTTCCAAGCCTAATAGATGCCAGATAATGGCGTATTAAGAATAGCATTTAAGGAGTAAAAAAATGAAAGTTTTAGTTGTCGGCACCGGTTTTGTCGGCCTGCCCCATGCGGCGGTATTATCAGAATACGGGCATGAAGTAATTGCTTATGATATAGATGTCGAACGAATCAACGCTTATAAAACAGGAAATCGAGATAAGATCGAGCGCTATGTCAATGAGCCAGGTCTTGTTGCCTCAATAGCAGAGAATATTGATCGCTACTTGTTCTTTACAACTGACATCAGCGATAGCATTGAGGGCACAAATGTCATATTTCTTTGCTTAAACACGCCGCCCAAGCGTGATGGATCCTCCGACTTGAGTTATTACTTGAACGCTGCTCATCATATTGCGGAATTGCTTGCCGCACGTGAGGATAAGAATCGAGTAGTATTGGTTAACAAAAGCACAGTACCCGTGGGAACAGCGCGCTTACTGGAAAACATCATGGATGAGCACGGGGTTGTAAATTTTGGTGTCGCCTCAAATCCAGAGTTTTTAGCCCAGGGTAATGCTATCGCCGGCTCGAGACGGCCGGATCGTGTTGTAGTTGGCGCTGACACAGAAGATGATCTGGAAATCTTGCGTCGCGTATATTCCCAATTTGTGAATCACGTACGAATCCGCTACTTAGAAACAACGCCAGAAACGGCCGAAGCCATCAAATACATGGCCAATACGCTGCTATTAACCTACATCTCCTTCTGGAACGGTGTTGGCGGCCGTCTGGCTGAATCTTATTCCAATATCCGCATGGAAGATTTGAAAATCGGTGTTACGTCTGATGACCGGATTAGCACCTGGGGCTCATATGTCAGTAATGGCGCTGGTGGCAGTTGTTTTGGCAAAGATATCCAATCCCTGATCTACCAATTAAATAAAGCAGGACGAACCACAAATCTCCTGCAGTCTGTCTATAACATCAACGAATATCAAAAGACCTACCTTATTGATCGCGCCACCTATGAAGCCAAATTTAATTTCAATCAGAAAACCGTGGCTTTATTGGGTCTGGCCTTTAAGAAAAGAACTAATGACATGCGCGATTCTGCAGCATTAAAGGTCGTGGAATCTCTTCTCGCGAAAGGTGTCAAGTCAATTCGCGCCTATGATCCATTGGCCATGGAAGATGCCCGTCAATATTGGTTTAGTCCGGAAAAGAACCATTTATTTGAGCGTATCAGCTATCATGATTCAGCCAAAGAGGCTATTTCAGGCAGTGATGCATTATATATTTCAACAGATTGGGAAGAGTTCCGGGGGATGGCACATACGATTCAATCGACGGTTCAACCGCCTTATTTGGTCATTGATGGCCGGCGTATGATTCCCGATTATAAAACGCTTCACGACAATGGGTACGAGTACCTCCCTGTTGGTGGAACCCTGCTTTCGCCTAAGCAAAGTATGGTTAATCCGGAAAATGGCCAGGTACTTTCCCAAGTCGGATCCGATTTGGAGACAGCATCATAGCACAGCTATGAAGAGGTAACCCATGACCGCATGGAGCAAACGCAGACGCTTGGAAGCTGCTATTGCCGGAGAGATGCCTGACCGTTTACCCGTGTCTTTGTGGCGACATTGGCCAGGTGACGACCAAGATGCAGACGCCATGGCTGCCGCACATTTGCGCTGGCAGCATGATTATGATTGGGATCTTCTCAAGGTGGGGCCTGCAAGCAGCTATTCCGTGGCTGATTGGGGCGCTGAAGATCGCTGGGTCGGGCATATCGAAGGCACCCGCGAGCGAACTTTTTATCCGATACAAAATGGCAGCGAGTGGCAGGAATTAAAGCTGCTGGATCCAGGCAGTGGTATGCTGGCCACGCAAATTGATGCGCTGCGCCAGATCGGGAAAGGCGTGGGTGAAAGTGTACCCTTTATCGCCACAGTTTTTTCGCCATTATCCCAAGCTAAAAATCTGGCTGGCCACGAGAAGATGCTTTGTCATTTACGCAGCGACCCTGAATCTTTTCATCAAGGACTTGAGACCATTACGGAAAGCACAATACGCTTTATTGAAGCGGCAAAAAAGACCGGCATTAGTGGGATCTTCTATGCCGTTCAACATGCGCGTTATGCACTCCTGAACCGGCAAGAATTCTCCGAATTCGGCCGTGCATATGATCGTCGAATCCTAGAATCCGTCGAGGATTTATGGCTCAACATGGCGCATATACACAGCGATCAGATTATGTTCGATCTTGTTGCTGATTATCCTGTACAGTTGGTTAATTGGCACGATAGAGAAACCGGTTTTTCGCTGGCTGATGGGTTGAAACAAATCAGTGGCGCAGCCAGTGGCGGCATCGATCACTGGTCTATACACCAAGAGTCTCCAGAAAAGACACTGGTGGAGGCACTTGATGCTTATGAGCAAACAGACGGCCGTCGCCTGCTGTTGGGTACGGGATGTGTGATTATGGTTACAACCCCGACCCGCAACCTTCGTGCTCTGCGAGAATTTGTGGAAGAACCTCGAAGATCGATAAAATAGAATTTAAGGCCCCGCAAAGAAGCGGGGTCTTTTCATTTATCAGACCTGCTCAACTCAAGCAGCACACGTTCATCAAGTTCATGGTGAGCGGCGGTACGCAAAGCTTTGCGCGCATCGGGACTGCCAATTTGTTGCAACGCCCAGGCAGCATGGCCACGGATTAGCGGTTCCAAATCATGTAGCAATGGTATCAAATAAGGCACGGCCGTTGCACTACCCCAATTCCCAGCGGCAACGGCCGCATTACGTACCAGGCGCTTACGCTTGATACGCTTGATCGGGCTGTTCACAAAGCGATCATTGAACTCATCTTCAGCTATGGCCAAAATTTCAATTAGGGGCGGTGCAACATCATCCCAGTTATCAGGCCAAAAATCCCGTTCCTGAACTGGCTTTGAGAAACGATTGAACGGACAAACTTCCTGGCAAACGTCGCAGCCATAAACCCAATTGCCCATCAACGGCCGTAATTCAACCGGTATCCAATCCTTAAGTTCAATCGTCAAGTAAGAAATGCAGCGCCGCGCATCCAAGACATAAGGGGCCTTGAATGCGGCTGTAGGGCAAGCATCCAGGCAGCTGTGGCAGCTCCCACAACTAGGCATGCTGGGCCTTGGACTATCGTCTCTAAAAGGCAATGTGGTCAATAGTTCACCAAGAAAGTGCCAAGATCCGCTCCGCGGGGCGATTAGCATACTGTTTTTTCCAGTAAAACCCAATCCTGCGCTCTCTGCGTGATCACGTTCCAGAATAGCGCCCGTATCAACATAAACGCGGGTTTGAGCTTGCGCATCCCGTGCGCGCAACCATACTGCCAATTCTTCCAGGCGCGGGGTCATCAAATCATGATAATCTCGACCCCAAGCATAATTAGAGATTCGACCGCGACCAGGATTTTCCACAATAGACCTTGGCACAGGTCGCGTATAGTAATCCAGTCCCACACAAATAATTGATTTCACACCTGGCAAAATGACATTTGGATCCTGCCTACGTACTATTCGGTCAGGACGTGCCATATAAGCCATCGTTCCATGAAGTCCATCTTCGATCCAGTTCAGATAATTAGACAAACGTTGTGCAGGCAGCGCGGGAATTATCCCAACCCGGTTGAACCCCAGAGCCGCAGCCTGGGCCTTCAAATCGACCAAAAGCAATTCCATAATGATGTGCATTATACCTGATCCAACAGCACTGCTTAATAATTGATCCCGGAGCAAAACAATCTTGATTTTAATAATCACCGTGTCCGTTTCGTGCTTGATTCTTTGTGGTATAATACGAACGGAATTTATCAACCTATCGGCAGGAGACACAGATCCATGAGCAATTCGCAATTGTCCATCGAAACTGAATCACTCAAACGAGTGGAATTGATCACAGTGGCTGGTCGTATTGACAGCAGTAATGCGTCTGAATTGGATGATGCCCTAAAGGACGTGATGAAAGAGGGTAAATATAATATTGCCCTTAACCTCAAGGCGGTTAATTATATGAGCAGTGCTGGCTTAAGGGCATTAGTTGCCGCATTGCGCGAGTCCAAAAAACATCGTGGTGATGTCGTTCTTAGCGAACCATCGCAGAGAGTCGCCGAGGTGTTAGACCTTGCCGGTTTGACCGTAGCGGAAGCACCTCTTTTCAAAGTCTACGACGATAATATCGCAGCTGTTGGCGCTTTCTAATCCCGGCCCATTCACCTTGAATGGGCCTATTTTCAGTTTGCCTTATTATTATGGGTAAGGATCAATCCCTGACCGTACCTGGTCGGTACGATCAAATTCAAATTGTTTGTGAATTCGTGGCCGCCGGCGCACGGGAAGCAGGGTTAAACAAGGATAACGTTTTTCACGTTGAACTTTGTTGCGATGAAGCTGCGACAAATATTATCGAACATGCTTATGGCGCCGAAGATATAGGTCCAATTACTGTCACGTACGAAGTATCGGAAGAGTCCTTCACAGTAACATTGCACGATGAAGGCCGCTCATTTTTGCCCGATGATGTACCGGAGCCAAGATACGCGAAAAGTGGGGCAACCAGTCGACGCGAAGCCCTTGATGATATCTTGAACAGTTTGCAAATTGGCGGATTAGGTATCTACTTTATGCGCAAGCTCATGGATGAAGTCTATTTCAGCTTCAACGGCGTCCAGGGCAATACTTTATTGCTCGTCAAGAATCTCAACCCCGGAGATCAAGAATGACGATATCATGCCAACAGATAAAAGGGGATATTTGGGTGGTCAGTACCCAAGGCCGACTAGATCAATCATTGAACCCCCAGTTGGAGCATGACCTCACCGATTTGCTCGATAATGGTCACAGTTGCCTAATCGTTGACTTAAGCCAATCAAATTACATCAACAGCGGCGGTCTGCGTTGTCTGGTGACAGCGTGGCGCAAAGCACGCGAACAAGAGGGTGACCTGGTTCTATGTGGTCTGAATGGCCGCTTGGAAGAAATATTTTCGCTAATTGGCTTCGATCGCGTTTTTACAATCCAGCCCACGTATGAAGATGCCCGACAACATTTTTCCCCATAAATTAGAGAGTGTAAGACGCCTCGACTTACTTCTTACCCTTCACTGTACCAAAAATCGTGACCTACTTGTTTAGTACCCAGCTCCCATTGATGGATAGTATTTGGCAGTCCGTGTCCCTTGTTATTCTGGTTTTAGCCATACTAACCACGACTCTATTGCTTTGGCGACGCTTCTTTTCGCGCCGAATGTTAATCAGGCGAATTGCTGAATTGGAAACCCTGAGCGCCGCCGGTCGTGCTATCGTAGCATCCGAGCTTGATGCCACGGCATTGTGCAGCCTTATCGCCAAGGAAGCGCGCAAAGTAATTGAAACTCGAACGTTTCAGGTTGGCTTATTTGAAGACAATCTATATCGAATTATGTTTTGGACCATCGATGGCATCGAACAAGAAACACCTCAATCTTTTGACATAAGCAATGGTGAGGGTCTCGTCAATTGGGTCCGTAGTACACAATCACCCATGCTAGTACGTGATTTTGATCGCGAAATATCAACACTGCCGGCCCAACCCACTTATGTTAGCCAATCTCCACCCCGATCTGCGCTCTTTATTCCTTTAGTAAGCGGTGAAGAAACGGTAGGCATCGTCGCGGCACATAGTGGCCAACCAAATCGATTTAGTGAAGAAGATTTGCGACGATTGATGATTCTGTCCAATCAGTCTGCAGCAGCCATCGCTAATGCACGTCTTTATGAACAGGAACGAATGCGTGCCGCACACCTGGAATTAGTAGGTCAAATCGCTCGCCAGGTTAATGCTGTGCAAGATCTCGAGGAAATATTTGATCAAGTTGTTACCTTAACCCAGGATACTTTTGGATTCTATCCCGTTAATATCTTTTCTCTTGATTCTCAAAATGGGGATGCGGTGCTGCAAGCGAGCAGCGAACAATCTATAACCACATATGGCGCACGCCTGGCGGCAGGACAAGGTATCGTCGGGGCATCTGCAAGCAATCGTGAAACTATCGTCAGCAATGAAACCGCCGGTGACCAACGCTTTGTTTCCCAATTGCATTCAGGTCAAGAGGTGGCACCCTTAAATACACGAGCCGAAATTGCCATACCCTTGATTGTCAATGATGAGATCCTGGGCGTGCTAGATGTCCAAAGTCCCTCACCAGGAGTTTTCACGGAAATAGAAAAAACTGTTTTGGAAGCGCTCGCAGCAGAAGTAGCGAGCGCCATCTACAAAGCGCAGCAACTGGCATGGCAGCAAGAACAAGCATGGGTGACAACAGCACAACTGCAAGTCGCCGAAGCCATTAGCCGCAGCGCCAACTTAGACGAGATTGTGTATGTTATCACGCGCTTAACACCAATGTTAGCCGGTGTCTCATTATGCTGCATATTGCTCTGGGATGATGAATTAGGATTATATAAGGGTACAGATTTTTCTGGAGCAACCGGCGAACATATCCTACCCTTTTCTGAGATTACCCTCAAAATCGGTGATTGGCATGCACTCGATGCCGTTCATGTCGGCCACCAAGCCTTAAACACCCAGCAAATTCCGGCTTGGTTCTCAGCCGCGATGCCTAATTCAGACAAGATCTCCCCGGAAATACAATTATTTCCTCTCCTAGTCAGCGAGCACTCACAGCCGCAAGGAGTGATGATTGTTGATCATCTTGTCCCCTTGTCGACTCGCTTTGATCGCAACCAGTCAGACAGCAGACGACAAGATTTATTGCAAAATATCGCACAACAGGCTGCCCAGGGGATTGAAAGTTCTCGCCTGCGCATGGCCCAGGAAGAAGAAGCTTGGGTCAACACCGCCTTATTACAAGTTGCTGAAGCAGTAAACAGCTTGATCGATTTAAATGAAATTCTTGACACGATTGTTCGTCTTGTACCGATGCTAGTTGGCGTACAATCAGTGATGATTCTCATCCGTGATGACAAGCGGCAGCTATTTGTACCTGGCCCAAGTTTCGGCATTGGTACTATGGGCCGGGGATTGCTGGCGACTTTAGAAATACACGACCAAGAATTCCGGGAAATGACATCCTCCACGGCTAAGGCTCGTTTCCCATCGGATATCGTTTATACCATTCGATTGCCTAGTTGGTTAGAGACTGTTCTCCAGGCACCCGCTGCTCATGCTTTCCCGCTCAATGCCCAGGGCCGGTTGGTAGGGGCAATGATTGTGGGCATGCCGGCGGGGAATAATCACCCTCTGTCTACCAGGCGATTGAACATTCTAAATGGAATCGCCCAACAGGCAGCCACGGCCGTTGTCAACAACCAACTCTACAAAGAGTCAGCAGAGCGGGCTCGTATGCAGCAGGAATTGAACGTTGCCCGCGACATTCAGGCGAGTTTCTTACCAGAAGGCAATCCTGATATCCCCGGCTGCGATGTAGCCAGCTTATGGCAGGCGGCCCGCCAGGTTAGTGGAGATTTTTATGACTTCTTGCCTCGTGCTGATGGCACATGGGGCATTGTTATTGCTGATGTAGCTGACAAAGGTGTTCCGGCAGCTCTTTTCATGGCCCTTAGCCGTACAATCCTACGCACAGTAGGTTTCAGTCGTAAAGATCCAGCCGACGTGCTAATGCGTGTGAATCGGATAATCAGCATCGACGCCGAATCTGACCTGTTTGTGACCGTTTTTTATGCTGTTTGGGATCCACATACAAAGAAGATTTCATTTGCTAATGGTGGTCATAACCCCCCAATGTTGCTAAATGCTAAGGGAGAATCCCGTCTTTTGAAAGTCCCCGGCATCGCGCTCGGTATATTACCCGAAATCGAACTGATGAGTCATTCAACTTATCTTCAGCGACAGGACACCTTGATTTTGTACACTGATGGCGTTACCGAGGCTGTTAACGAAGACCTCGATGAATATGGCATGGATCGCCTCTATCTTACTGCCAGAGCTGTGCGACAACAAAGCGCTCAAGCTATCGTCCGCGCCATCCGCGACAGCATCCAAGATCATGCCGGCGAGACACCCCAGTTCGACGATGTAACTTTAGTAGTACTCAAGCGAGAATAAACAGAAAAAAAGGCCACCAGTTAAAACCAGTAGCCTTTTAGTTAAGTTTTCACCAACGGGTGTTTTCCCGAAGGTCTTGTCTAAATCCTATGCTTCGGTTGCTTCGTCAGCCTCTGGAGCAGCCTCTTCGGCGGTGTCTGCAGTTGCATCTTCGTCATGAACGAAGAGTTCCTTCAATTTGGCTTCTTGATCATCAGAAAGCGAGGTCCGGATTACCGTCGCATTATACTCTTCCAGGGTTGGCTGGACTTTGTCCATTGTCACTTTGGTAACCAATAAGAACAATGCGGAATGTCCAGGTTCAATTGTATCACCGACTTCCTTGATGAACTTATCATCAATACCGGTATCTGTGAACTTGCCGGCGATGGCGCCAGTTACGGCACCAATGGCTAATCCCAACCAAGGAGCGAAGAACAAAAGGCCGATTAACATACCCCAAAAAGCGCCACCCAAGGCGCCTGCGCCAACAAGACTGGTCGCCTGCTTTACCTTTGGTTTGCCGTCTCCATGACGTACGACAATGGCCGCATCCTGTAAAGTGATAACTTCTTGCTTCTGCAATTTGATCAATTCATCACGCATATTGAACGCATCGGTTTCATTTTCGAAGGCCAATACAATTAGGTCACTCATTACTAAATTCTCCTTGAAATAAAAAGTGGATTCTTATATTCTGACGACCAACAGCAATCAGTAAATCATAAGTGAAACCGCTGTGCAAATCGTCAGAATGACGACAAAATGTAAGGGGTATTTTACGCAAATAATCAATTGAAGCCATGCTTCTAATACATTTTAAACAGTAATTGACAGGCAATACCAATGAACAAAAGAACAATGTTGAATTAAAGAAGATGAGGGCAAATTTTAAATTAGGTATTATCAAGATCAAAGAATTCCGTCACAGGTGCCTCAGTTTCGGCAACAAAACGGTGCATTTCGCCCTTAACCTCACGCAAGTATTGCGCATATTGGACAACTAAACCTAACAAAGCAAGGCTGATGGCAATGACGGCCGTCCAACTGCTCGAGGAACTTAATCTTAACGCCCTTATAATTATGTCTGTGCCCACGAAAACAGATATCAAGATAACAGCAACTCCATCGGAACGCCTTGTTAAATAGAGACCAATTAGGCCACCAATAATCAGGATGGCTACGCCTACCCAAATAGCTTCTTGCTCAGACCAATTACCAATATCTACCACAAGATAGTGTGCGATATCGTAAAACCAAAGACCGATGTAACCGCCGGCGAAGAAGCCAATAACAGCAGTGGCAATATGCTCCGCCCGTGAGCCAAGTATGCCACCGACTATGCCTGCAACGACTGTAATCCCTATGAGCCACCAGTTTGGATTTTCGGTCAATGCCCATCCAGAATTTTCCCCCAGAAAAATTAGAGCAAGAAGGCTGCCTGTACCTGTCAGGCAAATGATCGCTGTAGTTACTGCCAGGCCTTTACGGCCCCATAAGAGGAGATAAAGACCCAGCCCCAACCCAACGACAATAAATAAAAATGCTACTAACAAATCAAGCATGGTTCATCACCTCAGCAAACAAAAATGGCGGTTTTTTCGCCAAGCCCCTAGTAGTCGTCATCATCCGCTCGTTGCTGCCTTTTCAAGGATTTATATATGACATAGGCGCCGATGACCGTTCCAATAAGGAACATATAGTAGGCAAGATCGGATAAAGGGAAATCACCAATAGTAACATCAACCGTACTGACAATAGCCGCACCGATCAACCAACCAGCCAGAATCATCCCTATCACCAGGCGGTCAAGGGCTTTTCCCAGGGCCTCATCTAACTTAGTCACTTCTTCAGATAGGTCACTAACATCCACGTAAACGCTCAGTTTCCCCTTTTCGTATTGATCCAACCACTTGGTAGTTGCCTCCACCAGATTAGGAATCCGGTAGATGACCTCACGTGAACTGCGAGATATTTGTTTTCGTACTTGTTCGGCAATGTAATCTGTGTTGGCCTGTTGGCGCATAAGTATCTTGCTGCTGTCTACTGCGGCCGATGAAAGAGCAATTGTAGGTTCCAGGCGGCGAATAATCTCATCTGCCTGCATCAAGGTCTTGAAAACCAGGGTGAAATTGGGATCCAGGCGGAGTCCATTGCGGCGGAGCATATCTTGCAAGGCGGTAAATAAATAGGACATATCCGCATCTTCAACACCTAAGAAGCGCTGCCCAAAACGATCCATATTCTCCAGGAACTGCGCTTCGTCTACGGTAAATCCAGGTAGAGGTTTGCTGAGTCTCAGGGCGGCTTTGCCCATGTTATAACCATCTTGTTCAACCATAGAAATAAGTAAATCGGCCAGGGCCATGCGCTGGTTGCGATTCAGTTCGCCCATCAAACCCATATCCAAAAAACCAATTTGGCTTGTGTTAAGATCAATCAATACATTCCCTGGGTGGGGATCAGCGTGGAAAAAGCCGTCAAACAAGATTTGTTTGACCATGGCGTGAACAAAATTTCGGGCCAGCAAACCCTTGTCTATTCCCGCTTCATCAATGGCTGTTACATCGCTGATTTTAACGCCGGCGACAAACTCCATTGTTAGGACTTTACTGGTTGATAATTGGGAATAAACCGCCGGAATATGAACATAATCGAATTGGGCCATATTGCGTGAAAGGAGGCCGATATTAGAAGCCTCGTTGCGGTAATCAAGTTCATTGCAGGATACCCTCACCAAATTCTTTTACCAGATCCGCGCAAGTCAATTTGTCTCGCCCAATCCTGTTTGCGCTGGAGGCGTTTGGCGAGATCATTCATCACATTTAAATCCGCTTTAACTGTGACATCAATATTAGGTCGTTGGATTTTGACAACGACTGGCGTACCATCAAGCATTGTCGCTTTATGTACTTGAGCCGTTGAAGCGGCAGCAAAAGGCTCCTCTTCGAACGAACTAAAAAGGTTTTCTGGCGTATCGTTTAACTCATGAATTAGGATCTCCCGCGCTCTTTCATAAGGAAAAGGCGGGACATTACTTTGTAATTTTTCCAACTCCTCTTCCCACTCCGGAGGCAGTTGTTCAGCACGACTGCTGACAATCTGGCCGAATTTAACAAAAGTCGGCCCCAGTTCCTGCAGCATATGCCTCACTTTTTCCGGCAGTTCCATTTTGTGGATGGGATCCACATCGCGGAAGATCAGCTCCTGCATAAAGACACGAAACCTGGCCAAAGGTGTCATTTCTACGGCGATATCTTTCGTATACCGTTCGATGATATCCAGGATCTGGACCACCCGCAGGTTCTCAGCGATCAAGTTGCGACGACCGGAAGATAAATATCCAACCCAGCGCCAATAAAATTGGGTCTCGATGCTGCCGCCAAGATCAGGGCTATCAAGACCAAAAAATGTCTCCATAATCACGCCAATTAAGGCCATGAGTGCCCCGCCGAGAATAATCCAAATTAAAGTATGGACCGGAAACGACAAAAGATTCTGGCGCGAGGATAGTAAGCAGCCAGAAAAAGAAAGCGTTAAGAATAAAGATGAAAAGCCCCATGCTCCGTACCAATAGACGGGCAGTGAAGAGCAGGACAAACGGCCGTACCAGGGCATTGATCAAGCCGATAATAATGCCATATATAATGTAGGTGGCACCGATGTCGACGACGCCGGGAATCATAGGGCCTACTTCTAGACCGGGCATCAAGATGATAGTAATAGCCAAAGCCAGGGCATTGACGAGAACACGAATGACGAAATAGATCATGATGTCTTCCTGATTAACTACGGCAAGGATAAATATTTATGCGGTTCAATGCATAGTCAGAACATTCGGTACCAGCAAATGTGCATAAAGATTTGGCCAACCACCTTGCATCTAATTTTAACTTGCACTTTTGTTATCAACAAGCAAGTCGATTCGATCACCACGATTTATGCTACAAAAATAGATCGCTACAGGTTATACTTAAGGGGTAACCTTATATAGAAACGGTCTGAAAAACGGCCGATTGGAGAATCGAGATGGAAGAACAAAACCAAGAACTGCCAATAAGCGCTGATTTACTTGAAATACTACGTGATCCTGCCGCAGTGCAAAACCCTGAGGCATATGGCCCTGATCCGGGCCAGTTGGAGCTTGTATTCAACAGCTGGCTAGTATCAAAGGACACTGGCTATAAATATCCAATCAAAGATGGGATTCCGGTTATGCTTATCGAAGAGGGTGAACGGTGGAAAGACACCCCTGTTGAAGAACTACCAATGCCGCCGGAATCAGCCGACCCCTTACCAATGAGTACACCAGCATCTAATCTGTTTACCGGCTCTGATGATGGCGGTGGTTTGAGCTACATCGCGCTGGAGACCGGCCTGCTGGTCTCTCCTGGTGATGGGTGCCATCGTATGGCGAATCTTAACGCGCAATAAAGAATGACACAGCGTCTTACCGATAGTCGTTTGGCCAGCATCGGCGCGAAAACGATCTATCAAGCTTTTGGCACCTATCAGGAACAACTGAAGAATATAACGCACCGTGCAAAAGGTCGCTTTGAAGAGCAAGATTGGCCCGGCCTGCAAGAAGATGCATCTAAACGGCTGGGTCTGTACAAACGCATTGTCGATCTACTAGAAGCAGCCGTGCGTGATTTACTTGCCAAGAGAGTGCACAATAAGCTGATTTGGGCAGCTATAAAGGCGGTCTATTCGGCCCTAATTGTTGACAATGATAACTGGGAGCTGGCCGAAACCTTTTATAACTCTGTCACCCGGCGCATTTTCACAACAGTAGGTGTCGATCCACAAATCGAGTTTGTCGCTACAGATTTTGAAACACCGCCAACACAGGCAAAAACATCAATTTACCGTACTTACCGTCGTGCGCCATCGACGGCCGATCTCATACAACAGATAGTGGCTGATTATGGATTCGCAGCCGAATTCGCCGACCTATCCGATGATGCACTGCTTGTAGCAGACCAGATCGAGATGAAATTAAAGGATCTCGGTGCTCTACGCACGGTGGATCAAGCTGAAATGGTTAAGAGCGGTTTCTTTCGTGGATGGCTGCCTATCTTGTTGGCCGTTTATTTAGCGGCTCTCATCTGATTCCTTTTGCCATAGCTCTAATCCACACTGAGCAGGGACTAGTCATCGATGGCGTCTTGTTAGACGAAGATTCGATCAGCATCCTGTTCAGCTTTGCACGCTCCTATTTTCACGTAGATGTTGACCGCCCTTATGACCTCGTCCAGTTTTTGCATACTATCATGCCTCGCAAGCGAATGGCCGAACTGTATATTTCTATCGGCTACAATAAACATGGAAAAACCGAACTTTATCGCGATCTCCTACACCATCTGGCCTTCTCAGATGACAAATTCGAGATAGCGCGCGGCCAGCGGGGGATGGTCATGACTGTCTTTGATATGCCCAGTTATGACATGGTTTTCAAATTGATTAAAGACCATTTCAACTACCCAAAAGATGCAACACGCAAAGACGTAATGGCCAAGTATGATCTGGTTCACCGGCATGATCGCGCCGGCCGGCTGGTCGATGCACAAGCTTTCGAGTACTTACAATTTGAACGACGACGTTTTTCGGAAGATTTGCTGCAAGAATTACTCGAAGTTGCCTCCGAAACGGTATCAGTAAATGATGAATACGTCGTTGTTAAACACGCCTATGTAGAACGGCGTGTGATTCCTCTGGATATATTTGTTAAAGAGGCGGCTGAAAGCAGTGCTGCTTTGGCCGTTTATGATTATGGTTGCGCGATCAAGGATTTAGCTAAAAGCAATATATTTCCTGGGGACATGCTGCTAAAGAATTTTGGAGTCACACGCCATGGCCGGGTTGTATTTTATGATTATGATGAACTATGCTTTCTGTTAGATTGCAGGTTTCGTCGCTTTCCCCCCGCAGTCAGCTATGAAGATGAGCTGGCAAGTGAACCGTGGTTTCATGTAAATGAAGGCGATATCTTCCCCGAAGAATTCGCCCACTTCCTCGGGTTATCAGGTGAAATGCGCAATGCTTTTAACAGATTTCATGGCGATCTATTTGATCCCGGTTTCTGGCGTCAAACCCAAGAACGCCTAATAGCTGGAGAACTGGTTCATATCTTCCCCTACACGCGCAGCCAGCGCCTCCATCAATAGTTGTCAATATTTAGAATTTCACCACGTAATAATATTTTGCCATCATTGTTTTGAGATGAATGCCAACAACAATCTACATACGGCTGCGGGAACAACCATTGTGATAAAAAGGAAGTGATATGGAATATCGAAGATTAGGAAAATCAGGTTTAAAGGTAAGTGCCCTTTCTTTTGGTTCTTGGGTAAGCTTTAGCAATCAGTTGGCTGTTGACCATGCACTGGAATGTATGGCAGCTGCCTACGACGCCGGCGTGAATTTCTTTGACAACGCCGAGGTATACGCCGCCGGAAAGTCAGAATTGATTATGGGAGAAGCCCTACAAAAAGCGGGCTGGAGAAGAGATAGTTATATTGTTTCCAGCAAAGTATATTTCGGTTCCCAAGAGGGGAGCGTTTTACCAACGCAGCGCGGCTTAAGTCGCAAACATATTTTCGAAGCATGTCACCAGGCTTTGGAACGCTTACAAGTTGATTATCTGGATTTGTACTTTTGCCATCGCCCCGATCCTGAAACACCCGTTGAAGAGACAATACGCTCCATGAATGAGCTCATCTATCAAGGGAAAATTCTTTACTGGGGAACTTCGGAATGGTCAGCCCAACAGCTTATGGAAGCACATAGCGTCTCACGCCAGTATAATCTCATCCCGCCAACAATGGAACAGCCCCAATATAACATGTTTCATCGTTATAGATTCGAGGTAGAATATGGCCGTCTATACGAAGCGATTGGCTTGGGTACAACCATCTTTTCTCCCCTCGCTTCGGGTTTGCTGACTGGCAAATACAATAAAGGTATGCCTAAAGGTACCCGCACCTCTTTGCCCGGTTACGAATGGCTTCGAAAACGTTTTGAGAGTGAAGAAGGACAACAACGTATAGCTAAAGTGCGCGAGCTCACCCTGGTTGCCGAGGAACTAAATACCACCATGGCTCGATTGGCCATTGCTTGGTGCTTGAAGAATCCTAATGTAAGCACCGTAATAACTGGTGCTTCCCGGGTCGAACAGGTGCATGACAATATAAAAGCCCTGGATATCATCGATTTGCTGACAGATGATGTCATGGAAAAAATCGAGGGAGTACTGGATAACAAACCAGAACCAATGGATTTTCAGTAAGTTACTCTTCAGCTTGAGATCCTTTCCGAAAAAACCACAGACTGTAAGAAGAATAAAAAAATGCGCGAAGCGCTTTGTCGTGAGGGATTATGTCACAAAAGGTACTACCCATAACTGGATTACGAACTGGCAGCGTAAGTTCAGATGTCATCGTCTGTGGCGATCCACAGAGAGCATCCAAAATTGCCGGACATCTTCAAGACAGCTTGCTAATAAGCAAAAAGCGAGAATACCACATTTTCCAGGGAAATTTCGGTGCGAAAACCATCACCGTTTGTTCTCATGGTATAGGCGCTCCAGGAGCTGCTATTGCCTTTGAGGAGTTGATTACTGCGGGGGCTCAACGGATCATCCGTGTTGGTACATGTGGTGGGCTGCAGCATGATATCAACTCCGGACATCTGATCATTGCCACAGCCGCCGTACAGAATACCGGTTACGGCCGTGAAACTGTTCCCGCTGGATATCCCGCAGCAGCTGATCCCCATTTGACTATGGCTCTGCAAGAACGTGCCGCTAGACATAATCACCCCTATAGCTGTGGCCTGGTCTTAACGCGGGACGCTTTTTATGGTGGGGTTGCGACTCCATCTATGCCCGATTATCAAGTTATGTCTCAGGCCAATGTACTAGCTGTGGAAATGGAGTGCGCCGCACTGTTTATAATCGGCCAATTACGGGCGGTGCGTACGGCCGCCATCTTGGCTGCTGATGGAAACGTACTCGTTGGTCCGGAAGACATGGACAGTTACAAACCACATCGTGAAATCGTAACCCAAGCGGTCGAAGCAGCTATTACTATTGCCCTACAAGCTTTCAAATGAACATGATAGAACACAAGCAACAGTCCGAATAACAATTATCTTGGAGTTACCGAATAATGTCACTTGAAAAAACGAGATTAGCGATTCGACCCCTATTAGATCAACGCAACCCAGCAGATGCACTCGCTGTCTACTATGCTTACTACCACCCTGCTCAAAGAACTCAAATAATCACTTATCCCCGAAAGGTCGATCGTGCCGAAGGTTATATTGCAATATCCCAAACAGGCTTAGATCTGTTTCGCCCCTTGGTGACAATGCGTTTACCTGGCAAGGTCAATGAAGTTGGCGCAGAACTCTTGAGGGCCGCACTCCCTGAAGGTGCCGCCGCAATCCTCTATGCGCCAGTTGCTTATAAACCACTGTTACAAGCTTTTCTTGAGATACAAACAGACGAACAATTTCGGGTGCTTATTCTTGATCGCAGCCGTTTCGAACCCATAATCAACATTCATGTTACCCAAGCAACCGGGCCAAATGGTCTGCCACGCTTCGTCATTCGTTCGCCGCAAGATCGCAGTGAGGTTGCTGCCGCCTCGGGGCTAAATTGGCAAACCCCAAACTTTGCCGAGCTATCGGTGATTACTTCTACAGGCCAACGCCGGCAAGGATGGGGACGCAGTGTAGTAGCAACTATGGTTCAACACATTTTAGATTCCAACCGTACACCATTATATGTCGTAAGTGAACAAAATGAAGCTTCTCTGCGCCTCGCTGAGAGTGTTGGATTTGTTGACAGTGGTGAGCGCCGTATTTTCGCCCAAGCAGTACGGAGAAAAATATTTTAGTGTCCTAGCACCTCAAAAAAACTACCCCAATATTTGCTCGAAAGACGCCTATTCACGGTTGTGAAGAATGCGTGAATGCACAGTGAATCCGCAGTGAAATCTATTCACGATGGATTGAACTTTTAACTCTCACGTGTTAACTTGGTACTGTTAAATCAAAAGTTGTATCGGTAAAGAGAATATCTCATCGTATTGGTAATTACAGCGACCAAAGCACCTTCCATCTGGGCTTTGTGGGGCGGTGCTTTGTGTCTGCTGGTTCAGTCTGGCGTGGCTGGAAAGATCTATGTTAATGTAGCGCTGTATCAGGTGTGGAGGTACCGTGATGGAAAAGGCAACAGGTGTTGTGAAGTGGTTTAGCCGGTTGAAGGGATATGGTTTCATCGACCCTGATGGTGGTGGACAGGAGATATTTGTCCATTACTCAGCTATCTCGGGTGAGGGTTACCGTAATCTCTATGAGGGGGACCGAGTTGAATTTGAAATGGTTGACAAAGGGAAGGGCCCCCAAGCAGCAAATGTAAACGCCCGCCGGATGTAAACACCGTTGCATTTTGCACATGTATTGGTAGACAAAAAGCCCGCAGCTGCGGGCTTTTTGTATGAAGTATATCTCTTTTATATTCTACAATTTCTCTAAGAAGGTCTTGGCCAGGGCGCCATCCTGTCCCGCATTGGCAAAAAACACATCTGCAATTGCGGGAAAACGCAATAACCAACGCTGAATAAAAAAGGACCGTCGCATCCCTTTCCACATGGCGTCATCACAAAGTTTTTCGTAGATCTTGAGTGACTCGCGCGACGTATCACCCTTTTGCAATGCTTCGTCAATCGTTTGGCCTGCAAAAGAAGATGACATCAAAGCGTTGTGAATGCCACCACCGGTCAACGGATTAATGAACCCGGCGGCGTCACCTACAAGAAGTGCACCATCATATGCATGCTGCAGCTTCTTTTGCGAACCAAAATTTAACTGCCAGATCTTAACCCCTTCAACTTCGCCACCACGTTTGAGTCGTGGTTTGATTTGTGGCAGTTCAAGGAAATCCCGCAGCATATCCTTTAAATTGTGGTCACCCTTGCGGAATACATCAAGGCGCATGCCGAGGCCGATATTAGCCTTTCCATTTCCCGCAGGGAAAATCCAGGCATAGCCAGGCAGGATCTCATCATATAGGTAAAACTCTACCTCGCGGTCGATTTCTTCAATGTCAGTGATATAGGCGCGCAAGGCAACTGCACGATGTTGATCGACATGCTGTTCTTGACTCGGCCGTAATCCACGGGTGATCACAGAGGTCACACCATCAGCACCAACCACCATTTTGGATCGCAGCTCTTTGACACTCCCATTTAGCTGTGCCTGGACCCCTACAACACGGCCGTCTTCAATCAATGGTTCCTTCACCAGCGCCTTTGTGAACTCAGCCCCTGACTCCACCGCTTGCTCCTGAATGACAGCGTCAAAATACACGCGCGGTGCGACATAAGATTGTCCACCCTCTTTCCCTTCATTAAGTGAGGCCTGAAGCATTTTACCCTTTGGTGACAAGATCCTCACACTGTCTACACGGTAGAATTCTCCGCGTTCAACCGCCCTGTCAATCTTATCTTTCATGCCCAGACGGACCATGATCTCGATGGCCCCAGCAGGAATCCCATCACCGCAAGCCTTGTCGCGGGGAAATTCGTGCCGGTCCAGCAACAGGACATCATATCCTTTTTGCGCCAGTATAGTAGCCGTCGTCGCTCCAGCCGGCCCGGCCCCCACAATAATGACATCACGTTCGCGTTCTTCTCCCATCGTTCTTAATGCTCCTTCAATTTTAATATTGAGTGATCTGGCAAATCGCTTCGTCCTACTTATAGGCCCTCAGCCCCGCGGATAGCTGCCAATAATCCTCGGCATCCATTTTCAACCAGCTGGTATACAACTTCGAAATTTCCTTCATAATATGGATCTGGGACATCGTATACCTGGTTTTGTTCTGCATATGTTAGCAGCCGTTCTAGGTGCGCATGCTCCCCAAATCGATAGCGTAGATCACGCAGATTGGTCGAATCCATAGCGATGACATAGGTCGTATCATCAGCCATATCGGCGGCATTAACCTGGCGCGAACGGCCGTTATTTTGTAGACCATGTTTAGCCAATACACGTCTCGTGCCGGAAGCAGCCCGCTCACCTATATGGTAAGAACTGGTTCCGGCAGAATCAACCAAAATCTCATCGGTTAATCCAGCATCGTCCACCATATTTTGGAACACAGTTTCCGCCATTGGTGATCGACATATATTTCCCAGACAAACAAACAATACTTTTACCATCTCAATCCAATTCGCCAAGTTGGCCTATAAGCCGCATTCTGTAATCTCTTTTCGGTAAAACCTCCAAGAGAATGGTGATCATCTCTCTAGGGCTGTCATTACTGGCAGCCTCGTGCAGCCTACCCAGACGTCGGACGGAACGAGCGATTCCGTAGCCTGTGATCGGCCAAAATGGCCAATCATAGATTTCCGCCCTGCTTGGCCTTGCTCCCGATGGGGTTTGCCTGGCCAGCGACATTACTGCCACTGCCGGTAGTCTCTTACACTACCGTTTCACCCTCACCATCCGGAGGATCTCCGGACGGCAATATGCCTCTCTGTTGCACTTGCCGTCGGGTTGCCCCGCCCGGCCGTTAGCCGGCATCGTGCTCTGCGGAGTGCGGACTTTCCTCAGTCTCGATCAAGCGAGACCGCGATCACCCAGCCAACTTGGCATATAGATCGTAACATTGAACGGTCGTAATTGGCAAGTTCAACTAAGGTACTAAATATGCTTAAGGATTCGCTTTTGAGCAGTCTATTACAATTGACGCAATACACGTCTTGTCAATACTGCCGCCATATCCGCGCGATATGCAGTATCACCGCGGAAATCGCCTGGGTGGATATTCGCTTCACTTGCAGCTAAAGCTGCAGCTTCAATTGAGTGCTCATCCAAACCATTTTGAACTGCATCCTCAACAGTTGTCAGGCGGAACGGCCGTGGACCTAATCCGGTGGCAGCCAACAATGTTGATCCGCCTCCAATTTTCCAGGAAGTTACAGAAACTATTGGATAATCGGCCGGTGTACGTGCCACACGCTCACTTAGACCCTGTCCATCCACCCAAGAAACAGAGATTTCACTAATTAGGCCGCTGGCTGCTTCCTCACCCTCTAAATAGTCGCTTAGACTAATTTGATGGGCTTGGGGGCTAAGTAATGTGAGTTCTGCATCTAAAACCAACAATGCGGACAACAACTCGCTGTCAGCTAAACGGCTGGCAATAGTTCCACCGATAGTCGCGGAATTGCGGTAGGTATTCGGGCCGGCCTGGTGCATAGCTTTAAGTAAAAGCGATGTTGCGGCGGCCGTTCCATCCTCTTTTCGCAGCACTTGGGACAAACCAGTCAAAGTGATCGACGCGCCTACTATTAGGCGATCGCTATTCCTTTCAACCTGGGTCAAACCCAAACCCTGCAGATCCACCACAGCCGACTGAGCCACACCTTCTTCAGTGGCCAACAGTTTAGTTCCACCACCTAGAGCAACAGTGTCCGGCTGTGACAAATAACGCAGTGCCTCTTCCATGTTTTCTGGCCGGTAGTAAGCATCCGGTTTTTTGGGCATGGTGCCTCCTTCAAAATGATGGGCAAGATTGCATCTTGTCCACTAAGAGCAAGATACAGGCTTGCCTCAACAGCTTCTTTTTATTGATGGTTTCTGAGTCCTCTCCGACTCTTGTCACACCTATAAAATAATGCTAAGGTTCAATATAAATATAATTATCCACGTATTCTACTATACTCGCAAAGCCTATACAGGATAGCATAAAAATTGGAATCAGCCGCCTGAGACACGTATGGCCTTTCAAGAAAATACACCGTCCCCTACAATTTCGTCATTGTGGCAGCAAACAAGCATACGCCGCTGGTTGCTGCTACTAATTGTTGCAGGGACCTTATTAATATTAGGCTTCTATGCTGTTACCGATGGTAATTATCTGCATAATGATCTAATTCTAGATGGCGCTGATTGGTCTGGATATGCACTTTGCCATCGCATTACAGAACGTTCATTTACCATCAACGGCCGTCAATTTCCTCTCTGCGCCCGCTGCAGCGGCATGTATCTTGGTGTTGCCCTTGTATTCGTGGTGATGGCGCTTGCTGGACGCATGCGCCGAGCGCTCCTGCCGCCAATGCCCCTGCTGCTCATTTTGCTAGCTTTTATCGTCATCATGGGTATTGACGGGCTCAACTCATATAGTCATTTCTTCCCCAATGCGCCGCACCTGTATCAACCACAAAACTGGCTGCGTTTACTAACCGGCATGGGTACCGGCGTAGCCATGGGCTTGATTCTTCTACCTGCTCTAGCGCAAACACTTTGGCGTTCACGTCAATTTTTGCCTATTATCGGCACGCCAAGGGAGTTGATCGAACTATTAATATTAGCTGGGGTGACGGTTCTACTGGTTTTGAGCAACCGGTCCGCCATTCTCTACGTATTAGCATTAGTGAGTGTCGCCGGCTTGTTGCTTATTGTAACCACATTGAATACAGTAATTTTGCTGATTCTGGTGCGCAAAGATGCCCAAGCAGTATCATGGACACAAACCATCGTGCCATTAATGGCCGGTTTTTTACTTGCTGTAGTGCAATTAAGCGCTATCAGTGCATTTCGCTTTAACTTGACGGGGACAATGACCGGTTTCCCTGGTTTATAGGAGACGATATGATCGAAGCAATCGCTGGTATTGGCACAGCTTTTGGATTATCAGGCAGCGCGGGATTAAACGCTTACATCCCATTATTAGTAGTGGCCTTGGCGTCACGATTCCCAATAAACGATCCATTGCTCAAGCTATCGTCACCCTACGATCTCCTAAGCAGTTGGTGGGTTATCGGCCTGTTAGTCATTTTGTTAATCATTGAAATGTTGGTAGATAAGGTTCCGGCTGTCGATTCTCTCAACGATGGAATCCAAACATTTGTCAGACCCGCTGCCGGCGCTATACTATTCGCTGGCAGTACGAGCGTTATCAATGACATGAATCCGATCCTGGCAATCCTGGCTGGTGTGCTTGTTGCCGGGGGCGTGCACGCTACAAAAACCGTGGCACGCCCTATCGTAACCGCCACCACCGCCGGCACCGGAAACTGGGCTGTTAGTATCGTTGAAGATATAACAGCTTTCATCATGTCATTACTGGCCATCATACTGCCTGTTTTAGCCGGCTTATTTGTGCTCGTGTTCATCATACTGATCACATGGTTTTTTGTCCGCCGGCGTCGAAGAAAAAAGCGTAACTTGACCATATAATTTATTGCGGGCTTCAACTGCAATAAATATAAACTCAACGTCAATTGCGCCAAATAGGGTTGCTTCTTAAGGAGGAGAATTTTGAATAAAATCCATGTTGGTAGTTTTATTAAATCGGGCACCATGGCCGCTGTCGTGGCGGGCTTTATTTATTTGCTTGCCCTTACCCCCTTCTTTAATAACGTGCTTCATGTCATCTTGCTTGCCAGCACCGTCTTAATTCCCTTAGGTGCGGGTATGTACTACGGCTATCTCGCTCCAGGTGAAGAACAAACAGGCCAAAGTGTCCTAGGGGGCGCATTGTCAGGTCTTGTTGCAGGGGTAATTCTCGGCATTGCCTTTGGTGTTAACGCCTTCATGCTGGGCACAGCAAGTAATATTCTAGGCTATGCGATAACCAGCAGTATCATGGTAACGATAGTAACCGCAGCAGTTTTCGGCTTATTTGGCGCGATAATAGGCGCTATCGGCGGATTATTATGGCAGCTTGTCCAAAAACAATCTTCTGATGCCCCAGATCCGGAAACTTCAGAAACTTAAAGGCATGACTTTTTGCAGACCTTGTTAGGAGGATCGGCCGTCTCTACCCAAATCTTGATGAGAAACGGCCGGTTCCCACCATCAACATGCTTAGCAAGGTAGTTGACCTAATTTCGCAATATCAAATAGTTCTTGCAGAGCTGCCAGGCATTTTCGACGTTCGCCGGCATCAAGGGCCAACAGCTCAAATTCGTCCTCGTCTAGCACCTGTCCCTGTCCATCTGGAGTCACCCATAGATCCAATGCCAGATCCTCGCAGCGTACGGCCGATTCATCAATATGTGCTGGACGACAGATATTGCAGTACCAACCCTGTAGATGCCCTTTAAGGCCATCATAAACAGCAAAGACATTGTACCAGCGGTCATTATAGAAAGTCTCCACAAAACGATCGCCTCGTTTGAATATAGCAAAACCCAGATCGTTGTCATCGCGGTTAAAGAATGCCTCCAAGCGTATCCATGAGGCCCCCTTCTCAAGCACGACAGCCGGATAATGCCACACAATGTCGCCCATACTATTTAGTTTGTATACGGTAATTTGGCTCAAGGTGCGATTATCTCCATCTCAGCTCCCAAGCATACGATGCCGTGCGTTTTTCAGGAAAAATCGATTTTCAAGAATCGGGTGATTTTGAGTTATTTATTTGCTAAGGATCGTTTGTAAGCCCGCAATTTGCGTTTCTAATTCTGCCAGTTGATCACGTTGGGCCGTCAACTTCTCCTCCTCGGCACGCACAAAACGGGTGAATGGCGCAATGGTTTCTTCAATTCGTCGCGAGCTGTGTCGCATTTCACGATCAAACTGATTCGTCAGACTTTCGACCAGTCTGATGCGTAAATCTTCCAATTTTTCGGCGAATTCCTGTTTAGCCTTACGTTTGCGCGCCGGCAAAATGAGTAATCCCAGGGCAGCAGCAGCCACGCCGGCAAAAACGCCGGTAAAATCGAGAAAAGCCGTATGGGCCGCAACTACTACAGCCACGCCCAACCCAACACCAATGCCGGCCAACCCTGTATTGACCACGGCCGATCTTGCTGACTGGGCTAGTTCTTCTGCTTCTTTTTCTTTATCAAAAGTTTCCACGGCTCTTTTTGTGCTTTTGCCAATAGATTCAATGAGACGCTGCCGATCGTAGGCCATTGTCCCTTCACGCGGTCCGGTTTCACCAACAATACGTCCGTCATGCTCAGCGCTGCGCTCAGTCAGATGATCAGATACGGCGGTCCATTGCCGTAAATCTTGTTCGACCATCCAATCTACCAGCTCGCTAACATGCTGTTCAATTTGTTCTGGCGTGTCGCTAACGACCTCTTTCTCAAAATCGGCCTCTAACTGCTTCGAGCGCAGCAAGTCAGGGATACGCGCCAAGCGAATGCGATCATCTAGAAATACATTGCCGCGCTTTTCCATCTCGTACAAAAGATTATCAATCTCACCCAGACGCGCCTTAAAATTGCGCTGCATATCCTCGTTGTAATAAGTCATTTGCCGCCGCACGTCATCTAATAAGCTGTTGTCATCCTGAAGCACTTTCAGATCCGCCTGGGTATCTTTCAGTTGCTGAACCACAAGCCGATTTCCAACACCCAGAGGGTTGAGTAATTTCAAACGAAAACGACCGTCATCGTCCAAGGTTTCCTGAATATACAATTCCAAGGGCGCAAAACGACCCGCGCTGTCCCCTGCTTGCGCCAAGCGCGCCGATACCGTAAATATGGCCGGATCGCCGCCTACAAGTTTTTGGGCGGCTGTGGTCACAAATTCGACCACCTGATTAACTTCATCGTCTCCGGCAAGAATGTCAATTTTATTGATCACTAAGACGATCTTCTTGCCCCACTCCTGAATTTGGGCCAGGAAGCTGCGTTCGCTTTCGGTAAAGGGCCGGTCGGCTGAAGTGATGAAAAGTACCAGGTCGCTGCGCGGTACAAACTCGGCCGTCAGTGCTTCGTGCTCGCGCATGATGGCATTCGTGCCAGGTGTATCAACAATACTGATCTTGCGCAGAAGTTCCGCCGGTGCACGCTTTATCCAAATACCTCTTTCACCAGCGATCTTCTCCGTTTCCGGTCCGTATTTCAGCCAATAGATCTGATCAGTGGTCGGCGTAACGCCTTCTTTTTGTAACGGTTGGCCCAACAGAGCGTTAATAAATGCTGACTTGCCCGAGTTGAATTCACCGACCACAACAAGTAAGAACAACTCATCTAGCTGGCGTACGGAATCTGCTAATGCCTTACGGTCGCTTTGCTCCGCCTCGGTATTTGCCAAAACCTCCCGTAAACGCCCTAGTGTATCCCGTGCCTGCTTGAGCAATTCTTCCTGCTCTGGATTCAATATCAATTCCATCAAATTCACTCCACTATTCTTGAGCCCGCACGCAAGTATAACATAGTAAAAAAGTCCCACCCAAATGGTGAGACTCTTTAGTACCAGGCATCTATTATCCTATATTCGCGATTAATTTATTCTGAAGGTACCTCGCACTTCGTCTAATTCAAATTGTAACTGATCCCCGCTTCATCCATCAGGCGCATCTTTTCCCATTCTGGTAAGTCGGAATCCTTGCCCGCATCTTTCAAAGCCATCAACTGGCGCATCTCCACAATTTGGTCGCGCAGCATCGCCGCTTTTTCAAATTCCAACGCCTGCGCCGATCGTTTCATTTGCTTTTCCAGCTCGATAATCATCTTGCTAAGTTCAGCCTTAGGCAAATCGGCCAGGGTCGTATAACCTGCCTGATTCTCGGCCAGAGCCATTTCGTGATCTTCGAGTAATGTCATCTGTCAGATCATGCACCGCTTTGATAATACTGCGCGGCTCGATACCATGCGCCTCGTTGTACGCTCGTTGGCGCTCTCGCCGTCCGTTAGTGGTATCAATGGCCGCCTGCATCGAGCGCGTGATGCGCTCGGCGTACATGATCACCTTACCGTCGATATGCCGGGCTGCACGGCCGATTGTCTGTGTTAATGACGTCTCAGAGCGTAGAAACCCCTCCTTATCAGCATCAAGAATGGCCACCAATGAAACTTCCGGCAGGTCAAGCCCTTCTCGCAGCAGATTGATACCAACAACCACATTGAATATACCCATACGCAAATCACGCAGAATCTCAGTACGTTCAATCGTATGCACTTCCGAATGCAGATAATGGACCTTAACCCCCATCTCCAATAAATAGTCGCTTAAATCTTCAGCCATACGCTTAGTCAACGTCGTGACCAGTACGCGCTGCCCGGCTTCTGTGCGTTTATTTATCTCACCTAGAAGATCGTCAACCTGGCCCTTCACCGGCCGCACTTCGACCTCAGGATCGAGAACACCCGTAGGCCGGATTTCCTGGCGCACTATTCTTGCCGAGTGCTCCAACTCAAAAGGTCCCGGCGTCGCGCTGGTGAATATCGCCTGGTTCAAGAGCAAATCAAACTCGTCAAAGTTCAAAGGGCGGTTGTCCATTGCACTGGGCAGGCGGAACCCATAATCGACCAGCGTCTGCTTTCGCGTGCGATCCCCGGCATGCATTCCACGTACCTGAGGTATGGTCATATGGCTCTCGTCGATAATCATCAAGAAATCGGGAGGGAAGTAATCCAGCAATGTCCACGGCCGTGAACCGGCCGGTCGTTGGTCCAGGTGGCGGCTGTAATTTTCGATTCCTGCTGTATGTCCAACCTCACGCAGCATTTCCAGATCATAAAGCGTACGCTGCTCAATGCGCTGCGCCTCCAGGAACATTTTGCGCTCTTTGAAATAGCCTATGCGCTCATGAAGCTCTTCTTCAATATCCTGTATAGCTGCGGCCACTTTATCTTCATCAGTGATGAACTGCGTTGCCGGGAAAACCTCCAGCCGCGCGTGTTCCAATATAATCTCACCAGTTAGCGGGTCAAATTCCGCGATGCGTTCAATTTCTTCTCCCCAGAACTCCAACGTATATGCTGTTTCCGCATAAGCAGGAAAGATTTGCAGTGTATCGCCACGCACGCGGAATGTACCTCTGCGCAGTTCGATATCATTGCGATCATATTGGATATCGACAAGATGTCGCAGCAGCGTGTTGCGTCTGTACTGTTTGCCACGCTCCAGCGAAACGGACACCTTGCCCCACGCCTCTGGGTTACCGATGCCATATATACAGGAGACAGATGCAACGATTATTGAATCGTTCGCGGCTGAGCAGATTAGCCGTCGCCAAAAGCCGCAGCCGGTCAATTTCATCATTAATTTTGGTCTCTTTTTCGATGAATAGATCATGTCGCGGTACATATGCTTCGGGCTGGTAGTAATCGTAATAACTAACGAAAAAAGAAACGGCGTTGTGTGGGAAAAATTCACGAAATTCGCTGTATAACTGGGCAGCCAACGTCTTATTATGAGCCAGTATCAGGGCTGGGCGTTGTGTACGCTCGATGACATTAGCGATGGCATAGGTCTTGCCGGTGCCCGTCGCTCCTAATAATGTCTGGAATTTCTCCCCCTGGTCCAACCCGCTGACCAATCCAGCAATCGCCTCCGGCTGATCTCCCATCGGTTGAAAATCTGAAACAAGTTCGAATTTGGGCATCATTCTCCTACAAGATGTAGGACAAGTTTACAACTTGTCCCTTATAGGCAAGAACCAATCTTACCCTACAGTTTTTAACAGAACGAAAGTTCTATATTCTACCACATTTCGCGCCGTTTTGCAGGAAATATTTATTTGCGTGATTAACCGTTTCGGAGGCGTAGAAATAATCCAGACGATATGCTTTACTCAAAAAACTCCGGCAAACAACCCAGGATACCAAGACCATTTTCGCTGGGAGACTGGATCAACAAGTCATCGTAAACAACACGGGCTGGTGCATCATTTGTCGCAGTGCTAACTACCAGACCAATCTGTCCTTCGAGTAGAATATCATTGCTGCCCGATCCGATACATTTTTCATTCACAGTCATAGCCCACTGGCCATCAGTGACAACAAAAAGAATCTCGTCCTTTCGAATTCTAGATAATTCAACCCTCACCCAATCACTGTCTTCTGTCTCCCCAACAGCAGATTGGGAACAATAGGCGGATTCATCGCCTTGCACAAAACAGCCCAAATAATCTTCCCCCTCACCTGCAAACACCATGCCAAAGAAAGCTGACTTGTCCCCCTGTAAAATATCGGCCGTTACTCGCGTCTCAAATTCGGAAAATGTGTTGACCTGGCGCGTCCAATTGAGCATCTCTTCATTCTTGCCCACGGCCGTCAACCTACCATCCACGATTTCGAATTCAGCGCTTTCATCCTGCCACAGATCCCAGTCTGCGGCCGACGAATTGCTCTCAAAATCATCGGAAAACAACTCTTGAGCAACCGGTATTTCCATGATTTCATCTGTTGGTGGAGGATTTGTAGCGACTGGATTGAGTGTACTGGTTGGCTTCGGCTCGGCAGTACCGGTTGGTTGTGGCTGCGGGTCTACTGTTTCTGCAGCATTCGCTGACGATTCAGCAAAAAGCGCTGAGGGCTCGGTTGCAATCCCAGCTGAGGCTGACAAATTGGAAACACCGGAGGTTCCAGAGGCTACTTCTCCCCCATCATCAGTGCCGCTTATGAGACTGATCGCCGCCCAAACCACAATGCATAAAAGAACTAAAACTACAACGATAGCACTGACCATCAGCCATATAGGCCGCTTACTTTTTGCCGGCTCTTGTGCCTTAACAGTTACTGGAGGCTCCATAGAGTCGCTAGAAATATCGGCAGGCACCTCTACAATCGTTGCTTGATATGAGGGCGCAGGATCGAGAGCTTCAAGCATCGTTTCCTGCATTCGGCTTCCCGCAATTGCTGCCCCCACCTCGGCAGCCTGCGTGCCCGTTAATAAGCCATTGATAGCTGTCACCATCTCTTGGGCAGTTTCATACCGATCTTCGCGATTCTTGGCCATCGCTTTATCGATTATCCCTTGTGTTTCCGGAGGTAAATTAGCGGCCACATCGAGAATGGTGGGAACCGGCTCCATCACATGCTTCATCATGATGTTCGTGGGCGTTTCGCCTGTAAAAGGCTGTGTCCCACTGAGCATTTCGAACAAGATGACACCCAAAGCGTAGATATCCGAACGGCCGTCTAATTCCACATCACCGGTGATTTGCTCCGGGCTCATATAAGCGGGCGTGCCCATAATGCTCGTAGTTTGCGTACCTTCGGCCAGGCGGGCGATGCCAAAATCGGAGAGATATGGGTTATTATCACCATCAAACAATATGTTATCAGGCTTCAAATCTCTGTGGATGATATGCTGCTCATGCGCCTTATCCAATGCCTGCGAAAGGGGGGTGAGAATGCGAACCACTTCCGGCAAGGGCAGTTGCCTGCCTTGGCTGTGCCGGCTCAAAGAATCACCCACCATATAACGCATGACCAGATAGGGCTGCTCGTTAAACTCGCCAAAATCATACACAGGCACAATGGCCGGGTGCTCTAAAGAGGCAACTATTCTGGCTTCGCGCTGAAAACGAGCGCGCAGCGATTCGTTAAAGGTGAACTGTCTTGGTAACAGCTTGACGGCTACGCGGCGGGCCATCAAAGGATCACGAGCGAGATAAACCACCGCCATTCCGCCTTGCCCCAATTCCTCGCTAATCTCGTAACGGCCGATTGTCTCTGGAATACTCATCATACCCTCCCGCTTTTTGCTCCACCTTGCCCATACGGCACATGTCACTCAAATTATACGACCGGAGCACATCCAAAACAAAAGAGCACACCTTGCGGTGTGCTCTGACTGTGGAGATGGCGGGAATCGAACCCGCGTCCGAAAAATTCGTCCTCTGAACCTCTACAAGCTTAGTCAGCCATTTAATTTTCGCCGGTGGGCGCCCCGGCCAACAAGGTCAGCCACCCGCTAGTCGATCATCCCCAAAAGGACGTCTTAGCCGCTTCTATCGACATCGAAGCAGGGCACGTTGACATTAGTGTCGCCTGTGCTTATCCCGGCCAACGAGCGGAACAAGACAGACGGGGTTCTTTCTACAGAACCATCATGCTCTCTGGCTGACTAAGCAGCCATGGGGAGAGCATTGTAAGAAGGAGTGCGTTCGGCACTTTTTCTTTTGCTTCCAGTTTTGCGAGATGTAAAGCGTGCTCGGCTTGCAGTCCAGGGCCAGCCTTCCCCGTCGAAGCCAGTCATCCCCAGATCTAAATGCATTATAGCACAGCGCCATACGGCCGTCTATTTGCGGAAGATAAGAAATTTACAACAACCTATATGGTTACGCACGTAACCATATAGGTTTCATAGCCTTTCACTCGTCGGTCTATTCCGCAGCAACCTCACCGGCATGGGGATCATAACGGCGTACAAAATCCTCTACAAGCAGCATATTTCCGCCAGCATGTTTGATCGTCTGCAGCAAAGTGGTCATCGTATCGACCTCTTCCACCTGCTCGTTGACGAACCATTGCAGGAAATTATTGCTTGTAAAATCATTCTCCTCAACCGCAACACGCACCAGATTGTTTACCTGACTGGTGACCAACATCTCCTGGTCCAACGCAAACTGTACCGCTTCGGCTGCGCTTCCGAATTCATTTTTGATGTCAGGTATTCCAGGAATGATCGGCTTGGCCCCAGTCTCTAGAAGAAAATGCACAAATTTCAGAGCGTGCATACGCTCCTCATCCGACTGGCGATAGAAAAACTGCGCCAGGTCGGGCAGTCCCTCTTCATCAAAATAAACGGCGATGGCCACATATTGAGCCGAGGCGAAAAATTCGCTCTGAACCTGATCATTCATAGCATCAGCCGATCGTTGGTGGATAATCATCAAAATCTCCTTTGTTTAGCTTGCTCAAAACTCACATATCAATCTACGCTAATAGTAGCGCTCAGGCCACTTTTTACACATTCATGCGGGGCAAAAATGCAGCCAAGAAACGTGCAGCCTGCCTCTCCGCCCAATAATGAAAACGGTCTGGCCAAACCCCTTCGGCAAAGCCTACATGTCCGCCATGGGCTACGAGAGCAGGGTTTAGATATTCATTTTGGGCCAGCATTGCATGCGGAATATCACTGGCAAAAAAGGGGTCGTCCATGGCTCGAATTACCAATGTGGGCACGCGGATCCCAGGCAAGAACTGCCCACAACTGTTCTTTTTATAATAATCATCAGCATCGTGAAAACCATGCAGTGGGGCCGTGAAAGCATCATCAAAATCACGCATCGTTTTTGCATCGGCGACTCGCTGCGCATCCACACCGTTGCCATTAAGCTGGGCATGATCAAGCGCTTTTTGCCGTAAATCTTTCAAGAATCGTGGCGCATAAATACGGCCGCTTCCATATTGGAACGCTCGTGCCACGCGCGCCAGGTCAAAAGGAGGTGAAACGACCGCAGCAGCTTGAAAAGGCGTATGCTGCCCTCTTTCTCCCAAATATTTGAGGAGCGTATTGGCCCCCAATGAAAATCCAACAGCCCCTTTAGGCACATCCGGCAGTTTTTTCTGCAACCAATCAACCACAAACGCCACATCATCAGTGACACCCGCATGGTACAGCCTTGCCGTACGGTTCATCTCCCCACTGCAAGAGCGAAAATTCATGCCCACAGCACGAATACCACGCCGCGCCAGCTGCCGGTAAACCTCGCAAGCATACCCACGCCGTGCAGACCCCTCCAGCCCATGCAGCAGTAAAACCAGTGGCGCTTTGGGGCTCAGCTCAATTCCAGGAATGGAAGCAAAGTCCAGGTCCAGAAAATCGCCATCGGGTGTGTCCAGTCGTACCCGGTGAAACCACACCCCGCCCATATCGCGCATTGTATTAGACAGCATCGTTTGCGCATGTGGGTCGAGCCACATGCGTGAGGGTCTAAAAGGTTGCAGAGTAAAATCAGCCTTCATAAGACAAATTTTGCCCTAACTTGTGCCCGTCTCTAAAAAGAGCCGGCATAGGCTCAGGTGTCTTTAAGGTTGTTGTAATTCGCTTGACAAAAGAATACCGCTTGTTATAATCCCCGCCTGTTGATGCGGGGTAGAGCAGTGGCAGCTCGTCGGGCTCATAACCCGGAGGTCATCCGTTCGAATCGGGTCCCCGCTACTGAAGAACCCTGGCTAATATGGCCAGGGTTTTTGTTTATCTATAGACGAGATTAAGGCTTATACAGTAGCAAGTTCGTCCATACGGCGTGCCAGATCTAAATCCCAAGTGCTAATCGCATTACCCAAATCATGAGTCACTAACTGTACCTGCACGCGATTATAAACATTGCTCCATTCCGGATGATGGTCAATTTTATCGGCGTAGATGGCTACACTAACCATCCAACCCATAGCCTGGGCAAAAGAGGCGAAGCGAAAAGTCTTGGTCAGTTTTCCATCCAGAATCTCCCAACCCGGAAGATCAACCAATACCGTTTCAAGTTCGTCATTATTTAATGCTCGTCGTTCCATAATTGCTCATCCTATTTTAGATTTTTTCGACTCGCCACCCGCCTCTCGCCACTTCACTCACTCTTTGATCGTATCCAGCACATCGGCCACTAAATCGTATCGGCCGAATGCCGGCATCATATACACACCGTGAATTAACGGCCGTAACGCATTTAAAATCTCCGTTGAAATCAGTATTCCTTCTTGCTGCGGTTCGGCCGTCTTACTCATCCTTTCACGCAGGTTTTTTGGAATGTGCACCCCAGGTACCTCATGGTGTAAAAACTCAGCATTGCGGCTGTTATAGAGCGGTTTAATGCCGGCCACGATGGGGATCAGCGGTTCGGCAAACTGTTCTTGATAAGCGACTATAAATCGCCTTGCCGCCATTGGATCAAAAACAGGCTGCGTGATGGCAAAATCAGCCCCATTGCGGATCTTCTTGTTGAGCAGCCTCAACTCTCTCTGAACATTATTAGGTGTCAGATTTAACGCACAACCGACAACAAAATTTGTTGGCTGATCAATACTGTTGCCAGCTTTATCCAATCCTTTATTCAAATACTCTTTGATCAATTGAACAAGACCAGTTGGTACGATATCGTAGCTGTCGGTCGCCTCAGGATAATCCCCAATGCGTGCAGGATCGCCCATAACCACAAATAAGTTGCGGATACCCATAGCATGGGCAGCCAGCAGGTCCCCTTGGATACGCAGCAGATTTCTTCCACGTGTCGGGAAATGTAATACCGTTTCCAAATCGACTTCTTTTTGCACCAAGTACGCCGCGGCCCAAGCGCTCATACGCATACGGGCCAAGGGGCTGTCGGCGATATTTAAGAGATTGGCTCCGGCTTCCTTGAGCATTTTAGCGCCTGCCAGTAGGCGTTGGGCGGCAATACCTTTCGGTGGGCTCATCTCGACAGTAGATACGAACCGTCTCGCAGCCAGATTTTGAGCCAATTGGGTCGGTGGATCGACCACGGCCGTCTCGCGTGCCTCCCGTGAAACAATCCGCACCATAGGAAGAGGCCGGGTGATATCTCCTGGCGTATCCAGAGCATGGCGCATTTCGGCAATGTGTGCGGCCGTAGTGCCACAGCAGCCCCCAATCAGATCGGCCCCGGCCGCGAGGAAAGAGCGTGCATACTCGCCAAAATAGGATGGTGTCGCCGGATATAAGACGCGCCCGGCGTTCATCTGTTCCGGCCATCCAGCGTTCGGCGCAGCGGAGATAGGCAAATCGGGCCTGTATCTGGCGCATGGTTGAAATTAAGCGCAGCACTTGCGCCGGGCCGCCGCTGCAATTAACGCCAATTACATCTACATCTAATGCGCCAATTTTCGCCGCGACATCATCGGCCGTGCTGCCCAGCAGGGTGCGGTCATCTCTTGTAAAGGACATCTGGGCAATAATGGGGATGTCTGGGGCGATAGCGCGCGCGGCTGTCACGGCCGCGGTTACTTCTTTGATATCAGACATCGTCTCGACAATCAGCAGATCGACACCCTTGTGGTTCGGCCGTAACAAGAGCCTCAATTTGTTCGGAAAACGCATCTTCTGCTTCAGCTACAGTTACTCTCCCCAGGGGAGCCAAGCGGACGCCAAGTGGGCCAACTGATCCAGCCAGCAGTACATTGCGAAAGGATCCGGCGATCACGCGCCTGGCCACTGCAACGGCCGCCTGGTTAATCTCCTTAACTTGATCAAGAAGATTATGCTCTGCCAGGTTATAACGGTTAGCCCCAAAGGTATTGGTCTCAATAATGTCGGCGCCGGCTTCAATATAATCGCGATGAATGCTGGCCACTACACCGGGGTTAGAGATATTTATCAGGTCAAATGATTGGTCAATCGGCACACCTTTGCTATGCAGCACGGTGCCAAAAGCCCCATCCAAAAGGATGGGGCCGCGTTTTAGTCGTTCTTGAAATTCGTTTCGATTCATCCTGGTACTATAGTAATCAGATTAGGGCGTAAACCAATATCTGTTTACTGTTATCTCATACCAGGCTAACCTGACCAGCTTAAAATTGCACTTCCACAACTATTCATCATAAAAAAGGGAGCGAATAAGGGGTGTGCTTTTCTCAGGATCGAGAACCAGCACTTGAGAGCCTTGATCGGTCAAAAAGGGACTAACATAATCAAGATCTAAAATTTCGCTGCGAATATTTTCTGAATCCATATTGCCGGCTGTCGTAGCCAGTTTAACGATCTGCTCTAAACTAAGATCTGTGCGTACGCCATTTTCAACACGTTTATATAATTCGGGCGCACGAGCTAAAAGACCGGCCAAGCCCAGGCCAAGGGCCTTGTCTCGCGCAACCATGATCACCTGCTGCTGACGAGCGGCTCGCCCAAAATCATTGTCTACATGGCGCGTACGTGCGTATTTCAGCGCGGTACGGCCGTCCATATGTTGTAAGCCTGACGGAATATAAAGCGGATCATAACCATAATTCATGTCTGGAAATGTGGGATCATTAATCTCAAAAGGCACATAGACATCAATTCCGCCCAATGTATCGATGGTTTTTGTCACGGCGCTGAAGTCCACTAATACATAATGATCGACATGCACCCCAAGATTGAATTCAACGGTTTGCATGGCCATGGCTGCTCCCCCGGCCGGATTATCCTCCGGCTGAGCCGTAGACATAAGCGGTATTGATTCGATCAAGACCGTGGCCCGGAATGTTAACATAAAGATCGCGGGGGATTGACAATATGGCGGCTTTATCGTTTTGCGAGTCCACCGAAATCAACATCATAGAATCCGTTCGTGAAATAAATGCTTCCCCCGGCCGGCGATCAATACCCATCAGCAGTATATTGGTTCTTTGATCACTCTTCCCAAGCAACGCTGGTTGGGATCAAGGTGGGTGTAGGTTCGCCAGGCGTAATCAGCGGGACCAGGACTGGCCCTTCCTGTTCCAATTGCAATTCGACAGATGCTGTATCTGCCGCTGCTGCTTCCACCGGGTTCACTGAACGTGTCCAAAGAACCTGCGCAGTAAGATAGGCAAATATTATGACCGTGATAGATGAGACCACAAAAGCGGCTGATAACATAAAGCTCAGCCAGGCCGGTAAGGCAGGTTGTCGTGAATTACGCAAAATATGCTCCTTTTATCACATATTATACCTAGGCAACAGGATTGCGCTGAATGGAAACGCGCTGATAAGCCTACTTTTTATCAACCTTTCAGGCCCGCAAGCCCAGAAACATGCAATTTGAATAAAAAAGAGAATATTAATAAAAACTGTTTGACAATGTCCTCATCTGCCGATACATTTTAGGGTACTTTTCTAAAAATAGGGATTAACAATTATGACACTTGACCGTTTTGGCCGAAATATCAACTATCTACGAATATCATTAACTGACAAATGCAATTTGCGCTGTATCTATTGCATGCCGGAGGACATTACGTTCCGTCCCAACCAGGAGCTGCTGCAGGATGATGAGATTATGCGCTTGGTACAGATATTTGCTGAATTGGGATTTTTCAAGTTTCGTCTGACTGGTGGCGAGCCCACGTTCGCGCCAATGTCGTCGAGCTAGTACAGGGAAATATCACACACGCCCGGTGTTCAAACAGTGGCCATGACCACAAATGGTTTGCTGCTTGATAAGCTTGCCGCACCTCTGGCCGAAGCTGGTTTACAGCGGGTTAATATCAGCATTGATACACTAGATCCGCAAAAATTCAAGAAGATCACGCGCTGGGGTAAAGTCGAAGAGGTTTTTGATGGTATTCGCGCCGCCGAAATGGCAGGCTTAGGGGTTAAGCTAAACAGTGTTGTCGTTCGCAATTACAATGACCAAGAAGATGTCGTCGATCTCGCTCGCCTGACCCTGACTCAACCCTGGCAGGTGCGATTCATCGAAATGATGCCTTTTGGGGATGTGTCAGATTTTCAGCAGGCCGGTATCGTTTCTCAAGAAGAATTGCTTGCCACTATATCTCATGCGCTCGGGCCGCTATCCCTGGTAAATAATGGCCAGTTGGATGGTGAGGCACGCTTGTATCACCTGGAGGGCGCTAAGGGAACGCTTGGGCTTTATCAGTTCCGTAACACAACCATTCTGCGCCAGTTGTACCAGAGCCAGATTAACCGCTGACGGCCGTTTACGTCTTTGTTTGCTGCGTGAAAAGGAAGTCAATCTACTAAAACCCCTACGCGCCGGAGCCAACAATCAGGAAATGAAGGATATCATAACCGAGGCCATTTGGTGGAAGCCGTGGGGACATAAATTGGACGAAGATGTGATTCCGTTAAACCGCGTGATGTCCGAAATCGGCGGTTAGTCGCTTTCCTCCGGAACCTCTTCCACTCTGCTGGCTGCTTAAATTCCCATTTTTTATCGACGAGATACAACGGTCGAGCCTTTACTTCATCATAAATTCGACCCAAATACTCGCCAATTATCCCTAATGAAATCAGCTGCACGCCGCCCAGGAATAATACCGTAACCAGAGTTGTCGCCTGGCCAAGCAGAGGGTGCTTGAGGTCCAAAAAGACGCAATAGAATCAACCGTCAAAATCGCCAGTCCACTGAGCCCGGCCATAATAAATCCCAAATATGTAGCTATCCGTAAGGGGAAATAGGAAAAGCTGGTGACGGCATCTACGGCAAAAGGCAGCATCTGAGCCACGCTGCTAAACTTAGATTCTCCAGCAAAGCGGGACATCCGTTCATATTCAATCCCTGTTTGACGATACCCTACCCACGGAACCATGCCGCGCAAAAATCGATTTCGTTCCGGCATGCGCCTGATAGCATCAACGACGCGCCGGTCAATGAGGCGAAAGTCGCCCGTATCAAGCGGAATATTGACGCTGGTAATACGATAAATGATGCGATAGAAAAGCTTAGCCGTCATTAATTTGAACCAGGTCTCTCCCTCACGACTGGCTCTTATGCCATACACAACGTCATACCCCTCATGCCACTTTTCAATCATTCGTGGGAAAACTTCTGGCGGATCTTGCAGGTCTGCGTCCGTTAAAATAACCGCCTGGCCTTGAGCATGATCTAGACCGGCTGTTACGGCCACCTGAAAACCAAAATTGCGCGAGAAACTTATGCCGGTGACGCGCGGATCAGCTTCGTGCAATTCGGCAATGATTTCAGCGGAACGGTCGCGACTGCCATCGTCGACCAATACCAATTCCCAGCTTTCGCCGGTCTCGTCCATAACAGCGGCAACGCGACGATGCAGCTCGTGCAGCACTTCCTCTTCATTATAAACAGGAGCAACAATGGATATGGCAGGTTTCATACGGTCATACCTCTAACGTGGCAATAAGTCCCACGTGATCTGATGGATATAGGGTATTATCCTCACGGGATGGTTTGTCGCAAAACAAGCGTGCTTCAGCGACGCGACGAACAGATGGTGAGACAAAAATATAGTCGAGACACCTGGCAGGCTGATCGCTTTTTGTTAAAGCTGTTGGGAAAGTTGCCAGCGGCTCTCGACCAAAAAATTCCTCATAAGCAGAGCGGAATGATTGCTTCATATAATTTATAGCCAGGCCATCCGGTCCCTCATTAAAATCACCAGCAATCACCTGAATAGGCACATGTTTGTGGCTGTGCAGCCAACCTGCCAATTTCAAACTCTGTTCCTCTCGCGCCTCTTTTTCGTATGGTACATGATGAAAATGAGTGGATATAATATCCATTGTCTGGTGAGAAGGCAGTTCTACATGTACACGCAAAGCAACGCGACCCCCATAACCCAATCCCAAACCATCATGATATAACAGCGGCAAGCGGGTTAACACACCTACCCCTTCGAAATAACCCTTAAACGGATGTTGGTAACGCTTTTGGACCAACTTGTAAGGCCCTTTTGCTGAACCGGACAAGCGAAAATTGATTTGTTTGCACAACCATCTACCCTGCCGGATGGGTAGGTTAATCTCCTGAAGACTGATGAGATCGGGAAGCGCCTCAACAATTCGCACGGTCAACAAATGCCGCCGCTCAGGCCAACGATCGGCTCGGCCATGTAAATTGATTGTTGCTATGGTTACCTGGGTGGCCATCAATCCCTCAGCAAGCTGCAGTTCCACCTGAATTAACCCATCAATGCGGAATATCAGGTCAGGTCTATCACCCGGGTGCCTGCCGATACCGGCACTTGTAGATTGAGGGAGCGATCACGAATCGTGAGCGTAAAAGGAACATCCGTCGTGATAGTGATCTGCTCCCGGTCACCCATCAAACTCAATGTACCGTCAGGGCCAAGAGGGTAATTCTGAACTCCATAGTGACGATCTGTTTCGAGCATTCGATTCCATACGACACGACGGGTCGGCCAATCAACCCAAAGTCCAATGATATCCTCAAATAACATAGAAATAGTCGTCAAGCCGGTCCATCCAACGAATTTGGGGCGGGCAGGCTCGCCGGGCGTTGGACTTTCTGGGGCATAGTTTTCCCATAAGGTATCGGTATGCTCATACACAGCTGCCACATTTCGCAGGTGATTACACGCTATGCTATGCGCCAACGAATGCTGTCCTATGCTGTTAAGACCCTTAAGAACCATAAAGTTAGTCGGCGACCAGACCGCACCGCACCAATAATTTCCCGTTTCCCCATCGTAACCTTCACTATCAGCGGATAGGCTGGGAATACGATGTGCCACTTTAAATACACCATCTTCACGTAAATGGCGCACAAAAGATGGTAAACGATCCTCCGGGATGAGTGTTTTGTCTAATAATCCCCAATAGGCACCAATGCTCTTTGCCTGGCTAAATCGGCCATCCATATCAATGTCATGATAAAACGCCGTCTCTTCATTCCACATTTTGCGGTTGATAGCCTGTCTGAGTATGCCGTGCTCTGCAGCCAATTCGGCTGCTAACTCATCTTCGCCCACTTGGTTAGCTAAGCGTTCTAACACAACACAATTAACGGCCGCTTGCATGCTGGCGTCGACCCAAGACCAATGTTGGTGGTGGCGATACCCACCAGGGACACGTGGTTGGTTATCCATGCCACTGCTTAATCCGGTTGCCCAATAAAGTCCTTTTGGCCAGGAACGATTAGCACGATACCAGCGGTGAAATGCCATTAGTGGCCAGAAGGTCTTGCGCAAACGCTCGTCGTCACCGGAGATGCGATAATGACGCCATTCCGCCCAAGCCATGATATTCGGTCCCGTACCATCGGGATCATAAGGCGTAAAGAAATCATACCCCTCCTCTTTGTTAATCCCGCGACAAATTGCGCCATCATCATGTTGGAGGGCATAAAAGTTATCCAGAGAGTCTACAAAGGGAAATGCGCGACGGCCGTATACCCCGAACTGCACCATAAACGCTGTATCCCACATATAAATATTTTCGTTGAATGCGGGAGCGACGAAGCGCGAAACAAGACCACTAGATCTCTTGGGGCGTTTCAAATTGGTCCAGGCCATCTCCCAGGTTCGCCAATACAATTCTGTCCAGTCAGAATGGTCGGGGAGAATAGGCACCGGTAACTGGGCCTTAGCTTGACTAAAGGGCAGGATTGAATCCCTTTGCACCTCCTGGCGACGGTAAAGATTTTTCTCTACTAAAGGTTCTTTTGGGCGCGGATAAATCGGGTTGGACATATTTAGTTCATTATCCACAAATCGCCAGTACCAACCAGGTGAATGCGTTCTTCATCAAACGATACTGTACGCAAACTGTAGCGTACCATGACATTATCACGCAGCCTGCCAGACCACACAAGCGAATCCCCTACGGCGAGGAAGGGGTAACCATTGAAACCACTAAAGCGGGCCAGTTTGTTGCCCTGGTCGCTTCCACCTTGGGCTTCAACACCCTCGTAGGTCAAAGTAGTTCCAGGCACGGCATTTCCGATCGGAACCTTGTAATCTAGGATCAGGTTACCGAAATGGTACCGGGCATCCAGCCCTTCTGTACTGCTAACTTCGACGGCTTCAGGAAATAAAACGACCAATTCCACTGGCCCACCAACGGGCAAACCTCCGAATAAGGATGTGGTCAAACGCAGATTGTAATTAGCGAAAACGCCCGGTGCGATTACACCACTCCAGTAAAAAGAGTCACCGGGTCGTTTGACCGCGTTGAGACCATCTATACTAACTTCGTAGGCATCGCCGGAACGGCCGATATAGCTTAATCCAGTCCCCGGCACCGTTTCGCCGGGCTCCAAACTAATCGCGTAAGCGGGCGCCAACAGCGTAAGGGTGTCATCCGTTTGAGTTGGTGGAGGCTCCGGCGTAAGTGCGGCCGGAGCCTGAATAAACGGAATAGTTGGCATGCTGCATGCGAGAATAGGCAAAGCCAACAGTAAAAACAGAATACCGAAGATTCTCAATTTACTCATCATTCGCTTGGAATTTGGAACAAAGTTTTTATGTTTCATTCCTCCATGACGACGATTACTACTGCCAGGTTCCGTTATTTGCAGCTCAATTCTTATTGATCAAAGACATTGCACTTGGCAATCTATGAATCAACAACCTCTATTGTAATGGTTTTTATGCGGTCGCCATCAGGTGTTCCGGAGCCGCCGGATCGCGGTGGGTAATCCCTTCGACTGTATCCATACCTTCCAAAACACGGCCGAAAATGGTATATCCGCCATCCAAATGCGTGACCGGACCAGAGTAATATACCATTGGCTGCCATTGGTATCTGGACCCGTGTTGGCCATAGCTACCATTCCCGCAGTATCATGAGACAGATTGGGATCAACCTCGTTTGGCAGTTGGTAACCTGGGCCGCCCATGCCGGTGCCGGAAGGATCGCCTGTTTGAGCCACAAAGCCTGGTAGAACCCGATGGAACGAGACATTGTCAAACCAACCTTCATTGGCTAGGAAAACAAAACTGTTCACCGTTTGCGGTGCGGATTCGGGGAGTAATTCAATAACAAACTCATCACCACCCTCCATCACAACGCGAGCCTGATACCCTTTGCCTTCTTCCAGAGACATGGGGGGTGGCGCATCATATTGCATCTCAGCTAATGACTCGACCGCGATTGTAGAGCTGATGAAGTTGTCCCAAACGGTAAAATCTATCGGCAAACCTTGTCCGGCGACTACTTCACCATTCACAAGAGTTGCCGGCGTACCAGGCAAACCGATATTTGCTGCCTCTTCCTCCAGCAATGCCACATAATCGGCATAGACATCGTTGTCCAAGTCGGCGGCTAATTTATCTTGGTCCAAACCTAAGATCACCGGCTAGATCGATAAACCACTGCCTTGCTTCATCTTGGTTGAGACTGGACCATTCGTTTTGGTTTTCATACAGCGCATCGTGATAAGCCCAAAAAGCGCCTTGAGCGCCTGCGGCTTCCGATGCTTCGGCCGACTTCTGGGCATTGGGATGGATTTGGTTTAATGGGAAATGACGATAAGCAACTTGTACATGATCAGGATAAGCGTCTGCCAGACGCTTTAGCAAGGGCGAAAACCCTGCGCAGCCCGGTCACTGAAAATCGCCATATTCGATAATCGTGACAATGGGATCGTCAGACCCTTTAGTCCAATCCCGGTCACGGATTACGCCAGCTTCGGCCGGATTCTTGCCGATTGTTATCGCATTATCCACAGATTGTGCGGCTGAGCTTTCAGACGACTCACCAGCTTCAGATACCGGGTTGTCAGACTCAGCACTTTGTTGGTTCTCCGTGGGAGCCCCTCCTCCGGTGCCACAGGCCACCAGAAGGAAGAGAAAAGGCAATAGCCATATCTTTCGCATACTTCTCACTCCTAGATAATATTTTGCCGCGCATTCTACCACGTTCAAACTGTTAGCGGTAAAATCATCATGGGAGGTTGAAGTTCAATGAAACAACAACTATCAATAGCGATTATTACTTTACTCTTGATCATATTAGCGGTCTCCGCCTGTGGCACGGCGCCACCGGCCCAACCAACAGCGACACCCTCCGGCAGCCCGGCGTTGGAAACGGCGCCATCGGCACCAGTTCAACCAACGGCCGAATCTTTGCCGGATTCTTATCCCCCGCCGGCACCAATTCAACCAACTCGCGAACCCAACTATCCACCCCCACCGACTTTCCCGCCTACAGTTGATCCTTATCCAGGCGGCCTGGTATGGATTATTCGCCCTGTTGGCGTGCAATGTGAAGATGGCACAACCGAAGGGTATGGCGACTTACGCGAGTCAGTAGCAACCTTGACCGCTGCGGGTTTACATGTTGTAGAATCTGAGATGGCAGACCTGATGGTCCCGGCAGTCTGTGGTTCACCAACCAGTGCGCACTATCGCATCCAAATCAGCGTTGATGGGCTAAATACGGCTAGTTCTATGGGTTGGAAGAGAGAATTGAATTGATGCCAGGCACAGATTGTGCCTGGCAAACAACTAAATTACGATATTCACCAACTGATCCGGAACAATAACCATGTTGCGGATTGTTTTCCCGTTTACATGGCGTTGTATGGAGGCGCTGGCCAAAGCCTGATCACACAGAGTTTTACGCTCTGTACCCACTTCAACCTGCAGGCGGTCCCGCACACGGCCGTTCACCTGAACGATGACTGTTACCTGCTCCTCTTGCGCCAGAGCTGAATCATACTGTGGCCAAGGCTGGATGTGTACCGAATCCTGGTCTCCCAAAACATTTTGCCATACTTCCTCGGTAATAAACGGCGCAATGGGCGACAGGAGCAAGGTCATGGTTTTGATTGCTGAACGCCACTGTTCCGGCTCGACGTCATCATCCTTCGATTCCACCAGATAGTTTAGATATGTCATGAGCGCGGCTACGGCCGTATTGAAGCGAAAGGCTTCCATATCACGGGTTACACGTTCAATTATCTGATGTCTACGGCGCTCAAAATGACGCATTTGTGCTTCGCTAAACCTGTTGGTATTCTGCGGACTGCTTTTGGCCAAACGCCAAAACCGGTTTAGGAATCGGGTTATGCCGATAATTCCCCGCTTGTCCCAAGTCACTTCAGCATCAAACGGGCCCAGGAACAAGATATAAGCGCGCAGGGCATCGGCGCCATATTCAACCACAATTTCATCAGGTGTCACGACATTATGTTTCGATTTGGACATTTTCTGGCCATCAACGGCCGAGAGCAGCATGCCCTGGTTGCGCAAGCTTGCAAAAGGCTCGCTGAAGGGTACCAATCCGGCATCAAACATAACCTTGGTCCAGAAACGAGAATACAGCAGGTGCATCACCGCATGTTCGGCACCGCCAACATAAGAATCAACCGGCATCCAATTGCGCATCGCCTGCGGATCAAATGGGCCATCCTGATAATGGGGACTGGTGAAACGCAAGAAATACCAGGATGAACATGCAAACCCATCCATGGTATCCGTCTCTCGCTGTGCCGGGCCTCCGCATGATGGACAGCCTGTATTAACCCACTCTGCAACACGTGCCAATGGTGAGCGCCCATCACCACTTGGCTTGAAATCAGAAATTTCGGGCAGACAAACAGGCAGTTCCTCTTCAGGAACAGGCACAATCCCGCAAGTGGGGCAATGAATAATCGGAATAGGAGCTCCCCAATACCTTTGGCGAGAAATCAACCAATCGCGCATTTTGTAACTTATGCTTCTCTTACCCACCCGGTTGGTTTCCAGTTCGTCTGATATCCCTTCCGTGGCCACGGCCGAATCTTGACCTGTATAAGGTCCCGAATTAACCAAAATACCTCTGTCCTCGAAACAGCTTACTTCCTCGCCATCCCCTGGGTGAACTACCGTGACAACAGGTAGGCCGTTTTTGTCAGCGAACTGGCGATCACGCTGATCGTGGCCGGGAACGCCCATGATGGCCCCGGTCCCATAGCCAGGCAGCACATAATCCGCTACCCAGATGGGAATAGGTTCACGAGTCAATGGATTAACAGCATTTGCACCGCTAAAAATGCCAATCTTTTCTTTTGTAGTTGATGTCCTGTCCGTATCCGTTTGGCGCTGGGCGCGCTGTACATACTGCTCCACTGCCGCCTTTTGTTCATCTGTACAAATATGAGCCACCAACGGGTGTTCTGGGGCCAGGGCCAGGAATGTTACACCATACAGTGTGTCTGGTCTTGTAGTAAAAACTGCTATCTCTTCTCCACCTCCATCACATCCCTCTGCGGCAGATATAGAGAAAATAACCTCAACACCTTCAGAACGGCCGATCCAATTCCGCTGAGATGCCTTGATCGATTCGGGCCATTCGATTGTCGCCAGATCGTCCAACAGCCTATCAGCATAAGCGGTTATCTTAAAGTACCACTGCTCCAACTCCTTACGCGTAACGACGGTATCACAGCGCCAGCAGCGGCCGTCTTCCACCTGTTCATTAGCCAGAATAGTGCTGCATTGAGGACAAAACCATTGGCTTCCTTTAGCCCGGTACGCCAGTCCGCGACGATACAACAGCAAGAAGAACCATTGGGTCCAACGATAATAATCTGGATCAGTGGAACTGAACTCCCGTGACCAATCATAGGAACATTCAACCAATTTCATTTGCCTGCGGTAAGTCGCACAAAACTGTTCGCTGCTTTCGCGTGGGTGGATCCCATGTTCCACTGCATAATTTTCAGCAGGCAATCCAAATGCATCCCAACCCATTGGATGCAGCACGTTATAACCTTTCATGCGGTGAAAACGCGCACTGACACATGTCGGCACATAATTACGGCAGTGCCCTACAGACAAACCATCTCCTGACGGATATGGGAAGTAATCCAGAATGTAAACATTTGGTTTATTTGGGTCATCACCCGTTTTGTATAGATCCAATTCTTGCCAATTGGCCCGCCATTTTGATTCGATTGTCTTGAAATTTATTTTCCCTTCTGATTGATTCACTTTATTGCTCATTTTCTTAACCTCTTAGTTTCGCGAATTATTGTTAACTTCAGCCTGATTCTTCTTAACATCAATTCCCGGCATCCTCGTAGCATCAGGCAAACACTTTAGTCTAAAAAGACCCAGGTGCCGGGTTAGATAAGAGGAGAAAATGTAATAAATGTCTCATGTTTTCACCTTGTTTGAATGGTCAGGATCCACACTGTGAAAAAAACAAAAAAACGGCCGCTAGGAAAACCCTGCGACCGTTATATGAAACAAGCCACAGGGGCCGGAGCGCCTGTGGCTTGTTCTGAGTAAAATTAGGTAAATCAGATAACCGGATAAACAGGCAAATTCCAGCGATGCATTCTTGCACCACCAAGTAAAAGCCCATCTAAATACTTTGCAATCTGATTCTGTTTCACAACAATTCCCTAGTCAAATAATAACTCTTTTGCACAGGTTAGCATATTTTTACAAACAGGTCAACCAGCAATTGGGCAAATTTGACGGTTGACAATTTCTATTTGTGGGTTTATAGTGTTGCCCAACAACTTCATAGATGTCACTTTTATCCAGAGAGGTGGAGGGACCGGCCCAATGAAACCTCGGCAACCCGGTGTAGGTATGGAAATATCGCCTATCACGCCTGGGTGCCAATTCCGGCAGAGTAATTCTGGTAGATGAGAGAAGACATGGTCGTGTCCTGCTCACACATGTGCCCCTAAATTTGTGGGCTCCATCCAGATTTATTCTCCGGCTCTCTGTCTAAAAAGGCAGAGTTTTTTATTTTATTTATGTAGAATGGAGAATAAATCATGAGTAACCCAAGCACTAACGGTCACCAATTTGGTTTTACAACACGCCAGCTTCATGCCGGCCAAGAGCCTGATCCTACAACAGGTAGTAGAGCTGTTCCCATTTACCAGACTACTAGCTACCAGTTTCAAAGCACGGAACATGCTGCAAATCTCTTTGCTTTAAAGGAATTTGGCAATATCTACACGCGGATCATGAATCCGACTTCGGACGTTTTAGAACAGCGCATTGCTGAGCTGGAAGGTGGCGTCGGCGCACTCGCTGCCGGGAGCGGTCACGGTGCCCAGACCATGGCTATTTTAACATTGTGCAGCGCTGGAGATCATATCGTCAGCAGCAGCCGCCTTTATGGGGGCACTTATAATCAGTTTAGCTACACCTTCCCTCGTCTGGGAATCGATGTTACTTTTGTTGATCCCGGCCAGCCGGAGGCTTTCGCGGCGGCTATCCGGCCCAACACGAAAATTATCTATGGTGAAACATTGGGAAATCCTGATATCAAAGTTTTCCACTTCGAAGAAGTTGCTGAGATTGCCCAGGCCCACCAGATTCCTTTATTCATCGATAACACATTTGCTACGCCTTACCTTTGCCGACCTTTTGAGTGGGGTGCGGATATCATCACCCATAGTACAACTAAGTTTATCGGCGGACACGGAACAACCATTGGCGGTGTGATAGTTGATGGAGGAAAATTTGACTGGTCAAGTGGCCGTTTCCCCAACTTTACCGAGCCCGATCCCTCCTATCATGGCCTTGTTTATGCCGATCTTGGGCCACCCGCTTTTATTCTTAAAGCAAGAGTGCAGATTTTGCGCGATATCGGCGCTTGCCAATCACCCTTTAACAGTTGGACTACCCTCCAAGGTTTGGAAACCCTGAGTCTGCGCATGGACCGGCATGTATCGAATGCCCAGGCTGTTGCCGAATTCCTGGACAATCATTCTGCTGTGAGCTGGGTCTCCTATCCCGGCTTAAGCGAACATCCCGATCACCAACGCTCGAAGAAATATTTGCCTAAAGGTCCCGGAGCAATCCTGGGCTTCGGTATTGATGGCGGGCGTGAAGCGGGCCAGAACTTTATCAACAATCTTAAATTATTCAGCCACCTGGCAAATGTTGGTGACGCCAAAAGCCTGGCTATCCACCCTGCCAGCACAACCCACAGCCAACTCAGCGAAACGCAGCTGATCGAGGCGGGCGTAACGCCAGATTTTGTTCGTTTGAGCGTCGGCATCGAAGATGTGGATGACATCTTGTGGGATTTGGATCAAGCGCTGGCACAATCAACCAATTAACATACCAGATCCAGCGAGCTTTAAACATGCTGGGTCTGCTGGAGAACATCTTATGTTTCCTGCCGTTTCCCTGGGCATAATAAAAACCCATACATTCACCTTCGCTGAAGATGAACCATTTCATCTTGAAAGTGGCGCTTCTTTGCAGCCGGTAACGCTTGCTTACGAAACCTATGGACGGCTCAATGCTGATAGAACTAATGCTATCCTGATCTTGCATGCATTAAGCGGCAGCGCGCATGCCGCTGGTTATCATACTGCCGATGACAAAAAACCTGGTTGGTGGGATGAGTCGATTGGTCCCGGCAAAGCATTTGATACGAATCGCTTCTTCGTCATTTGCAGCAATGTGTTGGGCAGTTGCTATGGTTCGAGCGGGCCCATGAGCATTGACCCGGCAACAAACGAACCCTATGGTCTACGTTTCCCGGTGGTGACAATCGGCGACATGGTTCGCGCTCAGATCAAATTACTCGACCATCTCGGGATCGACCAACTTCTATGTGTAACCGGCGGATCGATGGGCGGTATGCAAGCGCTGGAGTGGGCAGCCCACCACCCGCAACGCATTAAATCAGCTATTCCCCTGGCAACAACCGCACGCCACAGCCCGATGCTTATCGCCTTTAGCGAAGTTGGCCGCCAGGCTATTTACGCCGACCCAGCCTGGCACGGTGGGAATTATTATGATCAACCACAAAAACCGGATGCAGGGTTAGCAGTTGCGCGCATGGTGGGACATATTACTTATCTAAGTGAACAAGCGATGCATCAAAAATTCGGTCGGCGTTTGCAAACCTTGGAACGCTATGGCTATGAATTCCAAACAGAGTTCGCGATAGAAAGTTACCTAAAATACAACGGCAACAACTTCACCCGCCGCTTTGATGCCAACAGCTATTTATATGTCACCAAAGCTTTGGATTATTTTGACTTAACCACAGCTACTGGCTCTTTGGCGGCAGCATTTGCCGATGCGGCAGATATCAAATACCTGGTTGTAAGTTTTACCAGCGATTGGCTTTATCCAACTTATCACAGTAAAGAGTTGGTAGCCGCTTTAACGGCCGTCGGCGCTGATGTAACTTATCTTGATATCGAAAGCACATGGGGACATGATGCATTTTTATTGGAAGTAGACACAATGACGCGACTTTTGGACAGCTTTTTACACCGCCTTGTACGTGAAGAAAACATAGCCTTACCGGCAGTTCTGGAGTCGCAGTCGGAACAGCAGGCATGAGTGAAACATTTACACAAATAACTGCAAATCTGCGGCCCGATTTATTGGCTATCGCTGAAATCGTTCCTTTCCGCAGCAAAGTTTTAGATCTGGGCTGCGGTTCAGGCGATCTTCTGGCTCATTTGATCCAATCTAAACAAGTGATGGGGCGGGGCATCGAAATTGGCGAAGAAGGTGTTCTGTCTTGTGTTCGGCGCGGACTTAGTGTTCGACAAGGCAATCTTCAAGAAGGATTGGCCGATTATCCTGATCAGAGCTTTGACGTGGTTATTCTAAGTCAGACTTTACGTTATCTTGATGATCCTGCGATGATCATGGGCGAGATGCTGCGTGTGGGCCAACAAGCCATCATCAGTTTCCCCAACTGGGGCTATTGGCGTTCACGACTCAAGTTCCTCTTCCGCGGGCGTATTCCGCAAGCTCCGGACCAACCACAAACCTGGTACGAGGCACCACGTTGGCAGGCGGTTACAGTGACAGACTTCATTGATTTTTGTCAAGAACGCGGATTGCGTATCCGCAAACAGATTTATCTTTCAAGAAACCGGCGCGGGCGCTTGTTTAGTAATTTGTTGGCCAGAACGGCCGTTTTTGCCCTGGAAGAACCTAATAACCAGAAGCATCCCTAAACTTAAGCCGTCAAGTCGAGACCCAGGAGTCTCCTACGCACTTTAGGAACCCACTGAGCCAATTCACCAGACAGCAAGCCTGCGTCCCCAAATTCGGCAGCGGATGCCATTTCCGCCGCAGCACCATGAAGATAAGCGCCTAAAATAGCTGCTTCATAGGGTTGCATCCTTTGAGCTAACAAGCCAACTATAATGCCGGCAAGAACGTCACCGCTGCCGCCAACAGCAAGCAGCGGGTTGGCAAAGGGTATAATGGTGCACCTTCCCTCTGGGGAAGCGACTACAGTATAAGCACCCTTCAAAACAATAATATGTCCCCATGTCTTTGCCTGGGAGCGAGCCACATCTACACGATCGGCCGTCCTCAGTTCAGTCAGAGGAACCCGCATCAAACGGGCCATCTCACCCGGATGCGGCGTAAGAATCGTTTTTGCCGGCAATCGTTGATACCAATCTTGCCATCCGCAAAGAACATTAAGTCCATCAGCATCAACAACTAACGCGGGACCAGAAGGGGATTGATCTTGAAGAGCGGAAAGTTCATCAATCAGCAGGCTCATAAAATTTTCAGTAGGACCCAATCCTGGCCCAACAAGAATCCCCCCTATTGATCCAGCCATGTCTATTATGGCCCGGGCGCTGTCTTCATTCAAGAGCCCGTCGGCAGTCAGAGGAGGATAAGTCGCCTCGGGGAGCTGCCCGGCCACAGTCGCTCTAATATCACGAGGCACTGCTAATGCTACAAGACCGGCGCCTACACGATACGCCCCCTGGGCAGCTAACACAGGCGCACCCCAATAATGATCGGAGCCGGCAGCAATGAATGCTGTACCAAAAGAGCCTTTGTGTCCACTTGAAGCTCTTATTGGCAGCAGTTCGCATGCTAATTCTGGCGTTGCTAGTTCTACCTCAACACTCGCCACTAGCGGCAAAGCGGTTGAAATATCGATATCAGCAACAACCAACTCACCACACGCCGCTGCACCAGGAAAACAAAAATGACCGCGTTTTGGACCTGCAAATGTTACGGTCAGGTCGGCTTCAATTGCTAATGAATCAAGTTCTCCCGTGTCGCAATTCAATCCGCTTGGGCAATCAACGGCTGTGATAAAAGGCTTAATTTGCCTATCTGCCTCAAATCCTACACGCGCAATACTAGTTAAACGGTGCTTCGCAGAATGACCGTCTAGAGTTGATCTAACTTGTTCAAACACACCGGCCAAATCCCCACCAATCGGTCGCGCGACACCAGTGCCCAGCAACGCATCAATAATTATCGCACTGCTCCCTAAATGTGATCGTAGTTGTTCGAAATCTTGGTCGGCTCCTGCTTCAACTACTAACAACGCCATTTCCTTAATCTGGGCGCAATTATGATCCTTCTGTGGGTCGCGAGACATATAAAGGTAAAAAACCACGTCTGCACCCGCTTGAGCCAAATAACGTCCGGCTACGAGACCATCCCCACCGTTATTGCCTGGGCCAACCAGGATTAGAATTTTTTTGCTGCGGACGACTACGCGCTCGATAATCGCTTCGGCCACGCACCGCCCAGCAACCTCCATCATCATGTCATAGGTAACACCTGATGCATCGGCCGCTTTTTCAGCAGCAACCATCTCCGCTACAGTGAAAACCTTTATTGCCATATTCGTTCCTCAGCAAATAGCTCCCTAAAAATCCAAAAACCCGCTGCTACTTACAAGAAACAAAAGTAGCAACGGGCTTATCAAAATGCATGGTACCCCAGGCGCGACTCGAACGCACAACCGTCGGATTAGAAGTCCGGTGCTCTATCCATTGAGCTACTGGGGCTTATCAGAATTCTTTCCACCAAATTAATTCTAGACAGCATCTAATCCGCCGTCAACTCTGTCGTTCTTTTATTATCCGCGAAAAATGTCCGTCTTGAATCTTCTCAAACAAACTCTCTAAGTCGGGCAAGACTTCATCGGCCGTAAATCGAATGGCCCAATGATGGACATGAGGCGTAACAGCGACGATATAGGCGTTGGATTGGAACGCCTGCCACATTTCCATCGCCGTTCCCATGCTCACCGTGGGTAAATAGGCTATTAATAGATCTGCCTCTCCCGCCAATGTGGTCATATTAAGAAAGACGCTGCGCGCTCTAGCCGCGTCATAGTCAACGCTGCCAGGATTTATCGCCCATGGATCACTAATTTGCACATCCGGTATATGGTCCTTCAGTGCATCAGCGATACGTACCCGGTAATTTTGGTCATCGATCTGATGATCAAGACGCGCGCCCTGCATTACGCCGGCAATAAAAACGTGCATTATTCGTCAAGTAATGGGCGAATACCTTGGTAAATCGTTGTACCGCCAAGCGTTTGAACAACAACCTCAGACGGCCGTCCCACCTTGCTCGCTATCTCCCGCGCACTCATTGGCTGGTTAGCATTGGCTAATATCACACAAAAAGCAGCATCAACTAGAGAAGCATGCGTAACAAAATCTTCAGGGAGACGATGAAAATAGGCTTGAATCAAATATTGAAACCCATCTACCTGATGTACTTCACCGGTATTCGGATCAACAAGATCAACCTGATCAAACTCTGCCTCGAGTGAGCCTTCATCACCCATTGCGAAGCGTGTCAACAAATAGGTTTTTAAATCAAGGTTGGACTGGTCCCACCATCCAAAATCGATATAGAATCGCGTATCAGGCGTTGTTCGCCTAGGGGTTTTCAGCGTTATCTTGGGACGTGGATTGCTTGCCAAATTGACTCCTCTTCTTATTTCGAGCGCTCTTGCCAGCGGCTGCTATCAAATAGCCAATAATGATCGCCAACGGTTTGAAAAGCAGGATTGCGGATCAGTTCTGCAAATATTGGTCCAGGAGGTACGCGCCGCAACATGTTTACCGCGCTATATAATGTTTTAGCGTGAACAGTGTCCTGAGTCGACATTGCAGCTAAAGATGGAAACACCTCAGTCATTAGCGATGGTAACGAACGATTACCGGTCTCTACCCGTTTCCAATGAGCATCTACAGCGGTCAATACCTCAGTACCCACAATCAGAAGATCATCATAACCACAACCAATTGAACGGCGCTTTAGTTCAAACTTGAGCCGATTATCAGACACTGAAGCCAACCTGACCCATTCACGTTGCGGCCGTCGTCGATCAAAACCAATATGAATAACACCTGGCTCTGAGTCCGGGACGAGATGCAAATAACCGCCCACCGGTATTTGATTTTGCTCGAACCATTCTTTAAAACCAAAAATGTATCGTTCCTCAGGAACGACCCAACCTACAATCTCTTCACCTGTCTCGTCATCAACAAATAAGATCCTTTGGCGTCCTATACCGTCCAAGTCAATGAAAGAACTCAAGCTGGAGTTAAGGGGCAAGGTTCCTGCCCAGCGGTGAGGAAAAGTTAGTACAACTTTTGCCGGCTCAGAAATCTTCAGCGGTTTAAGACCTGACCATTCATCATCTAACTCCCGTTCCAATTGTAAGAGTAAAGGTCCGAGCAACTCCCGATAAGAAGGAATAGGATCATATCTCAATCTCGGGGGTGTCTTTAGCACATCTTCTGGTTCAAGCCGGTGGAGAAACCAGGCGAACCGCCCCTCACCCGCCACATTATCAAAACGGTCGTCGTTCAACAATGCATTATCCAGTGAAAATCGTTGTACACCTTCACCAATCGCAGGATCGAGATCTAGATGGACCATAATCTCTTCGGCCAACAGTGGGCCTCCCTCATTCATTTCCAAGATAGCCTCAGAAAGATGAAGATGCCCGGCATTAATATCCACTAACAACGATTCAACAAACCACAGCGACCCGAGTTCAATAAAATCAGGGTGCTCTGTCAGGTGTTTGTACAGCTTATTCCCAACTGCCGTGCCATATTGTTCAAATAAAGCATCCGCGTCCAGCTCAATCAGATCCATCACTTCCACACTACTATCGGTGTTTAGCGTGTGCGCTGCTTCGTAGTTGGATGCAAACTCGAAGATCTTCTTTTTAGCATCTACTTTGATGACATTGAAACTGCCTTCGTCAGGATTAAAACCTTCACGCACGGCAGAAACTGTGCCTTGCATAAAAGCCATTGCTGGAAAAAGCAGTTTATCGCCTATCTGATATTCATTCTGTGGTTGGTAAACAAGGTGGCCTTTCGCCGCCCGCTTGATTGAGCGGATTTCTGAATCTACCCTGTTATTAACTAGGGTCATCGTAAGCTGCTCAATTGTTTGCGGCTTTTCGACCTCTAAAAAATGGTTGTATAGTTGCTCGATGTCTGAATCAGTGAGGGAAAAGTTTTCCCTCCAATATCCCGCCATCTGAGTTTGAGCCTGAATCACATATATCTCCTGCAAGAAGGGGAAATTCGAAGTCATATAGCTAGTATATGTACCATCAGAAATTATAACCAAACATACTCATCGTTGCCACTTAGATATAACATCGCCCAAATATCATCGTGAAACATGTATTATAGAGAGTGAATCATCTTTTTACAGACGAGCCACTCTCATGTTGAATTAGTCGCAGCAGCTTCGAAAATTCCTAAATTTATCGTTGGCCAAACAAACTTCACAATTATGGGAATACCTCTTCAGTCCAACGCATACCATTAACCGGCACACCCATGATGCGCAAATCCCAATGTAAGTGCGGACCAGTAGAGAGGCCGCTAGATCCCCCCGCACCAATAGGATCACCTGCTGATATCTCCTGTCCAAGTTCAACAAAAATATCTGACAAATGATAATAACCAGTCATCACTCCAAGACCGTGATCAAGGATTACGGTCTGCCCACGCAACTCAAGTGTGTCAATAAAAACAACTTCACCGTTAGCCGCGGCCACGATAGGTGTTCCAATATCCCCATTAAAGTCAGTACCCGTATGGAAGATTGTAACCGGGCCATCATTATATGAACGTCCCCCACCATAAGGGGCAGTTACAATGGTGCCGCTTACGGGCACTTGGAAAAGTCCTTCCCAAAGGACTTCTTCTGAGTAATCGCTATAAATCTCTTCTAAAAATCGATCCTCCTCCAACCTGAGTTCAGGGTCAAGTAAATCGTTCAGCTCCTCGGGCACGGTAATGAGTTGGTTGCTGAAGTTTGCCGATCTTACAGGTATATCCTGGATAAATTGGTCTCCGGCAACCTCAAACTTAAGCGTATAAGTATCAAGTTCAGTAAAGGCGTCAAACCCAACTAGGGCCACATATCCGTCATCGTGAGGCACAAAATTCAACATCTGCCCTGCGAACTCACCTGTGGGACGGCCGTCCAGGGCATGATCCACATAGACGGCAACCGTATCTCCTTGGACGATCCGCTGCGGTTTGAGAGTCACACTGTCCCAATTACCCGGTAGGTCTTGAAAAACACCCGTAGATGGAATTCGCAAGCGTTGCCCGGGATACAATCGAACTGGGTAAGTCAAATCATTAGCTTCAGAAATCTGTGCCGGCGGCAAACGATATTGCGCAGCTATATCGAGAATGGTTTCTCCTTTCTCAGTAATGTGTGAAATACCTCGCACAGGGTTAGGCTGATCCGTTCCCGTGTGGCTTATCACTGACAATCTTTGATCTACCACGGGAACATAGTCGCGATTGATCAATAGATTAGCCTCTAACAAAGCATCGACTGTCGTATCAAAGCTCTTGGCAACGGTTGCCATCGAATCGCCCAGTCGCACACTAGCCACAGCAGCGACTGCATCTCCTACACCGCCTGGAATAATCAATTCCTGACCAACGACAAGCACATCCGCATCACGCAGATGATTTACCAGTCGAATGGCTTCGATTGTGACATCATATTGCTCAGCGATAAAAGTCAAATTATCGCCATCTTCAACAACGTGTACTTGTAGAGCAGGCGCTTCACCTTCAGGCGCTTCAGGTTGTGCAAGAATAATCCTTGGCCCAAAAACCAAAGCTAATATTGCCAGCAGAATAACCAGGATCAAACGCGCTATGTGTTTCCAATTTGTAGCAGTACGTAGCATAAGGGCAGAAGTATAATGCAGGCTGGCGGAGGTGTAAACGGCTGGTCACGTTATACCTTTTGGTTATTACTCGTTTCTTAAGTTAAACAATCTTTCAAAGATTATTCGGGCTTCTGGGAACGAGAATTTGTGTGGGTTTTCCCAAAATTCTGCCAATTGGTGATTTCCGGTCTGCTCTTCATACATTAATGCCTGCAGATACATGTCCAGCTTATCTGCGTCATGAACGAGTAGCGCCTCCGGCGTTTGCCCTAGGTGTAATTCCTCCCAGGTGGCCATAAGATCAGCAGTAAATGGAAGATTTCCGAGAATGCTATTCATCGCACCACGCTCAACATCGATTTTAATGCCCGGAGGGAGGTAACCCCAGGCTGGTGTGGGAATGTCCGTGGTTACAGCCTCTGGCAAATCGTGCAGGATGGCCATGGCCAATGCCTTTTCCAAATCCAACTTCGCGTCGATCATCTGTGCCAATATCAAAACGGCGAAAGCAACGCCATAACTATGAGCCGCAACATCTTCAGCGTTGGCCACGCCTCTTTGCACCCAACCAGTCCGTGCTGTTCTTTTAAGCTGGTTGCCATGCAGGAGTAAGTGCACAATTTCTGAACTTTCCATATCTTTTTGAAACTCCTTAAACTTGTGGTGTGACTTTAGTCACAGTTGTGTGTTTCCAATATAAGATAAGATCGTCATTTTCGCGAACAGCGAGTGGCGAAATACAATTATCCTCTTTTGAGAAGGAAATAACATCGATGAATGTATCGGTCATCGCCACAGTAATGAATGAGGGAGAAGGACTTCGTCCCCTGATGGATTCGTTGATTAACCAGACTTATTATGCTGACGAAATCATTATCTGCGATGGCGGTTCCACGGATGACACACTCTCAGTCTTGGAAGAATATAAGCAATACTTGCCTTTAAAAATCATGGTGGCTCCAGGAAGTAACATCAGCCGGGGTCGAAACGTGGCCATTAAAGCGGCAACAAGTCCTATCATTGCCGTAACAGATGCGGGTGTTGTCTTGGCCCCTGACTGGCTCGAGGCATTAACCAGCCCTCTTGTTTCTGGCAAAGCGGCAATTGCAAGTGGTTGGTTCGAGCCTGATCCCTATACTGATTTTGAGGTAGTCATGGGCGCAACGGTACTGCCCACTCTTAGAGATGTTGATCCTGAGAAATTTCTGCCATCTAGCCGCTCGGTTGCTTTTCTCAAAAGCGCCTGGGAAGAAGTAGGAGGATATCCGGAGTGGCTGGATTATGGGGAAGACCTCGTATTTGATAGAGCTTTACAAGCTCAGTATGGTCCTTTTTCGTTTGAAGATCGGGCTGTTGCCTACTTTCGTCCGCGAGGCAGCTTGCGAGCATTTTCTCGCCAATATTATTTGTATGCGCGTGGAGACGGCAAAGCCAATTTGTGGCCCAGGCGGCATGCTGTACGTTACTTCGTTTACTTGGTAGGGCTGCCATTCATTCTACGCCTAATCTGGCGCGAAAAATGGCCAGGCTGGCTGTTGTTGGTATTGGGAATTGGCTCTTATTCACGTCGCCCCGCTGAGAGATTGTGGGAAAGTACATGGGGCTGGCGACCGCCGTCACGCCTACGAGCCTTTGCTTTAATTCCCATTATTCGATTCATAGGCGACTTGGCTAAGATGCTCGGTTATCCAATAGGCCTTTTCTGGCGCTGGCGAAATTTCGATAAGATAAGCAACTAACGATATTGCGGTCATGAGAAGCATACGTGGTTCATACGCCATTGGGGTTTACATTTCGGGGCGAACATAGGTGCTGGCCAACAAATCACGCGATTATTAAGAGATCTATCTTTCTACCCTTGCCTGCTTGACGCTTTTTTGCCATACTGCTAAGATAAATTCATCTTCGCCGACGGTAATACGTCGGCGTTTTTGCACTATGGATGTATCCAGCAAAACATGATCATACAACGTAAACCACCGCGCCATCCGCGACGGGGGCCATCCTGTCTCTTGGTTATCTTTGTTCTATTCGGCATCGCTGTCAGCACGTATGTTATCCAAAATCGGGATCAGGTTCGGGATATCATTATTCCTACACCAACGCCTGAACCGACGCGTTCAGCAACAGAGTTTGCCGTGCTGGCAGAATTAAGCAAAGATGATGGCGAGTTCACTGAGGCCATCGAATTCTATGATCAAGCAATTGCCATGGATGCTACTAAGCCAGAATTCTTCATCCGTCTGATAGATCTCTTGGTACGACAAGACCAGGCCGAACTCGCTGTTAAGAAAGCGGAACAAGTGACCATCTTGGCTCCAGAAAATGATGATGTTTGGACAGCCGCAGCAACGGCATATCTGGCAAATGGTGATCGCTTAAGCGATCGCGGTGATGTAGGTGGTGCAAATATTCAATATGCGACAGCGTTTCAATCCGCTGCCAAAGCTATTGGCATAAATCAAGAGAACGCAAATGCCCACGCTCTTGCAGCCCTAGGTCTGGTGCTGCAGGGGAACGCAGACTTGTATGGTCAGGCTCAAGAATTAGCCGATACGTCTATTTTTCTTGATCCAAATAATCCTGAAGCTCGCCTTTCTATGGCCACGGTCTTCACTTACCAAGGCCTATATCAGGCTGCATTGGAACAATACCAACTGGGATTGCAGGCCGATCCCACAAATCCTGATTTACACATTGGTCTAGGCTATAACTATTATGGTGACGGCCGTATTTCTGATGCCATAATCAGCTTCGAAGACGCATTAGGGGCCGATCCCAGTAACGCCTCAGCTTACGATGGCCTGGCCCACATGTACATTCAACTTGGTGATGCGCCATTGGCAGAAAATAGCGCTTTGCAAGCAGTAGAGTTAAACCCCAACGTTGCTCGCGCTCAAGGGCGTTTGGGTGAATCTTATTTCCGTCAGAACAATTACCTAAATGCCATACCTCCATTGGAAAAAGCGGCCGAGCTATATGGAAGGCCGACCGATTTGAACGCACGTTTTTTTAATATGTTAGCAACTGCCTATATTCGAAATTCTCTAAACGACTGCCCCAAAGCGGTGCCATTATTTCAACAAGTTTTGAATGCAACACAAAACACACTTATTATTGAAGGTGCACAGGAAGGCCTAACTGAATGTCGCCTGGCAGAAATCGGCAGCTAGTTTCGTTTACAAAAATGCCATATCGCTCATAAACCATCTTGCAATCTGACAAAATACGCCTTGAATCGCATATTAGCACTCTTTTTACTAGACTGCTAAGAAACCCTTGACATCCAAATTTTCTATGCTACAATTTTCTATATGCGAGTTGGCACTCGCGAACCACGAGTGCTAATCCTCGACATAATCACCAGATGTTTTACAAAACAGTAGATAAATTTTTGCAAGGAGATATTACTATGTCTATGAATCTCAAGCCGCTTGGTGACCGTTTGGTTATCGAACCTCAGCAGCGCGAGCAAACCACAACTTCAGGCCTTGTCCTTCCCGAGACAGCCGCCGAGAAGCCACAGCAAGGCGAAGTAGTCGCTGCCGGCCCTGGTCGACGTGATGAAGAAGGCAATCGCATCCCCATGGATGTAGCTGTCGGTGATACTGTGCTTTATGCCAAATACGGCGGCACAGAAATCAAAATCAACGATAAGAAATTGTTAATCGTTAAGGAATCGGACATTTTAGCCATTGTGGCCAAATAACAACCTGTTTTACACTCATTCATCTAAAACCTGGAGTATTTTTACGGAGTATTTACTATGGCAAAACAACTTATTTTCTCGGAAGACGCTCGTCGCAAGCTCAAGATCGGTATTGATACTGTAGCCAAGGCCGTCTCCACCACCCTTGGCCCTAAGGGTCGCAACGTGGCTATTGACAAGAAGTGGGGCGCTCCCACGATTACCCATGACGGCGTCAGCGTCGCCAAAGAGATCGAACTAGACGATCCTTATGAAAACATGGGTGCCCAGTTGTTCAAAGAAGCAGCTATTAAGACCAACGATATCGCTGGTGATGGCACCACCACAGCCACTGTATTGGCCCAACACATGGTCCATGAAGGTTTGAAGAACGTGGCTGCGGGCGCCAACCCGATGCAGCTCAAGTTGGGAATCGAAGCAGCGACAGCGGCCCTTTCGACCAGAATTCGCGATATGGCTGTGGCCATTGACAGCTTTGAGGAGATCGCCTCAGTCGCCTCCATTTCTGCACAAGATCCGGAAATCGGCCGTCTAATCGCCGAGGTTATGGATAAAGTTGGCAAAGATGGCGTCATCACAGTTGAAGAATCCCGCGCCCTCGAATTTGAAACCGAGTATGTAGAAGGCATGCAGTTTGACCGCGGTTACATCAGCCCCTACTTCATCACAGATGCAGACTCAATGGAAGCCGTCATCGAAGATGCTTACATCCTGATTCATGACAAGAAGATCAGCTCTGCTCAGGATATGGTACCGATTCTTGAAAAATTGGTTCAGATTGGCAAGAAAAACCTGGTTGTTATCGCCGAAGATATCGACGGCGAAGCACTGGCCACTCTCGTCTTAAATAAATTGCGTGGCATGATTAATGCTCTCGCCATCAAAGCTCCTGGTTTCGGCGATCGTCGCAAGGCTATGTTGCAGGACATCGCCGTCTTAACCGGTGGCCAGGTCATCACGGAAGAGATGGGACGTAAATTGGAAAGCGTTCAAATAAGTGACTTGGGCCGCGCGGCCAAGGTCGTCGCTACCAAAGATGAGACAACAGTTGTCGACGGTCGTGGTGATGAAAGTCAAATTAATGGCCGCGTCGAGCAGATCAAAGTCGAAATCGACCGCAGCACATCCGATTACGATAAAGAGAAACTGCAGGAACGTCTGGCCAAATTGGCTGGTGGCGTAGCTGTCATTCGTGTTGGCGCCGCGACCGAGGTTGAACTAAAAGAAAAGAAACACCGCGTTGAAGATGCACTCAGCGCTACCCGCGCAGCTGTGGATGAAGGTATTGTACCTGGCGGTGGCGTCGCTCTGATCAATGCATTATCCGCATTGGACAACGTTGAAGTAGCCGCAGGTGATCCGACAACAGGTGTTGGCATTCTACGCCAGGCGCTTGAAGCCCCAATGCGTAAGATTGCTGAGAACGCCGGCAAAAATGGCGACGTCATCATTCAGAACGTGCGCCGTGCTCAAGATGAAGCTGGCGACCATAACATTGGCTACAATGTTCTGAGCGGTGAATATGAAAATATGATCAAGGCCGGCATCATCGATCCAGCCAAGGTAACACGTGGCGCAATGGAAAATGCAGCCAGCATCGCAGCCATGATCTTGACCACAGAAGCATTGATTACCGACATTCCCGAAGAGGAAAAAGCAATGCCTGGCGCCCCCGATATGGGTGGCATGGGCGGCATGGGCGGTGGCATGGGTTTCTAAGCCATCCACTATTTTTAAAAAAATAAAAAAGGCTCCCAAAACGGGAGCCTTTTTTATTTCACTTTTTCATAGCTACACTTTTTCAAAGTGTAGATCGTTCAAAAAGCGCAGGACATCCTCTTTCACCTCCTGCGGCGTCAAATCACTAGTATCCAGATAGTAATCGCAGTGCTCCAAGGCGTGTGACAGCTTATTATGCTGATCCGCCAGGCGTCGGTGCCCGCCATCAATATGTGGACGGCGCGCTCGCGCCTCATCATAGCTTACATCCAGATATATTAGAATGTCCGGTTGGATAAGCCGCTGCCACATGTGAGGCACAATAGAATGCTCCTGAGCGGGACTGCGCGCATCATAGCCTGCGCCTTTAAGAGCCGGCAGCAGGGTGCTTTTCCCAGCAGAACAAGGGCCAACGACGGCAACACGTAGCGATGGATTGAGTTGGTCTTCCTTTACTACCTGCTCCATGATCAAATCGGGATGCTCCCCTGCAGGCGACGCACCTTATTGCTTATAATGTTTTCTTTTACGGAAATCACGAGGACGCTAATATCATCTCGGGGGCGCCCCTTGTCCTTGGCGACGGCTTCGTCAAGCAGCGTGTCAGCGACCAATTGCGCATCGGTGACGCCCTTCTCGAGCATGGATTCTGTTGCTGCATACGGATCATAGCATTGTAAGCCGCTAAGACTCCCTGCATGGCGCAGACCATCCGTGAAAACCACGATCAATGTACCGATTTTTATGGGCGTTTCTGAAATAACCGGCTTCGTGTTTCGATGTACACCAACGCTGCGTGATGGCGTGTCAAGCAAATGCAGACCCTTTTCAACTGTATAAATAATAACCGGGGCTTCATTATTGCGGGATATAACAAATGTCTTGGTGACCGTATCGACTGAGAGTATATTGAGCGTCGCGCTAACCTTGCCCTTGCGATAGGTAAACAGATAATCATGAGCAGCGCGAGCAGCGGCACCATCTCGAACACCTTCAGCCATCAATTGGATTGCCTTGCGCGCAACGACATTGCTGATAGCCTTTGCCGATTTACCACTGCGTTGACCATCAACAAGAACCATTGAGATGCCACCATGTGGCCGCTCAATCATCTCTAAAGTGTCACCACTTTCACTAGTAGCATATTTACTAACTTTGGCTACGCCAAATTGAACTTCCATACTTCTAGTATACACGTTTTCCATCTTGTTGTTAGCTCATAATAAAGGCAAACAGAGCCTATTCCGGCAGTAAATGAGCCACTGTTCGCTTTACGTACTGAACGCTTTTCCTGCATTTTTGCGTGTGGTATACTCCAAAACAACCTGGGGTATCATCGCCAGACACTCATTGAATTGGATTAGAATTTGGAGACCTAACCAGTGCGAGGCCATAATCATGGTTCGGGCTTGACATTATTCTCCAATAGCCTTAAAGGATTGGAAAACCAGAACAGATTTTGGACGAGATCGCCAATAATTTCCCATCTTTCGACTTGACCAGCTTGCTCGATATCTTGCTGGTTACGGCCGTCATTCTCATTTTCCTCCTGATGATTCGCGGCACGCGTGCAGTGCCCGTCTTACGCGGCGTTCTCGTCCTGGTAGTTATAGTCCTGCTCGTAATTCAAATATTTCCCTTGCCGGCGTTCTCGTGGCTAATTGAGCGTAGTCTACCTGCCCTTCTTGTGGCCATTCCCGTCATATTCCAACCTGAACTGCGCCGTGCATTGGAACAGTTGGGGCGTACAGGTCAAGTCTTCCGGGTTTTTCGTCGCGACAAAGAACATCCGGCCGTATCCGCCTTTCAAGATGCCGCACTGAGATTGTCACAACGACGCCATGGCGCATTGGTCGTTTTTGAGCAAGATACCGGTTTACAAGAATATATCGATACAGGCATTCTACTTAATGCGGAGCCTTCACCAGAGCTGTTTTTGACTATCTTTAACAAAAACACAGAACTGCACGACGGAGCAGTCATTGTTCGTGATAATAGTCTCGCTGCGGCTGCATGTGTCTTGCCTCTTTCCACGAGCAGGTTATCGGACCAGCAAATGGGACTCAGGCATCGTGCCGCATTAGGCATAAGCGAGGTTAGTGACGCCGTGACCGTTGTCATTTCCGAAGAGACTGGCCAAGCATCAGTGGCCCATAACGGCCGAATTATCCGTAAGCAGGACGTTTCCCATCTCGGTTCTATGCTGCACGCCTTCCTCTATGATAGTGCTGCCCAAGCAGAGGACAAGCCATCATGAAGCATACGAGACTAATCTTGTCTTATGTTGGAAGCTTTTTCTTGGCCTTGGTACTGGCTGTCATTATCTGGCTAACCGCTACCCAAGAGCAAGATCCCATAAGGAGTCAGTTTATCCAACTTGATGTCGATTTTGCCGGCAAACCCGAAAACAGCATTTTAACCCGACCGGAAAGACAAAACGTTCAGATTCGAGTTGAAGGTCCGGAGTCAGTCATAAACCAACTTTCGCCCGATGACTTCAATGCCTTTATTGATCTTAGCCAGGTCCCTTTTGGTCAATCGACCTCTGTGTTGGTTGAGATCAATACGACAGCAGCAGACATCGCGTTTTCTACCCCTATACCGGAAGAAGTTGAAGTTTTGATGGAACAACAGGTCTCGCGAGAAATTCCCGTCGAATTGGACATTCGTGGAGACGTGGCCCGCGGACATATTCAAGGTGATCCCTTGATAGATCCCCCTTTCGTGACTGTCGTTGGTCCTGCATCTGACATTGAGCAGTTAGATTTTGCTCTGGCAACCGTTTTCCTCAACGATGCTCGAGAAACTAATGTTGGAGAGCATCGCCCCATTTTTTATGATGAACAAGGGCGGGTTGCCAGCACATCCGATTTAGACATCAGCACGGAGCAAATCCAAGTGACCATACCGGTGGAGGAATCTGATGGATTTGCCGATAAATTGATCACTGTCGACTGGGTTGGTGATCCGGCACCTGGTTACCGTCTATTGAGCGTAAGCGTGGAACCACCCAGCGTCTTAGTGAAAGGGCTTCCGGCACGGGTCAATGCGTTAACACGCCTGAGAACAGACCCCGTCGACATCACGGGCCTAACTGAGTCCTTCAGCCAGCAGGCTACGCTTGACTTCCCGCCTGGTGTTAGTTTAGATCAGGACCAAGAAGTTTTCGTTAGTATCGAAATCGAACCAATATTAACCACAGACATACGGGAACGCGACGTGGAGATGTTAGGCGTAAGCGCTGATATGGAAGCATCCCCCGACCCAGAGCAAGTGCGGGTCGTGCTCTTTGGCCCACTCGCTGCCCTCGATTCACTTGTCGACGACGACGTTCGTGTTACTGTTGACCTTTTCGGTTTGGTATCGGGCACACACAGCCTGGAACCAGTTGTTGACTTGCCCGAGCGCGGCGTCGAGGTCCGTTCCATCAGGCCAGGTTCTATCAGCGTAGTCGTGACACGCACTATTACCAGCACGGATGAGTTGACCGCAACATTACCGGTCACAGAAAGTAATCGGACATTGTTAAACGCCATTACCAAAGTCGAGCGAAGTGAATTTGTGCCAGGTGTCAAATCGCCTGGCGACTCCCTTTCGCTTTTTGAGCGTCTCTCCTTTGCGCTGGCTTTGGTTGCGGACCAGTTTGCCAATATTCCTGAGAGAATAATATTCATATGAGCAATAAAGCACTCATCGCCTTTGTAGGACGCCCCAATGTGGGCAAGTCCACCTTATTCAATCGTATTGTGGGAAAACGCTTGGCTGTTGTCTCTGAGGTTGCCGGTACTACCCGGGATCGGCTTTACGCCGAAGGCGAGTGGGGTGGATATACATTCACACTAGTTGACACCGGCGGCATTGAAGTTACAAGCGGACATCATACAGAACCACTGTCAGAGGATTCTGAACGATTCTTGCCCCTCATCCGGCAGCAAGCAGGCGTTGCCATTCAGGACGCTGATGTCATTGTGCAGGTTGTTGATGGGCAATCCGGAATAACAGCAGCCGATCGCGAGGTTGCCGCTATTTTACGGCAATCAAAGAAACCTGTAATCATCGCTGCTAACAAATTGGAGTCCTCCAAGCTTTGGAATACCGCTTATGAGTTTTATGAGCTGGGACTGGGCGAGGTGTTTGCCGTCTCAGCATTACATGGCAGCGGTACCGGTGATTTGCTAGACGCTATCGTGGACGCAATTCCATCAGACATCTTTGAGAACGAAGAAGACGATTCGCTCAAGATCGCAATACTTGGACGGCCGAATGCCGGGAAATCCACACTGCTCAATAAACTCATCGGAGAAGAACGGGCCATTGTAAGTCCCATTCCGGGAACCACACGCGACGCTACAGATACCAAATTTCGTTGGCATGGCCAGGAAATCACCTTAATTGATACAGCGGGCATCCGCCGCCGTGGCAAAATCGATCCCGGTATCGAAAAATACAGTGTGTTGAGAGCAATCAAGGCGCTACAGCGCGCTGATATAGCCCTGCTGCTCGTGGATGCACAAGAAGGTGTCACGGCACAAGATGCACACATTGGCGGCATGATGGCCGAATCAACAGCAGGTATCATTATTCTGGTAAACAAATGGGATCTGATCGCCAAAGATACTCACACCATGCATCAATTTGAAGAAAAACTGCGTTTTGATCTCAACTTTATACCCTTTGCACCAATGATTTTTATTTCGGCCAAGATGGGGCAGCGTGTCAACCGCATTTTGCCCTTATCAGTCGAAGTCAATGAGGCCCGACACCGGCGAATTTCAACTGGAACATTGAATAAATTTATGCGCGACGTAACAAGTATACATCCACCGCCGAGTAAAAGTGGTGTTCGGGTCAAATTTTTTTACGCTACCCAACCGGGCATCACCCCCCCCACTTTCATTTTCTTCGTTAACAAACCGAAGTGGGTACATTTTGGTTACCAACGTTTTCTAGAAAACAGGCTGCGCGAAGAGTTTCCTCTAGAAGGCACACCCATACGATTGGTGTTCAGGTCACGCAGCGAGGATCGTTACGGGAAATAAGCATTCTTGTAACAAATAGTTGCCAACTTTCTGTCTCCAAACTCAATGATCATTTAGTGGAAGAGTGAAAAGTTGCCAACTTAATAAATGGTGTAATAACTATGACTCAAAAAACAGACCTGATTTGCTACGGCCAGACAATGCCTGGAGTGGAGGAGATTGCCTGGTTGGAAATCCGAGATCAGCTACCTTCTGTCTCATTTCGTGAAACACTTTTTGCAAAAGATCAAAATGGAATTGTCATTTTTGATTATGACGGGCCATTGGAAAAATTGCTCAGCTTACGCACGACAGAGGATGTGTTCATTCAAGCAATTAATATGAATCGTATATCACGTGGCCGGCAAGATTTGAATCAATTTACGAGTCTTGTTCAGAAATCGGAATCCTTCGGTCGCGCTGCCAACGCTATGCTGCGCTTTCGCAAGTTCAGCCACCCACCCACCTATCGTGTTATCAGCCGTAAGTACGGGAAACACCAATACCGGCGCAAGGATTTAGAAGCGGCCGTATTACAAGGTGTACAAGCCCGTTACCCGCGCTGGACACCCATCGCTGATAATGCTCAGGTAGAGATATGGGCCAATCTGTTGGGATCCCACCTGCTAATAGGCTTCCGTCTATCCGATCGCACGATGCGACACCGGCACAAAAAACAAGTAGAACTACCTGCTTCCCTCCGCCCATCTTTAGCCGCCGCCATGGTTTTTCTTACCCAGCCCGAAGCGGATGATATCTTCATGGATCCAATGTGTGGCAGCGGCACGATATTGCTGGAGCGTTTATATGGTGGGCCATCTAAATTAATCCTGGGTGGCGATATTAAAAAAGATCGCGTAAATGCCGCTCGACAGAATATGCCTCAGCCGCGAAAAGGGCGCAAAAAGAGAGAGCTAACAATCCGCCAGTGGGATGCACGACAATTGCCGCTCGACGATGGCAGCATCGATAAAGTAGCCACTAATCTTCCTTTCGGAAAACAAGTCGGTTCGCGGCAGGAGTTGGAAGGCCTCTACACTGATCTGTTTTCGGAGTTGCAGCGCGTCGTCAGGCCAGACGGCCGTATCATTCTACTGAGCAGCGAATTTGATTTGGTGAAATCACGCATCCGCACACAACCAAAACTACAGATTGTTACAGGTTACTCCATTGCCACTTTAGGTCAATGGGCCAGAATTCACATCGTGAATCGATTACCATGATCGTCTTAATTTCTCGTATCTTTGGAAATATTCAATAGAAAACAAGCGTGGTCGTCGCATCTTAGGCCATACGCTACAATCAAGCCTATGAAAATATATTTGAGCAGTATCGGCTGCCGCTTGAATCAAAGCGAGATCGAATCCATGGGTCGCCAACTATTGGCTCAAGGGCATGAAATCGTCAAGGATGTGGCTTCTGCTGACAAAGCGGTCATCAATACCTGTGCTGTTACATCACAGGCGGCCAGAGATGCGCGTTCACAAACAAGGCAAATCCAACGCAAGAATTCAAGCAGTGACATCTATCTCACCGGGTGTTATGCTACTGTCGCCCCAAATGAACTTCAGCAGTTCAATGGTTCTGTCACTGTCGTTGCCAACAAGGACAAATCACGCTTGATTCAGATCCTCGATCCATTATTTACCGCTGATGACATGCCCTTTGATCAGGAACCCATCATGCGCGAATTCCTGTCCGGCCATATGGGAAACACACGGGCTTTCGTAAAGGTTCAAGACGGATGCGAAAACAAGTGCACATTTTGCATAACTACGATCGCCCGCGGCGCAGGAACGAGCCGTCATTTAGCCGACATCGTTTCTGAAGTACAAGCCCTATCCTCTGCCGGTTACAAAGAGGTGGTAATAACGGGTGTGCATCTAGGCTCTTACGGCCAGGATCTTTCAGAGCAGCTTAGTTTGCGTCTTTTGGTTGAGGCTTTATTACACCATACTGATATTCCGCGATTACGTCTCTCTTCTCTGGAGCCGTGGGATTTGGAACCCGATTTTTTTACCTTATGGGAGAATCGACGGCTGCTTCCCCATCTGCACATGCCGCTGCAATCAGGGAGTGACAAAATTCTACGGCGTATGGCCCGGCGCACCTCTCGCGCTGGTTTTCGGCAATTAGTTAAAGCCGCCCGCTCACAGATCCCTGATCTAAACCTGAGCACCGATTTAATTCTAGGTTTCCCAGGCGAGACAGATTTTGATTTCGAGCAGAGCCTTGATTATGTACGTGAAATGCGCTTCGCACGTTTACATGCTTTTACTTACAGCTCACGACCAGGTACAGCAGCAGCAAAGATGAGTGGACATTTACCGAAAGTCATAAAAAAAGAACGTACGCGTCGGATGATTGAGCTAGGCAAGGTATTGTCCCTTGATTATCACCAACGATATGATGGTCATATTCGTCCGGTGTTGTGGGAATCAACTATTGGAGCAAACAAGGATGGGCTGTTGTGGGGTGGCTACAGTGACAATTATATCCGCGTGACTGCCACCGGTCCTGTTGACTTATTCAATTCAGTGACACCAACCCGCATTTACAACATCGATGCTGACGCCGTAATGGGCACAATTATCGACCCATCAGCGTGATTTCATCTCCGTTTCACCTAAACAGCCTGGGTAAGCCCCGCGCCGCCTGGGCCAGGGAGCACTATACCAGGTGAGATATTCCTCTGTGTGACTGGCCCAATAACCATCCTCATGACGACCATCATTGAGCACCCATTCATGCTGTATGTCCGCAGCTTCCATGTCTTCGTGTAACTGGCGAATATTGTCTATCACCCAGTCATTCGCGCCAATATCAAAATACATGCGTAAGTCACCCAGGTCATTGGCCAGGCCGGTACTTTGAGGAACAACATCTGGGCCCCCATACAAATCCAACAATGAAGCACTGTGCCCCCCTACACTTGCAAACTGTTCTGGGTGGCGAAAAGCGATTTCTAAGGCCCAGTAACCCCCGCGCGACATGCCACCAATAGCTCTGCCCTGAGGATCCGGCCAGGCACAATAATTGCTTTCAATAAAAGGAACTAAATCTTCCAGAATTTGGGTCTCATATGACCAGGGGCCACCGGATGTGTTATTTAGAAGCGTCCCACTATCTGCCATCACGATGAGCAGTGGTGGGATATCCCCACGATTGATAGCTGCCTCGGCTACCTCATCTAATCCAAGATTGTCCCAAATGCTGTCCGTATGAATATTTCCCGGCAGCATGTAAAGAGTAGGATAGCTTGGGCCATCAGGCTGATAACAGGGAGGCAAGTAAATGCGATAAGAACTAATACCCGCCGCCTCACTTTGGTAGGTACCGGTTACAATTTGACCTGGCGAACTGCAAGGGGTAGCCGTCGGGGTTAATGTTGGAACGGGTGTTGGCACCATCGTTGCGGTGGCGGTAGGCTCCGGCGTAGAAAAGACCATTCCAATCACACGCGCGATGGCTGTTGGCATCGTTAATGCAGCAGTAGAGATTTCTTTGGATTCGGCCGTAGCATCTTGGGTTTGCTCAACTTGCACAATGGGGGGTGGGGCTGATTCCGGGGGCAAACTTACCGGCTCTAATAGGGCGAGGTCTTCTTGTACGGTTGACACAACCGGCAAGAGAAACCAAAAGAAAAATCGCCGAAAATATCAACCATCCTCTTTTATATCCCATGACTACATCCAATGCCGACTCACCCTAATCATCCCGTTACCACGGTGGCGCCTTCGGAGGCTCCGACAAAAGACGATCATAGGCCCCCTGCCATACATCAGGTTTTCTGGTCATGGTCTTGATCTGGATATCAGCAAAACGTGGGAACAAGTCCGCCAACAGCTCCGGCAGCAAATCCCAAGCTTCATTACGGATAACATCTTCCAGGTTCGCCGCAGCTTCGACTGTCCATTCCCATTGACGAACAAAACGTTCAGCCTTCATCCAGTAATCACGTTTTTCCCAAGCAAGTACGGTTTGTTCTACACCGGCAGAGATTTCGCGTAAGGCAAATACAATTGTGGCCGCCATATCCCTTACCTCATCATCAATTTGAGGTTTTTGACTCAGGCGGCGCAGCAATTCGGCAATTGTTCGCCGGTTTTGATTACGTAGTTTGGCGGGATTATCTATATTTATTACACGACTCATAGTCCAAATTAATCCAATAGTTTCCTTTTAATGTGGCAATCTATCACTCTGAATGCCGATCGAAGGCACCAGCCCCTGAACGCCGGGGATCTTAGCATGGCCACAGAAAACTGCCAATGGCAGAATCTGAAATTGACGGGTAATATTGCTGCAACTCAGATAACAACTAAAGAACCATATCTTGAATAGTGTCGTTACAGACAACAAAAAAATATAAAGAGGGATAAACAATGAAAATGAGCGATGTATTGGGAATAATCCTCGGAGGCGGAGTGGGAAAGCGCCTCTATCCATTAACTGTAGAACGTGCAAAACCCGCCGTTCCACTAGCGGGCAAATACCGCTTGATCGATATTCCAATGAGTAATTGTTTTCATGCAGGTATTGAAAAGATCGCCATCCTCACCCAGTTTAATTCCGCTTCATTGCATCGTCATATTTGGAACACATATCAAAGAGATATTTTTACGCGTGGTTGGATCCAGATATTAGCAGCCGAGCAAACACCACGCAGCCATGATTGGTACCACGGAACGGCCGATGCTGTGCGCAAACAAATCGTAGAGATCCGAGAAGCGGGCACTAAATACATCTTAATCTTGGCCGGCGATCATCTTTACCGCATGGATTACCGCAATTTTCTCGAACAGCATGTCGCCACTAACGCAGAGATTAGCATTGCTGTCCAACCTGTCGGACGTGACCTCGTATCGGGTTTGGGTATTCTCAAACTCAACGACGAAAACAGGATCACCAATTTTGTTGAGAAGCCGCAGAGCGAAGAGGAAATGGCTGAATTTGTCAGTGGTGATGATCCAGAAAAGCCATACATGGCTTCTATGGGGATCTACGTATTTAATGCTGAGGTTCTTTATGAATTCCTGGAAAAAGAAGGGGACGATTTCGGTCACAATCTGATCCCCGAGGCAATCAATACCAACCGCCGTGTATCAGGATATATATTTGATGGGTACTGGGCAGACATTGGGACTATTCGCCGATTGTACGAGGTAAGTTTAGAAATGGCTACGCCGAATGCGCCATTTGATTTCTATGATGCACAAAAACCGATTTATACCCACGCTCGCTTCCTACCCGGTTCAGAGATTCACAACGCACGAATTCACAATGTCTTGTTGGCTGATGGCTGTCGAATTAATAATGCAACGGTCAAGGACAGTGTCGTCGGGGTGAGAAGCCTTATAGGATTGGAAGCCAACATCAGCGAATCAGTCATTATGGGTGCAGACTCTTACGAGACTGAGCAAGACCGGGCTATCAACAGGCAGATGGATCGTCCGGACATGGGGATAGGCACGCATTCAGTGATCAAAGGTGCGATTATTGATAAGAATGCACGGATTGGAAATAATGTAACTATCCGGTTAATGCCAGATCGCAAGGATGAAGACAACGGCAACTGGGTGGCACGGGAAGGCATTATCATCATTCCCAAAGGCGCTATTTTACCTGACAATACCGTCCTTTGATATGCGCGACTTTGATAGAAAATGGACCAATCTTCTAAATAAAAATTGGTCCATTTTATTTTCACTTCCTTTCTTATTTTTTCAGCGTCGGGGCGAACTCATCCAGAATTCTTCCCCTCGCTAAAAGACTCGGCTGCGAGTTCAGGCGTAGAAAAGGTCTCCCCCACATGGGCATGCACATACACGCGCTTATTTCCAGCTTGTATAATTGCCGGGATCCAATCGCAGTCTTCTAGAGGCGGCCGTACAGCGCCACACAATCCCTTACTTCCAGGACGCGGAAACTGCCAGATCACCCATTGGAATAAATCATCAAAAGTCAAGGATGTTGGGCGATCGGTTCGTAGTTTAATCCCGGCCACGATCTTATTTTTTTCTGTCATCCTCCCTCCTTCGCTGTACTCAAAAATAAATTGAGCCAATAATATCAACAATAGTCGCTTTCAATAGGTGTCAATAGTATCCTATTGGAACCTTAGATACCTCAATCTCCTAGCATAGCTTGCTTCACTTCAGGCAGATCGGCCAGGTCCTCAAATAGATAGTCTGGATGATAGCGCGAAAGCGTCTCGACTGAATGCCAACCGCTGGCAATTGCAACGGCCGTTGCTTTACCTGAGCGCGCACACAAAATATCAGCAGGCGTGTCGCCGATAATAACCGTATTATCACCTGTAATTTGGCTGCCTGTCAATTCAGAAGCCCGCTGCATCGCAATTGCCGGTAGACGGTTGCGATCCAAATGGTCTGAACCATAAGCGCCGACTAGAAATTGTTCTGGATCAATCCCTGCCGCCAAGAGTTTAAGGGGCGTAGTGGAGCGAGAATTGCCCGTCAACAAACCCACCACAACATCGTCTTTACTGCTTAAATACGCCAACAGCTCGGCAATGCCATCGCACGGCTCGATCCCGCGATCAGGATAAATTTCGCGCGCCTTGTCAGCCATTAATTCGTATGCCGCCGGAAGTTTTTCTTCGATCTCATTTACTGGTATGCCAACGGCCGTCATTAAATCGGTGATAATCCGCGCATCAGTTTTGCCACTCATATTGTAGCTTTCCAACGGGCCACTACTGCCAAACATCTCTTCCAAAGCAGCGGCCATCGCCAGACGACCCGCGCTGTTACTGCGAATTAATGTACCATCGATATCAAAAAGCAGCAGCTTCATGCTTCCATCAATGCTTGCATTGCAGGCCAAATCTCTTGATTAGGATAAGGCAATGCCGGGCCAGTTTTACCAACCGCGATGCCGCGGGCATTTAAGATCGACTTAATGGCTCCAAGACGCTCGCCGGCCGGTATTTCCAACAGCAATTGGTTAATAAGCTGTTGATTCGCGCGCGCTTCTGCCATATTACCTTCTGCGAAGGACCGCGTAAGAGCCACAAAGGGTTCCGGCACCGCAGTGCTCAAACCGCTGATCAGACCATCGGCACCTAAGGCCAACGAACCCAACGCAGCAGTTTCATTACCTGCCAGCAAGATACGATCTTCCGGTAAGGCATCAATTAAACGGCGTACGGTCTGTACGCTCACATTGCTGGACTTTAAGCCGGCAAGCGAGGGCAAAGATTCAGCCAAATGAGTCGCCAAACTAGGGCTGATACCATTTACAGCCAAATGGGGTATGTCATAGGCGAACAGCGGTACATCCGGCGCTGCCGAGGCAATTGCCCCATAGTAAGCAGCTAATCCATCATCATGCATGCCGTAAAAATAGGGCGTTACGGCAACGATGGCGTCGGCTCCAATAGCAACAGCATGTTCAGTGAGCTCAACGGCCGTATCTAATCTCATCGCGCCCACATGTACCAAAACCGGCACCCGCCCGTTTGCGGCCAACATCGTGACCTCGTGTAATTTCTTGCGTTCGTCATTATCTAGCGCAATTCCTTCACCTGTACTGCCGCCCGCGAATAATCCCTTGACGCCTTTGTCAATTAGGAAATCCACAAGATCAGGAATGGCACCCGCGTTCACTCGATAGCTGTCCGGCTCTAAAGGAGTTGCCATAGCAGGAGACACACCCCCAGCCAGTTTTTCTCTCAAAATCGCAATTTTTTCTTTCATCACATTCTACTTTTCAATAAACAATAAATTTTGTCTGCTTTAATCTTTAGCTTCTTTATGACAAATGTTTTGGTTCGATTGCAGCTAATACATCCGCGAATATTTCGAGGCCCTCACCAACCAATTGGGATGGGATATTCAAAGGGGGCGTCATACGCAGCGAGTTCTCACCACAGGGTATGAGCAACAACCCTCGCCGGAAAGCCTCCAGAATAATCTCGTTGCGCAGTTCGGGCGCGCGTTTCTTGGTTTCACGGTCTTTGACAAATTCCACGCCAATCATCAAACCACGACCTCGCAAATCACCGATGCTGGGATGACGGCCTTGCAGCTCAATCAATGCATCCATGATCTCGCTGCCGGTCTTTTCGGCCTGGGCCAAAAGCCCCTCTTGCTCAATCACATTCAGCGTAGCTAATGCCGAAGCAGCAGCTACAGGATTCCCACCAAACGTACTGCCATGGGAACCAGGACCCCAAACCATTAGCTCCTTGCGTGCGATTATACCACCAATGGGCATGCCGCTGCCGACACCTTTGGCAAAACAAACAATATCTGGCTCGACTTGATCATGCTCAACAGCCCACCATTTTCCGGTACGACCGGCGCCGCTCTGAATTTCATCAGCAATCAGGACAATGCCATAACGGTCACACACCTCCCTCAGCCTAGGGAAGAAACTGGCATCAGGGATGATATATCCGCCCTCACCCTGGATTGGTTCTACAAGAATCCCAGCAACGTCTTGTGGAGACAGTAGATTACGAAACAGCTGATTTTCCAAATAATCAACAACGACGTCACCATAGCTGCGGCCGTTCATTCCGGCCAATACAGGCCGGTAAGCGTTGGGATATGGGATATGATAAACCTGGAGTCCCGGTTGGTATCTGGCGCGCTGCACATATTTGCTGGCCGTAAAGGATAGCGATCCCAGTGTCCGGCCATGAAATGAGCCAAGGAAGCCGACAAACTGCTTTCGTCCTGTTTTATACATCGCCAACTTGAGCGCTGCTTCCACTGCCTCAGTACCAGAATTACCGAAATATATCTGTGTATCCTCCATTGGGGCGCAGGCTTGAAGCTTTTCCGCAAGATCAACTACCCCTGGATAATAAAAGTCAGATAGGCAAATATGCCAAAACTTATCCAACTGTTCTGAAACGGCCGCAACGACATCAGGATGCCTATGGCCTACATTCAATACAGCTACACCAGCCATGAAATCAATATAGCGACGCCCATCAACATCCCAAACCTCAGAACCTTGAGCATGGTCAACAACTAGTGGGTATTCACGCGTATACGAAGGTGATAAGGCAACTTGGTCCCGCTCGATAATCCTCCTCGCGAGTGGTCCAGCCAACAATTGATCTTTTTTCATCAACAGCTCCTCAAAATCTCTCTATTCTTCAGGTTCAACGGTAAATAGCAGGGGGTAACCCTCTAAAGAAGCGGCAAAATGAGCCTTACCCACACGCTTGTATGCTTCCGGACAAGCTAATGTGGTTACATATGCCAATCCACCTGTGTGAGCAATAAAAGCCACGTGTTCTGCCGCCAATGGTTTCAGTTGGAAAATCCGCTGTAGGATAATGATCACAAAATCGAAAGGGGTCACATCATCATTATGAATAAAGACCCGGCAATTAGGCTCCAAAGCTTCTTCTAGATGCGTATCAAGGTCAAGCTCAGTGTCTTCTTCTGTTGTTTGCAGCCAGATCTTACCCATACATGTGGTCCTAACAAGCAATTGTACGCTAATGGTCGAGAGCTTGACAAACAACAATGGCTCTATTGTTCAACATCGGAATCTGGTGGTTTCAAGGTAATACGCTTGAATGCTTCCGCATGGGAGAACCCTACTTTTTTCCCCGCCTCAGCGCTCCAGTTTTTTATCATTTCTTCGGGATCCCAATCTCCGAGTTGGCTTTCATGCTGGCGGAGGGCTTCAACCTTCATCTCAATAACATCGCCAATATCAATATATACATTGGGTTCCTGACCCCAATGTACATAAACATGATTTACTTTGTGTCCGGGTAACCCTTCAGCAGCCAAATCGGGATAAAGCAAGGTCATTTCAGACGCAGGGAAAACGGCGTCTAATGCAGCTTGCGCAGCTGCGCGGTGATCAGGATGATTAATATAAGTATCGCTGGGGAAAAATAGTGTCGGATCGCCGCACACGACGGCTGTAGGTTTATGCTTCCGAATCAAACGTACCAATTCCTTACGTAGTTCCAAAGTCGGCTGCAAGAATCCATCATCATAGCCCAGGAAAATACAACTCGCACCGACAACATCAGCCGCTGCCGTCTGTTCTTTGCGACGAATGGCGGCCAACTGCTCGGAGGTCATGCCTGCTTCATGACTGCCGACATTACCATCGGTGATAACCACATAATTTACTTCACACCCTTGCTTAATCCAGGTCGCCGCGGTACCGGCAACGCCAAATTCGATATCGTCAGGGTGCGCAAAAACAAACATTGCCCTTTCAGGCACATAAGCACTAATATTCATTTGAATTCGTAAACCTCCACTTTATTTGCGTTTGAAGCGAAGCTCCCCCCCAAGTTCAATCTTTGTGCTAAATGTGCTAAAATTATGCACTTCTTTAGTTTATCAATCCAGTGAGTTATTGTACACCAAGATCTATTTCATGGCGTGTGCGTTGATTGCATGATACGGACAGGGAAAATATATGAGCGAGTGGTATCAACTTGAAACAAACCAGGTAATTGAGAACCTGAAAACAGATCCGCAGAATGGACTATCAGCCAGCGAAGTTCAAAGTCGATTAGAGAAATATGGCCCGAATGAGCTGATAGAAAAAGGCGCCAAAAGCCCTTGGCTCATCCTCTGGGATCAAATGAGAGAACTAATGGTCGTTGTTCTCCTCGTTGCGGCTCTGGTTTCAATTCTATTGGGCGAGTACAGTGATGCCATTATCATTCTTGCTATCGTTGTTTTAAACGCGGTCATTGGTTTTTCTCAGGAATATCGAGCCGAACAGGCAATTGCAGCGCTTAAAAAGCTGTCGGTGCCCAATGTTCAGGTACGACGTGGCGGCCATACTATCGAAATCTCCTCTCTAGAACTCGTTCCGGGAGACATTGTACGCCTAGAAACTGGTGGTTATGTACCAGCAGACGGCCGTATTCTGGAAGAAGTGAATCTAAAAGTTGAGGAAGCCTCACTAACTGGTGAATCGGAAGCAGTCGAGAAAAGTACAGCGGCAATCGACGGAACTGATGTGTCTATAGGTGATCGGCACAATATGGTATTCATGGGTACCATTGTAACCTATGGTCGCGGTACGGCCGTGATTGTAGATACGGGGATGAACACCGAGCTAGGTAATATCGCCGATTTGATTCAAGGTGTGGAACAAGAGCAAACGCCTTTGCAGCGCCGGCTGGATCATCTAGGTAAGATTTTAGCGGCGGCGGCTTTAGTCATCATTGCCCTGGTCGTAGTTCTTGGTCGAATTCGTGGCGAAGCATGGGAAGATTTATTCCTGGTTGGTATCAGCATGGCCGTTGCCGCCGTACCTGAAGGTTTACCCGCCGTTGTGGCCATCACCCTGGCCCTTGGAGCACAGCGAATGCTGAAGCGTAACGCCTTGATTCGACGACTTCCAGCAGTAGAGACGCTGGGATCAGTCACCGTCATTTGCTCCGATAAAACAGGCACTCTCACCCAAAATCGCATGACGGTAAAGCTGCTTGATGTCGTTGGCCGGACACAAGATATCGAAACGCTGGTTAACAGCAAGGGCATCGTACTCGATGCCGAGTTGGATGCTGAACAACCACCAGAGGAGCGCACCTTGAGCTTGTTAATAAAGGCTGGAGCGCTGTGCAATGACGCTATCATGGAAACCGATGATGATGGGGTAGAACGCACCATCGGCGATCCTACAGAAGGGGCACTCATCGCCGCCGCCGCGGAGCTGGGTTATACAAAAGCAATGCTTGAGGATCAACTGCCGCGCGTCGGTGAGGTCCCCTTTACTTCTGAGCGGAAACGGATGACAACTATTCACGAGGCCAGTGTGGGACGGCCGCTCATGGAAGAAGAATTTCGTGAGGTCCCTTACGTAGCTTTTAGCAAAGGTGCAACTGACAGCCTACTGGAAGTTTGTGATCAAATCTGGACCGGGGACAGTTTTGAATCAATTGAAGGCGAAATGGGTGATCGCATTATCGAAGCCAATGCGCGCCAGGCCCAGCTTGGCCAGCGGGTTCTTGGTGTCGCTTTCCGCGCCCTGGAGGAACTACCAGAAAAACCAAGTGCAGAGAATATTGAAAGCAATATGATCTTTGTCGGCTTGGTCAGTATGATTGATCCTCCGCGTCCAGAAGTGAAGGGGGCCGTAGCCACAGCACGCACTGCCGGCGTCCGACCCGTTATGATCACCGGCGATCACCCGCTCACGGCCCAGTATATCGCCAAGGATCTGACTATCACCGATAATGATCGTAACCTCACCGGTCAAAAACTGACCCAAATGACAGTCGATGATCTTGAACAGGTCGTGGATGATGTATCAGTTTATGCTCGTGTTTCACCGGAACATAAATTAAATATCGTCGAAGCTCTGCAAGATACGGGGCAGGTAGTGGCCATGACCGGTGATGGCGTTAACGATGCCCCGGCGCTGAAAAAAGCCGACATCGGTGTCGCCATGGGCATAACCGGCACTGATGTCTCTAAGGAAGCTGCCGATATGGTACTTCTTGATGACAACTTCGCCACTATCGTGTCAGCCATTGAAGAAGGGCGCACCATCTTCGACAACATTCGCAAGTTTATCAAGTACACCCTCTCTAGTAACACTGGTGAACTTTTCGTAATGCTCATCGCTCCCTTCTTGGGTATGCCTCTGCCTTTGGTCGCGGCTCAAATTCTGTGGATTAATTTGGTAACTGATGGCCTGCCAGGTCTTGCCCTGGCTATGGAAGAATCAGAAAAGGGCATCATGAAACGGCCGCCTTGGAATCCTAAGGAAAGTATATTTAGTCGCGGGATGGGCTGGCGTATCATTTGGATTGGTATTCTTATGGGCATCGTGTCTCTTGGGAGTCGGATATGTGTACTGGCTGGATGATCCTGACGGTGTCTGGCAAACGATGGTCTTCACCACGCTTGTTCTTGCTCAAATGGGCAACGCTTTGGCCATTCGCTCCAATACGGAGTCTGTTTTCAAAATTGGTTTGTTCTCCAATAGGCTCATGGTCCTGGCTATCGCCACGACGTTTCTACTGCAATTAATGCTCATCTACGTTCCGCTCATGCAACGTTTTTTCAGCACCGAAGCATTGTCGCTTCGTGATTTGATGATCGCTCTCGTAGTCAGTACAGTAGTCTTTATTGCGGTTGAAATCGAGAAATGGATACGGCGCGTGAGGAATCGGTCAAAAAACAAGCAGTAGACAGATTGGGAGTTACACCAAATTATTGCTGCGGGTTGTACTCAACGGGTTTGAAAAGAGATCTGTCAAATCCCCCGATCTGCTCCTCGCCTAATGCGACCAGAGCGACCTGAACAGCTTGCGCTTCTTGCTGCAGTTTCCCCACATTTACACCCCGGCATATTGGGGGCAGCGGGTCCAGCCATTGGCGCAGGCGCAGCAGCATTTTCATAGCGCCGCGGAAATTTCCCCGTTCGATCTGGTAGTAGGCGATGGCAACTTGAAGAATGCCGCGATATAGATCTCGTCCTGGGCCATCATCTTGCCGCCACGCTTCTTCAAGATCATCATGACAGGCATAATACGCCCCACGATTGAATTTTTTGATACCACTTTCTGCTAATATTGACAGCGGTTCCAGGCACGTCGTGGCGAAAGAAGCATAATCGGGGATTCGCGCATACTTCTTTAGCAACTGGGGCATGTCCGATGTAAATCGCGAACGGGCCAAAACAGGATCAGCACCGGCCTTTTTCGCCGCGCCCATCAATTCGACATCTGTATGAGGGCCAAAGGCCATAATTGGGATACGCCGTGTGGCTGGCGATGACTTGAGCAGTGGGAGCCAATCCCGCCATGGTATGGATTTGTTGGCCAGATCAAACAGCAGCAATGCGGGCTGCCAGTCGGTTATCTTGATGAATAACTGTCCTGACTGGCCTTGCACTTGCTCACTAAATCCATGCTGCGGCATTTGGGGGTTGTTGTTACCCAGTACGGCCGTGTTTTCGATCCATTGAACACGGTAGCCCAAATGACGAATTACATTACTGATTCTAGTGGTAAACATCAAGTCAGCCACGAAGGCGACAATAAGGGGTGATTGTGAATTTGGTTCCATAGTTGAATTCTAACAAACAAAACCCAAGAATGGCACAATGACCAATGAACATCCTCATAATGGACAATGCGCAATTTAGAATAAAATAAATTGATGGGAGGCAAGATGAATGCTAAATAATCAGCAGCGCAACAGGATCAGTGAAATGCAATTCAGGCGCCAGAACGTCTGGCACATCCCCATCTAGCTCACAGGCACAATAAAATATTTGGTGACCCTTTCGCCGTAGAACTGTTGCCAGTTTGGCTGTTTCTAACGAAACACCGTCCGTACAGGCAAGTCTTGTTGAAATAATGCCAATGTTCATTGCAAATACAAATCGAGCTACTGTTCTGATTTGATTGGTTGCAGCCACAGCACATCATACGCCGCCAAATCGATCAAATCACCGCTTATAATTTCGCCGTTCAATATATTGCGCTGTGCGTTTTGTCCCGTTGGAAAATGTATTCTACGGGGTACTGCTGATACATGTTGCAAACAAAGGACCGTGGAACGGCCGTCTACTGATGTTCGTCTCACGGCAAATACGGCCGGATCTATATCCAACACATACTGATCGCCGTTGGGATGAAATGCCGGCTCGGCCCTTCTAGCATTAAGGAGACGACAATAATAATTATGAACCTTGTGGCGCAATGATTCCTGATCGGAAAGTTCAGCTTTTAACGTTCTTGCATTAAGCTTCTCACGGTTTATACTGCGATTGCGCCCCGTCAACTGTACACCCGCCTGCCAGTTACGCGAGCCAAACAGGCTGTGAAAATAAATGCCTGGCACGCCGCGCAGTACCAACATAATCGCCTGCGAGGCGATAAAGCGCTTGACCTCGAGATCTATCTCTTCCTGAAGGTTTTCTGGGTCGCGCAAGGCGTCCAGAAAATTGATATTTAACTCATATGCGCTTTTCGAACCATCCGGATTGATTTTGTAAGATACATAGCCACCCAACGCCTCAACCCGGTCGGCCATAGATTGAATCTCTAACTCGGAAAGCAGCCCCCGGGCTGGCGTAAGACCAATACCATCATGTGACGCTAGAAAGTTAAAGAACGTCGTTCCTTTGGACGGTAAGGTTAAGGTTCGAGCCCAACTAGAAAGGGGCTCCGCAGTGCCAGTTTGAAAGGCATGCAAAGTCAGGGGCGGGAGCGAAAAATTGTACACCATCTGGGCTTCATTGAAGCCATTGCCAAAGTAACTGATATTATCAGCATGAGGCACATTGGTTTCGGTGATAATTGCGACATGCGGAGCCACTTGATCCAGTACTGTGCGCATCAAGCGAATGATCTCATGGGTTTGCGGTAGATGGATACAGGAAGATCCAGATTCCTTCCAAATATAGGCAATGGCATCCAGGCGAATAAACTCGGCACCATGGGCGACATAAAAGAGTAGGGTATCTATTACCTCAAATAAAACCTGCGGCTCAGCGTAATTAAGGTCCACCTGATCAGCGCTAAACGTTGTCCATACTTGTTTTGGGCCGGCGGCCGTTTCCACCTCCGTCAATAGGGGCAGCGTACGGGGGCGGAATACTTGTGAGAAGTCGAAGTCTTGTTCGACAAGGGTGAAAAAATTTCGAAATCGGGGATCATCGTTCAAAAAACCAGCAAACCAGTCGCTCTGAACAGATATGTGATTAACGACAGCATCGAACATCAGGCGGAAGGAACGGCCGATCTGGTCCACATCTTCCCAACTGCCCAAATTGGGATCTACTTGCTTGTAATCGATAACCGAAAAACCATCATCCGATGAATAGGGGTAAAATGGCAGGATATGCACCGTACTAATCGTATCGCCGACCATTTCCTTTAAAAATTCGGTCAGGCTTTCCAGGGGCATAATCCCCTCTTCCTGCACTTTGTCTCCATATGTTATTAGAATGCTATCCTGCTCACTGACACGATTAACTGCTGGTTTGGCCGTCAATTGTGGATTCCGGCCAGCAAACTCCACCACCATCGATCCAAGCCTATCTGCCAAATCCTGCACTTGATCCGCCCCATATATCAAGAGTAAATGATCAAAAAGCTGTTGGTTCATGAATGCGACCGGAACAATTATTTGTGTTCGTCCCTTTTAGCCTTTTACTCCACCGGCGGACAACCCTTCGGCCAAATAGCGTTCCATTGCTAAGAAAAGAAACATCACAGGCAAAGTCATAATTGTCGAGGCAGCCATGACTACATGGGGACGTGGAGAGGGATCATTGAAAATCGTGTTTACAGCAATAGGCATCGTAAACATATTGCTATCATTCAGGAAAATAAAGGCGTAAAGGAACTCATTCCAGGCAATCATGAATGTGTAGATACCCACGGAGATAACTGCAGGTATGGCCAATGGCAAAGTTATACGCCAAATGACGCCAAGTCTACTGCAACCATCAATCAAGCCTGCCTGCTCAATTTCCGTGGGAATTGTTCGAAAATAATTGACCAGCATATAAAGCGCTACCGGCAGTGTTTGGGCAAGGTAAGTGAACACCAACACCGACAGATTGTCTTGAACGTCAAATCCAATCACCGTGCCCATCCGCGCCAACATAGCAAACAGGGGGATGATGATCAGCACCCCCGGAAATAGATAGATCATCAAGATACCGTTCACCATTATATTTTTACCCCGGAATGCCAAGCGCGCAATGGCATATGCGCCCAAAATAGAAAGAATAACGGCAATGATCGAGGTAGGAATGGCAACCAGTAAACTATTAAATATCGCCCGGCCAAAATCCTGGAAACTGGGGTGACTAGGATCGAATAGCTCACGGTATGCGTCCAGGCTTAAGGATTCGGGTATGTATACCGGTTCGCGAGCGCCAATTTCTGCTCGTGTTTTGAAGGAGGAGCTAATCATCCAATAAAATGGAAAGACGATCAGGGCCAGAAACATGAAAAGCGCCGTGAGGAAGATAAAACGCTTCCAGGTCATTGAACGTGACATGCGATCTAGAATACTCATTGGCTCTTGCGAAGAAGCTGAATGATCCATTACCCTTCCTCCACATTTTTCATTACAACTTTTGTATATACGAGCAGGAAGGCCACCAACATAAGCAGTAGAATCATGCCTGTTGCTGCACCCTTGCCAAAGTCCCGCAACCGGAAACTAAACTCAACAGTTAGAATTGGCAGCACTTTGGTCCCAAAACCGCCTCCGGTCAGGAGGAAAATATCGTCAAACTTATTGAAGGTCCACATGAGCCGTAGCAGAAAAATAGCGCCGAGCACATACCGAAGTTCAGGCAATGTAACATACCAAAATTGCTGCCAAGTATTTGCGCCATCCACACGGGCTGCTTCATACATCGTATTGTCAATTGCTTGTAAACGAGCCAATATCATCAACATGGCGAAGGGGAAATATCGCCAACCGGTGAAGATAATAACCAACAATAAGGCCAATCCACGTTGGGCCAAATAAGCCATGGGCAAATCAATAACGCCAAGGTTTAACAACACATCATTAAGAACACCAGATGGTCGTGGATCAAGTATCCAACGCCACACAAAAGCAACCCCTACGATCGGGGCTATGTAGGGAACCAGAAAAACAGCTCTCGCTATACCACGTCCTCGAAAAGGGTGGTTTAGTAAGAGGGATGCACCCAGGCCTAACAGAAGTGTCCACGCCGTAGAAGCAAAGGAGAAAATAATGGTTGTGATGGCGGCTCCCCAATTCCATTTTGTTAATGCCAGCCACAGCTTTTGAAAGATATTTGCATCGGCCCACTCTGGCGGCAAGGGACCCGGCTTAAACGCAAAGTCATTGACAACTGATTTGAAATTGTCTAAACCAACAAATGGTGTATCAAATACATTATTGAGATCGCCTAGACCTACCTTATGAAAACTTATCCATATACTAAAAATTGCAGGGAACACAACCAATCCAAGAACAATGACAGCCGTAGGTAAGATAAGAACCCATGCCAGGCGTGCCTCTTGTGCATCCTGCGATCTCCATCGTCTGCGCCAACCATGAGTGCGGGACGGCTTCGATGCTTCTGTAGACTCAGAGAGTGAAGTCATGGCGTACCCCTTAGGGAAGTAGAGGGGGCAGAGTCTCAATCTGCCCCTTCGTGCTAATCTTTTGAACTAATAACTATAGTTACTCAGCTTCTGCCTGACGTTCAGCCAACATTTTTTCAACCTCTGTTTGGAGGAACTCTGCTGCTGTTTCTGGCGTCATCGTGCCTTCCAAAGCGATATTACTGATAACCGTAGGAATCAGCAGTCGGCCTTCAATGTCGCCAATAACCGCACGTTGGGCTGCATCATAGTCGGGACGGAACAGCCAGCGCTGCATCGTCTCGTAACCATTGGCAATCTGATCTAATGTTTCGGGTGAGTAGTTGGCGAAGTAATCGCTGCTGCCCATCCATTCATCCACCGCGCTTTCAAGCACAGGAACCTTGCCAAACGGCGCCAGCGCCAACACATCTTGGTAGCCTGTCGGTCAGGAAGTATTCAACTACATCCTGCGCTTCAGGGTCGCACCTTGCATGATGACCCAGGGTAACCAATTGGCCGTAAGAAGCCGAGCCGTTAGGTCCGACCATTTCCGAGGCAAATCCAGTATTTCCAGCCAGGTTCTCATGGCGATTTCTACGTTGCCACCAGCTTCCATACCGGAACCGTCAACCAAGTCATCCATGATATAGGTGCTGTAGAACAGCATACCGGATTGATCCAGTTCGTACCTTTCACGCGCGCCGCGCCAATATTGTGCGCCGGGAGCCGCACAATTTTGCAAGTCGGTGTAGAACCGCAAGCGCCGCAATCATCTCGGGTGTGTTCATGGTCACATTGCCGTCTGCATCAAACGGCCAGGCCTTATTGGAGATAGCGACTTGCTCAAAAACCTGGTGGCCGTAGTTTTGGCCGGGATCAGTACCTAAGGTCATGGCATAGAGCAAGTTGCCAGTTCCAGGTAAGGTCTCACAAGCGGCCTGAATGTCTTCCCAGGAAGATGGGTGCTTCTAAACCTGCTTCGTCAAAGACATCCTGACGGTACCAGATAGCCTGAATCCAGCCATCGTAAGGGATGGCGGCATAGTTGTCCGGTCGCCGGGTTCCGACACCATCGCCAACGGGCCGGCGCGGAAATCATCCAGGCCAATGCTGTCAATAGTAGCCATGGCGGCATCCTCATCCAGGATGCCATCGGCGGCAAATGCAGCGACGCGCTCAATGCCCATGCGGACGATGTCGGGCAACCGGTTGGCGGCCTGGGCAGTAGCGATACGCTGTGTTACCCCGCCTTCCTCGATGGGAACGATGCGGATTTCAACTGTCGGGGTGCTTTCCCATGTAACGGGCGGCGACCGCTTCGTAGGTGTTGACGCGGTCTTCTTCGTTGTCGGTTGTCCAGAACTCAACGACGGTTGTTTCCATCGCTTCGGCCGGAACTTCGACAACACGTTCAACTTCAACGATCGCGGGTTACTTCTACCATCTCGGTGACAGTTTCGCCTTCAACAACGCGGGTTACTTCGACTTCTTCGGTGATGGTTTCGGTTTCGGTCACAACACGGGTACTTCGACGGTCTGTGGCTGGCAAGCCGCCAAGCCCAGAGCCAGAAAGATCAAGACTAACAGATAAATTGATACTTTTCTTCATTTTCTTCGAACCTCCTATTGTGTTCATTATTTGTAATAAATTTGATTTTATTTACGTTGATTTATTATCTCATACTATTTCCTGTGAATTTGCTCACCTCCTTGCGATTATTTGATGGCTTGTCCCGCTTGATTCACGAATGATCAGGGTGGGCGTTAGCAGGGTGTGGGGGTTTTCGGGGGAACGGCCGTTAATCACATCAATTAACATGGCGCACGTTTCCTGCCCAATTTCATAAATAGGTTGGTGAATGGTTGTCAGGGGCGGGGTCATGTATGCCGCCAGAGGAATATCGTCAAACCCGCCAAGCAGCAATGTCCTTGACCACTACGAAGCCCATGCTGTTGAATACGGTTGATGGCGCCAATGGCCATCAAATCATTACCGCCAATGATGGCGGTGGGGCGCGGGTCGAGCGCTAAAAGCGCCTCTACCGCTTCAGCGCCGCCGCGTTGGGTCATGTCGCCTTCAACAACCCAATTGGGTTGAACGTCTAGATTGTTTTCGCTCATTGTGTCGTAGAAACTTTGCAGCCGGTAATGACCGAACATCAAGCCCGTAGGGGGGCGCGATAAGACCAATGCGTTTATGCCCCAGTTCGATAAAATGTTGGACTAGCAGCCGCATACCCTGCTTCACTGTCTTCATCTACATAAGGGAATTCCAGTTCATCGTCTGTGCGGCCAAAAGCCACAAAAGGAAAATCTTTCTCGCAAAGCAGCTTGGATGCGGGCGTCGTCTTCGCGTGTGCGCACGACGATGAGGCCGTCTACCCAGCCACCTTTGCGGCTTGTAGGTAAGCTTGGCAGTTCCCCTTCGCTGTCCGGCGCATGCGTGGACACGAGCAGATCGTAATCATGTTCGGCGGCTTCGTTGCCAATCCCAGCAATAAATTCGCTGAAAAAGGGATCGGAGAAGCGAGGGCCAAAGGTGGGCATAATGAAGCCTAAGGTGTCTGTGCGCTGTTTTTGTAATCGTTGGGCGGTGATGTTGGGGGAGTAACCGAGGCGAACGGCCGTTTCTTTGATTCGCGTTCCGGGTGCTGGCGGCAACATCGCTGTAACCGGCCAAGCCGCGCGAAACTGTTGTCACGGAGACGCCTACTTCGCTGGCAATGTCTTTTAATGTCGCGGCCATTAGCAATTCCAAATCGCTTTGAAATGTCGACTCAGATCTGTAAAATGTCTAATAATTCATCCAAAACGTTTTGGATGATATATTCAGTATAATCCAAAACGTTTTGGATGTCAATCCTCAGCATGTTTGACATTTCCCCCCTCTTACCTATAATCCAATCAGGATAGATTTAGATAGGGTTACTGCTTCTATGCCAAATCACGGCCTTTTTTCAGGCAGAGAACCACCATCTGGTCAACCAATATCTCGCATAGGTGTGTTTATTCAGATTGCATGTCTACAATTGAACCGAAAACGTTAGAAACATCGCCCGGACATCAGGGGGGTACATCAACCTTGTCCGAACCCGATTCAGAACCTCCTGACCCTTGCCCTATACCCTTTTCTCCTCCCAATAGGCTATTAACGAAGAAGCTTTTAGTGTCGGTGTTCCCTGTCTGGTCCGCCCGACTATTTGCCCCATACCGGCCTTACTCGTTCGGATCACAGCCCGGACATTATTACAAATCCAAACAATGAATGTGCTTACTGATCATCGCTACCGTCACTCTGATGGTTTTTTTTAATGCCCTTTACGTGGCGGCCGAATTTGCTACCGTCTCCTCCCGCCGAACAAAAATTAATCAACTTGCCGGCCAAGGCAATCGCTTGGCACAATCCCTGCTGCCCTTTTTAGAAGATAGCAAAGCACTCGATCGCTATGTCGCCGCCTGCCAAATCGGCATCACTATCTCCTCCCTTGTACTAGGCGCATATGGTCAAAATGTGCTTGCCAATGGCTTGGATGGACCCATTGCCAGCATGCTAGACCGCTTTCCTTCTGTAGTCAGTCTGCTGGGAGGCGAGGCAGCATCAGCGACGCTTGTATTAGCCCGACTCCATATCTGTCGCCATCGTCTTATTTGCCATCACCACCTTACAAGTCATCATGGGGGAATTTTTCCCAAATCAGTGGCCATCCAATTCCCAGAACGGGTAGCAATGGCGTGGTATGGCCATTGCGTGTTTCTTTAATATTGTTCGCGCCTTTGATCTGGTTGTTTAATGGCAGCGGGAATCTTATCTTGCGTCTGATGGGTCATAAAACCGGTGACAAACATGCCCAGGCTCATTCCCCGGAAGAAATCGAGTTTTTGGTTACCGAAAGCCATGAAGGCGGGCTTCTAGATGATAGCGAGCGCCAAATGCTGCGCAATGCCTTTCGCCTGCGCGATCTGACCGCCAGGCAAGTCATGATCCATCGCACCCGGCTTATGGCCGCTCCAGACGATAGCAGTATTCTGGAATATTATGAACTTGGCGATCGAAGCAGGCTATTCGCGTATCCCTATCTACCGCGAATCTATTGACGACATCATCGGCTTTGTCCACGTCAAAGATCTATTCCGACTTCATGTACAAGACAGAAACGATTTGAAGATCGATCATTCGTGAAGTGGTTTATGTACCGGAAACCTGCCGGTCAGCCGATGTATGGGAAAAACTGAACACCAGGCGCAAATATCTGGCTGTCGTTTTTGATGAATTTGGCGGGACGGCCGGACTGATTACCTTTGAAGACCTGATTGAAGAGATTTTTGGTGAACTGCAAGATGAATTTGATGATGAGATGGCCTTGATTGCCCGTGATAAAGAAGGCCGTATCTACTTGCGCGGCGATCTGCTTGTCTCCGATGTCAACGAATATCTTGAACTAGAACTTGCCACTAGAAGGCCGATACGCTTAGCGGCCTTGTCTTTAGTCTGTTGGGCGGCGTCCCCAGCGATTGGCGAGGAAGTGAAATCCGGCGACACAGTCATCCGGGTGGAAGCGATGGAAGATCTGGGTGTTTCGGAAGTATCATTGCAACTGCCGCCCTCGATAACGTCTCGTCCATCACTGAATGGGAGGTGGCCGATCATGAGTAAACTTTTCCTTCTATCACTCATGATACCTGGAATGAGTTTTCTGTTCTTGTCTTCGATGCTGCTGAAGGAACACTGCCCAGCGTTACGGTATTATCTAGTGCCCGTGATCATCATCTTCATCCTGGTTTTGCTCAATGGTCTTGTATGTGGCGTCCGAATTTGCCATTATCGGCGTCCGGCCAACTCAGATGGAGCAAATGGCAAACGATGGCAATCAGAAGGCCCAAAGAGTATTTGACATACTTGAGTCTCGTCCACGCCAAGATCAATATATCGCCACAGCCCAACTGGGCATCACCATCGCCTCTCTTGGATTGGCCATGTATGGGGAACCCAGAATTTCACATTTCATCGAGCCATATCTCACGGTCTGGTTTGGTATCGAGTGAATCCCTGGCCCGCGCGTAGGCTACTTTGTCGCCCTCGGTTTCTGACTTATTTGCATGTCGTCATCGGCGAGATGGTACCCAAAATCGCTGCGCCTTAACTGACGCTTCGGGCGCATCATTGCGCTGTCAAGGCCTATGCAGATTTCCCAGACCATTCTGAGTCTCCCCGTACGGTTTCTCAATGGCATCGGGAATTTGTTACTGAAACTGCTTCGTGTTCCGCCTGCCGAAGGCCACTCGCGCCTTTTGGCGCCCGAAGAACTGGAACTCGTCGTCACGGAAAGCGCTGAAGGGGGCTTGATTGAAGAAGATGAAGAGGAAATGATTCGCAACATCTTCGATTTCAGTGATCGGATTGTGGGTCAAGTGATGACACCACGCACAAAAGTGCAGGCAATTCCCTCGGATATCCCTCTGACAGAATTGCTGACTCTGGTCACCGAGAGCCGGCACAGCCGCTTTCCGGTTTATGATGGCGACCTGGACCATATCATTGGGCATCTTGCATTTGAAAGATTTAATTCGTCAAAGCATAAAACCCGACAACCGCGTTTGATCTACGGCTTGATTTTTCGTGCTGCGCCTGCCGTGCCTGAAGACCAATTCGTGGAAACATTACTGGCTGTTTTCAAGCAGCAACGACTACATATGGCTGTCGTCCTGGATGAATTTGGCGGGATGGCCGGTATTGTCACCTTGGAAGATTTGGTAGAAGAGGTCGTTGGTGAAGTGCGGGATGAATTCGACCTGGAGAAAGAGCCATATGTCGAAATCGCCCCAGGTATCTTGGAAGTTGCCGGCGATTATCTGGTGGACGATTTGAGGGAAGAGGTCTATATCGGCAATGCATCAAATCTGCCCGACGTTGAAACCGTTGGCGGACTGGTGATTTCTAAGTTGGGACGACCGCCCCAAATTAATGACGAAGTAATATATGGCGATCAAGTGCACATCAAGGTCCTGGATGTTGATCGCCTTGCGGTGGCTCGTGCAAGAATCGAATTCCCCGCCCATGAGCTGGATGAAGATAATCAGAAAGGTGGGGCAACTGAATCTGCCGAAGAATGATATAGTGTAGATTATCTAAAGATCGTATATTTCGCTGAACTTATTTGTAACATAGCGCATGAAGGGTTCATGATCCAACGGCCGTCCCGTTACACGCTGTACCAATTCACGTGGTGTAAACTTCTTGCCATGTCTGTGGATGTTTTCTCTGAGCCAACCAAGTAAAGCATCTGTCTGCCCTCTTGCCAACTCTTCTTCTATTACCGGCATCTCAGCCACGGCCGTTTCAAAGAATTGCGCTGCATAAAGATTGCCCAGGGCATACGTTGGGAAATAGCCAAACATCGGCCGGCTCCAATGGACATCTTGTAAACAACCCTCACTGTCAGTCGGTGGAACAACGCCTAAAAGCTCTTCCATCTTCGCATTCCAGGCCTCAGGTACATCCTTAACCACCAGATCACCATTCATTAACGCCTGTTCCAACTCGAAGCGCAAAATAATGTGGAAATTGTATGTGAGTTCATCTGCCTCCACACGAATGTAAGAGGGATAGACTTTGTTAATTGCCCGATAGAAATCTAAGGACGAATGCTGCCCAAGTTGGTCTGGAAATGTCGCTTGTAACTGCGGGAAATGTGTCTGCCAAAACCCAAGACTACGCCCGACAACATTTTCCATCATGCGTGACTGGGATTCATGGATACCCAAAGAGGTACCACGGGCCAACGGTGTCCGCGCAACTTCAGGATCTGTGCCCTGCTCATAAATCGCATGACCCGACTCATGCAGCGTACCAAATAACGCAGGATTGATAAATTCAGGGGACCAGCGCGTTGTAATGCGCGAGTCATTACGTCCAAAAGTGATGGCAAATGGATGAACCACCGTGCCCAAATGTCCGCGCGAAAAATCATAGCCAACTTTTGGTGCAATATAATGCGCAAATTCCTTTTGCTTGTCTACATCAAACGGTTGGTGAAGAAATGCGTCATTTACGACAGGTCCTTTCTCTTGAATCGCCTCTCTCAGCGGCACAAGTCCCTTTTTGACGGCAGAAAAAATTTCGCGAACTTCGGCCGTCTTCATGCCCTGTTCGTACTGGTCCAGCAGTGCGTCATATTTCTCATCTTCGTAGCCCAGGAGCTCAGCTTTCTCCTGGCCTAATTCGACGATTTGTTCCAGCCAGGGCTGGTATCCGGCAAAATCATTTTCTTCACGGGCTTGAACCCAGGCCTTATGTGCATGCCCACTTACTTCGCTGACCCGAGCCACAAACTCAGGAGGTAATTTTCGTGCATCTGCATAAGTACGACGCAAGACGCGAATCATGCTGGCCTCATTGCTGTCATAGGCCGCTCCATTCACTTCGACCGCAGCAGCCTCAATCAGTTCACCCATTTCGTCTGCTGTGAACATTGTATGCGTCAACCGGCCCAGCGTCGTCATTTGCTGAACACGGACGGCCGTGCCCGCATTGGGCATATTCACTTCTCGATCCCAGCTTAGAACTGACAAAGCTTTACTTAAATCGTCTAGTTCGTTTACTTTTGCTAATAGTTTTTCATAGTTTGTCATCATTGTTTGTTCCATTCAGTTACTTTATTATTTTAGATCAAGAGAAGTGTTACCGTATCGCGCATTCCCAACCACAAAATTGAGGGCATTATCATCCCCGAAAACGGAGAACGGTACTGCCAGCCTAAAACCTCCAGCAATACATAATCAGCAACAGCCCATAAGCCAAAGCATCCAGCAGCAATCAATACAATAGCAATGGCAATACTGACTATGAGGCATGCTTGAGCGCAGCCCATGCTGCTGCTTGGCATCGTACGTACTTTGGATCGATCAGAAACATCACCCTGCTGGGTAACAACTTGAGCACGTTGACGTGGCCTGGTACGTGATCGATGGGGCAGGATCTCACCTGACCCGGTACAACCATAAGCCGTACATTTGCTACCGTTGACCCGCCAGCAGTGGCTGTGGTGGCGGCTGGCATCTTCCGGGCAGATAACTAACTCATCCCCTACGGTAAAAGACTCCTTGCATAAGGCGCAATCTTCCCCGCGAAAAGGAGACTCCTCATCAACTTTAACTGGCCTAATGAATGACTGGGCGGGCATTAAAATCCTGGGCTTTTATATTCAAACAATTGTCAGGCACTTTTCGAAAGAATTCTTTTGGGAATCAATTATGTGAAGTGCCTGACATCTTTAGAAGTTTATTCAATTTTAATTTGGTCAAGGAGCCACTTCCACAAACGCTGCAAAAGACTGGGGCGGCGCAACTGCTCTACCTGTCGTCGCTGCTCATCTTTGAGGCGTTTAGTTCGTCTACTGGGTCCGCTTCCGTTAGCCGATGGCTCTTTAATATCACGATAATCAACCTTAAGAGCCGGTCCGAGATTTTGACCGTGAATGTTGTAAACTTCATGCTCACATCCCAAAACAGCGCACTTGCCACCGCTCTGCTCCCAGCACGCCTTATGGTAAAGTGTACCGCACTTGGCACAGATAACCGGCAGCAGGGCAAAACCGTCTAAATTGCTCTCCACTGCACCGGCACAAATGGGGCAGTGCAGGCTTAAGCGATTGGCCTCAGTGATGTCATCTTCTGTGATGTGAATTTCTGGAAATTCTTGCTCATCCATGATAGTTAAAGCGTAAAACGGAACGGTCGAAAGGTCAAGAAAGTGACCGTATATCTTATGTAACTAATACGACATTGTTTAGAAATAAGTTTCCATAAATGGGCTTGCATTTATTCAGCTACCAGGAATGGGCCGCCCAAGAAGGCCAGGCAAAATCATAGCGGCTGACACCGGATTTCGGCCGGTCCCAGCAAAAGAATCCGCTCGTACGCGCTCGTGGGTCCAGCACCATAGCCACATGCCAGATCTGTGTAAAGAAATTCTGGTGGATAAATAGATCCATACCTGATAGGAAAATTCCAAAGCCCGGGTGGGTATGATACCAACCCACCATAACGGCCGTCTCATCAGGGTAGCGTTCTCTCAAAGTATCATTAAGATAGCGCCAGCTTTCCGGTGTGTATGTAACACTGGCCCCCTGCATGACCGTGTGTTTAGCTACAATCGTATCGAAAATATGCACCAGATAACGGCCGTCGGGTTGTTTTTCCGGTCGTCTGCCAACTAAAACGCCGGCAACCTCACGCTGCAAACTGCTTAGCGCATGAGCCTGCGTCGCCCGTAGTGCAGGCTCATCCATCAAAATATCAACAGCCGCCCAAGTTGGGTGGCCAAGAGGGAGGCGTTCGCCAGCCACACGAACGCGTGCTTTGCTGGGAATAATATCAGGAAAATCCGCCTGAACTTCAGGAAGCGGTTCTATCTTCTCTGCGACCTCTTCCTCGATTTCCGGATAGACCAACTCGGTTTCAGCCACTGCCACATCAGGTGGTTCTTCTTCAACAGATTCTGCCTCACCGGCGCTATCTGATTCAAATGCGGTCACATTATCAGTTAAGAACGGAGGATTCTCCGTTTCTTCATCATCGACAGTCTGAGGTTCTTCTACCTCTTGTTCATTGGATTCTAGCATCCGATCTTCCGTCGGTAGAAAAAGGACCTGCTGATCCCAATGGTCGGCCGCAGTTTCGGCATCAATGCCCAAAACGACCTCAACGGAAACCTGCTCATCTTCATCCAACTCTACAAGGGTGATAGATTCGTACGCCTCCCAGACTTCTTTTTCCAGGTCGTCAGCATATGCCTGCAAATCTGCCAGCGTACAATCTCGTAACAGTTTGGTCTTCCCTTCAACAGAGACAACATCGGCCGGCAGCAAGACGACAGACACACTGGTTGATTCACCCGCATCTGGTAACGACAGGGTGATCAGGGCTGCATAGGTTAGTTCATTCAATTCAGACATAATATTTTCAAAAAGATAGCGATCCAAATGGTAAAAAGAGTTTTGGCTTCGGTTATTGTCGCCACTATCTTAAGGAGATAATTCAACGACAATAGCACAAGGCGGGGAGCCAGAAAGGCGAATATTATTGTTGTCTACGGCCGTTAATCGCATCTCATACAAGCCTACCGGCGCCAACGTAGTATCCCAGTTTGCCAACGTACCCAGCTTGGTGCCTTTGCGATCTGAACCTACCAACACCCAACTGTCTGCACTATTAGGACGTACATTAACCTGGAAGTTGGCCGCGTCATTAATCATCGTCGTGCCCATTACCTCTATTGTTGCCCCGCTTTCAAATCGTTGACCTGTCAACGGCGTCAATATTCGCAGCCGTGGATCCGGACATGCAGCAGCATTACTGTCAGCCATCGCCGAATCGGCCAAGACGATAACCATGTTCTGTAAACGGTCTACCTCGCGGGTTAAGGGCATCACCCAGGCTATCAAGAGAAACAAGCTTAGCAGCAATCCTAACGCCCCTACAATAAAGCCAAGGTACGGTTTCAAAACCGGTAACATGGGCCTGTTATTGGGCGGCAGATAGACCATGCTCGAAATCGGTTCTCCAGATTCCGGGAAATCATAGGAATGATCCCATACGGCCGTGCGCACCACCTGCCACTCCAATAATGAATAGGGCTGCAAATCTAGCAGCTCGTAAAATCCAGACTTGGCAATCAGTTGGCCTTCATGCCAACCAAAATAACTGGTTTCCTTACGCACAGGATCAACGACCATGCCCACATGCCAGGGCTGGGTAAAAGCGGCTGAGTGCACAACGACATCATCGCTGGAGTAGAAAACTCCAAGATCCGGATGGGTGTGAAACCAGCCGACGATATCGAGATCAGGGTATGCTTCGGCTCTATCGCGGTGCAGTTGGGACCATGCATCGGCTGTAAATGTAAAATGCACGGGGCCTTGATCCGCCGTCACTGCCGGGATGGCAGCCCGAACATCGACGTAGACACGACCGTTACTTTGGTAAGCCCGGCCCAGCAGCGCGCCACCGACCTCACATTGCAGATTACTGTAACTATGAGCGGCAATGTGCCTTATCGCAATCTGGGAGAGGATTACATTAACATTATCCCCTTCTTCCAACCGGCCATGAAAAAGACATTCCTCATCCAATACCGGAGGCTTTAGCCCAGGCAGCGAATTCAATGCATCAAGCTGGTCCGGCGGCAATTGATAGCCATGACCTCCTTGTGCTGTCTCTTCGGCGTCAGAGTATGTTGATGCCGAGGTCATCAGACTCCTCTTCTCCAATCACTATCAGATTAGAGAGAGATTGACCTTTTAGATTTCGCCGGTCAACAGGGAATAGGCTTTTATTTCTCAGTGCCCACGTAGCTGCTCGTGAATTCATAGGATCCTTGGGATCAAAATTCTTATATTGGATCATTTCACCTAAAGTCAGGAGCAGTTCATCCAGCGTCTTTGCCGGCCACCAGGCACCAATGCACACCGCACCAGTCACATGGATATTGGGATGGAAAATGGGGGTCAGCCATTTTAGCTGCGGTTGTTTAAGTGGATACTCAGCATGCAGGTAAATGCTAACCTCATGCGACTCAAGATAAACAGGGCGACCAGACGGCGATACTTTTTCCACTCCTTTACAAGTGAAGCGAATTAAGTATTTCTCCGGTGGGGTGCCTTCCGTTGCTCGTACATGGATTAGATCACTGCGATCGACTAAATCACGGATACGACCGTAATCGTTTCGAAGCCGGGTCTCACGAATATCAAAGGACATATTTACATCTCCAGGAACAGAGTAAGGAAGGGCAACAGCATTTACCTAAATGCCACCACCCTTCCTTGGTATACCTGGCAAAAATTTGAATTTAGCCTGCGGTTACTTCAGGGAACAAACTTAAGATATCATCTTCCTTAACCCCAGCATCACCCAAAGACTCTTCGTCTCCCAAGCGCTTGCCTGAATCACGATGATCGAGCCTGTAAGTGATCGGATTAGCGCCCTGGCTGGTAGGCAAACCCATCTTGCTCACCAACGCCGGGATCAAACGACGCATAGGAACGTCGTTGGGAAGTTCGACCGGAGTCTTCTTTGAGCCGGTGGGATCATAAATAATTACTTTTGTGCTAGCCATTTGAAAAAACCTCCATGGTTTATTGTCATAAAATCTACACTAATATTTACGTACATTGTCACTTTTAGTTGCAGTGTGAAGAAGAACTTAGCTTCTATCATCACTTTAAACTGCAAGAAGGTGTCTTTATCACCCGTCAACTCATAGTATACGCTCTCTTTTTCGTTACGGGCACGGATAATATCTAGAGGTGGGACGTCAACTTGGGCCAATGTTCGGTCCAGATAATCCTCCTCACCAGTTATGCGATGAGTAAGGATCATTTCCCGACGGGCGCCACAATCTGGACATATCGCACTGCTGTCATATAAACGCGCCATGCGTTGAAAGACGGCCGATTCCTGGCCACATTCATCACAGTGCATGGCCACAACCAGTTCGCCACTAAATTCTAACATAGCTTGTGGCCCAAGTCGCCCCCTGGCGATTTGCAGCAGCTCCTCTAATGTCGTTTCATCAGACTCGACTTGTGGCAGTTCCATGATGGGATCCAATTTGGAGTGACTCATGCAAAAATCTTTTACCGGATACTCCGTTGTATAAACATCGTTAGTCAAACCGTTGATCATCATCGCCTTGCCCGGCTGTACTTCCATTTCATGGATCAGCTTCAACGCTTCCTGGGTCTGAAACGCTGCCACAATTGAAGCACTGGTCGGTGTTGTGGCCACTTTGCCCATCAACAAATTGTCGCGGGCCAGGAGCGGGCAAGAATAACGCAATCCAATCATCTGGTAATCGTGATCTGTCAGAGTGCACTCATAACAAGCCCCCTGCCCTGGCCAAAACACACGTACAATACCCATCAACTCTTGAATGGCACCATCGACCCAGGGGCGGTCAACCGCCCAACTGGCTCGATTTATGGACAGCCGTGCCTCACGGTTATCCAGACAGCCAACAACGGCATCCACATGGCGGTATACACCCAAGCCCATCTCAAAGTTAATATCGCCATGCCATGTCTTAACCTTGACATCAGGATTCAATTCCTTGACACCATTAGCCGCGGCATCCACCTTGCGTGAACCATTATCTTTCTCTCTGAAAAGTACAGATCGGCTCAGATTGCTGTCTTCAATCGTGTCAAAATCAGCAATCATCAGATTGCCGATACCCATCAGGGCTAAATTCTTTAAGACTTCATTCCCTAACGCCCCCGCACCAACGACAAGAACCTTCGCTTCGCGAACAACCTCTTGCTGCCACCAGCTTATATAGCCAAATGTATGGTAACGATCACTATCGGGATCAGTAATTACAATGGTTTCACTCATATTTAAACTACCATCAGAAACCTGAATTGGGTATCTGGTATTGGACTTCTGTTACTTTCTGCCGGTCGATAATTAAGTAAACCGACCTTCTCTCAAAGATTAATTTCAGCCATAATTGGCGATAAAGTTCTGTGTTACGATCAATGTGCCACCAGGATCGTAAGCCACACCTATGCCAACATGAGACCAAATCGGATTCAGTAGATTGCCGCGATGGTTTGTCAAACGCCGCGGTTGGTTCATAAAAGCCTTATGTATCTCATAAACGCCCTGATCACTGTGGCTGGCTGCGCCGTAAACCACGCCTATATTCTCACCACATGCAGCATAGCGAATACCACTACGCTCGATGCGCTGTGCAACTTTGACACCTTCTAATGACGTGTGTTCAACATATTGACGCTTAATCATATCCGCTGAATGACCTCGTGCCACATCCGCTAAACCATTATGCCAGCGCAAATTAGGACTTCCCAACCAACGTGGCAGATGGGTTTGCCGGGCACTATTGACCAGACCAAACATGAGTGTTTCCAACTCAGTTAGATTTAGATCTGTGGCTGATTGTGGCGGCGCAGGTGATAGATCCGCCTGCGTAACCCTTAACACATGTGATGAAGGTTCTTGATTTACAGGTACGTCAACCGGCACATCTTCCACACTAATGCGAATCACTGCCGGGGTCGGAGGTGTTTCCTGCACTTGTTGCAGAACACGGTTGATATCCTCTTCGGTCAATTTCAGCCGATCACTCATGACGACAAGGTGGCAGCCAAAAATGACGGCCGTAAACAATATTATCCCAGTTTGGCATTATTTCGGCGTTAAGCGCCGATAAAAAGGCATGACAAATTCTGTCCGGTCAGCGTTTAGGGTAATTGACTTTCGCTCAATCTCACCATTCAAATCACGCGGCCAAGTAACATCTACATCATAAGTTAGGCCAGAGTGCTCCGGAACCGGGAGTTCGCAGACGAACATGCCCTGATTTGTCGTTGTACCGGCCACATGGCTCTTAATACCTTGGCAAGTAACACGAACCTGCAAACCGTATAAACCAGGCCCATCAGGATATTCCTGTACCTTGACGCGCAGCTTGGTAATCTTCATCGACTCACGGCTGCGAGCAAATTTCTTGCGCACGGATTCGGCAAAGGAAGAGCCTGGCGCCACGATCGCGTTAGGTGTCACCACACGGGTCGGTGATGAGCTCTGAGACTGGGTCTGATCGGCCGTGATCTGTATCGGTGCTCGACGAGCCGCCGCCGGTTCCGCTGGTGTGAGATCTTCGGTCGTGATAACAAGCGGTTCGCCACGCGTGACAGGTGCGATCACCTCATCTTCTTGCGTATCCACTGCAATAACGCCCGAGGCCATCTCCGGGTAATTGACCGGAATTGGCGGTCGGTAATACGGTGGCAAGGGAGCAGCTGGTTCTTGGCCAGGCAACTCGTCAAGAGAGGGCGTACCGTACACACCGGCACTTTCTTCAAATGCAAGTTTCCGGCTTAGTTTGTCCCGCTCCGTTGCACTGCGCTGCACCTGCTGGCGCATAAAACCAGCTGCGCGTTTGAGCACCTGCCCAGCCGGACTGTATGCGCTTGGCGGAGAGGCGGGATCTAGTTGATACAAAGGGTATCCACTCTTCCAGGCAAAAGCCGCAATCGAGAGAGACTGCCAGGCAACATTACCCTGCGGTTCGTCGATTTCACTTACGGCTGTCGTCGAAGCCAAAGCGGCTATTTCGTCGCTGTTCACCAGTTCGCTATCGGCGAACAAATCATATAAGGCAACACGTACAGCCGACTCTTGATCCATCAAGCGATCAAAACTATGCCGTGTTGGATCATCCAGCAGGTCAGATGCGCGTAACAGCGCCCGCGCCCGCGATTCAGTGAAATCAGGAACCGGATCGTCACTGCGATTTAGATCAGCCACAAGCCAATCGCGCAGCCGGACAGCCAGGAGATTGAGATGATTGTAATCAGGCACTGATTGTATGAGTTCTAAAGCTTCATTCTGCATACCATACCTCACCGGAAACGGCTGTCTAATTAGCGAAGACAGCCGTTCCCAAAATCAAACCTTAGATGGCCAGGCTAACTTCTAGCTTGTGCAACCCTTCCCAAGTACGCATCAATTCTTCCAAATCGGAGACGGATTCTAGATCAACCTCCATCGCCTTACGCAGTTCAGGATCATGGAGATTGCGATCATGCTGCTTGAGCATCGGTTTCACCAGGTAATTGATGAAATCGCGCTCTGCTTTAGTCGTTTCCAACCAGAACAAGCGGCGCAGGCGGGGTAACAGTTCATCATCGCTGAATAGATCCTGGATAATATTACCAAAGATACGGTTAACCTTGACGGCTACATCATCCAGTTTGTCGGCATAGCTCGCTTCCAAATCAGTCGCGACTGCTTCACTTGCCTGTTCACTCAAGAAGCTGATATCGAAATCCGGCTGGGTTGGCTCATCCAATATACTAATATTGATCTCTTCTTCGACCTCTGCTTCTTCCGCAGCCGGTTGGGAGTTATTCGCAGGAGCCGGCATCATTTCCGCCATCTCTTCACGCACAGCATCAGGTCCGTGTAGCGCTACATCAAGCCAACGCTCGTTGGATGAAAGTGCCAGTTCACGTTCGCCGGCTTCCAGGCGCATGTGCACCGAACGATCCGGCTTCATTAGTTCATACATAGTCGACTGCTGGCATACGTGACGATAGTTGCGCCCGATGCGCCCTATGAGGGCCTGGTAACCTGCCGATAAGTCGAACGGTTCTTCGGCCGTCTCACCCGGGATCATATAACTGTATTCCTGCTCATAGCTGGCCCGCTGCAACCGCGAGAAGAGCTCGTGCGCTTCCAATGTCCGCTCCAATTCGGCAGTCATTACATCTGCTACCTCAGGCATGAACCTGGAAACTGATTCCTGCATCATTAACTCTACCTGGAACAAGATACGTTTGATAGGAATTTCGATGCCGCTGGTGCCCCAGATAAGATTGTCGTAGGTAACATCACGGTCATCCCAATATTCTGTGCCGTAGCTTTCCAACAGGGTTTCTACTTCACGTTGTACGGTATCCTGTACAAGACCTTGCACACCATTTAGCGTGGGGCGCAAAAGGTCGCGGAAGCGCTCGTTAGTATTGGTCCGCGCACTCAACTCCAGTAAGGCATTGTGAAAGCCTCGGGGCAGTTCTTTTTGCTGGCGAATCAAGATATTTTCAAAACGGCGCTCTTGCAGTTGTTCCCAGTTATTGGCAAAAGGTGGTTGAACACCACGATGCGCTAACTGTTTTTCATAGTAATAACGTAGCGCTTGTAAAGCATTTCGAATACGTGTCGAAGCTTCGCGCAATTGGCTGCGTACGCGCTGTGTCTTAATAAATTCAACCAAACGGTCGCGCAAAAGCGGAACCTCACTCAATGCTAACAAAGCTTCTTTGCTGTCAGTAGCAAAGGGATCGCTGAGGTCCACAGGGCCTAATTGATCTTTGAAGACTTTCAGCACACGTTCTGTCTCGCTGGCGAATTCGCCCGGCGCATGGTCCGGATCCTGCAAATAGAGCGCGGTAGGAGCCATAACCAAGAAATACGGACGGTTGTGCCCACGATCTTGATAGCGGTCCCAATACATGGGCGCGATATAACGCGTGACTTCTTTCACTTCCAATTCTGCTTCGGGCAGACCAGAGTTCAGCCGGTCGAATGCCTGGCGCACATTGCCCCCGTTAACAGCCAAGAAAATCTTGGCAGCGGCCTCATCCAGATCCCCGCCTTTCAATCCGAAAAGGCGATTTTCTTTAATCCAATTAACGGCCGAAAGCGATTTCATTTCATCGACACGCTGGCGTCCAGCATCCGTCACAAGGACAATCATCGCATCTTCACGCTTCATCTCTTCCAGCGTGATCTCTTCATGCAGTCGCATGCCTGCGCCTAGGCCTGGAACATCAACGATGCGCAAAAAACCATTCATCAGCAGATCAGGTACGCCTGCACGTGGTTGGATGCGGAATGTCGCCGATTTAATCAGGCGGATCTGGCGCTGGTTGCTGCCTTTAAAACCATCCTCTCGTAGATGCCGTAATGAATCTTCATCTTCCAAAGGGAGACTCATTGGGGGTGGTGTTCCGGCTTTAAACAGTTCCTTGTTGTTCTCATAGGAGCTAATGCAGTCAAGCAAGATTTCCAGATATTCATCCCGCTCAGTCTTTGCGTTGTCTTGGCTGGCCTCAATGGCCGACTTAATATCCTCTTCAGCCTGTTCGCGCTCGCCATCGTTACTGATGTCGAACCCTTCTAATTCCGCCAATTGGCAAAGGCGACGTACGCGTTCGGCGAATTCATCTCTGCTCCAATAGCTTAGAACCAGTGACTCCACTTCCTCTTCGTTTGCTTGCTCGATATAGACAATGGTGCCGGTAACGGCCGTAACCGCGCCGGTTGGTAACAAATTGCGCCCCAATAGGGCGTTAATCAAGGTGCTCTTGCCCACGCCGGTTCCACCAAAAAACACCAACGTGTACGTGCGCTGCCCCAGGATCTTCTGTGCTTCGTCAATACTGAACTGTGCATCGGGTACAGCGCGAATCAGATAATCACGAGTACCATCTATCGACTTTTGCAACTCAACCCAAGTCTCCACCTGGGCGGGGCTGATGTGCGGTAAAGTCTCCAACGACACCCGCAACTCCGCGTATTTATCAACTTTCTTAGGACTCATCGTATACTTCCTTTGATCTCAAACTGTGGGTAATGCCTTCTAAAAACAAAATTATGCTTAGGGATTATCAATTGTACTCAGACATATGATAGCAAATGTGTCAAATATCCTACACATTCACCATTACGCACATGAATGGGAAAGGTTGCACATAATTATGGTTGCTTGATTTATATGTTAACTTATGCTACTCTCCTTATGACGCAGCTGCGTCATAAGGAGAAATGCATGGTCGTAAAAGAGTACACTCATAGTTTTTGCTCCAAATCTGGGGAGAAAATTCTAGTTCGCCAATTAAGGCCGGATGATACGCCCTTGTTGGTTGATTTATTCGACCATATGACATCCGAAAGTCGTTACCGTCGCTATCACCAGACTTTAGATCATGTCGCCCCTGGCCGGATATGGCAGGAAGCACAAAGTATTGCCCATGCAGATCCGGATCATAATCATGTACTGTTGGCCTTTGATGATGTGCCAGGCGAAGGAGCAGTGCTGATCGGGGCAGTTCGCTTTGTGGAAACGAGTCCCTTTGAGGCAGAAGTGGCTATTTCTGTACGTGATGATTACCAAGACCGAGGCATTGGCACCCAACTTATGCGTCTGCTGGCCGGCGACGCAGAAGCCCTAGGCTACCTTCGCCTCGTCGCCGATATTCAAAATGACAACCCAGCCATATGGCAAGTTTTTAACAAACTGCCATACAAAGTTTCCCGTTCGCCCAACGGCCACTGCTCCGGTATTATGATCGAGCTTAATGGTAATTAGGATGGCTTTATTTGTGGATTGACAGTTAAGAATAGTGATAATGCTCCCTCATCCCGGTTCCAAATCAACCACTTTCTTGTTAGACAGCGTTTACCAGAACAAGATTCTCATAAGCATCGACAGTCGCTTCCCATCCCGGCGGCACAACTGTCGTGGTGTCGTACTGGAACACAACAGCCGGACCCGAAAAATATTGCCCCGCACGTAATTCACTGCGCCTATAAAGGCTTGCCGGGATCATTTGTCCATTAAACCAAACCAGTTTATTGGCAATTGAAGTTTCAGCCGTCGCCGGTTCCAGGGCTCGCTTTTGTAACCTGGGCTGCGCGACCGGTGCAACGGCCGTCAACCTCATAGTCACCAACTCTACTTCTGCATCTGGTCGCATGTATCCGTAGCGAACTTCATGCGCTGCATGAAAGGCACTGCTCAAGCCTATTTGCTGATAAGGAACAGTCAATTCATGAGATTGCCCCACATAACGCATATCCACACCTCGCATGATTTGAACTGTTTCCGGTTCATGGCCTTCCTGCACCATATCAACTTCTGCCCGCTTGGACAATGAAAGAAATTGCTGATTCAGCCACGCCGCCAAAGCTTCGTCTTTCTCTTCAATCTTGCGCATGACCGTTTGTGAATAATCTTTTGTCGGTGCAGCAGCCAACATCCCCAGCGCTGACAATACACCAGGTACCGCAGGAATGAGCACACGCGGAATCTGTAAACTGTGCGCCAGTTCACACGCGTGAAGTGGACCAGCCCCACCAAATGCAACCAACATGAATCGACGAGGGTCGTAGCCTCGTTCCACAGAAATACGGCGTATGGCACGCTCCATATTTGCGTTGGCCAACTGCAAGACGCCTGCAGCTGCTTCATATGTAGATTGTGCTTTCATGGCTTGGGCCAAAAACTGCATGCTTTGTTCAGCGGCGCTGACATCAAGCGTCATATCGCCACCTAGAAAATTATTGGCGTCCAAGCGGCCCAAGACAAGATTGGCGTCAGTTGTAGATACCCTAAATGAAATTTCTCTTCCCTGGATGATGAAGCGCCATGCACCAGCATCTTTTCCATAACAGGCCGGACCTGGATCAGCGCCCGCACTTTGAGGCCCCACATGCAATGCCCCACCGGCATCTACATAAGCCAGGCTGCCACCACCGGCTCCGACTGTATGGATGTCAATAATCGGCAATCGTAAAGGTAGTCCGGCAATCTCGCCCCTGGACGTAGTCGGTAAACGGCCGGGACAAAGAGCCACGTCGGTGCTTGTACCACCCATGTCAAAGGTAATTAAATCTTCATAGCCGGCCTGTCTCGCTACGAATCGTGCCCCCACAACACCACCGGCCGGGCCAGAAAGTGCGGTTCGCGCCGCTTGCCGTCCTGCCACATCGGCGTTGATGATACCGCCATTACTTTGCATCACCGTCAATCGCCGCCGGCCCAAACCGGCGGCGAGTCGGGATAAATATCGATCCATGAGCGGCGCTACATACGCGTTAATGACCGTCGTTGCCGTGCGTTCATATTCACGGTATTCGGGCAAGATATCGGAGGATAGAGAAACATGCACAGCGGCGAGGGCCACATGTTCGCGGATTAATCGGCGAACAGCACGTTCATGTTCCGGGTAAAGAAAGGAGAATAAAAAACAGACAGCGATGGATTCAACACCATCTTTCACCATCTGTTTTATGGCCGGCTCAAGGCTGCCCACATTCAATGGAACAAGCAGTTCGCCTTGTGCGGTAATCCGTTCATCTGCTTCAAAACGCCAAGCGGAAGGAACAAGGGGCGCTGGTTTTTGTGGCACCAAGGCATATAGATCAGGCCGGTTCTGTCGCCCAATAGCCAAGACATCCGCGAATCCGGCCGTTGTTATCAACGCCGTCTTCGCACCTTTTCGCTCCAAAAGAGCGTTTGTGGCTACGGTGCTGCCATGCACAACTTCGGCGCTGTCAGGAATGGCCAGGTGTTCGACGCCGCTAAGTATTGATTTGGAAGGATCTTGAGGAGTGCTGAGCTGTTTGTGGATATGGAAACGGCCGTCTTCATCCAACCAGACAAAGTCCGTGAAAGTACCGCCCGTATCTGTTCCCAGCCGGATCATAAAGAAGAAGCCTGGCAGGGTTGATGAAACCTGCCAGGTCAAGCCAGAATTACTCGCTTAATTTCTTATTGGTGAATTCTGCATAGGCCAGCGTAAATACCGTAGAGCGGAATGATACAAATACGGCGTTAATCACTGCTCCGAGCAGGACCATACACAGCAGGCCGCCAGTTGCTAGGGCAACATCCAATGCCTCAATTCCGCCGCCGCCGAAGAGTCGTAAACCGACAGGCGCAAACGAAATAGCCGCCACAGGAATAAATAACGCTAGGGTTACTGCGCCGACTAAGAATCCCAACATGAGGAAAATCAAGAGCAGAATAATCACCTCGCCGAGGTTTTCCCGGATAACCTGCCAGCCGCGCTTGATACTGGCGATAACGCCCATATCCTCTAACACAGCTGCACGCTGGGCGAAAGGATAGAGGATTGAAACCACGATCCCCAGCAAGAAGAGCACACAAAACAGACAGCAGAACAAGGCAATAAAACCTACGCCCAAGCTGCCAAACAAGGCGGCCATATCACTGCCGCTTCCAGCTGCCCCAGCAAACGACGCGCCGATCGCGCCAGCCAAAACCATTGTGCCTACGACAGCGATAATGATAAAAACGCCGAATAGGACAAGGTTAAGACCAATCATTCGCCCCAGCTTATGCCAACCGGCTGAAAAAGCTTCACCAAAGGAAACTTTTTCACCCGCATCTAGACGTGACGCAGCGTCAATTAAGCCGGCTTGAGCCGTGAGCCTCAGCAGCCATAAAATTAGGCCCAGCACGATCAGAAAGCAAATCAAGCCCATTAGCAGAACGCCTGCAGTGGCTAAAATCGCGCCCAAATTTTCTGTTACTTGTGGCAGCGTATCAAATTCGCTTCCATCGAATGTATAGCCGGAATTGTTACCGCCACTGCCACCACCGCCGCCAGCACCACTGCCGAGAGCGGCCAAGAAACCAAGGACCATCATGAACTTGTGGTTCCAAACAATGTCCCATGATCTGCGTAAAATATTTCCGTAATCCATTTTTCCCTCCAAGGAAAATCAAAGAAGCCAACGAAACCCGCCATGGTAAAAATTGGCGGCAATTTATAATGCACTATACGCTGACTATCACAAAAAGGTTGTAAACATTCCTTCCATATTTCTTATTTTACTCCCATTCAATTGTACCAGGCGGTTTGGAGGTAATGTCATAAACTACCCGATTGACCCCTTGCACTTCATTGACAATACGCCGGCTGACTTGGGCCAGAAAATCATAGGGCAGGCGAGCCCAATCGGCCGTCATGAAATCTTCTGTAGTCACCGCGCGCAGAGCGATAACCTCCTCATATGAACGGCCGTCGCCCATGACCCCTACGCTTTTTACCGGCAGCAGCACAGCAAATGCTTGCTGAGTGCCTTGGCGCAGCATACCCGCTTGCCGCAGTTCATCGACAAAAATCGCATCTGCTTGCCGCAGCCGCTCCAATCGCTCCCAGGTGATCTCACCCAGGCAGCGAATCGCCAGCCCCGGCCCAGGAAACGGCTGGCGCCAGATGATCTCGTCCGGCAATCCCAGCACCGCGCCGATACGCCGCACTTCATCTTTAAACAGCAGGCGCAGTGGCTCCACCAGTTCAAACTGCATATCATCAGGTAGACCACCGACATTATGATGACTCTTAATTAGATGTGCGTCTTTCTTATCCTTACCTGCACTCTCAATTACATCGGGATAAATCGTACCCTGGGCCAGAAAATCAATCTTACCCAGCTTTTTTGCCTCTCGTTCAAAGATGCGCACAAATTTTTCGCCGATAATGCGCCGTTTATGCTCCGGGTCAATAATACCATCGAGTGCCTCAAGATATTCTTCAACAGCATTAACCGCCACCAACTGCATCCCCAATTCCCGGTCAAAGGTTTCAATGACCTGCAACGCCTCCCCTTGCCTTAATAGGCCGTGATCGACAAAAATACAAGTCAAACGATCACCCACAGCACGGTGAATCAATGCCGCCGCAACGGCCGAATCAACGCCACCACTAAGACCAAGCAGTACGCGAGAGTCTCCCACCTGCGCTTGAATATAAGCAGCTTGTTCGTCAATAAAATTGGCTGGGGTCCAGTCTGCACGGCAGCCACAAATTTGCTGCGCAAAATTTCTTAGAAGCAGATGCCCTTGGGGCGTGTGCACCACTTCTGGATGAAATTGAACTGAATAATAACCTCGTTCAATATCCGCAGATGCTGCTAGAGGAGAGTTGGCCGTGGAGGCCAGTGCTTCAAAGCCGAATGGCAATTTTTCGACTTTATCGCCATGGCTCATCCACACCTGCTGCGATCCTGTTTCCTCAGACACCCATCCATCAAAGAGCGGACTGTCACATGCTTTAACTTGCAATGTCGCCGGACCATATTCGCGCTTATGGCTGCCCGCAACCTTACCCCCAAGTTTATGAGCAAGGAGCTGCATCCCATAACAAATGCCTAAGATGGGCACGCCGCTTGATAGAACATATTCTGGCAATCGGGGTGCATCTTGATCATAAACGCTGGTCGGTCCACCACTGAGAATAAAGCCCTTAGGATTGTGCGCTAGGACAAATTCCGCATCCGCGCGCCAGGAAAATAATTCACAATAAACATTGGCTTCACGCACGCGGCGAGCGATCAGCTGCGAGTATTGCGAACCATAATCTAGAATAACGATTGTGTCATGCTGCATTTGTTGGCTCAAGCGATGACAATACGGCCGTCACTCATGTCAGTAATCATGGCCATCGACTCAACAGATACCCCCCAATGGCTCAAAAGCTCACGCCCGCCTTCAAAGGTCTTTTCGACGACGGTCGCGATGCCGACAAGGGTAGCGCCGCTGTTAGCTACAATACGACCAAGGGCATCAATCGTACGACCGCTGGCTAGAAAATCATCTACGATTAAAACCCGATCTTCAGCGTGCAGGAACTCAGGTGAAACCATCAGCAGCACCTCACCCCCTTTTGTATGGCTTGGCGCGCCATCGACAAAGACAGGCTCCATCATTGTAATCGGCTTATGTTTACGGGCGTACAATACCGGCAGATTGCCCATAGCCTTGCCGGCCATCGTTGCCGGTATGATGCCGCTTACTTCGGCCGTTAAAATGATAGTTGCTCGCGTAGCGGCAAATCGCCGCGCGATTTCCTCTCCTACCTTTTCCATCAATATTGGATCCACTTGATGGTTGAGAAAACTATCAATTTTCAAAATACCACGACCCAAGTTTTGGCCTTCTGCAAGAATGCGCTGCTTTAATATCTCCATTTTTTCTTTCGAACTCCCTTTTGGTGTGAAAACCATAAACCTTTCTGATCTTCATGTAAAATACCATTGTCAATCGACAGATATGCTATATTATCCCTCGTCGCAGACACTTGGTATTATGCGTCAGCAAATACGTAGATGCCAGTTCGAAAATGTGGTGGTGATTGTGAAAGAAATCTCAATCATCTTGACCATATTAACTGTCTTTCTTATAATTTCAGAATAGATCGTTCAAAAAAAATTGAAAGTTGTGAACAAGGCAAGCCTCATGGGCATGGAATTAATTCAAGAAGGGTTGGCAGCCATCGATGATCATCTTCTCGCAGCGGTTAACAGCGAGATTGCGGTGCTGCACGATGCCAGCGCCCATATTCTAACCTCTGGCGGGAAACGTATCCGACCACAGATGGCCCTTCTCGCTTACCTGGCTGCCGGGGGTGAGGACATACATGAAGTCGTGCCTGTCGCTTCTGCCGTAGAAATGGTTCATACGGCAACCCTCGTTCATGACGATATCAATGACCACAGTTTGACTCGTAGAGGCAAAGCAACCGTGCACACTGTCTGGGGACGTACATTTGCCTTGCTTACCGGTGACTATTTATTCACTAAAGTTTACGAGTTGATGGCCCCCTACGGCCCTGAATTTAATATTGTCATGGCCAATGCTTGCTCTCGCCTGGTAGAAGGCGAGACCCTGCAAGCGACGGCCGCCAAAGCAGGCACGATTGACAGCGAGACCTACAAAAGCATAATCTCGCTAAAGACCGCCAGCTTATTCGAGGCAGCAGCGCGTATGGGTGCGCAGCAGGCTACAGATGACAAAGAACTTATCAATAATCTGGCCAACTATGCTTACTATCTGGGTCTGACCTTTCAGATAGTGGATGATATTCTGGATATCGTCGGCGATCCGGAAGAAATGGGCAAACCCGTTGGCACAGATCTCGTACAAAGGCGTGGTGTTTTGGTTGCCCAGCAAGGTTTAGAAAGCATCGATGGTGATGGAGCATTAACGGCCGTTGCCGAGGCGGTAGCCCAGGAGCCAATCGATCCTATTCAACAAATGATGTCCAGCTTGCGCGAATCTGGCGCAGTTGAAGTCGCCCGCATTCAAGCAGAGGAGATGGGGCGGCGTGCACGGGCTACTTTGGAAACAGTTCCCTTGTCCCCGGCTCGTGCCGAACTTCTTTCTCTAGTCGATACAGTCCTTAATCGTCACAACTAGGTAAACTACAAAAAAACCTAGAAATCGGATTTCTTGACATTAGTCATTTGTCTCTATATAAGGTAAGTTCTTAAGAATTCTTACCCGAAATCCGATTTCTTAAGATTAAACAAGCGTCAATGATCGATAAAACGACAACTCTCGCGGAGGCGGTGCGGCTGGTCAGTGATGGCCAGGTGCTTGGGTTAGGCGGTATGACGATCTATCGCCGCCCTGTGGGTTTTGTTAAAGCACTCATCCAGCGTGATCAACCCCCTAGAAACCTAACACTTTTATCCTTCACCGGTGGATTGGCCAGCGATATGTTAATTGGTGCGGGAATCGTCACGTGCACCCGCTGTTGCTATTTTGGGCTGGAAACATTCGGGCTGGCCCCTATGTTCACCACAGCCGTTTCCGCCGGAACGGTGGAGGTTATCGAAGAAAGTGAAGCGAGCATTGCCAATGGATTGAGGGCAAAAATGGGCGGTACAGGTTTCATGCCCAGCCCGGCATGGATAGGCACAGACATGTTTACAGTTCGACCTGATGTAAAAACAGTCACCGATCCATACAGTGGCAAAACATTGACCGCCTTCCCGGCAATTGGCTGCGACATCACCGTAATCCATGCTTTGCGAGCAGACCGTTCAGGTAATGTTTTGCTTGGTGGTAACCCAACCATTGATCTGGAACTGGCTAACGTGTCCAAGATTGTCATTATCACCGCTGAAAAGATTGTCGATTCGTTGTCTGCACCAATCGATATCCCTGGTCAAGCCGTAACGGCCGTGGTTCCCCTATCAAACGGCGCCTGGCCCACATCTTGTTATCCTATCTACCCCATCGACGGTGAGGAAATCCTTCGCTATATTGCAGCCTGCAACACCGGTAAATTTGAAAACTATGTTCACAATTGATGAACTAATTTGCGTTTGTATCAGCCGCCAAATCGTGGACGGTGAAATAGTTGCCCAAGGTATTGCCACACCATTAGTGGCCGCCGGCTATCTTCTCGCAAAACATACGCATGCACCAAACCTGATCTTTGTTTCAGCAATCGGGCAAGCTATTTGCCAGGAACCGGCGCCATTAGGAGTGGCCACGATAGAAGAATTATGGATCAAACAAGGGTTAATGAGCTTTAGCTTTGTCACCGCCGCCTGCGAATTGCTGCCGACCTATCGACCAAAGGAGTTTTTCCGCCCTGGCCAGGTTGACCCCTATGGCAATTTCAACAATATTTATATTGGTGGCAATTACCATAGACCACGCCTGCGCTTACCTGGATCCGGTGGCATACCTGATGTCACAACCTTCTCTGATGACACCCATCTTTATGTGCCGCGCCATGGTCGCCATACTTTCGTTAAATCATTGGATTTCTTAAGCGGCCTGGGCAACCATTCGGCTCGTACCTCCGGCAGTGGGCCTCGTTATTTAATCTCTGATCTGGGTCAATTTGATTTTCGCGGTTCTACTGGGCGAATGAGATTGCTTTCCGTTCATCCAGGTGTTAGCATTCAACGTGTGATAGCCAAGACAGGTTTTGAATTTAAAATACCCGATCCCCTTCCGGTCACCGAACCTCCGACGAGCCGCGAACTGCAGCTATTGCGCGAAGTGATCGACCCATTGGGTGTTCGGCAGTTAGAAACCTTACGTGCAGCAGCCCGCCGTAAAAAACTGCGCCAAATTCTAGAGCAAGAGAAAGGAGTACAGCAATGAGTGAAGCTAATGGTAACGGCCGAACCAAAATCACCACAGCCTTTAAAAATGCCCTGCAATCCAGAACTGCGGCCGTGATGCCTTACTTTACCTTAGGTTATCCCGACCGCAGCCAATCCCTGGACATTATCGAAGCCATTGCCCCATTCAGCGACTTGATTGAACTTGGCGTGCCCTTCAGCGATCCTTTGGCGGACGGTCCTACCATCCAGCGCAGCACTCAGATCTCCCTCGAAAATGGCACAACCGTTGCCGGCTGCTTCGATATGGTGCGTGAATTACGTCTCCGTGGTGTTGAGACACCCATCTGCCTTATGGGCTACTATAATCCCATGCTCGCCTACGGACTAGAGAGATTCGTCACTGATTCTAAAGAGGCCGGCGTCCAGGGCTTTATCGTGCCTGATCTTCCGCCAGAAGAAGTGGCTGAGTTACAGCTGTTAGTCGATGAAGCGGGTTTGGCCTATATCTATTTCCTGGCGCCGACCAGCAGCCAGGAACGCATAGAACAAGTTGCGGCTTCTGCACAGGGCTTTATCTATCTCGTTAGTGTTACTGGCGTTACAGGAGCACGTTCGGCCTTACAGAGTGATCTAGCCGCCTTTGTGCAACGTGTGCGCGCCAATTCAGGTATGCCCCTCGCCGTAGGCTTTGGCATTAGCTCGCCCACACAAGCAGCCTCCGTTGCCGAACTGGCCGACGGCGTCATCATTGGCAGTGCATTAATAAGCGCTGTTAATGAAGCGCATGACAAACCCGCGATCGCGGCTAGTTTTGTGCAATCTTTGCAACACGCTCTTTCAAAATAAATAACAAGCGGTCTTTCTTTACGCTCAACTTGATCCCATCTACGTCCATTGTTACTGAGCTTGTCGAAGTATTTGAGCTTGTCGAACTCGCTGCTTTTTTCTGCATCGTATTCTAAAATGTGATCCCATGCGCCGCGGATCACCACCATAAATGAAATAGATTGTCTTTTTTCTTAATTCTCTCAGCGTTCATCTGCCTTTGTCCGCATCCAAATTCAAAGGAGCAAACATGCCTAATAAATTAGCAAATGAAACCAGCCCCTATCTCCTCCAACACGTTAACAACCCGGTGGAATGGCACCCTTGGGGCGATGAAGCCCTGCAGTTAGCCAGGGACCTGGACAAACCAATTCTGTTAAGCATCGGCTATGCAGCCTGTCACTGGTGTCATGTAATGGCCCATGAGTCATTTGAAGATGAGGAAACGGCCGCACTCATGAACCAATATTTTGTCAGCATCAAGGTCGATCGCGAAGAACGCCCTGATCTAGACAGCATTTACATGGGCGCTGTCCAGGCTTTGACAGGTCAAGGCGGCTGGCCCATGACTGTTTTCCTGACGCCTGAAGGCAGACCATTCTACGGCGGGACCTATTACCCTCCCGTACCGCGCTACGGCATGCCTAGTTTTCAACAGCTGCTTAACAGCATTGGACAAACTTGGACTACTAAACGGGATGAAATCGAACGCAGTGCCTCGAGTATTACCGATCATTTGAGCCAGGCGGCGCTGTCCGTCAATCAAGAAAACATACTAGATGAAGGGGTATTCACCCAGGCGCTTAGCAAAATCCTGAGTAACTTTGACGCCCAAGACGGCGGCTTTGGCTCGGCACCGAAGTTCCCACCATCCATGACCATTGAATTCCTCTTGCGCATGTACCTGGCCAGCAATGATGGTATGGCCTTACATATGGCCGAATTTACATTGGACAAGATGGCCTACAGCGGCATGTACGACCAACTCGGTGGAGGCTTTGCCCGTTACGCCACGGATGATCGATGGCTAATTCCCCACTTTGAAAAAATGCTCTACGACAACGCTTTACTCAGCCGTGTATATTTGCATGCCTATCAACTAACCGGCAATCTCTTATACCGGCGCATCGTCGAAGAAACATTGGATTTTGTAATCCGCGAACTACACAATGAAATGGGCGGCTTTTACAGCAGCTACGATGCCGACAGCGAAGGGGAAGAAGGCAAGTTCTACGTTTGGGACTCTGACGAAGTGCGGCAGCTGCTGGGCGCTGAAGCAAACCTGTTCATGCGCTATTATGATGTCACGGCCGGCGGGAACTGGGAAGGCCACAACATCCTCAATATTGCGCATGATCCGGCAGCCATCGCCGCAGAGTTCGGCCTGCAGCTTGATGAAATGGATGAACGATTGCGAGCTGCGCGTAAAAAGTTGTTACACGTGCGTGCACAACGTATCTGGCCCGGATTGGATGATAAAGTCTTGACTGCCTGGAACGGCTTAATGCTGGCATCCTTTGCTGAAGCAGGTCGCATATTGGGACGAGCAGATTACATTGAGATAGCAGTTAAGAACGCGGATTTTCTGTTTAACTATATGCGTCAAGATGACGGCCGTCTCCTGCGCACCTGGAAAGCCGGTTCCGAAGCCAAATATAATGCTTACTTGGAAGATTACGCCTACCTTGCTGATGGCTTGTTAGCCCTTTACCAGACAACCTTCGACGAACGCTGGTTTAATTGGACACAAGAACTTGTCGAACAAATGGTCGCTCGATTCAGTGATGAAACCAATGGTGGTTTTTTTGATACTTCCAGTGATCATGAATCCTTGCTCTACCGCCCCAAGGAAATTCAAGATAATGCCACCCCCAGCGGTAACAGCATGGCTGCTCACGCACTGCTCAAATCGAGTCTTTTTACTGGAAATGGGAAATACTGGGACCAGGCGCAGCAAGCAGTAGCCGGATTACAAGAATTAATGGCCCAATATCCGACAGGCTTTGCCCACTGGTTATGCGCCGCCGCATTTATTCTTGGCGAGCCACAGGAAGTAGCCATAGCCGGCGATCCCGGCGATCTGGGCACACAGGCACTTATGAAAATCCTCAACGACGGCTACCACCCTAATCTGGTGGTCGCTGCCGGCAATGAATCAAGCAGCATTCCTTTGCTGGCTAATCGAATCAAGATCGACGGCAAATCCGCCGCCTATGTTTGCCGCCGATTTATCTGTCACGCGCCGGTCACCCAACCGGAAGCATTACGGCAGCAATTGAACTAATCTGTATTATTTAAGTAATTAATGGAGCCGCTCCAATTTGCCTACAAGCATTTTTGTGTTACACTTTTCGCGGCTCCCCCCAGAGATGACCCTTAGGCGCCCGCCTTCGGGTCATCTCATTTTTTATGCAGCTTGTGACTAAATATTATTTCAATAATCGATAGCCACTAACTGATATCAAATTTCAAACCATCCGCATCTACACCAACATGAACCACCGTTTGCTCATCACGACGTGGCTGAGAGAGTAAGAAATCGGCCAATGGCTCACGCAAGAAACGGCCGATAATCCGTCGTAACGGCCGTGCCCCAAATTGCGGCTGGTCATTCTGAGACAACAGCCACTGCTTGGCCGCACTGGTTAATGTCAGCTCGATCCCCTGCCCTGCTGCGAGTCGTTTCTCTTTCTTGAGCATCAGATCCAGGATCTGAGCTAATTGTGGCCCACTGAGTTGGTGGAAAAGAATGACATCATCCAGGCGGTTGAGGAACTCCGGTCGAAAAAAACGACGCACAGCCGCCATGACAAGTTCTCTTTCGCGTTCGTTGATAACTGGTACAAGCATGTCATTAGCGCCGAGGTTGCTGGTCATGATAATCACGGTCTCACTGAAAGTTGCCAGGCGCCCTTGACCATCCGTTAAGCGCCCCTCATCCATCACTTGCAGCAGCACATCCAACACCCGCGGATGCGCCTTTTCAATTTCATCCAGCAGAACCACCGTATACGGCTTCTCACGCACAAAGTCTGTTAATTGTCCCCCACCCTCAAAACCTACATAGCCTGGGGGGGCACCGATTAAGCGGTTTACGCTGGCTTCTTCTTGATATTCGCTCATATCCAATACCAGCATCGCCTCTTCAGAGCCAAACATAAATTCAGCTAACGCTTTGGCCAATTCCGTCTTGCCCACACCGCTTGGCCCTAGAAAAAGGAAAGAGCCGATCGGCCGTTTTGGATCGCGCAGTCCAACCCGCGCTGTTTTCACGGCCCGGCTGACAGCCATGACCGCTTCCTCTTGGCCGATGATGCGCGTATGCAGTCGCTCGGTCATGGCTGCATATTTGCTTTGTTCATCCTCATTAAGGCGCGATATGGGTATTTTTGTCATCATGCTCGCTGCAACCATGACATCTTCATTATCTACAATCCCATCTGCAGCAACTTGCGGCAGGTTGGCCACATGTTCTTGGGTAACCATTCTCACGATAGCACAAGAGCGATCAGCCAACTGCACTGCAGATGCAGGTAGTGCAGCAGTTTTGATATACTGCCCGGCAAGCGTCACCGTCGTCTCCAAAGCCTCCCGCCTCACCTGTACCTCATATTCTTGCTCCAGACGCGGCTTGTGATAAGTCAGCATAGCCACAGCCTCGTCGCGGCTCGCCGGTGGCACATCTAAACGGTGTGAATTCTGGCGCACAATTTGTTCTCTACTGAGCAAATCGAAATCAGCCGCAGTCGCCGTTCCTATTACCACCTGCTCGTTATTAAGCAGCGCTTTATGCAATTCGCGACTGACATCCTGCGGAAAACGAGCACGCAGCCGGTCAGCGAAAAAGCGTCCGATATCCGGAACCAGGAGAACACCGCCACTAGCACGGCGCAAAGCGGCGCGCATCGCCGCGAGAGGGTTTTCCAACAGCGCGGTTTCGTTCATCTGAACAAGGGATCGCAGGTTTGCCGGCCCTTTCTCTTCCGCCAGAAGTTGCGCCAGGCTGTAGGCAACTGTCCGTTTGCCCGCGCCTTCAGGTCCAACGAGGATGATGTGCCTGCTCTTGGACAACGACAACAAACTAATTAAGTCCCGCAGAAGTTGTTCTCTCTGGTATACCGCTATTGCTTGGCCTTCTTTGGCCTCTTGAACATAGTCGCGAATGATGTCTATGCTACCCTCTGTCGCGAATTCATCGAGCAAGGTGGCAACGGCCGTGGTGGAAACTCCCGCACGCTGTAAGACAGCAAAGGTGGTTACATTGGGTTGGGTCATTGCCGCTAGAGCGTGTCCACTGCCTACTTTCAATTCCTCTCGGGCTTGGGCAATGGTCAATCCTTCATCAATTACCACCAGCATTTCTTCATCCAAGGGAATATCCTTGCCAAAGTCATCGGTAAAATTGAACTTGGCATCCCGACCCTTATTGCTGCGGGCCATCATCTCCACGCGCCGCACCAGATCATCCAGATCGGTGCCGCGCTGGCTATGAAGCTGCTGCAAAATCTGATAGGCGGCCGATTCTTTATCATCCAGAAAAATACGCAGTAGTAACTGCGGCGTTAAAAGCCTCAACGAATACTCGCTAAGCTGTGCCGCAGCCGTACTCATTAAGCGCGATAGTTCTGAGGAGGGGATATTGGGGTTAAGCGTGCTCATATTGCCATTCTACACTTTCTGTGGAAAAGATCCTTCAGATTGCATTGTTTCGACCATTTTTCCCCAGCCTGGTGGTTGGGATTGCCTGTAAGCATCTACTTCCTTTTCGATTTCATAAGTAACAAATTGCCGTTCAAAGCCCCACTCTTTTTCCTGCCAACTGAAAATACCATATTTTGCTCGAGGATCTCCATCTCCGGGCATGCTGACGGAGCTAATATTGATTAATCTAAGCTGGTGCCAGTTTCGCTCATTAGGGATATGCAAATGTCCAAATACCAAGACCGCAGCCTTAACCGCTGCCATTAATGTGTCCAACTCTTCATCGCTCTGGCGTATTCGGCCGTACCGACCCATTTGCTCCTCCTCCGGGGGAAAAACAAGCTGGTTTACATCCAGTGGATTGGCATGCACAACCAAAAAATCATCTTGAGCTTGATTTGTCGGTGAAATGCTGTGTGAGAAAGGAAGCCCATTAAGCCAGGACTGTTCTGCTGGCCTTAACTGTTCCAATGTCCATTGTGCCAGTTCAGCCAACGGCTGTGGGGGTATCTGTCGCCCAAGAATCCAATCATCCGTATTACCATAGATGCTGGTAATGTTCGCAGATTGAATCCTGCGCAGGCATTCCGCCGGACGCGGACCTACAAGGCATAGGTCACCTGCAAAAACGACCTGATCGATATCACGCAGGGCAATATCCTCAAGCACTGCTTCCAAAGCAGTCAAATTACCATGTACGTCGGAAAAAACGGCGATACGCATTATACTTACCTTCCTATATTGTTTCTGCTAGGATGCTTAAAGTACCATAGCGGCCATTGTGGGGCAAGAGGTATCCATAGGTGACATTTTCTGCTGCCAATTTTTGGCAAGGACATTATCTGTCTATTGATCGAATATGAGACTAAGTACTGAAGTGCAACCTGCTATTTCCTCCCCCGTAAAGGAAATAGAAAACAATATTAATGGCGACAATACAATTTTCTTGGAGGAATTAAGTGAGTCTCTTAGGCAACATCATTTGGTTAATTTTTGGCGGGTTTTTTGCCGGGATGGGCTATATTATCGGCGGACTTTTGCTGATGTTGACAATCATCGGCATCCCTTTCGGTCTTAAATCGATCCGCTTAGGTGTGGCCACGTTGGCCCCATTCGGCAAACGCGTAGAAGAAACAGATTCAGGTGGCGGCTGCTTGAAGCTCGTCTTCACAATCATCTGGGTCATCTTGTTCGGCTGGGAAATCGCGATTGCGCATCTGGTTGGTGGCGCAATTCTAGCAATCACCATCATTGGCATCCCCTTTGCAAAGCAGCACTTCAAACTAATTCCGGTGGCGTTGTTCCCCTTCGTCTACGATCTTTCAAAATAAACCGATGCCAGGCATTTCGGAAGTGCCTGGCATCTCATAGATCTGCAAGCCTTTCCGGTAACTGCTGCCACCATGCGCTCTTTTCCTTGATCTGCAGCAGATGTGTTTGGCCCTGTTTATCGTTGGCACCAAGCCCTTTAACCACAATACTGCTCCCTGGTTGATCCATTAGAAAGTGAGCCAGGTCATCTTCCAGGTTGGTCCGGCTGCAAAGAATGACTATTTGGGACAATGAGGCAGTCTCCTCCTCCAATAGATAATCAACATTCCAAAACAGTTTCTTTTGTGAAGGTGGCTGCAAATTTCCCGCTCCCACCCCAGCCTTTGTTAAGGCCACCAGCAATCTCTCGCGTATTTTTTGTGGCCGGTTTCGATCATGCCGTGTAGCATGGCGTAATAATCGACGTGCAAGCGTCATAGAACCTTTACTCGCCATGGCAGACCCGACATAAATATATTCGCCCTTTTGCACGAGGATAGATTCACCGTTTTGGAAGTGTCCAAAACGAACCTGTAAATCATTGGTCACAGAAATACGCAGCAGATATGCGCCGGTCTTGGCTTGCTCGCCAATAATCGCAATTTCTTCCATATGAACCGATGTGCCTTCTTTCTTCTATCTCGCTACAATCGCCCCATGGTAACGAATGATTTCAGATCAACAATCAACCTCTTTGATTTATCGCGTGATGAACTGGGCGATCTGTTAGCCACTTGGGGTTATTCCGACTACTATGCCACCCTATTATGGCGAGGTCTGTACCGGGAGCAAGCAACGGCCGTTACTGCGATACCCGGCCTTCGCCCCGATTTGATAACGCGTCTCGAGGAAGAAACAAACTTAGATATTCTCCCGGTGCGGGCTTCAACTGACAGCAGTGACGGCTTCACGCGCAAATTCTTGCTCTGCTTGAGAGATAACCAAACTATTGAAACCGTTCTTATGGCCTTCAAGGGGCGGGCAACGGCATGTGTCAGCACCCAGGTTGGCTGCGCAATGGGCTGTGTCTTTTGTGCCACAGGGCAAATGGGTTTTACACGCCAACTATCTTCAGGGGAAATCGTGGCCCAGGTTTTGCATGTAAGCCGTGTCTTGCGTGCCAGGGGCGATACTCTACGAAATATCGTTCTGATGGGTATGGGTGAGCCGTTACACAACTATGACGCGACCATGAAAGCCATGGATACGATCATGGATCACAATGGAATGGCTGTTGCGCCGCGGCATATCACACTGAGTACAGTGGGTCTGGTTCCGGGCATCAGACGCCTTGCCGACGAAGATCGGCCGTTCCGGCTGGCCGTCAGTCTCCACGGCGCGACTGATGTTGAAAGACAGGCCCTTGTTCCTCCAGCCAAACGCTGGCCTCTGAAAGAATTGATTGAGGCCTGCCGCTACTACAGCGAGAAACGCAAGCGCCGCATCTTTTTTGAATGGGCGCTTATTGCTGGTGAAAACGACACGGCCGAACAAGCACACGCTCTTGGTCAATTATTACAGGGATTGGACGCCCACGTCAATCTAATCCCCCTCAATCCAACCAGTGGTTTTGACGGCCGTCCCGCCCACGAACGCGGTGCCAAAGCATTCCAATCGATATTAGCTGCGTATAATCTACCCAGTACCGTGCGTCAAAGGCGCGGTATCGACATCGCCGCCGGGTGTGGTCAGTTACGTGCAGTGGAGATACAACTAGCTCCTTAGACTAACGTACGCAGGGCTCTTTCCGTATCAGCCCCAATAGCTGTTATGGAATTCCCACGCAAATAACGCTCATGCCCGGCATGGGCCATCTTATTACGTAACTCAGGATTCTCTTGCAGCTCTATTATCCCATCGGCCAGGGCCTGGGGATTGAGTCTTTCCACTAGATAAATCTGTTGGCGGTCTTGCAGTGATTCGCGCACAACTTTCGAATCGCCCGAAATCACAGCACGCCCCATAGCTAGACCTTCCCACACTTTATTCTGAATCGTGAAGTGAGATTGTTTCGTCTCGCCAAACACGCCCAAGCAAATGTGAGAACGGGCTAAATTGTCTAAGAGTTCGTCCTGGCTGACAAAGCCATGGAATGTAACATTGCTCAGCTCCTCACCGCCGGCAATCTGCTGGATGCGTGCTTTATCCGGCCCATTGCCAAAAAAGTGAAAATGGATATCTCGTCGCGAACGCAGCAAAACGGCCGCGCCAATAATGGCATCCAACCCATGTGAAGGAAGATAGGTGCCATGATAGGTAACACGGAAAGTATCGCCTTCTGCACTTACTTGGCGGGGATGAAAAACACGCTCATCCGCTCCATGCGGCACACGCTGAAACTTCGCTGGCGAAAGATGATACTTCTGACAGTAATAGCCTTCATAAGCACTATTTTCAGATAGTAGCAGATCCGGCAGCTTCAGCCCCCCCTTCTCGAGTAAAAAAATGAGCCGCCCAGACATCGGGCTTTTTTCAGTCAAACCGCGCTCCTCGGCCACAAGATGCAAGGACATCAGGATGTCCAAAGCCATGGGTTTGCCACGCCACCAACTAAGCAATCGGCCCAGGTAACTGTCGAACTGACCTGGATAGCCGATCAGCATCACATCATACGTACCTGTCTTGCTGTGTGCGCGGAATAGACGCCAGTAAGTTGATAACACACGACCCCAAAATCTTGGGCGCAGCCAACCGCCGCTGGCTTGTTCGACACGATCTTCAATACTATGCCACAAAGCAGCGTGGCATTCTGTTAGCAGCACATTCTTCTGGGCCTTCAAACCAGCGATCAGGATTTGATTTCGGGTGTAGTTAGCACGGTAGGTGCCAAAATAGCAGACACGCAAAGGTTTGTTTGATTTAGGTTCCTCATTCGTCATCACCACAAATTATAACCAAGCGTTTCTGTGCTGCCGACAATGCCTTAAAAAGGGTCAATCAACACTTGACAAACCTCGCAGAACAGAGAAGATTTAGGTAGTAAAAGCTTGACTGATCGTTTACTCCCTACTGTTAGCGATCAGTCCAATTACTGTTCAAAACACAAAGGAGCTTTTAATGCTAGTCAAAAAGCGCATGTCTTCCCCCGTTATAACTATTGAACCCACCATGCCGATCATGGACGCCCTCGACCTGATGAAGAGTAAAGGGATCCGCCGTACACCAGTCGTAAAAGATGGCAAGCTGGTGGGCATCGTGTCCGATAAAGATTTGCTGAATGCGGCACCATCAGATGCGACATCGTTGAGTGTTTGGGAATTGAATTACCTTTTGGCCAAGATTACAGTCGGCGAAATCATGACCAAGGAAGTTTTTACGGTAACAGAAAATACACCAATTGAAGAAGCCGCTTATCTTATGGCGCAGAACAAGATTGGTGGTCTACCAGTTTTAGCTAACGGATTTCTGGTTGGATTAATCACTGAAACGGACCTTTTCCGGATTTTCTTAGATCTCATGGGGGCACAGCAAGAGGGAGTCCGTGTTACCGCCTTAGTGCCGGATACAATAGGTGAATTGGATGTTTTGACGCATGCTATCGCTGAAGCTGGAGGTGAGTTTTTGGCCTTTAGCCAGTTCGCCGGTGAGACCAGCTCCAATAGGATCATCACCTTCAAGGTTAGAGGCCTGGACGAAAACCAAGTTCAGGAAAAGATAGCACCCCATATTGAAGAACTGGTCGACATTCGTACTTGTTGTTATTAGTGGATTTGGCCCGGTGGCAGCTTTTGAAGTTGTTGATCGGCTGCCACCATCTTCGCCATGATACTAGTAACTGGAGCCTCGGGGTTCATCGGCCGTTCGCTGACCAATACGTTAACCCTAAACGGCTATCAGTGGCGAGCCTATGACGGCCGTATCAACGCCCACGCCTCCCTACGTGAGCAATTAGCGGGGATTGACGTCGTCTTCCACCTGGCCGGGTCGGAAGCGCGCGGTCGCCAGCGAATGCTGCGCCATGTTGATATTGAAGGCACACGAACATTGTTGGAAGAAGCGCAGCGTGCCGGAGTCAAGCATATCATCTTCCCCAGCCGAATCGGCGCCGACGCCAATTCTGTTCATCCTTTGCTGCGTACCAAAGGTGAGATCGAGCGTTTATTACGTACCAGCAATATGTCCCACACCATCCTTCGCAGCAGCACGCTCTTTGGTCTGGGCGATCGCTTTACCGAAATAATTCTCGGTTTAGCCTTATGGAGTTGGCCGTTTGTCTGGCTTCCTGGAGGCGGTGAAATTGCCATGCAGCCTCTTTGGGTAGAAGATTTCGGCCGTTGTATGATCGCCTGCCTTGAAAGACCTGATTACTGAACCAAACCATCACTCTAGCCGGAGATGAACGATTTCGCTATCACGCACTTGTCACCCAAATATTGTCGGCCGAAGGTGTCAAGCGAATCGTTGCCAAGATCCCTTTAGCTCTACTGCGCCCAACAGCCACACTGTTCTTTAGTTGGTGGTTTTGGCCGGCCGTCAGCCGTTTCTTTGTGGATCGCTTCTTTGTTCCTGAAGTAACTGATCTCGATTCAGTGCGCCGCTTTTTTGGCTTTCGCCCGATGCGCTTGAGTGAGACAATGGCCTATTTACACCGTCCTGGCATGCGCTGGCGCCTGTTTCGTCACTGATTGAGAGACTGCTCCGTTTTTTGTTATACTCATACCCCTACGAAACGATAAATCGTAATGGAGAGACTACCATGACTAAGTTAATCAATATCGAAAATATCGCCGATTACGAAGGCCAGCGCGTAAAGATTCAAGGATGGCTCTACGCCATCACCCGCAAAGGCAAGCTCATGTTTGTCCGTTTGCGCGATGGCACGGGCATGGCCCAAGGCGTCGCCTACCGGCCCGAAGTCGGCGACGAACTGTTCGAAATGCTCAAACGACTTGGGCAAGAATCCTCCCTGATTGTCACCGGAACAGTTCGCGCCAACAATCGCGCGCCCGGCATCCCTGGCGGCTACGAAATCGGCATTGAAGAAGTGAACCGTGCTGCAAGATGCAGTTGATTACCCCATCACACCCAAAGAACATGGGGTCGAATTCTTGATGGATCAGCCGCCATCTCTGGCTTCGTTCCAGCCAACAATGGGCCATCATGCGCGTGCGCACAACCATCAAACGAGCCATCATTGACTTTTTCGATTCAACAACGGCTTTATCAATATTGACACACCCATCATCACCCCTGCCGCCGCAGAAGGAACCAGCACGCTTTTTGAAGTCGACTACTTTGATGAAAAAGCCTACCTGGCCCAAACAGGCCAACTTTACAACGAAGCCAACATCATGGCCTTTGGCAAAGTGTACTGCTTTTGGCCCCACCTTTCGCGCCGAAAAATCCAAAACGCGCCGCCATTTGACCGAATTTTGGATGGTAGAGCCGGAAATGGCCTTTTTTGATCTCGATGATTTGATGGATTTTGAAGAAGAGTTTGTCAGCTACATCGTGCAAACGACACTTGAAAAACGGCGACCGGAATTGGAATTGCTGGGACGCGATTTGAGCAGCTGGAAAACATTACGCCTCCCTTCCCACGCATCAGCTATGATGAGGCATTTGAGCGCATTCACGCCATCCGCGAAGCCACCGATGATCCCGAATTGAAAGAACAGCTTCAAAATTGAGTGGGGCGATGACTTTGGCTCGCCGCATGAGACGGAACTGACCAAACAGTTTGACAAACCGGTTTTTGTCTACGGCTATCCAACCCAGGTAAAGGCTTTTTACATGGAACCGTGGCCTGGCCGCCCCGAAGTTTGTAAGAGCGTCGATCTATTGGCCCCTGAAGGGTATGGGGAAATCATTGGCGGCAGTGAGCGGATGAGCGATCCCGATGAACTGATCGCAGCCATCGAACGGCACGACCTGCCGATGGAACATTATCAATGGTATGTTGATTTACGCCGTTATGGCAGTGTGCCGCACAGTGGTTTTGGCCTTGGGCTTGGAACGCACAGTGGCCTGGATTTGTGGCATTGAGCATATTCGCCAAACCAGCCCCTTCCCCCGGACACTCAACCGCATGCGACCATAACAAGGCATTACAAGGGTGCGCCCTAAATGAACAATAAAGAAACCAACAATAAAAAGCGCATTGCTCTTTTATTGTTGGTTATCGTTGTTATCGTCGCGCTCTTTATTGTTCTGGTTGACATATCTCTGGTCATAAGCCAATTAAGTGCCGCGGATCTTCGTTTTATTGCCGCTGCTTCTGCTGCATTGATCTTCGGTCTGATCACTTATGCGGCGCGTTGGCGGACGCTCTTAGCTAATAAACCGGGGCTGCTGTTCACCTTTCATGCCAGCAATCTAGGGCATGCCGGCAATATCATAATTCCCTTTCGCGCCGGCGAACTGATTCGGATTCTGGTTATGGGAACCAACGAATCCATATCCTACACCGAAGCTACAACCAGCGTTGTTGTTGAACGACTTTTTGAGCAGTTAATGCGTTTACTAACGTTCGGTTTGGCGATATTGGTTGGCCTTGGTTTACAGTTGTCATTTGGCACCGTTGCCGGAGGCATTGGCTTCCTCATCTTGGGCTTTGGTGCCATCGCCTGGCTGGTCAAAAATCAAGAATTCACCCTTGACAAGGGTTCTAGACTATTGGGGAAGCTGCCCCGCGTAACCGAAGAGAGTGCACGCCATTCTCTTTCAGATTTATTGGCTAACTTGCAGAGCGTATCAAGGCCACGCCAATTTGCGATAATTCTTTTCTGGTCTGTTGCCACATGGGCCTTGTTTTGGGCCTTCTTCTATTTGACACTGCTGTCCTTGGACAACCATCTAGCTAATGAGCAGTTGCTGGCTGTCTCACTCGGAGCGTTGGCTCTCTCCCCCCCATCGGCACCAACACAGCCGGGTATTTTTCATGCATCAATCGTCCTTCCATTATCAGCACTGGGTATGAATCCGGAAATGTTGACCGCTTATGCGATTTTGCTGCACATTCAGGAGATGTTTTGGATGATCGTTTTTGGTATATGGGGTCTGATCGCTACCGGTCTCTCTATAAACTCTATACGTGAACAATTATAGTATTCACGGCCGTGGATGCCATCCCCACAAATGTCGCTTAACAGGATCTCCTTCCCCTGCCGCTACATTATCTCGCCAGAATGCCTGCTCAGGGAGCCCCTCTGCCTGTACCTCAACTGTATACATCGTATATCGTGTCATAAAACCGGGATATGAAGGAGACTCTCTTGTTTCCTCTTCTCTCTTGTAATGAGACTCATCGAAATCTATTTGAGCCGCTTTGAGCCCCAACTCCTCATGGAGACAGCGCAGGACAGCATCATGCAAATCCTCACCTGGCTTAATTTTCTCTGATGGCGGCTGGTTTCGGGAACGACGTTTTCCATTGTGGAATTCCTGTTCCACCTCAAGCAGGATCATATCATCACGGCTGATGATGATTATCACCACACTTACGATTCGCCTTGGGGGATTGGCCTGGAAAGATACCTCTCCCCGCACGTACTCATCCCAAAGATTTTCAGGCGTTTTGGTACTATTCATGCCCCATTGGGATACATCAATACCGATGCTATCTAGCCAATGCACCATATTTTGAAGATTGTTAAACTCGCCCACTATATTCCTTTCCTCATTTGGTGATCTTACCATGCATTTCCCAATTTTTCCGAATAAGTTATGATCTATGCTTGAAATGAGTAAGATTTTGGTGAATCTGGCGTGGCAGAAGGTTTTTTAAATGCCGGTGAGCTCGAAAATTTATACCAATCCATAATACAACGGGACGCAATTTAGGCCATAGAAATCGACAATGGATAAACAGGAAGAAATATCACCAAAATCTATTTCGATTCTCAACACACCTGTTCATATTATTACAATGGGTGAGGTGCTGCCTCTCGTGCAGCAATTTATGCTTGAACCGCGCCTGCACCAAATAGCCACCACCAATCCTGAATTTGTAATGGCTGCCCAAAAAGACGAACATTTTCGGCAGGTATTAGAACAGTCTGACTTGTGTATTGCCGACGGCATCGGCCTCATTTGGGCATCACGCTATCTAGGTACCCCGCTGCCAGAAAGAGTACCCGGTTCTGAATTGGTCTATAATCTGGCAGAATTGTCTGCCCAAGAAAATTGGCGTCTTTTCTTGCTTGGCGCGGCCCCAGGTGTGGCCGAGGAAGCCGCGGCCGTTTTTCAGAAAAATTTCTCGGGCCTGCAAATCGCTGGAACCTATGCCGGTTCTCCTGATCCAGCCGAAAACGAAGCAATCGTGCAGCGAATCAACAGCAGCCGGGCAGATATTCTCTTTGTTGCTTACGGCGCCCCAAATCAAGACAAGTGGATTGCCCGCAATCAGGATGTTTTGGACTCAGTTCGTCTGGCCATGGGTGTCGGTGGATCATTGGATTTTGTGACCGGTAAAGCCGTTCGCGCGCCGCGTTGGGTCCAATATCTAGGTCTAGAATGGTTGCACCGCCTGTTTCATGAGCCATGGCGCTGGCGGCGAATGTTGGCCCTCCCCAAATTTGTAATTAAGGTTTTACTCACACCCAGGTCATAACCTGGGGCCATTTTTGCGTTTCAGGTTTAACGTCTTACAATCCGCTCCAACTATCATTTGTGAAAGGAATCACTCATATGAGTGCCATTATTACCAGATCCAGCAGCGCTGTATTTAATCTGCCAGGCGAAGTATCGGCACTAAACGTCCATGATCTATCTTGATATCTCAGCGGCCGTTCACAGCCGGGCAGGGTTGGGGCGCTACTGCGAACAGTTGGCTTCAGCAGTAATGTCAGAAAGCAAGCAGCAAGTCGGGCTCTTTTATAATCAAGGGTCAGACGGCCGATTCCCGCCCTCCTTGCCAACCACCACCCCCCAACGCAGCGTGCGGCTCGGTTATAAACCTTGGCGTATGGCCGTTCTTGCAGGGCAGAAGGGCCATATCTCTTTTAACCGGCTCGTACCGGACGCAACCCTTTTTCACAGCACAGAACACCTGCTCATGCCTCTGCGTGGCGTACCAACTGTGTTGACTGTTCACGATTTGATTTTCAAACAATATCCTGCTTATCACAAAAAACTCAACTACTGGTACTTAAACCAGGCGATGCCCCTGTATTGCAAAAAAGCTGATGCCATAATTGCTGTTTCCGAGGCCACCAAACAAGACATCATTAATAACTATGGGATCGATTCGTCCAAAATACATGTCGTGTATGAAGCGGCTTCACCCCACTTCCAACCGCCATCACCTGAGATGATCAACCGTGTACGGCAGACTTATAATCTGCCCAAACATTTCCTGATCCATTTAAGCACAATCGAACCGAGGAAGAATCTCGATCGCTTGCTGGATGCGCTCTTAATCCTACGTCAATCTTTCCCTGAATTAGCTTTGGTGCTTGCCGGCAGTAAAGGTTGGCTCTACAAAGATTTTTTTGAACGAATCGAAAAGCAAGGCTTTTCAGATATTGTTTTGCCTTTAGGTTGGGTTCCAGATGTGGATTTGCCGGCTGTATTGGCTGCGGCTGACTTAGCTGTACAACCAAGTCTCTACGAAGGATTCGGTTTGCCTATTCTGGAACATATGGCCAGTGGGCAAGTTGTGGCCGCCAGCAATAAAAGCAGCTTCCCAGAGGTTGGCGGCGATGCTGCCGCATATTTTGATCCCACCAATGTCGAAGAAATGACGGCCGTAATCAAACGCCTGTTAACCAACCGAGATGAATACAACCAGCGCCGTGAACTCGGCTTGCAGCAAGCTGGCAAATTTAGCTGGCAGCGGGCCGCAAGGGAAACGACGGCCGTTTACAATAAACTACTGGCACCTTAGACCCCCATGCGCAAATACCTGACTATAAATTCACTCGGCCTAATCCTACTGATCATACCTATTTTGTACCTGCTGACTTTGGCCCAAACATTGGTGCTTGGCGATCCTACAGAATACACTTTTGTGGCTAACATCTTGGGCATTGCTCACCCGCCCGGCTACGCTTTCATCACTCTGTTAGGTAAATTATTTCAAACTCTTATACCCTTCGGTGAAATTCCCTGGCGGATGCATCTGCTATCCGCTACAGCAGCGACAATCGCAGCTTTATTTGTTTACGCTATCGTGCGCGCTGTCGCACGTCTCTCATCCAGCCGGGAAATATCCCAAACGCTTCTTTTATTCGGAACGCTTTCCGGTATCTTTGCCACCTTAACGGTAGCCACTGGCGTTGACTTCTGGCAGCATGCTATCCATGCCAACCCGCACATCATCACCGCAGCATTTTTAGCCGCCAATCTTTTTTTCCTAACGCGCTGGTACACAGCATTGAAGTCCAACCCTGACACTCAAACAAGAAGGGGTGTTTCCACGGCACAGCGCTGGCTTTACGCTTTCTCTTTCTCGGCCGGATTAGGCGTAACCCATCACCCGTTAACCGTCTTTGCCTTTCCCGCTTATGCGATCTTTATCTTAGTTGTGCAGCCATCAATCCTCCGCAACTGGCGCACGCTGCTAAAAATGATTGCCTTCGCCTTACTAGGTCTTGCCGTTTGGCTTTACTTTCCCATTCGCAGCAGCATGGCGCCCCCATTTGGCCCATCATCCATGAATACATTGGATGGTTTTTTAGATCACGTTTTGGGGCGCGGCATCACCGAAGCACTGCCCTACTATTCACTCCAAGAGCAGCCACAGCGCATGCTCGTCTTTTGGTCCATTTTGCGTCTGCAATATTCGCTGCCCGTAATATTTCTGGCTGTTCTGGCTTTGGTCTGGCCCTTAATTGAACGATGGGCCAGTCGCAGGAAAGGAAATCTTGCCGGTAATGACGGTCTACTTCAAGCACCCGGATCCTTGCTGCTGCTTTATTTCTTAGCGTTTCTATGTAACTATGCCTTTGTGATTACCCTGAAGGCTCAGGACATCATGGCTTATATCCTCGGCCAGCTGCTAATCATTGGGATGCTGTCGGGGATTGGCCTTTATGTTTTACTCAGTTATCTGCAGCAGTCGCTCCGTCCGGGGAAAACATGGCTCTTACTTCTAACGGCTGCCCTCTTTTTGTTAGGCCCGGTGCTGCAAATCGTGCGTACTTTCTCCCGCGTCTCTCTCCGCGATTATAATGAGGGCAGTGCCTATGTAGAGGAAGTCTTTTCCCATTTCGCGGACCAAAATCAGGGCGCTGTTTTACTGAATGATTGGGAACATATGACGCCGCTGTGGTATACCCAATTCGTTGAACAGCGCTGGCCGGATCCCGCCGATCTGCGTCCTATCTATGTTTCAACAGCTCGCACATGGTTGGACAATGTCTTTGATTATCTCCCTGGTGGACCAGTGTACCTCAGCAACTACCGGCGGGAGATTGTAGAGGCTGGTTTTCGTTTACGGCCGTCTGGACCATTCTATCGTGTCGTTGAACCGGGCGATGAAGAATTGCCGGAAGAGATGAGTCCGGAGAACACAAGTTGGCAGAGTATCGAAATTGTGGGTTATCTAATGCCACAAACGGCCGTTAGCGCAGGAGAATATGTACCACTCTCGCTGGGCATGCGCACACCGACAGGAACAGAAGAATACTATGTACCAGAGATAACAGTAGGCGATATAACATTCACCTTCACCACTGACAGCCACCTGGTCACACCGAAGTGGCAGCCCGGAGAGATCATCGTAGAACGATATGATTTCGCTCTACCCCACAATTTACCTGCCGGTTCCTATCCAGTATCAGCCGGTTTGAAAAATCTTAGCACCGATAAAAGCAGTGGTGAATTGCTATCGTTAGGCACTTTAGACGTCAGCGAGAAACGATTTCCTATTGCGACAGATGGCATGCTAGCTAACTTCCGCCAGCGCGTTGGTTTGGAATGGGCTACAGCAGGCAGCGGCTTGCAGCGATCAAGCGCCCCCTGGGACGAACCAATTTTGGTCAAGCCCGGCGATACAATTCCTGTGATTCTAGGTTGGCAAAGCCTCGATTATGCAGAGCAAAGTTACACCGTTTTTATTCATCTTATTGATCTCGCTAACCGTCCCATTGTAGCGCTCGATTACACACCACTCGGTGGGGCAGCACCGACCCACCTTTGGATCCCCAAATGGCTTCCTGGTCAAAGATTCACCGATCCTTACCGCTTGACCATCCCCGAAAACCTGGCGCCAGGCACATATCTAATTGAAGCTGGTTTATATGAGATGGTCGGAGGTCGTCGGCTCAACATTGCCGATAAAAACGGTAATCTGGCAGGTGATCGCTACATCCTGGGAACTGTCTCCGTCTCAGGAGATTAGTAGCCGTTTTCTAGGAATGCGTTACTTCAATCCCTTCAAGGAGTAAATTTGTTCCAATGTATGCCGCCCCTTCACCTGCACGGCAGGTAATTTGTCAACTATAACCCATGACTCGGAGCGTTCAAAGGTATTCTGGCTAATCACTATTTGATCAGGTTGGGCCATTTGCTGTAGGCGGCTGGCCAAGGTGACGGCATCACCAATAGCTGTGTAATCTTTACGTTGATTACTACCGACATTACCAACCACCGCTTCGCCAGTGTGAATCCCCATACCAAAGTGCAAATGTTCATCTACCGGCAGCTCAGTCCTGTAGCGGGCCAAGCTTTCTTGAATCATTAGTGCAGTTTGCAAAGCTCGCCGCACATGGTCTTCCTGCGGATTGAGCGGCGTATTGAACAAGGCCATAAATGCATCTCCAACGAACTTATCCGTCAATCCCTGGTTCTCTGTAATAGCTTGCACAACAAATGTGAAGTACCCATTAATAATTTGGATCAGTTTTTCAGGTTCTGTCTCTTCACCATATGTACTATAGCCACGGATGTCGCCAAATAAAACTGTTAGCATACGGTGCTGCGGCCGTTGAGCAGCGTCCAAGTCCCTAATCTGGTCGACCAATTTGGGCGGCAAATAACGCCGTACACTTTCTAGACGTTTCTTTTCCGATACATCATCCAGAACCATGGCCACACCCAACGCTTCCTGATGCACATCTCGCAACGGCGAAAATGTCAAATTCAGCGTCGTTGCATCAGGACGATCCTCGACATGCACATCAATTTCCGCACTATGGGTTCCACCATTGGCCATGATTTCGCGCACAATCGGCTCTACCGGGAGTCCTACGGCCTTCATCACTCCTTCATATGCTTGATACAGAACAGAATCAGCTTTGACGCCCAAAATCTGCTCTGCAGCCCGATTGAACAAAGCGATACGGTCTGTTTCATCAATGGTTATAACGCCGCTGGCGATCGAAGCAAACACATTGTCCATTAGTTCCTTCATTTCCGTTATCTCTGCCAAATTATTGCGGATTTGGCGGAACAGACGGGCATTTTCTACAGCGACCGCGGCCTGATTGGCGAATGCTGCAAGAATGTCTCGATCAGCATCGCCAAAGATGCCGGCGTTAATGCGATTGTCAGCATAGATGACACCGGTAATGTTGTCTTTGATTTTCAGGGGCACACATAAAATAGATCGCAGTCGATAACTGATGATACTCTCTTGTGCTGAAAAACGATCATCTTCTTGCGCGTTCATGGTTACAACCGGCTCACCACTCTTGGCCACACGTCGCACAATGCTGCGACTAATCTGAAAAGATTCGGAGCGTTCGATCGTCTCCTGATCCATATTGCGCGCAGCTTGAACCTCTAAACGTTCAGTTGACTCATCCGTCAGAAGCAGCATCGCCCTCTCCGCCTTTGTCAGATCGATGATTACATCCATGACCTCATTGAGCACCTGATCTAATTCCAACGAAGAGTTGATCGTAGCCGCCACTTCCTGCAAAGCACTCAATGAAACGCGCTCTGTTGTTTGTGCACGCACTTGATGAGTTAGCTCATCCAGCCCACGCCGCACGTAAATCAATAAACGTGTCAGTTCGCCACTTTCGCGCAATGCGACCTGCTTAAGTCGGCTGGGATGCGTCGACATTAGCGTGCGCTGTTGTTGGTTGACCGCATCATTTAACTGGTCGACATACCCGCGCAATTTTATAATATTGGCTTGGGTTGTTTGATTTTGAGTATCCCCTGTGGGCGGGTCTGAATGTCGCTTCATGCAGGCAAGCTTATATCATAGTATTCTGCTTGACAAGCACGCTATTCTTCTTTGCGGAAACGTTGCTGCCATTTTCGTAAGCGCCTGACAATACTCAGGCGGATCAAAAGCGGCCGTAATTGGCGCCATTCATCGATAGGGCTAAAACCCTCTCTAGTTTTATGATCAGCACTAAACTGTTTGCGGACATACTCTTGGGTTAAATTGCGAATTGGAACCCTGCCATCGGGCACGGCCGATGTCATAAGATCTGCTCTTTCATATGGTGTATGCGTAGGTCGATAGAAAACACCTAACCAGCGTGCCCAGGAACCCAATCGCTGGTAGCTGCGATCCACATCTTCTTCCACTCGTCGGTTTACCCCATTGGCCACAAACATTGCCACAGCTGCCAATAATAAGATAATGACTACTCCTGCTATTTGCCAGATTGGAAATCGCTCTTGTCTTGGATCTAGTCCCCCACCTAAGTTCTCGCCCTCCAACAACTCTTTCAGTTCCTGGTCTGCATTAATCCCTAATTCATCTGACAAACCCTCTTCCAGACCTTCTGGAGAGACTCCTGGAGAGGCAAAGGCATCGCCGCCACCTGCCGTCAAAGGTCTGTCGACGGTTGGAATGGACGCCGTTGGCTCAAACTGGATCCAGCCGAAACTGGGAAAATACACTTCAACCCAAGTGTGTGCGTTGTTGGCGCGTACGCGATAGGAAAGGCTATTTTCATCGAAATCACCCTGGGCGTACCCGCTGACAACCCGAGAAGGCACACCTTGGGAGCGCAGCATGATCGCCATCGCCGATGCATAATAATTGCAATATCCTTCTTCAGATTCGAAAAGGACATAATGCACAGGATCAATACCTTCCGGAGTCGCCTCAATCTGATCGTTATATGTGATATTGTTACGCAAGTAGTCACGGACGGCGATGCTCTTATCAAAAGAATTGTTGTAAGTTGCGGTTAGCTCAGCGGCTAACTCTACTGTTTCCGGTGTAACGGTGTCAGGGACTTGTAGATAGCGTTCCGTAACCCAATCAGGATATGTGTCACCAGAGAAACGCAAACTCTCAGCATCTGCGTTGGACACGCGCGAAGCAACCTGATAGTCATCTCCCTGGCGTAGTAAATAGCGAGAACGCACTGTAGTAACCAATTCTTTTCCAAGGTCATCATAGGTGCTTTCTACGAACATCTGCCGGTCGGTGCTGACTACTTCTGGCGCTGCGTACATAAAGCTGGAATTGGGTAAATAGTTGGTTATTACCTGCCTCACGACTTCACGGCCCTGGGTTACCGGCAGATCTAATGCACCATCATCCGGATAGTGCAATCGTGTATCTGAGTTATCGGCAATTTCCCAGCTACCACCGTTATACGTCTGGTAAGCAATAGCTTGCCAATAAACGAATGGCAACTGATGAGGAACTGACACATCCATAATTAACGTGCTGCCAACTGTACGTGGTCCACCTAATGACAGCGTATCTTGGTAAGGATCGGATGTTGCGCTGCCATAGGAGCGCAACGCTGAAAACAGTCGCGTCCACTCATCTTGAAAATCACGCCATGGCCCCTGAGTACCGCTTAATACATCATTTACAGAAGCGCTAGCAGATAATGTTGGCAGGCTCCAAGAAATAAATATGGCAAATACAGCTACAAAGAAGCCGGCACGCAAGAAATCAACCCAGATTCCCTTTTCATAGCGGACTGCTGATGATCGCCATTCAATCTCTTTTGCCGCCAAATAAGTACGTGCCGTAAATAATATTGCCAGAACAACAAAAACGGCCAAGTAAATCAGCAAGGGGCGCGGACCATTGTAATAATAGACAACACTCATCAAAACCAGGCCCATGGGCACTATCGCCCGCCATACACGGGGGTGGCGAAAAGTGTACCACGCTGCTGTGTAGCCCAATAACCAATAAACAGCCGTTGTTTGAATTACGAAAATAAGTCCGTCGCGGCTCGTACCACCGCTAAATGCCTTTTGCAGCCAATCAAACTGGCGCAACAACATATCGAAGACACGCTCGCGCCATATCAGCTCTTGGGACAGTATAAGTCCTATTAAATAAGTGACCGTGAATATACCAAAGACCAATGCGAAAAGGTGAGCAGTGGAGTCTTTGAAACTGCTTTTGGCCAATGCAACGCCGGCCAATAGACCTACCATCGCCGCGACAGGCACAATACCTAAACCTGGGATTAATTCAGTTCTTCCAATCGCAGTGGAAGCGGCCAAGAGCATGGCAGCTAATAAAAGGAGAGTGGTCCAACCTTCTTCTAGTCGAGGACGTATCCGCATAGTTAAAAAACCTTCCCTGTAACAGATGGTTCTTACATTCAGTTAATACTACCATACGCATCTGGAACAGCTTGTCAGGTAGCTTTCTTACATTCCCCCATAAAAGCTAACTTAATAAAAAGTATATCTCGGCGTCACCGTATCGTCACCAAGATGACCATGTTTTCAGATATATCTCATTTCTGCAAGTCGTCTGCTCGCTGCGACCTATGTGAGCGCCACCAGCCCAGGATAATAACCAATGCCAGCCCCATCAGGCCTAATACCAACCAGTTTATCCCCGATGGCGATCCGACATCCACGTCCACAATCAAGGTTCCCTCCCCTTCCGTACCACTCACGTAAAATGTGGTCTCGTATAGGTCGGGGGTCTGCACCTCCAGGTCGGTTTCATAAAACAACTTATTTACAGATTGATCAGTTGTAGCCGGTGCAGTTGCAACCAGGGTTCCATCACTTTTGATTCGCATCTCGACCATGATTTGTGCATCCAGAACTGGCTGCCGGTCATCTGGCGCGGCAACCCCAACCGTAAAATGGATTGCTTCAGTTGCGCGCGGATCCGGCGGGTTAAGCCAAACAGAGACGGTATAAGGTCCAACCAGAATGGGACCTGCTATCAAATCTCCTCCGCCATGAGCGAACAGGGGCGAGTTAATTAATAATAGCATAGAAGCGATAATAAGTATCCCAACATTTCGCTTCATGAGCTTTTCTTCACGCTCATTTGTTTATTTACAAAAAGGACATATCCAATTCCTAAGCCCAGACTGAAAATAAACCACTGCATTGCATAGCTTAAATGATTACCTTCCGAAAGATCTGTCTGCGGCTCGCTGCGAAATGGGGGCTGAGAATTATCGTCCGCTGCTTGCACAACATAGATGGGTAAGAGCTCGTATGGCATCTGTCTTTGAATGGCATCTACATCAACACGATACCATTGATCTTGCGGTTCTTGCGGTTCGACACCAGATCGTCCTGTCAAAGCTTCTGACAAAACCACATAACCATGCACGGTCACTACCCCGGGAACATCATACTTGACACGGGCGTCCGGTATATTGTCTGCTTCAGGAATCCAGCCGCGGTCGACAAGGACGGCCGTTTCTCCATCTTCAAACACCAAAGGCGAGATAAGATGTGCACCAGCCCTTCCTTCCCAGTTCTGTACCTTTAGCATGACCTGGTGTTCAAAATCAAATTCGCCGCTTGTCAGTACTTGGCGGTTTTTCAAACTTTCGACATCTTGCGATATCTGATCATTGGCCAGGTCTAGCGGCGATTGAGCCAGCGTCGCTGCTAGCACCCGGTTACTGTCCCGGCGCTGCTGCAGCCGGTCTAACTGCCAAATGCCGAGACGGGCCAGGCCGGCCATAATCAATAACACGAGCAGAGTTACCCACCACCAACGACGGCCGAATAATGCTCGCACAAGCTGTGATATTTTCTTTATCACGAAATAACCTTACTGGCTGGAACTCTGCTCTCTGCCCCATTTACTAACGGGCATAGGTGGTTTATCTGCTTCGTCCTTCAGCATCTGGGCAATCAAGACCAAGGCAGCAATGATAAACATCATACTGCCCGGGATCCACATGATAACACCCCCGATACGTTGGTCAGTAACCGGATCAATGCCCCAAAGCCGCGGAACAGCCTCATAATATGAATAAACCACAACACCGACAAAAGACAAGACCACACCCAAGGCCATATTGGGCGGAACAGCCGCGAGAACGAGAGCGATACGGCCGACTTGGCCAAACTGCTTATGGATTCGTGGCCCTGCGCCGGTCACATGCCACCAGAATAACATGCTGGCAATGAAAAAGGTCAGGTGTTCCAGATCATGGATGAACTCGCTGCGCAATGCAGCGTTATACATAGCTGGATCGTGCCAACCAATGACCGAAATAGTCCAGAGCAGCCATACTACACCAACGGCCGTCACAGTCCTTAGTCCCTGCCGGAATGAGCCGTCGCGATGCAGCAATTGACCGATTGCCCGGCCCACTTTTCTGCGCCAGTTCGTGGGCATACCCCACAGCAAAAAAGGCATTGGATTGGCGATCAGCAATAATACCGGAGCTATCATGATCAACAACAAATGTTGGATCATATGCATAAAAAAGAGCTGTCCTCCCAGCACATCTATAGGGGACATCAGCGAGATGGCCACGATGATCAACCCGGACAGATAGGATACCAGTCGCCAAACGGCGGCCAATTCATGTCGTGAGGCACTTTGGCGATGCGTCCGGTTTCTCCTGGTGCGCTTCCTCAGTCGCCACCAGCCCAGCGAATATAGGATTCCCAATACCAATAGGATTACGATCAAATCCAGACGCCAATCCCAGGATAAAAGGACAGCTCTAAGGACTGGATCCATTATGGCACCCCTTAAAAAAAGAATGCGCATCTCGTACAGCATTTTGACAAACACAGCACGAAATGCGCAAGAGTTTTGAATTTAAATTCGATTTGGCGTCCAGTGATTACACGGCCGTTCCCATCAAATAGAGGGCTGGATAATAGAATACCCATACGACATCAATATAATGCCAATAAATCGCCGTCGCCTCAACACCCCAATGCCGCTCGGCTGAAAAGCCACCCTTGCGGCTGCGGTTCCAAACAACAAGAATCAGGAAGATACCACTTAATACGTGCAGGGCATGCCATCCGGTCATGGCGAAGAAAATACCCGACTCGACACCATCAGCTATTTTCAGGTGTCCAAACAACTCGATGCCAAAGAGTTCCGCATGCAGGCCGAAAATGTTCCATTCAAAAAAGACGACCCCTACCAGGAAAAGGAATCCCAATAATGCAGCAATTAAATAGTTGCGCTGAAACTTTTTACGATCGCCAAACTCCATGGCCGTTTCACCGCGGTAGACGAAGAAACTGCTGACCAACAGCGTCAGCGTGGCCATCAAGCCAACTTCCTGGCTTAAATCAGGACGGGTATCGCCCCACAATACGAAACGAGCGACCAGAAGGGCCCCGAATAAAAAGATCTCCGAGATGAAGAACAGCCAGAGCCCTAAACGGTTACTCTTAAGCTGCACCTCGTAAGGCGGCTCGTGACTGTGTTCATCATGCATATCATTTTCCTGGGTTTGTGCGGTTACCGAGCTCATTGGTGACTCTCCTCACGCCACAGGCGATATACGTGCATAAAATAGTAAACAATTAATGCTGCCTTGATTAGGGCAATCACCAACAAAAGGGCGATCGAATTCAGAGCAATACCGACAGCAAATTCAACGGCCGTCAGCAGCAGCAAAACCAAAAAAATAATCCATCCACGCCGGAAAGCTTTATTCTTTAACTCTTTCACGCCAGAAATCTCCTTTCCCATCTCAGCTAATCTCCCGAAAGCGCAGGCACAGTTTGCACATAAGTGGATCCTTCAAGACCATAATCATAAGGATCACCCACCACTTCAATTGGCGCATCATAATTAAATTCCGGCACCGGTGAGGCAGTTTGCCATTCAGGCGAACGAGAACGCCACGGATTCCGCGAAGCCACCGGCTGCCTGCGTACACTGGAAATCAGATTGTAAATCATGATCAATACTGACCAGCCAATGACCAAAGCGGCCATCGTGATCATGATCTGACGTGCTTCAATACCCAAAGCCAGGATCATAATCTGCAATACGCCGGCGCATACCCGATATACCAATGCTCATCTGGCCGATACTCATGACCCAGAAACCCGGCACCATCAAGCCAGAAATGCAGCTTACCCAGCCGTTCGTTGTACATATGACCCGTGACTTTTGGGATACCAATAATAAATGGCAGCAAAGAATGGGAAGACAAATCCGCCAAACATCGTGGCATGGAAATGGCCCACGATCCAATAGCTGTCATGCAAATGCATGTCAGTAGGCACAGTACCCAAAATTGGCCCAGTTACGCCACCAATCAAGAAGACCGAAATTGCACCCAGCACAAACAGCATCGGCGTTTCAAATGATAGCTTTCCTCCCCAAATCGTCGCTATCCAACTGAAGAATTTCACGCCCGTGGGAACAGCCACTAACATCGTCGCCATCATAAATGGAATGCGCAGCGCATCATCCATACCGGACACAAACATATGGTGCGCCCACACCAGGAAACCGACAAAGGCAATAGCTAAACTCGACAGCGCAACCCATTTGTAGCCAAACAATGGCTTGCGGGAGAAGACGGGCAGCAATTCACTGATCACCCCAAACCCGGCAGACAAATAAATAAACCACCGGATGGGAATAGAACCAGAACAAATGCTGGTAAAGGATCGGATCCCCACCTTGCGCAGGATTAAAGAAAGTCAAGCCATACGCTCGTTCGAGGACAGTCATGGTCAAAGCCATACCAACTGTTTGGGTAGCAGTGAACTGGATCAACGAAGTCGCAATCGCGCCCCAAACAAATATCGGCATACGGAACAATGACATGCCTTTGGCGCGCATGGTAGCTATTGTGACCAAGAGATTAATCGCGCCGGCAATTGACGAGAAACCACTGATCCAAAAACCAAGAGGAAGAGCAAGACGCCAACATGCGGTGTGAACAGGCTAAGAGTTGGATAACCAACCCAACCAGTATCCCAACCACCCAAAGCCATACCAGCCAAAATCAGGATAATGGCCGGGATAAAAACCCAGAAACTGAAAGCGTTCAAGCGTGGGAAGGCCATGTCAGAAGCGCCAATCATCAACGGGACCAGATAGTTGAGCATCGCGCCAACGCCCAGCAGAATACTGGCAATCATGACAATGCCATGCCCGCTAAACAAGGTGTTGTAGCCATCGAAAGTCAGCCATTGCATACCTGGCTGGGCAAGTTCAATACGGAACATGATCGCGAATAAGCCCACCAACCAGGAGCACAATAATGCTGGTTACGCCATATTGGATGCCAATTACTTTGTGGTTGACATCGACGGAGAAATAGCGAAACCATTCCGGTTTACCAGGAGGAGCACCGTGGTGCAAAGGTGTCTTATGCCCGCCTATCCACAACATCCAATCTGTCAGAACACCAGCACCCATAACAAAGCCGATGACGCCTATAATGGCACCAAAGACAAGGCTCGGTTCAGTCAATAACGTAGCTTCTTCTCCGCGCGCCAGCCTGAATAGGCTAAACAAACCAATACCCAGTAGTGTGGCCACCAGTTGCCCGGTCAGGCCGCGCGCCAGTGAATTTGCCGAGCCATAGAAAAGGAATTTCCCCAGGCTACTGCCGCGAAACATGCCCAATCCGGAACCAAAGCCCACGACCGCATGTCCCAAAATGATCAACCCACCAATTGCCGGCAGCACAACAGTGCCAACAATCTCAGGCGTCACGAGTGCCAAAGCTCCGACTACAATTACCCTGTACAGACCATACAGAATTCCTGCAACAATAACACCGACGATAGCCCCCAATATGGACGCCATCACAGCATCAAAACCTTTTGATCTCACAATTCTCAAGATGAACTGCATAAAACCTCTCCTCTGGTACAGGTCGGTCGAAAAGGGGCGGATAACTTCCCGCCTACTCCTCCAGAGTCTTCATAAATGCGATCAAGTCCGCAATAATATCGACTTCGATTCCTTCATTAGCCAAGATTTCAGCCTGTTTTTCAGCAAACAGATCTTCATAAGTCTGCGGCATCAGATTAGGCAGGAATCCCCCAACGATTTGACTGTTCGGATCAGTGATAGATTTATGAATGTATAAATCATCTACTGTAATTAAAGTTCCATCATCCAGCGTTTCTTCACTACCATAAACGCCAAGCCATGAGGGGCCCGCACCAATTGCGCCGTCAAGGCTGTGGCAGCTGCTACAGGCAAATCCTTCCGGACTGTGCCAGATCGCCCCACGTTCTTCCGGCGTCATCTCCGCATATTTGGGTGCGGCAACCTTTTCTTCAACCCAGGCATCAAAATCCGCTTGTGAGACTACACGCACTGGGGCAAGCATCTCAGAATGACTTAATCCACAAATTTCGGCGCACCTTACCTTATAATCGCCAATTTCTGTTGGCGTAATGCGTAACTCTTGTGTACTGCCAGGCACGACATCTTGTTTAACACGAAATTCCACAACCCAGAAATTGTGAATGACATCTTTCGAGCGCATTTCCAATACAATGGGTTGGCCAACGGGTAAAACTAATTCCGCCGAACTAAAATCCCCCTGCTCCGGGTATTGGAAACCCCAGGCCCATTGCTGCGCTTCAACACCAATACGCATCTCTCCAGGCTCTGCTTTTGTGATGTCAATCAACATGACCGAGCCCCATATTCCAAACGCGATCACAATAATTAAGGGAATTATCGTCCAGCTGATCTCTAATCCCGTGTTGCCGTGAATATGTGGTCCGTCTTCTTCATCATCAGGGTCGCGCTTGAATACAACCGCGGCATAAAGCATCAATACCATGATCAAGGAAAAAAGGAGGGAAATCATCCAATAATGGGCATTGGATAATGTGTCAATGGAACCAGCCTCGGCACTGGCCGCAATAGGATTAGCAAAAATAATAGTGAGAAGCCAGCGCATGATCAGGGTTGCAATAATAACCAGCACACCAGCGACAATAAAATGCTTCGCGTTTTTCATTTTCTTTTCCTACTCACTCGCTTTATCAGGTCCTGTCCGCTAAATATCCGCCCTTCACCTAAATCATCTAAAGACGTACACGCTCCCATCCAACCGAGATTTATTTATGGATCGTGTTAGTTGGTCGCAATCTTGTTTAAGATAACATGCCGACAGAACATGACGCTCGAAACTGTGACCACCTGGTCACTTTAAATTCAAGTTTTCCCAACCCCAGAATAGCTCTGCCGAGGTCGATCCTTGCACCCCACTAACAAATCAAAGGGGACTATTTAAGAAGACAACGATACCGATACCCAGCCCAAGAACCAAGACACCCAAAATTATGACCACGATCGTCTCCCACGGAATACCACTGTAATCTGTCTCGTCAATGGCTGCCAATCTCTTTGGGTTCATGCGCAGCAAGAGAATTAACAGCGCTATCAAAACGAAGGCGATAATGAATATTGCCGTGATATTGACGATTTGGTCCTGTTCAACAATCTCTCCAGTAGGGAATAATGTACCGGCAACAAGGTAACCTAAGAATACGGCAAACATCAAGATAGCCAGACTCGTAGCAATGACGGCCCAATGTGAATAATCGTGTTGCTGGGACTTTGCCGCGCTACGACCCTCTTGTTTCTGAGCAAGCTTCTCTTTTTCATGCTGTTGTAACGTGGTATTGTTTTCTTGATATTTGTCGCTGGTAACTGTTTTTGTTACTAATCGGGAAATCAAGTAGTTAATGACGCCGATAATGACGCCAACTACGATAACTGACGCTATTACTACAATGGCTACAATGGCGAATGCTTGGAAACTGCCTAACTCTATAACGGTACCATCATAGACACCTGGAATAGGTGGTATGGTGATGACGATAGTTTCAGGTACGACCGGTACTGCACTAGCACCCCCGCCACTAAATCCTGTGAGATAAGGCCAAATCGCAGCTAAAAAGCCAAAAAAAAGCAAGATTAGAATTATTGCTGTCCAGGTTTTCCAAGATTCGCTTTTGCTCAAGAGATTTTCTCCGCTTCCTAGTTGGTTGGTAGAGCTGAATCCCGCGTATTTTAGCACAATGTGAGGATGCAACAAGAAGATTTTGTAGGCGCAATCTGTGGTCAATGCGAGGGAATTAGTGGCGTTGGAAGGGATTGGTGAAAAACGGCCGTCGCTTAGAAGGTTCTTCGTTGTCACCACCCACCATATCTTCACGAAGGGCAAGCAAAGTCCGATGGTACAACGACTTTATTGCCCCCTCGGAGCGGCCCATAATGTCTCCAATCTCAGAATTCGACAATCTTTCAACAAACTTCAAGATTAAGAGCTCCTGCCGGTCAGAGGGCAGCCGGCTTAAAGCCTCCAAAAGGGCTTCCTTATCTTGCATCAACTGTGTGGCAAATTCCGGACCATGATCGGTTACCACCCATTGCGACACATCATCGATAGATACAATCTTGCGGCGGCTGCGATCCCTATACCAGTTAGCTACTAAATTATGGGCAATTCGGTAAAGCCAGGCTGAAAACGGCACCCCTTGATCGCGATAATTGCCGATGTGGTTAAGAGCTCTTTCAAAAATCCGCGCCGTCAAATCCTCAGCATCTGCCGCATTGCCGGTGCGATAGTAAACGTAATTATAGATACGGTCGACATACCGCTCATAAAGCTGGCCGAACGCTTCTCTATCCGTCTTTGCGCGTTCAATTAGGATCGATTCTTCCTTAAAATCGTTCTCGTTCTTGCTCATAAATTTCCTTTGGCGCAGTTAACTTGCTTGATTGTACGCCGCAGGGGAAATATCAGATTAATGCAGTATATCAGAACAAACACGAAGGTGGAAAGGGCTCCTTTGATCTTACATCAAAATAGGGCATTAATAAGCTTGACCTCTCCTGGCCCAAAGGATATTCTCAGCTATCATGGCAGATTCGCAGCGTGGTCGCAATATTCATTTCACCGGCAAGCGTGCTAGTAAACAAACTTTATGGAGCTGGCTGTTTGTCGCCGCATTATTTCTGGGCAGTGCCGGCTTAATAACCGCATGCGCCCCTGAGATTGGAAACGCTTCTCTACAATCCCAAGAACTCAGTTCTGCCGGCGAACTCGCTACATCCACAATTCTACCGCCGGCAACAATAGTCGAAGAAATAAGTTCTTTAAGCCAAGATCCTGGGGAAAGCCCAACCAGCACTTTGCCTCCAACCGCTATCCCGTCCATTACACCGATCCCGACAGCATCGGCGACGGATCAGCCAACGGGAATCCCTGCTTCACCAACTCCCGTGGACACAAAAACACCTATCCCTCCAACCGCAGCAGCGACAGCGACAAAGCCACCGCCCCTGCCAACGCCAGTTGATGTTTATAGCTGGACGCTTAAAGTTCCTATATTAATGTACCATTACATCAGCACACCACCGGACGACGCCGATAAATACCGCACTGATCTATCAGTCACACCGGAAGATTTCCGCGCACAGATGGCTTATTTAGCAGACAATGGATTCCAAACGATCGATCTATACGACCTTTCACTGGCCATCACAAACAAAAGGGAACTCCCGCCAAAACCAGTCGTCATTACTATGGATGACGGTTATCGCGATAATTACGAAAATGCCTTTCCTGTATTGCAAGAGTATGGGATGAATGCTACCTTCTTTGTTGTAACTGAATTTATTGACAATAATGCAGAAGGTTACATGACTTGGGATATGATAGAGGAAATGTCCGAGGCTGGGATGCGGATTGAACCCCATTCCAAAACCCATGCCGATCTCAGCGCTCGCGAAAGAGAATACATCATTTACGAGGTGCTTGGTTCCACAGATACAATTGCCGCCCACACGGGTGAAAGACCTCGTTTTTTCTGTTATCCAGGCGGCCGTTATAATGAAACAACGCTAGAAGTTGTGGAAGAGCTCGACTTTTGGGGCGCTGTTACAACCGAGTCAGGTAAATGGCATAATTATAATGGGCGCTATGAATGGTCTCGTTTGCGTTTGCGAAACACAACTGCCTTGCCCGAATTTGTCGATCTCGTAAATCCTGGAGAGGCCGTATCAGGAAAGAATGTTAACAGTTAGCAGGATCAGTTCGGAGGGGTAAGTTATGAAACATGAAACCGGCCACTTTAGAGGTGCTCATGGCGAAGAAATGTTCTTCCAGAGTTGGCGACCGGAAGACCCACCACATGCCATCCTGGTAATTGTTCATGGGTTTAGTGATCACTGCGATCGTTATATGAACCTTGTTAACGGATTCGTCCCACGCGGAATTGTCATTTACAGCTTTGACCAGCTTGGACACGGCCGTTCACCTGGCCCACGAGGCCATATCGACAGTTTCAGCGAATTTCGCGAAGACTTACACGCATTCATGACGTTTGTCGCCGAGCAAGAGTCTGAGATCCCGCTTTTTCTAATGGGCCACAGTATGGGCGGACTAATTGTTCTTGACTACGGGCTTTACTTCCCACAAAGCATGAATGGCGTGATTGCATCTGCACCCCATCTCAGCGATCCGCCTATCTCCCCTGTAATAGCAGTCTTAGCTCGTGCTCTTTCTGGTATATGGCCGTCATTCAGTCTTGACGCCGGTCTTGATGACAATAGTATTTCACGCGATCCCAACGTAATCCAAGCATATAAAGATGACCCTTTGGTTCACGGCAAGGGAACCCCACGACTTTCAACAGAGATCTCGACCGCAGTTGTCAATACACAAGCCAACGCAGCAAATTTCCAGCCGCCCTTATTTATCTATCATGGCAGTGCCGATAAATTAACCAGTCCTGAAGCAAGCCGCCGTTTCTATGATAATGTTGCTTCTAGCAACAAACAATATATCAGCTACGAAGATGGTTATCATGAAAGTCATAATGATCTGCATAAGGAAAGGGTCATTATTGATGTCGGTCAATGGATTGAGGAACAGATCCTGCTGGCCTCCCAACAACCACAAGAGCAAGCTTGAACCTGACTGCAATTTTAAGATAAGGTGAGGCTTACCGGGCAGTGATCCGAGCCTAAGACATCATTGTGGATAGTCGCATCAGCTATTCGTGGCTCAAGATCATTACTCACAAAAAAGTAATCGAGACGCCAGCCCACATTTCTGTTCCGGGCGCCGCCGATATAGCTCCACCATGAGTAATCCCCCTGCCGGTCAGGGTACAAGTATCGCAAGGTGTCTATGTATCCCTCTTGCACCACCTGATCAATCCAGACCCGTTCTTCCGGCAAAAAGCCTGTCGTTTTCTGGTTCTGCTTCGGTCTTGCTAGATCGATTTCTTTATGAGCCGTGTTGACATCCCCACAAAATATTACCGGACGGCCCTCAGCCCTTAACTGATTACAATAATCGAGAAAATCAGCTTTATAAGCCATTTTGTATGGCACGCGATGATGGTCACGGCTGCCATTAGGGAAATAAGCCGTGATAAAAACAAATTCACCGTAATCGGCCACGATGGTCCGCCCTTCACGGTCGTATTCATAAATACTCAGACCAATCTGGACCGACACCGGCTCTCTGCGGCTGTACAGAGCGACACCACTGTACCCTTTTTTCTCAGCAGATGCCCAGTAAGTATGATAGCCCTCTGGCTGCCTCAACTCCGCTTCAAGTTGATCGGGATGACATTTTGTCTCTTGGATACCCAAGACATCTGGCTTTGCGTCATAAAGCCAATCAAGAAATCCTTTACGATGCGCAGCCCTTAAACCGTTTACATTCCAACTATATAAAGAAAGCATAATGGAGATTCAACCTTATATCTCTGATCCGGCCAGTTTTTCAATTTGTTTAATGGCATCTCGCGTGCTGGAAAAAGCCAAATCAGGCAGTTCATCCAGGCCAAAGAAACCAACGGCATCTGCGTCGTCACCAGCCTGCATTACGCCGCCGAGTATGCGAGCATTATAAAGAATAAAGATTGAAGCGCCTCCCTGTTGAGGTGGATTGTAATAAACGTCGACCAGGCCGTTGACGGCTACTTCTAGACCTGTTTCTTCCAACGCTTCGCGCACGGCCGTCACTTCTGGATCCTCTCCCCGATCTAAATAGCCTGCTGGAATACTCCACTTGCCCCGTTCAGGATTCATAGTGCGCCGCACCAATAAAACCTTGCCTTCCCTGACAACCAGGACACCAACTCCAACCTTAGGATCAGTAAAATGAATATAACCACACGCAGGACACGCCCTTCGTGGTTTGTCTGTGACCATCCGTGTGATCAAGGAACCACCACAGTGGGGGCAAAAAGCAATCTCCGTTGGTGCGCTGTCTACATGGGCAGAGGAATCTATATGAGTCATTAAACTTCCAGGGATATTTGCGGCAAACGGCAATCTTACAATGTCGCTGCCAAAAACCTATCCTACAGCCGGTGACGGGTTGATAATGTCAGGACCAGTAAAACAATAAAAACAATACCAAGAAGAAGCACAACGAGACTTAAACCCGTGAACGGCCACATAACCAGATCGGTCGGTGCTTCTCTCCCTACAATGCGTTCTTCTGCTTGCTCTTGCACAAGACGTGTAGGAGCTTCTTGTGGAGTAAGCTGTCGGGAGATTTCTGTAGCATTAACCATTGGCGCTTCTTGAGCCGGGACAGCAAGTTCAATGCCAGCCTCTGCCGTTTCTTCACCCATCGGGAGCGCCTGGCGCAGCTGATCATCAGTCTCTATTGTATCTTTGGGCGGTATTGCTGCTTCAGCACCTTCAAAAGAGGGCGCTTCCATCGCTTCTGCAGGTAATGCCTGCTCTCCAGCGATCGCTTCCTCCGCTATTGGCGCAGAATTTATTTCCGCAGCAGCTTCCTCTTCAAACGCCTCTTCGGCGATTTCAGTCTGAGCATCCATCTCTACCATAAACTCAGCTTCGCTTTCAACCGCCTCTTCCATGGCCATATCAGCCGCGGACTCGGCCATCATTGCCATAGGTTCGGCGGATTCAATCGCCAGATTAGATGCACCGCCAAGGAAAACATTGGCCGCCAAGAGGAATATAAAAATAAAAGCCGTGAGCACGGTCGCCGTACGCAGAACAGGATATGCTTGAATCAGCGGTTCACGGTGTGGACGGCCGTATAGAGCAGGATCGAGCGTGAAGTTGCGCGGCACCTGGCGACGTGGCAGTTGGCGCATCCGCTGCTGCAAGACACGCATTTGGTCAAGCGCAGCCCGCAGTTCGGCATCTGCTGCCAATTCCTTTTCTATCTGCTGTCGCTGCTGAGGCGCGAGGGCACCATCCAGGTAAGCATTAAGTGCTTCCTGCTGCTTCTCCTCGCTTGACTTCCTCAGATTCCGCAAATAGTCCAACATAATCTTTTAACTTCACCTACAAAGGTGATTGAGCCCAATTTCAGGAATGGCCCAGCCCTCACCAGAGATTCAAGTGTTACCCATAAGACGATAACTAGATGGCAAAAGTTCCTTGTATCCTTGCAAACAATCGCGCAATTTGGCACGCGCTCTGCTCATGCGTGATTTCACAGTCCCCAGCGATACTTGTGTTATATCTGCAATCTCTTTGTAATCGTATCCTTCCACATCTCCTAAAACGGCCGTCACCCGCTGGTCATCAGGCAAAGCTCTCTAAACACAATCTCAATCGCTTGCATCATCTCCATTTGCTGCTGCTGCCCCTCCGGGCCTATCCAGGACTGTGCAGAAATCTCGATGATTCATTATCTTCCGTTAATTCATCCAGAGAAGATTGGGGCCGGCGTTTGCGTCGCCGCAGCTCATCATAACAAGCATTGGTCGCAATACGCATCAGCCATGATTTAAAACTACCACCCCGAAAACGATTAAGCGCCTTGTAGGCAGAGATAAATGCTTCTTGGGTGGCATCCTCGGCTGCCTGTGGTTCGCCCATGATGCGATAGGCAACATTATATACAAGCCCTTGGTAATGCAGGACCAGGCGATTATAGGCATTGATATCCCCCTGCTGCGCCTCTTGTATTAATCCTTGCTCGTCCATTATTGACAGAAAATTGACCTTGTTTTATACTCTTCCCGCGGTCTGAAAATGGCCGCTGGCCGAAGTGGCGGAACTGGCAGACGCGCACGACTCAAACTCGTGTTCCTTCGGGAGTGTGGGTTCGATTCCCACCTTCGGCATTATCCAAATTCGCATATTCTCACGCGAATTATATCTCTGCCCTAAGGCTGGGCAACCATTAGAAGAGCTTCCCAACACTGCCATGGGAAGCTCTTTTTTTATCCTTTCGACTCAGGTACGGCCAAACTGCCGTGGCAATTGTGCAACAGATAGATGGATCAAGGTGGGACGGCCGTGCGGGCATGTATGCGGATTCCGGCATGCCTCAAGCTGCAAGACCAAAGCTTCCATTTCACTTTGCGAAAGCGTTTGTCCGGCCTTTATCGCCGCCGATTTACAGACCCGCAAGACGATTCTTTCTTCAATCTTCCCTTGCAGCGGAACATCTCCACGCTCCAGATCTTCAACCACCGATACAAGCGCCTTTGCCGGATCTAGCTTGGAAACAACGGCCGGCACAGCACGCACCATAAAGGCATTGGGGCCAAATGGTTCAACTTGAAAACCAAGAGTGCCAAGCAGCTCCAGATTTTCTTCTAATAATTCTGCCTGCGAAGGAGGCAAGTGTACGGCCGAACCCTGCGACCAAACCTTGCGAGACAATCTCATTATTGTCCCATTGCTCCATAAATTGTTCATACAAAATCCGCTCATGGGCCGCATGTTGGTCGATAAGATATAACCCTTCCGGTCCTTCAGTGATAATGTAGGCTGCGCCCACCTGCCCAATCACGCGCATTATTGGCAATCTTTGATTATCAAGCAGCGGGGCTGAAGGTGCGGAATCACTGATTTTCTATCTTCCTGCGTCCCAAGATCCGCTTTTTGGCGATGTAAGGCGATGCGACCAATCCAGCTCCAATTCTCCTTGTGCCGCGAAATTCACGCCTCTCAAATGCGTGGTCATCCAGTGAACCTTCCCAGCCGAGACAGGCTGCCTCACTAGCTGTCACCGCTGGCCCAGGCACTCATAGAACGCACCGGGCTTTGAGCAATCAACGTTTGGCGCACTGCACGCTGCACCGCACCGAATACCTTGTTGCTGCTGCGGAATCGGACTTCTGTCTTTGCCGGATGCACATTTACATCAACCTGATCATAAGGAAGCGTGATGAAGAGGATGCCCAGAGGATAACGTCCTGTAGGCAACAGAGTGTGGTAAGCCTGGATAACAGCATAAGTCAGGCTTTTGTCCTTGATCCAACGGCCGTTTACAAACAAAGAAATGCGGCTGCGATTGGCCCAATGCAAATTAGGAGGACCTATCACACCGGAGACAACAATTTGTTGGCTGGACTCTCAGTCGTTACTCTTCTCATCTTGAGCGTGGCCGGCATCTTCAATATCCAACAACTGCCGTGCTACATCCGGGCCATAGATAGCCAACAGCACATCTTTAATATCCCCATTGCCGCTTGATTGGAATGCGATGCGGTTATCATGCGTCAGGCGAAAACGGACATTGGGATAAGCCAACGCATATCGCGTTACAAACTCATCAATCAATCGCTTCTCAGTGGTAACGCTTTTTAAAAACTTCAGGCGTGCCGGCACATTATAAAAGAGGTTTTCGACAGCAATAACAGTTCCGCGTGGCGCCCCTACTGTTTCGCGACTGCTCGTTATGTCCCCCTTCAAGCACAATGCGCGTGCCGGTCTGCTCTAATTCGCCGCGGCTGACAATAGTCAACCGGCTCACCGCGGAAATCGCCGCTAATGCTTCTCCACGGAAACCCAGTGTGGGGATCGCTTCCAGATCATCCATGCTGCTCAGCTTGGATGTAGCATGGCGCAAGAAAGCCTTTTCCAAATCCTCTGCTGCAATTCCTTCTCCATCGTCCGCCACTTGCACAAGCTCTCGCCCACCGGCGCGTACATCAACATTGATCGTTGCTGCTCCTGCATCAAGCGCATTTTCGACAAGTTCCTTTACAACGGAAGACGGCCGTTCCACAACCTCGCCGGCCGCAATCTGCGAGGCGAGCTGTTCAGATAATACCTTAATCGTCATGGGCGTATTGTACCACAAGCGCTATACCCATTCGTCACGCTCACATCCTCTTTCATCTCTTGCATCTTACATACCAGTCACTATACTTTAAACACATTTTCTGTTTAATAGGAAGGAATCGTATGCCTTTTCAACCCGATTACCTGGTACCTGAAGAGCGGCAAGCCTACACATTTTTTGGCCAACCCAGAGAAGGCTGGGAAAAGATAGGCTGCTTGATATTGCACGGATTTATGGGCGCACCGGTTAGTTCAAGACCGATGGCCCAACATATTGCTGATGGCGGTGTCACTGTCCATTGTCCACTGCTTCCGGGTCACGGCAATTTACCTTTTGAGATCCATGGCCACAAAAAGCAGGAGTGGATTGCGGAGGTTGACGAAGCCTATAATTACCTTAGCCAACATTGCGACCAGATATTTTTGATCGGCCATTCAATGGGCGCGGTCCTATCCGCTTATCTTGCCGACAAACATCCCGATGTTTGTGGTCTCGTGCTGCTGGCTCCTCTTTATAATATCCCCGACTGGCGGCTCAATATTACCGCTGTTGGTCGATACTTCATACCCTGGCTTTATCCGCTCAAACATGCAGCTGTTGATCGCGATATTTTTGTTGCTCGGGTCACAGATTTTGATCCGACCATTGATGTCGATGATCCAGAGCTGCAAGATTGGCTGGTGGAAGCAACACGGATTCCCACTGATGGTCTGGACGAAATGCGTAAGATGGCAGTTATGGGGCGCAAACTATGGCCGGATATCCACCAACCTGTCATCATATTTCAAGGTGGTCATGACCCTGCCGTCAGTCCAGGCAACACGGAAAAACTATTCCAGAAGCTGCCAACAGCTGATAAGGAAATGAAATTTTTCCCCCAAGTCGGCCATGAACTGATGCGCCCTGTTGAACCTATCCATAAAAAAGTATGGCAGAAAATCGATGAATTCATCGAAGAACATGCTCAAATTGGGGAAAGGACACCCACCGCTCTCAATGCGCCTTCCCTATTGATACGCAAGGATGACGGCCGTTGATCTGCTTGAACTGCCTTGGAAACTATGTATAATCTAGCTTACTACTCGATGTGGGTTGTGCATTGTTTCACAAAACAACCCATTACACATTCTGAGGTTCAAAGTCCTATTAATTTACAAGGAGTGAGAAATGTTAAAGAAACGTAGCAGTTTATTGGTTATTGGCCTGTTATTGCTGGCATTATTGCTAGTCGCTTGTGGCGGGGATGCTGCCCCGGCGGAAGGCGATGCAGGCGGAGGCGAGGCAGCCAAAGGCGATTGCAGCAGCGAAGATGTATTTTGTGTTGGTCTGGTAACCGATGTTGGTGAAGTAGATGATAAATCTTTTAACCAATCAGCTTGGGAAGGCGCCCAGAAGACCGCATCAGACCTTGGAGCACAAATCGATTTCATTGAAACCAAAGACGCCAAAGATTATGGCTCAAATATCGACCTGTTCGCCGAAGATGGTTATGACGTCATCGTTACCGTTGGTTTTGCCATGGGCGAAGCAACGGCCGAAGCTGCAGCAAAATACCCCGATATCAATTTCATTGGTGTAGATCAATTCCAAGGTGAAGCAGTAGACAACCTGGCCGGCCTCATGTTCAATGAAGATAAATCAGGTTTCCTGGCCGGCGCATTGGCCGGCATGCTAACCGAGAGCAATACGATTGCCGCTGTTCTTGGCACTGACCTGGTTCCGCCAGTGGTTGCTTTTAAAGAAGGCTACGAAGCTGGCGCCAAACACGTTAACCCCGAGGTCAATTTCATCTCCACCTACCATCCAGGCGGCATGGATGTTGCCTTTACCGATCCCGAATGGGGCGCCAGCACATCCAAGCAAGCAATTGATCAAGGTGCTGATGTTGTCTTCGCTGCTGGCGGGAAGACAGGCAATGGTGGTTTGATTGAAGTAGCTGGAACGGAAGGCGCCTGTTGCATCGGCGTTGACACCGATCAATGGCTTACTGTTCCCGAAGCGCACTCCTGCCTTGTCACCAGCGCGATGAAACTCATCACCCCAGGTGTATTTGATCTGGTCAAGATGTCCAAAGACGGCGAATTTCCCGGCGGGAATTTCTTCGGCCCTGTCGGGCTAGCACCATTCCATGATCATGACGGCGACATTCCGCAAGAAATCAAAGACAAGCTTGCAGAGATTGATGCCGGATCTCGCGGATGGTTCAATTGAAACCGGTTACAATCCTGGTGGATAATCGGTAAACGATGATTTTATAAAGTGCGACGTGCTCAAAAGTGCGTCGCACTTTTCTTTAAATGCCCCTAAAGCTCTCTGAGGTTTATTACTCTCTCAATTCAATAAGTGATTCAACAATACCTCAAAGCTTTTTAGCAAATCTGGCGACTTAGCTAATTGGCCAGTAACCGGAAAAAATTATGACAACAGAAAATAGTTCCGAAGATTCTTCAAGCAAGACAACCGGAATTTTGGGGCGCATCTGGCGTAGTGTCAGCGTGCCTCTTCTTTCCATCATCCTTGCTTTGCTAATTGGCGCAATTATCCTTTTGCTATCCGGGGCGAATCCCCTCACTGCCTACGCAGCCCTCTTTCAAGGGGCCTTAGGCAGCCCGGAGGCAATTGGACGTACCCTGGAAAAAACAACGCCTCTGATTTTCGGCGGGTTGGCCGTAGCTTTTGCCTTTCAGGCTGGTCTGTTCAATATTGGCGGCCAAGGGCAGTTGTTAGTAGGGGCCATTGTGGCCGCTTATATTGGATTTGCCATTGAGGGACTTGCCATTTATCATCCATATGCCTCTGGCTCTGATTGGCGGCAGCCTGGCCGGTGCAGCATGGGGCGGTATTGCCGGTGCTCTGAAAGCTTATACCGGAGCACATGAGGTCATCACAACGATCATGCTCAATTTTATCGCCATCAATCTCACCGATTTCCTGGCCAATGGCGCCTGGAAAGATGAAGGGATTATCGCGCGCACACCGGCAGTATTGGAAAGTGCGGCAATTCCTAAGTGGGGCACCTTATCCATGGGGATTTCTTATTGCGGTAGTTAATGGCCATTATCACCTGGTATATTCTTTACCGTACCACCTTGGGCTATGCCATTCGTACTACCGGTCTCAATTCCAATGCCGCTCTTTATGCAGGAATCAAGGTTTCCCTGGTCATCGTCGCTGGTTATGGTCTTCAGTGGTTTCTTGGCTGGTATGGGCGGCGCAGTGGAAACTCTGGGTGTTGTTGGACGTTACCAACCTGGCTTTAATGTTGGGCTTGGTTTTGACGGCATTACGATCGCCTTACTGGCCAAAACGAATCCTTTAGGCGTTATTCCTGCGGCGCTGCTTATGGGCGCGATGGAAGCCGGCGCCAGCCAGATGCAGTTTGATGCCGGTGTACGTTTCCAGATTATCGACATCATCCAAGGTCTGATTTTGTTCTTTGTCTCGGCTGATATAATCGTGCGCAAGATTTCTCGGATCGCGTGCTGTGGATGAAGACAAGGTCAAACTCAGTTCTGGCTGGGGCAGTTAAGGAGGGCCATCATGACAACAACTACTGCAACCATGGAAAAACAAGGTTCCGGCGCTAAGCTCCAGTACAATATGGATTATTTTCGCCGTCATCGTGGCGATAATTGCTTTCGTGATTTATTTATTCTCCCTAACGTGTCCCAGGCCGTCTATGCCAATACGCTCCGCCAATCCACACCATTAATCCTTGGCGCCTTTGCGGCCTGATTGGTGAACGGTCGGGAATCATTAATATTGGCATTGAAGGTCAAATGTTGATGGCCGCCTTTGTCGCCTTTCTGGCCAATGTTTATCTTGGTCAATTTTTACCGACAATACCCCTACCGTTCATACTATTACTGGCTGTTACCATTGGTGTATTGACTGGCGCGCTGATCGGGCCTTTTCTTGGCCTGGATGTCCGTATCATTGAAAATGGACCAGATTATTGGCGGCACAGTTATTAACACTTTGGCTCTTGGTTTAACCAGTTATTTTTATGTGGTTGGTCTAACCACAAGAGGTAAGATTCCCACCATTCCCTTGGGCCCATTAGCCGACATCCCCTTAATCGGGCCGGTCTTGTTCAACAATCCACCCATCACCTATCTTGACGATTATTCTCGTCTTTGTGCGTGCAATTTGGATTGTTCCGCACCGTTTGGGGTTTACGAACACGTTCTGTCGGTGAGCATCCCAGCGCAGCCGATACGGTGGGTATTAATGTAAATCGGACGCGTTATATCAATGTCACCATTGCCGGGGCGTTCGCTGGTCTTGCCGGGGCTTACCTAACTCTGGAAGCTGTGGGATCCTTTGAACGCGCCATGACGAATGGGCGTGGCTTTGTGGCTCTGGCCGTCATGATTTTTGGCCGCTGGACACCGCTTGGGGCCTGGGGTGCAGCACTGCTCTTTGGGCTGTTCTTCAGCCACTGTCGACCCAGTTCCAATTCTGGGGCGTCCCTATTCCCCATCAATTCATAGGTATGTTGCCCTATGTGCTGACCATTGTCGTCTGGCCGGTTTTGGCGGCCGTTCACAGGCCACCGGCAGCGGTTGGCCAGGTTTACGAATCGGAATAAAGGAAATGAAACCGATGAACAAAAGAGACCAACCAATTGTTCTAGAAGCCAAAGGTATAACCAAACGTTTTCCAGGTGTATTGGCCAATGACAAAGTAGACCTGGTTGTCTACAAAAGCGAAATTCTGGCCTTGCTCGGCGAAAATGGCGCCGGGAAAAGCACCTTGATGAATATGCTCTATGGGCTTTACCATCCAGATGAAGGGGAAATCTGGATTAAAGGTGAAAAGGTCGAACTAAAGGATCCACGTGACGCGATTGAGCGTGGTGTGGGCATGGTTCACCAACATTTCCAATTGGTTCCGGTGATGACTGTGGCTGAAAATGTCATGCTTGGATCGGAAATCACCCGCAGTGGCGGTATTCTTGCGATTAAGGAAGCTGAAAAACGCGTACGGGAGCTCTCAGAACAGTATGGTTTAGAAGTCGATCCATCGGCCGTTGTCGAAGATCTGCCGGTAGGCACTCAACAACGCGTGGAAATTATCAAGGCCCTTTATCGCAACGCAGATATCCTGATCCTTGATGAACCAACGGCCGTACTAACGCCACAAGAAGCGGATGATCTATTCCGTATCATGCGCGATTTGACTGCCAGGGGGGTCTCCATTATCTTCATCACCCATAAATTGAAAGAAGTGTTGGCGACGGCCGATTTCATCGGTGTCCTGCGCCGCGGGCGACTAGTCGGCACCGCCGACCCAGCAGAATCAACGGAAGCCAGTCTGGCGGAATTGATGGTCGGTCGGGCGGTGGTTCTCGTTGTCGACAAAGATGAAGCCCACCCGAGTGATGTGGTTTTGAAAGTTGAAAATCTTCATGCTAAAGATGACCGCAACCAGATGGCCTCAATGGCGTTGATTTTGAAGTTCGCAGTGGCGAAATCCTAGGCATTGCCGGCGTTCAAGGAAACGGGCAGCGCGAACTGGTCGAGGCTTTGACCGGCCTGCGCAAGGTGGAAGAAGGTCACGCGTGGGTCGACGGGCAAGAAATCACACATCTCTCGCCACGAAAAATCACAGAAATAGGTGTCGCCCATATTCCGGAAGACCGTGAAAAGCATGGCCTGGTAATGGCCTATTCGTTGGCCGACAATATGGTGCTGAACAACTACTATGTGAAGCCCTATGCCAACGGCATAGTGATGCATCAGGAAGCGATCAATCAACATGGCAGTGAATTGGTAGAGAAATACGATGTCCGTACACCTTCTGTGATGACACCCGCGAGAAACCTTTCGGGTGGTAATAAACAGAAAGTGATCGTGGCCCGCGAATTTTCACGTCCCACAAAATTACTGATTGCCGCACAGCCAACGCGCGGTATTGATGTGGGCTCAATTGAGTTCATTCACAACCAGATCGTCGCCCAACGGGATGAGGGAGCGGCCGTATTGGTTGTTTCTGCCGAGTTGGATGAAGTCTTGGGCCTAGCAGATCGTGTCGCCGTGATGTTTGACGGCAAGATCGTGGCCGTCTTGCCCATTGAAGAAGCCACTCGCGAACGTGTTGGCTTGTTGATGGCCGGATCAGAAGCTTAACAAGGCTAGACAGAGCAGAAACGCTGCGTTATACTTGACTTGTCCAATGGGCAAGTTCAACTGAGAAGTCAAAATAGCCTCGCCAATTGCGGGGCTATTTATTCGCAAAATTCCAATTAGTTAAACCAACTTGTCAGTTAAAAATTCCTAGCTAACGCGTGTTACGTTTTCGGAATCATCTATCTTGCCCCAGCATGGAGAGTAATTATGAGTCAAAAATACGATGTTGTCTATTTGACCGAAGAAGGTCTGCAAAAAATTAAAGATGAGCTCGATTATCTAACAACTGTACGCCGTGAAGAGATCGCTCTAAAGCTGCAAGTTGCCATTTCCCAGGGTGACCTTAAGGAAAATGCGGACTACCATGATGCCAAGGATGAACAAGGCTTTAATGAAGGTCGGATCCGCGACCTGGAAGATTCACTGCGCCGCGCCAAGATTATAAAAGACGAAGGTCCTTCAGGTGTGGTACGTGTGGGCAGCGTGGTCACTGTAAGCGAAGAAGGCTTCGATGAAGAAGAGATCTACAACATTGTTGGTGCCCATGAAGCTGACCCTGGAAACGGCCGAATCTCTAACGAGTCACCCATTGGCAGGGCACTGCTTGGTTCCCGTCTAGGAGATGTCGTTACGGTAGAAACGCCAGGGGGCGAGATCCAATTTGCAGTGCAATCGATTTCATAGCAGATCAGGTTTATTCGCTTTTTATAACGGCCGTCCATATGACGGCCGTTTTTTGTTGTTGACAAGCGCCCCTCACTTCTGCTAACATGTTCCTTCATGTTAATTTCATAGAGAGAAGTTTTGATGGGGACATATTCCCGGCTCATTCGGAGCATAGAGAGCGGCGCAGAGGCTGAAAGCACCGTCTCCAGATCCCGGTAATGACACCCCTGAGCTGAGCGGTGAAAGGTACAATCTCATTGATTTGAGTGATGACCAGTTAGCCGATTTCCGGGTGCGCCCGTTAACGCGTTAATGGTTGAGACAAGACAAGTCCAACCGCAAGAGGCCCCTTAGGGGGCAAATGGTGGTGGCACCACGATGTGGCAATTTGAGCCCTCGTCCTCCAATGGACGAGGGCTTTTTATTTTGGATGGCGTTCAAGCGCAGCTGCAAACAAAGGAGTAAATTATGAAAGAAATTCGCACTGTTGAAGCCATCCTCTTTGTAGGCGAGCACGTTCGTATCAAAGGCTGGTTGCACAATCTCCGTCATCTAGGCGGCATTAGCTTTCTCGTTCTGCGTGATGGATGGGGCACAATACAAACCGTAACCGAAAATGAAGAAGATCTCTCTTCATTAAACGGATTAGATTTGGGAAGCGTCATCGCCCTGGAAGGGGTCGTTATCTCCTCCACACAAGCACCAGGTGGATTTGAGCTGCACCATCCTGAGATAACCGTGATCACGCCGGTTCATGAGTTAATGCCGCTTGCGCTGAACAAACGGGCTGTTAAAGCCAGTTTGCCGACATTGCTCGATCATGCTGTCGTCGCCAATCGCCACCCTGCGCGCCAGGCCATATTCCGGCTGGCTTCAGGGATCATGGCCGGTTTTCGCACAACGCTCAACACCCGTCATTTTGTCGAGGTTCAAACACCCAAGATTGTGGCTTCAGCTACAGAAAGCGGGTCGAATGTGTTCAAATTAGATTATTTCGGCCGTGCTGCATACCTGGCACAAAGTCCGCAGTTCTATAAACAGATCATGGTCGGTGTATTTCAACAGGTTTACGAAGTAGGCCCTGTCTTTCGTGCCGAGCCTCACGACACCAGCCGGCACGTAAATGAGTACGTCAGTTTAGACGTCGAATTTGGTTTCATCCAAAATCATTTTACTGTGATGTCCCTGCTGCGTGAGGTGATAGCCGGCATTTTTGAGACGTTACAGTCCGATTATGGAACTGAACTGCACTTGCTCAAAACAGAACTGCCTCAAGTCCTGGCCGAGATCCCGCATATTCACTTTAGTGCGGCACAGGAACTCATCCTAGAACTACACGGCGTAGACGTTCGTGGCGAGCCCGACCTCTCACCCCAAGATGAACGCTGGCTGGGGCAATGGGCACAGCAAGAATATGGCAGCGACTTTCTTTTTGTGACAGGTTACCCCATGCGCAAACGGCCATTTTATACCCATCCCGACCCAGGAAATCCGGAGTATTCCAATTCCTTCGACCTCTTGTTTCGCGGCACGGAATTGGTCACGGGTGGACAAAGATTGCATCGTTATGAAGATTATCTAAACGCCCTTTCGAACGCACAGCTTCCACCTGAACCATTCGAGACCTATTTAGAAGCTTTCCGCTACGGTATGCCACCACATGGTGGTTTTGCTATTGGGTTGGAGCGGTTAATTATGCAGCTTCTCGGCCTCTCAAATTTACGATTGGCAACTCTGTTTCCCAGAGATCTCATGCGCCTTGCCCCATAAATGCAGCAGCAGGTAAGACCTAGCCATGCTGACCATTGACGCAATGTCTGATCGGAATATCGGCGTTGAATTGGCCCGTTTAATGCAATGGCAGTAAAGTATCGTGAAACGACAAATATATTTGGTACGGAGAAATAGATGGAAGATCAACAACAAATTATCACTGATTTTTTCAACAACTTGACCAATAAATCTTTCGGCGAAATTCTCTTTATGGGCATCGTTGCCATCTTGATTCATGATTATCGGCCGTTGGGTGGCGCGTTTGTTGGCGGCAGCGTTCGATAAAGCATTGCAAAGGTCAGAGGTAGATGAAACGCTGCGCAATTTTCTGAGACAAATCACCTACTATTCACTTCTAGTTGTGGTTTTTATAATCGCACTGGCCTACCTGGGGATTCCCACCACATCGCTTGTAGCCATCTTGGGTGCATCGGCGCTGGCCATTGGCCTTGCCCTACAAGATACGCTCGGCAATTTTGCCTCAGGGATATTAATCATCTTTTTGAAAACATATCAGGTTGGCGATTTGGTTGAGATTGGTGACAAGATCGGCACAGTAAGAAGCGTCGGCTTTTTTCACACAGAACTGCGGACACCAGATAACAAGATTTTACTTATCCCTAACGGTGACGTCATGGATGGCAATATCATCAATTATTCTGAGATGGACTGGATCCGTGTGGATATGACCTTCGGGATCGGATACGATGATGATTTACGCCAAGCCAAACGTATCCTGCACGAGATTGTCACGAGCGACGAGCGCATTACGGCCGATCCGGAACCAATCATTGGCGTTCTAGAACTTGGTGACAACAGCGTCAACTTGGCTTTACGCCCCTATGTCAAATTGGAAGATATGTTTAACGTCCGCTTCGACATAATCGAACAAGTGAAGTTGCGCTTTGATGCAGAAGGCATTTCTATTCCTTACCCGCAGCGTGATGTTCATTTGATTGGAGCAATGCCTTCGGCCAATGGCAGCAGCTAACAGTCGGGATTTAGGCAGCAGCCATACTGGCGGCAAAATATCCCGCCGCCTTGAAATAACGCTTGTATTGCTGATCCTGTTGGTCGCGGGATTGCTGCGCATGGCCGCTCCCGGCTTGACGGAGTTCAAGGCAGATGAAGCACGACTCATGGCCCTGGCCCTGGACATGGCTGAGGGTAATTTCGCTCTTCGTGGCATCAGCAGTTCTGTCGGTTTCCCCAACTTTCCAGCCAGTGTCTGGTTATATTCGGTACCGCTCTTTTTCTGGCCCCACCCTTATGCGGCAACGCTCTTCACAGGTCTATTAAATACATTGGCCGTTGCCGGATGCTACTGGCTCGTGCGCCGTTATTGGGGTGTCTCAGCCGCCCTAGCGGCCACTTTAATGTTCGCTGTTAGCCCCTGGGCCGTCATCTTTTCGCGTAAGATTTGGGCTCAAAACCTGCTTCCGCTATTCGTGCTGGGCTGGGCTGCCGGCGCTATGTTAGCTCTTGTAGAAAAACGGCCGAAATTCATCTGGCTGCACCTCATCTGTCTCGCTATAGCTGTGCAAATCCACCTGGCCGCCGTCGCTCTGATTCCAGCCACGATTCTTCTCCTGCTGGTATTTTGGCGCCGCGTCCATTGGCGCTCGCTGTTGATCGGTCTGCTGTTGGCGGTTATTACCGTTGTGCCATTTGCCATCTATTTGGGGCAGTCGATAGATCAAATCAGTCTGCCGGCGGCCATAGCTGGTGAATCATCAGCCGGCATAACGGCCGATTCATTTCGTTTCACGGCCATGATCAGCCTGGGAACATTTATCCATTCACTGGCCGGACCTGAAACCTTCAATGAATACCTATCCATGCTGCCACCTATGACGCTTGTATATTGGATTTGGGGGCTGCTCATCCTGGCCGGTGTGCTTTGGCTGGCCTGGCAAATTTTGAAGAACTGGCAGAAGCAATCTTCGCAAGCCGGCCTGGTTATCCTGGTCTGGCTGTTCATGCCCGCACTATTCTTTTTATGGCACAGCACGCCTGTCTTTCTCCATTATTTTATCGCTACTCTTCCGGCGCAGTATATAGCTGCTGGTGTGGCCTTCAGCGTTTTGCCAGATTTGACCCGTCATTGGTTCAAAGCGGGGCAGACGGCGGCCCGTTGGATTAAGATGATTGCTTGGGGCCTGCTAATCGTCACGGCCATAATGCAGCTTTATGCTCTGGTTACTTTATTTGTCTTTCTTGGTCGCACTGCCACACCCGGTGCATTTGGCGTGCCTTTGTCAATGAAGTTAGAAGCCGCTGCTGCCGCTCGTAACTTATTCACTGCCAATGATGCCACCGAGATATTGGTGGCCGGATCTGGCGAATCCATTAGTCTAGACGCATTTCCGGCCGAATGGGATGTGCTGCTGCGAGATATGCCGCATCGCTTTGTTAATGTTGACCGCTCAGCCCTCTTTCCAGCCCATGCCTCTGTTGTCCTATTAGATGGACGTAAAATCTCGCCGACTTGGACTGGCGATCTCTATCAGGAAGTTGCAATGTCTACAAAAGAAATCCCCCTGCGCCCAAACGAAGGGTCTTATTACATTCTCGCACTTCCCAAAACAGCCAAGCCTCAAGCAGATAATCAAAGAGATCCACCCGATTTGCTGGCCAATTGGGTCAATCTTCTCGGATATGATCAACTGCAGCGACTTGATGAAGAGATGGGGATCTGGCAGGTTCATTGGCGAACAGGGGATAATCCTGATCCGGGCAATTACCAATTCTTCAATCATCTAATGGATCAAGATGATCAGCGTATCGGGCAGGTCGACGAAGCTTCATTCGCGCCCTGGCAGTGGACAGCCGGTGATACGGTAATCAGCCGCTTCTCAATCCCCTGGCCGGAAACGGCCGATACACCCAGTCACATGCGCGTAGGCATGTACCGATTCCCATCTCTGGAAAACGTGCCGTTATTAGATGTCGCCGGAAATCCATATGTGGACGCTGCCACATTTTTGCTGGATAATGAAGCTGATTCAGACATCAATAGTAGTGACTAGATGTGAGCCCCGACACCTCCCAGAAAAAAAACAATTCCAAGTCACTTTGAATATGGGAAATAAATGGGACTGGGTCGCTAATCCAATAGGAGATTTATCATGAAATACATTCAGGATCGACGCCTGCAGCTTATCACGGTCCTTCTAGCAGCTTTTCTGGGGCTGTTTTCTATGACGCAAACAGCCCTGGCCGATGACGCCGTGCTACAGGGGAGTATGGTCAGCAGCAGTCAAACTGTACAAAATGATGTTTTGCTCAATGGCACCAGTATTGCGGTGAATGGAACAGTTGTTGGCGATGCCTTAGCCGTCGGCCGTACGGTTGTCATTAACGGCGATGTGCAGGGCAGTATGCTGATTCTGGCTGAGAACATTGTCCATAATGGGAATGTTGATGGCAGCATCTATGCTGTTTCCGTTTCGTTTAATACCCTCTCCGGCTCATCCATTGGCCGCAGCCTTTATTTCTTAGGTATCAGCCTGGTAACTGAAAAAGAGGCCCAAATCGACCGTGACTTGACCGCTGTTACATTGGGCGCACGCCTGGCTGGCACAGTTGAACGAAATACCAAAGCCATTATCGGCTTTATTGAAATTGGTAGATTAATCCTTGACCGAGTTAATGCCGTAACAACCGGAAAGCCTATCGCTGCTCTTGTACCTGCGGTAGCTGCCGTGACAACATCTTCAAATCAACAGCCTGCTTCGCGTATCTTTGCCGCTGCCATAGGTCCTGTAGGAGCCACGTCATCACGCTCGCCGATATTAGCCCAGGAAGATGGCCTCCCAGAGGAAGAGGCAGAAGAAACGCCAGAAAATGCTGCTCTTACATGGGTCGTGGATCGCTTACGGGAATTGATCACCCTGCTTATTATTGGGGGACTGGCGCTCTGGTTGATCCCCGGTAAAGTCGATAATTGGGCCAATCATGTACGATCAAGGCCTTTGGCTGCCGGTGGGTGGGGTCTTGTTGCTTACATTATGGGTTTCGTGGCGACTATAACTATATTTATGCTGATATTGGTCGTCGGCATCTCCTTCGCCTTCGTGACCTTATGGGGTCTAGCCTGGAGTTGGTGGGCAGTTGCCTTTTCCGCACTGGCATTATCTTTTTCACTATTTCTTGTGTCTGTAGCCTATGTCAGTAAAGTTATCGTGGCCTATTTAGTCGGCCGTTTAATCCTAGAACGATTCGGTGCACAACCGGACATGCGCAAACCGTGGCCTCTATTATTAGGCTTGACCATCTATGTTTTACTTTGCGGCATCCCTTACCTGGGTTGGGCAATTTCTCTGGTAGTTACCTTCCTCGGTCTAGGTGCAATCTGGCTTGTTTTCATGGAACGCAATCATCAAGCCAACAAGCTAGAAGAGACTGAAACGGCAAATTAATCTGACCGTTTTTTGCGAGCCTACAGGAGATCGCAAAAAATCTCCCGTAGGCTGCAATTAATTAATCTAGAACTTCAATGAGATGGTAACGCTTGCGCCCCTTGCGTAAGACCAGGAACTGCCCATCAAAAGTCTCGGCTACTGTAACCGTTTGTGCAGGCTCAGTTACACGCTGGTTATTGAGGTAAACGCCCCCGCCAGCAATTGATCTTCGCGCATCACCCTTGGATGAGGCAAGGTCGCTGCCACACAGCAAGTCTACAATAGAAACACCTGCTCCTTCCAATTCAGTGCGTGCGACCTGGCTGGAGGGAACGTCAGCGAATATCTCGCCAATATCTGCAGCATCAAGACCATCCAGATCACCCCCAAATAGAACATGCGCTGCTTGCTCGGCTTTAGCCAATGCGCTTTCGCCATGCACCATTTGTGTCATTTCCTGCGCCAATTTTCTCTGCGCCTCTCTTCTTTCCGGCCGGTCTAATAATAGCTGTTCTAATTCCGCAGTTTCGCCGCGTGTAAGCCAGGTGAAGTATTTGAGGTAATTGATCGCATCGGCGTCATCCGTATTTAGCCAGAACTGGTAGAACCTGTAGGGTGATGTTCGTTTGGGATCCAGCCAGGTACTTTCACCATCGGCCGTCTTGCCAAACTTACTGCCATCCGCTCGTGTGATCAAGGGGTAGGCTATTGCCTGAACTTTTTGACCACGGACGCGCCGGATCAATTCAATCCCGGCCGTGATATTGCCCCACTGGTCGCTGCCGCCAGTCTGCATCATGCAATTGTGAGTGTCGAACAAATGGAGAAAGTCGTAAGACTGCAGCAGCATGTAACTGAATTCAGTGTAGGAGATGCCCTCCCCTTCTCGATCCAGGCGCGACTTCACCGAATCTTTGGCCATCATGTAGTTGATTGTGAAATGCTTGCCCGTGTCGCGCAAGAATTCCATCATCGATAACTCAGATAGCCAAGTGTAGTTATTGACAATCATGGCCGGGTTTTCTTTCACTTCAAAATCAAGGATGCTTGCTAACTGCTGCCCGACACATTCCAGATTATGGTTAATCTGCTCCAAAGTTAGCAAGTTGCGTTCAGCGGATTTGCCACTTGGATCGCCAATCATACCTGTGCCACCACCAGCCACGGCGATAGGCGTATGGCCAAAACGCTGCAGCCGGGCCAGACACATCATAGGCACCAGATGCCCAATGTGCAGTGAATCTGCCGTTGGATCAAATCCGTTGTAGATTGCAATCTTTTCTTTGGTCAGCAATTCGCGAGCGCCTTCCGTGTTGTCGAAAATCAGCCCGCGCCATCGTAATTCTTCAAATGCATCTTTTGCCATATTAATCTCCTGCCAATAGTGAACATATCTTATCAGAGAATACAAACCTAGAAACCCGGTTTTTTGTGATTTTCATCTCCCCAGTTCTTTCAGTAGAAAAACCGGGTTTCTTATCCCACTAAAACAAAAAAGACGCAGCCTCTGCCGCGTCTTCAAAACCTAATTTCACCGATGATGACATGGATTACAAGCGGGCGAAACCTCCTACGTGGCTGCGTGGCACAATCTCACCATAATAATAAATCTTGCTGCCTGGTATTTCGATCATCGTGGGCACATGTTAACAGATGCGTAGCGGTCAGTCAAGAATCAAGCGCCGGCCATCAGCTTGTCTACGGCCGTCGCCAACTGCGCCAGGTTACGCACAACGTAAACTGAATCACAGATTGGCTTATATTCCAGCATATCGCTGTCCCCGGTACCCCATTGGCGCGGATGCTCGGGGTTGAACCAAATCAATTTCCGAGCCCGCCGCTGCAGCTCCTTCATTAAGTCAAAACGTGGAGGATTGTAGTTATTACGGCCGTCGCCCAAAACAACCACCGTGGTACGGCCATCAACACTATCCAACCAATTATTAAAAAAGGTGTTTAAGCTTTCGCCAAGATCAGTGGCATAATGACGTGGCCCACGATTATAAAAATTGTCTAACACCGCATCCACCGCATCCGCGGGACGGTTGCCGACTAGAACAATACTGATCTCTTCCATGTCGGAGTAAAAACCAAAACTGCGCGTCTTCGCCACCTGATCCTGCAACTCATACGTCAAACGCAGCATAAATTCAGCCACAGACAGCATGGAGCGCGACATATCACAGATCAAAACCAGGCTGGGTTTTAGCTTTCTCTTTTTAAACTTCAACTCGACGGGCACGCCGCCATAACGCTGGTTAGCCCGTATCGTCCCCTTGGAATCAAACCGGCCCTCTTTTCCTCTTTTGCGGCGTAATGCAGCCCGGCTGCGCAATTGTGTCACCAACTTTTGCACCTCTATGCGCAATAAATTGGCTTCTTCATCTGATAACGCATAAAAGGGTTTTTGCATGAGATCGGAACCATGAAGATCCCGCGGTCGGTTCGCACGCTCTTCAGCAATCTGGCGCCCCACTTGCTGCGCGACTTGTTCTTCGAGTGCCTCACGATTGGCTTCTACCATACCTAACAGCTTCTCAATAGACTCTTGGCTCATACCCTTTTCTTGCAGCGTTTGTACCAACTGCTGCAGCTGTTCTTCCAGGTGCTGAAAGCCCATCTTCTGCAGCATGCGCCGCGTTACCCAACGCCCTTCTTGTGGGTTGTCAGCCCACTGCACACCAGCCTGGCGTGCCAACTCTTCCAGCTCCTCCTTCGTAGGACCATCTCCGCTGGTCAACCAATCCATAAGCGCCTGCATGCGACCGCTTAAAGCTTCCAGCGCCTCCTGGAGCATCTCTTGCTCATCAGCGTTGAGATCCTCCATCGCATTTTGCATAGCGGGGCCGCCGCTGCCAAAGTAAAGTGGGAAAAGTTCGTCAAAGACGGCAACATGATCGACATCTTTGACCAAAGTTGCCCGTAAGGAATCGCGAAATATATCCTTGTTCTGAATACCCAGGGTATCGATGGCATGCAAAGCATCAATAGATTCGCTGACAGAGACGCGCACACCGGCTGCCCGCAGGCCGCGTACAAACTGGACTACCCTATCATCCATCGGTCACACCTCGTTAACGGTCGTAGCGATCACGCCGGCTGCTGCCTCCGCTGCCCATCATCCGTTTCGCTTTCGCCACATCCGCTTCATATTTCAACAGAACCATTAAAGTATTGGTCAAAGTCTTTTCATCAATTGCCGTGGCATTCAAGGTAACTAAAGCGCGGGCCCAATCAAGCGTTTCACTGATGCTGGGCAATTTGCGCAAGTCCATATTCCGTAACTGCTGCACAACCGACACTGCCTGGCGGGCCAGCTCTTCGCTCAGATCAGGCACTTTTAGACGCACAATGTCCAATTCAGCATCGGGGGCGGGATAATCCACATGGAGAAATAAACAGCGCCGCTTCAGCGCCTCGCTTAGCTCGCGCGTGTTATTACTGGTCAGCAAAACCATGGGTTGGTGAATGGCTGAGATCGTGCCCAGTTCAGGCACACTAACCTGAAAATCGCTTAAAACTTCCAGTAAGAAAGCTTCAAACTCAACATCAGCGCGGTCAATTTCGTCTATAAGTAAAACGACAGGTTCGTCGGAAGTGAGGGCTGTTAGCAAAGGACGGGGCAGCAAAAAGTTTTCGGAGAAAAACACATCTTCTTCTTGAGCAATGCGGCTCGCCGCTTCGGCCAGGCTGTTCACATCAACCAAAACATGACGCAGCGTATCGCGCAGGAGCTGGGTGTAAAGCATTTGCTTAGCATACTCCCACTCATACAACGCCTTGCTCTCGTCCAAACCTTCGTAACATTGCAGCCGTACCAGAGGTGCACCCAAGGCGCCTGCCCATGCTTTAGCTAGTTCAGTCTTACCCACTCCTGCCGGTCCTTCCGCCAGTATAGGCTTACATAAGGCCTGGGCTAGATACACTACCGTTCCAATTTCTTCCGAGGCAATATACTGTTGGGTTCCCAACCGTTGGCGGACATCGGCCGTATCTTTGAACATAGCTCTTTTCTCCGATTATTAAATTGCAGTAGTCTAACAACATTATTATTACGTTTTAGACATGAAGATTGTAATGGCTTATGCTCTTCGCGTAAAGTGCCATTCATACGTAGCTCAGTGGCACTATCAAATAGCCGCAGCAGCGATTCAGGAATCGGCTTACAGATTATATGCCAGGTAGGTGATTGTCTTGATGTGTTGGAAATCGAGTGACCGATAAAGTTCGACTGCCCGCTCATTCCTTCGCCAGGCGCCAATCTCGATCCGCTTGGCGCCTCTTTTAGCCAGTATGTGCACGGCCGATATGAGCAGGCAACGGCCGTATCCTCGATTCTGGAAGGCAGGCACGATGCCCAAAGGCTCCACAATTCCTGTTCCTTCAGAGTCTAATTTGGTCCAGGCAATGCCCACTGCCCGATTCTCTTGCATAAGAAACAAGATATCATCCGCGTTGTCCAATGTATCGGCCACCTCTATTTGTGCGAAGGGTTGGTTCCAAGGCAGGCCGGTAAAACTCTCCTCATAAAGTTTGCAAAAGAGTGAAACGGCCGTCTTGCGCGAATATGTTTGCAGCTTAATCTCTCCAGGACAACTCCTCTGCGGTAATTTTGCCATCTCATCAAAGCGTAGGATCCATTCCTCATGTTCAACGAAGAAATTGTGCCCTCGTAGAAAGAGTGCCGCGGGGCTGTCAAGTCGGTCGACACTAAAGCTTAACTGCTGGATGTCGGAACCACGTAATCCATCTAACATTCCGGCCAACAAACGGCTGCCGAGTCCTTTTCTTTGCTGTTCCGGAGCAATACATCCGGCCAGCTCGGATATTCCTTGCAGTCCCGGTACGGGGGCTATCGAGCCATACCCTGCCGGCACCGGATTCGTAATAACCCAAAAAAATCCTCCTAATGATCGTATTCCCGCCACGTATTCGTTGAAGCCCAAAACCGAATAGTGCTCATCTGGATATACTCTATTGTGAATCGCTGCTAGTTTTGGCGCATCGGCCGGAACATAAAGACGGATCATCAACACAGATTATAAACAGGTTCATTGTGCACAACCAAAACTGCTTGATAAATGTGTTGCACAAAGCTTGACCAGATAGAGCCAGGATGATAGAATTCTCGCCGCATGCCCCCATCGTCTAGGGGACTAGGACGTAGGCCTTTCAAGCCTAAAACGGGAGTTCGAATCTCCCTGGGGGCATTCATCAGAAATAAGCCGCTTGACATCACTGTCAGGCGGTTTTTTGTTTGTATCAGCTCGGGATTTGGAAGAAGAGGTGGTTTTAGGGCCAGAACATTTGCTTTATTCGACTAACACAGTTCGAATCTCCTTAGGTGGTAAGGATCGTTTCCGCATTATTAGAGAAATTCCAAATATTTTTGTAAATTTCTGGGTTTTGTACAAAATCATTTCCTTCTCACGGATGTGAACCCGGAGAATTGGGATCGCGTCCGTAATGTCATTTTACTCGTGGTAGAATCCTTTAACAATGAGCGGTTATGTTAATACCCGTGGGGTCTGATTTGCAACGAAAATGTAAATGAGCCATCCAGGCCGTGACCGGCATGAAGCAGTAGAAAGCGCCGGGCACCACAACAATGCCCAGCGCTTACGTAAAGGGAGCTTGCCAGGGAATCTGTTAAAATTGGTAAAGGTTCCAGTAGTAGACAAACCAGATGAAGGCGGCGGCGGCGGCCATATTCAGACCATACAGGAGCCATACACGCGCCCCTGGTCGCTTCCGCCACAGGCTGGTCAGTGCCAAGGGATACGTCAGAGCCAGCGCGCCGCCTAGCCATGGCAACAGAAATAACAACCTCGTCGCCAGAGGAATCGTCTTGAAAAAGAGGATCAAGTCTGCCTGCATCATCATATATGCCAGGCCTGCTAGGAAAGCAAGACCGATCACGCTCATCAACCAAATGAGCCAGTGACGATAGCGGCTGAAGGACATGGTGATGATGAAAGAGAGAAAGCCCAGAAGCATGATGGCAGCCATGATAAGTTGGGCCGTAGGCGTTTCGTACCAGCGAACTTTCTGGTATGAGCCGGTGCCGCCAAATGTCAGCCAAACAACCTCTCCCCCATCATCTTCAACGAAAACAACAAAGAAATCGGGATCCGTTTTGCTCTGGAAAAGAAGAGGTTCCACCTCGAAGTACTTTTTTGAACCGATCGTAATGGTGCCATCACCATTGTCGCTGACATTAACGTTGTCCAGCAGCGCGCCCAGTTTGAAGAAATCTTGTTGCGGTGTCCCGGCCAGTTGGTAATGGCCGGTGTATCTAGGAGCGCGCGCGGCAGCGTTTGGCAAAGGCGATAGGGGTGAACCATCCCGGTTGACGGCAGGTAGATATTGTTCCAGCAATACCGTGCTGAGATCCTTCATAAACATGTACGCCGGTGTGCTGGAAGCATCATTGGCTAGTGGCCGGTGATTGGTGCTGAGGAAGATGCCCAGCTTGTGTTCAGGAGCCAGGATCATACGGTTGCCGTGACCGATGCCGTTGCCGTCTTGATAAAGCGCTTGGCGGTCGCCCAAGGTGACCTCACTAAAGCCATAGGTTCGACCGCGGGAGCGTGGATGCACCGCCCCCTGGCGATTAAGCATCCCGGCAACAGTAGACGGAGCCAGCACCGGCTTGCCATCCAATTCGCCGTCGTTCAGCAGTGCCAGCATGAAACGACCCATATCCTCGCCTGTTGTCACCAGAGCAATGCCGGGAGAGAGATTAACGTAGTCCAGCGGCACTTCCTCGTATTCGCCATCGATAAAGGCGTAACCGGTTGCCAGGTTGGCAGCAAGAGATTCGGGTATAGGCTGGGTAAATGTGGTCTGTGCCATACCTAACGGCTGAAACAGAGTGTCAGCCATGGCCTGGTCAAACGGCTGCCCAGTCACCTCAGCCATCGCCTGGCCCAACAGCGCATGTTCCCAGCTGTTGTAGCTGTGTACTTTCCCCGGCGGCAGCACACGCGGCGGCAGATTATCTTGTAGATAGTCAGCCAAAGGCTGCCACCCCTCAAGTGTTGGCGAATGGGTTTGCAATACCGTGTCGGCATATCCTCCTTTTAGGGTTAAGAATTGGGCGACAGTGCCGGCTGCACCGTACTCATCTTCCAGCGGCAGTTCTGTCAGGTAATCGCTTACGGGCGCATCCAGGGCAATCTGCCCATTTGCTGCCAATTGCAAAACGCCGGCCGATGTAATCGGTTTGGATACGGAACCGGCCCGCAACATTGTTTGCGCCGTCATTGGCCGGCTGGTTTCAATGTTGGCCACACCATATCCTCTGGACAAAACTACCTCTCCTTGATGAACGATGGTAATAACCAGTCCCGGGGCATGGGATGCGGCCATCTTTTCTTCTACAAACGCGTCAACATATGTGGTGAGTGGTTCAGGGCTGTTTTGCGGCGCTGTTGCCGCCTCCGAACTGGGACCCTCAGAAAAACCAGCGAATAATAAAATGGGTAGAAAAATTAACCACACTCGAAATCGTTTCATGTCAGATATCTCCTTATTGGGTCATCGGTTGATTTGCTTGGCTATAGGATACAAGCGGCCGGTTCCCAGCACATCGGGGAAAAGAAGGAATTGAGCCTACATGATTTCTTGTGCTCTTCCTGACCAATCTCCACAATTTTATGGACGTTCAATCCGGCCAAGCGTGATAAAATGAAGGGCATGATGGAAAGTCCATTCAAAAATGACAGAAAGCTAATTACTCATATTAAAAATGCCTACGGTCAGCGACGGCCGTCGCTGATCTTTCTTGCCATTAGCTATGCACTTTGGGCGTCCGTCACCCTGCGCTGGATAATGGAGTTCATCGAGCAAGAACATCCTTTGACCGCCCTGGTCAGTGCTATTTTGCTGCTCTACGGATTGCTGTTGGGGCTTGAGCCGCTTATCACTTACCAACATCCGCTGCGTGGCCATCTGTATCTGCTCATCCAACTGGCATTGATCGTCGTCGCTTTGCTGCTTTACTATGAACTCGATTTTTTTGCCATCCTTCTGATGCCGCTTGCTGGCCAAGCCGCCTTTATCTTTCCTCGCCGCACCGCTGCCGCCTGGGTTATCATTCTTCTGGCAGCCAATTTTCTGGGACAAATCCATCAGTTTGGTTGGCCCGGCAGCCTCCCTTTTGTATTCCTCTATGCGGCCGGAATCCTCTTTGTCTTTGCCTTTTCCCTGATTACCTTAAGTGCTGAGGCGTCGCAGCGCCGAACTGAAGCGCTGTTGGCCGAGTTGCAGACTTACGCCGGGCAGGCAGAGGCTTTGGCCATCGCCCAGGAACGGAACCGGCTGGCCCGCGAGCTGCACGATTCCGTGACCCAGACGTTATATGGACTTACACTGCAAGCCGAGGCTGCGAAGCGAAAACTGGCCGACGGGCAGCTTGAAGCAGTGGCCGATTACCTGGGCTTTTTTCGTGACAGCGCCCAACAGACATTGCTGGAAACCCGCCTTCTCATTTTTGAGCTACGCCCACCCATTCTGGATGAGGTAGGTTTAACGACCGCTTTGCAAACCCGTCTTGAGGCTGTTGAAAGCCGCAGTGGTCTGGATTATCAGCTTGATCTGGTTGAAGTGGAGCGATTGCCTTCCCAGGTGGAAACGGGTCTCTACCGTATTACACTGGAGGCACTCAACAACATCCTCAAGCATGCCCGGGCCAGCCAGGTCAATCTCTCTCTGCAGCAAAACGGGGAGCAGATACGCCTGGAAATCAGGGATGATGGCGTAGGCTTTGATCCAGAAGCGCTGCCGCCCCATGGCTACGGCTTGCAAGGCATGCGCGAACGGGCGGAACAACTTGGCGGCTCATTTAAACTGCGGAGCGAACCGAAGGTTGGAACAACACTCATTGTGGAGATACCAATATGAACCAAACAATTCGCGTCTATTTGGCCGACGATCATCCCATTGTGCGGCGAGGCATTGTCGATTTGCTGGAGACGGAACCGGGCATTTCAGTCGTGGGCGAAGCGACCGATGGCGAGGAAGCGGTGGCTGGCACGGCGACGTTGCAGCCAGATGTGATCCTGATGGATTTGGTGATGCCAAACATGGACGGTATTGAAGCGATTCGCCAGATCACAGCCAACCAGCCAGAGGCTAAGATATTGGTGCTGACCAGTTTTGCCACTGACGATAAGGTGTTTCCTGCCATAAAGGCAGGCGCATTAGGCTACTTGATCAAAGATACCACGCCCGAAGAATTAGTGAACGCCATCCAGCAAGTTTATCAAGGTCAGACACCGCTTCATCCAACGATTGCCCAGAAATTGTTGTCTGAAATCTCTAAACCTAGACAGGCACCACCCTCGCCGGAACCATTGACGGATCGAGAAGTGGACGTGCTAAAACTGGTCGCTCGTGGTCGCAGCAACCAGGAAATTGCCGATGCACTGGTGATCAGCGTGGCCACAGTGTACTCCCACGTTTCCAACATCCTCTCAAAGCTGCATTTGGCCAGCCGCACCCAGGCAGCTCTCTATGCCTTGCGTGAAGGGTACACCTCTCTAGAGGAAGAGATCTAGTTTCCAGCAACATGTATAACCTAGATCGGATTCCGCATACTAGAGTAAATTACGCTTGGATGTATTATTTGTATAGCGCGCTATAGAAACTATGCCTTAAAATGAATACTCCCCTACTGGCATCTAGATTTTCTGCCAAATCAACTAAACCACAAAACATTCCCACCTGCCCGCAGAAGGCGATGATATCTTTCCCTAAATTGAAATGTTCGACAATGATCCACCGAATTTACCAGTTAATGGATTTCGATTTGCGTCTTCGTATGGGTGGGCATTTTCAAAACCAGCTACTTGGCTGGTTATTTGTTTTGCGGAAAATGGCCAGGCTCTTACAGGCACACGCGAATCTTCGCAGTGTTGAGGACGCAGTAGAGGACTCCCGCTACTCCCTTGCCTCAGCCGCGGCTTGTGTTAGCTAGTTCTCTTGGCTTCGCATTTGAAGCATTCCAGTACAGGTAGCTTCTGGGAATGGAAACAAGACAAACCGTGAGGTCAAGGGCATGTAATCTCGCCCGAATTTGGAATACAGCAATGAAAAATGCTCTGGCTGCCAGACCAGAGTATCATGAAAATGGGCGCGGACGGGATCGAACCGCCGGCCTCACGGAAGTGAAGCGCAATTCGCAATATCCAGTGTCGCATACATGGCACGCAAGTGACCGGCGATTTTATTGCAGGTATGGTTGAAGCGACTTATAGTTGATTATGGCACGATCGTCGACTGTGAAATTAACAATCCATTTCCTTATTTGCACCACGAGGGACGAGATACAATTCTGTCGAATTGTAATATTATAAAGTTCGAAATGTATCTCCTTAGGGGCATTGTAACAAAAACCAGCCAAATGGCTGGTTTTTTGTTTTGGAGGAGAAGGTATTCTGAAAGGGCGAACCTGAGAAAGCACGTTATCAAGTGTCTGGCCATAATTCGGTTTCTTTCGTTCAAAACCCTTGCTAGTGAAGGCAGTTTTGGTAGCATACGAAAACAAGATATTTGAGGACGTTCCCTAATGAAGGAAACATTGGCATGGGTAACATTCGGATACAGGCATTAGGTCCCCTGCGACTCTGGCTCAACGAGGAATTGGTGCCAGATAAGGCATGGCCAACGCAAAAAAGTCGGCAGCTGTTCGAAATCTTGCTCATTAACTATGGCCGTTTGGTGACAGCAGACAGGTTGATGGAATACCTTTGGCCTGCGTTGGGTGTCAAACAGGCGCGCAATAATCTATGGGTCTCTATTAGCCAAGCCCGGCGAGTCTTAGAGCCTGACCTCGCCTCCCGTGCATCATCCAGATTCATTCTCAAGCAGGGTGACGGTTACCAGTTTCAACCCAACCAAGATTGCTGGATTGATATAGAGGCGTTCCAAGAAACGATAGATCAAGCCCAAAATATTGCCGGCACTATTGAAGCCATTGAGCACCTTCAGAATGGGGTAGACCTTTACCAAGGGGACCTTTTAGCCCACGATCCGCTATGGCGAATGGGCGATTCAGCCCAGGCGACAGCTGCGAGAAGACTTTTTAAATGCCTCGCTTGAACTGGCATCAGCGTATGCATATCAAGGCGAGTTCCGGCGCTCGGTGAATTTATGTCGTAATTGTCTTCGCTACGACAATAGTCGGGAGTCAATTTATCGTGCCCTAATGCTCTATCTTTACTGTGCTGGTGAACAGTCTGAAGCCCTTCAAGTTTATGAGGAAGCACGACAGAAGTTGTTGGAAGAAATCGGCGTGGAACCGGCGACCCAAACCAAAATCCTGCTGCAACAAATTCAAAATAAACAAGTCATCGGGGTAGATATCGAGGGGAAATATCCGTCGCATGATGATACGCGGTCAGCGTTATTCCTTTTATCCCAGATGCCTTTGGTTGGGCGCACTCAGGAATTGAGTCAGCTAATGGATCTCATTCGCCAATTGCACAACCGCCGCAGCCAAGTAGGTTTAGTAACAGGAGAGTCTGGCATAGGTAAGAGCCGATTGCTCCAGGAAGCAACCGAAAGGGCTCGTCAAGAAGGGTTGACCAGCCTCTTCGTATCATGTTACCAAATTGAGCAAAATCTATTGTATGAGCCGTTGATTGATCTGATACGGCAGGTGCATAAAACTTGGCCTGAATTAATCAATTCTTTGGCATCAGTTTGGCTGATGGAACTGGGGTTTCTGATTCCTGAAATTATCGAATCTCCCCGCCAGGGACCTGGTTTATACGAAGATGCGACAGAGGCCCAACAGGGGCGCCTTTTTCAAGCTGTCCTGCAATACCTATCGTTGGCTGCGCGAGAATCTGGTCTGATCATTACCATTGAGGATATTCAGTGGATAGATGAGGGGACTTTGCTATTTCTGCATTATTTGGGGAGCCGGATAAAGGAAAGCGGCATCCTTCTATTGCTTTCTTATCGCCAGGAGGAAAGGGTTGCCGACCGTCAATTAGCCGATTTCTTGCATCATTTACACCGCCTACAGACGACCACCACAGTTCATCTCGATCGCCTAGCAAAAGATGAATTGGATACGCTGCTTAGCTCTCAATCCCTTTTACCCGACAGCTGGTCTAATTGGTTGTATGAAGAAACGTTGGGCAACCCCTATTTCATCGTCTCCATCTTGCAATCATTAGTTGAGCAGCAGCTCGTACCGGATGAACCAACCGGAAAATCTCAACCGGCCCCGGGATTGTCTTTGCCACGCTCTATCAAAGAATCGATTATGGATCGATTACACCCACTTGAGACGAGGGAAAGAGTGATTTTGGAATGGATCGCCGTATATGGTCGCCCACTTAATTTCCAGACCCTGAAAGCAATTTCTGGACAGGCAGATGGCGTATTATTGGAGAGCGTAGACCATTTGTTGCAGCGGAACTTCCTTCTCGAAAGTGCAGACGGGATTGAGTTTTCCCATCATAAGGTAGCTGAATTCCTTTATGATGAATTGAGCGCCATTCGAAGAATTATATCCCATCAGAAAATTGGTCAGACTTTGAGGGGAATTGGCGAAGATTCCCCGGCTTTACTTGCCCATCATTTTGTTAGGGCAGGTGAACCAAAATTGGCGGTAAAGTATTGGCTTCAGGCGGGAGAGGCAGCATTGGAGGGGTATGCATTGCGGTTGGCGGCCTCACATTTTGGCCATGTGCTTGAACTGGCCGACGATCCAGCTTCCAGATTAGAAGCCTACATTGGACTGGGCCATGCTCTTACTTTACGAGACGAAGTAGACGGGGCAAAAATTGCTTTGCAAGCGGGTATTTCGTTATCGGAAGAGACCTATGACGAATGGCGAAGAGCGCGCTTGGGATTCCGTTATGCTCAGCTTGTCAGTCGCCAGCATCCATCTGACGCTGCCGAGGTTGAAATACGCCGCGCCTTGCTACTGGCGGAACAGGTGCAGGATGAGAACCTCATTGCCCGTCTATTGCTCCTGCTGTCCGTTGCACAAGCCTCCGAGGGCATGTTATCAGATGCCCTGGATTCTATCCTTCAGGCTCGCACTCTAAGCCAAAAGAAGAAAGATCAACACCTGGAAGCCCAAACGTTGAATGAATTGGGTTTTATATATACACAACTAGGTGAATTCCAGAATGGCGAAGACGTTATCCAGAAAGCCTTAGCGATCCAGGCAGCTTCCCCTGACCTGGGAATATCGACCTACTCCTGGAACATCCTGGGACGTGCGCTCGGTGGTTTTGGGCAATACCAACAAGCGCTCGATGCCTTTGAAAAATGCAGGCAGCAAGCGGCCGAGATTGAGGACCGATTTTTCTTGGCCCAAGTACCCAATATGCATGGCTGGCTTTACCGGGAGCTATATGCATTTGAGCGTGCTGAGCAATGTGATCGAGAAAGCGTGGATCTGGCCCTTAGATATGGCAAAAGTTCAATAGAGATAAGCGCCCGTCTTAACTTATGTCTGGACTGGTTGGCTATGAAGCGTTGGGACGATACATACACGACTTTGCAACAAATCGAAAAACAGATAAATGCTGGTCAATTTGGCTTTCACCAATGGCGTTGGCGACTTCGTTTGCTGCATATTTGGGGACTCTACTATCTGCAAACAGGCCATGTAGAACTTGCTCTTTCCAAATCAGAGAATCTACAGCATTTGGCGCAAAAAGTGAACGCCAAAAAATATATGTGCCTGGCCCAACAACTGCAGGGCGATGCTTTAATAGAACTCAGGCGATTCGATGAAGCTACGACGGCTCTAAAGGGGGCTGTTACGATGGCAGAATCCATTTCATACAGGCCAGTCCTTTGGGAAGAAGCGCAGCAGCTTTCGAGCTTGCAGCCAAAGCAAAACCATAAGAGATTGGCAAAAACCGTTCGTCTGGTTCGTGAGACAGCCGGGCAATTGTCGGATCCCAGTCTTGCAGCAAGGTTTTCTGCAATCCCCAAAAATTCAAGCGCTATTAGCCGCCGCCAACCATCTAACTGAATGATTTGGCCGGTTCATTAAGTTATGATTAAGTGCCTTATGGCATGATAGATCCATCTTATTAAAATTCAATCAAAAAATAGGAGAACATCATGCCTAAGTATGTAATTGAACGAGAAATGCCCCAGGCAGGTAAATTGTCAGACGCTGATCTGCGAGGGGTATCGCAACAATCTTGCCAGGTTTTGGAAGAAATGGGTCCAAAGATTCAATGGGTTCAAAGTTTTGTCACCGCCGATAAGGTTTATTGCATTTATGTTGCACCCGATGAAAATACAGTGCGTCGACACGCGGCTAACTCTGGATTCCCGGCGAATCAGGTGAACCAGGTGGCCTCGATAATCGATCCCACAACGGCGGAAATTTAAGCACTCTTGAGACTCATACCTAATAATGAAACATATCCCATTACAACATCTGGAGGATGAATATGAGCGATCCTATCGTAAAGTCAATTATCGATTTAATATCCTGGACTCAAAATAGAATGATCAGAGAAACCAGCAGTTTGACGGAGGCAGAATTCTGTCAACAGCCTTCGCCAACGGCCCCAGCAATCGGCTGGCACGTTTGGCATGTTGCCCGACTCGCCGATATGCTCCAAGCAAGCCTGCCGGATCAAGCACAGTATTGGCAACAAGCAGGGCTGGTCGCTAAATTTGGGCTGGAGCCAGCAAGATTAGGGTTGCTGCAGTTCGGTTCGACCCAAAGTTCACAAGAGGCAGCAGACGTCATCGTCGCCCTGGGGCAAGAACCGTTAATCGAATATGCGCGAACCGTATTTGAAATGACGGATGCTGCCCTTAAAGAGTTAGTACTGGAAGATCTGTATACCCCTCGCGAGAGCATTCTGAGAATTGACTGGAATGCCCGTCCATTCACTGAAGGGAGAGGTGCCGATGTGCTTTTATTCGACGATCTCAAATTCCATATGACTCACTCTCAGCGCCATCTGGGAATGATTGAGGCGTTAATCGGCGCAATGTTTAACCGGGAAGGAACAGCCACGATATAAAATGCACCACTAGTTTATTTGGGGGTTAAGTCAGGGTTGTAATAGTCGCGTGGGTGGTATTTCAAAAAACCACCCCTATTTTGCCAGGGTAAAATCAATCACAAGTGCAGATTTCTCCTAGAGACTACTTCAAAAAACATTAGTACCCCTTGACGATAATATCTATTTCGGTTATTATTTTGACATGATCAAGGGGTTTAGGGATAAAGAAACGGAAAAAGTTTTCAACGGCCGTTTCTCCAAGAAATTGCCCCACGATATCCAACGTATTGCAGAGCGAAAGCTGATCATGCTTCATAGATCGGCAACACTGAATGATCTGCGTGTACCGCCCGCTAACCGCCTCGAAGCGCTAAAAGGAGAACGCAAAGGGCAACACAGCATTCGCATGAACGATCAATGGCGAATCTGTTTTGAATGGCGAGAAGACGGCGTTTATGAAGTTGAAATTGTTGATTATCATTGAGGTGACAATATGAGAGACTATCCTCCGATTCATCCAGGCGAAATACTAATTGAAGAGTTCTTAAAGCCAATGGACATCAGCCAGTACCGTCTGGCCAAAGATATTGGCGTACCTGCAATGCGCATCAACAAGATTGTGCATGGACAACGGGGGATCAGCGCCGATACGGCTCTACGGCTTGCCCGTTACTTCGGAATGTCTGTTGAATTCTGGACTGGTATTCAGACACACTACGAAGTTGAATTGGCCAAAATGGATCTAGCAGATCGTTTAGAAGAGGAAGTAAAAGTGTTTGCTACAGCCTAACCGCAAGAGACTGAGTATTGTCAAAATCTACCGAGTTTTATGTAAATTAGTTCGAAATGGATCCAATTGGGGGCATTTTGCAAAAATAGACCGCTTGACAGTGATATCAAGCGGCTTTTTTCTTTTTATTAGCTTAAAACACGATAAATGGAAGAACTAACAGGCAGTCGTTCCAACGTTCAATGTAAATCTTATAGAGTTTCAGCTTTTTTGACAGCATCTGCCAATGACATGCCGGTAAAGTAGGATGCATTAAAGAGACGCCCACTTTTCGTGTCATCGACAAATGCGCCGACCACTACTCCGGGAATGCTGCTTTCTGGCGGATTTGGGGCATTCGGACCACCCAAATCAGTGCGACACCAACCGGGATCAGTGAGGTTGATCAATACATTGGTTCCTTCGAGTTTGGTGCCCAGATCGATGGTGAATTTGTCGAGCGCCGCCTTGCTCGCCGAGTATGCAGCCTGTTCCGGCTGGTCCTTTATACCGCTGGTGGTATTGATTACCCGTCCAAAACCCCGTTCGATCATTTTTGGAATCAAACGATAGCAAATCGTAGTCACGGCAATGAAGTTGATCCGAAAACTCAAATCAAAATCCTCAATCGGAGTTTTCCAGAAATCCTCGCGGTAAGCAACCTGAACCGCGGCATTGTTGAAAACAATATCAACAGGAGTTCCCTTAGCATCGATTTCATCAAGCATTCCCACTACTTCCTGGTGGTTTGCAAGATCTGCCTGAACAGAATACGCTTCTATGCCAAGTGCCTCTACCGTTTTCATTATTCTGTTTGTATGCTCTAGACTCCGGCTGTGCAATACCAAATTACAGCCCTGTTTAGCCATATATAATGCAGTGAGATAGCCAATACCACGGCTTGCACCGGTAATGAGCCCCCACTTCCCTTTGACTGATACCATTGTTTCTTTCTCCTTTTATTATTAGTGCTTCTTCAGTATGGAGACTATAATTGTGTTGCGAAAATTCTCTATGGTGGATAGCCCCCATCGATCCTTCATAATACTGGAAAGGCATCAAAATGGAAAACCTATTTTCTTAATCCAAAAGTCCTGTAAAAATATGAAATGCATCACCTGGAATGTAGAATGGGCAACTGAGTCCTCAAATAAAGGCAAGCTTATTAAGGAGCTCATCGGGAATGTTGATCCTGATGTAATTTGCCTTACTGAGGCAACGCTGGGGATGGTTCCCAAAAATGGGCATTTAATCGAGTCAGAACCTGACTACGGCTACCCAAATGAAGGTGATCGCCGGAAAGTGCTCCTTTGGAGTAAGCAGCCCTGGCAAGAAGTGGATTCTGTAGGCAGTGATGCTTTGCCTAGCGGCCGTTTTGTAAGCGGTATCACTCGCGATATTCGCTTCGTTGGTGTGTGTATTCCTTGGTTCAATGCTCATGTCATTAACGGCCGCAAAGATCGTGCCCGTTGGGAAGATCATCTTGCCTATCTCAACGAACTTAATCCCCTTATAGATACCTATTGTAATGCCGGACTACCTGTTTGTGTGACAGGAGACTTCAATCAAAGAATTCCAAGAGCGCGACAGCCAATAAGGGCTTCTCAAAGTTTATCGAATGCATTTGATGGAAAATTCAATATTGTGACTGCTGGATTAGTAGATGAAGAAGGACATCAGTTAATTGATCATGTCGCCACATGCGGACAGCTTGCTGCAGTTGTAGAAAAGATTATTCCTAAGAAATCAGAAACCGGTTTACGTCTTTCTGATCACGTAGGCGTCATTACAACAATCACACCCATTCCATAATCCTAAAATGGACTGGCTCAACAAAAGAAATACTCCACAAATATCAACATGCAGAGTAGGTTATCTTACAAGTTAAGATCGCTATTAAGCACGGATAGTAAGTTCAAGAAAGCGTGCAAAAATGGTTGGTGAGCGACCGAGCAGCCAGCCCAAGACACGAGAATTTCCCCAAAAATCGTTGTCTTCGTAGTAACGGAACATCGCCACCAGGGTTTGTGTAGCGTATTCGCCTAAGCCTGAAATCCGTGCTTGTTGCTCCCACTGGTCAACAGGAACAACTCTGGCTTCTACATCTCGACCTAACTGTTTGCCCATTATTCTGGCTACTTCTCTTTGCGAGAGAAGTTCCGGTCCGCACAGTTCATAAATCGCACCCTCGTGACCCGATTCAGACAATACTCTTGCTGCCACCTCCGCCACATCCCAAAGATCAACCATACTCAAACGCGTGTCCAAGGCATAGGGTACTGTGTATACGCCTTCTGTTACAACACGATCCCAATTGGTAAGAACATTTTGCATATAAGCTGCGGGCTGCAAAATAGTGAAAGATAATCTTGATTCCAAAAGCTTTTCCTCAACTCGCAGCTTCTGCCAGTGATGAGCCATCGCTTCTGATTGCGGGTGCAGCACCGAATGATAGACGAAATGCTCAATCCTTGCTTTTTGTGCGGCACGGATTACAACTTTTCCCATCGCCATCTCTTGCGGATGCATGTTCGGGCAAATATGATAAATTGCCTTGACCCCCCTAGCAGCCTCATCCATCATCGCTTGATCACCCATATCGCCAGTGATAAATTGCTGCGCGCCGAGCTGTTTAAGCAACTCTTCCTGTTCTTTGCGTCGCACAAGTCCGCGTACACGCTGCTTCCGAGCAATAAGACGTTGAATAACTGCTTGCCCTGTTTTTCCCGCTGCACCCGTTACTAAAATCATTGACCTGGGTTTCCTCTTAATGCTTGAACTTGCTACCATATCATGTTACAACATTTACGATCCTAAGTCAGTTAACAATAATTTTCATTCATTCTTGCAACAATAAGGAGATAGCTATTTCTACACAAATGGAACGCACGGACAAACTACCCGCAGCAAATCACTATTTTGAACTTGGTCTCTATTCTTTCGCCGAGTTAACACCCGATCCACACACTGGAAAAATGATCAGCCCGGCACAACGGCTGCAAAATTTGCTTGAAACCATAGAATTGGCTGAACAAGTCGGCCTAGATGTCTTCGCCTTGGGAGAGCATCATCGTCCGGATTTCGTTTCTTCTGCACCAGCGGTGATCCTGGCTGCCGCAGCCGCGCGCACCAAATCGATTCGCCTAAGCACCGCAGTGACCGTGCTCAGTTCGGATGATCCTGTACGTGTGTTTCAACAGTTCGCCACACTGGATTTAATCTCCAAAGGAAGGGCAGAAATCATGGCTGGGCGCGGCTCGTTTGTCGAATCTTTCCCACTATTTGGCTACGATTTACATGACTACGGTGAACTTTTCGTCGAAAAACTGGAATTGCTTATGAAGCTGCGTGAATCAGAGCACATCCATTGGTCCGGGAAGCACCGTGCAAGTTTAAATGGGCAGGGCGTTTATCCACGGCCGTATCAAGACCAAATCCCCATCTGGATTGCAGTCGGCGGCACACCCGAGTCGTTTATACGCGCAGGAACATTGGGGCTGCCCCTGGCGATTGCCATTATCGGTGGAATGCCGGAACAGTTCGCTCCGCTCATAGATTTGTATCAACGGGCGGCAAGACATGCAGGGCACGATCAATCGCAGTTAAGTTTTAGCATCAACTCCCACGGCTATATTGCTGACGAGACTCAGCAGGCGATTGACGAATCATTCCCTTCGTTTGAACTTCTAATGAACAAAATCGGCCGTGAGCGCGGCTGGTCGGGCATGACGAAAGAACAATTTATAGGCTCAACTTCGCTGCGTGGAGCAAATTTCATTGGCAGCCCTGACGATATCATCGAGAAAATTCTTTATCAACATGAAATATTTGGACATAAGCGTCTGCTGCTGCAATTGAGCGTGGGTACGATGCCCCACGACAAAGTCATGCATGCCATTGAGTTATTGGGCACGAAAGTCGCTCCCGTAGTTCGACAGGAGATCGCCCGCCGAACCGCCCAAAATCCTGGGTAGACATTATTCTAAAGGTTTTCTCTCTCAAAACACCTGGAGTGCCTGGTCTAAATCAGCGATTAAGTCATCTGTATTCTCGATTCCGGTTGAGTAGCGGATCAAGCTTTCGGGAATGCCCATCGCTGCCCTCTCTTCGGCCGTACATTCAACATGACTTGTCGTCGCTGGCGGGCCGACAATCGTCTCTACTGCCCCCAAATTTGCTGCTGAATGAGCATAACGTAATCGTGGCAGGAATTGCCTTACAGCATCGAGACTATTTTCCTTCAGCATGAAGCTCAACATGCCACCAAAACCGCGCATCTGCTTTTGGGCAATCACATATCCAGCATGGGATGCCAGTCCAGGATAGAATACGCGCTCAATGGCGGGATGAGACTCCAAATATTGGGCAATCTTCATAGCACTTTTATTTTGCTGACGAATCCGCAGCTCCAATGTTTTCATTCCTCTTAACAGGAGATAAGCAGCCATTGGGTGCAGCGTCGCACCATTAATTTCTCTGAAATGATATACCTGCTCGACCAACCCTTTACCGCCGCAAATAACACCGCCTAAAGCGTCGGCGTGCCCGCCCAAGAATTTCGTGGCGCTGTGCAAAACCAGGTCCGCTCCTAATGTCAGCGGATTTTGGTTAATTGGCGTGGCAAATGTATTGTCTACGATAACCGTCGCCCCTACATTCTGGGCGGCCGCAGCCAAACGAGCGATATCTACTACTTTGGTGGTTGGATTCGTGGGACTTTCAAGATAAACAATCTCACAGCCTTTGGCAATTTCAACCTCAATTTGAGCATGATCCGTTGTATCGCAGAGAGCAATCTCAATATTAAAGCGCGGCAGGAATTCGGTGAAAATGACGTTTGTACCGCCATAGGTGTCTTTTACGGAGACGACGCGATCACCAGGAGATAGGAGAGCAAACAACGCACTGCTGATTATACCCATTCCCGTTGAAGCACTCGTCGCCGCTTCAGCACCTTCCAGTTGGCGTACCTTTTCCTCAAAGGCATGTACGGTTGGATTTGTATTACGGCCGTAGATATGCCCTTCTTTTTGCCCAAGAGCAACAGCCAACCAGTCGTCAACATCATCATAACCAAACGAGACACTGTGAACAACCGGTACTTGGGTAGCCCCTTGCATCAAATAACTTTCTTCTCCGGCCCAAACGCATTGTGTGCCCATTTGAACTGATTTATCAATTGCCATGCCGTTTACCTCAATTACTAAAGCTTCTGTCCATTTCTTTCGCAGACCACACGATCTTACTCAAAAACGCACCAAGCGCACGACAACCGGGAAAATGGTTCATGCTATTTCTAAAGACGGGATTATTATATAAGGCTATAATGATACAACCTGTTAGAATAGGATTGATGTATTGGGATAGGGCAAACTGTTCCCGAAGGATCTCATATGGCAGAACTAAAAACAAAACAAAATGAAGCAAACGTCGAAGATTTCCTCAACAAAGTTGAAAACGAAAAAAGGCGCGAGGACGGGTTTGCCGTTCTCGAACTTATGAAAGAGGTAACCGAGGAAGAGCCAAAGATGTGGGGCAACAGTATCGTTGGTTTTGGCAGTTATCATTACAAATACGAGACCGGCCGTGAAGGGGATTGGTTCCTAACCGGTTTTTCTCCACGGAAGCAAAGTCTGACACTATATATCATGTCTGGATTTTCCGAATACGACAATCTCTTAAACAATCTCGGGAAGTATACAACCGGGAAATCATGCTTATACATAAAAAAGATTGAAGATGTCGATCTGGATGTGCTCAAAGAGTTGGTTAAGCACTCTGTTGACCATATGCAGAAAACACAAACCACTGCATAAGTGGCGGATACGATCTTATTGAGATTACCCTAAAAAAGCGGGCCTGGATCAATAAATGATTAATCACAAGCCGATAATTTTTCTAATTCTACTCTGTGTAGGCATTACAGCATGTTCGACCGTTGTGCCTGCACCAATTCAACCCGCAATAGACACAGAACCAACAACAGCCCCCGAGGCTGCACCTGCTCAAGAGGAAACGCAGATTCAACTGCCGATCATGGGCCCCGCGCCGGAAATTCAAAACGATATATGGATTAACAGTGAAACACCACTGCGGCTGGCAGATCTACAAGGCAAGGTCGTGCTGTTGGAGTTTTGGACCTTTGGTTGAATTAATTGCAAACGTGTGATTCCCTGGGTCAGGGAATGGTATGAGAAGTATGAGGGTGATGACTTTACCGTTATCGGCATTCATTACCCCGAATTCGCCTATGAAGAGGAATACGAAAACGTCTTGCAAGCTACCAAAGATCTGAATGTTGACTATCCCGTTGCGCTAGACAATGATGGGTCCACCTGGCGCGCTTACCAGCAGCGCTATTGGCCCACCCGCTATCTTATCGACAAGCAAGGCAATATTCGTTATAAGCATATTGGGGAAGGAGCCTACGATGAGACAGAGTCCTACATCCAATATCTAACCGCGGAAACAAGTCCATAGTCGTCACCATCAGCAAAAACACATACCAACTACTAAAGATGAATTTTTATGCACAGAATGGGGCGAGTTCGAGGTTAAAAGCTTTTTTTCCTGGAGCGTGAAAAACCCAGAATGAGCAGGTAAGGAAAGTCTTCTTTCTAATTTATCTCCATAAAGAGATCATCAAGTACAAAGCGGATTAATCAAATAAATATTAGATGAGCAGCTTTCATTTCGTCTGCCGCAGATAGTAGATTAGTCTTAGCAGTTTTATTTTCTAAGCAAACAAATCATCCTTCATCTAAACGGAGAGTAATCATGGAAAAAATAGAGAAGAGCGACAGTGAATGGCGCGAGGAACTTACAGAAGATCAATATTACGTAACTAGACAAAAGGGTACAGAACGGCCGTTCACCGGCGAATACAACAACTTCAAAGAAAAGGGCATGTTCCGCTGTGTTAACTGTGGTGAGCAGCTTTTCAGTTCAGAAACCAAATATGATTCCGGCTCTGGTTGGCCCAGCTTCTACGAGCCGGCTGAAGAAGGCCACGTACGCACGGAAACGGATCGCAGTCATGGTATGGTACGGACAGAAGTGCTTTGCGCCCGTTGTGATGCCCACCTGGGTCACGCCTTTGAAGACGGTCCCCAACCATCAGGTGTGCGATATTGTATCAATTCGGCCGCCTTGGACTTCGATCCTTCAGAAGAGTAGTGTCATAAAACCTGTGGCGTATTCTAACAAATCAACAATATCAGATATTGAGGAGCGCTTTGACAATGATGTCGAGCGCTTCTCCAATCTCGATACTGGTCAAGAGGCGACAATCGATGCCCCTTTGGCCATGGACCTCATCACCAATGCAGCCGTCGCCGCAACACCGAATTTAAAACGTGTGCTGGATGTCGGCTGTGGCGCGGGCAACAATACCTTAAAGTTGCTACAGCTTGTCTCTCCTCTCGATTGTGACCTGTTGGATCTTAGCCAGCCCATGCTGGACCGGGCACAACAACGTGTGTCTGCAATGAACTCCGGAACCATAAGGACGTTTAAGGAAGATATCAGGTCTGCCAAACTAGAGTCAAACTACTACGATGTCATCATCGCTGCGACCGTTTTGCACCATCTTCGAGATGAGGCCGACTGGAAATTCGTTTTCCGCAAGCTTTATCACCACACAGCCCCAGGCGGTTCGTTATGGATAACCGATCTCGTCTTCCATGAGAACCCTGCCGTGCAGCAAATGATGTGGCAGCGCTATGCCAGCTATTTACAAGAGCTTGGTGGCTTTGAATATCAAGAGAAAGTTTTTGCTTATATTGCCAAAGAAGATTCACCGCGTCCAGTTACTTTTCAATTGGATCTTTTGAGAGAAGTGGGATTTGGAAAAGTGGATTTGCTGCATAAAAACTCTTGTTTTGCTGCCTTCGGTGCTGTTAAACGGCCGTAAGAAATCACCCTTCTACAGATCCTATCCACCTGCACAATCCCAGCTGTTCACCCGAGCGACATAATGACTTGACATCGCCTATGCATAGGATAAAGTCCCCTGTCTTTTGATTAAAAAGGGAAAGGCTTTGCTGAGATGGCAGGAAATCAAAAAGAAATCAGATCTCTAAATGAAACCCAATCTTGGGAAAGGGCGCGGCTGGCCGTGCTTGCGGCGTTTTTTGTTAATGGCGCATTGTTAGCCACCTGGGTTTCGCGCATTCCGGCTATTCAGCAGAAGCTAAATCTGTCTGAAGGGCTGTTAGGCATCGTCTTATTGGGTATGGGCGTTGGTGTTCTGGTTGCATTATCACTCGCGGGCGGTTTGATCGGCCGTTTCAGCAGTAGAACCGTTACCATTGCTGCCGCCATCGCCATGTGTTTCTTTTTGCCTTTCTTGGCCCTGGCGCCAACCGCTACAGCCTTGTGGATAGCCTTGTTTTTATTTGGAGCAGCTACGAGCACCATGGATGTAGCCATGAACGACCAGGCCGTCCTGGTCGAACAACGAGCAAAGACGCCATTGATGTCCTCATTTCATGCCTCATTTAGCATTGGTGCATTGGCTGGGGCATTAATGGGTGCGGGTATTGCCTGGTTATCCGTAGGTCCTTTTTTTCATTTCGTACTCGCTGCCGTTCTATTTGGCCTCATAACGCTGCTCTTTTCCAGGCATCTACTGCGAGTGAAGGCAGTACCTACTAAAGGTGATTCCCTATTTCGTCTGCCGCCTAAGGTCGTATGGCCATTAGGCGCTATCGCATTCTGTGCGGCAATCGGCGAGGGGGCTATGGCCGATTGGAGCGCTGTATTTCTCAGCCAATCTTTGAGTACAACGGCCGCTGTTGCCGCTCTTGGATTTGCTGCATTCTCGCTCACCATGACAATCGGCCGTTTGCTTGGTGACCGCTTGGCGACCCGATTCAGTCCGGAAATCATCGTTCGCTTTGGCGGGCTTCTAGCAACGGTCGGCATACTTGCTGCTATAGTTACAATACAACCCTTTGTCGTACTCCTTGGCTTCGCGGCCGTTGGGGCCGGATTAGCTAATGTAATCCCGCTGGCTTTTAGCGCAGCAGGCAAGCTAAGGCAACTCCCCGCAGGTGTAGGAATCGCCGGTGTAGCAACCATAGGCTATGCTGGATTCCTGGCCGGACCACCGTTAATCGGCTTGGTTGCGGAAGCTTCATCACTCCGATTTTCCCTCTTGATCGTTGCTGTGCTTAGTGGTACGCTAATTTTTTCAGCTCGCGCAATTAGAGTGACATAATTTTGTGACCATTTGTTACAATAATTGCCTTATACATTTATGATTGGCTCTTCTTAACGGCGATACTCTTAAGAATTGGAGCGAAAGGAAAATGAAATGCGTTTGGGAATCATGATCGGTTACGCGGCCGGTAAAATGGACTTGCCGGTTGAATTAGTACAAGAAGCTGACCGTCTGGGTGTTGATGTCGTTTGGGCCGCAGAGGCATATGGTTCGGACGCTGTTACTCCCCTGGCCTGGCTTGGCGCTTTAACAGAGAAGATCAAACTGGGCACAGCTATCATGCAGATGCCAGGACGAACGCCGGCCAATGCCGCAATGACGGCTATGACATTGAATCAATTGTCTAACGGCCGTTTTCTAATGGGTCTCGGATTATCAGGTCCACAGGTAGTAGAAGGCTGGCATGGGGAGAGCTACAAAAGCCCCCTCACCCGCAGTCGTGAATACGTGGAAATCGTGCGCAAAATCTTTCGTCGTCAGGAAAGACTTACCTACAACGGCAAATTATACCAAATCCCTTACCAGGGTGATGATGCCACAGGTCTGGGCAAGCCATTAAAAAGCACGCTTAATGCACAGCCTGATATCCCGATCTATTTAGCTGCTATTGGGCCTAAAAATGTTGAACTAACGGCCGAAATCGCTGACGGTTGGCTGCCTATCTTTTTCTCGCCACAGAAATTCGCAGCTATTTACGGGCCACACATTGCCAGCGGCCTGGCCAAAGCGGGCAAGAACATGAATGATCTGGATATTGCGCCCTCAGTTTCTGTCGTGCTCACTGATAATTTAGGAGTCGGCTACAATATGCTGCGCCCGATGCTGGCCCTTTATATCGGCGGCATGGGCGCAAAAGGCCGGAACTTCTATACCGATCTGGCTGCACGCTACGGCTATGAAGGAGCAGCAAACGAAATTCAAGAACTTTATCTCTCGGGACACAAAGGGGAAGCGATGGCCAAGGTTCCCGCCGAGCTGATAGATGAAATCGCCCTCGTTGGTCCAGAGATCGCATCAAGGAACGGCTGCAAGTGTGGATTGACAGCCCGGTGACGACACTCAATATGATGATCTTTGATGTCACCACTTTGCGCACGATGGTTGAATTAGTGGGAGAGCTCTCTTGATAAACATCTTGTCCCACATTACAGAGCATCAATTCTTGGAAACCCGATTTCTTGATTCATGATGGAAAACTGGAAAACATTATCGCGGCAAACAATCCTAGATCAAGGTAAATTCTTGCGCGTTGAAAACCACGTGGTGCAGTTGCCCGACGGCCGTATCATCAATGATTGGCCCTGGGTTATTACGCCTGACTTCATCAATGTCGTGGCCATCACGACAGAGGGCAAATATCTTACCTTCAGACAAACCAAATATAGTGTCGAGGGAACCTCTCTAGCTCCTGTAGGTGGCTATTTAGAACCAGGTGAAGAGCCCTTTGCTGCCGCCAAACGGGAGCTGTTAGAAGAAACTGGCTACGCTGCAGAGCAATGGACAACTTTAGGCAGCTTCCCCATCGATGGCAATCGCGGCGCAGGCACAGCACATTTCTTCTTGGCTAACGACGCAAAACCAGTCGCCGCAATCGACGCTGATGATCTAGAAGAACAACAACTTCTATTGCTTAGTAGAGATGAAGTAGAGCAAGCTCTCAATACAGGCGAATTCAAATTATTGCCGTGGGCGACCATTGTAGCCTTGGCCTTGAATTACAATAAGCGTACTGGCGCTGATTAAGTGGTACACTCTCCAGGATGACGATTATCCCCGTTGATTCCCTTGAAGACGGCCGTTGGTATGCGCAGCGCGAACAAGTAGACATCTCCGGACAAGAGACGCAGTTTGTCGAATTGATCGAAGCGCTTTCCCGCAAACGACCCTTAACTGGCAAGAAATATAATCAAACCATGCGCACTTATGTCCGGCGCGGTTTACCCTGGCTCAATAAAGGTCAAATCATAGACATATATGCCCGCCTTTGCGATCAAGGGACCATGGAATTTGACCCGGAACTGCGCGTCCTGCTGCAAATGAAACCGACGCGCAGCCAGGCTGGCGTCACCGTCGTCACTGTCTTGACCAAGCCCTATCCCTGCCCCGGCGAGTGCGTCTTCTGCCCCACCGATGTGCGCATGCCCAAAAGCTATCTGCACGACGAACCGGGCGCGCAGCGCGCCGAACGTCACGGCTTTGACCCGTATGACCCAAACGACAGCTCGTATCCACGCGCTGGAGCAAATCGGCCATCCGGTCGAAAAAATCGAACTGCTCATTTTGGGCGGCACCTGGTCCAGCTACCGGCGCGATTACCAGGAATGGTTCGTCAAACGCTGTTTTGACGCGATGAATGACATTGAAGCGGCCACGCTGGTCGAGGCGCAGGAGATCAACGCTCGGGCAAACGGCGCAATGTGGGCCTGGTCGTGGAAACGCGCCAGGATCACATCGACGCAGAAGAACTGCGCTGGTTCCGCTATCTGGGCGTGACCAAGGTGCAGGTTGGCATCCAAAGTCTTGATGAACAGATCCTGGCACTTAACAGGCGCGGTCATGATGTGCAAGCTACACGAGATGCCTTTCGCTTACTGCGGCTGGCTGGTTTCAAGATTCATGGTCATTGGATGCCCAATTTGCTGGGGGCGACGCCGGAAAGTGATTTGGAGGATTACGGCCGTTTATGGCCAGATCCCGCCATCCGGCCCGACGAACTAAAAATCTACCCCTGTATGCTGGTGGAAAACGCCGAACTGTACGACTATTGGCAGCGCGGAGAATACGAACCGTACAACGAAGAACAGGTACGGGAAGTGCTGATCAACTGCATGTCACAAACGCCGCGTTGCGTACGCCTCAACCGCATCATCCGCGACTTCCCCACCACCAATGTCGTCGAAGGCTTCAACAAAGCTAATATGCGCCAATTGGCCCAGCGGGAGATGGAAAAGCGTGGCCTAATTGGAATGTATCCGCTGTCGGGAAATCCGGCGCCAGAAAGTGGTAGATGAAGATCTGGAATTGCACGTTGATACGTATGAAACGGATGCCACGACAGAGCATTTTCTCAGTTTTGAGACCGACGATGAGCGGATTGCCGGTTTCTTGCGCCTGTCGCTGCCCCATCGCGACATTGCACACCCTTTCCCGAATTAGCATGGCCATGCCATGATCCGTGAGGTTCATGTTTATGGTCCGGCCGTGACCATAGGAGACGAAAGCCAGGGTGAAGCGCAGCATATGGGACTGGGCAGCGAACTTGTAAACAAAGCAAAAGAGATCGCTGTAGACACTGAGTTCAATCGGATCGCTGTCATCAGTGCCATCGGCACCCGCGAATATTACGCCAAACATGGATTCGAGCTTGACGGACTTTATATGACCGCGATGCTGAATACGACCTAGCTGCTTCAGGTGCCAGACATTTTATCTGATTAATTTGGAGCAGTTCCCCCCTAAAGCTCCTAGCACCTCTTTTACCCAATCCAATCCTGCCACTGCTGTGGACGCGGTTTGCTCAGTGCCTTCAAGTAAACGCTGGCTTTGCCGTAGAAAATAAGCAGCGCCTCCTTGTAAACCTCTATTTGCACCCATACGGGCATCTCAAAACCGCCGCCACGATCAATGATCCGGTTTTGCATCTCCTCGTCGGAAAATGCTTCTAATGCCGACTTCAATTCCTGATCGAGTTCCGCATACCAGGTGGATAGTTTGCTGACGCTTTTGTCCAATCCTGGCTCTTGGTTGCGGTAAGCAAAATCTTGTTTGAGGCTGGTGAATGAGTCTATATAGCTCCGTTCCGTCTCACCTATTTCGCGGCACAAACCACCAAGTGTTAAATTTTCGCCGCCTATGGCAAAAGCCAAATCTTCATTGGTTAGAGTTTCCATAAGTTGGCTGCGCAGCGCCTGGTACATCTCGAATAAAGGATACTGTTCGCGCATATAGCTGTTCATTTAAGTCTTCTCCTCTGGTCAAAATCTCATCCTGATTTTAACTGTTTCGTGAACTGCTTGCGAAACTTGGACAGTTTGGGCGTAATGACGACCCGGCAATATGGCTGTTGGCTGTTATATTTGTAATAGTCTTGATGGTAATCTTCGGCAATGTAAAATACATCAAATGGCGTCACTTCAGTCACAATTGGATTGGGCCAGATGTCCTCACTATTCAATTCGGTGATAAGAGCTTCGGCCGTTTCTTTTTGCTCCAGGCTGTGATAGTAGATAGCTGACCGGTACTGGGTTCCCACATCCGCTCCTTGTCTATTAAGAGTTGTCGGATCATGCGTAGCAAAGAAGACCTGCAAAAGCTCGCGAAAAGAAATTACATTGGGATCAAATACGACCTGTACCACTTCAGCATGACCGGTCGTACCATTGCACACCTCACGGTAAGATGGAGAAGGAACACTGCCTCCTGAATAACCCGATAAAACCTTCTCGACCCCCTGTAGTTCAACAAATACGGCTTCTAGGCACCAGAAGCACCCACCACCCAATGTACTAATTTCTTGCTCCTGTCCCGTTTCTGAATTGTTTAGATCATTATTCATAGTATTTCTCCAGTTAATAATAGATTTCATATCATACTAGCACAATACTAGCCCGGCAAAAGCTCTAAGCGTACGAATCATATATTGCAACAAGCACAAAAAAAGCCTCGCTCCCCTCAGAGCAAGGCCGGTTTTTTTCTGAACGCTAGCTTTAATTATGGCAAATTAGTTTTACCCATCAACCACCAGTCCACTTCGCGCGCCGCACCACGTCCTTCGTTAATAGCCCAAACAACCAGACTTTGTCCGCGACGGGCGTCACCAGCAGCAAAGATACCCTCAACATTTGTTGAAAATTTGCCATATTCAGCCCAGGCATTGGATCGTGCATCTCGCTCTACCCCAAATTGATCCAACAAGGGTTGTTCCGGTCCCAAGAAACCCATTGCCAGTAAAACTAACTGCGCCGGCCAGGTTTTCTCACTGCCAGGTAACTCCTCCAGATGCGGACGGCCGTTTCCGTTTGAATTCCACCCCACGCGCACAGTACGTATTCCCTGAACACGTCCCTGATCATCCCCGATAAACTCCTTGCTCATTATTGAGTAAGTCCTGGGATCCTGTCCATAAACAAACAAGGCTTCTTCTTGACCATAATCAAGGCTGTATACCCGTGGCCATTGTGGCCATGGATTATCACCAGCACGGGCCAATGGCGGCTTGGCCAGGATTTCAAATTGGGTCACGCTGTTACAGTCATGGCGCAGCGAGGTCGCAACACAATCTGTCCCCGTATCCCCCCCACCAATTATGATGACATCTTTACCCTCAGCAGAGATAAAATGCCCATCTTCATGACCCGAGTCTAGGAGGCTCTTCGTATTAGATGTTAAGAAATCCATGGCGAAGTGAACACCTTTCAGTTCTTGACCGGGTACAGCTAATTCGCGAGGACGGGTTGCGCCAGTACAAATAACGACCGCATCGAACTGCTCTTGCAAATCTTCAACTGCCACATCCTTCCCAATTTCCGTGCCCGTTACAAACTCGATGCCTGCCTCAAGCATAAGATCGACACGCCGGTCGACTATTGACTTATCCAGCTTCATATTGGGAATGCCATACACCAGCAGTCCACCTATGCGGTCCGCACGCTCAAAAACAGTTACATAGTGACCAACAAGATTTAGCTGGCTGGCACAAGCCAAGCCGGCTGGACCGGAGCCAATAACTGCCACCCGCTTACCGGTACGATTGGTCGGCAATTCCGGCGTGACCCAACCCTCTTTAAAAGCTTTATCAATGATGGCATATTCAAGGCTCTTTATCGTTACCGGTGGATCGCTGATACCCAAAGTACATCCCGCCTCACAGGGCGCTGGACATACCTGGCCGGTAAATTCTGGAAAGTTGTTGGTCTTATGCAATCGTTCGTAGGCCTGCTTCCACAAACCTCGATAAACCAGATCGTTCCATTCCGGAATCAAATTATTGACCGGACAGCCTGTGGTCATGCCATTCAATACATGACCTTCATGACAAAATGGAATGCCGCAGTCCATACAGCGCAGCGCTTGCTCTTGCAGTTTTGCCTGCGGTAGATGCAGATGTAAGGGCTGCCAATCATTTACACGTTCAGCTGAGGGGCGTTCGGCCGCTGTTTCGCGTGTATAGTCTAAGAACCCTCTTGCTTTAACCTTGCTCATTCTTCTTTATCTCCCAGCGGATTTAATTTCCACTAACACGTGCCAAGTCGCGCGCATTGGCTTCAAATGCTTTCATTACCGCCTCTTCACCATCGAACCCGTCCGCTTCTGCTTTATCAATTTGTTCCAACATACGTTTGTAATCCTTTGGAAACACCTTTACAAAGCGCGGCCACATCTCTTGCCAACGGCCCAATATTCTCCAGGCAACCTGGCTCCCGGTGTGGAAAGCATGTTGCCAGATCAAGTCGTTTAGTTCGCGGATATCGGCCGGTTCAACCAGGGGTTCAAGATCAACCATCTGTTGATTACAACGTGAATGAAAATCACCCGCCATATCTAAGACATAAGCAATGCCCCCGGACATACCGGCAGCGAAATTTCGGCCTGTCATTCCTAAAACAACGACCCGACCGCCAGTCATATATTCACAGCCATGATCGCCTAATCCCTCAACTACTGCATGTACACCACTGTTGCGCACACAGAATCGTTCTCCAGCTAACCCTCTTATATACGCTTCACCGCCTGTCGCACCATAGAAAGCAACATTGCCGGTGATAATGTTTTCTGAAGGCACAAAAGTAGATTCCTCTGGAGGACGGACTATTATCTTGCCACCTGACAACCCCTTACCTAGATAATCGTTCGTGTCACCATCTAGATAGAATGTCATCCCTTGCGGCAAAAACGCGCCAAAACTCTGTCCCGCGGAGCCATGGAAATGAATCTTTATAGTGGTCTCTGGCAGTCCAGCAGCACCGAAGCGCCGTGAGATTTCATTACCCACCATCGTACCCACTGCACGATCTGTGTTGCGGATAGGCAGGGTGGCCTCAACCTTTTCCCCATTATCTAAAGCGGGACGACAGAGATCGAGCAGCACTCGCCTGTCAAATCTTTGCTCAAGTCCATGGTCCTGTAAAATATTCTGGTAACAGCTCACTTCTGGGGATACGTCTATTTGATGAAGAATCTTCGATAGATCCAGGCCTTGCGCTTTCCGGTGTGCAGGCGTTTCACGACTTTCAAGCTTATCAACTCGGCCGACCATCTCATCGACTGTGCGGAATCCAAGTTTAGCCATCATCTCCCGCATATCTTGGGCCACAAAACGCAAGAAATTGATAACGTATTCCGGCTTCCCTCCAAATCGCTTACGCAGTTCTGGATCTTGTGTCGCAACACCAACAGGGCAAGTATTCTTTTGGCACACACGCATCATGATACAGCCCAAGGTCACCAAAGGCGCCGTGGCAAAGCCGTACTCTTCAGCGCCCAATAATGCAGCCACAATGACATCTCGTCCCGTCTTAAGCTGCCCATCTGTTTCAATCCTCACCCGGCTGCGCAATCCATTAAGCAAGAGTGTTTGGTGTGTTTCCGCTACACCTAACTCCCACGGCAAACCGGCATACTTAATGCTTGACCGTGGCGATGCTCCGGTTCCACCATCATGTCCACTAATTAAGATCACATCCGCATGGCCTTTGGCAACGCCGGCAGCAATGGTCCCAACGCCTACTTCAGATACCAGTTTCACATTTATCCGCGCCTTTGGATTGGCACTTTTTAAGTCATAAATAAGTTGGGCTAGATCCTCGATAGAGTAAATATCATGGTGCGGGGGAGGCGATATAAGACCAACGCCAGGCGTAGAATATCTTACCTTGGCAATCCAAGGGTATACCTTCGCTCCGGGGAGCTGCCCCCCTTCTCCCGGCTTAGCACCTTGTGCCATTTTGATTTGGATTTCCTCGGCATTGGCCAAGTAATGGCTGGTGACACCGAAGCGTCCAGAGGCCACTTGCTTGATCTTACTGTTGCGCGAATTACCACTGCCATCGTCGACAAAGCGATCCGGATCTTCGCCACCTTCACCTGTATTACTCTTACCACCTAAATGGTTCATGGCAATAGCCAACGCTTCATGCGCTTCACGGCTAATCGATCCATAGGACATGGCCCCTGTTTTAAAGCGTGTCATTATCGTTTCGACAGGCTCAACCTCTTCAATGGGTACTGCTTCATTATCCTCAAATCTAAGCGCCATTAACCCACGTAGAGTAGCAAACTCATGATCATGGTGATTGACAGCCTTGGCGTAATCCTTATAAACCTCATAATCGTTGTTGCGCGCAGCATGCTGCAGCTTCTGTATAGTTTCTGGATTGAAAAGATGGTATTCACCCCCTTCACGGAACTGGAATCGTCCCCCGACATCAAGCGTATGTCCATTGGCTTGTCGCTCAGGAAAAGCTATTTCATGGCGTGTGCGCACTTCTTCAGCAAGCACATCTAAACCCACGCCTTCAATTCGTGTCGGCGTACCCAAAAAATATTTGTCAACAACGGCACTGCTGAGACCCAGGGCCTCAAAAATCTGTGCGCCACGATAGCTGTGAATGGTTGAGATACCCATCTTTGAAAGAATTTTTACCACGCCCTTTACACTAGCTTTTAGATATTTATCTGTCCCTTCTTTTATAGTAACGCCCGTCATTAGACCTTGTTGTAACATGTCGCTGATTGTTTCGATAGCCAAATAGGGGTTAACGGCCGATGCGCCATATCCTAAGAGTGCAGCGAAATGATGTACTTCGCGCGCTTCTCCGGATTCAACAATAAGACTAACCTGGGTACGTGTGCCCTCTTTGATCAAGTGATGGTGCAGACCAGAAGTGGCAAGTAAGGCAGGGATGGCTGCATTGTCGCGATCAATGCCTCTGTCGGAAAGAATGATCAGGTTCAAACCCTTGGCAACGGCCGTGCTAACTTGTTCACATAGAGATGCCATTACCCTCTTTATTCCCTCATGACCCTCACGAACCGGATATAAGATAGGTATCGTGAGCGATTGGAATCCTGGCAGCGAGATATGGCGTAAGCGTGCAATATCATCATTGCTAATAATAGGTGTGGGCACCTTGATTTGATGAGCATCCTCAGGTGTTGTATCGAGCAAATTACTTTCAGAGCCCAGCAGGATTTCTGTGCCTGTGACGATCTCTTCCCTGATCGCATCAATGGGTGGATTGGTCACCTGAGCAAATAATTGGCGGAAATAATTGTAGAGCAGCTGCGGCTTGTTCGACATCGCTGCCAGAGGGGTATCATCGCCCATTGAGCCAAGCGGTTCGACGCCGTTTTGCGCCATTGGCACCAGAATCATGCGTAAGTCTTCATAGGTATAACCAAAAGCTTGTTGACGCTGAATAGTTGAACTCTGGGTCAAATTTGGCTCTGCTTGAGGAACAGGAAGTTCTTCCAACAGCACCATATTTCTTTCTAGCCATTCTTTATAAGGAAACTCATTGGCCATGCCCATCTTAAGCTCATCGTCACTGATGATGCGGCCTTGAATTGTATCTACGAGGAACATCCTTCCCGGCTGAAGGCGACCCTTTTGCAAAACTTGCTCGGGCGGGATATCTAACACACCTACTTCAGAAGCCATGACGACCAGGTCATCTTTCGTCACATAATAGCGTGACGGCCGTAAACCATTCCTATCCAATACAGCCCCTACGACAGAACCATCGGTGAAAGCGATAGAGGCGGGTCCATCCCAAGGCTCCATAAGCGCGCTGTAATATTCGTAAAACGCCTTCTTATCCTCATCCATGGTCTCATGCTTTGACCACGGTTCAGGGATCATCATCATCACAACCAGGGGCAACGGCCGTCCTGCCAGCGTCAGGAATTCCAGGGCATTGTCAAACATGGCCGAGTCGCTGCCCTCAGAGTCAATTACGGGCAAGATACGCTGTAGGTCGTCCCCGAAGAGATCTGATTTTAATGTGGCTTCGCGGGCCAACATCCAGTTGACATTGCCACGGATCGTGTTGATCTCCCCATTATGGTTGATATAGCGATTTGGATGGGCGCGTTCCCAGCTAGGAAATGTATTGGTTGAAAAACGAGAATGAATTAAGGCGATAGCAGAGGCAAGATCAGGATGGGACAGGTCGGGATAGAACCGATCGACTTGTTCAGCCAGCAGCATACCTTTATAAACGATAGTTTTATAAGAGAGACTGGCAATATAAAAGTAATTAGATCCTTGAAATCCGTCATTTTTACAGATAGCGATCTCGGCCAGCTTGCGAATGACATATAATTTACGCTCAAAGGCCATGTCATCCGTGATGTCATCACTACGACCAATAAAGACCTGGCGGATCTCTGGTTGGCTCGCTACGGCCGTGGCTCCCAAAGTGCGATTATCCGTTGGCACAGTCCGCCAACCAAGAACCTCTTGTCCTTCCCCAGCCACAATATCCGCGAAACGTTGTTCGCAGACGCGGCGCTGCTCAACATCTGGGGGTAGAAAGACCATGCCGACACCATACTGACCTGGCTGTGGCAAGGATATATTGAGTTCTTGGCAAACGCCAGTGAGGAATACATGGGGAACCTGAAGCAAGATACCAGCGCCATCTCCACTATTGGGCTCGCTGCCGGCAGCGCCGCGGTGACTCATATTTTCCAACACGGTCAGCGCCTGTCGCACAATCGTATGGGATTTATGCCCCTTTATATGTGCTACAAAGCCTGTTCCACATGCGTCGTGTTCAAATCGTGGATTATAAAGCCCTTGCGGGCCAGGCTGTCGATGAATTGAGGGCGTAAGTGGTTTTGATGGCAGCATTTGTTTCATCTCCTTCTCTTCCTCTGGGAGTTTGTTGGTAAAGTTCCTTGCCGGCACGTGCATAGTCTGGCCGACTTTAATGTAATGAAAAGCGTAGTCTATCTTGAAGATACACTGCGATAGTTTAGTATACCGTCTCAACCACACGATTTTATACGGACAGAATCACATAACTTATCCAGCCAAGGTTGGTTGAATTGCACAGAGCTCACCTCTAGATTGACCTTGTTAAATAGACTTGGGCAATTGCAGGAGTTCGATTTCGCCTCACCCTTCATGCACTGTGCACAACTGCTTGCTTAAAAATTTTGTGCGTTTTTGTCTCTTGACTTGAATCCAATTTACCGTTAAAGTGGTTTCAAGATTTGCCAACCGAATATTTATCAAGGTCAGGATGCCTTTTGCAGAGATTCTTCGCATTCTTGCAGAGGCGTCCTTTTTGTTTTTGGGTCGATGAGTAAAGTAGAGCGGTGAAATTACGGAAAAGGTTGGAATATTTTAAGAGGTCCTGCGACCAACCATTTACTTTAAATAATCAAATGGACCATTGATAGAGAAAGGAGATTAGATTAAAAATGAAAACACCACAAGATGTTATGAACTTTATCAAAGATAAAGATGTAGAGATTGTAGACCTTAAGTTTACTGATGTATTCGGTCAATGGCAGCACTTTTCCATGCCGGCCTCGGTATTTGATTCTGAAACTGCTTTTGAAGATGGTATGGGTTTTGATGGATCATCCATCCGTGGCTTTCAGAGCATCGAAGCAAGCGATATGATCTTACTCGCCGATCCGACAACGGCCGTAATAGATCCTATCTGCGAAGCTCCAACACTCAGTCTGATATGCGACATCTTATGATCCAATCTCGCGCGAGCCATACTCACGCGATTCTCGCTACGTAGCCAAAAAGGCAGCACAGTACCTAAAGGACAGCGGCATCGCGGATACCGTCTATATGGGACCCGAGGCAGAGTTCTTCGTATTTGACCAGGTCAGATACTCCGCAGGTGAGTATTCATCAGTTTACCAGGTAGACAGTGTCGAAGGGCCGTGGAATTCGGATATTTTTGGCTATGGCCATTCTGTTCCCCACAAGCGCGGCTATTTCCCGGTCGCCCCATTTGACACCCTGCAAGATCTGCGCTCAGAAATGACGAAGGTTTTGGTTGAATCTGGCGTTGGTATCGAAGTGCACCATCATGAAGTCGGAACCGCCGGCCAATGTGAAATCGATATGAAATACGACGAACTGGTCAGCATGGCCGACCAGGTCCAACTTTATAAGTACATCGTCAAAAACGTGGCCAAAGCGAACGGCAAGACCGTGACCTTTATGCCCAAGCCGATTTATGCTGACAACGGATCGGGTATGCACACGCACCAGAGTTTATGGAAAGATGGCCAGCCACTTTTTGCCGGCGATGAATACGCAGGCATAAGCCAGATGGCTCTATACTACATCGGCGGCATTTTGAAACATATCAATTCGCTTCTGGCTATTGTCGCCCCTACAACGAACTCATATCGCCGGCTTGTCCCTGGGTACGAAGCACCCGTGGTTGTAGCCTATTCGGCTCGAAACCGGTCCGCTGCTGTTCGTATCCCCATGTACTCCCATTCACCAAAGGCGAAGCGTATCGAATTCCGCTGCCCCGATCCGGCAACTAATCCTTATCTCGCCTTTTCGGCTATGCTAATGGCTGGTCTTGATGGCATCAAGAACAAGATTGATCCCGGTGATGCGGCCGATATGGACTTGTTTGAAGAAGAGAATATCGACAAGGTCACCATGACAGTAGGCAAGCTCAATGAGGCGCTTGATGCCCTGGAAGAGGATCATGACTATCTTCTTGAAGGTGGCGTGTTCACGCCCGACCTATTGGAAGCCTATATCTCTTACAAACGTGAACACGAGGTAGGCCCCGTCAGTTTGCGCCCGCATCCTTACGAATTCTTGCTCTATTACGGCTGCTAAACAGCCAGTTATTGCACATCTTGAACCCTTCTCTTTCTTGAGAAGGGTTCTTTATCATGTCAAAACTGAACACCTTCACCCGACCCCAAGTTTTCGCCGCACTGCGCGAAATCGTACGATCGCTAAGTTCGGCCTGGGATCTAGATACGACACTTGACCTGATTACACGCAAGACAACTGAAGTCATGCATGTAGATAGCTGCACGATCTATTTATTCGATCCTGAAGGCGAATCGTTGCGTTTGCAGGCGTCAACAGGCCTGGCAAAACGGGCTTTCGGTCGCTCGACACTGCGTGTTGGAGAAGGAATGACCGGCTATGCCGTCGTACATAACAGGCCCATCTTCGCCGCCGACGCGCGCAACAATCCCTACTTTAAATGGGTGGAGGAAGCTGAAGAAACAAGATTCCGATCATTGTTGGCAGTGCCTTTGGTTATTGAAGACAAACCGATAGGTGCTCTCAACGTACAGACGGCCGATGTTCATGAATACACGGCCGATGAAGTGGAAGTTTTATCATTGATTGGCGATCTGGCCGCAACAACCCTGGCACGAGCCCAACTCTACGACAGGCAGCGCCGCCAAATTGGAGAACTGCGCACCCTGGCCCAAGTCAGCGAAACTGTTACCTCGCCACTATATCTTGATGAAATGCTGGGTATCGTCAGCGAAATGGCCGCCCAAATCATGGATGCTTCTGTCTGTCATGTTTATCTACTAGACGATACAAAGTCCACGCTGCAACGACACACCAGCAACGACAGCCAGTTTGTTGCCCAACCCCGTATTGCATTGAGGCAAGGGCATCACCGGCCTCGTTGCAGCCAGTAGTTCTCCCATGTACGTGCCCTATCTGGCTGATGAACCGAATTTCGCAGAAAGGGAATGGGCAAAAGCCAATGGTCTGGTCTCCTTGTTATCTGTACCCCTCACTGTTCGTGACCGGGTCATTGGTGTCTTGAACTGTTATACAACCCAATATCGGAATTTTTCTGAAAAAGAGCGTACCCTGCTAATCACGCTTGCCAATCAAATGGCTTTGGCTATCGAAAATGCACAGCTCATCACCAATACGGCCGTCGTGCGCGAGATGCATCATCGGGTTAAAAACAATCTGCAGACCATCGCCATGCTGATGCAGTTGCAAGTCTACGAAACCGATCATCCTGACACACGCCAGGCGCTGGAAACCAATATTCACCGCATTCGCAGCATCGCCTCTGTTCATGAAGTGTTATCAGAGAAAGGCTTTCATTTGGTCAACGTTAAGGATGTAATCGACCGGATTACGCAGGCAACGGCCGAAACAATGGTTACGCCGGGGCAGGATGTGCGTATAAATGTGCATGGTCATGGCCTTGCAATTACCCAGCCGCGCGGCCACTGCCCTGGCTTTAGTCATCAATGAATTGGTCCAAAATGCCCTGGAGCATGCTTTCTCAGGCCGAGAACAAGGTCAGATAGACATATCTTTGGGCAAGTCAGCTGAAGAATTCATCATTCTGGTTCGTGACAATGGGCATGGTTTACCTGAAGAGATCAAGCCCAATTTGGGGCTGGAAATATGCGAAACATTGGTGCGTGAAGATCTCAACGGCCAAATTAAGTTTAATCGTATGCAGCCTGGTACCGAGGTAAGCATTCGTACACCACGTCGAATAGAAAAAGAGCGTTAATCCAGCCTGGCGCCAGAACTATAATCGGATTGCCCAAAAACCAAGTTTCCATACCCCAGACACAACACCAAAATTCCCAATAATACAATCACTTGACAGACAAAAACTAGACGGTTAAATAGGGCATTGGAAGTAAGCAAAGTTTTTCTATTGGGCAGCGCTTCCATCGAGAGACACACAATGAGGATATTGATTGCCGAAGATGAATCGATTATTCGTCTGGGGCTAAAATCCATGTTACAAGAACTGGGCCATAAAGTTTATGCCGCAGCTGATGGCCGCGAGGCTTTACAGTTAGCAAGGCACCAATCCCCCGATTTAGCCATATTAGACATAAAAATGCCTCATATGAATGGATTGCAAGTTGCACAAACCTTGGCCCGTACCCAGCCCATGCCCATGCTATTGCTAACAGCCTATAGCCAAAAAGAACTGGTGGACATTGCTACGGAACTGCCGATTCAAGGTTATCTGGTTAAGCCCATCCAACCTCAAGAACTTTCTGCCGCTATATCTGTTGCTACAAAGCGTTTTGCAGACAGTCAGATCTTAGAATCAGAGAAGCTCAAGCTTGAAGAGAAACTGGAAGCGCGGAAAACTGTCGATCGCGCCAAAGGCAAACTAATGGATGAGGGACTAAGTGAGGAAAATGCTTACCGTTTCTTGCAAAAGCATGCTCGAGACAATAATCAAACAATGAAGGAAACGGCCGAAGCGATTTTGAAATCATAAATTGCCAGACACAGCCAAGATAATGCCAGGCACGGTGCAGACAACATTACCATTCGGTATGCTCGCACCGCGCCTGGCACTTTTTGTTACTCTAAAACTTCTGCCCCTTCTTCCACAACATCAACGGGCATCGGCATGCTCTCCATTCGTGTGAAGGTCAGTTGATCCTCTTCTTCATCAATACGGATGCGATCGCCGGCTTGGAATTCACCTTTGAGCAAACGCACTGAGAGTGGGCTTTCAACAAATCTTTGGATAGCTCTCTTAAGTGGTCGCGCGCCAAAGTCCTGATCATAACCTTGTCTGGCCAACCAGTGTTGTGCCCCTTCAGTAAGTTCAATGCTCAGTTCACCTTGTTCAGACAACCGCTGCTGCACATCTTTCATCTGCAAATTCACGATCTGGACCACATCTTCTTCATCCAAAGGTTCAAAGATAATGATCTCGTCGATACGATTGATGAATTCGGGACGAAAAGTCTTTTTCAAAGCATCGCTGATCCGTTTGTGATCGGCTGCTTCGTCCTTATCATGGCCACCAACAAATCCCAGTGCACCCGATCGCTTGACAAAAGAGGTGCCGACATTGCTGGTCATCACGATAACCGTATTGCGGAAATTGATGATACGGCCCTGGCCATCGGTAAGCCGGCCGTCATCCAGAAGCTGCAATAGAGCATTCCACACGTCGGGATGTGCTTTTTCGATTTCATCAAAGAGGACTACGGAATACGGCCGTCTGCGCACCTGTTCCGTCAACTGCCCGCCCTGCTCATAACCGATATAACCTGGAGGTGCGCCAAAGAGACGGCTTACAGTGTGTTGTTCACGGTACTCGCTCATATCCACACGGACAAGCGCATCTTCATCATCGAACAGAAACTCCGCCAATGCTTTTGCCAGCTCAGTCTTACCTACACCAGAACTACCCAAGAAAATGAAAGATCCAATAGGCCGGCGATGGTCACTAAGACCTGATCGACTGCGTCGAATAGCATCCGACAAAACTTCAATAGCCCGGTGTTGGCCAACAATACGTTCGTGCAGCCGCTCTTCCATATTCAACAGTTTCACAGCCTCTGTTTCCAACATCTGTGTCAGTGGAATACCAGTCCATGCCGCCACAACCTCGGCGATATCCTCCGCATCAACCATTTCGTCGAGCTGCTGATCCGTTTGCCATGCCTCGTATCGTTCATTAAATTCGGTCTCTAGTCGCAGCCTTTCTGCACGATGTCTGGCGGCACGTTCATAATCTCGAACGGTATGCGCCTCCTCCTCGTCCAGCGTCAACTGGTCCATATCCTTTTTCAGATCCTTGAGTTCAGATGGCAGCGTATGCAAAGCCACGCGCAGCTTTGCCGCAGCTTCATCGATCAAGTCGATAGCCTTATCCGGCAAATGTCTATCTGTGACATATCGGGAAGAAAGCTTGGCCGCGGCTATCAGGGACTCGTCTGAATAAGTGACATTGTGATGGGCCTCATATCGACCACGCAGCCCACGCAGCATCTCAATCGTATCCTCTACAGAAGGTTCATCAACAAATACAGGGGCGAAACGCCGTTCCAACGCGCTGTCCCGTTCGATATATTGGCGGTACTCATCCAACGTTGTCGCGCCCACAGCCTGCAATTCACCGCGGGCTAAAGCCGGCTTGAGCATATTGCTGGCGTCCATGGCTCCTTGAGCAGATCCTGCACCAACAACCGTATGCAGTTCATCCAGGAAGAGAATGATTTCACCTTTAGCCCGTTGAATCTCTTCCATTGTCGCCTTTAACCGCTCTTCAAATTCACCTCGGAAACGGCTGCCGGCGATCATAGCGCCTAAGTCCAACGACATAACACGCTTATTAAGTAGATTTTCCGGCACATCATTGGTTGTAATCTTGATTGCCAAACCTTCCACAATGGCTGTCTTGCCAACACCTGCCTCTCCAATAAGTACAGGGTTGTTCTTGGTACGACGGCTGAGAACTTGAATAACGCGTAAGATTTCGCTGTCACGGCCTATAACAGGATCGAGCAGACCTTCGCGCGCCATTTGGGTCAGATCGCGGCTGTATTTTTCTAAAGTGCGATAGCGGCTTTCCGACTGGCGATCTGTCACACGCTGCCCGCCACGCAGCGCCTGAATCGCATCCAGGACTCGTTCACGCGAGATACCAAATTCCTGCAAAATCTTGGCCGTGGGCGTATTACGCTCGCCAAGTATGGCTAGAAAGATATGCTCGGTGGAAATATACTCATCCTTCAATCGATTGGCTTCACGCTGCGCCAATTCCAGGACTGTCCTGATACGCGGTGTGTAAAATATCTGGCCCACACCACCACCGTAAACGGAGACCTTGGGACTTGCCTGCAATTCACGGTCCAGACGATCTTTCATCGCCAACCCATCGACATTTAGATTTTCCAGGATCTGGGGAATAGCACCCTCATTCTGCTCCAGCATAGCCAGGAAAAGGTGTTCGGTATCAACTTGGGTATGGCCATAACGCTGTACGATTTCATAAGCCCGTGCCGCAGCATCCTGGGCACGTTCAGTAAAGCGGTCAAAACGCATAATCTTTTATCCTTACTTCTTGTTTTATTTATCACGGCTACCTGCATTCAGGCAGCCATATCCGGAGAATTACTACTCCGTCTCTCTTACTATAGCGGCTAAAGATTGGATTCCCGTAAGAATAAAGCTCTCTTAATGAAACAGCATGATCTCATTACAGAACGCGCGTTCCCTCGCTGTCATACCCATCCCCCCAGGCCAGAATCTTAAGCGGCGTGATTTCTATGAGCTGCCATTTCGCGCTGTCGTCATAGCGAAAATCCCATTCATATTTATTGAAAAAGTAATCCGCCAGTTTGTCGATATCTGATCGTGGGGCCACATGTGCCTCTCCCTCAATTATGACCACATTCAAGGCATCTGGCAGTGCCAATGACACGCTCTGATTGCCGCGCAGATTGACAAATTTCTGCGTTCCCGCGCCTGTGCAAACATAGATCTTTTCCTCAAGCCAGATAAACCAGAGGGGTGAGAGGTGGGGACGGCCGTCGTAACGTACCGTTGCCAGCCAGATCTCTGATTGGCGCCCAAGCCGCGCTTCTATAGCTCGCAAACGTGCCGGATTGCGTCTTCTCATTTCATCCTCTACCGAGTCTAAGCTTGCCCAACCTTACCCCTGGCCACTAAATACAGGAGTCAAGACATTATACTCGAGCCGTGGCGTTTATGCAGAGGATAACGTTGACCCTTGCCACAAGACCTCTTCGGCAGAAAATTGGTGTCCTAAGGTCTGCCGACTCAACTCAGCAAGGGCTTGTGGATCCGCCGACGTAAGTAACTGTACTCCACCTTGCTGGTCGTCCGGAGCTAGTAACAGTAGTTCGCTGAGCATTTTCCGCGTCTGTCGGGCCACCGCTGGTGCCGGGTCAATTATGATCACGTCTTTTCCTCCAGCCCGGGCAGCGACAATTTGTTCTATTAACGGCCGTACAAAAGGATAATGCGTACAGCCTAAGACAATTGTGTCGACCCCTTTGTCCAACATCGGATGCAGCACCAATCGCAGCAGTTGTTCCGTTTTGTAGCCGTCGAACTGTCCTGATTCAATTAGTGTCACCAATCCGCGACAAGGATCTTCAATTACCTCAACATTTTGAGCAAAGCGAGACATGAGGTTGGCATATCGTGGGCTGGCAAACGTATTCGCTGTTGCCAATACACCTACTTTTCCACTGCGGGTTGTCAGCGCAGCCGGCTTCACCGCCGGCTCCATACCTACAAAAGGGATGTGGGGAAAGTTTTCGCGCAATGATTTCAACGCCGCTGCTGTCGCCGTATTGCAGGCCACAACGATAATCTTCGCTCCTTGTGCCAGAAGAAAGCGTGTGATTTCCTCACTGAATTGACGTATCTCAGCAAGTGAACGCGAACCATAAGGCACGTGCGCTTGATCGGCGAAATAAATTAATCGTTCGTTGGGAGAAAAATGCCGTATATGGCGCAGCACCGAAAGGCCGCCAAGCCCGGAATCAAATATACCAATAGGATCAGTTGCTTTCACAGCTAAGAGATCACGATTCAGAATCCATCGCCTAACTAAATACTAGCTAGTTTCAACTATACTAATAGCTTAATACTTACTATCGCGCCTCTCCATTTTGAGAGGCGGTAACTAATGATTCAAATAAAGCCAGCATCGCTGGATCATCTTCAATCAGATTCTCAGGGTGCCACTGCACACCAATACCAAAAGGATGACCGGATACCTCTAAACCTTCCACCAGGCCATCAGGGGCAACGGCCGTCACCGTTAGTTCAGGCGCAATATTTCTCACTCCTTGATGGTGTAAACTATTTACCATGGTCGATCCGCCACCTAATATGGTCGCCAATTGTGAATCGGGTAAAACATTAACGGAATGGGGTAAATCATTTCGCTTCCCCTGACCATAAAAATCATGATTGATAGCATCGGGATACTGGCTGGCAAGATCTTCCCACATCGTTCCTCCAAGAGCGACGTTCAAAATCTGGTGTCCACGGCAGATAGCCAAAAAAGGTTTCTTGAGCCTGGTCACTTGTTGAGCTACATAAATCTCGACCCGATCACGATCTGGATCAATTCCGCGCAGCTTGTCGTGCGGGTTTCCATTATAATATTCAGGTTCGATATCACCTCCGCCTGGCAATACAAGTCCATCCAGACGTTCGACAATTAGCAGTAAATCCTCTTCAGCCAGCCCTAAGGGAATCAACAGTGGTACACCGCCCCCATTTGTCACTGCCTGCACATAATCACACAAGAGACCGAACATTGCCCGGTTTGTATCCCGACTGTATTTGCGATAAGTAGTGATGCCAATAATTGGCCGCTTTTGATCTGTTGATTTTTCAGGGAGTATGTGATCTTGCTGGTTCATGATCTTATTCAGTCCAATTCAATTCCAAAAAACAAAAGGGTGGAATGCTTGTCGCATTCCACCCAATTCAGTCAAGATTTGGTCCTATTTATGTTTGGACCGATTAAGAACTCACCACATGATTTGCAGGTGAGAACAAAGCTTACTTATTGTAAATGCGTCGTTCCTTCAAGCGGGCCGATTTGCCGGTGCGCCCACGCAAGTAATACAAATTGGCCCGACGTACATGGGCATGACGATGGACCTCGATTTTCTCAATACGCGGGGATTTCAACAGGAAAGTACGCTCCACCCCAATGCCGTTGGAGGCGATACGGCGCACAGTGAAGTTGCGATTATTCCCACCACCACGAAGACGTATTACAACACCGCGCACAATCTGTACACGTTCGTTACGCTCGCCCACGTTGATGCGCACGTGAATTGTCACATTATCCCCAACGTGAAGTTCCGTTAGATCCTCTCTCTCATCGTTCTCAAATGTTTTGAGCAGTAAGTCAGACATGACCATCTCTCCCAGAGCGGGTTATTTAACCCGTTAAATTTTGTTTCAGATAGAAAACCTTTCTTGGGATTAATCCTTCAGGCAGATCCCCCGATTCTCTATAAATTGTACTCGTGCATAAAGAGAGCCCGTCAAGCGGGCCAAGAGCAGAAATATAGCACGCAACCTGTCCGCAAGCAAGAAATTGGTTAAGGCAATCCACATTTTCTAACAATGAACGCAGTTTTGTATTGTCACTTATGTTAGTCCCATTTAGGCCCTAAGAATTCGACACATCTCACAAAATAAAAAAGCCCCAGCACGGGTGCCAGGGCCAACTATGGTAATTTTCAATACCTACTGCCTAGGCAGCTTTCTTTAGCACAGGTAGACCATTCTTGGTCTCGCTGACGACATACCCTTCCGGTACGGCATCCAACGCGCCATCTTCCCTAACATCCTTTGCAAAGAAGTAGATGGTTTGCGTATTGCCGCTCTTCAAGACTGTCTCACGCATATGCAAATAATAGGTGCGATCCTTGCCATTTGTGTAACTGTAAGCCATTTTTTCCTTCCTTAAGCGCTGTCTCTTAAATTGCACTTGATAAAAAACAACGTGCGGCCGATCGATTGTTGTGACAGCAAAAATTGTTTCGTCGGCACAATCAGCCATACTAGGCTAAAACTAACGCATAAGCAAAAGATTCGCGCTAAAATTAATTGGGGATGAGTACACACGCTTTGACGCCCCTTTTCTGCACTGTTATACTCGCGGCTTGCCTGAAATTTGATGATACAGCATGAGAAACCGGCTTTTCGAATTGCGGAATGTAATCCTCACAAAATATAAAAAACCAGGTTTCTTACTGATTAACTTAGGATAACAACAATGGCTGATAAAGATAAGCTCGTATCTCGAAAACAAGATTACAACGAATGGTATAACAGTTTAGTTTTAAAAGCGGACATGGCCGACTATGGCCCTGCCCGCGGCACGATGATCGTCAAGCCATATGGCTGGAGTTTATGGGAAAACATGCAGAGTGGTCTCAACAGACGCTTTAAAGCCACCGGTGTGGAAAATGCGGCGTTTCCCATGCTCATACCCATGAGCTTCTTGCAAAAGGAAGCCAAGCATGTTGAGGGTTTTGCACCTGAACTGGCGGTGGTCACCCATGGTGGGGGCGAAGAGTTGGCCGAGCCATTGGTCGTACGTCCCACATCCGAAACCATCATTGGCCATGCCTATGCCAACTGGATCCAGAGCTACCGTGATTTGCCGCTGTTGATTAACCAGTGGAACAGCGTGGTACGTTGGGAAAAACGTACAAAGCTCTTTTTACGGACCCTGGAATTTTTCTGGCAAGAGGGGCATACGGCACATGCCACGGCCGAAGAAGCAGCGGAACGAACACGTATGATGTTAGAGGTTTATGCTGATTTCGCGATCAATGACGCGGCTATTCCCGTGATCAAAGGTACTAAATCAGCAGCGGAACGCTTTGCCGGTGCGGAAGATACACAAACCATTGAAGCGATGATGGGCGATCGCAAAGCGCTGCAATCAGGCACCTCCCACAATTTGGGTCAAAATTTCGCGCGCGCCTTTGACATCCAATTCTTAGACCGTAATAACGAGCTTCAATACTGCTGGACTACCTCTTGGGGCTTTAGCACCCGAGTCGTCGGGGCTATAATCATGGTCCATGGTGATGATCAGGGCATCGTCATGCCGCCACGCATCGCTCCCATCCAAACTGTTATCATCCCCATCTATCGCAACGAAGCTGATAAGGCTCCCGTCTTGGAAGCTACTGATCGCATCAGTAAGGAACTTCAAGATGCTGGGATTCGGGTCAAAATCGACGACCGCGACAACCTTTCCCCTGGCTTTAAATTCAATGACTGGGAGCTTCGCGGTGTACCAACGCGCGTCGAAATCGGCCCCAGGGATATAGAAAAGAACTCTGTAGCCCTGGCCCGGCGTGATATCCCCGGACGTGCTGGGAAACAATTCGTCTCGCAGCAAGGATTAGCCGCGACCATCTCTGATTTGCTGGAAGAAATCCAACTAAACATGTTAGACCGTGCGACTACGTTCTTGAATGATAATACCCATAACGTAGACAATTATAACGACTTCAGAAGAGCTGTGAGCGGCGGTTTCGCTCGCGTGTGGTGGGCTGGAAACGATGAGGAAGAGCAGCGCGTCAAGGAAGAGACTAAGGCTACAATTCGCTGCTTCCCCTTCGACCAACCAGGCGGAACCGGAACTTGTTTCTATACCGGTAAACCGGCCAATAAGGTCGCCATATTCGGCCGTGCATATTAAGATCGCCCGATCACCTGAAGTCGAACCCGGGCGTTTATCCTTCACGTAAAGCAATCAGTTACTAGAAACTAGTGTAAGATTGTAAGTGAGGGCAATATGGCAGAAATCTGGACCAACATGAGCAGCCTACTTATGCTAGGCATGGCTTTTCTACTTTATGCAAGCATTATCGCCATTATTTTGCTTTTGATTTACGGCCTCTTCGTAAAGAGAAAATAGGAAAAGGTTTTAACCCTACTTCATAATCATTGGGAGCACGCTTCAACTCAAAAACATGGCCCAATAAGGTGAAATTCATGCGTCTATCAAACTCTTTCGGAAAAACATTACGCGAAGCGCCAACTGATGCTGAAATGGTCAGCCACCAACTTTTGATCCGCGCTAATTTTGTACGGCCGTCCGGTGCTGGCATTTATACCTTTATGCCCCTTGGTTTTCGCGTATTGCGCAAGATATGGCAAATAATGGTTGAGGAAATGGACGCAATCGGCGGACAAGAAATGTGGATGCCCAACTTACATCCCGCCTCCCTATGGCAAGCCACGGGGCGCTGGGAGAGCGTCGACGTATTGATGAAACTGAAAGGAGGTGGCGGACGCGAATACGCCATGTCCCCCACCCACGAAGAGATCGTCGTTGATCTTGCCCTGCGCGAGATTGACAGCTATCGTGATTTGCCCCAAGTCGTCTATCACATCGGCAAGAAGTTTCGCGATGAATCTCGCGCCCGCGGCGGCCTTCTACGCTTGCGAGAATTTGTAATGAAAGACGCCTACAGTCTTGACGTCGATGAGGAGGCGCTGGATAAGTTTTACCCACAGATCATCCAGGCCTATCACAATATCTTTAATCGCTGTGCTGTACCGGCGCGGGCCATAAATGCCGATGTTGGGGCCATGGGTGGAAAAACGTCACATGAGTTTGTCGTTCCTCACGAACAAGGCGAAGATGCCTTCATTGCCTGTACAAACTGCGACTATGCGGCCAATGTTGAAGCGGCTGAGTTTGTGCGTGAGGGCAAAAAACCAGAAGCTGTTGAGCCGCTGCAAAAAGTCGCCACGCCGGATTGCACAACCATTGCTAGTGTAGCCGCATTCACCAATGTCCCAACCAGCCAGACGATTAAAGCTGTATTCTATTGGTGGACAAAGTGGGGCCAAAAGGATGAGGATGGCCGTCTCATTTTCGTTCTCTTACGCGGTGATCTGGATGTCAGCGAGGTTAAGCTGATCAACGCCTTGGGCGGCGGCGAGCTTCGCGCAGCGATAGATGAAGAGATTGTTGCTAATGGCGCCGTTGCCGGCTATGCGTCGGCCGTTGGTCTCGAAATAGCACCCAGTTTAGATGAATCAGGCATTTACGTTATCAGCGACCCCTCTATTGAAATGGGTGGCAATTTCATCGTTGGCGCCAATGAGACCGGTTATCATTTCAGTGGCGCAAACTATCCACGCGACTTCACCGTCAGTAGAATGATCGATATCGCCCAGGCTGATACCGGGTATCGCTGTACCATTTGCGGCGGTCAGTTGAAAGCCCAACGCGCCATTGAAGCGGGTCATTGTTTTAAGCTCGGCACACGTTACAGCAAGGCCGTTGATGCTACCTACCTGGACACAAACGGCCGTCCCCAACCCATCTTTATGGGCTCGTATGGCATTGGCCTTGACCGCTTGATGGCAATCATCGTTGAGCTGCATCATGACAAAGATGGCATCATCTGGCCTGACAGCGTCGCCCCCTACAAAATCCATTTAATGCATATCGGTAAAAGTGAATATGTCACTGAAACGGCCGCAATCTTGTACGAAAAACTCCGCGTAGCAGGTTTCGAAGTTCTCTACGACGACCGCGAACTTGGGGCCGGGGTAAAATTTAAAGACGCCGATCTATTTGGCATCCCCTGGCGTATAACAGTTGGCTCCCGCGGCCTGGCCCAAGGGGCCGTCGAAGTCAAACGGCGCGATGCTGCTGAAAGGCAGCTCGTCCCCCTCGTGGAACTACAAGAGTTCCTATCGAGCCTTCGGTAGATCCTGCTGCTTGCCCAATCACCCCTACGAGACGTCAAATTAATCTAATGAAAAAGGCACAAGAATTCTAAATGAATTCTTGCGCCCCTATTATTTGCAGCTATCTTGAAGAGACGGTATTTCTTACAACATCGCAAACCTAAGCTGGATTACAACAGATCAGCCACCGTCTCTTTTTCACTGCGCAGTTCTTCTAATGTCGCCTGAACCTTTTCCTGGGCAAAGTCACTCATGGAAAGTCCCTGGACGATCTCATAATTTCCGGCACCATCATAGGTAAGCGGATAGGAAAAGATCAAGCCCTCATCTATGCCATAACTGCCATCGGAGACCACGGCAGCCGAGAACCAGTTGCCCTCCGCAGTTGGATAGAGGAAGCTGCGTACCTGATCGAGTGCTGCACTGGCAGCCGACATGGCCGAAGACTTTCCGCGGGCTTGAATGATTGCCGCACCGCGTTTCTGTACAGTTGTGATGAAATCGCCGCGCAGCCAATCATGATCGCTTATCACATCAAAGGCGGGGCGGCCGTTTATCCGCGCATTTTCGGCATCGGGATATTGAGTCGCGCTGTGATTGCCCCAGATTGTGACATTGCTCACATCGTTGACGGTTACCCCTGCTTTTTCGGCTAATTGGGCATAGGCCCGGTTTTGATCCAGACGTGTCAGGGCACTGAAACGCTCCTTGGGAATATCAGGGGCGTGGTTCATGGCGATGAGACAATTGGTGTTGGCCGGATTGCCAACGACAACAACGCGCAAATCATCCGCTGCCCGCTCGTTGAGCGCCTTTCCCTGCCCCACAAAAATTGGTCCGTTTTCGCGAATCAAGTCCCCACGCAGCATACCTTTGCCGCGCGGCTTAGCGCCTACAAATATCGCCCAATTGATGCCATCGAAGGCAACCATCGGATCATCACTGATCACGACATTGTTAAGCAAAGGGAATGCACAGTCATTCATCTCCATGACCACACCCTCCAGCATCGGCAGTGCTGGTGTGACCTCTAATAAATGCAAGTCTACTTTTACATCCGGACCAAAAACTTCACCGTTGACCAGACGCGGCAGCAAAGCATAACCAATTTGACCGGCCGCACCGGTCACAGCAACTTTAACAACTTTTGACATTTTAAAAATCTCCTTTGATCAGCTTCGCCAATCAGCATTTGGAAGAGACAAATGGATCTTGTACTTGTTCCTCTCCACAGCGATCAGGGGTAGCTATTTATAATGGTCATGTACAATTGGGATTACTTAAATAATTATGCGATGAATTAACGAATCATGCTAATGAATTTCATTAAGATGCAAGATTCTTCTTGTGCGTTAAGCCGTGTTAATTCAAATGTGCACCTGAACAGCAAACTCCGAGCAGGGGCATCTTATCCCATATTTCTTTGGCGCACGACCTCGTATAAAACCAGGGCTGTTGACACGGAAAGATTCAAGCTGTCAACGACACCAAACATCGGTATACGCACCTGCAAATCGGCCGTTTTCAGCCACGCATCGTCCAACCCAAACGCCTCGCTGCCCATAACGACAGCAATCGCACCTGTCAGCGCTACATTTGTATAAATCTTGTCGGCTCGGGGTGTTGTGGCCAAGACCTTGATCCCAGCGCTTTTTAGCCAATTCACAGCCTTGACTGCCGGCATGGAAATCACAGGCACAGAAAAAATAGTTCCCAACGAAGCGCGAATGACATTAGGATTGTGGATATCAGTACCGCTCTCGCCGCTTTCACTGATGATCATGCCGTCCACTCCGGCAGCATCAGCCGTTCGCAAAATAGCTCCCAAATTCCCCGGCTTCTCTGCACCATCCACAACAACCAAGAAAGGTGACGACCCCCTCAACAGCACCATCTGCTGAAGATTCTTGATAGGGAATGACCAGAAGAATTCCGCCACTGCTGCCACGATAAGCCATCTTGGAAAATACAGGAAGGGTAACTTCGAAGAGGGTTGTTCCTTCGTCTCGCGCTAACCTTTCCAGCTCTCGAACAACTTCGCCGGCTACATCGCCTTCTAACAATTCAGCACAAACATAAGCTTCCTGCGGCACAATTCCCGCCGCCAGTGCCCGACCTACCTCCCGCAAGCCCTCTACGGTAGTCAGTCGCTGTACATCACGATAACGCCGGTTGTTGAGTCGGGCCACATTCTTGACTCGCGAATTTTGTAAACTGCTAATTAGCATAGCGGATTTTGCCACGTTGGAGACAAAATATCAAAAGATCTGCGGCTCACGGTTACCTATTCTTCCAAGGCCTCATCAACAAAAGCAGCAGCCCAAGCAGCTGGAAGCGTATCACCAAAACATATCTCCCGTGCGCCAAGGAAACGGCCGAGTTGACGAACAGCACCGGCCACTGCCCTGCCCGTCTCAATATTATCCGGCGCGCCCTCTTCAGCATGAACCGCGTAAACGTGGAGGGTTTTGCTCATACGATCAATTTTGGGATCAACTCGGCCGATCAACCGGTCATCATGCAGGATTGGCATCACATAATAGCCGTATTTTCGCTTTGCTTTCGGCGTATAAATCTCTGACCGGTAATAATAATCAAAAAGCCCTTCAGTACGTTCGCGATCAGCGATCAAATTATCAAAAGGAGACAGCAAAACGGTTCGCGAGGAAGATTGACCATTGTGTAGGCGTTCTAAATCGGGCAGCATGCTGGAGTGAACATACCATTGTTCAGGCCAATCTGTGCCATTGTCACGGATTGTCACTGCATGAATTTTGCCTTCAAGCAATAATACATCCAACACCCCGGCCAGGTTGGGGTATCCACCACGAATAAAATAATTTTGAATATGCTTTTCCGTAGCTACTCCCAATGCCTTAAGGGATTTTTGTGCCGCCTTTCGTTCCACATCCGCCAGTGGATCAGGTATAAATTCAACCCACTGCGGCATATGTTGTTCTAAAAGCCCCCACTGTTTCTTCAGTCCAAATCCTGCTCCCTGGCGTCGCGTAACCGTGATATCCCCTTGTTCCCACATAAGACCGAGCATCGTGCTCACATTGCGCGTGTTTGTCCAGCCGCTCGACTGCCAGGGCTGCACAGATCGATCTTCAATTTCTTTTGCGTAAAGGGGTCCACGCTCAGCCATCTCGCCCATAATGTACTGCCGGAATGGTTCATTGATTTCCATCCAACTGCGTACGCGACGCGCCCAGGCCCCATTACCGCGGCTAAAATTGCGCATTTGCAGCTGAAAAATCGGGAAATCCTCAACCAGCACAATGGATGCCGCGTGAGCCCAATATTCAAATAGGAGGCGATCATCCCACATCAAGGCGTCTAAATCTGGCCGTTTGGTATTCACCCAAACGGCTAAACAGCACCAACAATGGGCTTCGGGCCACAACATTTAAGGGATCAATTTGCAGGCAGCCTAACTGGCGGATGAGTGAAAATATTGCCTCCTTGTCAGGTTGATCCGGAAGCCGTTCAAGTCGCTGGGCGCGGATGGCCAGACGGCGTGCGATTGTCGGAGAAATGGTTAGGGGACTGCTCATGAGGCGATTATAGACGAACAAATGTTCGTCTGCAAAAACATCTATTGTGAGAAACCTGGTTTTGATGAGAGCGATTGCCATGGTTTTGGGGCAGATCACTATCACATATTGTCCAAAACCGGATCTCTAATTCACTACACGTGTTCCAAGTAGATCCAGGAGAATATCCAACCGCTGCTGTGACACGCCGGCTACACCTAACGGCCGTTCAACCTGATCGTGACAATCAGAACCCCCGGTTTGAATCAAGCCATACCTATTGGCCCATTCGGCCATAAGTTCACGGTGTTCCGGCACATGTCCTGGGTAATTCACTTCCAGCCCGTCGAGGCCCAAGAGATCATCGTCCAGAAATTCGGGCATTAGTTTGTCCACAATTTCGATTGGCGGGAGCACTTCACGGTACAGGCTTTCACCAGGATAAGAGCCGGCTGCCGGATGGGCGAATACTCTTACTAGCTTTGGATATGCCTTTAAAAGTGGCGTTAACTGCACCGGTTCAATACCAGATGGCACATAAGAAACACTATCATTACCAATGAGCATATTGATCTGAGCTTTATCCAGACCATGATTTTCTTTCAATGCCAGCGCAAAATGGCGGCGGGTCACGTTGGGAGAATGGAATTCAATCTCTTCAGATGTTAGGTCGCTGGTCAATAATGGTTGTTTGCCTCGAGGCCCGAATTCAGCATTGATCGCTGCAACACGAGCTCGCACCAAACCTGCCCCACGCCCTTGGGCAAAGATTCCCATGGCCATCTGTCTGAACTCTTCATCTGCTAAAAGATCCACCGGAATATAGAGCAGGTAATGCAACGTGCCAACAAAATATGGGCGCCGGAAACGCAAAGAAACCTCCACACCCGGGACGACTAAGATACCCAGCTCTACTCCTGTTGCTAAAGCTTCATCCAATCCGGCAAGGGTATCATGGTCTGTGACACCAACAGCTGTTAGATTTAGTTCTTTGGCCTTCAAGACAAGGTCCTGCGAGGTATATTCACCGTCAGAAGCAATCGTATGGTTATGTAAGTCCGCAACAAATGGTTCCTTCATCTAATCACCTATTTCAATATCGGTCATAATCGGTATTTGATATCAACGATCTTTCTGAGTAATTTTCCTGACTTGACCCATTGGTGCTGTGTCATATCCGGGCATTGCGTTTACGGCTTGCTTAAAACGAACATCATGCAATAGATCTAACAACGGCCGTAAGAGTACACTCTCATAAAATTGCGCCGGTATAACCAGTTCATATTGCTCGGCCGCCATGGGTACAAAGTCAAGGTCAAGAGCACGAGCAGCAGCACGAATACCTAATCCCGTATCAGCCACGCCGGAGGCAACCGCCGCTGCGACAGCCAGATGGGTATACTCTTCCCGTTCATACCCGCGCACATGGTTTGGTTCAATACCAAGCTGGCCCAATTCATAATCCAATAAGAGGCGCGTTCCGGCACCACGCTGCCGGTTGACAATCTGCACATCAGGATTAGCTGCATCAGCCCAGCCAGACAGCCTTTTAGGATTGCCTGCGGGCACAATCCAACCCTGTTCGCGACCGACCAAGGTCACCACGACAATCTCTCTATCCGGCACATAGCGATGGATATAGCTTTCATTGTACATTCCAGAATCGGGATCTAATAAATGCGATCCTGCCAGATGAGCTTCCCCACGGCGCAGAGCGACCAGCCCGCCTAGACTGCCGACGTTAGCCGACATCAACCGGAAACCACCCGCCCGTTCAGCCAGAAATTGAGCTAACAAATCAAGGGTCAAATCGTGGCTGCCAATAGCAACGATGGTCTGCTCGATCTCCTTCACGGTGCGATATAAATGAACCGCCACCTGATCCCCTGCATTTTGTCCTTCACTGAAACGTGGAATTCGTAGAATTCCATCAGCCCGAACCAGGGAACTGATTACACCTGCACCGCGGCTAATGGGCGTGACCATGACCTTATCGCCCACCCTACCTACAGATACCCTGACGTAATCATCATCCCCGGTATGGGACATAATCTTTCGGGTTAGTGTACCCTCAATAAGGGGTTTGCTGGCAGCTTGCTGCCCTTGCCACTGAGCCAACAACGGTTCAATAAAAATTTCTCCCGTTAGGGCAGCGCTAACGGGATAACCAGGCACTCCAATCACAGGTACGTAGCGGCGTGATCCTGATTCATCTTCAGATTTTAGCATCCCTAGTATCACCGGATGTCCGGGTCGCACTGCAACGCCGTGTACCAGGAGCTCTCCCAAATTTTGCACGATATGAGCAGTATAGTCCTCGCTGCCAGCCGAAGAACCGGCATTTACCAAAACCAGATCGTGGCTGGCAGCGGCCATGCGTACGGCCGTTTCAATCGCCACCAATTCATCGGGCACAACCGGCCAGCGTATTGGTACGCCACCCCAATTGGAAACCTGTGCCGCCAGGACAATGCTGTTGTATTCAATTATCTGACCGGCCTGCAATTTCCTGTCTTCTTCTACCGTGACCTCAGAAGAATCTCCGGACAGAGAAACCAATTCCGAACCAGTAGGAATGATGGCGACGCGAGGGCGTTGGTAAACAGAAACCGTCGTATGCCCAGAACCGGCCAAAGCGCCCAAATCTACCGGTCGCAGCTTATGATTGGCCGGCAGTACAAGTTCCGTAGCCACCATATCTTCACCCATCGACCGCACATGATGCCAAGGGGGCACGGCCGCACGGATTTCTACGCCTGGTTTGCCATCAGGAAAGATCACCTGCTGCGTATGTTCAATCATCACCACGGCATTAGCCCATAAGGGCAGTGGATGGCCTGTGTTGGCCGCTTGCACTGGTCGTAAAATAGCCTGTGGATCATCACCGGCGTCAAACAAACTGAACTGTAGCGGGCTGGTTTCTGTCGCACCAACGGTATCTTGTGCCCGCAGCGCGTAACCGTCCATGGCACTGGCGTGATAATGGGGCGAGGAGATCCTGGCAAAGATCGCTGCGGCGGTTACACGGCCGTTAGCATCAGGTACAGCGATGCGTTCCGCAGGCAAAGGGCCCCAGAGATCAACCGCTTGAAGTGCTTCATGAAGAGCTTCCTGGGCCTGGTCTAGGGGTATATCTTCCAAATAAATATTGCGTTTCATTGCCCTTCGTCTATCCTCATCCGTATTATTTCAACACCGGAATCACTTCCGCTGCTCATTTGTGATATGCCTCGCCATGTAAAATTGTAAACGCGCGATAAAGTTGTTCAAGTAAAATGATCCGCGCCATTTCGTGGGGGAAGGTAAGCTTCGAAAGAGACAAGCGCGCATCTGCCGCGCCAATTACTTCCTCTGAAAATCCAAGCGGTCCGCCCATAAGAAAAGCGATTCGGCCGTATGTCACCAACTGTTTTTGAATGAAGGCAGCGAATGCTTTACTGCTCATTTCCTTACCATCCGGCGTCAACAACAGTCGCCTATGAGTTTTCGAGGTCGCATGCAGAAGCTGCTCGCCCTCACGGATGACAGCCACACTATCAGGAAATCCGCGGCCAACAGAATCTTTTACTTCCGCCAACCGTACATCTGTATATCGTTGTAAACGTTTGAGGTAATCACCTTGCGCATCGCGCCAATCGCGGCTGCGCAGCTTTCCTACCGCGGCGATAGTAATCTGACCTGTACCCATTTTTAATTAATTCAGTTTTCCCAGCAATGCGTTCTTGGCCCATTCAGCCGGTAAATACATCGGTGCAGCCGCCAGGGCGCGATTATAATAAACAAGCGCTTGGTGAAAATCTCCCAACTTCTCAAAAACACGGCCTAGATTTAAATAGGCATATTCCGGTGAGGTGTATCGTGGCGCCGTTGTTGCTTCTTCAAGCCAAGGAATGGCATCTTCCCAGCGCTCAAGCTCGATTAAGTAAGCGCCAATATCATTATAGGGATTGCCCAACGCGGGATCGATTTCAATAGCCTTTTTACAAAGCATAATGGCTTTGTCGTACAGATCTATCATGCTGTAAGCCCAACCAAGAAAGGTGTAGGCTTCGGCCGTTGGGTAGAGGGCAATAGAGCGTTTGTAGAGGGTGATGGCGTCTGCAATCTTGCCCTGTAATTGCTGCCGGTAAGCCTTTTCCCACAAAACCTGCGCCTTCTGTCGTGATATTTCTTCGTTATTCACCTGATTACTCATTCGACCATCCGGCCAGGACGGACGGCAGTTCACTTAAATGTGTGATTTCCGCGTCTGGAAACACATTTTCCGGCTGGTGAAAACGCTGGTTGGCACGCATTAGGATAGTACGCATACCTGCACTTTGACCGCCCACCATGTCATTAGCCGGGTCATCGCCAATAAAAACCCCCTTTTGTGGACCAACCTGAAGCTGATCAAGCAGGTCAAGATAAGGTTCAGCACTAGGTTTCCATTTTCCTGCCTCAGCCGAAAACAACATCGCGTCAAAGTAACCATCTAAAGAAAAACGTTCTAAGTCAGCGATATGAGCCTGGCCTGTAAACATTGTATTAGACAACAGCCCAATCTTATAGCCTTGCTCTTTGAGTAATGCCAGAACCTCTTCGGCCCCATCGATGGGCAAAGCCTGAGCACAGATGGCAGCCTCATATAGATTTGCAGCTTCTGGCACCGCCGCTGCATCCAAACCTTGGACATCACAAGATTGCAATATCTCAACTAAAAAGTCTTGCAGACGCAGATTACGCAGGCCACGGGTCGCCAACTGCCAGCGACCCGGCAAAATTTCAAAGCCGGCAGAACAAAAAAGATCGAATTCAGGCATCGCCATGCCGTTGCCCTGCAAGGAGGCGTAAGCCGCCTTCAGCCCTGGGGTCTCCAGCTCCGGCCAACTGGCGTAGGGACCCGCATATTCGATTAATGTTCCACCTAAATCAAAAATGATGGCTTGAATATCCATACTTACAAAACCTACTCTTGATATACAATATTCCAGTGTGGAAAGAACAGTTAATCACGATCGACCAACTTGGCTATGGTGACGCCTGCACCGCCTTCGCCATCTTTTCCTTCTTCCCAAGATTTTACATACCCATTAGAGCTTAACATTTCCCTGACGGCCACTCGCAGCCTGCCGGTGCCTTTGCCATGAATGATCCGCACCCACGGCAAGCGCGCTAAAAAGGCAGAATCTAAATAACGTTCTAATTCCTCTACACCATCTTCCGCACGTTTCCCGCGCAGGTCCAATTCAATTCCTGGTGAGGAAATCGGCTCACTGATCATTTCGCTTTCTAGTTCGGCAACAGGACGTCCCTTGAATTCGAGATCGTCAAAGCCAGCGCGCATTTGCATGCGACCAATAGCAACAACTGCTTCTTTTGGGCCTATTTCAACAACTTCACCTCTGGTATTGAGTGATTTAACGTTTACTGTATCGCCAACACGCAAGGCCCTGCGTGTTTCACGCGCTTTCTTTTTCACTGTTCCAGATGTCGCCACTTTCATATGTGGAACCGCAGGTTTAACACGTTCCTCTTCTACCTGTTCGACCTCTTTGCCAATCTTCTTTAACAGATTAAGGGACGCAGCATCGCGAATCTTGCGCCGCGCGCGGCGCAGTTCAGACCGTATTTCCTCTAGCTCTTCATCTGCCTGCGAGCGTGTTGTTTCCAAAATTTGCTCTCGTTCATTTTCGACATCTTGCAAACGTTTTTGCAGACGGTCACGGTTCGCTTCCGCTTCACGCAGCGCCAACCGGGTCCCTGCTTCCTCCGCTTCCATCTTCTCTCGCAGGGAATAGATGGAAGCAAGCATATCTTCTGCTTCATGATTGCCCGCGCCCACCATGTGCATCGCCTCATCCAGGATTGTCTCATCGAGGCCCAGCCGGCGAGCAATGGCAAAGGCATTAGAACGCCCCGGAATCCCAATGCTCATCTCAAAGGTTGGCGAAAGCGTCTCAATATCGAACAGCAGAGAAGCGTTAGTAGCCCCCGCGGTCTGGCTGGCATATATCTTAAGTTCAGGGTAATGGGTAGCCACAAAGGTTGTCGCCCCTTTATCACGCAAGAAACTAACCGTAGCTTGGGCCAGAGCCGCGCCCTCTGTCGGGTCTGTGCCCGATCCCAACTCGTCAAGCAGCACCAGAGAGCGATCATCCACCCGCTCCAAGATCCGTACAATATTTGTTAAGTGCGCCGAAAAGGTAGAGAGGCTTTGCTCAATAGATTGTTCATCGCCAATATCGGCAAAAACAGCGTCAAAAATGGTTAATCGAGCCTCCACAGCTGGTACATGTAAACCAGCCTGGGCCATTAAGACGATTAATCCTGTGGTCTTTAAGCTAACCGTCTTGCCACCGGTATTGGGACCGGTAATCAAGACAGTAAAAATATCTTCATCGAGGGTGAGGTTTGTGGGCACAACCTCTTCGGGATCGATTAAGGGATGGCGTGCACCTTTAACCCATATCGTAGAGCCTGGATGCAGGTTTGGCGGTGGGGGCGTCCATTTGACGCGTTCATTAGCATGTTTAGGTGGTTTCGGCTTTTCGAATGTACGCCAGGGCACGAACTGTGGTGCAATGGCATCAATAGCCGCAGCATAATTGGCCCGCGCAAAAACGAGATCTAGCTCAGCCATCCGATCCACAACACGCTTAATTGACTCGCCTTGCTCAGCTATCTTGGCTGACAGTTCGCGCAGGATGCGGTTGACTTCTTCTTGTTCGCGTAATTGAAGGCCACGGTACTCATTGTTTAACTCAACGGTATTCATGGGCTCAACCCACAAGGTTGCTCCGCTGCCGCTATGATCATGAACGATCCCTTTCAAGCGCCCTTTGGCATCGGCACGCAAGGGAACCACATAACGGCCGCCACGCATGGTGATGATCGACTCTTGAAGATATTGGTTCATACTGCTGTTCAATAGTCGCTGTAATTTATCCTGAATACGACTGTAAACAACCTGTTGTTCTTGCCGGATCTTGCCTAACTTCGGGCTGGCGCTGTCCAAGACTTCCCCACGCTCATCAATAGTTCGGTTGATGGCGGAAACAATGCCGGGGCACTCCTCAATTAAGACCGCGATATCAGCCAGGTGTGGAAACTCATCCTCTAGCTTTATGAGCTGTCTGCGCAGCGTACGTGCAGCCACTATCGTCGCCTGTATGGCCTGAAAATCTTCTGCCGGTAAGGTGAAACCATGTTCCGCGTTGTCGACAGCCCGCCGCACATCTCGCGCACCACCAATAGTGATGCTGGTGTGCATCTCAAACATAGCCACGGCTTCTCTTGTCTCGGCTTGCAGACGTTCTGCCTCAAACGGATCGGCCGTTGGCTGCAAAGCATGCGCCAGATCCGTACCGGCACTAAAGCTCGTATAACCGGCCAGGATCTGGCGCACTCTATTAAATTCTAGAATACGTAATGTTTTCTCGTCCATATTAAAAGCCTGTCATCTGCGTTACAAAATAGTTATTAGATGCCCAGGGCAGCGCTCAAGTATAGCGGAATTTGGTATCAGGGGCAGACAAGGACACTCTATCTGTTTGAACCCGATTTTTATTTAGGCTACAATGCCGCAAAACTTTGTAATAAGGCATAAATTTTTATGAGCGATGAAGCTCAACCCGTATTGACCTTTAGTCACGTCAACAAGCGTTTCACTTTCTCGCGCGAAAAGCCCCAATCTGTTTTGGAGACGATCATTTCCATATTCAGCCGCCGTTCGCGTCATCCTAAACAAGATCTATGGGCTGTCAAAGATTTGAGCTTTGACGTATATCCTGGCCAATCATTAGGCATTATCGGCCGTAACGGCAGCGGGAAAAGTACTGTTCTCAAACTAATGGCCCGTATCTTACGCCCAACGAGCGGCCGTGTGATGGTCAAGGGTCGTGTGAGCGCATTATTAGAACTCGGTGCGGGCTTTCATCCCGATCTCACCGGACGGGAGAATATCGCTCTTAACGCCTCCGTCATGGGTTTGGATCAAAAAGATGTTGAAGAAAATTTCGACTCAATTGTCGAGTTCTCGGAGTTGGGCGAGTATATCGACATGCCGGTTAAGCATTATTCTTCCGGCATGTATATGCGCCTGGGTTTTAGCGTCGCCATTCATGTGCAACCAACGATATTGATCGTTGATGAGATCTTGGCCGTTGGTGATCAAACCTTCCAAATGAAATGCATCGATCGCATTCATGAAATGAAGCGACAAGGTGTCACAATCATTCTCATTAGCCACAATTTGGATATGATCCGCCGCTTGTGTTCCCACTTGATTTGGCTTGAACATGGACAGATGCGCGCCAGTGGGCCAACAGAAGAAGTGGCTAATGAATATAAAGAATACTCCAACCAGGCAGTAGGCAAACAGATGACTTTGCAAGGTCAGGAAGGTTCGTTCCGGCGTTGGGGCAGTCAAGAGATAGAAATATCGGCCGTTCGTTTTCTTGATGCTGCCGGTGATGAGCAATCGCTTTTCAAGACTGGTGATGAGATGGTTATCGAGATCGCCTTTATCGCCCATCAGGCAGTCCCTGATCCCGAGTTTGGTTTGGCCATTTTCCGCCAGGATGGCGTGCATATCAATGGCCCAAATAGCCATCTGGCCGGTTTGGAAATGGGTGAGGTTGAAGGGCCAGGGGTTGTTCAATACCATATAAAAGCGCTGCCTCTCCTTCCGGCACGCTACCAGGTAACGGCCGCTGTTCATGACAGCCGGCTTCTGAATGCCTATGATTACCATGAACTGGCCTATCCATTCCGGGTAGTGACGGGGGGTACAAAGGAAACTGACGGGATATTGGAAATTCCAGCCACCTGGGATTGGTATCCAGAGGCTAATTAACGATGTGGACGGCCGTTATTCCAGCACTCAATCTGGCCTTGATCTGGCTGCTGGGCCTGACATTAGCGTTTATGCTGGCAAACCAGAGCCGTGTGTCTCATTACCTCGCTCGCCTGAAGCGTCCCCTCTTATTCCTGATATTAGTCGCACTGCTTGCCCGTTTGCTCCCTCTTCTGCTGCTGCCGGTGGGCGCAGGCTATGACATTGATTCATTTCGCCTGGTGAGTGATGCGTTTCTTAAGGGTGAAGAGGTTTACACTTCTGCCGCCAGGGGGCGTCATCCATATCTGCCATTACAAATGTACGTTATTGGCGCTACAACTTACTTTTCCCGTGTCACACCATTACCGTTTATCATCTGGCTAAAGCTGCCGTCTGTTCTGGCCGATCTTCTAATAACGGCCGTCATATTCAAAGCTTTTAGACGTTGGGGCGAATCTGAAACCACGGCCGTATTCTGGGCCCTGCTCTATGCATTAAATCCAATCAGCATCCTGGTGTCTGCCTATCACGGACAGTTTGACTCGATTCCCGTTCTGCTGCTGTTGCTGGCCTGGTTTAGCTGGCATTTTGGTAAACATGTGAAACGTTCTGCAATTCTCCTAAGCTTTGCAATATTAGATAAGACGTGGCCCATATTGTTCTTGCCGGTCATCTTTATCCGTTTACCCGATCACAGGCGCCGGATCGTATACACGTTGATCTCAATTGGCATCCCTGTTATGTTCACCGCCGCCTATGTGCTTATTTATAACTCCAATCCCGTTCCCATGCTGCGGCGAGCGCTGACGCACGCCGGTATCCCCGGCTATTGGGGAATATCAGCATTACTTTATGTGCCTGGCACTCTTTGGTTAGATCCGGAGAAGGTCTTACAAGGGATTTTCCCTCTGCAGAGAATCATCTTGCTTCTGGCTGGTCTATTTACATTATGGTGGACACGTCGCCAAAGTGCCTTAGATGCCCTGCTCACAATCATGTTGGCTATATTTACCGTTATGCTGGGCATTGGCATCCAATGGTTGATCTGGCCTTTAGCTTTTGCCATTGTCGCCAGGGAAGAACGTTGGCTCAAATGGTATACCATAACGGGAACACTTATGATGTTTGTTCACCTTTATGGGCTCCATCTTTACCCCTGGGCCAACCAACTTTTTGAACCCCAAATCGCGACAGCAATAATTAGAAGTTCCGCGTTACCAGCATGGATCGTAGTACTGTTGTGGACTTTCCGTCGCCTACAACGCGCCAGATTGGACGATCAACCCCTCGTCAATTCCCCTACTCCGGCAGCTGAAAAATCTGGATGACGGGGCCGGCTCTGGTATTTGAAGGCTCAATGCGCTGCAATAACTGCGCCTCTTCAAATAACAATTCGTAAAAGGATACTTGGTCTGCATACCGCTCCGGTTCAGCATAAAAGCGACCATGGACACCGCCACTGGCAACCAGATAATTAAAGCCTTGGTCCGTGTAGAAGTTCAGCGACTGGCCCGAGCTTAAAGAATCGACAAAAACAACATCAAAATCCGTTCCAACGAGGGGAGCCGTATAGTTTTCCTGACCGACTTTGCTTTGAGGGGGTAGGTTTTCGATCATCCACTGGCGGGCAAGAACGCGCGTCGAGGGCGAGAACTGCCGGATATCGTGTAATACGGTCTGATATAATGTCCAGGCTGAGACAAGCCCCACAAGTGAAACCAACACAAGGTAGCGGGTTCTTTTTCTCCAGTCCAGTCGCTGGCTCAGATAACAAACAAGCTCATCAATAGTGACGGCAGCAAACAAGGCGAATAAGGGCAGAAGTTGGCTTACCCAGCGCAGCCAGTGTAGGGGCGACATGCTAATGCCGATCAAGAAAATCAGGATGTAAATGACCAAAATAATTCGCGTCATCTTACGGCTCAATATCGCTATGACCATGCCCCCTAAAGCCAGGAGCGCCTGCCACCAGGTAACACTGCGTGGAATAGCTGTCGTCAAATACCACCAGAAATTGCCCAAAGGGGAAAAACCGTCTGCACCCAAGTGTTCACTGCGACTTTCTACCAGAATATTTTTCAACGCTGTCTCAAAATCAAGAAAGAAGTATGGGGTCGTGATCGCAAACCCCGCCAATACGGCAAAGAAGCCAACGAGACCAGTGATGAAAAGTTGTTTGCGAGGTTGACTTTCAGCGTTCATCTTCAATGTTGCCAACCATAACAAGAAGAATACAGGAAGTAAGGCAACCATGAAGTATCGAGAGGCGATGCTGATGCCAATCGCCAAACCGGCCAACGCGAAATTACGCCAGACAGGGCGTTCGTAGGCGATAATGCAGAGCCACAAGCTTAAAAGATTCCAAAACAGAGCGGGTGTATCGGTACGCACGATCTGCGCATAATACCAATAGACAGCATTGGCCAGGAGCAGCCAGGTGCCTATGAGCCCCACGCGCTGATTAAAGACCCGTTTTCCTAATAGATATGTAACCGGTAAACTCAAAACGCCATACAGAACGGACAGCAGCCGTCCCAAGAGAAAGTAGTCAGAAATATCCTGTTCGAAATGAGCTTGCAGATCAGGATTGGCTGAAAAGAAAACCCCATCTTCTGTTGCCGCAAACCAGGTGTGATATAAGAAGGCAAGTGGGTAGAAAGATGTAGAGCCAGGGTGGCCAAACCAGTGTGGGTTGAGATCGCCGGTTGAAGCCATTTTCACCGCCCGACCTACAAATATGCCTTCATCAGTTTCTCCGAAATAAGGCAGGTTTTTCTGGATCCCCCAACTGCCAAAAAAAAGCCCCAAAAGTACCATTCCTCCCAAAATAACCATTGGGATAGAGTAGTATCTCCGGGGCTCAATACGATTCATTATTCCGCAGGCGAGTTGCCTAAACTATTTACAAGATATTCTTCGGCCTGAAATCTCAAAGAGATTTCTAGCAATTTTTGCAAAGCGACTATGGTGTAACAATTATCAAGCCGCTTATTACATTATCCACTTCATTTGTCTCATAAGAGATGTCGTTTTGGCTGTCAACTTTCGCCCAGAAACTGTGGTTCCCTACAGTTAATCCGGTCCAATTGACTGAAGCCCACTCTGTTATACGGCCCCAGGAACAACCGTTGATTATTCCTGTAAACCCAGGTGTAACGTCTGCTTCTCCTATCACTTGTGTAAGTGCAGCATCAGCATAAAAGGTAACTTTGAATGAGTCAATAATATTTCCCGACCCATCGTTAAGGTATCCAACCTTTATTTCAACATCGGCCGTTTCCTGAGCGCCAGGTACTTGCGCGTTCACAACCGGCGCTTCTGCGGCAACAAGATTTACGGTAACTTCGCTGCCCAGCGCCCGTTCACGATATGCCTGCCCGACTTTCGTCAATGCCGCATCCGAACCGACTTTGTGACCTTGATAACCGTCGACCAGTAAATTACTAGATCCACCTGAATGCTCGCCCTCCACCCACAAACTGTACCAGGTCCACTGCTGTACAAGTCGGTAGTTATCGGCGGGATAGCCCAAATTAGCGTCCTGGGCAGTTTCTAAATAATCCATCGCTTCATGTAAAAATGTCGAGACACGATCTTGAGTAAAACATTGGCCAAACTCATCCCTAACAAAGCATTGGGTAGGATTGATGGGATCATCATAATCTACAAATGGATACAATTGGGAGAACTCTGAAAGAATCAAAGGTTTATTTTGTTGGCCGTGATCTTTCATCCAGGATCTAAGGGCCACGAGCTGTTCAATAAAAATATCCATATCATCATGCTCGGCGCGACAGATGACATCATCTTTGGGACATTCTATCTCCGGGGCAACACTTGAATCGGGCGCTTTTAAGGCTAGAGCCGGATCTGTTCCCAAAGCTACCTTGCCATCACCAGGGCCCCCATCCCAGGGTCGGATCTCCGACAAAATATAAAGATGCATATTCCAGACATCGACAGGCATCGGTTCACCGAAATCCTGCGAATAAGTATCCCAAACAATGTCCAAATATTGTAGACGACCTGGGGTCATCATCGACAATCCAGCAATTGCCACCTGTGCATGAGGATCAACTTGTTTAATGAAATAATATACATCATGGTAGGCTCGCGCATACCATTCTGGGTACATGTCATCCTGCTGCGGATGAACCACATCAGGTTCATTCCCTACAACCCACAATTTGCCTGGATTGGCCTGTACAAGTAGACCTAAACCACCTGGGTTCATATTCAATCCGGGTGAAATGGTATATGAAGGAAGATATACGCCGTTCTCCTTATCCTGAGACAATCGCACTTGTGGGTAAAGCTCCACGTTCTCTGCTACGGGAGGTCCAAATGGCTTGGCTACAAAATTGATATAATGCCCCGCGCCCATGAAATCCATCCATTTGTTAGCTTCTTTGCCAGGTTCATTGCCAATCCCATAACGGCAGTTCGTTAGTCTGGGCACACTCGCGACCATCGGTGTAAAAGCCTGATATGGACCATCCATCTCTTCATCGGCCCCACTGATCAGCGCAACTTCGGAAGCCGTCATGGCCTCGCTAATGGTTTCTGTGGCTGCATGGCCACTAGACCCAGACGAACTCAAACAAGCAAACAAGAAGAAATTTAGAAAAACGAAAATAGTTAATCGAACTGTCTTAGATTTGGCCATATGCTACACTATCCTTCAATCTTTTATCCTATCGACGAGGTATGATACATAATTTGCTGACCATGTCCAATCCGCAAATGGCACCTTTATGTTGCAAGAACAGTGGTCACAGCAAACGGATAAGGATACTCTAGAAGCAAACTTGAATACGATGGCAAATTATCCTGCCTTATGAATGCGCTACCTCACATAACGATTATTGTCCTCAATTGGAACGGCCGTTCCTACCTTGACGCTTGTCTAACAGCCTTATCCAAACTGGACTATCCGAATTACAATATTGTTCTCGTCGATAACGCCTCAACCGACGATTCGTTAAGCCTTGTAACGCAGCAGTTTCCCCAGGTGCAAATCGTGCAAAACCGTAGAAATCTAGGATATGCCGGGGGCAATAATGGGGCATTACGCGATCTGGCGAGCGAATTCGCGGTATTAGTTAATCCCGACATTGTCGTCAGTAATGATTGGCTCGCGGAACTCATAACCCCGTTAATAGCTGATCAAAGCATCGCCATTGCCGGCTGCAAACTTTACTATCCTGGCGGAGAGCTTCTACAACATGCCGGCGGATCGATTCGCCACCCCCGGGCCATGCCCCAACATAGAGGTGCCCGTGAAACGGATAAAAACCAATTTGACAGCTTATGTGATGTCGATTACGTCACCGGAGCCGCTATGGCCATCCGGGACACAGCGCTGCGTAAAATCGGCCTGTTCGACGAAGGGTATTTCATGTACTTTGAAGAGGTTGACTACTGCACACGCGCCAAAGCGGCCGGATTCCGAGTGGTGTATGTGCCTAAGGCCACGGCCAGTTCATGACGAGTCCGCTATGGCCGTTCGTGGCAGCTACGATTACTTAGAGCGCTTCCACAGCGGTAGATGGCGCTATCTGCTCAAACATTTTGTGCCGGATGACATCATCAGAGCGACTTTTCCTGCTGAAGCGCAGTGGCTGGCAAACCTACGGGGTGACGAACGTCAGGCCGTCAATCGTGCCTACCGCAAAACCCTGGCCGGACTTGAGTCGATATTTAGAGCACGGGAAGCTGATGGTGAATCAAAAGTGAATACTGAGCAGCGATCGTTGATCGCCGCCGGATTGCAGCAGTTGCGTCGCACAGCTTATGACAATCCTCTAAACAAGCAGAAGCTGGATGAACTAGCCGCAAAGGGACATTTAGAGCCACAGCCGTTTACTTCGACTACTCCCGTCGTCGGTCCTCTCCTGGCCCAACTGCGCTCACTTTGGGCGGCCATCGCCGTTAGAGAGAGCGTATCAGACATCACCCGCCAACAAAACGATTTCAACGAATCTTACGTGCAAGAACTACGTGAAATGCTCAACCGGCTGCCCATGCCGGCGCCCGAATGGTTGCAGCAGGATGACAACCTGGGGAGAGTAAGACAACAGCAATCGGATATCGACGCCGAACTGGTAAAAATGTACCAGCTAGTCGCCTCAATCCAATCGCGGCTGGAACGGCTGGAAAAACAGACCGGCGGCAAAATGACGAGTAGTGGGAATGCGGTCGATCCCTAAATCCTTTGTGTCTCTTAAAGCTCTTTGCTGCGCACTTTTGAAATATTACTCCACCCCCAACCAATCTGCTGTAGATTGTTCCAGGTCAAGATCACCTGCATTTGGTAATTCACTAAAAATCTCTATAAGAGCTGATTGCAATATTGAAATATCGCCACCTTTGCTCTGCACAATTTCGACCATGGTTTGACCTTCACCCATCTGGGCCTGGAGTTCTTCTACGGAAAGTCCGGCAGCATCAGCAACGGCCGTAAAAGCCTCATTCATAATATTCCCCCGTATCGCTCCCTCTGAGACAACGCCCATCTTATCTTGCAATAAGCGTGTAACCATACCTGTCAGCAGGCGATCTTGAATCAAAGCGAAGCCATTTTCTTCAAACTCAGCCTGGCGTGTGGCTATGTCATCTTCACTTAGGTCACCACCGCCCAAGCCGCCGGGACCACCACCGGGGAAGCCACCGCCCCCGCCACCAGGCAGACCTCCACCCCTCAAGCCGCCACCAGCACCACCGCCGGCACCACCAGCACCACCGCCAAAGCCACGGCCGCCGCGAGCAATTCCCAGCTCACCACTTTCCATCAGGGCCGTCATGGTCTCTTCGGTCAACTTCATTTCTGCAATAGCCGCCAACTGCTCCGAGGTCATCGTGTCCTGAATCGAATTGACAACCGCCTGCAGCTCGATATCGGCCGTTGTGTCGCTCTGGCTCAATGTTTGCAAGGCCTGCCAAAGCGGCAGTAATTCGGCCGCCTGGGTTTCATCTACAGCTTGACCTGTTTCCTCAAGTTGAACAATGCCCAAAGCTAATTGGGCCTGGACATTCAATGCGCCAGGGAAATCTTCCGCTAGGCGAACAGCCGCTACTGTGTAGTCAGCGGATTCACTGCTCGTGGACTCTGTAGATTCAGCAGATTCGGCCGTTTCAGCCTCATTCTCAGCACTTACTTCGGTGATTTCATCTTCGCTGCTCCTACTTTCAGCAGCGTTATTGATAAAATTTCCGTCACCTTCGTCATCACTGCCACAAGACACCAGCACAAAAGTCATTGCCAGTACAGTTAAAACAAGAATTATTCGTTTCATTATAATTTCTCCAATTTCAATATTTACTCATGCCGCAGCGCATCAATCGGATCAAGCTGCGCCGCCTTGTTGGCCGGGAAAAAGCCAAAGAAAACACCGACCGCCGCGGCCGACCCAAAAGCCAATAGGATCGAACTAGGCACAATCACCGTGCGCATATCGCTGGTCGCTCCGAACAAATATGCGCCGCCTACGCCGGCCACCACACCAATTAGTCCGCCTACCAGACTGAGCATCAGAGCTTCGGTCAAAAACTGCAGCCGAATATCATTAGGCGTTGCGCCCACCGATTGGCGAATACCAATTTCACGCGTACGTTCGGTGACACTGACCAACATAATGTTCATAATGCCAATGCCACCCACCAGCAGCGAAACCCCGGCTACCCAGGCCAGCAGGCTGCGGAACGCTTCCGTGGCCGCTCCTTGCGTTTCGACAATATCATCCTGGGTTTGCATCGTGAACGGCAGCTCATCGACGGTCACGTCTTTACTCGCGGCCAACTTAAGTTGAATCTGATTGATGACATCATCCTTAACCGCTTCTTCATCAATTTCAGCGTAAATGATACGCACACGATCACCAACAAAACGAGCAAATTGTGAAGGGATAAACTTGTCAAAGACCAAATTTATAGGGATATATAATTGGGAGTCGAAGTCGGTGTTACCTACAATTCCTTTTGGTTCAGCCACGCCGATGATAGTCAGTTTTGTTGTATCAATATTGATCGATTGGCCAATTGGATCGACATCGCCGAACAGTTCTTGGGCGAGGCTGGTGCCCAATACAGCAACCTTCGCGCTGCGATCTTGCTCTGTTTCGTTGAAATAACGTCCGTCCGCCACGGGTACATCACGGACGGAAGGAAAATCAGGCGTGGTTCCGATAACACTCACATCGGTCAAGGTGGCATTATCTGATTTCACCGTTTGGGTTGTAAACTGTTCAACCGAAGTGCCGCTGACGCCGTTGATATTAGCTACAATATCTACATCATCATAGACCAACGTCGGGCCGCCATCATTCCCGCCCGGTCTGCCACGACCAAAACCAGCTTGAATAAAGACCAAATTGGCTCCTAATCCTTCAATCTGCTCGGCGATGGTTGCTTCTGTACCAGCACTGATCGCAATCATGATGATGACGGCCGCTACGCCGATGATGACACCAAGCATTGTCAAGAGAGAGCGGATTTTGTTACGCACGATCCCTTCCCAGGATATACGTATTATTTCTGTGGGACTGATCATGCCTGAAGCATCAAACGTATGTATCTGTTTCGTATCGGGTATGGTGGGGACGGTTACAACTGAATCTTCAGCGGTTGACATCTTAGCTGTCTCCGTTTGTTTTGTCCGTGTGCACACGGCCGTCCACCAAAATAATACTCCGCTCGGTCTGCTCGGCGATATACTGCTCGTGCGTCACCATGAGAATCGTACCGCCACGGCCGTGCAGCTCATGTAACAGGGTCATGATTTCATCCCCCGTTTTTGTGTCCAAATTGCCCGTCGGCTCATCGGCCATAATCAACACAGGATCATTAACCAGGGCACGAGCAATAGCCACCCGCTGCCGCTGCCCGCCTGACATCTCATTTGGTTCGTGGTGGGCACGATCGGCCAACCCCACCGCTTCCAATGCCGCCAATGCCTTTTCCTGCCGTTCGGTCGAGGAGAGCTTGCTCCCGCGCTTGTAGACCAGCGGCAGCAGGACATTGCTCAAGGCACTGGTACGCGGTAATAAGTTAAAGGATTGGAAAATGAAACCAATTTGCCGGTTACGGATAGCCGCCAGTTGAACTTTGTTTAAAGCGCTGACATCTTCTCCGGCTAACAAGTATGCCCCTTCTGTGGGCCGGTCCAGACAGCCCAAAATATTCATCAACGTACTTTTGCCAGACCCGGACGGTCCCATCACGGCTACAAACTCCCCTTCAGTAATGCGGATGTCCACACCATCTAGGGCGTTTACCTGGATATCGCCCATACCGTATACTTTGCGTAAGTTGTGGGTTTCGATTATTGCGTTCATAGTTGTTCTTTAGAAAGATGCCAACTTTTCGGAAAAGTTGGCATCTTTTTGCTTACTGCGTCTCCACTAACCCAGTCGTAACCACATCCCCCACTTCCAAACCGGAAAGGATTTCGGCAAAAGTGAAATCCATCAGCCCTACTTCAACAAACTTCATTTTGGGTTCACCATTTTCCATAACGAAAACAGCATAGGAGTCCGGCGATAACTCGCGAACCGCCTCTACAGGCACAAGCAGCGCATTAGTCGCCCGTCCCGCCGATGACCTCGACTGTCGCATTTAAGCCAACAGGCAGTGTTTGTGGTTTGGCGAATGAGTTTTCGTCCAATAGAACCAGCGCGCGGATAATAGAAACGCCCGAGACATCAGTGAGCTGCGGGTCAACTTGAATGATATGACCGCTAAAAACCTCATCAGGCAGGGCGTCGAATTCCACCTCTACTTCAAAATTCAGACCAACTTTATCCAGATCAGTTTCGTCCAGAGATATTTCAACAAGCGGCTGCTCCAAATCGGCCAGAACTATGAGACCGCTGACGGCCGTTTCACCCACGGCACCGTTCACCGCCATGATGGTGCCCGCCATTGGCGCCGTCAAAACGACATCATCCAAGGCTGTTTCTGCTGCTGCCACATTCATCTTGGATTGCTCCAAACTTAATTGATTAGATTCGCGGTTGAGGAGCACCTGCTGCAAGGCGAGTTCTGACTGGCGCACCGCCTTTTGCGCGGCCGAAATTTCATCCTCTGTTGGACCGGATTGGGCAGCTTGTAAGGCCAATTCTGAGCCCAGTACATTTCCTTGCGCATTGGTTGAACTACTGATATTACTGCTGGAAAGAGAGGAATTGTATTGTAATTGGGCAATTTCGAGATTGTCCTGCGCCCTGCTTACGGCACTTTCGGCCGCTGCCCGCTCTCTTTCAATCTTATCGCTGTACGGTTCTCCAGTACAGTTCGGATGCTGTTCCCCTGTCTTACATGAAGGATCATCAATATAAAGTTCCCACTCGCGGCCGGGATCATAGGCTGTTTCATAAGCCGCTTGCGCATCTACGACTCCTTGTTTTGCCTGCTCCAAGCTGATAGCTGAAATCTGAGAACTAGCGTAACTGGCTGATTCCTGCCCACGTGCGGCGGAATAAGAAGCCTCAGCAGCCGCTAGATTTGCTTCCGCCTGGGCAATTTCATCGGGGTCCGGCTCCCAGTTGAGCAGATCATCCAAGGAAGCCTGTGCTTCTTCCAGATTGAGCTGCGCTTGTTCAACATTGATATCATCAAAGCTCATCCCCACTTCAGTTGCCGCAGCATCCGTCTGCATCGCGGCTTGAGCCAATTGTAACTGCGCATTAAGCAGCGCTTCTTGGGCCGCAGAATCATCCAGACGAGCTAAAATATCGCCTTCCTGAACCTGATCTCCTACTTTCACCAGGAGTTCCGCAATAACCCCACTGCTGGGGAAACTGAGATTGATCTCTTGCGCTGGGACGACGGTGCCGGCACCAGTTGCCGAGATAGTAATATTCCCCTGTCGTACCGTCGATGTTTGTACTTCTTCTGCTTCATCTTCTTGGCGGATACGGCCGATGTGTTGCTGTAATAAACATAGGCGCCTGTGGCTCCCAATACAACCACAAGCAAACCAATTGCCCATAACCATTTTCTTCTCATTGATTCAAACTCCTGATCGGAAATTGGTCCAATCTTCGCGATTGGACCAATCTATTCACGAACGTGTGCACATCATAACCTACAGTTCTTTAGAGCACGTAAAGAAGTTGTGTAGAAAATGTTAAGAAAGCGGATTACTTGGATGATAACTTGAAAATTATCGCTGAGTTCCCCAAAGGTGAAGTCATCATCGATCAATTTAGACTTACTTCATGATCGCGATGAATAAGATACATTGCCGGTATCTATTGTTTAAATATAGCCCGGTTGAGAATAATGTCCCGTTCTCCAATCAATATTGAGCTTCCATTGGCATCCTGACCAGGCAAGGCCGTGATCAATAAAGCCACATCCTCACCTTGCAAATCAGCAACATCTGAAAAATAAAACTGGCTCGTCAGCAGTTCCTGGCCCTCAAGCTTAACCTTAAAATGGATATGCGGTGGGCGTGGCTCATATTGACCGGGCAAAATAGTGCGGAAACTGTAACTACCATCCGCATCCGTTTCTGCTTCGCCATAAAACTGGAAATTTGGGTCGCGGGAAGCAGTGTCCGGATCACCAGGATGCAGATAGACACCGCTCTCATCCGTCTGCCAAATTTCCACAACAAGCCCTTCAACAGGCAGGCCATTGGCATCATATACGCGCCCGCCAAATTCCAGGACTTGCCCTGAGGGCACACCAGTGCCGCCAGCAAAATCGACCAGATCGTTATCTCTATCTTCTGGCTTGGTAACTGTGTAGTAAGGCCCTTCCTGTTGGGCTGGTGTGAAGTAAGTGACCTCAATTGCTTCGATAACCGGTACGGCCGTTTCTTCTGGGGGTGCTTCCTCGGTTGACTCTGTAACTGTTTCCGGCTCATTTTCAACCGCTTTTTCTTCGACTTCTGGCGCAGGTACGATCGTATCTGTAGCAGGTAGGGTTGGTTTTTCCATTGCGGTTTCTTCTACCATGGTGTCAACGGCCGTCGATGGCGTTATAGCCAGTTCGCCACTTTGCGAACACGCCGCTAATAAAATAAGGAGTATCAACAATACAGTTAAGTGCCAAGATTTAAACAGTTTCATTTTCATGGGCTGACCTCATATTCATACAAACCACTTACCATGTTTTCTGCTAAGGAAAACGATGCCACAAGATCGAAAGAACAACAGCACTCATAACAAAGAGCGCACCAAAAATCGAGAAGATCACGCTGATTTCCAGACGCTCCTTTTGCAAAACAAACTCGGTTGGAAGATCGACAAAAACATCATAAAGTTGTTCCGCATTTTCAGCGCGGTAATAAGCGCCGCCGGTGAGGTCTGCCATGCCTTGAAGAGTTGACTCATCAAGGATGAGAAAACGACGAAAGTTCCCTCCACCGCCGCCGCCAAAACCACCGCCGAATCTATCTCTGCCACCAAATCCATCGTTGAAGGCGTCGCTGCCAAGCTGCTCTGGCGTACAGACCATCTGTTCCGGTTCTGTTGAGCCAAAGCCGATAGTATAAACACGCACCTGTCTATCAGCAGCCTGTTGGGCCGCATCAAGGGGTGAGGGCCCTCTACTGTTAGCCCCGTCGGTCAACACGACGATGATGTCCGGCTGGTAAAAACCCTCTTCTGTTGTTGATTCGTTACCTTCTTCACTCAAATCAAAGGCGCTGGGAGCAACTGTTTCGTTTATCCCAGAGATAGCATCAATGGATTTGAGCGTCGCGCTGCCAATGGCCGTACCAATCGAGGTCGTGAAGTTTTCGACAGCTTCTCGCAGTCGTTCTTTATCATTGGTGGGCGGTACAATAACTTCGGCAAAACCGGCAAAGGCCACAATGCCAATACGGACATCGTCCGCCTGGTCATCAATAAAGGCCAGGGCGGCATCCTGGGCTACGGTGAGGCGATTGGGGGAGACATCTGTGGCACACATGCTGCGCGAGACATCTACAGCCAGAATGATGGATGTGCGGCTGAGGGGCACTTCTACCTCGGCCATAGGACGGGCGGTCCCCATTATCAAACAGGTCAGACCCAGCAAGAAAAGAATAAACGGCAGATGCTGGCGCAAGCGGGAGCGTTTGGGCAGCGCTTCGCGGATGAGCGCCAGGCTGGAGTAGCGTACAGCATACTTGCGCTTACGACGCAAACTCCAAATATAAACTGCAATCAACAGCGGGATGAGCAGGAGCAGCAGCAAAAACCAGGGCCAGAGAAAACTCATTAAGGCATTCTCCCAAACCAGACCAGAGACAAAGCCCCACCAATTAGAAGGATCAGCAAACTAAGACCCGCAAAAATGGCAGTCAATTCCATCTTCTCGCCGCTAATCGTCAAATGCAAATCTACATTTTCATAAATCTCCTGCAAAGATTCTTCATCTTCCGCACGGTAATAGGAGCCATTGGTTAAGCTAGCGATCTCTTGCAATGGCGTTTCGTTGAGCTGGGACAAAATATTGAACCCTTCAATTTCTAATACAGATCCTTCTGCACTGCCAATGCCCACTGGATAAATACGTACCCCTGCATCCGCAGCCAATTGGGCAATTTCCAGAGGATCTAGCGATGTGGTATCTTCGCCATCAGTGAGCAGCAGCACGACCGCCGATGAGAAATTATCTAATTCCAGCGGAGGTGCTCCTTCTTCGAGCGCTTCCGGATCAATGGGGATCGCTTCCCCAGCAATGGCATTTAGGGCACTGAAGATCCCCTGACCCAGCGAAGTAGCCCCCTGCGGCGTTAAGCGATCGATTGTCTCCAATACGGCCGTTTGATCATCCGTCGGCGGCTGCACAACCAATCCACCATTGCTGAAGGCCACCACGCCAATCTGGACGGTGCCAGGTTGGTTTTCCACAAAGTTTCTGGCGGCCGTTTTAGCCGCTTCCATACGTGTTGGTTCCAAATCGTCGGCCGTCATGCTGCTGGATACATCAAATGCCAGGATGACTGTGCCTTCTATGCGCGGCAAGTCGATGAACATCTCTGGTCGGGCCAGGCTAAATAGTAAAATCGTTAAGCCAATCAAAAATACGGCAGGTGGGATATGTCGTAGGCGGCCCATGCCGACACCGGAACCGCTTTGAACCACCCTCATCGGCCCTAATGCCGCCATAGAGTTCTGTCGCTTTCTAAGCAGCAAGCTGTACCACCCAATCAAGATGGGTATTAACAAAAGGGAGACAAGCATCCAGGGCCAGATAAAGGTCATACTATCTTCTTCGTTTTTTGCGCAGTGCAGCCATCCGCACGATGGCGCTGACCAACTCTTCCTCTGTGGACATGGCAAAAAGATCAGTGCCGGCGCGCTTCAAATCCTTTTCGAGTATCGCTTCTCGGCGTTCTGCAGCTTGATGGAAACGATGGCGAAATTCTGGGTTGCTGGTATCAACAAACAACTGTTCCCCTGTTTCAGCATCTTCTACCACGATCACCCCGACATTCGGCAGCTCAACTTCTCGCGGATCCCAGAGGCGAATACCGATCATTTCATGGCGACGATTCAGTAGGGACAACGGCCGTTGCCAACCCGGCTCGCTGATAAAATCAGAAATCACAAAAATAAGCGACCGTCTTTTGAATGTATTCAATCCGGCACTAAGCAGCACATTTAAATCGGTGGTCGTCTTGCTGGGCGCGGCAGATTCTCTAAGCAGCTCGCGGGTCAGGCGTAAGACCTGATTACGACCGCCGCGAGGTGGGATTGTGCGCTCGATGCGGTTATTGTAAAGAATGGCCCCCACGCGATTCCCACTACGTGTTAGTAAACGAGCCAGCGTCGTTACCAAATCAATTAGCACCATCTCCTTAGGTCGCTCAAGCGGACCAAAACCCATAGACGGACTTAGATCGAGCAAGAACCAGGCAGTGATCTCCCGATCTTCCACATATTGGCGCACATATAGGTCATTCATGCGCGCGGTCACATTCCAATCAATATGACGGATGTCATCCTGCAGCTGGTACTCACGTAGATCGGCAAAATCAAGCCCATCTCCATAGAATAGAGTTCGATAGTCCCCTTGCAGCAGGCCATCAAGCCGGCGAATCACCTGCCAATCAAGCCGCCGCAAAATGCGCTCAGGCGTGGATGCCTTTTTAGCGGGCTGCTGGTGCACGGTACTGCTCATGCAGAGGAACCTCGGGTATGGGAACGGCGCTAAGGATACGGTTTAGCAGATCATCTGCGCTCACATTATCGGCCAACGCTTCATAGGACAAGACAAGCCGGTGCCGGATGACATCGAGCGCCAGATCATCACATCTTGGGGCAAGGCATAGCTGCGACCGCGTACAAAAGCGAGCGCACGGGCACCAAGAATGAGGTTTATCGAAGCGCGCGGACTGGCGCCATATGAAAGAAATGGCGCCAATTCGCCTAGCCCAACCAACTGCGGGTTGCGCGTTGCGGCAACAAGCTTGACCGCATAATCAATCAGAGCCGGGTCGACATAAACATCGTCGGCGGCTTGCTGCAAGGCAAGCAGCTGCTCAGTATCAATCACCCGCTGCACAGTTTGCAATGCGCCGGTCATGCGCTCGACGATCACGAACTCTTCCGTCTGGGTAGGATAGCCAACCAAAACCTTGAGCATAAAGCGGTCAACCTGCGCTTCCGGTAATGGGTATGTTCCCTCTGACTCGATTGGGTTTTGGGTAGCCATGACCAGAAAAGGATTGGGGACTTTATGTGTCTCCCGGCCAATGGTCACCTGTCGTTCTTGCATCACTTCCAGCAAGGCGCTCTGGACTTTTGCCGGAGCGCGATTGATCTCATCGGCCAACAGCAAGTTGGTAAAGACGGGGCCAAATGAAGTATTAAATTCGCCCGTCTTTTGGTTGTATATGCGGGTGCCAATTAAATCGGCCGGAACAAGATCGGGTGTGAACTGAATACGCTGAAACTGCCCGCCGATTGATGAGGCCAAAGTTTTGATGGCCATCGTTTTGGCCAGGCCAGGCACCCCTTCAACGAGAATATGCCCCCGGGCCAAGAGAGCGACAATCAACCTCTCCAACAAAATATCCTGCCCGACGATGATCTTCTTAACCTCGTAAAGCACCTTTTCCATCGGTTTGTCACTGTTGGAAGTTACTGATTGGTCCATTTTTCCTCCATCGTCTATTGTCCATCGTCTGTCGTCAAAATATCCTCAATAATGCTGCCCGAGTCTGTAGTCAATACCCCGGACCACCGGCCACGGACACGGCCGTGCCAATAGGAACCGCAAAACCGATGCCAACAAAAAAGTTCTGTTCGGAGGGGTTAGCCAGGGCAGTGACAATGCCCACGACCTGCCCCTGCCGGTTGAGCAAGTGGGCCGCCAGAGTTGCCGGGATTGACGGCCGTATCAAACTGAATCAACCCTTCCAATCGCTGATCATCGCCAATGGGAATGGAACGGCCGAAACCAGAAATCACCCCCGCGCTCATCGAAGCCGACAAACCCATGGGATTACCTATGGCAAAAGCTTCATCCCCAACGCGCATCGCCCCTGGATTTCCAAGCGTGGCCGGGACGATTAAGCTCCGGCAGCTGGATCAGGGCGCAGCACCGCAATGTCATTCTCTGGTTCGGCGGAAATAATCTCGGCCATAGACTTGCTGCCATCAGCAAACAGAACTTCGATTTCATCAGCCCCGGCCACAACATGAAACGCCGTAAGCATATCCCCATTCGCATTGACCACCACGCCGCTGCCCACACCAAATCCTTCATCTTCTGCAGCATCCTCCTGCTGGGTCTGGATATAAACGAGTGACGGTAGGACCGCCTGGTACACTATCGTCGAATAAGGCAGAGGGGGCGTCGCCGAAGCCATTGCTTGTACGACGGTCTCATCAATTTCGTGTTGGCTGAGGGGTTCCGCAGCAGGAAGATCAGGGGGTAAAGAAAAACACCAAACCATGCAATAGAGATAACAATGGCAAACGGCAATAACCGCTTCACTAGTGCACGCAATTGACTTGCCCGCGAAGAATATTTACCGGTATCTGCGGTTGGTTGTGAATTTAACTCTTCATTCATAGGAGAAGGTTGGTCTGCTGAATGCAAGGTATGGCTGATTATAGAGGATCTTTGTTAAGGAAATGTGAATATGAACGGAAAAATTAATATTATCTGTACATAGTACGTTCGATTCTTCTCTAAAGTCCCTTTAAAACTTGCCGCTGTTTACCCAATCTTCTTCCGGCGGCACAGGTTCAGCATTATCACAATGCTCCACTGCCAAGCCGTTTTCAATGCGAAATATGTCCACTTGTGCGAAAGGTTGGCCCTCCCAAGATGCTTTGCATAGTGTCACTACAAAGTTCCCCTGACCAACAAACAGGACAATTTCATCATGAATGAGCGGTTTGTCTTTTGCCAGCGCTTATGGCTTAAAAATGATCCAGGCAATCAGGCCCTTCCGCATTATGCCGTATATATGTCTCGCTGGAAATGTCTTCACTTTTTTTTGATTTTTCACCAATCAGCACATCTCAAATACATATCGTTCTTTTTCGATAGCGCGAATCACGCCAATATCCCGTATGGGGTTTCGTTCAAGAAAAGGCTCAAAGAATTCCACAAACCCTTCAATGTAATCTCTTACCCCCGTGCTATGTTGGGTATAACGTACGCCACTGTATTTGGTAACCGCCTCCCTTGCCTTGCCATCCCTGATACACTCCATGAAAAGATTGATAGCATTATCAAGTCTTTCGCTCATTGTGCTGATTCTCCTTACCTCAAGATTGTTAATTGGGAGTAAACTGAACGCTAAGTGATTTTTGTTTTTCTCTCGCTTAGATGTCCGTTTAGTCAGCCATAAGATGCCAATGGTGGTTCTGTTACTTTACTTATAATTCTTTTCTCCTGCTCTAATAGTCACAGCCAGCCAATTCTCAACCGGTGGCAGCGGACAGCTGAATGATGGGCTGTAAGCACAATAAGGATTGTAAGCATAGTTAAAATCAATCTCGAAGAAGTTACCCGATAGGCGCTGCATTCCAGGCCGGTGATTATCCATGTACCGTCCCGCCCCATAACTTTCCTTGCCATTAGTTTTATCTTTGAACGGGATGAAAACTCATGGCCGTGAGCATCGCTGTAAATTACTAAAGCTGCTTCTTCTCCATCGACCGTGAATGAAAATTTCCCCCAGCGCCGATACGGCCGAATATCACCCGTATTAGTTGTCATCTCAATTAAAGGCTCATCATCAGGAAGGCGCTCAACCTCTACCTCAAGAATTAGGTCTTCATTCTCAGGGTAATAATCTATTGCCGTGAAATCCTGTTTTTGCTGCCAATCCAAAGGCGACTGTGGATGATGCTGCATAAAATCATCCACCTGTCCCCGAAAATCAATTAAATCTGCGTTCATAACTATCCCTCTTAATGTAGGATAAGGTTGTACCTTGTCCACTTTTTAAATCCGCTATCACTCCATCAACTACCAAGAATATCCTGTATCGTTGCCGACATTGACTCGTAACTGGGGAAAGCTTGCTGACCGTTAATCAAGAAAGTGGGTGTTCCTCGTGCGCCCGCTTGCTGTGCTGCACGTTGATCCTGGCGTACCAACTCTTCGAAACCGGCCTGATGTCAGACAGCTGTCAAATTCAGCTTCATCAAGTCCGACGGCCGTGGCATAACTGCGCAAATCACTTTGACTGAGTGCGCCTTCCGGCGTTTGTTCATAAATATAATCATGATATTCCCAAAACGCGCCTTGTTCGGCCGCACACTGCCCAGCTTCTGCGGCCTGCGGCGACTGGGCCGTAATTACTGGAAAATGACGAAATTCAAAGCTGATCTGATCGCCGAAATCAGCGATAAGCCGCTCTTGAATGCCTGCATTGTGCCAGGCACGGCAGGAAGGGCAGCCAAAATCACCAAATTCCACAATTTGTACCGCAGCATCGTCCGGTCCGATGCGATTGGGTTCCACCAGTGCCGCAGCTTCATTGGCAGTGATGCGACCTGCATTGCGCCAAAACACCAAGGCGCCAACAGCGATGACCACAATCACAACAATACCTGCTATGCGAATCTGTTTCATGCGCTTGGCCTGCACCTGGTTTTCTAGCCGTTTTTGTTTATTGTTGGTTCGATTTGTTGAAGATTTTTTCTTAGCCATATGCTTTTTAAATGCTTGCTCCTCATAATCGATTTCAATCTGGGAGGCATTCTAACACGGCCGTTTTGCTGCCAACTGCAAGAATGCCAACCAAGGCGAAAATGCCCACGTTTCTGACAATGCAAGCGTTAGTTCTCTTACATATTCTCCACCAGGACATTGTCCTTCAGAAAGATTGGCAATTTGATTAGCAAAAACAGGCAAAAAAAAAGGACATCCAGTTGGATGTCCTCTAAGGCGGAGAGGGTGGGATTCGAACCCACGGTGACCGTAAGGCCACAACGCTTTTCGAGAGCGCCCCGATCAACCACTCCGGCACCTCTCCATATTTCTAATTATATCTCTTCTAGGCCGGCTTTTGCATTTTGCGTTTTTCATGTTCCTCACGAACTTTTTAAGAACTGCTGCAAAAGCGCGCCAGCTTCATCCGCCAGTACGCCGCTGTTTACCTCAACACGATGATTAAAAGCCGGCTCACCGAGCACATCAATGATCGTGCCGTCAGCCCCGAAACGGGTGTCAGGCGCACCATAAACAAGCCGTCCAAGACGGGCCTGAATCATAGCCCCCGCGCACATTGGGCAAGGTTCAAGCGTACAGTATAGCGTAACTCCAATGAGTCGCCAATTGTCCAAAGTTACGGCCGCCTGGCGCAAAGCGATCATCTCCGCATGGGCTGTGGGGTCCTGATCGCTTTCCTTGCGATTGAAGCCGGAGCCAATAATTTGGCCCTCAAAAACAGCCACTGCACCCACCGGCACTTCGCCTAATTCGGCCGCTTTATCAGCCTCCGCCAGAGCCAAGCTCATCCACCGGTCATCATTATGAGTAATATTGTTCTCAGAAGAAATCAAATCCAACTCGCTAGTCCCATCTACGGGTTCGATTTGTTATTGTAACACGGGCCAAAGAAGTTGGGGAAAGAGTACTTATCAAGCACAATTCACTGCTATATCATAACGAATTCATATGTGTTTGGAACTCGCATGCCTCTTTATTCGTCTAGATATATGGCGAAATGTTGTCATGTTTGCCTGTCGAAAATCAGGCATTGATGTACGGAAAGTATTGATCTGCTAAAAAGGCTTGTATTTAAGATCCCGGTTTTGTATAGTGATAATGAACGAACATTGTATAAAATGAACGTTTAGTTGATGCGTTTTATTTCACATCAGTTTAGCTTCTGGAGCAATAGGAAATGCGTAAATCCGTCTTGATCCGCACATTAATTCTGATTTCCCTGCTGGCAGCGATCTTAATCGCCTGCCGCCGTGATGAAGAAGCCGACCCCGGTTCCCGATTCACCGACCATCCCTGCCAAAACAACGGCCGTGGAAGTGGAGCAAGTCGAACCGACACCAACGAAGGAATTGCACCGACCGCCACGCCTAAACCGGCAGCAGCCATCGCGCCGGAAGATATTGATTGGTCGCCCCAGGTGATCGCCAGCAACCCTGCCCCGGCGAAGAAATAACATTGGACAGCCCTATCGCCTTTCGCTTTGACCAGCCCATGGATCAGGATTCTGTCGAAGCCGCCTGGGCAATTGAGCCGGCTGTTAACGGCCGTTTCCAATGGCCACGCGCCGATACCGTCATTTTCACACCCAGCGAAGAGCTGAAACGCGCGCAAAACTATCTCGTTCGCGTTGGCGACAGCGCCAGTTCACAAAATGGCCTGGCACTTGAAGAGGCTATCGAGCTTAATCTGCAAACCATCGGCAACCTGGAAGTGACCCAGGTCATTCCCGCCGATAATACGCAGGATGTACAGGGTGACGGCGCGATCACCGTCGTTTTTAACCGGCCAGTTGTGCCCCTGGTCAGCAGTGACCAGCAGGCAGATCTGCCCCAACCACTAACCATTAACCCGCCTGTGGAAGGAGAGGGCAATTGGGTCTCAACCAGTATTTACCGCTTTGAACCAGGGAGCGCGGGTTTGCCGGAGCTACTACCTATCAGGTTACCGTCGATGAAGGTTTAACCGATGTGACTGGCGCGGTTCTGCCCGCCGAGTTTCTCCTGGCAGTTTACGACCGAAAACCCCAGCGTGGTTCAAATCTTACCCGCGGATGGCTCTCGCTTGTGCCACCCAGCCAGCCGATTTCGATCACCTTTAACATGCCCATGGACAGACGCAGCACAGAAGCGGCCGTTTCATTGAATCCTTCTGCATCCTGTAACTTATGATTGGCAGGATGATGACCGCCTGCTGGTGATTACGCCACAAGAACAGCTGCAGTTAGAAACAATTTATGAGCTGCTCAGTAGACCATTCGGCCACATCTGCCAATGGCCAGGCCGGGCTTGATCGCGGCGCCGCGATCAGCTTTACGACGCTCCCCTTTCCCAGGCGTAATCAACACCTCTCCGAAAAATGGCGAAACTGGCCGATACCTGGCAACGTGGTGTTTCAATCCAGCTTTGCGTCACCGATGGATTTTTCTACGCTGGAAAACCGCATCCATATCGATCCCGAACCGGAGAAGGTCAGCTATGACTACAATCAATGGATTGATGAGACCAATCCCGAGCAATTCCTCCTTTAATCTCTCTCTGGATTTTAATTTAGAACGCAATACCGATTATGTGATCACCATACCTGGTGATGCGGCCGATCCTTATGGCAATACATTAGGTGAAGATTACACTTGGCAGTTCACGCACGCCGGGATATGAGCCCGTGGCTTCGTTTAATTTGACCAGATCCCCTGAGCCAGATCAGCACCAGCTTCCCCAGTGATGTGGAAATCGTTGCACCGCAATGTGTCGCAGCTAGAAGTTGGCACTCTATGACCTTGGCCTCCCCCTTGAGCAGCTGGGCAACATGTATACTGTCTGATGAAATTACGCCTGCCCGCACCGCTACGCACCTGGACATTGCCGGTCGATACGCCTGCGGAAGAGATTGGCATCACGCACCATTTCCCTGGCCGATGGGGAAGCTTTACCGCCCGGCGTTTATTTCCTGACTTTGACGCACCGGAACTGTCAGATGATGCCCGCTATTGGCAAAACCAGCGCATCACCCTGATCGTCGCCGATAACAATCTGGTGGTTAAAGAGATGCCGGATGAAGTTCATGTCTGGACGACGGATCTGGAGAACGGCCAACCCGTTAGCGGTCGCAATCTGATCGCTCTATAACCGCGACGGGACAGAAATCGGCACGGCCGTTTCCGATAATAATGGCTTCGCCAACTTTGATTACTCACCCACCGAAAACTACTCAGGAAGGGGTCCTGGCAGTCAGCAATGCCCCGGGGCAAGAAGGTTTTGGCGTCGCTTCCAGCAACTGGATGGGCGATATCAATCCCTGGCGCATGGGTCTTGACTATGGTTATTCCTAACCCGCTGCCCCAATTCACCTATCTCTACACTGACCGGCCAATTTACCGGCCTGGGGACACCGTTTATTTCAAAGGCATCGTGCGTGAAAGCGATTTCGGCCGTTATGCTCTTCCTGAAGAACAAACTCTAGAATTAACAATTGGCCCAAACTCCTACTTCGAGGAAGGGAGAGGACTTGGAAGATACTATACGCGTTGACGTGAACGCCGAGGGTATCTTCAGTGGCGAATATATATTGCCCGAAGACATGCTCTTGGGCAGCTATTCGCTTCTCCCTGCATGATGAAACTATTGATTTGTCTCGCAGCTTCACCGTTGCCGAATACCGCAAACCAGAATTTCAGGTCACGCTTGTGCCCGAGAAAGAGGAAGCTCTGCGCGGTGAAGCAGTAGACGTCACCCTGGAAGCAACATATTTCTTTGGCGGTTCGGCCGCGGATCTGGATGTTAACTGGACTATTTATGAGGAGACTTACCGGCCCGATGTCCTGGTCCCACTACGCCTTTGGTGATCAGGCTGATTTTTATTATCAAGATCCCGGTCTTTTTGGCGGCGGTGGCGGTGGTGTCTTTGGCCAATATGTCAACGGCGGCAGCGGCACCACGGATGAAAACGGGCATGCTGACCATCACTTTACCCGCCGATCTGCTGCAGAAGTCGAAGAAGGCAGCCGCAAAGTTACCGTAGAAGCAACAGTTAATGACATCACCAATTTCCCGGTAACAGCCAACAGCAATGTCGTCTTCCACAGCGCCGATGGTTATGTCGGCATTCGACCAACTGATTTATGCCCTTGGCTGGTACGGAAGCGGCCGTTGATCTTTTAACTGTCGACTGGGATGGTGAACCGTTAGGCAACCAGGATGTCGAAGTTGTTTTCTACCAACGCGAATGGGAACGGAAACGGAACAGCGATTTTGGCATTTATTTCACCGAATGGGAAGCCATCGACACGGAAGTTGAACGGGCGACGGTCACAACCGATGCGCAAGGTAAAGCTCAAGCCAGCTTTGTGCCCGAAGAGGGCGGCACATATCTGGCCATAGCGACATTGACAGACAGTGCAGGCCGCAACAAACCAGCACCACGACCCTTTGGGTCATTGATCAGAATTTTGCCGGCTGGCGCACCGATCCCAAGCATGCGCACGTATGGACCTGGTGCCCGATAAGGAGGAGTATCGCGCGGGTGAGACAGCCCGAATATTGGTGCAGTCCCCCTTCAGCGAAGCAGTAAAAGCGTGGCTAACCGTCGAGCGCGGCAATTTGTTGGAGCAGCGGATCATCACGCTTGATGGCAGGCAGCGCGTCTTATTGATATACCGGTCACAGCCGATTACGCGCCCAATGTTTTTGTCTCGGTCATGGCCATTAAACCTGTCACCAGCCAGGATGAGGATAATCCCTATGCCGATATTCGCCTGGGTATTACCGAATTAACAGTCCCGCCTGACAGTTTGACTTAAATGTGAATCTGACGCCGCAAGAGGAACTTTTCGCACCGGGAGATACGGCCGTTTATGATGTTCTCGTTACCGATCATGATGGCAATCCTGTGGCTTCCGACTTCTCATTGGCCCTGGTCGATCTGGCCGTTCTTACGCTTAAAGATGATAATGCGCCGCCTATTCTTGAAGCATTCTACAGCCCCCAGCCTTACCGCAGCCAGGTAGGCAGCGGGTTATTCATGTCCGGTGAAGGGCTTGAGCCGGAAATCCCGCTGCAGGGTGGCGGTCTCGGTGGCGGCGGTGGTGACGGGATGGCTGAATCGGCCGTCGCCAAGCTGGAAGGCGAAGAGGAAGATGGAGCGCGCAGCGATTTCCCCGACACTGCTTATTGGGAAGCAAGCGTTCAAACAGGGGCTGATGGTAAATCCACGGTCGAGATCCCCCTGCCGGACAGCCTGACAACCTGGCGCTTAAGTAGTAAAGCGGTCACTAATGACACAAAGGTAGGTCAGAATGAAGTCGATGTGGTCGTATCGCTGCCACTTGTTGATCCGGCCGGTCACACCACGCTTTTTTACAGCGGGAGATATTGTCCACCTGGGTGCAGTTGTCAACAATAACAGTGGCAGCGCCATTGAGGCCACGGTGCTTTTGGAGGCCGAAGGCGTGACATTGACCACTGAGGCTGAACAGCTCATCACTGTACCCGCGGGTGGCAGCCGGCTTGTGCGTTGGGAAGTCAATGTAGAAGATGTTCCCTTCGCAAACCTGACTTTCCGCGTGGAAGGCGGCGGCTTACGTGATGCTTCAAAACCGCCTCTGGGAATCGGACCGGACAACCTGATCCCTATTTACCGTTATGACGCCCAAGATTTCACCGGTACGGCTGGTGAATTGGACGAAGAAGGCCGGCGCGTAGAAGCGGTTCTGCTGCCTCCGAATGCCGATCCAAGCCGCGGCTCAGTCGATATGCAGCTCAGTCCATCGCTGGCAGCAGCCCTCATCGACGCCTTGAAAATCATTGAAGATAGAGGATACGATCCGGTTTGCGCCCATGCCATAACGGACCGGCTGCTGCCAAATCTGGCCACTGATCAGGCCATTAATCAACTAAACCTTGAGCAAAATGAATTGGCAAATGAATTGGCGCAGCTTATACCAGACGATATCGATCGCCTCGTGGAACTGCAAAAACGTGGTGGCGGCTGGGGCTGGTGTTACAGCAGCGAAAGCGATCCCTGGCTGTCCGCATATGCCTTACTCGCCTTATCAAGAGCTGATGCAAATGGATATGACGTTAGCGCTCTGGTTATTAATCGTGGTCAAAATTACATCAGCGACCAACTCTATGATATGAATCAAATTAACTTTGCCTGGGAGGCCAATCGCCAAGCTTTCTTCCTTTATGTTTTGGCCGAATCTGGGAAAAACGTAGGAGAAGATGCTGATGCTTTGTTCGAATCCCATCGCGGCCTTCTAGACCCATATGCCAAAGCATTGTTGATAATGGCTTATGACGCCAGCGGCGTCGAGGGCGACAATCAACAAACCTTGCTGTCTGATCTTAATGATGAAGTTGTGCTTAGTGCTACGGGCGCTCATTGGGAAGATGCTGATCAAGATTTCTTCAATCTGAACAGCGATGTGCGCGGCACGGCCATGATCATTGATGCCTTGTCTCGTGTACAGCCAGATAGCGCATTGGCGCCAAATGCGCTTCGCTGGCTAATGGCCGCGCGTACGGCCCAAACCTGGACAACCGGGCATGAAACAGCCTGGAGCATTCTCGCACTTGTCGACTGGATGAAAGCCAGCGGCGAATTATTGGCGGATTATGATTACCAGGTTGACTTAAATGGCGTGCCCTTGACAGATGGCCAGTTTACAGCAGCCAATATCACAGAAAGCGAATCCTTTTCGATACCAGTAGATAACCTGCTCGGCGATGAGACGAATTTCATTGACTTACAGCGCGGTGCGGGCGACGGCCGTCTCTATTACACCATGCACCTTAATAGCTTCATCAACGCCGACAGTGTGGAAGCAACAAGCAGAGGCGTCACCGTTGATCGCACTTATTATGATGCCGCTTGCGATCCGGAAACAGAAACCTGCGAACCCATCGATCAGATCGCGGCCGGCGAACAAGTACGCGTGGAGTTGACTATCGTCGCCCCCAATGATCTGCTCTATCTTATCGTTGAAGATCCATTCCCGTCCGGTGCTGAAGGCATTGATCCAGGTCTTGCCACTTCCGCCTCAGGATTTGAGGGCAGTATTGAGCGCCAGGATACAGATTATCTTTATGGGTATTGGGGCTGGTGGTACTTCAACAATATTGAATATCGTGATGAGAAAGTTATCTTCAGTTCCAGTTTCTTACCGGCCGGAACATATCAATACACGTACACATTACAGACAGCAATCCCAGGGGAATTCCAGGTGATGCCTGCTGTTGGCTATCAGCAATTTTTCCCTGAGGTGTTCGGCCGTTCCGACGGTATGCTATTCGAAATAACAGGAGAGTAATTTACCCGGATCCTATTAATATCCAAAGATTCATTAAGCCCAAGATTATCACTACAAGGGCAACAAAATAATAATTTACACCTATCCGCTTAGCAAGATAGTAACCGCCTATTATCACTAGCAACAAGAAAATGGCGGTCATGAACAAGGCAGTCAGATGCTGGACAGGCCATACCTGCTGTCGCAGAAGAACATCTAACGGCGAATCCGACAATACAAGAAAGTTGAGCGGCCGTTGCCATGCTTGTGGAACTAATGTCACCATTTCGGAAAGAAAGTTTAGCAACGACTCCTCCTCCCAAAAATAGGTAGGTTCCATGCTAATCACGCGACCACCAATCCGCTCAGGTATGCCATAACGCAGCAAGAACCACTGGTGTATGCCCAAGCCAATCCCTACCAAAGCGGCAAACCACAAACGAAAACGGCGGGGCAGCCATTGCAAGAAGACGCCGTAACCCACTGCTAGAATCGCCAGAGTGCCACTGAGCCGGCGCGGTCCATACCCCCCGCCGGCAAACCAATCACGCGTGCTGCCGTTGATATAGAGTACCACTATTAACATTAACAATAATGGCAACCCTAGCTGTGGTCTTTTTTTGCTTAGCACCACCAGACCGGCGAACGCCAAGAAAAATATCGGCATCCAAGGCAAGATGCCCCGAAATGATGAGAATAGAAGAGCACCTAGAAAAGGCGCACGTAAATCGAAAAATGCCCTGCCCTGCGGAATCGTTAGGAAACTCCCGTATAGAACTTTCCACATCGACATCTGCAGTGAAAAGACGATTAAGACAGCGACAGTAACCGTGAGCAAATAAATAAGGACAGACTTGCCTTCCTGCCTCCTTCTACCGTCTGGCAGCTTCCAAAATAGCAGAACCATTGATACCACGGGCAGAAGGAGATAGGACAGGTTTTGCCAGCGCACCAGTCCGGCCAGACCGATAAGAACACCAAGGCCTAATGCCTGATAAGGTGTGCCGATCTTATCATGTTGTTTCCACCATACATAGACAGCTAAAGCAACCATCAATGCTGAAGCCGTATGAGCATACATCGGCTCCCGAAATTGATAGTAAAGCAGTGGTGTCGTGAAAAACAGCGTTAAGGTTGAAATTAAGGCCAATCGCTTGTTGGTAATCTCTCGAGTCAAGCGAAAAGCTATCCAAAACGCGAGCAGTCCCAATAACGCTGATAATGTTGCGATGCCAATGACAAAATAGCTTTCGTAGCCCGTGGGGATACTTCCAGGAGAAATCAATCTCCCCGCCATACGCAAAAGAGCTAACCAAGGCAGCCACAGAAAGGAACTACCTATGGCAAATAGATTAGCTGTCCTATTTGTTTGTGTCTTAATTTGGTCAAGCTGCTTGGACTCAAAATGCTCACCAGCCGTTGGATATGAGAGGATGTAGTCATTTCCGAACTGCAAATCTTGATCAAAAACGGCCGAGCGTGCGTAGATATAATAAGATACGGCATCCCACGTTGGCTCTTTGATTGAAAACAAAGCCAGCCATAGCAAGAGGAATGCTGCGACAAGAATCAGCCAGTATGTTTTCTTTGAACTGAGCATTCCTTTAACCATAAACGAACAAAACCCGCTACATTATACATGAACTCACCAATTTCATAGCTTGTATCCTAACACCCAGATGTCACACGCTCGAATTGTAACCACACCCAAAATCAAAGAGCTAACAAACGAGTTTCTGGTTTTTCCCCGATTCAAGCAATAACAAAACATTAGGAACCAACCTCAATAGATCTTGATAGCCTATACTAGCGTTCGTCTACAACTTCAAAAAGGTGAAAGAGGAGAACCTGAAATGAACCTAGTATCGGTTAAATCTCAACACCAACAATCAAGCCAAACCCTTCCTCCCCTAGCTGTGATTGCCCTCAATCGAATGGGGTTCGGCCCAAAGCCCGGTGATATAGACGCTTTCAATGCCTTGGGGAACTCAGACGATGAAAGACTTAACAATTATATCGATCAACAACTGAACTATCAGAGTATTGACGATAACGAATTGCAGGTTCGAGTTTCGGCCGCCGGTTTGTAACTCTAAATAAGACATTGCAGCAGTTGTGGGTAAATGATTTCGTTAATGGTGGTATTGATTATTCCTATCGCATTCTTCCATTTCGCGAAACCGAACGGCTGACCTTTTTAAGAGCCGTCTACAGCCGCCGGCAGCTCGCTGAGGCCATGGCTGATTTTTGGAACAATCACTTCAATATTTACGGGCTCGATTACTGGGCCGAATCAATTTTAACCCATCATGATCGCGATATTATTCGTCCCCATTTATTTGGTAATTTTCGCGAATTATTGGAAGCAGTGACGAAAAGCACGGCGATGCTTACCTATCTCGATAATTACACAAATTCCGTTGCTGGACCGAACGAAAATTTCGCCCGTGAGCTTTTTGAACTGCACTCTCTGGGCGCAAAACACTATTGGGGTGTTGGCCGTCAAGCTGATGTTCCCGTTGATTCTGAAGGGCGGCCTGTTGGTTACGTGGATGATGATGTTTATGAAGCTGCCCGCTGCTTTACTGGCTGGACAATTAGAAACAGTTCAACTGATCCCATAGTTGGCAACACGAGAATTTTTATATCGCTCAGACTGGCATGACCAAAATCAAAAAAATGTTCTCGGAGGTTTTATTCCACCATATCAAGCAGATTTGTTTGATGGCCACCAAGTCCTGGATTTACTAGCATACCATCCAGGCACTGCGCAACATATCTCCTATAAACTTTGCCGGAGATTTATCAACGACGATCCTCCAGATAGTATTGTCAACTCGACGGCCGATTTATTTTACTCCCAACGCAATTCTCCTACCCAGATCAAGCAAGTAATGCGCCATATCTTGAGTTCGACAGAATTTCGGAACAGTTGGGGCGAAAAAACGAAACGTCCTTTTGAGATCATCGCCAGTGCCATGAGGACTACTGCTGTAGATTTCACTTTTACAGTTGATGACAATGACAGCGCCACATTTTTTTGGCTTTATGACCAAATTGGTCAAGCGCTGTTTAGACGTCGCTCCCCGGACGGCTATCCTGATACGCAGGAATACTGGCTAAACACATCAACCATGGTCAGACGTTGGCAGTTACTGAATTGGTTAACAACGGATGATGACGAAATTGGCAATTTGCGGATGGATATTCTAGGTCAAACACCGGCCAATATCCTTTCTGCCACAGCATTAGTCGATTTCTGGATTAACCGCATACTTGGAAGAACCATCAATTCCGGTGATCGTCAACATATTATTGATTTTATGGCACAGGGACACAATCCAGATTTCGATTTACCCGTAGGTTCAGATCCAGATACCCAGGCGCGTTTAGCCAGCATGGTCGGTTTAATACTTATATCCCCCGAATTTCAGTGGCGCTAACAGGCTTGATGGAGACCCAATTATGACCATTATAACTCGCCGTGAATTCCTAGTGGGCTGTTCTTCAGCTATCGCTGCAATGGCTGGAGCCAAGCTAAATCTTACCGTCTTTGGGAGTCCGCTTGATGAACCAAATCAGAAAATTCTTGTTAATGTTTTTCTTCGTGGTGGATGTGATGCATTAAATATCATCCCGCCCATTGCCGGTGATGATCGAGGCTATTATGAGGCGTCTCGCCCCCAAATACAGATCAACACAAGCGGAGAGGGCGCAGCCATTCCCTTAAACGGTCAATTCGGCCTTCACCCGGCCGCCGCTTCCCTGCACGGTCTATTTCAAGACAATAAACTAGCGATTGTTCAGGCCGCCGGTCTCCATGAAGACACACGCAGCCATTTTGACGCCATGGAGTACATGGAAACCGGGACGCCTGGTTATAAAGGGACGAACAATGGTTGGTTAACGCGCCATTTACTAAGCGCAGGAGCCCTTCCCGGCGATCCCATCATCCCGGTTATGGCTATGGGCAGCCAACACCCGACATCCTTGCAGGGAAATCCTGATACGTTGGTGACGTCCAGGTTGGACAATTTCAAGTTAACTTATGGACCTTACCAGTGGCGAGATGCCCAACGATTTGCATTACGAAAACTGTATGATGGCACAAATTCGAGTACGAGCAGCCGGGCTGAGGCTCTTAATGCTGTAGATATCATTGAATTACAGGACTTCAGCACTTATGTCCCCTCGAACGGGGCCGTGTATCCCGATGGAAGTTTTGGTGATCAACTAAAATCTATTGCGCAAATGATAAAGTTGCAATTAGGTTTGCAGATTGTCACGATTGACTTAGGTGGGTGGGATACCCACAACAGTCAAGGGATCGCAGCAGTGGTTATTTTGCCAACTTATTGCAACAACTCGCTGATGGATTAACCGCATTTTATACGGATCTCGATACGCAAAGTAATCGGTTAACAGTTACGGTGATGAGCGAGTTCGGCAGAAGGTTACGTCAAAATGCTGATTACGGCACCGATCATGGCCATGGGGGCGTCATGTTACTTTTGGGGGGTGAAGTCAATGGGGGTCTATACGGGCAATGGCCAGGACTCCGCAATGACCAATTGTACGACGGCGCGGATATAGCAGTAACGACGGATTATCGGCAGGTGCTGAGCGAAATCCTCATCGGCCGGTTCGGAAACCCTAACTTGGGGACTATTTTCCCTGGCTACCAGGATTATTCGCCATTGGGAGTCGTTCAAGGAACGGACATTCCACCAATTTATGACCAGCCGTTACCAGGCGATGAAACCATTTAGCTACCAATGGTTCACAAAAAATAATATTAGATTTGGGCACGATTCAAGTTTGGATTATAGGCTGTAGTACGTTTTTCCAAACGTTTCAACTTGCGCGCAGCCAATATCACATGACCACCCAAAGAGGCAATTTCATGAGCAATCACCCGCCCTATACCGGTGCCACCACCGGTGATCAGATATGTGCTGCCTAAAAATAGATCTGGTCTAAAAATAGAATGGTACATTAGTTATCACCCATTTAATTTAGCTCTCAAAAACAGCGAATTCAGAACGCCATTAAAATGCCACATCTAAAGCCTTAAGGATTCTCACCAACGGCGCATTCCGCGCGCAAAAATACTCCTCCGTGCGCTGGAAGGCCAGTTGCGCTGCTTGCTCAACGGTAATATCCCCATAGAAGGCCCGTTCAATCTCCTGGTCAGCTACGCCCTCAATCTCTTGCCATGTGCTGATTACAGGTACGCGGCGCAAGATCGGTGCATTATTAATGAATACCTGGGCCCGGCTAGGCGGCATTGATGAATCAAGAAATGCTTCTGATTCGGCCACCTGCTTTAATGATGGCACTGTACGTCCTGACCTGGCAACAATAGTTTTCCCTTCTACCGAGTTGGCAAATTCGATAAAACGCCACGCTGCTTCCTCTTCTGCGGCTGTACTAGACAAGCAGTAAGCATCACTGTGCAGAATGCCCGCTGTTGTCTTTCATTCGGCAGCGGTGCCACATCCCAGGTAAACGCCTCTATCTCTCGATAAGTTGGCACACCGCGGCAACTGGTTTGACTAAGTATCGTACTGCTAAGCAAGCCGAAATTGTGCCGGCACCCCGCCCCAGGAAGATTGTGTACTGCTGGCGAAGCTTATATTCGATGCTGAAGAAATTGATTCCCTCCTACGTGTTTCAGGCAAAGTGACCATCGATCAGAAAGACCGTCCGATTTTGCTGAATACACGTTTGCTCCAGGAATATGTGACCATCGCGGGTCCCGGGAGGCTATTGCCATGAGTCCGAAAGCATTACTGGAACCGATTTTAGAAAACGGAATAAAAAACACCAACTTTTTTGAAGGCCGTCTGCTCAGTGGGAGAGATCTGCAGGATCAACAGATCGCCGACCGGACTCGACATCGTCAGATCGGCCGTGCTGTCGGTGCCGGTGTTATCGAAGGACTCGAAGTGGAAGTAACGTCCGACGGCTCTGATGGTTCTACGCCGGAATTGAAGGTAACCGCAGGTATTGCGCTGACAGCTAAAGGCGACATACTTCAGCTGGCTCAAGATGAAAACATCTCTCTTACCCGTACATTAGAAGTTATTGTAGGAACAGGCGATGTTTTTTTTAACTGCCTTGTACCGCCCACCGCGAGTATACCGAACGGCGCCGGCATATACATTCTGGTCATGTCCCACGCATCCGGATTTCGCGAAAGGGCTCCCAAGAGCGGCTTGGGTGACGACGGTATTGTCAAAGGATGCGGCAGTCGCTATGTCGTTGAGGGCGTGCAGTTCCGATTGGTGGAATTGAATCCGGCCAATTTAGATTCAATTACATCCGGTACCCGTGACAACATCCTGTTAGGAGATCTTTTGAGTGCCGGAAGCCCTGCATCGGTTTCAGAGCCGGCCCGGCTTTCCAAATTACGGAATATTCTCGCCCATCTCTGCTTTGGAACCGAAACACTGAAAAACTTTCCAACGAATCCTTTTGCTTTAGAAAGCGGCCAATCGGCGTATTTCAATTATAACGCCCTTGACGATCTTCACCGGCTTGAATTGCTAAACAACTGCGATGTGCCGCTGGCCTTATTTTATTGGAACATAGATGGCATTGCCTTTCTCGATCTCTGGTCGGTCCGCCGCCGGCCTTATGGGCTGGCCCCTTCCGCCTTATGGCCGACATTGGTCAGCCCGCACCGAATGGCAGAAGCTGAAGCGAGATTCTTTCAGTTTCAGGAGCAGATCGCGCATCTCACGAGCGGGGCCCTCACGCAGGTCGAACGGGCAGCGGTCGGGGCCGTGAACTACTTCAGATATCTGCCGGCGGCCGGGATCATGCCGGTGACCATCAGCTCCCTCAGGCAATACCACCGACAGAAGGCGGGGAAGATACCGGATGCCTTGACTGGCACGGACTGGGGGTTCGATTTCAAGGTGATCTTCAGGGACATGACGGTGCGCGATCCTGTTTTTGTTAAGGGGGAAGGAGTTGAACATATCATCCATGAGTCTTTCAAGTACCCATCCGTATCCCCCGGTAGCGAAGAGATGATCTGGCTCTATCTTGTCGGAGAGAATGTGGAATCAATTATTAATAATGTATCATCCCCACCGCAAGCTTATCTGGTTTTCACCAACGGCCATATGCCGTTTTATGGAAAAGCCAGATATGATCTCTCGCGGTGGGATTACAGTAACTATGTTTAAGGCCAGCGAAGCAATTCAATTTCGGCAGTGAATTAAAGGAGGTTATTATGGCAAACTCTGTTTCCTCAATAACAGACCCCCTCCTACCTGGGGATATCATTACATCCGATTTTATCAACGGAATGAGGGCAGACATAGCCGGCTTGCAGGCACGTGTGGCTAAATTGGAATCCAGTGCTAGCACAGGTCCGATGCCGGAAATACTGGATCTAAACCCTCGTGACGAAGTAGAGGCCGGGCAAGTCGTCGAGATCATCGGCCGAAATCTGCCATCGGAGCCAACAGGAACCTCTGTTGACTTCGATGGCCATCCGGTCACTCGTTATTTCTCTGCTACAGGCACGAGTTTGGTTGTAGGAGTCCCTTTGGGAATCAGTGGTTTACCCAAACCGGTGACAATCACTGTCCGTAATCTTGATCAGTCTGCAACTGCTACGATTCGTGTTGTTGCAGAAAAGCCAAAACCCCAGGGGCAAGCGGTAATAACGGATAATACAGGGGATCTTGGACAAATAGATATAGGTGAAACCTATACTTTTGTGTTTCAACTCGATTCTCAAACGACCATACCGGAGATTTATCGGCTGAGTATGGAATTTACCGATGCGGTGGGTGCAACATCTCAGGCTTGGCGCAGTAATGCACAGATCACATTCCCGGACGGTAGAAGCATACCGCAAGAATTGGAGGTTTCCCCCACTGCGCCTGTTGTGATCCATATTACAGTTGAAGTTCCTGGTGGCGCTGTGAGCGTGAACCTATCATTGGGTGCTGAACCACAAACAAATCCTATCCTTCCGATTTCAGGCAGCACTGTTTTCATTGAGATTGGCCAACAACAACCTGTTAATGACAGCCGAACGACGTTCACACTTGGTGCGCTAGGGCCGTTCGCTAATGCACGCCGAGCTGCTATTGATGGACGTCAGGGCTATGAAGTCAGATACAACAATGGGGAACTCATCACGGTAACAGCCCGCTTCACCGCAGCTGGTAGGTATGAATACTCACATGAGTTAGAGGCTAATCCCGGCAATGTCTGGGCAATCACTAATTTCAATCCGTCGTCACCTACGGGAGAAATAGTGAACAGCGAAGAAGATATAAGCTTACGCCTAACTTTGAACAGCAGCGGCGGCCAACCAGGGCAACATCCAGAGAGGGCCTATCTTCGAATCATGGCCAGGCGGACAGATAGTGATGCGATCGGTACTTTTTTGTCTTGGTTACGTTTTCCTATTCAAGGTTTTTAGTCGAGGATGATTGAGAAAATTTCCCCAATTATATCGTATAAGGGAGGTTACTATGCAAAGCACTATTAAGAGATCGACTGGGATGAAGAGATCCGTTTCACTTTTAAGTGGGATTGCTCTATCAGTTTGGTTGCTGCTTGTAGCCAGTAATGCATGGGCAGAGCCAAAAATGTGTTTTCCGAGACATGAGGGGCTGCCTTTCGCAGGGTCTTTACCCCCGACTGTTGATGGCTACATAGAACCGGAACTCGGTGTATTGACCACTGAATTTGAACAGGGTTGGACGCGGTCAGGCCGCATTACTTATGTCGGTGACACCCTAAAGCCACTCATGGTAGCTCAAACAATTAAGCACAAATCCCAAGACTTTATCTACTTATCCTTTGATGTGAGAGACGATGAATCGTTTGATATGGATGATAGGATCGTATTGGTATTAAGGCCATCATATTCAACCGGTGGCACGACTCCTACAGCCCATACAGCGGATGTTCGGCGTATCGACATTTCCCCACTGTACCTTGGTCTTGGTGCTGGGCCCGCTTCACAGCCGAACGATACGCCGCCTGTTCCGACAGGTGCACCATCGAGTTCAGAATACAATATCCGCACGAACCGAGAGCCAAGAAACAAAGAGTACTATAGATGGCAACCGGATATAAGTACTTCGGACCCCGCCGACGGACAATGGATCGTCATGGGTGCCGGTTCGGTATCGAATGTTGAGATTAAAATCCGATCATGGGATCTAGGTTTAAAACAAAAGCACTGGAGTGTCGAGATAAAACTGCCGACTAAGCGTTTAGGGGCCAATGGCGGTGGTACAGACTGGATTGACCTAGACACGGACTATGGTTTGTACTATAATGTGATCCGTGTTTGTGGTATTACAGGTTTGTGTGATTCGGGATCCATACCAATCAAGACTTTTGCTTCAAACCAGTTTACGTGGCCGCGGGCGGATTACAGCACGCTTGATCGTATAATTCAGGATCCTGACACAGGTGCAATCCCCTTTGATCAGCACGTGATCCCGGCCTCCTGGTTGGGGCATGCAATTATTGGGTCATCAATAAGTGACTGTCGCGGGGTACGTTTTGTGTCCGGCAGCAACAGCATTGGTGTTCAAAATCCCGCCAATCCGACGGGACCGTTGATCAGCAGCATTCATGCCACAAATAACAATACTTTCGTAGCTCAAGTGATGAATGACGGCACATCAGATGCGGACGGTGTCCGAGCCCGGTTTCGAATTGCAAATTGGGGCATTGGTGGTGCCGACGCCACTTGGCAACCCATTCCCAGACCTTTGGGACCGCCCTCGAACTTCGGCTTCTCGTCACGCCAGAGCATCCCAACGGGTGGTGCAACCGTGGATCTGACTTTCGATTGGCTGCTTTCAGCTATTGAGCGCGGCAACTATTGTAATCCCAATGTAAGTACATGTCCTCCCGGCGCGCTTTGGTCTCATCAGTGTCTGTGGGTTCAATTAGACTCAAACAGTGACGTCGACTTCAGTGATGCGAGTGTCCGGCGGAATATGAATTTTGTTGGTTTGTCGAAATTCCGTGATACTGCCGAGATCAGTGCGAAGGGCTATAAGGAGCTACCTAACACTGACATGCAAGAGTTCTTTTTGAGAGTGAACAAGATTCGAATCCCTTCATTTAGAGAAATCGATGTAAAGACCTTGGACGTTGGTTACGGCGACGCGACAGTTCGACGAAGACTTTCAGCTATGGCCGAAAATAATGTAGCAAGGATACCCAACCTTTCCTTTTTGGATCTCATCGCTTTTCAAAGACAAAGAAACGCCAAAGATAAGCTTTCGCAGTGGGTCTGGACGATGCATGCGCACCGTAGGACGCAAGCAACCCTGACGATGAGTGAAAACCGATACGCTATCTATGAACCTGTAGGAGGCTTTGGCTATTTTGCAGAACATAAGGGACAAGTTGCTGAGCTTAAAGATGTTGTGGAAGTTCAAGAGGATTATGAGAAAAACCCGGACTTTCCTGATTCTTACCGCCTCAGACTTAAAACTGGAGATGTGACCCAGATAAAAACAGAACTTGAAGCCGAGGAAAAGACCGGCACTGGAAGAATTTGTGGTAAGTATGTTAGTGTTGCAGCAGCATCAACACTTGTGGTAGGGATTGTTTTTCTTGGATTGTTTGCTGCTCCCAGCAGGAGGCAGTGAAGTAAAGAAGTGTCGGAAAAGGTAGTCAAAAGAGAATGATTGTCGGTTATTTGTTTGGAGACATGAATGCGTCATAGATTAATTAATGTTTTCCCTGTAGATTTTCCCACTAGCTGGTTTATCCCCGATCCATCTGTCGTGTGGGCCTTTGCGCTCTTGATAGGACTTTACTATGCTGTTCACCAAGCTAAACGTATGACAATAGATCCGATTGAAACATACTGGGCCTGTATCTTTGCGCTAATTGGTGGCTTGTGTGGTGGCCACTTACTGGGACCTGCGGTTTATTGGTCGAGTAGTGATCCTTTTATTTGGTTCCGTTTTTGGGACGGTGGGAAGGTTTTTTACGGTGGCCTGCTGGGTGGCGCATTGACTGGAGTTATTTTCCTGAAAATTCGACGATTACCTGTTCCCTTATATGCAGACTCCATAGTACCTGCTGTTTTTCTCGGTTATGCAATCGGACGTTTAGGTTGTTTTCTCAATGGCGACGATTACGGAACATTATCGTCTTTACCCTGGGCTGTTCAATTCCCTCAAGGCACAGAAGCTTTTGTAAGCCATCTTGAAAGAGGATGGATTAAGGCTGAGAGCACTCTAAGCCTTCCTGTTCATCCCACTCAGTTATATCACACTGTTGTTGGGGTAATTCTTTTTTTGGTATTCAGGAAAAATAAACTAAAGGTGCCAGGAAAAAAATTTACTCTGGCAGTTATCAGCTATAGTGCCATGCGTTTCTTCCTGCAAATCGTGCGGGGGGATTACGAATCTGTACTATGGTTCTTTGATATTAGTCAACTCATAAGCATATTGCTATTCTTATTTGCATTAATATGGTACTGGCATGGTCTAAAGGCACAGCGGCAATTTAAGGAGATTGAGGCAGTTGCTGTTCCACTTGGGCCATCGTCTGGAAGACAAATTAATGTGGCCTGAATACACGACTCAAATCGGTACCTTGCAGGTCAGAGGAGCGGTAAGAGACGATCCCGCGCTGCGGCTTGCGGTTTCCAATAAACTGGGCAGGGCTGAATTCAGACCGCAGGGAATGCCGCCATCTGCGATTTTGATTGTACGACGTTTATCTGACCCACTACCTCGTCGGGTAGCCACCCGGGGAGCTTATAAACGCCGCTGCACGGAATGGGAGCGCGCAGTGAAGGACCGCTTGGGAGAACTTTACCGACATGCCGTTCACCCAAGTTTTAGGCAGAAGGCAAATGAGGCGGAGGCCATCGTCTTTGCCGATGAAGCTGAGATGTTTGCTTGTCTGGTGTTTGATGTGAGCCGCCGAACCGTCAAGCGACGCTGGTGGTGGCGGTATTTTTCAAGAAAAATTTCAATATCATCCGGAATATCGGGCGCTATTCGTAATTTGCTCGGCGAGAAGGTAGTTTATCTGCCGGCTGTTTTGCATCACCTGACAACCGGGGGCAAGGCCGAATGTGTTATGCGCTCCCTATCGTCAGGTGACACATTAGTTTTGCTGTCCGCTATGACCAAAGCGTACGAACTGGCAGAGCTCAGGACCGGACGCATGACTTTGGGCAGGCCTTCGTCTTTCTTGGCAGTCGATCGAATGAGATCATTGCGGCACAAAAATGCCGCCGGCCTGAATTCAAACTTTAGTGAGGAGAAAGCTCCTAGTGAAGGCCAAAAATCAGCCCCTTGGAGCCAATGGCTTGGTGTTTCGGAACCGTCAGCAAATTTAACCAAGGAACAGATCTGTTTGTGGGGACTGGCCTTGATGTTGCATCGTGAACCTTCCATCGCCCGCAGTACTAAATTTCAGAAGTTCGTCATCGATTGGTGGAATGAAAGTGACAAGCGATCAGGTGCGAGTATAATATCACATCTTTTGGATATAAAAGGGTCCGCAGGCTCTGATGATATTAATGCAAATAGGCTGGACGGCGGTTTCCGGGAAAGCTTGAAAGCGCCACATTCCAATTACAGACAAGATCCTTCGGATAGTGCTCCTCAATCAATTCAAAATTCCGTTTGGTTAAAATCTGCCGATGTATTCGAAACTGACACTCATCTGAAGAATTTGCAGGATGAACGCCCCCAAACAATCAGTTCAGATCAAAAATCAGAGAGTTTCATCTCTTCAAGTTCAGAAAGCCCGGAACCTTTCGCTCCGGATTTAAAAGCGAAGGTTAGACCCACGGAGAACTCAGCAGCGATTACTGATACCGCTGATGTTTTTGATGCAGGCCAAGAAGCCACCCATTCGAGTACTAAAATACGTGAAACTCAGAATGTTTTACCTGAATTCGAAGAATTTGTCGCAACGCGTCTTGGTGGTGTATTGTATCTGATCAACGTGATGACCCGGCTGGATCTGCCACAGAGTTTTGAGGGCGAATGGAGCCTGGCCAGCAGGCTGGGTGCCTGGGGCCTTTTGGAGCTGCTGGGGCGGGCGCTACTTGAAGATACATCAGGAATTTTTGGGAAAGATCCGTTGTGGGTGGCCCTGGCCGGATTGGATGGACGTCGACAAGGAGAATTGCCGGGTAAACATTTTGTAGGTCATGAAGCCTACAGAATACCGGCCTTATGGTTTCAACAAATCAAAAAAGAACGCGAAACCCTTCGATGGGCGGCCATGCACCGCCGACTCCGTTTATGGTCTGCGGCCGGATATTTAATGCTTGAAATCCCCAGAGATAATAGTGGACCCAATGATCAGGCGCAGATGGAATTAAGGAACTATCTGGGCAACGATGCAAAATATCTGCTCGCCCGAAGTCCGTTCTCAAAGGCGCCGGTAGATTGTCCTCCACACCTTCAGACATCTGGATGTCCTGAAGCATTATTACGATGGCTGGCATTCATCCTGCCGTATTGTCGATATCGTTTGCAGCTAGCGTTTGAAAAAGACTTTGATTGGAATTCAACCATCGCCAGACAAATTTTTGCCTGTCCCGGGAAACTGTATGTGACGTCCACCCATGTTGATTTTGTAACGGATATCAACAATATATCAATATTGGTCCGCAGGGCAGGTCTGGACCTTAATCCCGGTTGGAATCCGGATCTGGGTCGCGTCGTCCAGTTTCATTTTGAGTAGGAGTATGCTTATGCTTCAAGCCTCAGGCCACGCTTTTGACCAGATCCCTAAAACGATCAACGGCCATTTTGTCCTCTATCTCTATGCCGCCATATATCGATTGATCTATCACATATGGCAGTTGAGTAAGGTTGGCGGGCGGGATGTGCCAGCCGTGTTTAAGCGCTATCCCTTCTTAAAAAACTATTTATTCGAGATGCGCAAATATATGCCGAATAAAATAGGCTGGATGGAAGTGCTTTCGTGGTGGCGGCGCGAGATTCAAATATGGGAAAAAGGGATTGATAAGCATTTGCCACTACGTGCGTTGGCGTTGGACGGCGATGTAGGCTATCACAGCTGTCTGGCTTTTATGGCGGTGGGATTGGTGGAAGAGGATTCTCGATTCGGCACCTTGTTTGCTGAGTTGCAGGCGCCGCTGGGTCAGCGTCGACCGGCTTTCGAACTTCTCGGGCAAATGATCGCAGCAAACGGCAGCCTGCCAAACAATAATGATTCGTTGAAAATCTGCGGGCCATTGATTCGATATGGCCTTGTTGACGTTCTCAATCCACAGTCCCCACGTTCCGAATGGATACTGCGAATACCCTCACTGTTGTGGGATGCGGCTTGCGGCCAGGTTGATGATAAGGCCGACAGCTGGTGCAGTTATCAGAGGCAGGAGACATCCTCTAATATTGCCGATTTAATTTATCCTGCAGAGTTGATCGCCAAACTTAAAAATGTTCCAGATCTTATCACTAGTGGCAAGGTGCGCGCTTTGATAATACGCAGCGATTATGGCAGTGATCCTCTGGAAGTGATCGGTGCCTTAGCCAAACACTTGAGATACGGTGTTGTCTCAGTGGATGGCGGGTCAGATGTCGTCAAGGACAATCTCAAACTTCTGGGCCCGCTTTGTACGATGACACGGTCCATGCCAGTTTTGCAATACGACCTTGGTCCGGGCGATACGGTCGAACCACCGGTTTTAAATGGGTACAAAGGGCCTAGTTGTTTCATGCTTGGTCTGGAAGGCGGCCTTTCCACCCGTTACGACAAAAAATTCACTTACGATTAATCTGCCGGTTCCCGACAAACCTCTGCGTGAACGTTACTGGCGTCGAGCTCTCAACAGTTATCCAATAGATGATTTTGAAGCGGTGACCAGCTTGTTTCACCTTTCAGGGAGCTATATTCAACAGGTTGCCATTATTGCCGTTGCCAATGCCGGATTGAACGGCAGAGAAAAAATTATGCTGGAGGACGTTCAGCTTGCGAGTCGCTCGCTCAACCGGCAGCATCTTGACACCCTCGCCACGCATCTTGACACCAAGGGCCGTTGGAATGATCTGGTGGCAACCGAAACGACATCACTGAAACTAAATGAACTGGAGCAGCGTTGCCGCCAACGCGAAAAACTACTTTCTTTTCTTGGCCCCGCATTTCGTAACAACGCCAACCGGGGAGTTCGCGCCTTGTTCACCGGCGCCAGCGGTACCGGCAAGACCTTAGCGGCCAAAATCCTGGCAGCCGAGTTGGGTTTGGATCTCTACAGGGTCGATTTCGCTGCAGTGATTAATAAATACATTGGTGAGACCGAAAAAAACCTGCACCAGGTCCTTTCGCGTGCCGAAGCCCTGGATGTGGTGCTGCTCCTTGATGAAGGTGACGCTTTGTTGGGGACTCGCACCGACGTCAAAACGGCCAACGATCGCTATGCAAACCTTGAAACTAACTACCTTCTACAAAGACTCGAAAACTATCAGGGCATAGTCTTGGTGACCACGAACCTGGGTGACAATATCGACCAGCGCGTTCCAGCGGCGCATGGACGTTGTCGTGCCATTCTTCCCACCAAAGCCTGATGAGCGATTGCGTATCATCGATCTCCATCTTCCGCATAATCATTTAGTGGACCCCTCATATCTTGAAAAGGTGGCCTTGCGTTGTTACCTTACCGGCGCTCAAATCCGAAATGCGGCCCTCCACGCCACTCTCCTGGCTATAGAAGAAAACACTTCTGTAGATCGCTCTCACCTTGAAGAGGCCCTGCGAAGCGAGCATCGCAAAGCCGGCGGCACCTTCCCCCTTTCCGATAATCTATTAGAAAATGGTAATCTGGACGGCGGCATGGAAGAATTCGTCAATGCCTTGCGGAGTCAGTAATTAACGGCTCCAAGAACTCACTTGAGATACCGCTCTAGAATAAATCGCCATAGCCTCCGATATCAGACCACGCCTTTCTGCTGCAATTCATAATTGTAATCCAACCATTTTATTATCAAAATGTCAGAAACCGCTGCCAAACCAAAAGCAAAGCAGAAATCCAGGGGCACATCATCAGAAAAGGCATCGAGCCCTTCGGCCGGTCTCTTAGTCTCACAAAATTATAGTCAATCCTCCCCCAGTCCACAGTTAAGTTCCTTCTATGCATGCGGCCCTTCCGTAAGTCTCTCACCCTCCGTTCAAGCGAAACTCGCCATCGGCCATGCCAGCGATCCCTATGAACGAGAAGCTGATACCGTCGCTGACCGTGTAGCCTCTGGGCACACTGCTCCTTCTATTTCTCCTATCTCCTCCGGTGGACTGCAAAGTTTAGCACAGCGACAAGATATGGAGGAAGAAAACCAAGATAAGACGCCTCCCAGGCTATGCTGGTTCAACGCCAAGATATCGAAAACGAAGCGGAAGAATCAGAACAAGAATCTCCGATGCCGATGTTGATTCAACGGCAAGAAGAGGGCGAAGAGAAAAATGAATTGTCACCGATGCCTACAATGTTGCAGCGCCAGAAGAAAAGAGGAGGTGGATGAAACCGCCTCCGTGACCATGTTGATACGAGCGTCAAAAGAACGAAGAAGAACCGGACGCAGCATCATTGATGCCACAACTCATTCAACGTCAGGAGGAGGAAAAAGAGCCGGAAGAGACACCTTCAATGCCCATGCGTATCCAGCGTGCGTGTGCGGGGTGTGAAGCAGAGGATAAAATTCAAACAAAGCGCGATTTCCCTGACATTCCTACCATGGAAGAACAAACGCCGGAAGCAACCGATGAATCTGAAACCGAACTCGCCGGCGAAGAGGAGGCTGTCCCCGAATCTGGCGGCGAAACCGCCGGAGCAGAGAAAAAAGGCGACGCGGCTGCGAAAATTAGTTTGCCTGAGATCGAGCCGTATACCCCTGAAGAAGAAGCTCCCCTATGCAAACCAAGCTCACTCAGGCCTCCGCAAGCCAACCTCATAACAGAAGGTCCGACCCCAACAATATCCAGAGCACTATTCGTCAAAGCGAAGGCAGCGGCAGTCCGTTGAATCCAGAGTTGCAAACCGATATGGAGCAACATTTTGGTCGAGATCTCAGTGCGGTGCGTATCCATAAGGACGGAGCTTCTAATGAAATGAACCAGAATTTAGGTGCACGCGCGTTTACACATGGGAAAAATATCTATCTTTAACGCCGGTGAGTACCGACCTCACGACGCATAGGGGGAAACGTCTGCTGGCCCATGAACTGACCCATACGATGCAGCAAGGGGCAGTTGGAGACATGGTACAGTGTTATTCAAAACCGACGCAGGAAGTCGTGACAGAGCCCAGGCCCGAAGTTCCCAATGACGGAGACGAGGTCAAGGGCCGGATGAATGAAAAAATCGAGAACGATCCTGATGTTCGTGATCCAGAAGATTTGGATGAAGATGGAGCGCGCCGAAGGCGAAAACCCAAACCGAGGCGAAGTTAGGGAGGAATCCGGCGAAATCTCAGCCTCAGGTGAGTCAAGGCCCACAATAGATCGAGGCGCTGAAGCCCAGCGCAAGACTGAAACTCAGGGAGCTCAAATAGAACAACAAGTTCAAGAACAACCCGATGAAGCCGGTGAAGAAGAGACCGGAGAGGGTGAACGTGAGGCCGCGGAGTTGTCTGAGGCGGATGCGGCGGCTGAACGTGCCCTGGTCGCTGAGTCGCAAGCCCAGAGTGTTCAGATACCTTGACCAGCCGCAGCCTTTCCAGCATCCCAATATTGAAGCACCAGTCGATAGTGCCGGGGAGCCATTACACCGCAACAGTCAGATCGACACCCAGGTTCGTCGGGCTCGGTTATATTGGGGAGATGCTTCGCGAAAAGGGTTATCAAATGAAGCGCCACGCGGGCGAGCAGGAAATAGGTTCCTACGGTCTGGATGCCGTGTTGGAGAAGGAGCGCGAAGATCTGGCCAATGCCAAAGAAGGCACTGCCACCATGGAGTCTCACAATGAGGCGCGCAAGGTTATCATCGAACAATCCAGACAGGCGCATGGCGAAAGCACGGAACGTCAACAATTCGTAGCTGAAAAAGCTCCGGACCTGGCGAATAAAGCTGATGAAGGCCAGGAAGACTCAGGTGCTCTGGCCGGTGAAGCCCGCAGTAAAGCCGAGCGCAGCCAAAGCGAGATACCGGACGACCCGGATGCGCGCGCCGACGCCGAAGAACAAAGCGGTGGAATGCAAAGTTCGAGCCGAAGGGGCCGAATCCATGGACGAGGCAGATCGCCGAACCGGTGAACACCCGCCAATATGAACAGGAAGCCCAGGAAGCTTCTGAGCTAAACCAGCAATCCGAGACGCAAATCAGTGAAACTGAGGGGGTTGTCACTCAAACCGAGGCCAGAATTGAGGAAATGCACGCTGCCAATGTAGCCAGTAATGAAAAAATTGAAAATGCAATGCCCGGACCTGCATTAATTAGGCGTCATTCCCGACAAACAGCTCAATCTGGTGATCAACTGATTGCCGCGACCATTGTGATGGAACAAGAGTTGAACGATCTGCAGTCGCAATACATGAATGATATGGCTGGGATCGATAGCCGCAGAGGACGCCATAGAGAGGCAACAGGAGGAACAAAGCGAGCCGGTCGAGCAAAAATACCTACGAAAAGGAGCTCTTATTTGAATTGGCTGGGATGAGTGATGAAGAGCAAGAGCAGCGGATAACGGATATGGACCAGCCGCAACGCGACGATCTCCTGGCTACTTTGGAGAATATGATACAGCAAGCGCCTGAGCAAGTGAAGCCGCGGAAGGTGCGCAGCTTAGGGTCGATACTGGCATCACCCAGGCAGTCAGAGGCGAACAGCCGGCTGATCCGCGTGCAGAGCAGACCAGGAAGTGGAAAACCGCCGTATCCAGCGGGTTGGCGTTGCTTGATGTTGCTGACCAGAATATGAACTTTTTAACTGCCGAGCAACAGCGCATGTTAGCGGATCGCCTTGTCGCCGAGTCGATTGCCGATGATATCAAAAATATCAATGTGCTCCAGATGGGCGAACGGATGCTCAAGGCGATGGTCGATCCTCGAGAGATGCTGGCGGGTGTTGTTGGCGGGTTCGAGAAGATGCTGACCGGGTTTGCCAACATCGGTAACTGGGAGGCCTGGCAGCGCGATCCATTGGGCAATCTGCTCCAATTGCAGCGGACATATCACCGGGCTGGCAATTGTTTTCTCAACTATCTTAGGTATAGCTGGGATAATCACTGCCTTAATGGTGGCGCTGACCATAATTTCCTGGGGCTTCCTGTCGCCTGTGACCGGTCCGGTGATTGCCTGGATGGGCACGATTATAACTTACGCAGGTTGGGGGGCCCTCATAGCCGGTGGCCTGTCAGTTTACTTCAACTATCTTTCTTACATTAAAAACCTGCACGATGCCGGTACTTCAGAGACCGCACGCGAGCTTTTTGGCAACACCGAGCAAATGAAACAGAATGCCACTGACGGATTCCAGGGTGCTATGGCAGTGGTGGAAGGTATCGGTGCGGTCAAAATGGGGCAAACTGAGTTCTGGGGAGGTTTTCGAAACGTACCCAGATCTCCTGGCGCATGGGCAAGACAGACAGTTCAGGGCGCGCGGGGAAGGTCTATCATCATTAGCCAGTGTGCCAGGCCGTATCGGGAGAGGTGCCCATCGTTTACCTCGAAGGCGGTAGGCAGGGCTTGACCCGCTTCAAACAACGCCTGCAAAGCCTCTTCGGAAGGCGCAGGCCTGGTGAATTACCTGGGCCATCCAATAGGCCGGGTCGTGGAACAACAAGTCGAAGCGATTTACCTGACAATGTTACTGTAGAACTCCTAGTCAGAGACAGAAGATGCTAGGGAGCCTTTGAAGGGCAAAAAGTAAGAGCAGAGGTAGATCTTCCCGGTAATCAGCGAATGCGAGTTCTTGAGGATGGTCGATGTATCGTTCAGCGTCGCCGTGCCGTTATGTGCGGCAAAATTACGCCAAGGAATTGAACGGCAATCCGCAGCTTCGTCAACGCCTGGATAATATAGAAGCTAAACTTTATAAGCAGCGAATCCAAATAATAGACAGCTAATTAATCAACATAGAGATATCCAAGTTCAACTTCGCTCTGCCGGGGTCAGCGCCCGGCACGGTTACGCCAAGAATTTGGTGACGAATTGGCTACTAAGTCCGCGTCTCGCCCGCCAGCTGGATGATCTCGAACCTCGCGTCAGCAACCGTCCTGAAAATAGAAGAAATCAGCGCCGTATGGATTCTATGGAAAAAGAATTACAACAGATAGACGAGATCGTGTTGTTGCTCGTGAGATCCGAGGTATGCTGGATGAAGGCACTAATGTCGCAATTCGAAGGATTCGTAGGCGATTCCTTGAATACTGGAAGACGCCGGAGAGCCCGGAGATCAGCATGGGAACGTTACCAGCAGAATAATCCCAATCCTGCAACTCGACGCATAAAATCTAAGAGCGCCTACAACAGAATGTATGACCAACTGCAATGGAATCGCTTCAAAGGCGGGCTCGCTGAAGATCTTTTGAGAAGGGCAAGAGGTGGTAGAGCCCGCCAAAGGAGACAGACGGGAAGATGGCCTAGCGGGCAGCAATTTACCGCTATGTAGACAACCAAAAAGGCTTATATATTCGTGAACTTAAATCCGGGCCAGTGAGAAATACACCATTTACTCAGCGTCAGATTTCCAAAGACTTATTTTTGGCAAGACAACATGGATACAGGCCGGTGTGGATATTGTTAGAAGGGAGAATCCATCAATAATCGCTCGGTTACAAAGGCATGGTTTTAGAGTGATTATTCCATAGATTTCATTTAGAGTTTTTTCCAGTTATTATGAAATATGATTCTGAATTTAGGTTGAGGGAATAAAGCTATGGCGTCTGATAACGAAATTATGATATATAGTCTTGCAGTAACCTGAAGATGGATTTCCATAAATTACATATTAAAAAGCCAGAAAATCCATCCCAATTATTATAATCATTCTTTTTTTAATAATCCTGTTGCGTTAAGTTTCGGTAAAACTCTTTGAATTAATTTCATCCAGTTATCAAAAAGGGTCTATTGAATATGAAAAAAAATAAACCAGAAAACATGACCGATGATGAACTGCGAACTGCTTTAGGTTTAGATGATGATCCCAACTATGCAGGAGATATTCCTTCGGACGAGATTTCAAAATACTTAAAGGATATGGAAAATGAAGACTTGCAAGCTGCCTGGGATGATTTCGATGATTTAATGTCCAAATTGTCAAGCCATCTTAGCATGCTTGAAAAGCTTCTAATAAATAGCAGAAATTTTCGTACCCCCGAGATTAGTTTCTCCAAAGGATCTGATGAACTCTATGCAGATGAAAGAGCTTTTCAAGCCGACACTGTTGCACGAGTAGAAAATTTTTTCCTTGAGGTATTGAACCAAAACGAGCCATTCGAGGGAAACCTAGACGAACTCAAGCTCTCTATCGGGGTGTTTCTCGGCGAAGCAATTGTCGAAAATTTGGAAGGCGAGTGGATGATTTGTGAGGATAAGACTTTGGTAGATTACGGTAAACCTGTGGTAGCGTTATGGGAAATTGATAATTTTGGTCCTCCATTAAATTCGTTTGAAATAGTGGAGGTTCTGTACCAAACCCGGCGCATTGGTATCTTAAATGGTGCTATTAAAGGTATGGCGCAAGGCTCAAAAAAGGCATAAATTTCTTACAATGGATTTAATACTCCAACTCGGCCATCCCAAAATCATAAAAGGTACCTTCGCTCCCTTCGAACACCTCAAAGATGCCTTCCTTCAACTGTTTCGATTAGAGGAGGAGGCCATATACATGTTTTGGCATGATATTCCGGTACGATTCCGCTACCGTGAAGATTTATACCACAGCTTCGATGACATTCTGGCCATGCTGTGGTTGATTCAAAGGGATGATGAAGGTGCGGCAAAGGCTGATTTTAAGAACCAACTGCTTTTAATCAACTGTGAACTTCGCTGGAAGATGGATGATTTAGAGATTCGCGGAAGATTCACCGAGCAGGACGATTTGTTTGCATCCTATGCTCAGGCGCTGAATCAATTTCCGGAAACGAAAATGACGAGACAGGCTTTCTTGTGCGAATGGAAATCGCTTTTATATCAGATAATTGTATCTTTTCAATCCGGGGAAGTTGAGATTCAAGACGGTACTGAGCGGCGCAAGTGGGAAATGCTACAGAGGGTGGAGAGAGAGATTCCGCATTTCGGTAAACTATATATGCGTCCTGAATGATGAATAAGGAAGGCGACTACATACTCATCGGAACTAACCTCACCGGCATTTGGTTGCAACCCGGTTTTGTGGAGGGGATCGAAGCCGATGGGAAACGATTTTCTTCGCTGGCGGAAGCTTATCGTTATGTATTCAGAGGAAATCTGGAATATGCCATTATGCTCTGGAATGGCCTTCCGGTCAGATTCAGCTACCGGGATGATCTGTCTAATATGGTAGACAACCTAATTGATATGCTTTCCCATATGCAACATCCCGTTGGGGAATCTGTGGTGCTTTACGAAATCAGAACGCCACATCTGCAATACCGGTGGCGCATGGGCATCGATTCCGAAATCGTAACCATAGAGGGATTCTGGCAACGGGTGCCTGGCGGTTACGAATCGGCTCTAAACCAATTGGGTATGATCCGCATGCCACGTCTGGCTTTTCTTTGTGAGTGGAAGTTGCTTCTTCAGCAGTTTATTCAGGCCATTTCTGATGCCGGGGCCGTTCTGACTCAGCTGGAGGCTCGCAACCAATTGCAGTCTTTGGAAATTCTTGAAGCCCAAATTCCCTCTCGGGGCCGTTTTTATCAGTATTAAAGTCGCTGGATTGGACAAACATGTTTCATCTCATATTAACTATGGTTGTATTTCATATATTTTCAGTCGATAAATGATGTGATGCATAGAAAAGAAATCAACTTTAGAAAACTTCCAACTTGGCTTCAATACTTTATCGCTTTTTCTGTAATAGCAGGTCTAATGACATCTGTCTGGTTGATGGGGAGTACCGATCCCGTTCCTAGTTTAATTGAAAAATACCTGTTACCCAACCTTGAATTTCTATTTTTATTTTTCCTTGCGCTCGCCATTGTTGTTTGGTTTCTGATTCAGCGCCGATAAATAATAATAAAATTAACCATTTTCTATAAAAACCGGAAAATTATGAGGAAACGTGCTGGTAAAAAAAGAAAAAAACGCAAACCCAAGCGACTCGAGGAAGAGCTGTCGCTTAATTATAATGATGTTAACGGAGCATCGGCGAATGTTAATGAGCGTTTGAGTGCGTTCTATGCCACCGGACCGGTCTTGGATCTGGATGCAAAAAAGCGAGCCGGGGCGACTAAGGAAACTGGGAAAAATGTCGATAGCCGTGCTACAAAATCTGAAGAAGCCGTCAACGTCCAGCCGCTTCATCCGGTTCACGGTCAGAAGGAAACTGACCACATCAGGGTTTATACCGCCAGCGGCCCAGTGCGGCTGCGTGGGCGCACCGATGCAGATTTCAGCTACTCCTATGAAACCCGCAACCTGACGACCGAGGCTGCCACCGGCTGCCGCAACTGTCATGACACCGGCTGCGTCCGGTGCAGGGGAAGGTTGGTGATTCGTTACCGGATCAGAACCACGGTGACGCTGCCGTCGGTATCTGATTTCCCCGACCTTACCCCCTGCAAGCAGCAGCGTGTGCAGGATGCAATCGATAATGTTCTGGCCCCTCATGAGCAGCAGCATGTGAGCGCCTTTAACACCTATCGGGGAACCACCAGACGCCGGTTCGACCTAACTTTGTGTCGCAGTGAATTCGACAGCACGATCCGATCCATGGTGGAGAACGAAGAATCAGCCCGTCGCAACGCTGTCCAGGCTGCCAGCGACGCCCTTGATCCCTTTCATTTTAATGTTGATCTGGATTGCGAAGACGAAGAGTAAGGGCGCCAATCAATCTTATCTAAAATCCAGCCTTAAGAACAATAGCGGACAAACACTTTTATACCTTTAACTTTATTGTTAGCCCTTTCGCAGAAAACTTCAAACGGGAGGTATCACGACATGGGAAACAATGAAAAAGAAGTTACAATAGAGCCCGCCGAAGATACCATAAGCCGTCCAATCCCAGATCCTGTCAACGAACCGAGAAAAGCATTCTGGCTTTCTTTTGCATTAGCCGGCGTTGCACTGACTATTTACGCAGCAGTTCGGTTTTCCTCAGAAACTAGTGGATTGAATTTTATTATTCTGACCGCCCTGGCATTTGCCATCGCCGCGTTGCCATGGATATCAAAGTTTCGTATCAAAGGATTTCTGGAGGTTGAACGAGCAATAAAAAATTCTCGAACCGATACACGCAATCAAATAAAAGAAACAGACGATCGCCTACGGAGGAACATCGACACAGTCAAGTCCACACTGATGAGCACTCTGAATTCATTGCAAACTCAAATAAGTCAGCAAAATGCAATTCAGTCGTCAACACTTAAATCATCTAACATCATTTCAATCGGCTCTACAATTTCTCTGGTTTCAGGGGATGTTCAAGCCAGGGAATTTAAAACAGATTGGTCGGATTTCTCCGGCTCAGATGCTCGTAAACTATTTTATCACGAATCAATGAGTTTTCCAGGACCGCTTATCGAGAGTATGAGTAAGCCTGAGCACATTGACTTTATGATCGTGGACCTCGGGACTGGAAATAAGTGGCTTACATCGAGACTGTTCATATTTACTGTCATGCTCATGAAGATGCGTGAAATGAGGTGCCTTGTATTTTTAAGAAGTATGGATGACATTGTCAGAAGATTTATAGGCCTAGCCTCGGCAAAAGACGTATTATACAGTCTTATATCTACCTACCCATTTCTTGAAAAAGCTTACAGTGAGGTTCAAAGTTTCGGAGGTTCACCAATCAAAAAGCCGGATTTGTATCAATCTAAAGACATGGTGCTAAATTTTCTGACAAATCCCGAAATACTACAGCCAACGAAATCGCCTCCTGATGATTCTGACGGTTGGGTAAATTTGACAAAGAGTGATGGAACCCAGGTTATGGAGCATGCTCATTGGCTGGATTTGGAGATACTTTCCGGTGTTTGCGGTAGTTCAATCAACTATGAAGCCTGGGTTGAAGTTGACCCGGATAAATCAAAAGCAAATAAGATCAGCGCAATTTTACGCCGTACAGGACGTTTTGTAGCAATGGTGGACAAAGATCGGCGATTTAAGCATCTTATCGATCGTTATTCGGTTCTCGAAGACCTGGCAATGCATGCTACCGAATCAGCCACAGAATCACCGGTAATAAACGATGAATTGGCTACTTGATTTGAAAATTAACTGCCGTTGCTACAAAGGTTAAGCATAATTTTCGTATGTTTTGGAAATTAAATGACACGAAAACATGGTAAGGGGAAAACTTAAAATGCAGGTGATTATGCCTAAGTTTGAAAAAAATGGATGCGGCTATGAATCGGATCCTGATTCTCAAGTTGGAAATTCAATTGAGCTTCTGGAGATTTTGCGCAGGGAAGTATCAGAAGGATTTCTTGATTCTCATGCACGTGCTAACAAAAATTCTGCTAAAGCATTGGAAATTGCCTCGTTTTGTTACGCGCTGATAGAGATTTTGGAGGAGAAAGGTCTGATTACGTTTGAAGAGCTGGACGATCGTCAAAAGCAAGTTAACAAAAGACTGGTAACAAAATTTGGCGATCAAGGATTAGGGGTGATCGCCCTGCAGGAATTTAAACAGGACAAATACACTTACCCTGAGGAGGTGAAATTCGATTGCGCCAGCCGTGTTTCGATCTGTGGCGCTGCCTGCTGCCAGTTAGATCTTGCCCTATCGAGGCAGGATTTAGAGGAAGGTATTGTCAAATGGGATTTGGGAAGACCCTACCTGATTGCACGAGATCCCGATGAATATTGCCGGCATCTGGACCGAAGCAAGTGTCAATGTACCGTTTGGCAACATCGACCAATTCCCTGTCGCGGCTACGATTGCCGCAAGGACAACCGCATCTGGCTTGACTTTGAGCGGTGCATCATCAATCCGGATTTCGATAAATTACTGGAGCAGCGAGAGATTTGACACCATAGCGGGCGAGTTCCAGCCTGGCTTCACCCAACTCGATCTTGGCATTGGCGAACGCCATAATCTGAAACCCGATATAAAAGCATGGTAGTAAAGGCCTTTTAGACTTCTATAAAGTTAAAGGAGTTCAGGTTATCAAAATGATTCGACAAGCAGATAAAAAAGTCAGCTGTTTATGTGTTACTGAAGACAGGGCGGCATTCATTCCATGGCTCCTATGGTGTTTTGACAGGCAAGAATGGACCAATAAAGAACTGGTTATCATCGACAGTTCCGCGGAACCTCTGAAATCTAATCGAGCAGATATTCGTGTCATTACAACTAAATCGGGACTTCCTGTGGCGGAAAAACGGAATTTGGCCATTAAAGCAGCTCATGGCGAAATCATCACCTGGTTTGACGACGATGATTGGCAGCACCCCAATAAATTGAGTTGGCTCGCAGAGGCACTGTCAGATGGTGCATCTTACGCCGGGGGAAATAAAAGTTGGTTTTTGGATTTATATACCAACCGGTGTGTAAAGTATCATATCCATACACGAGGGGTGATTTTCAACAGCGCAGGATTTCTGAGAGATACGGCACAATCAATTGTATTCAAAACGAATATCAATAAAGCCAGCGACACCTATTGGATGCGTGATTTAGAGAAGCATATTGGTTACACCAATAGGCAGGTTTTCGACGATAAGATTCTCTTTTTCTGGTTATGCCATAAAGACAATCTCAGCAATCCTGCCAAGCGAAAACAGTTTTCAAGGTCCTTGGATGAGGTAAAAAGAATAATTGGACCTGAAGCGTGGGGAAACACTGACGAACAATTAACGGCACTTCGCGACCGCATTGAAAAGGGCGGTCACCCGCTTCGTGTGGAAGATAAAAAACCCAAGCAACCCATTCGTCTTCCAAATACGGTTTTCTGTTCCCATCGACCCCAAATGGTTTCTGAAAGCAATTTTGACAAAAAAGTGGGCTCAAAAACTGAGCCTCCCGTATCATTGCTGATAAAAGCAACGGTCATGGATGCGCCCTTTTTGAATGTGATGGCCAGGCATATGATTTCCCAGGCGCGTTACCCATTTGCCGAGAAAACTATCGTAGTAGATCGCCGACCGGCCTTCAGCGGAAAATACCAAAGCCGTCACAAGCTAAGTGATGATGAACTTAACCTTATTTTGGAGAATTTAGCTGCTGACGGTATTGTTGATCGTGTTTTGGACGTTGATATGCAACCGCAACACATCAGTGAAATCACGGGGCGCTATTTCAGCGCTGGAACGGATCGCATTCCCTGTCATGCGTATACAGGAGGTCCCATCTACACAACCCTTTTCGGTATGGAGGCGGTCAGTAGCGACTATGTGTTGCAGATGGATGCGGATGTCTTTTTTTATACAGCAGGAGTTAGCTGGGTAAAAGAATCGTTAAAGATCATGATGCAGGACGAAAGTCTATGGCTTATGATGACACATCCCGGACCGCCCGCCGGACCGTCAGGGAAAAGCCTGGGGTCTCGGAATGCTCGATTGGCGAAATGGGATCGTGAGCATGGGATATGGCATTTTAAAACTGCAACTACGCGCTATTTTCTATGCAACAAACTAAAACTTCACGGAAGGTTGCGACCTGTTAAAATGGGATCAGGTATTGCCCCTTTAGAGCTGATAATCAGTCATGCCCTTCAGCAGAATAATGCATATCGTGGAGCACTCGGTGATTTGAATAGTTGGCATCTGCATGTATGGCATCACGGCAAACCGTTTCCTCAGTGGGCAAGTTTATTGGCGAAAGCGATCGAATCTGGAAAATATCCTCCTTTACAACAGGGCAATTATGATTTGCGTCTGGATATCGAAAAAGACCGTCGTGAGTGGGAAGCGACTATCCAATACATAGCAGAGCATGGACTCGATCAAAAGAGGGTAGCTATAAATGTTCTTGAGCCCACTACAAATAGCACGTCAAAGAAAGCTGAATGTTTTCGGGACTAGATCCGATAACCCCTCTCGGATAAATAAAGATAGAACGCTAATCAATGAGGAATCACTCGATTTAGAGGATCAGGTGACAGTCCCTAAGAAAGAATCTGCCCGCCAGCTTTCTCTGGCTGTTATCATTTCGGTTCGCGGCCGTGCAGGCCAACGTCTGAAGAATACGCTGGCAAGTCTGAATTGGCAGTCTTCAGGACGCCCCAAGCAAATTGTTGTCGTCAGCTTGGGGAGTAGCCCGAAAATAAATAAAGAGCTCACAGATATTTGTGCGGAGAATGCATCGAAGCTTATCACGATTGGTGATCCGTCTGATCCATGGAACAAGCCATACGCCCTTAATGTCGGAATCAAAGCTACCAAACCGCAAATCCCATATTTGATGACAATGGATGCTGACATGGTTTTAGCTCCAAATTTTCTTGGGGTGGTCCTTGAAAGGCTCAAAAGAAAGCCCCCGACACTTGTTCTTTGCCGCAGTTCAGACCTGCCACAAGATGCCTGTCTTCCCGAGGATGAACAAATTTTAATGAATTCATTTTACAGGCTTCAAAAGTTGACAAGCCTCAGACCAGAATGGGGTCCCGGCGGGATTCAGGCAGCACAACGTTCATTTTTTTTCGATATCCGAGGATACGACGAGGACCTTTTATGGTGGGGGGCCATGGATCGGGATCTGGTGCAACGTGCTAAAATTGCCGGCCTTAAAATAGAATGGGTCGAAGATAGAACGGTAATGCTGCATCAGTGGAATCCGCAAATATAGTATTCTCAAAGATACCCTAAAAGCATCTCAGGCCAAGCGCGCCTGGTATACCAATCATGATTTGGTGCAGGAGCGATCCACCACTTTAAAGCGCAATTCAGCAGGATGGGGTGAACACTTACGAATCGAGATATCAGCTTAACCCAAGTTCGACAAAATTATGGTCAAAAAGTGTAAAAATAGCGATATCACGGTTATAACCTACTGATATTATTGATACCGATAGGCCGAATATCCAATGTAGTGCCTGAAAATATATTTAATTGTTGACATGTCTATTTGCCAATGATATAAGCCTCTCATGTTTATTCGAGAGAAAAGCAAAACGGTAAAAGGCAAAAAATATATTCAGCACCAACTCATCGAATCGATTCGTACGCCGGCAGGTCCCAGGCAGCGGCTGGTTTTAAATCTTGGTTTTCTTGACCTACATCAGGACAAATGGAAAGAGCTGGCAAATACAATCGAAAGTGAAGTCCATAAACAATCTCGATTGTTTGTAACAGATCCGCAAATCGAAAAATTAGCCAAGCATTATGCAAAAGTTATTGTAAGAGAAAAATTGAATAAAGAGTCTGAAAGGGCTGCAAGCGATAATGCAGCCGACAGGCTCAGTGCTGATTACCAATCGGTTGATGTCAATTCGGTTAGCAGCTCAGAGGCCAGAAAGATAGGAGCTGAACATGTTGTCTTAGCCCAGATGAGAGAGTATAAATTTGATAAGATGCTAAAAGAGCTTGGATTTACGGATAATCAGGTCAACTATGCAAAGATTCTGATAGCCGGCAGGCTTGTGCATCCATCCAGTGAAAGAGAGACAGCCAGATGGGCGAATGAAGACAGTGCGATCCTTGAGCTATTGCAGGCAAAAATAAATGTTTATGATACGGCGTTACATAGGACGGCGGTATTGCTATGGGAACAACATGATAAAATCGAGCAAAGATTATCCCAAGCTGCCAGGGAGATTTTTGGTTTAAAAGAGACCATCATCCTTTATGATCTTACCAACACCTATTTTGAAGGAAGCAAGAAAGGCAGTAAAATAGCCAAACATGCCAAGTCCAAAGACAAACGCAATGACAGGCCTCTGATAACATTGGCATTAACGCTTGATGCTCAGGGCTTCCCTAAGCAGAGCAAGGTTTATGAAGGCAATATATCAGAGCCGGGCACATTAGAGAAAATGCTTGATGAGCTTTCAAACGTTGTCGATGGATTTAACCCCCAAAAGACGATCGTAATAGATGCGGGCATAGCAACCGAAGACAATTTAGAGATCATAAAGCGCAAACAGTTTAAATATTTAGCAGTATCAAGAAAGAAATCATATGGGGATGATTTTTGGCAAGGTAGCCAAGAGCAGCAAATAAAGCTATCGGACAAAAAAACACGGTTAAGGGTAAAGCTGGTCACAACAAAAAAAGAATTATATCTTCTGTGCCATAGTGAGGCAAAAGAAGCTAAAGAGAAAGCCATCCTTGAAAGGAGACTTAAAAAGTTTGAAGAAGGTCTAAACGGGATAAACAAAGGCTTGAAAAAGAAACGGACTCATAAGAAATACGATAAAATCATCGAAAGGATAGGCAGACTGAAAGAAAAATACGGTGTCGGTAGCCTTTATGATATAGAAGTTAAGCAGGAAAAGGGGGTAGCCACCAAAATTATTTTCAACAAAAATCCGAATGGCAAAGCAAAAGAAAAAAGAGTTGGTGAGTATGTTATAAGGACCAACAGGCTGGATCTTATAGAAGAAGAAATATCAAAAATTCATCGCACTCTGACAACCATAGAGGATAGTTTTCGAAGTATGAAATCAGAATTAGGCCTAAGGCCAAACTATCACAAAAGAGATGACACCGGCACAGCACATATATTTATTACCGTCATTGCCTACCATATAATAGCGGGGATATTAAAAAAATTAAGAACAAATGGAATCAACTATAGCTGGCGCACTATCCGGAACATATTATCCACGCAAGTAAGAGTAACAACGAGTTTCAATACAGAAGACAAGGCGACTATCCATATCAGAACCACCACGACCCCGACGCTTAAGCAGAGCGATATATATAGCAAACTGGGGTTGGTTCAAAAGCCGCTAAAACAGGTAAAAATTAAATTACCATTAAAGAAAGATAGGGGCACCACAAACAAATAAAATGTAGTGCCGAAAAAATCATCGAAAAATTTGTAACTTATTTATATCATAGAGAATACTGTATTACGGTTGTCGAACTTTAACTTCTCCACCAATGATGGTATAGGCAATCCTGGTATTTAGAATTTCTTCTTCGGGAATGGACATGATATCCTGGGAAAAAACGGTGATGTCCGCTAGTTTACCGGGGGTCAGGGTTCCTTTTATTTTCTCTTCAAAAGCGGCAAAGGCGCTATTGATGGTATAAGTCTCTAAAACCTGCTGACGGGTTAACCGCTGTTCCGGAAAAAATAGCGCGCCGTTTTCCATTTCGCGCGTAATCGATCGATAGAAATTTTCAATCGGGCTGATACCTTCCACCGGAGGATCGGTTCCATTTATAACGGTAATGTCGGATTCCATCAGCGTTCGATACAGGTAGCCCCTTTCCCGGGACCGTTTTTCACCGAGTCTTTTGACGACCCAGGGGCCATCCGATGTTGCGAACACCCCTCTGATGGACGCGATCACATTCAGTTTCGAATAACGAATCAGGTCATCCGGATGAATGACTTGGCAATGTTCGATTCGCCACCGTGGGTCTTTTTTGGTGGGGTTCAAGCTGAAATTTTTCTCATAGATATCCAAAAGTTCACGCGTGGCCCGATCGCCAATCCCCTGAATAGCCATCTGATAATCGTGTTGAATCGCCAATTCGGCTGAACGCCCGATTTCCGCCAGAGGAATCACATTGAACCCCGAACTCTGCGGCCTGTCGGCGTATGGTTCCAGGAGCCATCCGCCATGGACACCCAGGGCACCATCGAGTACTTTTTCTCCGATGGCACGCACGGTTAAATAGTTATTGCCATGGCCTACCATCCGGTAGTCGGCGAGTTGATCCCGCATCACTTCACTCGGTTCTTGAACACAAACATAGAGCCGTAGCGGCAAATTCCCTTCATCCGCCAATTTCCGGTAAAAATCGATGGTTCGAAACGTTTCTCCCATGTCGTGAAAGCTGGTGATACCGTTGCTAATCGCTTCTTGCGCGGCGAGCTTGACCTGCTGTCGTAGCTCCGACTCAATCACTTCAGCCGGGCGCCTCGCTCGACTTTTTGCCAGTGCCTCCCGTGCTGGATCTTGAGCAGTTTCAAGTAGCATTCCGGTTGGGTTTCCATGGGAATCACGGACTATTTCACCGCCGATGGGATTCGAAGTATCCGGATAAATAGCGGACTGCTCCAAAGCGAGGGCATTGACAAAAACTCCGTGCCCGCTGGTATGGATGAGAATGACGGGGTTGTGGGGGCTGATCTCACTGAGTCTATGATGTACCGGAAACCCATCGATATTGGGTGAGGGCAGCTCATGCCATTTATCCTGATGCCATCCTCTACCGACAATCCACGCCCCCGGCCTCGCCCCTCGCACCGCGCCGGCTACGACATTCACCATCTCCCTCCAACTTCGGGTGGGTCTGAGGTCCAACCCCATCAGTGATTCACCAAGGGACATATAGTGACCATGCCCTTCAATGATGCCGGGAACGGCCAGTTGCCCTTCCAAATCGATAACTATAGTCTGAGAAGACATATAGGGTTCAATGTCACGATACTTCCCACAGCGATGATTGTATCATCCCGAACCGCCAGTGTTTCCACTTGAGGTCGATGGGCATCCATGGTGAGTAATATTCCGTTTTTAAGTACGAGATCGGCTGAATTTTGATTGAATTGTTTTTTACTCATTTTAGTCTATTGTCAGAACACCCGGAGTTGTTAGACTTGGATTCGGGTTGATTGATACATGTTGGCGGTTTGTCTCCGACCGGCGCATTTGAACCTTATACTTTCTACCGGAAGCCAGATCAAGCCAATGGAGTCTGTCCCGGTTGTTAACGGCAATGTCCGCCGCATTCAATTCCAGCGTCGCTTCAGATCCTTCAGGCATAACCAGCACGCAACTGCGATCACCGGCATGGATGGCCACTGCCCGTATGCCATCCGATGAGGCGATCGTTCTTGCATAATCACTGGGGCCCATGACCTGCAGAAAATCCCGCAAGTGACTCAGAACATGCAACCCCATTCGGGGGTTGTAGCGCCTATCCAGCAGACCGTGTCGCGGGTAGTAACCGCGATCGTGATCGACAAAGGTATCAAAAAAAACGACGGCATCTTTAACAGCATGAGCTGCTGCTAAGGATTCGGCTGCCAGGTTGGCGACATCCTGATCCCGGTCACAAATTACTCCTTCATCGACGCGCGGGAAAGCAACCTGAACGATCACAGCGGCATCATAGGCCCCTAAGATCCCGGTCGCCATCTCCATGTTCTCAAGCAGATTCGAATGCCGCCTGGATGAAAACACAACCCCATCAATGGCTCCGCCACCCTGGTGCTCCTCCAGATACTCCTTTACAAGGGACAGATCCTCGAAACTGAACCCGTGATCGGCAAAGTGATGGAAAAAGGTTCCGTCATTGAAGTCCTCCTGAGAAGTATGGGCCAATTTGGACAGATAGGTCCGGACTGGAATATCGGCTTTTATGGTTTCGATATCGCAAACCACCTCAGCCATTCGGTATTGAGGGACTATGATCTCCCAGGCTTCCATCAAACGGTGATGCCGCCAGAGGATTTCCTTGACCCGATGGGATGGCATCCCGGCACTGAAGAGCGTGAACCGAAATCCCTTTTTTATCAAAGCCGCCATTCGTCGACGTCGATTGGCATCGGTTACATCACCCACGGGGAGCCGAATACGGTGTATTCCCATCTCCCACAAGGCCGGGAGCCAGTGATCGTTGCGCGCGAATTTTCGATTGAACTCATCCAGATTGTCAAAAGGCATCTCATAGCTATGGGCCCACGAATGCCGCAGCGTGATGCCGACCGATGAAACTTGATCCTGTGCATCCTGTAAACGCAGGCTATCCCAGTGCGTCAGCTCCTCGTTTTCGCCTCTAGCGGAGGTGTGCACCAGCCGCAGACGATGTTCCCGAGCTGTGACAGAGACAAGCATGAAACCTAATTTGTCTGTATCATAACGGCCGTATTCTTTTTCAGGCCCCGGCGGAACCTGAAACAATTCACTGTAATCCGGCCTGACAAACGTTACCGAAGGAACCACGTAAAGGTCCATATCCCTAAATCGATTGTAAAAAAAGGTATGCGCATGCCCGCAAAAAACAGCCTCGACGCCATAATTGGCCAAAAGGGAGAGGAGTCGCGAGCGTACCGGTTCGGCGATATTGTCGTAATGGTTATCTTCATCGGGAGAATCGATGAAAAACGGATAGTGCATGCAGACAAAAATTCGTTTCCCGGCCCGGCGGCTCATGGCAAGGTCTTGCCCCAGCCATCTTTCCTGGTCGGCCTCTGCGGCCAAACCGGAATTCATCAAAGAAGAGTTGAGGATGAGAAAGCGGTTTTCATGATAATCGAAAGAGCCCGAGGACTTCCCCCAGGTGATTTCAAAGCGGTCATGGCTGTTTGAATCTGCATTCGGTGCCGGCACCCAGGCATTGGGCTTGTCGCCTACGTCGTGGTTTCCAGGTGTTACGTATACGGGGCAATCAAGTGAATGATAGTGATCACGAGCCGTTTTTAAGGCTGCATCATGACTCGCAAGTGCTGGGATAGGATGGACGACATCTCCCAGATGAATGACAAAAGCAGGGGCGATCTGTTTGATTTTTCTCACGGCATAGGCATGGCGGGCGTTGGCTGATCGATCCGATGGATACGTGGGATTCGTTTCGTTTTCACTTCGGATATGTGAGTCGGCCAGAACGACAAATGAAAATGATTGCATGTAAAAATTCTTTAGGCCTGTTTGAAGGGATGGTTTCGATATTCAACCAGGCAAGGGCTTAGAAGGTCGTCAAATGTTCCCGAAAAAACGAGACCGGCTTTGGATGGGAACTATTAAAATCGTTGCCGATAGTGGCACTTTTAAAGGGAATGGGATAGTCATCGTCCATCGTGCATAGTCACGCCTCAAATTTAAGTGATCGGCTTTACTTCTTTCAAACAACAAATAACTACCAAGTTATTAGGAACAAGTCAACAAATACGGTCTCAAAATTATTGGATTATTTAGATGTTTCGACTGATCCTTTTTTTATCGGTAATTTTGAAGATACGAGACCAAACGGTTGTAGGTTTCCCTAAAAAGAAACGCTGGCCTGACTCGATATCCTTTAATACGCTGGTTTGTATCTGAATCAGATGAGAAACGCTGCGCAGATATCGGAAAGATTATGTCCTTAGTAAATTTGCAATTTTATAAAATATATTGTAACTTTCTGTTACCATTATTAATATTTATTTCGAGGCCCTTCTGTATGATTTGTATGAATTTCAGCCGGATAAGTTAATTGCTGGATCGATGGCTATGTTTTTCCTAATAGGAGAAAAAATTGAAGGATAGCTCAGCTATTTTGATACATGGCATGTGGAGTACGAGCAACACATTGTCCACACTTGATCGAATAAAAATATATTTGACTTATAGGGTATGTATGAGGTAGTCAGATCTGATTGCACCTTAAAAAATCGGTTATCAACAGTCACGCTCAAACCTGTTCCAGTAAATATAAAGCAACACCTGGTTAAGGGTGGTCGGCGAAATCAGCTCTTTTCCTGCTCACGGGGGTAACAAGATGATTGAGTCCATTTATCAGACCCTTACCAAACTCAGCTATACCCATCCACTTCATCCGATCCTCACCCATTTACCCATCGGAATGGTTATGGGGGCATTTTTCTTTATGCTGGTCGCTTTGATTTTTCGCAAAACAAAACTGGCTCAAACCGCCAGACATTGTTCTGTTCTGGCATTGATTGCAGCATTACCGACAGCATTTTTAGGAATCTTGGACTGGCAGCATTTCTATGGCGGATCACTCCTGTTTCCGATAAAGATGAAACTCGTTTTAGTAGGTATTTTGATTTTTTTTCTTATCCTTGCCGTTATTTTTGGATTTTTTAGCGAAACGTTTCCGAAGTTCGTCATTTCACTGTACGTGCTTTGTGTGTTCAGCGTGATCGGGCTGGGATATTTTGGCGGTGAATTAATTTATGGTACCAAAGGGCCTGCTGCTGAGGTAATGGAAGGCCCGGCGGCCGAAGGCGCTATAGTTTTCAAACAGAACTGCTCCGCCTGTGATTATACCGATCGCAAAGACAAAAAAGTGGGACCGGGGTTAATGGAATTATTTAATAATCCCAAACTGCCCGACTCCGACTTGCCGGTAACTGATGAGAACGTCGGGAAGCGAATTGTGACAAACTCGTAAAAAGTGTGAAATTCCGTCATGCCTGCGGAGGCAGGCATCCAGAACTATCTGAAAACACTGGATTCCCGCCTTCGCGGGAATGACGTCAAAGGGCGTTTTAAGACTTTTTACGAAACTATCAATTGTCAACGGTGGAGATAAAATGCCGCCGTTTAAGCATCTTAGAGAAGAGGAGCTTAAGGCAATATCGAGATGTGAATTTTTCTATTACTTCTGCAAAAGCGCACGAATGCCATCGATGTCATAGCATTGCATTTCATTTAACAGGCGACCTGATGTCCACCCAGTTTCCATAGAGTGGGATCTAATGTGTATCGGTATAATGTGGGCTGGTTGCTTATCTTTTTTCTACATGATTAAGCACCGGCAATGGCTTTTAAACAGGTCAAGAGGCAGCACCCTCTTTGGAAAGCAATCCGAGTATTGGAAGGGGATATGTCCCAAAAAAACGCCCCGAGCTGAAGTGCAGGGGGCGATGGGATGATCATTCGAAAATTAATGAACCCTGTCGACTGAATTGATCACGTCGGTATTGGCAGGTTGCTTCTATTGAGTTTTTGCGATCGTATTTATATAATTTTGGGCATCCTCATCATCCAGTTCAGCAGCCTTTTTAAAATCTTCCATGGCCTTTTCTTTTTCATCGTTCAGCAGAAAGACTCTGGCACGGCCATAGTAATACAACCCGTTATGGGGATTCATCTCGATGGCCTTGTTAATTAAAGCAATGGCTTTGAAAAAATTATCCAGCTGGCCGTAGGATATGCCCTGCTCAAAATAGGCATCGCTTCTTTGCGGATCGAGGGAAATGGCTTTTTGGAAATATTTAATGGCGGCTGCATCATTTCCGTAAGTGGCGCATAGGGCACCCTTGTCAAACCAGTAATCGGCATCATTTTTGTGGCTGACGCTCTCCCTTGTGGATTTGGTTATTAGATCTGCCGATATGGTTTGCGCAGTCCCCGCAGATGATGAGCCGACCAAAACGATGATCGCCAACAGGCCGATGGAAAAAGCGAAAATAACGGATTTTTGTTTCATAAGGTTCACCTCGGTGCATTTAATTTGATTAAAATTTGATTCTTTTGTAATTCTGACACGGATGAATCCCGGTAAATTACCTTTAAAGATCGGGATTTTTTTAAATTATAAGATTATATCGGCCAAATTTTTAAAAAATGAAGAACTTTTTTTAGCTCCTTACATATCGATTGTTTGCCTAAATGTGTCAACCTGTGCGGTTAGTTAAGTCAGCACATCTATGATATTAAATAAATTTGGCTTAGGTTCAGAATTGTTTTTTCAGCCAGTTTTGATACCTCATGGCAAGCGCATAGGTGTGGACGGCACGCTCGGCCGAATCAAAGAAAGGAATCCCGCCCCGGCATAACTGTTGAGCGTATTTGAGATCAAAACCGGGTATTTTTACTGCGATAATGGGTTTTTGGCAATCGCGGTGCGCGCGGATCAACCCTTCTGCGTATATTTGGTTGGTTTCGGGCGACAGCCCACATCCAATGACAATGATGGCAGCCACTCCCGGGTCAGCCGCTACTGTCCGAATGGATTGAAAAAAAATATCGAGATCAAAATGTGCCGAAAGACTGACGTCAATCGGATTAAGTAGACTGGTGCCGGCGTCGGAAATCAAACGTGCTAAACCGATTCGGGTTTCGGGTAAAAGATCGGCCAGCCTGACCAGCTCCCGGCCGCAGGCTTCAGCCGCCGATACTGCCAGGCCACCTGGGCCGGAAATGATAGCCATGCGATTTCCCGGATTCGCAGGCAGCATGGAAAAGCCCATCAGTGCATCCACCAGAGCCTCGAATCCCACCACCGGTATGGCTCCTGTCTGCTGCAATACGCCGTGCCAGATATTTGGCGTGCTTGCCATGGCCCCCGTGTGAGATGCAGATGCCCTTGCACCTTCGGCTGTCAGCCCCACCTTCCACATGATGACCGGTTTTTTCAGAGCTGCTTGCCGAAGGGCAGCGAGAAAATATGGCGCTTTTTTGATTCCCTCGATATACGCACCTATCAGGCCGGTATCGGGATCGTTGCCCAGATATGTTAAAAAATCCGCCGCCGTCAGGTCACACTCATTTCCGGAACTAATCACCTTACTAAAACGAATGCCTTTCTGTTCGGCAATCATGCCTAAAATATTGGTCAATGAACCGCTGTGAGAAATAATTCCCACCGGTCCAGTATCTCTTGATACCTGGGGAAAGAAGGAAAGACCGGTTTTCGGGGAATAAAGCCCCATGCCATTGGGGCCGATCAGGCGCATGCCGCCGGAACGTGCTACCCGAACCAGTTCCTCCTCTAAGGCCTCCCCTTCTTTGGTTCCGGTTTCTTTGAACCCGGCTGTAAACAGCACGGCCCCTTTAACGCCTTTAGCAACGCATTGCCGAATCACATCCAGGGTCTTTTGATGCGGTACCAGCACAATAGCAAGATCCACCGGACCCGGGATATCCGCTATCCGCTTATATGTCTTGAGGCCGTCGATTTCTTTGGTCAGGGGATTGACCGGAAAAATTTTTCCACTATAACCTTGATCCAGCAGGGCGGTTAAAAAGACCCGGCCGGTTTTCATCCCCCGGGGAGCGCCGACAATCGCCACTGACCGGGAATGAAAAAGACCATCAATTTGTGCGATGAGATCCTGGGGAGACTGCATTTAGATTCACCTTTTCCCGTTTTAGATGATTATATTCATTTTGACTGTTTCTGCGTAAATTTCAATAGATCAATTTAAAAGGCTTGTACCTTTGGGTTCTTTTGCATGTATTGTTTTTTATTGATTAAAATTTAAAAATTCAATATCTTTTAAAATTATCCGTTAACGGCTCAGATGTTTGGGATTCAGGTTTTCCCGCAAAATAGGGTTTCGCATCGATTATCGCTGTTCAGTTTCATGTCAATGCGCTTTACACCTGCTCCCCGGACCGTGCCTTCTGCTTTATGCCCACCACAGGAGACTGCAATGCAGGCATACACAATCCACCCGCTGGCGGTGGGAATCAATGAGACCGATCAAGGTGTGATGACCTATTTGCGTAACTACGGCAATGCGAAAGGTGGAATTAGGATTAAGTTGATTGAGTTAAATGGGCTGATTGGTTGAATAAGTTGAGAGGATGTAAACCAAACCCAATACCCATTAACGATCAAAACGATCGTAACCATCTTAAAATTAATAATGTACTGAACGAACTAAAAGATTATAACCATTAAAAATTATTATGAATAAAAATATGGCCACAGAAAGCGATCTTGTACTCATTTACCTTGAAGACAATCCCCTTAGCTTTGCCAGGATTGAAAACATTTTACCGGATTCCAAACCCGACTGGTATCATGTCAAGCTGCTCCTGCTGCAAATGCCTCCCCAAGTGGTTACCTGGATATTGCGAGATGTTTATATTAATGGAACCGAATTTACCATGAATGGCAAACGTATGCGATTGGAAAAAGTGGTGGTGCCGGATGAACCGCAATCCCCGGAAGTGATTGGTAAGCAGGATAAAACGGATAAGCCCGCCGAAGCGGCCGGCAAGGCGAAGGTGATATCACTAAAGGATATTAAGAAAAAGTAGAAAAAAACGTAACCGTTGAACACTTATAAAACCTGCAAGATTATTATTTCTGCTTCCAGACGAACTGATATCCCGGCGTTTTACATGCCCTGGTTCATGAGGCAAATTAGAAGAGGATCTTTTGAGGTCACAAACCCCTTTAACCAGCGCGTTTCATGTGTCCCGGCAACACCGGATAGGGTCCATACAATCGTATTCTGGTCGAAAAATTTTGGCCCGTTCCTTGACAGAGGCTATGGGGAAAAGCTACTCAAACAGGGCTATCATCTTTTTTTCAACTTTACCATCAACTCGGATTGCACCGACCTTGAGCCCAATGTGCCGCCACTAAGGAAACGCCTTGACCAGCTTGAACACCTGTGTACGCGATTTGGCTCCGATACGATAAACTGGCGTTTTGATCCACTTTGTTTTTTTAAAACAGGGGAGAGCCCGTTGCAGGATAATCTGCACAATTTTTCCGGCATCGCCCAAAAGGCCGCTGAATGTGGAATCGTGCGGTGCATTACCAGTTTCATGGATCATTACCCCAAAATTCGCAGGCGGCTTTCAACCCGGAGCGGGTTTGCATTCATTGATCCGACGCTTAAAAATAAAAGTGAAATTGTACTTGGAATGGAAAAGGAACTTTCCGAGAGAAACATACATCTATCCGTCTGTTGCGAAAGAAATCTATTGGAGGCGCTTCCACGGAGCTCGTCGGTAACCGGAAGCTCCTGCATTCCCGGTAATCTGATACAGAAATTATTCGGCGGCCGGCTTTCTCTCAAGAAAGATACCGGCCAACGGATCAAAGCCGGTTGCGGATGTACCCTGTCGACTGACATCGGATCATACCGCTTTCAACCGTGTTATCACAACTGCCTGTTTTGTTATGCGAATCCGGCTTCCGAGCCTGGTGGAAGATGAGGGGCATACGTCTGAACAAAAATATGTGATGACATCAACACAGGGATCCTAAATCCGGAAGCGTTCGGCGTCAGTTGTCAGCTGCCCGTTGTTATGGTAGAAAGGCTGTTGATATCCTTATTTAAAATATAAACAATTACAACAGACAACAAACAGCGAAGGCCCATGCAAATCGGCAATATCGCCTTAGATAACAACGTCATTCTTGCTCCCTTAGCAGGCATTACCAACTTACCCTTTCGTCTTTTAGCCAAAGCGTCCGGCTGCGGCCTGGTCTGTTCGGAGATGATCAGTGCCAATGGACTCGTTTACCAATCCGGCAAAACTGAGCAGATGCTGAACAGTGCTCCGGAAGAAAAGCCGCTTTCAGCTCAGATATTTGGATCGGACCCCGGCATCATGGCTGAGGCGGCCGCTATAGTCGAATCCAAAGGAGCCGACATTGTCGATATCAACTTCGGCTGCTCGGTGCGAAAGGTGATCAAAACCGGTTCCGGTGTAACCCTCATGAGAACTCCGAATCAGGCTAAAGCATTGCTTGCGGCGGTGCGCAAAGCCATTCGCATACCGCTGACCATCAAAATCAGAACCGGCTGGGATGCATCCGGCCGGGAGGCCCTTAACATCGCCGGGGTTGCCCAAGACTGCGGAGTGGATGGCATCGCGGTCCATCCTCGAACGGCCGGTCAGCAGTTCAGGGGACGGGCGGATTGGTCCATTATTGCAGCTGTTAAAAAAAGAGTTGAGATACCCGTCATCGGCAACGGTGATATCGTTTCAGCACGTGATGCGCTGAAAATGCTGGAAGAAACCGGATGTGATGCCGTCATGATCGGCAGAAGGGCTATCGGGAACCCCACAATTTTCTCACGGGTGATAGCACGCATCAACGGCGAAGAACCGGTTCGGGAGGATCTCAGCCACCGGTTCGATATGATGACCCATTATTTTAAAGCGTCTGTGGATTATATTGGTGAAGAGGCAGCTTGCAGAATGATGCGCAGCCGCCTGGGCTGGTTTACCCGGGGAATGCGGAACAGCAGCAAATTCCGTGGATCGATCAAACATCTATCGTCGGAGGAAGAAGGTGTTGAGTTGATTGGCGCCTACAGGAATTCACTGCTGAATGAATTGGCATAGATTTTTTTTCTGGAAGGTTTCGTTCTATCATTTGCGCCGCACCGTACTTCCCTTCTTGATGTCCTCTCCCGAAAGCAGTTTAGCTTCCAGCCTGTTCTCGGTGATGGCGACTATCTCAATTTCACCGATTTTTAGACCCGGTACGAAAAAGTGCTGACCGCCGATCCCTTCCATGATTCTGCTGCCGTCAAATACTTCCAGGATATCACCAGACGCAAGGCCCACTTCGGTCCCCGATGGGATGACATACCGGTCGCCATCAATTTCGGTAATGTATCCATCCCAGGGCTGATCCCTGATGGCGTCGCAAATACTATCGCCGATATCGGTCAGCAGCCGGTTCAGGGTCTCATTGAGTGCTGGTAATTTGATTTGTTCATTTTCCTGAATCATGCGATATTCAAGATCATCGATTTCGATCCGGCGGTCATACGTATTATCAAGAATTTTCGTGGCCGTTCGGGTGTCAAAAACTTCCACCCTGATAAATACCAGCACGAGGTGTTGTGTGTCCTTGGTCCACAGGGTCCCCTGCAATTCATCGATGAGGCGGACGTCTTCCAGGCTGCCGGTAACGATAGCGTTTAGTCCGAGCTGCCGACCGAGGATTGTCAGGGCATAACCATCGATAAGACCGGAATTTAATTTGGGCGCTTCCTTTAAGGCATTCAGAAGTCCACCGGCTGCCGGGTTTAACAGAATAATCCCAGGACATTGGTCGCTCAAATATTCTGGTAGACCTGTGTGAAAAATATCTTGAAAATATTGGGTTTTCTGCAAGGTGTTATTTTCAAAATTGAACATGCCCACCTTCCTTTTTAAATCCTCATCGGACAGGGCTATTTTGCGGCTAATATCCCGGGTGGCCCGAGTGACCGTTTTGGTTGTTTTTTCCACCACTGTCTGGGTGGTATCGCAACCGATGAAGATCAAAAAACCAGCGAACAGTATCAATGCACCGGCAAATAAGCGAATATAAACTGGGATCTGGTCTGAATTGTATGAAGTCATTCTAATCTAATAAGAAATTTAAATCGGGATGTCAATCGATACGTCCAGTTATCCAGGGAAACGTCAACGTTATTGCTTCTATTTTGGTTTGACCATAGGTATCTCGCGCTAAGCCGCTAAGTTTTTCCTCACCTTATTTTGCGTCTTGGCGTCTTTGCGTGAGAATTTAAATAGCCAATAAAACGCTTTAATTTCGGAGCGATATGAAAAAAAATGACATAACCCTGCTCAGCGGGTCGAATGCCTTGACACCTGTTCATATATTTAGTAACAGTCCAAATTCATTATAAATCTGCTTGGACAGCAATGACCGGCCCACCCGCAGGCTTACCCGAGCGCCAATGATGCAGGTGGATTGGTGAGGCGGACAGGCTTATCTGGATCAGGGGAGCGGCGACATGGCAACCATCGACGAACAAATACTGAGAACAACCAAGGAAATCGTTGTTAAATTTATTGAAAGCGGCAGGATTTCTCCCAGCAGCTTCCACCAAAGCTTCAAAGATATTTACCACACCGTGGAAAAAACAACGAAGAGCTCGATGAAGGCAACCGGGCAGTCGGATAAGAAAAATAGTGGACTGCCGCTGGAACCGGAGCGCCCATAAATGCTAAGTTATTTTACAGACAATTGCAGGTTGCATTTATGCCAAACGCGGTTGGTTTGAAAGATGAACGGCCAACATTCGATTTTTAGTGCGCTTCATCCCAGTTGTGCCCATGGGCGATGTTGATTTTAAGCGGCACTTTGAGCTCCCAGACGCCTTCCATAATGTTTTTGACCAGCCGGGTGACTACTTTCAGCTCATCGGGCGGCACCTCAAAAACCAGTTCATCATGTACGGTCAGCAGCATGGCGGATTTCAATTTTTTTTCTCTCAAAGCATGGTTTACCTGAATCATGGCCACTTTGATAAGATCGGCGGCACTGCCCTGAATCGGGGTGTTAATGGCGGTCCTTTCGGCAGCCTGGCGAATGATGTGGTTGCTGTTGTTAATGTCCGTCAAAATGCGAATGCGGCCGAGAAGGGTGCTCGTTTGCTGCGTATGGCGGGCCTCGGCAATGGTCTGCTCAAGAAATCGCTTTACACCGCTGTATCTGTCAAAGTATTTATCGATAAAGGTTTGGGCCATCTTCCGGCTGATTTCGAGTTGTTTGGAAAGACCGAAAGCGCTCATGCCGTAAATGATACCGAAGTTGATGGCCTTAGCCTGCCTCCTGAGTTCGGTAGTCAATACTTCCGGTGTCACTTGAAATACTTCGCAGGCGGTGCGGGTATGGATGTCCTCATCTTCCATAAATGCTTTTATCAGAATGTCATCTTCGGAATAGTGGGCCAGGATGCGCAGTTCGACCTGGGAATAATCGGCGGAAACGAGATGCCAGTCCCGGCGAGGTATGAAAGCCATGCGAATTTTGCGACCTTCTTCGGTGCGGATGGGAATATTTTGCAGGTTCGGGTCCGAACTGCTCAAGCGCCCGGTGGCGGTCACGGTCTGGTTGTATGAAGTGTGAATACGTCCGGTCCGGGGGTTGACCAGTTCAATTAACGCGTCGGTATAGGTTGATTTCAGCTTTGCCAGGGTGCGGTGTTTTAAAATAAAGGCAGGCAATTCATGATATTCGGCCAAGGTTGTCAGTACATTCACATCGGTGGAAAAACCGGTTTTCTTTTTGGTCTTTTTTTGAATGGGCAGCTTGAGCTTTTCAAACAATATGCGGCCCAGCTGCTGGGATGAATTGATATTGAATGATTCCCCCGCAAGACCGTATATGCTGCCCTCCAGTGCATCAAGCTGCTGTCTGAAAGATTCGGACAATTCATGCAGACGGTCTACATCCAGGCCGGTCCCCTGCATTTCCATCTGCATTAAAACCGGTATCAGAGGCATTTCCACTGAGGCCATCAGTTCATCCAGGCCAAGCTCCTTGATTTTGGAATTTAGCACATCATAGGCCATGAGGGTGATATCGGCATCCTCGCAGGCGTACGGTGTGGCTTTGTCCAGGGCAACCTGGGAAAACAGCACGGCATTTTTTCCTTTGCCGGCGACCTGCTCAAAGGTAATGGTTTTGTGGTCCAGGAAATCCAGAGCGATCTGATCCAAATTGTGGGCCCGCTTGGACGGGTCCAGCAGATAGGAGGCCAGCATGGTATCAAAGGCGACCCCCGCAAGGTTGATGCCATGGCGTGCCAGTACCATCCAGTCATATTTTATGTTCTGACCGACTTTTTTGATCTCCGGATTTTCCAGCACCGGTCTGAGCCGATTCAGCACAGTTTTGAGGTCGAGTTGTTCGGGGGCACCGAGATAATTGTGAGCGCATGGAATATAGAAAGCTTGATGGGCGCACACCGCAAAGGACAAACCCACCAGATTGGCCTGCATGGGATTGGTTGAAGTGGTTTCCGTATCCAATGCAAACCGTTCGGCGGATTCAAGACGTGAGATCAACTTTTGCAAATCAGCCATATTCATGATCGCTTCATAGTCTTTACTACTGAGATCGGCCTGCTCCGGAAATGCCTGCTGCAATTGTCTGAATTCAAGGTTTTTGAAAAGCTCGGTAAGCTTTTTACGCTCCGGGGCGGTGGCTTTGAATTTTGCCGGGTCCAAGGATACCGGCACCCTGGTGTTGATGGTAACGAGATCCCGGCTTAAAAAAGCCTGATCTTTAAAATTTTCAAGATTTTCACGCTGTTTTCTTTTGGTGATGGTGTCAAGCTTTTGATATACTCCCTGCATGCTGCGGTAGGTTTTGATCAAGGAAAGTGCCGTCTTCGGACCAATGCCCGGCACGCCCGGGATGTTATCGGCCGTATCACCCGAAAGCCCCTGAACATCGATCATCTGGTGCGGCTCAATCCCAAATTTTTCCTTAATGGATTGAAGACCAATGGTGCTATCCTTCATGGGATCCCAAATA
>CAVTPP010000002.1:0-12077 GCA_963736615.1 uncultured Chloroflexia bacterium | reverse complement strand
ACCATAAAGTCCCAAGACAAGCAAGGGCATGGAGACAACCAAGATAATACCGCTGAGCGGCAAACCATAATACCATGCAGTCCCCAACATAATACCGATGAGTGAAAGCCCCGCGTAAAGCAGAGTAACAAATCGATGACTAAATCCGCATATGACCAGTCGCTGGTAAAGATGTGTGCGGTGGGCTTCAAAAACATTCTCTCGCCTAAGCAGGCGGCGCAGAAATGTGAATGATGTATCCCATATGAAAGGCCACAAAATGAGCAGGCCAAGCGTAACCAGGCGCGGATCGAGCTTTCCGTTGTAGATGATCAGGACCGCGAATGTAAATCCGATGAACGTACTTCCAACATCACCCATGAAAATACGTGCTGGTGCCCAGTTATGAATTAGAAATCCCAGAGAGGAGGCTCCCAACAGAATGCCGATTAATCTAGTGGTCGTCGCCGGTAACAGAGCTGTGCCAATAGCCACCCAAGCCAATCCACCCAAGACGGATTGCAGGCCGGCTAGACCATCAATACCATCCATGAAGTTATTGGCATTGATCATTCCTACAATGAGCAAGAAGGTCACCGGCAATCCCAGCCAACCCAATTTGATCTCGTCGATAACTGGCAGAGTCACGAGGTCGAGGTATCCAAAAGAAAGAATGATTAGGACAGCGCCTAGACCCTGGGAAAAGAAACGCAGCCCAAAAGGCAGGGGGTGCAGATCGTCAAACCAGCCCACAATGGCAATCAGCATAGCTCCAGCAATAAAAAACCGCCATTCGCTGCCAACTAAACTGAGTCCGAAAAATGCAGTGATCGTCAGCCCTAGCAGGGTAACAAAGACGATCATCAATCCACCGCCGATAGGAGTTGGCCGTGAATGAGAGCTTCGCGCATTGGGGATAGCCAAGGCGCCGCCATCTTGTACCCAACCGCGGAGAGCGGCAACACCAAGAAATGAGAGAATAAAGGCTGCTGTCCCAATTAGGATCAAGGAGTTCATTGTTGCTTGCTCACAATAACTCGCACGGCAGAGGCCTATAAGTCACCAATGCGCCTCATCTCTGCTACGGTTTCCTTCCATCCCGTTGCCATATCAAATTGAGGTGTAAAACCAAGTTGTTCCTGAATACGTCGACCGTCAACAGCTATTTCTTCCGTGTATTTTTCTATCGCAGATCTGGAAATGGGGGATTTGCGATTTAACATACCCATGACGTCTTCAGATAATCCTGCCAGGTGGCGAATAGGATTTACAGGTAAATGGAAACGGGGTGGTCTACGATTCAAAGCATGACACATTTCAAGGATAATATCTTGAAGAGTATGAAAATGACCGTCAGTTACATTGTACCTTTGTCCTGCAGCCTGTGGAGCCTCTGCTGCTAACAGCGCAGCTTGTGCCACGTCCCGGTCGTATATGAGTGTTCGCCGGTTATTACCTTGACCTATCGGTATAAACCTACCGTGGTCAAGCGACTGAAGTAAGCGGCGGTAATTTCCCTTTATTCGTGATCCATAAACAGCCCCGAGGCGCAATACAACACCTAAAGCGCTCCCAGACGGACTGTTAGCCGAAAGCAGAATGTTTTCGGCCGCTAGTTTGGTCCGTGCATAATCGGTGTCTACCTGGGGGGCAGTCGCTTCGGTCACAATACCAGCCGTATTTCCGCCATATACAGCAATGGTGCTGAAAAACACCACGCGCCCTACATTCCTTTGCTGAGCTGCCGCAGAAATATTTCTCGTCCCATCAACGTTGACCAGATCATACATTGACCCAAACGAAGCGGACGGATTGACAATATGTAAGAGGGCTGCCAAATGTAGAACGATGTCAACATTGTGCATGGCAGTGTAAATAGAATCGAAATCTGTGATATCACCGACATGAACTTCCACATCACGGGACCACAAATTTAAATCAATACTATCGAGTGGTTTAGTAGCTAAAGCCTTTACATGATAACCAGCGTCATAGAATGCCTGCACAATTCGTGGCCCAATTGAACCTGTAGCTCCCGTGACCAGAACCGTCTTTCTTGCTAGATCCATTATTGCTCCACTACCTTTTCTTTTTCGCCTAAGAGTCTCGCGTACTCATTTTTTAGGTTACGAAACATGATCCGTTCATCGAAGAATTCTTCCGACATATCCCGACCAGTATTCCCTAAACTTTGTGCGAGTTTTTTATCAGTCAGAATTTCTGTTATCGCGTTTGACAAGCTCCGCACATCCTTCAAAGGAACTATCAATCCATTGCGATTGTTTTCCACGACCTCCCGACAACCGCGTACATCGGTAGTAACACATGGCACACCCATCGCTGAAGCTTCCATCAGGACAACGGGAAACCCTTCACGATAAGATGGCAAGACAAATACATCCATCAGAGCCATTAATTCAGGGATATCTCCTCGGTTGCCTGTAAAAATGCAAATATCTTTGACACCGAATGCTTCTGCGGCTTCTGGTGTTACGGCGTCTGGTTTTTCTTCATCAATCGGTCCGATAAGCAAGAACCTTATATTCGAGATCTGGGAACGGATGATTTGTGCAGCCTCCAGAAGCTCATTTACTCCTTTTTCGGCGACCAGTCGACCAACAAATCCCACCACTTTTGCTTCAGGAGATATTTCCAATTCAGTTCGTTTTGTAGCCAGATCTTTTTTGGAAATATTCCGGCGATCAAAGCGTTGGATATCAACGCCTATACCCCCAGGGCCCAGCCGTTTCATTTTTTCTGGCGGACAAAGCCCCTCGTGTACTGCCGTGACCATATCTTCTTCGCTGACAAACAAAACTAGGGACGAGAATCGTGCAGCGATCTTCTCAACATTTGTATAGAACCAGCGCCAAAAGCCAGCCATATTCTCATGGAAGTAATAGCCATGCACCGTATTAACGATGATGGGAACACGTGCCATCCAGGCCGCCATCTGGCCTAACAAGCCAACCTTTGGTGTATGAGTATGCACCAACACGAACCTTTCCTTGCGAAGGATGCGGTAAAGACGCCAAAGAATGGCGAGATCTTTAAAAGGTGTGAAGTTTCTGGTAAACTGCAGTTCTATATGGTGAATTCCAGCAGAAGTAAGCTCCTTTGCGTACCCTTCCTCTCTTGAAATTCCAGTCACATCGTAACCAGCTTCATCCAAGGCAACAAGCTGATGGAGCAGCAGATAGCGGAAAAACCAATCAATGGTCGTGATGTGCGTGATTTTGGGCTTATTCATGTTTTTGACATTGATATTGTATTGAATCCCAAACCTGTTTCCATTCCATGGCTTCAGCGGAACTGATGGAGGCGGCCCGATGAGACAATATCTTGTACTTAAGTCCGCTAATCGTGGCGAAAATATCAACTAAACCTTTTAAATTTTGCTCGAGAATGGCGCGGAACGCCAGTGGTAGGTTTTTCTGTCGCCAAAAGTGTTTAAAAGATGCACGGCCGAAGTATTTTCTAGAAGTTAGAATTTTAGTGAGGTTGAGGTTTTCTTCCCTATAGCCGAGGAGGATCTCTGGCAAATTTGCGAATTTGCTGGTTTGATAAGCGCGCAAAAGTAAATCTTGATCTTCTGCCCTGAGAACATCATGGTAGCCAAAGCGCTTAAACCATTCCATTCGACCCATATAGGTCGGATGAGTAACCAAGAAGCCTGTCCAAGGACGAGCGCAGATCGCAGCATGGTCCAATGGTCCGGTGCGTTTGCCTAATGCGTAGCCATCTTTGCCGAAAACAAGAACACCCGTCCCCAATAAATCGACGTCTGGTCGGGCATTTAAGAAATCCACTTGTTTTTCAATCCGCATTGGATAAGATAGATCATCACCATCCATTCGGGCAAAATACGCACCCCTGCTTAAAGACAATGCCCTGTTGAGCTGTGTGGGCAATCCCAGGTTTTCTTCGCTATGAATCAATTTGATTCGGGGATCTTTGAATCGTCCGGCGACGCTTACAGTGTTGTCCTCAGACCCATCATCAATTAGGAGCAGTTCCCAGTTGGTATAGCTTTGCAAAAGTATCGACCGGAGAGCCGCAGGCAAGGTTTCTTGGCAATTATGGACAGCCATGCCAATGCTAACCAGCGGAGGTGATCTTCTGTAAGGTCGGCTTATTTTCATGAGGACAGCTGATTGAGAATTAGCTTTCTTTATAAAACATGCGCCCAGGCCACCCGGCTGCCGAATATGTATGTTTCCCGACAAACCGATAGCTCAATTGGAATATCAAGGCGCGCATGGCTCTTGGTCCTCGCTCAGGTCCCCAAATGGCTGAGCCGATTTGGACCAATACCTTCTTCAACCAAAGTTGAAATTTGCTTGGCTCATGCCCTTTTTCTAACTGGGTAAATCTATCCCAATTGATACTTTGTTTTTCAACGATGTGTTTCTGAACCTCATACAGTTGCTTCATATCTAAAACAAAATCAAGAACTTCAGTCAAGCGCTGATCATAAGTATGCTCTTCCTGGGTTCTGGCAAATCCCGCGTCGGCAATTTGATCGCGCTCCTTTGGATGTGATAGGTAATATTGAATTTGCTTCGTCAAGCAGTCAATATCGTGAAAAAACGCAATTTCTCTTCCTGGTAGATAATACTTGTCCACGTCATCAGCCCATTCCGTTAGGAGAAAACCTCCGGCGCCCGGGACTTCGAAGGTTCGTGCCTTGAGTTGATTTTCACGTCGAGGAATTAATCCATCCCAGACCAAACCGGCATTAGAAAAGTTAAGACTTATTACAGAATGCCGGATGATCTTGGGGATATCGCCTGCATCTACAGGTCCATTTGGCCAGCCATACCCAAAACATTCAACTTCAACCCCTCGCTCTGCCAGCTCAGAAACCCACTTTTTACGTGGTTCATGGGCTGTTCCTACAAATGTTACCTCATATTGACAATCGGAGGCCGGAATTGGGGGAGCTAAAGTATCCGCATTTGCAGCCCATTGTGTTAGCAGTACCTGATTGATATTATCTCGTATATACCGTTGATAAATTCTAGGGTAGGTAGTCGTAAAAGCATGAAGATGTGGAGCAATGAACCGTGATGATTGGAAATACTTCCATGAGTCATCTGTCGTCCAGTTTATCGTAGCTGTTATTCCCGATTCCCGGATAATGTCCCAGGTTTCCAACCAAACTTCGAACGTGAATAGGACAGCAAAAAGAACATCAGGCCGCTCTTTTTCAATGATGTCAAGGAGTGACCGATTTAATTCTTTGAAATCCTGATAACGCTCGCGATCCATGCTCTCAAAGAAAATTACTTCGTGGCCCAGACGACGAAAAGCAGGCAAAAAACTAGCATATTCAATGCCTACCCCTCTTTTAGGATTTCCATAATTATGCTTGCCAAAAACACAGAGAATACGCATAAGCACTTATCCGCGAACTACGGCTGTTTATTGCAAAGAATAATACTAGTTGAAATCACAAAGCACTTCTTGCACATCTGTCGTATAACCAAAAATGTCCTCTAAGGCGGAACTTGCCCTTGGTTTCCATCTTCGAGTATGGGCATTGTCAAATACATCATTTAAGACAATACAATAATGATAAACAGCCTTTTGCTTTTGTGATTCTTTGAGATAAAGCTCTGCTAGAGCAAAATGATATCTCGATACGAATTCCTCCTCTTTTCCTTTATCAATAGCGTTTAGTAAGTGTTGTTCGGCTTCAGATGTAGCGTCGATTGCCGTATAGAAACCAGCAACAATAAAGTGCCCCCATGACCATTTAGAGTTTTCCTGAGTGTCTTCTCCAATCTCAATGGCACGATCATACATTCCCAACCTGCCATATGCTTCTGCCACCTTCATTCTACCGTCAGCATTTTGAGCAGCATAAGCAGAATGATAGGCTGGACATTCTTTCTGGAGACGTTTTTTCCAGAATGCTTGTTGTTGGTTGTTTTGAACTTCGTCACTTAAGACCACCCATTCCATTAGTTCGGTGCAGGCCCAAGGTTGAGTAAGGGGGAGGAGATTGTTACTAAGCAAGGCATTGCCAATATTGGGAATATTGGACTCACAAACATCTTTCATTTGAACATAATAATTGCCTGCCTGATCGCATAATCGAATTGCAGATAAAAGATGAAACAGACCTCTATTATTGTCTGGTATGTCTTCCCATACTAGATTTGGTTGATTATCATTCGATATCATCGAGAGTATTTGAAAAGCATATGGAAAGTCTGTTGATTTGGGCAAGCCATCTGCGAAATCACGTTCGAATATACTGGCATGATTGGCGGAGGTATGATCAAGTATTTGACCATGGTTTGTTTTTGCTAGTTTCCTGGTGACATGAATCCAGGCCATATTTTGATTTAGTGAAATAGGCCGGATAACAAGAAAGCCGATTGCGGTTAACAATACAGCCAATAGGAAAACCAATAACTGGACATGGTGGATCTTTTGGGGTTTTTGTCGCACTGTAAACTATCCAGGACTGAAAAGGAAGAAAGGCGGCTTTAAGGTGCTATCGACGGGAATTGTTGGGCTAATATCGAGAACTAGGGCCAAGAACACAACACCCGCAATACTGGCGACTACGACCGCGATGGCGATTAATACCCGTGTTGTTACGGCTCTAGACCCATAAACTCCGAGAGCGATGGGTGTTATGGGCATTAAATAGCGCGGCTGAACAAATAAGATTAGGCTGACAACAGCCCAAGCCAGCAAAATAAACCATGCAATGTATCTTAGACGCTCATCCTCACTAGGAGATATGCAAGCAAGGGTGACTCCACATAGGCCGATGGCGAGAAAAAAGGCATGAGAAAAGTATCCGACGCCGATGAGAGATATCCGATTTGATATGGTCACTAATTCAGGCCGGACTAGATCGGAAAAACCATTTGCAGCCAATCGGAAACCGTATTCCTGAGCAATCAACCAGGGATCATCCAGACTTTCTAAGGCACGCTCGATATTCCTAGCGCCAATTTCACTAGCTTGAGCCCTGGTCCCAACCAATCTGGCTTCTCCTTCGAAACCTCTAAATATCCCAATTGGCGAGACAAAGGTTCTAAATCCCATGAGAACCAATAGAGGTACCAAAACGATTGCCACGCGGCCAAATGGCCAAAAAGGTCTAGGTAAGAATAAGTGTAATACCAGCCATCCAGCCATCATAAATGCATAACCATCCCTGATGATATATGTAATCAGGATAATGGGAATAAAGTAGGGTATGCGTTTCCATTTCGTTTCTAGCGACAAGAAAAGCAAGACTAGCATTGTCAGTGGAAGTTCTTTGGTCGGCCCCGAAAGGCTAAGTAACAAATAGGGATTAAACACAATAGCAATAACGGCAAACTGTGCTGCACGCTCATGAATAGGTATAAATAATCGATACGCCGCCCATATGCTCGTTAGCCACATGGCTAAATTGGGGATAAATAGTAGGCTTGAATCGATGAATTTGAATGGTCCATAAAAAAGCAATAGTCCATCCGACGTCGAGCTTGTCCAACTCCTCCAATCAATACTAAAACTAGATAAATTTCCTCGATATAGAATTAATGAATCTGGAATATATATGTTGCTAAAAAGAGGCACTGATGGATGCCAGAATCCTTGTAAGATGACAACTATGAATCCCAGTATGCCTGCAAATATTAACCAGGCTCGCAGCGAGCGATCGGCTGATTCTTCTTCTATGAGTTGAGGTTCATTTGATTCGGCTGCGTATAAATTTTCTCTAATCATGATTGGCTTGTTCCATGTCAATTTGCTCTGTAGTATTTTCGATAGAGATCGTCTAAATCACAATGTTTCATCAGTCACTGTGTCCGAGAATAGTCTCTGCTTTCACCATGCTGCCACCATTGATCGAAATCAATTCCAGTCAATTGCTTCAAGCGCAAGACATTGGGTGCATAGTACTCTTGCAGGAAATGTCGCGTATCTTGGGAAAGCAAAGGCTTGTCGATGACGTTGTTTTGAATTTGAGTTTTCCATCCCATAGCCGCAACCTTGCTTCTCCATTGAAGAGGTAAGATTTTCCTGTACATTTTCCGAAAAGAATTGTCTTGAATAATCAATCTCAACCAGAGTCGATTTTTCGGGATCCCTGTCGCCTTATAACGCATTTTTACCTCAGGGAGAAATGAATCGTCCACGCGCAGCTTTTGAAATATGGCTCTTGTAACAAGTTGAGGATCCTGGGCAAAGTCTTCAAACAGGAAAATTGATACTTGATCGTTGCCGAAGGCATCTATATATGCTTCAACTTGGTCGGCATAAAGACCCATGTTGATGTATTGTGAACTCCACCACCATTCTCCGTTGGCAATTCGTTCAGGTTCGTATTTAATGGCTTCCTCAAAAGAGAGGTTTTCAATTCCATCCATCCATAATTCTGTGTAATGTGAAAATGCACGATCTATTGGATTGCGCAGAATAATGAATATAGTTGGATTCCCGAGCAAGGCTTTAATTCGAGGGATCGTTTGTTCGAAATAGAAAAGATAGGCGATGCAAGCTTCCCCAATAGCTTGCCGATTGACAGCCTTATTGAATAACTGCCTATATTCTGAGAGTTCAGTAATTATTGGGCTTGAAAACGATTCGGGAAACTCGTCTCGCTGCAACCCAGATAAGAAGTAGGTTTCCTTTATCGCCGGTAAGAATATGTCAGGATGTTGGTTGAGATAATTATGCAAAGAGGTAGTGCCTGATTTAGCAGCCCCGACGATAAGAAAGTTAGGAAGCGTTTCGGTCTTCATAGATTTACGAAAGCCTTGTATCCTTGCTAAATAGCATAACCAAGCCCTTCCAAATCTAAACCTGTCAATTCTCTTGTTTTCATGTTGTCTAGTTGAAATTCTCGAACAAGCCAATTTTGTAGGTTTGAGTTTAAAGAGTTGAAAGAGAAACCGTGATGCTTGCTCGAGAGGGGTTTAGGGATTCTTCTATCTGCTTTTGATAATAGATTTTCGGTAATGTAATGATGTAATTTCATACTCGAAAGCTGCCGCATATAGATGGGATTATTGCCAAAATCATTGATTTCTGCATAGAGTCTAGATCGTCCAAGAGACGTTGAGAGCCTTGCAAGTATCATGGGGCCTAACTGGCGATGATGCATGGTATAAAACAAGCGGTTTAGTAGTTTTATAGTGGTCAGCGTCACTGGCGACAAACCCACGTTTACATGGTTCCGAGGGGCTAATTTCACTTTTCCGACATCCAGAAAATCACTGAACTGATCCGCGATCGTCTGTTGGTTCAAATGAATTTGCTCTTGACATTTAACCAAAACTCTATAAGTACCAAAAAGACTTTGATACATTTCGATAAGCGAACTGAACTTGAAGTAATTTACAAGATCGGTATTTCTCACATCATCGTCAAAGTAGCCGTTGCCAGAAAGATAAGGGTCCAAAATAAAACGCGCCAATGATGCGGTTCCCCCAAAGCGAATATACTGTTTATAGCTCGATTCAATAATTCTGAGCTGCTCACGAATGACTATAATGACCTTGGTATCGGGGAAACAGTCACATAGTGTGCGAGCAATTACCCTTGCATTCCTGCCGGACAGCCATGCTCCCGAGAGAGTTTCATGTGAAATGCCAATCTGCATGTTGGTAGTTGAGGGTTCTCCACTCTTGCGAGAATATTCTTGCGCTAGAAGAGCTATTTCTGGCCAAATATCGCTGGGTTCATATGAAAGTCCGGCCCCGTAAGCCAATTTCCTGACCATTGCCGTGAGCTGTCTTCTTGCTAAAGGATCGATATCGGATCCATTGTGCAAGACACTTAGGTCGGGGTGTTTTGAGAAGTAAACATCCTGTAACCATGTCGATGCTGCTTTTGGCATGCCTATGTGGATGAAGTCAATCATGATGGATGTTGTAGATTTCTACTGCTGTCGATGTTTAATAAATTTGGCAGGATTACCAGCAACTAATGAGAGAGGTTCAACGTCTTTTATAACAATCGACCCGGCAGCGATAATTGATCCAGATCCAACACTAACGCCATCGACTATGACGGAATTGGCTCCAATCCAAACGTCATCCCCTATGCTAATTCCCTTGGAAGTGTATGGTTGGTAATACATGGGCACATCGCTTATTGCAGTCCCATGATTGCCGCCAGCCAGCATAACATTTGGCGCGACCATGACATTATTTCCAATCTTGATCCTTCCATAGATACAGGCCCCAGGATTGAAATGAACGTTATGACCGGTTTCTAATAACGTTGGCCAAATGATAACATTGATGTGCACATCACAACCCCCGCCAAGGTAGATCTTGCTATGATTCCTCACTGAGGCAAGCGGCGAGACGAAATCACTTCTGTGAATACGACCAAAGATAGGCCAGGTCATCAAGAAGTAGAAGGTTCTATATGTTTCCTTGATCAACCTCTTGAGGATTTTATTGAGAAATATATTTACAAGTGTTTTGATCATGATTGTATTAGTTATTTTGCCAGCTGTAAAAGCGTTGATCGAAACACATTGCTGCGTACCATAAGAACCCAGATTAGTCGCAATGTTGCGACAGTGATTCCTGTAGCAATAATACCCTGTAACCCCCACAGATATGCGGCCAAAAAACTGGCAATTACACCAATTATTCCGGTTATTATTTGAGGGGCGAGGAGTCTTTTCGTTTGTAGGCAAATAGCAACCAGTTGTCCAGCGATGCGTGTCGATATGAAAATGCCAGCCGACAAGATCATCCACGGTAGATAGGTTGAAACTTGACCATATTCTGGGGCAGCGAAAACCGCAAAAACGAAATCATGGAAGAGAAAACCTAAAAACATACCTATCCCAGTGAGGACCAAGGCCAGGATAAAAACGGCTTGATTTAATTGACGGGCTTGTATCAAACGATTTAGATCCGTGGCGTCGCCGGCGATCTCAAATAGAATTGGAGTCATCAACTGTAAAACTAATTCCAGCCCTAAAGATATTGGATAAAAACCAAGCTGGAAGAGGACTTCAAACAAACCAACTTCATAAGTAGTTCCAAAGGCTTGCAGTGCCCAACGATCTGCAGCAGTGCGCAACCATATAAACACTCCCCAAGTCATGAGAGGCCAAACGTAAGTTCGCATTTGTCTAATGATCTTGACAAAGATTTCATTAGGTACAGCGGGCTGTTTATGACTGATCGCAAGAATTTTGGACTTGAAGAAAAAGTACTGTGATAAGAACACAACAAAGGCAGACAGCGCATATCCAATCATCGTTGCCGTACCGGTAGCTCCAAGTTGATTGACCATTAATACGGCAAGGAGGAATTGTAGCCAAACGCGCAATCCCTTATGCCAGGCTACAACAATTCGTTGTCTTGCTGCATTTTGCATGCCATCCATGGCAATGCTGTAACCTGAAAACAATGAAAAAGCGGTTCCGGCTATCAATAGTCCAAGCCAATCAATCTGTCCGCGAATGAGCATTACCAAACCGGTGATTACGGCGGCTCCCAGAATTACACTTGTAACTTCGCCGAGCATTCTTTGCGCTCCGCGAAGGAATCCAGGAAGCTGAAGCATCTCTCTTGATGGTGCGAAAAATCGCGTAAAAGTCGCTCCCAGCGGCGATAGGAGCGTGTATTGTATGAGGGTTATAATGGTCATGGCCAATGCCAGTTGGCCATAGATGACAGGGTTTAGGACGCCAGTAAGCAAGCGAACGCCAATGATTCCACCAAGCGCCGCAAGCGCCTGCCCGATCACAATCCAAATGGATTCAAAGCCCAGGCGGCGAAGTCGGCTCCCCGTTAAATTGGTAATGGCGGAGTTATTCATCTTTAGAAAACCCCATGAAGTTGCCCTGATCGTGCGTAACTAGATCAAAAGAACTAGAATAACGATGGCTTACCCCAGATTCAACTTTTGGGCCTTTCATATTGAGGCGGCAGTAACAACGATAATACCCGTCAAAAAACCTCGGCTGTGTATCGTTACAATCGAGGATTTAACACCCAATAAACTCACAGTACCAATCCATAAAATTCGCCACACCCTCAGCGATGGATACTTTAGGTGAGTAGCCCAGCAGTTTCTGAGCTTTGCTGATATCGGCTTCGTTCCGCAGGAAA
>CAVTPP010000001.1:0-298716 GCA_963736615.1 uncultured Chloroflexia bacterium | reverse complement strand
CGTTATGTTGATGATTTCCTGCTGTTTGCCGATGACAAAAAGGTATTATGGCATTGGCTGGAGGCGCTCATCTCCAAACTGGCTGAACTACGGTTGACGATCCATCCTGGCGCGCAACCACGTCCTGTAACCGAAGGCATCCCCTTCTTAGGATTCGTCCTATTCCCCACCCACCGCCGCCTGAAGCGGCGTAAAGGCATTCACTTTCAGCGCAAACTGAAGAAATTGATGCAGGAATACCACGATGGTGACGTTCCAATCGAGCAGGTTCAGGCCTCGGTTTTGGGTTGGATTAATCACGTCCGCTATGGTGACACATGGGGCTTACGTGAAGCGATTTTGCAAGAAGTGATCTTGTGAAAGCTCAGGCAGTAAATATTATTGGCCAAGGATGGCATTTATGCAGCAGTCTCCGATTTTTAGCAAGACCTATGATTTATTAACCTGGCTGGTGCCGGCGACAACCAAATTTCCACGTGAACATCGCTTCGTAATGGCGCATAAGGTACAGGAAACAGCGCTGCAGTTTGCAAGAACATCTCATTGAAGCGGGCTTATACAGAGGCAAGGCGCGCGAAAGATCGCTGGCCCGGGCTGACGTGGTTTTGACCAAACTGTCCCCTCCGACATCCGCCTTTCCAAGAGACCTGCATTTACTCACGCCCCGGCAGTACAAGCATGTGGCCCAAATGGTTGCAGAAGTTGGCCGATTGCTTGGCGGCTGGCGTAAATCAGTCATATGACAGAAAGTACATGATGGCTATAATCTTGTGGGGTGGATCACGAGAAGGCCGGGTGCTGCGCGGCGGTTCGTGGAACAACAATCAGAACAACGCGCGCGTGCGAGGCGCAACAGGAACAACCCGACAACCGTAACAACAATATCGGGTTTCGGCTTGTCTCCACGCCTTTCTCCCTTGCCGGCAATGCTCTGGGTCACTGAAGTACGACGCAGGCCGAGGTATAAGAAAGACGGCGTGATTGGTTCCCAGGCCGGTTCTATTTGATCGGGATCGGGTAAATATTGAACAGGCTTGCTGCCTGTAGTAATCATAAGGTGAAACACGCAGCAAGCCCATTTTGGTGTTGGATTATTTTTCGGCCAGGGAATTATAAGCGCAGAAGATTATGTTTGATGCCAATCTTTATAACCTGACCCAATCATTATCCGGCGCATTTGGCGTGGGCATGAGTGTTGTTCGCGCCCAGGAACAACCTGATCCTATGCCCGATCTCTACCGGCTGCGCGCCGGATATGCTGAAAGTCCGGGCTGGTTTATGGTTCAGGCGCTGGAGTTCGATCCACAGCCCTTGACGGTTGCCGATCTAAGGGTGCGCGATATTATGCCTCGGAAAGTCTGGTGCAGGGGCTGCTGGAGGTGATGGCCAGTGAGAAGTGGCTGCACCGCCAAGGAGAGAACTATTTCATCAGCGCAACAGGACGCGCCCTGCAGGAGACGCTGGCGGCCGTGTAGCACGCTGGCTGTCAACGTTGCAGCCATTATCCGAAGGGGAAATGCAGCGCCTGGAGAATTATTTGGCGCGGATCATCGCCGCAAGTCTAGACAGCGCCGATCCGCCGGGCACCTGGTGCCTGGCCCATTCACGCAATCGCGCTCCTTCAGATGATGCCCCAACGGCCGGGAAAATTTACCAATATACGCCGATTTCAACGCATTCCGTGACGATGCCCACATGGCCGCCTGGCAGCCCCTGGGTGTGGATGGCCGTACCTGGGAAGCCTTCTCTTTCGTATGCAGTGAAAGCGCCCACTCCGCGCCCAAACTGTTCGACCAACTAGCTTATCGAGGGTATTCTCAAGAAGATTACGCTGCCGCACTGGCCGATTGGGAGAAAGAGGCTGGGTTGAACGGCAGCAAGGGCAAGAAAAAGGAACGGGGATCACCTACCAGCCCACAGCCGAGGGTAGAGCAATGCAAGAAAAAGTCGAAACCTTGACCGATAATTATTTTTACGCGCCCTGGCAGGTTCTCAACCAGGTCGAAATTGACGATTTAATCCAGCTTATGGAGAATGCCCGCGAGGTACTCCATGCAATGGCGAGGTAAATTCATGAAAATTGACACAACCCTGTTAGCACCCAATCTTTCTGATATGGCAGCCTATACTCAGGCGGCCGAATCCGCAGGTTTTGATGGCATCTGGGCGGCCGAAACGAAAGCTGATCCATTCTTACCCCTCACGCTGGCCGCCGAGCACAGCAGTAAAGCCAATCTCGGCACGGCCATTGCCGTGGCCTTTCCACGCAGCCCGGCCACGCTGGCTTATATAGCCTGGGATTTACAGCGTTACAGCAACGGCCGATTCATTCTCGGTCTCGGCCCGCAGGTTAAGGCGCATAATGTCCTGCGCTTCGGCGTCAAATGGGAGAAACCGGTCAAAAAGATGCGTGAAACCATCGAAGCGATCCGCGCCTTCTGGCACACCTGGCAGACGGGCGAGCCTTTGCAATATGCGGGCGAGTTTTTCAAATTAATGTTGATGACGCCCTTTCTTCGATCCCGGCCCCTTGGATGTGCCGCCGCCACCCATCTATATCGCAGCTATGAACAAGCTCATGCTGCGTTTGGCCGGATCGCACTGCGATGGCGTCCATATTCACGCCCTGCACAGTGTCAAATATCTGGAAGAAATGGCCATGCCTGAACTGGCTGTCGGCTGGGAACGCGGCGGGCGGCAGCGCGAGGATTTTATGTTGACAACTGGCCGTCTTCGCTCTGCCCACGGATGACGCCGCTTATGCCGCCTGGGCTGAACACCATATTCGCCAGCAAATCTCTTTCTACCTGAGCACACCTGCCTACCGCGTCATCGCCAACCTGCACGGCTGGGAGGCTGATGCACGCCAACTGAGTGAAGCGGCCCGCAGCGGCGATTGGGATAAGATGCCGGGCATGGTCACTGATGAGATGATGGACACCCTGGCCGTCAGCGGCACCTGGCGTGAACTGCCGGGCAAGATACAGGCCAAGTACGGTAATCTGCTCGACCGTGTCAGCTATTATCTGCCTTATATACCGGGTGAAAATGAGGAAGGATGGCGGGCTACTATTCAAGGCTTTGCCGGGGAGTGAACGATGTCCATGTACTTTAATGAAGAACATGAGATGTTCCGCCAGACTGTGCGCCGCCTCGTAGAGGAAGAGATACGGCCGAATGTGGATGAATGGGAAGAAGCGCGCATTTTCCCCGCCCACGAGCTGTTCAAGAAAATGGGCGACCTGGGCCTGCTGGGGCTCACCTACCCTGAAGAATATGGCGGCGGCGGCGTGGATTATTGGTATAACGCAGTCATGCTGGAAGAGGTAGGACGTGCAGGCTGTGCGGCCGTGCCCATGGCCGTTGGCGTGCAAACAGATATGGCCACCCCTGCTCTGGCCCAACATGGCTCCGAACAATTAAAACAAGATTATCTTGTCCCAGCCATTGCCGGGGATATGGTGGCGGCCATCGCCATCAGCGAACCGGACGCTGGTTCTGATGTGGCCGCTATCCGTACCTATGCCCGATCGGACGGCGATGATTATTTGATCAACGGCTCAAAAATGTGGATCACCAATGGCACCCAGGCTGATTTCTTGACCTTATTGGCGCGCACCAGTGATGATGGCGGTTTCCGCGGCATGTCATTGATCATCGTGCCCACCAATCTGTCCGGCTTCAGCGTCAGCCGCAAGCTGGAGAAAATGGGCAACCATGCCAGCGACACGGCTATTCTCTCCTTTGACGATGTGCGTGTGCCCAAGGCCAACCGCATTGGTGCGGAAGGTATGGGATTTATCTTGCAGATGCAGCAGTTTCAGAAAGAGCGCCTGGCCGGCGCCTTGATGAGTATCCCGGCCATGGAAGAAGCGATCAAGATGACCATTGATTACACCAGAGAACGGCACACATTTGGCAAGCCGATACTTGACAACCAATGGATTCATTTTAAGATCGCTGAACTGCTGACAGAGATTGAAGCTTTGCGCCAATTGACCTACCATTGTGTACGCATGCATGTGGCCGGGCAGGACATGACCAAAGAGGTATCAATGGCCAAGCTGAAAGCAGGCCGGCTGGCGCGACAGGTGGCCGATACCTGTGTGCAATTTCACGGCGGCATGGGTTATGTGGAAGAATATCCCATTGCCCGCTATTATCGTGATGCGCGGCTGCTGTCTATTGGCGCCGGGGCAGACGAAATTATGCTGGGCATTATTGCCCGGTACGCAGGCATACTGCCGGGACGCAGTTAAATACCGAGAAATGTTTATTTTTCCTCTCGAGTAGCGCAATTAGTAAGTAATGGACATCCATCGTTGCTGATTTTCAAGAATTACCAATATCAAAAAAGGTACTTCGTTCGATTCACGAAGGAGAAGGGATTGTGGAACAAATACGTATTGCCCGTTCTTTTATCGCCGCTGATGCACTGGCGGAAGTTGTAGCTGAAAATTATGATATCGGCGATTCCGCTTCCATAAGCTGCAAGATGTTCAGCAAGCTGCTGCGCACCCAGGACAATGATCATTACAGCATCAGCACGAATGATCATCAGAAGTATGTATTGCGCGTCTATGAGCAGGGGGACGCCATGGAACGCCAGGAATCGGATTATTTATTTGAAATGGATTGGCTGCTTTTTCTGAAAAAACAGGGCCTGTCCGTCTCCTCACCAATACCACGCAACGACGGCAGCTTTTTGGGCAGCATCAACGCGCCGGAAGGCAAACGGTATTACGCCTTGTTCACCTTTGCCAAGGGACAAAGCATGTCCCTGCAAGACCAGGATCAACTTTATGAATTCGGGATCAATATGGCCAGGATTCACCGCATCTCCGACAAGTTTAGCAGCCCCCACCACCGCAAGGCCATCGATATGACCTGTTTGCTGGAAAAGCCGCTGGAACGGATTAAAGGATCTTGGGGTCCACAGCGAGCTGCTAATCTAGACATCTTGCTGGCCACGGCGGAAGAGGCCAAAAACGAGGTCTATTCGCTGCTGGGTGAGGAACCCGACCCCAACAGCGAGATCTGGGGCATTGTGGGCGGCGATTTCAACCATATGAGTGTTCATTTCGTTAATGGACAGCCCACCTTTTTCAATTTTGATCGCTGCGGCACCAGTTGGCGCGCTTATGATATCGCCGCTTTCCTTTCCAATACGAACCTTCTGCAAACATCAGCAGGTTATTCGGAAGCTTTCTTTGCCGGCTATTACTCAGTACGGCCGTTATCACGCGAAGAACATGCGGCCGTGTCCCCCTTCCTGACCCTTCGCCGCATCTGGCGCATGGGCCTCTTCGCCCTTGATTCAGGATTGGCGGGGTACACTTTCTTGGCCCCGGCGTGATCCGCAGCATTCTCATCGCCAATCGCGGCGAGATCGCCTGCCGCATCATACAAACCTGCCGGCGGCTGGGTATTCGTTCGGTCGCCGTTTTCTCAGAAGCTGACGTGCAGGCCCGCCATGTGCTGCTGGCCGATGAAGCGCTGTTTATTGGTCCGTCCCCAGCTGCCCAATCCTATCTATCCATTGAAAACATCCTCACTGCTGCTCAATGCGCTGCAGTAGATGCCATCCATCCTGGTTTTGGTTTTCTAGCCGAAAATGCTGGATTTGCGCGGGCCTGTGAGACAGCCGGCTTCATCTTCATCGGTCCTCCGGCAGATGCTATTGAGACTATGGGCGACAAGCGAACTGCAAGAGTGTTAGTTGAGAATGTGGGGCTGCCCTTCATCCCCGGCTACAGCGGTAATGACCAAGCAGACCAGAAGCTGTTGCAGGAAGCACAAACAATCGGCTTTCCGATCCTGGTCAAAGCAGCAGCGGGCGGTGGCGGCAAGGGCATGCGCCTCGTCCAGGAAGCAGCACAACTGCCGGAAGCATTGGCCTCGGCGAGAAACGAGGCGCAGAACGCTTTTGGCTCCCGCGAACTACTCATTGAAAAAGCATTGCCAACACCTCGACATATAGAAATCCAGATTTTTGCCGACAGACATGGTAACGTCATCCACCTGGGCGAACGGGAATGCTCTGTTCAGCGCCGCTTTCAGAAAGTAATTGAAGAAACACCCTCACCAGCCTTAACCCCTGCGCTGCGCGAGCAGATGGGGGCAACGGCCGTAACCATTGCTCGCGCTGTGAATTATCAAAATGCAGGCACCGTAGAATTTTTGCTCGACGATAATGATCGCTTTTACTTCCTGGAAATGAACACCCGTCTGCAAGTGGAACATCCCATCACGGAAATGGTGACGGGCATCGACTTGGTAGATTGGCAGATACGGATAGCCGAAGGGGAAACGCTGCCTATGAGCCAGGATGACGTTTCCATAAATGGGCACGCCATCGAGGCGCGTATCTATGCTGAGAATCCAGAACGAGACTTCCTGCCCGTGACTGGCGATATTCTGCTCTGGCAAGAGCCAAGCGGGGAAGGGATTCGTGTGGAGAGCGGGCTGCAGGCACAGGACCATGTTTCTGTCCACTACGATCCGATGCTGGCCAAGATTATAGCGTTCGGACCGGACCGGAAAACGGCCGTGCGCCGCTTAATACGCGCCCTAGAAAAAACCGTGTTGCTCGGCCTGACCACCAATCTACCCTTCCTAATCGACCTACTCACGCATAACGATTTTCAATCTGGCAGCTACAATACCCAAATCATACCCAATCATTTTTCAAATTGGCGGTCTAGGCAAGATGATAATTCTCCGGCACTAATGGCCGTGACGCTGGCCCAATATCAGCATTATTTTCAGAATAACCAATACCAAGGCTACTGGCGCAATAATCCCAACCATCCACAGCGATTCCTTTTTGCGCTGGAAGGATCTGAACAGCCAATTGAAGTACATTTGACACCGCAGCCCCATACGAATAACCAGTTTCATGTTACTTTCGCAAACAAACCAGACCAGAATTATGCGCTTGATTTACATGCGTATGACGGCCGTGCCATGGATTTGACCATCGCTGGTCACCGTCAGCAGATCGTTCTCGCTGCCGCGGAAGATCTCTGGTGGGTCCAAACCAGGCAGGGTGCGGTGAAGCTGCAAGCGCTGCCACTGCTGCCCAGGTCCCAGCTGAGTGCTGGGACTGCCGGTTCCCTGCGTGCCCCCATGCCGGGATCGATCCTGGCTGTTTTAGTGGATGAAGGACAAGAAGTAGAGGAAGGACAAGCCTTGATGAAGCTGGAAGCGATGAAGATGGAACATACCATTCGCACCGCAGCCGGTGGTCTGGTTGAGGCTATCTATTATGCCGTTGGTGATACCGTCGAGGCGGATGCGGAACTGCTTAGGATTGTGGAAAGTTCGACTTAAGAACCCGGTTTTTCCGGAAAAAACCGGATTTCCTACGCCTAAGATCGTTTTATTCTGATCAACACATCGTTCTGCGCAACTGTTTGACCAGTTTTCACAGCCACGGATTCAATCCGGCCGTCCAGCGGGGCGCGTATCTCGTTCTCCATTTTCATCGCTTCCAACACCAGCAGTGGCCGGCCGGCCTTAACATGGTCCCCTTCCTTGACCAGGAGGCGTGTGATTAAGCCAGGAATGGGCGCTTTGACACGTCCGTCACTGCTGCGTACGGGGGTAACCGCCGCTTCATGGTCATGAATCTTAACTCGGTGCAAGCCGCTGTAAGCTTTGATCCACTGCAAACTCTCTTCAAAAGACAATTCGTAGGCACGGCCGTCAACAATGACCCACTCAACTTCCAGCAGGGGATTGTCTGAGATCAGGGATGATTAAAGGTATTTGCTGCCCATTGACCGTCACATAGCAGCCTTCGCCACATTGAGGCGCCAGGGTTAATTCCACATCATAAGTATGATGATCAATCGTTACGGCAAGTTTAGCCATAGCATATCCTCCTATTGTGGCAAGCGCCGGCTGGATTTATGCCAGCCGCCCTGCATCCGTTCCGAAGCCTGGGGGTTGATCATCTGGTTGTGACGCATATAAAGAACGGCCGCCGCCACAGCCAGATCAGCTAAGTGCTCATCCGGTTCCTCTGACAGTTTATCGTCAAACAAAGGCACTCGGAAATCAGTCGTATATTCACCTGATACAAATGCCGGCGCGTGTACAATTCTCTGTAACAAGGGCAAATTAGTGGGGGTCCCGATGATCGTGAAATCCTCCAGCGCACGTCTCAGGCGCTGCAAACACATATCACGATCTTCAGCCCACACAGTCAACTTGGCCAACATCGGCACATAAGCGGCAGGTACTTCACATTTGCAATAGATATACGTATCCACGCGCACCTCAGGACCACCGGGCAGGCGAACACGCTTCAAGGTGCCGGGGCTGGGCAAATAATTCCGCCACGGGTCATTAGCCCGCACACGACACATCATAGCCCAACCAGTGAGTTGTATATCTTGCTGCCGGCGGGAAAGCTTTTCACCAAAGGCAATGCGGATTTGCTCGTGCACCAGATCCATGCGGGTTTGCATTTCGGTTAAAGGATGTTCTACTTGAATCCGAGATTTGATCTCACTGAAGAAAAATTGCCCGGCATCATCAACAATAAACTCTACAGTGCCCACATTCTCATAATTAAAGAGCTGCCCCAGATCAAGCGCTGTTTGCCAAAGTTTTTCGCGCAGCTCTTGGTCTAAACAAAGCGATGGCGCTTCCTCCACAATTTTATGGCCGTTTTGCAGCACCGAGCCTTCACGTTCGCCGAGATGAATCATATTGCCATGTTTATCGGCTGCAATTTGCACACCGATTTGATAGGCGGGCAGGATCGCTTTTTCTAAATAAACGCGCCGGTTGCCGTAAACTGCTTGGCCCACGGCTTGTGCCTGGCCGACGGCCCTGGCCAAATGGTTCGGTGATTTAGCCAGGCGCTCACCGCGCCCGCGCCCCCCGCTGCAAGACTTAACAATGACCGGATAACCCAGGTGTGCCGCAGCCGCTTCAATTTCATCAAGGTTCTCCTCACCAAAAGAATCCTCAGCATAATCCGGTGTGGGGAAGCCAGCCGCGCGGGCTGTTTCCAAGGTTTGGATCTTGTTTCTTAATGCGCCAACAACCGCTGCAGGCGGTCCGATGAAGGTGATGCCTGCTTCCTGACAAGCACTGATAAAATCAGCTTCTTCAGCCAAAAAACCATAACCGGGATGAATAGCGTCTGCCCCCATTTTCTTAGCGATATTAACAATCTTTTGCCGGTCAAAAAGGTCTCTTGGCGACTGCAAGAGCACACATTCATCAGCCAAGCGGACATGCAGCGAGCCACGGTCACTTTCATCATAAAGGGCAACTGTTTTTATGCCCATTTCGCGGCAAGTACGCACAATGCGCACACCGATTTCACCACGGTTTGCAATGAGTATTTTCTTGAACATTAATTCACTCCTACTCACATAGGTGAGATGCCATGCTTTCGTGCCACATGATTTTCGCGCTTTGACAGGGTTAGTTCCAGCGACTTGATCAGAATACGCCGCGTGTCTCTGGGTTCAATGACATCGTCAATGAGTCCCCGTGCGGCTGCGTTATATGGATTATTAAAGTTGCGTTCGTAATCGTTTACCAATTCCTGGCGCCTGGCTTCCGGATCTTCGGCCGCCTGTACATCACGGCGGAAGAGTATATTGACCGCCCCTTCAGCGCCCATAACCGCGATTTCTGCGTTTGGCCAGGCGTATAAGAGATCACCGCGCAAACCCTTGCTGCTCATCACACAATAGGCGCCACCGTAGCTCTTGCGCAAGATAACCATTAACTTGGGCACCGTCGCTTCGCTGTAAGCATATATCATGCGCGCCCCGTTGCGAATGATGCCGCCATACTCCTGAGCAGTTCCGGGCAAAAAGCCGGGCACATCCTGCAAAGTAATGATCGGCACGTTATAGGCATCGCAGATACGGATAAAATGTGTGGCTTTAATCGATGCTTTTATGTCAATGCAGCCGGCAAGCACCAAAGGTTGGTTTGCTACAATACCGACGACATAGCCATTAAGCCGCGCAAAGCCTACTACCATATTCTCAGCCCAAAGCTGGTGGACTTCAAAGAAACGGCCGTCATCAACAACGCTCGTAATTACCTGCCGTACATCATAGGGCTTGTGCGGATCAGTGGGAACCAATCGTTCCAATTCCGGACAGAGACGTTTGGGATCATCCAGCGGCGGAATATAAGGCGGGTCATCTTGATTATTACCCGGCAAATATGTTAGCAATGTACGCACACGGTCCAGGCATTCCTGATCATCGCCGGTCAGGAAATGGCAAACGCCGCTCTCCTGGCTGTGCATCAATCCGCCTCCCAGTTCTTCAAAGCTGACATCTTCTTGCATTACCGCCTTAACCACATTAGGCCCAGTAATAAACATGAAGCTCTGGCTGGTCATGAAAACGAAATCGGTCAGGGCTGGTGAGTAAACCGCGCCACCGGCACAAGGGCCCATAATGAGGGAGATCTGTGGAATAACACCAGATGCTTCACAGTTGGCATCAAAGATGCGCGCATAACCACCAAGACTGTCCACGCCTTCTTGAATGCGCGCGCCACCGGAATCATTGATAGAGATAAATGGGCAGCCATATTTAAGCGCCATACGCATCGCTTTTACGATTTTATTGGCGTGCATTTCTCCCAGTGAGCCGCCCATGACTGTCGCGTCCTGCGATGCCACAACAGCGCGACGGCCGTTAATTAGACCAAAACCCGTGACGACACCATCACCAAAGCGCGATGTTTTACCATCAAGATACGCATCATAGCGCGGGGTCACAAGCGTATCAATTTCTGTGAACGTATCCGGATCAAACAGCAGATCAATACGCTCTCTTGCTGTCAAGCGCTTCTTGGCATGCTGCCTGGCAATCTCTTTTTCTGTTCCCTCAGAAATCGCTTTTCGTTCGTTTAATTCCTCAATATAGGCGTCCATTTCACGTGACATTATTTATCTCCTGTCCTTCTCCCACTGCCAGGGTCAGCACATAATCGTCAGCAGCCATCCACCAACCGCTTAGCCGCGGTAAAGACATATCTGCTGTCTGCTGGTTCCAACGAATGTCGAAGGGCGCCCATTCTTGCGGTGTATTTTTAACAACCTCAAAGCGACATTCAACATTGCGTGTATCAAAACGCAATCCTTGACGAACTGCCTTTAATGCTGCCTCTTTGGCACTCCACAGCGCCGTAACCTGCATATCTACTAACTCGAAAGGCACCGACGCTAGAAACGCTTGTTCATTATCTGTAAAGTAATCCACAGCAAAACGCGGTGATCGGGATTCAATCCATTCCATATCAGCGCCCATGGGCCAATCCGGCTTTTTCACTGCAGCGCAAAAAGCTGTGTTGTGTGAATGGCTAATGGATATGGTGAACTTTCCGTTGTAGTCGGCAAACTGTGAATCAAAATAGACATGGGGTGCACCATCTTCACTGGCCAAGATTGACATACCTGAAAAGGGCACTGTCTGATCAAGTTCCTGACGGATCACCTCTTGCAGTAATTGTTTCGTGGTCCAGCGTCCCAACAACCAATCTTGCCGCCGTTTGAGGATTTTTAAGTCATTGAAGACGGCCGTCTCTTCTGCACTGAGCAAACTGGCCGGCGGTACACCACGAAGTAGATCGGGGTGGGCGGTCGCCTTTTGGATTAGCCAATGAATCACAATATTTTGCAGGGGTGAGCAAGCTCACCCCTACGATTTCGCAAACTCTCAGGCTGCAACGCCCGGCCGCGACACAGTGCGATAACCATTTAAGATCACGTACACACGGCCGCTTTCGTCAACAACTTTAGCATCGAAGGTCTGGCCATCATCGGCCGTCTCCAACAGCGTATAAAGGCGCTGATCACCCGCTTCATCCTCCTGATGTAAAGCAATCACCTGGTCAAATCCCAGTGGGAAAGCCATAGCATTCTTTGCTTCGATACTCCATTGAGCGGCCGTTTGGAAGCAGGCTTCCAACAGCCGCGGCGCTACCAATGACCTGGCATCCGCCGGGCTCGTATTTGGAGGCAATCCTTGGGTCACAAGTCCGATTGCCCGATTGCCGTCAACTTTCACCCGCTCCAACACCTGATAGGCTGGGCCATGGAAAAAGGTCTCGTAGATTTTTTCACCTTGAGTGACCAGGCTTGCTTCGTCTGGTACTTCAAACGACTCCACAAGCTTTTCCGGCTCGTTCTCGGTCAGGCGAATATCAGCGCTGAAATGTTCTTGAACGCGCGTTGGCAAGCCTTCACGCGCCGGTTTGGTTATTGACCTCAAGCTTGCACGTACAACAAGATCCCCGTTAACTTCCGGTTTAGCAGTAGCGCTCAGATAAAGGGTGCGTGGTTCGTTGCGGAAGAATTTGAAGGCCCCCGTCATCTGTTCGTTCTCGACAGCAGCAACACTGTAACCGGGAGCAAAGAGGGTGGCCAATTCCGCCAACGATTCCGTGGCCATGACTCCAGGCAGCCACGGTGTATCCTCATCGGGCGCATGATCGAAAAGGAATGGCTGTTCCACCGGTTCAAGTCGTGTTTCTACTTCCAGTCCGCCATATACCTTGGCCGCCTTGATCAGACCGGTCATCAGCAGATCCCCGTGTTCTTCTTTCAGCCACTGGTTGGCTTTAGCCACATCCAGGCCACCAGTCTCATCGAGTTCGCCGGTCATGATGCCCAAAGCACCTCCGACAAGGATCTCACCGCTAAAGCCACCGGCGACCAGTTCGCGGCGAACAGTGGGCACGCCGGCTTTCGGCGGCAGCATGTCAATACCCATAGCTTTCATTACCGTTGGTACAGAACCACGAGCAGCCATGCCAATCTCACCCCAGGCTGTCCAGTCGATGGCGATAGCCTTCGTCTGCGGTCGCAGGCGGCGCATATTACTCGTGATCTTGCACAGTAGATCATTGGCCGCACTGTAGTCACTCTGGCCATTATTACCAAAACGGCCGGCCACTGAACTAAAGCAAACGGTTGCCCCCAGAGGTAATGCTTTTGCAGCATGTAGTATATTAAAGAAACCGTCTGCCTTGACATCAAAAACGAGATCAAATTGGTCTGGCTCTTTATCGGGTAATGTACGATCAACCAACAAGCCGCCGGCGTGAATCAGGACGTCAATGCGGCCGTACACTGCCCCGATTTCGTCGATTACGGCCGTTATTGCCTCGCTGTCAAGCAGATTTAGCGCATGATACTTCGCTGTACCACCCGCTGCTTGTACTGATTCAACAGCGCGCAGTGCGGCCTCACTACGCTCAATTGCCATCATCTTCTTTTCAATCTCTACAGGTGTCGGCCGTTTGCCTGCTGCACGCGCCTCTTCAATTAGTTGGCGCTTCAGCGCCTCCTTGTCCTCGCGGAATAATTGAATGGCCGGGTCATCAGGTGCCGGCGCTTCTACTAGATCCAGGAGATAAAAAACACCTTGGCTGGCCGCGGCGAGGTCGGTGACGATTTCGCTGGTAATGCCTCCGGCTGCTCCGGTAACTACAAACACGGTGTCCGGGCCAAGTTCTAGCCCTGGTTCCCCATTAACGGCCGGTTGTTCTGCTAAGGTGATGGTGTAACGCAAATCCTGATAGTAGCCAATTTCAACCACACCTGGATCACGCACTGTTTCGGCAAGGAGTCTATCCGCGGGAACGGCCGTTTTGCGACCTGTCTCAAAGTCCACCACCTTAACTAACGGGCCTTGCTCTTCTGTGCGCAGCCGCTGCTCAATTTGGTATGCCTTGGTAAAGCCGCTGACTGCACCACCCACAGGGGCTGTCGCACCTTCAGCGCCATAACCAAACAAGCCACCCAGCCGCGTCGCTGCAACCAGAAACGTGCCCGGTTTATTGATCGTATCGTACAGAGCGCGCATCGTGGTGTAGAGCTTCTTCACGCGCTGGCCGGTATACATGCGCCAGGCTGCTAGATTCATCTCATCTAAGGGCGGCTCTACATCCAGCGCCGGTAACCAATAAACACCCTGAACAGCGCCTTCTGTTTCCCAAGCGGCCAGTTGATCAACCAGCCCATCAGCATCCATATTCGGATCAAGCTTCAGGACCGCGACCCCCAATTTCTCCAAACGTTTGATCAATGCTGCGGCCACACCTGAATGGTCAGGCATGACAACAACCCGGCTATTTTCATCTAATATAACGCCGGTTGCTTTGCACAAATCAAGCGCAGGACGTAAGCTGGGCACAGGCACGCGGCGTGGCATCATATCCGCATCTTCTAAGTTATATGTCGTCCGCGAATGAACAACGGCCGTTTCCACAACATCTTGCTGCCCATCGGATGCTGTTTCCGCCATAGTCGAACCTGACAGATCGGGCCTCATTTCATGTACAAAGCCGATGACCTTTTCCAATGTCTCGTAATCACGCAGATTCAAATCATCCCGCTGCGGGATATCAAAAGTCTCGCGAATAGCCAAGAAAGTCTCAGCTTGCTTTACAGTATCAATACCCAAATCGGCCTCTAGATCCAGGTCTAGTTCCAACATATCCTCCGGATAGCCGGTCTGCTCCGATACCAGGGCCAACACCTTCGCCGCCACCACATCTTCTTGCGGATCAGGTGGCACTTCCTGGATCTCAGGGGCTTCAGCAGGAACTGGGACTGGCGGCGGTGCTGCCAGATCAGGGCGCATCTCCTTTACAAAGCCGATAACCTTTTCCAGCGTATCATAATCGCGCAGATTCAGATCATCTAGCTGTGGGATATCAAAGGTCTCGCGGATGGCCAGGAAAGTCTCCGCTTGTTTAACCGTGTCAATGCCCAGATCTGCTTCCAAATCCAGGTCTAATTCCAGCATATCCTCAGGGTAGCCGGTCTGCTCGGCTACCAGGGCGATAACCTTGGCTGCAACCACATCTTCAACCGGCGCAGGTTCTGCTGCCACAGTTGGTGGTGTAGGTTCGGCCGTTGGGCTTGGTATGGCCTGAGGTGCAGGAGCGACAGGTACCGGCGCATCTGCCAGATCGGGCCGCATCTCTTTTACAAAACCAATAACCTTTTCCAGCGTCTCGTAATCACGTAAATTTAGGTCGTCCCGCTGTGGAATATCAAACGTCTCGCGGATAGCCAGGAAGGTTTCCGCTTGCTTGACTGTGTCGATGCCCAGATCCGCTTCCAGATCCAGGTCTAATTCCAACATATCCTCCGGATAACCCGTCTGTTCCGCCACCAGGGCGATAACCTTGGCGGCAATCACATCTTCAACCTGTGCAGGTTCTGCTTCCGGAGTTGGTGGTGCAGGTTCGGCGGTTGGAGCTGGCACGATCTGGGGCGCAGGAGCAGCAGATACCGGCGCGGCTGCCAGATCGGGCCGCATCTCTTTTACAAAGCCAATAACCTTTTCCAGTGTCTCGTAGTCACGTAAGTTCAGATCATCCCGCTGCGGAATGTCAAAGGTCTCGCGGATAGCCAGGAAGGTTTCCGCCTGCTTGACCGTGTCGATACCCAGATCCGCTTCCATGTCCAAATCAAGATCCAGCATATCTTCCGGATAACCGGTTTGTTCGGCTACTAAAGCGATGACTTTCGTGGCAACTACATCTTCTTCGATCACAACTTCTGCCGCTGGGACAATGGGCGCAGATTCAACTGCCGTGGCGGCAAGGACTGCGGGAGCGGCAGGGGGTTCCGACACAGGCTCCTGTGCCGCTGCCAAATCGGGCCGCATTTCTTTCACAAAACCGATGACTTTCTCCAGCGTGTTGTACTCACGTAAGGAGAGATCACTGCGAGTGGGGATGTCAAATTCTTCTTGAATTGCGCCGAATGTCTCCGCCTGTTTAACTGTGTCGATACCCAGGTCCGCTTCCATGTCCAAATCGAAATCCAGCATATCCTCCGGATAACCAGTTTGTTCGGCTACCAGAGCGACCACGCGGGCGGCTACGGGATCGGCTACGGGATGGGCCGTTTCCACGACCGGTTCAGGTTCCGATACAACAACAGGCACTGGTTGCGTTTCCTGAGGTGTCTCTTCCCGTGGTTCTTGCTGAACCTTTTGCACAGGTGTTGGCTGCGGTTCAGGCATCTTGGGAGGTGCATCAGGCACTTTCACCGGCTGGGGTGCCGGCATAAATTCTGGGATAATCATACGTGCCGGCTGTGGGACAGGCGCCGCGCCATCAGTCACCGCGGCACGCACTTCCGGACCGGTGCCATACTGCCAGCGGCTTGGCGCTACCGTATTGGGCGGCGCACCGAGGGCCTTAATACGCAGCACGCGTTTCACAACCTCGGTTTCGGCATGGTCGTAGCCACTGACGTCAGCCAGCCAGCGATTATAGATGCCTTGATTGTCTATGCGATCCAGGCTGCCGGGGATACGGCGAGTCAAAGTTAGGGATATTTGTGACCCAAATCCGGCCGCCAGGTGCATAGCATATTTCACAGGATAACGGCCGCCGCGGCTCAAGTTTAGCGGTCCGAGATCGGGATCCACCTCTTTGAAGTTGGGAACCGGCGGCACAATGCCATGCTCCAAAATCTTGACCGCAATGACATCTTCAACACCGACACCCATGGGATGTCCAGTGAAGCCCTTAGTATTGGCGATGATAATGTCGCTGGCCGATTCACCAAATGTTTCGCGTAAAGCCACGACTTCGGCCGAGGCGCTGCCGCCCCGCGCCGGTGTATAAGTCTCATGTGACATGAAAACTGTATTCGGCGCGATGGCATAGCGGTTCAAACCAAAGCGACGTTCAGCCGCAGTTACCAAGTTGTTCATGACCATGGAAATATGCTTCAGATCCAGGCGTGTGCCATGAAAAGCACTATTGGCTGTTTCGCTGCTGAGCAGTTCCACGATCCCGCGCATACCGCGCTCGCGTACAGCATCCTCACTTTCAAGGATCAGACTGCAAGCGCCCATGCCCATGATCGTGCCGTGACGGCGACGATCAAAAGGCAGCGCCGCTTCATCTAAACGATCGCTGATGGTTACCGCTCCTGTCGCCAGGAAACCGGCACCCACCCATTCCATCAAGCTGTCACCGGTGACGATGTCACCACCGATGACCAGAACACGCCGGCAGCGGCCGCTGCGAATCCAATCTTCAGCCAGGGAGATTCCCTGGGCGGTGCTGGCGCAGGCGGCATTGACATGGGTGTTGGGGCCGCGTGCACCAATGTATTGGGCAAATTGACTATGGCCCATACTCAAGACACGGAATAGGAAGCGCCGGTCAAAGGTGTATGGGTTTGCTTCCATTTGCGATTGAAGATCAACAATGCGGCGGTTAAGCTCATTGAGCGTATTAGCATCCGTCGTATATCGCTTCAAATCTTCCAGGGTTTCGAGCTGCTCTACGCGATTCTGCCATTCATAGTAACGCTCAAATTCATTCGCAAAGCGATCACCTCCAGGGAATGCACTGGCGAAAATGACACCTGTTTCATCACGCAGCGCCTCCGGCAGCATCCAACGATCAGGCAGATATTTGCCCGTGGTCGTACGCCGGTAAGTTTGCAATAAAGGAATTCCTGCCTCGCGCAAAGAATCTAAACCGGCGGCTATGGCCAACTGTGAAGTCATATCTAAGGCTTCAACCAGTTTCTGTGGTACGCCATATTCTTCAGTCAGGTCAAACGAGCCGGGTCGCCCAGCTAGTTTGATTACTTCATTGGGATCGGTAATTGTGACAAAACTGCCATTACCATCAGACGCCTTGACCAGTTTGGTCACTCGCTTTTTAACCATGAGCTTGCGGAATCGTTCAGGTATCAGATCGACAAACTGCTCGCCGCGTAAAATGCGCATGGCATTATCCGGATCCATGATCGGTTTTTCCGCGCCAGGTAAACCAAGTCCGGTCCCGCTTATGACCACAGAACCAAGAGGCGGTAGATTTCGATCATACGCCTTGCGTGCCTGTTCCGTAACCGGAGATGATTGGCTCATCGCCTGCTGCACGGCCTGCGCGACTACCTGAGAGATTACCTCAATAGAAGGCATCGTCTCATCCACAGTGGGTACACCTGTTTGCTTCGCCTCAGGCTGAGGTATGGATTGAGTCTTGATCTCGGTAACCATGTGGTTGCCAGCGGTGCCATTGCTGTCTATGTATCCCGCAGCATAAAGGCCACATAGGGCTTGATTGAAAGAGGGCAGTTCGCCTGTCTTAGGATGCATCGTCATCAATGCCTGCACATCGGCCTTATCAGCAAATACATCACGAGCGAAACCACGTAATGCTCGTTTTGGGCCAACCTCGACAAACATGCGTACACCGGCATCATAGAGAGTCTCTAATCCCTTGACCCACTGCACTGGCGAGGCGACCTGGCTCTGTAAATAATCTTTGATTTCCGTTGGCGTCTGAGGGTAAAACTCACCAGTGAGGTTAGCGACCAATGGCAACTGCGGCCCATAAACATGCAGACGGTCCAGCACTTCCCTTAACGGTACGCTGGCAGGGGCGATAATCTCAGTATGGAAAGCATGGCTGACGGGAATTAAGATCGCCCGGTAGCCTTTCTCTTCAAAGAGGGCACAAGCCTGTTCCACAGCAGCACTGGCGCCCCCAATGACGCACTGGCTGTGGCTGTTAATATTGGCTGGCACCACGTAACCATCTACTTCGTCGATAGTGGACATGACGACGTCATATGGCGCCAGGACAGCGGCCATCTTACCGTTATCATCCAGGTCGAACTTACTCATCTCGCTGCCACGAGCGGCCGTTGCTTCCAATGCATCGGCGAAAGGCATTATTCCAGCAGCAATCAGGCCGGCATATTCACCTAAAGAATGCCCCATGACCATATCGGGCTCAAAGCCATACTCGGCCAATAATTTTAGAATAGCAATATCTAAGGTCAGCATTGCTGGTTGGGTGATTTCCGTTTGCATCAGACCAAACTGGGCCCGCATCATAGCGCTGGAATCAGCCGGGTCGACAAATATGTGCTCGGTCAGAGGCTCATTGAGGATGGGCTGCATAACATCATCCGCTTCCTCAAACACTTCAGCAACCACGGGTGACAGTTCTTTCAATTCGCGACCCATATTGACATATTGGCTGCCTTGTCCGGGGAAGAGAAAGGCGATCTTGCCCTTTGGCTTGCCACTGCCGCGGAAGATCCCCTGGGCTTCAATCGCTTTCCATGCCTGTAGATTGTCAAAACCCATTACTTTGCGCGCTTTGTACACGCGGTCCAACAGCTCTGCATGATCACCGAAATCGATGACCAGACGCTCATTGGCTTCGATATCCACGGCTCTGGGCAGCAATGCTTTGGAGGGCGCCCAACCTCCTTCAACGCGTGTGATTGTGGCGTCTAACTTATCCTTTAATTCATTCGGGGAAGCAGCGCCAAGAGCCAGAATGCCGCGTACAGGTGCAGGCTTGTGTGTATGCGCTGGTGCGCTGGTAGCAGTCACAGCCGCGGGCCTCTCAAGCACAACGACCTGATTAACACGTTCCTCTTCTATTATGGCGCCGGGCACATATTCTTCGAGAACAATATGAAAATTAGTGCCCCCAAAACCATAGGCGCTGACGCCACAGCGGCGCGGGGTGCCATTGCTCCTGGTCCATTCCTGGGCGTCGTGGACCAGGAAAAAGGGTGAATTTTCTAGGTCGATATATGGGTTCGGCCGTTCTGCGTTCAGTGTGGGTGGCAAAACCTTGTGATGCAGAGCCATCGTGGCCTTGAGCATCCCGGCCGCACCGGCGCCCGCCTTCAAATGACCAATATTACTCTTAGCCGATCCGAGGCCAATGCTGCCCTTTGGTGCGTGGCCGAAGATCTTGGTCAAGCTTTCCACCTCGACCACATCGCCGACACGGGTACTGGTACCATGGGCCTCGACCAATGTAGCTGTTGCCGGATCAAGTCCTGCATTTTCCCAGGCACGGCTCACGGCCAACTGTTGGCCAATGGGATTGGGTGCGGTAATTCCTTTGCCTTTGCCGTCACTGGCGCCACCTACCCCACGGATAACAGCATAAATCTTGTCCCCGCTTCGCTCGGCATCTTCTAGGCGTTTCAGTAAAAATATGGCCGATCCTTCGCCCATGACAAAACCATCCGCCCCTTCACCAAAGGGCCGGCTGCCGGTAGCGCTGAGGGCCCCAATCTTACAAAATTTCACAAAGCCGGGCGCATTCATAAGATGATCCACACCACCTGCTAAAACAGCATCAACATGGTGATCATTCAAAAGTTCAACGGCGTCGTTGACCGCGGCAAAACTGGAGGCGCAAGCAGCATCCGTAATATAGTTTGGGCCGCGCAAATTGAGCATACTGGCTACCCGCCCAGAGACGATATTGGCCAGCTCCCCTGGCATGGTGTCTTCAGTAATTGTGGGATAAAGTTCGTTGACCCGCTCCCGATACTGGCTCAAAATCACTTCCTGTATCTCACTTGGCAACTGACTGAACTCGCTTCCCGACTCCAACATATGCGCGTATTCGGGAAAGGAAATGCGCAGATTGGTGATATAGTGCTGCTCGCCGCCCATGGCGGTTCCCAGGATAACGGCCGTATTTTCCGTGTTCAACGGCCGTTCCGGATAACCATAGTCGCTCAGCGCCTCAGCGGCAATACTCACTGCCCACTGCTGCCCGTGGTCCATAGCCTCAGCCACCTTGGGTGGCATGCGAAACTTGCGCCAGTCAAACTCAAAATCACGGACCCAGCCGCCGATCTTGGAATAAGTCTTATCCCTGGCCATGGGATCGGGATCATAATAATCATCGGGGCTCCACCGTTCGGGCGGCACATCGATGATGCTGTACTTCTTATTGAGAATATTGTTCCAGAAATCAGGCGCCGACGGCGCATCTGGTAATATAGCGCCCACCCCCACAATAGCGATTGCTCTCTTCTTTGAAGATTGCATAAGACACCTCTTTATTTTTACGGGAACGCTTCATTCAAGCGATCACGGGCATAATTCATATCTTCAATCAGACCGGTTTGGGCCTGGTAAATAGCCGGCAAATTCAAGGAATTGGCCAGATTGGGATCTGTTTGCCCGGCACCTATCGACCAGCGCAAGCCATCGGTGGCTACCTTCAGCGCCGCATCGCGGGCATGGATGCGTGCCAACGCCTGCCGCGCCGGGATATCTAAGGGGATCGCTTCCGTCGGATGGGACTGTACCCGCTCGGCGAAAACAGCGGCCGTTTCCGTATAAGCGATCAACTCGCCCAGTCTAAACAATATATGCTGATTTCGCGTCAGCCGGTCAATACGGCAGCGTTCGAGAACAATGGCAAGGGCGCGTAAAGCCAGGGCGGCAAAACCTGCACCATTATCTGGCTCCTGGGCTTGAACGGCATCAAGGCGCGCGGTCCAATCCTCATAGAACGCACCACGGGACATTAAATGCTGCCGCCACCGATCGCGGGCAATGGTCATTTCCATAATCTCAGACGTGCCTTCATAAATGGTTGTAATACGTACATCACGCTTGATTTTTTCGACCATATATTCGCGCGTATAACCGTAACCACCTAATGCCTGGATAGCATCTTCAGCGGCTTTGTTGCCCGCTTCCGTACCCAGATACTTGGCCACAGCCCCTTCCGTCTGAAAGCCTTCCTCACCCTCGTCCAACTGTTCGGCAACCCATTCAATATAGGCTCGAGCCGCTTCAAGCCGCACGGCATTGGGCACAATAAGCTTATGCGTATAACCCTGTTTCTGATCCAATGTAGCTCCGGCTTGAACGCGCTCGTGCGAATAGCGAATAGCACGCTTAAGCGCGTCCCAGCCGGCCCCTAACCCAAAGGTGCCTACCATCAACCGTGTATAACCAAATACGGCCTGGGCGTGGGCCAATCCTTTCCCTTCACTGCCGCCAACCAGCCGCTCGACCGGTACGTAGACATCTTCCAGGAATAAAGCGGCCGTGTTGCTGGCCCGAATGCCATGTTTATCTTCAGGTTTGCCATAAGTGAATCCATCCGCTCCCCGTTCGACAATGAACCAGGTAGGCCCGCCAGGTGCTAAGGCCAGGATGGAATAAATATCAGCCACGCTGCCGTTGCTGATCCACTGCTTCTGACCACTGATGTGATAGCCGGTGACAACACCGTTTTCTAGCACCGGTTCAGCGCGCGTGGTCATCGCTGCCAGGTCGCTGCCCGCCTGCGGTTCAGTTGCGCCGTAAGCCATAAGCAGTGATTCATTGGCGATACGGCCGAACCAATGGCTTTTCTGCTCCGCTGTAGCGCCAACGCGGATGGGGTCAGAACCTAAAAATGTGGCCAATACACCCGTTGCCACACCCAGGTCAATAGAAGCCATTAACTCGGAAACGCGATAGATATCATACGCGCCACCGCCCAGGCCATCATATTCTTCAGGGATGAAGAGCAAGTGCAGCCCGAGCTGCATCGGATCATACAACTCTTGCAGAACTTCATGTGGGAACTCATCCTTATGATCTAATTCCAACAGATACTCGTTGGTCAATTTACGCTCGGCATACTTTTTGAGCGTATCGAGGATCATCTCCCTTGTTTCATTATCCAATCCTGCCATGCGATCACTCCTCTGACAATAAACTCACGCCAAGAATCCAGACACCAAGGGAAATCGGCTCCTTCGTGACTCTGGGGCTTGGCGTGACGTTTTCAACTAAAGTGAATTAATTCACATAGTTCGCAGTGGCTGGTTTTCGCCTTGAAACCCGGCCTTTTTGTGAAAAGCCGGGTTTCCTTCCTCTTCCGGCGAACTACGTGGTGACCCAATCAGAAATCGCCAAAATATGGTGGTTTTCTCAGCTTGGTTGTGGCTAGTCTCGCGACCATGCCGCATTACCTTAAGAATTTGCCCTGTTATGGGTCACAATAACGAAGTCATGGTTATTGTAAAACAGGAACTCATAATAATAGAGTGACAGTTGTCATGTATTTACCATGTAGAAAAGCATAATGCAGTGTGTCATAAACGAGAGATTGGGAGTACCCCCGCCAGGACTCGAACCTGGGCTCCCGGCTTCGGAGGCCGGTGCTCTATCCTCTGAGCTACGGGGGCTTAAGTGCCGCCAATTTTTCCATAGGGGGCGTTTATTGTCAAATGGGCGGGGATGAGGGCCGTGCGAATATATGAGTCAAGACAGTTGTCCCTGCGCCACCGACACTTTGCAGCATAGCGACACGTGAGTGGTCTAGCTGGTTAAGGCCGGCCTGGCCGGTTAGTTGGGCCACGATTTCGCAGCTTTGGTAGAGGGCAGTTGCGCCGATTGGATGGCCACGCGCTTTCAGGCCGCCCATGGTGGCGATGGGGATGCTGCCTTCTAGGCTGATAACGCCTTCTCTAGCCAATTCCCAGCCGTGTCCAGGTGCTGCAAAGCCTGTACTTTCAAGAATGAGGCAAGCCATAATGCTGAAGGCATCGTGCAATTCGAAGAAATCTATGTCTTGGCGTTCAATGCCTGCCTGCTTGAAAGCCTGCTGCGCCGAAACCATTGAGGCCGCTAGGTGCAGGGGATCGGGCCGGTCGCCGATGCGGAAACGGTCAGTCGTAGCCGCGGAGGCGATGATTTCAACGGGATTGTCGCTGAATTTGTACGCCTTCTCTAAAGGCGCGATAAGCACGGCCGCTGCACCATCGGAGACTGGCGAGCAATCTAAAAGGCGTAAGGGTGGGTAGATTAGGCGTGATGCAGCCACCTGTTCGGCCGTAAATTGGCGGTCGGAAAACATAGCGTAGGGATTATACTGCGCATTGCGATGGGCATTGACAGAGAAGCCGGTCAAGGCATCAGAAGGCAGTCCATATTTTTCAAGATAGAGGGCCATGAGCAGGGCGTTTTGGCTGAGCAGGGTCTTGCCATCAGGCACTTCGCTGCGTGCATCAAGAGCTTTGGCCAAAGCGGCCGTCGGCACAAAGGCACTCATTTTCTCCACACCCACAGCCAGGGCCAGATCCACAGCACCGGAGCCCACAGCGAGCAAAGCGATACGCAGAGCAGCGGCGCCGGCGGCGGTGGCAGCGCGTGCCTGGATCGCTTCCACCCCAACCAAACCTGCTTCATCGGCGACAAGGGCAGCCACATGTTTTTGTGATTGCAGCTCATCGCTGAGCATATTACTCAGGTAGAGAGCTTCAACTTGCTGTTTTGAAGTCTCACCTAGAGCCTGCTCGATAACGGCCGCACCTAATTCGCGCAAACCGCGTTCGTGCCTTTTCTTTACCGGGACTTGTCCGGTACCAACAATGGCGACCCGTCTCATGGAGCATGAGAAACCCGGTTTTTTGAAAAAACCGGGTTTCAGGTTTTAGGGCGCACGGCCGTAAAGTTCAGTCAACACGGCCAACCGTTGGGCGATTTCGTCGGTAAGCATATGCGCCTCGTAACGCCACTGCCAGTTGCCGCTGGGCTTGCCTGGAAAATTCATGCGCGCCTGGTTATCTAAGTCCATCAAATCTTGTAAGGTGGAGACGGCCGTGTCAGCCACCGAGGCATAAGCCAGCCGGGTCATATCCCAAGCGATGTTCTCTCCACTGGTAACGTTCATATAGCCTAAGACATGCTGGCGTTCATCTTCGCTAGAATTACTAAACCAGCCGCGCACAGTCTCATTGTCATGGGTGCCAGTATAAACAACGCAATTGCTGTTGAAATGATGGGGCAGAAAACCGCTGTTTCGCTCCCCTCCAAAAGCAAACTGCAAGATCTTCATACCTGGAAAGTGGAAGCGATCGCGCAAGGCGATGACTTCAGGCGTAATAAGGCCCAGGTCCTCGGCGATCAGCGGCAGCTCACCCAAATTGTGCTCCATAGCTTCGAAAAAGGCCTGGCCTGGTCCTTTGATCCATTTGCCAATAACGGCCGTTGGCTCAGAGGCCGGGATTTCCCAATAAGCGTCAAAACCACGAAAATGGTCGATGCGTACAATATCGGCCTGGGTGAAGCTCATCTTCAGCCGCGCTGTCCACCAAGCGTAATTATCCTGGCTCATTTCATACCAACGATACAGAGGATTGCCCCAACGCTGCCCCGTTTCACTAAAATAGTCGGGTGGCACACCGGCCACCACAGATGGTGAACCATCATCATTGAGTGTGAATAAACCAGAGTTGGCCCAGACATCGGCGCTGTCGAAGGCGACAAAGATGGGAATATCGCCAACGATGCGGATGCCGCGATCATTGGCATATGCTTTTAATTCCAGCCACTGGTTGAAGAAAAGATACTGCAAGAACTTGTGCATCCTGATCTCTGTAGCCAAATTTTCCGACCACCAGACGATGGCCTGTGGTTGATGCTGGGCGATATCCTGCGGCCAGGTATTCCAAACGCCACCCTCATGTTCTACGTGATAATTCTTGAGAGCCATGAACATGGCAAAGTCATCCAGCCAGGCGGATTGTTCCATACAGAAGGCTTCAAAGGCCTCACGCTGATCGCCTAAACCGTAGAGCTGGAACTGCTCAAAGGCTTGTTGGAGCAGTTTACGCTTATAATCAATGGCCCAACCATAATCAATGTTATCTTTGGGAAAGGGAGGCACTTCTTCCAGCACCGAGGCCGATAGGTAGCCGTCTTGGACTAGCTTATCAGGACTAATTAGGAGCGGATTGCCCGCAAAAGCAGAGAAGTTCTGGTAAGGCGAATCACCATATCCAGTGGGGCCAAGGGGTAATATCTGCCACAAAGATTGGCGGCTTTTGACCAGGAAATCAACAAAATTATAAGCAGCACCACCTAAATCGCCTATGCCATAGCGACCAGGAAATGATGTGGGGTGAGCCAGTACTCCGGCAGATCGTTGAAAACGCATTGTCTAGCCTCCTTTCGTACGGGCAATCGCCCATTCGTAAAGTTGTTGGTAGCCCTGAGCAGAATGAGCCCATGAGAAATCGGCCGTCATACCGTTGCCCTGAATCTGGCGCCAGCTTTCACGATCAACATTGTAAACATAAATTGCGCGCTGTAATGCGTGCCAAAAAGATTCCCAATCGTAGCCATTAAAAGTGAAACCAGTAACGCTATCTTGGACAGTATCTGCCAGGCCGCCTGTTGCGCGCACGACAGGCACGCTACCGTAACGCATGGCAATCATTTGTCCCAAGCCACAAGGTTCGAAAAGGGAGGGCATGATAAACATGTCGCTGCCGCCATAGATCAACGGGGCTAATCCAGCATTATAAGAAAGAATTGCCGCCATCTTGTCGCGATGATAGCCGGCAATCTGGGCAAACATCTGCTCATACTGCGGTTCGCCGGTGCCCAACATGATGAACTGGGCCTCACCCGCATAACCATTCATTAACATGTGAATGACCTGTCCCATAATATCCAGCCCTTTTTGCCAATCAAGACGCGATATAAAAGCTATCAGGGGAATACCATCCTTCTGAGGCAAGATTGGCATATTCTTGCAACGCACGCCGGTTTCGCTGGCGGGCTTCCATGGCATCTACACTAAAATGATAGGGCAGCCGCGGATCGATCGCCGGATTCCATGTATCATAATCAAGGCCGTTGAGAATGCCATGTAGATCATATTGGCGATGACGCAGCAGGCCATCCAATCCGGCACCACCCTCAAACGTGGTAATTTCTTTGGCATAGGTTGGGCTTACGGTGCTGACCATTGTGGCATGGTAAATGCCGCGGGCCATAAAGTTCACCTCACCATAGGCCTCCTCATTTAGAGCATGGGTCTGGATGCCCAAGTAGTCGAAAATGTGCCAATCTGTTTTTCCCTGGTGAGCCAGGTTGTGGATGGTGAAAACAGTTGAGATTCCGCGAAAGCGTTCGTCCATCTGCCCGGCTGTAGCCAGCCAGGCAATAGCCGGCGCTGTATGCCAGTCGTGGGCATGGACGACGTCAGGCTTCCACCCCCAGGCCACGGTCAGCTCCAGGGCGGCACGACTAAAAAAGGCGAACCGGTAGGAATCGTCCCAATAGCCGTAGATATTGTCACGTTTAAATAACTGCCATTCGGCAATGAAGGTTATTGGCACTTCCGATCCGGGCAGCGTGCCTTGAAAGGCACCACAAGGAATAATCCCTGAACCGGTTGGAACATCCAATTGCCCTGGTACCGGTTCGACACCAGGATAACCTTCTTCGATGGCTTTGTAGGCTGGCATGACGACGCGTACATCATGCCCCATCTCAGCCAGGGCTTTGGGCAGAGAACCGCCAATGTCGCCCAGACCGCCGGTCTTGGCAAAAGGGGCAACCTCAGCACTTAGAAATAAGATCTTTAATGGATTAGGCATGAATCACCTTTGATATGGGCTTATTCATCGGTTAAGATAGGGTTAGATATAAGTGAATATTGTCCCTGATTTACGCGGGTTGTTCAAATACATCCCGTTTGCGGTAAGTGATCGCTAGGTTACAATTATGGCAACCTGGAGAGAATTATGTCATTTCGTCGCATGTTGCCCTTCATCCTTGTGAATATTCTGGTCTCAGCCTCGGTCGTGCTGGCCATCCTGTGGTGGTGGGAGGGACGTAAGGAAGACACATTAACGGCCGTGGCCGCGGCGCCGGTGGCGGCTGTTGTCGCTCCGACAGAGGCAGCCGGTGCCGGTGATGTGCCTGCAACACAGCCACAAGCTGCCCAACCTACACAGGAAGAACTCCCTTCTGGACCAGAAACTACATATCGTCGGTGCGGGCGAAACTCTAGGCCAAATCAGTGTCAGATATGATATTCCTATTGATGAGCTTATGTCAGCCAATGGCATGAATAATCCCAATTTCCTTTTCGTGGGTCAGGAGTTAGTCATTCCAGATTCAGGTTTGGCGGAAGTAGTGGAAGAAGCAAGCGAAACGGAATTGGAAGAAATAGTCGAAGATGCCTTACCCACACCGATCCCCACCGAGCCAGCGGCTGAAGGTGAAGCGATTATTGCCATCGCAGAGGTTATCGGTCCAGGTGATATTCCCTTAGAAGCGGTGCAAATCGTCAATAACGGCAGCAGCTCGACGACATTATTGGATTGGAAGTTAGCTGACCAATTTGGTAATTTCTATACTTTTGGTCCGATCACCCTCTTTGGTGATGGCGCGGGAATCTTAATACATACGACTTCGGGTCAAGACAATGCGACCGATCTCTTCTGGGGAGCAGAAGATTCGTTATGGAATAGTGGCGATATGGTGATTTTGTATGATGCCGCCGGTGCGGTTCAAGCAGAATTTCAGGTACCGTAGTCTGCGGCGTAACGGAGAGAATAAGATGCGTGGTTTAGTTGATAGAAAAGGTGAACAGTTCGCTTATTTCGTTGGTAATACGCTCTATACGCTCGACGATGAACCAACTGGCCGCATACAAGGCCAGTTTATCGTCGATATGAGCGGCAGCCGTATGTGGCGTGTCGTTGGCGACGGGATTTATTCGCTTGATGGCATGGAAACGATCGGCTTCATCGGCAGCGAGCGGGCAGAAGATTTAGTGGAGTAACCACAAGGAGACTTTATGCGATTAGGGGCACATATCAGTGCGGCCGGTGGCGTGTTTAAGGCTTTTAAACGGGCCGATGACATTGACTGTGAAACTATGCTCGTCTTCACGAAGAGCAACCGGCAGTGGAAAGCAAAACCAATCACAGATGAGGACATTGCTGCCTACGAAAAAGAGGCAGCAACCTACAGCAACATCACGCCCGTGGCGGTACATGCCAGCTACTTGATTAATATCGCTTCGCCCGATGAGGCTCTATGGGAAAAATCATACCAGGCGCTCAAGGTAGAGGTTGAGCGGTGTGGCGCTTTCGGTATCCCGCTGATCACTTTCCATCCCGGCTCCTACGTGAAGAGCGATGAACAAAAGGGCCTGACAAAAATCACACATGCTTTGCAACGGCTCTTAGAGGAAACGGCCAAGTCCGCAGCAAACACGACCATTTGCCTGGAAACAATGGCGGGACAAGGGACCAATCTGGGTTTTCGCTTTGAGCACCTGGCTTATTTGCTCGAAAATGCCGGGCAAAATCCGCGACTGGGTGTCTGTTTTGATACATGCCATGTCTTCGCCGCCGGCTATGATATCCGCTCCCCGGAGGCTTACGCAGCGACGATATCTGAGTTCGACCAGATTGTAGGTCTGGAGCAGATCAAGGTCTTCCACTTTAATGACAGCAAATTCGAGCTGGGTCAACGCAAAGATCGCCATGCCCATATTGGTCAGGGCTATATCGGCCTTGAAGGTTTCGCCAATTTTGTCAATGATCCTCGTTGGGCTAACCATGCCGCTCATCTGGAAACGCCTAAGAGTGAAGATGATGAAGATGGTAATGAAGTGGAGATGGATCCTGTAAACTTGGCCGCCTTACGTGCGTTGAGAGCAACGGACAATAATTGTGATTATTGTCGATGCCCATCTTGATCTGGCTTACAATGCATTGACATTCGGCCGTGATTATTTGCAAACAGTAGAACAGATTCGTGCTGCTGAGGCAGCGCTGCCGGCACACGATATTGCGACCGTTTCCTTTCCACAACTGCGCGAAGCGGGGGTAGGCTTACTGTTCGGCACTTTGTTTGTCTTACCGGCAACTTACCCTAACTTATTAGCCAGTGAAATGCACTCGGTCTATCATGATGCCCAAAGCGCACACATCCTGGGAATGGCGCAGCTCGATTATTATCATCGCCTCGTAGATGTGGAGCGAAATCGCTTGCGCCTAGTTACGGATACGGCCTCCTTAAAAGAGGTACTTAAGAGCCAGGAAGAAGATGAGCAGCCGCTGCTGGGCATCGTGCCCTTAATGGAAGGGGCAGATCCAATTCGTGAGCCGCAAGAGCTTGAATTATGGTTTGAAAAAGGGCTGCGGGTCATCGGACCGGCCTGGGACGATACGCGTTATGCGGCGGGTGCCTGGCGAGACAGCGCGCATGGATTGACCAAGGATGGCCACGCTTTATTGGAAGTAATGGCCGATTATAGGTTCATCCTCGATCTGACCCATTTAAATGAAAAAGCCTCGCTAGAAGCATTAGACCAATATGAGGGGCCGGTGGTGGCCACGCATAGCAACGCACGCGCTCTAGTGCCCGGAGAAAGACAGTTGAGTGACGATCAGATACGACTCCTGGGCGAACGAGATGGGGTTATTGGCATCGTGCTTTACAACCAATTCTTACGCGCGGGCTATAAAAAGGGGCAGTCAAAAGCGTCAGTTACACTTGAACATGTGCTGGCGCACATCGATCACATCTGCCAAACCCTCGGTAATGCGCGGCATGTAGGCCTGGGAACTGATTTTGATGGCGGGGTTGGAGCAGCAGATATCCCCGCAGAAATGGACAGTTCGGCCGATTTACCCCTGATCGCCGGCAAGTTACGCACCTATGGCTATAAAGAAGCAGATATTGCCGCGATAATGGGCGGCAATTGGATTCGTTTATTGAACACTTCTTTTGCCAATCTGTAGGCTTTCAGATAACTCGTTAGAGACCATATGGCATAAGTTTTAGCAAAGCAGTAACGCTTTATACATTTTGTGTCTTTCAATTGATTAAGCACTGTTCTCTAATGATGTTCAGCGTTATTTGTTTATATCTTGCGAATTCAGGCTTTGGTCTGGTCTGTCAAATCTATGCGAAGCGCTGTTATCGCTAGAATTGCCTCTTGACTTTTGCTCCTCGCTTATGCTAGACTGCACTGCTATTGGTAATAGAGGAGACGATATAGGTGGTGAGCCGATATCTCCGCATGGACCAAAAAAATACGAAACGAGGAAGGAAGCCACTTATTATGAGTGATCTGACTAATCCGTTGGTCGATGATGAAGTCATTAGCACGCTGCTAAATGACGGTTTGGAACAAGGTTATTTGACCTATGACCAAATCTTAGAGGCCTTACCGGATATAGAAAACAATCTCCCACTGCTGGAGAGCTTATTGGAGGAAGCACAGGTAGTGGGTGTGACCGTATACGAAACAGAAGAAGATGCTCTGGCCGGCAATATAGACGAAGATGCTGTCCCAGATGGAAAAGCGGATGGCATTTATCCCTCTCCACATGCTGCCCCTTTATTCGATCTGAGCAATGTGCCCATCGACGATTCGGTTGGTTTGTACTTCCGGGAAATGGGACAGCAGGGTTTATTGTCTGCTACGGATGAAGTGCAGTTAGCCAAGGAAATCGAAGCGGGCAATGAAGCTGAAATAATCATAGCGGAGACAGGCCATACGCTGTCCGATAATGATATTGATGCTTTAGTTACAACCCGTGAAGTAGGAGATGCGGCGCGCGCACTTTTAATCCGCGCCAATACAAGACTGGTGGTCAGTATCGCCAAGAAATACCGGGGGCGCGGCCTTCAATTTCTCGATCTGATCCAGGAAGGCAATGTAGGCTTGATGAAAGCCGTGGAGAAGTATGATTACCGGCGCGGCAACCGCTTCAGCACCTATGCTACGTGGTGGATTCGCCAGGCAGTGACACGCGCATTGGCCAACCACGGCCGTACGATCCGTATTCCTGCTCACTTAGGCGGCCGTATTAGCAAGCTGTACCAAATGGCACAGGAATTGGAACAGCAATTTGGCCGCCAACCGACCGCGGAAGAAATCGCCGTACGCATGGAACTTCCAGCCGATCGCGTACGTTGGATGCTGCGTACCAGCCGCCAGCCCGTACACTTAGAACGTCCCGTGGGCGATGAATCAGACGCCGAACTGGGTGACTTCATCGAAGATAACGATGCACCGCCACCAGTGGAAGCTGTAGCCCAAAACATGCTCACTGAAGAGATTGGTGACATCCTCGATCAATTGACGCCACGCGAAGCACGTATTTTGCGACTGCGCTACGGCCTGCAAGATGGTGAATCACGGACCCTGAAAGAAGTGGGGGAAATGTTTGGACTATCACGTGAACGAATACGTCAACTTGAAAAAGAAGCGTTACGTAAGCTGCGTCACCCCAATTTCGCGGGCCATTTACGACAATACCTTAATTAGTAAAACCTTAAATATTTGATTGTTAAATGCGCATCCTGAGATGCGCATTTTTTATTTAGTGGTTCTAGAATCCTGATTTTTCTGATTGTGAAAACGTGTTCACAATATTTAAAACCCAGGTGTCTTAAGCAGGCGATATATTTTACTGTTTTTGCTGCTTAAATTGCTCCGGTGAAATATTGTAACGCTTCATCTTGCGCCAGAGAGTCGTACGGCCGATTTTGAGATCACGGGCCATAGCACTTACACGGCCGTTGCATGCCCAACCGGCACGGATAATAGCTTCTTGTTCCGCCTCAGCTACAGTTAACAGCGGCAGCGGATTCAGCGAATCGCTGGAAAGCACCCGCCCCTGGCGAACCGCATCGGATAGATCAGCAGCGTGGATAACGCCATCATTGCTTAGGTGAATCGCGCGCTCCAACGCGCTTTCCAGCTCGCGCACATTTCCTGGCCAAGGATAGCGGCATAGAATAGCCAATGCTTCATCGTCAATACCTATCTCACGGCCGTCTTGTTGGCTAATTCTGGTTTGAAAACGTTCGACCAGAAGGGGCAGATCTTCAGCCCGCCGGCGCAAAGGGGGAATATTGATATTGAAAACACCAAAGCGGTAGTAGAGATGAGAGAGAAAACTGCCGTCAGAAATCTGCTGATCCAGATCAATGGTTGTTGCAGCTATGATACGCACATCAACCGCTATAGGGTGTATACCACCCAGGCGCATCACATAGCCAGTTTCGATGACCTGTAATAACGCGGCCTGCATTTCCAACGAAAGCGAATCTACCTGATCTAATAACAACGTCCCCCCATCAGCCAGCTCGAATTTACTGGGTCGGATGCGCAGTTCATTTTCTTCACCCAACAGTTCACTGGCCATTATCTCATGAGGGATGGCACGGCAGTTGATGGCGAGAAAGGGTTTGGCAGCGCGTGTGCTGTCATTATGAATGGCGTGGGCAATATGATTTTTACCGACGCCTCCTTCGCCTCGAAGCAAAACAGGCGCCAGCCCGCGAGCAGCAATACGGATCTGGCGTACCACCTGACGCATGACTGTGGATTCACCATAGACCTCATCAACGGTTATACCGGCATGTGAGCCTGCTTGCTGCTGTACCAATTGGCGCACTTGTTCAATAGGACGCAGTAAAATAATATGCCCTCGCACATGCGCGGCGTCGAATATGGGTCGCAGCGTGACGAGGGTACGAACTGAACGGCCGTTGACAGAGAAAATGACCTCAGCGTTGCGTAGTTCGCTGTCCTTATCCACAGCAGCGCGGACAGCTTGCGGCAAATCAAGAATTTGCCCGATAGGCCTACCCAGAATAGCTGCTGGATTAATACCTAACATCTCACCTGCTTGGGCATTGGCATGATTGATTTCGCCTTTGGCATTCCAGGCGATGACACCTTCAGAGATTGTGCTCATGACGGTGTGCACCTCACTAAGGCGATGGTTAGCTTCCTGCAAAGACCAGTCAGCCTGTAACTGGTTGCTGATTGCCCGAGCTGCAGACATTACCAGAGCTAATGTGTGGGAGGTGACCTGTTCCACCAGACCGACGATGGCAATAACGCCTATAATGCGGCCATTAATGTCGTGAACCGGCGCCGCGCTGGTAGAAAACTGGTGATAGTGCTCGTAATAGTGTTCAGGGCCAACAACTTGCGATGGCATGGCATTTATTAAAACCATACCTAAGGCATTTGTCCCTAACTGGCCCTCTGACCAATAGGTGCCCACTCCTAAATTTAAGGATTTAATGTGGCGTACGGCCGTTTCGTCTCCCCCTACAGCTAATATACATGCGGAACCATCTGAAAGAAGGATGGCACAATTTGATCCTTCAATAAATTGGTGGATATCTTCGATTACAGGGGTGCCAACCGTTATCAGATCCGCTTGGGTCCTGAGTACGGATTCCAATGCACTGCCCCGCGCCGGAGAGAGTCGCGGAATTGCCCGGGGGTTCAAACGCGGCATGCAGCGCCGCCAAGATTGCAGCACAGTTGGATCAAACCGTGCCTTTTGTTGGCGATTTATCTTGCCCGTACTAATAAAAGAGTGCCAAATGCGAGCAAGCTCGTCCAGGTTTACAGGATAAGCTACAGGCTCCATGAACGCCATATTACGCCAGAGTTGTGATTTGTCAACAACCAGAGATCAATAAGAAGCAATTAACGCAGAAGTCCATATGTCAGGAGTTAAATTTGCATAAGAAACAACCCCGCAACTTGGAATCTAAGTCAGCAGATGGTACAAATAAAAATGACAGTTAGTTTTTCCTCACGGAGCGCATCCGTTTGATGGAATACTAGGAGTAATAAATATGGAAGAAAAACCCAGTGGCAATCGCCCTGCTATCCCTACATGGGTATGGATTTTAGGGATCTTTGCGGTCATTTTGGGCCTGCAACTGTGGTTGAGCGGACGGTTTAGCGGTCCAGACCAAATCGGTTTAGACGAAGCCATGTCGATGGTTGAGTCGGGTGAGGTAGAGACTATAACCATTACCGGTAACAATATGAAGCTAACCTTGCAAGATGGAAGCGAGGTAGGCACAACATTTGATACTCGCAGCAGCCCGGAAGAGGTATTAACTTATTTCGGTATTACCGAAGAAGTTTTGGCCGAAAATAGTGTTGAGTGGATCAATAACGACCAATCAACATGGAATACGCTTTTCAGTATCCTTTTGGGTGTTGGTCCAGTACTACTATTGATTTGGATCTTTACCCGTGGGTTCAGACAAATGCAAGGCGGCGGCGGTAACAACATTTTCGGTTTTGGCCGCAGCAAAGCAAAGAACTTGAACGATACCAACCGGCCCACGGTAACTTTTGACGATGTGGCCGGTGTAGAAGAAGCGAAACAAGACCTTGTGGAAGTGGTACAGTTCCTGCGTGAACCAGAAAAGTTTGTTCAGGTAGGGGCGCGAATCCCACGTGGCGTGCTCATGGTTGGCCCGCCCGGAACAGGAAAAACCTTGCTGGCACGAGCTATTGCCGGAGAAGCCGGGGTGCCGTTCTTCCATATTTCCGGCTCGGAATTTGTGGAGATGTTCGTTGGCGTCGGGGCCAGCCGCGTACGCGATCTGTTTGAAAAAGCGAAGCAAAGTGCCCCATCAATCGTATTTGTGGATGAAATTGATGCGGTTGGACGGCAGCGCGGAGCAGGCATGGGTGGTGGAAATGACGAGCGCGAACAGACTTTGAACCAGATTCTGGTTGAAATGGATGGCTTTGATAATGATACGAACATCATAGTCATGGCTGCAACGAACCGCGCAGATGTTCTTGATCCGGCACTCCTACGACCCGGTCGCTTTGACCGCAAAGTGTTCGTTGACCTGCCCGATGTTGGCGGTCGCGAAAAGATTTTAGTGGTGCATGCACGCGGCAAACCGATCTCAAGTGAAGTTGATTTTTCCGATATGGCACGCCTCACAGCCGGGTTTTCGGGCGCTGACCTGGAGAATTTAATTAACGAAGCAGCGATCTTCGCTGCAAGACGTGACCAGCGCTCCATTGGCATTCTTGAATTTCAAGATGCATTTGATCGCGTCCTTATGGGCCCTGAACGTAAAAGCCGGGTTATGAGCGAAGAAGATAAGGAAACGATAGCTTATCATGAAGCAGGCCATGCAGTAGTCAGTTTCTTTTTATCCCATACGGATCCGGTACAAAAAATTACTATTGTGCCCCGTGGGCGGGCCGGGGGCTATGTCATGCCTCTTCCTGAAGACCGCTTTGTGGTCAGCCAGGAATTTTTCCTGGACCGCATTACAATGGCTCTTGGCGGGCGAGCATCCGAAGAAATTTTCTTTGGCCGCATTACCACTGGCGCTTCCAATGATTTGCAGCAGGCAACACAGACAGCGCGGGCAATGATCATGGAATATGGTATGTCGGATATCCTTGGTTTGCCGACTTACGGCCGTGGCTCGGGCAGTCCCTTCATGGGTCGTGAATATGGCTATTTCGGCGGTGGCCGTGACTACAGCGAAGAAGCGGCCAGAGCTATCGATGATGAAGTCAAACGCATATTGGAAGAGAGCTACACCCAGGCCTTATCGATTATCCGTGAAAACAGAGATAGGATGGTGAAACTCGCCGACACGCTGATGGAAATTGAAACGTTGGATCGTGAAGAGTTTGAAAAGCTAATGAACGAACCAACCAATGGACAACTGCCGCCTGGCATCCCTATTGTCGAGGAAAGCTCCATAAGTGAACCGCTGACGGAAGAGCATACGATTGACACAGTGACCTGATTTCAAGGAATTGTCCACCGTTTTTTTGGCTTAAACTCCCTCCCACTGGTTTCTATCGGTGGGAGGGTTTCTTTTTGGAGAGGCTATGATGAATAATGAACTTGAACAAGATGTTGTGAAGATCAATAAGGATGGCAGCGTACTGTTTGTAATCTTGAACCGTCCCGAGATACATAATGCATTAAATCCTGAGATGATCGCTGCTTTAACAACTGTCTTTCGAGATCTTCCACAACGTGAGGATGTACGGGTTGTTATACTGACCGGGAACGGCCGTTCCTTTTGTGCTGGTGCCGATCTGGCCTCTATGCGCGCCGCGGCCGACTTAGCGTATGATCAAAATGTAGCCGGCGGCGAGGCGATTTTTGATTTGATGCAGGCGGTTGATGAATGCCCCAAACCGGTCATCGGCCGTATCAATGGTGCGGCTATCGGTGGCGGTATGGGCCTGGTGAGCTGCTGTGACATCACTATTGCCATCGACAGAGCAAAATTTGGTTTTAGTGAAGCGCGACTGGGTCTTGTGCCGGCCGTGATCTCACCTTTTATCCTGGCTAAAATAGGCGAACGCAACGGCCGTGAACTATTTCTGACCGGTGAACGATTTGATGCCCACTATGCCCGGAAAATCGGCCTGATTCAGCATGTCGTTTCCCAAGAAGAGTTAGACGCCAAAGTGAACGAGCGCGTGCAGCAACTGCTGTTGGCTGCCCCCGGCGCTCAAGCCGCCGCAAAGGAACTGATCCGCACCGTTAGCCGGCAGCCGAAACGCACGAGTCGCGCTTTTACAGCACAAATGATCGCCCATCGAAGGGCCTCCACTGAAGGACGCGAAGGAATGAGCGCCTTTCTGGAAAAACGCAAACCAGCGTGGCAATTAGGAATAAAAAGTGATTCTTGATTGTTTATGTGGCGAGGTCAACATATCGATCCGGAATATACGAATAGGATAAAACACGGATTTTCTTGTTGATTCTTATCCGGTTTTCCCCTATCTGTGTTTACAAAAACAAGATCACTTCTCTACCTGCCCAGGCGAAATTTAATAACCGAACTAAAAGAACACCAGGTTGATATTTATGAGTGAAGAAAAAACAGTTTCAATGGTATCCCAGCCGGGAACACGAGAAAGCATCGCTGCAGATTTGCGCCGCCTGGGAGTTGAGCCAGGTATGGTACTTATCGTCCATTCTTCATTAAGCGCCATAGGCTGGGTCAATGGTGGGCCGGTAACCATTCTTCACGCTCTGAAGGATGTCTTAACCCCTACCGGAACACTGGTGATGCCAACCCATTCCGCCGATTATTCTGACCCGGCAAACTGGCACCCCCCCCGTGCCTCATTCCTGGCAGGAAAAAATCCGCAATACGATGCCTCTATTTGACCCCCAGCGAACGCCGGCGCGTGGTATCGGACGGATTTCCGAACTCTTCCGCACCTGGCCCGGGGTGCTGCGCAGTTCGCATCCTCAAATGTCATTTGCCGCTTGGGGAAAAGAGGCGCAATTTGTAACAAATGGGCATGTGCTTGCCTATTCGCTGGGAGAAAATTCGCCCCTGGCGAGAGTCTATGATCTTGACGGAAATATCTTGCTCATCGGCGTCGGTTTCGATCGGAACACCTCATACCATCTGGCAGAGCACCGTGCTCCCAACCCACCTTTGATGAAAACCGGTGCACCTTGGCTGGAAGGGGATCGCCGGATTTGGAAAGAATGCACTGATGTTGATTTCCAAGATGATTTATTTCCACAAATTGGACAGCAGTATGAGCACCAGTCTCCCGTCAAAATCGGACCCATTGGTGCGGCTGAAAGTCGTTTAATGCCCCAACGTACGGCCGTTGACTTTGCCCAGGATTGGATCACAAAGCATAGAGAACGCAATCAATCACCAGAAAATAGGTAAAATTCTAATTTGGCCTAATCTCAAAACTTTGTAGCCCCATGATTCCGGTAAAGCTACAATAATTGAATGATCCCAAATGGAGTTGGTCGATGTTAAAAAAGATACTTGTTGCGAACCGGGGCGAGATAGCCCGACGTATTTTCCTTGCCTGCCAGGAATTAGGTGTGCAGTCAGTAGCTATCTATTCGGATGCTGACGCTGGGGCTCCATGGATAACTGAAGCTGACGAAAGTTACCCACTCAACGGTGTCACTACGACCGAGACCTATCTCAACCAAGAAGCCATCTTTAACGTGGCAATGATTTGTGATGCCGATGCCATCCACCCCGGTTATGGATTCCTAAGTGAAAACCCACAATTCGCTGAGGCTTGTGCCACACAGGGCGTTACATTCATCGGCCCCAGTGCAGATTCTATGCGTCTCATGGGCAGCAAAGCGTCCGCTCGAACCCTGGCACACGCCGCAGGCGTGCCCGTCGTGCCTGGCGTGGATGGGGATGGCAAAGAGAACAGCCAATTAATCAGCGCAGCAAAGGATATCGGTTATCCCGTGCTAATTAAAGCCAGCGCCGGTGGTGGTGGGAAAGGCATGCGTGTTGCCTGGTCGGAAGGCGAATTTATTGATGCCCTTCAATTGGCACGCAGTGAAGCATTTTCTTCTTTCGGCAGCGATCACATCCTGGTAGAAAAATTCTTCACAGAAATTCATCATGTAGAAATTCAGGTTTTGGGTGACCGCTACGGCAAACTTCTGCACTTATTTGAACGGGAATGCTCTGTTCAGCGGCGGCACCAAAAGATCATTGAGGAAAGTCCCGCACCAGTTCTAATAAATGATGGGGATTTACGCCAGGAAATGGCAGAGGCGGCCGTTCGTCTGGCCCAAGCAGCAAGTTACGTTAATGCAGGCACCGTAGAATTCATTGTCGATAGTGAAGGACACTTCTATTTCCTGGAGATGAACACGCGTCTGCAAGTTGAACATCCAGTGACGGAATTGGTCTGCGGCCTAGATTTGGCTGTATGGCAAATACGCATCGCCGCCGGGGATGCGCTGCCCTTCACACAAGAAGAGGTAAGGCAAAGAGGGCATGCCATTGAATGTCGTATTTACGCCGAAGATCCGGCGAACCATTTTCTTCCTTCGACCGGTACGCTTGATTTGTTTCAGCCGCCATCAGGACCAGGGGTACGCGTTGATGCCGGCATCAAATCAGGATCAGAAATAACGCCCTACTATGATCCTATGCTGGCTAAAATCATTACCTGGGGGCAAGATCGTGAAGAAGCGGTGCGCAAGATGGCCCGTGCGCTGCAAGAGACAATTGTTTTGGGGGTAACCACTAATATCAGTTACTTACTGGATATCCTAGACGAGCCGCATTTCCAGGCCGGACAGACACCAACAAATTACCTGGATCAACATTTTGAGGAATGGCAGCCTGGGCAAGGGTTTGAGGAGGATGCATGGCTGGCTGCGGCCGTTTTCGAACTGCTGCAAGGAGGCGGTAAACGATTGGGCAGCAGGGCAACTCCCACAGATGATGGCGAAGCCCAACCCGATCCTTGGGCAGATCGCACTTCCTGGCGTAATGTACAAACTTAAAAAGCTGTTTGTGATCTGAATTCAGACTGCCTTGCTTTTAAGCGCCTGCTTCTCACCTTCCGTTAGAAAAGCTATAGAAAGCGCGTTCTCTTGTGCACTACGGATCAGTTCAGGACCCAACCCCGCCTTTGGAGCTGCTACCTCATATTCGAAAGGTAAATCTATACCACTAATGCCGGGATCATCCGTGTTGATTGTTGCATGCAAGCCGAGCTCTAAGTATTTTCGCAGTGGGTGGCTGTAATAATCCGGGACTGTTGCCGTTTGCACATTGCTCGTCAAGTTCGCTTCAATACCAATTTGATTTTCAAGCATATAGTCCAGTAAAGCCGGATCCTCAGCCGCTCTAACCGCATGGCCAATACGTGTGGCGCCTAGGTCATGGATAGCGGACCATACACTTTCTGCTCCAGCCGCTTCGCCGGCGTGGACCGTCACCTGCCAACCGGCATCCCTGGCTCTTAGAAAATGTTCAGTAAAAAGTTTTGCAGGAAAGTTCGCTTCATCTCCGGCTAGATCCAAAGCGACAAATCGATCTTGATATTGTAAGAGCGCCTCGAGTTCAAGCCAGGCAATCTGCGGGCCATAAGTACGGCTTAGGATGCCAATGAGGTTTACACCAACACCAAAGTCCCGCACACCAGCTTGAACCCCATCCGCTATCGCCTCGATCACACCGGCAGGGTTTAGGTCGTGTGCTTCAGCCATGAACCAAGGGCTGAACCGCAGTTCAATGTAATCAATACCCTCATTTCGGGCATCTTCAACATTTTCATACGCCACCTTGCGGCAGGCATCGTAGTCGACCAGTATATGTGTCATCCATTTGAAATGGGCGATGAAAGCCATCACACCTGGCTGTGGTTCAGTTACCTGCACAAAAGGTCGAAGTTCCTCAAGCGTCCAGGCAGGTAAATCCAGGTTATACTGCCGGCCAAGTTCTAAGATCGTTTCCAATCTTATACTGCCGTCAAGGTGCCGGTGTAAATCTATTAAAGGTATATCAGTTGCTATCATGATTTCTCGCAAATATTGTTGTTATCCAAATTCAAAAATGCTTATCTTCCCGTTTCCTTAGCAATAGAAACCGAGATATGCGGTATCTCTCCAACGGCCGTCTCCCGCATAGCATCTTCCGCTTCTAGCGGTAAAACCATTAATTGGGACACAATTTTTCGTGCCTGTACGGGATCTCGCAAGGCAACGGCCGTAACCAACGTTTCTACATACCGTCTTTCAAAAGCAATCGCGGCCTCTACTTCAATACCCACTGCATCCCAATCTCGCGTACTACGTAGGTGTAAGATGGGTCCAGCCAGGAGCTGCCATAGTTTATTATCGGTGGCCACAAAGATGGAACGGATGAGAGCGATAAAAGACTCACGAAGCGACTCAAGATCTGCCTCTGGTGCTGTTTCTTCATTTTGCCAATAGGCCGCAGTGATTGTTGAAAACAGCTCAATATACACCTCGCCAAGCGACTTGATTTTGGCCAGATCTGCATCTGATGCTGAAATGGAAGCCAGTGCACAAACCTCAGGGAATACCATCTGCTCAAATTGTTCGACGTCCCAAACCGAGGCCTCACTGCGCCGCAGGGCCAGCAGTAAGGCTTCACCGAAAGCCGCTGCTTGCGATTCCGTTACAAATACCCCTCGGCCGTGCTGCGCTTGCACCAGACCTCGTGCCGCCAGCATACGTGTAGCGTCACGAATCACAGCGCGGCTGACACCAAAAGCCGCGGCAAGCTCCGGTTCAGTCGGCAGCGCCTCACCCGGCTGCCATTCTCCGGCCAGGATAGCTTCTGCAAGTGTCGAAGCGACCTGTTCAGCCAGTGTCTGTTTTTGAACTGCCGTCGAAAACTGTGGTAGTTTGCTCATTGATCTGATCACGCTGTTTGAGAAGCGCGGCTGTCCTTACATATAACAATAATGATACCATCGAAATCCCAGCGGCTATAATCCAGGCGGCGCTAATTGATTGTTGTTGGGCAATGTAACCGAGCAAGATGCTGCCCAGAAATCCCCCAACATAACTTGCCAAAGATTGAATAGACAGCATGGCCGAACGCCTGGATGCAGGTATCTCTGCATTGACCAATGTTTCATGGGGCGAATTAAGAATGCCCATATTAAAATAGAAAAGCCAAAACCCTAAAGCAGCGGGAATTATGGCGCCTTGTGTGGCCAAAAGAATGAGCGCTATACTCTGTCCTCCGCGAGCGAGGGTTGCGACCCAGGCAAAGCGTTTGCCAAAGTAGCGGCTGATTGGAACCGAAAGCAGATTACCGCCAACACCGACAAGAAAACTTATGGCCATAATCGAGCCGAACATCCAACTGTTGCCAGTGTTTCCACCTAAAACGTCGGCGAAGCGCGGCTGCCAGAATGTTTCTACCCCAGCGAGGATGAAACCGCCGGCAAGTGTCGCACCCATCAACAGCAAGAGAACCGAGCTGTTACGGCTCAAAGCGATTGACTCACGAATAATTTTAGGAACTTCTGCAAATCCTCTGCGCCAGCTACCAGCATCTACAACATCGCGTGGCTCCTCTTTTACAACAATGACAATTAGAGCGATCAATAGCGAATTTGATCAGAATTGAGACGATGATCGTCGTCGATAGTGGTGTCAACAAGGCCGATCCATCAGTTGCCAAATCGCTAAAAAGTACCGGTAGGAAGCCGCCTATGAGCGTACCTAAGCCAAGAGCCAGCAGGGTCACGGTTCCTGCCTGAGCCAGCGGCGGTTGGATATCTATGTCTGGTTCGGCCGTTTGCAAGCTGTCCACAAACCAGGCGTCCAGCGCACCGGAAGAAAGAGCACGCCCTACACCATTGAGGATCATCGCTACCAAAAAACCTTCAAAAGAGAATGCCAGCAGCATCACAATGCCGGAGATAAGGCTGATACTTTGTGCCAGCAGAGAAACTGTCTTGCGGCCGATCGCATCCGCCAGTCCCCCGGTCGGCAGCTCCAAAAGCACAATAACCACCGAATATATGCCCATGATTATGCCCAGTTGAAAGAGATCGATGCCTCGCGCTTGCATGAAAAGAACAAAAACAGGCAGCGGAATAGCAACAGAGAGCCAGGTAAGCGCAGTGACACCAAAATAGGCAGTTTTGATTTGTTTAACCGATTGTTTCATAATTATATACTCATCAGGTCATCATATGACCTGATGACATCATAGACAATCTTTATCTGTTTGTCAAGATCGAATTTTGAAATGGGTTTTCATCGTATTAATGATACTACTTCGGATAATTCAGGTACCGATCTCAAACCACAGTTACGATTTCATTTTGAATGTTTCACCAAAAATCTATGCTTGTGGCAGCGAGTGAATACGCGTAAGCATTTCTTAATCTCTAAAGAAGATATTTGTAACCGTTTCCGATTATTATTTACTTAGTATTCGGAAGCTTTACAGCCGCCTCAACAGTCGTTGTGGATAGGAGCGCCTAACCGTTATGAAACAATTATTTAATTCCCTTTCCAGAACTGAAGATGGTGCCTTTATTATTGACAGCGATCACCGTATTATATTCTGGAATCAAGCGGCCGAAGAATTGCTAGAATATACAGCCGGGGAAGTTTCCGGGAGGCAATGCTACGAGATCCTGGGCGGAAGAGATGAACACGGGCACACCTTATGCCAACGATTTTGTCGGATGGCAATCCGGGCCAATAGTGATGATATATTGCCCACTAAAGATGTATACACCCACACTCGCTCAGGGGAGGGGCGCTGGCTAAATGTGACCACGTTTGCATATTCCATTGGCAATTCAGCAATAGATCGGATTATAGTACATTTGTTTCGTGATGTCACAGGAAATAAAGAGCAACAACGCTTCGTTGATCGTGTATTGGCAGCATCTAAACAGTTGCATCAAGTTAATGACCACCAGGTTATCTCTAAAGCTCCCGCAAAGCCCTTAACATACAGTCTCACCTCACGCGAACGGCAGGTGCTGGATTTGTTAGCCCAGGGATTGGGTACAGATGAGGTTGCCGGCAAATTGGTCATTAGCCCGGCCACATACGCAATCACGTGCAAAACATCCTGAGTAAGTTGGATGTTCACAGCCGCCTGGAGGCCATCGCCTATGCCTATCAAAAGGGCATTATCGATATTAATAACTTGTAATCCCACTTCCAGGCCGGCCACTATGGTCAAATCTATGAGATAGTGCAAATGCCTTAGGGAAAATGAGCTATACGCATCTTTTGTACATCCCCTTCACCGGCTATCATAAGTTCATTATTAATCCAATTCGTTGGCTTGTTTTCAACCAACAAGTCAGCAACAGGCTCCATTTGGAGCAAAGGGATCAAAATGAAACGCAAATTAGCTCTATTATTAATGGTAATGTGTATGCTAATGGTAGTGACGGCAAGCGCATCGGCTGGGGCAACAACAGCCAATGGCTGGTATGAAGGTGAAGAAATCTATTACATCCTCCGTGGTGTTGAAGAAGGTGTAACCGAACGGGGAGAAAACGATCTCTACTTGATTGGCGGTGATCGCGCCTATCAAGCGAATGTCGTCGAATTTATTCCTGGAGAAGCCGGTTACTCACCTCACTGGAATGTCAATATTGTCCATACAGCCCCATATGTAACTTTGAATGATATTCTGGCTTCCCCCTTCGTTTCTGAGCATTTCGAGGATGAGGGTGTGTTATTCGACGATGTTGAAGATATTCTCGGCGCTCAAGAAGCAGGTTTGGTCGTCATTGACCACCCCGGTGTCGTTGTCTTATGTCCGGTCATTTCTGAGCAAGGCGCCGAAGCACCAGGCAATGTTGAGCTGTCTGAAGATTTCCCGCCCTTCCCAAATGAATTTTAGGACTTCATAAAATAAAAGGGGAACGGCGCCGACCTTAAAGATAATGGTTGGCGCCGTATCTATCTGGAGGACAAGCCCATTTCTAGGTTATTACGCACAACTGTTAGCAGCGGCTTCCTTTTGGTTATCATTGTTCTTATGGGCTGCAGTTCGATCCCATCCGACCGAAACGTAATTCAACTGAAAATGCCGCGCTCGGATATTCGGGATGTCGTCCGTGAGGCAGTGCTGTGGGCTAATGGCCAGCCCATCTTTGAGAACATGGATACCAACTATGGGTTTGAAGACGGCCGTTTTCATATCGAAGGTGATTATCATTCCCCTGATGGTCAACTACGCCACGGTTTTTTAGATCTGGCTTTCAGTGTGCAGCAAGGAGATTTGCAGGTAATCATCGTTGAGCATAATATAGAAGGCTTCAACGATGAAGTTGAAGGCCTGAATACTAGTCTGTCCGCCAAACTTGTACAAAGGGTTGAGGATACACTTGATCTGGAGGTCATTGAATTCCGTGAGATCGAGCCACTGGCCAGCAATATTTTACAAATTTCTTTTACGACACAGATTGATCCAGACTCGAAGGTTGTGCCTCTGTCCCGCCAATGAGGCCTAACCACATAACAGGGATCAGACATAAACCTCTAAAGGGCATGAATATCCGAGCTAACTGGAATATTACAGTTTTCTCGGAATTCTAATCCTTTTTAAGTGCCCGAACCAGCGTGCGCCACTCATTGATTGACAAAGTCTCGGCGCGTCGTTTGCCATCAATCCCCGCCCTATCCAAGGCAGTCGTAATCTCAATTTTACTTAGATTCAATTGACGCAGATTCTTTTGCAATTGTTTGCGCTTTTGGCTAAATCCAACCCGAACAATACGGAAAAAGTCTTGCTCCTGGGTTAAGTCATCAGCTAAATGTGTGGAGAGATCTATGCGCACAACGGCCGAATCCACATCAGGCCGCGGCCAAAAAGCACCCGCTTTTATGGTGAAGGGCGTTTGAACCTGGCCATAATACTGCACACTGACCGACAGCAGGCTCATATGCAGGCGGAACGGCCGTCATCCGCTGAGCCACTTCCTTCTGCACAGTTAACACCATCAGAGAAGGCTTGTGTGCTCCCGCCAAGCAGATGACGCAAGATCGCACCGGTGATGTAATAGGGCACATTGGCGACAACTTTATATGGTCCCTGAAAAAGATCGGCCGTGTCTTGATCAAGGATATCGCCGTGTACTAATTCGACATTGTCAAGTCCTGCCAGTTCGGTCTGCAAGATGGGCAAGAAACGGCCGTCTAATTCGACGGCCACCACGCGGCCGGCTGGCTGGGCAAGCTGTCTGGTGAGCGAACCCAGCCCAGGGCCGATCTCCAAGAACCTGATCCACTTGCAGTTATCCCGCTGCTGCAACAATGCGCTGCCAGAACATGCTCATCAAAAAGGAAATTCTGGCCCAGGCTCTTTTTGGCCTCTAGATTATAATTGGCCAGTATTTTTCTGGGATGCATCATAATCCTTTCAATTAGAAACCCGGTTTTTATGTCCGCTGTAATTGAACCCATCATCCATTTTAAAAAACCGGGTTTCTTTTCTCTAGGGCAACACTTCCGGCAGCAAGTAATTAATTTCGGCCGGAATAGGGGTCAGATAATAGACATCAACATAACCGTTCCAGGTCACTAACTCATCTTCATCATAACCGAGATCAATCCAGCGTCCCTTGACGCCCCCACCCGTATCACCAACAAAACCAATGCCATAGCCGGGCACAAACACCTCTGATCTAAAAGGCACGACATTGGGATCGACAGCAACAACACCTGTACCGGCCGGAACGCCGCTGGCCGTGATCCCATAAGCGGGATGATCCGGCGCTTTCCCTGAACTGGCGGCCGTATAAGCCGTCGCACGCATACGCACAACTCGCCAATATTCACGAGGCCCTTCGGGCGTGTCAATTGTGGCCGTATTAATCCGCGTTCCATAGCCGATGACCTGGTTAACCGGCTCTTGTTCGACCCATTCTTCCTCGAATACCTCGTCAATTTGCACGCCGTCTTGGTACATGATACGGAAGCGCCGGCGCAAAATTCCCGGAACGCCGTTCGAAAGCACTGCTTTGCTGTCCAGGTCCAATTCTTCTGTGGGTTGGTAAACTGTTTGAAATGGGATCTCCTCATCTTCAAAGCGGAATTCCTCGGTAACGCGCATGACCTGGATGGTATCTCCAGCCTTTAGTACGCGTTCTGGGCTGGGACTATCGTGTCCATCTCGCCTAGCTCAACACCCGCTTCAGCCAAGACCTGCATTGGATTTGTAGCTAACGGTTATGATATTGATCATCTGGCCATCAACCTGAATCATCAACGGGAATAGCACGGGTGATGCGGATGACCATATCCCTCTCTAAGCTAGTCGCAGGTGCAGGATCGATGGTATCGGCCGTTTCTAACCTGATCCCCATTTCGCCTAATACCTCGGCAACCGTCTGCTGCCATTGTCTCTAGCTGTTGCTGTTCTTCACCATCATTAATTGTGATGGTGAGCAAGCGGCGGAGTTGCGCTCGCTGTTGGCATTGGGGTGGTAGTTGGCATCTCCAAGGTTGGCACTTCTGTCAGGGTAACGGTGGCATCCCCTCACTTGCACCAGCAAGCTGCGGTTCCTGGACTATCAAATAAGCGGCTGCACCCAGGCTGATTACTCCAGCAAGGAACAGCAAAGCGATCAGGATTGGCAGCCGCGATTTTTTCTCTTTACCCATCTGCAAATACCAAGTCATCATGTGCCTTGCACATAAAAACTCTCTTTACATGAAATGAGGAGTGGGTGTTATGCCAAAAGGCGTATCACTCACTCCTCATTCCTTTCTATGATGTGCGCATGAGGCCGATGACGACCAGGTGATCCTGGGCACCCAGGAGAAACGCCTTAGCGCTGCTTCCTTCCGGACCTGACGCGGTTCGACGGCTCCTGCCGCCAGGGACCCAATCGTCACCGGTCACATGGGCACATCATTGTGCAGATGATCGTAACAAAAGGTTGATCTAGGGGCAAATACTTTAGTTCCAGATCCCCAACGCTTCCGGCCCGCGATCAAGCTCCCAAGGATAAATGATGTAGGCATCGGTAACGGCCGCATAATAAGTTGGCGTATAGCGGGGATAAAGGGACGAAGCGGGCTTATAATGCAAAACACAAGTTTCGGGGAAACCGCCGGCGGCGCTGACATGATTGGCTACCGTGACGCTGTTTCGTCCCTTGGTCCATACATCATCAACAACCAGCACGCGTCGTCCTTCCAGCAGTTCATCATCGGGAAATTGGATGAATTCAGGAATTGCATACTTGGCCTGTTCAGATGACTGCATGCCAGGAAAATCAGCTGGGAAGCGGATCGATGCAGTTAAAATATAGGTGATGTTTAATGCCTCGGCTAACATGCCGCCAGGCACGATGCCACCACGTGTAATGATGAGCATGGAATCGAAACGGCCGTGTATTTGCGGGGCCAGATAATCGATCAGTTTATCTACGTCAGACCAGGTTAAGACTTCGCGACGCATTAGGATGATCCTCAAATATAGCGTAAAGTGACTGTCCCATTTGAGCCAATGAAATGGCCCGGTCGGCAACAGTCACTTATCTAGTTTCCTATGGTAATGGCAAACAAAGTCATCAAACTAGAAAACAATGTTTGTTTGAGCAATCCTACCCCGTGATGGGGCTTGTGTCAACTTGACAAAAGAGTGCTGAGAATTACTCTATTTCCGAGCTCACGCTTTTTTGCGCCGCGGAAATCGGGTGAGTACAGTAGCCGCATCTGGCATCGGCAAACGTGTCCCAACCTTGACCTCGCGTGGTGGCCGGATCGCCCTTTTCCCGCCGCCAAGCTGGTAAATCGCTAATGGTGTATCCGGTCGAGCCATATCCAACGGCACCAGAGCCTGGCCCAATAAGATAACCTTCCTGGTCAATAGCACAGCTTGTGACAGTGCCCACGACTTTACCGCGCTTATCAAGCACAGGATCGCCGGTATCTGGACGGCGCACGGCCTTCTCATTCATGCGGAAACGCACGATTTTCCGGTCTCGCACTTGTTCATGGGCGATGAAAGCTTCACGGCCAACAAAGAATGGTTTCCACAATTTGACATAGCTGCCAAAACCAGCATCGGCAGGATTTAGATTGAAATCACCGGCTAATTCATGCCCATAAAGAGGCAAGCCGCCTTCGGTTCGCGTGCTGTCACGCGCTGCTAGTCCACACGCTCTTAATCCTAATGGCTCACCAACTTCAACTAACTTCGCCCAAAGGTGGGGGGCCTGCTCTGGATGGACGAATAATTCATAGGCGATACGCTCACCTGTATAGCCTGTGCGGGAGATGATAACATCAAGGCCGGCCACACGGCCTTCAACCAATCCGGCCCAGGGCAGTTTTTTAATCTGCTGCGCCAACGCTTCATCATCCACCAGGGCCAACAAAATATCAGTTGACTTAGGCCCTTGCAGAGGAACATCTACACGACATTCCTCACCGTGCGCCGGATCGCGCAGATCGCGTAAGGTCACCTGGTGTTGGATGTGTGCAAACGGCCGCTTCTCATCAATCGAAACCTCACCATTGTTCACGGCATTTAGCCAGGCCCAATCCTTGTCGTTGTTAGAAGCATTGACCACCATCATATAACGGTCGGCGCCGCGCCGGTAAACCATCAAATCATCAACGACGCTGCCATCGGGCAGAAGCAAGTACGTATAATGAGAATGGCCGATATTCAATGTTGATACATCATTGGTCGTAACCGTCTCCAGGAATTGCAGTGCTTGCGGGCCGCTAACCTCAAAAACACCCATATGTGTCGCGTCGAAAAGCCCTGCTGCCTGGCGCACGGCCGCATGTTCCTCGCTGACCGATGTATACCAGACGGGCATCTCATATCCGCCGAAGGGGATAATCTTCGCGCCCATAGCCTTATGGGTATCATATAGCGTGGTGCGCTTCATCGCTGCGTCTTCAGGTTCCTGCCATTTGAATGCGGGCAAGGCGTCGCCGCCTGGGCGTTTCTCACGGCCAATGAAGTAAGGCTTTGAGTCGACGAAGGCGTTTCCTTCTACGACGGTATAGTCGCTGCTATCGATATTCTTCACAACAACCGGGCCACTAAGCTTGCTGTAAAGATCGTCAAATTCCACGTAGGCATCAGAGAGTGCCGTCAGCCAAACGGCCGTTTCTAACGCTACATCCGCATCAGCAAAGTGAATTAAGAACAAGTCTGCTTGTTTGCGCTGTATGGTAGCATCAGCATCAACCCCATCCCCAAAGATATGCGTTGCTCCTACATCGCCATCAGCCAGAGCCAATACATCACTGGTCAGGGCATGGTTGAGAAAACTGGCGGCTTCCGGTCCGCGCACAGAAACAGTACGGCCTGCGGCTGCCGGCTCTGGACGCCCGCGCAACTGGCGCACGATTTCCCGTCCTTTTTGCAGTGCCTCAAAGCTGACCTTGGCTCTCAGCAATTTCTTGCCACCCATCCCCGCATAATAAAACGGCTTACAGCCATTCAAAACAGTGGCAATAGCTTCGGCCAGGAGATCAACTTCTTCATCTCCAAAGCCCAATTGGCTAAGCCAAACGGTGCCCATGCGTAGACCCGTGGGATTGAATGCGCCCTTATCCCCTGGAATCGTATTGCGATTAAGCACAATGCCGACAATATCCAAGATTCGCGCAGCCATATCACCCGACAAATGAACACCATTATGTGAAACACTCTTGGTGTCGACAAGAAGCAAATGGTTTTCTGTTCCCCCGGCAACGACTCGCAAACCGTGCTCAGTCAACTTTTCAGCCAGGCGCTGCGCATTGTGCACAATTCGTTTTTGCAGGGCCACGAATTGATCGCTCTTTGCCAACCTAAGCGCAACAGCCAAGGCCGCCATCGTATTAAGATGCGGGCCGCCTTGCTCGCCAGGAAAAACTGCGCGATCAAATTTACGGAACAAATCACGCCGATGGGTCATCAACATGGCGCCGCGAGGACCACAAAGGCTTTTATGGGTCGTGGTTGTCACCACATCAGCAATGCCGATTGGGCTGGGATGAACGCCACTGGCGACCAAACCGGATATATGGGCAATATCTGCAAGGAGATAAGCGCCAACCATATCGGCAATGTCGCGAAAGCGCTGCCAATCCACCACCATTGGATAAGCGGAATAACCGGCAACGATAATCTGTGGTTGAAGCTCCAATGCCTTGGCTTCGATGGCATCATAATCAAGAAGCTCTGAATCAACACTTACAAAATAGGGAACCGCATTGTAAACTTTGCCGGATCGGTTGACCGGCGATCCGTGCGACAGGTGACCCCCATCATTTAGATTAAGTCCCATGATGGTATCCCCTGGCTGGAGCAAAGCGGTATAAACGGCACTGTTGGCCGGCGCTCCACTGAGGGGTTGAACGTTGATATATAAATCATCAGCATTGACACCATTGGCGGCAAAAAGCTCGGCTGCCCGACGCCGCGTCAACGCTTCCAACACATCAGCATATTCAACACCTTTATAATATCGGGGGTCGCCGTAGCGATAGTAATGGGCCAACTCGGCATCTATATCCAGTATCTCAGACTGGGTTTGCCGCCGGCTGTCTTCACGTGGATAACCCTCAGCGTAAACGTTGCCGAATTTACTGCTCATTGCTTCACGAACTGCATCAGGGGAAGCGCTTTCTGATGCTACCAAGATTATGGTGGCATCCTGACGGTCGTCTTCTCGGTCAAGTAGGCTTTTTAGTTCTGGATCGATTTCGCTCAGGGATCCATGAAAGATGAAATCACTGCTCATTATATTCTCCTGGTAAATAGTTTCGGGGAACTCTGGCAAGGCAGAAGTGCTGCTTGCCTGAATATCATCATTTGTTTGGGAAATTTTAGCATGAATTTACCCAACTGCCATACATTATCCAGACGCGCTTTCTTTAACCGTTAGTTGTGCCAACCAAGCGCGATATAGTAGCTAGAAGAGGTTGCGGAACAAAAGCCAGGATGACGGCAATTAACAGAATCAAGGCGATGAGACCGTTCAGCCACAGTGGATCTTTGGCATCCTGAGGATGTTGTTCTGCCTCTCGGCCCTGAAAGGGAACGATAAAAGCACGTAATACAGCATAGACAGTAGCAGCCAAGCTCAATACCAACAAGATAGACACCCAAATATTCGCCTGGCGCCCAACACCCGTGATGATGGCCCACTGCGGAAAAAACCCGAATGTCAGGGGCGTTCCTATTAAAGAAAAGAAACCATATGCCAATAGAGCGACTCCAAGCGGGGATTCCCAGCCCAAACCACGGCTGTCCTCAATACGGCCCGCCTGGCGATGGCGTTCCAAGAGGCTCAAGGCCAATCCAGCCATTAACAAACCAGCGAAACGGGCTACATGGGCCATCATAGATACTTCCCAGGATCCTGGTTGGGATAAGGTCAAGGCCAGTACCGCCATACCCATGTTGAATAATAGTAAGTGCCCAAACAAAAAACGCCACTGCCCGGCGGTTAAAATCAGCACTGTTGCCACAAGGACCGTTCCGGTACCGCTCCAACGCAGCCAAAGCTGGAACTGCGAATCCTGCTGCAACCAGGGGTTGGCCTGCAGCAGAGAAAAAATGAGAGTTATAACGGCCGTTTGCACCAGCCCAAAGATCAATGCCGGAACTAAAAATGGCGCTTCGGCCACCACCGGGTACACCCACATATAAAATGGAAATCCGGCTAATATTAAGGTAAATGCCACGGCCAGCACACGAATGAAAAGCGGGGAGTAGAATGTAGCTTGGCGCGATTCAAACAGCCAACCGGCAAATAGAAGTAAAGGTAAGGCCAAGGCAAAGAACAATAGATATCGCAGCGCGCCGTGCGTTTTTTCCGCTCTTTGAGATTTGTAGGTCATAATTAGCAAGGTAACGGCAATTATCAACAGCACTGCTGCGAACGAAAATTGTTGGACCAACAGCGCCGCAGCCAGCGGAGAGAATGCCGCCAAGGCGGCCGGAACAAAGGCAGAGTCTTGCGGAAAAATAAGTGCCAACAGGAACAATGCTCCCAGACCAAGCCAGAGAAACACAAGCAAATCTTGCATCTGTCCGGACAACGAAAATGGGCGCCCCACGAACAGCCACGTATCTCCAACAAACAAGCCGCTTGCTACCCCTGTGCTGTTATCCAGAGAAAGCGAAGCAATCCAACCCGCCAGGATAAAGGCGGCAATTACACCAACCATTGTTCTGGCCCGTGGCCATCGCCCCAGTATCAAAGCGATGAAAGAAGCAAGTAATGGCCCAAATATGGGCAGCATCGGCGCGGGGAAGGACATCAGGCCGCTACCTCATTGCACTTTCTCTGCATGTCTTTTATGTTACCCATAGTTGACCTTGCCTGCTCTCCTCGCAGATAGATTACATGATAGAATCATGGTACTGGATCAGGCTGATCCAGTATACCAGGATTATGCATGGTGATGAAGAAATAAGAAAATGGATAAGAGACAGACCCTCTATTTTATAGAACCATATAAGGTTGAAGTGCACGGAGAACCAATGCCGGTTCCTGAGATGGGCCAGGTTTTGGTCAAGGCAATTGTCAGTGCCATCAGTCCCGGTACTGAAATTCTCTTTTATCGCGGTCAGGTGCCGCCGGAAATGGCCATTGACAGCAGTATTGAGGAGCTGAAAAGCACGGTTACCTATCCGTTGAAATATGGCTATGCAGTCGTAGGAGAAGTAATCTCCCTAGGCCAGGGCGTAGATTCACATTGGCTTGGGCAAGTGGTTTTCTTATTTCACACGCATGAGAGCCACTTTGTAACCGCAGTATCAAATCTACACCCACTGCCTCATGAGATGACCTCAGAAACGGCCGTGCTCCTACCCTTCATGGAAACCGCAGTCTCCTTCTTGATGGATGGGCAGCCCATCATTGGTGAACAGGTAGCTGTGTTAGGTCAGGGCATTGTGGGGTTGTTAACGACGGCTCTATTAGCAGCATATCCGTTAGCGAGCCTCATGACACTTGATCACTTCCCTCTGCGCCGCCGCTGGTCCCGCCGCTTGGGCGCACATGCAGCTCTCGATCCCAACGCAGCAGATATGCAAGAGCAGTTGCAATCTTATATTGGGAGAGACCGGCCGTATTTAGGTGCCGATTTGGTATTTGAACTCACGGGCAATCCCCAAGCCCTTGATCAGGCCATCGCTCTTGCCGGTTATGACGGCCGTGTAATTATCGGCTCCTGGTATGGCCAAAAGCAGGCGCCTTTGAACCTCGGTGGTCCTTTCCACCGCAATCACATACAGTTAATCAGCAGCCAGGTCAGCAGTATCGCCCCCCGCTGGCGCGGCCGTTTCGATCAGAAACGTCGTTTGCAAACCACCTGGTCGCTGTTGGCTCGCCACCAGCCCGAGAAACTTATCACCCATCGCTTCCCCATTGCCCAAGCCGCCCAGGCCTACCATCTGCTGGATCAAAACCCTGAATCAGCATTGCAAATTATCTTTACTTATGAGGATGAATAATGATTGGTATTGTTGCCGGTGTTGGGCCCTATGCGGGTCTTGATCTGCTCAACAAGATCCTTTCCCAAACTGTGGCAAGCAGGGATCAGGATCATTTGACGGTGGCTTCTATCTCTCAGCCAAATCAGATCCCTGACCGCACGGAATTTTTACTGGGTCAAACAACGATCAATCCCGCCGCGGCCATGCTTGAACAGATCCTCAAGTTGGAGCAAATAGGCACACAGGTGGCGGGTATCCCCTGTAACACGGCCCATGCACCAGCCATTTTTGATGAGATTCAAAAAGGGTTAGAGACTGCAAGGAGTAAACTAACTTTATTGCATATGATCTCTGGAGGTTGGCCATGAAATTCGCCGCAGCTATCCCACTTTTAATAAGGTAGGGGTCTTGTCAACCACGGGAACGGCCGTAACCCGTATTTATCCCATTAACCTGGAACCATTGGGCTTCGAAATAGTAATGCCCAATGAAGCGTTGCAGAAGGAAGCGATCCATCCTGCGATTTATGATCCTGTCTACGGCATCAAGGCCTGTGGTCAAGCAACGGAAAGAGCGCGGCAGGATCTGATGCTCGGTGTGCGACAACTTCAAGAGGCGGGGGCGCAGGCAATTATATTAGGCTGTACAGAAATTCCACTGGCCATCCAAGAGAAACAGATCGACGGGATGATACTCATCGATCCTGCTTTAATCTTGGCCAGGTCGTTGATTGCAGCAGTGGATCCGACCAAATTAAGGAAGTGGGGACATTGATTGTAAACACGGATAGAAAAAACAAGGACAAGGTTTCCTCATCTGTGTTCCACCCTATCAGTGTATACAACCCGCTCTCGCTGAACATTAAATGTTTGGGTAATAGATAATTCCTAAGGCGTCCATGACCGCAATGCTGGCTGGTGCAATAAAGATCGCCGGCAGCATATTAGCGGCTCGAATGCGCTTGATATCTAGTAAACGAAAAGCAATAGCCAGTAAGACAACACCTCCTGTGGCTGTCATTTCCAGGATCATCGGCTCAGTAAACACGTTGCTGCTCAGATTCGCCAACAATGAGATGCCGCCCTGGAATAACAGGATCACAATCACCGAAGCAATCACACCGGGTCCAAGGGTTGTGGCGAAAGCCATCGCAGCAAAACCATCCATCATAGCCTTGATGATAAGCTTGGTGGAATCGCCAATCAGTCCATCCTCAATGGCACCCTGTATCGTAAGCGGTCCCACACAAAAAATAAGGCTGGCTGTTACAAACCCTTCTACAAAACGGGCATTTTGGCTCGCATCCGGATCGTGCACCAGCTTCCTCTTCAGCCAGCCTCCAAAATCCTCCAACCGATCTTCCAGACGCAGCGCCTCGCCAATAAGTACGCCCACGAGTAGGCTGCCCAAGACAATCAATGGGTTACGTGTTACCAGAGCGCTGTCAATAGCAATGACCAGTGTAAATAAGCCCAGTCCAGCTAATATTGTCTCCTGCATGCGCTGCGGAAAGCGATGCCCCAACAATGTACCCAAGGTACCGCCTATCAAGACCGTCAGCGCATTAATAATCGTTCCTGTCATTATCGCCCTTCTTCTAATCGAATGGCCGAAGTATAAAACGGAATCCATGATATTCACAGTCTAAACCTTTGGTAATAACATTTCCGTTCTGCCCTATGGTTCTCATTCACTCCTTGCAAAAGAAACTGTCCTTCATATACAGAAAACAACATCCATTTTCCCCGTTCGTAAGCTAGCTCACTTGAAACACATGACCTGGCCTGTGGTAGCATTGCAGACGTTGGCGAGATCCAAGGCAGAGATGAAAATTTAGCTAAGTGGCATGGTCATGCTTGTTGATGAAGATATAATGGTGGCAACTCTGCTTTGATTCAAAAAAGATAGCAAGAAACAGGAGTCTTGTAGTTGATTGTACGAATAATTCGCTTCTCTTTTTCAGTGTTGCTTCTGCTGGTAGGTATGGTTGTGGTCACGAATACGGTTGAAGCTGCCAGTTGTTATTTCCTATCACCAGATGTAGGTTATGTTTGTGATTCGAACCCGGAACCAAGTATCTTTGTGGAACCGCAGCCTTTTCCTGACAGCCCCACGAAACGAGCAACGTACGCACGCCTTGTCGATTTAACGAATGTCTATCCCCAACCGACAACGGCCGTTGCCCCGGTGCGTAATGTGGGTGATGGCTTCTTATTTGTGACCGTCCAGGCGGTTGAGCAGCACGAGGGTCAAAACTGGTACATGATCAACCTGGGTGAATGGGTGCAAGAAAAAGATTTAACGCTTGTCGATGAATCAGAATTCACCGGCTTTGAAGTTCATGCCCAACCTGACCGGCCGTTTGGTTGGATGGTTGTCGACTACTGGTATAGCAATGAACCCGGAGCCGAACCAGCACCCGGAACATTGAAGCTGCCTCGCTATACATTCTTCGAGATTCACGATGCTGTCCAAGGTGATGATGGCTGGATCTGGTATGACATCGGAAACGGCCGTTGGATGCGCCAAACATATGTCAGTCTGGTTGATCCTACTACCCGACCGGAAGAGGTGGGGGAAGATGAATACTGGGTTGAAGTAGACCTCTATGAACAGACATTTGCCGCTTATGAAGGGGATAAAATGGTTTACGCTGGTCTCATCTCCAGCGGACTAAATCAGTGGCCGACCAACGAGGGGCTCTTCCAAGTTTGGGACCGGCAAACAAAAACCAAGATGTCTGGGGCAGAGGGTAAAGTTGATTATTATTTCATTGAAGATGTGCCCTATACAATGTTTTTCGATAATGAGATCGCCTTACACGGCGCTTTCTGGCATGACAGATTTGGTTACAAACACAGCCACGGCTGTGTGAATATGCCCCCGCGCGCGGCTGAATGGATCTTCAATTGGTCAACCGAATCTCCAGCAGACCTTTGGGTGTGGGTTCATACATCCGAGCCGGATCAAATATTCCACCATTACGATCCACAAGAGAGTTTTGCCGGCCCGTAGACAACCACTCTAAGAAGAAGCTAGGCAGAAGCCAGGCCAAAGGTGACTATTACCTTTAAGGCCTGGCTTCTTTATTTTCACCGTTTCTAAAGCACGCCGGCTGCAGCATTTTTCAGTGTCTGCAACGTGCAACTGTGCTACTATTTCTGAAAGATTCACTCATGAGATGAATACCATATCGATATGGGGCGTCTTCCATCAAGTTCACCGGTATTCAACATTTCTACTGCAAATCTTTAGATCAACTATCAATAAAGGAGTTGCCAGCCAATGCCCGACATTTGAAACGATTCTATATGAGACGCAAGACAATGTTGCGCGGATCACAATGAACCGTCCAGAGCGACGCAACGCCATGAATCTCACCTTAAATCGCGAGCTGCTTAGAAGCGTTCGAGCAAGCCGCAGGCGATGATCAGGTGCGCGCCGTACTCGTCACCGGTGCGGGAAAGGGCTTTTGTTCCGGAGCAGATCTGACCATGTTCCAGCCAATTCCTACACCGGAACAAATCAGTGAAACCATCATCAGCAACTACCAACCCATGATGGCCATGATAAGCAGTATGAAAAAACCGGTGATCGCCGCCGTAAATGGTGTGGCCGCCGGTGCAGGCGCTTCTCTTGCGCTGGCTTGTGATCTACGTTTGATGGCCCATGATGCCAGCATGTTGATGGCCTTCAGCAATATTGCCCTTGTTCCTGATGCCGGTGCGAATTGGCTCCTAACTCGATTAGTGGGCTACAGTCGCGCCTACGAAATCGCTATCGAGGGCAGCAGAATCCCGGCTGAACGCTGCCTGGAGCTGGGTTTAACAAATAAAGTAGTCCCGGCCGAACAGTTGCTGACCATTGCCATGGCTTGGGCCAGAAAACTAGCCCAACGGCCGACCCTGGCCTTAGGACTCACAAAACAGGCCATGCAATTTGCAGAGCTAAACGATCTCGCCTCTACCATTGAATTTGAGGCCAATTTGCAAAAACAAACGATTATCAGCCACGACTTCATGGAAGGGGTTATGGCTTTTATGGAAAAACGAGATCCGGAATTTCAAGGGAAGTAATCGATGTCGAAACCAAGCTTTGATTTAACAGGAAAAGTTACCCTGGTTACAGGCGCCTCACGCGGCATTGGATTGGCCATTGCCGGAGCCTATGCTGGAGCGGGCGCAAAAGTAGTCCTATCAAGTCGCAAACAAGAAGCACTAGACAAAGCCGCAGCACAGATTCAAGAAATGGGGGGCGAGGCATTACCCATCGCGGCCCACACGGGCAGTAGTGAAGCAGTTGAAGCGCTTGTAAATCAAGTAGTGGAAAAGTGGGGCGGAATTGACATTGTAGTCAATAATGCTGCTACGAATCCTCATTTTGGCCATATCATGACCGCCGAAGAGAGCCATTGGGATAAGATCCTCGATGTAAATGTGAAGGGTTATTTCCGCGTGGTCAAGGCGTGTGTGCCCATCATGAAAGAACGAGGAGGCGGGAAAATGATCAATATGAGCTCCGTAGCCGGCAAAGAGCCACAGCCGATGATGGGCGTCTATTCCGTCAGCAAAGCGGCCGTTCTTATGCTCACCGAAGTCCTGGCGGCAGAATTGGCACAGGACAATATCCAGGTCAATGCCATCGCGCCAGGCTTTGTTAAGACCAGCTTCAGCCGTGTGCTCTGGCAGACTGAACAGATTTATGACAAACTGGTCCAGGCCATCCCTCAACAGCGCATGGCCGAACCAGATGAGCTTGCCGGCATTGCCTTGTATCTTGCCTCATCAGCTTCCGACTTCACCACGGGCGCGACTTTTGTTGTTGATGGGGGGCAGCTTGTGGGTAATAGATTTACTGTTTTTTAGACACTTCAAAAGGGTATAAATATGTCATCACAACACACATTGCTTGATCCAATTTCCCTGCGCACACAATTTCCGGCGCTGCAGCAAGAAGTAAACGGCCGTCCGGCTGTATATCTTGATGGCCCTGGCGGCACGCAGGTGCCACAAAGCGTCATTGACGCAATGAGTAATTACCTGTCTCAAGGCAGCAGCAACCTGGGCGGCCCATTCCTCACCAGCCGCCTGACGAATGAAACGGCCGATGCCGCGCGTTCGGCCATGATGGATTTCCTCAACGCACGACGGCCTGAGGAAATCGTATTCGGCCAAAACATGACCAGTCTCACCTTTGCCGTGAGCCGCGCGATTACACGCACCTGGCAGCCTGGAGATGAGATAATCCTCACCCGGCTGGATCATGATGCCAATATATCCCCCTGGCTGATGGCTGCCGAAGATCGTGGACTCATTATCCGTTGGCTCGACTTTGACACGGTTGACTGCACTCACAAGCTTGAATCTCTGTCTGGTTTGCTAAACGAGCGCACGCGCCTAGTGGCAGTGACCTACGCTTCGAACGCTGTGGGCAGCATCAGTGACATCAAGAGAATCACACAAATGGCTCACGCAGCAGGGGCCTTAGTCTACGTGGATTCAGTTCATTATGCCCCGCATGGCCTTATCGATGTGCAGGATTTAGATTGCGATTTTTTGGTCTCGTCTGCCTACAAATACTTCGGACCCCATACAGGAATCTTGTACGGCAAGTATGAGTTACTAGACAACATAGTAGCCTACAAAGTACGGCCAGCGCCGTCGAAACCGGCCGGCAAGTGGGAAACTGGCACACAAAGCTTTGAAAGCTTGGCTGGGGTCACGGCCGCCATCAATTATATCGCCGCATTGGGTAACGGTACCGGGAATCGTCGCCAACAGATCGTGAGCGCCATGGATCGCATCAAACGCTACGAAATGGACCTCAGCGAGCAGTTCCTGCGCGGTGCGGCCGAGGTGCCTGGTTTGCGCGTTTATGGCATCACTGATATTGAAAACCTGGAGCAGCGCACGCCGACTTTTGCCATTGGCCTGGATGGATACACACCGCAAGAAGTTGCCTCTTATTTAGGTGATCGTGGATTGTTCGTCTGGCATGGCCATTACTACGCTGTGGCCGTCATGGAAGGGCTTGGTTTCCTGGATCAAGGCGGGTTAGTACGCATTGGATTTGTACACTACAACACAGCGGCTGAAGTCGATCAGCACTCTAGAAACATTAACTGAATTGGCCAATTCGCAATAATTTATAAACTATGATTGCTTTTGACAGCCCCATAGCCCCATGCTATACTTTTTGACGCTCAATTTGAGCCCCTCTTTTTTGTGTGGAGGGATGGCAGAGTGGACGATTGCGACGGTCTTGAAAACCGTAGTGGGTGTAAGCTCACCGGGGGTTCGAATCCCTCTCCCTCCGCTCGCCGGCTTTCATTAGAGAGCCTACGTTAACATGTGTGACCTTGCGAACGCCGTGAGCAAGGGGAGGTGCCAGAGTGGACGATTGGGGCCGCCTGCTAAGCGGTTAACGGTCTTAAAAGCCGTTCATGGGTTCGAATCCCATCCTCCCCGCCTTGACCTCGCCAATAGTGATGCTTGCCAGATTAATATGGTTAAGTTATCGTTAGAGGAGGTCATCAGTAAAGATGCGCCCTTAGCTCAGTGGATTAGAGCGTCTGGCTACGAACCAGAAGGTCGGGAGTTCGAATCTCTCAGGGCGTACTGGAGAAGCGACACCATTTGGCGTCGCTTTTTTGTTATAAGGAATAGAGTTATGATTAATCCGGCGGGCCAGGAATGCCGTTTTTATTACCAGGATTATCATCGCGGCCGTCATGAGCAAGAATGCCGCTTAGTCAAGAGCAACCCCAATTCAGCTGATTGGAAAGCAAAAGATTGCACTGAATGTCCTGTGCCGGGAATTTTACACGCTAACAACAGTCCTGATCTGGTGCTGCAGGCAACAATAAAAAAAGGTGTGCTGGGCCTTAACCGCCATATTAAAGTTACCGCCTTTTGCAGCCGCCACTTGATTGATGTACCCAAACCCCATGTGGGCTGTCCTGAGTGCGCGAAAGAAAAACCAGGATTGCAAGAACTCTTTGGCGATGGTTAATGAGTGGATCACAAAACATTTATCGACGGATTGAAAAATGATTACGACTATTCTTTTTGATCTTGATAATACCTTACTGGGGAACGATATGGACGACATTTCTGCCCCATTATTTCGCCTTGTTGGACCGTTATACGCAGAAGACTTATCCAATCAAGGATCATATGCTGCCGGCGATCCTGGCTGCCAGTGAGGAAATGATCCACAATAATGCGCCTGAACTGACAAATGCGCGAGGTTTTCTGGCAGGCATTTTGGCAACAAACCGGCTATTGAGCGCAGAATCTGGAAAGTGGATTTGATCGCTTCTATCAAACAGAATTCAAGAAGCTGGAAGTTAGTCACTGAAAAATGGCCGGCGGCAGTTGAGTTGGTGCGCACGGCTTTTGCCAAAAGATTGCAGGTTGTCATTGCCACCAATCCCATGTTCCCGCGCACGGCCGTGGAAACACGGTTGGAGTGGGCTGGTGTTCCTGCGTCTGATTTCCCTTATACTTTGATCACCACCTACGAAAATATGCATGCCGTAAAACCGCACCAGGCATATTATCAGGAAATCTTGGATAAGGTCGGCTGCAAGGCTGAAAATGCGCTCATGGTGGGCGACGATTGGCAGCGCGATATTGAACCGGCCGCAGCATTGGGTCTGTTCACGTATTGGATTCAACTACCCGGCACAACTCCCCCGGACGCGAGTCTGCCCACAGCATATGGATTCCCCGGAGGGACTACTGGCGCGTATCCAATCCGGCTGGCTGCAGCGTTTACAGTGGCTCTCTAAAGCGCAGCCCCATTCATGCAACCACACGCTGCCGATATCCAAATTACTCCATGAACTTACAGCCTTTGCTGTGGCTGCGGTCGACGCCGCTCTTTCCCCCCTGGAACAGATTGGATATGGCGTCCCGATCCTGCTGTCCTGGTCCTTGGTAGAAGTTCATATGCCATTTACGTGATGTGGAAGAAGAAGTTCATTCGGTTCGGTATCAGGCCGTCATCACACAAGAGAACCCTTTCCTGCCAGGTGCAGCAACGGATGAATGGGCGGAGATTCGCTGCTATGAAGAACAAGACGGCCCACGCGCCAGATGCCTTCTTAGCTGCTCGCCAGAAAAACCTGGCCCTTCTTGACGACTTGGACAATTCAATCTGGCAGCGAATGGGGCGCCACGCTTTCTTTGGGCCTACCAGCTTGCAAGAACTGGTTAATCTGGCTGTCCAGCATGACGAGGTCCATTTACAGCAAATTCAGAACTTTTACGAAAATAGACTATTAGAAATCGGGTTTCTCAACATGCTACATATTGTTTAGAAATTTTGGGCCGAGACCCAATTTCTTTATACGCTTATCAGTCCAATTCATGCCGGCAATGGGGCCATGGATCTTGCTCATCCAACAAAGCTTTTAAAGCGGGGCTATCTTTATAATACCCATAGTAGCGTTCCGGTAAGAGAGCGGCGATCCTGACCATGATTAGATGTGTATAAGCAGGTAAATCACGACTGCGGACGGCGACGGCCGATATCGGGAAGATTGTAGGGTTCGCCAATATGCACTTCTACTTTAGGCCCGGCGCAAACGCTTGGTGTTAGCAAACAAAATATCCGAATTTACCAGATCCCCACAGGTAAAATTGGAACTTGTCCACGGCTGGCCAGATAGGCCGCACCATCTTTCGCCGGCTTCATAATTCCTACCTTGCTGCGCGATCCTTCCGGGGCGGTACCAAATACACTCCCCTCTTCAATCGCTTGATCGCTTCTTTTAAGGCGCGCCGGTCCACTTCACCGCGGTTAATATAAATCGCTCCTAACCAACCCATGAGCGGGCCCCAAAACCAATGATCTTGCCATTTTTCACCGGCGAAAAAACGCCAATTAATAAGGGGAAAGGCGACCAACAATAACGGCGTATCAGTGGCACTCATATGGTTCACGGTAACGATATAAGGACCTTGCGGTGGAATATTCTCGCGGCCACTGATTTCAGATCGGCTAAAATAAGATGAAGAAATTTGAAAACTGTGCGCGCCAGGCGATATTTAAGCATATTGTGCAATGGCAATAATGGTCGGATAAGCTAGTCGTCTTGCAAGAACTGGCCGATGAATCCCAGGAATAACCCAACTGCCAATCCTAAAAGACCGGCCGCAACTTGTTTTCGTTTTTGTTGACCCAGGTGGTTCAACCACATCTTCCTCTTCACCGAAGATCGATACGCTCCTCAATGTCGGTTCCGGTTCCGGTTCTGGGATCGGCGCTATATCCACAGCAACATTATTGTAATGCTCGGCCAGCGAGGTAGCATTTTTGGAGGGCACGATATAACGGCCATGTTTATTAGCATAATACCTTCGTGAACTCAGCTCCAAACATGATGATTTGCGTTGAATAGTAAATCCAGACCAGTACCACGATAAGAGATCCTGCAGCACCATAAACAGATCCAACATTGGTTATGCTCAAATAGATGCCGATGAGGTAAACGCCCAACAAAAAGAGCAGCGTGGTCACACTGCACCCAGCGCAACATCACGCAAGGCAACGCGCGCCTCAGGCAGCATCTTGAAAATAATGCTAAAGAACATAAACAGGACAAATGGCGTAACGATGCGCGTCATATAGGTGTTGAATGTGGCCAAATCGGGCAAATATTGCAGCATGTAATTGCCCAATGTGGCCGCGACTGCATTGAAGGCCAAGGAAGCCAACAGCAACGCACCTATAATCAAGACCATAGCAAAGGCTATGATGCGGTGGCGAATCAAATAAACAAACCCTTTGATTCCCGGTATCTGCTTGGGAATGACGCCAAAAATGATGTCTAAGGCCCGCTTTAGATGGTTGAAAACGCCTGATGCCGCCCATAAAAGAACAACCATACTGATAAGGGTAAAATTGGAAGAACCGCTTATCGCATTTTGCAGCAAGCTTTCCAAGAGTATCGCTGCTTCCGGCCCAACGATATGCTCAACCTGAGCTACAATCTGCCCTTCTACGGCGGCCTGTTCAAATACGCGACCGGCAATTGCAATGACAAATACCAACAGCGGCGCAATTGAAAAGACCATGTAATAGGCAATGGCCGCTGCATATAGGGAGGCTTTGTCCTGACCCCAGGCAGTCCCCGCCTCAACGATAACGGTGAAAAAATCTTTAATAATTCGCATGCGTTATTAAGCGCTAACTCCCCACGTTGTCCCCAAATCGACGCATAGATCCGCCGTTGGTTCAACTTGCCAGGCCACCCACTCTAACGGTTTGCTCTCTTTCTTCTCTTGAACTACGTGCTTATTCATCTCAGGGATTGTAATTACCTTTGCCATATCTCGCCAGATCGAATTCTCTCCATAAGCTAGTCGCCTGACTGATATGGCTGATATCCAACGCCCTATCACCAAATCATAAACGTTTTTCCTCCTCCTCCTTGTTTTTCTTGGGAGAAGGGTACAATTGTTGGCTTATGGGAAAAAAGGCTCTTCTTTCCGGCTGTCTAGCAAGTAATATAATTGCTTTTCTGCTGTTGTTTCTCACCGGATTGGCGCTCGCGCGTCTCCTGTATGAGGCTGCCTTTCCCCACTCTACTGCCGCTAGCTCAACCTGGACCAGCTCTGCTTCTAGCATTCTTTTTTGCCATCATAGGATTGTTCTTGTGGCAGACAGGGAATATCAGGTTGGCGAGGCACACGGGAGGCACAACAGAAAGGTCGCTCTCTGTCTGGACATTAACACCGCTGTTGTTGAATCTGATATTTATTCTTGATCCAGTAGTCGACCTAATAACAGCCGCTTCATCTTTGCTGCTTCTGTCTGGTTAACGGCCGTCTTCATTGCTCAATCTTTAGCTCCCTTAAAAGAGTGGCGTTGGCTTGGTCTTTTGTTTATTGTCGCGGCCCTGCTGCCGCTCTACTTGTTGACGATTCCTCAGGCCGTAGGCGCCGCTGATACTTTTGAGTTCCAGGTTGTGATCCCCCAATTGGGCATTGCGCATCCAACCGGCTATCCCCTATACATCCTTCTGGGAAGGCTTGTTCGCTTTATTCCCTTTGGTTCAATGGCCTGGCGGATCAACTTGGCTTCGGCCGTTTTATGCTACTGGCCATTTCCCTGGTTTATGCAGCTGGTTTGCGCTTATTGAAACGCCCAGTTCCGGCGCTGTTGGCGGCCGTTTTGCTGGGCCTTACACCGGTAGTCTGGAGCCAGGCTATTGAAGCGGAAGTATATGCATTGCATGCCCTGTTTATAGCCGCCGGCTATGGATGATGGTCGTGATGGTCGACAGCGCCAGCAACAGAGAAATGTTCGCAGGCTATTCTGGCCTGGCCATCCGGGAGCCCCTGGCAGCGACTGGTGGTGACGATGGCTTTTCTCTTGGGTTTGGGCTTGACCAACCACCTGACGACCTTATTCCTACTTCCCCCTGCTCTGCTGGCCGTCTTACTTACTTATGGCACTTGTTTGCGACAGCAGAGTTTGAAGCAAAACCTGCTTCTCTTCCTGAAGGCAGCGGCCGTTTTCTTGCTCCCACTGCTGCTCTATGCCTATCTCCCCACACGTTGGAGCGCTTTACACGAAGAGGCAATGGGACTTGCCCGCTTTATGGATTGGGTGATCGGCGGCCGTTTCCAGGGCGCCTTGCAATTAGCCGCCTGGCTAACGGACATGACACGCTACCAGGTAGTCGGCCGTCTCTTGCTAAGCAATTGGGGCTGGCTCAATCTGGGATTAATCGTCCTGGGATTGATCTATCTGCTGCTGCGCCATTGGCGTTTCGCTGCAATACTGCTCCTGACCTGGCTGGGTTTCATCTTCTACGCGCTGAATTACATGGTTCCTGATCTGGCCGTTTTTATCATCCCCGCTCACATAGTTTCTGCCCTTGTTCTGGGCTGCCGGCGTGACGGCCGTATTGGCCGGGATCACGTGGCTTGCTGCAGCGATGGCAGAAACCTGCTTGGCAGTCGTCACTGGAAATTATTGCCTTGTTATTACTGCTGCTGCCCTCTCTTTTACAAATAACAGAAAACTGGCCGGCGTCTAATAACAATAGAGAAAAACTGCTAACCTGGGGACAGGGCGTCCTTGCCCTACCATTAGAAGACAATGCCGCTATTCTGGCCGACAGCGAGAAAATCGCGCCGCTTTATTATTTACAACAAGCTGAAGGAGTGCGGCCCGATCTGGAAATTATGGTTTTGCCCGATGAAGCCGCTTACCGCGCTGAACTGGATGCGCGTGTCGCCGCAGGGCAAACCGTCTACCTGGCACGTTCTTGCCAGGTCTGGAGGGTATTTATCATCTACGCTCCTTTGGCCCATTGATCGAGGTAAGCACACAAAGGCTTGAAGACCTTCCCCTGATGCAATAGCAGCCCGGCAAGCTGATCGGTCCCATTGGAATTGGCTGGTTATATCGTGCAGGAACAAGCCGCTGTTGATCCCGCAAGTACGGCCGTCACTCTTTTCTGGGAGGCTGAAAGAGAAGCCCAAGAACCCTTGCATGTCTATCTACGCTGGGCAGGTGAAGGGTTTGTTTCCGATCCTGATGTTAAAACGGGGCAGCATCCCGCGGCAAATTATTACCCTGATAGTCGCCTGGCGAGAGGATGAAATTGTGTCTGATTTCCATTTGCTATCACGGCCAATCACCGATGTCGAACAAAGTTTGGATTTACAGGTGGCGGTTGGACCATCTTTTTCCTCCGTTGAGTCCCTAGATTGGCAGACGATCACCCAAGTGACGATACCAGCGTCAAGTGGGATCGATCTGCAGCAAACACTGCGCGCCCAAAACGGCCGTATTCTGCTTAATGGTGTTGAATTCCCCCTCACGATCCGGCCACACACGCCGCTGCCTGTCGTCGTAAGCGGTTATGGGATAATCGCGCGAAATCTTACAATTCAGCCTTGAACCTCTTGATACGTCGATTGCTGCTGGAGAAAATGAAATGTCCGCCATTGGCGATAGTGGTTCATTGCCACCATTTGTGTACGCTACCGAGGTTGACACGGATTTGCCCAACGGGCGTTATAGCTTAATAAGCAGCGATCCACAGGCAACGGCCGTTTGTGGTTGGCTGGCATGGCCAAGCAGCGGTTGCGTACTGGGCGAGGTTCAGATCAGCGGCGTGCCCTTACCTGAAGGGGCAACGAATTATGAAGATAAGATCGCCCTATTGGAAATCGAAATCCCCGACAAGCAGTTGCAGCCAGGTGGCCAGCTTCCCGTTAACCTGAATTGGCAAAGCCTTTCACCTATGGACGCGGACTATACTGTTTTCTTGCAAGTTCTGGATGCTCAGGACCAGATAGTTGGCCAGGTCGATGCTTGGCCCCTACATGGCACTTATGCCACAAGCCAGTGGGCACCAGGGGAAATCATAGAGGATCCCCATCTGATACAACTGGACGGCAATCTATCCCCTGGCCCGTACCGCCTCCACGTTGGCTGGTATTTGCTATCTACCCTGCGCCGCTTACCTGTATTGGACGATGATGGCCTGCCCGTAGATGACAAATTTACTGTTTCCGGCCTGTTGGTTCCCTAATAACACGAACGCCAAATGATCTTCTATGCAGCGGTAAAAATAAACGCGCCGTAACCAACTACGCGATCAGTAGGTCCCGCGGTATCGCCTGAACTGCGCAGATCAACTGTATGGGCACTCAATCCATGGCGGCGTGCAATTTGCAGGAGTCCGCGGATGGGGATCCGGCCACAGGCGCTGTCATAGCGTAAGGCAGCCGGGTCTAGTTGTTCAATGGCTTCGGCCGAGGCCCTGTCCAGAGCATGAGCTGTGGCATAGTCATGATAATGGCTCAAGTCAGAACTGATAATAATGATCGTTTCTGGTCCGCCCCACAGTTTCTCAAGCACCTCTGCCACTTCGCTGTCTTCAGCAGTACCTACCAAAAGCGGCACGATGGAAAAGCCTGGGCAAATCATTTGCAGAAAGGGCAAATGAACTTCCAGACTATGTTCGCCATTATGTGCTTCATCAATGAGCCGCACCTGGGGTAATGAAAGTATGCTTTGCACCGCTTCTTTATCCACAGGCACATTGCCTAATGGGGTGGCGAAAGCATCGGCACTGGAGGCAGCTAGGCCACGAATGCCCATGCGATGGGCAGGGCCTAATAAAATGACACGCTTGATAGTATCGGCGCATTCTGAAAGGCGGACATATGCAGAGGCAGCGATGGGGCCGGAATAAATATATCCGGCATGAGGAGCGATGATCGCTTTAGGTATGGTCGCCATTCGTCTCTGCATCAGAAAGGAACCCAGAAACCATAAGGGTCAATTGGCGTGTGTCAGCAGGGTAAAACCTGCCGGCCACGGCCGCCTGGCGGATCTTATCCATTGGTACCTCCCGGGCATACTGCTAAATCTGATCTCAGCGTCCGTATAAAAACAGGAAATGATGCAAGCAGCTGCCCTGTTAGTTGAAAACCCCATGTCTGCGGGGTCCAACATAATCTTGCAACTTTTTATAGTATAATGGATAAATCTGAAATTGAACGAATTGGATCCCCCAATCGTGGACAGAGTGGAGAATTATGACGAAATGGTGGAATCAGCGGTTGTTCCGACCAAGTATTGGCATAAAGTGAGCGATGGACGCATCCAGTGTGATCTTTGCCCACGCTTTTGTAAGCTGCATGAAGGGCAGCGTGGTTTATGTTTTGTACGCGCTTGTCAAAAAGGGCAGATTGTCTTAACGACTTACGGCCGTTCCAGTGGCTTCTGCGTGGATCCCATCGAGAAGAAACCGCTAAATCATTTTTATCCAGGTACGGCCGTGCTTTCCTTCGGCACGGCAGGATGCAACCTTGCTTGCCGCTTCTGTCAAAATTGGGATATCAGCAAATCGCGTGAATTCGACACGCTGGCTGATGCTGCATCACCGCAAACCATCGCCCGTGCCGCACAAGAATTGGGCTGTCACAGCGTCGCTTTCACCTATAACGATCCCGTGATTTTTCTGGAGTATGCCGTCGATGTAGCCCAGGCTTGTCGCAAGGCCGGTATCAAATCTGTAGCCGTGACCGCCGGCTATATCAATGATGAGCCTCGTGCAGAGTTCTACGATCATATGGATGCTGCCAATGTGGATCTGAAATGTTTCACTGAGGATTTCTACCAACGCTTGTGTGCCGGCCATCTGCAGCCAGTTTTGGAAACATTGCAATACATTAAGCATGAAACCGATACCTGGTTAGAGATCACCACCCTACTCATTCCAGGCGAAAATGATCTCTACTGAAGAACTAGAAGCACTAACACAGTGGGTTGTCGAGATGTTAGGACCAGATGTGCCCTTACATTTTTCCGCATTTCATCCTGATTACAAAATGCGTGATATCCCACGTACGCCGCCAGCCACATTGACCCGCGCACGGCAGATAGCGCTAAAGAACGGGATAAGGTATGCGTATACTGGTAATGTACATGATGCCGGCGGTGGAAGTACGTACTGTCACAACTGCGGGGCGCAGCTGATCGGCCGTAATTGGTATAATTTACATGGCTGGCACCTGACTGAAGAAGGTAAATGCCAGATGTGTGGCGCCAAGTGTGCCGGACATTTCTTGCCCACGCCAGGAGATTGGGGTGCAAAACGCCAGCCTGTGCGCCTGATGAGACTTCGCCATCTGAAAACCAATCTTTAGGGTGTAGGAATCTTGCTCACAACAGGATTATTCCCAGCAGAGCCTCTAGCACAAATAAGGGAAAGCTATGAATCCGGCCATTTCTGTCATCTTTTTTACTGCCCCATTCTATAATCTCTTCAATGTTATCGAAACCTTCTGTCTGGCGATACTTTGACTATTGGCTCCTGGGAGCGGTGATCCTGCTCACTGGATTCGGCATCCTCATGATCCGCAGCGCCGTCACTGGCGCGCCCGCTTTCGAAGCCCTGCCTGGCCAACAAATCCTATGGGCATTGTAGGTTTAGCCATCTTAGTGGCCGTCGCCGCCATCGATTATCGCTATTTGACCTCTTCCCACTGGTATATATATGCTGGCGTGATAGCTTCGTTGGTACTGGTAGTTGTGGCCGGACAGCTTGGTAATGAAACCCGGCGTTGGATTCAGATCACACCTACAATACGCATCCAGCCGTCTGAGTTTGGACGCATCCTGCTCACCATCACCTTCGCCCAATTTCTGGCCAATCGCCAACATTTGATGGGTCGGTTTTCAAACACCTTGATCACCCTGGTATATATTGGCATCCCAATCAGCCTGATATTCATCCAACCCGATCTGGGTATGTCGATCCTGTTTGTCGTGATTTGGTTCGTGATGATCTGGCTGGCCGGCTTACCACTGTCCCATTTTGCAGTTCTGGCAGCTGTGGGAATTCTCGCTATCGGGCTTGTATATCCGTTTCTAGCCGATTACCAGAAAGAACGTGTAACCACCTTTCTCAATCCTGAAGAAGCGAGATGAAGATGATGTTTTCAACATCGAGCAAGCGGAGATCAGTATCGGCTCCGGCGGCTTTTGGGGCAAAGGCTATATGCAAGGAACTCAAAGCCAGCTCGGTTTCCTGCGCGTGCAGCACACGGACTTTATCTTTTCTATGATTACGGAGGAAATGGGCCTAGTTTTAGGCTCTCTGATTGTTGTCATCTTGCTCGGTTTTATTTTGCTGCGCATCTTACGCGCGGCACTGCTCAGCCAGGATTATGCAGGCAAGCTCATTGTCGTTGGCATCGCGACAATTCTATTCTTCCAAACAGTAGTCAGCATTGGCATGAATGTCCGCCTGCTGCCTGTGACTGGTTTGACGCTGCCCTTTGTCAGCTATGGCGGCAGTTCTCTGGTTACATTATTCCTGGCCATTGGACTTGTCCAATCCGTGCTCATGCGTCAGCGCAAACAAGATTTCGGCTAGTTGGTTAGCCAAACCTGAATCCGGTATACTCCCTGTAGGACAAGATTTCATCTTGTTCCCTGGGCAAGATGAAATCTTACCCTACTGTACGTCACAAATTTCATTCCCAAGAAAGGCAACCGATCTAATGAGTGTTCGAGTTCGATTTGCTCCGAGTCCAACGGGGTATTTACATATTGGCGGGGCGCGTACCGCCCTGTTTAATTGGATGTTCGCCCGCAAAAATGGGGGCCAATTTATACTGCGTATCGAAGATACTGACCAGAAACGTTATGTGCCTGGCGCGGAACAGGCGATCCTTGATTCTCTGCACTGGCTCGGTCTAGATTGGGATGAAGGCCCCGAGGTGGGCGGCCCCTTTGGTCCGTATGTGCAGAGCGAGCGCTCGGCATTGTATACGGAGTGGTCAGATTGGCTAATCGAACATGATCACGCCTATAAATGCTACTGTACATCTGATGAATTGACCGCCATGCGCCAGGCCCAAATGGCTGCCAAGCAATCAGTGGGCTATGACCGGCGCTGCCGCTACCTGACGCCAGCACAACGCGCAGAAAAGGAATCATCCGGGCAGGCACCCGTCGTACGCTTCAAAATGCCCTTGGACGGCGAGACGGTCATTCCCGATGTGATCCGTGGTGATATCACAGTGATGAACAGTCAGATTCAGGATCCGGTCTTACTCAAATCAGATGGGCTTCCCACCTATCACCTGGCCAATGTGGTTGATGATCATTTTATGGAGATCAGCCATATTCTACGCGCCGATGAATGGATAAGCACCGCGCCTTTACACATTAATCTATACAACGCTTTTGGCTGGCAAATGCCAGTTTATGCCCACTTGCCCCTGGTCTTAAATCCCAGCGGCAAAGGAAAATTAAGTAAACGAACGCAAGCCTTTGATGATGGTGGGCAAGAGGTCTTGGTTAAGGTAGAAGAATTCGAAGAAGCGGGTTTGCTGCCGCAAGCGATTGTCAATTTCCTGGCCAATGTCGGCTGGGCCTTTGGTGATGATCGCGAGAAGTTTACCCTGGAAGAGGCGGTGCCTCGTTTTGAACTGACAGACGTCAATGCTTCCCCCGCACGCCTCCCCTATGACAAACTAGATTGGCTGAATGGGCAGTATATCCAGGAGATGACACCCTTGGAACTGGCAGTGGCCGTAAAGCCCTACCTCGACGCGGCTGGTTATGAAGTCAATCCCGAAGCGCTGCTAGTCGTCATGCCGGCCATGAGCGTGCGCCTGAAACGACTGCCGGAGGCTGTGCCTTTCTTGCGCTTCCTGTTTGACGATGTGCCTTTAGATGTAACGGCCGAATCGCTAACCCACAAACAAATGCCCTACGAAAACGCCAAAGAAGGCTTCACGCGCGCCCGTGATTTCGTCCGTGATGTCGATCCCTACGATTTAGAGCACATCAGCCAAGGCATGATCGCCATCGGTGAGAGCGTAACCCTAACCGGCAAAGCGGGCCCATTCCTGGGCACAATGCGCCTGGCTGTGACCGGTCAAAAAGTCTCGCCGCCGCTCTTTGAATCCATGTTGGCTCTGGGCCGTGAACGTACAGTGGCGCGCATAAACGAAGTTCTAGATCTATTCTGAGAATGCTCCAGAGATTTGCCGCTACTTCTGCTGTTTGGTAGAATTCGAGACCTAAATAGAAATGTTTAGACGGTGAAATCGCGAAGTTTTTCATCCCTTTTCACATAATGCGGGCTAGCTCAATTGGCAGAGCGCCTGACTCTGAATCAGGAGGTTGTAGGTTCAAGCCCTACGCCCGCAGCTAGATCAATAAGCCACCCGAATTGGGGGTGGCTTTTTTGTATGGCAACCTGAACCCCAAAATTACCTTTACTGTCTTAGAATGGTAAACAATTGCGACCATAGAGATGATCACAAAACTAAATGTTGCAGCAGATACAGCCAACAGCACACCACCCAAGATAAAACTTAACAGCAACAAAAAATGGGGGTGAAAAACGGCAAACCCTGTCTCGGTGCTCAACACGGCCGTCAAAACCCACTGTCCCACTTTAAGCCCTGGTGCATATAGGGGTATAACCAGCAGATCATTCCAAACTACACGAGCCATAAAGATCGCGGTCTTATTCAGGCGCGCAAATTTTGCAGCCAGCACAACCGCCAACAACGAATCTAAAACAGGCACCGGGAAAAAACTGGTGAGCGTTCCCAAAGCAAAAGCGGTAGCCAACCCGAGTGGTGAATCAATTGCCTTCAGTAATTCTTGCCTTTGCAACTGGAAAAAACTAACTGCCAGACTTCGTATCTCATTTGCCTTTCTTTTTAAGATTGTTTTGCTCACGGGTGCCATAATCGCTCCTTCTTGAATCTGAATTATCGATCTGTATGGAGCAAGACGACCGCGGCAAGATTGATGTTCCAGGCAAACTCGCGACATGGTTAAATCGTATGGATTGCGTAGGTCAGTAGAGGAAAACGCTTCCTATTTTGTTTTAGAAATTAATTGGATTGGTCAGTGGGCCGGCAATTGTAATATCTCTCTCGCTTCGGAAATCGGGGCCACCTCCCCACCAACGAGGCGTACCATCTCGGCGGCAGCAGCAACACAATCACCATTGGAACCAGCGAGTGTGCCATCAGGAAGGTACAGATTATCCTCTAAACCGACGCGCACGTTGCCGCCCATGCTGATGGCCGCAGCTATCATTGGCCATTGCTTACGGCTGACGGCGATCACTTGCCAGTAGGATTGTGGAGGCAATTGATCTACTTGGTGTACCAGATTCTTAGTGCTGGCCGGGATGCCCCCTAAGACGCCCATAATTAGGCTGAACTGATAAGGTGGCTGTAGGATACCCAGATCGATAAGCGGAACGGCATTATTGATATGACCGGTGTCAAAGCATTCCATTTCCGGCCGTGTGCCTGCCTCATTCATCGCATCCAGAAAATAGCGGATATCTTTGAAAGGATTGGCAAATACATGGTCGTGATAAAATTTTTTGTTTTTGGACGAGTAGATGGCGTAGTTCATAGAGCCCATATTCAGAGCAGCCAGATCAGGTTTCAAGACCCGGATCTGCTGAACCCGCTCTTCCGCCGGGATGCCCATAGCCCCTGTGGAGTAATTGATGATCACACCGGGACAGCGTCGTCGTACTTCCTGGTCGATATGCGCATAGGTCTCGACATCATAGGCCGGACGGCCGTTATCTTGCCGCGCATGAATATGAACGATACTGGCCCCCGCCTCCACACTTCGTCGCGCCTCTTCAGCGATCTCTTGTGGCGTGTAGGGGATTGCCGGCGATTGGTCGCGCGTGGTCAGCACGCCGGTCAAGGCGGCAGTAATGATAGTTTTTCTGGTCATGGGAATATAGTCTACTCCCAAGATCGTTCGTCTACAACAGTAGGGCTGCCCTCTGCAATTGCCTCTGCGGGTACAAACTACACATCATCCACACGAACGCGGCAGAGCTCCCATGCTTGACTGTATTGCAGCGGGGATCATAATTGTGCAAGAAATCGAAAAATTTTGCCCTGTTTGTTACTCTTAAGGATGCTTGTTACAATTTGGGTCGCAATTCTAATAGAAAATGCCCGTGGAGAGGCTATGTCATTACCCGATGTTACGGAAATGGATGCAAATAATTTAGCAGCATCTAGTGGTAAACAAGAATCAGCGTCTGCTGCAAAAGATCGGCGCAGCATTTGGAACATGATTGTTGTTTTATTCAAGCTGCGTATTGTGTTTCTACTTGTTGTAGCCGCGACCGGCGGCGCCTTTTTGGCTGCGGGCGACTGGCCAGGTTGGAATATATTATTGTTAACATGGATCACTGGTGGCATGGCAGCCGCGGGAGCTTCCGCACTTAACCAATATTGGGAACGTCGATCAGATGCTACTATGGTACGTACCAGCCACCGGCCGTTGGTCACCGGAGAGATTGCCGATCCACGCTGGGTTCCTGTTGTCGGTCTTTTACTTATTCTTATCCCCTCACTTGCCGTCCTGCCATCTAATCCGGCATTATCTTTTTTCCTACTCGCAGGAGCGTTCATCTACGTTGTTATTTACACCATGTGGCTGAAACCACGAACTTTGCTAAACGTCGTTATCGGTGGTGCGGCAGGCAGCGCGGCCGTTCTCAGCGGCAGTGCAGCTGCGGGGATGTGGAACGCACCGGGCGCCCTAGTTCTGGCCTTCATCCTGTTTTTTTGGTCACCGTTCCATTTTTGGAGTCTGGCCCTTATTTACCGCGATGAATATGAAAAAGCGGATTTCCCCATGCTCCCAGCCAAGACATCACCACGTGCGGCGGCCTGGTGGATTGCCCTTCATGCAGCTGTCACAGGTATTGCCGGATTGGCGTTAGCAGCTCTGCCCTTCTTGGGTTGGATCTATTTTGTACCTGTGGCATTGGTGACCGCGTCTCTCTTCTGGCGTACTACAAAACTCATTCTTGATCCTTCGCCGAAAAATGCACGGGGCGTTTTCATGTCTTCAAACTTTTATCTTCTCGTTTTACTTGTTGCAGTTTGCGTAGGCACTGTCGTACCCTTTTAAGTAAAACGAATTTAAGAAACCCGGTTTTTCTACTTCTCGAATATATGCTCTTGTATTTGCAAAAAACCGAGTTTCTCTTGGTTATCTTGGAGAAATAATGACAAATCGCCTGATCTTGGTCGCTGGGAATATCGGTACTGGCAAAACTTCCTTAACAGAGCGTATCGGGGCCCGGTTGGGTTGGGAAACCAGCTATGAATCCGTTTCTGACAATCCGTATTTGCCGGATTTTTATGAGGACATGGGCCAATGGTCATTCCATCTGCAAATCTTTTTCCTTGGTCATAGGGCAGAGCAGCACCTGGCTTTGGCCAACAGTCCCCAATCGGCCATTGCTGATCGCAGCATTTACGAAGATGCCTATATCTTTGCCCGTGTGCTGCGTCATATGAACAACTTGAGTGAGCGCGATTTCCAAGCCTATCACAGGTTGTTCAATCTGGTTGTAGGAAACCTGCCCCGACCTGATTTGCTGCTTTACTTGCAAGCGCCTGTCCCTGTATTGATGGATCGCATACATCAGCGGGGTCGCGAAATAGAAGGCGGCATTACGGCCGACTACCTTTCTTTACTAGATGCTTTTTACCAGGAATGGCTGGAAACATTCGATCTTTGTCCCGTGCTCACCATCCCTTCGGCCGACCTAGACTTCGTGAATCATCCCCACCACCTGGACATCGTCGTGGAAAAAATACTGGAGAAGTTGTCTGGAAAAGAGGAAGTGGTTTTCTAGCTTTCTCCTAACGAACCAGCATAACCCGTCATTTCAACATAACCTTGGGCTTTGATCGGTTCACCATTGCGCGTACCATCAAAGTCAACGGCTCCTTCCCAGTAGGTCGAAGAGACATTTAGTTCCTGGTTAGACATTAACGGCCGTCCTTCCAATTCCAAACCGATTTCCGGAATTTGCAAGCGCCAGCCCGCCGGATACCGAGCCCCACTGCTAGGGCTGGTCCAATTGTCCAGCACTTCCAACTGCCATTGTTCGAGATTCAAATGTTGCACAGAGCCATCGGGATGTATGAAGCTGCCGCTTGAAGCAGGCTGCAATGTGCCATCATCACGTCGAATCTGAAACAACATCAGCCCAGATCCATCATCTAATTGCAATGAGAACCAATCCCAACCAGTTGATCCGGAACTAAGAGCGCTGGTCGAATACTCATGATCTTTCCAACTTAAACCTGTTACATCAAACGCGTTGTCGTTAACTGTTACGGTCCCGACGGCTTCTTGATGAATGATGGAATAGTAATAAGAAGCATTCCCCGGTTCCGGCCCTTTTCTGCTCAACCCTGCATCACCGTGCAAAATGGGCGGCAGCGTTTCTTTCAAAACCAAATCAAGAGAGACTTCTTCAGTTTGAGCCTGTAAACGAACCTGCTGCGGCCCAACCTGTTCAATATTCCAATCTTCGAGCCAGATATGGTAGGGATCGGCTTGGGCCCCAGCCAACCCAGCCGCTTCCCGGCTAAAGCGTTCGGAAAAATAAAACTCATCTTCGGCAATATCGCTTATGGTGAAATGAGCCAGATAAATTTGACTGCCGCGCCACGCGGACGGGTTTTTGGGCAAAGACAATTGCTGTGGTGGCATTAAGGCACGACGAAAAATCGTGAACTGAAATCCAAAAGGTCGGCCGTCATCCGTTTCCAAGATACCGGTGTAATACCACCACTCAGTCTGGTATGTCTCATGCGGCCCTAGATCGCGCGGGAATTCTATTTCACCCGGATTCAGCGCTCGAGCAAAGTCCTCTGAACTCTGTCCATCATCTATCAGTATTGACTCCAATGAAGCATTAGTGGCATCAACCGCCTGGGAAGATCTAAAGAAAAAGAATAGTGTCGCAACCAAGGCGGCAATCAACAATAGTGTGAGCAAACGCTTCATCCAGGTAGCCCTTATAATACCCATACTACTCTTCTCTAATGGCCGCGGCCACAGTCATTTTCCCCAAGCGGAATGAGGGGTAAATCCCGGCCAAAAGTGCAGCCACAACGGCGATAATAAATGCTTGCAGGAAATAAGCCGGCTCCAACTGCATCTGTAAAGTCCAACCAAAGGAACGCACATTAATTACATAGATCAAGATCCAGGCCAACACAAAGCCCACAGGCATAGCAATTAAACCAGCTGTTCCACCCATTAAGCCGGTTTCAATAAAAGTGAGGGACCATAGTTGGCGAACGGTCATACCATTCGCCCGTAAAACCCCCAATTCTCTGGCCCGCTCTAGCTGCAAGCTCATTAAGGCGCTCAACACGCCAATGAAAGCGACAATGACGGCCAATAAACGTAAGGCAGCAGTAATAGCAAAGGTACGGTCAAAAATTTCCAGTGATCCCTGCCGTAGGCTTTGATTTGATTGGATAAGCAGTTCTTGGCGGCCATCGAAATGCGCCTGCAGATCCGCCTCAACCTCCTCCACTACCTGACCAGAACTTACAAAAAGCCCCATTGAAGCAATGCTTCTATCATCCCAAAGATCGGCGTATAAATCGTTGTCGATAAATATCGTGCCCTGATCTGATGAATAGTCGTAGAAAATGGCCAAAACTGGAAAGGTAACCAGGCCATCTTTGGTTTTCATTGTGATTGGCGGAACTGGTGTAGGCAAATTTTCCTTGAGCGCCAGCGCTTCAGATATAACAATTCCCTCACCGGTAGACAGCTGTTGCCATGGATCAACACCCTCATCGCGAATCCAGGCGTATGGCCGGTTCCCGCGGGAAACATCGCCATCTACAGCTACCAACCGTATGTGACGATCAAAATCGCTCACAAAAACATCGCTGCCTGTAGAGGTGACGATATCTTCGACACCAGGCCACGCTCTAATCTCCGCAACGACATCTGTGGGCAGTTTACCTGTAACTCGGTTTGCGGTAATGGATGGCGGCGAAATATAGATGTCAGCCTGTAAGGTTTGGTCAAGCCACTGCACAACGGTGTTGCGAAAGGAACCAATCATTATCGATACACCAACAATGACTGATACGGCCGTCATTAACGCTGCAATCGCAACCGAGGTACGGCTCAACGAGCGCACAATATCTCGCGGCGCCATTCGTCCAAGAACACCTAGAAACCGATGCCCCAAAGGTGTTGCGATGCGCATAAAGATGACAGTCAAGGGAGGTGTGAGCAGCGCTGCGGCGACCAGGACAACAAAAAGACCGGCAAACATGACAACCAAGCCGGCTCGAATCGAGAGCAGCCAAATGCCAACCACCGTCAATACTGCCCATGCCAACCACAACCAGGGCAATATACGGCCAACACGGCTTTCCAAAGACGAACGCTGCAATGTCGTCTGCGGTGCTGTGCGCGCTGCCTCCAATGCGGGAACGAGTGACGACAGGACAGCAGCGACTACACCTACCAGGATCCCTTTCAGCAGGGTCAAGGGCAGCAATTCGACGTCTTGAACGTTGACCACAAAGTAGAAATCGTTGATTGTCTGCGTAATTAAGCGCACTGTGCCACGGCCCAGCAGTATGCCGAATCCAACACCAAGAATTGAACCAATAAGGCTTAATATAACTGTTTCAGTAATGATCAGCCGGAATAGCTGCTGCCCAGTTACCCCGACGCAGCGCAGCACGCCGAACATGGGTCGCCTCTGAACAACACTGAAGGTCACCGTGTTATAAATCAGAAACATGCCCACAACCAGGGCCAAAAGGCTAAGCGCTGACAGGTTTAGCTCAAATGCGGCCGTCATTTGGCGGATGGCGTTTTGCTGCGAAGCGGCCGTTTCAACAGTCACACCAACCGGCAGAAACCCCTCTATCTCAGCCAGATCGGCCGCATCCTCGACCATCAAATCGATATGACTCAATTGGCCCACCATACCTAATATCTCCTGAGCGGAAGCGATATCGGCGAAGACAAGACCGTTTAATCCTCTGCTTGTCACATCGTCGGCTGGTTGTAGCAAGCCAACTAAGTGAACCGGAACCTCATTGCCGGCAAGATCTAAAGCCAATGCATCACCCAGGGCCACATCATTGGCCTGGGCCAGAACATCGCTGATGATTATCGCGCCCGGCTCAGTTAAAAACGGTACGATACCGTCAAAGCCTTCGCCGCTTGTGGATGCAAAATAGCTGCGGAATGGTGGTTCAGCAAAGGGATCGATGCCTACCAGGCGCAGTGGTTGTCCCCCCAGCCTGTCAATCATGACATACCCTTCAACAACGGGAGCAGCCAGCGAAAAACCCAGCTCACGACGCAGCCCGTAGTAAACATCTTCAGAAATACCTGCGGGTCCGCTGGGAATTATACGGTGCGTTGCACGACCTGTTATGGCATTGGTGGATAGCTTAAATGCACGCTGAGCGGAGCTGTTGGCCAGATCAATGGAAACCATCATGGCTACGCCAATAGCCACACCAAGAACCAATAAGAGCGCCTGCAAGGGGCGGCGACCCAGCCTACGCCATGTTAAGCGCCACAAAGGTACATCAGTGACGACCGGACGCTGATCAGACATCTTCTTGCGACACTTGTGCGGGCTGGTCATCAACATGACCATCATGAACGAGCAAGATTCGATCAGCTAATCGGGCGATTTGTGGATTATGCGTTGCCATGATCAAGGTCCTGCCTTGATCTTTCGTCAAACCCAGCAGCAATTCCAGCACCCGCTTGCCCATTAACTCATCCAAATTACCTGTCGGTTCATCCGCTAACACTAACATAGGATCGTGCACCAGCGCGCGAGCAATAGCCACGCGCTGCTGTTCGCCTCCAGACAATTTATCGGGAAAAGTATCTCTTCTGTCAGCAAGACCTACCTGCTCCAGCAGGGTCATAGCAGCCGCCCGTACATCACGACCTGCCAATTCTTGGGGTAGGGTTACGTTTTCGAGGACCGTGAGCGTAGGGATAAGATTGAAAAACTGAAAAACAAACCCGATGTGATCGCGCCGGAATAATGTACGTTCACGCTCACGGAGATTGCTAAGAGAGACGTCGTGAATAGATATACAACCCGCGGTCGGCCGTTCAATGCCACTTATTAAATTTAACAATGTACTTTTGCCGCTGCCGCTGTGCCCCAACAAGACAACAAAGTCACCGCTGCTAATACTCAATGTTACGTTATCAAGTACTTTTCGCGTTCGACCAGCCTCAGTAAAAACTTTATCCAATTCGCGCAGTGAAACGACAGGATATGCTGTAGACCCGGCAGGCGTCTCACAAATCTGCTCCAGGCGGCGCGGTGACAACATAGAAAGGAGATGCATAATTTTTCCAGAATTTCATCAATAATATCAATAATTCATTACCTTACGTTATATCAGCAAACGGGATAAAAAAGGTTAAAATGGAACGGGATTAATCATCTACCTATACAATCCCAAAAGGGTCGCACAATCTTGCCAAGCCCATATGACTGTGCTAGTATCTTCTTACCCTGCTGTGTGCGTGATGGGTTTCTAGCGTTGAGCCAACGCCACATGAATGGGATTTGAGGTTTGCAAGGGAATGTAGTAGCCGATAAGGCCAGGCAGCACCCTTACGACTAGAATCCCACCTGCGAATGCAGGTTCAAATGTCTGATCTCACACGGCATGGCGGGGCCTCAACTTTGCGGGGGTGAGATTAAAGTTACTTTTGCGGGCATAATCGCAAAGTCCACATTCGAAGCAGATTCTGTAAAGACTTCGCCATCAGAATGCACCGGCGTACCCGGTTGGCTGGATAAGGACAATTTAGTAGTCCTCGCGAAGGTGACGGCATCATGTTCGACATGGGTACCCTGCATGAGTCGAAACAATAACAATAACAATGTGCGTCTAGGCACCTCGGGAGCTAAGACGAAATCAAAAAGACCATCATCGATCATTGCTCCAGGAGCCATTGTGAATCCCCCGGTACGTGGACTGTTACAAACCGAGAGCAAATATACAGGTCCATCAAAACTGCCATCATCCCATTCGATATGCATTTGCCACGCCTTGATCTTGACTATAGCTTTGATCAAAGCCACCACATAGCGTATCTCGCCTGAAAGTCGTTTCATGCGGATATTCTCTAAGGTCACCATGGGCTCCATCGCTGCGGCGCTGTTATTGATGAAGAAACGGTTGTTGACCTTCCCAGCATCAATTTGTCGTGTTGTGCCATGGGCAATCACTTCGGCGGCATCCACTATTGTCCCCGGCAATCCGGCCATGAGATTGAAATCATTGGCTGTACCCAGCGGTAAAATACCGAAGGGGATGGTTGGTCCTTCTTGGGTCGCTTTTAGTACCCCGTTAATCACCTCATTGATCGTCCCGTCACCGCCGGCAGCCACAACTGCTTCAAAGCCGTCGGAGACGGCCGTTTCGGCAAGGACAATCCCTTCACCCGGCGCAGATGTAACAGCCAGATCATAATCCAACTGCACATCATTCAAGGCTCGCTCGACTTGGGGAATGCTCTCTTTAGCGCCCCATCGGTTGGAATAAGGGTTGAGAATAACCTTCGTCTTCATAGCATCCGTCCCTCGCTCTAACAGCTATTCGATTGCAATGTTCACTTAATCGGTTAACTAAGATTATGACGTATAAATTGGGGTTTGTCAGTAATAATGCCGTGCACGCCTAATTGAGCAAGTCGCTGCGCTTCACCGGCGTCGTTCACGGTCCAGACATGTGTGCGATAGCCATGCTTTGTACACCAGGCCATATATGATTCGTCAACGAGTTTATAATGTGGATGATCAGCCTCTCCTCTGGCCAACCAGTATCCATATTTATATAGTCCTTTATAACGAATGAGAGCGACCGGCACTGAGCGGCTGAAGGCCCGTCGTGCTCGGCGAACAGAAAAAGGACTAAAGGATGAAATGAGAACATGGCTTTCCAGGCCAAAAGACTCAACCCGGTCTGCCACGGCCGTTTCCAGACCACTACTGCGCAAACCGTAATCCTTCAACTCAATATTATAAAGCATCCGTGGTCCCAGCAATTCAAAAAGTTCGTCTAATGTAGGAATGCATTGATTATCACCCAAGTCAATATCTTGAAGTTCGGCCAGGGTTAGATCGCATACATTATCCTTATTGCCTGTAAGCCTCTCTAATGAGTTGTCGTGGCAAATCACGATACGGCCGTCACTGGAAAATTGCACATCTAGCTCAATCCCATCCGCACCTTGGTCAGCGGCCAAAGCAAAAGCAGCCAACGTATTTTCTATCATGTCAGCACTGGCACCGCGGTGGGCAATAATCAGCGGTGTCTGATCTACCACCCAGTTACTCGCCATCATCAACCACACCCATCTTGCCATTACTATCAATACTGTGAACCTGGATCAAATTGGTTGTAGCCAGCCGGCCAAAAGGTACACCGGCTGTTATCACGATCTTATCCCCAACATTAAGCCGATAAGGTTTTATCGCCTTGACAGTAACTTCCAACATTTCATCCGTCTGGAAAAACTCTGGGATCAAAAGACAATCAACTCCCCAGACCAAGGCCAGGCGCCGCTGTGTTTTTACAGAAGGTGATGCGGCCATGATCGGCATAGGCGGCCTGTGACTGGCGATCTGTCGTGCCGAATACCCCGAAGTTGTCGTAGCGATTATTGCACGCGCATTAATTTGCTCGGCCACATCACAACTGGCTGCACTGATCGCGCTGGCAACCGTCGCCTTCCTTTGCAAATATTCATGACGTTTATTACGCCAAACTTCATACGGGAAAGCTTTCTCAATATTCTCCGCAATCTGCTGCATCGTCAATACCGACTTCACCGGGTAACGACCAGTCGCAGTTTCATTGGAAAGCATGACGGCATCTGTTCCATCTAAGATCGCGTTGGCAACATCACTGGCCTCGGCCCGTGTCGGTCGCGGGTGATTAACCATAGATTGTAACATTTGCGTCGCTGTTATGACTGGTTTGCCGGCTTCGTTACAAACGCGAATTATCCGTTTCTGAAGTAACGGCACTTCCTCGGGCTGCCATGTCAATACCCAGATCCCCTCTAGCCACCATCATACCATCGGCTACCTCGATGATTTCCTCCAAATGGTCAATAGCCTCAGCTTTTTCAATCTTGGCAATGATAGGGATATCACAGCCTTGACTGACCATGAGATCCCTTAACTCTACAACATCCGCCGCGGAGCGCACAAAAGATAAGGCCACATAATCAACATCTAACTCACGGACCAGATCGAAATCCATCCTGTCTTTATTTGTGATACTGGAAATCGGTAGAACTGTGCCGGGAGCACTAACCCCTTTACGTGACTCAAGCAAACCAGGAACGGTGACCTCGCAGCGCAAGGTATCCCCTTTCTTCTCGGCAATTGTAAATTCAACTTCCCCATCTCCAATGACAATACGACCCCCTTCGTAAGCTGCATTAATCAGATCGGTATGAGGGAAATGGATCATTGCCGGTTGGCCCGCGTGGGGTGTCAAAGCAATTTCATCACCCAGTGCCAACTGCATGCCTCCTGCACGTACATGGCCTAGGCGTAATTTGGGGCCTTGGAGATCGGCCAGTACAGCCAGCACTTTACCTTCAGCGCGGGCCACCTCGCGCAGCAATCGTACAGTAGCTACATGAGCATTATGGTCACCATGGGAGAAGTTTATTCGAGCCACGGTCATCCCCGCATTTAACATTTGGCGTATTGTTTCCGCGTCGTTAGATGCTGGACCGATCGTTGCTACAATTTTTGTTCGTGCCATAAAAAACCCTGGATAAACGAACCGATTATAAGCATAACCATGCTAAGGACCAATAACCCCGAGGCCTACGGTACGTTACTCTTGAAAGGAAAACGGGGTGTTGGCACACCAACACCCCGCTTATAAAAGATTTGATATTGTGGTTTCTATTCCGCCATATCCAGGACAATTTGGATATCTTGGTCATTAATTTTCGTTGCTGTGACCATAATGTTGTCACCAGGTACGAAATTCTGTTCTAACCAGCGCTGAGCCCGCGGGCTTAACACCAATCGTGCCATATTATCAGGTTGTAACCGCCATACAGCACTATCCTTATCGCGCATACTCTCAGAAATTACTTCTACAGGACGTGATTCGGTTCGCGCGTTAAGCGTAAAAAACGGCCAATGCTCCGGCGTCATATTGATAAAACCACGTCGAATATGTAAAGGTCTCATTTCTGCAATATAAGAAAATTCTATAGAAGATGGCTCTTTTGGAGCCGACGGGGTTGCCGACGCTCTCTTCTTCGCTGCCGGTTTGCTGCCGGTTTTTACCTTGGCAGCCGCTCTGACAGCTCTTCGCGCAGATTGCCCACGCAAGATCTTAACTACCGGGCCCAAGAGAGTCAATCGCTCAACAAAAACAGAAACTATCTCCTGTTTCATCGCGGCCGCTTGCTCAGCAGGCAGTCGTTGGCTTAGATAGATTGGCGTCACCCATTTTTCGTCGCTGTTCAGATAGGTAGCCTTCTCAAATACCTCAATCGCCTTGTCTGGATCGAAAGTTGATAGGCTGTTATTAAATACATCCTGATAATGCCCTTGATCGCCAGTCTCTTCATTGATATGAATCTGTTGGACACGCAGTGTCCAGTCAGGTTCCAACAGTGCCAGAAGCCGCTGAAAATCGAGCGGAGCCTTCATTATTTGCTTCAAACCTTTAGTTATCGCAACCTTGTCCGTCAGTGCTAACTGCACCTCAAGGCTTGAAGGACGGGCATTAAATAAAATAAAGGCGTCGCTTTCGATGTCTTCAACGGCAGCGAGGTAGGCGCTCTGGCCTTCTTCACTCAAGCCGTAATTAGGGAGCTCATCTCGCAAAGTTTGTGGCAGGTTTAAATGTAATATTTCAGTAAATAGCTCTAGTTGGTCAAGAGCATACTTTTGAGCTGCTTCTTCCCCGGCCCAGCCAAATGCCATAAACACAGGCATACCAAGACCAGTGAAATTTTCTATGTTCTTCATGATTTACAAACCTTCTTAATATGGGCTTTTTAATTTACGCTGCTGCGAACAGCCAGGTTAGAGGGTCCATATTGAGGATAATATCGTTTTAGTAACAGGTCATTTATAGCCCAGAATCCCCAGACGTCAAGTATCATCATGTTTCAAGTTCGATGGCCATGGCGACTGCTTCGCCGCCGCCAAGACAAAGTGAGGCGATCCCACGTCTTAAGCTTCGCTGACGCAAGGCGTAAATCAATGTTACCAATACACGCGCGCCGCTTGCGCCAATTGGATGTCCTAACGCGACAGCGCCACCGTTAATATTGACTTTTTCCCAATCCCAATTAAGGCCACTGCCTTTCATTTCCACGCCGTTGGCCAACACTTGAGCAGCAAAGGCCTCATTTAGTTCAAATAAATCTACATCTTCAATAGACCAACCCACCTTTTGCAAGAGCTTCGGTATTGCCTTCGCCGGGGCAGAGAAGATCCACTGGGGATCAACGGCCGCCAAAGTATAGCCAACAATCCGCGCCACCGGCTCCAGCCCCTGTCTCTGCGCCTCGGCCCGGCTAGAAACCACAACGGCCGCTGCTCCGTCATTGAGTCCCGGTGCGTTACCGGCCGTTACGAGACCATCTCGTTCAAAGGCAGCTGGCAGCTTGGCCAGTTGCTCTAAGCTCGTTTTCAATATATATGTTCCATTTTCAAAAGCGGCACGAATAGGTTCATCGATGGCTACCAAATGGTTCCCTTTCCGCCCTCGAATCTCGACAGGAACGATCTCTTCCAGGAAACGGCCGTCTACAGTCGCCTCTGCTGCTTTCCGATGACTGTTCAGCGCATAATGATCCATCTGCTCGCGCGTAATATTGAACTCTCTAGCAATAAACTCCGCACCATTGCCCATGGGCCATTCCTGAAAGGAGCACCACAAACCATCCTGCAATATCGAATCCATTAATTGGGCATTACCGTATCGCAGGCCCTGGCGTGCTCGAGGCAATACATAGGGCGCATTAGACATGCTTTCCATCCCCCCAGCGACAAACACCTCAGCTTCACCAGCCATAATACTGTTAGCCGCGAGCATCACGGATTTAAGACCGGAGCCACACACTTTGTTAATACTGGTTGCGCCCACAGTATCGGGTAATCCAGCTCGCAGAGCTGCCTGTCGGGCAGGTGCTTGCCCCAATCCAGCTGAAATCACGTTGCCCATTATGACTTCATAAACGCTGTCTCGATCAACCTTCGCTCGATCCAATGCAGCATCTACAACAATAGCCCCCAAATCTGTAGCCGACTTGCTTAACAAACCACCCGAGAATCTACCTGTTGGGGTACGCGCAGCGCCACATATGACCACGTCACGACTACCATCCATTGCATCCATCTATCTGCTCCTTATCGACAGTTACAAGCAATCATCTTGCTGGTTTAGGTTTTACGCGCGAGATACTTCATTGGAAAAACCAAAACTCCCGAAGGCCAGTGAGGGAATCCTTCGGGAGATTGTTCAAGTACCTGGCCAAGAAATCATAAGCTTGACCAGTCTCATTATATCACGAACAGGCAACTATTCTTGCTCTTCCTCGCTGCCAGATGCTACCTGTTTCACGGCGGCTTTATCCTTCCGCTGTCGACGCCGTCGGCGTATGAATCGCACAAGTAACCACAGGGGAATGCCAATGATAAGGGCGATAGGCAGGAGGAAGATAAGCAGCCAGATAGCAATGTCAATCAGGGTCTGTAAAGCAGCAATTAAAGATTCAAGCGCATCACGGGCTACACCTTGTGGCTGCCAACCCCCAACCTCGATCGGCTGAGATAAGATATCCGGGGTTAAATCTATGGACACCGTCGAAAATGCGGACGATTGTTCCAGGTATTTAATCCTTCCTTTCAAGACTTCAATTTCACCTTCAAGACGGCTTAGTTCCTGGTTAACCGCCAATGCATCCTCAACATCTTTAGCTTCGTCAAGGAAATTACGTACCCGCGCGGCCGTTGCTTCCAAATTCTCCAGCCGCGCTGAAAGATCCACATACTCCTCGGTGACGTCCTGTCCAGAAGTAGAAATGCGCGTCACTTCTACGGACATATGTTGAACAGCATCGATGAAACTTTGAAAACCCTGTGATGGTATTCTAACCATCATGTTCCCTGTCTTGGCGGTTTCATCGTATTGGAAAACATTACTGCTCACAACCCACCCACCATTATCATCCGCCATTTGCGCTATGGTTGTCATGGCCTTTTCCGTATCAGGCACGACAACACTCATATCGGCCGTACGGATAATAAGTCTTTCCTGCGCACCTCCCTCTGACGAATCCAAACTTTGGGTCGTTGATGAATCCCGGCTATAAGCCAGACCATCTGCGCTTTCATCCATCATTTCTTCAGCAAATTCAGCTTCCGGGGCCATCGCCGCCTCGCTAAAGACCATATCTGACGCCCCGCTATTGCCGCAAGCCGCGACAAGCAGGACCAATAGCAATAACGGGATTATTATTCTCATTTTTCTCATCGTTTTCCTCCAATGCAGGATGAACATTAACTATAGCAATTTTGTTACTTCTAGTTTCTTAAACGATGGTAACACTCAAAATGTTCCATTTATTCTATAATTATGGAAGATCCAATGATTTGAAAGAATATATCCCTCAAATTACCAGCCATAAGCTAGTCGGGTAGCAAGAGATTTCGGTAAACCAGCATCACGTATTCGTTCCTGAGTCTTTTCAACAGGGTAATTCACACGATAATATTCCCAGGTCAATTCCTCTGTATTCAAGAGAGCGTATGCAGCACGAGGATCAGAATCGCGCGGCTGCCCAACGCTTCCTGGATTAATAATAGCTCTCGTATCTTCTAGGTAAATGGTTTCTCGATACGTGGGATTGAAAACAGCAATTTCATTTGGTCCCTGCTCAGCTAATAGGACCGGTACATGGGTGTGCCCAACCAGGCAATATGGTGTGTCAAAATGAGAGAAATTCTCTAAGGCCGTTTCGGAATCCAGTATATATTCCCATATCGGATGGCGTGGGCTGCCATGCGCCAGAGTGAATTCATCAATGACCCGCTTAGCCGGTTGTGCATCGAGGAACGATCGCGTCTCTTCCGTCATCACACCTCTTGTCCAAAGCGCAGCTTTCTGGGCCTCTTCGTTAAAATCGTTGATATCCAACTTCCCTAAGGCTGCCCAGTCATGGTTGCCGGTTAAACTTACGTGTTCATGTTGGCGTAAGAGCGCTACACATTCGTTGGGATTGGGACCATAACCAACAAGATCCCCTAAGCACCAAATGATATCCCATCGGCCCTGAGCATCCTCTAAAACCGTTTCAAACGCAGGGAGATTGGCATGAATATCTGAAATTACAAGCACGCGCATGGCATCAATCCTTTTTAACCAGAATTCAATAATACCATGTTTGCTAGACGGGGGTATAATAGGGTTACAAAGATATTTTTGTGCTTGAAAATCTATGCTATGGCAATTCTCACCGACCGATCACTTGATTTCATAAGCAGCAGCGAGCAGCAAACGATGCGACTCGGCGTGCGGCTGGGAGAGCTGCTGCAAATTAATGACATTTTGTGTCTGTCTGGAGATTTAGGAACCGGTAAGACGGTCTTGGCCCGCGGTGTCGGCCGTGGCTGGGGAACGGCAATCCGTGTAACGAGTCCCACTTTTACTTTGGTCAACCAATATCCACGTATGCATGATGATCAAATCCTCTATCATATTGATTGCTATCGCCTCGAATCAGAAGGGGATATTATAACCGCCGGCATGGAGGATATTCTTCTAGCTGATGGTGCCTATATGATCGAGTGGCCGGAGAGAATCAGATCATGGCTGCCCGAAGACAGTTTATTGATCGAGTTAAGCCATATGAACGAGACGAAGCGAAAAATGCGCTTTACTGCCGGTGACGGCCGTTCATTGGATTTGCTAAAAGCTTTTAGACGTAGTGCCTTTGGTGTATAAAGTTGTAATTCAGAGACGCCAGGCACTCGAATTTGGAATAAGTATTAGTTCACGTGACAGACATGATTTTAGCCCTTGATACAGCTACCCGTTGGACCGGTCTGGCCTTACATGATGGCAAACGCGTTATTGCTGAGCAAGGTTGGAGCAGTAAACATACTCAAACCGTAGAGTTAACACCGGCTGTTGGTCGCCTATTGGCCACAGCCGATGTCAAGGTTGCCGATCTTCGCGCCATTGCCGTTGCTATCGGGCCTGGTTCTTATACAAGTCTGCGCGTGGGTTTAGCCGTCGCCAAGGGCCTATCCATGGCCCATCAAATTCCATTAATTGGCGTACCGACATTGGACATCATTTCCGCCGCCATTGGACTGCGGACAGGATCACTGGTTGTAATCGTTGAAGCGGGACGAAAACGTGTCATTGCCGGAACCTATCGTTGGCAAGAAAGGAAGGGTTGGCAAGCCAGTGAAAAACCGATAGTCGAGACCTGGGAAACGCTGCTGTTTCATTTGGAAACCTCGACTACATTCGCAGGGGAAATCTCACCAGACGCCGCCAAACTTATCCGCGCCAGCAAAAAACCATTCTACATAGTCCCTGCTGCAGCATCGGTGCGCCGCGCAGGATATCTGGCCGAGATTGGCTGGCAAAGAGTTCGTCAAGGTTTGGTAGATGACGCCTCATCGTTAGCACCAACCTACTTGCGCGATCCATCGGGTAACTAAAAGTCCCCATTGTCTGGGGCTCCAGGCTGATTTTGTATTTAATCGTGCCTCGTCCAGTTAGCATGTTACAACCGCCGCCTCCCTTTCATCTTCGAGCGTTAAGCTTATCTGATTTGCCTGCCGTAACTGTCATTGAAAAACAATCTTTCCCGACACCAACAAAAGAAAACAGTTTTCGCTATGAGCTTACAGAGAACCAATTGGCCCATTACCAAGCCTTGATTCATGAGCATGCGGACCAAGCGGAGCAGCTTTTGGGCTATGCAGGCTATTGGATCATCGCCGATGAGGTACACATTAGCACGATAGCGGTTGATCCCCAATGGCGCGGGCTTGGTCTTGGCGAACTCCTATTTCTCAATATGTTATTCCTCGCCTATCAACACGACGCAGCTCTTGTTACCCTAGAAGTACGCGAAAACAATCTTGGCGCTCAAGAACTGTACCATAAGTATCGATTTGAGGATGTGGGCAGAAGACTTCGCTATTACCGCGATACAGCGGAAGACGCCATTCTGATGACGGTCATGCTGCAATCCAACAAATCTTACCGACAATTCCTAGATCAGAAACGAGAAATGCTCTTCACCAAATTAGTTGATGCGCAATTGTGAAGATGGACTTGTATAATTCAGTGATTTGTCATTGCGCAAAATTGAGGAAGAAAATCACGGTTTTTTAGTGAAGGCATTAACTACATAAGCAGTAAAACCGCGGTTCTTTTGCATAAAAGGGCATTTATATGCAGTATTTCATCACCGGCGGCGCCGGATTCATTGGCAGCAACTGCGCCGATTATTTCTTACAACAAGGGCATTCAGTTACGATTTTCGACAATCTATCGCGAGTCGGCAGTATAGCTAATCTGGAATGGCTGCAGGAGCAGCATGGCAGCCAGCGCTTGAAGGTTATTCAAGGCGACGTGCGCGATTTCGCAGCGCTGGAAGAGGCCATTCCAGGAGCCGAGGTCGTGCTGCATTTGGCCAGTCAAGTCGCTGTTACAACATCGGTACAAGATCCAAGGGAAGATTTCGAGATAAACGCTTTTGGTACTTTCAACATGCTCGAAGCGGTGCGCCATCATTGCCCCGAAGTGCCCTTCATTTACTCTTCAACCAACAAAGTGTATGGGGGCATGGAAGATCTGCGCATCCTGGAAGAAGACTCTCGCTATGTCTATGCTGATTTTCCTAATGGTATTGCCGAGGATTACCCGCTGGACTTCCATTCCCCTTATGGCTGCTCTAAAGGATCTGGCGATCAGTATACAAGGGATTACGCAAGAATCTATGGTCTAAAAACGCTCACTTTTAGACAATCCTGCATTTACGGCCGTCGCCAGTTCGGTGTTGAAGATCAAGGTTGGGTGGCCCATTTTGTGATCGCATCTATATTGGAACGGCCGATCAGTATCTATGGCGACGGCAAGCAAATCCGTGACCTTCTGCATGTCTCCGATCTAATCCACGCCTTTGAATTGGGTATAAAGCAAATCGACAATCTACGCGGAGAAGTTTTTAATCTAGGCGGCGGTCCAGAAAACACGATCTCCATCTGGTCTGAGTTTCAACCGCTGCTCGAATCTTTGGCCGGTCATCCAATTCCGATCACACGCGGCGATTGGCGCCCCGGAGATCAACGTGTTTTTGTAGCCAACATTAGCAAAGCTTCTCGAATGCTAGAGTGGCAACCCACCATTTCCCCAGCTGAGGGTATTACCGATCTTTTCCATTGGGTCGCAGCCAACCGGCACTTATTCTGAATCAGTTAAAATCTAGCAGCCCGCAAATTCTGACAAACAATGTGTTTCCAAAGAATTGGACGTCTTGCTTGCCCTTTAGCTGAGTGCTAAACTTGGCTTGATGTCTCAAGCCCTATACCGTAAGTGGCGACCTGCTCGATTTGAACAGGTAATTGGCCAGGAACATATCACGCAGACCTTACAAAACAGCGTTGCAGCTGAGCGAGTAGGGCATGCCTATCTCTTCTGCGGTCCGCGCGGCACCGGCAAGACAACAACCGCCCGTTTACTAGCCAAAGCAGTCAACTGTTTAGACGAAGATCCATCGAATCGCCCTTGCAACCATTGTGCTGTTTGCGAAAGTGTCAATGACGGCCGATTTCTCGATTTGATCGAAATTGATGCGGCTTCAAACACGGGGGTAGATGACATACGCGATCTGCGCGACAAAATAAACTTCTCACCTAATTTGGGCCGTTTTAAGGTCTACATTATTGACGAAGTGCACATGCTTTCCACGGCCGCATTCAATGCCCTATTAAAAACACTGGAAGAGCCACCCGCTCACGCCATGTTTATTCTGGCCACAACTGAAGAGCACAAAGTCCTCGCTACAATTAAATCTCGCTGCCAGCAGTTTAATTTCCGCCTGTTGACTGCTACCGAAATAAAAGGCCGGCTGACCTGGTTAGCAGAAAAGGAATCCTTGACAATTGAACCTGCGGCATTGGAGCTAATTGCTCAACAAGGAGCCGGCAGTTTACGGGATGCGGAAAGCTTATTGGATCAATTGGTCGTTGCACCTGGAGACACAATCACCCTGGAGCGGGCACAGATGGTCTTGGGGACGGCCGCAAACGCTTCTGTGGTAGCACTAACCGATGCCTGGCTTAACGCTGCTGGGGCGGAAGGTTTGGGTGTCATTCATGATGCCTTGACCTCCGGCACAGATGCCCGCCAGTTCTGCCGCCAGATGGTCGATCATTTGCGGACAATCTTAATCTTACAGGCCACTGGCCCCGATCTGGCCCAGGATCTGCCAAGTGATTATAAAGATACCATGATTGCGCAAGCGCAGCGTGCGCCTCGTCAGGATCTAATCAAGGCAGTCAAACAGTTCCAGGATGCCGCACTTAAGCCCATATCCGGTTGGCAGCCACAACTACCGTTGGAACTGGCTTTCATGGAGCTCCTGCCGGATACACCCGCTCCTGTTTTCCCGATTAAAACGTTACGTGAGAGCAGTAAGCCAGCACAAGTAGAAGCAAAAACCCTCCCAGAACCTAAACCGCAGGCCTCTGAAGCAGTCCCGGTGGATGTTGACAATCAAGTAGCGGGTGACCTGGAAGAGATTGAATTAACAAAACCGGCAATTGAGATTCAGACACAAGAGCCATCACCGGCACCAATCCAGGCCGATCAGCTCACCGTTGATATAGTAAAGGCACATTGGCGCGCCATGGTATCCAGTGTAGGCGAAAAGGATAAGAATTTACCGGCACTCTTGGCTATGTGTAAACCCTTAGCTGTTGAAGGGGATATAATTATTCTTGGTTTCGACTTTCCGATCTTTAAGGAAAAATTCGACAAAACCGAGCACGGGGCAGTAACCATAGGAACCGTATTTTCGGGCTTGATCGGTGCAAAATGTGGTGTTCGTTGTGTCATCACCAGTGACTATACCGTTCCCATCAGCCGTGAAGAAATGGAGACGCTGGCCGCGGAGTTGGGCGGCGTCGTTCATGAAAAATAGGAGTAATCAAATGGCAAAAAGATCTTTCCGTGGAAAACCAAAAAAGCCGAAGTCACCTCAAGGTAGTGACATGATGGGCCAATTCCAGAAAATGCAGCAAGACATGGCAGAAGCCCAGGCTGCTCTGGAACATGAAACCGTTACGGTAACGGCCGGTGGCGGCGCTATTTCCATTACCATCACCGGTCACCAACGCGTCCAAGAGATTGAAATCAATCCGGAACTATTAGATCCGGAGGATGTGGAATTATTACAGGACATGCTGATTGCCGGCATCAATTCCGCCATCGAGCAATCTCAAACTATGTCAGCCCAAAGAATGGAAGGCATCACCGGCAACATGGGCGGCTTGTCAGACATGCTAGGCGGCATGGGCTTAGGTTAATTGTGGTCCGCAATGTTCTCCCACAGCCTGTTCAGCATCTAATCGACGAATTCGCGCGCCTACCGGGCATTGGCCCTAAATCAGCTTCACGCCTTACGTTCTTTTTGCTGCGGGCTGCCAGCGAGCAGGCGCTGGACCTGGCCGAAGCGCTGCAGGACTTGAAGCAACGCACCCAGTTCTGCTCTATTTGCTTCAATATCACAGAAGATGATCCCTGCTTGATTTGTGAGGATGAGGCGCGTGACCAACAATTATTATGTGTCGTGGAAGAGCCGCTTGATGTGCTGGCGATTGAGAGATCGCGCGCATTCAACGGCCGTTACCACGTATTGCATGGCGCCATTTCGCCAGTTGAAGGCATTGGTCCAGAAGACCTTTATGTTGAGGAACTGATTTTACGCGTGCAGCAAGGGCAATTTATTGAAGTCATCTTGGCTACAAATCCTACGCTGGAAGGCGAATCAACAGCCCTCTATTTACAAAGGCGCATGGCCGAAACTGGCGTAAAAATGACACGCCTGGCACGTGGTCTCCCCGTTGGTGGTGACCTGGAATATACTGACGAAATCACCTTAGGCAGAGCCGTCGAAGGCCGGCAGGAATTGTTCTGAGAAGGCCGTCATTTTTTGTGTCGTGCGGTTGCTTATTAAAGATCGTTGTGCTACGATTTCCCAGACTTGATGGGGCGTCGCCAAGTGGTAAGGCAGCGGACTTTGAATCCGCTATTCGAAGGTTCGAATCCTTCCGCCCCAGTTAATGTAGGGCTGAGTAGCAATTGCTCAGCTCTTTTTTATTGCAATCGGGTTCCAAGCCCATCAGGAGCAACGTCATGACTCTTGCAATTGTCATCCTGGCTGCCGGGCAAGGTACGCGCATGAAATCAAAGACGCAGAAGATCCTGCACCATGTCGGTGGGAAGCCCATGGTTCAACATGTTTTCGATGCTGCCACGGCCGTCAGCGACCAGCCACCGGTTATGGTTGTTGGACCGCAGGAAACTGGCGTGCAGAATCTTTTTGGTGCTGCAGCAAATTATGTCGTACAACCAGAACAGCTTGGTACAGGCCACGCCACACAAATGGCCAAATCTCTACTTCAAGGCAAAACGGACCAGGTAATCGTCACCTATGGTGATATGCCTTTGCTGCGAGCCGGCACATTAGGCCGGCTGGCCAATGTTCAATCCGAGACGGGAGCCGCTGTAACCATGCTATCAGTTCTCGGCGAGCCGGAGAGCAGCTTCGGGCGGGTGGTTCGCGATGAAGGTGAACGTGTGCTGGAGATTGTCGAGGTTGCCGAGGCACGGCAACGGCCGAATACGGCCGAACTTATTGCAATTCGTGAATTAAACGCCGGTGTCTACTGTTTCTCAGCAGATTGGCTGTGGGACAATATCGACGCACTGCCCTTGCGCCAGGCCCGCAGCGGTCATGAATATTACCTGACCGACATGATAGGTTTGGCAGTGGCCCAAGGTCTGCCGGTAGAAGCAGTGATTATCGACGATGTTGATGAATGTCTGGGCGCAGGCACACGTCAGGAGTTAGTAGCTGTAGAGAGCGCATTTCGAAAGCGCGCCAACCAATATTGGATGGACCACGGCGTCACCCTTGTGGATCCGGCAACGATCTATATCGACCCGGATGTAATCATCGGACAAGACACAATCATCTGGCCCAATACATATGTGCAGGGCGTGACGACCATCGGCGAAGATTGTGTTATCGGACCAAACAGTGTTATCAGAGACGCTCATATCGGCTCCGCTTGTCGCGTCGAGATGGCCGTGGTAGAAAATAGGCGGTTAGATAATGGCACCTTCGTGAAGCCATTTACGCTTCTTAGTGGTGGTTAGTCAGCAATTAGGATCAGTGGCAGTAAGATATTTATCTTATTCCGGATAATTACGAATTTCCTACTATTTTCTGGAAACAAGGAAGGCGAAAATGGTTACTGAAGCTCAAAAGAATGCACTTATTCAAGCCGCGTGCGAGGCCCGTGAACTAGCTTATGCCCCTTATTCTAATTATCGCGTGGGTGCGGCCGTTTTAAGCAGTGACGGGCAGATCATCACCGGCGCCAATGTTGAAAACGTCTCTTATGGATTAAGTATTTGTGCCGAGCGAACGGCCATCGTCAAAGGGGTATCGGAAGGTGTAAGCAAGTTTGTGGCCGTAGCCGTCTGTACGACCAATATGGGTTCGCCTTGTGGCGCTTGCCGTCAAACACTAGTCGAGTTCGCCGGAGATATCCCGGTGTGGTTGGCTGACGATCAGGGTAATGTGCGCGAAACCACCTTACACAATCTCTTACCGGAACACTTTGGCCCTGAGAATTTACCTTAAGCAGATCCATCATTATCCTGAGAAGTAAACCTGCTCAGTATAATCGCTCTTCTAATTCCTCGTGCTCTTCACGTAAACGTAAATAGCTGTCATAACGAGCTGGGGAAACTCGACCTTCGTCAACGGCCGTACGCACAGCGCAGCCCGGTTCATGACGGTGTGTGCAGTTACTGAACTGGCATTGAGACACTAAGGGCCCGATCTCGCGAAAATAAGCATCCAGCTCTTCCGGCTCAACATCAAACAAAGCCAGTCCACGAATACCCGGTGTATCCACAACGTATCCTCCCTCAGCGAGAGCAAACATCTCCGCGTGACGAGTTGTATGCAGTCCCTTTTCTGTGGATCCACTCACTTCTCGAACGCTGAGACCCAGACCTGGCTGGATAGCATTAAGCAGACTGGATTTGCCAACGCCTGAAGAACCGGTCAATACCGAAATCTTATCGCGCAGGATATCCTTTAACTCTTCCACACCGTCCCCTGTCTTGACACTGGTATAGATAACCTGGTAGCCAATATCTTCATAAACCTGAAACAACTCGCGCGCTTCTGCAACATCCTTGAGTAAATCGATCTTATTCACGCAGATAATGGCCGGCAGATCATTAATTTCGACTACCACGAGAAAACGGTCTAACTTGCGCAAACTGGGCCGGGGTTTTTTAATAGAGAAGACCATGACAACTTGATCGGGATTGGCAACGAGTACCTGTTCGCGATCCACTGTCAGCCGCCGTACATTGTAGGCACTGGGCCGAGAACGCGAAAGTACAGATTTCCTCTCCGTAACAGATTCAACAGTGCCGCTGCCGTCTGCATTCAAGGAAACAGTAACCCAATCCCCAACTGTAGCAATATCGGTGTCCAAGCGTTCTTTCTTCAGCCGCCCCGGCAGTTGGCTTACCACCGGCCCCATTTTCGTATCTACAGTAAAAAAACCGCTCAACGCTTTAATAACTCTGCCTTGTAAATGCTCTTGATCTTCTGTTGGTTGATCCAAATTCGTTCTTACACCTATTTAACCCATTAATTTTTAACAACTAGTACGCCAGCTACCAGGATTATAACACGATGTGGGAACTTAAAGAGAGATGAGGGAAAAGAACTGACAGTTTTCAAATTGGGGATGACTAGGTTCTGTTGACATCTGCATAGATATAGGGTCTAGCATTTGCATTGCGGGCCACGATCTCGTTCTACCTACACCTCGAGTTTAGCTGAATCAAGTAGTTTATTGACAAAAGGAGCAACCAGTGTATACTATGTTTAGTTTATACTAAACGTTGTAACCAAAGAGAACATTATGGATTCAGAACTTTTAGAGGCACAACAAAATTTTATCCAAGGCATGAGTCGTATCAGTAATTTCTGGGGCTTTCCCAAGGCCATGGGCGCCATTTTCGGCGCTGTCTATCTGTCACCCACCCCCATGTCCCTCGACGAGATTGTCGAACAGGTTGGCGTGACAAAAGGATCAGTTAGCACCAACGTCAGGACGCTGGAACGCCTGGGCATGGTACACAAACAAATTCGCCTGGGAGATCGCAAAGATTACTATGAAGCTGAAGCAGATTTCTGGAAGATCATCAAAGGTGTGCTGCGTGAACGAGAACAGAGCGAATTCGATCTCGCCCTGAATACTGTTAATGAAAGCCTGGAGATGATTAAAGAAGCAGAACTCGATGACTCCGATGCAGATCTGGCGCTTTTCTACCAACAGCGTATGGAGAATATGCAGCGTTTTTTCAATTCGCTGGACAATATTGTCGCTACCCTGCTGGCTTTGGATAACCTGCGTCTCAATTCGGTAAGCAAGATGTTTGGAAAGTCGAATAGAAATGATATTTAGGGATCTTCCGCTACGACCAACTCGGCTGGAAAAGGAGTCTATGCCATGTTTATAGGCGTCTATCTGCTGCTATCCTTGATTGTCTTCTTATTAACCCTGTTCTTGCGCTCGCCAGCCGGAGCTAATCGGTTCCATAAAGGCTGTGCAAGGCCATGGCTGTGGTATTATACCGGCTTGTCCTTGCTCTTGGTCACCCTTTGCTTCGCAGGCTTTATCGCTCTTATCTGTTTGGAGCAGCATCCTATTCTTCGGCGTGTCCTCTTCTTACAGCATACCCCAAGACTACATTAAGCAGGGCTTGATAGGCTGGATTGCGCTGTTCGTCGGAGCGATGGGGATCTTATCACCCCTAATCGCCGCTCGTATCGCCGATCAAATTCTCATCCGGAAATCTTAGGCTCGCAACTATTGATTATTATTCACAAGAGGTATTCCTATGTCAAAGAAACAAATTCAAGCTGTGACCGGTGCATACGGCTACTCCGGAAAATACATCGCCCAACGATTATTGAATGCAGGGCGGGAGGTCATTACGCTGACCAATTCTCCCCAGCGTACCAACCCTTTTGGCGAACGCGTATCCGCCTATCCGTTCAACTTCGACAAGCCTCAAGAGCTCTCTGAAACGCTGCGCGGTGTGTCCGTGCTTTACAATACATATTGGGTGCGTTTTAATCACGAATCATTTCAACACGCTTCGGCCGTTAAAAACACGCTCATTCTCTTCGAAGCAGCCAAGGCGGCCGGAGTGCAGCGCATTGTGCACGTCAGCATTACCAACCCAGATGAAGATTCAGAATTAGAGTATTTCAGCGGCAAAGCAGAGCTGGAGAAGGCGCTCGTCACATCCGGCATCTCTTACGCCATTTTGCGGCCGACAGTCCTATTTGGTAAAGAAGATATCCTGATCAACAACATCGCCTGGCTGCTACGGAAATTCCCCGTGTTTGGCGTTTTTGGCGACGGCCGTTACCGGCTGCAACCCATATATGTCGACGATCTGGCCCAGCTAGCGGTAGAGCAAGGTCAGGAAGAAGAGAATTCGATCATCAACGCGATAGGGCCAGAAACCTTCACCTACTATGAACTGGTGTCAACCATCGGTCAGATTATCGGAAAAGAACGGCCGATCATTTCTCTTTCGCCCAGAGTAGGCTATTTAACCAGTCGTATTATGAGTCGCTTTATGGATGATGTGGTGATCACCAAAGAAGAAATCGAAGGCTTGATGGCAGACCTACTATACGTGGACGCACCGCCTACCGGCAGTACCGCTTTAACCACATGGGCCAAAAAACATGCAGCAACCGTTGGCAACGAGTACAGTAATGAACTGGCTCGCCGTCGCGACAGGCAGGCAGCTTACACCTCAGCGTGACCCCCATTTCCTTCAGCGTCTTCCCAGGGGTTTGATTATTCTTCCTTGCTTCCGCTGGCCTCCTGCAGTTCTTCCACAGTTTCGTCTTCCATCTGGAAAACGCTAATCTCGTCGCTGCGGGTAGCAAGGACGGATATTGTGGGTTGGACTTGTTCCTCAGGGGTGATCACCGCCAGCGCAGCGCCACCATCCTTAAGGTGGGTCTCAAGCTGATCCTTTTGCTCATCGGTCATACCCAGGCCACGATGGAACAGGGCGCCGGTGACAGACCCTATGGCAAGGCCGGCTAAGGCACCGCCAACAAGGGTGAGGCCCCCAGTGAAGATCCCGGTAACGGCGCCAGCCAAAAGGCCCCATTTTGCCCCTTTACCAGCAGCCCGGTCACCGATTTTTTCGGTCTTTATCTTGCCATCTTTATCCATGGTCAAGATACCTATTGCGCCCAAATCAATCTTGATCAGATTCTTATCCCACTCTTTTACATCCTCGGCGGCCTGGTGGGCTGCTTCGGTTGTTGGGAAATAAGCTATAAGTAGTTGGTCTGTTTTTTTGGACATGGTCATTCTCCTTTTACCTGGTAACGCAACAAACCGCGCACCAATTGAGGTCAAGTTTTTGGTTACATTTGATGAATGCACCAATTGAGGAAATATACCAAGGAGCGGTAATAAAACCAATCTTGCACGTCGAATTGATCATAACTATCAATCGACTTAATAGGCAATTCACCCCAAGAGCACGATGTAAAAAAAGCATCCAGCCAAAAAGGAATTCGGCTGGATGCTTCTATCAATTCTGACATCCGCACAATAGCGAACGATTGTTCCACTGTCAGCTAGTCCAAACGGCTGCTGAACTCTTCTGTCAATGCCGGGACAATATCGAATAGATCGCCCACAATACCATATCGGGCCAACTTGAACACCGGCGCATCGGGATCCTTATTAATGGCCACAATCACTTTGGATGTACGCATACCGGCTTGATGCTGGATTGCACCACTGATGCCACAAGCGATATACAGATCAGGGCTGACCGTCTTACCTGTCTGGCCAACTTGATGCTCATAGGGAATCCATCCTGCATCCACCGCTGCACGAGAGGCGCCGAGAGCGGCACCAAGCGTTTCAGCCAGTTCGCGTAAAGGATCAAACCCTTCCGGACCACCCACACCACGGCCGCCGCTAACGATAATATTGGCATCAGTCAGGCTAACACCGCCTGCTTTCTCTTCAACACCAACAACTTTGCTAGGGATGTCATCTTCGTCAACTACAGCATCGACCCATTCGGCCGTTCCCGTATTGCCGGTAGATTCGGCTTGGGCGAAAGCGCGGCTGCGTAAACTGATTACTTGCACGCCTTCAGTGACAAATACGGTCGAAAGGAGTTTGCCCGCATATACGGGACGGGTCACTTTGACGGTCTCATCATCCACTTCCAAAGCGGTACAATCTGAGACAAGTCCAGCATCCAGATCTGCGGCCACCCAGGCTGTTAGATCACGGCCCAGGATAGAGGCGCCAGCCATAATCACATCTGGTTCATGTTCCTGAGCCAATTCGACAACCAGGGGACCCAGTGCTTCAACACGGCCGTCTTTCAACGTATCATCATCAGCGCCGAAAACTTCATCACACCCTAAATCAAAAGCAGCATTGGCTACACCAGAAACATCTTCACCCAAAACGAGACCGGTCAAATCTTCGCCTAATTCATCTGCCACATATCGTGCGGCACCGATAGCTTCCTTGCTAATGGTACTTACGGCACCATCGCGGTTTTCCACAAAAACCCATACGCCGCTCATATCACCTTCTCCTCAAACAGCTTGTCAGCCAATATTTCTGCCTGTTCTTCCACAGAATCAGCCTCGATGATCTCGACTTCGCCTTCACGCGGGGGCAGGGCATATACATGCGACCAATTGACTTTGCTGGCTCCTGCACCAACGCCGCCATCAATATTTAGGTCAGCGGCCGTCCAGGTTGGAATGTTGGCGCGGTTGGCTTTGCGAATACCCATAAAAGAAGGATAGCGAGGCTCGTTGAGTTCTTTCACAGTACCTAAAACTACAGGCAACGGTGCCGTGACCGTTACTTTACCCTCATCCGTCAACCGCTCAACGGTAATGCTGCCGTCGCTTACTTCCTTAATTGCGGCAACGGAGGTCAACGGTGTCCAGCCCAGCTTGCGCGCCGTCTGCACAACGGTTTGGCCGCTGTCACCGTCGATGGCTTGCTTACCAAATAAAGCAATCTGTACATCGCCAACATTATTGATGGCTGCGGCAAGGATACGTGCTGTGCCCAGAGAGTCGGAGCCGGCGAACGATTCATCCGAAACAAGAATCGCTTCTGTACAACCCATAGCCAGACATGTTTTTAGAGCGTCTTGGCTTGATTCATCACCTACACTAATAGCAATAGCATCCGTTGCGCCATGGTTTTCCTTAAGACGTATCGCTTCCTCTATGGCGTATTCATCCCAGGGATTGACCACATTAGGCTTGCCACCCGGATCTTCCCAACTGACGGTCCCATTCTCAACAGAGAAATCGGCCGTTGTACTGGGTGTTTGTTTAGTACAAACGACTACTTTCATTAAATACCTCCTCACATTTCCATTAACAAGGGTTCGTTCAAATCAACAAATCGTTCAGCAAACGATTCACTGGAAAATACAAAGGTGGCGGAGCGCCAAGAAAAAGAGGTCAGGCGCGCCGATTCCCGAATCGCTTTCTTTTCCGGTAGCGCTGCCCGGGCAGTGATGCCCCGAAACAGCCATCTTACAGCGACAATAGCGGCAGCAGTGCCAATCAAGACCAGGATCATTCGCAACCAAAACGGAATCGCACCCGGCAAAACCAATAGCAAAATTACAGCAACCAAAACGGCGGCTACAACTATCACAAGCCGGCCTAACTTCCGCATTCTTTCTTCTTCGCCAGACTCGCGCCGGAGCTGACCTGCACATTGATCACAAAGGGGAACATTAACTTTACGAATGGTACGGCCGTTACGCCGCACCAATTCCATGCTTTCTGCCGCCGGACGGCTGCAGTGTACACATTGGCCGGGAAAGCGCATTGTCTCGTTTGGGCGAACTTTGATCTTTATCTGACGACTCATTGCCAAGCATCCTGAAAGCAACAAGGCTTAATTGGCGACCTTAGGATCACCCCTTGTTGTTCAATTTTCCTGGAGAAATTTAGCATCCTGTTTCCTTGCCTGTCGTCCGAATTTTTGCCCTTTTGCTAACGCCGCAGGGTGCGAAGATTATAATGCCGCACTGCGTTATCAGCAAATCTGACGAAAGTTCTAAGGAATATAATTTGTTAGTTTGAAGAGGGTATACGTCAAGGGTTACACTTATTCATTAACGGCGAAAATATAGACGCCTCCGTTCCCGTACAGCAGCGCCATTTTAGGATTACGCATCAGCACCGCGGGGTCAAAAAAGCCCCCCTTTTTGCCTACGTAGACATGGGTTACGCCTTGCTCACGCAGCCAATCTGCCTGCACCGGATCGGACCAATCAGAAATGGCCGAAGCTGTCTGGTTAAATTCACGCACAAAGCGGAAAAGTTCAGGATTATAAATGTGATCGATGGGTGGTGTTGTCGCTTCACGGCCAGTTAAAGGCACTAACCATGCACCGCCATCAGCTGCAGCCCAAGTCTCGCCCAGCCAACGCCAACTATTTACAGCAACTGTAGCATCGTCGGGCAAATTGGTATCAACCCACTTCAGAGCAGCCAAATCTTCACTCCTGGCGAGAATTGTTTGTGAATTGAGAACGCCAATCTGTTGGCGCAACCCATAGAGGAACATAGCCCCAAGCAGCAGCCCAGCTAACAAATAGCCGGCAAGCTGCAATAGCCAATGCTGCTGCCTAAGCCAATGCCAGAGCGGATCAATAATAAGAGCTAGAAAGATGGCCAGGGGCACAAAGAGGATGATGTACATGCTGTTCAGGTTCACCAAGGATGTCCCCGGCAACCCAATCCTATCAGCAGATAACAACAAGAAGAGCAACGCTACCCAGGCAACTAACACCAGGGGCAGCAGTGCCCATCGTTTTCGGCGGATGATGGCTAAGAATGCAAACAGGATCCCCGCAGCAGCCATATAAACGAAAGCTTGCTCCCAGCCGGTCTCAAAGTAGCTGGTCGGGAAATTATTGTAGTTCGGTATGGTTTGGCCAACACGCCGGATAGGGTTTGAATCCAGGAGCAGTTGCGTCAGGCGTGGACCAACCAACAACAAAGATAAACCTGCTGCCGCAGCCAACCAACGGGTATTACGGCCGAGGCTGATTAACCAGACCAATAAGGCGTATGGCGTATAATAAAGAAATACTCGGAAATGGGTCAGAAAGACGCCGGCAGCCAACAATGCGACCATCCACCACATCCGCTGCCATCCACCATTTCCACGCACCAAACGCCAGGTAAGGGCTAAAAGAATTGGCAGTAGGAAAACGGCCGTTAACTGGGTAAACCGCCCCCACGTGGCATAGTAAGCAGGGAAAAAGAAGGGCAGCGCCACCAGAAATGCGGCCAGCATAGCAGCCCCACGCTTGCGGATGAACAACCAGACGGCCGTAAAGAGCGACAGCGGCACTAATGCATTGAGTAATTGGCCCAAATATAGAAGCAGTCTTGGCAGCGGCCAATCACTCATCAGCGACAAGTTAGCGGACAATGTATGGAATCCAAAGTGGTACGGGAAGCGATCGACAGGCAGAAACGGCGCGTAATCAGTAATAGCCTGGCCACTGGCTGACATGACGGCCGTGATTAAACCGTGGCGGCTCGAATCAACCCAGGGCGGAAAGTTCACATCACGCACGGCTAACAATCGCACAGCCAATCCAGCCAGGATAATCAGCAGCAACAGCAAATGATCCCACCGCCACGGTAATGTAAGAGGTGGATGCGGCGCAAGGGACCGCAAGTCTTCAGCCTGGTGTACTCTCTGGCGGCGACTCTCTCGGTCCCGCCACCAAATAAAAACCACAGCAAGCCACCCAACAATAACGACTAACCATAGAAGCCATGTCGTCCAGCGCCCGCCGATCAACGTCAGCCAGAGCCATAGCACAGACCAGACGGAAATGCCCAGGGCAAAAGCAGTCCCCCACCAGGCTGCAGGATCCCAGGGCCAGGCACCAATTGTATCTTTTTCTTTTTCCTGCCTTGATGCAACCCAACGGTACTGGAAAAGAAGCAGTAAGAGACAGCCAGGCAAGGGAAGAACGACCAGAGCGAGGAGAAACAATAAGCCTTCATAAAAAAATGTTTCGGACAATGCCTTTAGTGCACCCAACCCAGTCAGTTGGTATCGGGTAACAAACCGCAGATCTTGGGCAGCCGTGATGGCCGTTTCATCGCTTGCCGAATCGGCGATCAGGGAAACGGTGCCTCCTTCATATACATCAAGACTGTAGCCCCAGACCGACATCATATTTTCTTGGTTGCCGCTGATTTTTAGATTGTAATGAGTCCCCGCCGAATCAGTTTGGCGTGGAATAGATAAATGAAAAACCTGGTTGTGAGATAATGCAGCCGTCTCCAACGTCTGTTCAGACAGCAAGGCACGATCTTCATCGAAAAGTTGGAGGGTTAATCGGCCGCCGGTATCATCTGCCGCTTCCCCATAACGAGCCAATGTCAGCTCAATTTCCTGCAAGCCGTCGTGACGAGAAACAAAACCTTGGTTGATGGCCAGATCGTCTCGCGGTATGGGCAATGCGGTATCAATACGCCCCTGCTCGACGTCGATGTCAATGAGATTGCCAAATAGATTATGGGCGCTGTCTGGTGCAATTCGCTCCCAGACCCCTACAACGACTACGGCCGCAATCGCTCCCAGTAAGATGGGTACCCAAAAATATTTATGAATTAGACGGCGGGTCTGCTCCCCCCGATTCTCGGCTGCCTTGTTGTTCGCCGTTTCTTCCATCAGCTACGTCACTTTTGGCGTCTGATAATAGCGCAGCCCCCTGTTGACGTCCACCTCAAAAATTCCTGGGCAGTTAAGGTTTAAGAACTGTCGTATGGTTCTTGATCCTGCCGCAGTTTATTGATTTCCAGATCCTTTTGCTCGATTTCTTTTTTGAGGTTTTTGACCTGCAGGTCGTGCACGGCCGTTTCGCGCCTATCTTCACGCAATGCAAAAAAGGTTGTAGTAATGAAACCGGCCCCTGAGGTAACGGCCGTAACGACACCCAGGATCAAATTCCAGTTGGGTCCCGCATCCTCACCTTCTGGGCCGATGGCTGGTTTATCTGAGCCGTTCAAAGATTCAGAACTACTCTGGAAAAAGTCGCCAAATCCCGAAAAAATGAAGAACAGAGATATAACAAATACAACGCCCCAAAGGATTAACAACTTCACGTATCTCAAAGACATAATAAACTCCTGACAATCATTACAATTCTTAATATCCTGACGCTCATACCTTCGAGTTTGTTCCCTAATCTTAGCAAACGATCAATGAAAATGAAGCTCTATGGATGTTTGCTGCGTATTAACACCCGCTGTCGGCCGTCTAGAAACCCACGATACAATAAATATTTATCTTGACAAGGGCAGGAAAATGGGTAATATCTCCATTAGACCGACGGTCGGTCACAAATAAAAAGCTAAATGAGGCAAGGAAATACCACATGGCTCGCACCGTAAAATCGCATGCTGAAAGGCGTAATGAAATCCTTGATGTTGCGCAGGAGCTTTTTTATAGCAAAGGCTTTGAGCAAACATCAGTTCAGGACATTATCGATACCGTTGGCATCGCCAAAGGGACCTTTTATCATTACTTCTCCTCCAAAAACCAATTATTGGATGAGCTTGTTGAGCGCATGCTAGAGCAGACTATGCAGATGGTTGAGCCAATTGTGAATGATGACAATCTTGATGCGCTGCAGAAATTCCATCTCTTTTTCGGCACGATTGAGAATTGGAAACTTGAAAATAAGCCCTTTTTCAAAGGCCTATTACAGGTCTTTTATCATGACGACAATGCCATATTACGTCAGAAGTTAAAAACCGCATCCATTACCGCTACAGCGCTCCCGCTTAACAAGATAATTGGGCAAGGTGTAGATGAGGGTGTTTTTGATACCTGTTATCCTGATGATATCGGTGAAATCATCATTTTGATTGGGCAATCGTTGGCCGAAAAGTTAGCTATGATGTTGTTGAGAACAGAAGGAAACGGAACACCGCTACCCACCGTTGAACGTAAAATCACGGTTTCTCAAGATGCGATGGAGCGCTTGTTAGGAGCGCCAAGTGGGTCGATAAAAATATTTAATTTCGATCGTTTGCGGCAGTGGTTTGAGTAATGGCTTGGACAAGAACAAAAACCTGGGTGTTCAATTGCACGCGAATTACACCTTAAAGAAATGACGGAAATACCAGCACTAAAAACCACGAATCTAAAACTTCGTGCCTTCAATGAGACAGATGCTGTTGACATGCATCAAATCTTGATCGGCAAGAATGTTTTACAGTACTTTCCAAACAGTTCTCCCCCTGCCTGCGAGCAAGTGGAAAGGATGATTCGCAATTGGCTAAAACATTGGGCTGAACGAGGGTATGGATTATGGGCAGTAGAATCATTGTCTTCTGGAGAACTGTTGGGGCGAGGCGGCCTGCAATATCTGCCTGATACGAACGAAGTTGAAGTGGATTTCATTTTAGGCCGCAAGTTCTGGGGCCAAGGATTCGCGACTGAAGTAGGAAAAGTCAGCTTACAATACGGATTTGAAGAATTAGATTTTGATACAATAGTGGGCATCGTACACACAGAAAATATCGCATCTCAAAAGGTGCTTGAAAAAATCGGGATGCGTTTCACAGAAGCGAAGGAATACTTTGGTATGGCGTGTTATCGCTATGCGATTGAAAGGAGATAGTCAAATGGGCAAATACATAAAAATGGCCTGGCGCAATATGTGGCGCAACTGGCGGCGAACATTAATCGCCACCATCGCCATTGTATTGGGCATGGTCTTGCTCATTTTTATGGATGCAATGATCAGAGGCTCTGATCAGGCAATTTACAGCAATGCGGTACGCCTTTATGGCGGCAATGTTCAAGTTCACGCACCTGGCTTTCGTGATAGATCAACGCGCCTGCCCTTGCTGCCGCTTGATGACGCCGATATCGTCATCGCCAAGGTGAACAATGAACCCAATGTCGTCAATGTTTCAAAACGGATCAGCACCGGGGGTATGGTCAGCAGCCGTGAAGGCTCATTCCCGGTAAGCATCACCGCCATCCAACCGGACAACGAAGCTGCTGTCAGCCTTGTCGCTGAGAATATCAGTGAGGGACGCTTCTTAGCGAATGACGATGGCGACAATATCTTGATTGGGCAAGAAATGGCTAATTTGTTGGATGTCGGCGTAGGCGACCGCATTACACTTGGTGGGCAAACGCAAAGATGAATCAATGCGGCAGCGCTCGATGACCGTGGTCGGCATCTTCAATTTAGGTCTCGGTGATGCTGAAAAGGGACTGGTGTACATTAATCTACCAGTTGCCCAAACTCTTTACAATCTGCGCGATCAGGAAACTGAAGTCGCCATTACCCTGGAACAAATTGGTCAAGAAGGCGCGTTGATATCGAGCCTGGAACCTGGTTTAGATAACTACGAAATTGATTCCTTTTACGATCTGCGACCTGAGATTGGGGAAGTATTAGCCCAGAAAGGTGCTTTTACACAAATCCTCGGTTTTATTGTGCTGCTCATGGCCAGTATCGGCATTCTAAATCTGATGTTGATGGCTGTTTATGAACGCACGCGTGAAATGGGCGTTCTGGCAGCTTTAGGTATGAAGGGGCGGCAATTGATGGGTCTGTTTTTATTGGAAGGCATGTTCATCGGGGTGATTGGTGCGATTATCGGCTGTATTGTCAGTTGGTTGCTGGTAACGGCCTTTTCGCCGGGTAGGCATTGATTATTCCATAGCCGAAGGGACAGGCGACATAACGGCCCTAATCGGCAATCGCCTTTATCCCAGCATCCCACTCGAAAACATCATTTTTTATGGGATTGCGGTTGTATTTATCGCAGCATTGGCGTCATTGATTCCCGCCTGGCAAGCCTCGCGCAATGAACCGGCCGAATCACTGCATCATATTTAGGAAAAAAAGATGGCAATAAAGAAATTTTGGGTGATCGCCTACCGCGATTTGATCAGAAACAAACGGCGCACTATATTAACTCTGGTGGCTGTGGCTCTAGGCATGATGATTCTGATTATGATGAGCGGCTTGTTAGCCGGGATCATTGCTGGCGGCGTACGCGACAATATCCGGCTGAATACAGGGCATATACAACTGCGTGATGAGTCCTATGAGATAGAGAAGTTAAGTTTGCTATCACGGGATCTGCTGCAAGACAGTGACGCTTTAAAAGCCCAGGCTGAAGCGCTCAGCGAGGTCCAATCAGCCGCTCCTGTATTATGGTCAAGCGGCGTTCTCAGTACGGTACGCGAATCGGCGGGTTTAGCAGTAACCGGGATTGATCCCGCTGATGATTTTCATGCGCCGGTTCGCGATGGAATGGTAGCCGGTGAATATCTCACGGCAGATGGCCGTGGCCAGATTCTTATCGGAAAGAGACTGGCTGATGACATGGACATTACCGTCGGACAACGGGTAAGCCTGGCTATGGGCAGCGCTGATGGACAAGTGAATGAGGATGTATTTACTGTGGTCGGCCTGTTCAATACAGGTATTTTAAATTATGATCAAAACACAGTGATTATGCCTCTGGCGCAAGCCCAGGCTTTCACCAATAGTGGTGATCGGGCAAGCACCGTCATCGTAATGCTCAATGATCAAGAGGACACGACAATAGTGGCTGCAGCCTTACAAGCACCTGGTATCCAAGTCCTTACCTGGGAAGATTTAAATGCCCTTTTGCTGACACTGATGGAACAGGCAGGCGGGTTCTATTACGTTCTTTATATCATCGTCATTCTGGTTGTGGCTGTGTTGATTGCTAATACACTGCTGATGTCGGTTTTTGAGCGTACGCGTGAAATGGGCATCTTAGCTTCCTTGGGTATGAAAGGACGGCAAATCATGCTCATGGTTCTCTTCGAGGCTGTAATCCTGGCTCTACTTGGCGTAGCTGCCGGCCTGGTACTTGGAGCTGGTATCGTGGCCTATTTAGCCAGAGTAGGCATCGAATTTAGCGCCGACGCCATGGGTGCAGTGGAAGGGATGGCATTGGGAAGCAAAATGTATCCCGCATTTGCCCCTGGTGAAGCCGTCACGCTTTCGCTGTTAATGTTTTTCATTGTTTCGCTGGTATCTATCTATCCGGCCTGGTATGCTGCGCGTATGGAACCGGTTAAGGCATTGCACGCACTATAAAAAATTGTAGGGTAAGATTGTATCTTGCCTAATTAAACAAGTTACAAACTTGTTCTACATGAGGAAATAAAATGTCAGTTATTGAACTGGAAAATGCAACAAAAATTTACACCATAGGTGAAGTAGAAACACGCGCCCTGGATGGCGTGTCGATCACAATTGAGGAAGGGGAATTCACGACAATTGTCGGTCCGTCCGGTTCGGGCAAAACGACCATGTTACAGTTGATGGGCGTTCTTGATCAGCCAAACAGCGGCGTAGTAAAAATCAACGGCCAGGATGTGACCAAGTTTAAGGCCAACAAAAGGGCTGATTTGCGACGGGAAATGATCGGTTTTATCTTCCAATTCTTCGCTCTGGTTCCCGTTCTCAGTGCCTATGAAAATGTGGAACTTCCGCTGCTATTAAATAATGTCAAGCCTGCTGAACGGAAGGAACGCGTGATGACTTTGTTAGAGGCAGTAGGTCTATCTGATCGTATAAAGCATCGTCCTGATCAATTGAGCGGTGGCCAGCAACAGCGTGTGGCTATTGCCCGCGCCCTGTCTACGGATCCTTTGTTAGTTCTGGCAGATGAGCCAACAGCTAATCTTGATACCGAGAATGGCCAACAGGCGATGGAAATTATGCATCGTCTAAATGAAGAGACCAATACGGCTTTTGTTTTTGCCACTCACGACCCGCGTGTCGTTTCTTTCGCCAGGCGGGTAGTAGAGATGCAGGACGGCCGTATCATCAACAACGGCGTAGGAACCAGCTAAATAAATTCTTGGCGCGCAGAATTACTTATTCCTAGCGGCTAATTACTTTCAAAAAGCTCCCCTAAGAAATTAGGGGAGCTTTTTATTTCACCTGTCTTACTCAACCAACACAGCACCCAGCAAAGAGATGGCCTGCGGATCATAAAGCAGCCAGCGTGCCAATTCATCGTGGGCCAAGTTGTTACGAAACTGTTGGTAGGTCCGTCCCTCTAAATCGCGATAGAAAAGAGCCACTACAATCGGATTTCCACCTTCTTTAGGATATGCATAATAGACCGTAGTCAAAATACCTGGCAGCGATCCATTTTTATAGCCCAGATTTGTGAAGAGAGCCTGGTTATCAGCAAAGTGCATGGGCCATTCAAGAAAACGGCGCGCAATATAACTGCTCTCACCGTTGCTCAAGCCATTTTGGGCAATCCGCGCCATGAGATCGGCATAATCGTCGGCGCTGCCGTGGGCATTGAAGTCCTGGCTGAATAAGCGCTGAGTCTGGCCATTAGGTCTTCTGGTCTGCCTGCGCCAATCAACGGCCGTCTCACGAAACTGCTCATCACTGCTAAAAGCCTCAGTCAGTAGCATAGCATCACGTCCATAGCTGTTTGGGTCATCCAGGTAACCTTCCCATGCTTGATAAGAATTGTTCTGTTGAATGGCATGGTTGGCCATGATCAGAAATTGCCCCAGGAAAGGACAAGGAGCGGTCTGGCTCTCAAGGCCTAAAGCAACGGCCGTTTCCTCAATTTCCCTCTGCCCCAACAGTAAATGCAAATAATCAGTGGCGGCGTTGGAGCTTTGGGCGATCATCATGCCTGGTACCTCATCCAGAAGGACAGCAGGTGGGTTACCGAATATACGGCCGTTATCCTCCAATGCCGTCAACGCACGGGTATGGGCACCGAGGTCGATATTGGGCAAATAAAATGCGGCTAAATCGTCCAACATAACCGTACGGGTAGGATCAAGACGACCATCTGCAACCGCTTCCGCATAGGCGACGAGATGAACGACCTTAACAACCGAGGCCAGGGGCATGGGGACGCCGGCATTGAGATAAACGCCCTGGGCTTCCTCCCCAATACGATAAGCTGCCAGGCCTACCGTTTCCGGTCTTGCTAAGATGCGTTCAAGGGCAGGCAGGGCCTCCTCCGGCACACTTTCTTTTAACCGTACCAATGCTTGCGGATCAGGATCGAGTGCTTCGACCAGAGGTTCACCTTGAGTTGCCAAGATAGGCAAGAGCTGTCCACATGGCGGAAGCACACCCCCCAATGAGATGGCCGCAGTTACTATTGGAAGGGGTGTGGGGGACGGGAGCACTGATAGGGTTGTTGAAACGGCTGTCTGTGTTGGCGGTGCAGTCGTTATAACCGGCGTGGCTGTCCCTTCTTCTTGGGGCATTTCTGTAGAGGATGGGGGGACTGTGGCAGATGGGTCGGCTGCTTCCTGCTGCCCGCAGCCACTAAGGGGCAATGCAATAACAGCTATGATCATAAACAAAACAGATACCCGCAATCGAAATTGCATCTCGCGTCCGACGCTCCTCGTTTTCTAACTTCAAAGTAAGAACCGGGGCAATAAATCACTGCCCCGGTCGAGCGGGGGCGATTATACGAGAATCAAGATCTGTTCGCCGCTATTCTAAGTTTGCAATATCACGCTGCGGGTAATACTCAATAGTTAACCGCTGGTGCTTCCGCGTACAGCTTGCGAATGACGCTCTGGATAAGTGCTTGGTACTGCTTGTCAGAAGCATCTATATGACTGCGCTGCAACTCCTCGGTTATTGCCTCCAGATCAATCCCTATCTTGGCAAGCGCACCCAGATGTCCCAATGCCTGTCCCAAATCCTTGTCGATTGTATATGCGACCGTTCCATGATCGAGAAAAGCACCTAATGTCTCTGGTGTGAAAGTGATTACAGTTTGCGCACCAATTAATTGATCGACATATAACGTATCCGGATAGATGTCGCTGTATGGCAAGATACGAGTCCACTTTGGCCTGAGTGTTTTTGCCCCGCGAGAAGCCAGCCGCTCCCAGCGTGGTCCACTGAAGATTTCTTGAAAGCGCGCATAGAGCACGCGTGCCATTGCAATGCCGGTTTTGCCACATAATTCGGGATGTTCATGAACTGTTAGGTCTTTGTCAACAGCAGCATCAAGCACGCCAACCGAAAACGAGGCAACGGCCGTTGGTGCCGTGCGCCAAACGCTGTGTGTGTCGAAATAAGTTTCTAGTCCAGCAATATAGGCCTGGGCAACGCGCTCAAAAACGCTGATGGAGAAGATATGTGTGGCATTAATTGAAACCCCATCTACCGTGAGCGCCTTAATTGCGCTGACACCCGCGCGTGAAGCGGGAATTTCAACCATCGCATTCCCACGATCGATTTTAGTCAGCAAACGGCGTGCCGTAGCTACAGTATAGGTGGTTTCGGCCGTAATCGCCGGATCTAATTCCAGACTGGCAAAGCCGTCTACACCTTCACTGGTCTCATAAATTGGGTGCAGCAAATCGGCCGCTCGCTGGACATCATCCACCATGAGCGCCTCGTGGATGCGTGTTGTCGGCGTGCCGGCTCGAACCTCTTTGTGTATATCTTGATCGTAATCATCTTGCTTGGAAATCGTTTCTTGGAAAATGGCCGCATTAGCCGTTACGCCTTGAATGCCATCTGCGAGACAATCTCGCAGCCCGCCTGACTGAATGAAACTACGGCGCATATAGTTCAACCAGGCAGATTGTCCCAATGCGTGAAGCTGGTGTACCTTGGTCATCAGATCCCCCTATTAAATTGTTGTTGAGCGGCCAAAGCTCTTTGAGCAATGCCGTCCACCTTATCCCCGGACAGGATGCCGGGTAATTGACTCACCTACTTATATTATAACGTACGGGGCAAGCAATAGATAGTAGGATCTAAAACGAAAAAACCCCGCAAGTTTTGTGAAACTTGCGGGGCCGCCATTGTTAACAACCTTCGAGACAGGGTTCGTCTCGTTGGTCAAAAAAGGGGTTCAATATTTCTTACTTGAACATTTGACGAAACCGGTTATTGAGTCCACTTTCACTCTGTTCACCATCGCCCTTCACCACCTTGACCCCGCGCCAAAAAGCGACGTGATCTTTGATTTCACTTGCTGCGTCCGAAGGCTGGGCATAATACCAGGCCGCATTATGATTAACCTGTCCATCAACTTCGATGTCATAATACCCAGCAACCCCTTTCCAAGGACAGACAGATGAGTGATTACTTTCACGAAAGTAATCCCAGTTAACAGAATCATGGGGAAAATAGTGGTTCCCTTCGACAACAGTTGTTTTATCGCTTTCAGCCAGAACGGTGCCGTTCCAAATTGCTTTTTGCATCTGCATTTCTCCCTTAACAATAATCTTTTTGACTCTCTGTTAGTAATCCCACAATGCAAGACAGCTTACAGTCGCAAGGCCACCAACCTGTGTTACACTCTTACCCGAATAGACAAGCCGCTTACTCACTTTCTTACGGGCGAGCGATTTAGAGGTAACTTGAGGAAAGAGTATGAAATTGTTCAGCTTCCTAAAGAAAGATAAAGAACCCGAGCGCATATGGGCTGTTATTGATGTAGGTGACAAAGATTTCAAACAGCAGGTAATCCGGCGCTCGTATAAAACACCAGTCATGGTCGACTTTTGGGCTGATTGGTGCGGGCCGTGTCGGCAGTTGGGGCCGGTGTTAGAAGATTTGGCAGCAGATCCACAAAGCGCGTTCATTCTGGCCAAACTGGATACGGAGCATAATCAGCGTGTGGCCGGGAAATTCCAAATACGTAGCATTCCGGCTGTAAAAATGTTTCGTAATGGACAAGTTGTTGGTGAATTTACAGGTGCGCGTCCTGCTGCATTGGTAAAACGCTTCGTGCAAAAAACTCTGGAACAAGATCCCCCCAACCCTCGTATTAGCGGCAGTTCGAATCCAACTCAGCGGCTGGAGCAGGCAAAACAACATTTGCGAAAAGGACGTGGCTTTGAAGCGTATGTATTGCTAGATAACTTTCCTGCCAGTCCCGAAAAGGAAACGGCCGCACAACTATTGCCGCTGGCGCGCTTCCTTTTTGACATAGATGATGGGGATGCGATGACTGGGTTGGAGGAGTTGGACAAGCAGTACAATGCTGCGGCCACAGCTCTTAAGAAACGCAGTTATGGCAATGCGCTCGATGCTTTATTTAAAGCCTTAGACCTGGGCGAAGATATGGATCACGATTACACCACGGCCGTCATTGAGGGAATATTCGTTTTACTTGGTGAGGACAATCAAGTAACACAGAAGTACCGTGAGCAGCTCGCGGCTCAAGTTACCTCTGCAAGTGAGTAACAATCATCCTAGGGAAATGATTTAATATCTAACGAAGGATACGGCCGCCATCTACGGTTACTGCGCTTCCAGTCATATAGCTGCCTGCATCGGAGCATAGAAACAACGCAACGCTTGCCACTTCCTCAGCCAGGCCCATACGCGCCATCGGAATTTGCGCATCTTTTTGTGTCTCTTTACCAGGCACCCAATACTCTGGATCTGGCGTATCAATCACACCAGGTAGTACTGAATTGACGCGAATGCCGTATGCAGCAAACTCGCGGGCGCACTCACGAGCGAAACCGACAACCCCTGCCTTACTGGCGGCATACGCGGCACGGCCGGGCAGTGCTGTTTCTACACCAGCCGTGGAGGCGATATTGACGATTACCCCCCCACGATCCTGGTTTTCGTCGGCCATCACGCGTCCAACGAGCTGGCTCATGAAAAAAGTACCTTTGAGATTCACATCGAGGCAGCGCTGCCAGGCCCACTCATCCATTTTTAGGATCGATGCACTGCGGCTGAACAGCAGCATTATTAACCAGAATATCTAGACGTCCCCACTCGTTGCGTGTCGACTCGATCAAGTTTACACATTGAAACTTATTTGAGATATCGGCTGCAATACCAACGGCCTCACCCCCAGACTCACGAATGCCGGCAGCAACGCGCTCGGCACGATCGGGATTCAAATCATTAACCGCTACTCGCGCGCCGGCTGCTGCTAAAGTTTGGGCAATGGCGGCCCCAATCCCGCGTCCGGCTCCGGTTACAATAGCTACTTTGTTCTCCAAGGGATAATTCATAACGCCTGGAGTATACGAAAAAGCGGCAACAACTCAAAGCCAGGAGAATTATCCTTCAGAGGATAAAAGTACAGCGTCAAGCACTTCGGCGAATGACTCAAATGGAGGCGCACCACCGAAATGGTGCCGCCAATGTCAAACATTGGTTGATTTTGAATTCCCCGTTCGCGGCGGGTGGCATCCAACTCGAAGTACTTCATTTAAAGAGCTGGGATCATCGTAACAACTTTCAAATGCGGCTTGATCCGCGCCGGCGGCAACGGCCGCTTTGACATAGTAATCCCCGATCCGCGCTCCATAAATCCCGCTGTTCCAGGAAAAGCATCTCATGCACTACCCAAAACTTTTCCGGATCCTGTTTGCCCACACATTGGGCAGTCAGCGTGGAATAAATGCTGGGATCGTTATGATTAATGACAGGCCAGAACACGATCTTGACCTTACCCGTTTGTACATATTCGTCGATTACCTGGGGCTCGGTGCCTAGCACGTAGGCACGGCAGGTTGGTCACAGAAAATCAGAATAATCTATAACGGTAAGTGGGGCATTGGGATCACCCAGAAAAAATACACCTTCATCTGTTTGCCCACTGATTACCAACGGGACAGGCACCTCAGTTGGCGCGGGTATTGGCGTGAGAGTGGGCGGTTCCTCTGGTTGTGATTGAACTACCGGGTCTGCGGCATCCGCTTGGTTCGCCGGTGCGGGGGTATCAGCTTCGACTACTGGGGAGTCTGTCGCTTCTGGTGAATCTGTAGGTGCCGGTTGTGCTGGTTCTTTTGGCTGGATTTCAGCGGGTTCGACTTGTGCTTCGACAGGCTCAGCAGGCTCCGGTGTATTCCCGGCGCAAGCAGTCAAAAATAGGAGCAATAAGATTGGAACAGTGATAATAGATTTCATACGCACGATTATATCCCCGCCAGTTTTCAACTAAGTAAGAGAACTTACAATTAGCTTATGTCCATGGCTTCTGCCCGACATGAACAGCAATAGTCCCGAACATGAATAGGCGATAATCGACATTTAGGAAGCCAACCTGGCGCATAATCTGGGCTACTGTTTGCGGATCGCGGAACTGCTGTGTGCTGTCGGGTAAATAACGGTACGCTTCCTTCTCACCGGTAACGAGCCTACCCAGTACAGGAATGACGAGGTTGAGATGCATCAAAATAAACGGCCGTAATAAGTTATTCTTTGGTGGGCTAGATTCCAAAACAACAACACGGCCGCCAGGTCTTGTGACACGCATTTGCTCTTCAAAAGCCCCGACAACGTCGATCACATTGCGCATCAAAAATCCTGATGTCACAGCATCAAACAAATTATCAGGAAAAGGGAGGTGAAGTGTGTCGGCACCGACCCAGCGGATAGCCTGTCGCTCCGGAATGCGCTTGCCAACCTGCATCATCTCAACTGTAAAGTCTCCCCCCACTGCTTGTAATCCTGGTATCTGCGCCTGACCCTCCAGAGCAATTTCACCAGTTCCGGTAGCGATATCCAGTAAACGGCCGTTCATTGGCAATTGAGCTTTGGCAATGACATACTGGCGCCACTTTACGTCCTGTCCGACGGTCATCAGCCGGTTCATCAGGTCATAGCGACCAGCAATGCGAGCAAACATATTTTGCACATAAAGTGCGCGTTCTTGTCCTTCTAGGTGAGTCATTTGTATCTGAGGGCTGAAGGCAAACAGCATATCAGCCGCTTGTCATATCCCCATTGTCTGTAGATTCTGAGCTTGGAAGCGCAGGTTCCGCCTCCGATGGTGGAAGTACTTCTCGCGCCTTGCTGGTTCCCGTTGGCGGGCCGATGATCTTCATCTCTTCCATAGCATCGATCATCCGCGCAGCACGGGTATAACCGATACGGAAGCGGCGCTGTAACAACGATGTAGAAGCTTTATCTAACTTTCGTACCAAGGCAATCGCCTCCGGCATCAATTCGTCCGCATATTGCGGCTGCGCAGCCTCTTCTTGCAATGCTTTCCACAATGGCTGCTGTTGCAGCGGTTCTTTTTTCTTGTTCGTTGTCTTACGTTTTGCTGTAGTCGCCACTACCGTGGCTGTACGCGCATCTTGGGGTGAAGGCGGTGGGGCCGGCGGGGGTGTTTCTGGAACGAGTGTTGGCGGCGGGCCAGCATCAGCAGGTCGGGCCTGCGAACGCGTCGTCGCTGCGGGTGCTGTTCGGGTTGGTGTCGCTGAATCGGCCGTTATTGTTGCGCTGCGCCGCGCCCGCTGCCAGTAAGAAATCAATTTATTAAGTTCTGTGTCGCTAACGTAACAACCTTGCAGACGCAGCGGTGCCGGTGAATCCGGTTTTTGGAAGAGCATATCGCCTTGTCCCAGCAATCTCTCAGCACCAGTGCTGTCCAGAATTACGCGGCTGTCCGTACTGGAGGCAACAGCAAAGGCGATACGTGCCGGGAAATTGGCTTTGATTAATCCTGTGACCACATCTACAGACGGCCGTTGTGTAGCAATGACCAGGTGAATACCCGTGGCACGCGCTAACTGAGCCAGACGGGTCACCGAGCGTTCCGTATCTTCAGGAGCCAACATCATCAAATCAGCCAGTTCATCAATGATGATCACGATATAGGGCATCTTCTCGCTGTCCTTACGGCGGCTGATCTTTTTATTGTACTCAACGATGTGACGAGCCCCGACATCGGCAAACTGCTTGTAGCGGTTGTCCATCTCCCGTAACGCCCATTGCAAGGTGCTGATCACACGATCCATCTCCACCACCACAGGCGCGGCTAGATGGGGAATACCATTATAGCCGGTCAATTCGACGCGTTTGGGATCAATCATCACCAGTTTTAAATCATTAGGTGTGTTTTGCATGAGCAGGCAAGTGATAATACCGTTCACGCAAACTGATTTGCCAGAGCCCGTCGTTCCGGCGATAAGCAAATGAGGCATTGTCGTCAAATCAGCCACAATGGGCTGTCCAGAAACATTCTGGCCGAGTCCCATGCCCAGCGGCGATTTAATTTTGCCATACTCCTCGGCTTCCATTATGTCGCGCAAGGACACAAGTGATTTCGATGGATTGGGCACCTCAATACCAACATAACTCTTTCCGGGTACTGGAGCTTGGATGCGGATAGAACGTGCGGCGAGAGCCAAGGCGAGATCGTCAGCGAGGCCGGAAATTTTTCCTACTTTGACCTTAGTGCGACGACCGTTACGCATATGAATATAGTTGGGCTCAACACCAAATTGGGTAACGGTTGGCCCCTGGTTAATTTCCACTACGGTCGAGGGCGCTCCAAAACTTTCCAGTGTATGTTCAATGATCTCTACTTGCTCGCGGATTGCGGCATTATTTAAATCCAGATCGGTCCCCGACTCCAAAATTTCACTGATGCTCGGCAGGGTCCATGTATAGCCGGCCTGCTGCCCATTGCCGGCCTGTGCAGTGGCTGCAGTCTGGGCCGGCTCAACCTTGGCGGTCTGGGGTGCTGTTTTTTTCTTAGAAGCCGCTCGACGTCTTGTGCGTTTGGGAGCTTCTTTCTTTTCTTCTTGTTGATCAGCATCATCCGGCATAAGGGTTAACTGAACCGGTTCTGATGGTGTCGATCGTCCGGGATTGAGGCGGATGGATCGCCTTGAAGCAGGCTCGGTTGTGGTTTCAGACGGCTCGTGAGAAAAAGCGCTCTTTATATAGCCGCCAATATCCTCGCGGGATAATCCAGAAACCAAAACAGCTCCGACGAAACCGATGACCCCTAAGATGAAGATAGCGCCCAGTTGGCCAACCAACGCCGTAAGTGACGAGCCTATCGCACCTCCTACATATCCGCCTCCGGTTCCAGCCTCAGCCACCTGCCAATAATCTGTTTGACTCTCAGCCCTGATCAACGCTACCATGGAAGCGAAGCCTAAAAAGACTAAGAATAGCAGGCTAATTCCCAAAAGGCGGTAAATCGGCAGTTGTGGCGGCTGGTCCATGCCCAACAGGACAAGGTATAAACCAATACCACCGGTTATGAATGGCACGAAATAACTGCCCCAGCCAAATACTCGCCACAAGAGATCAAATAACCAGGTTGTAAGTTGGCCCTGATCGGGCGAAAGCAAACTGAGTACCAATACAGCCGTAATGAAAATGAAGACGATGCCGCTGAGCAGCACTTTTTGCGAACGCGTGAGGCGAAAGCGTGATAGCTTGCTTTTCTTTTTACGCGTGGTCGTCTTGCGACTGGTACGCCTATTGCTTGTGTTCTTACGCGTCATAGCTCAAATGTTCCTATGGGTGCATTATAGCATGAATGATGCCAGGCGTCAGCCGATGTCAAATGTGATAAGATAATAAATTGTGCTGCTGCACATGATGGTTAGCAATATAACGACCTGAGAAAGAGAATGATTTATACGAACGGTAGGAACCAAGTTCCATTTTTTCAATTTGAAAGTCTGCAAAATTACGGATCCATCCGCCATGCAGTTTTCACACGCCAGGGTGGCGTCAGTCCAACTCCTTTTGAATCACTTAATTTGAGTGTGTCAGTACCGGATGAAAAGGAGCGTGTCTATGCTAACCGGCGCCGAGCCTATGGTATTTATGGCCGTGATACCGGCACTGTTGTTCATGCACACCTGGTACATGGCGCAGATGTGGCCCGTGTCACCCAAAAGGACAACGGCACCTGGATAGGGCAAACGGATGGCATTATCACCAATGAACCAGGCTGTGCGCTGACGATGAATTATGCCGATTGCACGCCGGTGTTTCTCTACGATCCCCTTAGCCACGCCATTGGTCTAGGTCATGCGGGCTGGATGGGGACCGTGGTTGATTTACCTGGGGCAATGGTGCGGGCCATGACGGCCGAATTTGGCAGCGATCCAGCCAAGCTACAAGCCGCCATTGGACCGGCCATAGGACCATGCTGCTATGAAGTAGGCGAACCGGTAGTCAGCCGGGTGCATGAAGCATTTGAAAATGCCGATTCATTGCTTTTGGATTCTCCACATGGAGAATCCAAAGCAAACGGTGGAAGGCCGCATTTCGATCTGCCTGAAGCGAATCGTCGCAATCTGCAACGGGCGGGTGTTCAACAAATCACTATGTCTGGCTTGTGTACAGCCTGTCGGACCGATCTTTTCTTTTCGCATCGTGCAGAACTTGGGCGAACCGGTCGTTTCGGGACTATCTTTATCCTGGACTAGCTTGCCAGGTCCATTTTCTCTATGCATACTAACTTTGAAAACACTTTCTTTAAATTTAATTTTCCAAGTAAAATAGTGATGAATAATCTTAGAGCACTTTCTAAATTAAGAAATCAGATTTCCATGAATTAGGTAAAGAGGTAATAAATGAAACCGCCATACTATGACAGCGATCTTATTCAGACACTTCAGCTAGCCGGCGAATATATTGGAAGTTCGGATCAAACTGAGACCCGTGCAGACTGGGTTCTGTTCTTGATAGATGAGATTAAAGGATCTGTCTCAGAGGAAGAATATGCAGCCATGGTTGAAGAATTATATAGCAAAGTGACAGCTCTTCAGGATGGAGCAGGTGCTTAGATAGCCAGTCAAATTGTCCGCTGCTTCTTAAAGTAATTTAACTGAACAAGAGCGCTACAAGGACAAACAAAATCCAAGCCAAGGTAATATAGATTGCTGCCCAACCCAGAACACGGCCAAGGGCTGATTTAAAGCGTCCCGGATCATCAAACAACGCTTCGAGATTCTGGTACCAGGAAGCCTGCCGTGCCTGACTTATCGCCCACCAACCGAAAACCAAACTGGGCAAAATCCCTAGCAGAACGCTGAGCGTTAATCTAATTGGTGTCAACGACTGGCCGATTTTTTCTAAGAAAGAAAGCGATACATCAGCCCCAAATAGTTGAGGCAAGATCAATATTAAAAAAGGTACTATTGTTGCCGCGATAGCAATAAGGCCGGCTTGCATACTGGCGCGGGCTGCTTTGCCGGCAGCACTGCGAAGCTCGGGCTGTACCGCTTCGAGGGTTAACGGCCGTCCACATGAAGAACAATATTTACTGCCGCGCATAACCGTCGCCGAGCAGGCCTGACAGACTTCCAGATAGGGCGTGCGGTCGGTGAATACGGCCGGGTCAACCTTTAATTCAATCACCTTATCTTGTTGGTTTTTCACCAATACGCCGGGATTATCAGGAATCGGAATAGGCACGGCCGTCTCATCTCCGTCTGTAGGGACAATTTCTGCCCCTTGCGCATCTATGACTGCCGGCAATGTTTCTTCACTCTGCTGACCTGGCAATAGAGCGCGTGCCCTGCTCGCCAATTGTGTCCGCTTGGCACGGTTCTGTTTTTTCCTGGCGATGTCCACCCACTGGATTGTGGCATCAGCTTGAACCCGCCCAGCACCGTCCGTCACATAATTCGAAATCTGTGTTAATAATTGCTGCGCCTTTTCGGCATCAGGTGCTTCAATCTCCAACACCGATGTTTGATCAAACCGGCGTACTCTGACGATCACTTCTTGCTGCTGCAGCCCTAGCCATTTAGGCATACCAGCGACAATTACGCCTGTTTCCTCGTTATAAACCTGCAATCGGGCACTCATGTTAGCTAATGTAAAAAGCGCGCTGCGCATCACAACTTCACTCGGTACCGGGAAAGGTCTTTTCTCTTTGATTGTCATATATGTATCACCTAATCCAAGGGGCAAAAGTCACAGTGAGTTGATTCTATTCTAACATATCTCGTTACAAGCAATGGCTTAATCTTAACGGTAAGTTTACTCAATTATCTTATCCTTAACCCGCTTGACCAATTATGGCAAGACTGATAGATTCTTTCGTTGGATTGGGACTGTCATCTCATAGATGGCAGTCTCTTTATTAAACGGCTTTTGGTGGTATATGGAAATCCTGCAAACCTTACTCGACTTTTTTTTGCATCTGGACACCTATCTAGATCAAATAATTCGCACCTACGGAATATGGACTTACGCTTTACTATTCGCGATCATTTTCATGGAAACGGGTCTGGTTGTGACCCCCTTTCTTCCTGGTGATTCGCTCTTATTTGCTGCGGGCACTTTTGCAGCAATAGGTTCATTAAATGTATGGCTCTTGTGGTTCCTTGTTTTTGTAGCGGCCGTTCTCGGTGATTCAGTCAATTATTGGATCGGCAGCAAAGTAGGACCGGCTGCGTTTGAAGGCAACATCCGGTTTCTGAAGAAGGAATATCTCGACAAGACACAAGCCTTCTATGACAAACACGGTGGCAAAACCATTGTGCTGGCCCGTTTTGTGCCTATCGTGCGCACATTTGCGCCCTTTGTGGCCGGTGTAGGCACCATGGATTATCGTCGCTTCATCACCTACAATGTCGTTGGTGCATTTCTGTGGACGGGCATTTTTATTTGGCTAGGTTTTTTCTTTGGCAATATTCCTTTTGTCCAAGAAAATTTCGAACTCGTCATTGTAGTAATCATCTTCATTTCTATTGTACCAATGGTTATTGAATATGTGCGCAGCCGGGCAAATGTAACCAGCGGAACCATGCCATCTTAATAGATTAACAATTGTTGGCATCAGAAGGCGTAAGCCGTCTGAAGCCAACAAACCAATCCAACCAGGGAGGGTATAATTTGATTCCCAGTCCGAAACGTATCCTAGCTGTTCTGTTTGACTTGGATGACACTTTAATTGATTGGTCGGAACAGACTGGGCATTATCTGGATTTCACTCGCCCTCATCTAGACAATATCTACGACTATCTAAACAACCAAGATCATGCACTCCCTGATCGGGGTATCTTCTACGAAAGTTATCTAAGTGTATTAATTGAAGAATGGCGTATTGCGAAAACAACCTGGACTGGGGTTAATTTTGGTTGCGCCTTAACAACCTTTTTCAATATGCTTGAACTTGATTGCGATCAAATCGATGTCGACCAGGTTATGCACGTCTATAACATGGAACCTATACCTGGTGTTGCCCTCTACGCTGACACGAAACCGGTTCTCGAGTCACTGCGCCAGAGAGGTTATAAGATCGGCTTAATTACCAATTCCATGATGCCCATGTGGATGCGCGACATAGAGCTGCAGGCGTATGAAATAATAGAGTATTTCGATGTCCGTCTCACTTCCGGTGATGTTGGTTATATGAAACCCCACCCCGCCATCTATCATAAGGCAGTGGAAGAATTGAATATCAGCCCAGAACAAGCGCTCTTTGTCGGTGATCGACCGGCTAATGATATCGCCGGAGCTAATGCTGCGGGCCTGATTAGTGTCTTAATGTCTCCCCCGCATATTGAACGCGAATTGAACGACATTGCACCTGATCATATAATTACTAGCTTGAGTGAATTACTACCCATCTTAGATAAACTAGAAATAGATGGCGCAGCACTATAAGTGCAAGCTGGTTTGTAGTAGCCACATAAGCGGAGAATCGACGAAAGTCAATACTACGAACAGACTCTTGAAGGAGCAAAATCATGAATAAACCTGGACGAAATGAGCCATGTTACTGTGGAAGTGGCAAGAAATATAAACAGTGCCATATGCGCGAAGATCAGGCAGCGGAACAGGAACGGCGTGCCCAAATAGATGCAGCCCATTTCTTGCGCCTTGATATTCCCGGTTATGCCCGTGACGAACGGTTTGTAGCTGATTTCGACCGTGCGCTGCCTATCTTCTGGAATGAGTATTATGATGCAGGAAACGCCGGTGAAATGAGCGAGTTTGAAGCCTTAAGATTTCTAGATTGGTTTGTCTTTGATTTCACACTTGAAGATGGCACGCGAGTCCTGGACGCATACCAGGAGGAAAACGGCAGCACATTAACCCCCATCCAGAAGCAACTACTGGATTCATGGATGACAGCGCCACCGTCCGGCGCTTATGAGCTGGAAAGTTATGATGGCCAGGTCCTGCATCTACATGATTTCTTAACCGGCGAGAGCTTTGATGTGTTTGAGGCGAGCGGCAAGGGCAACGTGGACCCCGGAGAGGTCATTCTGGCCCGTTTGATCCCGGTCTTCGACCACCTTGAGTTCAGCACGCCGGCTGCATTCTTACCTAAGGATGAAATTGCCGGATTGAAAGAAGCCCTGGAAGCTGCACAACTGACGGATGCGGAAGAATATCCCGGCGCAACGACAGAAGCGTTCATGCGTCGCAACAGCCAGATTCTGGTGCACCATGCCCTGGCACAAGCTGAGCGTGTCGGCCGTCCGCCTGTTTCACGACTCGATCCTAACCGCACCGATCCGGCAATACAGCAGCAGCACAACCATGATAAGGAACGCGTAGTCCGGCAGCGCAACTATGGCAGCACCCAACCGAAATTGGCTCAGACTCGGCGTAAGGCTGTCTAGAAAATTGAGCACGCATTCTACATTACGTATCAAACCTCAGAAAACGCCCCTAAAGGGCACGATCCATGTTCCTGGTGATAAGTCGATCAGTCACCGGGCCGTATTATTGGCGGCTGTTGCCAAAGGAACAAGTACGATCCGCGACTGGCTGCCGGCCGGGGATACGCTGGCAACTTTAGAAGCCGTTCGCGCCCTTGGTGTACAGATCAATATTGATGCGCATTCACCCCAGGCTTGGGATCTGCAGATTATGGGGCGGGGCTTAGATGGTCTACAACCACCAGTTGGGAATCTAGATTGCCGTAATGCAGGAACTGGATTCCGATTGTTAGCTGGCCTAATGGCCGGCCAGTCTTTTCCAGTTGTGTTGGATGGCAGTTCACAGTTACGAAAACGGCCGATGCGCCGTATCATCGACCCGCTCACAGAAATGGGGGCCAGAATCGACTCGGTTGACGGCCGTGCACCTTTACACATAGAGCCCTCCCTCTTACACAGCATCAGCTACACCATGAAAGTTGCCAGCGCCCAGGTCAAAAGCGCAATCTTGCTCGCCGGCCTATATGCCAAGGGTGAAACTCGCGTCTACCAGCCCGGTCCAGCCCGTGATCATACCGAACGAATGCTTAACGCCGTCGGTGTGCCTGTTGAACAAGACGGCAACTGGATTAGCTTAAAAGCAGCGAAGGAACAGAAGCGTGAACTAAAGCCGTTGGATTTAACCGTCCCCGGCGATATCTCCTCTGCAGCGTTCCCATTAGTGGCGGCGGCCATTGTGCCTCATTCGGAAATCAATATCATAAATGTAGGCGCCAATGAGACACGCACCGGACTTTTGGAAATGTTGACTGCGATGGGGGCTAATTTCACGGTTTCTAACGAACGCATCACAGGCGGCGAAACGGCCGTAGATTTAACCGTTCGCTTTGACGAACTTCATGCCGCAAATGTTTCCGGCGAGACGGTCGTGCGCGGCATTGATGAGTTTCCAATCTGGGCTGTCGCGGCTACGCAAGCCGCAGGCGTTAGCCTGGTAGAGGATGCAGCCGAACTGCGTGTCAAGGAAGTGGATCGCATCAGCGTTCTAGCCGGCGAACTGAAAAAGATGGGCGTCCCCATCCAGGAAAAAGCAGATGGCTTTGCTGTAGACGGACCGCAACGGTTACACGGCGCTGAAGTAAACAGCCATGATGATCATCGCCTGTCTATGTCATTAGCCGTGGCTGGACTGGTCGCAGAGAGTGAAACCCTGGTGCACGATGCGGGCTGTGCGCAAGATAGTTTCCCCGGCTTCGCAGAAACCATGCAGCAGCTTGGGGCACAAATGTCGTGGGTAGAATAAGAACCGATGCTCTACCTTGTTGCTACACCCATCGGCAATCTTTCCGATATCACGATGCGTGGGTTAGAAATTTTGCGCCAGGTAGATTATGTAGCCAGCGAAGACACGCGCAAGACAGGGCGGCTGTTAAAACATTTCGAGATCAAGAAACCCCAGATTTCTTTCCACGAACATAACGAACAACAAGCAGGGGCACGAATTGTACGCCTGCTGGAAGATGGGCATGATGTGGCTGTGGTCAGCGACGCGGGCACACCGGGCATTGCCGATCCCGGTTATACGCTGGTGCGGCAAGCCATTGAGCACGACCTGCCTTATACGATGATACCTGGCCCATCAGCGCTGGTTATGGCTCTGGTTTTGTCAGGTCTGCCTTCCCATTCCTTCACTTTTCGCGGATTCCCACCTCGCAAACAAGGTAAAAGACGCCGCTTTCTTGAAATAGACCAAGATTCCCCCCATACACTGGTCTTCTATGAAAGCCCTTACCGGCTAAAAGCTTTTCTGGCCGATGCCCTGTTCGTTTATGGTGATCGCCCGGCGGCTATTGCCAATGAGTTAACCAAGTTATACGAATCAGTCACTCAGGGCCGTCTTTCTGAGCTTCTGGCGGGATTGGAAGAGGAAGAGCCGCGTGGTGAGTATGTGGTGGTAATTGGAGCGTAATTATGGGCTTTGAAGTTTCCCCAGAAGTGCAGATGATTCTCGATACCATGGGCGCGTTTGTGCGCGAGGAGTTAATCCCCCTCGAGCGACATTTTCTAAATCATGATTTTGACACCCTAATGCCCTTGATGGACGAGAAACGGCAGCAAACTAAAGATTTGGGCCTCTGGCTGCCGCAGATCCCCTTAGACTATGGTGGGATGGGCCTATCATTGGTGGAACATGGCTTCGTAAGCGAGGTGCTGGGCCAGTCGCTGTTGGGCCATTTTACCTTCAACTGCCAGGCACCTGATGCGGGCAATATGGAGATCTTGATCGAATACGGCAGTGACGAGCAAAAGGAACGTTTTCTAAAGCCGCTGCTGGCGGGCGAGATTCGCAGCTGCTTTTCAATGACTGAACCGGAGAATCCAGGCTCTAACCCAACATGGATGAGCAGCACGGCCGTTCGGGAAAGTGACGCGTACATTATCGAAGGGCATAAATGGTTCACTAGTTCAGCCGATGGCGCAGCTTTTGCCATTGTCATGGCTGTCACAGATCGTGAGGCACCCAAACATCGCCGGGCCAGCATGATTATCGTGCCCACGGACACACCAGGCTTCCATCTTATTGAAAACACTTCTGTCATGGGCGAACGCGGCCAAGGTTTTGCCAGCCATGCCGAAATCCGCTACGAAAACTGCCGTGTCCCATTGAGTAATTTGTTAGGCGAAGAAGGGGCTGGGTTTGTTATTGCCCAGCAGCGCCTCGGTCCGGGTCGAATTCATCACTGCATGCGTTGGATCGGTATTTGTGAGCGTGCATTTGATCTGATGTGCCGCCAGGCTGTTCTGCGTGAGGTTGCACCGGGACGGCCGTTAGCCAGCCAGCAAACGATCCAAAACTGGGTTGTTGAGAGCCGCGCCGAGATCAATGGCGCGCGCTTAATGGTATTGGATGCCGCGGAAAAAATTGATCGCCAGGGTACATATGCCGCCAGGAACGAGATATCCTTGATTAAGTTCCACGTAGCCGGCGTGCTGCAGCGCGTTCTTGATCGCGCTATTCAGGTTTACGGAGCGATGGGTATGACTGATGAACTGCCCCTGGCCTACTGGTTTCGGCATGAACGGGCTGCGCGAATCTATGATGGCCCAGATGAAGTGCACAAGCGCTCAGTCGCCAGGCGCATATTTGCAGCTTATCAGTAAATTGCGACGCATTACCAACAGCAAACTGTCAATCCCCAGAGGATGAATATGAACGAGGATACGATTGACGTACGACCTGATGAGCGTTTCGATACAGGACGTCTGGCTTCCTTTTTGCGGGGCAAACTCCCAGGATCAGAAAACGCGCTTGCGGTGCGTCAATTTGGGGGCGGCGCGGCTAATCTGACTTATCTCTTGAACTATGGAACACATGAATACGTGCTGCGACGGCCGCCACTGGGAACAGTGGCTAAGACAGCTCATGATATGAGTCGTGAGTTTAAAGTGCTTTCTGCCCTCTATAAAGCTTACCCTTTTGCTCCAAGGGCCTACTTATATTGTGATGATTTGGATGTTATTGGCGCCGACTTCTTTATTATGGAACGCCGGCAGGGAATTGTTGTACGCCGCTCCATCCCGGCACAGTTTTCTAATTACCCGGACGGCCCACGACGGATGTCTGAAGCGTTAATCGATGCCCTGGCCGCTTTTCATGCTGTGGATTATGAGGCGTTGGGTCTGGGAGATCTGGGCCGGCCGGCCGGCTTCATCGAACGGCAAATTGAAGGTTGGAACCGGCGTTGGCAGAAGGCCAAACTACACGATCTACCAGAAATGGAAACGGTTTATGTCTGGCTTAAAGACAAACCAACCGCCGACAACAACATTCTCGCTGGTGCACAATGATTTCAAGCTAGATAATGTCATGCTCGATGCCAATGATCCCGGACAAGTGGTTGCCGTTTTCGATTGGGATATGTGCACATTGGGGGATCCTCTATCTGATTTAGGTGCGCTGCTCAGTTACTGGACCGAACCTACAGATCCGCCTTATTTACAGGCAATGGCCATGATGCCTGTCGGGAACATTGGGTTTCTCTCACGGCAGGAGTTGGTAGAGCGATACGGACAGCAAAGCGGCTGTTCTGTAGCCGATATCAATTTTTACCACACCCTTGGTATCTTCCGCGTGACGGTGATCATCGCCCAGATCTACTACCGTTACAAACGTGGCCAAACAAAAGATGAACGATTCGCTATTTTCGAAGCTATGATTCCAATGATGGCCCGCGCAGCCCAAAATACTACCAGAAATTAATTCTCGTATGGGCCCGAGTAATGCTTAAGGAGTTCGTCAGCTTCGGCGATGAGGACGGACGAGATGAGGCGGGTATACAAATCAAGCTTTTAGCGCTATAATACTAGAAATTTAAAGTTGACGCTCAACCCTTACAGGCCATATATGCGCAGTTGGGTGGTTCACCCCGCTGCAGAGGAGGCCGTTACGCTGTGTCCCAACAAGAGATCGAAACCATTCTTTGTCGACACTGGACAAGTCACCTGCAAACCCCAGTGTTCCTTGTCGATCCCGATGGCAACCTGCTCTTCTACAACGAACCGGCAGAGCCGATTCTTGGCCGTCGCTTCGCCGAGACCGGCACCATGAGCGCCGCAGAGTGGTCGACTGCCTTTCGCATCACCGACGAAAAAGATGTTCTTTTACCGCCGGATGAACTTCCTCTGTCTATTGCTTTAGCTACGCGCCGGCCGGCTCACCGGCGACTCTGGCTTGTTGGTCTGGACAATAAACGGCGTTACATCGAGACGACCTGTCTGCCGTTGATAGGTCTGGCTGATCGATTTCTAGGAGCTGTCGCTTTCTTTTGGGAGCTGAACGATTGATGCGCGTCACGCTTTGGGGAACACGTGGATCGGTAGCAGCACCCGGACCGGATACTACTAGATACGGGGGAAATACCTCCTGCGTCACCGTAGAAGGAGCGGAAGGCACGCTGTTGGTCCTGGACGCCGGCACCGGAATTCGAAGGCTGGCTGCAGCCATTCCTAAGACAACACGCCGCGTAGACCTCTTGTTGACTCATCTGCACCTCGATCATATTCAAGGCCTGGGATTTTTCGGCCCCTTGCGCCAATCTGATTACGAAGTGCATATCTGGGGGCCGGCAAGTGTGGCCCTCTCCTTGCGCGAACGGCTGTCCCGTTACCTCTCTCCTCCACTCTTCCCCGTCTATATTCGAGACTTGACCTCTATGCACTTGCACGAGATCGCCGTTGAGAAGTTCGAAATTGGCGAATTCAAGATAATGTCCGCGTTCGTCAGCCATTGGGACCCAACTGTCGGCTATCGAATCGAGAGTGCCGGCAAGACGGTCACCTATTTACCGGACCACGAGCCGGCGCTGGGAACGAAGAATTTTTCGGTTGGACCGGATTGGATTTCGGGCTTTACTCTGGCTGAAAAGGCCGACCTCTTAATCCATGATGCGCAATATACCTCCGAGGAGTATCAATCACGCATGGGCTGGGGACACAGCTCGATCGCCCATGCATTTCAATTCGCCGCCCTGGTCGAGCCGCAGCAACTGGTTCCCTTTCACCACGATCCAACGCACAGTGACGACGAACTCGACCAACTATTTGAGCAGCAAATACAATTGATGAAGCCAACCTTTAAAGTTACACCTGGTGCCGAAGGTATGATCTTTGAGCTTGGTTGAGCGGACAAATACACATTTCTCGAGTCCACTTGCCGAGGCCATGCCGGTTCCAGTCATGCGAGCGACGAGGGCTGTGTAGAAGAGCCAGGCCCGTCGAATTCAGTCTCCTTCTGCCAGTATTAGCGGTCCATCGGGTGGAACGGGTGGAGGAATAATTAATTGTTCTCATTCCTCGACGGTCTTGATAATCATCCCTATTAAAGGATCAACGATCGAAAGTCCCCGTCCAAGTCTCATAGGCCCGTCCCTTACGTTCATCATCCTTGTAGAACGTGAGGAAAGTTAGCACCTTGTGCTCTATGAAAGTTTGCTCTCTGGGCTTGAAGATAGTTGCCTCATGCAATGGGTGCCACGTTCCGGAGTTGAAATACATCTGCTCGAACGGTTTCTCGTCTTTAATACCCATATATAAGGGCACCGTTTCATAATGATGCGTGTGGCCATAGATAAAGTATTTGGCGGTCTGGTTCAGAAATGCATCCTCCTTTAGGGAGAACTTGGCGAAGGAAGAATCCCCACCCCATAGTTTATTCTGGATCCAGGTAACCAGCTCGGCAATGGAGTGGAAGGACAACACTCGGGAAAAGCGCAAGGTCGACTCCAGCAAATCTACCGTATCGAAGGGACTCCAACTATCCTGAGCGCGCACAAATGGGGAATCCAGAGCTTTATCGGCAATTTCATTCCAGATACGCTTCACTTCATTACCGGTCTCATTGGGAATTCCATAGCGCTTTAACAGACCCTGAATCCAGACTGGAACCAGCAGCGAAGGCCGTACATTCGATAACTCCGCCAACCCATCCAGCAGTCCATCCAGGTTCTGATCGCCGGTCCCGCCCAGGCGTAGTCGGGCTTCATGTGGGAACTGGTTCATTAAATCAACAACAATAGCATCTCCAAGGGAAGCGGCCGAACGCCCTTTCTCTTCATCGTAATTGAAGGGATCATAAATGTCACCATGCCGGGCAAAGACCTGGTGCTGGGCATAAGTCTCGCTCAGTAGCGCAGAATCTGACGGATCGTGAGGGAAAGGCCCAGAAGGATTGGCAAGTCCCAGGGCGGCGACTACTTTCTGCCGGATCGGTTCAAATTCTGGTTTATCGATTACCCAGAACCAATCGTGGTTACCGGCCAGATAATGAATGCGGGTTTCAATCGGCTGGCGCTTAACGTTGCGTGCTGGAAACCCTTTGTCAGTTGCCGGAGGCAGCGTTAAAGGCTTATCACCAGCCAGGCGTTGTAGCTGTTTCAACGCATCCTGATTCTCAGCCAGGATGGCGTCCGTGATCTGGTCAACCTTACGAACCAATCGCGCAAGTTCCTCCTCATCCTCTAGATCGTTCCACGGCCGGGCAAAATCGGCATCTCCTGGCTGTTCGTCCCCCCATTTGGTCGAGCGCACGACGTCCAAGACATCACCCAACAAAACCAAGTCGATTTGTTCGAGCGGTTTGTAAGATCCCATGCCGCCACGATAAGAAGCATAATAGGCCAACTCCTGCAAACGGCCACGAAATCGTTCAAAGGCATCCGCGGCAACTGTCTTGCCGGTTGTGCCATCGGTCAAATGTAAATCGCTGATAATGACGAGCATGATATCTTACCTCCTATATTAATAAGTAGGACAAGTTTTCAACTTGTCCCTTATCCGGCAACGTTAAATGGCTGTCTACAGCATAAAGAAAAATATGATAATAGTCAAGCTTGGGATTATTTCAATCGCGGGTGCGTTCTTCCTCTTCCAACTCCCTCAAGTGCTCTTCCTGGGCCTGGCTGGAAATATTCCGCAGTTCATCTAGAGGTTATGACATTTAATCACAATCTGATGGCTCCAAAAGAAGGCTGATTCCTTGCGCTGTGTTATATATAGACCTCTTCCAAGACGACGGCCGTGGCGAACCTCCCCCAACTTAAAGCCCTGAGTCATTATCGCGTAAGCAAGGCGAGTATCAGTTCCGTGATAGTAGATCTTTTCCAGTTCAGGCATAGATTTTTCAAAAACTAAATACTGTGGATCATGCTGGGTAATTCATTACTGGCCAATTACCTGCGGCAGATAGGTCCTGTTAGCACGCAGAAAAAAAACTAGTTCTTTAGCCACGTCCACTGTTTGCGGACTAGTTAGGATAGATACGCCATCCAGATACGGTACCAAAGAATCAAGTAAGGCCACAATAGCAAGGACATCTCCTTCAGTACGCACTTGAGCGCTAATCTGTAGGTTTGGATTTGCAACGCGTAGTTGGGGAACTATGGTGGATATGAATTCATGCACGACAGGTGGTTCGGTCTGCTTACGTTGAATTTGGAGGATGAAATAATCCACATAAGGGGCCATTGCCGCACCGTGCGAGAGGGCAAGATTATGGTCAGGTCCAAAAGCCAACTCTAGACCGTAGGTATCGGCCAAATTGCGCATTACCTGAATACTGCCCACAGGATCGGCCATATCATCTGGGGGTGTCATCCGGGCTATTTTCTAAGTTATAACCAACGATATCTATCATTGTAGCAATGCCTGGAAGATACGCTTCCGTATCAGCTATTGACTTGAAAACCACCAGCTTGCGCCCACCAGTGATGCCGGACAATTGGGCAACCTGGCTGGGATGATCGACACGGGCGATATCATCATCACGTGCTTCTTGGTTGAACAATGGGACGAGGGGCGGACCAATGAGCATATCCATCCACAAATTGGCCGTTGTATTTATGGTCTGCACTTCTTTAGCGCTGGCTGTAGAAAAGAAGACCAGCAGGGTAATGGGGACAATGATTTTGGTGAGGGTCAATGGGCTTGGCCATAAATTGGCTTTAAGTTTAAACATGGGCAACTGTTTCCAAGCGCTGTAAATGAGATTTATGATCAATTAGGCTCCTCGAACACCGAAAGCTCACTTTCCGCTACGAGCTCAACGATAACCATTCTATCGTACTCAATTCGATTCGTCAGGGAAAAACGGCTGGTTTTCATGCAGCGCTGCACGCCCCGGTTCGCTAACAATGTTGACAACTTCCCAGACTTGGTTTGTTTGTATGGGAACGGACTGACGCCAAGCATATGTTGATCACGTCGGCTAACGGTGGGCGAAAATCATACTTGACTTTGCGATGAAGAGGAAACATTCGCCGCCGCAGGCATACAGCTCCAAGGACAGGTTGATATCATCTTGCAGGAACAATCGTGAAACTGGTTGGCAAGTAGACAAGTTGCCGTACAATTGTCACCATGAATCAGCTAGTTGAGGTTGTTGCTCACCGTCCGAAATGGGTGGTGATGTTTGAAGATGAAGCAGCCCAGTTAAGGGCGATATTGGGACCGCAGATTGTGGCCGTTCACCATGTGGGCAGCACGTCCGTGCCAGGACTTAAAGCCAAACCAATTATTGATTTGCTGCCCGAAGTGGTCGATACCAAGCAGGTTGATCTTTATAATGAGCCGATGCGCCGTCTAGGTTACGATGTGATGGGTGAATACGGCTTGCCACGACGGCGATATTTTCGCAAAGAAGTGGGCGGCAAGCGTATAGTCCATGTGCATGCCTGGTCAAGTGGGGACATTGAGATTGAACGCCATCTTGCTTTTCGAGATTATCTGATTGCCCATCCTGCCCAAGCAAAGGCTTACAGCAACCTTAAGGATGGCTTAGTAGCACGCTTCGCAGGAGATAAAGAGCTGTATATGAGCGGTAAAGATGCGTTTTGTAAGGAAACAGAAAGGTTGGCACTGGTTTGGCAAAGAGGGATTAAAACCCATGAAATAGCCGGAGAAGGCGGCCTGCGCTTAGTGCCACTTTCGGCCGCTCAGCTACAGTTCTGCCTGGCACGACCGGACCAATTAGAGGCTGAACTAGGCCTGCCTATCTCCCGCCAAGTTTTGGCGCCGGCAGTGGTTCAACATGCACTGCGAGTCAAGAAACAGCGATTGATCAGTGCCCCAGAGAATGAATTTGCCTGGCATACTTACTGGCTCATGGATATTACCTCCGAGCCTTTTGGTGCAGGTTTAATTGGGTTTAAAGGTGCACCGGATAATAATGGCGAAGTGGAAATTGGGTATGGTATCGATCCCGCTTGGCGTAACCAGGGATATACAACGAAAGCGACGAGGATGTTGATCGATTGGGCTTTGGGGCAAGATTCATGCCTGGCGGTTACAGCCTGGAGTGATAAGGATAATGTAGCTTCTGCACGAGTATTGCAGAAGGTAGGCATGGTTGTGGGGCGGGAGACGGAAGAACAGTACTGCTGGATGATTGGGGGCGGGTAAGCAGTTTTTGCGAAAGCGATTTGAGGCGATGGAAATTCCAACACGATATGAAGCGGAAGCGCTGTTAGCAGAGGGAGCGCGGCGAAATCCTGGGCCATGGGTAGATCATTCCCATAATGTAGCCCTGGCCGCACAGGCTATCGCTGAGCATATTTCAGGAATGAATGCGGGAGCAGCGTATATTTTGGGACTGCTGCATGATATTGGCCGTCAAGAAGGGTGGACAAATATGCGCCATGTCTTGGACGGTTACCGCTTTATGGACAACGTGGGGCACACCGATTCAGCGCGCATCTGTCTCACTCATTCATTTGCGATCCAACATGTCCATGCCCACGCCGGTCAATGGGATTGTACGGAAGAAGAAGTACAGTTTCTGGCTGACCGGCTGGCACAAGTCACATATACGGACTTCGACCGGCTGATCCAACTGTGCGATGCTCTGGCCTTACCATCCGGCATTTGCTTGCTAGATAAACGGCTAGTTGATGTGGCCCTGCGACATGGCATTAACGAATATACGCTGCCGCGCTGGAAGGCAACTTTTGATCTACAAGCTTATTTTGATGAGCTCATCGGCCGTTCAATATATGCTGTTCTGCCCGGTGTTATTGAGAATACCTTTGGCTTTAAGGCCAACAATACTTAAGAAAATGGTGTATTGGAAAAGATGAACGTATATGCTCGCAGTAACTATGGCACATTTCGCCAATTCGTTAGAAAATAGGGGGCAAAATCTGATATTTGGAGGATTAGAAGAATTTTAGATGAGTAATAAACAAACACATGCCAAGAAGCACCCGCCGCGCTCAAAGAAAGGCAAGCACGAGCCAGTCCATAAGGAACGTGGCTTTTGGTTAACAGCGGCCATTGTTGTGGTCATCATTCATGGTCTGTTGATGTTGGGCATTATCTACGGTGAACAATATTTGCAGCAAACAGACGGGCCGCCGCCCTTGTTAGTCTGGTCCACTATTGGTGTGGCTGTGGCTGATATCGTGGCCGGCATCGCGCTCTGGCGCTGGAAGAAATGGGGGTTGACCTTATATCTGGTGGCAACGCTAGCGATCATTGGTTTAGGAACCATAGTAACAGGTTCCCTTATGCTCTGGGCTTTCTCACGACTTATTCCCTTTGTAATTGTCGGCTACATTATTCGCTCACGTTGGCAGTATTTTGAGTAAGATCAAATAAACAGAATGTGCTTGGCACTTCTACATCGTGTCTGGTCTCCCGCCATTAACCCCATCAAATGGGGCTTTGCCGGCGGGAGGCCAGACACGTTTTTAATTCTATGAACGAGATCCGGCCGATTCGCATTGAACTTCCTACTGGCATGCAGATGGGCAGCGTAAATGCGTATCTATTCAAAGAACCAGAGCCAATCTTGGTGGATACAGGGCTCAAGTCGGATGAGAGCTGGGAAGCCCTACAGCTAGGATTGGCCCAAGAAGGGTTGACGGTTTTAGATATCTCGCGGGTTATTATCACCCACGCCCACGTCGATCATGACGGACAAGCTGGACTTATCGTCGATCAGAGTGACGCCGACGTATGGATATCAGAATTGGGCGCTCCTTGGTTGCAATTTACAACAGAGCAGCGAACCAGACGGGCCACTTATTATCGTGAAAATTTCTTGCCGGCTACTGGTTTAGATACGGCCGTTATTCAATTGATCATCAGCGGTTTGGGCTCAATGGGTGATCAACGCGCACCTCTTACCCCTGAACGGATTCACTCATTCCCTATTGACGGGGTTTTGCAAATGGGTGGCAAGCCCTGGCAGGTCTTATATACACCAGGGCATGCCAGTATGCAAACATGTTTTTACCAGCCAGAAAGCCGCCTGCTTTTATCAGCCGACATGCTACTCGCGGTCACACCTGTGCCGGTAGTTGAGAGTCCGCCTGAGGGATCCACAGAACGTGTGCCGGGATTACCTTTATTCATGCAATCCATGGATTTGATCGAGGGTTTGGATGTCGAGCTTGTGCTGCCGGGACATGGTCGGCCGTTTGGCGATCATCGTCAAGTGATCCTGCGCCAACGGGAGCGGATCAACAAACGCAAAGAAGAATGCCGACAGTGGATTGAAGCAGGAATCGCTACACCGGCAGACCTAGTCGAAAAAATGTATGTACATCGTCCGGTTCAATTCCGTTTCGCCGGACTTTGGATGTTACTGGGTTATCTTGATCTATTAGAGGCGGAAGGCGCAATAGAGCTACGCACCATCGGTGGTGTGTGGCATTATTACACGCGCACGCCCTGAACGTATAAAATCTGTCTAGAATGATTCCAATTGAGCAGCTGAACAGCCTGCCGCTCTTCCACCAGGAGACGATCCCTGCTGCCTATCTAGATATGATGGGACATAAGCAACTCGATTGGCAACCACCCTTGTGCGGAGTGATATGAGCATTAGCGGGCCTCTATCATCATTACGAGTTCTTGACTTCACTACATTGCTTCCAGGGCCATGGGCGACAATGATGCTGGCCGATTTGGGTGCTGAAGTGTTACGTGTGGAGGCCCCACACCGGCCGGATATGGTGCGCTTAATGCCACCTTTTGATGGCGATAGTTCCGCGTGGCACAGCGTGCTCAACCGCTCCAAACGCTCGCTTGGACTGGACTTGAAGAAACCAGGCGCGATCAAAATCGTAAAGCGGCTAATTAGCCAGGGTAACTATGATATCGTGATGGAGCAGTTCCGGCCTGGCGTGATGGATCGTTTGGGGATCGGGTATGAATCATTACGAGCCGTTAATTCGCAATTGATTTACTGTGCTATTACCGGATATGGACAAAGCGGCCCCCTGCGTGATCGCGCCGGGCACGACATCAACTATGTATCATTGGCGGGCGTCATGAGTCACTCAGGACGGCGCGAAGGGGGCCCTTCACCCCTTGGAGTACAGATAGCAGATATTGGCGGCGGGTCATTAGGGGCGCTTGTTGGTTTACTGGCGGCAATTATTCAGCGACAAACAACTGGTGAAGGGCAGTTGGTGGATATCAGCATGATGGATATGATGCTGGCCTGGCAGACACATATCATCAGCCAATATTTGGTGGGACAAGAGCTGCCAGATAGAGAACGTTTGCCGCTAAATGGGGGCGGCGCTTATGATTTTTATGAAACGGCCGACGGCCGTTTCCTCTCCGTGGGCAGCCTGGAACCTAAGTTCTGGATTGGCTTTTGCCAGGCTATTGAGCGCCCTGGGTTAATACAGCAAGGATACACCCAAGATGCATCCGTACAGCAGGCCGTGAAGCAGGAGATTAGCGCTTGTATCGCTGCACGGCCGTTAGCTGAATGGGTAACGATTTTTGCCCCACTAGATTTATGTGTCGAACCAGTGCTAGATATCGCAGAAGCACTAAACCAGCCGCAAGTTAACGCCCGGAAAATGATCGTTGATGTCCCAAAGATGGATGGGCAAACACAGCAGCAAATTGGATCACCGTTCAAGTTTTCAGCCGGCCAAGCACAATATAAGCACATCGGCGCCAAGTTAGGCGCTCATGCAGGCGAACTGTTAGCTGAGATTGGTTACAGCGAATTAGATATTGAAAACTTTTGGAATGAAGGTCTTCTGGGGTGAAACAATGATCATCAACTCCAGCTGGAGGGAATAAGGTAAAATTTGGCCCCAAATAGTTTACTTTTCCTCATAAGCCTTGGGTTTGGATTAGGTGTTGCCCTTATTGGGGGCCTGATAGAGTATTGGACCAATCTCCGTCCTGGTGCCACGAAGAACTTCCGGCAGCGCCCAAGCTGCTTAATCTTCGTTGGCGGGGGGCTGGCTGTAGCCGGCATCATAGCGATGATTGCCTCCGCGATTTTAAACGGGACTATTGGAGGAGCACTGATTGTTGGCGCCGGCGTGCTGGTCGGTTTTTATTCTGGTTTTATAATCTTGTTCAGCTTGTGGTTCTTAATAGAACGTTGATTAACTTATGTCAAAACGCTTGATTTTTTCAATCATTCTTATTTTTTTAGCTGGCGGGGTACTGCTGGTAGATCGGGGCATAATCGGTGGAACTCTGGCCCCTTTTCTTTTGGTGGCCATGCTATTGCTCTGGATTCTTCCCGCCAATCTTTTTACCCGAAACTCACTACCAACAGGCTCAACTTCTAAAAACTTGCTGCAAGCATTCTTGGGCATCGGCTTGGGACTAATTGCAGCAGTAGCATTAGCTTTTTTCATACCATCTCAGATGTTTTCTTGGGTAATTATCGCCATCGGAGTAGTAATAATCGCCTGGACACTAATACGACTATTAAGATAAGTCGCCTTGTAAATGCCAGAAGGGGCTACACTAATGATACAGTCAAGATCGGGGTCAATCAAAGATGAAGCGAACGCTATTTGAAGATGAGCATCTGATGTTCCGTGATGCATTTCGACGCTTTGTGGCGCAGGAAATTACACCTTATCATGAACATTGGGAAAAAGAGGGTATTGTCCCGCGCGATATTTGGCTAGCAGGCGGGACTGTTAGGGTTTTTATGTATGGATGTTCCTGAGGTTTATGGTGGTGGAGATACGGCAGATTTTCGCTACAATGCCATCGTGACCGAAGAACTGACCCGCGCCGGTGCTTCCGGGATCGGTTATGGTCTACACAATGACGTTTGCATGCCCTACTTTCTCAACTATGCGACCGAGGAACAAAAGCAACGCTGGCTGCCCAAGATGTGCAGCGGGGAGACGATCACAGCGATTGCCATGAGCGAACCTAACGCCGGCAGTGATTTAGCCGGCATTCAAACAACAGCCATTCGACACGGCGATCATTATGTGCTGAATGGACAGAAGACTTTCATTACCAATGGCATTTTGAGCGATGCTGTGATCATTGTGGCCAAGACGGATCCTGAAGCCGGGCATAAAGGTATCAGTCTACTGGTGGTCGAAAGCGGAATGGAAGGATTTGAGAGAGGGCGAAATCTGGAAAAAATCGGCTTGAAGGCCCAAGATACAGCCGAACTCTTCTTCCATGATGTGCATGTTCCCACTGAAAATCTTCTCGGCGATGAAGGGGCAGGCTTCTATTATTTGATGAGTATGCTGCCACAGGAACGCTTATCTGTGGCCGTAATCGCTGTAGCTGCTTGTGAGGCTGTGCTGGAGATGACGATTGGTTACTGCCGCGAACGTACTGCCTTCGGCCGTCCTATTGGTCAATTCCAGAACAGTCGTTTCAAGCTGGCAGAGATGAAGACAGAAACAGAGATCGCGCGCGTTTTTGTAGACCGCTGTATCATGGAACTTAATGCCGGAACGCTTACTGTCGAAGAAGCGGCGATGGCCAAATGGTGGACGACGGAATTACAACAGCGGGTAGTTGACCAATGTCTACAGCTTCATGGCGGTTATGGATATATGATGGAGTATCCCATCGCTAAGGCTTATCTGGATGCACGTGTACAAACCATCTATGCTGGAACGACGGAAATTATGAAGGAAATCATTGGCCGCTCATTGGGCTTATGAGGAGAAACAGGTCTCTCATGCCAGATATCACAATAAGAGAATGCCAGAAAACTATAGATCAATGGGTCCGAACCATTGGGGTACGTTATTATTCGGAGCTGACGAATACGGCCGTATTGATGGAAGAAGTCGGCGAAGTGGCGCGCATTATGGCGCGCGTCTACGGCGACCAAAGTTTTAAGAAATCAGATGAACAGTATGATTTGGCCGATGAATTCGCCGATGTGCTCTTTGTGCTCGTCTGTTTAGCCAACCAGACAGGCGTGGATTTAACGGCCGCTTTTCAGAGAAATATGGCCAAGAAAACGGGACGGGACAAAGAACGACACGCCAACAATCCTAAGCTGCGGGGAGATGTTTGATTATCATGAGCGAGAAAACTACAAACAGCAAAAAACCCGGCAATGAGTTTGTCGACTTAGACCAAGCCCTTGGTTATCAATTCAAGCCGACTGAGTACAGCTATACCGAGCGCGATGCTAGTTTATACGCTCTTTCAGTTGGTGCAGCCGTTGATGCAGTTGATGAAAGAGAGCTGCAGTTTGTCTACGAGTTAAATCGGAGCGGCTTCAGGGTCTTGCCTACCTTTGCTGTTGTCTTCCCCTTTGGCGCGCTGGAACAGATCGTTGCTGTGCCCGGCCTGAAGTTCAATCTCATGAATTTGCTGCATGGCGAGCAATATCTAGAAATAAAACGGCCGGTTGCTCCCAGCGCTACAATTACGAACAATGCCCACATTAGTCAGATTTACGACAAGGGTTCTGGGGCGTTGGTCATCGTAGACATCCATAGCACGGATGAAAACGAGGAAGAAATAGCTTTCAGCCAAGCTTCTATCTTTCTGCGTGGCATTGGTAACTTTGGTGGCGATCGTGGTCCTTCGGGTAAGATGAACCTGCCACCTGACCGCACGCCCGATGCCTTTCTTGAAGATAAAACAACTACAAATCAAGCCCTTTTATACAGGTTGAGTTCAGGTGATAGGAACCCGCTGCACGCTGATCCCGGCTTCGCAGCCATGGTCGGTTTCGAACGACCTATCTTGCATGGCCTTTGCACCTTCGGCATCGCCGGGCGCGCTGTGCTAAAGCAGTTTGCCGGAAACGAGCCCTTGCGCTTCAAAAGCATCAAAGCGCGCTTTTCCCGCCACGTTTACCCGGGAGAAAGTATTATCACCGAAATGTGGCGCGAGACAGCGTACCGGATCATATTCCAGAGCAAAGTAGGAGAAAGGGGTGAAGTTGTATTGTCCAGTGGGGCAGTCGAACTAAACGAGTCTAGTTCAACCAAATGATGGCGGGGCCATTTTGAAAACTGTTTTTAATTAATCGCTGGAAAGCGCCTGTTCCTTAGCAATCGCTTCTTGTTCTGCCTGCTCCTGCATTAATTCCTGATCCGTGCGCAGTTTGAGCAATCCATTGCGTACCACAGCCAGGGAACGTAACAGATCTTCTTCCAGGTTAGCTAGAACTTCCATCACATATACATCTGCATCCTGACGCATCAACCCGGCATCATGTCTGGCCCGGTCCAAAATATGATCGGCGCGCTGCTGCGCGGCACTGGTTATAACTTCACGATTGACCAGCTCACTAGCTTCTTGCTTGGCCAGGTTGCGAATACGGTCCGCTTCCTCGTGAGCCTGGGCCAGGATTCGTTCCTTTTCACTCTCGATCCGGCTGGCTCGCTTGATCTCCTCAGGAACAGTCACCCGCATTTGGTCGACGATACCGAAAATTTTGTTTTCGTTTACCATCAGATAAGCACTTAGAGGCATACGGTTGCTATCATTCAGTACTTGTTCTAAGCGGTCAACCAAATTTTGAATATCCATATTTCTGCCCTATTAACCAGATTTCATAGAAATGGTCATTATATCTTATGACCTAATTATACGTTTGAAAGCCTCAATCGCGCAATGGAGCCGGCGGACTATAAGGGTTTTCGTTACTATCAAGGAGGCGCTCGTACAGCATCTTAGCAACATTTTCGGGCACCATACTGCTCACATCGCCACCAAGTTTAGCAATTTCGCGTACCGTTGTGCCACTTAGGAAGGTATGCTGCTCACGAGTCATTAGGCTAATTGTCTCGAGTTCGGGAGCCAAGCGTTTGTTTGCTAATGCTGATCGGAATTCAAATTCGAAGTCTGAGAAGACGCGCAAGCCACGAACAATTATCCGAGCATTATTCTTACGGGCAAAATCGACTAACAAGCCACTGAAGGAGCAAACCCTTATATTTTCTGCCCCATCCAAGGCATTCGTGATCATAGACATCCGGTCCTGAACTGAGAAAAGCACGGACTTTATGGGGATGCGATGATCATATACAGCAACAATAAGCTCATCAAAAAGAGCTGCGCCACGGAACATCAAATCAACATGACCATAATGAACTGGATCAAACGTTCCAGGGTACACCGCTCGTTTTATCAATCTATATCTCCTAATTCCAAGAAATCGGATTTCTCAACACCCGTTAATTCACCTAGCCTATGGAAAGTTTCTTAAGAAATCTAACTAGAAATCCAATATCTTGTTTATAATCAACAACCTAGCTCAAATCACCTGCTGATTCCCAAAACTGGCTCATTCGCTCACGTAAAAAGTGATGTTCGGCTTGTTCCAATTGTGGATCATTCTCAAACAGTTTAACAGCTTCATCGCGGGCGATCTGAAGCATTTCCATATCGAGAAGGGAAGCCAGTTGTAACTCAGGTATACCACTCTGGCGACGGCCGAAAAACTCACCTGGTCCACGTAGTTCCAAATCTTTTTCGGCTAAAACAAAGCCATCATTGCTTTTCTCCAAGGCTTTGAGACGTTCCTCTGCTTCGGTGGTTCCTTCATCAGCAACAAGGATACAGAAGGATTGGTGCTCACCACGGCCCACGCGACCCCGAAACTGGTGCAGCTGGGCCAGGCCAAAACGATTAGCACCTTCAATAACCATCACCGTACTGTTAGGCGCATCAACGCCAACTTCAATCACAGAAGTGGCGATCAGAATATCAGTCTCACCTTCATAAAAGGCACGCATAGCCGCTTCTTTTTCTTGCGACTTAAGGCGCCCATGAACCAACCCCAGCTTAAGATCCGGAAAGACCTTGCTTTGCAGGACTTCATATTCGTCCACGGCGGCTTTGGCATCAATCTTGTCTGATTCTTCAACCAGGGGAAAAATGATATAAGCCTGGCGGCCTTCAGCGACCTGGCGTCTTATGAAAGAGTAGGCACGCTCTCGTTCACTAGAGCGCAGCCAACGCGTCTTTATTTCTTGACGGCCTGGCGGCATTTCATCAAGAATTGATAGGTCGAGGTCGCCATAAAGAGAAAGGGCCAATGTACGTGGGATTGGCGTCGCTGACATTACTAACAGATGGGGATTAATATGGCCATTATCTCCTATTGTCCCTTTCTGTCTCAGAGCACCCCTTTGGTCAACACCAAATCGATGTTGTTCATCAATTACCGCTAAACCCAAATTCTTGAATATGACACCTTTTTGAATTAGCGCATGAGTACCAATAACGATTGAAACGGATCCATTCGCCAGGCCAGTATATATTTGTTCTTTTTCAGCGGCAGGGGTGCTGCCAGTGAGCAAAGCTATGTTTACACCCATCGGGGAAAGCAAGCTGTCAAGACCACGATAATGCTGTTCAGCCAAGATTTCAGTGGGCGCCATCAAAGCTGTTTGAGATCCAGCACTGACAGTAGCAAACATTGCTGCTGCGGCAACCACCGTTTTCCCGGAACCCACATCACCTTGCAGCAGGCGGTTCATGGGTACGTCATGACTAATATCTTCCACGATCTCGTTGATGACCCGATTCTGCGCCTTTGTCAGTGTATAGGGCAAAGCATTACGAAATCTAATCAAATGTCCCGGCTCAACTTTGATAGGGCTTCCAGCTTCCTTACGCCAGCGATTACGCTGATGTTGCATACCAAGCTGTAGGAGGAACAACTCATCAAAGGTCAAGCGCCTGCGCGCGTCATGAAGTGTCTTTTGGCTGTCGGGAAAATGCAGTTGTTGAAGCGCGCGCGGCAGCGGGTATAAATTTTGTCGCCTGCTTATTTCTTGTGGCAGTGGATCCGGCACCCTCGGCGCCCAATAGGCCACGGCCGTATCCATAATATTGCGCAGTTTACGGCTGCCCAACCCTTCAGTAAGTGGATACACAGGCACAATTCGCCGCGTCCGCAAAGGATCCAGATCCAAGGGCTCCCATTCCGGAGAATTAAAAACCATCCGGCCCAGGAATTCATCTACTTTCCCGCTAATTACAATTTGCATACCCGCGGAAAGCTTATCCACAAGCCAGGGTTGGTTAAACCAAGTAGCCTGCACAGATCCTGTTCCATCATTTATGATCGATTGGATCATCACTTTGTTATTGCGCGACCGCTTGGCCCTTGTTTGCCAAATAGTGCCGATGATTGTTACTTGCTCGCCATATTGCAGCCGGTTGATGGGTTTCATTAAAGTGTAATCATCATAACGGCGTGGAAATAGATAAAGGAGATCGAAAACAGTCTCAACACCCAATTTTTGCAACATCTCGGCGATTTTTGGTCCAACCTTTTTGACACTTGTCACCGGTTGAGCCAAACCTTGAGGATCAGGTTCTATCGTTGGATCAGGCTGCGGTTTAACAGATGGCTTTTGCACAACAGGTTCTTGGGCAATTCGAGCCGCCGCTGGAGAGGGCACGGTTCTTACAGGGGCAGGTTTTGTTTTAATAACTGGCTTCTTGGGCTCAGGCTCACTAATACTTAAACGAGATCGTCTTTTTTGAAGACCATTTGCCAGCGACTCAATAGCGCGTTCACGCGCTTCTGGACCTGGCAGTCGACCGTAGTTCATTAAGACTTCGGAAACCTGTTCCACCAGCGCTAAATCCGCTTCATCGGAGAGTCCTTCACGCGCCTGTCCGACCCAATACACAGCAAATTGGCGAATGCCGCCAACAACTGCTTTATCTTGATATCCTTGCTGGGCCTCCAAGTTTAAGACCCGCTCCAGGCGAACGAATATTCCAGCCATAGTTTTATTCTTTAATAAAAGCAAACCCAACGGCCCCGGGGCCAATATGCGCCCCAATAGCGGGCGTGATTTCCATAAAGATCAATTCCTGATCAGGAGGGAAGAGATAGGCTGCCTGTTCTTGTAATTGTTTTGCTGTTTGCAAATTGCTTGCGTGTAATACGGCGATGCGGCCCAATGGTTTCTGGGCATCTACCAATTCAATCAAGCGGCTCATCGCACGTTTGAAGGTACGAACACGCTCTTTTTGAAAAACGTCACCTTCGTAAACTTCAAGCACCGGCTTGATGCGCAGTAATGTTCCAAAACCAAATTGGGCCCAATTCACACGGCCGCTTCGCCGCAGGAATTCGAGTGTGTCCAGTACTGCATAGATACGTGTTTTGGCTCGTTTTTCTTCTAGCATCGCCAACAGCTCGGACATAGAAGCACCGGACGCTGCGGCTTCAGCAGCCGCGATCACTTGTAAACCCGAACCCATGGTGATTTGTTTCGTATCCCATAACGTCACCTCGGCCCCTTCAACATCTTCTGCTCCAAGGCGGGCAGCATTATAGGTATTGCTCAAATTAGCAGCAATATGAATCGACAGAATTTCCGTGGCCCCCTGATCTGCCAGCTCCTGGTAAACGGCCGTAAATGAGCCGGATGCGGGGGCGGCTGTCGTAGGGATTTTTTCATAATGCGGTAAGTCAGCAAAAAATTCGCTGCGTGTCAATTCAACACCATCAAGGTAACTTTGGTCACCAATATTGATGTATACCGGCACTACATGAATACCTAATTTCTCCACAAGGCTTGGTGGGACGTCGCAGGCGCTGTCAGTTACAATTTGGATTTTCATAGGGTTAACATTTAATCACGGGTCGCTTTGGGGGAAATACGACCCTCGATTAACGGAGTTACTCCGCACCTAGGATATAAAAGTAATGTGGCTGCCTGCCAGGCAATAACTCAACTTCTACATCAGGATAGAGCGACTCGATTTGCGTAACGACGTCGCCGGCTTCTTGCTCAGTTACATCAGCACCATAGTAGACAGAGACTATCTCGCGCTCTTCCATGTCCATTTTTTCAAGCACTTGGGTCAACACACTGTCCAACTGCATGCCTGAAGCCGAGAGACGGCCGTCTACCAGACCAATAACTTCACCCTCATTGACTGAAACACCATCGAGGTCCACCGATCGTGTGGCGCGTGTGATCTCCCCAGTGGCGATTTGCTGCGCAGCCTCAAACATACCTGCAGCTGTGCTGGCCAAGTCACCATTTGGGTTAAGTGATAATAGGGCACAAAAACCTTGCGGCGCTGTGCGTGTTGGTACAACAGCAACTTCCTTAGTGCTCAAATCTCGAGCCGCCTCAGCGGCCAGGAAGATATTCTTATTATTGGGCAAAATAATAATCTTATCTGTTGGCACATCCTGAATCGCTTCGAATATTTCCTCGGTGCTGGGATTATTGGTCTGCCCCCCGGCCACGATATTGGCTGCACCAAGACTGCGGAATATATCGGATAGCCCACTTCCGGCAGCTACAGCAACGACACCTATCTGACCAGGTTGTACCGTCACTTCTTCAATACCATTCTGGCGATTACCCTGAAGTGGGGCGTGGATGATTTCTTCCATCTGAAGCTGCATGTTTTCCACAACCACATCAGCGATCAATCCTAAACTGATGCCGTATGAAAGTGGTTCACCAGGGTTTTTGACATGAATATGAACCTTGATTGCATTTTCATCTCCGACAACCACCGTGGAATCACCCATGGCATCAATCTGCCGGCGGACTTCCATCACATTTAGATTCTCACCCATCAAGATAAATTGAACATCGTAGGGGTTTTCTATTTCGCCATCTTCCGGTGCCGCGAGTTCCTGAGCAGAACGCTCGGCCAAAACACCGCGCTTTTGTTGCGCCGCCATATGATCCAGATCATGCATCTGGCCATTTACATAGCGCAGCATCCCCTCAAATATATAGACCAATCCCTGGCCACCGGAATCAACAACCCCGGCTTGTTTCAGAACGGGTAGCAGGTCAGGCGTTCTTTCCAAAGCTTGTTGGCAACGCTCTAAAACACGCTCCATCACGAATCGTAAGTCGCCACTTTTTTGGGCTGCATCTCCAGCTTCGGCTGCGCCTTCACGGATGACGGTCAAAATTGTGCCTTCAACCGGACGCATGACCCCATTGTATGCTGTCTCAGAAGCCTGGTGAAAAGCCTCTGCCAGATCATGAGCATCAAAAGTCTCTCTATCAGCCAATCCCTTGGCGAGCCCGCGCCAGATCTGGCTCAAAATAACGCCTGAATTCCCTCTGGCACCCATAAGAGCGCCGCGTGACAACTGTGACGCTACCTCGTCAACGCGAATATGTTTATCCTCAGATATACGATCTACGGCCGAACGCATAGTGAGCAGCATATTAGTGCCAGTATCCCCATCGGGTACCGGGAAAACATTTAATGAATTGACGTACTGGTGATTTTGCTCCAACCAGATCAGTCCGGCCTTGGTCAACTTGCGTAACTGCCGGCCGTTACACTGCAGCCACTTTTGGTGTACAGGCAGAGCGCTACTATTATCGTGCTGTACCAATTTCGCTTCTCCTCTCAAATTGCTTTCCCTCTATTGTCACCACACATCCAGCTGTTACCGCCAACTATCAACTAGTCGAGTGGATTGTCCTTCCGCTTTTGCATAAATCGAACTGGAAGTATAAACCGTAGCTTATTTTTTAGCAGGTGATTGATCGCGGTTGCTTAAACGCAGCCCCTGTACAAATACATTAACCTCGCCTACGGGCAACCCCAATACATTTTCAACATGATACTTAACAGTATTTTGTATGCTCTCAGCAACGGTACGAATACGCACACCATATTCAACAATGACATAGACATCAATGGCTATCTCATCATCTTCCATGCGTACATCAATGCCACGACGTCCATCACGAGTCAACAGGCGGGCGATACCATCAGCGATGTTCTTACTGGCCATGCCGACGACACCGTAGCATTGGTTAATTGCCTGGTTCGCAATAGTAGAAATTGCTGTTGGGGATATGTCAATCTGTCCCAGTGATTCATCTCTCGTTGGCATCTGATCTCCAGTTATCAAAACAATGCTTAAAATGCAAAGCTATACCTTAATTGTTTTCATGTAAGGTTGCAAATCAACCAACCTTGTGTATAATTCCGCATTGCTCATTCAAAATTCCGAGCGACCGGTTGCGGTCGCTTTTAGTTTGTCAGGACAAGGTGAAATCATGGCTAAATGTCAAGTATGCGGCAAGGGACCGATGTCTGGCCACAATGTTAGTTTTTCGCAAAAGAAAACAAAACGGCAGTTTAAACCCAATATTCAGCGGGCCACATTTTTTGAAAGCGGCCGTAAGGTTCGTAAGTACGTCTGTACGCGCTGCCTGAAAACATCAGCGAAAAGCCAATAATTATTGTAAATGTCAAGAAAGTCGGGTTCGGGTCAGCCAAATGGCTGACCTTTTTTCTTGCTTGGTATCATATCCCAAAGTGGGCAGAGAGGCATTTATTTTGCCGCTATCCTTATGATTACTAATAGTTGCCAGGCATTTTAAAAGCACCCGGCAATTGGCTCTTTTTTAGGATCTAATAAGGCTGCTAATCACAGAACGCGCGCCTGTCTTGAGCAGCGTATCTCTTACCTTCGTTTCGGTTCCATCATCCACAAGAGCAATCATATTACCGCCCCGGCCGCCTCCACTTAATTTAGCCCCGTAGGCGCCAGCTCGCACAGCAGCATCCACAAGGTGGTTCAACTCGGGCGAGGAAACCGTCATATCAACCAACAACACCTGGTTCTCATTCATCAATTGTCCAATTCTAGGCAAATCACCATCAGCGATAGCATCTCGGGCTGCCCGTGCAATCGCGCCACAACTATCAAATATATGTTCAAACTGGACCTTATCAGCCTGCCAGGCGCGCCGAACATCGGAAACAACCGCTTTTGTGCGGCTGCTCACACCAGTATCGGCAATAAGTAGGGGCAGCGGCCGCGCAATTTCGAAGGTTTCGATAAGGTTCTGCGGCTGCCGGCGCACAAAGTATACAGGGCGTTCATAGGTAACCACAGTATTATCAATTCCGCTCGGCGTTCCATGGTAAACCTTTTCAACCTCATATGTCAGCCGGGAAACCCATTCATCGGTGGCTAAATGGCTCTTACCTAAATAACTCGCCAAAGCGCGGACAATAGCAGCGGTAATGGAGGCGCCGCTGCCTAAACCGCTGGCTATGGGGATATCACTCGTCACTGTAATTGTCATATCCGGCAAATGATCAACTCCGATAGCATCTTGCACTTGCCATACAGCAATAGCAATCGCATCATCTTCATCTGCATCTGTAAGCTTTGTTTTTAGGTTAAGATCTGGGGCTAATAAGAATACACCCTCTTGTCGGCCGGGTTCGATTGTGGCTGTCGCTCGGATCTGAGACAAAGGGGCCGCAATAGCAGGACGGCCGTAAACGACTGCATGTTCGCCAAATAAAATAACTTTTCCGGGAGCAGTGGCCTTCACCATATTCTTTTTCCGGTGTATATCGTTGTGCGCCTTTTCTTAATCAAAGGACATAGAGGACAACAAATACAACTATGGCCCAAAACAGTATCGACACTTGCATAGCACGATCGCGCAATAATATATCCTCTGGCGCGCCGCCCTCATGCCGGACGTGGATTAGGTAAAGGTAACGGAATACCGCATAAAGCACGAAGGGGATTGTGAGCATCATTAAATGATTGGTTGGCAGTCCTTCAGCTAAGAATGTATAAAGGGTATACGCTATCACCGCGCCGGTTGTTACAAGACCCAACAGCCGGTCAACAAGATCGAGATTATATTCCTTTAAAATTTGCCGGTGATCGCCTGCATGCTCACCCAGTAAGACAAGTTCATGTCTGCGTTTTCCAATGACCATGAACAAAGCCAGGAACCCGCCAAATACATACAGCCAGGGTGAGAAACGCTCAACCTCGATTACGGCAACACCAGCGGCGATACGAAGAATAAAACCAGAGGCCACAATCAGCACATCGACTAATACAACGCGCTTCAGCCAGAATGTGTAACTGATTTGGATCAGAAGATAAAGAAGCAGGATCCAGCCCAAGCCAGTTGAAAGCATAAATCCAGCAATTAGGCTCCCAGCCGCCAGGATAATTGCTGCTACAACAGCCACCGTAGGGTTTAATCGCCCTGCGGCTAACGGCCGATTTTTCTTGGTTGGGTGCTGGCGATCGTTCTCGATATCGGCCAGATCATTCATGATATAGACGGCACTGGACATCAAGCAGAGTAAAACAAAAGCAGCCAGCGTGCGCAGGATACTTTCAGGATCGGTCAATTTTCGATCAAAAAATAGGGCGACAAAGACGAAGATATTCTTCGCCCATTGACGTGGTCGCATTGTTTTTATTAAACCAGACAGCAAAAAGCACTCCTAAGCCAGTCTCCGGCGAATAAATACCTATTTCATCGGTTCTGACGGAAAAATATATTCACGATTCATCGAAATCAAGTGCGTATTTTACCTGATTTGGCAAAAAACATATCACGTGCTTACGGCAAGCGCCTGGGCAATGTCGGCAATAATATCGCTCATATGCTCAAGTCCGACTGAAATTCGAACCAGCCCAGGCGTAATCCCCACAGCAAGGCGCTCTTCTTCAGACAAGGAACTGTGCGTGGTGCTGGCTGGATGTGTCGCTATGGTTCGTGAATCACCTAAATTAGCTGTCAATGAACTCAATTGCAGCGCATCTAGGAAACGCTGTCCCTGCGCCAACCCACCTTTGAGCTCAAAAGTCACCATACCCCCACCCTGCAACATTTGCCTTTTTGCCAGTTCATATTGAGGGTGTGAGGGAAGATGCGGGTATTTGACCCAATTAATTAGAGGAGAGTCTTCCAGCCATTTTGCTAATTCAAGCGCATTTTTGCAGTGACGATCCATTCGCAGTGATAATGTCTCCAGACTTTTACTAAACATCCAGGCATTAAAGGGAGAAAGCGTGGGTCCCGAATGGCGCATAAAGAACGTCAGCTCCTCAATCAAATGTTCATCACCAAGCAAGATACCCCCAATACCCCGCCCCTGGCCATCAATATATTTAGTGGCGGAATGCATGATAATATCCGCGCCAAATTCTTTCGGTTTTTGTAAGATTGGTGTGGCGAAGACATTATCGACTAACAGGGTAATGTCGCGGCTGCGGCATACATTTCCTAGCCAGGCCAGATCGATCAAGTCTAGGGCAGGATTTGAAGGGGTTTCGACGACGCATAAACGTGTATTTGGCTGGATCATGTCCGGCCATGTTTCCGGACGCGAAATCTCAGCATAAGAGTGGCTTATGCCCCAACGAGGTAAGATACGGGTCAGAACCTGGTGCGTCGAACCAAAAAGCGAACGAGAGGCCAGCACGTGATCGCCTTTGTTTAGCAGACCAGCCATAGCCGTGAAAACGGCCGACATTCCTGAAGCTAAAGCGATACCCGCTTCGGTCCCCTCAAGTATGCACATCTTCTCGACAAATTCCGCGACATTGGGATTCCCATAGCGGGAATAGATAAATCCTTCCTCTTCATTGGCGAAGACAGCTCTTGCCTGCTCGGCATTTTCAAATGTAAAGCTGGAAGACATGTAAATGGATGTTGCGTGTTCTCTGTGGCCAGATGCCGGCGTCTGGGAGCGAATTACGGCCGTTTCCTGGTGCAATTGACGAACCGTAGAGCTATCTTGTTTATTTTCGGTCATGTTCCCTCGCGATCATCTTTATAAACAAAAACTTCCCCGGCCAATGAAACGGGCCGGGGAAGTTTAATCGAAGTTGAAATTTAGTCGAGATTACTAACTATCATTCCCGTTGCAAACCTCGGCATCATTATTATAGAACCAATTAAAGGCATAGTATGGGTTATCGTGCGCGGTGCGCAATACGATGGAAATACGATTGGTCCCGTACAGGTAGTCAACCGGGATTTCGAAGGTAGCAGTCATGGAACTACCATCAGCTGATTCCAATGTACCGGCTTCATAGTAGGGTATCCATACTTTCTGTTCGCCCATCGGCTTATTCCACATGCCTTTCATATCAGGCTGGCCCATTGGCTGCTGCTGACCCATCGGCTGCTGTTGGCCCATCGGCTGCTGCTGACCCATCGGCTGCTGTTGGCCCATCGGCTGCTGCTGACCCATCGGCTGCTGTTGGCCCATTGGCTGCTGCTGACCCATCGGCTGTTGTTGGCCCATCGGCTGCTGCTGACCCATCGGCTGCTGTTGGCCCATTGGCTGCTGCTGCCCCATTGGCTGCTGTTGGCCCATTGGCTGCTGTTGGCCCATTGGCTGCTGCATCGACATCGAATCGTTGTAAGGTGCTGGGCCATGATAATATGGCATTGGCATGGGTTCCGGCATCGGGCCCATCTGTACCTTAAACTCTTGATCTGCAGGGAAATTCTCGGTCACGATGGTAACGGATTCATTTTGTACCACGGAACAAACTATAAACGAAGGAACAGGATCCTCTTCCTCTTCATCTTGAAGCGCAACTTTGAAGCTTGAACCACGCATCAGCGCTGCTGTAGGTTCCGCCTCGGCAGCAACAAACATCATTGTGCCACTATCAGCAGGCAGGTCCAAGAACAAACTGGCATCCTCGAAGAAGTAGATTGCTGCCGCGCTGAGATATTCAACATATTGATCCGAAAGAGATTCCGGCGCGCAAAGGGCACGTGTCATTGCCAGTTCAGATATGGTGATACTGCTACCATCGACAGTGTAGTTTCCGCGACCGCTGTTACAGTCGGCCTGGACATTAACCGAACCATCTTCTAAGAATTCGGCCGTGTACACCTCCGGGTTATCAACATTGACCGTACCTTGAACCGGGTCGCTAAACTCGGACCACTGCCACACTGCCCCACTCAAGCTGGTATCAGCTTCAACTGCTTCCGCCTCGCCTTCTTCAGTCGCGGCTTCTTCACTTTCTTCAGTGGTGGCCTCTTCAGTTGCAGCTTCTTCGGTAGTGGCTTCCGCACCGCCTGTACCAACCTCGCCTTCACCAGCATCGACTTCTGCCGCTGCATCAGCAAGCGGCCCAAACATCATCGTACCGCTATCCGCAAACATATCAATATAGAGGTTTCCATCAGCAAAGAAGTACCCAGCGGCTGCGCTTAGGCTGTTAACAAACGGATCCGACAGAGAATCAGGTTCACACAATGCCAGGGTCATGGCCGTAACAGATATGCTAAGCGTGCCATCTTCACCCGCCATATAAGTACCATTACCTATATTACAATCAGCTTGGATGTTAATACCACCTTCTGCCAAAAACTCGACAAGGTATTTCTCAGGACTATCCACAACTTGTGGTCCACTAACTGGATCTGTGAACTCTTCCCACTGCCAAGGTTGACCAACTAACTCAAGGGCGCCCCCAGTGGCTTCCTCTGCGGGTGCTTCAGCGGCTTCCTCTGTGGGTGCTTCAGCGGCTTCTTCTGTAGGTGCTTCAGCGGCTTCCTCTGTAGGTGCCTCAGTGGCTTCTTCTGTAGGTGCCTCAGCGGCTTCTTCTGTAGGTGCCTCAGCAGCTTCTTCTACAGCCTCGGCCGAGGTCGCCACCACTTCAGTGCTGTTGTTATAGAACCAGTTGAAGGCATAGTATGGGTACATGTGGTCTGTCGAGGCCCGGATGGAGATTTTATAGTCACCATGAAAATCTGCCGGGATTTGGAAAGTCTCCTGGGAACTGCTTCCATCGCCAGAGTTAAAAGTGCCTACTTCAATACCATTTACACCGCGCGTATACATCTTACCCATGGTGACCGTAAAATCTTCATTGGCCGGAAAATTCATGGTTTCGAATGTTACGCTGCCATCTTGCACGACAGCAAGGATCTTTATCGTAGGAACTGGTACAGCAGGATACCAGTAATGTGTCATTTTCCCCCACATACCCATTCCTTGGCCCATTTGGCCCATACCGGGACCGTGTGGGGGTTGTGGTTTCATTGGACCACCAGCCTGAACAACACCAAAAAGTACAACAAGCACCACAAAAGATAAGACTGCTGCATACTTAAGACGAGCGGCTCTCAAATTGAGGCGCAACCAACTTTGGGATTTTGAAAACATGTTCTTCCTCCTTGGCAAGGTCAACAGCAAAATAAATATTCGTGCGCTTTTGAACGACACTAAACAGGGTCACAAAAATATCTACCCGTACGAAAAAGCGCGGTTATTTCACCTTAATGATTATGTCGTGTTTTGCAGTATACATAAGAGAAACAAAAAATACTATAGAACATTTGTTTATTTTATGTAATAATCCTTTTATTGGGGTCTTATTCGCGCTGTTTTGTTCGATTTTTCACGGATAGTTTACCGCGTTTGTGTATTAAATTGGGCTGGACAGGGCTGGTTCTTGTTTAGGGATTTCGTTTCGCTGTCCAAATGGAGGTCGAACGAGGGTCTATAGCTTATTGTGTTAATAAATAATTTATTGATGTCAACGGGAATTAATTTATGCTGTTTAGCTTTATATCAAGATCTGCAAAATTTTCGAAAGTAAGATCATCAAACGGCAAGTTATACAGAGTCTTAACCTGACCCATCAGCGCCAAGTAATTGCTTAGAATACGCTTTGCCCATTCTAGGCCAAGTACCTCAGCCATTCTTTTAATCTCATTTTCGTCTCCCTCCAATTCAATAAAATTCCCGAAGGGGAGCTCATCAAGAACAATTTCAACTCCTTCAATCTGGAAGGTTTCACGATACTTTTCGTAAGTTTGTTGCTGCTGTAAGCCAAGACGCTCGAATATTTCGGCCGTCGAATCAAAATCACTTACCTGAATTTCTAGCTCTTCACGCACTCTGGCTTCGCTGGCTTCATCTGCATCAGACGGTCCCTTAAATGTAACTCTAGCGATACTATCTTGTCGCAGGCGGAGTAATTTCTCGTTCTGAAACAGTTTATTATCGGCCGTATCAAAGCGAACGTTGCGCTCAAATACACGAGGTTTTATCATTTCTGCCCCCGCAGCAAGGAGTGTACGCCTATATGATTCAAGATCCTTTATAAGGAATTTTACTTCTACCTCTAGATTATCAGCCGTTGACATATTAAGTTGCTCCTGGATATGTGACTAAATATCGTTCTATAAGTTATATTAGGCCCCGCAAATCCCTCCTAAAAAGTCAATCCAAGATACGCATTCTTACTCTTGTTGGTCGCTCACCATGACTAGGGCTTGATCTTTCTCCACACTAGCCCCTGGCTCAACTTTGATTTCAGTTATGATCCCATCACGAGGGGCACGGAGTTCGTTCTCCATCTTCATCGACTCAAGGATAATGACTGTATCCCCCTTACTTACCACATCCCCTATAAGGACGGGTATGGCTATGACGATACCCGGCATTGGCGACTTCACCATGACCTCACCATCCGGCGCTGCGAAAGATCCTCGAGCTCTGGCAAGCCGGTATGAACGTTCATCTTCCACCGTTACGGGGTACCGTTCACCGCGGATTAAAACCTCCCAATAACCATCTCCTTCCTCAATAACCGCCTCTAACGAGTGTTGATTTAAGAGCAAAGACGTCACACCGCTGCCGGGCATCTGCCGGAAATTAACATCATACACCTTGTCATCGATCAGAATCTGGCCATCTTTTCCGATCTCAATGATATATTCTTGATCATCCACACTTGCGATGTATTTCATATCTTCCGTCTCACTTAATACCAGAGGCGCCATGCCCTTTGCTGTGCGCCAAGTTGGCCATACTGATAACTGTCAATTTTACTGTCCACTATCTGCGCAAACGGTCCCAGCGGCTATAATATTTCCAGTTGCTCACAGTATCGGACCCAGAACCAACAATCTGGCCCGCACGCTGACTCTGTTCATGAGCGGCAAGCGTAGCCAGGATAGCCGCTTCTAACGCATGCGGTGCTTCCCGCTCGCTCATACTAAACCGTTCTTCTACGAATTTCGTGTCAAATTGTCCGGAGAGAAAGCGGTGGCTATCCATCATATGTTGGTGGAAAGGAATATTCGTTTTGACACCCCCGATACGATATTCCTCTAATGCCCGGCGCATACGCAGCACCGCTTCCCCGCGCGTCTTACCGTAGCAGATTAACTTGCTAATCATAGGATCGTAGAATGGCGTAATTTCAAAGCCAGGAAATACACCTGTATCAACCCGCACGCCAGGTCCGGTCGGCAATTGACTGGTCGTGATCGTACCAGTGGAAGGCAGGTAGCTGTTATATGGATCTTCCGCATTAATACGACACTCAATGGCCCAACCTTTAATGGCTACATCTTCCTGACTCAAACTTAGACGACGTCCTCGAGCAATACGCAGTTGCTCCTGAACAATATCTACATCGGTGACCAGCTCGGTAACAGGATGCTCTACCTGTAAACGTGTATTCATTTCCAGGAAGTAGAAATTTTTGTCTCGATCCATGAGGAACTCAATGGTACCGGCGTTAACATAATGGACGGCTTGCGCCGCTGCCACAGCGACTTCGCCCATATGCTGGCGTAAGTCACTATTGACCGCGAACGACGGTGCTTCTTCTATTATTTTCTGGTGCCGCCTCTGTAACGAGCATTCACGCTCGCCCAGGTAAATAGTATTGCCGTGGGCATCGGCCAGCAATTGAATTTCAATATGGCGGCTTTCCGTAATCATTTTCTCCAGATAAACAACATCATCAGAAAAAGCAGCCAATGCCTCGCGTTTCGCGGCAGCAATGGCATCGGGCAGTTCCACTGCGGAATAAACGGGGCGCATCCCCTTGCCCCCGCCACCTGCTGAGGCTTTGACCAGGAGGGGGAAACCAATTGTTTCCGCAGCCAGCAGGAGTTCGTCATCACTCAATCCTGGCGACGTACCGGGAACAACAGGAACTCCTGCTGCTTGTACGGTCTGACGCGCAGTGAGCTTGTCGCCCATGACTTCAATTGCACGAGGTGAAGGGCCAATAAAAACGAGGCCAGCTTCATAACAAGCACGAGCAAAGCCGGCATTCTCGGCAAGAAACCCATACCCTGGATGGATAGCATCCGCGCCAGAGCGCCGGGCCACATCAAGAATCTTCTCAACGACCAGATAACTTTCGCGGGCTGGTGAGGGGCCAATATGATATGCCTCGTTAGCAAATCGCACGTGCGGCGCATCGCGATCAGCATCTGAATAGACGGCAACGGTGGCAATACCGAGTTCATGGCAAGCACGAAGAATTCTCATGGCGATCTCGCCGCGATTAGCTATCAGAACTTTATGGAATCGACGGGTGTGCAGCTCAGTTAAATTTTCTTTCATTGTCTTTCCCGAATATGATATCTCGTTCACCATTTATAGTGGGATATTGCCATGTTTCTTTGGTGGGTTTTGGTCACGCTTATTTTGCAGCATGCGCAGGGCGTTGATCAGTCGTGGGCGGGTCTCACTCGGTTCAATGACATCATCGATATAGCCCAATTCAGCCGCAACAAATGGGTTGGCAAAATGTTCGCGGTATTCATTTACGAGCTCTATTTTTCGGGCGATTCGGATCTTCCGCTTCGGCTAATTCCTTACGATATATGATATTCACTGCACCATCAGGTCCCATTACAGCAATTTCGGCCGTTGGCCAGGCCAGATTCAAATCGGCACGGATATGCTTACTGTTCATAACACAATAGGCGCCTCCATAAGCCTTGCGGGTAACGACGGTAATTTTGGGCACCGTTGCTTCACAGAATGCATATAGCAATTTCGCCCCATTACGGATAATACCGCCATGCTCCTGGTCAATCCCGGGGAGAAATCCAGGTACATCTTCGAATACAATGAGGGGAATGTTGAAACTATCGCAAAAGCGAACAAATCGGGCTGCTTTGCCACTGGAATCAATATCCAAAACACCAGCCAAAACTTTCGGTTGGTTAGCCACGATGCCGACACTAAATCCGCCTAGACGGGCAAATCCAACAACGATATTCTCCGCAAAATGCTCCTGTATCTCGTAGAATTCGCCATCATCCACAATTAATTCAATCGCATCCTTGATATCGTAAGGTTTGTTAGGATTGTCGGGCACTAAATTATTCAGCGCCTCTTCAGTTCGCAAATCGTCATCTGTGGAGGCTTTTTGAGGTGGATCTTCCATATTGTTGGATGGTAGAAAACTCATCATTTCACGGATCAGGTACAAGCAATCCGCCTCAGATTCAGCCGCCACATGGGCCACGCCACTCTTGGTATTGTGGGTCATGGCGCCCCCTAGCTCCTCAAAACTTACCTTCTCGCCGGTAACGGCCTCAACGACATCAGGGCCAGTAATAAACATGTGGCTGGTTTCTTTCACCATGAAAATGTAATCGGTAAGTGCAGGTGAGTAGACGGCCCCACCCGCACAGGGACCCATAATGGCGCTGATCTGCGGCACAACACCCGATGCTAAGGTGTTGCGTAGGAAAATGTCGGCGTAACCGCCCAGGCTGACGACGCCTTCTTGAATTCGAGCACCGCCAGAATCATTAATCCCGATAATAGGTGCCCCATTACGAACAGCCATATCCATTACTTTGCATACTTTTTCGGCGTGGATACCGCTGAGGCTGCCTCCTAAAACGGTGAAATCCTGACTGAATACATAAACGAGACGGCCGTCAATAGTACCCCATCCGGTCACGACACTATCACCAGGAACTCTTGTTTTTTCCATATCGAAATTGCGTTCACGATGAATGGAAAAAGGATCTAATTCGCGAAAGGATCCCTTGTCCAAGAGCATTTCGATCCGTTCATGAGCTGTCATTTTCCCTTTAGCACGCTGCCTGGCAATACGCTCCTCACCACCACCCAGCTTGGATTCGAGTCTGAGCCGGTGTAATTTTTCAATTTTTGGATTCTGATTATTTTCCATCGTTTTACATTCCGATTTATTTACTATTACTCAAAAAAGGGCTTCCTAGCCGCCAGCACTAATAGGGATATGGTGGGTTTACGCTGCAGTCCGGCCAAAATAAGGCTTTGCCGCGCGCCTGTTTAGAGACCAAGAAGCGAAAAGGATCAGCGCTGCATACAGCCAAATTCGTAAGAGCCAGCCCTGCCCACTTTCAGGAATTCGGACAAATAAACCTAACAAGGTTAATTCATATAGTGCCACCAAGGACAGCAATAAAGGGATGAACCAAGAAGAAAATCGATTTCTTCGCCACAACGCAAGCGCTGCTCCCCAGAACAGCACCATCCAAAAAGCAGCTAAAACCAGGCGCAAGCGTGGATCCAGTGTTGCGTTTAAAGTTAATAATAGACTGAGTTGCCGTGTTAGGGCAAATAGTTGGCCTGCATACAACATTCCAATGAGGATAACCCCTATAAGCGTGATGGTTACGGACCGGGGGCGACGGGGATTGTTGCTCATCAGGCTAAATTATAGGATATGGTTACAGCATGACCAAAAAGCCAATCATGGAACAACTTTACACTTGTTGACCTGACCTTGATAACTGCAATTGCCAAATTAGCCTTCATTCGCATAATAGACAACGGAGGCAGGTTTATGGATAGTCAACAAGATGAATGGGACGAGGAATGGACTGGTCTTGAACCAGGGCGAAATGGAGCCAATTCTTGGGGATGTTGGATTGGTTTCGTTTTACTTTCATTTATCCTTCTTGCCATTTGTGTAGCGGTTGCTTACCTGGCCTGGCAGCGGTTGGATTTCCAACTGCAGCCAGGGCCGCTATTGATGCCGCCAACGGCCGTTTCCAGCAGCGAGATGACAGCCGATGCAGCAAACCTCCCGGTCTCTGAAACACCATCCTTCGCCCCAACAGTGACGCTTGCGGCAGCCGAGGCTAACGGTAATGTCGAAGCAGGGCAGTTGTCTTTTGTCCCTTTGCTAGACGGTGATCTACAAGAATGGAGCGAAGTTCCCGCTCATGAATCTCAATATCGTGTTTACAATGTGCCCGGCTGGGATGGAACGGATGATGTGCGCGCGCATTGGCGTCTGGGTTGGGATGAAATCAATCTCTACGTTTCAGTGGATGTGGAAGATGATACACATGTGCAAACCCAAACCGGCAATCAGATCTTCAAAGGGGATGGTGTAAGCCTACAGATCGACAGCGATCGCGATGCAGATTTTGGACCAGGGCTTAATAGTGATGATTTCCAGATCAACCTCTCTCCGGGGGATTTCGGCGGCATTCCCCCATCTGCTTTTCGTTTTCGTGGGAGTAACAGCGGCGGCGCCTCGGATGCACCCGGGCACAGCGTGGTGATTGCGGCCCGGAAAACTGAATCAGGCTATACACTGGAAGCGGCGATCCCCTGGCAGGATCTTAATATCAACCCTGCGCCAGGCCTGGTAATTGGATTGGCTCTCAATGTCAACGATAACGATACTCCAGGAACGGCCGAACAAGAAGTGATGAATTCGCACGTCGCGACGCGCACTTTTCGGGACCCAACCAGTTGGGGCACATTGACCTTACGTTAAGAGCAAGTGCCCAGCTAAATGAAACGACGGGCTTTCTAAATTAATTTAGGGGTTCGAATACGCCTTGCCGGCGATCCTTTTGGACATTATCCCACGAAAAAACACGGCCGTTCATCACAACATAAACGCCTACCGGAAGAAGCTGCACCACGCTGACACTGGAGCCAAGATTAAACAGCGCGTCTGAGCCAAAGACAGAATAAGGAATCATAGCCCCGGTGAGAACAATACTCTTGTTAAGTTCCGCTTGCCCCAGGATCTGCGCCGTATCCACCATTGTATCCGTGCCATGGGTGATGATGATCTGGTCTTCTTTTGAAGCCTGACAAGCAGAGAGGATGCTTTGGCGATCTTCGGCCGTCATATAAAGGCTGTCGACAAGCTGATTTATCTCAAAGGTTATCGGGCACGGTTACCCTAACTTGACGCAGGATCTTGGGCAGCTGAGATTCTTTAAAGGTTAATTGCCCCTCGATCTCATCATATTTCTTATCGAAGGTGCCACCGGTAACGATGATGCGAATACTCATGCGAGAACCTTTAACTTGACCCGCTTTTTCACAGGTGGGCACTTCCACGCTTCATGAGGCGTTTCCCGGCGCAAATCCTTCAACTTGGGCAAAATACCACAGGCAAAACATTGGTTACGGCAATCAACCCGGGTTTCTTGCTCCTGACTCATCAAATAATCCTGGGTCAGGAACTTTCTTGGTCACCGCAATATCGATATGCTCCCAAGGAAAAATTTCATCAATCGGTCGCCTGCGGTGGGTATAAAATTCAGCGTCCAAACCCTCTTCAGCCAATGCTTCGTTCCAGGCATCCTGATCAAAATGTTCTGCCCAGGCATCAAATTGAGCCCCCTTGCGCCACGCCTTTTCCACAACTTCGGCAAGGCGCCGGTCACCGCGGCTCAAGATCCCTTCAAACAACGATTCTTCGGGATCATTCCAGCGCAGTCGTAAACCATTGCCCCGCATATCTGACGTTTTAGCAAAGACCACTTGGCATCAATGCTTTCAGCCGATATCCATCGGTTCCCATTGGAATGGCGTATGCGGTTTGGGAATAAAAGTGCTGACGCCCACATTGAGCTGGCCTTGTTGCCGTGAATCTTGCGTCCCTCAGCCAACACCTGCTTCGCCAAATCTATGATCGCCTGCACATCTTCCATCTCTTCCCGCGGATGGCCAATCATGAAGTACAGCTTGATGGTGCGCCAGTTGCGTCGGTAAATCTCGCGCGCTGTTTCCAGCAGTTCCTCGTGGGTCACATATTTGTTGATGGTGTTGCGCATCTTTTCTGTAGCCGCTTCCGGGGCCAGTGTGAATCCGCCCCGTTTGCTGTCGCCCAGATTGTCCATCAGCTGCGTTGAAACGCTCTCGATTCGCAGCGACGGCAGCGAAATATTGATGCCTGCCTGACCGAATCGTTGGCCAATTTGTTTGGTCAACTCCAACACATTGGTGTAATCGCTGGATGAGAGGGAAAGCAGAGCAATTTCTTCATAGCCAGTGCTTTCCAGGATTTTTTCCATCGCCTCCAGCACTTCTTCGACCGGCCGTTCGCGCACCGGCCGGGTCACCATTCCGGCATGGCAAAAACGGCAGCCGCGCGTACAGCCGCGCATAATTTCGATGGGGGCGCGATTGTGCACCGTTCCGATAAAGGGAATGATGAAATCGGTCACCGGCGGCGGCATAACGGACACGATGGTTTTTAACACTTTCGCCGGCGCTTCAGGCATATTGGGCGTGATGGCCTTATCGTGCCATCCTCGTGATAAGCCACATCGTAAAAACGGGGCACATAGCAGCCCTCAATTTGGGCGATGTAGCGCAGTTGAGTTTCCCGATCTAGATGTTTGGCCGCGCGCATCACGCCAATGATTTTCAGGATCGCTTCTTCCCCTTCGCCAATGACAAAGACATCAATAAAGGGCGCCATCGGTTCCGGGTTGTAGCAGGCATGGCCGCCAGCAATAATCAGCGGATAGCTGGCATCCCGATCCATCACTGCGCACAGGCATACCGGCCAGATCAATCATGTTTAGCGCATTGGTGAATAACTGCTCATAGGGCAGGCTAATGCCCAGCATGTCAAAATCACGGATGGCGTGTTTGCTCTCCAAAGAAAAAAGCGGCAGCCCCTTCTCGCGCATGATGGCTTCCATGTCTGTCCAGGGAGAAAAGCCTTTCCGCCAACAAATTTCGGTGTTTGTTGATGAGGTCGTAAAGGATCATCAAACCCAGGTTGGACATGCCGATGTCGTAGATATCGGGAAAGGCCAGGGCCACTTTGAAATCAATCTCATCCCAATCTTTGACGATTTGATTGTATTCGCCGCCGGTGTAACGGCCGGGTTTGTCCACGCAGGGGCAAAATTCGTTCCAGAGCTGACTCAATTTGTTGGTGTGTATCGTTGGTTAGCATTAAATAGTTCATAAAGTAATCGAATGGCCGTGTCTGTTTATTCTACAAGCATTAAAAACAGAGCCGGTCGTGCTCCTTTGTTTATGATATTTGTGATAATTATAACGGAAAGCAAATCCAAAAAGTAACGCTTCAAGTTCCGATCACCTATGATTGGTTGCTGATTTCGACGCGGCCGGTCATGCCAGGGCTGAGGACTGAGATCGGCCGTTTCCGTCAAGTCAATCATCACCGTGAAAACGGCCGCATCACCCACTGAGCCCTCTGCTTGGGGCGCAATGCGAGCCACTTCCCCTTGAACCGGTTGGCTGGGATACGCTTTGAACGTGATCTCCGCCGGTTTGCCCGGTTCTACCTGGGCCAGATCCCGTTCACTCAAATTGCTGGTATGGAATTGCAACTTCTCTGTATCTAACAAGGTAACGATGGGCACCCCGCACCAACCATTGCGCCGGGTGACACTTCAACGGTCAGTATCGTGCCTCGCCAGGGCGCAGAGCTTGAGTATCGCTCAGCTGACTTTGAGCCTGTTCCAGGCTGATCTGGCTTTGCTGCAAGGATAGTTCGGACTGCTCCACGCTCAGGCGGGCAGCGGCGATTTCTGTAGGTTTGGGGCCTGTTTGTGCTTGTTCTAAAGCTTGCTGGGCGCTGACTACATTGGCCTGGGCATTCAGAGCGGTGTCATTATTGAGGCCCGCCGTCGCCAAACTATATTGGGCTCGGGCCACCTCTAAATTCTCCTGAGCATATTCCAGGCTGCGTGTCGCGCCTTCTCTTTCCGCTTTCATTTGTAGATGCAGCGAAAGTCCGGTACAGGGAATGGGATCGCCTTGACCTGGCAGACAAGAAGGATCCGTGATGTGATACTCCCATTCGCGCCCAGGATCGAAGGCGGTATCATATGCCTCTTGGGCGTCAGCTAAGGCACGCTGCGCCTGATCCACACTAATACGGGCCGATGTCAGACTGTTACCAGCCGAGGCATCCTGCGTCTGGGCATTTTCATAAGCGGCTTCGGCAGCGGCAAGATTGGCTTCAGCCAAAGCAATAGTCGAGGATTCAGCTTCCCAGTTGAGTAAATCATCCAGAGTTAACTGGGCCTGGGCCACACTGTTTTCAGCTTGTGCAACTTGCAGCTCGGCATTGGCAATATTTTCAAGCAGTGCGCGATCATCCAAGGTGGCAATGAGATCCCCTTCTCAACCATATCCCCAGGCTGAACATGGATCTCTAAGACATGGCCGCTCCCGGTAAAGCTAAGCGAGGCAGCCGGATTTACAGCCACCAATTGTCCATCGGCCAAGATCGAGGTGCCTTCGCGCACAGGTCGTGTGGGCTGGGGGTAGCGGTAGTGTCAGTTTCGGCCACAGCCGTGGCGCGTACTTGCTGGACTCGTCTCCGATCCCGAGACTGATCACAGCCAGTTGTTAAGTAAAAAAATGAATTATCAGGAAAAATCGAGTTTTACATTTCATAACTACTGCATCCGTAATATCTCTACCGCCCGCTTTTTGACGATGCGGCGGGCGGAAAAAGCGGCGCCTAAGATACTGGCCAGCACGACCATAATCACAATAAAAGGCATGACTGTGGTATCCACGGCAAAAATCATCGGCCGTTCTTGCAGAGCGCGATCGCCCCAAGAAGAGACATAGCCCATTGTCGCCCCAGCAGCAATACCGGCCAAGGCCGCGCCTAAGGTCATGGTAATCGCTTCCACAATCAACATGCCGGTTAATTCGCGGCGGCGCATCCCCATCGCTTTCATCATGCCAATTTCGATGCGGCGGGCATAGATGGTGACATAAATGACGGCAAATACACCGAAAACGGCCGTCGTAAACGAAATCACCGTCAAAATCAATAAAAAGATTTGCTGGGTTGCCTGCGCCCGCCATTCCGCTCCAATTCCGTCTCAAAAAAGCGTGTCCACATATTGTAGGTCGTAAGCCAAATCGCTCGCCCATCTCACGCGAGACCTCTTCGGCATCAGCATCCGGCATCTAGCGTCGCCATCACTTGAGCGAAAACCGGATCATCGGACCGCGGCAGTGGTTTGTTTAATTCCGTTGTCAACTGGCGAAAGCCGTCAAGCGAAATGAGAATCCCGCTGCCCTTTTGCGCCCGCGTGCGGCTGCGACCAACATCGCTAAAGCCGGGAATACGGCGGGCGATCCCAGCAATGCGCGCATGGATACATGATGTTATCCTTCACCGGTTAGTTTGATGGTGTCGCCCAGAGAAACGGCCAGATGTTCGGCCAGCCCTTCACTGATGATGACTGTCTGCGGGATCTTCCAGAATGTGGTCTAAGGACCTTGACCACCGGCAGCAAATTCCATCATATCGGTAAAAAGGACGTCGTTGAGACGGCCGTCCACCCCCTTCACTTTCACCCTGCCGAGCGCATTCCCACCGGATCAGACGCGCGACTTTCGAAAACCATAGGTTAACCCAACGACATTCTCAAATTCCGGGAACGGCGGACAATTCATTAGTCAAAAAGCTTGGTTTGAGCCGGGATGAGCCGGATCATCGGGCACATTCCAGCGCTGAAAGACCCGAATCGAGACCGGCGCGCCCATGTTAAGACGGGCGCTGGTCTCAAAATTGGCGTTTTCCAGCGCCATCTGCGTGGCTAAAAAGCTGGGCAACACGCCGCTGAACAGCACCAGCAGGGAGATGAGCGTATTCCGCAGCGAGCCGCGCCCCACATTGCGCCGGGCAAAGTAGGTGACGCGCGGGAAAATGCCGCGCATCGCCAGCAAGACCAGCCGCTCAAAGGGAACGGTGGTGATGAAAAACATCAAGCCCTAATCCCAATACGAGCAAGCCCAATGCCAACAAGATAAAGCTTACTTGCAGCGCCGGGCCGCCAAAGGTTTCGACGGCCTGGAATCCAGCGATGAGAACGAAAATGAGCATTAGTCCTAAGCCAGACAGAAACATACGCCTGTTGGGATTCCGTTCACGCAAGCTTGAGCCAAATCTTCAATCTGGATGTTGTCGGCCACGCCCGGATTGATGGCGTGCATCACCTTGGTATGCGGGGCGCTCTGGGCCGGTTTGACGCTGCTGAAATGAGAACTGAAAAGGCAGATGATGATGATCGGGCAGCAGCGTTGAAAGTGTTACCTGCGGGGTCAAAGGCGAAGTAATACCCTGTTGAGTCATCTGCTTTTGGATGAGAGGCACGGCTATAATGCGTGTAATCAGTTGTCCCAAAACCACGCCCAGACCGACGCCAATCGCACCAATCACCAACACTTCGGAAATGACCAAGGAAAATAAGAAATTGCGCTGGCCGCCCAAGATTCGCAACACGGCCATGTCCCGCCGCTGCTCCTGCACATTGGTCATCACCAGTGTGTGAACCAACAAACCAACCACGCCCAAAGCCATCAAGCCATAAATATTAATCAAAGCCTGAATCGCCAGAAAGCCTCCGCAGCACCATCTAGAACGGCCGCTTTGCCCAGGCTGAAGGTGTAATCATCGCCAAGTCGCGCTTGTACGGCACCAGCTACCTCGCGCACGCGCAAAGCGGCCACTTCGGCGTTATTTGTTTCATATAAAGCAGGATCGACGGTAGCCACTAACTGTTGCGCCTGATCTGGTAATGCAGCCATGCTTGTGTCCTGGCCAAGTCAACAATTAACCCCGTTCTGATATCACTGCTGGTGACGCCATCCTGCCGCACGATACTGCCTATGATATAGCGATGAGTAGCCCGACGCCGGCTGGCAGCGTCTGAAGCGGGCAACCCTTCTTCACGTGGTAAGGGGAAACTATACGCTACATTGATTTCGTCCCCAACTTCGAGACCAAATTTTAGTGCCGTTTCTTCAAGAACTGCCGCCGAACCGTCCTGCAAACTGTAGGTTCCCGAAATGACATCCATATAGCCGATATCATCAACACCGGATCGAGGGCCAGCAGCGTGCCGCGGCCAATTTCGCCACCGACATTGAATTCTACATCAGTTTGGATGCGTGGATAAACGGCCGTAATCCGCTCATCTGCCTGCGAAACCATCTGTATTGTTTCGTTTTGGGAAATAAATGGCTGCGAGCTGGTATCTACCTTGCTGATGGTCAGATCGTATCGCCCTACTTCGCTGGCAATGAGATCCACATTAGAGCGGCGCATCGTTCGACCGTCGCACTTAAAGTCACAATCAGGCCTGTACTGATCATCAAGGACAAGATCATCAAGATCGTACGTACCTTGCGCCGGGAGAAGTTTTTGAGAACGTATTTCAGGATCACAGCACGGTCCTACTCAGTCAATATCTTGCCATCACGCAGCTCAATCACCCGCCCAGCATATTCAGCCATGCGCGGGTCATGGGTCACGAAGACGATGGTCATGCCATCTTGGTTGAACTGTGCTGCCAATTCCATGATGGCAAACCCAGTTTCCGAATCCAGGTCACCGGTCATCTCGTCGGCGATAAGGATGGGCGGATCATTGGCCAGGGCACGGGCTATAGCGACACGCTGCTGCTGCCCACCAGACAATTCGCTAGGGTAATGGTGCGCCCGGTCAGCTAACCCCACCCGCTCCAACAAAGCCCGGGCTCGTTCTTTTCGTTCTCGCCGCCCTTTCTTAGCCAACACCATCGGCGCTTCCACATTTTCGTGCGCGGTGAAGTTGGCCAACAAATTATAATTCTGGAAGATAAAGCCCATCTTATTGAAGCGCAGGAGAGCCAATTTGTTTTCCGAGAGAGCGACCAGGTTTTCACCTTCAACAATGACATGCCCGCGGCTGGCCTCATCCAGGCCGCCGATGATATTAAGCAAAGTGGTTTTGCCCGGACCCGCTGGGCCCCATCAGGCAAACAAATTCCTCCGGCTCAATATCAAGCGAAACACCACGCAGGGCAGGAACGGCTTCCTTGCCCATCAGATAAGATTTATAAACATCTTCTACGATTATGATTGGATTGCTCATTGTAGCACCTATTTTACACCAGCCAGACGGTTGATAGAAGATTAAGAAGATTGAACGAGGCTGCTTCTTAGAGGCACGCCAGGATCGAGGTAGATACAATCCCCCTGATGAAAATAGCAGTGTTATCTGATATTCACGGTAATTTGCCCGCATTACGGGCAACAATGGCTGATTTTGAAGAATGGCAGCCGGATCTGGTTGTCGTTGCCGGCGATATTGTTAATGGCGGCCCCAGCAACCAAGCTTGCGTCGATCTTGTAAAGAAACAGCAGGATTTATACGGCTGGCAGGTCCTACGCGGCAACCATGAAGATTATGTGATCGCTTGGGCCGCACCTGGCACCCCTGTTCAAGGACCAGAATATGAACTCCGGAGGCTGAGTCACTGGACTTACCAAAGCTTAAATGGGGAGGTAGATTACCTCGCTGCTCTCCCCGATCGTTTCGGCTGCCGTGCGCCGGATGAAAGCAGTTTATTGGTGCTGCATGCTTCTATTTGGGGTAACAGAGATGGAATTTTCCCCTGGACTACAGAAAAGGAATTAAAGCATAAAACAGCACCTCATCCATCAGTTTTCGTCACAGCCCACACACATATCCCATTCATACATCGTTTGCAGGGAACATTGATCGTAAATGTGGGTTCAGTTGGATTACCGGGGGATGGCGATTGGCGCGCTAGCTACGGCCGTCTAACGTGGACAAAACATGATGCTTGGCAGGCAGAGATCAAGCGCCTGGACTATGATCGCCAACAAACAGAACGTGATTATATATCTTCAGGCTTTTTAGCTGAGGCGGGACCAGAGGCCCTGCTCACATTGATAGAACTGCGATCTGCTCTCGATGCTAAAGCGCGCTGGGCAAACATCTATCACGAGCGAATTCTAGCCGGGGAGATAAGCACAGAAATGGCAGTAAAAGAATTCTTATCCGCACCAGAATTCAGGGCATATCTCGGCGATGTATAGGCTATTTCCTGGCCACATAAACGATCCATTCGCTTTCGTCATATAGGGGAAGATCACTCCAATTCGGATACACATCGACCGATCCGAATCCCGCATCACCAAGCATCTGCACCATTTCGGGTACAGCGTAAGTCTGGTCGCTCAGGTTGATTTCTGTTGTTTTTCCACTTTCCAGATCGATGATAAAAAATTGTTCGACCGAAATTTGCTCATCTGGCAGCCAATGACGCTCTCCTAAATGTAAGAACGGCCGGTCACCCCACAACCCTTGATCGTCGGTAAACCACCAACTGCTTTTACTTTTATCCACTTTTTCTTGATCTAGTAATTCGATACAAAGCATGCCGCCCGGTTTTAGGGCTCTGAATATTTTATTCAACAGGGCTTGAGCCTGATCGCGGGGGAAGACGGCCAACTGGCCATAGATGAATAGGGCTGCATCAAAGCTGTCTTCCTCAAATTCGGCCGTGCGCACATCCTGTTCCACAAAGTGGCATTGGGCGCTTACATCATTCTGGGCAGCAAGGTCACGTGCATACGCAATCGAGGCGGGGCTGAAATCAACCCCTTTGACTGTGCAGCCACGACGGGCAAACTCTACAGCATAAAGTCCTGGTCCACAGGTAACATCGAGGATATGATCGCCTTCCTGCATATTCAATTTTTCCCAAAACCAGTTCGTTATCAGCTCTCGTTCAGGATCAGCGCGGGTTGCAGCGCCATGGGATTGATCCAGATGTTCGCGCAGCATACGCTTGGGAAAAATCAGGATCATTCCACGGCAAGTTACCATCCTTTACCCAGGGCTGCGGCGGGTCAGGCCGGCGGTAGATGCGCCACAAAAAATCTGGTATTGATGCTGGACTGTTTGGCATAATTTTCCCTTTCCTTCACGCAAAAGTTACTTGATCTCAATGGGTTCCTATTATACCATCAGCTATCATTTGGTATTGTTTTGATAGAAGTTCCTGCGGTGTTTGTCAGAGAAAAACTTGTAGACACTGATTTGGAGGAACACGGATAAGAATAATAGATTTTGTAATCCGTATTCCCCTTATCACTGTCTACAGAAATATGATTTGGGGCAAATTTAGTCAGTGCAAATTTTAGGTAGCTCGACAGTACGATGAATGAAGTAGACAAACATAATCGGGCAGTGATGCTAAACCGCGTCAAGACCTACTGGCTGAAAGGTGTCTTGGAGGAGTCACTGCACGGCGGGGAACTAATCGATCTAAGCCTCGCCTACCGGCCCAGCGCCCTGGCGGACAGTATCGAACCAGAATGGCAGCAATCGGCCGAATATGACATTCCCTTACCATTCGGAACTAAGATCAGCACCGTCTTCTCGGCAGCCAATGGTGAACTGCTCATCTTAGGCGAACCCGGTGCGGGCAAGACAACCATGCTCTTACAATTGGTCAATGATCTATTGGCTTACGCAGAAGGTGATGTAACCCGGCCGATTCCCGTGGTATTCAGCCTGGCCAGTTGGGATATAGAACAACCCCTGGGCGAATGGCTCATCAGTGAACTCAGCAATAATTATGAAGTACCCGGCCAACTAGGACGGACCTGGATCAGTGAAAAAGGTTTTGTCCCCCTGCTAGACGGATTGGATGAGGTAGAAATCAGCCAGCGCACAGCATGTGCTGACGCCATCAACCAATTCCGGCAGCAGTATCCAGGGGTTTGGATGTTAGTAACAACACGGAGCCATGATTACCATGCGCTTTCAACACGTTTGCATTTGGATAAAGCAATCGTCTTGCAATCATTGAGCATTGAACAGATCGACGCCTATCTTGCCGGTCGTGGACAGCGTCTCGAAGGATTGCGGGCCATGCTGCATCAGGATGCGACAATGCGCGAATTGGCCCAATCACCCCTTATGTTGAGTATCATGGCCCTCGCCTATAACCGCATGCCTGCCGATGTTGCTGTTTCACTGGGCAGCGGGGAGAAAGGTCGCGAACTCCTCTTTGATGTTTATGTGGACCGTATGAGCCGCTATCGCGCGGGCGATGAGGAATTCTCGCCACAAGATAGTGTGAAATGGTTGTCCTGGTTAGCCGTGATGATGGAACGGCAAAACCGGACAATGTTCTTCCTAGAGAATATGCAGCCACAGTGGCTGCCACAACCAACCCGCAGGCACTTCATCAATAGCATAAAGGGTATCATCCTGTTACTTTTCATATCCGCAGGATTTCTTGCCGGTTTACTGGGTCTAGTCACTTATGGCTGGATCTCAGTTCCAATAGGAACTCTTGTGGGTTTGGTGGCTGGACTGCTGCCGATTTTGAGCGGCCGTCTTTTACTGAAGACGAAAATTTCCTGGGAAAGGATAAAATTAGTAGAAACGTTGGACTGGTCATGGCCTTGGACCTGGTTAGGGCTTGCCACAGGTATTGTAATTGGGCTGATTGTCGGGTCAATATTAACCTGGATAGATAATCAGACCGGCAACGCTTCTGGTGTTCCATGGTGGCTGTTGCTGCCGGTATTCTTAGGTGCAGGCCTTGTCCTGGATAGAGCCGTACTGCAAAGCGAAGTGAAAATACGAACGTCCGCTGGTGTCGGTATTGAACGTTCTCGTCGTAATGGAATTTTGGTTGGGTCTATTGCCACAGCAGCAACGGCCGTCTTTGCCCTCATATCCTTGGGTATTGGCAGCTTGCTCGGTGTTTCGATTTCCTTCGTGGCGTCTTTGCCCTTGATTGTGGGCGGAGCTCTAATCCTGGGGTTCACGGGTGGACTAGCTTATGGAGGGTTAGCGGCACTGCAGTACGGCCGTTTACAAGCTAAGCTGCAACAGTTGGGCCTCATCCCTGATGAATATGTGCATTTTCTAGATTATGCCGCGGAAAGAAGCTTGTTGCGCAAGGTAGGTGGTGGCTATACATTTATGCATGCTTTGCTGCTCGATTATTTTACAAAACGGGACATTGTAGACACTGATAAGTAATAGGTTTTAGATAAAATTCAACAAATTGTTTTGTCATATTGACCAATTCTTTTCAAATGTAAAAACCGGATTTCCAGAGGAATCGTGATCTAATAAAGTTCCAATAAATTAGCAACTCTATGGAAGAACTATCCCCCGCAAAATTACCCGATTTACCTTTAGAGCGAAGATGGCACCAACAAACGCACCCTTCCCCGGTTGTTGTGGCCCTCATTCGACGCGATTCAGGCCAGACAACTTCTACAGACCCAACATCGCATTATCTACTGATTAAGCGCATTGGGAATCCATATAAAGGCTGCTGGGCGCTTGTTGGTGGAAAATGGGAGTTTGGCGAAACCTTACATGAGGCCATTACGCGTGAAGTCAAGGAAGAAACGGGTCTAGACGCCCAATTTGTGGCCATTCGCGGCCTGGTAAGCGAGCGCGTCATACCCACACACGATGAAGCAAGCGGCGCACATTTCTTTCTATTTGTCTGCGAGCTTTCCGCCGATGATGGCCATGCCGAAGAACAAAAAGAAGGGGCCATCTCTTGGTTCACAAGAACAGAGATTGAGCAGCTCAAAGCTGAAGGGGCAATCATTCCCAGCGATTACGCTATGATCGATAGTTTCGCTGATACAATTGAAGTCGCCCCGTATGTTGAGGCCGAGATGAGTGCACCAATCGGGAATGCCGGCGACGCACCGGTTCGGCTGCTTAGTTTTGAACACATTAATAATCTCTGATCCGTATAATGAGCTCCAAGTCATCCGCAACTGTTGATGCTGCAACATTCCTCGGCAAACGTGTTTTTGCGAAGATAGACCGGCCGCTAGGCTCTAAGCATCCTGAATGGGATATTATTTATCCGCTTAACTATGGCTACATACCTGGGATCTTTTCTCCTGATGGGGAAGAGCTCGATGCTTATATTTTGGGTATTTTCGAGCCATTAGAATATTTCACCGGTCGCTGTATCGCCATCATTCAACGCCTCGATGATCTTGATGACAAGCTAGTTCTCGCGCCGGAGACCGTGGTTCTTAGCGATGCAGAAATCGCCAGTTTGGCTTATTTTCAAGAGCGATTCTTCGCATCTATCATCCTGCGGCAGGAACAACATCATCAACCTTAATTCTTCAGCGCATTATGGCATTTGAACAGCACCGGAGATAGGATATAAACATATCCATTATAATGCTGCGCTTTTATGCACAGGAGACCACACCGGCTGCGCCGACCACCAATGAATGAAAACCGTATCGCGGACGAAGTGCCTTTGGTATTGGCTATCCGCGAATCGGATTACCAATCTGATTTACGAGGAGATGTAGGACAATGCCCTTGCTGCCTGGGGAGGTTCTCAATAAACGATATCAGATCTTGAACTTATTAGGTTCAGGTCCTTATGGTGCCGTGTACCGCGCCTGGGACATGTCTGCAAAGTCGGATGTGGCGATCAAGGAATATTTAGATCCTTCGGTTGAAACGCAGAAACGTTTTCGCAGAGAAGCCCGGCAGCTTAGCCGCCTAAACCACCCCCGATTGGCAAGAACATTTGACCATTTCGTCCTCGATGAAAGCGGCCAATATCTGATCAGCGAATATATTGACGGGGTTAATTTACAAAGCCTGATTGAGCAATATGGCTTGCTGCCCTCTGATTTGATTATCAACTGGATGAAAGCGGTCTGCGAACCGCTTTCTTATCTGCACCAAGAAGGGCAACTTCATTTGGATATAAAACCGGCAAATATCCGGCTGACTCCAAGCGGTGAGGTGTTCTTGGTAGACAGCGGGCTGCCGGGAATCGGCACACGCCCTCATGAAAAGGGTTATGGAGCGCCAGAGCAACAAGCCCAAATGGAGGTCACACCGGCCAGCGATATTTACAGCCTGGGCGCGACACTTTACACTTTATTAACCACCCAAGCGCCGCCAAATGCTCTCAGCCGCGAAAGCGGCCTAGAAAATCTAGTCCCTGCCCGGGAAGTGAATCCAAATGTTGAACCTTATCTTTCATTGATTGCCACACGGGCCATGTCCTTACGTCCTGACACACGTTACGATTCAGTAGACGATTTTGCTGTTGCTCTGGACAGGCCGGTTGGGCATCCTCAACCAGAGACCGCTGAACCTAGGCGCAGCGATGCCAATGCTTTTGTTCCGCCACCGCCACCCCGTTTGCCACCCAGTCGCAGGCGGCGCATGGAAACTCGTGCAATCGTTGGCCTGGTGGCACTGTTATTGCTAATCATTACTGCCGGCGTAACAATCGGTATTTTCAATCTGGGCGGTCAAGGCAATGTTACAGAGGCCGAGGCTACAACAACATTAGAATCGGCCGTTGTTGCCGCGCTCACTGCTGTTGCTCCAACAGCTACCCCCAGCCCTGCACCCACCGAACCTCCAACACCAACCCCGGAGCCTTTTATAACAAAAACGGGCGCGCGCATGCTCTATATTCCGGATGGTGTTTTCTCTGATGGGCAATGATGAAAGTGAAAAAAGGGACCAACAGCCATCACACCTGGTTCATTTAGATCCATACTATATTGATGAAACTGAGGTCACCAACGAGGAATATGCGCAATGCGTTGCCGCTGACGTTTGTACGCCACCGGTTAGCCCCAATGCAACTACACACAAGAGCTATTATGGCGACGCCGCTTTTGACGATTACCCGGTGATATTTGTTAGTTGGTATGATGCCGATACTTTTTGCAATTGGCGTGAAGGGCGGCTGCCTTCAGAAGCAGAATGGGAAAAGGCGGCTGGTTTCGACGCCTATGGAAGGGCTCAGCTTCCTTATCCTTGGGGGGATGATTTTGACGGCACACGTTTCAACTATTGTGATAAGAACTGCCCTCTGGATCAACGGGATGCGCGGTTGATGACGGGCACCAAGATACGGCACCGGTTGGCAGCTACGAAAACGGCCGTTCTCCCTTAGGAATTTTTGATATGTCTGGCAATGTGATGGAATGGGTCAGTGATTGGTATGATTCTCGTTTCTATCAAGATTCAACAGATACCAATCCCCTTGGCCCCGTTGAAGGGCAATTTAAAATTATGCGCGGTGGTTCCTGGTTGTCGCCGGCCGAGGAGACTGCTGTGACCATACGTGATTCTTTTGACCCACTGGTTGCACGAGCCAACCTTGGCTTTCGTTGCGCTATGACGCCACAATAGTTAACTGAAGCCACAATAGTTAACTGGCGCCGCAATAGTTAACTCAATAACCGCGATTTCAATTCGCGTGCCTGGGGGCGATTTTGAATTCGCAGTTCCAGGAAATTTTAAGAGGAATATTGCATGAGCACACAACTTCCCAATACACTGGTATCCCTGGCGAAAAGCTTCGAACCGGGCGCTTGCCGCTTCACACTTATTTGGATCAACTAGCAGATTTGTTTGAGCGTCGTGAACCGGAAGTGTTAGCCTTTGTGCCTGAAAAGGATCGCTTTGGCCGGCTGCATCGCGAAGCGGCAGGATCTGTTGGCGAGATATCCTGCCGGAGCGCAACGGCCGTCTCTCTTTGGTGTACCTGTAGGTGTGAAAGATATCTTCCAGGTTCAAGGCCTGGTCACTCATGCAGGCAGCAGATTACCTGAGGAGCTTCTACAAGGGGCTGAGGCCCCTAGCGTCTCATCTCTTAAAATCTGCCGGCGCTTTGATATTGGGCAAAACTGTGACGACGGAGTTCGCATATTTTGCTCCTGGGCCCACCCGCAACCCTCATGCTGCGGATCATACACCGGGCGGTTCAAGCAGCGGCTCGGCCGCTGCTGTTGGCGCGGGATTGAGTATGTTAACGTTGGGCACACAGACGATTGGCTCAGTCAATCGTCCGGCAGCCTTTTGTGGTGTTGTCGGCTATAAGCCCAGCTATGATCGCATTTCGCGCCAAGGTGTCATTCCCCTATCACCTTCAGCCGATCATGTAGGCATTTTCGTCCCTCAGGCCAGCGATGTGGCACCGGTAGCCTCACTGCTGTGCCAAAATTGGCAGGTAAAGCTCGTCAATAACCGTCCAACATTAGGCATCCCTGAAGGGCCCTACATAAGCCACGCTTCTTGCTGAAGGGCTTGAGCACTTCCAAGAAACCTGCCGACATCTGTCAGAGGCCGGTTTCGAACTAAAACGTATTCAAGCTTTGCTGGACTTCGATGAAATTATCAAGCGGCATAATATGATCGTGGCCGCCGATGCGGCCAAGGTTCATGAGTCATGGTTTAGCGAATATGGCTCTCTTTATCATCAGAAAACGGCCAATTAATTGAGAGGGGAATGAAAATAACCCCGGCGGAATTAGAAAACGCCCAACAAGGTCAGCTTCGACTTCGCCAGAACTAGATAACCTTATGGATGAAAATGGCCTTGACTTATGGATTTCACCAGCGGCCGTTGGTCCGGCACCTTTGGGCCTGGACAGCACCGGTGATCCGGTCATGAATTTGCCATGGACCCACGCCGGGCTGCCTACGTTAGCATACCATCCGGGAAAAATGATGCTGGGTTGCCATTGGGCTTACAACTAACAGGTCGCTGGTATGGGGATGAACAGCTTGTCACCTGGGGGGAGATGTTGTTCCTATGATTTACCAAGATTGGTCCAATCTGTCTCAAACCCGCTTGTCTTAACTTCGTACAATCTTATAATTAACTATGGTTATATATATTTATTAGTCTTGGCTAAATTATTTATTTTTTATTGTGATAAGGTACATGATGTAGGATAATTGTTGTTCCAAGTAAGGGATCGACATATCTAACTTGGGGTGAACTAGGGAACCACATGAGCAGTAACCAGGAAGAAGAACAAGACCAAAGTTGTCTTGAACTCATTGACGAGGCCGTCGCTGAAGAGAGCGGTGTCGTAAACGTTGCCGTTGACACGGAGAAGGCAACAGTGACCTTGGATTACGATCCAGATCGTTTTGCTGAGGAAGATTTTATCCGTGTAGCCCAACGTTTCGGCCCAACATTGCATCAGCGCTGGCAAACCTGCACGATGCGGCTGGGCAAGCATGGCGGACGGGCCTGTGAATCGTGTGCACTCGCTCTCGAACGGGAAGTTCAGCAAATTCCTGGCGTGCGTCGTGCCTCGGCCAGTTTTGTTGGTGGCGTAATGAGCGTGCAATATGATGATGAACTTATTTCCCCATCCGATCTTGTTCAGCAAGTTGGTGGGCTTGGCGTCAATGTACAGCCCTCGGCAGCCACCATTCCTGCGGCTGCAACTGTAGAGCCCGGGAAATCGGTTAGCGCGCAGTTGGCAGTGGGTCATTGAAAATATCGAGGCCATATTCACGGCAATCACTTTCCTGGCCATGATTGGCGGCCTAATTACTGAAGATGCTGCCTATGCACCACCCTATTTGTCAACCGTCTTGTACATTATCGCCTATATTACCGGCGGAACATTTGGATTAAAGGCTGGGTCTGGAATCCCTGCGGGCGCGCACAATTGACGTCGATTTAATCATGGTCCTGGCCGCCTTGGGGGCCGCTTATGTGGGTCAGCCTTTTGAAGGGGCCATGCTGCTATTCCTCTTCTCGCTGTCCAATGTTCTGCAACATTTCGCCCTGGGTCGCACACGCAATGCCATTCGAGCCATGATGGAACTGCGCCCTTCAGCAAGCCATGGTACGTCGTGGCAATCAATCTAGTCGCTCTACCCATCGAACGTATTAACGTCAGCGATCATATTCATTGTAAACCCGGCGAACGTATCGCCCTGGATGGCGTTGTGGTAGATGGCGCGAGCATGGTTAACCAGGCCTCGATCACCGGAGAATCAATGCCGGTCAGCAAAGAAATTGGCGATAAAGTCTTTGCCGGAACCATTAACCAAAACGGATTCTTGGAAATCGGCGTCACCAAGCTAGCCAAAGATTCAACCATTGCCAAGCTCATCCAAATGGTTGAGGAGGCCCAGAGCGAAAAAGCGGAAACGCAGCGATTTATCGATAAAGCAGAGCAATATTATGCGATAGGTGTGCTTGTATTGACCGGTCTGGCCATCCTCATTCCTATCCTTATTATGCAAGAACCGATTGGCGATACGCTTTATCGCGCAATGACCATCATGGTCGCCGCCTCCCCTTGCGCCATCGTGATCAGCACACCGGCAACAGTGCTTTCCGCTATTGGCAATGGCGCGCGCCGCGGCGTTTTGTTCAAGGGCGGTGTCTATGTCGAAAATGCGGCCACAGTCAAGGTCATCGCTTTTGACAAAACCGGAACCCTAACTCTTGGCGAACCAAAGGTCACGGATGTCGTTACCTTGCAACACGTGGGACGGCAACGAAGATGCATTGCTGGCACTGGCCGCGGCCGTTGAGCATAAATCAGAACATCCCTTGGCCCAAGCCGTGGTAGATGCAGCTGCAAAACGCAACCTTAGATCTCCCCGAAGCCACTGCCTTCCAAGCCATCACAGGCAAGGGTGTACAGGCCCAAGTCAATGGGAATCTGCTGCATATCGGCAATCGCAGCTACTTCGCGAACTTGTCAGGCACCGGTTTTGAAGATGCTTCCCAACATGTCGAACGTCTGCAAAACGAAGGCAAAACCAGCGTCCTCGTAGCTAAACTGAATGAACAGCAGCAAGCGCAAATTCTGGGTGTCATCGCCTTTGCAGATGTCCTGCGACCTGATGCACGCCGAAGTTGTGCGCATCTCTAAAAGAGAAAGGCGTCGAGCATGTGGTCATGCTTACCGGTGACAATGACGTGGTTGCCCAACATATCGCCGCTAAAGTTGGCGTTGATGATGTCTATTCCGAACTGCTGCCCGAAGATAAAGTGCGGGTCGTGAACGAGGTGCGCGAGAAATATGGCCCAGTTGCCATGGTTGGCGATGGTGTCAATGATGCGCCGGCGCTGGCTACGGCAGACATCGGCATAGCCATGGGCGCGGCAGGAACTGATGTGGCTTTGGAAACGGCCGATATTGTACTTATGTCAGATAATCTGCATAACATCCCTTATGTTATTGGATTGAGCCGAAAAACGCGCCAAACATTGATCGTCAATCTTTCCTTTGCTCTGTTCATGATCGTGCTTATGCTTGCCGCCATTTTTTGGCGCGACCTCGGCCTGCCCGCAGCAGTGATCGGCCACGAAGGGGGCACTGTGCTGGTATCTCTGAATGGCATGCGCATGTTAAAGTACAATCCTGATTGATAAGGTAAAAGCTGCGTTTTTCGGCTCAGCCTGATAGCAAACTACCAACCCACTTTCAATAAAGTACTTGCTTATATTTTAATTTGTTTTTATAATCTAGGTTAACTGAAAAAGTTATTTAGGTTAGCCTAATTTATTAATCAGTTTTGATATATTATGGAAAAGTTGAGAACAGGTCTATATACTATTCTACCTGATGCAACAAGAACGAATGGCGGCTGTCCATGGCCCTCAGGAGTAATTTACTATGTATGATCCGCTAACAGCTCTTTTAGCAGCGCTGGCGCTGGCGATCATCGCTGCCGTTTTGTTCTGGCCCAAACAAGGCCTCGTTCCACGTTGGCGACGGGAACGGCGAATGACTAAACGTGTTCGCAGCGAAGATGCGCTTAAACATATTTATCAGCGCGAACTGGAAGGGCGGCACCCATCAATGGAAAGTATTGCCGGCGCACTGCATATCAGCCTGAATGAAACGGCCGAATTATTTGCCCTCATGGAAGCAGACCAACTCGTTCAGGTTGATCAAGGGAATATCCAATTGACAGCGAATGGGCGTGAAGCTGCCTTGCATATCATTCGCGCGCATAGGTTATGGGAACGCTACCTGGCTGAAAAAACAGGATACAGCGAAGAAGAATGGCACGAACAGGCAGATCATTGGGAACATGCGTTGACGCCTGACGTCGTCGATGATTTATCGGCCCAATTGGGTTATCCAACCTATGATCCACACGGCGATCCCATCCCAACCGCCGGTGGCGAAATTAAGGAACCCGTCGGGCAAGCTCTAACCAAAACGTCGGCAGAGTCCGTAGCTCGCATCGTTCACCTGGAAGATGAACCGGAAGTTGTTTATGCTCAGTTGGTCGCTGAAGGTTTACACTTGGGCCAGATTGTGCGCATCATCGAATCCACACCCGAACGTGTGCGCTTCTGGACCAATGGCAATGAGCATGTTTTGGCACCTATCGTCGCTTCAAACATTTCAGTTCTACCTCTTTCACGTCGTGAAGAGGTATTAGCTGACGAAGAAAGATCCGGTACTCGCCTCTCCTTCCTGGATCTTGGGGAATCGGCAGAAGTAATTTCGATATCAAGCGCCTCACGAGGAGCAGAGAGACGTCGCTTGCTTGACCTGGGCATTGTGCCTGGTACGGCAGTTACGGCCGAAGTGCGCAGTCCCGGCGGCGATCCGACAGCTTATCGTATTCGCGGGACATTAATCGCCCTGCGAAAAAACCAAGCCAATTTGATCAAAATCAAAAAAGTTGAAGGTGCAGCATGACGACTGAACCAAACACACAAATTCAACCCCAAATAAGTCCAACCAGCAGCGCATGCGCAACCTGCCCGATGCATAATGCAGGCAATCTATTAAAGCTCGGCGTTGATATGACTGATTGGGATTATGTAGTCGGCCTGGCCGGTAATCCCAATACCGGTAAAAGCACTGTATTTAATGCCCTAACCGGATTAAGACAACATACCGGCAACTGGCCGGGCAAAACCGTCACGCGCGCTGAAGGCGGTTTCAGCTATGGGGATGCCCGTTACAAATTGGTCGATCTTACCAGGAACCTACTCATTATTGTCGACTAGCTTAGATGAAGAAGTAGCACGCGACTTCATCTTGTTTGGACAGCCTGATGTAACCATCATCGTCGTAGACGCCACACGGCTGGAACGAAACCTGAACCTGGCCCTGCAGGTTTTAGAGATTACAGATCGCGCGGTAATCTGCCTGAACCTAATGGATGAGGCCAGACGGCACGGTTTAGAACTAGACGACCGGCGTCTGGCTCGGGACTTAGGCGTACCGGTAGTGCCCTGTTCTGCACGCAGTGGAGAAGGCATACCGGCGCTGCTACAAGCTGTTGACGATGTAGCAACAGGTAAAACAATCTGCAAACCATACCGGCTCAAGAATGAAACGCCGGCTATTCGGTACGCTTTAAACATGCTCGTGCCTAAATTGAAAGCCTCTTTTCCTGATTTACCCAATGCACAATGGGTTGCTCTTCGTCTTTTGGACGGCGATCAACGCATCGCAGAAGCAGTACGCTTGGGCGAATTAGGCGAACTCAGCCAACAATCTTCGCTGGAACCGGAATCAAAATATCAGATTCCGTTGGAGGTGGCTTGATGGCTGTACTACCTATTGAAGATCGGGATATTTTGCAAACCGCTGAAGATCTGCGCTGGGAGATCGGCCAGGATTTTCATGAGCAGTTGATGGAGAATATTTATGCGGAGGCCGCTCAGTTAGCAGATCGAGCAGTAACTTGGCCGGATGAAAAACCACGATTTGACCTGGATCGCACCATTGACCGCCTAGTAACCAGCCGCGTTTGGGGTTTTCCCATGATGATCCTGCTGTTTACGCTAATATTTTGGCTAACAATCACCGGCGCTAACTACCCATCCCAATTCCTGGCCACGATCTTAATAGACACAATCTACCCACTGCTTCTCCAGGGTGCAGAAGCAATCGGGATGCCCTGGTGGTTAAGTGGGCTTCTCATTGATGGCATGTATCTGGCTACAGCCTGGGTGGTAAGCGTTATGCTGCCGCCAATGGCCATCTTCTTCCCCTTGTTTACACTGCTTGAAGATTTTGGCTACCTTCCTCGCATGGCCTTTAACCTGGACAGTATTTTCCACAAGGCGGGCACTCATGGTAAACAGTCCTTGAGCATGATGATGGGGTTTGGCTGCAATGCTGCCGGCATAATTTCCACACGCATCATTGACAGTCCGCGGGAGCGGCTAATAGCAATTATTACCAATAATTTTGCCTTGTGTAACGGTCGTTGGCCCACCCAAATCCTCGTTGCTACCCTATTTATTGGCGCATTGGTGCCATCCTATCTGGCCGGATTCGTGTCTGCCTTAGCGGTAGTAGGCATCGCCATGCTGGGCGTGCTTCTAACCTTTGCAATTTCCTTTGGACTATCGCGTTCGGTGCTGCAAGGAGAAGTATCTACATTTAGCCTTGAACTCCCGCCTTACCGGCCCCCCCGCTTCTGGCAGACAATCTACACCTCCCTCATCGATCGCACGTTCCCCGTATTGTGGCGCGCGATTCTCTTTGCCATACCTGCTGGAGCCGCCATCTGGCTGGTCTCTAATATCACCATCGGGGGGACAAGTATTGCTGAATATTTGATCGATTTCCTTAATCCTTTGGGCATCCTTATCGGATTAAACGGCGTCATCCTTCTCGCCTATGTCGTTGCCATCCCGGCCAATGAAATTGTCATCCCCACCATTTTGATGTTGACCGTCCTAATATTAGGAGTTGACGGTGGTGATGGCGCAGGTGTTATGTTTGAGCTGGATTCCGCCCTGCAGACAAAGGGGCTCTTAGTCGCCGGTGGTTGGACGCTGCTCACGGCCGTCAATCTGATGCTTTTTTCACTCATCCACAATCCCTGCTCGACAACCATATATACCATATACAAGGAGACCGGCAGCAAGCGTTGGACAACATTATCAGCGCTGCTGCCCTTGGCCCTGGGCTTTATAGTCACCTTCTTCGTAGCCCAGATTTGGCGTTTACTATTCGGAGCCGGATAAGCTTACGCCTTCTGACTATAGGTCTAATCCAAAGGAATTCGCACTATTCTTCGTCTCAGGTTGCGAGATAACCATCAAAAGCCTAAGATTACCCCCGCAAGCTAAAGGTAAATCAAGCTATTTTTGAAGGGGTTTGGTGTGTCAGAAAGCGACAATCGATATGTATTGGCCATTGACTTAGGGACATCGGGCCCCAAAGTGGCGCTGGCTACCTTACAGGGCAAAATCATAGAGGCCGGGGCCGGCAGCATGGAAACGATCTTGCTGCCTAATGGCGGAGCAGAGCAGGATCCGGATCTTTGGTGGCACTCTATCAAGGCAGTTACCCACGATCTGCTGGCAAAGTCAATCGTACCACGTGAAAACATCGTCGCCGTTTGTTGTACCTCACAATGGTCAGGTACTGTCCCGGTAGATAAGAATGGCAATCATTTGATGAATGCCATCATCTGGCTTGATTCCCGTGGCGCTGCTCAAATTCCAGATATTGCCGGTGGACCTTTGAAGATTTCCGGTTACAGCATCAGCCGGCTGCTGACTTGGATCAGGCTTACCGGTGGGATAGCCGGTCATTCAGGAAAAGATTCTATCGCCCACATTTTATACATAAAGCATGAACACCCCGATCTCTATGAGGCAACATATAAATTCCTGGAGCCAAAAGATTACTTGAACTTGCGCCTAACCGGCCGTTTTGCTGCCTCATTTGAATCGATCACCTTACATTGGATTACCAACAATCGCGATATAAACGATATCCGCTACAGCGATAAACTAATGCATCTATCAGGGGTAGAGCGGGATAAATTCCCCGAACTAAAACGCGCAGTAGATGTGCTGGGACCAATTAAACCCGAAGTTGCCGCCGAATTGGGATTACCGGAGCATGTCCAGGTGATTATGGGTACACCAGACATGCATTCGGCCGCAATCGGCTCTGGTGCTGTGCGTGACTACGAGGCCCATCTATATATCGGTACTTCATCCTGGTTGAGCTGTCATGTGCCGTTTAAGAAAACGGATGTATTTCACAATATCGCCTCCCTACCTTCAGCTATTCCAGGTCGTTATTTTGTTGTCGATGAGCAGGAAACGGCTGGCGCTTGCTTGCGCTACCTGAAAGAAAACATCCTCTTCCATCCTGACGAGTTAACGCAGGAATGGAATCAAGACAACGTGTACGAACTGTTTGACCGTATTGCCGAGCGCGCCCCGGCTGGAAGCGACAACGTCATCTTCACCCCTTGGCTAAACGGAGAACGAACGCCGGTTGATGATCATCTATCCCGCGCCAGTTTTTACAACTTATCGCTGCGACACACGCGAGAGCACCTCATTCGTGCCGTGTTTGAGGGCGTGGCCTACAACACGCGTTGGCTGCTCGGATATGTTGAGAAATTTGTCGGCCGTACATTCCCAGCGATCAATATAATTGGCGGCGGCGCTATTTCTGACATATGGTGCCAGATTCATGCCGATATATTGAATCGTCCCATGCGGCAGATGAAGGATCCAATTCAGGCTAATGCTCGGGGAGCCGCCATATTGGCAGGTGTCGCATTGGGGGCAACAACATTTCAAGAAGCTGCGGATCAGATGGAAGTGGGCCGGGAGTACCAACCCAATCAAGCTCACCGCGGCTTATATGATGAGCTCTTCGACGCCTTTTTACAGATTTACAAGCAGAATCAGAAAATTTATGCCGGCTTGAATGGCAGGAGTAAAAAGTAAGCGCCGACGGCTGACTTAACCTCCTTCTCAAATATGATTATGGGTATTAGAAACCGATTTTCCTTAATGAAAAACCGCCTGGTTGGCGGCGTGGCAGACAGCTTGGTTAACGCTCCTATCGTGAGAAAACGGGTTGACCAAGAGGTCGAAAGCATTATGGCCAGCGTGGCGGCTGGGTTAAAGCCGTATCGCGGCGAGTTCGCTGCCTACGATCAACTGCCGGAAGACGGCCGTAGCTATGACGAATTATTGGCTGAGGTAACGGCTCTGAGGGATCGCGAGCAGGAGCGTTGGCAAGATGGCTATGCTTCGGGCGCTGTATATCATGGCGGCAGTGAACATATTGATTTCCTGAGCCAAGTGTACGCGCTCCATTCGCAGAGCAATCCGCTGCACTCAGATCTGTGGCCCAGCGCCGCTAAATTTGAGGCGGAAATAATCGCCATGACCGCCGATATGCTCGGCGCTGCAGAAAGTGAGGGCGACATTTGCGGCAGCGTCGCTTCCGGCGGTACAGAAGGCATTTTACTGGCGATGAAAACGTACCGGGACTGGGCGCTGGAAACAAAAGGCATCACCCAACCAGAGATGATTCTGCCTGTGACTGCCCATACTGCCTTCGACAAAGCTGCTCAGTATTTCAAGATCAAACCTGTACGCATCCCCTTAAATGAAAATTATCAAGCTGATGTGACGGCAGTACGCAGCGCCATCAACAAGAACAGCATCGTTATTGTTGGGTCAGCCCCTGGTTTTCCACATGGCATTATTGATCCCATCGAAGAGCTGTCGACCATCGCCATGGAAGCGGGGATTGGTTTTCATACCGACGCCTGCTTGGGCGGCTTTGTCTTGCCCTGGGCTGAGAAACTAGGCTATCCGGTGCCGCCATTTGATTTCCGCCTACCTGGCGTAACATCCATTTCGGCCGACACCCACAAGTATGGTTATGCGGCAAAGGGGACATCAGTCGTTCTTTATCGCACGCCTGAACTTCGTCATTACCAATACTTTGTGGCCACCGACTGGCCGGGCGGCCTCTATTTTTCGCCCACCTTTGCCGGCAGCAGGCCAGGGGCGCTGAGCGCCGCTTGTTGGGCAGCAATGGTATCTATTGGCGCATCGGGGTATACGGAAGCAACCAAACGTATTCTGGAAACAGCTCAAACCATCAAAGAAGGCATCCGGGCTATTCCAGAACTTGAGATCTTGGGCGATCCAATGTGGGTTATTGCCTTCGCTTCAAAAACGCTCGATATCTACAAAATCATGGACGTGATGACACATAAAGGCTGGAGCCTAAACGGGCTACATAAACCGTCCAGCATCCACCTGGCCATCACCCAGCGACATACCCAGCCTGGTGTGGCCGAGCGCTTTATTGCTGATTTACGTGAGTCTGTGTCGGTGGTCGAAGCTGATCCTGAGAAATCCGGTGGCATGGCCCCTGTTTATGGTCTGGCTGCCACACTTCCGGCACGAGGGGTGGTCAGTGATATTTTGAAACGCTATATTGATTTATTGTACGAAGTGTAACGGCCTGATTATGTCTCACCCATCACTAGAACAGCAAGTAACATTCTTGTACGCAAACGATTTGCAGAAAACAGCTCATTTCTATGAAGAAGTGCTGGAGCTGCCGCTTGTGTTAGATCAAGGGAGCTGCCGGATTTATGATGTTTGTGGCAGCGGCTTTCTCGGCATTTGCCAGAGCACAGAAGTAGTTGAGGAGCCAAAGGGCATTATTTTCACCTTTGCTACCCATGAAGTTGATGAATGGTACTATTTCTTGAGTGAGAAAGGCGTTGCTTTTGAGAAGCCGCCGGTGCACAATCCAAAATTCAAGCTCTACCACTGTTTCTTACGCGATCCCAACGGTTACCTACTTGAGATTCAACAGTTTCTAGACCCCGCCTGGCCCGGAAATAAACCTAACGCAAGATAAATCCTCGCCACAAAGGATCTGCTGGGTCGATCAGAAGTTCGTTTCGTCCAGTTATGTAGGCCGATCCGGTTACCTTGGGAATTATCGCTGCATGGGCGCCGAATTGGACTTCGTCCGTCACTTCACCGGTGAAAGTAGTGCCCAGAATACTTTCCACAACAAAAGATTCGTTCTTTCTTAGTTCGCCACGAGCAAAATGTAGTGCGGCGCGAGCGCTGACGCCAGTGCCGGTGGGGCAGCGATCAACTTCGCCATCGGCAAAGATGCAAACATTGCGGCTGTGATGCGCAGGATTATGAGCCGCGCCAACAATAATCGTGCCATACAGAAATCCGAGGTCCTTTTCGAATGGATGCTCTATCTGCAAGCTGGCCATAACGGCCTGCTTCACGCGCACACCAATATCAATTAGCTGGCGGTAGTTAGCGACCGTTATTTCCACACCAAGCTCTTCAGCACTGCAAAAAGCATAGAACGCACCACCAAAAGCGATATCGTAGCGGACATTGCCCAGACCCAGCACATCTACGACCTGATCCATAGCATAAACGAAGGAGGGCACATTTAAGAAGGAAACGGAACTGACACGGCCGTCTACCCTTTTACCAGTTGCCGTCACACGCCCGGCCGGCGTATCCATCTTCACCACTGGATTGTCTCCAGGCTTGTCGATCAACCCTGTATCCAGGCCAACAGTAGCCAGGCCAATAATGCCATGTCCACACATAGAGCTGAAGCCTTCATTATGTAAGAACAAGACACCCAAATCGCCATCGGCCGTTACCGGTTCAGTAACGATGCAGCCATACATATCAGCATGGCCGCGCGGCTCCCACATCAGTGCCTTGCGCAGATGATCCAGATTCTCTTTAGCATAACGACGCTTGGCCAGAATCGTATCGCCAGGAATTTTGGGAAAGCCATTAATAATGATACGCAGAGGTTCACCTGCCGTATGAGCATCAATGGTATTGATAGATTTCCAATCTGTGGGCGGCTGCCAATTTGGGGTCATTTTTTCACATTCCTTAACGTATAACATCTTGGCTAAATATCACGCTACGCCATCACCTGGAGGCTAACATTTCCATGTCTAGATAACGTGAGATCCAGTATTAATACAACATATACATAAAGTATACACAATTCTTATGTACCTGATCTAAAGTAAGATCATCTTGTTCTGATCAAGGCGTTATAAACATGTCACCCTTGGATCAAGCAATGAAAATCATAAAATGAACAGCGCAAGGAAACAAATAAAAACAACCTTGCAGTGAAACAGGAGATGCAACGTAATGAGTAAAATTTTAGGAATTGATTTGGGCACAACCAACTCTGTAGCAGCCGTAATGGAAGGCGGGGAAGCCACGGTGATCAACACGGCCGAAGGCAGCCGGTTGGCCCCTTCAATTGTCGCTTTTAATAAAAATGGCGAGCGTTTAGTCGGTCAGACAGCGAAACGCCAGGCTACAATTAACCCGGAGAACACCATTTCCTCCGTGAAGCGTTTCATCGGCCGTCATTTTGACGAAGCCGAAACAACCGAAGATCGCCAGCGCTTGCCCTATGCTATTGAAAAAGGGCCGCAGGGCGACATTCGCATTAAAGTGCCCGTAAAAGGGCAATCATACACGCCACAGGAAATCTCAGCGATGATCCTGGGAAAATTGAAGAAAGATGCCGAAGACTTCCTCGGCGAACCGGTCAATAAAGCCGTCATCACTGTGCCGGCTTATTTCAACGACGGCCAGCGCCAGGCTACTAAGGACGCAGGCAAGATCGCCGGTCTGGAAGTCATGCGCATCATCAACGAGCCTACTGCGGCGGCATTGGCATATGGTCTGGATAAAAAGAGTGACGAGACGATTTTGGTCTTTGACCTGGGTGGCGGCACCTTTGATGTGTCCGTTCTGGAAGTTAGCGAGGGTTTGATCGAGGTTATGGCCACCAATGGTGACACCCATTTAGGTGGCGATGATTGGGATCACGCTATTGTTGATTGGGTAACGGCCGATTTTTAGCGCGACCAAGGCATTGACTTAAAGCAGGATCGCCAGGCTCTACAGCGCATTCGTGAAGCGGCCGAAAAAGCAAAGGTTGAATTATCGACTGTCATGCAGACAGAGATCAATTTGCCTTTCATCACCGCCAATGCGGAAGGGCCAAAGCATTTGCAAACGACCTTAACCCGCGCCCGGTTTGAGCAGTTGACCCGTGATCTGGTCGAGCGCATCAAAGAGCCGGTAAACCGCGTGCTGCAAGACGGCAAGTTCAAAGCCAGCGAGTTGGATGAAGTCGTTCTGGTCGGCGGATCGACCCGTATGCCTATGGTGCAAGAGTTGGTGCGCCAGATGACGGGCAAAGAACCCAATAAGAGCGTGAACCCGGATGAGGTTGTGGCCTTGGGCGCGGCGCTTCAGGGTGGTGTCTTAGCCGGTGATGTGAACGATGTTTTGCTTCTGGATGTGACGCCGTTGAGCCTGGGCTTAGAAACCCTGGGTGGTGTGATGACTACGCTCATCCCGCGCAATACGACGATTCCTTCACGCAAGACGGAAGTATTCAGCACTGCTGAAGATAACCAGACAGCGGTTGACATTCGCGTGCTGCAAGGGGAACGGCCGATGGCCGCAGACAATAACGCCCTGGGCGTTTTCCGCCTGGATGGTATCCCCCCGGCACCACGTGGCCTGCCGCAGGTGGAAGTTACTTTTGACATTGACGCCAACGGCATCATAAATGTGACCGCCCAGGATAAGGCTACAGGACAGAGCCAGGCGATTACCATTACTGCCAGCACGAATCTGAACGATAATGACATCGACCGCATGGTGCGCGAGGCGGAGCAAAATGCCAGCAGCGACCAACAGCGGCGAGAGGCAATCGAAGCCCGCAACATGGCTGACCAGGTCATTTACCAGACTGAAAAGAGTCTACAGAATTTGAATGGACAAGCGCCTGCCGGTCTGCGAGAGAAAGTTGAGAGCAAGATCGCTGAACTAAAGAATGCCATCGAGAGTGAAGATGTTGAACGTATCAAGCAGTTGACCAGCGAAGTACAACAAGCGGCCATGTCCATCGGTGAAGCTGTCTACCAGGCTGATGCCGGCAATGTCAATGGCAGCGGAAACGGGAGCACCCCGAACGTTGAGGAAGATTTTGTTGAAGGCGAGTTTGAAGCCGTATAAAGAGAAATCGCGCAGGCTTGACAGACCTGCATGACTTAACAAACGCTTCTCCTTTTTTAGAAATGGCCGTTCCCACGTGGGAACGGCCGTTTTGTTTGAACTCGTTAGACGCGTGTCGCCAAATATTCGCGCAAATAGTGGCCTGTAAAAGAGTCTTCGACTTGTGCCAATTCCTCAGGCGTTCCTTCAGCCACAATCTCCCCACCGCGATCGCCCCCTTCCGGACCCAGATCAATAATATGGTCAGCCACCTTGATGATATCAAGGTTGTGTTCAATAATGACCACGGTATTGCCTTTGTCCACCAGCCGGCCCAGCGCCTGGATCAGTTTGGCTACATCATGGGAGTGCAAGCCAACTGATGGCTCATCAAGGATATAAATGGTGCGCCCGGTGGCGATTTTCGAGAGTTCGCGGCTGAGCTTCACACGCTGCGCCTCGCCGCCACTTAATGTTGGTGCGGGCTGTCCTAGATGTATATAACCTAAACCAACCTCGGCCATCGTCTGTAACTTGCGGCGAATGGGGGTTATGTTGGCAAAAAATTCCAGGGCTTCATCAATAGTCAAATCGAGCACTTGAGCGATATTCAGCCCCTTGTAGGTTACTTGCAGCGTCTCGCGATTGTAACGGGCACCATTGCAAATATCACAAGGCACATAAATGTCGGGTAAAAACTGCATCTCAATCCGGTTTTGGCCCTGGCCCTGGCATGCTTCACAACGCCCACCCTTGACATTAAAGCTAAACCGGCCGGGCTTATAACCGCGCATCTTGCTGTCCGGCATGCCGGCAAAAAGATCGCGTAGTGGGCCGAAGAGGTTGGTATAAGTAGCCGGGTTGGACCGGGGCGTACGGCCGATTGCACTTTGATCGATTTCGATCACTTTATCTAAATGTTCCAAGCCTTCTATTCGCTTATGTTTTCCGGGCAGTGCCTTTGAACCATAGAAATGTTGGCTCAGTTTTTTGCTTAAAATTTCTATCAGAAATGAACTTTTCCCGCTGCCGCTGACGCCAGTCACACAAACAAAACAGCCCAAGGGAATACGGATATCTACATCCTTTAGATTATTTTCATGCGCGCCCACAATTTTCAGTTCCGGACCGGAGCCATTACGCCGTTTATCAGGCAAAGGAATTTCCATCCTACCACTCAGATAGGCGCCGGTTAAAGATGATTGGTGATTTGCGATGAAATCTGGGGTGCCTTCGGCTACCAATTCCCCACCATGCTTCCCTGCGCCAGGACCAAGATCAACAATCCAATCTGCCGCGCGCATGGTGTCTTCATCATGTTCGACCACCAGCACGGTATTACCCAAATCACGCATACCCTTTAGCGTTCTGATAAGACGGCCGTTATCGCGCTGGTGAAGACCAATGCTGGGTTCGTCCAAGACGTAGAGCACACCCATCAACTGACTGCCAATTTGTGTCGCCAGACGAATTCGCTGTGCTTCACCGCCGCTGAGGGAGCCGGCTACACGATCAAGGGTTAAGTAATCTAAACCGACATTGATCATGAAAGAAAGCCGCTCTTGAATTTCTTTCATGATTGGGCTGGCAATCATCTGCTGGCGTGGTGTCAGCGAGGTTGTGTTCTCATCTGCCAATTTTTCTGCCCACTTCAAGCTGTTGATGACCGGTTCCCGTGTAATCTCAGCGATATTACAATCATCTATGGTGACAGCTAATGGCACCGGCTGCAAACGAGAACCGCCACAGGTGGAGCAAGGGCGATTGACCATATACCCTTCAAGTTTGTTGCGTACGTAGTCGGATGTTGTTTCATGGTAACGTCGCAACAAGTTTGGAATGACACCTTCATACCGTGTCTTGTATTCGCGCTTATGCCCCTCACGATTGATATAAGTCACTATAACCTGTTCCTGTCCGCTGCCTTGAAGCAGGATGCGCATCTGGGTTGGAGAAAGCTCATGAAGCGGCACATCAACAGGAATGTCAAAATGTTCGGCCGTGGCTTTAAGTAACTGCCAATAATAGCCCGCCTTGTCATCAGTAGGCCAGCCGGCAATGGCACCATCGGCCAGGCTGATGTCCTTATTGGGCACAATCAGGTCAGCCTCAAGCTCCTTTTTTGTTCCCAAACCCTGGCAATCCGGGCAAGCGCCATGAGGGCTGTTAAAACTGAATGTGCGGGGCTCGATGGGCGGGATACTTGTACCATCGTAGGGACAGTATAGATGCTCAGAATAAAGGTAATCAGCCGGATTATCACGGTCGGTCACATCATTGATGATCACAATACCGCCGCCAAGTCTTAGGGCGGTCTCGATGGAATCGGTCAAACGGGTACGGTCTGCTTGAGCCTCTTCGCTCTCATCATGAGGGTCATGTCGAATAATAAGACGGTCAACAACAGCCTCAATATGATGATTCTTGTAACGATCCAATTCAATCTGATCATCTACGTTGCGAACTTCGCCATTAACTCGCACGCGAACGAACCCAGCCTTACGCACGTCATCAAAGATGGTCTGGTGATGGCCCTTCCGCCCCTGGACCAACGGAGCCAAAACCTGAATGCGGCTGTCATGGGGCATATGCTGTACATTGAGTACGATCTGTTCGGCTGATTGGGGCATGACAGGACGGCCGCATTGAGGACAATGTGGGGTTCCGGCACGCGCAAAAAGTAATCGTAAATAGTCGTAGACTTCAGTCACCGTACCAACTGTGGAACGCGGATTGTGGCTGACGCCCTTCTGATCAATGGAAACTGCCGGGCTCAATCCTTCAATTTGATCGACATCCGGTTTTTCCATCTGCCCTAGAAATTGGCGCGCGTAGGCTGAAAGAGATTCAACATAGCGGCGTTGACCCTCGGCGAAAATGGTGTCAAACGCCAGAGAGGATTTACCCGAGCCGGATAGCCCTGTGATAACGACCAACTGGTCGCGGGGAATTTCGACGTCGATGTTTTTTAGATTATGTTCCCGTGCGCCACGCACGATGATCTTGTCGAGGGACATACTTCATACCTTTACCAACAGCACTTCCGGTCAATTGGTGTGTCTGTAGAAATCAGATTTCTTGATCAAAATACCAGCCCAAAAATTAGCTCATATGTGCCAGTGCGACCTTTAATTCTATCAAACTTGCCCGGTATAAGCCATTCTCTGCGCAGCGTTTCATTAATTCCCAATGCTATAGGAATTAATCTGAGTCGAACCTTCACTTATCCCAAATTTATCCCAAATGATACTTGGGATAAAATTGGGTTACCCATAAATAAACCTGCCTCATGAACAGAAAACGGCGAGAAATCATACTGAATTCGTCGTTACTAAACACGAAGATGATGTTAGATTTAGGATATGCAATTGATTATCTTCTCTGGACTGCCAGGCACATGCAAGAGCAGCATCGCCGAAGCAGTTGGGCGGCAGTTAGGTTTACCGGTATTTGCCAAAGATCATCTAGAAGCGACGCTATTGCGCTCCGGCGTTTTTCCCAAAGAAGCTGTCAAAGAAAAGTTGGGATATGCTGGATACGAATTATTATCGCTTTTAGCCGAAAGACAGTTATTCTTGCGGCAATCTGTCATTCTAGATAGTGTCGCCAGCTTTGAACGTATTCGCACCCGATTGATTTTAGATCTATGCATTCTCTAGAAGATTATATTAGGGCAACTATGGCATACCTAAGAAACAGGTAACAGTAGAGATATTCCTTGTGAAATATTATATTTATTGGCTTTTCTTTATGCTGGTTTTTTCATCTTGCAGTGATTTGAGCATCATGAAGCCAACAACTCAAGCAGCATCTCCAACGGCCGTGATGGCTGTCCTGGCAACTGTTGATCCTCTTTTACTTGCAACAAGCACCACTTTACCGCCAACACCGGTTGCACCTACTCACCCTACATCACGCCCTTCATCCACGCCGACTCTGTCTCCCCCAATTATCGAGTCTCCCTATCCCACAAATGAGCCTTCGACCACTTTCACAGCATTACGCTTCGCACGCGCGGCGGATGCCGAACCGCAGCATACCTTTCCCGCAGGCACTGAAGAGGTTTTCGCTATCTGGGATTACAGCGATATGCAGTCTGGCGACAGAATCCGCCGTATCTGGTTCCGCGATGACCAGATCTGGCTGACCCGCGAAGAAGATTGGAACTGGGGCAAATATCGAAGCACAGGCACAGTGTTGGACAATTCAGTCTATGATCACGAAGGCAGCGGGTTAAAGTCGGCTAAATATCATCTACAACTATATGTGAATGACCAATTGCAGCAAGAGGCAACATTTATTGTCCTCGCACCTTAAGGTTGCAAAGACAACAACAGCTTTGACAAAGGAAAGATTATGAATTCGGACACAATACCTAACGCAACTGCACAGAAGATTGCGCTTTGGGCAGATCAACTTCGAGACCAGGCAGCAATGGGGCTCTATTTTGCCGACAATATCTATGAGAAAGAACGCTGTACAGTCCTACAAACCATCTCTTTGGAGATGGCGGCTTTGGCTACCGGTGTCACAACTGAATCACTGGAACCATTGCGGGCTACAGTTTTGGCTCGACCAACACCCTTGACGGTTGTAGATACCGCTGTCATCGATGAGGACGGCCGTATCCTCCTCATCCAGCGTGCCGACAATAAAAAGTGGGCCATGCCTGGCGGTGCACTAGAAGTAGGCGAAACGGCCGCTGAAGGGGCTTTGCGCGAGACATTGGAGGAGACAGGTGTGCAATGCCAGATAACGGCTATGGTTGGGGTTTTCGATTCTCGTCTTTGTGGCTCGGAAACCGCCCATCATTTATACCATTTCACTTTTTTGGCGATCCCGCTCTCATCTACGGCGTTGGGAAATGGCTCCCATAATCACGAGATCCTAGATCTTGCCTGGTTCGCGGAAGATGGATTGCCCGAAGAAATGGATTCCGGTCATGTGACCAGGATTCCGGAAGTATATCGGGTTTGGCATGGCGATAAACGGCCGTACTTTGATTGATCTTTCATTACTTAAAACGACATCTATACTATGGGAAGATGGATAAAGGAAACCCACAGCTCAAACAAAAAAACAGGCGATCCGCGGGGATCGCCTGTTTCTTTAAGAATCGCTTTTCTGGAAATCAGCTACTTGGATAGGTGTTGACTACACTGTTGCTATCACCATACTCATTGGCCCAATACGCATCTGCCAGCGGATCATTTTCCCATGAATTCTGATTAATGAAATACCGAAATTGGTATTCATTCTCTTTTGGTAAACGGATTTTGACTCGATACGGACTCCCTGCTTTCTTAGCCTTCGTCATTGGTAATGGCTTCCAATCATTAAAATCAGTTACTAGAGCAACTTCTTGAGCGTCACCAGCATCATATTCAAATGTGACCTCACAATCGTCTTTGGTTTTGAAATATCGTTTTTTCAACATAAGTTCTCCTCATTTACAGTATCTAGTTACCGGTAACAAACACAGCTTGTCCTATCGTCACCGGCGACGAATTATAAAAAACACTCTTTTCAAGAGAAAATGAAACTTATGTTCTACTCAGGTTTGTAGAATGGCGCGGCGCTAACTTCAAAATCGTTAAGATAATCTTGGGGTAGGCACCGTATACGATAGACATTTACGAGCGCACGTATCTGATGTAGGATGCGTACCGCCTGCCTGGGACGCTCAACTTCCAGGCTTAATATGAGACGAACATCGCCTGTATGAGGTGTTGGAACCGTACATATAAACGGAATATTGATTTCCTCATCCTGCATGAGCTGTGTGATGTCGAAAAGCAAACCAGATCGATCATAAACATCAACCTGAATAGTAATTAGTCGCGCTTTTCGTGTTGTTGCAGCTCCCCAACCGAGTTTGAGCAGGCGGTCTGAAGCGCGATTTGTACGCAAACTGTGGCAGCCCTCTTTATGCACTGTAACCCCTCCGTTCTTTCGAACATACCCAACGATATTGTCTCGGGGATGTGGTTCGCAGGTAGCGCATAGACGGAGCCGACGGCCACCAGCCTGGGAAATAATATACTTTTCGCCGCTGGGGCTGATCAGTACGTTGTCTAGATCACGTACCGGTTCTTCGGCCCATTTTTCGTCCAAGACACGCGTGGCGACAACGGTCGGCAGCAATTCGGCACGGCCGATCTGATGATATAACTCTTGTACACTTTTATAGCCAAAAGATCGGGTAATAGCCTGGTGAGAATGACGCGGCAGTCCCAACATGCGTAATTCAGCCTGGAGCAAATCGCGGCCTTGTTTATCCGCTTTTTCTTCAGACAGACGGCGGAACCAGCGGCGCGCATGATGACGCGCATAATTGGTGCGTAAGTAGCCCAGATCTTCGTCAAGCCATTCCCTTTGTGGCTCTGCTCTATCACCTTTTACGATTTGAACTTGATCACCATTGCGCAACGGCCGATTGAGGGGACTCAACATATCATTGACGTAAGCTTCCTGGCACTGGTCCCCAATCCCAGTATGGATCATGTAGGCAAAGTCGATTGGTGTAGCCCCTTGCGCAATCTCAATCGCATCACCTCGGGGTGTATAAATACGGATCTGATTGGCAAATACATCTTCGACTACCATCTTAACTGCTGCGCCGGGATCCTGGTAATCAGTCGCAATTATCTCCCCAATACTCTCAGATAAAGCGTCAATTCTTTCAGCAATACCCTTCTCCCATAAAGGCGTGCCGGCAAACTTCCAACGCGCGAGTACTCCAATTTGAGAGACTTTATCCATCGCTTCAGTACGCAACCTTATCTTAATATGCTGCCCACTAGAGTGGATGACTGTTGTATGTAGTGAACGGTAGAGGTTGTCGCGTGGAACGGATATATAATCGTCAAAGCGGTCGGGCACAACTTGCCATAGTTGGTGAAGATGACCCAATGCTGTATAGCAAGAGATCCAATCATCAAAAAGGACAACAAGCCGCAATGTTTTACTCACTTCATTGTAGCCAAAACCCGATGATTTCAGATCCCGATAAACCGTGTAAATATTTTCGGGTTCTTGCTCCACCTTTCGTACATCAAGATTGGCCTCCAACAGTTGGCTCAAAACCTGTCCACTGACCAGGTTGTACAAATCCTGCTGCGTTGCCCTAACTCGCTTAAGATTATGCTTGACCACACGATAAGCAAGGTTATTTAGAACTTCCAATGACAAAGCTTCCAGTTCGCTTTTTAGATCCCAAATGCCCAGACGATTAGCCATCGGCGCAAAAACGTACAATGTTTCGCGCGCCTTGCGCCTTTGTCCCTCATCCGACATGAATTTTATGGTGCGCATATTATGCAGGCGGTCAAACAATTTGATAATAACGACACGAACGTCTTTGGCCATCTGGCGAAAGAGTTTCTGGGTGCTAACATCCTGTATCTCCTGCCTGGATAGTTGGTGCTCTTTCGATAAACCAACGGAGACATCCTTTAGTTTTGTTACACCGTCAACCAAAACAGCTACCTCGTCGCCAAATCGTGTCGCTATTTCCTCAATCGGCACGCTGACATCCTCCGCTACATCATGCAGCAGTGTTGCGACAAGGGTTTGGACATCCAGATGGAAATCAGCAAGATAATAGGCAACTGTCAGAGGGTGGATAAAAAAAAGCTCGCCAGATTTCCGGATTTGGTTTCCGTGCTTCTGACGAGCAAATTCCAGGGCTTCACGCACCTTAAATCGATCATCAAGATCGAGGTAGGCATCAACACGCTCAAAAAGTTGTTCAGGTGTTGCTGCTACATTGTGATTCATATGGGCTTTTTTTTATAATCCACGAACCGGTAGCCAACGCCTCTCTCTGTCATAATGTACTTGGGATGGGCAGGATCTTCCTCAATTTTCTTACGTAAATAATTAATATATAGACGAAGATAATGGGTTTCGTCACGGTACTCATATCCCCAAACTTTTGCCAATAAGTTTTCATGGGGAACAACCCATCCCGCATTTTGTATCAAGACATATAGCAATCGATACTCTGTGGGGCGTAAATCAATACGCTGCTCCTCAACAAGGACTTGATGGCGATTAAAATCAACAGAAAGCCGGTCATCAATCTTTAGAATGGTCCGGGGAGGCGGGGCAGGCCATCTGGCACGGCGCAACACAGCTCCGACGCGGCTGGTTAGTTCACTTGGGCTAAATGGTTTGGTAACATAATCATCGGCACCAAGATTTAAACCTCGTGTGATATCTTCTTCATCACTGCGTACAGTAAGTAATACGACCGGTACCGTTGATATTTCACGCAAGAGACCAAGTGTCTCAAAGCCATCCATCTCCGGCATCATCACATCCATGATGACTAGATCCGGTGTATGCTTTCTAATTTGATCAAGGGCTTGAATGCCGTTTTCGGCCTCAACCACTTGATATCCTTCGAGTTCCATGTTCATGCGAATAAAACGCCTCATGCGAGATTCGTCATCAACAATGAGGATCAATTGCGGTGCTTCTTTTTCTAAAGTGTCAGGTATATTTTCCACCATGGTTATTCTCGTACGAAACCGATTACCTCTTCAATTCCAGTGTCAGGAAGGACTTGAACTAACTTAACATTATGCCAGGGTATCAGGATCGTTTTTACATCTTCCTGTAGATATGCAAGCATGCTACCATCTAGCTGGCGTGGATTGTAAACGATCATAAACTGATCCGTAGGATTGGGCAATCGGTCAATATCACCAAGAAACAGCTCTTCATTTGTCAAATGTAACATAATTGGTTGTTGCATTAGGAAACCTCACTCCAAAAACGTACGCAATAGCAGACGCCCAAAACGTATTTGTGCGACACGCGGCAGTTGATAAGGTTTTTCAGGAGTCAATTGTTCCTGATCAATCCACGTGCCGTTTTTGCTGTGCTGGTCAACGAGAACCGGCCCTTGATCACCCATTTGAATTAATGCATGCCGCCTTGATACACCCAGTTCCATCGCTCCATCATCTGAAAGATCCAATTTCGGCCAATATCCTTGATCGGGATCAGCGCGACCAACCCACACCGGTTCAATGCAATCTAGTTCGCCCTGGCGCCCGCTTCCCGCTATCAAGTAATGAACCTGACTTCCTCGCGATGATGGCTCTACCTCATCTTGAGCAGCCGATTCTAGCAGAAAATTGCCGCATTCCTGACAAAAAAGAGTGCCTGGATAATACGTCGCGTCGCATGTCTTACATCGAATCATCCCAATCCAATTGTATCGCTTTTCTCATTAACGCGCGCGTGCCATACTTGAGATTCTTATGCCCACCAGGTGATAATTTTCCCACCTGCAATAACCGTCTGGCTTCATTGCTCGCTTGCTCCGCCAAAATCGTTTCACCAGCCTCCAGAAATCTTGTCGACAGGTGGTTCAACCGCGTTGCAGCCCTGTCTACATGGCCTAATTCCATTTCTCGCCATACTTTTTCATTTAAGCGATAAAGAGTCAGCAAACGGACCGCGCGCACAACATCTGGCGGAGGCTCTAGCGGTATGGCATCGTTAGAAATTGACAATTGTATGATTTCTTCGAAGTTTTGTTCTCCCTGCCCTGGAATTTCTGCCGATAATGCTACCGGTATGCGAATTCTTGTTGGTATGGGCTGGGAAAGAATACTGAATTCAAGCAAGAATCGCAGCGGTGTGCAACCTTCTAGTTCACCCAATTGAATCTGACCATTCTCATCTTGCAGGGGCTGGGCGAATGGTGTTAAACGGAAACCATCAAGTAATTCGACTGCACGCGGCCATTTCGCCTGGAGTAGCACACGGGTGGCGAAAACGTCGCCTACCCCTTGTAGGCGATTCAACAAGCTAGAAATAATATCTTGCTCCGAGGCAATATACTCTGCAGTGCCACCGGAAAGCCCTGCCAAGGCATCCAGAAACTGGTCATCCCAATCAGTCCCAATACCAAATGCACTAAGGGCCACGCCTTCATCAGCCAGCCTCGATGCTAATCTTAGGCATTTATCTTCATCTCCATATGTGCGCCCATCTGTCAAAAGGATGAGATGGTTGTTGTACTCTTTTTTTGCCACTTGGTTCATTTGCCCAAACCCAGCCGACAATCCCTGGAATATTTCAGTGCCTCCTGATGCATGCAAAGCTTGAATCTTGGCCACAGGTTCTTGCTGTTCGCCGACGTGCCTCGCAGGTAGAACAACTTGCGCACGATCACTAAAACTTATCAAAGAGAGCACATCACCTGCAGACAGCTTGGCTAGTAACACCTCCAAGCCGCTTTTAACCTGCTCTAAACGCTTGCCACGCATTGATGTGCTGCAATCCACTACAATACATAGGTTAAGGGGCAGTAACTTCTCCTCGTCATTTTCCGTTGACTGCATTTCAACAAGCAAGTATACAATCTGCGGGGTATTCAAAAGAGGCAACTCTGAATTACTTGTCTGTACAGTCGTGATCAGGCTGGGAGATGTGGCGTCTACTAATAAAGAGTCGTACAGTTTTCGTCTTTGAGGGCTGCTTAACACCTCAAAAACATGAAGCAAGAACGACAATTCAGGGTTTTCGGGATCAGTTTCGTCTCGTAACAGGCCGGCACGAATACGCTCATACGCCTCCTCAATTTCAGAGGCTGCAGCATCTCGGTCGAGACCTAACACCTGGTAATAGTTGCTCTGTTCGAAACTCATAAACTGGTAATATAAAGCGTGGTTTTGGGTTCCAGTAACGGGAGAGCTAACGAATCAATCAATTAGCCAATTTTATTGTAAAGCGTGATCAGCCGGCACAGCTCTCCCACTTCTGTACAAATATGCTTCAGTACGAAAAACCGACGACAACGGCCGTTATATTGTCATACCCGCCTGCTGCCAAGGCCGCAGCAATTAATTGTTCCGCAATCATATGGGGTGAGACTGGTTGGTTCATGATATCTTGCAATTCCGGATCCATAACATAACCACACAGACCATCGCTGCAAAGCAGCAATTTGCCTGCTCGTGGCAAAGCAAGCTGGTAAGTATCAACTTCAAGTCGATTTTCTTGACCCAAAGCTCGCAATAAAACATTTCGATACTGGTAATGCTGTGCTTCCTCGGCCGTCAACTGCCCTTCATCTTGCATACGTTGGACCAGAGAGTGATCAACTGAAATTGCCTCCAATGTGCCATCAACCAGACAATAGGCGCGAGAATCTCCAACATGGGCCACATGGAGATCTTGTCCCAAGACAAGAGCAATCGTTAGCGTTGTTCCCCCATCCTTTTCCGGATCAGGATTGTAAATGGCTTTATGAGCGATCTGCACCGCATCTTCCATTATCCGCTGCACCGCAGCTTGATCGGGAGGCTCATCATTACTTAATAGCGGGAGATAGACTTCTTTTAGGATATGGTTTGCTGCTGCCCGCGATGCACCCTTGCTGGCAAGATGGCCGCTTTCATGCCCGCCCATGCCATCAGCAACAATGTAAAGGCCAAACGTCATTAATGGAAAGTGTCCACCTGATTCCGAGCTAAAGACGAGACAGGAATCCTCGTTTCGCTTACGAATAGCGCCCACATCACTTACCTGAGCTGCATGCAACAAAGGCACGCCTGTTACTGTTTCCTCAAAAAGCGTTGCATCCAGTTGAACCTCCGGTTTCGTATCGGCGATTCCATTGGCCTCGGTATCGGCAACCTCTGGGAGACTACTTGTTTCGTCTTTATTCATCTATTGATTCCTGCTATGAGGTCAGCTTTCAGCTAACGTTGGCACATACGTTCAAAACAAACCGCTAAATTGGCAAGGCAAAAAGCTGGTGATCGGTAGTGCCAATATACATTACATCTTCACGAATTATCGGTGTAGCAATAACAAGGCTGCCGGTATCAAAGCGCCATACCAGATCGCCTCGTTGGACACTAAGGCCATAGACCGTCCCGTCAGTTGACCCAAAGTAAACAGCATCATCCCAGACAACAGGGGATGACGCGATTTGCCCACCGGCATGGTATGTCCAAATAGCGCGTCCAGTCCCAATGTCAATAGCATAGAGTTTACCATCGGCAGAGCCAATGTAGACAATCCCCTGGTAGACAACTGGTGATGAAACGATCGGGCGCTGTGTTCGAAAACGCCAAATCAACCAGCCCGAGCTGGCATCAAAAGCATAGACGGTGGCATCGAGGGAACCAACGACTACAATATCGTCAGCCATTGTCGGAGATGAGATAACTGAGCGCTTGGCTTGAGCTTGCCACACAGTTTTACCTGCTGTTAAATCTTTGCAATATATCTCGCCCTCTTCGGTACCAAAAATGATACTCACATCAGAGACAAGAGGGGTAGAGCGAATAGCACTGTAGGCATTGGCTCTCCATGCCAACGCGCCTTTGTAGGCATTGAGCGCGTATAGGTAACCATCGTCTGAGCCAAAAAATACGTGATCAAAACGCGCAGCAGGAGATGAGAAAATCGGGCCTTCAGTAGTAAAATGCCAATTCTCACGGCCGTTTCTGAGTTGTAAGGAATACAGATTGCTATCTGATGATCCGATCAACACAGTATCATCATAGACACAAGGGGAAGCGCCAATACTACCATTTGTAGGGAACTTCCAAAGGAATTCGCCCTTGTCGGCCGTAACCGCATAGAGATTGTTATCGTAAGCAGCAACAAAAACGATTCCTTTCGCAACAGTCGCACCAGAGCGAATTTCATCTTCACACTTAAACGTCCACAGCGGCTCAACTTGACTGATACCAATCCGAGCTGTTGGTAATAACCCACCTACAGAAATCCCCAGTGGCTCCAGATCAACTTCATCCAGATCTGATTCAGAAAGCATTAACAGGACTTCATTTAGTGCCATGGCATCAGGAAAACGATCCTTAGGATCATAAGCCAGACAGCGATTAATGACTGCCTCAAAAGCAATTGAAATATTGGGGTTGGCGTGCCGGATGGGTCGATCTTGGAAAGTAAATGGTGTCTCTTGTCGTGGATCCTGGCGGGTTATCAAATGGTGAAGTGTTGCACCGAAAGCATAAATATCGACGGCTGGTGTGGCCTCACCACGATACTGCTCCGGAGGTGTATACCCCTCGGTACCAATCATAGTGCCCCGATCCTGATCTGCCTCAAACAGTTTGGCGATACCAAAATCAATGAGCCGGATTTGATTCTCTTGATCCAGCATAATATTTGAAGGCTTTAGATCACGAAAAATGATTGGATGGGGTTTTTGGCCATGTAAGTGAACCAGCGCCTCACAGATATTGAGAGCCCAGTCAAGCGCCCTTTGTTCATCAATCAGTGTGGTTGTATCCTCTAGCCAGCTTTGCAAGTTTTTACCATCTATCAATTCCAGGACTAGGTAGCTGCGGTTACCGTCTGTAAAATAATCTGTGATATCAGGAATAGCTGGATGATTTAGTACGGCAAGCATGCTGGCTTCACGTTCGAAAGAGAGGACAGTTTGCTCCCGCAGATAGGGGTCAGCTGTAAAGAGAACCATTTCTTTAACAGCTAATAGTTTAGTAACCGTAGGGAACCGCATATCCCGCGCCTTATAGACGGAACTGAATCCTCCCACCCCGAGTGTGCCAAGAATCTGATACCGACCTTGTAAGAGCGAACCTGGGCGTAGGGCACCAGTCATCGAAACCGGATCTTGCCCTTCTTCCTCTTGCGCCAGATCTTGTGTTGTCAATTGCGTCATAGTAACAACCTAATTTCCCTTAATGACTAATTATAAGTTCACCTACCAACAATAATCAAGACAAAACTCAGAATGGGCTAACACGATCCTGGTTGGCCCTCTTGATATTGTCGGTATTTGATCGCTCGTGTGGGAGAAAAAACAGCCTGGCTTACTCATCCTTGTACCGGCCGATAATCAGGATTGGGGAGGGATGCATGACGCCAAATGCGCTCACCGCCAACGGTCTGAGCATATTGGCGAACCTGATGTTCAAGATCTGACAGGTCAAGGAAAAATGTGCTTAGTTGAGAAACATAGGCAGCAATGGCCTCAATTTTAGCAAACAATGCTTCTTCTGAGATTGGGATCGTTTGTGCTTGCCATGCAGGCGATTTTTCAATTGTAAGCACCTCTACTGCTCCCGGCGCAATAGCATATGGGTACTCTTCGTAATAACCCAGATTCTCACCAAATTCTTGCTCGGCTGCCAGACGTGTTATTTGGTGATCAACATGATTGCCGATACCTAAGGGGGCAATTATCTGATTAGTCTGGGGTAAAGTAGTTAAATGCTCTGCTAGTTTATTGACGAGGAGCGATTCGGCAGGATTAAGCTCCCCAAAGATCGCTTGCTCTGACCTATAGTAGGATTCACCAGTTTGCGGCTCCTGGCGATAGATACAATCCGCAACCGTCCAATGGAGCGTGTCAGCCCCCAATATGCTGGCAGCTACAATATCTTCGTCGCGGCGTTGTGCTGCCGCTTGGCTATTGAGTTGCCAACGATCATGAAGGCTTTGCGCAAAAGTAGACAATCCTGATGCAGGAGGATCACCAGCCATTATGGTTACGATCAGAACAGATTGCCCAACGGCCGTCTTCAGGTAAATTTGCCCCCCACAGGAGAGGGCCGCATCATCAAGATGTGGCGATAAAATTATCGTGTCATAAAATGCATTCAAAAGATTCTCCATTCTTAGGAGCAAATTAATGCCGCCCAACAATTATATACTTTGCCGGATTGGCGAATTGCTAACTATAATACCATGCCAATGGACAAGAAATTAACACACCTAGATGAATCAGGACGAGCAGCGATGGTTGATGTAGGCCACAAGACGGCTACTGAAAGGGTGGCAACTGCGCGCGGCTCGGTATTCATGAAACCAGAGACTTTGCAGCTGATTATCGAAGGCAATGTGAAGAAGGGGGATGTATTGACGATAGCAGAGTTAGCCGGTGTGATGGCGGCTAAACGTACTAGTGAATTAATTCCGCTGTGTCATCCGCTGTTAATAAATAAAATCGACGTCAAATGCACGCCCAATAATTCGGATTCTTGCATAGATATCGAAGCCACTGTGCGTGTACAAGGTAAAACTGGGGTTGAAATGGAGGCCTTAACGGCCGTATCCGTCGCCGCGCTCACCATTTACGATATGGCCAAAGCAGTAGATCGCGGGATGCAGTTATCCAATATTCGCGTCATATTTAAGGAAGGCGGGCGAAGCGGAACCTATCAAGCGCAATGAACAATTCCGAGCTAACAATCCATCTCTTCGCAACCCTTAAGGATCTCGCCGGTCAAGAATCTATCCCCCTTTCTATGCCGCTTCCGGCAACGGTACAAGCCATCTTAACTACCTTGGAGCTTTCTTATCCTGTTTTAGCCCCATCATTACCTACGGTTCTGGTGGCGATCAACAAAGAGTTCGCCTTTTCTGAAACGGCAGTTCAAGCGGGGGATGAAATTGCACTATTTCCGCCAGTCAGCGGCGGCGGGACATTACCTCATCCTACATATTTCGCCATCTCCCCATTGGACATGGATCTGGCAGCTATTTACGAGCGCTTAGCGCAGCCTAACACGGGGGCAATCGTCAGTTTCACCGGTCTTGTCCGCGGACAAACCGCACGAGAAGGAATGCCGGCGAAGACACTTTATCTGGAATACGAAGCCTATAGTAGTATGGCTGAAGAAAAGATGGCACAGATTGCAGATGAGATTTGGCAAAAATGGTCTGACGTCAAAGGGGTCGCCATCGTGCAGCGCATAGGCAAACTCGACATCGGTGATGTTACAACTTTCATTGCTTGCGCTTCAGGTCATCGAGATCAAGGCGTTTTTGATGCCGCCCGCTATGGAATAGATCGCCTGAAAGAAATCGTTCCTGTTTGGAAAAAAGAGGTTGGCCCAAACGAGAGCACATGGGTTGAGGGGAAATATAAACCCTCCACAAAAGACACTCGGTGATGAAGATTACAGATTGCTCTAATAGAACTCGGGAATACGGCTATGCTACCTAAAAATTGGCAAGCTCGCGCTCATGATTTTGCTCTTGAGCACAACTTAGACCACCCTGCCGGTGTTTATGCATTAGACGTTATGAGCGAACTGGGTGAAGTAGCAAAAGAAATTCTACTCGCCACAAATTATGGTTCGAAAAAAGCACATTTCCGCGATGAACTTGCGGGAGAGTTAGGAGATCTTCTGTACAGCATCTGTTTGTTAGCTACTGCTTCCGGAGTCAATCTTGAGGCGGCCTTCACTAATACATTAGAAAAATACGAAATGCGCTGGGATTCGGCCAAGGATCTTGGCAGTCAAGGGGCCAGGGTGCCCTCCAATAAATCTTAATCGACTTTAAGAGGAATGATGGAAAAAGAACAATACCAAAAACGGCGCGTCGTGGTAACGGGAATGGGACTTATCACCCCCCTGGGACACAATGTTGCAGACACATGGACAGCCATACTCGCGGGCCAATCAGGCTTTGGTCCTTTTACACAGATTGAAAAGGGGGAGCACATTGCCGGTGGTCTCTGTGAAGTAAAAGATTTCGATCCTACTGCCGTCATAGGCCGGCGAGAAGCACGCAGGCGAGACCGCTACCAACAATTTGCTGCTGTTGCCGCCCAGGAAGCAATGACACAAGCAGCGCTGCCGATTAACGATGATAATCGTGATCGAATTGGTGTCATATTGGGTACCGGGGTCGGTGGAATTCAAACACTGGTTGATCAGGAACGTGTCTTTTTTAATAAGGGACCAAAGCGGTTAAGTCCCTTTGCCATCACGATGATTATGCCCAATGGCGCAGCGGGTATGTTGGCAATTGATTATGGCTTACAAGGTCCATCGCCTACGATCGTCACCGCTTGTGCTTCCGGTAATGATGCCATCGGACACGCCTTGCGCGCTATCCGTTATGGAGAAATGGATGCGGTGCTCGCCGGGGGAAGTGAAACAATTATTACCGACGTCGCCCTAGGCGGCTTTGAGCAAGCACGCGCGACTTCTTCAAAGACCAGTAAAGCGCCACAACCGTTCGACAAGAATCGGGACGGCCTGGTGGTTGGCGAAGGAGCTGGCATGTTGGTACTGGAGAGTTTAGAACATGCTCAAGCCAGAGGCGCAACAATCCTGGCAGAGGTTGCCGGCTATGGACAAACAACAGATGCTTATCATATCACGGCGCCGTCTGAAGGCGGCTTGGGAGCTGCACGAGCCATCAACAAAGCGTTACAGGATGCCGGCATACAGCCCGAAGAGATCGATTACATCAGCGCCCATGGTACTGCAACCCCCTTAAATGATTCCTCTGAAACAGCGGCTATCAAATATACATTGGGAGAACATGCCTATAATGTAGGCATCAGTTCCACTAAATCTATGACTGGCCATATCATGGGTGCTACCGGGGCTATCGAAAGCGTTTTCTGCATTCTGGCCTTACGCGATCAGATCATGCCCCCGACCATCAATTACGAGACACCCGATCCTGATTGTGATTTGGATTATGTTCCGAATAAGGCTCGAAAAGCACGTATACGCGCCTGCTTGAATAATGCATTTGGTTTCGGGGGACATAATGCTGTACTGGTTTTCAAGGAAATCTCAAACTAAATTCTTGACACCTTCCATCTGTACCATACAATTGCTGATGTGAAACTCGACATTCAGATTCTCGTGCATGGTGAGAATGGGATGTTATAGTCGTCGGTCTTTGGTTAGTAAGAATTTCAACTGAATAATCAATCATGGCTCATGTTTCCCACAAGCTATCTAATTCTCTCGAAGGTGCTCTTGCCGGTGGAGGTGATCCTGCCACCTCGCCACTTTATGTTTTCGGTCCATTTCTAAAGCTTATCGTCGTCGCCGGAGTTGCAAAAGTCACATTCGGGGCCAGCATATGGCTTGTCATTTTCACCATTGTTATGGTTTCAGCCATGTATCGCCTCGTCATGCGCTGGGTAACCGATGGCAGTGGCGGCAGCGGTCTAAGTGAGGAAGAATTTGGACCATGGGCCGTAAAGATCAATGCCAGCATTACCTTCATTGAATACACGCTTACCTTCTTAGTGAGCATTGCCGCTCTAGTAACCTTTGTTGCCGATCGTTTTCCGGCATTGAATGAAAGTTTTTTTGGTTTTCAATATCGTACTTATTTAGCGATTGGATTAAGCATTCTCACCGGTTGGCTGGTCAACCGAGGCCCCAAGATGGCAGCACGTGCTTTTGGGCCGGCAACTGCGGCCGTTCTCATATTAATGTGGGTGATGGTCTTTGCAACTATCTGGCGACGCGGTCTGCAGTTACCTGCCTTAGATGTCCAGGCTTTTAGCCCAGAATACATGAAATTTACTTTCGGGGGGTTTGCCCGCATCCTCGCCGTCATGACGGGGATCGAGATATTTGCCAATCTTGTCGCCGCGTATGATGGCTCACCACGGGAAAAGAGTAACAAAGCCTTTGGCAGCCTGGTCATAATAATGGGGACGACTGCTGTTACGATGCTTATCGTTGGCCCAGCAATTTCAGCTCTCTCAAATCCCACCAACACAGAGGTGTCGGTTTTCACCCAGACAATGGACCAGTTACTGCCATCGCCATTACCGTGGCTGGGTACTTTAGTCGGTGTCGCTGTACTGCTCTCCGCTGCCGCTGCCAGTGCTCAAGGATTGCAAAATCTGGCAGTTGGTCTCAAATTTCGCCATTACGTACCCGCATTCATCGGCCGTCAAAATCGTTTCGATGTGGCAACTATGCCTGTATGGATCGAGGTCAGTATTGTCACGATATGCTTCCTGCTCTTTGGCACCCATGAAGAAACCTATTTAGCCATTTATGCAGCCGGGGTTTTTATTTTGTTAAGCATGACTGGGTGGGCTGCGGCGAAGCGCCTTTTGCGTCAGTTAAAAACAGAGCGTTCGTTTGGAGAGGCTGCTTCTTTAACCGGCACAGCAATTGCTGCTGTATTAACAACTGGAGCGACAGTAATTATATTTGCAGAACGCTTTTGGGAAGGAGCGTGGACATTCTTCCTCTTTATTCCCATCTTGTACATTTTCTTTACCTATTTTCGCCGGCGCTTAGGTGATCCGAAACCAGCGGATGAACGGTTAGGTTTAATGCTTGCGGAACGCCGATACTTACCAGTATTCCTTGAGGAGACCAAGAATCAAAAAGCACCTCTCCTGAGCAATATCCTTGTTCCCTTAGATGGTTCCGGTCTTGCGGAAGCATCCTTGTCCGTGGCACGATCAGTGAGTCTGGCCTTTAATGCCCCAGTAACTTTGTTAACTGTAACACAGGAAACATCCCGATCAACACCACCCGTTAGCGGGCCGGGTTATAGTGCGAATGGCGAGGAGATTTTGTACTTAGAACAAATCGCCTCACAATTGGAATTAAGCGGTGTTAATACGCGTGCAAAGATTAGCAGCGGATCAGTGTCGGACGCTATTTTTTCTGCAGCATCAGTTGATGATGATTTAATCGTCATGAGCACCCACGGCCGTTCCGGATTTAAGCGTCTTGTCGCCGGAAGTGTCGCCAGCAGGGTCATTCAAACGAGCAATACACCTATCTTGCTATTACGCCCAACCGGTAGTTGGCGCAGCCGCGTGACGGGCTTTAAACATCTCTTGGTCGCCCTAGATGGCTCAACATACTCTGAACGTGTACTTCCTTATGTACGTCTGATCGCCCAAAATTTCGCCAGCGATGTAACATTACTTACCGTACCAGTTGGTTTGACCTCTACCAGTTACCAAAACCAGATCAAGCATTACCTTGAAGAGGTCGCCAGGGAGCTTCTCGAGGATGGTGTTGTGGCAAATGTGAAAGTAACCGGCAGTGGCCCGGCCCGCACTATTGTCCACGTGAGCCAAGACGAGAAGATTGATTTGATCATGTTGGCGACACAAGGGCGCGGCGGATTTGATCGCTTGATGCTCGGGAGCGTTGCCCACCGCGTGATCGAACATATGCCCTGCCCGCTATTCCTGGTACCCATTGTTGAAGAGTAAGCTTAAATTACTTCCCCTAACCGCCGGGATTAAACACCTTGAAACAAGCCAAGCAACCAATAACATTTAGAATCTCTTGTCCTTGGGATTAGTCCAATCCGCTGACACTTGACACACATTAACAGGCACATACAATTCCCTTGTGAAACTCATAATTCAAATTCCCTGTCATAATGAAGCGGAGATGCTGCCAGAAACGCTTGCAGAGCTTCCGGTCCAAATTGAAGGCATTGACTGCATTGAAACGCTCATTATTGATGATGGCAGCCATGACGATACGATCGAAGTAGCCCAAGCTCAAGGGGTTAACCATATTGTCCGCCACGGCAAGAATCTAGGGCTTGCTCGGGCATTTCAAAGCGGCATAGATGCATCTCTTCAACAGGGAGCGGACATCATCGTCAACACCGATGCCGACAATCAATATCCGGGCCACTTCATTGTAGATCTGGTTACGCCCATCGTGCGTGGAGAGGCGGACATGGTGATCGGCGACCGGCAGGTGGCCCAGATCTCGCATTTCTCGCCACTAAAGAAGGGGCTGCAAAACCTTGGAAGTTGGGCTGTACGTACGGTTAGCGGAACAGATGTACCTGATGCTACCAGCGGTTTCCGTGCTTATTCTAAAGAAACGGCTTTGCGGCTTAATATTCTTACCCAGTACAGCTATACACTGGAAACCATAATCCAGGCCGGAAAACTTGGTTTAACGATATTGAATGTAACGGTTGATACAAACGACCCGACACGGCCGTCTCGCTTACAACGCAATATGTGGCATTTCATAAAGGCCCAAGCCGGCACCATTATCCGTCTTTATGCTTTTTATGAACCACTGCGAACTTTCAGCTACATCGCCTTGCCCTTCTTAATTCTTGGCTTGGGATCCTGGATCCGTTTTCTTTATTTCTATGTTCAAGTTGTTGGCGGGCATCTTCAATCGCTTACAATTGGCACCGGGCTGTTCATGATTGGGATCTTCATAATGCTTTTTGGCATTCAAGCTGACATCGCCAGCAAACACCGCCAGCTCACGCAAGAAACACTGTACCGCCTTAAAAAAATCGATCTTGACAGGCAAACATCGGAACAAGAAAAGTGCGCGCAACAGGGAGAAACCCCATTGTGAGGGCAGCAATACGCGCGCAGGTCAACCACCTTTTTGTCAAATACCCGACACTAGGCCAAATTGGTTATGATTTTTTACGGGTATCGGGGTTGGACCGCTCGACTCGAGGCACAAGATCATTTTATACAAAGCTGGCCAGCCTGGGCTTTACCCCACGAACGATTCTCGACATTGGGGCTAACTATGGGGGCTGGAGCCGCATTGTCAGCACGGTATTCAAAGATGCGCAGTTTTGCTTGATCGAGCCACAAGAAGAAATGCGGCCGTTTCTCGATAATTTTTGCGCCCGGACCCCTGACGCTAGCTGGGTACTCGCTGGGGCAGGTGCAGAAAAAGGGGAACTAATATTGACTGTTTGGGATGACCTCCAAGGCTCAGCTTTTCTTTCCCCCGACGTTCAGAACCTCACCCCTTACAAGCAGCAGCGCCTCATCCCCATCGTAACCATCGATAGCCTTGTTGCCAATGGGACCATATCCACACCGGATCTGATCAAAATTGATGTTCAAGGCTTTGAACTAGATGTCTTGCGCGGCGGTATTGGCTGTCTAGGCAAAACAGATGTATTTGTGGTCGAGACATCCCTCTTTCATCCCCTAAATCACCGTGCCAATATTTACCGAATTATAGAGCTAATGGAAGCCTATGGTTATCATATTTATGACTTCCCAGATTTGAAATATCGTTCTCGCGATGGAGCATTAGGTCAGGTAGATATCTGTTTCATACGAAAAGTCAAAAGGTCACTTTAAATCAAAGTGTATAAAAAAATTAACCCTTAAAATTTCCCTTGCCCCTGTTACCCTGTGATATACTCATGCCCGCGGGGAATTGCAGTATTAAAGCAAGTTTCAGCCAACCGGTCATCAAGCATAAACCAATCATTGGTGGTTAGATATGTCTTCCCTTGAGGTAATTAATGGGTAACGAGCAATCCTTTGTACATCTTCACGTCCACAGCGAATTTTCTCTTCTAGATGGTCTCAGCCGCATTGATGATCTCGTACAGCGTGCGGTCAAGTTGAACCAACCTGCAATCGCCTTAACCGACCACGGCGCAATGTACGGCACAATGCCTTTCTACCGCGCAGCCAGAAAAGCAGGCATTAATCCGATCATTGGTATCGAGACATATTTGGCTAAACGACGCATGCAGGACAAAGAAGCCCGCAAGGATAAACAACGCTTCCATATGCTTCTGCTGGCCCAGAATCAAATTGGCTACCAGAATTTGTTGCATATAGCCAGCAGTGCCCAGCTTGAAGGCTATTATTACAAACCGCGTATTGACCGCTCATTTATGGCCGGGCATAGTGAAGGATTGATTGCTACGACCGGATGTATGGCAGGCGAAATCCCCCAGGCCATAAATCAAGGTAATCTGAAGCTGGCCGATGAGTTGTTGGGTGAATACATGGACATTTTCGGGCGCGAGCGCTTGTTTATTGAACTGCAAGAACATCACATCCCTGAACTGACTACAATCAATAAGAAGTTGGTTGAAATGGCACCGCGTTTCGGCCTACAAAGTAATTTTCTGGCTACAAATGACGTACACTATACACGTGCCGAAGATGCCAAACCGCATGAAGTGCTGCTTTGCATCCAAACCGGATCCACTATTAAGGAACCCAAACTTTCTTTTAGCGACACCGAATATTACCTCAAATCCTATGCTGAAATGTCAGCGCTGTTTGGCGAGATTCCAGGTGCATTAAGCAACAGCGTTCGCATTGCTGAGATGTGTGATGTCCGCCTGGATGATCAAGGCTACCATCTACCCCAATTCGAGGTGCCGGATGGTTTCGAACCACATACTTATTTACGTCAGCTCTGTGAACAAGGATTGGTCCAACGTTATGGACAAAACAGGGCAGATGTTGACATCGTTCTTCGTCAGCGCCTCGATCATGAACTGGGCATTATCCACAGCATGGACTTTGACACCTATTTCCTAATTGTTTGGGATCTGTGTGAATGGGCCGCCCGCACAGATGAATGGTGGGAGTTGTACCAAGATCCATATCCATATAGCAGCTATGGAGAGTGGAAAGAGAATGATATTTGGTGGAATGTCCGTGGATCCGGAGCGGGATCGGTCGTAGCTTTCACTTTGGGGATTACGAATATCGATCCCCTGGAGAATGGGCTGATTTTTGAACGGTTCTTAAATCCTGGTCGTGTTTCTATGCCTGATATCGATCTGGATTATCCAGACGATATGCGTCACCTAATGGTTGAATACACGATGCGCCGTTACGGCCGTGAAAAAGTAGCCCAAATTATCACCTTCGGAACATTAGGTGCTCGCGCAGCAATTCGGGATGTTGGCAGAGCAATGGAAATGCCCCTGCCAGAAGTCGATACTATCGCCCGTTTGATACCGGCTATCCCTGGAAAACCAGCTAAGATAAAAGACGTTCTCAAAAATGGGCATGAGTTTTATTCGGCCGAGTTGGCCGGTCGCTATCGGCAAGAAAACACGGTCAAGACACTGCTGGATACTGCTCAAAACTTAGAAGGCATTGCCCGCCATGCTTCCAGCCATGCAGCGGGTGTTATCGTCTCCGATCTGCCTTTAGAAGAATACGTGCCCCTTAACCGGCCCACGAGCGGGGAAGCAGGACTCGGCGGTGTTGATCGCGTAACCCAATGGCCAATGGAAATTGTTGAGTCGATTGGCTTGCTAAAAGTAGATTTCTTGGGCTTAAGCACGCTCACCGTTATGCGTCGTGCGGCACGATTAATTGAGGCCCGTTACGGCATCATCTACACGATGGATAATATACCGTACGATATCGGGCAGACTGGGCCCGACCCGGATAAAAACCCTGAAGCTCTCTTTGAAATGTTAGGCCGCGGCCAGGTCGGGGGTGTTTTTCAGGTGGAAGGGGCCGGCATGCGTAGACTGATGATGGAGATGAGGCCACGCCGCTTTGATCACATTATCGCTGCCATTTCATTATATCGTCCCGGCCCTATGGACAATATCCCAGAGTATATCCGGCGGATGCACGCCGCCCTGGATGATGATAAGGATATTGTCAAGTATCACACACCGGAACTAGAGCCAATTCTTGAGGATACGTACGGTATCCTGGTATACCAGGAACAGATCATTCGCATTGCCTCCGATCTGGCTGGTTACGCACCCGGTGAGGCAGACATGATCCGCAAGGCGGTGGCGAAGAAAAAGCAAAAATTAATGGATGAGCACCGTCTCAAGTTTACTGATGGTGCTATGTCCCGTGGATTTAGCCGTCACGTTTGCGATGCGATTTGGGGCGACATCGAGTTTTTCGCTCGATATGGTTTTAATAAAGCGCACGCCGCTGACTATGCAAAGGTAACATGCCAGACCGCTTTCTTAAAAGCGCACTACCCGGTAGAGTATTTAACGGCAATGCTCAGCGTGGAGCGGGATAATACAGAAAAGGTCCGTCGTTATTTCTCCGAAGCCAGAAGCCTGGGTATCGCCATTGCACCCCCAGACATTAATCATTCCGGTATTGATTTCACTATTCAGGATCAGAATGGCCAACAACTGGCTATTCGCTTTGGTCTTGGCGCAATTAAAAATGCAGGCGAATCGGCTCTCATGGTTATCCTTAACGAGCGCAATGAGAATGGTGATTTTGAAAGTCTGCAAGACCTGTGCGATCGTGTTGATTTGCGCCGGGTCGGGAAACGGACATTGGAATATATGATCAAAGCCCATGTGTTTGACTCCTGGGGAACGGTACCGCAATTGCTAGAAGCTATAGATCGCATAATGGGCGAAAGCGGTCAAACGCACCAGGCAGCAGCTATCGGACAAATGAGCCTGTTCGGCAGCTCGATGGGCTCTGGGGGTATGCGCATGGAGGCGAATTTGCTTAAACCTGACAAAGAGCTGAAAGAAATCGAACACAAACAATTGCTTGAATGGGAACGGGAGGCACTAGGCGTGCATGTATCAGAACATCCATTGGAACGGCCGTTAGCCATCTTAAAACCACGCACCAATGCCACTATTGGCGATCTTGATAGCAGCATGAGTGGCAAGTCCATACGCATAGCTGGAATGATCACCACCTTACGGACATTAACCACAAAAAAAGGGCAGCCAATGGCTTTTGGCACATTGGAGGATCTGGACGACAAGATTGATCTCGTCTTCTTTCCTCGTACCTGGGAAGAAGTGCGCTCAATGGTACAAGTTGATCAGATCATGCTCGTGATCGGCAAAGTTCAATTGAAGGACGATCAAGTTAACATCATTGTCGACAAGGTTGTGACCAAACTGGAATCATCTCAAGCGGATGAGAGCACTGCTGATTTTGACACATCTCCCTTCCCATCTTCAGAAAGCAACGGAAGCAGTTACTCAACCCATCAAACACCAGCACCAAAAAAGAATAACCAAACCAAGATCGTTAATTCGAAATTAACAGCGGAAGAGGCTCCGTCCTCAATGCCTCCCCCACCACCTAATTTCGACGACGATTGGCAAGTAGCTGAACCCGAAACGCAATCACCGGCAAGCCAACTGGTAAGCACAATACCGGAAGCAGCGCTGCAAACTGAACCGATCCCTAATCTTGTAGTAGAGGAAACTTATACGGCACGAAGTGGGGAGGAAGTCATAATACCTGGAAACGGGAAACATGGAACACAGCAGATAGTGATAGAGATCAAAGCCGGGGGTAGTTGGCAGGACACATGCCGTCGTACAGTAAAAACAGCCCAGAAATTCCCCGGACGAGATAGTCTCCAACTTCGATTCCCTGGCCAGCGTTTCGCTATCAATCTTCCTGAGGATTCAGCCGAATTTTGCGATGAACTAATTGATGAATTGGAGCGCATCCCTGGTATCATTCGTGTATTCGGCGATTAGATTTATACTCCTGGATGGATCAGAATCCAGGTAACTGCTTCTGTTTTCGATACGTGATATACCGGCTTTGAGATTCAGCCAGCCAATCTGCCAGCGCACTTTCATCGCCTTCAGCCAGCAAACTGCCAATCTGTTCAAGATCAGCCTGATACTGCGCTAGTTGTGAAAGAATCGCTATCCTGTTTGTTAGCAAGATATCAAGCATCATCCGTGGATCTGATCCCGCCAAGCGAGAACTGTCACGAAAACCTGAAGCGCTAACAGACCATACACGATCATCTGCCATATCCGCAGCACGTTGTATTAGCGCAGCCGATATCAAATATGGCAAGTGACTGGTAACTGCCACAATTTGATCATGAACTTCAGGAGACAGGAACATTGGATGCGCGCCTATTAATTCTATTAAGGATAAGGCTATCTCTTCAATCTGTTTTGTCGTTCGGCCGTTACGTGAAAGCACAAATGTTTGCCCTCGAAATAGGCCGGCATCTGCGGCGGGTAGCCGGCAGTCTCCTTACCACACATCGGATGTCCACCGATTGCAGAAAACGATGTTGGCAAAGCTGCCATAGCCTTACAGACAGCTTCCTTTGTGCTGCCAAGATCCAATACCAGACTCCCTTCAGGGCACAAATCAGGCAACTGTTCGATCTGCTGTAAGATAGAATGAACCGGTGTGGCCAAAATAATCAGGTCTGCCGCCCGCACACCGGACGCCAGATCGGCTGTCACGATATCAACGATGCCACCAGCTAATACCATCTGCCTTGTTGCCGCATGCCGGTCCACGCCCGTTAAATGCTTAACCTGGCCGTGAAGTGCTTTAGCTAATGAGCCACCCATCAAACCCAGCCCAACTATACAAATTCGTTTTTCAATCATTGCTGAGCGCATACCAAGATACAAGCCTGGCCTGGCTCAGATACGAAACAGCCAGGGCCAAAGCAAAATTCAACGCTGCCAGCGCCACTAACATGGCAACCGACTGCTCGAGTGCCGCATAATACAGTTCAAAACCGGTCAAGAAAGTGAACAGCGCCATGCCGGCCGGCAGTGGATTGCGGCTAACAACAATACCCACGACTCCCATCCCCATGAGAATGAGAACGGCTTGGTTAATATGTGACAAATCATCTGGAATACCTGGTAAGGAAATCGTTATTTGCCGGGTTACGATCACCATCACTATTATAGCTAAAACTACCGTTACAGTACGCAAAACAGCCGCATGCGAGACCGTCCAAGGACCCAATGCGATTTTTGCTTGGTCTCCCTTTATATGGCTCACTTCTTCTGGTGACAGGTCAGCCGGTAAGCGCCCATAACGGACCTGTCGAGCGGTCATATACAAAATGAGGCAAACAAACATCCCCACTAAAACCTTGATGATAGCCAGACGCGGATCCAGCAGATCGACGAATAACAAGCCAACCACCAAATATTGAATAATCAATGCAAAAAGGGCAAGTCGCCAGTCCCAAAACAAGGCAATAAGCGTTGCTGTAAACAAGAGGATGAGCACCGCAGGCTCTCCGCGCAAATGATCAAAACGGACTATCCAATCAAAAATCGTTGGGATATTCATAATTGATGGTTAGATAACCATGGCAAAAAAGAGCACAGCCAGAATGGCTGTCAGCCATAGTAATCCCCGCTCTCCTTCCAAGGTGTACGCCGCTTCACTCAGGATCGACACGATTAATTGGCCGGTTCTACTCATCGCAAACCAAAAACGAGAGAATTGTTTTTTGCCAGGGGCAAGAGCAGTATTTACAGTAACGACAACGCCCTGCGCTTCACCTACATAGTGCGACAGAAAAATCGATCCTGCACCCGTTAACAACAACATCAGCCAGGTGACAAAATGAATATCCCCCAGTGCTCGACCACCAACCACAATTAGCCCCGCTGACAAAAGCACTTGGCTGCTTTCCATCAGTAATTGATCTCTCCGGCCATCTGAAGGTGCCTGCTGCGAGGTAATACTGTCACGAATCTTGATAAAAACCGCAGTAAGCAAGGGCAGCCATAATGCAGCCAAAGCGAGAACAAACACAGGACGGCTATTCAACAGCAAAACATCATACACCGCTGTTATTGTAGTAAAACCAGCAGTCAAAGGGGCCCCTACCAGAGCAAGGAATGCTAACAGCGGCGCAATTCCACGCCAGGGTCGAGAACGCAACACCGGCAATCTCTCAATAAAGAATAAGATAGTCGACACAAAGACCAAAAGTCTAACAGCGGAGATTAACGCCGGCGCGCCAGTCCAGATTCCTGCTAGAAATACCAAACTGCTGAGTGACAAGGCGAGATCTGCCGCTAGACGTGATGGAGATTCTCCATACATCCAGATCCGTCGTATGCCTGACATGATGCTTATTAAGGCTACTAGCGTCAGTAAAAGCACAACATTTGAATCAACTTGACCGATTGACACCAGCCGAACCAGAAAACCAGCACCAGCTAGCGAGGGCAGCAAATGCAGCACGGCTCCTGAATCAGGTGACAAGGGCATTTTCCTTGGGCGCCAACCGACAAAAGGCAATATTCCCATTTGGGACATGACGGTTAGTAAAGCTGCGACCATTGTTATGACCGGCCAATTACTAAGATCTAAAAGATTGGTTCCAAATGGCTGTGATGCGGCTACGATACCGGCAAACAATAGTGGGGCCAGGATCCAAAAAAAGCGGGGCAATACAGAAGATAAATCTGCTCTCGGCTCTATGGTTGTCAATAAGAACAGCGTCCACAATAACCCCAATAACGTCCAAGTCATCATGAGGGTCATCATGGTCGCCGCCCATATTACTGCCAGACCAGCAGCGGCTAAACATAAAAGCAGTGCCGGCTGCGATTCTGAACGACTTAATCGGAAGTTAAAGCTCTCAATCTGTGCAGAGGAAACTTTCATCTCACCGGCACGATAGATTATCAGGGCGAAGATGAACAGAAGCAGAACGCCACCAAGAGGCCAAACTGTCTCATCAACTACCCACTGCCAAGCGGGTATTAGGGGACTGTTTTGCAATTCGCCAAGTGATACGGATTGGGGTAATCGTTGACCGAGCAGGAACCATAATATTAACCCTAATCCCGCGATAGCTGCCGCTACATATGAGGTATAGCGTGGCCAACGCGCAGCCACTAAATAGGTGACGGCCGCTCCAACCAACAATAGTCCAAGGATTAAAAATGGCGAGATTAGCATGATTCCTTTTCAGAAGTGCGAGATTCTAGCCCAGCCCGAAACGGCAAGCAAGGTGGCTATAAGAGCGCTAACCTGGGGTATTGAGAATACGGCCGTCTTCCGATGTAGGTTGATAAACGGATTGCAGACCGGTAAAAGAGGGCTCAACGGGAGGATTTAGCGCAGCCTTTATAACTGGCAGCATTTCCAAGGCAGCTTGTTCGCCGGCAGCGATAATATCCTCATGTTTGGAAAGTCGAATATAGCTGGTACCAACAAGATCGGGGATAATTAAACAATCGGCGTCCAAGTCCCCACCCCCTGCATGTTGCACCAGGGTTTCCACAGCCGCCAATAAAGCCCCAGCGGGCCCTAGAAAGGTGCGGAATGCTGGCGCAAAAACATCAACGCCAATCACAAAATCAGCGCCTAATAATCTAGCGGCATAGTCGGGTAAATTGTCGGAGATACCACCATCACAAAGCAAGCGACCACCATAGTCTAGTGGCTCAATAAGACCTGGAACTGAGCAGCTTGCCCGTATGATCTTGCCCACCGGACCTTCACGCAAGATCACACGTTCTCCTGTTTCGATATCAGTGGCCACGGCCGCAAAAGGAATGGCCAGATCACGAATATCAACATCACCGATCATGCCCGTGATCCAGTTTTCCATTTTTTCAAAGCTGAGCCAGCCATGACGGGGCCAGGTAGGCCTACTGATTTGCCACCAGGTCGTTGTCGCTGCATTTTCCAGTAATTGGGGTATCTCGATACCGGCACAATACGCGGCACCAACCATCGCGCCCATACTTGTTCCGGCAATGAAATCGATAGGAATGCGCGCTTCTTCCAGAACAGACAATACACCAATATGGGCCAGGCCACGCGCGGCACCGCCTCCCAAAGCCAGTCCGACCCGTTTGCCCGTTCTATTCTGTGGCATTAGCCACCCCCATTACACCAAGCAGTTCCATATAGCGCTTAAAAATCGACCTGTTTCCCTTCGTATGCATAACGATATAAAAGTTCTATTTCATCTGTTTCAGGCATACGTCGTGATTGCAAAATATTGGCGTCTATTTCAACATTCTCAATCAATAAGGGCAATAAAGTTTCAAATTCGCTTGCGGATATGCCTGCTTCGCGCAAACTCACCGGTAAATTAATATTATGCATAAGAAAACGCATCGCGTCAGCAATATTAACGGCCGCTTCCTTATGACTGGTAGCGCGCAAATTCAATGCTCTGGCCAGCCCCCGGTAACGACCTTCCCCAGAATTGCCGACATATTCCATTGTGTACGGCATAAAAATAGCAGTAATTCGCCCGTGTGGTATCTCCTTAAAATATGCGCCGGCGCTGTGCCCCATGGCATGACCTAATGCGACAGAACTGTTTCCCAGCGTAATCCCAGCGATTGAGGCGGCATTAGCCATTTTCTCTCGAGCTTCTACATCGTCAGCACCGTTAAATACGGCCCGGGGTAAATATTTAAAAACAATCCTTGCTGTTTGCAGACATAGGCCATCGGTAAAGTCATTTGCCCAAGTACAGCTATAGGCTTCGATCGCATGGCTTAAAACATCAATGCCTGTATCGGCCGTAATTTGTTGTGGCAAATGCGCGGTAAATTGGGGATCTACGATAGCTAAATCAGGCGTTACCTCACGAACAGCAAGCGTGAGCTTTCGCTCCTCTTCAGTATCGGTCAAGACCATAGCATAAGATGATTCAGCGCCGCTGCCCGCTGTAGTGGGAATCGTGATCAAATTCGCCTTCTGCCGCAAGCCAACGGTTGACCAGGGGCTGAGCAATTCAAGCCCTTGATCGGGATTCTCGTAGAGAATCCACATCGCTTGCGAAGCATCCATGCATGAGCCGCCCCCCAGACCAATAATCCAGTCCGGGCAGTAGGCCTGCATCGCTTTGGCGCCACGCGCCACAGTATCCAGGGAGGGGTTTGGCTCTACTTCAGCAAAAACCGCGCTTGAAATACCAGCTTTTGCAAGTTGTGCCCGCACCACTTCAACATATCCCAACTCTTGGATATTCTCATCAGTGACGATGAAGGCTCGTTCTCCTTGCAGGTTACCTAGATGGCCTACTGCACCCTGGCCAAAATAATATTCCGGACACTTAAAAAACCACATGTGATTATTCAGGCCATTCCGTATCAACACTCGCTGCGGATGCAACCAATTCGGTGGCTGCCTTCGGCGCCTTCATGATTTTCATCATATTGCCCTGTAGTTGGAGTTGGCGCGTCATAATACCACGGATAGGATCGATTTTCTTATTTAACACCCCTTGCCATATTTCAAGAGGCGCACGCAAGGTGAAAGCTGTCTTTTTTTCGCTGGGATCCTCAACCAGGTAAGCCTCTCGCGCTTCGCCATGCCACAAGTCGAGATACATATAAATATCTTCGGGGACGCCAGGGCCTTTGTCGATCACAAAATAGAAGTCCCCTTCCCACTTTGCCGCCGCTTTTTGATAGGCCTTGCTGCCATTTAATTCAACCTGCAACGCCTTTGCCCATTCATCTGTCGCGAACATAATAGCCATTTTTCACCTCCAGGGATCTTGTCTGGTTTAATTATTATCTTTCAACCTAAGATAGCACAGTGATCTTGCTTTTGCCAAGCAAGCACAACCCCCAAAACGTTTAAGAATTTGTCGCATGGCTGATTTGATTTGCTACACCCAATAAAGCGAATATGACCCATAGGAGCAAGGTTGGCTTGGCCCCAATGGCTATAGTATCAGCTAACCCATATACGTGAAATGCACACAGACCAGCTATTAGACCAATGCTCACTGAACGCAGTTGAGGGTCTTTTGTAGCAATTCTCCATCCCAGAACAACAGAAAGTATTATCAACGAACCGTACACTATCAGCCCAGGAATGCCTAAATCCAAAGCGACTTGCAAAAACACATTGTGAGCATGAGCAAAATCAAAGCTTTCAGTAACATTTATGGGATATAAGCGGCGTGCAACAGCTCGAAAGGTGCCCAGTCCAGTCCCTGTATATGGGAAGTCACGCACGGCCGTTAAGGCCCAAGGCCAAACTTCCTGGCGAAAATTGAGCGTAGATAGTGAGCCTACGGCCGTCTCCTGTGGTGGATCGAGCCACAGCTCGGTGATACGCGATGGTCCTACTTGAATGACAAGGAACAAACCCAAAAGCAGCAGCAATCCTGTCACCGCCCAAAGTAACCGGCGTTTCCGAGATGGCGGCAATATTAATCCCCATAGTATTAGCAGGGCAAGGATGGCACCTCCGACGCCCAACCAACCACTACGCGACTGGGTGAGCAGCAAAGTCAAGCCTGCCAGAAACGCGATCACGGCCGTAATTAAGAGAAGCCATTTATGACGGCGCAGATCAATGGAACCGGCCAAAAGAGACAGTAGAAGGGGCAGGTAAAGCGTAATGGTGCCGGCGATCTGATTGGGGTGAATGCCGGATTGAGTTCCCTCAACTAGGTAAAGGTTGGCCAGGATTGATGATCGACAACTCCTGTAAATATGGCACTCGTGAGGTGGTCTTAAGCAACCAGTCGGCGTTTAGGAAACCGACCGCCGTCATGGCCACACCCAGCATGATAAACCCAGCTACAGCCCAGGCGAACTGCCGGCGATGTTGAACATAAACAGTTATGTATCGCCAACTGCTTAATCCTAATATGATCCCCGTCGCTTTTGGCAGCGTAAGTTCTGGATCGGCCGTAACGAGGATTCCCACCAAAACCATAAGGCAAAACAGCAGTAACGCGACATTATAAGGCGTTCTTGGATATGAGCGGGGAACGAAGGATAAAAAGTGGCCAGAGCCAAAGAAAAGCTACTAAGATTAGGGCAAAAACAGTCGCCAGTACAAATTGTGTCGGAAAGAGCAGGAAAGGGGCAGCTGCCAGTAAAAGAACCCCTTCAATCCATTTTGCCCAGGGCCAAACTTCGCGGGTGCCCTCAGTATGCACCCTTGCCTCGTAAAACTACCCAGGGGGTCTTGAGCAGGATGTAGATATCCATCAAGAGCGAGTAGTTTTGGATGTAATAGATGTCATCTTCGGTATGCAGATGCAGCGGCTTATCTGCACGGCCGTTAATCTGCCACCAACCGGTCATGCCTTGCGGCACGGCAAAACGCTTATGCTGCCATAGTTCGTACCGCCCGACCATCATCGGCAGTTCAGGCCGGGGGCCGACCAGGCTCATAGTGCCTTGTATTACATTGAAGAGCTGCGGCAGTTCGTCCAGACTGGTACGGCGAATGAAACGGCCGACACGCGTCACACGAGGATCGTCCTCTCGTTTGTAAAGCATGTTTCCATGCTCGTCATAAGTTTCGTGCTGTTCCTGCAGTTCCTCGGCACCGACGATCATTGAGCGGAATTTATACATGGCAAAGAGACGGCCGTTTTCCCCAACACGCTGTTGGCGGAAGATAACGGGGCCGTCTGAATCTGCCTTAATAGCCAGTGCCACTAACCCGAGCAGCGGCGAAATGAACAAAACAACAATTCCGCCAATTAATAAATCAAAAACTCTCTTGATCAGCCGCTGAACCGGATTCAAAGCCGGATCGCGCAAATTGATCATGGGTACGCCGGCAAAATCCTCAACAGTAGCCTGGTAAAGTGACAAGCTATAATAATCAGGCACAACACGCATGAGCAGTGGCAGATCATGCATATCCAGCACAATGTCATTCACTTTGCCGTAAGCATCTTGTGGTAAAGCTATGACGACATCATTGATGTTTTCTCGTTCAACAACGCGGCGAGCGTCACGTAACCTTCCCAACACAGCGAAATCATTTTGTTCGAGATTATCGAGCCGGTCATCCACATAACCGATGAGGGAAAGCCCCGTCCAACCATAATCTTTAACCATTTGTCCCACACGCTGTCCAAGGGTGCCAGCACCCACGATAAGCACACGCCGTTCAGCTGCGGGAATACGTAAAAGCTCGCCAAAGCACTCGAGCTATTATGCGCCATCCAAGCAGGAAAATGGTATTGAGAAAGACAAAAGAGACAAATAAGTAGCGTGAGAATTCGCGAAAAGTTAGATAAAAGAGCCCCGCACACAGCAAAGCTGCCAATAATGACGCCAGTGTTACAGATTGAAGTTCATCAACAATCTTATATGTGCGCTCCGGATCATAAACTGAGGAAACCAAGAAGGTTGAGACCCAAAGGAGAGGAACTAGAATGTAAATCCAAAGAGGGAGAACAATCTCAGGGACGCGGACGAGAAATGGTACCTGTGGAAACTGAGGACGCAAAGAAACGGCCAAAGATAGGGCAAGTAACGTAACCCCCATATCCAGGACCATAGTTAATACGGCATAATTTATACTAAACCGCCGCAGCATCCGATTCTCCTCCTCATCAATGTCTCTGCAATTTTTACTTGAACCATCCTGAATTATAGCCCTGTTCAAAGCCGATGCAATTCTTTTGATCCAGTTACTAACCGAATCAAGCTAGAGCCGAACGCCGCTTCATCACCCGCCAAAAGAAGAGAGGGTTGCCAATCACATATCGCTTCCATAAACGCCGTGGCTCTATGATCAAACGACCCAGCCATTCTAGACTATTGTCAGTCATCCATGCTGGTGCACGCAGAATTTCGCCAGATATATAATCAAAAAATGCGCCAACCGGAAAGGCTACCATGGGTCAATTTGAGCCCAGTTATCGTCGCAGCCAAAATTCTTGATCGGCATCCCAAAACCAACCAGTAAGATATCAGGGCTTACTTCTCATTGATTCGCCTTGATAACCATCTGGTTTTCATCTGACTGGATCGATTTATCGAAGTAACCATGGTGCGCGCCGACAATTCGGCAAACCAGGGAAACCGGCTTGTAGGATTGGCAGCCTTTTGAGCTGACGCCATCTTGGGCGCCGAAAAAGTACATTGAAATATCGTGTTCAACACATTCTTGACATAGCAGGCGGGATCCAATCCGGAGGCGTATAGCGATATTGGATTTCGTAGCCCTAAAATTCTAGCCCCTAGTATTACGCCAACGCCATCACAGAAAACAATTCACAATCATTTAGGAACTGACGAAATTCTGGCATTCATAGGCCAGATTCATGGCATGGATATTGACATTTGAGATGATTGCTTTTTGGCCCGCTGGCGGCGTACATCAGTGATCTGCTCCACCAATGCTTCAACCGGCAAATCGTCAATGCGCACACCGAGTAAATTGATAGAATTCACCTGGAGAATATAATATCATCTCACCTTTTCACTAAATGCCAGTGGGAGCGGAGAAGATTAAGCCCCAAAAGGTCCACAGGACAACCGTTATCGTCTGATCCCACCACCAGGATGTTGTAATCTCACGAATATTGAATGCAAACATAGCAATTGCGACCATGACCCAAAACGAGTACAAATCATCTCGCCTTGCTAGTCCGCGGATTATGCGGCTCCATATGGTCAACCAAATTCCAAGATATAGAAGAAGACCAACCACACCGTGTTGAAATAGCATTGCTAAAATACTGCTGTGACTTCCGGCAGAAAAATGGGAACTAAGGTTTTCGATACGAACAGCGGTTCCCCACCCTGCAAGCCAGTGTTCCGGAAGCGAGCGCAATGTTTCCACGTATATATCCAGCGGACATTAAAGCTGCCCCGTCGCCAATCAACAATAGAGCTTTGATATATTTCATTCACTGTTTCAAAGGATAGGATAGCTAATAGAAAAATAATCACGAGAAAAAGAATTACGATCAAAATGCCTAATAGAATCCCTTTCGCAGGCTTTTCCCTAACACAAAAGGGCCCATAATCCCTAAGCCCAGTAAAATGACTAGGTAGACCATACGCACTTTGGCATAAAGAAAGGCCACTAGCAATATCCAAACAAAACAAAAAGACCAATGACTCGTTTGCGACCGTGCCTGAATAACAGTCAGCCAGCCCATAAAGGGAAGAAGCAAAACTAACTGATTGATCCCAATCCGCCCGACTCAAGTGCCAAGCTTGAAGAACGACGATCAGATAAGAAACCGACATTTTCAAACCCACCAAGATTGCGAAATCCAATCGAACTAAAAAATACCGATGAATTTAATAGTGACTTCAGGCAATAATATGCCAATAACTAGACTTAATCTCTCCTGTCCAAACACCCAAAATAAATACCAAGGAACCAATGGCAATATAGCCGGAAAAAAAAGCCTAGACCTCTAACAATCTTCCACCAATCCTGCTTTTCTTTTACACTTGAAAGAAAGAGTGCGACTAAGAATACAAGCGTCCAAACAGTCGTGGTTTCCTTTAAAAAATCATCCTGTCTTCAGAGCACTACCCAGAGAATTGGGACAACCCACCAGCAGGCAAGAAAAAACGCTAACACTAGTGTTGAGTTAATAGCCAACTTTCCCTTCGCTCCTAGGAACAAGCGTAAAAATTCCAAAAGACGAAACCCAAAAAACAGGAATTGCTCTATGCCCAATAACCACCATATTGGCCACAATATCAGGAACCATTTAAAGTTAGCGGCAAAGGAGGTGTCAAGAAAAGGTATGATTAGACGACGTTTCTGCCTTTGAGTTTGTAGATTGTTTATGTTCACCACAACATATTATTCCTTAGGCCTGGTACAGTTCTACATACTGGCTCAAGACATTATCTGTCGTAAAATGGTTGGCAGCGTCCCAACATGCAGGAGTCATCTCTAATAATTGAGAACGGCCCCTAACAACCCATCCTAATATGTTTTCTAGGGCAGTTCTATCGCCTGGAGGAAATAAAAAGCCATTCTTCCCGTCAGTAATTATCCATGGTATAGCCCCGATTGCGCTAGCAATCACAGGTTTTCCATGGGAAAACGCTTCGATGATTACGTTGCCGAAGGACTCTGGGAGTAAGGTAGGAAAAACTAACACGTCTGCATTTTCCAAGAGATCTTCCTTTTCTGCCCCAAAAACTGGGCCAAGGTACCGCATTTGCGGATGTTGTGCACATTCTTTTTGAATGAGATCTTCCAAGGGGCCCCAGCCAGCGATATCAAGATAGAGATTTGGGTTCCTCTTAGAGCTCTTTTTAAAAGCCTGGCAGAGTAGTGTGATCCCCTTTTTTTCCTCTAAACGGCCAAGGTAGAGCAATTGAACGGTATCATCCACATCAGTGGGCTTATCCTGAGCCGTGGTTCGCCAATGAAGTAATTGTTTCCTGGTATGCCCATGAGAGTTGGGCACGACAGAATCCTTGCTCTTGAGAAAAAGCCGAAATCGAGAAATGATTGCATCAAGAAGTTACTCGGCGCGGTCGCTACAGTAACAGCCTTTGACAGGTGTGCACGAAGTTTTGTATATGGTTGCATGAACCATGCTTTATCTTTTATTAAATTGCCAACTCGACCAGATAGCGTTCCTTGAGGACTTATCAATTCAAAATCATGAGTTGTCTGTACAAGATGGGGAATTCCCGCTCGGCGAGTGGCTGCCCAGACAGATGGGGACAATCCACGGAGTTTATGAACATGAACGACGTCAGGTTTTTCTTTCTCGAGTATTGCGCGAACAACCTGATAACTATGCGGATTCCAAACGTCGATCAATTGCCAGGCTATTTTTTTTGCGGTTTGCTGAGATTCCTTATCGGCTACCCAATAAATATTCCTTGGGGAAAAGGAATAAAAAGTCATTCCGTTTTTTTGCTGCTTTTGGGGTTGAGCCTTCCTCTGGGTTGTGATGACAAAAACTTCGATACCCTTTGCTTGCAAGTTGGATGCAATCATCCTGGCGACAGCCGCTGCACCACCCCCATTATTTCCCCAAAGAAACGTGATTAGAGCAACTTTCATGATAAAATCGAGGATTTTAGAAGATATTGATACTTGAGAAATGCGGGCCAAGTCAATAATAAGGGCGTTAGAGTTTTTTCGCTTGCTTTCATGTATCTACCCAATCATGATCTGTTTTTCCTAAGATAGCACTCTGTTTGAACCGAACTGTATTTCCAGCAGTAGAGTAGGTATCACTTAAGACCACTTGTTGTTCATCGACGAATAGATTATTGATTAGGGGTAGCAGAATCTTTTGGCCTGCTACATTAATGGGTACCCATAGTATATTAAGAACGGTGCTGCCAACCAGGTTATTGCGAGTTTCGTAAATGGGTTGATTGCTCTGCGCCATTTTACATCCAAGACTATCTTTTGCTGCTTGTTCTGAAACCGCAGTGGATTACCTCCTACACTATGGTTTGTGCTCAATCTGGTCTCACCATTACCTAATTTACTGAAGTCTATATCAAAACCTAGCTTATTTAGACAATTCTCCAACTGGTCCAGGATTTCCTGCAAATGAACTCGCAGTGAAGTTTGGTATATCGTGGCAGCCGACGCCCTATTCCACTAACAAGAACATTTTCAAATATCCAAGTCATTGTGGCACGATAAACTGATCGATATGGCAACTCCACATATGTACCAGCCGGTGTCATTTGTCTTTTGCGCCGTTCGCTCCACGAATAAGCTACAGCGCGCCCATCACGTAACAAGTGGAGAGTCCGCAAATCAAGTAAGCATATTTGGCTCACAGCAACAAGTGAGAAGGTACCTTAGATGAATCAACTATAATCTGCCGTCCAGATTCTTGCCAAATCGCCTCATAGAGGCAGGCTAGATAGTCGACTAATTTGGTTGACTTCTCAAACCAAGAGCGTTGCAAAGGGCCAGCTTGATCTGCCATGTGTAACGTGTGCGATTAATTGTGCTTGATAAGTACGCGGCTCGATCAAGGTCTACCTGTGGGTTCAAGCGTAATCTTTCAATCACCGCTGACCAAAAGGGCATTCCGTTAACTTTGAGCCGCAACCACATAATTTTCCTTCAACATTTATGTACTCAAAAAAGTGGCGCGCTTCCCCAATGGAATAATAGCCGGGTAGATTTCCAGAGCATTTCAGAAGAGTTCGAACCACTTCGCCCTGCTCCCGCAATGTATAAAACCTTCGCTTGTGTCATTTGTTATTCAGTTCTGATGACAGATGCTACGTCATCTACATTTTTCTCCAATGAAACATGATTATAGCAACTTTCATTATAAACCAGGGAGCCTTAACGGATATTGATAATTGAGCAGTAAAGGCCAGGTCAATAAGGTTGCTATGGTTTTTTCACTTTGTAGTCTTTCATATCAACTGTCCATTCACTATCGATTTTTAGGGTGATAGCACCCTGTTTGAATCTCACTGGATTTCCAGCAATAGAGTGTGTAGAATTTAAGATCACTTTTTGTTCATCGACAAATGGAAGTCGTTTAATCGGTTCGTTTACAAGATCTAATACGTCGTCGTTTGGTAGGGATTCTCTATGAGATCTTCGTATCGAATTCGTAAGTAACGTCCTTGCCTTTGTCTTTGTCGCATGAACTCTCCGCCCAGATTCCAGAAAAACCAGATAGTCGAGCTTTTTATCTGACCCATGCGACCGAACGTGTTTTTGTTGCCGGATCGATTTTCTTTCTGCCAGGAAAAAGCCACAGCCCGTGAATCCCGGACTAAGTGGAGTATATAGAGATCGATGGAATTAATAGTTTGCAATATTTGAGCATAAGAAGGGAATTTCGAAGCATCGACAATAACCTTACATCCAGTCAAATTCTGAATTGCATCATAAACCTTTGATAAATTTTCTACATATTGATTTGATTTATCTAAAAGACGACGACGACCGGACGGTAAAGCTAAGAGAGGTATATGCCGTGTTCTAGCTATTTGCTGACCCAATTCTTGCATTTGTCGTGCTTTCTGATAAGAGATGATCCTAGCGACTGGCTAAGAACTTCAGACCAAAATGGACATTGAAGTACAGGTTCTCCACATCCACATAACCCACCTTTAAGTAAGCCATTTTCCCATAAATAAAAAAGCTCGCCTACACTTTGGAAGCCATCTAATTGCCCTAAAATATTGGACAACAATGTACTTCCGCTACGTCCAGCACCAAGAATATACAGTACCTTTACCCTCTGCTCAGACATCTAGTGATCTCCGAAAACGTGATTGATTCATATAAAATATAATAAGCGGCCAGGTTAAGGTAGTGACAGCCATTTTGTCATAGCGTTTCATACGAATCCGCCATTCATCGTCAAGGCGTAGGGAAACAGAACCAGCCTGAAAGCGGTTAGGATTACCGGATATCGTATGAGTTGGGAATAAATCCACTTCTTTTTCAGCAACAAAAGGCATTTCTGCCCCCGAATTACCAACCAAATCCAATATTTTTGCGACGGAAGACTTTCGATCAGCAACAAAATCCTCGTAACGTAGGCGTAAATATTTGGCTGATCTGGACCAAAAAAGTTCCGACATAGAGAAAACGGTTGAATCCAAGAGGAGAGAAAACTCTTATAGATATTCATGCGGTGCATGAAATCGAGCTGGTCCGTATCTGGTTGTTTTTTCATGCGTTGCCAAGAATATGCGGAGGCCCGTGGATCACGGATAATATGTACAACATAGAGATCAATGGAGGGAATGGACTCCAACCACTTCCCGTAAGCTGAGATTTTAGAAGAGTCAATCATTACCTGACAGTCAGTAACTTTCTGTATGGCTGCATATAATTTATCAAGATGATTCAAGCCGTCCTGAACATGCGGGTAAAGATATGATTGCCCTGCTTTTGTAAGTAAGAAGGGGAAATGGCGTGTTCGACACCCAAACTCGTTAAAATCCTTGAAGATTGAAGGGTCGATTTGATCTACTCCACCATATGCTTCCTTTAGCACTTTTTGCCAAACAGCACATTGGCTAAAGGTTTCCCCACAGCCACAAAGTCTATCTTCAACTAATCCCCTTGCACCAATATAGCGAAGTTCGCCAACAGAGAAAAACCCATCGATCTGCCCAAGGATACTTGAAAGAATAGTGCTACCACTCCGGCCCCATCCAGAAATGTATAGGATTTTTCTGCGCCCTTGATCAAGCTTCATAATGATCCACCACCTAATTTACTGGCAATCCGCTGTTTCAACAGCAAGAATAGCTCGTTATCCTCATCATCTAGACCTTTTATCAACATGAAAATCCCCAAAGACCCATAGGCGATTAAGATATAGGCCACTAAATCAAAGAACGATGATCTAGCGAAGAAGTTCTGGTATACAAGCATGATGATCAAGGAGGGGATTAAAGCTATCAAGACAATTAGATGGCGCCTGTCATATGGCCAAATTCCCAATACATGCCGGACCTGGAATAGCGCAAGCAAAAACAAACCGCTAGTTGCACATGTCGTACCAATTGCCGCACCTGCTAGTCCAAATCTGGGAATAAGCAGAAGATTCAAGGTCATGTTTAGCAAAAACATTGAACCAGATATAAAAAACCAGCGGTTTTGGTGACCAGTCATTGTTAATAGCGGAACAACTGTACCAGTCAGGATATTAATTGCTTGACCAATTAGCAAGATACGAAGAGGCACCCATCCGCTCTCATAAGGCTCACCAAAAACAACGATCATCAACTCCTGGGCGGAAACGGCAATCACAAGGAGCAATGGGAGGTTAAGATAGAATCCCCATTTGGTGGCAACACGATATAGGTCTTCTAGGCGGTCAATGTCATTATTGGAATAGTAAGTAGCAATCATTGGGGAGAAAATTGCAGTGATGGAACCTAAGATTAAGGCGAATAAGACCGAAGACTGCATGACTGCCTGATATATACCGCTGCATCAGCTGGCAAAAAATAACCGATGAATAATTGGTCGATCCAAACAATAGATAGCGCAAAAGTACCTGCGAGTGCTGTTGGAATTGAATAGCCGAGAAGCCGTCTAATGACTGGTTCCGAAACAGTATCTGTTTCTTTTTAATTGGGGAAACAATTTCCATACATAATATAAAGCTAAAATTGCTGCCAAGATAAATGATACGGTCGCCGCCGCCACAGCACCGAGAAGTGACCACCCAACCAAGAAGGCACCCAAAATTAATGTAAAATTTGTTACTGGTTGAAGGATATTTTCAGCGTAAACAGTATATTGGGTGCGTTGTGTTATCCGCGTAGCAGCAGTGGCAACCCTGAGAACGGCGTAGACAGGAACCGCGATTGCGAAAATTTTGATTACCTCTGCCAACCCAGGTTTATCATAAGCTTCCTCGATGGCTGGAGCAAAGAATATGAGAGCTATTCCAAATAAAAGTCCAAAAATGCTCGCCAAGCCTAAGGATTGTCTCATTACCTTCTTGAACAGCGCACTATCGCGATTAAGATAATAAGCTCCAAAACGAATGATACCTTTGTCTAATCCAAGAGGGGTAAATAAACTTGATATGCGCAAGATAGTCCAGCCTATTGCATAAAGACCGAAAATGTACGGACCAAGCCATCTGGCTAGAAAAATCTGAGATACAGTGATCAAACCACGACCACCAATACTCCCTATCAGGGCGATGGAGGCACCGGTAGCCAAAGCAGTCACGTTCGCTTTAGATTCGTTTTCTTGGATTAGATGTTCGGCCATAAATTACTCATTTCAACTACGATGTTTGTTCAGTAGTTTCATCCTCTTTAAGATTATTCAATTGCGTTTTAGACCAAACATCTTGAGGAATCATTTCCAGAACCTTTTCATAGAGACTTATGGCTTGAGTAATAGTTTCAGTATCCTGGTAAATATCTGCCAGGATTCGATAGGCCCATTTGTTGTTTGGTCTTAATCCAATGGCCGTTTCTAGTGAATATACCGAAGCTTCCAAATCTTGATTCTCTATCCACAATAGATTCCCTTGATGAATGTGAGACCAATAATCATCAGATCGATGCTTAATTACCCATTGATACTCGGATAATGCTTCCTGATTTCTCCCTAAATGGCGGAGAGCCTCCCCATATAAATAGTGAGATTGTGTCTCAGAATAAATATTAGAGAAGTCTTTCTTGAGAGAGAGCTTGCTCTATTAGATCTAGCACAATGGGCCAATCCTTATAACCTTGTTTTTTGCTATTTAGCTGCCCTAAGCGAAAATAAAAATCGCTTCGCCCAACATTGTAGGCAACAGATTTGGACAGGCCATTTTCGTAGGCGTCTTCAGCATCGGCGAAGCGCCCCTGCACTTCATATATTAGGCCAATTCTTTGCCATGGATCAGCAGAATCATTCCCAATATGAGATGCCCGTTGATACCAAAGCATGGCATTATTGTGTTCTCCCAGATCTTTATACTGATCACCCCACAAAATGAGCCTAGTTACACTTTGTCGAGGGTCGATCTTTCCCCAGAAATAACCTGCCAATTCTTCATTCCCTTGAAGCAAACTCATTCGCCCCAAAGCGAAGAGGTAGTTAGCATTACTGGGTGAATCAGCAGTAGCACTTTTAAGAAGGTTTTGAGCACGAATTAGATCGGGTTTAGCTTGTGAGTTTTCGGAAGACATCGCTTTGTTTAGCCAAAGAAATCCCAGATTGCCATATGCAAATCCGCGATGATCAATAAAACGGATGGCGCATAAGGCGACAAGAAATAGAAGAGGGATTAACCACAAAATTTGCTGCCTCTTAAGTGTTTGAATGGAGTATCGTACTCGATTATTTGGCAAAGAATTTACTCCCCTACCAAGTTGCTTTCACACCGTACCTGAAGGTGCTTATCTTGGAATTGGAAGAATAGCATTCAGTCTCGCCACCATTCACTTGCTAAAGCAATAACTAGACCTAATAACAACCCCACACCGATGGCAATAAACACGATCAAGCGCGTTTGGGGGTTGACTTGGTTCATGGGCACGGCCGATTTACTGGCCATTCTGACCCCACTCCCAGTATTCTGAGACGTAATCTTTTCCTCTTCCACTTTGTGCGCAAGGGCAGTGTAAGTCTCCTCAGCCACTGTTAAATCACGACTCAGGCGGGCCCCTTCAGCATCACCTTCTTGTTTTTCTTTTTGCACCTCTAAAATCTGTGGTTCTAATCCATTCAGGTGCGTATCTATCTGTTCCGTTTGCGCCGATAAGGCCTCCTGTAAACTAGATAGAAACGTAATTTGTTTTTGGCGCCCGGATTGCCTCGATTTGATCGACGTTCACTTGAAGCTGCCACGGAGTAACAGTATCGGCGCTGGGAAGGCCACCAAAAGCGCGCAGTTGCAGCAACATCGCTGCCAATTGGTCTGCCGAAGATGGATCATTGTCAATGCTCGCATTTTGTAACTGCTCTTGTAGCCCTTCGGCATCCTGTAGTAGCAGGGTGATTTGTAGTTTCCTTGCCAATTGATCAGCTTGCGTTCGTTGTAAAGCCAATAGTTCATTGTTTACAATTTTTGATCGGTTGCGCGCCTGGAAGTCAATTAAATTCTGTTCTGCTTGCTGCAGCTCTTGATTCGCAACAAACAACTGATCCTCAAAATAGCCAAGTTGTTCGTCTCCCTGGCTCCCAAAAACCTCATTGGCTTTAACCACAAATAGGGCTGCCCACTTGTTGGCAACGTCAGCCGCTACTTGTGGATCTCCGTACCGCACAGATAAATGTAACAAGCGTTGATCCGATCCGGCTTCAGCCGAGAGCATTCCCTTTAAACTTGAAAGAGTTTTCACATCGGGAGCAATTGTCGTTACTTCAGCTAGAAGAGAGCTCAATAGTTCATCACTTGTGGCCAATTCAGGGTATGCCTTGAAAGGTTGGTTCTCATCAGCCGCCCTAATACGCGGGTCAAACTGTACGATTTGGCTTGGTTCGGACACAGCAACAAGCGCAGTCGCTTCATAGGTCCGCGGGATAGAAAAACTAATCCCTAAAGCGATAATCGCCGCAAAAATCGCCGCGCCGATTATCCACTTCCACTTCTTAAACACCGCCTCAATATACGGCCGTAAATCAATTTCTTCTTCCAACTATTCCTCCAAAAATACAGTTCCTCGCGATCATACAAGAGGGCCATAAGAACGCCAAATGTGCTTATCAATGGCGTATATGATTTTTGCTAACAGCGAAAGAAAAAGAGCAGCAATTGCTGCCCTTAATAAATAGAATTTTCAGCTTTTCCTGCCACACCCTCCTTAAGGCTTACAATCCTTAAGAATCTCCGGATAAAACTTCTGCGCATCATGCAGTAATGGCTCCAAAGCAACAGATTTCCAGATAGGCCCTTTGGGCTTCATACGTCCGCTGCCCATAGCCTTAGAAAGACCAATTTCGCCAAGGAGAATTTCATGCAGCGTGTCAGCAGACAGGGCAATATCGAGTTTAGGTTTGATGTTGGAGGGTCCGTATACTATCTCAACCGGCTCTTTTTGGGCATCGATCACGATGGCCGCGGTTGGTTCTGTGCAGCTAAAACGAATACTCAGCTTGGACTTCAGAAGTGCTTTTTTGGCCTCGGCATCTTCCTCCCCAATGCGGCTGAAGAGCGCCTGAAAACAGTTGTAGAGTTGTTCATCACTGTCATAAATAGGCATCGTGTCTGGTTCCTTATTCCTCTTCATCCTCACCAGTGATGCGCAACTTAATTTGTTCAGCCTGGAACTGCAGCGAGTAGCTTAGCATGTACCAAACACCCTTCCAGGTATCGATGTCCAACAGGTCCTCTTTTGTTGCACCCTCAAACATAGATACTATCTCTTTCGCTACTTCTGGCGTAAAACGATCAATATTCTCTTTGAAAAAATCATAAAGCGTATCCGGTTTGACCGGCTCCGGTAACCGCTCATTCAATGCATTCTTTGTCTCACCGGCCTGGAACTGGGCCGAATAGGCGAGCATATATGCCAGACCTTTCCATGTATCGGGATCGACGAGATCTTCACGTGATGCGCCTTCAAGGCTGCCAGCCATATCTTTAGCGATCTCGGGCGTCACGCGATCAACACCGCCGCGCACATTCTGGTAGATCGTGTCCGGTTTGATTGGTTCGGGCAACCGCTCATTAAGCACATCCCGGGTCTGGATAGCCTGGAATTGGACTGAGTAACCGATCATATAAGCGATGCCCTTCCATGTATCCAGATCAAGCAAGTCCTCCCGCGACATATCTTGAAATTGGGCCAATATGCCCAACTGCAAATCAGGCGTAAGACGGGAGATGCTTTCTCGAACCAAGGTCAACATCCTTAAGGGAGAATATGCGGATTGTCCTACATCAGGAACGGAGGATCTTAGCTCAGTGACGAGCACATCAAGCTCGCTTAACAGCCGGCCAAGTTGGCTTGTAGATAAATCAGGTACCTCCTGTTCTACAACTTCGGCTGCAGGTGGTGTGTCTTCATCTGGAATTTGGGCGGCATCGGGGGCCAACAGCGCAAGGCCATCGGGGAAAGCTAGCAGCCGTTCCGCGCGGAATTTCTTTGCAATGTACTGGACTTGGCCTTTTGTCAAACCGCTTTGCTCAGCAGCAGCAGCTTGCGTGGCACCCTCATCTATGGCCAATAAAGCAGCGGCCCGCTTTCCCTCAATTTCTGGTTGTTCGGCCAGTTTTTCTAGTGCAGCACGCTCATCGGCCGTCAGTAGATGCTCATTGTTCACCATGGTAACTCTCCTTTATCACTCTACCTTATTATGTATTGTAGCCACTTTCCTCTATTTGACGATGAACATTATTCTATTGACTTCGATAGAGCAGAATGCTATATTCTGGGATGATGCACCGCGTCATATGGCGGTTTCATGTTGTTTGCAACAGATTGAAAGTCGAGGAATTAGATGGCAGAACAGGATATTGAAATCATAGAGAATGAACCCGCTGAAGAAGGCAATCTTTTACTGGATGGCTTACGGCGTGTATTGATGGCCGGTATTGGTGTAGCTGTATTGGCACAAGAAGAGATAGAAGATTTTGTCACTCGCCTGGTTGACCGTGGAGAGATTGCTGAAAATGACGGCCGTAGTTTGATCAGCGATGTTCTCGAACGGCGCAAGCAAGAAATTCAAAACAACACCAGGAAAGTCAGCGATGGCATGGATCGTCGTGTAGAAGGTGTATTAAACAGCTTGAACGTACCCACAAAATCAGATATCTCTAGCCTTAGCGAACAAATCAGTGAGCTAAGCAAGAAAGTTGACGAGCTGCAAGATTTAGATCAGTAGAAATCCACTATTGAAATTAAAAGGGGGAGAAGACGACGTTTTCTCCCCCTTTTTGCAACTAGGTTAATCAAGCCTATAATGTCAGCATTTATGCAGTGGATCATGGAGGAGCTCGCTCATGCCTGTTATCAAGCGCTACCCAAACCGAAAACTATATGACACGGAAGCAAAACGATATATCACATTGGATGGCATTGCCGCTTTGATTCGCCAAGGTGATGATGTCATTGTTGTTGATCACACAACAGAAGAGGATCTAACGGCCGTTACCCTGACACAGATCATTTTTGAACAGGAAAAGAAAAGGGGCGGCTTTTTGCCAAAATCCGTGTTAACAGGCCTGGTTCAAGCTGGAGGCGATACGCTAAACACCTTGCGACGCAGCCTAACAGTACCTCTAGATCTCTTCAATCAAGTAGATAATGAAATCGAAAGGCGCCTGCAGGTCTTGATCAGCAAAGGCGAACTAGCTGTGGAAGAAGGTTTAAATCTGCGCGACAAGCTTCTATCATTCAACAGCCCTCAAGAAGAGCCGTCGCTAGATGAGCAAGAATTGGAAAGCTTACTGAGCCGTCATGGTGTCCCGACGCGTCACGATATTGATCGCCTAAATGATCAGATCGAAGCATTAACAAAACAGCTAGATAATGTCCTTGATGCCCGCCGCTCCGGCACTGATGAAACGGACACCTCAGTGACTGAAGAGTCTAAATGAAGATAGAAGGCACACATATATTTACCGCCCCAAAAGCTCTTGTTTGGTCATTGTTACACAATCCAGAAATCATTCGCCTGGCAATGCCTGGCTGCGATCAATTTGACCAGATCAGTACGTCTGAATTTGCGGCTTTATTGCACATTCAAGAAGGTCCATTTAATGGCGAATATAGCGGCAACATTAAGCTTAAGGACAACATTGTCCAAGAAGATTTTAGCCTTAGCATAAACGCCGTGGGGCCGGAAGGCGCGATATGGGGTGAAGGGCACATAACCCTTAGCGAACAAGACGAGCAAACCACTTTGCATTATGAAGGTGAATTGATAGTAAGTGGTCGAACCGTAACCGATTCTCCACGCCTGCTCAGAACAACAGCTAACGCCCTAATTCGCCAATTTCTGGGAGCAGTAGACCGGTACATACAGATTCAGACCGGAATTTATACGACAGAAGCAGTCGATCCCTCGCTGAGTAATCGTCGTTCAGGCACGATTGATATGCAGGATAAGATTGAGGAAATCAGACAAAATCAACGGACAACCTTGATTGTCGTTTTCCTTGTTGCGCTCACTTCCCTAATGACTATTGGTGCAACAGTAATTGCCTTCGTGATTGTAAGGGGGGGCGTACGCTTATTCAGGCAGTTTGTGGTCAATGTTGTTCAAGAAGAGCAGCAAGAAAACTTGCTTGCGGACTAAGGCAAAAAAATCCGCCGCATTTATTCTATCTTTGTTACTTCCGCCAACAGGCGCTCCGGATTACCATCAAATGCTTTACTGTCGATCTTGTGATTGGTAAGTTTTAGCAGAACGTCATTTAGAACTTTGTTTACGGGAGCCTTTTCGTCTACTGCCTTTCCCTCCCTAGCTACCGCGCCGTTATGGTAGATTACTTCACTCTTACCACGACCAGATATCAGGTCGATGTAAAAAGAAGGCATTTTCTCGCCACGCCCACCAGATACGATCTTGGTCAACACCGGTTTGAGCAGGAAGCGCGGCGCCCACTTAATGCCCGCAGCGAGGCTTTTTGCCGACGGGCCTGGCAAATCAATGACAGCAAGTTGTTTCTTATCCATGACCGCTAAGATTTCGCGTAACATGCGCACTTCCAACTCGTAGCCGCTGGGGTCACGGTAAACGTCACCTGGTGGCATAGCAAGTATTGCTGATGTTGCATTGCCAACCATATTGAGCAGCGCCTTTGACCATTTCATAGACTCATAATCGACTAGACCAACGGCCGTTATGCCGGCTTCCTGAAATAATGTCACCCATTTCTGGATATCTTGGCCTGGGTTCGTCGGCGCCAAGCCCAATCCGCGGCTACGTTCCACAACCAGTTGCTGACGATCATTCTTGCTGACAGGTGTCGTCAATGATCCAGCAATAACCCGTTCTGCCCCAAACTGGCCGATGAACGGCCGTTCAATATCAATGCCATTCCCCGTGGTTAGGATCGTTGCCGCTGGGGGGCAGGTCGTGCTTAATTTTTCTAAGGCATCGGGAAGATCATAAGACTTCAGGCCCATCACAACCAGATCGTAATCACTATGGACATCCAAGGCCTGAGCCATAGACGAGACGGCCGTGGGCTGCATATGATCGGTCCGATCCCCTTCCTTAACCGTAATGCCGTTGACATTAATGGCATCAGCCATCTCCTGGCGATCTAACATCGTGACCTGGTTCCCGCTCTTTAATAAGCGTGATCCCAAGTAGCCGCCAATTGCACCTGCGCCATATATCAAAATTTTCATAATATTCTGTAAAACCGCGTATATCTTTTTATCTATTATATGCTGTGGGAAGTTAGTACCCGACAGTTGGGAGTTCAAACGCCAAAAAAATCGTTAGCTACCCAAAATCGCGCCAGGAAAATCTGTTCGGCCGCGCACAAAATCACCGGCGTTCATCACCTTCTTTCCTGCCAACTGTATCTGATTTAATTTCAGTGCGCCATCCGCCGTATGCACAAAAACAGCCCCCTGATCAACAACCACCTGACCCGGTTTTCCCTGAGGCAGTTGGATGTTAGTCAGCCCTGCAGCCAGCACTTTAATCGTCTTGCCTTGCCAGATGCTAAAGGCACCAGGCCACGGCGTCATAGCGCGTATTTGTCTGTCAAGATCAATGCTGTTTCTTTGCCAATCCAATAAACCGGCATCTTTCTTGATCAGCGGTGCGTATGTCGAAGATGCATCATTCTGGGGTACTGCATCAATCTTCTGTCCTAGAATATCATCTAGGTATTTCCCCAACATCATCGCCCCTAAATCAGCCAGTCGATCATGCAGTGTAGCGGCCGTTTCATCCCCATATACGGCGATTGCCTCTTGTACATACATGGGGCCTGTATCCAATCCTTTCTCCATCTGCATCAAGGTAATACCGCTCTCTTCATCTCCGGCCATGATGGCATGCTGAATGGGGGAAGCGCCACGCCAGCGAGGCAGCAAGGAGGCGTGGACGTTTATGCATCCAAAAGGCGGGAGGGTCAGCACGTGCGGTCGTAAGATTTGGCCGAACGCAGCCACAATGATGACATCTGGCGCCCAATCTCGCAGCGGCTCTGCCGCTTCTTCAGAACGCAGCGATTGGGGCTGGTAGACTGGTATGTTAGCTCTCTCAGCAGCTAATTTAACCGGGGACGGCCGTAGTTGGCGGCCACGTCCTGCCGGGCGGTCCGGCTGTGTGACAACGCCGACAACCGTCTGGGTCTCGATTAGTTTCAGCAAGCTAGGCACAGCAAAATCAGGGGTGCCCATAAAAATAATTTTAGCCATCATCGCATTCTAGCACGCAGAAACGGCCGCCTGCAAATATAGGTCAACTCAAAAAAAAGAAACCCGGTTTTTCTCCTTGAGCAACTCCATAGCTGCGCAATTCAAAAAACCAGGTTTCTACAACTCAATTCAATGAATATTTAGGCTTACGCCTTTACGAAGGGCTGATCATCATCGTCATCCGGAAGTGTGTCAAGAACTATCGATATTTTGTCCTCATCTTCTTCCACAACGTCATCTGCTGCCGCTGACCTCGGATATGGTTTGCGTCCAAATTGTGTCAGAGCTACAGCACCTAATCCAATAGATGAAAGTATTATCGACAGCATTACCTGCAACCACTCGCCGGTCACAATGCCTAATAAGCCAAGTCCAAAAGTTAATAGAATTGTGCCAATCGCCGCTGCCTTAGCCGCACTCCAATCTTTTTTCCTGAACAGCCGACCGGCAACCCAACTGCCGATTGCAATCCAGCCCATGAGCATCGCGGCCATAAAGCCGAGTAACAAAATCATGATAAGTGGGAATCCCAGAAGCCCGACACAAACGATAATCAAGACGGCCGAAATAATGGCAAGTAAAACTGCAATTGATGGGACCGCAACGGCCGTTAATACACCTACTGCACCACTAGCTACTGGTTTCTTACGGATTGTTGCCTTTACCTGATGCATTTGTTCCGGGAAGGCTGAGGTCACACCAAAAGCCAAAAGCCCCAGCAGCAAGCTGCTGCCAACTGCGCGAACAAAGTCAACGAAGCCGCTGTTTCCGTGACCAGGTCCCTCAAAAACATCGACAGGGGGAACTGGTGGCACAGGGAGTGTATCCGGCAAAGCAGGGACAGCTGGGACAGAAGGAACTGCGGGAACAGGTGGGACAACTGGTACACCCTTCGAAAAACCTGTTAAGCCAGCCCCTTCAATATTGGTGCAGCGAATACCCGATGTTGACTCATCGTCTACATCACCATTGAGCAGAACGCAATCACCATGAATGACAGCCTTGCCACCTGCGTTAAGATCACCATTGAAGATAACCAGATCACCATTTATTGTTCCAGCCAATTCTGCATCGCCATTGAATACAATCACATCGCCGTTAACTACGCCGCCATTTTGGATCTCAAGATCGCCATCAAACACAATGACATCATTATTGATCGTTTCATTTTCCTCGACGACCGTATCAAAGAAAGGGTCAGCCAGGACGGCCCCCGCCGGCATAGCGAGTGCCAAAATAACCAGGAAAAACATTACTAAACGCTTCATCATTCTGCTCCCTAAGAATTAGGTGTTATCGAACTTAGCTGCCGGTAGACACCGCCCCAAAGGAAAACGACGCCCATCATAACTAGCAGCCAGCCGATTAAAGTTGGTTGTTGAAGAATTACTTCACCAGTGCTGTTTAACAGCGCAAATAAAATCGTCTCAACAACTTGTGTTGTCATTTGTATCGATTGCAGGACACTTTGCACGAGTGCCGGTTGGCTAAGAATGGGTAGTAGTCTGCCTACGATTAAAACGCCCAACAAGACAGGTACTAACCCACTTAACAATACCAGACCATAAATCGTGCTCATGGCCCACAAACGCGCTTTGCGATTTGGCAGCCTTGCCACAGTGCGCTGGGCAAATCCGGCAGCCGGGCTCAAAGCCGGTGTGTGCCGAAACAGCCTATCAATAGCGAGCAATGCTTGCCATTCGCGATTACATTCCGGACACGCACGCAGGTGAACCTCTAGATCTTGTCTACTGTTATCTAAAAGCTCACCATCGAGCACGTCCATCATCAGGGAAAATACATCTTCATGTTCCATGAATCGCTCCAATACTTTCTTCTTCTACTTATCCTACAGCTTCCGGTTCCAGGACAGGGACCAAGCCTTTGTTGATACCAATCTCAGCCAACTGCTTTCTCGCCCTAAAAAGTCGTGATTTGATGGCGCTGACGCTTGTTTCCATTATTTCCGCTATTTCTTCATAAGAAAGTTCATTCCAATAGCGAAGTACAACAGCCTGACGGTAATCATCTGGCAGTTCCGTCAATAACGATTGCACCATATCTTGTTGTTCACTATTCATCATTTGAGCCTCAGGCCCTTTAGTTCCGTCACTGTGAAGCGCCGGATGGGGCGGTAACGGTTCGTCAATTGATAAAAGTAAGGCGCGCCGTTTACGCAGTTGGTCAATACAATAATTGGACGTGATGGATAATAACCAGGTGCTAAACTTATGCGCCGGGTTATAACTTTCCAGCCGTGTAAAGGCACGGATAAAAGCCTCCTGCGCAGCCTCTTCAGCTTCACCTGAGTTATTAAGCATGCGATAGGCCAGGTTATAAACTGGCGTCTGGTATGCTTCAACCAATTGTCCAAAGGCAACCTTGTCACCTTTCCGAGCCTGTTCAAGCCAGGCCTGCTCTTCATCAAACACCCCGATCTCCTGAGAACTTAACCAACTTTACGCAGGTAAATAAGAAAAGTTTCACATTGAAAGCTTATAGGCTGTATGTGGGTCTGTTGGGGACGGCGAAATGTCCTTGCCATTTGCAACTTGATTCCTGCAAATCTATAATGCCACATAATTATCTAAAAATTATTAGAAATCCAATGACTGCTAATGAGTACTAACGAAAAGAAATCCCTGCCATCTACACTCTATACGGAAGAATACTTTCTAACAGCTTGCGAAGGCTATGATGTTTTTATTGAATCTGAGGGCCAACATCTGTCCCGCCGCCTGCGGGATGCGTTTGCTGTCGCCGAAGTAAATTCGGGGATGCGTGTGCTTGATGCCGGCTGCGGTCGTGGCGAAATCATAAGTCATTGCATGCGCCTTGGCGTTGAAGTTTACGGCATTGACTATGCTGAGGTTGCTACATTGATGGCCAAGGATGTCATCGAACGCGAAGAGTCGGTCGATGATAAAGCAGGAACTGCTAAGGCCGGTGTATGCCGTTCCGACGCGAAGTATTTACCATTTCCGAGCAGCTATTTCGACAGGGTACTATTGTTTGATGTAGTGGAACATCTTTATCCTTGGGAATTAAATGCATCTTTGGGTGAAATTCGCCGCGTATTGAAGCAAGACGGCCGTTTGATCATCCACACTGCCCCCAACCGCTGGTATGACAAATACGCCTACCCTTGGGTTCGCTATTTTCGGACGATCCTTGGCCAGGGTCATGGCTACCCTAAGGATCCACGCGCCATCACACCGGTAAATCAGGATGTTCATGTCAATGAGCAAGACATTCTTAGCATGCGTCGCACCTTAAAGGACAACGGCTACAGAAATATCCAAGTCTGGCTTGATTCCCCGCCACAGAATCGCCAAGAGAATGTCGTGATGGCCGCCTTACGCAAGCTCGCTTTCGATATCCCTCCTTTTCGCTGGTTCTTTGAACGTGAGTTATTCGCTGTGGCGCAGAACCAATAATTGGGCCGTTCGCCTCAAATTGGTCGCCGAATAGGTAGCGATTACGACCCCTAATGTTCAAAAAACTGCTGCCCATTATTATCATTCTCCTTCTGGCATTGGCCCTACGAACTTACCGCCTAACTGATATTCCTCCAGGATTGACCCATGATGAGGCCAACCACGGCCGTGAAGCGATTGAAATCCTCGATGGCGAATTGCGTTACTATTTCCCCCTAAATTACGGCAGCGAACCACTTTACAGCTATATTGTCGCGGGCAGCATGGCCCTTCTAGGGGAAGGGCTGTTTGCATTACGGCTTGTCAATGTTCTCTCCGGCCTGGCAGCGATTGCCGCCATGGCTATCTGGACAAAACGGGCCTTTGATCGATCCACAGCCTTAATTACGGCCGCTTTGATTGCCGTCTCTTTTTGGCCCTTGGCTTCGAGTAGAGAAAGTCTGCGCGCCGGAATGTTACCCTTGTTCATGGTCATAGCCATCTGGTTTTTCTGGCAAATCATTTTTCCACAGCAGAGCACAACCGAAAAATCCGCAGGGAAATCATTCGCTAAAAAAAAGCGGCGCCGTTTAGCTGGCTTGTCATTGGATTTGCCTTGAGTATCGTCATTACACTGCATATTTACCTGGCGGCTAGAGTTGCCTGGCTGCTATTTCCAGCCTTCTTGATCTACCTGGCCGTTGTACACCGCCCAATATTTCGCCGCTCCTGGCGGCCCGTTGTCATAGGTTTGCTGCTTGCCGGGTTGTTATCCATCCCCATGTTCGTTTTTCTGGCTAACAATCCGGAATCTCAAACACGGCTTTCAATGCTTGGAAGCACATTTCAACAGATTTCGACGGGGAATTGGCGTCCGCTCGTGCAAAATATGGCCGAGGCCTTATTGGCCTTTGTTTGGCCGGGCTTTGGCGATCAGTTTCTCGCCTATAATATTCCGGGCCGTCCAGTCCTTGACTTAATCTCGGCTTTCTTCTTCATCCTCGGTATATTGATTTCTCTTTGGCGCTGGAAACAACCGGCTTACGCGTTTATCTTGCTTTGGTTTGTAGTAGGCATCATTCCGTCGCTAGTCACGGGATCTACTGCAAATACAACTCGTAATCTAGCAGCACTTCCAGTAGTCTATCTGTTTCCGGCCCTCGGTATTTTGACCAGCTTCAGGATGTTGGCGCAGCGCCTAAGTCTTATCACGCCGAATCGTAGTAGTGGCCGGAACTATCATTCTGTTATTGCTTGTAGGGTTGATCAGCGCCCGCGACTATTTTATTCGTTGGGCTGAATCACCTGAAGTGCGCACTGCGTACCAACATACTTTGATGGAAGAATTGGCCTATTTGGATCAAGTCGATTCAAATAATGCTCCTATCATGCTTTCAACGGTCTATCCCGGCCCTGCACACGATCCATCTATTGCCTTGGTATTGGCTGGTCCGAGATCAGAGCGAATACGGTGGGTTGATGCACGTACGGCGCTGATTATTCCCGAAGAGGCGGGGACTCAGGCGTTGATTCCTGCCTCAACGCCGCCTCATCCCGCATTTGAGCCCTATTTACGGCCGTTGGACACAATCGCTCTGCAATCTTCGGATCTGGATCCTGGATTTACTTACTACGATATTGACACATCTTCCTTGGAATCTACTGTGGTAGACGACACTGAGGCTAATTTCGGAGGAGCAATATTGCTGCAACAAGTTCAATGGTTATCTTCCGAGGTGGTTCCGGGGGATACGGCCGAACTAATAACCCGTTGGCAAGTAATTAACCCAGCTAAGGCCGGACCAATTCATCCACCAGCCTACACAACAGATGCCGTTTTTTTTACTCATATTTTAGGTGAAGATGAAAAAATAGTGGCCCAAAACGACATATTAGGAGCCCCGTCTTGGGGTTGGCAAACAGGTGATACGATCTTACAGATCCATTCTGTTTCCGTTCCTGCAGATACGCTGCCAGGAAATTATTCCGCTGTCTTAGGCATTTACGATCGGCCAACCGGCCAGCGTCTCTCTTTGCTTGGAGAAGAAGCCGGGGCAACATCTATCCAGATTCCCCCACTATATGTTGCACAATCTTTAAGTTCAGCGCAGAATTAGGTTGAAAGGATATTTTTTATGGCAAAAAAAGTACGTCGAGTAAAAAAGAATAAAAGAAAACAGACAGCAGAGGAAGTACCAGGAAACCTGGCAGCAAACGAAACAGGGGAACTCGTTGATAAAAATCTCCAACAACCAATTTCATCTACCGAGCAGTTCCGGCTGGACTATGCTTATGTTGTTAGAGATCTACGCCGTGTATTAATACTAGCCGGCGCTATGTTTGCCTTGCTCATTATTCTCAACCTTCTTTTACAGTACTACTAAACGTAAACGCCCCTTCCTGATTAGACAGCAATTTAAGGGGCAATATAGGTTGTGAACTCATCCATTTCTCACGGTTAATAGCTATCATTGAGTTCCCGACCCTGATTAAGTCAATTCTTGCCCTCAGGGATTGACGCCCCTCCCGGCTTGTGTTATTATTTTTCCTGCCTGCTGAATTTTTCAGCAGGCGGTTTGTTGTATGCTGTCTCTATTTAAGGGAGACACCTATACTCAGAAAATACGAAAAAAAGAGGTAACATCAGAAGAAGTAGACGAAAATTCAGTCAAAAACCGGCGACGCCTGATTATAATATCAACCGGCGCATACGCGCGCGGGAAGTGTTACTTATCGATCACAACAACGAAAACCATGGCAAGATCTCTACTCAAGATGCGCTTAACATAGCGCTAGAGGCCGAGCTTGATTTAGTTGAGGTGGCTCCCAACGCGAAGCCACCTGTCTGTCGCATCATGGATTACGGCAAGTTTTCCTATGAATATGCAAAGAAAGATAAGGAAGCCCGCAAGCGTCAGAAAAAGATTGAAATCAAGACCATACGCCTGACGCCGCGTACGGATGACTTTCACCGAGACATCGGCGTGCGCAATGCGCGCAAATGGCTTGAGGAAGGTAAAAAGGTTAAGTTTATGGTCCGTTTCAAGGCGCGCGAGATCACTTATCCAGAGCTTGGGCAGAATGCTTTAAACAGCATCGCCGAAGAACTTAGTGACATCGCAGTCGTCGAGCAAAGACCGGTATTAGAAGGTTGGCGCATGACCCTTATGCTGGCTCCAGAGGCTGGTGCAGTCGGCGAATAAGGGATTAAGAAAAATATCAATTGAGACAGGTCTATATCTAAGCCCGTCAAGGGCTTTTTTTGTGAGGGAAAAATGCCAAAGGCTAAAGCAAAAAAGTATAAACTGAAGACGTATAAAGCGGCAGCAAAACGCTTCCGCGTCACGGGAACAGGCAAGATTGTACGTACAAAAGGCGGCAAAAGCCATTTGCGCCGCCGCAGTTCAAAACGCGTCAAAGCCCAGTTCTCTAAAATGCTGGTAGTGACATCAGCTGGCGATCGCAAGCGTATCAAACGCATGATGCCATACATGAGTAAGTACAAGGCTAATCCACCAGCATAAATTAATAACGACAAGTTTATTGTCAATTACGCTGCCTGGCCTCGGTGATTTATCTGATAAGATATGCGGCTTGAGTGCCCAGGCTCCAAAAATGCGAGGTAAATAATAATGAGAGTAAAAGGCGGGACAGTTACCCGACGTCGTCACAAGAAAATAATAAATATGACCAAAGGCCAATGGGGAACACGCAGCACGCTGTTCCGCAGGGCCAACGAGTCCATGATGAAATCTTATTGGTACGCATACCGGGATCGCCGGGTGCGCCGCCGTGAATTTCGCCGGCTGTGGATTGCGCGCATTAATGCAGGTTCGCGAGCCAATGGCATGAGCTACAGCCAATTTATTCATGGACTAAAAAAGGCAGACGTACAATTAGATCGAAAAGTTTTAGCAGATCTGGCAGTTCGTGAGCCTGAAGCTTTTTCACAAGTAGTGGAAGTAGCAAAACAAGCAATAGCTTAGCATTGATTAACCCTCAAAAGATAAAACGCCGCGCTTGATCTCAAGCGTGGCGTTTTTTTGGTTTAGAGGCTTTTCGACGAGTTAAAGCCCATTTAACGTAGTTGTTAGGTCCAGGGGCCTCTAGTATTATGTACCATCTGGTATGAGAGCCGTAAAATCACCATCTCATTTCAAGCTTTATGGCTGGCTGCTGCTGATTTTGTTAGCGGCCGTTTTCCTGCGCTTATTCAACTTATCCAGTATCCCTCCTGGGATAACCCATGATGAAGCGGATCATGGCATTACAGCCTGGAGCATCGCCAACGAAGGTGTACGTGAACTATATTTCACTGTCGGTTACGGCCGTGAACCCCTTTATGATTATGTAATAGCCTCCGTGATGACTTTCCTGGGCCCGACATATTTGGCGGGCAGAATCACGGCCGCCTATTTCAGTATCATTTTGGTTGCGGCCATGTTCAGCTGGGTGCGCAGTGCTTTTAATGAATCAACAGCTTTATTAACAGCGGCGGGTTTGGCCGTTGGCTTTTGGCCGGTGATGGCCGGAAGACAGGCACTTCGCTCGACACTGCTTCCGGCTCTGTTTGTCCTGGCCGTCTTCTTCTTCTGGCGAGGATTGGAGGCAGTGAGGAAGGACGACCTGAAGCTATCTGGTACCGCTCGTCGTTCGTACCGATTTTTTGTCATCGCCGGTCTATTCCTCGGCCTAACTTTTTATACCTATATACCGGCACGGGGCTTGTGGATGATCTTTCCAGCATTACTTGTTTATTTGTTCTTTTTGAGAAGGTCTCTATTTCAACGTACGTGGTGGCCTACGATTATAATGCTCATTGTAATGCTTATCACAGCAGCCCCCCTCTTATATTATCTGGTAAGTAATCCTGTCTCAGAACTGCGGATCCAACAATTAGCAACCCCGCTTAACAGTGCAGCAGCCGGTGATTTTGGTTTATTGTTAGATAACGTTCAACAAAGTTTGCGCCTATTTTTCATAGAGGGGGATACATCATGGCGTTACAATATCGCCGGTAAACCATTGCTTGGTCCTCTGATGGGTTTGCTGCTCTTGCTTGGTATTGTCATATCCATCTGGTATGCCCTTATCCGTAGAACAGGCGAAAGTCTTTATGCGGGCCGACTTTACGGGCCAGCTTCTTTTCTAGCCTTGGCCTGGCTTGTTGCCGGATTTCTTCCCGTGTTCATCACCGGTTCGACGCTGGCAATGACACAAGCTGTGGGCATGCAGCCAGTTCTTTATTTGTTTCCAGCACTTGCACTTGTGGCAGCAGGCCAATTGCCAGTTGGTGGAAAACCATTGGCTGAGCGACGATGGGCTAAGATAGGGCTTCTCTTGCTTTTTGTTGGCACGGCCGTTTTCACATATCGTGATTATTTTTTGACCTGGGCCAATAGCCCTGAAGTGCGTGTGCAATATGAGAGCACCATTGCAACGGCATTGGATTATTTGAATGAACATGGTGACGGTTCAGCCGCGATTTCAACTATCACCCCCGATCGTTACCATAGTCCGGCCGTCGCGCAGATGCGTCTGCAAAATGAGGGAGTTGACCTCCATTGGTTTGACGCACGCAGCAGCTTGATCCTTCCAGATATGGGCGAGAGTCGGATTTTGATTCCCGGTTTTGCTCCCATTGCGCCGGCCCTGGAAAGCTACTTTTCTTCGGCAGATCTCGAGGAAAACTTACCCTTAAGAGAAACAGACCTGGATCGGCCGTTATCCATTTACTTCGTTGATGGCGAAGAAATGCTATCCACTTGGGAAGGGCAGCTAACCCCAGCGAACGCCCAATTTGCAGATAACATCACTTTGTTAGGTTATGATTTGCAGCCCTCTGATATCGCAGCCGGAGAAGATGGGCATTTAATAACCCTGTGGCAGGCTAAACGACCGTTGGAAGAAGCCGTATTATTTGCACACATCTTGGGAACTGATGGCGTCCCAATTGCCCAAAAAGATCAACTTGGGGTGCCTGGATATGCCTGGCAATCTGGTGATTTATTCTTACAATTACACGAGTTTTCGCTGCCCCCGGAGATTGATCCCGGTCAATATCCAGTTGCGGTGGGCATATATACGCAGCCGGAAGGAGAACGGCTGCAATTGTCAGGTGCGGGTCAGAACGGGGACTTGTTTTACTTAACGAGTCTAACAATTTCACCATGAGCGATAAGACTTCAAGCATTTCGCGCAGGGTTCGATATGAACTACTAGCTCTAGCAATCATCACGCTGGCAGCGTTCCTACTGCGCTTTTGGGGCTTAGATTCTGTCCCCCCGGGGTGGCGAGATGACGAGCTTATCAATTCGCTCGTCATATCTCAGAAAGCGCTTGACGGTGATCTGGCACTATATTATGCTGACGCATCGGGACATGAGGCACTATACCATGCCTTAAACGCGATCATGTTAGGGGCGTTTGGTCCTACCGCTGCCGGTATTCGTTGGCTTTCGGCCATTTTAGGAACCCTGACGATTCCCCTGACCTATCTTGTCGGCCGTCGTTTATTTGGATCATTAACCGGCCTGGTTGCGGCTGCTGCCTTGACCGCAAGTTTTTGGTCACTCATGTATTCGCGCATCGGTATCCGCCACATCCTTACCCCCGTTTTAGTGCTGGCGACTTTTTACTTTTTCTTAAGAGGCCTCGATTTAGCAAACAACAGTAATAGAAATGAGCGATCTCATCTTTTTGACCTGATCTTAGCCAGTATCTTCATGGGGCTGGGTTTCTACACCTATTTTGCCAGCCGCGGAGTCCCACTTATTTTGATCGCTTTCTGCTTCTATGCATTCTTATTTGCTCGGCCGATCATTATGAAACGGTGGCGCGGGCTGCTTCTGATGTTTGCCGTTGGCTTACTTATGGCTATACCTTTATTTATCACACTCTCTCGCCAACCAGAATCAGAAGCACGCGTAGCCGAACTAGCGGTCCCACTTGTGCAAGCGCGTGTAGGTAACTTCGAACCTCTTGGGCATCATGTTGCGGTTACATTGGGCATGTTCCATGCCGATGGTGATGACGAATGGCTATATAACATTCCACATCGCCCCGTTTTCGGGCCTCTTGGTGCATCATTCTTTTGGGTTGGTGTGTTAGTCGCTCTGGTTTTTGCCCTGGTCCCATCGATCAGGATTCTGGCTAGTTGGCTGGGGAAGCGTAGCCACCCAGATGGAGATAACAAACCTGATGCCGCCCTTTCTTCCGCGTTTCTATTGATATGGTGGCTAGCTGGGATATCCCCGGGATTTATTAGCGTGCCACCAGCTAGTCTGGGGCATACGATTATGGCCCAACCTGCGGTCTTTATTCTCGCCGCCCTCCCAATCTGGTGGCTGTCGAACAACTGGTTTCATGAGCGCAAGGTGGTTCCATTGGCATTGGGCTTCATTCTCGTCACTTCTATCGCTATTCGGGACTTGCCTGATTACTTTGTAGAATGGCCGCAGCGTGGCATGGCGCGCTTCCTTTATCGGGCTGATATCCACGAAGTCGCGGCGTATTTGAATGAACATCCGGAATTAGAAGATTTCGGCATTACTGGTTTGCTGGCTGGTCCTTGGGATCGTGTGGCTCTTTCCATCGATCTTAAGGATGAACGAACTTTTTCAGCAGCGCCACGTTGGTACAATCCTGAACGCGCCTTATTACTAGCGCCCGCTGTCGGATTTGGGGGATTTCCTGACATAGCGTCCCCATATGCCGACTCATTTCAACCCATAGCTGGTGAACCAAGCATCGGAGGATACGAACAATACCAAATGCGAAACGAAAGGTTACAAGAGAATGAAAGCGAAAACAATCCTGTCTGTTTCATGAATGGCCTCTGTTGGGTTTCTGCCAGTTATGACCATAACACTCAACGTTTGGAATTGGAATGGACTGTTCAACAAGCTTTGGATTTGCCTCCAATGCCTCTGATCAGTAACCCACCACCCCCGGGTGTATATTCGGGACCAAGGTTAAGTGTATTCGCTCAAACGCAAGATGAGAAAGGTAACTTTCTTGTTGGTGATGATGGTTTGTGGGTTGATCCCTTGACTTTGCAACCCGGCGATCGTTTTTTGCAGCAGCATTGGCTGGATTTAGGAGATGGAACTATCGCTAAAACGGCCGTTTTTGGCCTCTATGATCCGCTCACAGGCGAGCGCATTTTGACAACAGATGGTCAGGATCATATTCGTGTGGAGATCAGAGAATAGCTAATGCAAGCTAAACGCCGGTCCCGCTGGGCCATCACAGCCATTGTGCTGACCTTCATACTGCTTGGATTAGCATACAGCACAGCCAATCCATTATTCGAAGCGACAGATGAACTTCGTCACTATCGCTTTGTGCAGCACATCATCCAGCGCCAATCATTGCCCATACAAGGTACCGTAGGTTGCAGCGCCCAGGGTCACCATCCACCTTTGTATTACTCAGCCGCGGCGCTGGCCACATGGTGGATTGATACCGGGCAGGATGTATGCTACGAACCACAAAAGAATCCCTTTTGGGCTTATCGCTATTGGGATGTAGGCAGTGACAATAAAAACCAATATCTTCATAGCAGCGAAGAAGCATTCCCTTGGAGCGGTAATGATTTGGCCGCCCATTTATCCCGTGCGGTGAATGTCTTGATTGGCGCTGCTGTTGTTTGGGTCACATGGGCCATTGGCCGCACGGTTTGGCCTAAACGACCGTATCTCGCCGTCGGAGGAGCGGCAATTGTCGCCTTCAATCCCATGTTCTTGTTTATGTCCGGAGCGATTAATAACGATGTGATCGCAGCACTGGGTGGCGCAGCTATTACCTTGGCAACTGTGCGTCTCTTGCGCGACGAACAGGGACTGCGATTGCGCTGGGGCATGATCTTGGGAATACTATTTGGCTTGGCACTGCTGAGTAAATCTAACTTAGCAGCTATTATTGTCACCATCGAGCTGGCCCTAACCTGGGTTGCCTGGCGCAAGAAACAGTGGCGGCATTGGCTATATGCCAACGTGCTGCTTGTGTTGTTCACGTTGCTCATCGCCGGTTGGTGGTTCTTGCGCAATCAATTCCTTTACGGTGAGCCAACTGGGTTTCAGCGCCTGACTGAGTTATGGGGCGTTCGCGATCCCTCTCAAAGTCTTGGAGTAGCCCTTTTTGAGCTGCCTTATGTTTGGACAAGTCTTTGGGGCCGGTTTGGATATGGTCAAGTCCCGCTACCACAACTGATTTATGCCGTTTTATGGTGGTTTGCCCTATTTGCCGCGGCGGGCCTCTTGATTCCAATTATCCTCCGTCAGAAAAACGAGCTCCGTGAATACGGAGTCTATTTAGCGCTGTTGTTTGTAAATGTACTCCTTTTCTTCGGCGTCATTTTTAACTATCTACTAGTAAGCCCTGCTGGTCCTATGGGGCGTTTCTTTTTCCCGGCATTACCATCACTGGCCCTCCTGCTTTTTTATGGTCTCAACCGCTGGGTTTCATTGATAAGGCGAGGAGAAGAACAGCATGGAAAAGAAGAAAAAAACAACTTCATTCTAACAATGTTCGTGAGCGTCGGATTACTAGGATTGGCATTGATCGCCTTGTTTGGCTTTTTGGCTCCAGCTTACGGGCGCCCTCCAGAATTTTCAGAAAACGATCCGCTGCCCAATCCAATAGATGTGCAGTTCGAACCATTCGTTAAGCTACGAGGCTATGAAGTGGCGGACGGCAGCGCCCACCCTGGCGAGACTGTAGATGTCGACCTCTATTGGGAAGTGACAAACCAGCCACCGGGAAATTACCTATTATTCGTTCATTTGATTGACGACCTGGGTATCATGGTAGCACAGCGTGACACACATCCCGGCTTAGGAAATTTCCCCAGCAGCCAGTGGAAAATCGGGGATCGTTTTATGGAATCGATCCGCTTATATATTCCGGAAACAGCCTACGCGCCGTCAGCAGTCAATTTGAGTGTTGGTTTTTATGCGCCTGTTGAGGGTTATCGTCTAGCGGCAACGGCTGTTGACGGCACGATCTTAGGGGATGCTTTAGAATTTGGGCGTTTAAATATTGAACCTATGCCTGACGCTCCTAATGCAGTTCCAAATCCACAAAACCAGAATTTCGGTGACGATATATTGCTATATGGATATGAATTTAGCGACCGCGAAGTAAATGCCGGCGATGTTCTCACCGTTTCACTGTATTGGCGCGCCCTGCAAAACAATATGCCTGATTACAAAATACAACTGCGCTTGCTCAATGAAAATGGAGAAGTTGTCACTAAAAGGGAGAGCCGTCCGCAAGATGGGCTGTCAGACACAAGGGCATGGCATATGGGTGATGAGATCGTTGATAATCATAACCTTCACGTTGATGACAACCTTCCCTCAGGGCTATATTATGTTCAGGTCTCTATTGAAGATGCAGTAAGCGGGCAGTATAAGAACATTTTGGCGGAAGATGGCCATTGGATCGACAACAAGTTGAAGCTGGCCGGTGTGCGCCTTCTTCCGTAATTTCTAAGTAATTATAAGTTTTTAAGGCTGGCTAATTGACTTGTCATTTTGCTGAGGTATACTTTTTTCATGGATGGATTATCCGCTGTAAAAGTACAAAGGTATAAAAGTTAACGCACGCGGATCGCGTGCGTTTTTGTTTATATGGGGCTTGTAACAAGCCCTTTAGGGCAATAAGGAGAAATACTTATGGACTATGGCATGATCGGCAAAATCGAAAAGTCAAAAATTTACGCTGAAGAACGAGAACGGATTGAATTTGAATCACTACGTGTAACCCTTCGCGGAGACAATGACAGTGTTCATAAGGTGTCTTATGAGGATGGAAACTGGAATTGTGATTGCTCTTTCTTTAGCTCACGCACCGTTTGCAGCCATACGATGGCTATGGAACGTGTCTTGGCCGATATGGTCGAGATCGGGGTGATCACCTACTAGCTTAACGACCCCAATCCCCTTAGAGGCCGCCTCCCACTGAGCGCCTCAGGGCAATTCTTCTAATAGTTACAAAGAAGAGCGTGCCTGGCTCCTGAGTCAGGCACGTTTTTGTTATAATCATCTGGTCAACGATTGTTATTAAGGGTGTTATTATGGAATTGGTAAAACGCGTAAGTGAACATGCCGGTACGAAGGTGGAGAAGTTTTATAAAACAACACTTTTTCGCAGCGACACGATGCTGCTAGGATTAAACTGTCTTGAACCTGGCCAGACACAGAAACCTCATGACCACGAAGATCAGGATAAGTTTTATTATGTAGTTGAAGGCAACGGCCGTTTTTGGCTGGGCGAAGAGCATGTTATCGCTGCGCCTGGTGATGTTGTTTGGGCCCCGGCTGGTGTTGTACATGGCGTAACCAATCCATCAACAACGCGACTTACACTTCTGGTAGGTATTGCCCCAGCTCCATGAGGAATAAAATGGTTACTATTGGCGGCGTCGAATTCGACTTAAAGTTAACATTTCTGATCATCTACAGCACAGTCGTGCCGATGCTCGACTACTATAACCACCGGCTCACGGGGACCAAGGCGTATGATCGTCTGATCTTTTATTTTATCATTCCCATGCTTATCATTCTCTTTGTATTTCGAGAACCACCGAAGGAGTTCGGCTTTCAGCTCGGTGATTGGCGCTCGGGGCTGGTGTGGGTTTTGATTGGCTGTGTGGGCATGGCCATCATCCTCTGGTTTGTCAGCCGAACACCGGGGATGAAGGAATATTACAGCGCACGTGCGCCATCGAGCGTCGGGCGTCTAATCTTCTTGAATGGTGTCGAATTATTCGCCTGGGAGTTTATGTGGCGCGGCATCCTGCTCTTTGTTTATGCACGCTATTTGGGGCCCGGGCCTGCCATATTTTTACAAGCCGTTCCCTTTGCTTTCATGCATCTAGGGAAACCAGAGGTCGAGACCATAAGCACCATTTTCGGCGGAGCAGCATTTGGTTTCGTCGCCTGGCAGACCCAATCGTTCGTTTACCCCTGGTTAATTCATTGGTTTATCGCTTCATTTACCATGCTGATCGCCACGGGGCGTTTTTAAGTGAGGCTATCGCTGCTACACTTTATGCCTAATCACATTTGTCTCAAAACCAATCATGATTAATCGCAACACCTGATAATAATGGCCGAATTACAGCTTGATGTAACTGACTTTGCTTATGGTGGCGCTGCCATCGGGCGTGATAAAAAGGGGCGGCCTATCTTTGTTCATGGCGCTATTCCTGGGGAAAAGGTACGCGTATCCGTGGTGCAAGATAAAGGACGTTACTTGCATGGTGACTTGCTTAACGTGGTTAAATCATCCAAGGATCGTGTCCAGCCTCGTTGTCCACATTTCGGGATCTGCAGCGGCTGCCATTATCAGCATATGGACTACCCGCTGCAACTGCGCGCCAAGCGTGCGGTTGTACAGGACCAACTACAGCGCATTGGCAAACAAAAAAAGGTTAAGGTGCAGCCTACCTTGCCCAATCCCACTCCCTATGCCTACGCAATAGAGGTAGATCTAAGCCCTACGGCGGATGGACAAATAGGATTATGGTCATCAAAAGAGCGGCAAGTGATTCCAATCAGTACATGCCCAATTCTTGAACCAGGGTTACTAACTTTATTGCAGGACATCGATCTTGATCTGCCGGATCTGCGAAAATTGACGCTGCGAACTGGGTTTGATGGGGAACTGATGGCCGGTTTAGAGGTGGAAAATGTAGAACCACCAGAACTTGGAGTAGATTTCCCCGTCTCAGTTGCCATTATCCTGCCCGATAGAAATGCCGCCTCTTTAATCGGCGATCCTTACCTAGTGCAGGAAGTAAAAGGAAGGCAGTTTCGCGTGTCTGCCGGCTGTTTCTTCCAACCCAGTCTGGCCGCGGCCGAATTATTGATTGATGCTCTCCTCTCTTATGCTGAGCTGAAGGGGACAGAAACGGTATTGGAAGCGTACAGCGGTGTAGGCATGTTAACCGCCTTTTTAGCTGACGCGGCGCGAGAGGTAATAGCTGTCGAAGTGAATAATGATGCCACGGCCGACTTTATCGCCAACCTGGATCACGCGCACAACGTGAGTCTATATCACGGACTGCTTGAAGAAGTTTTGCCTGCGCTTAACCTAAAACCAGATGTTATGGTAGTCAATCCAGGGAAAAGTGGTTTGGCTGGGCCGGTTGTTGACAATATAAAAGCTAAGAAACCGAGACGCTTACTCTACGTGAGCTCTGATGTTGCAACGTTAGCCCGGGACGCAAAAGGGCTGACGCGCGCAGGCTATCGACTGCTTGAAGTGCAGCCCATAGACATAATGCCGCAAACTTATCGCGTAGATACTGTATCTTTGTGGCTCAGAAGGTAAAAGATCTGGATCTTATCAGGATACAAAGGAGATAAAGGTCAGCTTAAAAACGTGTCATACAGATGGGTTTTGGAGCCTTAAAAAGCCGCTCGATCACCCCTAAGTAACTATCATCTGTTATTGAAGCCAGACCAAATTCGTAGAGTTTCGCAAACCCAACAGCGCCCACAATAAGCGAAGAAAAGTCAGAGACATCCAATTTAATTGCCACGTCACAATCGTCTTCATTGGCGAGCCGCGCACGGCCGTCTACAAAATTGACCACGATACTGCCTGCATTCTGAGGCAGGAAAGTGTCAATCAATTCAATCTTCAGCCGACAGGTCACATTGCCAAAATTATGGTTTTCAAGCGTTTTGAACAACTGAGGCAAATCAATTACCCGGTACATAATACCCAGACCTTGCGTGTTACTCTCGTGGTACGACACCATGGGCAGCAACTGCCCGGAACCATAGCGTGGATCCTGTAATAGGTGATGAAAATCTTCATCCTGTGTATTGATTATAATTTGTTCTATTTGATCTGCCTGACTGCGTAGAAAAGTTAGCAGCTCAAACAGATCCTCGGTTTTGTCATAGATCAATTCATAAATATGTATATCGTTGCTTAAAAAATGATCGTTTTCGCCTTTAGTGAATTTAAATATCAAGTAGCCGCTTAGGTGATCGGAACGTTTGACCCCCATAATGTGCAGCGTTGGTTCGGTTAATAATGTATCCCATGTATCGTCAAATCGTTCCATCAGCCCATTGCTGCGATCCAGGAAACGATCATAACAAGCACGTAATGCATCCTTGTCATGACTTGTGATCGGGCCAACGTGCCGCTTTGACGGTCCCTTTGGCAGGCTATCTGGACGGAAACGATACGAGTTCATTTTTGTTCCATAACCAAAGCCCATGCGTTTGTAAAAATCGGGGCGAAAAGGGTACAGGGCTGCCAGGCAGGCCCCTTTCTGCCGATAATGCTGCAGGTAGGCGCGCAGCATATCCGCGGCAATTTTCTCTTTCTTATGCAGCAAATCTACTGCAACCCCACCAACGCCACCCACGACTGTTTTCGTGGAGAGAAACTTCATTGTGAAATCATATAGGCGCATGGCGCCCCGCATCTCCCCTTCTTCAAACAAGGCGTATAAATGAATTTTGGGGTTTTCAATGACTTTCAGCAATCGATCCCGAAAACGATTACGGTCTACCTGAGTAAAGGCTTCAATACCAGGATAGGCATTGGCCGAAATAATTACAAAAGAATCCAGCTCTTCTTCTTGAACGGGGCGCACTGTACGCAACTTATTTACCTCAAATTTCTAAACAGGACTCAGCGGCAAGCCAAAACAGTTTCTCACGCGTTGAACTGAGCTTATGCCAGTCACGCTGGTCCCATACCTCACCTGTGAGATCGTCGCCGCCATATAGTATCTGGCCAAAGGTGGCGCCACGGAATTGGGCTACGGCACAAAAAGCGGCCGTTTCCATTTCCACCGTCAAGCATCCTTCAGCGCGTCGCAAGGCCACTTTTTCCGGCGTTTCGCGGTATACGCCATCCGTGGTCCATGTCTTACCTAGAATGTAATCAACCCTGTGGCGGTCCAGGGTTAACTGGATCGCAGTCACCGCTGCCGGTGAAGCTGCAACTTCACGCGCTGGGGGCAAATAATGGTAAGACGTCCCTTCATCCCGCACAGCGGAAACAGGGATAACAGCCTGTCCTAATCCTACCTGGCTGTCCAATACGCCACAGCCACCACAGGCGACAAACTTCCGGCAGCCCAAGGCGATCAGCTCTTCCATAAACGCAGCCGACAATGGTGCCCCTACGCCGGCGTGCGCCACCGCTAAACGCTGCCCACCGATAGTCATTTCATAAACGGGGTTTTTGCCAATTTCAGATCCCAATTCAAAAACCTGCTGCAGTTCACCCGCTGAATCGAGCCCCGCGATAACATCTTGAAAGAAACAAAGTACGCAGTGCTCAGCAATATCAATTGGGTCTATTAGCTGCTGCGGTTCCAAAATTGCTGGGCGATCGGGATCGTGTTCAAGGATAGGGTATTGTCGCTTCATGTCATTCCATTAGGAGAAAAAAATGCCAAGAAAATATCTACTCTTTGTTATGGGCTTATATTCCCAATCTCAAGCCGCATTTTGGTCGTAAAGTCCCTCAGGCAAACCAAATGAACCATCATTATTTACCGGAAAAGGAATTACCTGCTTAACGGCATCGAGATTGAGCACACCATATATGTGTGGGAATTCTTGACCAGAGTCATAACTATCTTCGTAAATGATTGGTGCAGTGACGTTTTCCGCTGCAATGCATAAAATGACCAGCCCCGCCTGTCCATGAAAATACTTATTGGCCGACCCTATCAATTGCTGCGACAAAGAACAATGGATAAAGCCGTCGACATCAAGCGCGTGATCATGATAGTGCCCAGTAAATACGGCCTCCTCCCATAGATCTTGGGTCGTTATGTGAAATATCATGAGCCAGATTATCTCCCAAGGTCCACCAGAAACGCAAGACCCCATGAACATATTACGTTCACGGGGCCAGAAACTGAAACGGGCTGGTCAGATTGACCAGCCCGGTTATTTTTAGTGAGAGTCAGGAACGCCGAAACCTGACTCTCGTTAAAAGGAGGAGAAGAAGAAGAGATTTTTACCCTTCGATTAGTATTCTATGCAAAGTCGGCGTATAGCACTGTACGTGGGCACTACGTCAAGCCTACGCGATTTATACGCTAGTGAAATTATTCACAATACATGAAGTTTCACGACCCGAAAACCCTCTTTCTTGAAAAAATCGCGTCGAATTGATTTTCTGGTTAATTCCTCAAGTCTCTTTCGACTCACTGTTGAAGCGACGTTACAATTCTTATTATGAATCGTCTAACGCGCAACCATGCACTCGCATTCATGGTGCTTTGCTTGCTGGTTGCGGCTGCACTGCGTCTGCCCAATCTTCCTGAAGCGCCGCCAGGTCTACATTATGACGAAGCTGCTAATGGGATACTGTCTGCAGAAATAGGTTTGCAGGGCAATCGTCCCATTTTTATTTCCAGCTATACGGGAAAGGAAGTGTTTTTCTTTTATTTGGCCGGCGGCATGATGCGCTTGCTTGGTGCCTCTATTTTTTCGCTGCGCCTGACGGCCGCTTTTGTGGGACTGGTAACCGTGGCTGCAACCTACTGGTTGGGTCGGGAAATGTTGGCAGACCGTCGTCTGGCTATTCTGGCAGCGGCCTTTTTGGCCGTTAGTTTTTGGCATGTGCTATTCAGCCGGTTGGGGTTCCGGGCAATAACGGAGCCGCTTCTTCAGGCGCTCACCGTTGCAGCCCTGTTTCGAGGCCTGCGGCGTGAGGACAATCGATGGCTTGTTGCTGCCGGTGTATTATTGGGCTTGACTGCCTATACTTACCTTGCTGCCAGGCTATTTCCTTTATTACTCCTGTTCGGCCTGGTGCCTTTACTCTTCAATCGCACAACATTTCATCTCCGTTGGCGACAGATTGCTCTCTTCATCGCGGCCGCGTTCATTACCTTGTTGCCTCTCCTCGGCTATTTCATCAGCCATCCTGAAGCCTTTTGGGTGCGCATTGGGCAGGTAGCGCCTGGGACAAGTTCAACTGGTTTATCATTATGGGACAGCCTTCTGAAATCTTGGGGCATGTTGTTTTTACGGGGCGATCCCTTTTGGCGCTTTAATCTGCCTGGGCGACCGTTATTTAATTGGGTAATCGGGGGTTTACTTGTCGTGGGCTGGGTTGTGATCCTGCTCCGCTGGCGAAAGTTTCCATACGATTGGCAGCGAGCCGCCATCAGCTTACTGATCTTTACACCTTTGGTAATGATCCTGCCTACCGCGCTGGCAACTAATGAAATTATCCCCAGCAACTTACGCGCCATTGGTCTAATCCCATTTATCTTCTATCTACCGCCAATAGGTTTTGTTTTCCTATTTCGAGATGTCGAACGGCGTCTTGGTTACCCGCCCTTAACCTTTGCTGTACTTTTCGGGGCTCTCTTGATCTTACTATCTGGGGGGGTGGCGACAGAAAAAGCATATTTTGAGGATTGGGCTGGTGATCCAACCTTGTTTTTTGAATCTGATGGCGATTTGATGGCCGTTGCCAGTTTCCTCGACGAGGTTGATCTCGACGGTAAATCACTATTTGTTGCTGCTCCCCATTACCGCCATCCCACCATAGCGTTCCTAAGTGATGAATACGAAAATATTCGCTGGCTTCCTGGCAGCAGCGCCCTTGTCTTTCCTCCTGAAGAACCGGCAATCATCATCTTTCCACATAACAGCCCTGCACCAACCTGGGCAATTGATTATCTAAAATTTGGAGAGAGGATAGATACAGGCAACCGCAATACTGCTGACGCCGTTTTTGAGGCTTACGAGATCCCGGCGTTATCATCACTGCCAGTCAAAAAGCGTGTTGACACGAATTTTGGCAATATCATCACCTTGCTTGACTATGACACGAGCTCTACCAATGCGGGGAATGAATTGCCTGTGACACTGTTCTGGCGAGTAAATAATATACCCGCCTTTAACTATATGCCCTTCCTCCAACTAGAAGATGCCTGGGGTCATCGTTGGAGTCAGCAAGAAACGTTTTCATATCCTTCCGAACAGTGGGTGGTGGGCGATACAATCATTCAACAAGCAGCAGTTCCTGTTCCCCTGGGTGCTCCTCCAGGAACTTACCGGGTGCGTGTGGGGCTATTCGACCCAGCGACCGGTGACCGAATCTCTTTGCTGGATCAAAATGGCGGATATGCAGGCGATTCTTATTTCATCGAAGATGTCGAAATCGAAGCAGGCAGTTTACCGGAATCATTCCCAGCTCCTCCATTTAATCTCGATAAACAGATCATTCCCGGCTTACGCCTTATGGGTTATGGGCGAGGAGCTTCAACAACACCAGCCGGTGCGCCTTGGGGTCTTTCCTTATGGTGGGTGGCAAACAAGTCGCTCCCCCCATTAAGTCTCGTTTTTGAATTGGAAGATGCAGAAGGGCAATCAAACATTCTGTTTGATGGACAACCTGTATTCGACACCTACCCTTTCTCAAATTGGGAATCACCACAATTTCTCATCGATCAACACTCTCTAAAAATACCGGCTGAATTTCAGGCGGGCGTCTATAGGTTATGGCTTCGTGTATTAGATTCGGAAGGCAAAACGCAAGATAGAATCGACTTAGGACCACTAGCGGTGGAAGCCACCGATCGTCGTTTTGACCCTCCCCCTATCGACCACAAGGTCAACGCTAATTTCGGCAGCGAAATCGCTTTATTGGGCTACGATCTTTCCCCAGCAGAAAACAATAAAATCGAACTGAATCTAGTCTGGAAAGCGTTGCAAGAACCGAGAACAGACTATACAGTTTTCACACACCTTCTTGATCAGAATGGTACTTGTTGTATTTGGCAAATGGATGCGATGCCGCAAGGAAACCAATACCCCACGAGCCGCTGGTTAACTGATGAAGTTGTGGTGGATACTTACGAAATCAACCTGCCGCCAAATCTGCAAGCAGGTGAGTTTCCCTTTGAGTTGGGACTATATATTTCCGAGACCGGACAGCGGCTGCTCATTGAAATCGAAGGAGAAGAGTCGCGTGATGCGCTGCGCTTACAGCCAATTGTAATCCCTTAGGCTGCAACAGAAAGGCAATAGATCCGGCTCTAAACCTCCAAAGCTGGTGCAATAGGATAGGAGCCAAGGATTTTTAAGAAAGAGGTCTGTTTTAATATCCCTAATAGGGCTTCTTGCACTACGGGATCATCCTCATGTCCGGCAAAGTCCACATAAAAGAGATAGTGCCACGGCCGATTTCTACGCGGTCGTGATTCGATTTTGGTCAGATTAATTTCGCGCGCGGCCAATTCTGATAATACTTCATGCAGTGCGCCGGGTACATGGCGCGTGGTGAATATGATTGATGTCTTGCTCGGATCTTGTTGCGCAGGGGGCTGATGCCCAAGAACAAAAAAGCGGGTGTAGTTAAAATCCAGATCCTCCAGGTTACGCACCAAGATATCTAAATTATATGTTTGGGCAGCCAACTCACTGGCTATTACGGCCGTATTTGGTTCTGGATTTGCCACCAGATCCCTTGCCGCACCCGCTGTATCATAATGTGTCACCGCTTCGATCCCCATCCGCCGCAGCGTCTGCTCACATTGTCCAAGCGCCTGATAATGAGACTTTACCCTTTCGATATCTTGCAGTTTTCTGCCCGGAACAGTCATCAGGCAGTGTTCCACGCGCACAACAACCTCAGCCTGTACATGCAAATCATAATCAACAAGCAAATCATAAGCAGGAATCACAGTCCCAGCCAACGAGTTTTCGACAGGGAGCATGCCATGGGTAGCTTGTCCATTCTGTAAAGCTAAGAATATCTCAAGAAACGTACGACAAGGAAAGGTCTCTGGTTCCGCGCCAAAATGTTGGCGTACAGCTTGCTCCGAATACGCACCATGTTCACCTTGAAATGCAATTACCATTTGTTGCTCATCCATCATTTTTGTCCTGTTTGAATAATTTTGAGTCGCCATGCTATTCCGGTTTTTAAGCATCCGTAAACTCATGAACCAAAAAGAATTATCTCACGAAATGTTCGGAACTCATATCAGGGAGAACCAAAGGATCCACGCGCAAACTATCAGCGACGAATACCTGACAAAAGTCATGTCGATTATGTATCCTTTGTCGCTTTTCCTGTCGCTTGAATATAGGTTATTATTACATATGTGGATTAGATAGGACTTTGTTGGCTTTTGAAAAAAGCTTGCGAGCTCATGATAAGGAGAAGCTCCCTGATGAATCTTACATATGCAGATAAGCCATGGACTAAGCATTACGACGAAGGCGTTAGCCCAACTGTTGAACTTCCGGATCACCCATTGGCCTGGGTCCTTGAAGAGTCAGCTCGGAAGAGCCCCAACAATGTGGCTATAATGTTTCAAGGGAAAACGATCAACTATCGCGAGTTGAATGAAGCAGCGGATGCTGTAGCTGCCGGACTAGTTGCCAGCGGCTTTAAGAAAGGGGATCGGGCTGTCATTTACATGCCTAATACACCTCAATTTGTCATGATTTACTTTGGCATCTTGCGCGCCGGTGGAATTGTCATTGCCACAAACCCGCTCTATTCGGAACGAGAGCTCCAGCACCAACTTTCGGATTGCGGCGCAGAGACTGTGTTTGTCATGAGCCGCTATTACCAGCCCCTTAAAAATGTGCAAGAAAAAACTGCTGTGAAGCGGATCATTGTCACGCACATAAAAACATATCTCCCATCCTTAAAGCGTTTCCTTTATGGCTTGTTACGGGAGAAGAAAGCGGGCGACAAGGTTTCGCTGGAGGTAGGCGATACATGGTTCAAAGATTTTCTGGATATGGGCAAAAATGCTGCTAAACCAGACGTAAAAGTAACCAGTGAAGATATGGCCCTCCTGCAATATACAGGTGGCACTACGGGCGTGGCTAAAGGGGCAATCGCCGTTCATGGCAATTTGGCAGCCAATGCGCGCCAATTACAGGAATGGATCCCGGATCTTCAATATGGAAAAGAAGTCTTTATCTCGGCTATTCCATTTTTCCATTCTTATGGGATGGTCACATCCATGATTTTACCGACTTCAATTGCTGCCAAAATGGTTGTCATTCCTGATCCACGAAACCTGGCAGACGTAATGGGCAGTATTGAAAAGAATAAGGCGACATTCTTCCCTGGTGTACCATCACTCTATGTAGCCATCAACAATCATCCTGACATCCAAGCCGGCAAGTATGATTTGACATCTATCCGCGCTTGTTTGTCCGGATCCGCCCCCTTAATGTCTGAAACCAAGACGCAGTTTGAAGAAATCACCGGCGGAAAATTGGTTGAAGGGTATGGTCTCACAGAATCTCATGTTGTATCTCATGCGAATCCACTTCTGGGCCAAAATATAACCGGATCCATTGGCTTACCCATCCCCAACATAGAATGCCGTATCGTTGACGCGGTTGAGGGTGATAAGGAACTGCCCGTGGGCGGTATTGGTGAACTGTTACTCAAAGGGCCTAATATCATGAAGGGCTATTGGAATATGCCGGAGGAAACAGCAAATACATTGCGTGACGGCTGGCTCTTCACAGGTGATATCGCACGCATGGATGAAGAAGGGTACTTCTACATCGAGGACCGTAAAAAAGACCTCATCATTGCCGGCGGTTACAATATCTATCCACGTGAGGTTGAAGAGGTATTAATGACCCATCCTGCGGTTGTAGAAGTTGCGGTCGCCGGGGTGACCGATCCCAAACGTGGAGAAACGGTCAAGGCCTGGGTTGTGAAGAAAGAGAATGATCCGACTTCGGCCGAAGAAATAATCACCTGGAGTAAAGATCATTTGGCCAAATATAAATATCCGCGGGTCATTGAATTCCGTGATGAGCTACCCAAGACATCAGTGGGTAAAGTTTTGAAGAGAGAATTGATCAAAGAAGATGAGGAGAAAAAGGCTGCGTAGCTTCGTTATATGACAACCTTTTGAATGCCTGGGGCGCAATGCTCCAGGCATTTTTGTTATGCCGTATCTTTAAGCTGATCTCTTGGCTTTTATTGCTGGTTGTAAGGCTCGCCAGAGAGGTCCATCTTGCAGAATACCACGACGATCAAGATCACTGTTGGCCAATAAAATGCCATCACTACAGCGACCAGTTAGACCTCGGATAATACGGCTCAGAAGCTCATTGCGAACCATGAATCCTTCAGCCATGGTCCATGGCGTTTGCGGATCGTAACTCTGAGCGAGTACGAAGGCATTACTTAGGGGCTGCCGGGGTATGTCCCACCACCCAGTTGCGGCAGCTTCCAACCATACTTGTATTCTTACAGGTTCTCCCGCTAACAGGTAGCCATAAATCGTAGATATCGTTATCCCATTGGGATCGGGAGGTTCGCCTAAGTCAGGCGGGTTGGCCGAGACGAGGCCCTGGTTGATACCATCAATAAAGATCACCCCAATCTCGGCGTTAGTCTGTAGACCCATCGCTGCCGCCGCCTGGTGTAACCTAGTTGCTGTATTTACCAGCCATTGACAAACGGCCGCTCCAGCCACATCCGGTACAGGTTGAAAACGCTGCTCCGAAAGCAATTCCGTAAATAACTTGTGCAAAAACAAATCCAGCGGCTCATCGCTTTCTGCTGCCATCAACCAGAGCCTTAATTCCTCTACCCTGTTCAGAATTTCCTCGCCTGCACGATCGATCATGTTCTCCGGCAGTTGTTCAATCGGCAAAAATCGAGCTTCCTCTTTCTGGTAGCAATATTTCGTGATCAAGGCGGCACGGGCAGGATCAAGCCCAAAAATACTCAGGGTCAGAGCTTCAGCTACATCATACGGGGCCGGTTTTATCTGCCATTCAGGATGGGCAAGCGCAAGCCAGGTAAGCCAGGCGCGGATCCGTGGCTCTTCACGCGGACTGCTTCTGCGTCTGAGCAAGCGGTATGGCAGCTTCGCCTGACTCAAAGCTTGGCCCAGTGAATAGCGCAAAGCACCATCTAAATAAGGGGCAATGACCGCGATCTCGTTGGCCGGCACGCCGCCATCAACCAGATCCAGTAAATATGGAATCAGATTGTTTACCATTTCGCGCCGGTACCGCCCACCAACCGTACCGATGATCATTTCTTCCGCACCGGCTGTGTGTTTGGTCGTTTGCAGCAACTGATTCTCGACGAGATTGGCCAAGCTTACCATCTCCGTAGGCGCGAGAAAGCTGTCTTCAAATTGGAATAAAGAGCGGCATCGATTGCGAAATTGTTGTGCTCCTCTGGGATCAGCGGCCATAAAGCGCTTATAGCCGCTGCCGGCATCATAGGCCATTGCGGTTGTTTCTGTAAGTTCCAACAAACTGCTCACAAAATTTTGGCCTGCCGGCGTCTGTTCTTCCAGATTGTCTACTATCAGATGGCGGTAACGCTCACTAAAGTAACGATGGAACTGCGAATCGTGAACTAATTGGGTATCAAAGACCTCCACACTCAAGGAAAGATCAATCAAGCTGTTCTCTAGGCAGATCTGGCGGAATTCTCGTGCGGCCGTTTCAGCATCTCTCAAATCTAAGAGGCGTGCATCTTCTCCCACCCAGGTTTTTATCTGGCGCTCTATCGCTTGATCAAGGATCAAGCTGTTTAGCGCGGCACGATTGAGGGTATCAAGAACCTGACTCACGATTTGCTGTGGCCTTAAACGCAGATCGGCGAAGGCGCCACCATTTAGCAGCGGTGTTACCACGCGCCACATTAATAATTGCGCCAGATCATATGTGAGCACGGTGGGTGGTTGGTGCGCAGAAGAAAAACCAGAGCGGCGCGCGATCAATGGCCAGAATAAGGTGACCATTTCCATTGCCATCTGGCTATAGGTCGTTATCTTTAGGTCAGCAAAAGGTCCAAGATCGGCGTTTATCACGGCCGTCTCGTATGGTTGGCGATGTTCTGGTTCGGCAACCAAAATCAGGATTGTATACGCTGGCTCGCCTTCCTCAAGCAGCCGGAGTAAGCGGCGTTGTAATACCGTGCTCTTGCCGGTGCCTACTGCTCCAAGCAAAAAGCTGCTTTCCCCCGCCTCAATTGCCGCTGATTGTATTGTGGTGAGTTTTATCAAAACAGTTGTGAAATTTTATAGATCAACCGGAGCCAATAAGGTCACGCGGTCAAACGCAAACGCTGGGGATTGCTCTTTGGGACACGCTCAATCAATCCACGCGCCTCCAAATCCAGTTTTACGGTGGTTACATACCAGGTAATCGAGCCATCGAATTGCCCGCCCAGCTTCTGATCAACCGCACCCGGCAGCTCCTTGAAATTGATTTCCTGTTGATCGTTTAATACATCAATAATAGCCTGGCGGATGGCATCATATTTCTTTTTACTAATGTTCACACCCTGCTTGTTTTCAGGATGGCGGGTTAAGATTTTCTCTTCCACAGAACAGTTTCCTTATAAGATAGAATCGAGAAATCGGATTTCTACTTAACCACAATGAGCGATTTGCATATGCACAGTTAAACTGCAATATGCTGGGAAATCCGATTTCTAGGAACTTTTAACTCTGACGGAAAAGAAGATGGACAGCTCCTAAATGAATTTCATCGCCGCTGACCAACTCTACACCATACTCTGGAACCTGGCGTCCATTAACCCATGTGCCACTGGTGCTGCCTTCATCAAATATGCGATAATGGCTTCCTTCCAGCATCAAATTGGCATGCTGCCGGGAGACTGTTAGATCCTCTCGAAAAGCGATGTCAGCCTGGGTAGGCGAACGGCCGATGCGCACCACAGAACCACTTAAGTCAATTCGCTGTGGCATCTCAGTTATCGATTCAAGAACTTCCAGATAGGCATTAATTGACGACCGGCCATATTCTTCCATTGCAGCCATCGCCTCTGGTGGTGTGTCTCCTGAAGCATAGCTCACACCGCCAGGATTCCGCTTTGAACGTCCTTTGGGGAATAGAGTAGGCATTCGTTTACTTCGGCGGAACCAGAAAATGATACCCACCAGAACCCCGACTACGACAAGGACAAGGAAAATATCAAGAACAATGCCGCCCAAATCTCGGCTAGGCTGCAGTTCCTCAGGAATTTCCTCATCCCCTTCATTAACTGCAATGGTTGTCGGTGGCGTTGTCGCCTGCAAATCCTGATCATCGACGACAATGAGCTCGATATCGTTCGGTCCATAGCGAAGCGTATTGATTTCAACGGCAAAATCGGCGATTTCTTCTACTGGTATTTCAATTGCTTCCTGACCATTTATTACCAGCGTAACAGAACTCAGCCCTCTTTCAATATCGTCCAACCAGGATACCGTCGCGCCTAAACGTAGTTGAACAGGTTCTTCAAGGTTTGGCAGCGACAATTCATCGCTGCCGGGCGATAAGTTTAAGGTAACCTGGGGTTGGTTGTCCGGCATCTCAACAACTGTTGCAGCACCTACTCCTGGGTTGTTCTTCAAGTTCACTTCTACAACAAACGATCCCCCGGTGAGATTATCGATCACATATCGCACACGTGCCTGCTCCCGAAAACCAGCAATATGATTCCATATTTCTGCAATTCCTTCACTATTATCCAGGGTTGTAGCAACGCCGTGCGTTTCATCGGAAATGCTCTGTAAGAATTCCTGTCCCTGCTGCTGGCCGGCAAATGTTAAATCGGTGCTGTCTACCCATATGGTATGGATCGGAAGTTCAAGGCTTGCTGTACGTGTTAATATGTCCGATGCTTGAAACTGGGTACTAACGACATCGGTTCCGTCCGACATGACCACGATTGAGGAGGGTAAATCAGCCTCGTTTAACCCTTCCATTTGATCAATCATGACTGACAACACTATCAATAAGCGCTGTCGACCCAGTCTCAGGTGTCAGATCGTCAGCAAAGAAATTATGTACACTATTGTAAAAACTGTCCGGAGCAAGCAGTTGATTAGCCTCTGTTTCCCCAACTTGGAAGACCGCAACAGTGTCAATCTGCTCCTGCATGCCGCTCCCAGCGCTCGCAAATTGCTTGATAGCATCCTGGATCGCCGGCAGTTGTGCCTCAACGCCTGTAGGAATATCGATTAAGAAAACGGTAAAAGTGCCAGATGGGTTTGACCCGGCTATATCGGGGATAATCGTAGTGCCATCGTGACTGATCGTGAGTGGCTCGCTGGCAAAATCAATGGCTTTACCTTCAAGATCACGGCCGTAAACATGCAAGATGATATTGGGTGGGTTGGTTACATCACTACCGGTGATGTAGAGCTTGGGCAGCGGATCCAGTACCTGGACTTCTTCTGGTTCCTCTTCCGGATCTTGTTCTTGCCCTAAGAGAGTCGTCGCAAACCCTGCCAGGGACAATAGCGCAATCACGACCGCGAACATTCTCAACCATGGAAGGAATTTCCCCCTCATAAGTTTATCCTTTTGACTCATTTTTTGTCTTGCTATAATAGCAAACTGCGGACAGATTGTAAACATAATGTTATAAATTGGGCTGGTTAAATGTAAAAACGGCCTTGAGCGGGCCATTATGTACCAATTTTTGCGTAAGTGCGGGATAGTTGTGCTGCTATTTCTTTTTGCCTGCTTCTCCCCCGTACTGCATGCACAAGAGGAAGATCGTTTACAGATAGTGGATGTAGACATCTCTGCATTCCCTGTTGTTCGCGTTACATTGATGACGGCCGATTCACGCAGCAGCCCTGCTGATTTGAGCAATCTGGCCCTGCGCGAAAATGGCATTCCGGTAACAGAGTTTACCTTTGACAATGTCCCCGTGGGCATTGACGCAATCTTTGTGCTTGATGCCAATACAGGGTTTGAAGAGCTTGACGATGAGTCGGGGCTCTCTCGCCAAGAAAAAGTTCGCGACAGCATCACCCGTTTTGCCAACGAGTACATGAACCAGGACGGGCTCGACCATATATCCATTATTGTGCCCGGTGATGGTGGGCAGAGCGGCCAGTTTCTCATCCAAAACGAGACCGATCCGGCACAGGTGGTAGACGCTATTAGCAATTATAATCCCGCACGACTTGGGCCTACACCACTCAACGCTATGTTAAACTTGGCTATTGAACAAGCGCAACAGCAGGGAGAAGATGCCCGCTTTCAAGCTGTTATGCTCTTTTCTGATGGCCGGCGGCTGGATCAACAGCTCTCCTATCCTCTACTCATCGCGCAGGCCAATGATTCTAACATCCCCATTTTCGGCGCAATCCTGGGTTCAAGTGCAGACGAAAACGAGATCGCCAATATGATGCGCCTTACCGAACCGACACGGGCTTTTCAGCTTCATATGCCGCAGCCTACCGCTATCGATTCGATTTATCAAATATGGCAGCAGCAAGGGAACCCTGTTCAAGTCGCATATACCTCTCGTCAAAGACAAAGCGGGCGCAACCAGATAGCCGTTAATCTCGGCACAACCTCAGCCGGCTCCTCCTTTGATGTATCGCTTGCTGCTCCTGAAATCGCGTTAATTTTGCCAAACGATGCAATTCGCCGGGTCGGGACGGGGCCGGATTCTGCGCTGGACACACTCCAACCACAGTTTCAGCCCGTTAAGGTGAACATAACCTGGCCGGATGGGCTGCCCAGGAAGCTTATCGAACTGATATTGCTGGCGAACAACCGTCCGCAGCAAATAACAAACGAGTGGCAAGAAAATGCTCAAGGCCAGATAGAGTTGACGTGGGATATCAGGAGTATCGATCCTGGAACTGTCGAACTGGTCGTGCAGGCCATAGATGAACTTGGCTATCAAGACAGCACCATCCCACAAAGTGTTGAAATAACAGTTGACCGGCCCTTGCCCCCTACGGCCGTGCCTACGGCCATCCCCCAAGAAACTGCCCCCGAAGCCTTGCCTACTGCGAAAAACGAGTGGACGCTGATTGCAGGCGTAATCGTGCTGTTATTGTTAGCCATTACTGCTTTTGTCTGGTATTGGCGAAGGCGGGCTAAAGAGAAAACAATATCAACTAGCCCGATTTCTTCCGCAGCGGAGATTGAACCTGTCAGCTCGTCCATCGATCCACCCAAGGTGGCCATACTCGAGCCTCTAAATTCTCAATCTGGTGAAGTCATTATCCTTGATGGATCAAGCTTTACCATAGGCAGTGATGCACACAGCGTGCAGATCGTCCTAAATGATGTAAGCGTCAGCCGTCTGCACGCTCGCATTCGTCGTCAAGACCAAACATATTGGCTGTTTGACGAAGGCAGCGCTGAGGGACTCTTTCTTAACTACGAAAGAATAGGTCTGGCTCCGCGAGAGCTGCATGATGGTGACATAGTCCAATTTGGAAGACTTGCTTTTCGTTTTATACTGCGGGTGAGTACAGATAGTTAAAAGCCATCGCTCCATTCCAAAACCAATGAAATACCTCCTTACGCCCCGCGCCAGTCGCCGCAGCGTTTAGAGAACCTAATTCTAGGATTGGCGTTGATATCGAAATGGGAGAAGGGCCCTGAGGGTATAGTTGAGCTGAGCGCCATTAGACATTGTATGGGGTTTACTTCGAAGGCGATCCATACTTAAGTGAATCGCTATTAACGGAAGTATGAGCTTGAGTCTGTCCTGCTCAAGCTTAAGGTTCGTGGAATCTGGAAAAACACTTTCAGCAAATAAATGACTTACCTTGATACTGCACATGTGTCCCCGCAAGGAAACTCGAACGAGAAACTGTTGGGCAGGTCTTGCAGCGCTGCTTCAGCCTAATACTAGCAGATGAGATAAAGCATCCTTTCAGCTATAATTCTTCTGATTCAGAAAGCACCGGGGCTAAATATGGGTATACTTATCGAAACCAAACTGAGACCGCCAAGATTGCGCGAAGGATATGTGACCCGCCCGCGTCTCTTAACCCAGTTGGATCACGGTTTGGAGCAAGGTCTCATCCTCATATCAGCGCCAGCCGGATATGGCAAAACGTCATTGGCGGCCGATTGGCTGCGCCAGCGCCCAGCATTGACGACAGCCTGGGTCTCTCTGGATGAAAATGACAATGACCTGGATGTGTTTCTGCGCTACTTGACAACGGCCGTTCACCGTGCATTTCCTCAAGAACGGCCGTGCGCCAACACCCAGGCGCTGCTCAACGCCCCCCAATCACCGCCGCTGGAAACCATCGCCAATACCCTGATTAACGACCTGACCCAACTGCCTAACCCCCTGCTCCTGGCGCTGGATGATTATCATCTGATCACCCTGCCGGCTATCCAGCAGGTGATGGCGGCGCTAGTCCGCCATCTGCCGCCTGCGCTGCGGCTGCTGTTGATCACCCGCGTAGACCCGGCGCTGCCCCTGCTGGCACGCCGCCGGGCGCAGCTGCGCCTGCTGGAGATACGCGCCGCCGATTTGCGCTTTGTATCGGCTGAAGTCCGCACCATTTTGGCCCAAACAGCCGGCGCTGAAGTGGATGAGGCCACGGCCGTTTTGCTGGAAGAGCAGACCGAAGGCTGGATTATCGGCCTGCAACTGGCGGGCTTTTCCCTGCGTGGTCAGCAAGACCCGGCAGCGTTTGCCCGCGCCTTCCAACAGCGCAATCATCGCCTGATCATGGACTTTTTGCTGGATGAAGTGCTGACCCGTCAGCCTCGCCCGGTTATGGATTTTTTGTTGAAAACGGCCGTTCTGGAGCAATTTTGCGATTCCTTGTGTGAAGCTGTGGTCGGCCAGGAGCCGGGCCACAGTGAATCATTGCTGGCACGCCTGTCACGCAACAATCTCTTCCTGATGTCGCTGGATGAGCAGGGAACGTGGTACCGCTATCATCACCTGTTTCGGGAGCTATTGCAGCGGCGGCTGGCCCAGGAATGGGGGGCAGAGGAGATTGCCGCGCTGCATCGCCGCGCCGGCGAATGGCTGGCCGCCCATGGCTTTATGGAAGCGGCGCTGCACCACTTGTTGACGGCGGGAGATGTGGAAACGGCCGTTACGCTCATCGAAACACAGCGTCATGAAATCCTGAATCAGGGGAATTTCCATCTGCTAGCACGCTGGCTGGGTCTGCTGCCGGAAGAAGCTGTCCTTCAGCGACCCACCTTGCTGCAGATCAAAGCATGGATAATGCGTTGGCAGGCCAAATTTCAGGCTGTGCCCTCGCTGCTGCAGCAAGCAGAAACATTGCTGGCCTCAGAAACGGAGATGGCCGCCAGCGGCAGCGTCAATCGCGACATTTTGCGCGGTGAACGAGATACTTTGCGCGCCGAAATTGCCTTCTTCCAGAACGATTTTCCCCGCTGCATCACCTTAGCCCAGTCAGCCCTAGACCGCCTGCCGCCCCACTGCGCTTTTGCCCGAGGTCTGGCCGCTTTGTTCGTGCTTATTGGGCAGCAAAGCGTGGGGCAGACAGAAGCCGCGCTGGAAAAGCTTAACGTCTGGCTGGATGAGGATCGGTTTCAACATCACGCCGCCCGCTACGGCTTAATGTTGGCAGCCGGCGCTATTTACGGCATGGTCGGCGACTTGAAACGTCTGGAGCAAATTGGAAAACACTTGCTTCAAGCAGGGTTAGCAAAAGAACACCCGCTCAGCATTGCCTGGGCGAGCCATTTCTTAGGCCATGCCTATTACCAGTGGAACCGCTTAGAAGAAGCAGCCGCCCATTGGTCAACCGTGGCAAAATGGCGCTATCATGCCAATTTTATGGTCTACCATGATGCGATGCTGGGTTTGGTTCTGATTTACCACAGTCAGGGAAATGTAAAGCAGGCACAGCAAACGTTAGACACGCTAACCCAGGTCATGTTGGAGATAAACCAGATACAATTCACACCACAACTAGAAGCGTTTCGCACTCGTCTGGCGCTGCTGCGCGGCGAGGTGGGCGTAGCTGTGCATTGGTTGCAAACCGGGGTGAAACCCGCTCGGGCGTCACTCTGGTTCTGGGAGGCCAACGATATTACCCACGTCAAAGCACTGATAGCGCAGGGAACGGCCGTTTCCTACCAGAAAGCCGACGACTTGTTAACCTCTTGCCAGCAGTATGCTGAAGAGACGGCCAGCGTCTGGCTGCTCATCCAGATTTGGGCGCTGCGGGCGCTGCTGGCACAGGCGCAAGACCAGTCAGAAAAAGCCCTGGCCGCCGCCGAACAGGCTGTGCGCCTAGCCGAACCGGGCGGCTACCTGCGCCTGTTTGTGGAACTGGGGCCTGATATGGCTGATTTGCTGGCGCAACTGGCAAAGCGTGGCGTTTGCTCCCGCCTACATCGGCCGTATTCTGGACGTTTTCCGCGCCGACCAACTGCCCGAACCCGAGATGCTGACCGGGCGAGAATTGGAAATTCTCGCCCTCTTGGCGCAAGGTTTGTCCGATAAAGAGATTGCCGAACGGCTCGTTCCTCTCTGTGCTGACGGTGAAGAAGCACAACCGCAACATTTACCAAAAGCTGGGCGTAAACGGCCGTCGCCAGGCTGCCGCCAAAGCAAAAACGCTACCCCCCACTCGCCTAAATACTCCCAATATACTCCCTTTTTATCTTTATACGGATGCTGATTTGCTTTACCATGTAATGATGGCACAGCATAAATTGACGATGTATGAAACGGCTGTTTACCGCATTCGCTTTCAAGGTGCGTTCGATGACTCCTGGTTGGAAAACCTGGGCGCAGAGTGGACCATCCAATATAATGACGAAAGTCCAGCCGTAACGACGACGATTACCGGAGCCATGTGTGACCAGGCCGCCTTGCTGGGTTTGTTGAGCAGTTTGTATGATGTAGGATTGCCCCTGCTGGCCGTTGAATGCCTGGAAACGACCACGGGGAAGCAGAAACACGGTGAACAGCCGGCAGAATAATCAGAAAAACCAACCATAAGGAGAAATGATGTCAAACGCAAAAGAAGCAACAGAATTTACAACCACCGCCAACCGCGCTCTTCTGGAAGAGTTGCTGTGGGAGGATGTACAAGATTTTGAAAATGCCAGCCGAGGTTTTATCGCCAGCCTGGACGACCCTATTATTGAAGGTGAAAACGGCCGTGCCGTCTGGAACCTCGACGCCTATCCCTTCCTCGCTGAAGAAACCGCGCCGCCCAGCGTCAACCCCAGCCTGTGGCGGCAGTCGCGGCTGGTAGCCAATTACCACGGCCTGTTCAAAGTCACCGATGGCGTTTACCAGATTCGCGGCTTTGATTTGTCCGTTATGAGCATCATCGAGAGCGACAATGGCTATGTGGTGATCGATCCGCTGATCTCGGCGGATGTGGCGCGAGCGGGTATGGCACTGGTTTACCAACATGTGGGCCACAAACCAGTGGTGGCCGTCATCTATACCCACAGCCATATCGACCATTGGGGCGGCGTCAAAGGGGTGATTTCTCAGGCCGACGTGCAGGCCGGCAAGATAAAGGTCATCGCCCCAGAACATTTTATGGAACATGCTGTCAGCGAAAATGTCATTGCGGGCAATGTGATGACCCGCCGCGCCAGCTATATGTATGGCAACCTGCTGCCCAAAGACCCCAAAGGGCAGGTTGGCGCCGGGCTGGGACAGACGACTTCCACCGGCCTCGTCACCCTCATCGCCCCCACCGACGACATTACCCATACCGGTCAGAAAATGATGATAGACGGCCTGGAAATTGAGTTCCAGATGACGCCCGGCACGGAAGCCCCGGCAGAGATGAATTTTCTCTTCCCGAAATATCGCGCTTTGTGCATGGCCGAAAACTGCTCGCACAATATGCACAATCTGTACACGCTGCGCGGGGCGCCGGTACGCGACGCCAAAGCGTGGGCGTACTATATTGACGAGGCGATTGATGTGTTTAACGGCCGTTACGACGTTATCTTTGCCTCTCACCATTGGCCCACCTGGACGGCCGAATCCGGCGTGGAATTCCTGAAAAAGCAGCGCGACATGTACAAATACCTGCATGATGAAACCTTACGCCTCGCCAATCAAGGCTTCACCATGCTGGAAATCCCCGAACTCATTGAGCTTCCGGCCGACCTGTTCCACGCCTGGTACAACCGAGGCTACTACGGCAGCATCAACCACAACGTCAAAGCCATTTATAATCGTTACCTGGGCTTCTTCGATGGCAATCCCGCCACCCTGCACCCGCTGCCGCCAGAGGCCGCTGGTAAAAAATACGTCGAATTCATGGGCGGCGCAGAAAACTTACTGGCTCAGGCTCGGGCATCATTTGACAAAGGCGAATACCGCTGGGTAGCCCAGGTGGTCAACCACCTCGTCTTCGCCGACCCGGACAATACGGCGGCTCTTGACCTGCAAGCCGATGCCCTGGAGCAGCTTGGTTACCAGGCGGAGTCTGGCCCCTGGCGCAACTTCTACCTCAGCGCGGCCAAAGAGCTGCGTGATGGTGTGATTGATCTTGACACGCCTCAGCTCGGCTCAGACGTGATCAAAGCGACGCCGCTGGATATGTTCTTCGACCTGCTGGCAGTACGCCTGATTGGCCCGAAGGCAGCAGGCAAGAAGATCGTCTTAAATGCCGATTTTCACCGACATTGACGAACAATACCTGCTGGTTGTCGAGAATGGCGTCCTCAACTACGCCAAAGGAAAGCAGGACGCTGAGGCAGATGCCACCCTGACCCTCAGCCGGACAGCGTTGGATGAGGTGATCTTGGGCGAGGCAAAGCTGGCCGACAAGCTGGCCTCTGGAGAAGCGCAAATCAGCGGCAACCCAGAGAAACTGGTCGAGTTCTTGTCACTGATGGATACCTTTGAGTTCTGGTTCAACATCGTCACGCCTTAGTAAGTCAGTTTTAGATTGGTCCAATCTTTAAGATTGGACCAATCTCGCCTATGGCAGCGTTATGGATACCTTTTATCAAATTATTGAGCTAGTTGGAAACGCTCAGCATCCTGATCTTTGTCGTGGCAAGCATGCTGGCGACTTGGCCTGAGCCTTACCGTCAGGCAGATTGTCGATCCCCTGCGCAATCCGCGCGTTTTGGGTGCGCTGCTCATCGCGAACTTTCTTCCTTGTGCCGGGACTGGCGTTCCTGCTATAGCGCCTCATTCCGCTGGAGCCGGGGTTCGATATTGGGATCATCTTATTGGCAACGGCCGCCGGTGCGCCCTTTTTGCCTAAATTGGTTGAGTTGGCAAAGGGAGCAATCGCTTTAAGCGTGGGCGCGATGATCCTGCTGATGGTCGTGACGATTGTTTATCTGCCGCTGGTACTGCCCCTGCTGCTGCCTGGCGTGGCCGTTAATCCCCTTGAAGTTGCCCTGCCCCTGGTTCTGTTTATGTTGACTCCTCTGGCGGTGGGCTTGTTTACGGTGGCTCGTTTCCCGGATGTGGCACAGCGGGGGCAGCCTGTTTTCTCCAAGCTTTCCAACCTGGGTCTCATCGTGGGTTTCGTGGCTTTGGTGATTGTAAATGCCAACATTTTGCTGGATGCCATTGGCAATGGCGCTATGCTGGCCGCAGCGCTGCTGATAGTGGGCGCTTTCCTGATCGGCTGGCTCCTGGCAGGCGCGAATCGTGACCTGCGCACGGTTCTGGGGCTGGCAACAGCTCAGCGCAATTTGTCGGCGGCGTTGTTGGTGGCGAGCGCCAATTTCAGTGACCCCAATGTGCTTGTTATGGTCATGGTAGGCGCTGTGTTGATGCTGGGTGGATTACTGACGACTGCCAAAGTGATAGGCAGTCGGGTAAACGGTATTCAGCAGGTGCAGGATTAGGGTAGTAAAAAGAGTTCCAAGATGACAGACATACCAGCTCATGAACGAAACCCGCGGCTGACTACACCCAGAGCCGCAGCAGTAGCCGGGATTATTTTTGCCCTGCTCTTTGCTGCCAGTCTGGTATTACTCCGGCTCTCCATCCCCAGTGATTTGACCAGTGAGACCGAGTGGCTCTCGCAAACCAGGGATTACCTTTCGATTGCCCTGGTACTCATGCCTTTCGCCGGGATAGCTTTCCTGTGGTTCATTGGCGTCATTCGTGACCGGTTCGGGGAGTTGGAAGATCGCTTCTTTTCCACGGTGTTCTTCGGCAGCAGCTTACTATTTATAGGGATGGTGTTCGTGGCTATGGCAATTGCCGGGGCGTTGGTGGCGAGTGTGGGCGTTGATGGTAATTATACAATTAGCCAGGATGTTGTTATTTTTGCGCGGGCGTTGATGCTGCAAATCAGCAATGTGTATGCGCTGCGTATGGCAGGCGTTCTCATGTTCTCCTTGGGAACTATGTGGTGGCATACACAGATCATGCCCCGCTGGTTGGTTGGCCTCACTTATTTGATTGCGTGTGCCTTGCTGCTGATCATTAGCCTCAATTTATGGGTCACCCTGCTATTTCCGGCCTGGGTACTGCTCGTGAGCGTCTATGTACTCCTCCAGAGCCATCGCGGGCAGTCGCCGGTAACCGCAGGAGGTGGATAAGGAATGAGTAAACTTTCGACGAACCTGGACCTGCCCATGGATCGCAACCATTTTGTGGCCGACGCCATCGCCGGGCTGACCTTTGCGGTGGTCAATGTGCCGCAGGCGATGGGCAACGCGGTGTTGGCAACGGTGAACCCGGTTGCCGGGCTGTATACCTTGATGATCGCCACGCCGGTGGGGGCGCTTTTCACCGGTTCGGTCTTTATGAACGTGTCGACCACCGGGGCGTTATCGGTGGCGGCGGGCGATGCGTTGGTAAATTACAGCGGCGATCAGAAGACAACGGCATTGATTACGCTGGCGCTCCTGATTGGCGTGTTTCAATTGTTGGCCGCGGGTGCTCAGGCTGGGCAGCCTGGTCCGGTTTGTCTCCCAGTCTGTGATGACTGGTTTCATTACCGGCATCGCCCTGCTGATCATCCTGGGCGCTATCCCTGATGTAACCGGCTATACCAGCTCTTTTAACAGTGAATTCCTCAAGCTGGCAGATACGATACTCAACCTGAACCAATTCGAGCCGGTGACGTTTATCTTGGGGGTACTGACTATCGTGCTGATTGTTGGCTTGGGCTTTACCCCTGCTCGCAAGTTCTCGATGGTTCTGGCGCTGGTCGTGGTGACGCTGTTGGGCGTGGGGATCACGGCCGTTGCTCGGTGAGACAGTGTTCGTGACGGTTGGCGACATTACCACCATTCCCCGCTCGCTGCCGCGACCCGCTCTGCCTGACCTGCTCATGATTCCGGCGCTGATTATGCCGGCTCTGGCAATTAGCATCATCGGTCTGGTGCAGGGCGCGGGGGTCAGCCAAAGTTACCCCAACCCGGACGGCAAGTTCCCGGATGTGTCTAAGAGATTTCACGGGGTCAGGGGATTGCCAATATTGCTACCAGTTTCTTCAGCGGTATTCCGGGCGGCGGCTCGATGTCGGGAACGGCCGTTACGGTCAATGCCGGCGCTAGATCTCGCTGGGCCAATATCCTGTGCCGGGTTGTTTGTCATCCTGATTGTGCTGCTGTTTGCCGGGGCTGTTAAGTTGATCCCCATGAGCGCGTTGGCCGGGCTGCTGATTGTCGTCGGTTTTCAGAACCTACAGCCGCAGCAAATCTCGATGGTCTGGCAGACCGGGCGGGTGGCGCAGACGGCCATGATTTTGACGCTGGTGGCGACATTGGCGCTGCCGCTGCAATATGCCATCCTGATCGGCGTCGCCATTTCGATTATGATGCATGTCTTCCGCTCCTCTAACCAGCTGCGCCTGGTGGAATTTGTGCCGGTCGAGGGTGGCTTTCCCATTGAGCAGCCCGCGCCCATCAAGCTGGCCGATCATGAGGTGACGCTGCTCTATGCCTACGGCAGCTTATTCTTCGCAGCGGCGGCCACATTTGAACAAAATCTGCCCAATGCCGATGACGCCAAAGAGGCGGTTGTCATCCTCATTCTGCGTGGGCAGCCAGAGGTGGGCAGCACTTTTATCGGTGTGCTGCGCCGCTATGCCACCACTTTGCAGGCAAACGGCGGCCGTCTCATGCTGACCGGCGTCAATCCACGCCTGCGGTATCAGTTGGAGAAAACGGGCACCCTGGCGTTCATCGGTGAAGAAAATGTGTTCATGGAGCAGGCACAAATGGGTGTGGCCATGAATGAGGCGCTGGCTACAGCCCACACCTGGTTGGAGACGGTGAAGCCGCAGGCGCTAGACGATATTTAAGATTGACACATTTACCAAACATTCTAATTTAATAGGAGAAGATTTAACATGAAAACAACGATAAGAATAATTTTGTTAGCTGTTGCCTTGTTTCTACTGGCCGCCTGCCAGCAGCAGGCCGAACCAGAAGCCACTATTGATCTGGCTGGCACGAACTGGATTTTGAGTTCCTTAAATGGTGAGCTGCCTTTGGCGGAAACAGCCGTTACCCTTCAGTTTGGCACCGACGGCAGTGTCTTTGGGACCGATGGCTGTAATCGTTACAACACCACTTATACCCAGGAAGGCAGCAGCTTGACCATCGACCAGTCCGCCGGCATTTCATCCATGATGGCTTGTGAGGAACCGGTCATGAATCAGGCCACTGCTTTTACGGCAGCGCTTTCGGCAACCGACAATTTCACGGCATCCGGCAGCCAGTTGAGCTTGCGCAATGGAGATGAAGTCCTGGCAACCTTTGTGGAAGGTACAGTGGAGGCCACCGAACCAGAAGCCAGCGCTGATCTCGCGCGGTACAAATTGGCTGCTAAGCAGCCTGAATGGCGAACTGCCTATTTCAGGCACGACGATGTTCCTTCAATTTGGTACGGACGGGACAGTATCCGGTTCAGATGGCTGTAACCAGTTGAACACCACCTATACTCAAGACGGCAGTAACCTGACCTTCGGTCAGCCAGGCGCCTCTACCATGATGGCCTGTGAGGAACCGGTGATGGCGCAGGCGACAGTTTTCACGACCGCCCTGGCAGACACGACCAATTTTGTCATGACAGAAAATGACCTGGTTTTGCAAAATGGGGATGAGGTTTTGGCGACGTTCGTGGTCAACTCGACCGATCTGACCGATACGGCGTGGGAAGTGGTTAATTATAATAACGGCCGTGAGGCTGTGGTGGGTCTCATAGAAGGCACTGAAATTTCCGCTTATTTTGGGTGGAAGGCGACTTAACCGGCAATGCTGGCTGTAATCAATACTTTACCAGCTTCACGGCCGGCAGCGGCTCTATAAGTATTGGCATGCCGGGTTCAACCATGCGCTTCTGTGACCAACCAGCAGGCATCATGGAGCAGGAAAGCGAATACCTGGCCGCTTTGCAAACCGCCGCAACCTACAGCATCGAGGGTAATATGCTGCAAATGCGCACCGCAGAAGACGCTCTGGCGGTTATCATGGTACGTAAAGTCCTGGTAGATTTGCCAGAACCTGAACCGGCTGTGCCCACTGGTCGAGTCAATTCACCGCAAGGGCTGAACATCCGTTCCGGCCCCGGCTCTAACTTCCCGGTAATCGGGTTTGCGCAGGATGGCGATGAAGGCGAAATTGTCGGCCGCAGCGCCGATAACCGTTGGTGGGCAGCCGCCGTGCCGTCTGCGCCGGACGGCATCGGCTGGGTATCTGCCGACTTCGTGATTGCCACTAATGCTGAAAACGTCCCTGTTATCGAGGTAGCGCCGCCGGTGATCATTGTACCCACAGCCGCTCCCACCCCCTCACCTGTGCCGCTGCCCACCGCAACGCCTGCACCGGAAATCTCCTTTGGCGCCGACCGCACCAATATTAACCAGGGTGAATGCACCACGCTCAGATGGTCGGTGCAAAACATACAGGCGGTTTGGGTCTATCCTCAGGGAGAGCGATTTGAAAGTTTCCCACGCACCGGTCAGGGCAGTGAACGGGTATGCCCGACCACGACGACAACCTATGAAATGCGCGTACAACAGCGGGACGGATCGATCATCTTCCGCCAGGTTACTGTCAACGTAGCCGGTCCGACACCAACTGCGACCACTGCCCCTGTAACCGATCCCTTACCCAATACCCGCTGGGAAGTAGTGAATTATAATAACGGCCGTGCCGCTCTCGTCACGCCGCTGCTCGACACGCGCCTGACGATGGATTTCGGGGCGAACGGTGGTTTGAGCGGCAGCAGCGGCTGCAATACCTACACAACATCCTACCAAGTCAATGGCAGCAATATCACCATCAGCCAGCCCGGCGGGACACAAAAACTCTGTGAGGAACCGGAAGGCATTATGGAACAGGAAAGTGAATTTATTAACGCGATAACCGCAGCGTCCACTTTCCGCATCGATGGCAACACTCTGGAAATCCGCATGACTGATAACCAGCTGGCGGTGGTAGCTAACAGAATACCGTAAAGGTTGAGTTGGGGTTGATGGTTGGGGTTGCACCCCCAACCATCAACCCCAATTGCATACCATGTCTTTAAGACACCATGTCCATAAGCAGACCTTCACAACGTCGTAGACGCAGTACACTCCCTCAAGAAAGTTTACTGGTTAAACTCTTGGGCGATTACCTTGACCCCATTGACGCGCTCTCCGCTACTTTCTTCAGTATTCTTTTTGCGCTGCTTTTTACGCTATCCTATGGCATCCTGATCTACAGAGGCGTCATTGATTCCTCTTTCTCAAGCGGGTATGGCACGGAGTTGTTCTTTGCCATTTTGGGTGCCATTGCGATTTGGGGAGCCATTGACGGTGTGATGTATGCCCTGACCGCAGTTTTTCAGCGGGAAGAACGACATCGTCTGCTCCAACATTTGCAAACGGCCGAAAAAGAAGAAACGGCTGTTGACGCCATTGCCGATGAGTTCGATTTTATTCTGGAGCCGATAACTAATGACGATCAGCGGTATGATCTTTATCACGATATTCTCGCTCATTTGCGCCAAGCGGAACCCCAAGAAGTAGGCTTGCAGCGCGAAGATGTGGTTGGCGCCTTGACATCGGTGCTGGTATCCGTCTCAGTCGTGCTGCCATCACTGATGCCGCTGCTACTGCTGCCTGAAAACACCGCCCTAGCTATCCGAATCTCCAATGTCATATCGGTTATCGTTATCTTCGGCACAGGTTACAGTTGGGGAAAACATACCGATACCAATCCCTGGAAGACGGGGCTGATCCTGGTATCTGTGTGCTTGAGCCTCGTGTTGATGGCAATCTTTATCGGCGGATACTAAACATCCGTGCCCGATCACCCCCGAGCTAACGTATGAAAAAATCCTTACTGCTACCCTTTATACTACTCATTCTGGTTGCTTGTGCGTCGTCTGTGCCGGGAGCGGTCGAGCCAACTGTTCCCCCTCTGATAGAGTCAACCACCCCGCCCACAGCGGCGCCAAACACGGAGTCTAAAACAGAAATGATGGTTGGTGATTTGCCATCCGCTGTTAAATATAATCTGGGTGAGACAACCATCGTGCAATCTCGCTTCCCAGAAGACAGTCGCTTCCACGACATGCCGGTTCGCCTGAACGGCGTCCTCGCTGCCCCCTCGGGCGGCGATGGTCCCTATCCGGTCGTCGTCATCTTTCATGGCACCCATCCCGGCTGCCCGGAACAGGAAGGCGGCGTGGATCGCTGGCCGTGCGATCCGGAGGTGGAGCAGCCTAATTACCAGGGGTTTGCCTATCTGGTTGAAGCGCTGGCAGCCGAAGGGTATGTGGCGATTGCGCCCAACTTTAATGCCGAAAACACTTTCGGTTTTGGCGAGGGCACGCCCGGCGAACGGCTATCTCAACTGGTTAAACTGCATCTTGGCGCAATGGCTGAGGCGGCGGACGGCGGCTCGAATGATTTTGGCGTAGACCTGGACGGCCGTGCTGACGTGAGCCGCATGGTTTTCTTTGGCCATTCTCGGGGTGGTGAGGCGAGCCAGCTGGTTGACCAACAGCCAGGGTCTGGCCATGCCGGATGCCACCGAAACGTTTGGCTACGGGCCAGTCGAAGGGCTGCTTCTGCTGGCCCCGGCACCGATCTTCACTCTGCCAGCCGCTTCCCGCGTGCCCCAGGTCGTGATTCTTCCGGCTTGCGATGGGGACGTGATGAACCAGGAAGGGCAGCTTTTCTATGAAGGGGCGCGGCTGGATCCCAGCCAGGAGCCATGGGCCTCATCGGTCTGGCTGGAGCAGGCCAACCATAACGCCTTTAACCAGATTTTAGGCCCTGATATGATAGGATTCAGTAACCGGCCTGACTGCGCGGAACTGTTAACGCCGGCCAATCAGCGCCAATTCCTGATCGGTATAAGCCTCGCTTTCCTGACCACAATTTTCAGCGACGATCCGCAGGCAATAGAAGAGGCGATAGCTCAACTAGGCATGAATCCGACGACGCGGGCGCAGGATTCCTTGTTTGGACAACCGGCCCGCGTGATGACCCTGGCTGAAGCGGCCAATCGCCAACCGCTGTTGGTTCCGGCCAGCGCAGATGAGATGACAACCAATCTAGTTGGCGGCGCTGTCAAAGCCGAGGGCCTGACCACTTTCTTCTGTGAGGAAGGTTACTTTACGCCCACGATGAAACCGGGCAGTGAACCATGCAAGCGGGTCAATTTGACCATCCCCGGCAACCCAGCTATGATTGTCGGCTCCTGGGAAGAACCAGGAGCCACGCTGCGGTTTGAACTGCCGGCGGAGGCTAGGGATTTAAGCCCTTACACGACTATCAGCATGCGGGCGGCCGTAGACCCGATTTCCCCTTTCAATCATGGCGGTAGTTTCCAAAGATTTTCAGTCCAACTTACCGATATGTCCGGCGCTGCGGCAGCAGTCCAGACGCTTCCGAAAGAACCCGGTCTGGTCTTCCCACCAGGAATTGTGGAAGAGGATGTTTCGTTCGAAGACGGGTTGTTCACAGGTCGTGTACCGATGACCACTATTCGTCTCTTATTAGGCGACTTCTCAGGGATAGATCTGAGCCACATTAAAGAGATCGCCTTGCTTTTTGATCAGACGCCAAGTGGTTCGCTTTTTTGGGGAGATATTGAACTAATAAAGCCCTAATTTCGGAAAAAATTCTCTTGCAATCATTAATGAATTCCACCAGGGGAATACTAGGAGAAAGGTTGATGCCTTCAAGTGGCTTCTATGCATTACGATATCGTCGGCTTTGGCTGTGGATGTTGATTTCGCTGCTGATTTTTGCCGGCTGTCAAGGAAATCAATATCAGGATGAGCTGCAAGGTCGCGTTACGCTCTGGCATACTTGGTCACCTGCAGAAGCGGCTGAATTGGAAGCCGATCTAGCGAGATTTGAAGAAATTCATCCTGGTGTACAAATTATCACGCTAAGCCTGCCGGAAAATCAGTTTTTGGAAGAATTGATTGCGGCCGGGCAGGATGGTTTAGGACCGGCTCTTTTTCTTGGCAAGAATGAATGGATTAAAGATCTGGCGGAAAGAGGATTGATACGGCCGTTGGAAACTGACGATTTCCCGGATTCCCTTTTTAATCGACGAAACCAGCTCTTAACGCAATATGAAGGGCAGACTTTATGGTGTACCGCTATCTCTGGCCCCCCGTGCTCTTTACTACAATAAGAAACTAGTAACACCCCCCCCTGATACGTTGGACGCGTTGCTGCAAGAAGCAGCTGATGGACAGCAAGTTGCATTTGTACCGCGGTTTGAGGAGGCGTATTGGGGCATTCAAACATATGGTGAAGGTTTGTTTAACGAAGAAGGGCAGCTCGTCATTGAAGGAAGCGGTTTTGAAGAATGGCTGGGATGGCTTAATGAAGCCCAAAGTGCCCCGGGTTTCTATTGAATGTTGACGACCAATCATTATTGGATCTCTTTGCCAGTGAGCAAATTGCCTATTATGTGGCTGCGCCGGGAAGTGCAAGCAGTCAATTACGGCGAAGATGGATGATGAAAATCCATTTGACTTCGGTGTTGTCCACTTTGCCGGGCGGTGAGTATGGTCCATCGGGTCCCATACTACCGGCAGAAACGATTATGTTTTACCCGTTCACCTCCACCAAACAAAAACAAATCGCTAATGCTTTGGCATTATTTCTGGTCAACCAACAACAAAGCATCCACTTTATGCGCGATTTAAATCGTGTGCCGGCCAACCCAACAGTGCGAGTTGATCAACGTATTTATCCATTTGTAAATGGCTTTGCCCAACAGGCCAGAACGTCAGTGGTTATCCCCAATGAGATTCCAAAAGATCTCCTTGTCACGGCCGGAAATCGGGCCTATGCCAGTGCGCTTTCCGGTTTATTATCCCCCGCTGAGGCAGTTTGTAGCTTTGGGGAGGAGGTGGCTGCCGGGCTACCAAATGACGCGATCGAAGTTGTATTGCCTGCCGGGTGTGGAGGTGAAAATGAATGAAAATGACTCAAATTCTAGCCGAGTCATTAGTTGAAATATTGCGTCTGCAATTTGATGTCTTGTTGGCAATGATGGTACGGCCGTTTGTGCAATTGCAAATCGTTATCTTCGTCCTGATTGTCGTTTTTTCCTGGCTGCTGCCGAAAGGAATTCGTCGTTGGCGATCGCAGCGAGATGCAGTTGATCGTTTTTCAAATATTGAGAATATTGCCTTGCAGTCTCGTTGGCTGCGGGCTTTGTACCAACTCTTGGCTCCTCTTGCCGCTCTGGTATTGTTAAACATTGCTATCTTGCTGTTGGTACAGCTGGGAATCCCCAACGGCTTGTTGAGAGATCTTACCAACCTGATCTGGACCTGGCTCATTTATCGCGCATTGCTGACTTTCCTGGAAGCAACCTTCGGATCAGAGGTGAGTCTTTACCGGAATCGTATTGTAACACCGGTATTTCTGCTCCTGGTTGTCTGGCAGTCTGTGGGAGCTTTGCCCGGTTCGGTTACCTTGTATCAGGCGGTTTTGCAGGTGGGGACAATTTCAATTGTTTTTGGTCCCTTTTTAGCTGCTTTGGTAGTTTTGTATTTTTTCTATGTTTTGGCCTGGATCATAGAAATAATTATGGTGCGAAATTTACCAGGCCGATATGGTATTCAGCAAGGGTTAGTCCAGTCGGTAAGTACACTGACCCGCTATGCTTTGCTGACATTAGGGGTAATTATTTCTCTGGGGTTAATCGGCCTGGATTTCACGTCATTGGCAATTATTGCCGGTGGCTTGTCTGTGGGCATCGGTATCGGCTTACAAGATATCGTCTCGAATTTTGTCAGTGGTCTGTCTTTATTGTTTGAGCAATCACTGCGACCAGGAGATGTGATTGAATTGGATGGCCGAATTACCCAGGTGGAAAAGATCAGCCTACGAGCAACAACCGTCCGCACAAGAACCAATGAGGAATTGATTATTCCCAATGCCAATTTTACGACGCAGCAGGTAAAGAATTTTACAAAAAGTGATCGGCTGGTGCAGGTCATAGTTCCTTTGGGGGTTAGTTATGACAGTGACCCGGAAATTGTCAGAAAATTGGCCATAGAAACCAGCTTGAAACATCCACAGGTCCTGGCCAATCCGGCACCAAATCCTATTTTAATTGCTTTTGGTGAATCTAGCATCGACTTCAGTTTACTAGTAAGTACTATTGAGCCGGAGTTTTCCATGAAGATTAGAAGTGACCTGTATTATATGCTTTGGAAGGTATTTGCTGACAATGACATTACGATACCTTTCCCGCAGCGGGATTTAAATTTGGGTACCGGTTGGGATCAGTTGGTGATGTCAAGCGATAACAGGGGCAAGCCCAACGACGAGTAAATTCGCAACCTGTCTCGTTTTAGCTGTGTCTGTGTATTATGCCCTGGCAATTGACCTGTTTCGTAACACAGGTTTTGAGGTTCGGTTGCGTAAGTCTAGTTGTCATTGGGGGAAGGGGCCCTTTTATTGGAAAGGATAGACCGGCTTACTCGAAATGAGTGTCACGCAGGAGGTAAACACACCATCTGCAATCATATCACTTCTGATCAACCCGTACCCTGCAAAAACCTCATCCAAGCTGGAACCTGGCTCCAATTATTAATTCGCCTTCCCTAATCTACACCACTTGTTAGAATCCCGCCTCAAAATCTATAATGGCAATCAATACTTGGCCGCGATGAAACAATTGCCCTATTTAAAAACTAAGGAAAATCCTTTTACCGACTCATTAAGTGGCCAAAGCCGGCATTTTTGGCCAACAGGAAAACAAATCTACTATCAGAAAGATATGATGGTGTTTAGCGAAGGAAGAAATCAAATAATGGAAATCACAAAAGACACCAAGGTATCTGCCATATTGCAGGAGTACGGGGATATCGCCGATGTTATGGAAGTCTTCGGGATAAAGCGCGTGGGTCGCTATTCCTTGCGACGGTTAATAACTAAGGCGCTTTCGGTTGAAACGGCAGCACGCATACACCGCGTTCCTTTAGATGAATTCATTGAGACACTGAACCAAGCGATCCTCCTTCAAGAAGAAAAGCGAAACACAGATGAAGAGGAATAACCTTATTGCGGCAATCTAACCTCTCTAGCCTAGAATATCCGTCACAATGTCTTGAACATGATAGCGGGCCTGGCCCTGGCGGGAGAGGCGGCGCACGCCTTCGAGGTGGTTGCCAAGGGTAACGATCGCCGGCTCTTCGACGAGCTCACCCTGGATCTCTTTGACCTGGCCCAGCCCAACACAGGAGAGGAGCCCATTGCAGAGGCAGCGCCGTTCAGTCGTGTTGCGCTCCAGTCCACGTTTCTGGATGAAGGGATCGACAGGCCCGGCGGGACAGCGTTGAAAGAGCGTGCGCAATCCTTGCTCATCAGGCTTGGTAAAGCCGCGCTGCTGCAAGATGCCGATGTCACAGACGCGCTTACGGTCACTGTAGACCTCTTCTTCGGAGAGCGTATCCTCAATCTGGGCCACTTTGAAAGAGAAGCCAGTCGGTGAGAAGGTAGTTGTACGCACAAGATCGGCGTCATCGACGCCATTTTTAAGCGCAGCCAAGATGGCCGAACGGTATTCAGGCTTCATGCCCGACTCTTCTGCCAGGGCAAAAATAGTGCCAACCTGGATGCCTTTCGCGCCGGCAGCCAATGCCTCTTGCAGTTTTGGCCCACTGCCATAACCACCCGCCAACCAAAATGGTATACCGACTTCCCGGATCGCAGCCAGATCAGCTTCGTCCCGGCTGCTGTAAATGGGTTGGCCTAAATCGTCTTTGGCCAAGGGTCCAAGTGGGTTGGCATTGTGCCCACCCGCCGTATGGTGCTCGATGATGAAGCCATCCGGCGGCGCACTGTCGCTTTCAGCCAATATTTTTACCAAGCGTTCCAAAGAGACGATGGCCAGAAAGGGAGGTCTGTCCAACGGCTGCGCGGCCAACCGTCCGCCGGCAATATCCTGCGGATCAAAGCGTAAGGAAAATTCTTCGCCCGATGCACGATAGAGCATCGAGATCTCGTGTTCAACTGGAGCATGGTCTGCTAATCGCTTGCTTAGGGCGGGCAGGCCCTCTGGATTACCCGCACCGACGATAATCCCATCGACTCCGGCCAGCATGGCGCCATAGAGAACATAGATCAATGGCAGTTCGATCTTGTTCAGAAAATTGATAAAAATCTGGCCCGAATGTCCTTCTTTGGCCAACCAGACCTCAGCAAAGCCGGTGGCGATCAGCAGTTCAACGATATTGTCATCAAGCTTCAGCGGCACAGTCGTACTCTTTTCGGCAGGCACAGGGAAGGTCTTGCGGCTGTCTTGCGCCGTTACAATGTGCATTGGAGCACTGCGAAAACGGGCCGTGGGCGCCTTTCCACCCTCAATATAGTATTGGTCGCAGACGGAATGGCCGATACCAACAGAAAACTTGTGATCAAATGCCTTTAGAGCGCGCCGGGCATGGCCGCCCGGATCCCCGAGCTGCAGCAGCCGCACATAGACGACGTCAAGAGCCGTACCCGACACGGTTCCCACAGTCACGCCAGGCCGCTCCATGGCCACTGTCCTAGCCAGCCGCCAATTGGACACATAAACTCCCATGCCGCCCTGGATGAGCTTGATTTGTTCAAGATTTTTCATAGATTTTTCGCCTTTAACATCTAGCCGGGAATTCGTGGCAGCGGCCTAAGTGGGAGGTCAAAATGTGAGCTTGTGTTTGTCGTGGAGGAAATAAACGGTCGTTCCTACCAGGTTGATCTGAACCATTTGTTGATAAAGTCAGCATAGCTGATAACGGGACATGATCCAACCGTCCCTGGAAAGCTAAACACCAGGGTTTTGGCAAGGTTGCGGAAAATAAGAATAAGTTTGATCAATAATCATCTGTATAGAGAAGCTCTCTTAAGGCGATCACCCCCATAAATGTAAGCAGCAGCATGGTTGCCACCACCCAAAAGTGCGGGATCGTAGCCGTGGCCAAGATGCTCACAACAACGACAACAAGCAACAGCACCACCAGGCACGCTTCATCGTCACAGTCGAAGTCGGCAATTGCCTCTCCGGCCATATCGGCCGTTCTAAGGAAAACGTATGAATTCCCAGATCCTCTTGAATTCGGATTTCCGTCTAAAGCGGCAGCTTGCGACCTTTCCAACTGCGAGCGACCGCCGTATTCACGAGGCTCTGCATAGAGGCTGCCCAGGAGGATGCAGATCAGCCAGCCCGCGGCGGGGATCCAAAAGATGCGCGCTGACAAACGCTGCTTACGGTTCTGGAACCAGTCCGACCGGATCGACCAGACCAATGTCAGTGCAACAACCAGGAGTGCAACAAACAGAACATTGAAGGGTCCCCAGGAAGCATAGATTTTCCCAAACCACAGAAGTATGCCGGCTTGAATAATCGCAGCAAGAAGCGTCCCTGCTGTCATGATATGGGTCGAGGTAATAGTGCCGCTTCGTAGATGGCCGATGTCATCTTCTATAAGTTGCGGAAACTGCTCTATCTCATCATCAAGCCGCATGCCGGCTTGCACAAAACTGAAGAAGACGATCGCCATGCCCAGAATAAAGCCCAGCGCAGGCCAGGCGAATGCAGTTAAGGGCACGCTGCCACCAACAAACACAAAATATATGCTGGCCAAAACCGCGATCGCCAAAGAAATAGTGGAAAGAACGATGCCCAGGATCTTATCTCTGCTCATTTGTTTCCCCATTGGCGGCCTCGATCTCCTTATTATTTATCTCGGCAATGCTGACATCGGGAACATGATGATGGTCCCTACACTCGGCCAAGCTATTGCGTTCCAAAAAGACCGCCGTAATCTGCAAAAAGGCCATTTTCAATACGCTGAATTCTTCTTTCGATGACCGCTTCTGGTGAATGGGAACAACCCGTAGGAAGCAGAGTGATCTTCATGGCGACAACATTTAGTTTGCGAGTCATGACAAGGTCTTTACGCTCCTGCTAACAGTATAGCATTGGTCCACCACGTAATGAACCTTGAGCTGCTGTAGATATCTACAGGAGGGCGCTCAGGATGAGGTTGATGCCTAAGATTAGCAACAGCCCCAGGACGATCTTGCGGAAGGTGACGGGATTGATGAAACGGTCCAGGTAGAACCCGACCAAGGCCCCCAGCAGCACAAAAGGCAGCGCCAACAAGCTTTTGCTGAGCACTTCTGGGATCATATTGTCGCTCAGAAAATGAGTTAGGATGGCGGCAAGCGTGATGATCAGAAAAACACCTTGTAGATTGGCCTTAAAGAGCCGCGGTTCCCAGCGCTGAGTATCAGCATAGATGATCATCGGCGGGGCTGCTATATTGTAGGCTCCTCCCCCAATGCCGCTTAGAAAACCAAAGACATAGGCCCATCCCCTGCTCCTCAGAGCGGGGACAGGAAACTTAATGACGGAATAGAGCGCATAGAGGATGAGGATGATGCCCAAGATGGTGATCATGACGCTCTCGGGGATGCGCGAGAGGAAGAGAACGCCAAAAGGGATGCCCAAAACTGCTGCAGCCGATATTCGCCATACGGAATGCAAATTCAGAGCCATGCGATAGCGGAAGATCATCAGGATCTGCAGCTGCAAGATGATGATCGCCATGAGCGGCACGGCCGTTCGGATGCCGAACAAGGCCGCCAAAACGGGCATAGCGATCATGGGTAAGCCGAAGCCGGCTACAGCCTGTGTAAAACAGGCGAGGGTGATGACAGCGAAAAAAAGAAAGTAGTCGCTGCTCACCACTGTTCTAAGCGGTGATCAGTTAACAGCCACCTACCCATGCTGGGTTTGGAAGTCAGCCATGAAGCTGACCAGGGCTGTAATTGATTGCACGGGACAGGCATTGTAGATGGAGGCGCGCAGGCCGCCGACGGAACGATGCCCCTTAAGACCAACCATGCCCTGCTCCAGGGCGGCGGCGGCAAATGCGGCTTCCAACTCGGCCGTTTCCAGGTAAAGGTGACGTTCATCAAGGAGCGATCAGCCGCGAGTGCGTGGCCGCGGTAGAAGCCACCGCTGTTGTCGATGGCCTGGTACAGCAGCTGTGCTTTATGGGCATTCCGCTCAGCAACTGCCGGGAGTCCGCCCAGGTCAATGAGCCAACGGAGGACGAGCCCCAGTAGATAGATAGAAAAGCTGGGCGGAGTATTGAAGAGTGAGTTTTTAGCCGCCTGCAGGCGATAATCGAGCATGGTCCCCAGATTGTTGGGCACTCGATCCAGAAGGTCTTCACGAATGATGATCAAGGTCACGCCGGATGGGCCGGCATTCTTCTGGGCGCCGGCGTAGATGAGACCGTATTTGGAAATGTCCAGGGGGCGGCTGAGAATGTCGGAAGACATATCACAAATAACAGGTACGCCGGATGGGGTTTCCGGCTCAGTGGCATATTGAATGCCGTGAATGGTTTCGTTGGAAGTGAAGTGCACGTAGCTGGCCTGAGGATCAAAGTCCATGGATTGGGCAGTCGGCAGGCGGTCAAAGTTGGTATCAGCCGTAGAGGCGGCAACACGAGCAGTGCCAAACTTCAGTGCTTCTTTGATCGCTTTCTGTCCCCAGGTGCCATTGATGATATAGTCGGCCGAACCACCAGCAGGCAGCAAATTCATGGGCACCATGCTGAACTGCAGGCTGGCGCCCCCTTGTAAAAAGAGCATCTTGTAGTTACTGGGGATGGCCAGCAGCTGGCGCAAATTAGACTGCACATCATTCATCAATTCATCGAAAGGAGCTGAGCGATGGCTCATCTCCATAATAGACATCCCTAAGCCATGGTAATCAAGCAGTTCAGCCTGCGCTTGCTTTAGAACAGGTTTGGGGAGGACAGATGGTCCGGCATTGAAGTTGTGAACTTGTGTTGTCATGGGTAAATCCTTGTGAAATCCAATAAATATTTTTAGAGTCCTGGTATGAACTTTTTTTCACACCATGACTCTACTCTAGCAGAGAAATGGAGGAGGGGCGAGAGCAGAAAACATACAACAGACAGCAGACAACAGCTGACAATTAACAGATGAGCAGCAAATTGGGGCAGCGAGTTCTGGTGCCTGCGGAGCAGTATGGTTCGTTTGCTTTCCCGCTGTGTCAGATTGATGATTTACCGCAGCAATTCTGATCAGGTTTTCGCCTACGTCTTGCTGAATTTTGTGTCCGGGAGGAACGATCAGGAATTCATCAGGTGGCCAATCGCCATTGATCAGAATCTCCAGCAGGCGCCGGTTGCCGGCAATGCGCTCATAAACCCAACCATCCCGCTCGGCCTTATCCTTGGCCAATTGCTCGTACGGCCCGTGTCGCCCAAACCAGTATCGATGAAGGCGGCGCGCGTGTAGTGTTGGGTCCATTTACGCATTTCTTCTATCAAATAATCGGCTGTTTCTTTGCCAAATTTCTTGACGTACTTTTCATACTCAGCTTCCGTCTCCTCAATACCGGCAGCCCCAAGAGCAACACTGGCCCCTTGCTCCGCCCGCTCCATATAGTCCACACTATACCAATAAGTTCCTGGATGGCGCTCAAACTCCTCCTGATAGCGCTCCCTTATCCGAGTAAAGCGTGATGCAGTCATGTGCCCGGGGCATGACCAGCGGCGTATCATTGGCGGTCAAACCAACGGTGGATGTCCCACACATACCATAAACCAGCAATATGGCATCAAATTGGTCCGCGGGAACAGCATCAATCTCCTCCTGCAGGATCTGTCGTAGATTTTTGGGCCGGTTGTGCAGCCCCTGGCCAAAGAGACGGACCGACACGATATGGTCCGTTTCAGATGAGATCTGATAAATACTACGCGCCAGCGCTTCACAGGTTAAAGCAAGAAATCGAGACATAATTACCATCCATTAATGAATTAAGGTTCAGACCTTTTTATCAACAATCAACGAATCTCTTCCACGGCCCAATCATCGCCCATGGCCCGGCGCCCTGCGGCTAACCCGGGACCTTTGGATACTTGTTTATTAAGTTATCGCTTGACAGTGCATTCGGTGAAAGATTGATCCCTAAACCAGGCCCATCAGGAATCGCCAAATGACCATCATCAACGACGGGAGAAAAATCGCTCAAAATCGGGAAATAGGTTTTATAAAAAGCGCGTACTGATTCCACGAAGTAGAGGTTGGGAATATGAGCGCCGAGGTGCATGCAGGCCGCATGGCAGATGGGGCCAGCCACAGTGTGTAATACGAGCGGCAGACCGGCAGCCTCGGCCATATTAGCCATTTTTCGCGTTTCTGCAATACCACCATTCCACACCGGATCAGTCATCAGAATGGGCGCCACATGTTTGTCAATCCAATCCTTCATCTGCCAGCGGGTCATTAAGAGCTCCGAACCAACGATGGGGATCGTCGTCTTCTGCTGCAACAACTTGATTTCGTCTGCATACACGGCTGGCAGGACATCCTCAAGAAAGAGGATATCGAAGGGTTACAAAGCTCTGGCGATGCGCTCCATACTGACGCGGTTCCAACGAAAATGGCATTCGATACCAATCTCCATCTTATTGCCGACCGCCTCGCGAATCTGGCGCACAGGTTTTAATCCTTCCTCAACCTGGGCTGTCGTGATGTACTGGCCGAAGCTTCCTTCACTAAAGCGGTCGAAAGGCCAGATCTTCATCGCCCTTATGCCATCACCCAACAATCTTGGGCCAACGCTCCGGCATCTTCATGCCACCAGTCATAATCTCGAATGAGGCCAAATCCGATACAGGTGTTGTATGTTGGGATGCGCTCGCGGGTTTTACCGCCCAGAAGATGATAAAGGGCGCGCCATATTTCTTGCCCATGATATCCCACAAAGCCACTTCAAGGGCGGAAAGGGCTCTGGTTTCAGGCCGGCAAAGCCATGATACATGATGTTGTCATCACAAAGCGCCAGAGACCCTCAATATCCAACGGGTCTTGGCCTAACACCAAGGGAGCAATGGTGCCATGCAGCGCTCCTTTGGAGCCGTGTACTTTATCGACCGTCTCGCCTAAACCAATGAACCCTTGATCGGTATGTACCCGTACCACAAGCAAACGAGGATATTCCGGCCATTGTAGTCTCTACTGCGCTTATTTTCATTATCCAGTCCTCGGGTACGAGAATACCCGTCTTCTCTGTAAGAAAAATCAAACAACCTTCACGTTGTTTTCAAGCACGCCAACCTGGTCGATGGCAACGGTGATCCTATCGCCCGCTTGCAGGGTGAAGTCGTCGGGTGGAACAATACCCGCTCCCGTGAGCAAGATCGCGCCATCGGGAAATGTTAAGCAGCGCCCAAGATAATCCACCAGTTCAGCCGGCTTACGGTGAATGTGGTTTGTATGGGTCTTTCCGCTGAATAGTTCACGGCCGTTTCGTTCAATCAACAGATTAATACCAACATCAGGCCACTGATTTTCAATCTTACCAAGGAGAAGACCCGGCCCCAGGCTGCAAGAAGCATCATAAACCTTGGCTTGCGGCAGATAGAGCGGATTCTCCCCTTCAATATCGCGGCTGCTCATATCGTTGCCGCAAGTAACGCCCACAATTTCCAGTGCGGGATTGATCACCAATCCTAGTTCCGGTTCAGGCACATTCCAGGCAGCGTCCAACCGAATACCTACCTCGCCCAAAGGGCCAATCACACGGGGTCCGATGGCCTTAAAAAACAGCTCGGGACGCTCAGCCTATAAACCCGGGCATAAATGTCCCCACCGTCAACTGCCTCTTCCTGGCGGGCGGAGCGGCTGCGCTCGTAGGTAACGCCCGCGGCCCATACCTCTTGTTGATCTACTGGCGGCAGCCAACAGGGCTTTTTCGCAGAGGGATAGTTTTCAAATAAGGATGTCGGATAGGAACGATCTGCTGAACCAGCCATGCTTCTTAGTTCCTCAATAGCTGCGGGTACACGTCCCACGCTGGCCTGCAGCCAGGCGGAAATGGACGGCAGGCCGGCGGAGATATCGAAAACGATTTCTCCTAATTGAAGTCCAATTCGTGAACCAAGCTCAGGAATAGAATAGCGACCAATTCAGGATTATTCATTACGCAACTCTCCACATCACTAAACCTGCTTCATTTCTCTCTCTTTCAAGGCGGCCTCGTTTTGTCAAGTTGTCAAGATTGCCCAACATTCCGTAGCTGAAATCCTGGTTGGTCTGGCCGGCCAGGTTCCTAGCTGAGGTCCCAATATTTCAATCGCTTCTCGCAAGGTAAATGTGTTCATTGTAGAGGCCAAAGCCATCAAGCGGCTCTGCACGTGCAGACAATAATTTTTGCTTTCAGATATAAATTCTGCCACTTCTGATCCCCGCTGCACGGGCCAATGGGCCGGGGATAACAGCTCAATATCCATGCTGGCCAACCGATCTTGGGTAGCGATATATGTGTCAACATAGCAGTAAGTTGGCGGCATAGCCGGCTGCGAATCGTCATCGAGGATACTGGTCCACATGGCTGCTTCGCCAGAAATCATCGTCTGGCTGCGTGGATCGTATACGGCCAGATGCCCCCAGGTATGCCCCGGCGTATGGATCGCTTCTACAACCCATTCATCACCAAGACGGATGTGCTCCCCACCAGACAACGTTATATCCAACGGGTGACTCAGACAACCCTCGCGAATTCCTTGCTTACCTTCATCTCCATACCCAATGTCATGATCTGCTTCAAATTGAGCATAACGGCCGTTTATCAACGCTTCTGTATCTTCAACCCACGGCCGGTCCAGCTCATGGCACAAGAGCACAGCCTGCGGCGCAGCCTTTTTCATGGGCATATTGCCCCCTTGATGATCAATATCCGAGTGGGAAATGAGCATGTAATTTAGGTCGGCAGGGTCAAATCCGATGGAATTCATATAGGGCAAGATATCCTGCGCAGGATTATGGGCGCAGCCCGTATCAACCAGCATCGCTGCCTTGTTGCCAATCAAGAGGTGTGCATAGATCATGCGCTTGGTGCCGAATGTAACTTAATGCGATGAATCCCAGGGGCAATTTCCATATCATTCTCCTACCT